>OY776497.1:0-2715689 GCA_963675625.1 Bacteroidaceae bacterium
ATATAACCCTTGGTGTGGCTATCGCCACGATAGTTTTTCTTCAACCACTCAGTCGCTACGCGCCAGCTCGCCACTCTTGAGGCCACTGAAAAAAAGGGCTTAAAGTCTTACCTTTAACCCCTTATTGACGCAAACTGAAGATTTTAGAGGTGCCCTAAGGCGTTTCTACATTTTCAAATGGATCTTTGACTTCTGATATTTTATGTATTGAAATTGGCTTACATGAAGCTATATGAGGTATATAGAGTAAAAACAGGGTATTTCTCCTATTTTCTCTTATTTTGGTCTATTAATCGCAGTATTCTTTTCAGATTTACGACACTTATGGCTACAGCGCCCTGTATGGTCATGCTATCCAGACCATATGAACGAGTTTTGTTGTACCCATGTTGATTTTTGAGTTCGCCATTCTTGGCTTCGACCTTGTATCTTTCTCGCATTTGTTCATTGAACTCATCTGTTTTCTCGAATTCAATATGTTCTTTGAATATGCCTTCGATAATCCGTACTTGATACACTCTAGATTTAGCTCCTTCCTTATAGCACCCGTGTCTTAATGGACAGACTTTACATTTGGAGATATCAAAGTAATATCTAATAGATGGACTATAATATCGCTTAGATGTTTTGCAAGAGTTCCTTTGCTTTCTCACTGACAGATGCCCTGCAGGACAAATAAACCCATCCCCATCTTTACAGTAAGTAAACTCTCTTTCTTGAGTTCTCATACCTTGTGAGATTGTAGGATTCATGCGAGCAAAAAGCTTGATATCGTTTTCTTTAGCTAGGTCTAAGTTAGCCTTCGCAGAATACGCTCGATCACCAATGATTGCATCTAGTGGTAAGTCACGATCTGCACACTGTTGTATTAGCGGCGGTAGTTCACTACCATCATCCACCCCGCCAGGAGTAATGGTCGCTGCCTTAATCAAGCGATTAGGGTCTAAAAGAAGATGAGTTTTATACCCAAAGAAAGAGCGACGTACAGACTTATGCCCTATCTGGGCATCCTTATCTTTAGAGGCTATGATACCGTCTTCTCTGGCATCATCTAAAGTCTCCTTAAGGTTGTTAAGTGCTTCTGTAACGGCTGGAATATCTCTAATGATAGCGTTCTCTTCAAGCATTTGTACAAAGGATTCGGCTTCTTTACGAACTGTCTTCTCGTCTTTACTTCCTGTAATCGGAGGCATGCTCTGCGCATCCTCTGGAGAGAACTTCTTAATTAAGTTGGATAACTTGTCCATGCGTTTATTAAGCTTACGTCCATAATACTCATACGTGTATTTTGACTCTGTATGCGTGGCATCAACAATACCTGTTTTAGAAAGTTTAATGCCATTAGCAACAGCCACTTCCATAGTCTTGGTAATCAACAAATTAAGCAAGTCTAAGTCGATTAGACGTTGTCTACGGAACTTAGTCAAAGTACTCGGATTGATCAGGTTTACTTCATCATGAGCTAACCCCAAGAAGTACTTAAAAGACATATCGTAAAGCGAACGGTTTACAACATCAATATCAGAAATGTCAAAGAGCTCTTTGAGAAACAAGTATTTAAATAACAAGATCGGATCGATTGCTCGACGACCAATGTGACTATACTTGTCCTTCAGTTCATTGTAGACAAAACTAAAGTCTACAAGGTCGTGTAGTCGACGGAGTTCATTCGTCTTAGGAACAACTTGCTCCATAAACTGACGACTAAAGTCAATAGATTGTTGATTGTTGGGAGTATCTAGCATACATTCTTTCTTTGGTATGCAAAGATAAGAATATAAGAGATAGCAACCTGACATCAACAGGCCTATTAAAACACGAAGTGTGAATACTTAGTAAATAAAATCGTTTTTCAGTGGCCTCCTCTTTGGCGAGCAGCTATCCAGCGCCATAAGCTATCCCCTCCATTTACACCATGCAACCCCCAATAATCAGGTGCATTAAGTGTCCCTCAGCTGTCAAGTATATAAGAGCGCGCTCTTATATACTTGACAGCTCGTGCTTATATACTACTCCATTTGCTCTCATATACCACCCCGTTAGATGGCCTATTAAAGTCATCTACCGAGAGCCATATGTAGCCCTTTTCTGCATTAAAATTAAGAGAAAACAATGTATTAGAATAAGAAAACTGGATTTATTTTAAGCGACATGCAGTGATACGCGAAAAAAGATTTATTTTTCCGCCATCCCGACAGAAATATTTCAAAGATATTACATAACTCATAATTATTCCGTCTCTCCAAAAAAAAATTCCGCTATCCCGACACGATTACTAGTGGCGCTATTCTTCCCATTTCTTGATCATACTCCAAGGCACCTGGCACTCCATTCTGATAGCCTCAAGCACAGTCATCGTATCAGTAAACAAAAACTTATTTTCGATATGCAATACACGAATACCTCTTTTGCGCAATACTTTATCACGAAATGGGTCATTATTACGATAATCAAAGTGATGTTGTCCATCCAGCTCGATCGCCAAGTGCTCCTTAGGGCAATAAAAATCCACGATAAACCCGTCAATGACAACCTGTCTACGGAATTTATACCCCAGCTTCTTATTCTTGATATTAGCCCATAGCATAGCTTCCGCTTTAGTGAGCTCATCTTTACGCATGAAATAGGCAAGCGCCTTCTTTTCTAAGTTCTCTTTAGTCATAAATGTAAGCGTGTGGTTATATCGCAAAGATACCCATCCTGGGTGATAGCAGGGCACAGATCATCCGTTTTTTTCTCTTGTTTTTTTTGTTTTTTCGCTCCTGGATAAGATAATACCCAGCACAGGACAACACCAATAAGCCCTCTGCACAGCTCCTCGCCAAAGAGTGGCGAGGTGGCCCAACGGGCCGGAGTGGTTGATCATACAGGAGTGGTTGATAACACAGTAGATTCCCCCCAGCAGATATAACTCTAGGTGTGGCTACCGCCACGATAGTTTTTCTTCAACCACTCAGTCGCTACGCGCCAGCTCGCCACTCTTGAGGCCACTGAAAAAAGGGCTTAAAGTCTTACCTTTAACCCCTTATTGACGCAAACTGAAGATTTTAGAGGTGCCCTAAGGCGTTTCTACATTTTCAAATGGATCTTTGACTTCTGATATTTTATGTATTGAAATTGGCTTACATGAAGCTATATGAGGTATATAGAGTAAAAACAGGGTATTTCTCCTATTTTCTCTTATTTTGGTCTATTAATCGCAGTATTCTTTTCAGATTTACGACACTTATGGCTACAGCGCCCTGTATGGTCATGCTATCCAGACCATATGAACGAGTTTTGTTGTACCCATGTTGATTTTTGAGTTCGCCATTCTTGGCTTCGACCTTGTATCTTTCTCGCATTTGTTCATTGAACTCATCTGTTTTCTCGAATTCAATATGTTCTTTGAATATGCCTTCGATAATCCGTACTTGATACACTCTAGATTTAGCTCCTTCCTTATAGCACCCGTGTCTTAATGGACAGACTTTACATTTGGAGATATCAAAGTAATATCTAATAGATGGACTATAATATCGCTTAGATGTTTTGCAAGAGTTCCTTTGCTTTCTCACTGACAGATGCCCTGCAGGACAAATAAACCCATCCCCATCTTTACAGTAAGTAAACTCTCTTTCTTGAGTTCTCATACCTTGTGAGATTGTAGGATTCATGCGAGCAAAAAGCTTGATATCGTTTTCTTTAGCTAGGTCTAAGTTAGCCTTCGCAGAATACGCTCGATCACCAATGATTGCATCTAGTGGTAAGTCACGATCTGCACACTGTTGTATTAGCGGCGGTAGTTCACTACCATCATCCACCCCGCCAGGAGTAATGGTCGCTGCCTTAATCAAGCGATTAGGGTCTAAAAGAAGATGAGTTTTATACCCAAAGAAAGAGCGACGTACAGACTTATGCCCTATCTGGGCATCCTTATCTTTAGAGGCTATGATACCGTCTTCTCTGGCATCATCTAAAGTCTCCTTAAGGTTGTTAAGTGCTTCTGTAACGGCTGGAATATCTCTAATGATAGCGTTCTCTTCAAGCATTTGTACAAAGGATTCGGCTTCTTTACGAACTGTCTTCTCGTCTTTACTTCCTGTAATCGGAGGCATGCTCTGCGCATCCTCTGGAGAGAACTTCTTAATTAAGTTGGATAACTTGTCCATGCGTTTATTAAGCTTACGTCCATAATACTCATACGTGTATTTTGACTCTGTATGCGTGGCATCAACAATACCTGTTTTAGAAAGTTTAATGCCATTAGCAACAGCCACTTCCATAGTCTTGGTAATCAACAAATTAAGCAAGTCTAAGTCGATTAGACGTTGTCTACGGAACTTAGTCAAAGTACTCGGATTGATCAGGTTTACTTCATCATGAGCTAACCCCAAGAAGTACTTAAAAGACATATCGTAAAGCGAACGGTTTACAACATCAATATCAGAAATGTCAAAGAGCTCTTTGAGAAACAAGTATTTAAATAACAAGATCGGATCGATTGCTCGACGACCAATGTGACTATACTTGTCCTTCAGTTCATTGTAGACAAAACTAAAGTCTACAAGGTCGTGTAGTCGACGGAGTTCATTCGTCTTAGGAACAACTTGCTCCATAAACTGACGACTAAAGTCAATAGATTGTTGATTGTTGGGAGTATCTAGCATACATTCTTTCTTTGGTATGCAAAGATAAGAATATAAGAGATAGCAACCTGACATCAACAGGCCTATTAAAACACGAAGTGTGAATACTTAGTAAATAAAATCGTTTTTCAGTGGCCTCCTCTTTGGCGAGCAGCTGTCCAGGGTATTAAGCTATGCAGCGTCATAACTCATCCAGAAGCCCCCTGCAGAGTTCCTCGCCAAAGAGTGGCGAGGTGGCCCAAAGGGCCGGAGTGGTTGATAATAAAGGAGTGGTTGATAACACAGTAGATTCTACCCAGCAGATATAACTCTAGGTGTGGCTACCGCCACGATAGTTTTTCTTCAACCACTCAGTCGCTCCGCGCCAGCTCGCCACTCTTGAGGCCACTGAAAAAAGGGCTTAAAGTCTTACCTTTAACCCCTTATTGACGCAAACTGAAGATTTTAGAGGTGCCCTAAGGCGTTTCTACATTTTCAAATGGATCTTTGACTTCTGATATTTTATGTATTGAAATTGGCTTACATGAAGCTATATGAGGTATATAGAGTAAAAACAGGGTATTTCTCCTATTTTCTCTTATTTTGGTCTATTAATCGCAGTATTCTTTTCAGATTTACGACACTTATGGCTACAGCGCCCTGTATGGTCATGCTATCCAGACCATATGAACGAGTTTTGTTGTACCCATGTTGATTTTTGAGTTCGCCATTCTTGGCTTCGACCTTGTATCTTTCTCGCATTTGTTCATTGAACTCATCTGTTTTCTCGAATTCAATATGTTCTTTGAATATGCCTTCGATAATCCGTACTTGATACACTCTAGATTTAGCTCCTTCCTTATAGCACCCGTGTCTTAATGGACAGACTTTACATTTGGAGATATCAAAGTAATATCTAATAGATGGACTATAATATCGCTTAGATGTTTTGCAAGAGTTCCTTTGCTTTCTCACTGACAGATGCCCTGCAGGACAAATAAACCCATCCCCATCTTTACAGTAAGTAAACTCTCTTTCTTGAGTTCTCATACCTTGTGAGATTGTAGGATTCATGCGAGCAAAAAGCTTGATATCGTTTTCTTTAGCTAGGTCTAAGTTAGCCTTCGCAGAATACGCTCGATCACCAATGATTGCATCTAGTGGTAAGTCACGATCTGCACACTGTTGTATTAGCGGCGGTAGTTCACTACCATCATCCACCCCGCCAGGAGTAATGGTCGCTGCCTTAATCAAGCGATTAGGGTCTAAAAGAAGATGAGTTTTATACCCAAAGAAAGAGCGACGTACAGACTTATGCCCTATCTGGGCATCCTTATCTTTAGAGGCTATGATACCGTCTTCTCTGGCATCATCTAAAGTCTCCTTAAGGTTGTTAAGTGCTTCTGTAACGGCTGGAATATCTCTAATGATAGCGTTCTCTTCAAGCATTTGTACAAAGGATTCGGCTTCTTTACGAACTGTCTTCTCGTCTTTACTTCCTGTAATCGGAGGCATGCTCTGCGCATCCTCTGGAGAGAACTTCTTAATTAAGTTGGATAACTTGTCCATGCGTTTATTAAGCTTACGTCCATAATACTCATACGTGTATTTTGACTCTGTATGCGTGGCATCAACAATACCTGTTTTAGAAAGTTTAATGCCATTAGCAACAGCCACTTCCATAGTCTTGGTAATCAACAAATTAAGCAAGTCTAAGTCGATTAGACGTTGTCTACGGAACTTAGTCAAAGTACTCGGATTGATCAGGTTTACTTCATCATGAGCTAACCCCAAGAAGTACTTAAAAGACATATCGTAAAGCGAACGGTTTACAACATCAATATCAGAAATGTCAAAGAGCTCTTTGAGAAACAAGTATTTAAATAACAAGATCGGATCGATTGCTCGACGACCAATGTGACTATACTTGTCCTTCAGTTCATTGTAGACAAAACTAAAGTCTACAAGGTCGTGTAGTCGACGGAGTTCATTCGTCTTAGGAACAACTTGCTCCATAAACTGACGACTAAAGTCAATAGATTGTTGATTGTTGGGAGTATCTAGCATACATTCTTTCTTTGGTATGCAAAGATAAGAATATAAGAGATAGCAACCTGACATCAACAGGCCTATTAAAACACGAAGTGTGAATACTTAGTAAATAAAATCGTTTTTCAGTGGCCTCCTCTTTGGCGAGCAGCTGTGCAGGGTATTAACCTATACAGAGTCATAACCTCTCCAGCACCTTGACCTCTCCAGTGTCTTAACTGCCGCTGCACGCGACTTTCTAGAAGAATAGAAGCGGAGTGGGGTGATAAAATCACAACACCCGAACTTTCACAAGCTCGGGTGTTGATTTTCCTATAGAGTACACCCTATAGACTTATATTTTAACTATGAGGGCAAAGATAAGCATTTCGCACCGATATCTCTTTGAAAAACACACAATTCACAGAAAGAAACGATATTCGCTTCAAACTTAACGTATAACTGTCAAAATATTTGTTTTTCTACGACTTTGATAAAAAATTTTCAAAACTAATACATGGTTACATTCTTACTGTAACCGATACACTTTTGTTTTGTAACCACTTGCAAATCAGCACATTACAGAAAAAAGCCTAGACCGTATCTGTTTAAAATGTAATATTTTTGTATCATTCTTGTCATTGCTTTTTATCAAAAAATGAAGGGCTACTCTTGCAGGAGTGCGATTTTAATCCTACATTTGTGACATAAAATTCGCT
Source organism: Bacteroidaceae bacterium (assembly GCA_963675625.1). GTDB lineage: Bacteria > Bacteroidota > Bacteroidia > Bacteroidales > Bacteroidaceae > F22. The sequence goes on from OY776497.1 coordinate 7,355, forward strand.
AATATACGATTTAGCGACAAAACGATTTAATAGGTAAGCTCTGGTTAGAGTTTTAAGGTATAAATCGAGTGATAGACGTGCTGGCATATTGTGAGCATGATCTTAGTGTAATTGTTCTGCAAAGACTTATAACTTTTATGACAAACGATCAGAATAATAAAAGAATAGCAAAAAACACATTACTGTTGTACTTCAGATTGATTTTCACCATGCTTGTGTCTTTGTACACCAGTCGTGTCGTGTTAAATGTTCTTGGTGAATCCGATTTTGGTGTGTACAATGTGGTAGGAGGTGTGGTTGCTATGTTTAGCATGTTCTCTGGATCTTTCTCAAGTGCCATAACTCGTTTTCTTACCTATGAAATGGGTAAGAAGAACTTCTCCAAATTAAAACAGATATTTTCTACCTCTATAACCATACAAATTATCTTAGGAATACTCATATTTATTGCAGGTGAAATAGCAGGACAGTGGTTTATTTTCAATAAAATGACGATAACTCCAGATCGTGTTCATGCAGCAATCATTGTGCTACATTGTTCCTTGCTAAATTTCGTGGTCAATTTACTGAGTGTACCTTATAATGCAAGTATCATAGCGCATGAGGATATGAAAGCTTTTGCTTATATAAGCATTGCGGAAGTGACATTGAAACTCGCAGCGGTATATCTCCTTGTTGTTATATTACATGATAAACTAATAGTGTATGCATGCTTATTATTGATTGTCTCGATTATAATACGGCTTACATATTCGTTCTATTGCAGAAGGTATGAGGAATGTCGGTTTCGGCTTATGATAGATAAGCCTTTGTTTAAAGAAATGGGAGCATTTGTCATGTGGAACAGCATTGGTGTGGCATCAGCCGCCTTACGGAGTTCTGGCGTTAATGTGTTGATCAATATATTCTTTTCTCCGTCAGTAAATGCAGCTAGAGGAATATCTTTTCAGGTGAACAATGCAGTCACGCAGTTTTCTTCAAATTTCATGAAAGCAATCAATCCTCAAATAACCAAATCATATGCTTCAAAAAATAATGAGTATATGTTGTCTTTGATATTTAGAGGTGCGAAGCTATCATTCTTTCTATTAATGATTTTGACAGCTGCTTTATTGGTGCGTACTGATTATGTGATGACGCTTTGGCTCAATATTGTACCAGCACACACAGTTAGTTTTGTTAGATTGATGCTTTTGTTTACATTGGTAGAAAGTTTGTCAATGCCTTTGATTACTGTTATGTTGGCAACGGGAAAAATCCGTAATTATCAGATAATTGTAGGAGGTATTTTACTCTTAATTTTACCTGTATCTTGGATCTTATTACGATTAGGATTTCCACCAGAATCAACAATGGTAGTATACATTGTATTTTCTTTTGCAAGCCTATGTGCTAGGCTGATCATGTTGCGTAAAATGATACAATTTCCTCCAAAGGCTTTTTTGCAAAAGGTGTTCTTCAGATGTGCTATTGCATTTGTGTTAACAATGAGTTGCGTGCGATTGATTTCAGAAATATTGCCAAACTCCTTTGTAGGCTTTATCTCCCTGTTGATACTATCATTTGTTATATCAGCTCTAATAATCTATGTAGCTGGATTAGAAAGGAGCGAAAGAGACTTCATTAATAAGAAAGTAATAGAATTTATTCATTTATCCCATAGTAAGTAAAATGATAACACTTGAAAATAAAGAAGACTGTTGTGGATGCGAGGCGTGTGTTCAAATTTGCCCGTACAAGTGTATTTCTATGACTAGGGATACTGAAGGCTTTTTATATCCATCTATTGATAAGGAAACATGTGTGAATTGTGACCTTTGTGTGAAAGTTTGTCCTGTTATCAACAAACCACAATATGATGATGTCGATTTAAAGGCATATGCAGCAAGAAATAATGACAAGGAAGTTGTCAGTCATAGTTCTTCTGGAGGAGTGTTTTTTGCTTTAGCAAAATCAGTTATAGAACAACATGGTATTGTTTTTGGAGCGATTTTTGACGAGTCGCATATGGTTAAACATTCATGGACTGATAACCTTGATGGAGTTAAGCTAATGCAAGGTTCAAAATACGTACAAAGTAGAATAGGTGATTCTTATAGTCAAGCGAGGACTTTCCTTAAAGAAGGAAAACTTGTTTTATTTACCGGAACACCTTGTCATATTCATGGACTAAACCTTTTCTTGCGGAAAAAATATGACAATCTAATCACTCTAGATTTTATTTGTCATGGTGTACCTAGTCCACAAATTTGGCAAAGATACCTGCAAGAACTAAAATATGATGTTGCGAGAGTTAACTTTCGAGATAAGACAGACGGGTGGCAATCTTACTCTTTGAAAATATTGGATAAATCATATACATATAATTCAGAAAAAACGCTACCTGGTTTTTATGATACGTATGCACGTATTCCGATTAATAGTCCTGAAAATTATTATATGAAATTGTTTTTGAGGGATATTATATTACGCCCATCCTGCTATCAGTGTCCTGTAAAAGGAGGATGTGTATCTTCAATAAAAGTTGCTGATTTCTGGGGAATAAAAAATACTTATCCAGAACTCTGGGATACGAATGGGGTAAGCTTGCTTATATGTTCGGATTTGCAGAAAGAAAAAAACAAATTGGATAATTTAGATTTAAAAATAGACGAAGTCGATTTGTCAATAGCTCTCAAACACAATCCTTCGTATAATAAAACAGCAGTTCCGCATCAAAAACGAGAGTTATTCTTTAAAATGGTTCAATATACTTCTGTATTGAAAGCTACACGAAAGATTTTACGTGAAAGTTTAATGCGGAAATTTGTAAAGAAAATAAAAAATAAAATACTTGTTTTAGTCAGAAAAATAGACTCATAACACGAGTAACCGATGAGTACACTGCCCCCCCCCCATATGTCGGACCACTTGCTAAGAACTATACTTTTCGACCATTTGATACATATCATATCTCGACGTACATGTAGTAGTGAATTCATAACTCGGGTAATGTGCCATTCCTTAAAAGAACAGGTTAGGAAAGCTCAACAAATACACCTCATTTTCCTCTACTTACACCTTCATGATAATGACTCAGAGCTCTATCAAGGGATTAAGTACTATATCACTATAATGAATGAAGATATCATCAAGGAATACAAAATGACTTCCCAGCTAGATAACATCAAATCGTCGGCATTCTATATATCAACTCGCTTTCTATTTGATCAATAAAAATCTCATAATTTTCTTTTGAATAGAAATATAGTGGTTGAGTTACTACATGAACAAAAGCACAGAGTACCTGAATCTATAAGAGATTAGGTTCTCCGTGCTTTTTACCGATGTCATTAACGTGTATGACAATTGGTACAGTAGTAGCAACCATCGACATTCGAGTAATGCTGTTTAGCTTTCTCGATAGCTTCTGTGCAGTTTGCACAAAGGCCTAAATCTATTCGATTTGAAGCGTCTGGCATACGACTGCATCCACTTTTGTGCACTTCATGCTCACCTGTAGATTGAGCATTCTTGTTTACATAATATCTATTCATATGTTTACAAATAAGAGTGAATCAACCGCATTAAATAGAGAATACTCTATGCGTTTGCTGGGTTGATATAAGCAAACTCGTAACTAGTACGTGTCACAAAAGTAAATGGAATTTTTTTAATATGATAGCTTTTCACTAAAAGCAGAGTGGGGATCATTTTTCTATATTTTTATCCCCATTATCTCTTGATTAGTCTCACACCTTGGTAATAGGCAGAGGCAAATCTTAATCCTTCGCATGGACTTGGGATATACTTTTTTATTAAGCTATAAAAGCGATTGTTCAAGTCGCCATTCTCTGTACGTAGTGTAGCATAACTCTCATCTAGCCAGCCAATAGCATGAAGCACTTGGGCGATAAAAAGATTTTTATTGCTTCTACCGATTTTGAAGTTTGGGTCGTATTCTTTATCTCTTAAAAACTGCATTAGAACGACATAAAACATTGCAAGTCTTTTCGTGTTGGGAATTTCTATTTGTTGTAGACTTGTTTTCATAGAGTTGAAACAGTGCTCATTGAGTAGGTGCTCACAAGCGTGGGCAATCAGATAGATTGCATGATCATTCTTTGAGGAGATGACCTTTTTATTGTTTTCCTTAATGGTGAGTTCCACAGATTTCTCAAATTGTAAATAAGCGTCATCTGGCAGTTCAATATCTGTTGAAAACTTTCGACAAGAAGGATGTAGGGCAATTTCGCTGATGGCATCTTTTATTTTACAAATCTCATCTGCCGTTTTTTCGGGCATTTTTAAAGCTGTCTTGCATTTTTCTTCCACAACATCCTTTACAAACAAAACAAGATACCAAAACTCTTCGTGATTGAAGCCATATATATCTATTGTTTCAAATAGTTCTCCACAGTTATAAAACTGATCTTCGAGCTTTTTCGAATCCAGGTTAAAATCAGCTTCATTATAGCGATTTAAAAAATCTGTAGATGGTAGGATAGGAGCACCGTCGTAGTCGTAAGTGTCAATAATATAGTGAATATCTTCCTTAGACAGTAGCTGCTTACGTGCTGGTTGTTCCCCCCTGTTTGTCAAATTGATAATAACTTGGAGCTCCTCAGGTACTATTCCATCACTTAAAGAGCAGATATACCACATTTTGCTTACTTCTTTGAATGTTTTTTCATCTAATGCATGGATAATATCCTGCATGTCTTCTTTAGACATCAATTTAGCAGATGCAATAAGCTCGTCAAGTTGCTCATTATTATTGATCGAAAACCAACGTAAAAAGCTAATCTCTTGGTTACTTTGGATACCATCTGCGTCCACAATGTAGAGAAGTGATTTTATAATCGCTATTTTTTGCGTTTTAGAATACATAATACGGTGAGATTTGTTTAAGTGTCTGACAAATATAATGTATTTTGTTTTATTCTTATAAAGAATGGGGACGAATTTTGTGATTTATTGTGCCCATTGTGTGCAAAGTCAAAAAATAGGATCGTACTTCTAAAACTGATATATTTGTTGCGTCAGTTATCGAAATAGAGTGCACTCCTAGTGAATAACTACTTCATTGCAATTGCATAGCGCGATGGGCAATTGTGTGAATAATATTAATCTTCATCGTATTTATTAAATTATGAGAAAAAAAGTAAAAAACTTGCACAACACAGGAGATAGAGTTCCACATGGCTATTCTTCATGGTTGGATTATTGGGAAAAGAATTCAAGACATCAGGCAAGAAGTTGTGCAACAGTTGGATGTGGAAGCACTACAGATTTAGTAGGTGCTCATGTTATCGAGGCTAATAGCGATGATAACAAGTGGTATATCGTACCAGTTTGTAAAGGTTGTAATAATAAGACTAAACCATACTTGGTAGATACTGATTTAATTCCTGTGAATAAGTAATTAGACTAATCAGGATTGTGTAAAAAGAGGGGATTCGAATGAAGCTACCCCTCTTTTGCATTATCCTCTCCCCTCCAACTTCGCCTTCATCTCCCCCAGCATCTCCCAGTCGCTACCTGCCTGCTGCATCCTCTCCAGCACCACACACTCTTTCAGCGCGAGCACGAGATCTTCCAGCATCCGTGACAACTGCTCCACAGTATCCGCATCCATAGAAGCGTCCATAGAAGCGTCCAAAGAAGCATCTTGAGAATCATCTAGAGAACCATCCATAGAACCATCCTCAGCAGTACCCCGAGCACTTTCCAATTCCTTCACCACTTCCACAATATCGACCGACGACAGGGTGATGCCATCATCGATGATTTCCTCACATACGAAATGTAGAAAATCCTTATAAGGATGTGCTGTGAGCAGCGCCACGATACTCTTTTCGATAGCTGGCCGTGGAGTGGGGAGCAGCACGTTGCTGATAGGCTCATCGATGGAAGGCGCTTCCGTGTGGCGCCCCTTCGCAGGAGTTGCCCCATGCGTGCGCACCATCTGCTCCACGATGGCCGATTTGCTCTCCGTACTGTTGGCCACCCACCGAATGGCTTGGTCGCGCACCAGTGCATCGCGCACACAGGCGATTACTTGCGTGGCACGCGTCATCATCGTTTGGTAGGCGGCAGGCGACGAACTCACCGTGCAGTCCCCCACCAGATACTCCAGATACGATACCGTGTGCTGGGCGATATACTGCGGCAGATCGGCGCCGTATTCCTGCCATAGCGTAGCGGGATCGCTCCCCAGCGGCGACACCAACACTTCGGGGATGACGCCTTCACTCAGCAAAATCTTCATGGTCGATACCGTCGCTTTTGCTCCAGCAGCATCGCCGTCATAACACAGTACCGCCGAGGTGCAGAAGCGCGATAGCAGTCGCCCCTGTTCCGTAGTAAAAGCCGTACCGCAGGCCGCCACCGCCTGATGGATGCCCGCTTCATGCAGCGCCAGCACATCCATATACCCCTCACAGATATAAGCCCGCTTCTGCTGGGTGATCGCCGTGCGCGCAATATCCAGTCCGAAGAGCACCTTCGACTTCTGATACAACATCGTTTCGCACGTATTCAGATACTTAATGGCCAGTGCCTTCTTGTCGGGTTCACTAGGCAGAATGCGTCCGCCAAACCCCACCGCACAGCCATCTACACGTACAATAGGGAAGACGATGCGATTGATAAATCGAGCCTTCGAGGGAGAGAGAGCCAGTCCCGCATCCACCAGCAGTTCCCCGTCATACCCCGCCTTGATGGCAGCCTCCAGCAACCCTCTGCCTTGTTGCTCACGCGGCGCATACCCCACACGATACACCCTCAGAGTCACGTCCGAAATACCCCGCTCATGCAGATACTTCAGCACCTCCCCATGCTTGGGCCTATACAAGCACCGCCCGAAATACCCAGCCGCCTTATTGAGCACCTCCATCATTTGGTGGCGCTTCATAGTCGCCTCTTTGGCCTGTTGCCGCGCTTGGGCCGATGCCTGGTCATCGCCCGTCGTGCCTGGCACATACTCCACAGCGATACCATAGCGTTTGGCCAGCAGGAGGATGGCTTCACTCCACGACACATGCAGATACTTCTGCAGAAAACGCACCGCATCGCCCCCTTCATCGCACGCGAAACACTTGTAGATTCCCTTTGATATCGACACATGCAGCGATGGCTTGTGATCCTCATGAAAAGGACACAGCCCCACAAAGTCACCGCCTCGGCGATGTAGAGGCACATAATCGCCCACCACCTCCTCGATGCGGGCAGCAGACATGACCTGATCAATAGTCGTTTGAGTGATCATAACAGATACGATTTATTTCTTGCAGTAGCAAATAAAAGTCACCTCTTGATAGTATAATTTCTCCTGATATTCAGTCGGAATATCCTTAAAATAAGCATTGTTCTCCCTATACAGACGACAACTATTGGTGAGTGGAAAACGATTGGAAAACAGCCAAAACAAATGAATCAGTTCCATGAAATTCTGTATATACTTGGGCGCTTTATCCCCATCGAGCGCCACACACACGATCTGCTTATCGAACCGATGCAAGATAGTATCCACACTTTTCGTGTACTCCATCGCCCTGTCAGGATCGAAATTGCGCAACTGCTCCACTACACTCGTTTGCTTGCCCCATTCATCGTAGGCCTCCTTGAGCGTAAGCGTTCTGCTCACCATCTCAATGTCCATATACGTGTACGCAGGTTCCGCCAGTTCACGCCTATACTTCGTTTGCAGTACCCAAGTAGACAGATACAGATTGATTTCCTGCATCACCTCCTCCATCCCCTCCAGATGCTTGTCGCCCAGCAGGACAGCATGGCAAGTGATCAGAGCCTTTTCCGTGAGATACTCCGTAGCCTCAAACACATGTGCCGAAGGCATCTTCTTCTCCGCCTTATCAAAGCTGTACAAGTAAAATTTCAGCAGAAAAAACCGCATGGCGTAGAGGCGTTCATGAGGTACAAACTGCACCAAACTCTCGAAAGCCTCCAGATACGTTTCCTCCATATCAAAGAGCACCTGCAACAACGCACACTGCGCCCTATCTTTCTTCTTCTCCGTACGTTCCAGTTTATACTTGAAGTGGTGGACATTGAAACGCTTTCTCACCACGATATTCTTGTCATGATGTACCTTGCAAAACTTTGCATTGTACCATACCGATGCACGCACTATGATGCCCAGATGCGAGAATACCTCCTTGATGGCCTCTTTTTGATACACCTTTTGCTCTATCGTCACCGTCTTCTTGTGCCACGGCTCGTAGAAATAGAACACCCACTTGTCCTTATGCGTGCCCCCTGCACATTTGGCCGATCCACCCGCTATCAGTAGTTTGGCACAGATGATACGGTACGTATGCTTATCGACTTGCAGCAGCACATTGGTATGCCTCTCAGGGTCATAGGGCATCTGATTCTTTTGTTTCTTCTCCGAGAGATACACAATCCAACTATGGTGCATCACCCAATCTTTTTCCTTCATACTACATACCTTCGTTGCCCCGTCACAATAGACGATACGCATCGTTTCTCCACACGTCAAAGTGCACATCCTGCCTGTTTTCATAAGTCACTTATTCTTCATATCATATTCATCTAGATACTGCTTACAGTTGTATAAGCTGGTCACAAAAATCAACAAAAAAAACGGGTAACGAAAAGAATCTCACATAAAATTAATCGGTTTTGGATAAAAAATGCAACAAAAAAATTAACATGCAATATTTATCAAAAGTTACAAAATTGCAATGTGAGTTTTCAGCATATCTCTTCCAATAACCGTATTTTTGTACAAGCGCTTGCACTTCCAAACGCAAGCGCTTGCAAAATGCTAATCATCCCAATGTCTAGCCAATCGCAAGCGCTTGCGATTTTTCAATAGATAACGAACCATTTTAAGGAAAAGATTATGATGAACTCAAACCCCAGATTGACTTATGTGGGCGTGTGCACCAACTTCTACCACAGCGCCCTGTTCTTTCGCCTCATGAAGATAGGCTGCGACGCAGTGGTCATCTACACGATGCTCGCCATGGATGTCTACAATCACAACTACGAAATCGAGTATGACGACGGTCTCGAAATCGACGTGGCCCGCCGCATCGACCGTTCTCCCAGTTATGTACATGCTATCGTACTCGAACTGGTCAAAATGGAGATATTTGACCCTTATTTGATGAAAAAGTACCACGTTCTGACCTCACAAAGCATCCAAGAGGGCTACGTCATGTCCTGCGTCAAACTCACCCGAAAAATGGTCAAAATCCCCCTAGATAGGATATTATTGCCCACTTTTCAGCGCCGCAAGTACCATCTGGGCATCCTCAATGAACAAGCCGACATGGTCGTCATGCTCGTTCCACCAGCCTACATCAAAACCTTCAAGCATTTCGGCTCGGAAACCGCTATGCAACAGCATATTGACTACACAGGCAAAGCCCTCGTGGCCCAGCGGCAACGAGTTGAAAATCAAGCCAAGCGGGCCGCTCGGTGCGCACTCCGTAGAAAGCCAATTGACGATAAACAGGGGAAAAAGCCCGATTTGAGTAGCTAAACATGGGTGCGCTAACGTACAAAGTGATACAAATTGTACAAAATGTACCCATTTGTAAGAAATAGCCGTTTTACTGCTTTTAGCACAAACTGGCACAATCTTCACCAGATAGAGATATAGATAGAGATAACTATGCAGTTCTATATACAAACCTGCCCTCCCCACCTAATACCTAGGGTTAGGGGTGGGGAGGGGTTTTTGAAACAAAAAAAACAAAAAAAACAGAGAAAAATGGTCCATTTATCCACTCCGCTTCCCCACAATGAGGAAGCCCCACAGAAAGGTCAGGTCTACGACAACACGTTCGACCTCGTCCTCGTACCCCACGGCACCGACCACCATGGTCAGCCACGTGAACCACTCAATCTCATCCTCCAGCACCTCCTCAAGCAGAAGGCCGTGCCCGCAGGGTTTGTACCCTGGGAGCCATCCTGCTATATCCACGAAGACTGGTTGCACTGGGCTCCCGAACGCTGCTACCTCACAGGGCGCTACCAGCTCAATATGCTGCTGCGCCACCTCCACGACATCGGCGTGAGCGACTCCAAGCAACTCCAGCCACTCGTCTATGCCGCCGATTATGGTCGTATGAGCAGCCGCGTCATGCAGCGCATCATCTACGAGCGCAATTACCTGTACGAACATACTGGCGTGAGCGAGTATGACCAAACCCAATGCATCGGCCGCCTGTTCGACTATATCGTCGAAGTATGCGGCTACCACTACAGTTGGGATCCCGCCATCATCGCCAAAGACAAAGCCCGCAAGGCCGACGAGGATGCCTCGCGCACCCCCTTGCAGCGCGAACTGCTCAACAACCCCAAACACCTGCCCGTCGTGGTACACGGCAAAGACCGCCAAGGCAAACGCCGCATGCCCCTCAAGCGCATCATCCACTACCTGACCAACAAGCAGGTGCCCCCAGGCTTCGTGCGCAATAAGCTCTTTGCCGTTCCCCAGGAACTCCGTTGGTGGCTCACCTTCATCCCCGAATATGTCTACCTGCTTGACAGCTACAACCTCAAGCAACTGCTTCAATGGCTCAATGCCATCGCCGGCATGTCGGTCGAGGACAAGATGGCCGTAATCTATGCAACCGACTGGGGCTATATGGACCACTTCATGTACACCCGTGCCAAAGACGCCGTCATGGCCAGTTGGGTGACCCACCGCCGTGGGTTTCTACTCTCAGGATTTACCAAACTGCCTGCCGAGGATATCGCCGCAGGAGGTCGTGCCGCCCGCAAACTCGTGCGCGATGCACGCAATCAAAATCCCAGCCTATGACCCATCGCAGCACCCACACCAGTAAGGCCGCGGCCGAAGAGATCGTCTACTACCACATCGTAGACGGCCAGCGCAAGGCATACCGCTTTCAGCGCCTCGACGATGACACCCTAGCCAGTTGCCTGTTCAGTAAAGGGCAAGTGGCCATATGGATGGGCTTCGCCAATGACCCCCGTAGCGCCCTGCGCTACCAAGAACGCTACCTCAAGCAGACCCCTGCCTTGATGGCCCTTCTCGAACGCCACGGCTACCGCGTGAGCGCCAAGAAAATGTCTGGTTATTGCGCCCATCTCATCAACGAATGGTTTTGTGGCGCTGGCAATGACCTGCTCATACAGATCGGAATAAACAAATACACCCAAGGATTACAAGAATGAAAAAATCACAACAAACCCCCGCACAGCCCCGCGCATCGGTACACGATTACGTGGCCGAACGCGCCCTGCTAGCCGATGTGCTCATCTACCGCAAGAACTTCACCATCGTCGCCCCCAAGTTGACCAGCGACGACTTCCATTTGCCCGCCCATCGACTCATCTACCAAGCCGTCCACAATGTCATGCACAGCGACAAGCACATAGATGCCACCGTAGTGATGCACGAAATCTACCGCCTAGATCCCGACGGACTGACCGATGCCATCCGCATAGTAGGCGATATAATCGCCCACGGGCAAGCCGTGACCCATGCCGATGCCCACGCCGATATCGTGCGTAACCTCTCCCTGTTGCGGCAACTCGAAGCCCATGCCCAGTCGCTCCTTGAGCGCTGCCAAGACCCCCAAGAGAATCCCCAAGCCCTCGTGCAAGAGAGCGTGAGCCAGGAGTACCAACTCATCCAAGACTACGAGAAGAAAGGCATCCAAAGCGTCAAGCCCATCACCGACAAGATCGTCGACATCTTGCGCGACGAACAGCAAGGCAAGTTCAAGCCCCACGGCCTCTTGGTCGGTTTCAAGCATTTTGACTTCTGCACAGGCGGTCTCGAGCCCGGCGACCTCGTCGTCATCGCCGCCATGACTGGTGCGGGTAAGTCCGCCTTTGCCATGAACATCGTGCAGCATGCCGCCCATACCGGCAAACGCATGCTCGTGTTCAGTATGGAGATGACCGACTACAACCTCACCGACCGTATGGTCTTTAGCGAATCGCGCATCTCGCGAGATAGGCGCAAGCAGCGCATCCTCAGTTCCCAGGAGTACGACCAAGCCATCTCGGGTGCCCATGCCGTCGGCCAGCTCCCCATCTACATCGACGACACCGCCCCCTTGGCCCTTCCCGAACTCCTCGTCAAGATCCGTCAAGCCAAGATGCAGTACCAGATCGACTGCGTCATCGTCGATTATATCCAGCTCGTCACCAGTGCCGACAAGAGCGGCAACCGCGACGAGCGCATGGGCGAGATCAGCCGCACCCTCAAGCTCTACGCCAAGAATGCCGAGATCCCCATCATCGCCCTTGCCCAGATCAACCGCAAATACACCGAACGTGAAGGCTTCGAAGGCAAGAAACCCGCCATCGGCGACATCCGCGAGTCGGGGAGTATCGAAAACGATGCCGATATCATCACCTTCCTGTATCGTCCCGAAATCTTCAAGATACGCGAAATCAACGACGTCTCCACCCGCCACCGCGCCATCGGCATCATGGGTAAAGTCCGCAATGGCAGCGAAGGCGAGTTCGACCTCCGCTTCAACCAAGAGTACACCCTCTTCGAGGACCTCCAGCCAGGCGAGCGCAGCATCTGCACCAATCCCATCCAGATGAACGAAGACTACGGCGAGATCCCCTTTGGTTGCGATAAGGTTGACATGGACGAAGACAACTTCAAGGAACTGGATCCAGATATGTATTGATTCGTGCATCCTTTTTCTGTATCATCTTGTTAAAAAACTTAATAATCCTTTCATCCCGACAAGTACAGCGACAAATCCCGACAATTGCCCCCGTCCCCTCGTATATTGTACATGTACGACGAAGCGCTATCAAGTACCCGTAATCAGGATGTTTTATTAAAGTAAAAAGATTGTATGTCAGTATTATTCAAAGGCAGACGCAGTAGTCTGCCAAACGCAGAAGGCAAGAAGCTGTACTACGTGCAGCTAGTCAACAACGGCAACATCGGCATGGATGAAATCGCCGCCAAGATCGAACTCAAGTCCTCCTTGACCCAAGGAGACGTACTCTCCGTCATTCGTAATCTCCTGCAGATTATGCAAGACGCCTTCAAAGATGGCAAGTCAGTCAAGCTTGACGGCCTGGGATCCTTCTTCCTAGTAGCCCGCAGCAACGGCAATGGCGTGGCCACAAAAGATGAAGTCAGCTCCAACCAGATCAAGCGCGTGCAGATTCACTTCCGTGAAGAAACCACCCGCACCAATGGTCAAACCCGCAACAAATTATCCGACGAGATCCACTTCGTACATGCCGACACCATGCTCGAAGCCCTTGCCAAGGATGGTGTCAAAGACGGCAACGTCGATGACGGTGGCGGCAACGACGGAGGAAACGACGATGGCGGCCAAGGCGGCGGCGAAGGAGGAGGCGGCGACGACCTTCTAGGATAGCATAGGGCAGGCCACGCCTTCACCACTAGGCGTGGCCCAGCCTGAATAGTATCAACCCTTTAACACAACAACGATGAAAGCCCAAACCACGAATGAAAAGAAAGGCATCAACTTCTGGATCAACCTAGTGATAGCCGTCCTATCTGCTCTTACCGGTGCCCTAGGCGCCCATGCAGCCACTATGCATCACGTCTTTGGCTAGACCGATGCCCAGCCACCCCGCCACCAGCGGGGTGGCTATCCTAGTATAGACCCCGTAAACAGACACTTATGACTCCATATGAAACGATATTCCAAACCAGCCCAGTCACTCGTACGATGGATACTATTATTATCCACTGTAGTGCTACCCGCCAACACGCTGATGTAACCATAGACGACATCCGCAACTGGCACATCCAGGAGCGACACTTCCTCGACATCGGCTACCATTTCGTCATCGACGAGAAAGGCCGTATCTTCACAGGTCGCCCCCTCGACCACGTCGGTGCCCACTGCAAAGGACACAACGCCCACAGCATCGGCCTCTGCTATATCGGCGGACTCAATGACCAAGGGGAACCTGCCGACACCCGCACTCCCATGCAGAAGCTTGCCATTCGCGCCCTGATCGCCCTGCTGATCAACGAATTCTCCATCCGCGATGTCTACGGCCATAGAGACCTCAGTCCCGACCTCAATGGCGACGGCATTATCGAGCCCGAAGAACGCCTCAAGCAATGCCCCTGCTACGATGCCCATGCCGAATGGCTCGACTACCTGCGAGAACTCGCCCAGACCTCGCGCGACTACCTCGGTTGCGCCCTCTACCGCGAACAAGAGATCCCTCCCGATATCGGCAAGCTGTGTGCCGCTGCACGCGACTTTCTGGAAGAATGAAAGCCGAGTGGGAGGGGGGGAGACAATCACAACACCCGAACTTTCACAAGCTCGGGTGTTGTTTTACGCATTTCACACCGATATCTCTTTGAAAAACACACCATTCACAGAAAGAAACGATATTCACTTTAAACTTAACGTATAACTGTCAAAATATTTGTTTTTCTACGACTTTGATAAAAAATTTTCAAAACTAATACGTGGTTACATTCTTAGTGTAACCGATACACTTTTGTTTTGTAACCACTTGCAAATCAGCATATTACGCAAAAAGACTGGACAATAGCTGTTTAAAATGTAATATTTTTGACACATTCTTGTCATTGCTTTTTATCAAAAAATGAAGGGCTACTCTTGCAGGTGTGCAATTTTAATCCTACATTTGTGACATAAAATTCGCTAATATACATTTTAGCGACAAAACGATTTAATAGGTAAGCTCTGGATAGAGTTTTAAGGTATAAAATCGAGTGATAGACGTGCTAGCATCTTGCGAGCATGACCTTTGAGGTGATTGTTCTTCACACTAATTAAATACTGATTCTATATTATCATGACAACTTTTCGAAAGCATATCCTCATCACTGGTGGTGCAGGATTTATTGGTAGCCATGTGGTACGTTTGTTTGTGAATAAGTACCCTGAATACCAAATCGTCAACTTAGACAAACTGACTTACGCAGGAAACTTAGCGACTTTAAAAGATATCGAAGACAAGCCAAACTACACGTTTGTGAAAGCCGATATCTGTGATTTTGAGAAGATGCAAGAAGTCTTTTCTACTTATCAAATCGATGGTGTTATCCACTTAGCAGCCGAAAGCCACGTAGACCGCAGTATCAAAGATCCCTTTACTTTTGCACGTACCAACGTGATGGGGACACTCTCTTTGCTTCAAGCAGCCAAACTGTATTGGGACGGTAACTATACCGATAAAAAGTTCTACCATATCTCTACCGATGAGGTGTACGGTACATTAGAGTTCGACGGCACCTTCTTTACCGAAGAGACTAGCTACGATCCACATAGCCCATATTCAGCCAGCAAAGCCAGCAGCGATCACTTCGTGCGTGCTTTCCACGACACTTATGGTATGCCAACGATCGTGACCAACTGTAGCAACAACTACGGTCCATTCCAATTTCCGGAAAAACTAATCCCACTCTTTATTAATAATATCCGTCAGCGCAAGCCGCTTCCAGTATATGGAAAGGGCGAAAACATCCGTGACTGGCTCTATGTTGTAGACCACGCACGCGCTATCGACCTTATTTTCCATCAAGGAAAAGTAGCCGACACCTACAATATCGGTGGATTTAACGAGTGGACAAATATAGACCTGATCAAAGTGATCATCAAGACCGTCGACAGACTATTGGGCCATTCAGAAGGATACTCACTCGACTTGATTACATACGTCACAGACCGTGCAGGCCACGATTTGCGCTATGCGATCGACTCTACTAAGTTGAAAAACGAACTAGGGTGGGAACCAAGCCTACAATTCGAAGAAGGTATCGAAAAGACAGTTGCTTGGTACTTAGACAATCAAGAATGGATGGATCAAATCCTTTCTGGCGATTATGAGAAGTACTACGATGAAATGTATAGCAAAAGATAATTGACACAATGGAAGTAATAAAAACCGCCCTAGAAGGCGTCGTCATTATAGAACCTCGCATCTTTGAAGATGCCCGAGGATACTTTTACGAATCATTCTCTCAAAAACAATTTGAAGAGAAAGTGTGCAACACCACATTTGTTCAAGACAACCAAAGCAAATCGTCTTATGGCGTGCTGCGCGGACTACATTTTCAAACAGGAGAATGTGCGCAAAGCAAGCTCGTGCGCTGTATCAAAGGCAAAGTCTTGGACGTAGCTGTAGATATTCGCAAGGGATCACCTACATTTGGTCAATGGGCATCGTGTCTATTGACAGAAGACAACCACCGTCAATTTTTTGTACCACGTGGTTTTGCACACGGCTTCTCCGTATTAAGCGACGAAGCCGTTTTTCAGTATAAATGTGATAATTTCTATGCCCCTCAATCAGAAGGAGCTATTGCATGGGATGATGCACACCTTAATATAGACTGGCAAGTACCAGCAGAAGCCATCAAACTATCAGAGAAGGACATGAAACACCCAACTCTAGATAAGTGTGATAAGTTATTTGATTATTCAGTGGACTTATATAAGTAATCATGAATATACTAGTAACAGGGGCTAACGGACAGCTTGGTAACGAAATGCGTCGTGTAGCACTATCTACAAACGAATCACATCACTACTTCTTTACTGATGTAGAAGATCTAGATATTACGAATCAGTCTGCTATTGAGTCATTTGTACAAGAAAATGAGATTGACGTGATTATCAATTGTGCGGCTTATACCAACGTAGACAAAGCTGAAAGCGATGAAGCAATGGCAGATCTCTTGAATCATAAAGCTGTGTCTTATCTAGCAGAAGTTGCCAAGCAGCATCAATGTACACTGATCCATGTGTCTACTGACTATGTCTTTCAAGGGGATAAGAATATTCCTTGTCAAGAAGATTGGGAAACCAATCCGAATGGCGTGTATGGCAAAACTAAATTGGCTGGAGAACAAGCTATACAGAATAGTGGATGTAAGTATATCATTATTCGTACAGCTTGGTTATATTCTATTCATGGAAAGAACTTTGTCAAGACCATGCGGGACTTAACTAATCGCTTAGACGCTATAAAAGTTGTCTTTGATCAAGTGGGCACTCCGACATATGCTGGTGATTTGGCAGAGCTAATAGGATATATTATTGATAGCAACCAGCTAGATAAACAAGGAATATACCATTATTCGAATGAAGGAGTATGTTCATGGTACGATTTTGCCACTGAAATAGCACGTATGTCAAACAATACGTGCGCAATATCTCCTTGTTATAGTAGCGAATTTCCAAGTCCAGTTAAACGTCCACATTTTTCAGTCTTGGATAAAAGAAAAACGAAAGAAACATTTGGTGTACAGGTACCTTATTGGACTGTCAGTTTACAGCAGTGCATGAATACTCTAAATAAAAATTGATATGAAAGGAATTGTTTTAGCAGGAGGTAGCGGTACACGTTTGTACCCCATAACAAAGGGAGTCAGTAAACAACTGCTGCCTATTTACGATAAACCCATGATTTATTATCCAGTATCTGTCCTTATGCTAGCAGGTATTCGTGATATCTTGATTATATCGACACCACACGATCTACCAGGCTTTAAACGCCTGCTAGGAGATGGATCCGACTATGGTGTACGTTTAGAATATGCTGAACAACCAAGTCCAGATGGACTGGCACAAGCCTTTATTATCGGTGAAGAATTTATCGGTAACGACTCTGTCTGCTTAGTACTAGGAGACAACATCTTCTATGGCCAAAGCTTTACAGAAATGCTTGAAAAATCAGTACATACTGCTGAACAAGAGAACAAAGCCACCGTATTTGGATACTATGTAAGCGATCCAGAACGTTACGGTGTAGCCGAATTTGATGAAACAGGCAAATGCTTGTCCATCGAAGAAAAACCAGCACATCCAAAATCGCACTATGCCGTAGTAGGCCTGTACTTCTACCCAAATAGTGTAGTAGAGATAGCCAAAAATATCAAACCATCAGCTCGAGGTGAGCTAGAAATCACCACAGTAAACCAAGTCTATCTAGACAAAGAAGAACTACAAGTTCAAAAACTAGGTCGTGGCTTCGCTTGGCTAGATACAGGTACCCATGATTCTTTATCCGAAGCTTCTAACTTTATCGAAGTGATTGAAAAGCGTCAAGGACTTAAAGTCGCTTGTCTTGAAGCTATTGGATACAGAAAAGGCTGGATCACTGATGAGAAGTTGAATGAGATTGCGCAGAGTATGATTAAGAATCAGTATGGGCAGTATTTGAATAGTGTATTTTGATATGATTAATAATATTAGCAAAGAAGATTGTTGTGGGTGTGGCGCTTGTGTGCAAGCTTGTCCTAAAGCATGTATAAATCTTTTGTATGATTAAGAAGGATTTAAATATCCAGAAGTTGCTGTCGATGTATGCGTTGAATGTGGAGTGTGCCAAAGTGTTTGTCCGTTAGCTCTGTGGTTGAATAAAGTACCTTTATATACTGTATGGTTTGTGAGATTGATGCTAACATATACATTAGTTGAGGCTCTTTCCATGTCATTAGTAACATTAATGCTTGCTACTGGAAAAATAAGAAATTATCAAATTGTAGTTGGAGGGGCAATTATAATGACAGTTCTTCTTTGCTGGCTAATGTTATCATTTGGTTATGCGTCAGAATCTACTGTTATTATTTATATTATTGTATCATTAACAACACTTTTTCTTCGACTATTTATGCTTAAAGGTATGACTGGGTTATCAGTTATAGCCTTTGTTAACGAGGTTATTGTTAAATGTGTTATATGTTATTTATAGGAGTTTCTTATCTTGTTTCTTGCTTACTACCTCATGGTCTATTAAGTTTTTTGTATATGTAGTTGTGTCTTCTTTTTTGTCTTTAGTTATTAAATATTTATTTGGACTTGTAAAACATGAAAAAGAGTTTGTTCACTCAAAAATGTTAGCTGTATTGAATCGATTAAGTAAATGATTATAAAGGTGTAAAATATGAATATTGGAATTGTAACATTACGGTTAAGTCAAAATTATGGTGGAATATTACAAGCGTATGCTTTATCTGAATTTTTAAAAGATTCAGGTCATTCACCGATACTGATTAACTGGAAATCAAATGTAAAAAAGGACTCAAATAAGCGAAAGTTATGTCTTGCCGTTAAAAAGTTACTTTATGTTGTGACATCAAATCCAAGATGGTATGTTAGAAATGAAGTAGATTACGAAAAAGTTTATAGTCCATTAATGTGTTTTATAAATAGTAATTTTGATAACATGATTGACAACGCTTTACCCGCCAATCTTAATCAGAAAAATTTTGATGGATTTATTGTTGGTAGTGATCAGGTTTGGAGGCCAAAATATTTCGGAGAAGATAGAATTGGGTGGGCATACTTAAGTTTTGCTAGAGAATGGCCAAACGTTAAGAGAATTGGGTATTCCATTTCTTTTGGGACGGAAGAATGGGAATACACGAAAGAACAATATAGGGAATGTAAGCAATTAGTACAGCTCTTTAATAGTATTAGTGTTAGAGAGAGCTCGGCTATCGGTTTATGTGACTCTAAATTTAATATTAAAGTGGAACATACTTTAGACCCAACCTTTTTCTTTACAAAAGATGACTATGTAAAAAAATTTAATCTAAAACACGAACAAATATCTAATGGGAAGATTTTGACATACGTTCTAAATATGACTGATGAAATTTCTACAGTTATAAATCAGATAGAGTTACAAACAGAAGAAAAATCATTTAGTGTGATCCATAAACCATTTCCCCAATATGGTCCTATTGCAATTTCAGAATATATTGCTCCAACATTGCCACAATGGCTGAGGGGATTTTATGATGCAGAATATATTTTGACTGATTCCTTTCATGCTTGTGTATTTGCTATTATTTTTAACAAGCCCTTTGTTGCTTTTGGTAATAAGAGAAGAGGTCTAACTAGATTTCGGTCTTTGTTGAGCATGTTTAATTTACAAAATCAATTAATTATGTCTGTTAATGAGTTTAAATTTGATTTATTTGAACATTTTGACTGGGATAGTGTGAATAAAATAAAGGAAGGTAAAATTATGTTTTCTAAAGAGTATTTGTTGAATAATTTAATCAAAACTTAATTATGAAAATAGCTTATATTATATATCCAGAATGCGTTGTTAGTAATCGTTCTAATGGGATTAGAAAGCAAGCTTTGCTTTGGAAAGAATTACTAGACTCAGAAGGGCATCTTGTGGATTTGGTACAAGAATGGGGCGACTATGATTGGGCAGATTATGATTGGATTCATTTATTTGGCTCAAGTGGAAGCTGGGCTTACGCAATGTCTAAGAGATTGAAAAAATATAATACAAATTTAGTTTTTTCTCCTATAATAGATCCAATGACAAGCATGTCATTTATAAACTATAAATTAAGTGATTATATATTACCATTTTTATCAGCTGGAAGATTAAAAAATTCTCATTTCAACCATTTTGCTGATTGTCTTAATTTTAAACGTATTGCAGTTAGAACGGATTTTGAAGGAGAATTTATTCATAAAAATTATTTTGTAAAAAAAGAGAGATTATACAACGTGCCATTAAGTAGCGATGTCAGAATCACGCAAAATGAAGTAACAAAGCTGATGACTAAAAAAGAGAATTTTTGTTTTCATATTAGCTCTATTGCACAAAAAAGAAAGAATGTTCTTCGCTTGATTAAAGCTGCTAAGAAATTCAATTTTAAACTTATAATTGCAGGAAATCCAGGTACAAAAGAGGAATCAAAATTTTTGTATGATGAAATTGGAAATGCTAGAAATATTGATATACTTGGCTTTATCAATGAAGAGAAAAAAAAAGATTTATATAGCCGTGCTAAAGTTTTTTGTCTTCCGAGTTTACAAGAAGGAGTTGGTATCGTAGCTTTAGATGCGGGGTTATATGGATGTGAGATTGCAATTACTTCGATTCCTGGACCAAAAGAATATTATGCTGATATGGCTATTCAAGTGAACCCTAATAGTGTTGATTCTATTGGTGAAGCAATTTGTAATTTGATGAATGGTAATGCTGGTTTTCAGCCTCAATTAAGTCAATATTTACGTGATAATTTTTCTAAAGAAGCGGTGTTAGCTAAATTGTTAAATTTGTACAAATCATAACATTATGAAACAAAAAGCATATTTTACATTTGAAAATTCAGAGAATAAAAAGGAAATGTCTTGGTCTGGATCTTCATTTTCATTGTTTAAAGCAATGTGTCGTTATTTTGATTTGATACCTATATATATGATTAAACAGTCATTTGTTGAGAGACTTTATTTTTTTTTCGTAAGAAAATTTTTTCCCCAAAAAAAATCTCTATTAAAAAAACTGTGGGAAAAACTTATTTTATGTTTTTGTGTGAAAAACGCTAATATGGTTATGTTTTGTCCGGGGCATTCATTCCCCGTTTCTAATAATCAAATTTTGTATCAAGATAGTTCAGTGTGCGGTCATTTTTTATTTACAGAAATGGCAAAGCGAAATATGTGGGAGACAAATATTTGGAATCATACTGATTCGAATGAAAATCTCGAGATTTTATTGAAAGATGAGAAGAAGAATTTTGAAAATGCTAGGCAAGTTTTTTTTATGGGAAACTGGATAACCCAAGAAGCCAAAAAATATTACCCTGATTTCTCCTATAAATTTCATTCAGTAGGCGGAGGGATTAACACCAGTATTCTTAAATTCATTTCATCTGAGAGTCGAGAAAAAAATAAGATTTTATTTGTTGGCAAAGAATTTTATCGTAAAGGAGGAGATTTAGTCGTTAAAGCTTTTGAACACTTGAAGAAAAAAAGAAGTGATTTGGAGTTGATAATAGTTGGTCCTTCTGAAAATCCATTAAAGAAAACTATTGACGGAATTCATTTCATAGGTAGAGTACCTTTTGAAGATGTCGCATTTTATATGTCAAAATCCGATGTGTTTTGTATGCCATCGCGATATGAGGCTTATGGACTTGTTTTTATAGAAGCATTAATTGCAGGGATACCTTGTGTTGGAAGAAATGCTTGGGAAATGCCATACTTTATTGAAGACGGTATAACGGGGCGCCTAATAGATAGCGATAATATAGAAGATTTAGCTAATGCAATTGACTCTGTTTTAGATGACGAGACAATGAGTAAAAATATTCAAAGTAAAAAAGAGTACTATATTCAGAAATATAACTGGGATTCTGTTGCAGATTCAATATATAATATAATGACAAAATGATGACTAAAACGGATTTGGCTATAGTTATTCCAGCGTATAAAGCCAAGTATTTAGAAGAAACTTTGAACTCTTTTGCCCATCAAACTGATCATAGATTTCATCTTTATATTGGTGATGATTGTAGTCCTGAAGGAATTGGTGATATTGTAGAGAAGTTTGAGGATAAAATTGAAATAGATTATAAACGGTTTGACACGAATTTAGGTGGTCTAAACTTAGTTGCGCATTGGACTAGATGTTTACATCTGATTTGTAATGCAGAGTCATATGTTTGTCTTTTTTCAGACGATGATATAGTTGATTCAAATTTTGTTGAAAAGTTTTATTCAACTGTGGCTGAATACAAATCATCTGTTTATCATTACGATTTAAAGATAATTGATGATAAGTCTGAAGTAATAAGCGTGCCAGAGGAATATCCTTTATTTATAAGTGGAACTGATTTTTTTCTTCAAAACAATTTAAAAAGTGATGGTATTACAGCGAGAATGCCTGAATTTATTTTTGAATTAGATTCTTTATTAAAAGCAGGTGGTTTTATCGATTTTCCATTGGCAATGAGGAGTGATAATGCTACCGTGATTAATATGACTAGAAACAGTGATATCGTAACAGTGAAAGGATCACACGTGTATTGGAGAAAATCACAATTGAATGTATCTAATCAAAAGAATCTGATGGCTAAAAACAATAATTTTATATCATCTACAATTTTGTTTTATAACTGGATATGCTTTTATTTTTCAGATATTAATGCCCCCTCGTTTTATACTTGCAAAAAAAATCTATCTGTATTAAGAATCATTTTTGGCTATTCTTCTAATGAATCATTTTTTACTCTTTGGAAAATTGCTATTAAATCTTTAGACTTTTTGCGAATTATGCCTTTCTCTGGATTCTTATTTATTCTGTTTTATATTAAAAATCTTCTAAAGTCTAAATGAAAATAGATAAGAAAAATCTTCCAATATTTCTTTTTGAATTATTGATTGTAATTCGCTTAGGGGGGCAGTTTTTAGTTCAAATTTTGAACTTACAATTAACAGGTGACCTAAATGGCTATACTATATATTACAAAGTATACCAATTCCTTTTAGTAAGTTTGATAGGAATTACATCTTTATTTGCTATAAAGAGTAAGCTATATAGAACTGTTAATTCTTGGGGATGGGCTTTTTTTGCCATGCAAGTCTTATATGTTTGTGTTATTTACTATGATTTATATGAGTGTCATTATACTATTTATAAAGGTCTAGAAGCAGCTAGATTATTTCGTACAGTAATAACCAATGTGATTTTGTTAGATGTATCTTTGCTGATCTTTAATAATTATAATGTCAGTCATGTTAGAATAGTGAAGTTAATTATCATTATTAATTTTCTTGCTGGATTGTTGTATCTGACGACTTTTGATATTGCTTTGGGGAGCAATTATGATGGCTTTTTATTACAAGATTCTGGATTTAGTTCGTTGGCTATCGGTTATATTTATGGTTTTAATTTTATAATAGCGTTAAGTTCTTTCAACAGTTGGTCTAAATCCCGTTATGTAAATTTGGTGGTAACTCTAATTTTTACTCTTTTTTTTGCATACATGATTTTGCTCTGTGGTAAAACAGGACCGACCATTTTTACGCTTGCTATCCTACCATTTGTTGTAAAAAATGTTTTTTTTCCAAAAATGAAACTTGTATTTTTATTTTTAGGAATTTTGTTTTTAGCTTTAATTTTCTGGCTTAATATTGATAGTTTTATTGATCTTATTAAAACGTTTAATCCAAATCTTGGACAGAAATTATATAATACCTTTTACTTGCACGATACATCTGGACGTGATGGACTATATAGATTGGCTTTAATGGAAATAGAAAAGCAGCCATTTTGGGGAAGCTATTTCACATTGCGAAAAGTTGCCCTTTATCCACATAATTTATTCCTAGAATCTATGATTACGTGGGGAGTATTTGGTACAGTATATTTTATAATTTTGATAGTTAAAGCTATATTGAATTTTTTATTGATATACACAAAAGATACCACAAAGTCATGGTTGGGATACCTTTTTCTATTTTCATTCCTGTCAGCACAAACAACTGGAAGTATATATGGAAATTACAGATTATGGTTTGCATTTAGTGTTTTAATGTTATATGAAGGTCGAACTAAAAAAGTACTATAGTGTACCCCTATTTTATGACCATATTGACTTTTATTTAAGAAATGAGTGAATTTAACAAAAGATGTATCGTAATGTGCCAATTTGGCACAATGTTACCCTATTCATCATATGACTGGTTAATTCCATAGTTCTGTGATTTAGGAATTATTATGGGAGGAAATTTCCCTATTATTCAGAATGTAATAATATTTATTGTTTAGTTGATTATACAGATGAGAATATATGGGTATATCTATTGATTGAGATAAATATAATTATTCAAATGGTTCTGATTTTTTTAATATTTTGAAGTATAAATAATAGGTTATGTCGATAAAAGTAAGTGTAATAATACCAACCTATTCTAGACCTAATAATTTGATTAGAGCAATAGAAAGTGTTTTAAATCAGTCTTATTCAAATTTAGAAATTATAGTTGTTGATGATAACGGAAGAGAATCAAAGTATCAGAAAGAAACTGAAGTTTTGCTTAGGAACTATGTTATAAAATCTCTTGTCAAATATGTTATTCATGAGATAAATATTAATGGTGCAGCAGCAAGGAATACGGGTGTAAAACATGCCTCTGGAGAAGTCATTGCTTTTTTAGATGATGACGATGTTTTTGATACTAAAAAAATTGAACTTCAAGTTGAGGAGTTGTATAAGAGCGAGAATCAAAATTGCAAGGCTGTTTATTGTAATTCTAGGATCGTCTCTGGAAAGCGTGTGGTTTATTTAAAAAATTCGCTTACAGGAAGATTAACTCAACAACTTTTAAGTGATGAGGTTGTTTTTAATTCTTCAACTCTGATGATATACAGGGATGTATTTTTACAACTAGGAGGTTTTGATGAGACATTTTTTAGACATCAGGATTGGGAATTCTTAATTAGATACTTTAGGAGCTTTGATATCGGAATAACTGCAGCTGACACTTATTTAGTAACAAAATACAGAACTGATAATGTAATATCTAGGAATCCTTATAAGATTGTTGAATATAGAGAAAAGTTTCTTTCAGCATTTGATAGTGATATTAAAGCTTGTCAAGATTCTGATAAGATAATGTATAGTCAATATATTCAAGTTGTTAAAGTACTATTGCGTTTTTCTTATTTTAAAGAAGGAATCAGATACTTGTTGAAGTCGTGTTCCTATAAGAATATTACCATGAAAGATATTACCCATGTAGCATATTCGTTTTTTTTAGGTTTTAAGAATAGTTTGAAGATGAATTAGTTCTTTCTTTTGAATGTTAAATATTTAAATAAAAGCATGGATGAATAAAATCCCCAAAATAAGCATTATTGTACCAGTTTATAATGTGCAGGAATTTTTAAAAGAATGTGTAGATAGTTTATTGAATCAGACTTATCACAGTATAGAAATTATTTTAGTAAATGACGGTAGTACGGATAACAGTCCAGCAATTTGTGATAACTATTTAGAACTTGATGAGCGTGTTAAAGTAATTCATAAGTCAAATGGGGGCTTAGTATCTGCTCGTAATGCTGGATTTGAGGAAATTTCGGGCGAATGGTTCATGTTTGTTGACAGCGATGATTTATTGTTGAAGAATTGTTGTGAGGAACTAGTCAATATAATAAATAATAATTTTGATATTATTTTTTGGAATTCATCACAGTATTATGATGGAGTAATATCTCCTTTATTCCTAAGGTGGAAGGAACAAAAAGATGTTATTAGTTATGATATAAATCAATGCTCAAGACTTGCACTTGAAACCTTAAATTATACTTCTGGTATAGCAACTGCTTATTCGAAGTTAATTAGAACTGATTTTGCAAGAAAACACGCTTTGCTACATGATAGTCGCCTTAGACAAGGTGCAGAGGGAATGGAGTTTTCTTTTCGTCTTTTCTATTTTGCTGAATGTGCGTTGTTTATTAACAAAGAGATGTACTTGTATCGATATAATATTAATGCAATATCTAAGAGCGTAAATAAGAAAAATACTTATTATATTCTTGATTGTTTAAATGTAATTCAAGAGTTTATTCATGAAAACAACCTTTCAAATGAATACTTAGTAATGCTACGCCAACGTACACAGTACATTTTAATTGCTTTAGCTTTAAATGTTTATTTCAGTCCTTTGAATAAGGAAACTTTAAAAGAAAAGAGTCATGAATATACTTCGTTAATTAAACAAAATAAGATTTTTCAAGATGCTTTGTATAAAACATCAATAAAGCATTTGGATAAAAGTAGATACG
Organism: Bacteroidaceae bacterium; assembly: GCA_963675625.1. Taxonomy (GTDB): domain Bacteria; phylum Bacteroidota; class Bacteroidia; order Bacteroidales; family Bacteroidaceae; genus F22. Next base: position 33,908 of record OY776497.1, read on the forward strand.
TAGCATTATTATGCCTAAGATATAAATTGTATTTTTTTGTTTCTTTAATTTCAGAACTAAAGAACAAACGAATACAAAATGGTCAAGTTGGATTTTAAAAAAAATATGATGAAAAAGATTGCACTTGTTACATGTTATTTTCAACCAAATTATGGTAGTCAGTTACAAGCCTATGCTACACAAATGTTATTTGATAAATTGGGTGTTGAGAATGAAACAATTTGTATTGACGGATTACAAAAGGAAATCAATAACGCTAAGTATAAATATTTTTTTTCCAACATTTTTGATACACATATTGTAAAAGACAAGCTTGGTTTTGTACGCCATAAATTAGCTGTAATATTTAAGGGGAGTGATTATAAAGAAAAAATGGCATTGAGAAATCATAAATTTCGTGAGTTTTCTAACTCTAAGTTTAGAATTTCTAAGAAGTTTAATTCAAAGATTGAATTGGGAAATAGTGCATGTGATTATTCTGGATTTGTTGTAGGGAGTGATCAATTGTGGTTGCCCTCAAATATTGAAGGAGATTATTATACATTGAATTTTGTTCCCATGTCAGTTCCTAAGATTGCTTATGCAACGAGCTTTGGTGTATCCGATCTACCTGCAAAACAAAAACATAAAGCAGAAAAGTTTTTGTCAAGATTTGATTATTTGTCAATACGAGAAAAATCTGGAAAAGAATTGATACATAGCATTATTGGTATAGATGTTCCTGTGGTAAGTGATCCCACTTTACTATTTCAAAAGAAAGATTGGGAGATGTTGTTACCTAAAAATAGATTTTACAGTGAAAAATATTTGTTTTGTTATTTTCTCGGAGATAATCCTTCTCAAAGAGCTTTTGCAACGAAATTAGCACAAAAATTAGGTTTGAAGATTGTACAACTTCAACACATGGATAAATACATTAAAAGCGATGAAGAATTTCCAGATTATGCACCATACAATGTTGGACCAGCAGAATTTGTGCAGTTAATTCGTGATGCAGATTTTGTTTTAACTGATTCTTTTCATTGTTCTGTTTTTTCTATGATATTTTCGAAACTATTTTTTTCATTTAGGAGATTTGCAAGTGATTCTAACGTATCTACAAATTCGCGATTATATTCATTGTTACAATTAACACAACAAGAGCGAAGATTGCTCAATGCTGATGAAGATTTGGATGAAGTCCTTGCTATGAAGATTGATTACAAACAGGTGCATAAGAACATTGATGTTTTGAACAAAAGTTCTTTTAAGTATATCAATAAGGTGCTCGAAGAATTAAATAATCATCAATAATTATGAAAGAAGTGATTACGAAAAATGACTGTTGTGGTTGTTTTTCCTGTTATAATATATGTCCTCATAAAAGTATTAGTATGTGTGAAGATGAGGAGGGGTTTAAATATCCCAAAATCAATCAAAGCACATGTACAGATTGCGGACTTTGCCAAAAAGTTTGTCCAGTGTTGCAACCTGTTGAAGAAAAACAAAGTCAGCAGGAAGCATTTTTGCTTCAACATAAGGATGATATTATTTTACGTGAAAGTACTTCGGGTGGTGCTTTTACAGCAATTGCCACGTGGGTAATAAGTCAAGGAGGAATTGTATTTGGTGCATCTTTTGATGATGGTTTAAAAGTAAAGCATGTAGCAGTTGAAAGTGTCTCCGAATTGCGTAAATTTAGAAATAGTAAATATGTTCAAAGTGAAATAGGAGATTGTTTTAAGGAAGTCAAGACGTTTTTGAAAGAAGGACGATTAGTGTGTTTCAGTGGTACTCCATGTCAAATAGAGGGACTAGATAGTTACTTGTTCAGGAAAAAGTATGATAATTTATTATTAGTAGACTTAGTTTGTAGGGCAGTTCCATCTCCAAGAGTTTTACGAGAGTATATTGCTTATCAGGAAAACAATAACAATTCTAAAGTTGATAATTTATTATTCAGGGATAAATACTTTGGATATAAATATTCTAATTTGAGTATTAGATTTTCTGATACAACGTCTTATCACGAAGGTATAGATACAGACAAATGGTTGAGGTCATTTTTTTCTGGGATAAATGTTAGACCTTCCTGTTTCAAATGTAATTTTAAGAAACGATATCGTGTTTCGGATATAACAATCTGGGATTGTTTTGATGTCAATAAATTTTCTAAAGAGCTTGATAACGATAAGGGAGTAACGAGAGCACTAGCTCATAGTGAAAAAGGAAAGGCTATAATGGGTCATCTAGTTTCTTACGCTAATGTACTTATTATAAATGTAGAGTCTGCTGTTGATGGTGTTAAAGAATTGGTAACTCCAGCTATAGAGAATCCAAAGAGAGATGACTTTTTTAAAGACTTAAATGAATTTGGATTTGAACATACAGTTGAGAAGTATTTCCCAATTACATTAAAAAGTAGACTTGAAAGGCAAATTCGACGAATAGCTTTTAAATCAGGTTTGTATCTTCGAATAATTAGATTTTATAAAAAAATTAAAGGTGAAACAAGGAGATCATAATATAGTCGTATTACATGTTGCAGAAGCAGCTGGTGGGGTTGAGAAGTATCTAACCATGTTGTTGTCAAAATGGAACTACACTGATGTACATCACCACATTGTTGCATCTGTTGATTTTGAAAATTCTGCAATTAAAGAGTACGCTGAAAGCTTTCGGGTTATACCTTCTATGTGTAATTCTATTAATTTGAAAAGAGATCTCTTATCCATTGCACATCTAAGGAGATATATTAAACAGGTTCAACCAGATGTTGTTTATGCACATAGCAGTAAAGCTGGGCTTTATGCTAGATTAGCATGTGTGGGGTTACGAGTTAAAGTTATTTATAATCCTCATGGATGGGCTTTTAATATGTCAGGCTCTGCCTTTAAAAGAAATCTATATCAGTTTATTGAAATGACATTAGGGGTCTTAACTGATAAAATTGTGCTTATTTCACCAGCAGAATATATTTCATGTAAGAAATGTCATATTGTAAGTGAGCATAAAATGAGATTAATATCTAATGGTATTGATATAGATAAGACAAGTGAAAATCTTGAGGCAGCATCTCAGTTGCCACTTAATATTATCCCAGATAATTCTTTTGTTATTGGAATGATTGGGCGTCCATCTAGACAAAAAGCAACAGATGTTTTTGTTGAGGTTGCAAAGGAACTAAAAAAGCATATACCTAATGCTTTTTTTATAATTGTTGGTGATGGTCCTGATAGAAAAGAACTTGAAGAGCAGATTAATTCTAGTGGCCTTGAAAAGTCTTTTTATATTACTGGATGGGTTGATAATACTGAGCTATATTTGTCTAAGTTTAATATTGCTGTACTACTCTCTCGGTGGGAGGGTTTTGGTTTGGTTTTAGCAGAATATATGGTAGCTAGAAAACCGATTGTTGCCACAAATGTAGATGCGATTCCATTTGTTGTTGAAGATGGTAAAGATGGTTTATTAGTACCTGTTGATAATAAGGAAAAAGCTTTTGAGGCAATTTTGAAATTATACAAGGATGAAAAATTAAGGAATTCGCTTATTACACATGCTTCCGAAACTGTAGGAAAGAAATTTTCAATATATAGAGTTTGCAAAGAACATTACGACCTGTTTTGTGATGTCATCAAATAAAGAATAGATCTTATCATGTTAGACTCAAATTCTCTAAAAGATTTTTTTTATATTATTCGTCTTGGATTAGGTCAGGAACAAATCTTGGATAAGGATACGAGTTTATTTAAATGGAAGGAATTATATCAAATAGCTAAACATCAATCTCTTATTGGGATATTTGTTGACGGTATTATGTGTCTTTCAATTGAAAAACGTCCTGTAAGCAATTGTTTCTTAGAGTGGGTAGCTATTGCAGCAAAAATTGAAAGAAGTAATTTATTACAAAATAAAGTACTTTGTGAATTTATTAGCCAATGCAACCATTGTGGATATTCTGGTTTATTATTAAAAGGACAAGGTATAGCTCAGTGTTATCCAAATCCTTTGCGTAGGCAATGTGGTGATATAGATCTTTATTTTGGACCAGATCAATTTGAAGATGTGAATAAATTTATAAGGACAATTGGTGGAAAGGAGAGCCATCATGAGAATTTAAAACATTCATCTTGGAATTATAAAGGAGTTGAATTTGAAAATCATCGTGTTTCTACTACTTTTAATAACAAATATCATCAGAATTATTTTTCAGGTTTATTAGATGAATCTATAAAGAAACCATTGAAATGTAATATTGGTAATTCGACAGTATTAAAGCCTAGTCTAAGATTTGATTGCATTTATATTTTAAAACATTGTGTGGATCATTTTTTAGATCAAGGACTTGGACTTCGTCAGCCCATGGATTGGTTACAGCTTATAAGTACAAATGCTAATGAAATCGACAAAGAATTGTTTGTTGTGGATTTAAAAAAAACTGGATTATATAATGCTGCAGTTGCTTTTGCATGGATTGGTGTGACTTATCTAGGATATCCAGTTGAGAAAATATATATAGCGATTCCGGAATATAGTGCATTAGGTCAAACAATATTTGATGATATTTTGGTAAGTGGCAATTTTGGACATGATGATTTACGTTTTCCCTTAAAAAACAGGAATGTTGTAATTAATAAATGGTATGGTTTTAAAAGAGCATTAGAAAGATCTCGACGATTTAAATGTATCTTTCCTGAAGAAGCAGAGTGCGTTACGAAAAATAAAATAAAAAAAATCATGGGGATTTTTCGAGCAATTTTATTTAGTAGTAAAGTTGAGTAAGATTTTTTTGAGATTGGATAAATCAATTACTATAAGATTAATATACTAATTATGAACATTGCAATTGTAGGTACAGGCTACGTAGGCCTAGTAAGCGGCACATGCTTTGCCGAAATGGGAAACAACGTGATTTGTGTAGACGTTGACCAAAAAAAGATTGACGGATTGAATAACGGGGTTATTCCAATCTACGAACCAGGACTAGAAGAAATGGTGACTCGCAATTACCATGATGGTCGCCTGAAGTTTACAACTGACTTGTCATCTATATTGGATGATGTAGAAGTGGTGTTTAGTGCCGTTGGTACTCCTCCAGATGAGGATGGTAGTGCTGATCTTAAGTATGTGCTTGAGGTGGCTCGTACTGTCGGTCGTCATATGAACGATTATAAGGTGGTGGTGACTAAGAGTACAGTGCCTGTGGGTACAGCGAAGAAGGTGCGTGCAGCGATTCAAGAAGAATTGGATAAGCGTGGGGTAGATATTACCTTTGACGTGGCTTCTAACCCTGAATTCTTGAAAGAGGGGGATGCAATTGATGACTTTATGAAGCCTGACCGTGTAGTGGTGGGTGTGGAAAGTGAGAAGTCACAAGCATTGATGGAGCAATTATATCGCCCTATGATGTTGAATAACTTCCGTGTGGTATTTACGGATATTCCATCTGCTGAGATGATCAAGTATGCTGCAAACTCTATGTTGGCTACTCGTATCAGTTTTATGAATGATATTGCCAATCTTTGTGAGCTTGTAGGGGCTGATGTGAATATGGTACGTAAAGGTATCGGTAGTGATTCTCGTATCGGTTCTAAGTTCTTGTATCCTGGTTGTGGCTATGGTGGCTCTTGTTTCCCTAAGGATGTGAAGGCTTTGATTAAAACGGCTCAGAAAGCTGGATATGGCATGAAGGTGTTGAATGCAGTAGAGGAGGTGAATGAAGATCAGAAGTCTGTGTTATTCAATAAGCTATACAAGCATTATAATGGCGAGTTGGATGGTAAGACGGTATGTCTTTGGGGCTTGAGCTTTAAGCCTGAAACAGACGATATGCGTGAGGCAACTGCTTTGGTGACTATTCAGAAATTGCTTGATGCGGGCTGTAAGGTGCAGGTGTATGATCCTGTGGCTATGGAAGAGTGCCAACGTCGCATTGGTGATGTGGTGACTTATGCTAAGGATATGTATGAGGCAACGCTAAATGCGGATGCCCTATTGTTGGTCACTGAATGGAAGCAATTCCGTATGCCTTCATGGCCAGTAGTTGCGAAGTCAATGAATGAACATATCATTATTGATGGTCGCAATGTGTATGATGGAAATTATCTTCGTGAAAACGAAGGATTCAAATATGTAGGAATTGGTACTGTATAGGTACCAATCTCCTAAGTAGAAGACAACTAAAATATATTTGCCGCATGACAGATACATTGCTTGGATTTATGAATATACTTGCTTTAGGCCTAAAGCAAACAGAGAGTCATGATGTAGTAAAAGAGCATTACGAAGCTCTTGATTGGACACAAATACTCCAATGGGCTAAAGAGCAATCAGTTATAGGACTTGTCGTAGAGGGCATCGCAACGCTGCCACCCAATCTGCGACCTCCCGAAGAATTGTATCTTCAAGCATGTGCATGGGCTACTAAAATAGAACAGAGCAACCTGAAGCAAAATAAGCAGGTGGCGCATCTGTTTGATGTATTCGGTGAGAAAAACTTGGCGGCTACATTGATGAAGGGCCAGGGGGTGGCGCTCAACTATCCCAATCCGCTGAGGAGGCAGTGTGGTGATATCGATCTCTATGTGGGTCATGCACGGTATGCGAAGACAAATAAGCTGATGGAGTCGCTTGGCGCTGATGAGGAGGGCGATGAGATCATCAAGCATCGGTCGTGGTTCTTGGATGGGATCGAAGTCGAGGTGCACAAGGAGATGGGGGTGATGGCTATGCCGTCGCACTACCGACATTTCAATAGGATGCTGAAGCAGTGGTATCCTAGTGCGATCGAGCATATCACGATAGAACAGACGACGATCGGGGTGGCGCCTATCCAGTTTGATGCGGTGTTCTTATTGGTGCATATCTTGGAGCATTTGCTGCGTGAGGGGATCAGCTTGCGTCAGCCTATCGACTGGCTTGTGTTTATGAATAAGCATTTTGAGGAGCTGGACTTGGGGATGATGGAGCGGGATCTGCGTAAGACGGGGCTGCTGCGCTTTGCATCGACGTTGCTGACGATCGGGGTGAGGTATATGGGCTTTTCTGATCTGGATCATTGTTTCCCGTACAAGCCGACGGATAAGCAGGTGGAGCTGTTGCTGAATGAGTTTATGGCTTCGGGCAATTTCGGTATGTTGAAGAAAAAGCCTAAGAAGAGTGATCCTATCACGCGTGGGTTTGTGATTCGCAAGGCGACGTCGCTGGTGAATATCATTAAGCGGTTGTTTCGCTTGTACTCGCTGGCACGGGGTGAGGCTTCGTGGTTTTTATGGTATACGCTTAAAAATAGTATCTATACGAGATATAAATTAATGACGAGAAGAAAGAAATAATCGTAATGCAATACGAAAGCCACTGGATAGTGGAATATAGTGAGTGCCCTCTATCTTCTATATAGGGATAGAGGGCTCATTTTAAAGTGTACTACTTAATACAATTTCTATGGATAGCAGAGAATCTAAGCACGGCACGAGCCGTGTCATTCCTTTTTTGATCTCTCTTGGAGATCTCGTGATAGCCAACGCGCTCTTTTTGCTGTGGGCTGTGTATTGGGATCATACATCGCTGGTGGATGCGTTTAGCACGCATTACAAGATGCTGGTGATTTACAATGCGAGTTACTTCTTGAGTGGCATGCACAGAAACTATACGTACAAGATTCGCTTTGGGCGGATATGGACGATGATGCGCATGACGCTGGGGTATCTCATCTGGTGGAGTGCGGTGTTTTTCTTGGTGGCGTTTCTGGTGCTTACGCATACGGGCCGCAATACGGAGCCTATCATTCTGGGGCTGATCGTGGAGGCGGTGGTGATCTTGTTATGGCGTATGTGTGTGCGCATTATGTTGCGTTTCTACCGAGAGATCGGGCATAACAACCGTAATATCGTGCTGCTGGGCAATACGCTGAGTGTGCGCAAGCTATACGAGACGACGGATCGCAATCACTTTATGGGGCTGAAGACGATAGGGTACTTCGCTGAGGAGCGGATGGAGGATGAGCCGGAGGGCTTGAACTATCTGGGCAACTTGCAGAGTATGTATCCGTGGTTTGTGGAGCATAAAGTGGAGGTGGACCGTATCTACAGTCATGTGCGTAGTGAGATGTCGGATTTGATCTTGCCGGTGGTGAAGCTGGCGGAGGAGAATTGTATCCATATGTTCTTTATACCTAGTTTGCATCGCTACTTCAAACGTAGTGTGACGTTTAGTGTGCTGGATGAGGTGCCGCTATTGACGATGCGCAATGAGCCGCTGGACAATGATGTGAACAGATGGGCGAAGCGTGTCTTTGATGTGGTCTTTGCGCTGCTGGTGATTGTGCTGGTATTTCCGTGGTTGTTGCCTATCGTGTGGATCGGCACGATGGTGAGTTCGCCTGGGCCGCTGTTCTTTAGGCAGTTGCGCACGGGACTGGATGGTCGGGACTTCTATTGTTATAAGTTCCGCAGTATGAAGGTCAATAAGGATGCGGACAGGGTGCAGGCTACGAAAAATGATCCTCGCAAGACGAAGTGGGGCAATTTCTTAAGAAAATCGAATATCGATGAGTTACCGCAGTTCTGGAATGTCCTCAAGGGGGATATGAGTGTGGTGGGACCTCGCCCTCATATGTTGAAGCATACGGAGGAATACTCGGCACTGATAGGCAAGTATATGGTGCGCCATCTGGTGAAACCTGGGGTGACTGGCTATGCGCAGGTGACGGGATTCCGTGGGGAGACGAAGCTGCTCTCGGATATGGAAGGTCGTGTGGAAAAGGATATCTGGTATATCGAAAACTGGACGCTGGCTCTGGATCTACGCATTATATTCTTAACGGTGTATAATGTGGTGAAGGGGGAAGAAAAGGCGTATTAAATAAAATGTGTAGTGTAGTGAACCTCTCCAGTACTAAGGTGCTGGAGAGGTTCACTGTATAGGTATGGCTGGATAAGGGTGATATTCTGGATAGGTAAAGGTGCTGCATAGGTTATGGCTCTGGATAGGTTAAGGCTCTGGATAGCTGCTCGCCAAAGAGGAGGCCACTGAAAAAAGGGCTTAAAGTCTTACCTTTAACCCCTTATTGACGCAAACTGAAGATTTTAGAGGTGCCCTAAGGCGTTTCTACATTTTCAAATGGATCTTTGACTTCTGATATTTTATGTATTGAAATTGGCTTACATGAAGCTATATGAGGTATATAGAGTAAAAACAGGGTATTTCTCCTATTTTCTCTTATTTTGGTCTATTAATCGCAGTATTCTTTTCAGATTTACGACACTTATGGCTACAGCGCCCTGTATGGTCATGCTATCCAGACCATATGAACGAGTTTTGTTGTACCCATGTTGATTTTTGAGTTCGCCATTCTTGGCTTCGACCTTGTATCTTTCTCGCATTTGTTCATTGAACTCATCTGTTTTCTCGAATTCAATATGTTCTTTGAATATGCCTTCGATAATCCGTACTTGATACACTCTAGATTTAGCTCCTTCCTTATAGCACCCGTGTCTTAATGGACAGACTTTACATTTGGAGATATCAAAGTAATATCTAATAGATGGACTATAATATCGCTTAGATGTTTTGCAAGAGTTCCTTTGCTTTCTCACTGACAGATGCCCTGCAGGACAAATAAACCCATCCCCATCTTTACAGTAAGTAAACTCTCTTTCTTGAGTTCTCATACCTTGTGAGATTGTAGGATTCATGCGAGCAAAAAGCTTGATATCGTTTTCTTTAGCTAGGTCTAAGTTAGCCTTCGCAGAATACGCTCGATCACCAATGATTGCATCTAGTGGTAAGTCACGATCTGCACACTGTTGTATTAGCGGCGGTAGTTCACTACCATCATCCACCCCGCCAGGAGTAATGGTCGCTGCCTTAATCAAGCGATTAGGGTCTAAAAGAAGATGAGTTTTATACCCAAAGAAAGAGCGACGTACAGACTTATGCCCTATCTGGGCATCCTTATCTTTAGAGGCTATGATACCGTCTTCTCTGGCATCATCTAAAGTCTCCTTAAGGTTGTTAAGTGCTTCTGTAACGGCTGGAATATCTCTAATGATAGCGTTCTCTTCAAGCATTTGTACAAAGGATTCGGCTTCTTTACGAACTGTCTTCTCGTCTTTACTTCCTGTAATCGGAGGCATGCTCTGCGCATCCTCTGGAGAGAACTTCTTAATTAAGTTGGATAACTTGTCCATGCGTTTATTAAGCTTACGTCCATAATACTCATACGTGTATTTTGACTCTGTATGCGTGGCATCAACAATACCTGTTTTAGAAAGTTTAATGCCATTAGCAACAGCCACTTCCATAGTCTTGGTAATCAACAAATTAAGCAAGTCTAAGTCGATTAGACGTTGTCTACGGAACTTAGTCAAAGTACTCGGATTGATCAGGTTTACTTCATCATGAGCTAACCCCAAGAAGTACTTAAAAGACATATCGTAAAGCGAACGGTTTACAACATCAATATCAGAAATGTCAAAGAGCTCTTTGAGAAACAAGTATTTAAATAACAAGATCGGATCGATTGCTCGACGACCAATGTGACTATACTTGTCCTTCAGTTCATTGTAGACAAAACTAAAGTCTACAAGGTCGTGTAGTCGACGGAGTTCATTCGTCTTAGGAACAACTTGCTCCATAAACTGACGACTAAAGTCAATAGATTGTTGATTGTTGGGAGTATCTAGCATACATTCTTTCTTTGGTATGCAAAGATAAGAATATAAGAGATAGCAACCTGACATCAACAGGCCTATTAAAACACGAAGTGTGAATACTTAGTAAATAAAATCGTTTTTCAGTGGCCTCAAGAGTGGCGAGCTGGCGCATAGCGCCTGAGTGGTTGAAGAGAAATAATCGTGGCGGTAGCCACACCTAGAGTTATATTACTTTTTTGTTATCAATCACTCTTGTGTTGTCAACCACTCCGGCCCTTTGGGCCACCTCGCCACTCTTTGGCGAGGACCTGTGCAGAGGGCTTCTGGATAGGTTAAGGCTCTGGATAGCTGCTCGCCAAAGAGTGGCGAGCTGGCGCGTAGCGCCTGAGTGGTTGAAGAGAAATAATCGTGGCGATAGCCACACCAAGAGTTATATCAGGCTTGGTGGAATCTACTGTATTGTCAACCACTCCGGCCCTTTGGGCCACCTCGCCACTCTTTGGCGAGGACCTATGCAGGGTGCTAGTGGGTATTATCCTATGCAGGGTGCTAGTGGATATTATTGTCTAGATCTTGTCTATATGTTGTTTATTATACGTATATTTGCATACGTAAAATATTAATGGTTTTTGAAGTAGTAATAAATACGGTTTTAATAGCTTGTTTTGTAATATACGAGGTGTTTAATATATTTTGTGAACGGTTTTCTATGAATTTTTGATAGTATTGTAAATCTCATGTTTTTTATTTTTATTGGTTTATTAAGTGGGTACTTTTTATCGCGTGTGACGCTGAAAAGTAGGTCTCTGTCTGTGGCTTTTGCTCCTGTTTTGGGGACTATTGTGTTGGTGGCTCTGGGATATGGAGAGCACTATAAGTTGCCTGAAAATGGGTGGCTATATGGCGGGATTCTGGCGGTATTGGCTGGGATGATCGCTGTAGTGGAATATGCAGATAAGGGGGTGCGTCGCTCTTCTAAAAGAACTCATATGGAGATATGGGAGGACGTGCTATGTGTGGTGCTGGGGGCTGTATTGTTGGCGCCAGGACTGATCAATCATTTTTGTGCGGATGCGCCTACGCATGCGCATATTATTCAACAGATTATAAGGGAGCAGTGGCCCATTAGGGGGCTGTTTACGGATGGGGTGCCGCTGGTGTATCACTATGGCTATGATGGCGTGGTGGCGATGCTGGCGTCTGGACTGCATGTGGAGTATGTGTATGTGGTGCAGGCGATGATGATGCTTTCGGTATGTGGCATTCTGTATGCGTTGTGCCGCTTGCTGCGTATGCGGGGGGTGCGCTTTAAAACGAGGGTCTTTGGGTTGTTTTTCTTATTTGGTTTTTCGGGTTTATCGGCTTTTTATTATAATGCGGCGACGTACTCGATGGTGCAGTTGATGCTGGGGCCTAGTGGCTTGTTTATCATCGGGATTACGACGTGGTGCTTGTCGTATATGGAGTATAGAAACAGGACTTTGGGGTGGACCGACTCGGGGGTGCTGGTGGCGGTATTGGTGGCCTTGGGGCTGTTTGCGCCTTTGTATTCGTCGGTATGTATGGCGTTGTTCTTGCTGATCTTTTTGTTTGGGGCGCTGGAGAGTGTCTTGGGCAAGAGGTGGGGCCAGGTGGCTGTGTGGGCTGCTGGATTTGCGGTGTTGTGGTTCTTCTGGCAGACGACGAAGTTGGGGATGCTACAGGTGTCGAACTATTACGAGAAGATGGTGGTGATGTGGAGCTTCCAGGTGTTTGATTCCTGGCGGGAGGTGTGGCTGTATGTCAGGGGCAATTCGCTGCTGTTTGTGTTCTGGCTGGGTATTGTGCTGGCGGTGTATCTGCCGCTGATCAAGCATCCGAAGCGGTTCTTGGAGGCTGCGACGCTAGATAGGTTCTTATATATAGGGGCAGGGATGGTGTGTGTGCCGTTTATATGGGTGTTTCCGTATATCAATCCGTTGGACAATTTTATCAAGATTCCGTATATCGGGATGGTGTGTTGCTTTGTGTTGCTGATGCTGCGCTATGATGGCATGAAGAAGATATGGAAGGGGGCGCTGTTTGTGATCACGGTGGCGTCGATGTATCGCATCTCGCTGACGCACAATACGGACCAGGCGGTGATTGATCACTGGCTGATGGGATATGGTGTGCCTTATCAGGCGGCGTTTATAGCGAAGATGCTGCTGGTGGCTGCTATCGTAGGGGCTATATACTGGGTGTGTGAGCGGGTGAAGGATCGCAATGTGTATGCGTGGCTGATTGTTGTGGCGTTTCTCGTCAATGGGACGGTTTTCTATGGGGATGTGGTGAGAAAATGGAATGATCTGCGTGGGCATTATACGCAGGTGCATTGTTTCCATCCTAATCTGATACGCTGGTGTGAGGGGCATCTGTCGAATAGGGATATGGTGTTTATTCCTAGGGAGGTCAATCCTGACTTCTTGCGTTATTATAGAAGGCATTGTGCGAGTATGTATGCGCCGAAATGCTTGACGAAGCGGTTTGAGGAGGTGTCGGCGGTGGCTGGGATACCGCTGTTGAATAATGTCAATTTCAGTTATGCGGTGCTTCCGGAACTGGAGAGGCCGATCTGGGAGAAGTTTCATAGTTGGTATGTGGATGGACGGCATAGGGATGTGGCGGAATTTCATGCGAATTATTTGATTTTTGATCGAGATGAGCAGCCGGAGTATGTGGCGGATTTGATCCAGAATGGGGAAATCTGTCTGGCCAAGGAGGATATAAAGGAGAATTGGATTGTTTATTTTATCCATAAGCCGATGACGAAGGAGTAGCGGAGAAAAATTGTGGCATTTGTTTGGTTTATAGGGGGATTTGTTCTAATTTTGGGATCTATTACCCTAAAAATAGACTTATGCTGAAATCGCACTGCTTTTTACTGCTTTTTGTGTGCTCTCTGGTGGTCTGCGCCTCTAGCAAGGAGGTGAAGGCACAGGATCATGTAGTCAAGGTGGGCCTTGTCAAAATGGAGCCGCCGTATCTTGTCGTGAACAACGAGGGATACGGTGGCTTTTTTGTCGATGTGATCAAGATGGTGATGGAGCAGACGCATGACGAGGTGGTATATGTGACGGGGACGAAGCAGCAGTTGGTCATGATGCTGAAGCAGGATCAGGTGGATGTGATCGTGGGGTGGTCTATGGAGGATAATCATTCGCAGATTCTACGATCGCTGCCGTTTACGGTGGGCTATCATAAGAGGCCAACGGCGGGCTATGGCATGGCGGTGGCGGTGGATCATGAGGAGTTGTTCTATCGGGTGAATCATGCGCTGGCGGTATTGGTGGATAATGGCGAGATGGAGCGTTGTGCACTCAAATGGCTGGGACGAAAGCAGGTGGGCAGACCGCATGAGGTTATGGAGAGGTATCTGTCGGTGATTGTGCGGGTGCTCGTCGTTACGGGGGCGATCTTGGCGGTGGCTGGGGTGGCTTTTCTAGTGCTGTACAGGATGGAGAAGAGAAAGAGAAGGTATGTGGTGAATCTGCTCAATACGTTGCCTTTGCCGTTGGCGGTGGTCAAGAAGGAGAGGGGGATGATTGTGCATTATTTTGAGAATGAATATATTCATCAGGCCCATTATAGGATAAGGCGGTGGACGTCGATCGAGAAGAATAAGGAGTTTGTCAATAATTTTATGGTGGCGTATGAGATGGCGCTGAAAACGAATCAGATGATGTCGTTTGAGGATTATCGATTGGAGGATAATCCGTATACGGTGTATGTGAGTACGTGTCTGTTTAATAATGATGTGGCGGTGGTTGAGACGATCTATGATATGAAGGAGGAAGTGCGCCTGAGACAGGAGGCGGTGGACAATGATAAGGCGATGGATGCCTTTATCGCGTCGATCAGTCACGAGGTGAGGACGCCGCTCAATAGTATCTTGGGGTTCAGCCAGTTGTTGCCGCAATTGCCCAAGGAGGATAGGGGGGAGCTGATGGAGGTGATTGATGAAAAAAGCAATCTGCTCAATAAGCTGATCAATGATATCTTGCTGTTGTCGAAGATGCAGAATGGGGCGGTGCAGTTGGTGCACGAGAAGGTGGATGTGCCGGAGTTGCTCCAGGAGGTGATCGAGTCGACCAAAAATGTGATGAACCATGACGAGACGAAGGTGGCGGTGGCGTGTGACTTGCAACGGGTGCAGGTGACGATGCATACGGACCGCCAGTTGCTGATGACGCTGCTATCGAATGCGGTGCATAATGCGCTGAAATTTACGCGTGCTGGGGAGGTGCGTGTAGGTGGGTTTATGGATGGGGAGGATCTGATCGTGTATGTGAAGGATACGGGGATAGGAATCGATAAGAAACAGGTGGCTGATATTTTTACGCCGTTTATGAAGGTGGATACGTTTACGCAGGGCACGGGTCTGGGGATGCCGCTGATGCTGGAGGTGACACGATTGCTAAAGGGGCGTATCGGGGTCTATTCGCTCTTGGATGAGGGGAGTACGTTTTATTTCAGATTGCAGACGTGTGATGAGTTGGTGTTGCCTTCGCTGGAGGGTGATGCGATGGTGTGTGAGCAAATGAAGGAGGCGGTATGGATGGACTAAAGAAATCAATGGGTATGAAGTGGACGATGTGGGTCTGTATGTGGATGGTGGCGCTACTGGGAGGTGGTGGCTCGGTATGGGCGCACAATGCCATTACTGGGGTGCCTAGGACGGTTTGCCTGACGCAGGAGATGCCGTATGCGTATGTCGATGGCATGGGCGATACGTGTGGACTGTATGTGGACTTGGTGGAGCAGATCTTTGCGGGCAGTGGCCTGAAGCATCGCTTGGTCTTGAAGAGGAAGCTGGAGGCGGATAGCATCGGGCAATATGCGTGTGCGGTGGTGCCGCAGTATATTCGGGAGGAACTAAGTGATGAGGTGTGCTTGTCGAGGGTGTTGTATAGTTCGACGAGTGGGGCGCTATGTCGTGAGGACAGGGTGGTGAGTAGTGTGCTGGACTTGAAGCATTGCCGGGTGGCGGTGGCTGATAGCAACTATTACTACAAGATGATCCGTTCGTACAATGTGCCGATCAAGAAGGATGAGGTGATGGAGTATAGTAGTCTGAAGGAGGCGATCATGTTGCTGAATCTGAAGAAGTGTGATGTGGTATTGGCCGATTTTAGGTTGCTGGCGTGGTATAAGGAGCAGGAGAAGTTGAAGCATGTGGTGCTCAATGAGATCAATAGTTTACCGTATCTGTATTATTTTGTGATCTCGAAGAAGCAGTGTCCGTATATGTATGATGTCTTGAAGGAGAGTATTCAGCACATCAGGCATAGTGGCATGGTGGACGGGATGTTTGATGTGCATTTCGGCAATCCGTATCAGGAGGAGTATATGCTGGTGCGCAATCATGTGGTGCTCACGACGGGGCTGTGGCTGCTGGTGGTGGCTGGACTGGCGTGGGTGGTGCGTAAGTTGATCAGACAGAGTAGACGGGAGAAGCGAATCTTTAGGGAGTTTACGGATCTGGTGATGAAATTGCCGCATGGTGTGGCTATGTACAAGGATGGGCAGGAGAGTCCGCTCTTGTGGAATACGCAGTATGAGGTGTTTGAGCAGAAGAAAAAAGAGAAGGAGGTGCTCTTTCTTAAGGAGGAGAGGGCGCACTTTGAATATGATTATGAGGGGTATTCGGTGTTGTTGCAGATTGATGTGACGCAGATCGAACTGGCCAAGAGTCAGGCGAAGAGGTCGTATAAGTTGAAGAAGCATTTCTTGATGAATATGACGCAGGATCTGAGAAAACCGCTCAATGCTATCGTGGGTTATGCGTCGCTTATCGTGGATGAGGAGAAGACTAAGCGATTGAAGAAGTACTCGGACGAGGTGGAGAAAAATACGCATGTGTTGTTGCATCTGATTGATGAGATCTTGGATTTGTCGCAGTTGCAGGCGGATGCGGGCAAGAATAGGCATCCTAGGAAGTATGACTTTGGGGATGCGGTGGAGTATCTTAAGACGCAATTTCATGATCATCTGGAGGCGTTTCATGATGGCCGTGAGGTGGAGATGGAGGTGACGAGCAACTTCAAGTCGCTGGTGTCGAATGCGGACCCTGCGAGGGTGATGAAGGTGTTGTCTAATCTGGTGAGCCATGCTTTTGAGAATACGAAGCAGGGGAAGGTGTCGGTGGACTTTCACTTTAGACAGGATATCGAACTGGTGACGATACGTATTGTGGATACGGGACGGGGGATCTCGAAGGAGGACTTGGAGATGCTCTTTGAGTCGCCGGGGGACTATGCGTATGGGTTGAGTAGTAGCTATGTGCTGGCTCTGAATATCAGTAAGCTGATCGTGGAGTATGTGGGTGGCGATATGCAGGTGACCTCGACCGAAGGTGAGGGGACGACGGTGACGATTACGTCGCAAAGCAATGGGTTGGTGAGGTATTCTCTGGAGGAATAACTGTGCTGGCTAATGATGATTTTAAGATAACGAATCGCTCCCAATGTGCTGACCATACATGGCACATTGGGAGCGATTATTTCGTTATTAGCTTCGTCTATAGATAGAAATCTACTGGGACGATGTAGTACACGGATACGGGGCGACTGAGGTGGTAACCTGGGGTCCATCTAGGCATGTCGCGCACGATGCGGAGTGCTTCGGCATTGAGCGATGGATGGATGCCTCGTATGATGGTTGGACTGGTCACACGGCCATATTCGTTGACGATGAAGCGTACATATACGCGGCCTTCGATGCGTTTGCTGCGGGCAATGTATGGGTACTGTACATGGCGACGAATGTATTTGGTCAGTTCGAGGTTGCCGCCTGGGAAAACGGGCATGGTTTCGGTGAAGTCCATCACTCGACGGTTGTGTAAGCTAGGGGCTACGGTAGGACGATGCGGTGGGCGTACTGAGGTGTCGCGCTTAAAGGTGAAGTGCAACTTGCAGGTGTGCCATGTGTCGACAGGTCGACCATCGCGACGTCCTGGTTCCCAGCGTGGGAATAGGTCTACGATGCGCAGTGCTTCTTCTTCTATGCGACGGCTACTGCTGCTGGTGACGCGGGCGTCACGGATGTATCCAGTGCGGCTGACATGGAAACGTACATAGACATAGCCTGAGTAGATGCCGCGTGAAGACATCTCACGATTGACGCTATGACGCAAATGGGTGCGCACAAAGCGGTCTAATGCAATCTGTCCACCTGGAAAGCGAGGGGCTACTTCGCGAGTTCTATGAACGGGCTTAGTGTGGTGGGTAACATGATGCACTTTTTCGGATGCTCTCTCGGCTGTTCTTTCGGCAACGTCTTTAAGTTTTTTGAGTAATTGGCCGTGAACGGGCTGGATACTGCTTAGCGATGCTACTAGAAGGAGCATGGGCAGGAGGCGTGTCATTCTATACATACTAGTTTTGATTGGATTGAAATTTTTCTTCATACTTTCTTTTGATTTAAAATGAGACACATGTATGGTCTTATGGTCTTTTGATTAAGTATATGTAAGTATTTTGTATGAGTATGTGATGTACTCGACGACAAATGTAGTAAATAATTCTCAAAATGCAAAATATAAGCACCCCAAGGACTAGGTCTTTGGGGTGCTTATTAGATTAGTGAGCTGGTATCCATGAGTTGACGAGCTCTTGGTGAGCTTGGATCCATGCTTTGGCGGCATCTTCGGGTTTGTCAAACTTCTTGAAGGTGCTCATGAGGCTGGCGATGTCTTGACCGTTGCATAGGATCTTGCCCGAGGTGGGGTTGATCAGGCGGTTGAGACAACGTAGGAGGGTGGATTTACCACTACCTGATAGGCCCATCAGCACGAAGATTTCGCCTTCTTTGATCTGGAAGTTGGCGTTCTTGACGGCGATGGTGCAATCTGTTTCGCGAAGAATCTCTTCTTTGCTTTTGCCTGCTTGGAGCATCTGCATGGCTTTTTTCTTTTTGGGGCCAAAGATGAGATGCAAATTTTGTATGTCTATTTTATTCATATGTTTTCGTTTTACTTTCTGGTTTGTTTTAGAAGTAGTAGCCGATGTTGATGTTTAGGCGGGTGTTCCAGTCGCCATTATCGCCGCCTTGGGCGAAGGAATCGTTCCAATCGCCTCCTATCCAGGCGTGGCGTTTGGCAAGTATGTAATCGACGTAGGTGTAGATAGGGCCCATGGTGAGCTGGCAGCCGAGGACGTTCTGGTAGCTATCTTTGTAGCCGTCTTTGAGTTTGTCGAGCATGCTGAAGTCGTTGTAGACTTTGATTTCGCTCAGGAATTTGGACTTTACTGGGATGGCGTAGCTTAGGCAGGCGGTGAGGCCTTGGCCTTCTGTGGCTACATGGTATGGACCATTGAAGGCGGTCATGGTGATGTAGTCGGTGGATGTGCCTTCGGCATTTTTAGGGTCCATCTTATAGTAGAAATATTCGGTCATAAGATGCCAGCGTTTGTACTGGGCGGTATAGTGTAGGGCTACGGCTGTCTGGTGCCCCATGTCTTCGGTGTCGAGGTTGTAGAGTCCGCCGTATTGAAGGGATAGGCCGAGTTCTTGTTTGGTTTTGGTGCCCCAACGATAGAGTCCTTGTAGGTTGATGGTGTTGGTTTCACGATTAGCCCCTGCGACGTCGTATCCGTAGCGGGCGCCGCTGATTTCGGATTTGTCGCCCGAACTTTGTAGGTCGGAGTTCTTGAAGAATACTCCGCGGAAGGCCCAGTGGGTACCGGTGTAGCTGTATCCTATACCGGTATCGGCATCGTCTTCTAGACCGATGTAGTAGGGGAGGTTGAAGTAGAAGTTGTTGGCTGTATAGGGTTTGATGCCGAAGGGAACGGGAACCAGACCTACGTCGACGCGCTGTTGGTCGTCTATATGGAAGGATGCGTAGCCGTATTTGAGCATAAAGCCGCCGAAAGAATCGGCATAGTAGCGGGCATCGGCGTGTAGGGAGATATTGTTGTACTTGGCATTAACATCTAGACGGAATACGTCGTAGACGAAGTCTCCACCGCGTTTTTCGGTGTTGTCTTGCCAGTCTGAATAGCTGTAGGAAAAACGTAGGGCTCCTCCGAGTTTTACTTCTGGTTTTTCTTCTTCACTTGCATGTAGCAATGCGCCAAAGCCTGTGTATGCGCAGGCAAGGAGCAAAAATGCTATTTTTTTGCTTCTATACATATAATATAATTAAGGATTAGTGGGACTTGACAAGTAAATAATATACCATCAATAAGAAAAAATATAATCATACGATGCGGTGCAAGATGTCCATATGATATGCCGTGGAAATAAGGGCAAGGACATTAATTTATAGGTAAAATATGAGTATGCACACGCGGTCCCTATCTGTAAGTTCAATGCAAATATACAGATTTTTTTTGAGGTATGCAAATTCATAGGGGGACTTACCAGACGATGCCTAAGGGCTTTTCGCCTCCAAGAAGCCAAGTATAGACGCTTTTTAATTGCTTGGCTATGGCGCGAGCAGAGTATTCTCGCTCGACCAATCGACGGCCGTTTTGGCCCATCAGCTTGAGGTAGCTATTGGGGGTGTGGTAGGCGTCTAGGAGGGCTTTGTTGAGCGAACTCTGGTTGGGTTCGATAGTCCAGCCGCAGCAGTTGACATCCAGGCTGTGACTAGGGGAGCCTTGGGTGCCAATACAAGGTATGCCGCGAACGAGACCTTCGAGAAGACGACGGGAGGAATTCTCATGGGCGTTGGGCATGACGAGTATGCTGCAGCTGGATAGGGCTTCATCTTTTTCTGGTCCTTCTATATCGCCGACGAAGTGCACGTGCGAACTGATGCCTAGGCGCTTCACTTCATCTTGAAGATTAAGAATATAGGCGCCTTCGTAGCTGCCTATAATGAGGACTTCGATGGGGCGCTTGATGGACATAGCGGGGAGCACTTTCAATAGGGAGTGTACGCTATAGAAGATGCGTTCGATATGCTTTTCGGGATGTATGAGGCCAGAAAAACCGATACGGAATGTATTGTCTGTATGGGTTTCTGATAGGGGGTTGATCTCGATCGGGTTGGGGATAAGACAAACGGGATTGGTGAATCCTAGTTGCCTAAAATGACGTAATTCGCTCTCGCTGGTGACGTGCACACAGGTGGCTTCCTGTAAGCGCTTACGGATAAGTATCTGATATTCGAGATGTTGGATAAAGGATAGATGGTTGAGGTGTTTGGGATCGAGCATGCCATTGAGCGAAATCATATAGGGCTTGTGGGCGTGCTGGGCGTTGGTATGACAAGTGGATAAGGACCAACGGTCAATGCTTTGTGCGTGGTAGATGTCGTAAATCTCTGGACTGCGATAACTGCGCAATCTTTTCCATGAAGAATCGAGTAAATTCTCTTGAAAACTGGGAGCTATCAAAGATACTCCAATCCCTGCGGCTTGCAACTCTTGTGCAAGTAGTGTAGCAGGGCACAAAACGTTTGCGGCATTCTCGCCGCGAGTGTACATAACTTTCATATCGGTGTAAGTAAGATAAAGGTCTTTTAGTGTCCTTTTAGGTCATTATTTTCATGTAGCGGAGCAAAGTTAATAATTATATTGGAATGGGAAAGTTAAATGCAAATAAAAATTACAGAAAATATTTTTATGTGCTCAATAGGTGTGTAAACGTTTGATTTTATGGTCAAAATGTGTATATTTGCAAAATATAGACATGTACTTTTGTTTTTATCATAAAAATCTTGCAAAAACGGCACGTATGAAAAAGAAATTATTGTTGCTTGGCGGGGGATCGGCTTTAATTCCCGTAATTGAAAAAGCTAAACAGTTGGGGGCTTATGTGATTACATGCGATTATTTTCCGCATTATCCAGCGCATAAGGTTTCTGATGAATATCATAATGTGTCTATCGTAGATAAGGAGGCGGTATTACAATTGGCCACAGAATTGAAGATCGATGGTATTATGTCGTTTGCAACTGACCCTGGGGTGACAACAGCAAGTTATGTGGCTGAGAAGATGAATCTGCCTGGGGTGCCTTATCAAGCGGCTTGTATCTTACAGAATAAAGGGTTGTTTAGACGTTTTCTTAAAGAGAATGGGTTTAATGTGCCCGAGGCAGTGGTGCATCATGACTGGAGAGGATTGATGGAATCGGCCAAAGGTATGAAGCTTCCTGTGATGGTTAAACCTGTAGATTCGGCGGGTAGTAAGGGGGTGAGTAGGATAGATCGTTGGGAGGATTTGGAGGAAGCGTGGAAGTTGGCGCAGGATCACTCCTTGTCTAAAAAAGTTTTGATGGAGGAGTATATTGATACCTTAGGATATGCTTCTGATTCTGATTGTTTCTCGGTGGATAATGAACTGGTATTCTGTTCTTTTTCTGATCAATATTTTGATCATCAAGCCACCAATCCGTATACACCTGCTGGATTTAGATGGCCTAGTACGATGCCTATGATATACCAGGAAGAGTTGAAAAATGAGGTGCAACGATTGATTAGGTTGCTCCATCTTGGAACTTCTTTGTATAATGTGGAAACTAGGGTGTCAAAGCAGGGGGTACCTTATATTATGGAGGTGTCGCCTAGAGGTGGGGGCAATCGATTGGCGGAGGTGTTGGGTATGTGTTCGGGTGTAGATCTTATTACAGCTAGTATATGCCATGCTTTAGGAGAATCATTGCTTTACGTAGAGCCGTTTGTATGTGATGGATATTGGGCGGAATATATAGTGCATGCAGAAAGAGCAGGGGTATTTATGGGGGTGTCTATTCACGATGATATCAAGATGTTTGTCAGGGATGTGTCGCTGGACAAGCAGGTGGGTGAAGATGTACAAGGATTTACTGGTGCCAATCAGATGATTGGAACGGTTATTCTGCAGTTTGAATCTAGAGGACAGATGGAGTCGTATATGGACAACCTTGAAAAGTATATACAGGTCATCTTGACATAATTCGACTTAATCGACTGAGGTATATTGGTTGATTAGGGAATGTATTTCTTTTTCGGTATCCAGAGATGGGGTGCTGTATATAAAGTGCCCTTGACGACCCGAAACGTCGGGACGACAGTAGTGGGTGTGTTGAAACATCCAGGGGGCATCGCGATAGGTTTGGGCAAAGGAATCGACCCAAGGACTTTGGGTGCTCTGAAAATAGATGCCTGTATATCGTGAGATATGACCATCGTAGTGGATGGGGGATTGGCCGAGGGATACACGGATCATATTGCTTATATAATCATAAGAGGTGGTTTCTTCTGCCAGATGGTAACTAATGCCTGCACCACTGCCGTGAGCGGCTATTTCAATCAGATATAACTGCCCTGTGGAGGTGAGTAGGAATTCTAGGAAACAGGCATGGTTCTCAACGTGTAGTGCATCTAAAATATCTGTGGTCGTTTGGCATATGGTGGCATAGGTTTCTCGGGAGATGTGGCTGGGTTGACGTCTTACTTGTCCCGATGGAGCATGGTCGTGCTGGATACCTATATCGGTTAGTACGATCATTTGGTGTTGACCGTGGTAACTGAGCGTGTCTACTTCTATCTGTTGGGCTTCGATATATTCTTCAATAATAATGGTTTGGCTGGGAGATGAGAGACGTGCGTGCTGGATGGCATGGGCTATATCGCTGTGTTGGCGCACGATGGTGATACCGCGTCCACCACAAGAGTCAATGGGTTTGACGATAACGGGCATATCAACTGATGGAATAGGATCTGTAGCTCGAAGGCATATATAATGGGGTTGTGTACATAGTTGATGGGTCTGGATAAAACGACGCGTGGTTTGTTTGTTGTCACATATCTGGGCGGTGTGAAGGCTGACGCCTGGTAAGTGCATGGCGTGACAAACATGGGCTATGGTTGGGGTGGTGATCTCAAGAGCATTGCTTAATATGGCGTCTATGTGATGTGTGTGACAATAATCAAGTACTTTTTTTTGATCTGTCACGGAGATGTCGGCATAGTAATCGGCACATTTTCTACAACACGCATCTTTGGCCCATGCTATGCAATGGACTTCTAAATCAAGGGCCTTGGCTTTTTCGTACAACTTAATATGGTATTCGCTGGCTCCGAGTAAGGCTATTCTTTTTTTTAATTTAGTCATAGGTTTGTTTTGTGTATACGCAAATATAATCATTAAAAATCAAGAGTTGAAATGTATTTGTGTTTTTTTGTCTATTGATTTGCTTTTTCTGAAATAAATGTTTAAATTTGACGAATTAGAATAGGCAATATAGAGATTATTAGAGTGATTTTCTCTAGCTTTGTTAATTTTATTTGCGCTTAACTGATCTTGATTGTTAATCTAAATTGAAAACTAAACATGTTAAACATACTCGTTACAACTATTGGGGGAAGACTATATCTCCTCGAATTTCTCAAACAAATCTTGAAGGGCAAAGGGGAATTGCATGTGGGCAATAGTGTGGAGACTTTCACCATGAAATTGGCCGATAAATCTGTGATTACTCCTATGATCTATGATGAGAAGTACATCGATTTTTTACTGGACTATTGTAGCAAAAATCAAATTAAAGCGGTGATCTCTTTTTTTGATATTGATTTGTATGTGCTGGCTCAAAATAAACAACGTTTTCTTGAAAAGGGAATACAAGTGCTGATTTCTGATCAGCATGTGGTCAATATATGCAATGATAAGTGGGCTACGTATCAGTTTCTTACATCTATAGGGTTGAAGCAACCAAAATCGTTTGTGCATCTACAGGAAGCTAAAAAAGCTGTAGACAACGGGGAGGTGCAATGGCCTCTTATTATCAAGCCGAGATGGGGACAGGCATCTATCGGGGTATATAAGGTTGAAGGGATGGAGGAACTGGAGGTGATGTATGCTCGGTTAAATAGGGAGATCTTTAATAGTCCGTTAAAGTATGAATCGGAAATGGACAAAAAGGCTTGTGTCATTATTCAGGAAGTGATTGCGGCGGATGAATATGGCTTGGAGATATTAAATGATTTGCAGGGTAGATATGTGACGATGGCTGCTAAACGGAAGTTGGCTATTAGAGGAGGTGAATCCTATGAAACTATCATGGTCGATAGTGCTCCATTTGTGGAGGTTGCTAAGCGCATTGCCGATACTCTGGGGCATATAGCGAGTATAGATATTGATGCATTCTTAACGACTAATAATGAGGTGGTTATACTAGAAATGAATGCACGATTTGGTGCTCAATATGCTTTTACTCATGCTGCTGGAGGAGAGTTTCTAACGCAGGTGATCTTATGGCTTATGGGAAAGGAAACAGATAATAATCTCATACACCCCAAAGTGGGTGTGAGGGCTTGTAAGGCATATAAGGTCTTCGAGTATTAAGAGGATAATATAGAGATGAATACATCGCTTAAACAGAAAACGGTGCATGGTATGATGTGGAGCGGAATAGATAAATTCGCGACACAGGGGGTACAGTTTGTATTGCAAATTGTACTGGCACGTATGCTGTTGCCTGAAGATTATGGTATTATCGCGATGTTGGCTATATTTCTAGCGGTGGGAGAAACATTTATAGATAGTGGGTTCTCTAGGGCACTGATTCAAAAAAATGATTGTACGGAAAACGATTATACAACGACGCTTATTTTCAATATAGTTGTGGGGGTGGTGGCTTTCTTGTTGCTATTTTCTGCATCGGGGGTTATCGCGGACTTTTATAATATTCCACTGTTGGCTCCAATCGCGAAGGCAATGGGGGTGGTGTTTATTTGTAATTCGTTGTGTATTGTACAGCAGGCGATGTTGACTATTCGTTTGGACTTTCGCAGACAAACGATTGTGTCATTAACTTCGGTGATTGTGGCTGGAGGGGTGGCAGTGTATATGGCGTATAGGGGATTTGGACCCTGGTGTATTGCGGTGCAGGCTATTGTACAGGCTTTATTACGGTGTATACTGTTTTGGGTTGTATGTGCTTGGTGGCCAGCTGGCCGTTTTGACAAGAAGGCTTTCAATCGCTTGTTTAACTTTGGATCTAAACTTCTAGCTTCGGCGTTGATTAATACAGTGTATAATAATTTGTACACGTTGTTTGTTGGGAAGGTCTTTTCGTCTAAGATGTTGGGATTTTTTGCAAGAGCTGATCAATTTGCAGCTTTGCCATCGTCTACGTTGACGGGGGTGATGCAGAGGGTGGTTTTCCCAGTGTTGAGTAAACTGAAGGGGGATGACAAGGAATTGAGAGCGAAGTATATCATCTTTTTACGGTTAGCTTCGAGCATTGTGTTTCCTGCTATGGTGGGGATTATTTGTGTGGCAAAACCATTGGTCATTGCTTTTTTGACTGAAAAATGGGCGATGGTGGTGGTTTTACTCCAAATTGTGAGTGTAGCGTATTTATGGAGGCCTATACATGCGATCAATTTGAGTCTGCTGGAAGTGAAAGGGAGAACTGATCTGTTTCTTAAAACGGAGATTGTGAAAAAGATGATTGGTTCCTGTATCTTGCTGGTATCTATGTCTTTCTCAATCTATTATGTGTGTATAGGTGTGGCTTTGTCTTCTACTATTGGATTATTTGTCAATACATACTATTCGCATAAATTACTGAATTTGGGCTTATGGGTGCAGTTGAAAAAACTCGTAGGTGTGATGGGTGGATGTGCATGGATGGCTTTGTGTATTTTTTTGTGGAATATATTGGTGCCTATACAAAATGTATGGGGGGTACTGTGGTCGAATATAGCTATAGGGATAGTGATGTATATCGCGTATCACGCTGTATTGCACACGATGGAATTTGCTTTTTTTGTTCAACTAATTAAAGAGAGAAGATCATGAAATATGCGGCTGTTGTAATGACTACATTATGTAGATATACTCATTTGGTGGCTTTATTGGAGTCACTAAAAAGGAATACTGGGGCGGAATATACAGAGGTGTTTATTGCGCTAGACTATCCTGCTTTGGACAGTCACTGGGATGGGTATAATAAAATCATTCAATATGTAGATCATATTGAGGGCTTTAAGCAAGTGCATGTACATAAGCGTCCATATAACTATGGCCCGAGAAGAAATAGAGCGGAGGTTATTAAAGTGGTAGAGGAATCCTTCGATCGGATAATTTACACGGAGGATGACAATATATTCGCACCCAATTTTCTCGAGTTTGTCAATAAGGGTTTGGAGAGGTATAAGGATGATCTCTCGGTAGTGGCTATATGTGGGTATAGGCATTTCTACAATATATGTTTTGATGATAATAATTATTACATGCAAAGTAGTGAGTTCTCTGCATGGGGATATGGGTACTGGCGAGATAAAACAAGGGAAATAAAAAAAGGAATCACGTATACGTTCTTTTTGAACATATTACGCAATCCAGTTAAATTATATAGGGCTTATAAACGGGGGTGGAATCACCTAGAAACGTTATATGATGCTTCTAGAAAGACATGGGATGGTAGTACGAAGGATACGGTGTATGGTGAGATTATCTTTGATAAAGGGGCCAAAGTGGTGATGCCTACAGTGTCGAAAGTAAGAAACATGGGATGGGATGGTTCTGGTAACATCCAAGAAACGGATGAGAATCTGATTGATGTGCACCATAATCAACCTTTGGATAATGAAAAGACTTTTGAATATCACGGAGAGGATCATTATTTTAAAGAGAATGCACAAGTCTATGCTAAGGAGTCTTATGCAAGAGATAAGAAATGGCATGTGTTCGTTCGGGTTGTGTTTCGTGTCATCTTTGGAGGATAAACTAGAGATCAGTATAATTTAAATGACATTAGTATGAATGGAAAAGTGAGGGCACCGATAATATCGTTATGTTTTATGATGTGTGCCATGCCTTTTATATTGTTCCCTGCTTTTATCGTGGCAGTGGTGCTGCTTGTTGTATTGGTTATGGCTTTGTATCTGTACAATAAGGGGGGCTATTCTTTGGTGCTCCTTGCTGCATTATTTGTGACGCCGCATGTGCAGTCTGGTGGATATGCAGAGACTATCGATATGCATGTGGTGAATCAATTTAGGCTGACTATTACGATTCTTATAGTGTTGATATATGGTTTGGATTTGATGTTTAAAAAGCATATGATCAATCTATTGGGCCGATATGGGGCTATTGTGATCTTGTTTATCTGTCTCACTGGATTCTGGGCTTTATATAATAAAGATGATGTGCAGATTGTGTATCGACAGATGGTGCCTGCACTTGTCTTTACGTTTGTTTTCTTCAACGTGTGTCTGAATGATCCTTTGATTAATAAAAAGGGGGCGGGGAGAAGTATTGTTTTGATTGCTGGCTTTGCGATATTCTTTTACTTCTTGGAGGCTTTGTTTAAAATCTCACCTTATCCGGAGTTGTTGAATTATAGATTGGAGGAAGCGGCAAGGCATATGTTTAGACCATCTGGATTGTTTTCTATATCGTTGATTTACTCGGTGTTTATCGTGTATTTTGAAGCTTGGTTTTTGATTAATGCCAGACTCAATAAATGGCAGAATGCACTGTTGTTTACTGTGGTAACGATATCGGTCTTGATTTCTGTGACGAGAACGACGTTCTTGGGATTCGCTATTGTTTTCTTATTGTGTATGTTGTATGGGGTGAGAAGTAAGATGAAGCGAATGAGTAAGGTAAAGCATTATCTATTGTCATTGGCCTTGGTCTTGATTGGTGGGGCTTTGGTGATGGAGTTCTTTCCTTTTATGATCAATATGGTTTCTCAACGCTTCCAAGAGGGGGATATTGGACACCGATTGGGGGCGTATAAGGTAGTGAGCGACCTTGTGTCGGATTATCCTTTTGGTGTGGGGGCTTCTAATGTATTCCATACGATTAGAATAGAGAATTATCAATCGGTCTTTTTCTTAAGGGATTTTGAGGCACTGGACAATTTCTTTCTAACGAACATAGCTGCTTATGGTGTCTTCTCGTTGGTGTGCTTTGTCTATTATTTTATTCCGTTTCATTATGCGTTGAAGCATGTGGATAGGGCGAAAACTAGAAATATTGTGATCTATCTGTTGGCTTTTGTGATGTTGTCTTTTTCATTCGATATACATCTGTATCCGCATCTGCAATGTTTCTTGATGGTGCTGTTGGCCTATTCGGTTTATAAATATCAGCCGAAGGATACAGGTGAGATGTTGGAGCAGGTGGATTATGTAGGAACTAATCAATGGAGGAATAATGGGTATGAAAACAGGGATTATCATTCTTAACTATAATAATGCGCAAGATACGATGGATTGCGTCGATTCTATTGTGCATCACAATACGGCTGAGGTCGCTATTGTGGTGGTGGATAATGGATCGACCGATCGGTCTGCACAGTATCTCAGGGAGGCTTTGGCGGTGAGGTTTACGCATCTGCATGTGGTCGATGTGATGGAGCATGCTACTGGACAAATGATGCCGCAGGCTTGTACGTTGATACTATCTCCAACCAATGAGGGCTATGCACGGGGGAATAATCTGGGGATCGATTATATGCTTCGCACAACCGGGATAGAGAGTGTGATGATTCTTAATAATGACGTGTTGTTTGTGGAGGATATTATTCCGAAGCTGAATTGGGTGTTGTTTATGACCGAATCGGTGGGGATTGTTTCTCCGTTATTGCTTAAATCGGATAAGCAGACTTTGGATTATAATTGTGCTAGAACGAATCATTCTGTGAGGGAAATATTTGCTGATGTTTTGTTTATGAGAAAAGATCCTTTCGGTATGGTGAGCAAGATGAAAATAAAGAGGCAGCTGTTGAGGAATAAGCCGAAGGATGAGTTACCGATGTTGTTGCCCATCGAACTGCCATCGGGGGCATGTATGGTGTTTAAAAGGGATTTGTTGCTTGATCTGGGTGGATTTGATAGGCATACTTTCTTGTATTTTGAGGAAAATATACTGTACAAAAGAATTGCTCAAATGCATCTTCAAAATTATATCGTTACAACATTGAAATGTGTGCATCTAGGTGGCAATACGATGGCCAAAATGCCTAGTGTACAGATGCTGGAATATTCCATGGAGAGTTCGTTTTATTACTTGAAAACATATGAGCGGGTGAATAGGGTATGGCTTATGTTATTCAGATTGCTCATGAGGATAAATATCGGTATACGAAAATGGTTTACATAAAAATAGAGGAGTATGATTGTATTTAATAT
Source organism: Bacteroidaceae bacterium (assembly GCA_963675625.1). Taxonomy (GTDB): domain Bacteria; phylum Bacteroidota; class Bacteroidia; order Bacteroidales; family Bacteroidaceae; genus F22. The sequence continues at coordinate 63,645 of OY776497.1, forward strand.
GGCATCTACCCAACCGGATATCCACTCTGGAAAGAGGCATGGAGGGGGAATATATGGGGAAATTGTGTTTAAGCAATTGCTTCATAAAACCAAGCAGGTGATTGCATTGTATGATGATAAGAAATGGATCAATCCTGAGATTGTAGAAGTGTGCCACGAAAATGGGGTGACTTTACTCAGTAATCGTGGTATGACGTTTGAAAAGCTGATGAAGGACTATGGTTGTCGGTTATTTTACTCGCCTGTGCCTAATTGTTTCTTGCCAGACTTTGAGACGACTCATTGTCCTATTATCATGACTATTCATGGCCTGAGGGATTTTGAATTGCCATTGGATTGGTATGAGTTGCTATATAAAAAGTCATTGAGACAAATGGCTAAGTTCTGGAAAAAGGTGCTGATAGATCGTTGGAATACGCATAGCGCGAAACTGCAACAGGCGCAGATGTTGACCCGAGATAATCTGAAATTTGTGACGATTTCTAATCACTCGAAATACTCGTTTGGTGCGGTCTTTCCGATGATTGACTATCAAAGGATACAGGTTTTTGCGAGTCCGAGTACTTTGACGTGGACGATGTGTGATAGGGAACTTGATGCTGAGAAGGAGCCGTTCTTTCTACTGGTAAGTGGTAATCGCTGGGAGAAAAACAATCTGCGGGCTATTATGGCTTTAGATAAGTTGATGTGTGAGGGCAAGCTTAATGGGTATCGTGTGGTGGTCACTGGCGTGCAAGAGGATGGGTATTACTATAGGATCAAGAATAAAGAGTTATTTGAATTTCTAGGGTATGTGGATGATCAGGAACTGAATGAGTTGTACAAGAGGGCTTATTGCTTTGTATATCCCACTCTCAATGAGGGGTTTGGTTATCCTCCATTGGAGGCTATGCACGCTGGTACCCCGGTACTGGCTTCGGCGTTTTCATCGGTGTCTGAGGTGTGTGCGGATGCGGTGATTTATTTCAATCCATTCTCTATACTTGAGATTCAAAATAGGCTCTTGATGATTTTGAACGAAAAAGTGTATCATGAGTACCAACACAGAGGATATAGACAGTTTGATATCATAAAAAGAAAACAAGATGAAGATTTGGACCTTTTGGTAGAGTATATTATCAAGGAGGCTGGCGTATGAGAAAGACAGGCACAATCTATTTTTATGGAGCTTTAGCGCGTAAAGGTGAGTTACCCCTTGGTGGAGGCCAGGTGGGCAATGCGAAGACGATGAAGTTGTATAGACGTTTGGGATGGCACGTACGGGCTATTCCCAAGTACTTTACTCCCAAGAATAGATGGTTGTTGCCTGTCATTGTCTTACTGAATTATATGAAGTTTGTGTGGGTGCTATTGGTTGGCAGACGCAAACGAGCTTTGGTGCATATAGCTGGGTTTTATGGACTTGTGGTCTATCATGAATGGCTGCTGGTGGGTACGAGCAAGCTATTGGGGTATACAACCATCTACGAGATGCGGGGCGGTGGTGCCAATGGGTATTACGAGCAATATAGTGCTGTGTATCGTGCTGTGTTCAGGCAGACGATACGCTGGGCTGATTATATTTTTACGCAGGGAAAAGAGAATATACCGTTAATCAATAGTTGTGGGAACACTCCAGTATATTATCATCCCAATTATATAGAGGTGGAGCATATGGCTTATGTGCAAAGTAAGGTGTTGCATAATACAATACACTTGGTGTATTTCGGACGCTTGTTTGCCGAAAAGCGTATCGATCTTATTGTGGAAACGACATACTCCTTGAAGGAATGGGGGTATCCTGTGACGTTGGACTTGATTGGTGAGTTTGAATCGAAGGTCTTTGAGCAGGAGATTCGTGAGTTGATCGAGGAACTTAGTCTGGAAGAGCTTGTTGTCATCCGACCTAAATGTGTGCAGGATGAATTGTGGAGGATATTGCAAAAAATGCATTTCTTTCTATTCCCCAGTGAAACGCCTAAAGAGGGACAATCGAATGCGTTGACGGAGGCTATGGCATGGGGTGTTGTACCTGTTGCGGCGAATGTAGGTTTTACGAAGTCTTTAGTGGGGCGCAATGAGTTGGTACTTGATGTCTACACTCCTCAACTCGCAGCAAAAATAGTGGGAGAGATCGTGGAGCAAAACAAATGGAGCGAGTATGCTCAGTATGTATCGCAGCGTATTAATGCTGAATTTTCTGAGGAGGTGCAGTTGAAGAGACTAGAAGAGTGTATACATAGAATGATGCAAACAAAGATATGAAGATTTTAATTAGTGCATATGCTTGTTCCCCATACAAGGGGTCTGAGCCAGGGATGGCTTGGCATTGGTGTAAAGAGCTGGCGAAATACTGTGAATTGTATATCATCACTGAAGAGGAATTCCGTGAGGATATCATGTATGAAGTATCTCGCTTGCCTCAAGGGGGAAATATGCATTTCTATTTTAATCCTGTGCCTGAGAAGGTGCGGAAAATGTGCTGGAATCAAGGAGATTGGCGGTTCTATATTTACTATAAACAATGGCAAAAGAGGACACTGGCTATCGCTAAGGATATTTGCAGTCGGGTAGATATTGATGTGTTGCATCAGTTGAATATGATCGGGTTTAGGGAACCAGGGTATCTGTGGAAAATCAAGGATATACCTTTGGTTTGGGGACCGGTGGGTTGTACTGCTTTCTTTCCTTTTGCTTATCTAAAGGGTATGTCTTGGAAAGATGCTGCGTTTATCTTATTGAAGGTGGGTATCACACGGGGACAGATGTTGATGGGGCGTCGGTTGAGAAAAATGAAGAGACGTGCACAGACTGTGATAACTGCGTCATCTGTTATTCAGGTATCTTTTAATCAGTATATGGGGGTGTCTTCTATAATGATCAACGAAACAGGATGTAGTATGACCGATGATCAGGTAGAGACTCAAAGAGAAAGTGATGAGATGCACTTGTTGTGGGTGGGGAGAAATCTGGCTACCAAGAGATTGGATATTGCGATGCAAACTGTGGCCCAACTACAAGAGAAACAGCAGGTGAAGTTGCATATAGTGGGTGGCGGTTTTACTGAAGCTGATCGCTTACTCGCTCAACGACTCGGCATAGGTGACAACTGTATCTTTCATGGGTTAATATCTCATGATGAGGTGCAACAATTGATGAGAAAATGTGATTTGTTTTTCTTTACTAGTTTGGTTGAAGGAACCCCACACGTTGTGTTGGAAGCTATTTCCAATCATGTACCTATTTTGTGTTTTGATACTTGTGGACAAGGGGATATTGTAACGGATAAGGTCGGTTTTAAAATTCCACTTTCCTCTCCTGAAGAATCGGTGAGACAATTTGCCTCCATCATTGATAGGGTGATGGATAATAAGACCATTTTAGACCAGTTTAAGCCTTTCTTTAAGGAAAAACAGAAGAAACATACTTGGGAGAAAAGGGCTGAGAATATGCTCACTATTTACGAGTCTGTTGTTAAAATGCGACAAAAAGTTGATTAAAACACGCTTGGTAAGTAAATAAACATTACAAATGTTTTGTTTTATTAATTTCAAATTTCTATATTTGTTCGTATACAAAACACTACTATTAAAAAAACTTGCTAACTAACGATCGGAAATATGATAAAAATGTTTGGAGTGTATTTCGATTTCTCTATTGCATCTATTAAAGAGAAAATAAACACGCTGTTGACAGAAAAGCAGCGAGCGGCTATTGGTGTGGTCGATGCAACGATTCTATCCATTACACATACAAACGAGGACTACAAGCAAATTATTAATGAATCGTATTTAAATGTATGTGATGGATCTACTATTGCTAAAGTTGCAGGTTTGATACACCACAAAAAATATGAACACTATACTGGATCTGATTTATTTGAGGAGTATGTCAACAAACCATACAAACAGGTATTCATAGGTAATACTCCAATAAATCACGCTATGATTGCTAAAAAATTACGGAAACAAAACGTCAATTTATCGTACTATCTTTTCATTCCACTACCGTTTATGGAGGTCGAGAAATTTGACTATGATCATATCGCTAAAGAGATCAATCAGTTTCAAGCGGATATAATATGGGTGTCTCTGGGAGCTCCTAAACAGGAGTATTTTATGCACTACTTGCTGCCCAAACTGATACAAGGGGTGGTTATCCCAGTGGGAGCTGCTTTTAATTTTTATTCTGAAGATGAGAATATCACAAGAGCACCAAAATGGATGAGAAGACACAGCCTAGAATGGCTACACAGACTGTACGTAGAACCACAAAAACAAGCAAAGAGATTAGTAAAAATATTTTGGGCTTATCCCCAATTGATTTGGACCGAATGGGTCAAATCGTGATGTGAATATGATGTGTGAATTGATTTAATAGATATGCTATGATTATTTTCCTATACTTACTCTTAGCCCTAGTCTTGAGTACGGTACTTGGAAGTATAGCTATACCTCAGATTATACGGATTGCGTTTCAAAAAAAACTGTTTGATATCCCGAATGCGCGAAAGGTGCATAGTGAAATCATCCCAAGATTGGGAGGATTGGCATTTGCACCCACAGTGATGATGATATTGGGATTGATTACTGCATCGGATGAATTACTGGGATTCCATGTTTTGGAACGAAATCTAGATAGTGCTGCGGTTACGTTGTCTATGGGACTTTCTGCTGGCTTTATGCTGTATGCATTGGGTGCTATGGATGATTTGGTCGGTATCAGCTATAGAGGTAAATTTGTTATCCAAGTATTGGTGGCTGCCATGATGGTGAGCTCGGGTATATGCCTAGACAGTTTGCATGGACTGTTCGGGGTATACGGCATACCATGGTTTGTTGGTGCCCCTTTATCAGTTTTAGTGATTGTTTACATGATCAATGCGATGAACTTAATTGATGGCATTGATGGGCTATGTTCGGGACTATCTATGGTGGCGAGTGTCACTTTCTTGGGGTTCTTTATCTTTATGCAAGCTTGGATGGTAGCATTGATTACAGCTACTGTTGTGGGGGTGCTTATTCCGTTCTTTTATCTCAATCTGTGGGGTACTTTTGTCAAGAAAAGAAGAATATTTATGGGGGATACTGGATCGCTCTCTATGGGCTTGCTTTTGGCAATCATGGCGATCAAGTTGTCGGCTAGTCCAGAGCCCACTGAAAGACAAGTCACAATCAACATCGTACAAGCATTTAGCCTAGTGATGGTACCCTTTATGGATGTCATTTGGGTTATGGGTACGAGGGTATATCAAGGCAAAGGACTTTTTGTTCCAGATAGGAACCATATACATCATAAATTTATGCGCATTGGCTTGAGACCAAGAGTGGCGTTGGTCTCTATTTTGACTTTGCAATTATTATTTGTAGGGATGACGTATATATTGTCTGTGCATCTAAATATTAATATGGTGTTTGCCATAGATATGGGAGCATGGGTCGTTTTACATATTGTCTTGGCCATTCTGATAAAAAGACGTGAGTCTGAAGAAGTCGAGACAAAACAAGTTTTGGAAAAAGATCATATGAGATATGATATGAAACAAATGATCTCTATGTCCTATAAAAAGAAAAATGATGCTGCATTAAGCACAGATAAAAACCATTATCACAATAAAAAGGAGGATAGGATATGAAGTGTAAGAAAAATATTTATGTGACGTCTCCATTGATGCCTGATTTGGAAGATTTTCACGAAGTTCTAAAAGATATATGGGATAGAGAATGGTTGACAAACAACGGGTACTACCATCGTAAATTTGAAAAGAAAATCACGAAATATCTAGGTGTAGACTATTTAAGTGTATTTACCAATGGTACGTTGCCTTTGATTACGGCTATTCAAGCACTGAAACTTTCTGGCGAAGTGATCACAACTCCATTTAGCTTTGTGGCCACTACGCATGCTTTGTGGTGGAATGGTATTACGCCTGTATTTGTGGACATTGATCCTGTGACATGCAATATAGACCCTGATAGAATAGAGGCTGCAATTACTCCAAGAACAACAGCTATTATGCCTGTGCACGTATATGGAATGCCTTGCGATACTAAGCGCATTCAAGCTATTGCTGATAAATATGGCTTGAAGGTGATTTATGATGCAGCACATGCGTTTGGGGTAACTGTCGATGGTCGATCTATATTGCTTGAGGGAGATATGTCGACATTGAGTTTTCATGCTACAAAAGTCTTCAATACGATAGAAGGAGGGGCACTGGTGGTCGGTAGCGAATCGACGAAGAAACGTGTTGATTATCTGAAAAATTTTGGTTTTGCTGATGAAGTGACTGTGGTGGCTCCTGGCATCAATAGTAAGATGGATGAGGTGCGTGCGGCATACGGACTTTTGAATCTTAAATTGGTGGCTAAGGCGATAGCTAGAAGAAAAGAAATAGCACGGCAGTACAGGGACGTTTTGTCTACTATACCTGGCATTCGTTATATGGATGATATGCCTGGAGTAGCACACAATTATTCTTATTTCCCGATTTTTATTGATGAAGAGGTTTTGGGAATTAGTCGTGATGACTTGTACTTTAGAATGCGCGAAGAGGGTGTTTTTGGTAGGCGATATTTTTATCCATTGATTAGTGAATTTATTGATTATAAAGGCTTACCATCTAGTGATCCTGTCAATTTGCCTGTGGCCAATAAGATAGCAGATTCTGTTATCTGTCTTCCTATTTATGCGGACTTAGACGATAAGAAGCTTAAACGAGTGTTGAATACCTTACTCAAGCAACTGCCTGCGAAGGACTAAGCAATATAAAAAGTAAAAAATTATTTGTTATTCAATAGATATATGTATCTTTGTGCCAATTTTGGTGCTTTTATAGCCTAACAGGGAATACCGTGTAAACCGGTAACAGTGCCCGCTGCTGTAAAATTCAGCTTGCTTGTCAAGCAGCACTTTGTCATAAACCACTGTGTTTTAGTTGATTGTACTCTGTGGAGAGTAAGGTCGACGAATATGGGAAGGAGACAAAGGGTGAATTGAGTCAGAATACCTGCCAAATGAATCATTAATCAAACAGCCTACGGGAAAATGGGTGTCGTGATTCTTGGAGCAGGTATCTTCTAGGCTCCTCATGACTGTTTATTATTGATTTTAGGGACGATAAAAAAGATGGATAGGTATCATTAGTATATCTGTCTCGATTATTTATTATACTAAAATGACAAAACAATGAAATTGAAGCAATTGGTGGTTGCGGTGCTGTGTGCAGTGGCATGTGTATCGTGTAGTGATGATGAAAAGGGAGTATTGACTGTGTTGAATACAGCTCCTATCAGCGTAAAAAATGCAGGAGGGGATATTGACATTCCGTTTGAAGCAAATACAGATGCTTATGTAACGATCGACGAAGCTAGTACCTCTTGGTTGAGCTACAAAACAACTCGAAGTGTATCGGAACACTCACTTATTCTTACTGCTACAGAAAATATGGGCGAGGTGGCTCGTACGGCAACAGTGACGATCACTTCTACTCGTAAAACGGTAGAACCTACTGTGTTGACTATTACGCAAGCTCCTAAGGTGTATGAAGATCATCGCATGATGTATATTCTTGGAGAAGGTCGTATGAACAATGCGGATTCTCGATTGGCGATGTATAATTTTAATGATGAATCATTGGATTGCCAGTTCTTTATCTCTCAAAATGAAGGTGCAAAATTGGGCGATACAGCACAAGATCTGTTGGTATATGGTAGTAAAGCGTATGTGCTTGTCAATGTATCAGATAAAGTCGTTGTGATGAATGCTGTAACTGGTAAATTAATTAAAGAGGTTAGTTTTGCAGAAAAGACACAACCTCGTTTTGCTGTGGGAGCCAACGGAAAGGTGTACATGTCTACCTACATGAATGGAGTGGCTGTAATGGATACCACTTCTTTGGAGATTACAAAAAACATCGCTCTTTCAGGTGCTTTCTCTGAAAACATCGTGCGTATTGATAACAATTTGTATGTGGCAAACTCTGGGAATAAGGGGGATTCTTTTGGTGGTTCTGGTACTACAGTGTCTGTTGTCTCTCTAGATTCTGAAGAGGAAACAGCTACGATTACAGTTCCACAAAATCCTAATCGCTTACGTGTCACAAAAGATAAGCGTCTGTTTTTGAGTTGTTGGGGCAACTGGACTTCAGTGGATGCTCATTTATACGAAATTGACTATACCAACAAAGAAGTGTTGGCTAGTTATGAAGATTTTACGTGTAGCAAGATGACTGTCACAGACAAGTATGTGTATTGCTATCATTTCAGCTATATGACCTATCAGACTGAATACAAGCGTTTGAATCTAGCAACTGATGAAGTAACCGATTATCTAGATAGTTCTGAACCAAGCGGTTATCATCTACAATCGCCTTATGACTTGGCTGTCGATCCTTCAAACAATGATGTGTTCTTGTTGGATCAGTCTGGTTGGGTACTTTGGATGAACCAAGAAGGTGCATTAGTGAAGAACTTTGAATTGACTCCTGATGGTGTCAATGCTGTTAATCCTAATTGTGTGCGTTTCGTTGATTACAGAGTAGATGTAACTCCGAACTAAACGTATAGTGTATATATGATATAAAAGGGGGATCTCCTGTGGCTATTACTAGATAGGCACAGGAGATTTTTATATGTATGTGATGACTGTTTTGACAACGTTTGCGGAGTGGGGGAATAGGTATCGCTTTAGTATATTGGCAGATGTGTAAGATAGATTGTATATTTGTTACTTGATAGAATTATAGACTTTTGTTAACCTCATTATATTCTAATATGAATAGATTTATTACATCATGCCTACTGATGGCGTTATGCTGTATCGGGTATGTAAGCGCACAATCGTTTACTGGTGATCAACTGAAGCAAGGCTATGCCGTTATGGGCGATAAGGTAACGTTTATCTTTGATGAAGCATTGTATGATGTCACTCCTAAGAAAGTGTTTGTTACTGGCGAGTTTAGAGGCTGGGATGCATCTGCTGATAAAAAGGAGTGGTTCCTCAAGAAAACAGGGCAACAGTGGTTATTGACGATAGATAACACAGACTTCGCAGTCATTAAGCCCAATACTCCATTTAAGTATCGTGTGGATGATGGGGAGTGGCTTGCGCCTGCTGCGGCCGCTGAAAATATACAAGATGGCAACTTAGTCTTCATGAAAAAGGCCAAAGGAACGTCATTTAGTGCAGCATTAACTGCACAAGGACTGATCTGGGCCGAAGTGAGCCAAAATAGGCCGTTGGTGGCAGATGCATATCGCATTACGGATGCTAGAGGAAAAGTGATTCCTGTTGCAGGTGTTATGCCTAATAGTGCTACGTCAGTTATTATCAGACCAGTGGTGCCGCTTAATAAAAAGCATGTTTATTTCCTAGAAATTCCTACACAAGGTTTGAAAACCAATTGCAGCTTTGATGGCTGGTTTCGTGATACTTATTCCACTAAGGAGTTAGGGGCTAATGTGGAGGATGGACGGACAACGGTGCGTCTCTTTGCTCCTCGTGCTGATTCTGTCAAATTATACTTATATGCTGGCCGATTGGATAAAAAAGCCTATCGAGTAGTCAATATGGTAGAAGATCATGAGGGTGTTTGGGAATATGCAGTACAGGAAGATCTTCATGGTGTCTACTATGATTTTACGGTACACGGAGCTGATGAACCAGGTAATCATTTTTATGAAACAACCCATGTACATATCAATGACCCATATGCGCGTGTTAGTGACGATACTTGGGGTAAGTGCCGTATTTGGCATAAAACGACTCCGGCAACTCCGCTTGTGCACGGCATACCCAAGATGCAAGATGTGATAGCATATGAAGTGCATGTGCAGGACTTTACGGATCAGTTGCCTGTCTCAAAGAAATTAAAGGGTACCTTCAAGGCTATGACGATGCCTGGACTAACGAATAGTCGAGGCCGAAAAATCGGTTTTGACTACCTAGTAGATCTCGGTATCAACGTAGTGCATCTGATGCCAGTACAAGAGTATGTACAGTTCCCAACTGATGATTGGAAAGCATCGTTCAAAGATGATAAATACATGATTAGTCAAGGCATCTCGGAAGAGAATTACCAATGGGGATATAGAACATCGTTTGCGATGGCTGTAGAATCTAGATATAGAACCAAAGGAACTACACCTGGTCAAGAACGCAATGAATTTAGAGATTTAGTTCAAGCTTTTCACGATAAAGGTATTGCCGTGATTATTGATATGGTACCTAACCATACAGCGGAGAATATGGATGGTAATTCTTGGTTTTTCAATTTCAATGGAATTGATATGCAGTATTATTATCGAACTAAAGATTTTAAACATCTTGGAGCGTATGGTAATGAGGTGAAAACAGAGAATCGTCCGATGACTCAACGATGGTTGGTCGATCAGTGCAAGTCTTTCATCAATGAGTTCGGTGTAGATGGATTCCGTATTGATTTGGCTGGACAGGTGGATCAACAAACTTTGACGGCACTGAAAGCGCAAATTGGTCAAGATAAGATCGTCTATGGTGAAGCATGGATTGGGTCGAATGATCCAAATTATGAAGCAAATCCTGATTGGGATTGGTATAAAGAGGATGCACCTATAACCTTCTTTCAAGATGACTCTCGTGGTGCCTATAAAGGTCCAGTGTTTGAACTAAAAGACAAATTGAAGGACCGAGGATGGTCTGGTGGTAAATTTACCGATAGACCTCTTGTGATGAAAGGACTTGCCAATAAGTTTAAGGATGATAAGACGCCATTATCGGGTATTAGTTACCTAGATATTCACGACAATTTCGCCTTAGCCGATCAGTTTGGTGGGGATCATTTTGATGGGCGCACATCGGTAGATCAAGATGAATATAAGATTGCAACGACGTTGTTGTACACGACGCTAGGCCCTATCGTAACGCATGGAGGATCAGAAATTATGCGCAGCAAAGCATCGGCACCATTGAAGGAGGTCGTGAAACAAACAAAGGCTGGTTTTAAGGTGTATATGCATGGATACAGAGATACGTACAACATGCGTAAGGCGAATGAATTTGTTTGGAAAACAGTAGGGCAAAAACCGACGAAACATAATTCAAATGATTACGATAATATGCTAGCATTCTGGAAGGGATTGAATGCATTCCGTTTATCGCCATATGGGGCTGTCTTTCGTGTAGCTGATGCAGTTCCAGAAGGATATTATGCATGGATCACTCCACAAGATAATAGTTTATTGGGATACTGTGTAGACAACAAAGTCATGGTTTTAATAAATGCAGGGGAAAAGAATAATGCTTTTAAAGAAGTGCATTTCCCTGCCGGTCAATGGCAATTAATTGCTACAACCAAGGCCGTCAATTACAAAGAAGGTGTAAAAGGACCCAAAAAACTAAAACAGATACATGGGGATCTTACCATTGATGTACCTATGGCTGCTACCTCACTGTATATCTGGGTAAACACGAGTCAAGATGTTGTTAAAATGTAAACTAAACTAGTCATTATCAGTCTGTTACAAAAAAATAAATGGACTAAATACGCCTCTCTTATTGAACTGCATTTTCTGTATGGCATGTATCATAGTCAAGAAATACACTTCAATATGGGAGGTGTTTTATAATTCTTAAAATACCAGCAATCTTTGGTTTTTTAAAAGGTTGCTAGTATATTTGTCTGCAATTGTGGGTCGTGAGGACATGAGTCACAAGCATATAACCTTTTAACTAGTATTTATGGATAGCCGAGAATCGAAGCATGGAACAAGCACTGTTATTCCTTTCTTAACATCACTAGGAGATGTCTTAGTGGGCAATGCTGTTTTCATTATCTTTTTTATGTTTATTGATCGAATGAGCATAGAAGAAGTCTGTATCTCCAATTTACGACTCCTTGTTTTATATAATGTAAGCTACTTCTTAAGTGGCATGCAGCGCAACTATAGTTATAAGATTCGATTTGGTCAAGCTGCCCAGATGTTGCGTAAGATATTCAGTATAATTATCTGGTGGAGTGGTATTTTCTTTGTGCTTTCATTTCTTGTCGTGGCACATATAGACCAAAGAATTGAACCTATCGTGTATCTCTTACTCATAGAAGCCTGTGCTATCTTAACTTGGCGTATGATCGTACGAGGTGTGCTGCATGTTTACCGTGAGGTAGGGGGGAACAACCGAAATATCGTGTTCTTAGGCAATTCAAAGAGTATACGTCGTCTATTTGACACCACCAATTTAAATCCATTTACTGGTTTGAAGGCTATGGGGTATTTTGCAGAAACTCCTATGGAAGATGAACCAGAGGGCTTGAATTATTTGGGAGATCTTAGCAGCATGTATCCGTGGTTTATGGAGCATAAGGTGGAGGTGGATCGCATCTATAGTCATGTGAGTAGTGAATACTCTGAGATGATATTACCTATCGTTAAACTGGCCGAGGAGAACTGTATCCATATGTTCTTTATACCTAGTTTGCATAAATACTTTAAGCGAAGTATGAAGTTCAGTGTCTTAGATCGGGTACCGCTATTGACGATGCGGGATGAACCGCTAGACAACGACGTCAACAGATGGGCGAAGCGTGTCTTTGATGTGGTCTTTGCACTGTTGGTCATTGTGCTGGTATTTCCATGGTTATTGCCTATAGTATGGGTGGGCACGATGTTGAGTTCCCCTGGACCACTGTTCTTTAAACAGCTGCGTACAGGGTTGGATGGTAAAAATTTCTATTGCTATAAATTCCGCAGTATGAAAATCAACAAAGATGCGGACAAGCTACAGGCAACTAAAAATGATCCACGTAAAACAAAATGGGGAAATTTCCTGCGGAAGTCCAATATTGATGAACTACCACAATTTTGGAATGTACTAACAGGAAGCATGAGTGTGGTCGGTCCACGACCACATATGCTAGCACATACTGAAGAATATTCGGCATTGATTAGTAAGTACATGGTGAGACATCTGGTCAAACCAGGGATTACTGGCTATGCGCAAGTTACTGGATTTCGTGGAGAAACCAAACAATTGTCTGAAATGGAAGGAAGAGTGGAACGTGACATCTGGTACCTGGAAAATTGGACGATGTTTTTGGATCTTAAAATTGTATTTCTTACAATATATAATGTCGTGAAGGGGGAGGAAAAAGCTTACTAATCAGAAAAAAAAGCCCCCACAAAGAGAGAAGTTGCGAAATACTTTGTACCTTTGTGACACAAAACAAATCATTATAATATAAAACGATTTTATACATGGGAAATCAAGAACTTATCAAGCAAGTAACAGAAAAGGCCAATCAATGGCTTTCACCTGCTTACAACGCTGAGACACAAGCGGAAATCAAACGCATGCTTGAAGCTGAAGACAAAACGGAACTAATCGAGTGCTTTTATAAAGACCTTGAATTTGGTACTGGTGGTCTTCGTGGTATTATGGGTGCAGGTTCAAACCGCATGAATATCTATACTGTTGGTGCAGCTACTCAGGGCTTGTCTAACTATATCAATAAGCAGTTCCCAGACAAACAAATGAGTGTTGTTGTGGGTCATGACTGTCGTAATAATAGCCGTTTGTTCGCAGAAATCTCTGCAAATATTTTCTCTGCAAACGGTATCAAGGTGTATCTTTTTGAAGATCTACGCCCAACTCCAGAAATGTCTTTCGCTATCCGTGAACTTGGTTGCGTGAGTGGTATTATCTTGACTGCATCACACAATCCTAAAGAATACAATGGATATAAAGCCTATTGGGATGATGGTGCACAAGTATTGGCTCCACACGATAAGGGTATCATCGACGAAGTAAACTTGGTGAAAACTGAAGATATTAAGTTTGAAGGCAACAAAGAACTTATCCAAATTATCGGTGAAGATGTCGATAAGAAGTATCTTGATGCAGTTAAAACGGTATCTATCGAGCCAGAAGTCATCGCTCGTCACAAAGATATGAAGATTGTATATACTCCTATCCATGGTACTGGTATCACATTGATTCCACGTGCATTGAAGATGTGGGGATTTGAAAATATCATCAATGTACCAGAACAAGATGTGATCTCTGGTGATTTCCCAACTGTGGAATCTCCAAATCCTGAAGTAGGTAGTGCATTGGCTATGGCTATTGAGAAAGCAAAAGAAACTGATGCTGAACTAGTGATGGCATCCGATCCTGATGCAGACCGTGTAGGTATCTCAATCAAAGACGATAAAGGTGAGTGGATCTTGGTTAATGGTAACCAAACTTGTATGATCTACTTGTATTATATCCTTTCTCAATACAAGAAGTTGGGTAAGTTGACAGGCAACGAATATTGCGTGAAGACTATCGTAACAACAGAAATGATCAAGGAAATCGCTGATAAAAACAACATCGAAATGCTTGATTGCTACACTGGATTCAAGTGGATTGCTCGCGAAGTACGTCTTCGTGAAGGTCAGATGAAGTATATTGGTGGTGGTGAAGAAAGCTACGGATTTATGGCTGAAGATTTCTGCCGTGATAAAGATGCTGTTTCTGCATGCTGTTTGATTTCTGAAATCGCTGCATGGGCTAAGGACAATGGCAAGAGCTTGTACCAAATGCTTCAAGACATCTACGTAGAATACGGTTTCTCTAAAGAAAAAGGTATCAGCGTTGTGAAGAAGGGTAAGAGTGGTGCAGAAGAAATCGCTCAGATGATGGAAGACTTCCGTGTCAATCCTCCTGCAAGTTTAGCTGGTAGCAAGGTGGTCACAATCAAAGATTACCAAACTTTGAAGATGACCAATACTGCAGATTGCAGCGAATCTGATTTGGATTTCCCTGCTACAAGCAATGTACTTCAGTATTTCACAGAAGATGGTTCTAAGGTTAGTGTACGTCCTTCTGGTACAGAACCTAAGATCAAATTCTACATCGAAGTTAAGGGAGAATGTGCATCTCGTGAAGCTTACCGTGAAGCTGATGCACAAGCAGACGCGAAGATCGAAGCTGTTATGAAAGATCTTGGTATCTAATTAATGAGCAAACAATAGCAGCTCATGCTGTTGGAATACTATAAAATAGCCTGTCAAAACGTTGATTTTGACAGGCTATATTTTTGTATTTGTGTGGGATATACGAAAGAGTAAACCGAGAAGTATATGAGAACAAACTGAGAAGTATATAAGAGCGCGCTACCATATACTTGACAACAGGGCTAGCACGTATATAAGAGCTCGCTCTTATATACTTCTCGGTTTGCTCTCATATAAATGTCCGCTTTTTTGCGCACATATAACAAAAAAGAAGAGCCTATCAGCGACAACTGATAGGCTCTCTTTCATATATAAAATACGCATTTATTCTTTA
This sequence comes from Bacteroidaceae bacterium, assembly GCA_963675625.1. Lineage (GTDB taxonomy): Bacteria > Bacteroidota > Bacteroidia > Bacteroidales > Bacteroidaceae > F22. Next base: position 78,933 of record OY776497.1, read on the forward strand.
TCTTGGGGCTTTTCTATAGAGATACCATGCAATACCAGCATAAATAATATTGGGTATCCATACGGCTATTATAGGGGGAGTATTTCCGTTGACGGAAAATGTAGAGGAAACTGTTTGGAACAAAATATATCCAAAACTAAGTGCTAAACCTACACCAAGCTGAAATCCCATACCTCCCTTGATCTTACGTGACGATAACGACGCGCCGATAATGGTGAGGATAAAACTAGCCATAGCCATAGCTATGCGCTTATGATATTCTATTTCGAAAGCCTTAGTATTCGCAAAGCCACGTGCTTTTTGCTTTGCTATATAAGCAGACAGCTCAGCCGATGTCATTGTTTCTTCCTCGTTGCGTTGAACGAGGAAAATAGCTGGATCCATATTGATAACAGAGTCGACTTTGGTTCCTCGAATAATCTTTTCATGCATACCATCCATGGTGCGGATAGTATAGTCTTTGATTGTCCAAGTATTGACCCGGGTCGTATCATAGACAGCGCGACGAGCCGTTAGATGACTTACCAGTTTTTTATTCACGAATTTATCCAAGCTAAATCGACGAGCCGTTTTGCTATAGTTATCATAGTGCCCAATATAGGCTACGACTCCATCACTGACTATCAACTGAATATTACTCGCACTGGTGACTTCACGCTTCTTGTAATATTTATTTTCAAATGCGATTCTTGTTTTACTTCCCTTTGGAATCACATAACTGCTCAGCGTAATGGTTACAATGGATATCAATGCCGCAGATATCATGTAGGGACGCATCAGTCGACGAAAACTCATACCAGTAGACAGCATCGCAATAATCTCACTCTGATCAGCTAGTCGTGACGTGAAGAATATGACAGCAATAAAGACAAAAAGTGGGCTGAATAGGTTAGAGAAATAAGGAATAAAGTTTAGGTAATAATCAAAAATAATGGCGCTCCACGGAGCATCATGTGCCATGAATTTATCCATACGCTCGTTGAAGTCAAAGACCACAGCAATGGATATAATTAGGGCTATGGAGAAAAAATATGTCCCCAAAAACTTTTTGATTATATACCAATCTATTTTTCGTATAAATTTATTGCTCATAAGCTTAAGTTATACCTCATTTATAGGCGAGTGGACAATCGTGGAACCATTTGTGCTTTCCAACTAGAGAAGTCACCTGCAATAATATGCTGACGAGCTTCTTGGGCAAGCCATAGATAGAAAGCCAAATTGTGAATTGACGCAATCTGACCTGCTAGCAATTCCTTCGCATGGAATAGGTGACGCAAATAGGCTTTAGTGTACGTGCGATCAAGTTCGCAAGCCCCATCGGCCTCTATGGGACTAAAATCAAGTTCCCATTTCTTATTGCGCATATTGATGATACCATCTTTAGTAAAAAGCATCCCATTACGTCCATTACGTGTTGGCATCACACAGTCAAACATGTCTACCCCTCGTTCGATACCTTCTAAGATATTGATAGGAGTACCTACACCCATCAGATAACGTGGTTTATCTGTCGGAAGTATTTCGTTGACAATCTCGATCATTTCATACATCTTTTCCGCGGGTTCACCAACTGCTAGTCCACCAATGGCATTACCATCGGCTTCTTTACTAGCCACAAACTCTGCTGATTGACGTCGAAGATCTGGATAAACACATCCTTGTACAATAGGGAAAAGCGATTGGTTATATCCATACAGTGGTTCAGTTTCATTAAAACGCTTAAAGCATCTATCTAACCAACGATGAGTTAGTCCAAGAGAGTCTTTGGCATACTGGTAAGACGCTGTACCTGGAGGACATTCGTCAAAAGCCATCATAATATCAGCACCAATAACGCGTTCGATATCCATTACTTTCTCTGGAGTAAAGATATGCTTGCTACCATCTATGTGGCTACGAAATTCACAACCCTCTTCGCTTAGTTTGCGAATACCAGTCAGTGAAAAGACTTGAAAGCCACCACTATCGGTCAACATTGGTTTGTTGAAACCGTTGAACTTATGTAGTCCACCTGCTGCTTTAAGTACTTCGAGACCTGGACGAAGATATAGATGATAGGTGTTGCCCAATATAATTTGAGCAGATACTTGTTCGATTAGATCGCGTAGTTGTACACCCTTGACACTGCCTAGGGTTCCAACTGGCATGAAAATAGGAGTTTCGATTACGCCATGATCCGTGTGAAGCAAGCCCGCACGGGCATTGCTCTTAGGATCTGTATGTTGTAATTGATAATGCATATATTGCTTTATAATTTAGTTATTGGTTAATTGTTTGGCATCATGAACGCTTTCTTTTGTTAAAGCGATGTCGATGACTTCACAAACATCTTCTACATAATGGAAAGTTAGTCCCTTTAGGTAATCTTGGTTGATTTCTTCCACATGATGTCTGTTCTCTTTGCACAAGATAATCTCTTTGATACCAGAGCGTCGAGCAGCAAGAATCTTCTCACGAATACCACCTACTGGCAGTACTTTGCCACGAAGGGTGATCTCACCAGTCATGGCTAAGAAAGCTTTCACTTTGCACTGGCGCAACACACTGACTATGGCTGTAACCATGGTGATACCTGCCGATGGACCATCTTTTGGGATAGCCCCTTCAGGACAGTGTAAGTGAATCTTCCAATTTTCCAAGATTTCTTGGTCAATACCCAATTTGTCTACATGCGACTTCACATACTCATAGGCTAGGGTAGCTGATTCTTTCATGACATTACCTAGATTACCAGTAATGGTCAAACCACCTTTTCCTTTGCTTAAACTAGTCTCAACAAAAAGGATTTCACCACCGACTGCAGTCCATGCCAATCCAGTAACGACACCAGCATATTTGTTGCCTTGATAGATGTCATGAGAATTGGTTGGTACACCAAGAAGATCTATTAAGTGTTCTGGTTGCACTGTTTGGTGTTCGATCTTATCGTTGAGTGCAAATTCAAACGCTAGTTTACGTAGTACTTTCTGAATTTGTCGTTCGAGTTGACGCACACCACTTTCACGAGTATACTGGTCAATGATAGCTATAATCGTTGCTTTAGGCAATTTTATGTCTGTGTTTTCCAAACCTGTAGCTTTCAATGCACGTGGAAATAAATGACGCTTGGCAATCTGATATTTCTCTTCGGTGATGTATCCACTGATATCAATCATTTCCATACGGTCTTTCAAAGGCTCTGGAATATTACCGATATCATTGGCTGTTGCAATAAAGAGTACTTTGGACAAATCATAGTCCATGTCGATATAATTATCGTGGAAACTATTGTTTTGTTCAGGATCTAACACTTCTAGCAATGCTGCATATGGATCGCCTTGTACCCCGTTGTCTTTTACTTTGTCAATTTCATCAAGAATAAAGACAGGATTGTTAGCTTGCGCTTTAGTCAAACTTTTGACAATACGACCTGGCATCGCACCGATATAGGTACGACGGTGACCGCGGATTTCGCTTTCATCGTGCAAACCGCCAAGGGCGATTCGTACATATTTACGATTCAAAGCATCTGCTATTGAGCGTCCTAAAGAAGTTTTACCAACCCCAGGAGGGCCATATAAACAGATAATTGGCGATTCCATATTGTCACGAAGTTTCAATACGGCTAAGTGTTCCAATATACGTTGTTTGACTTCTTCAAGACCAAAGTGATCTCTATCCAATGTACGCTTAGCTTTGGCCAAATTGGTATTATCTTTTGTATGCTTGGACCATGGTAGATTGACTATAGCTTCAAGATAGTTCATCTGAATACCATAATCAGGACTCTGCTGGTTCATGCGCAGCATTTTTTGAATCTCACGATCGAAGACTTCTTTTGCTTTTTCTGGTAGAGGATTTTCTGTCTCTAAGTCAAGTAGCTTTTTAACGTCTGGATTTGATTCTTCACCAAGTTCTTCTTGAATGAGGCGCATTTGTTGTTGCAAGAAGTACTCGCGCTGCTGCTCATCAAGTTGCGCTTTCGTTCTATCATCAATACCATGTTTAAGATGCTGTATCTCGCTAATGTATTTGATGTGATGTAAAAAATGTTCGAAACGTTCTACGACACTGGTGATAGTAAGCATCTCAAGCTTTGCCTCACGAGGTATTAAAGTCTCATTGATAGAATGAGCTATATCCTGTATTAGAATATGCAAAGGTGCTTCGTCTGGAATGGAAGCCGTATTATCGACAACCACTCCTGGCACCACCATTTGTTCACGCACTTCTGGGCCAAGGTCCTTCAAACGTTTCTTTATCTCGTTGCGCAGCACTTGGAAATGTTTGATCTGGGCATCTGTGGTTGGGTAAATATCTCTATAGATAGCCACATGTGCCATTGGAAATTTTGTCCCAGGTTGGATACTATCCAATGTAATGCGATCTTTCAATTCAAGCATCACAAGGAAAGAGTCTTTCTCGTTAGGGAAGGGGACTATATTGGCGATTTCGGCAAGCACACCCAATGGGAAGATATCATCTTCTGAGGTAGGGTACTCATCTTGTTCGTCTTCACGTTGAGTGAAACATGCTATACGATGAAATGGCACATCACGCATCGCTTCTAAAATGGCAAGTGATTCTTTACGAGCCACCATGATAGGACGCATTGTATTGGGCATCAATACCATGCCACGCAAGACAAGCATTGGGATGGTGTGGTTGCTGCCTTGTACAAGGGCTCGGTCAATACGAAACTCATTTTCCAAAAATGGGATGGGCATATCACGTGTGAAGTATACCATATCGGGAGCTGCTAATGACTGGAAAGATGGTTCGTCATCATGCGCCTCGTTATCATTAAATGAATCTTCAAGAGCTTCATAGGGATTGATTGTTTGCTCTTCCTCTATGATTGCTTCAAGTTCGTCTTGATTAGCTTCTTCTATAGCCCCGTCGTCTTCTGATAGTTCTTGTTTGTGCTGCTGTTGTATAGACATTTGACTGGTTATCTCAATCAATCTGGAGTACAACGCCAACCCCTCTTCTAAAGGGTAAATAAGTTTATCCTTATTTCTTTCAAAACTAGGCCGTATTAATTGGCTGAATGGATCAAAATGAATACCTTCATTAATTGCTTTTAGAAATACAGGATCAATTGGAGCATCATCATCTGACATTTCATCATCGTGAACTTGTTCATCTTTGCCATAAACAAAATCACCATCTTCTGCGTATTCGTTCAACTGTGAGAGTATACTTGGGAAATCGATATCTACACCTGCTGTATACGAGATCGGTGCTGTTATATCAATTTCACCTTTGGGTTGCCCATTAAAAATACGCTCGGTATTGATAAAACCAGGCTCTTGTATTATCTCTAAAAATTTCGCCTTATTGACTATATAGAAAGAAGTCATTCCAGCTTCTGCAGGTGCATTGGGAAAAGGAACAGCCTCAATTTGTGCTAACTTTTCAACTGGAAAATCCACTAGTTCAGCGATATAGCGATCGGGTGGAAATCCGTGTTGCGCTAAGAAGGTCTGTAAAGCAGCCTCGTCATTTTGTAGACGGGTGATTTGTTCGATTAATTCTTTATGCATATTTGTTCGTATAGAGATTGTAGTTGGACAACCTCAAGTTTAAAATTTTTGAGTGATACAAAAGTAGTGTTTTTTTTCTGAACTCTCATATATTCTGGTTAATTTTGCGGCTTCAATATGAATAATAATAGTATATGATATGGCAAATCCATATTTTCAATTTAAGCAGTTTATAGTACATCATGATCGTTGTGCCATGAAGGTGGGTACGGACGGTGTCTTGTTAGGAGCATGGACTCCTCTACCACAGCGAGATAAAATAAAAGTGTTGGATATAGGTACAGGAACTGGACTTGTGGCATTAATGTTGGCGCAGAGGTTGGCTAAAACGGAAAGCGCAGATTGTTCAAAATCAGTATTTTGTGCAGACAAGAATGATCTCAGCGAATCGAATCTTACGTTTATTATAGATGCTATAGAAATTGATGTGGATTCTTCGAATCAAGCTATTGAGAATATTGATAATTCTGTCTGGGATAAAAACATTCGCGTTATAAATAAAAACTTTGTCACATGGAGTAAAGAACAGGTGTGTCAAGCAAATAAATACGATGTTATTGTGTCTAATCCTCCATATTTTCAAAATAGTCTCAAAAATAACACCGCTCAACTTACTCAAGCTAGACATACAGACAGTTTGTCATTTTGGGAATTGGCGGCAGGTATAAAAAGCCTCTTGTCACCACAAGGAACTTCAGTGATTATTCTTCCAACTACAGAAGCTGAAGTGTTTGAAAAGGAGGCCAAAAAACTAGATCTCGTACCTCAACAAAAGCTGCTGGTACGTACTAAACTAGATGGACCTATACGCAGGGTGCTTACACAATATGTGCACAAAAATGCTTTTTGCGTAGAAGAATATAAAGAGAATGCCTTGCTCACTGAAGTGGCAAGGCATCAATATAGCAACGAGTTTAAAGAGTTGACTCGTGATTTCTATTTAGACAAATAGTCGGTTGATTTAGTCAAACTTTAGATGACGTACTGTCTTCTTTTCATCAATAATCATATGAAGAGAATCAATCCCCATTTGTACATGTGTATTGACAAAATTGCGTGTAATTTCTTTATCGCTTTCATCTGTTTTTACACCTTCTGGTACCATAGGTTGATCACTCACAAGCAACAATGCGCCTGTTGGAATATGATTGGCAAAGCCACAAGAGAATAGGGTAGCCGTCTCCATATCAACACCCATAGCACGTGTTTTACGAAGATATTCTTTGAACTCATTGTCATGCTCCCATACTCGACGGTTGGTGGTGTATATTGTACCTGTCCAATAGTCGCTTCCGTGATCTCGAATGGCCGAAGAAACGGCACGCTGCAACATAAAGCTTGGTAGGGCTGGGACTTCTGGTGGTAAATAATCATTGGATGTTCCTTCACCTCGAATAGCTGCGATTGGTAAAATAAGATCTCCAAGCTTGTTTTTACGAGAGATCCCACCACATTTTCCTAAGAAAAGTACAGCCTTTGGAGAAATCGCACTCAACAAATCCATAATGATGGCCGCGTTTGGACTTCCCATCCCAAAATTTATAATTGTCATATTATTTGCGGTTGCACTAATCATGTTTGCATTCTCACCGTGAACTGTAGTATGCATGATCTCTGCAAAAATGTGCACGTAATTATTGAAATTAGTTAGGAGGATATATTCGCCAAAATCTTCTAAGGCACAACCTGTGTAACGAACAAGCCAGTTGGTTACAATTGCTTTTTTTGTCTTCATCTTTTTGGTTTATTGGTTATTTTATTAGAGTTTATAAGTTTATTATTATTATATTTGCCTATATAATAAAAGAATGTCTAGCAAATCTTATCGCTTTTCAGATCTTCTATGCTCATTTTATGCCTTTTACAAGGTGTAAGATGCATACTATAAATTAGTAAAAAAGATTCTGAAAAATAGAAGCTAAATCATTCTTGTCTATTTAACCTGCAAAGATAAATAATGTTTTCAATAAACCTGCCGAAATACAACATAAAAATCATAGAGAAAGACAAAAAAAAGTACATTTGGGACGAATTACGCCAAAAGTACTTGATTCTCACGCCTGAAGAGTGGGTGAGACAGCATTTCGTACATTTTCTGGTTGAGCATAAACAGTTTCCCATTGGACGTACTACAAATGAAGTAGCTATCGCACTTAATGGGACGCAAAAAAGGTGCGACACAGTAGTATACGACAAATACGGAGATCCACTAGTTATAGTTGAATACAAGCGCCCTTCAGTTGCGATTTCTCAAAAAGTTTTTGATCAAATAGCAAGATATAATATGGTGCTTCATGTCCCTTACCTTATTATAAGCAACGGTATTAATCACTATTGCTGTCGCGTGCATTACCAGGAAAATAGAGTCGAGTTTCTAAAAGATATACCTTCCTATGAGGAATTACTATAAAGGCATGTTGACTCCTCGCTCTATATATTAATTGTAACAATAATAAATCAAGGAAAAGATGAATCTTAATTATTTAATATTAAACTCTTTATTTTATGGACAAACAAAAGTTTATCGAGGAAGCAGGAGACCTCGAGATGGTCATTGCCGACCGAGTGAGAAGTACTAAAATTGTACCGGCTATTTTGGTCGTATTTGTGTGTAAACTAGTCAGTACTGGAGTGGCGTTAGTTATTAATCCTATGACTCTGGCGAAAGATCCAACAATGACATTAAATGTTGCAGCTGTGACATTACTTATGACATTAGCAGTTGCATACATTACTTGGGTACTTAGTTTTGGATATCGTATGCAACCTATGACTCCTTTAAAGATTGGAAAAAGGATGTATTCATTATCTGTCCTTACTCTATTGTCGGCTATAATTGGATTTGCGGTTTCAGCTTTTTCGTCAACTCACATGAGTGAAATTGAAGCTTTAAAAACCAATCCAGCATCAATGGTAACGAGTCAAAATGGTCTCATATTTATTGGTCTTGCAGTTGTGGCAGGAATTTTGGCACTGGTTTTATTTGTGTATACCATTATGATCTTGGTAGACATGGTGAAATTTAAATTGCCTCTATACAAGCCAAGCCTTATACTAATTATTGGTAGCATAATTATAGGTGCTGTAACTGGAGGAATTGTAAGTGGTGCTTCAGTAATTAATCCCAATGTTGAAACAAATTCAACAATTGGAATAACCGCCCAAATTGCTGCTGTATTGAACTCACTTTTATATTTTTATTTATTGTACTGCGTGTACAAACTATCTACTCGTAAATAAAATGTAATAAGAGAGGCTTATTGGTGCAGAATAAAGATCTGCATGTTTTTTCGCGTATTTCCGTTCGATTTCATTAATCTACGGAAATACGCGATTTTTTTTTGACAGGTATTTTAGGACAAGGGAATTTTCTTGGCAAATAGGATAGGCCTGTCTTTTTTTTGTAGAATAGCAGTTTTTATTGTGCGTGTGTTAGATTTAAACTTGTTTTATATGTTCTGAAATACTTTTGCAGGAGTATTACAAATGTATATACTTAGAGCAGACTGGTTACAATTTTACAGCCGGTCATAGTATTTATGTTTATGCTAAACTAGTGTAAATGTATACAATATATACATGTGTATTTAAATATAGGTATCTTGTTATATAATAAGTTATATCGTAGAATTGTAAATTATACAATTGAAAGCATGTATCCATTTCTATACATGAGTATATTAACAATGAGAGTTCTTTGACAAAAAATAGCTGATAATCAGCTGTTTACATGTGGTGATATAGAGTGGATTACAAAATAGTATGGGATTGATTAGTATTATGGTTTGATCTACTATGTATATCACATATAAAACAAAGATAACCAGTTCGTTTCTCTCATTTAATAAAGTTATATACAGTTCTCATACTTTACATATTTACAAAATCAACAAAAGTAATAATACAATTGGAGACTATGTGAAAGTATTTTTGTATTAAAACGAAATATCCAAAATTATATGCATATATTTTTGGATTACAACAAATGTATATTACCTTTGTATTATCATATTCTTCTAAGAACTTATAATATGGAACCAATAGTTGAAAGAATCAAGGAAATAATCCAAGCTCAGCACATGACCAATTCTGCTTTTGCACAATTTATTGATGTTAAGCAAGCCACGCTATCTCACACGTTAAGTGGGCGTAATAAAAAGCCTAGCATAGACTTAGTACAAGCTATAGCTAGTAAATGCGGTGTGTCTTTCAATTGGTTAATGGAAGGAACTGAAGAATACATGCCTAATTTTATACGCGTGTATAGAGGAATCATTCCAGAAACAATTGATGCAGATTCGCCAATGAATACTGAAGAGCAACCGTTGTGGGCACAAAATGGTTTATTTGATTCAGCTATTGATATACCTGAAGTCAATGACCATGCAGTTATAAATGACAACATATCGCCCTCATATATTCCTGATATAACCGTAGAACCAACTATTTTGTCACAAGAAGAGACGCAGCAACCTACAGCATCTCCAGAAATGCCAGTTCCACAAGTCGTTACAAAAATAGAATATAAAGAACGCCCTCCACGTAAGGTGCGCGAGATCTGTATTTACTACGACGATGGTACGTATGAATATTTTGTACCCAGAAAGTAATTCTCGTGAAATTTGACTATCTTTGCACGCGAATAAAAACCAAGTACAATTTTACATGAAGAAGATGATGCTCGATCTTACAGTTAAAAGCTGCGAGATGCTCAATGCACAGTATGTTTTGATTAAATTATCACATGAAGAGAAGTTGCCTGAAATGGGCGCTGGACAGTTTGTCGAAGTTCGTGTTGATAATTCTCCGACAACTTTTTTACGTCGTCCTATTTCAATTAATTTCGTAGATCGCGAACGCAACGAATTATGGCTGTTAGTTCAGCTTGTGGGTGATGGAACACGCGCTATGGCACAGTGGAAGCCTGGTGACATCTGTAATTGCTTATTGCCTTTAGGGAATACATTTTCCCTCCCACTTGATAAAGAACCATCGGTGTTACTTATTGGTGGCGGAGTTGGTACAGCTCCTATGCTTTATTGGGGGGCATTGCTTAAAGCACAAGGATATAAACCTACTTTCTTATTAGGAGCTCGCAGTCGAAAAGATTTGCTTCAGTTAGATGATTTTGCTCAATACGGACCCGTGTATACAACCACAGAAGATGGTTCACATGGTGAACAAGGTTTTGTTACCCAGCATAGTATATTAAATAAGGAGACATTTCAAATGATCTACACTTGCGGCCCTAAACCGATGATGATGGCTGTAGCTCAAGTTGCCAATCGTTTAATGATACCTTGTGAAGTCAGCTTGGAGAACACAATGGCCTGCGGCGTAGGTGCTTGCTTGTGCTGTGTTGAAGATACCAAAGAGGGACATAAATGTGTGTGCACAGAAGGCCCTGTCTTTAATACCGAAGATCTAAAATGGAATAATCTATAGAGCAAACGAAAATATGACAGGAATAAACACAAAAGTAAATATTGGGGGCTTAGAACTAAAGAACCCTGTAATGACTGCATCAGGTACGTTTGGCTATGGACCTGAATTTGCCGACTTTATGGATTTAAGTCGTATTGGTGGCATTATTGTCAAAGGAACCACCTTACATCATCGTGAAGGGAATTCATATCCTCGCATGGCCGAAACACCATCTGGTATGTTGAATGCTGTAGGACTTCAAAATAAAGGTGTTCAATATTTTGCGGATCATATTTACCCAGAAATTAAAGATATAGACAGCCATATTATTGTCAATGTATCTGGTTCACAGATAGATGATTACGTAAAGACAGCAGAGATTATCAACGAACTGGATCAAATTCCGGCTATTGAACTTAATATCTCTTGTCCAAATGTCAAAGAAGGCGGTATGGCCTTTGGAGTTACTACCAAGGGAGCATCAGAAGTTGTCAAGGCTGTGCGTAAAGTCTATAATAAAACGATGATAGTCAAATTGTCGCCAAATGTAACAGACATTACAGAAATAGCACGTGCTGTAGAGGCTTCTGGCGCAGATAGTGTATCACTTATTAATACATTATTGGGGATGGCTATTGATGCTGAAAAACGTAAACCTATCTTATCTACAGTAACAGGAGGTTTATCTGGTCCAGCTGTAAAACCTGTAGCATTGCGTATGGTATGGCAAGTCGCTCAGGCAGTTGGTGTTCCTGTAGTTGGTCTTGGAGGTATTATGAATGGTAGAGATGCAATTGAGTTTATGCTAGCTGGTGCATCGGCCATAGAACTTGGAACGGCAAACTTTATAGATCCTACGGTTTGTGTTCGTGTAGCAGATGAAATAGAAGACTATATGAGACGCCATGGATTTTCTGATGTCAACGATCTAATCGGAGCTCTTGAATTGTAAGTCAATTTACAAAAAGTTTTCTCACAATATAATAAAGCACGTTATTGAGCCAATATAAGCCATAACGTGCTTTTTCTATATATATTGCTTTCTGTTCAATCTGTTCTACTTAACATAAAATAGGTCTAATAACCTTTAGATCTATCTTAAATCTCTTCTTATTAAAGTATCAGACAATCCCTATTATGTTAAGTAGCGCACATTTTAAAAGAAAGTAGATAAATATATATGCTAGATTCTGGTCACACAAACGTATGACGGATATCCCCCACAATTCTACCATTTTAAATCATACGCATATCTAGCTCCATCTCTCACTTGGATAATACCACAATATCTGAAACCGAATCTGTTCAATAGACTCTGCATCGCTTGATTATCTGCATGAGTGTCGACTCTGAATAAAGAAATACCTTTGTTTGAGGCAACCTGCATAGTATATTGGAAAATCTGCGCAGCCAAACCTTGACGAAGATGACTATTGCGAACAGCTATACGATGCAAAACAACATAAGGTGCGTCATAATGCCAAGCTCCATCTATAACCTTATAATTGGGATCTTCAGAAAAACTAGCACAAAAAGTAGCGATTACTTTGTTCTTGTATAATATCACGTAGCTTTCTTTGCGAGTAATATCCTTCAATAATTGTTCACTATTTGGATAACCGTCTTGCCATTGATCAATATCAGCAGCTGCCAATCGAGCTTGTGCTTCCTGAATACAAAGCATCATTTGTGGCAGAAGCTCTTTGTTGGCCATTTGAAAAACGATTTCTTCAGTCTCTTTAGTCATATGCTCAGTTTTCATTTTATTTATCGGGAAAATATGCGTATCTTTGCGCGCAAATATAAAAACTATTTTACAAACAAACAAGTATGAACAATCAGAGATATATGATGCGCGGCGTTTCGGCCTCTAAAGAAGACGTACATAACGCGATTAAAAACATCGATAAAGGCTTGTACCCGAAAGCTTTTTGTAAGATTATTCCAGATATCCTGGGTGGAGACCCAGCATATTGTAATATCATGCATGCAGACGGTGCAGGCACTAAGTCTTCCTTAGCATATATGTATTGGAAGGAAACAGGCGATCTATCTGTATGGAAAGGGATTGCTCAAGATGCCCTCATCATGAATATTGATGATCTTTTGTGTGTTGGTGCGGTAGATAATATCTTAGTATCGTCTACGATTGGTCGTAACAAGATGCTCGTTCCAGGCGAAGTGATTAGTGCTATCATCAATGGTACAGATGAACTACTTGCTGAACTTCGAAATATGGGTGTCGGTGTATATGCCACTGGAGGAGAAACAGCCGATGTTGGTGATTTAGTACGCACTATTATTGTAGATAGTACAGTGACTTGCCGCATGAAACGTAGCGATGTTGTAGATAACGCAAATATTCAAGCAGGCGACGTCATTGTCGGTTTGAGTTCAAGTGGACAAGCCACTTACGAGAAAGAATACAATGGAGGTATGGGTAGCAACGGACTAACTTCTGCACGTCACGACGTATTTGCGCACGAGCTTGCGAAGAAATATCCGGAAAGTTACGATGCAGCCATTCCAGATGATTTGGTGTATTCAGGAGGACTAGGTTTGACTGAGTCTGTAGAAGGTTCCCCATTAGATGCTGGGAAATTAGTTCTGTCCCCTACTCGCACATATGCCCCAGTCGTAAAACGTCTTTTGGACGAATTGCGCGATCAGATTCACGGCATGGTACACTGCTCTGGAGGTGCACAAACAAAGATTCTTCATTTCTTGAACGATGGTCTGCGTGTTGTAAAAGACAATATGTTTGAGGTACCCGTGTTGTTTCAAACGATACAAGCACAAAGTGGTACAGACTGGAGTGAAATGTACAAAGTATTCAATATGGGACACCGTCTTGAAGTCTATCTTCCAGCTGCACATGCAGAACAAGTTATCGAACTATCCAAAAGCTTTGGTATTGACGCTCAAATTATCGGTCGCGTTGAAACTCAAGCACCAGATACTAATCGTTTGACGATTAACTCTGAGTTTGGAACGTTCGAATATAATTAAAAAAGACTGAGGGCATTCGCATCATATATGATTTGCACAGCCCTCTAATAATAATATTGAGACCTAAACGAAAAGAAGATGGCAAATGATCTTTTAGATAAATTGGACGGTTTGGTAAGCCGTTTTGAAGAAGTATCCACACTAATAACCGACCCCAGCGTCATAGCTGATCAGCAACGATATGTCAAGTTGACCAAAGAGTATAAAGACCTGGAAGATATTATGAGAGGTCGTCAAGACTATATCAATGCTTTGGCAGGAATTGACGAAGCTAGAGAGATCTTGGATACCGAAAAAGACGCCGATATGCGTGACATGGCCAAAGAACAACTTGCAGAATGCCAAGCCCGTATTCCAGAACTAGAAGAAGAAATCAAGATCATGTTGATCCCTAAGGATCCAGAAGACGCAAAAAATTGTGTCCTTGAAATTCGTGGTGGTACAGGTGGTGATGAAGCTGCTATCTTTGCAGGCGATTTATTCCGTATGTACACAAAATATTGTGAAACTAAGGGCTGGAAACTTGAAGTCTCTAGTTGTACTGAAGGTTCATCAGGTGGATTCAAAGAAATTGTCTGCTCCGTTACTGGAACTGATGTCTACGGAACGTTGAAGTACGAATCGGGAGTACACCGAGTACAACGCGTACCGCAAACAGAGACACAAGGACGAGTACATACATCTGCGGCCTCTGTAGCCGTTATGCCAGAAGCCGATGCTTTTGAAGTAGAGATCAAGGAAGGTGAAATCAAATGGGATACTTTCCGCTCAGGTGGTGCTGGTGGACAGAATGTCAACAAAGTAGAATCGGGAGTTCGTCTACGTTATGTATGGACCAATCCTAACACCAAAGAATCAGAAGAAATTTTGATTGAATGTACCGAAACTCGTGACCAACCAAAGAATAAAGAACGTGCCCTAGCCCGTTTGCGTACCTTCATTTATGACAAAGAACATCAAAAGTATGTCGATGACATCGCTTCACGTCGTAAGTCTATCGTATCAACAGGTGACCGTTCTGCAAAGATTCGCACGTATAATTACCCACAAGGACGTATTACCGATCACCGTATCGGGTATACCATTTACAATTTAAATGCCTTTATGGAAGGTGATATACAGGATGTAATAGACCACTTGATGGTTGCCGAGAATGCAGAGCGCATGAAGGAAGCCGAATTGTAAACAATATACAGACAGACCACTTTGTTGCCTTATCACAATGAAGTGGTCTTCTTATATACACTCCATAATAAAGGATTCATCTCAAACCAACAAGAACCAACTAGTTAAAAACAAAACAAATGAACAGAGCTGAACTATTTGAACAAATTCAAAAGAAACAGAGTTTTTTATGTGTAGGACTAGATGCAGATATCAAGAAGATACCTGAACACCTACTAAACGAAGAAGATCCTATCTTTGCCTTCAACAAAGAAATAATTGATGCTACACAAGATCTTTGTGTTGCCTATAAACCCAATACTGCTTTTTATGAAAGTCTAGGTGTACAAGGCTGGATAGCCTTAGAAAAGACAATCACATACATCAAGGAGAACTATCCAGAACAACTGGTTATAGCTGATGCCAAACGAGGTGATATTGGCAATACCAGTGCAATGTACGCACGTACTTTCTTCGAAGCACTCGATGCAGATGCCGTAACCGTTGCCCCATATATGGGTGAAGACAGCGTCTCTCCATTCTTAGGATATGCTAATAAATGGGTTATTCTATTGGCCTTGACTAGCAATAAAGGATCGGCTGATTTCCAATGTATTGAAAACAAAGAGAATGCACAACCCCTATTTGAAAGTGTGATGCGCACGGCACAAACATGGGCCAACGAAGATCAATTGATGTTTGTTGTAGGCGCTACTCAAGGCAAGGCATTTGAACAGATTCGTGCAATTGCTCCTGAGCACTTTTTGCTTGTACCTGGTGTGGGAGCACAAGGTGGTTCTCTTCAAGAAGTATGCAAGTACGGTATGACTAAACAATGCGGACTGCTTGTCAACTCTTCACGTGGTATTATCTATAAGTCTAACGGAGAAGACTTTGGTGCAGCAGCACGCCAAGCAGCTAAAGAATTGCAAGCTGAAATGGCACAAGAATTAAAGAAAATCTAACGTGTAGAGATAGTCAAAAATCTAAGGCTTAGATGTACATATTCAAGCCTTAGATTTCAACATTTCGGCCTTAAATATAAATATTCAAGGCCGAAATATTTATACCAAAAAAAGCTACAGAATACGCCATCGTATTCTGTAGCTTTTTTAGTATATAAAATGTTTGTATGTGTTCTTCTAGCACCGAATATTCAAATCCTCCAAAATCTTGCGCATGCGTTCGAACGTTGTGATTCTTGTTGGTACAAGTGGTAATCGCAATCTATTTTCAATCATACCCATAGCATGTAGCATAGCCTTCACTCCAGCAGGATTGCCATCCACAAAGAGAAGATTAAATAACTCTGTAAATCGGTGGTGAATGGTCAATGCATTCCTATAATCACCAGCAAGCGCCAATCGTGTCATGCGTGAAAATTCACGAGGGAATGCATTACCAATAACCGAAATGACCCCCACTGCTCCCAGTGTAATCAAAGGAAAAGTAATTCCATCATCTCCAGAAATCACATCAAAATTCTTAGGTTTATTCTTAATGATTTCATCCATCTGCGTAATATCACCAGAGGCCTCCTTGATACCAATCACATTACTAAACTCACACGCAATACGTAGTGTTGTTTCGGCCGTCATATTAACCCCCGTTCGTCCTGGCACATTATACAGAACGACAGGTTTTGGCGAAGCTTCTGCTACCGCTTTAAAATGCTGGTAAATTCCTTCTTGTGAAGGTTTATTATAGTTAGGTACTGCAGATAAAATATAATCCACTCCCGTAAAATCATCTTCTTTCAAATGCTTCACCAGTGCCTCAGTATTGTTGTCACTGGCCCCAAGTAAAATAGGCACTCGTCCGTGCACTCGTTCGATGACCACGCGTTTTATCTCTTCTTTTTCCTCCTTGTATAATGTTGGCGTCTCCGCAGTTGTGCCAAGCACACACAAGAAGTCGGCATTGTTATCCACTAAGTGATCGACCATACGCACCAATGCATCATAGTCTACACTTCCATCTGCCTTGAATGGAGTGATTAAGGCCACCCCCATACCTTTTAGTTTGCTTTGTATCATCGTTATTATCGCTATTCGCTTTAATTTGGAAGCAAAAATACTAAATCTATTTTATTTTGTCACTGTATTAGGTCCAGAAATTGCATCTCGTCAAGTATCTTTACCCCTAATTTTTGTGCTTTTTCCAGTTTCGACGGTCCCATATTAGCACCAGCTAGAATAAAACTCGTTTTTTTACTGATACTACCCACACTTTTTCCTCCGTGTTGAACAATCATATTTTTGTATTCATCTCGCGAATGTTTTTCAAACACGCCACTGATCACAATACTCATACCCGATAGCTTCTCACTTTGATTTGCCAAGACCTCTTCACTCAGTTTCATCTGAAGTCCGTACTCACGTAAACGACTGATAAGCTCCTTGTTTTGTTCATCGGCAAAGTATGTCATCACACTTTCCGCAATGCGTTCTCCGATATCATCCACGTGCACTAAGGCATCAAGGCTAGCTGCTTGCAAAGCATCCATATCTTTAAAAGCGTGTGCTAAGCGCTTAGCCACTGTTTCACCAACAAAACGAATGCCCAGTCCAAATAATACCCTTTCAAAAGGCACCTCCTTACTAGCTTCTATTCCTTTGATAATATTATCAGCCGATTTATCCTTCTTCTTATCCAATTTCAAGATCTGCTCTCGAGTAATTGTGTACAAGTCCGCACAGTTGCGAATAAGTCCCTGATCAAAAAACAAATCAACCGTCTCTGGTCCTAATCCATCTACGTTCATGGCCTTACGGGATATAAAATGCTCCACTCGTCCACGCAATTGCGTGGGACATCCATTACTATTGGGACAATAATGAGCAGCTTCGCCTTCATCCCTAACAAGCGTTGTACCGCAATCAGGGCAATCTTTTATAAAATGTACCTTATCCCCTACCAATAAACGTTGGTCTTTGTCTACCCCAGTTATTTTAGGAATAATCTCACCTCCCTTTTCCACGTAAACCATGTCGCCTATATACAAGTCCAACTGTTGAATAATATCATCATTATGGAGCGATGCACGTTTCACTGTTGTTCCACTCAACTGCACTGGATCCAATTCTGCCACTGGGGTTATAGCCCCAGTACGTCCTACCTGATATACCACATTATTAAGACGAGTACATGCCTTTTCCGCTTGAAATTTAAAAGCAATCGCCCATCGAGGATTCTTAGCCGTATTTCCTAAAGCTCTTTGTTGACGTCTACTATTGATTTTCAAGACGATTCCATCTGTAGCCACAGGCAAAGACTTGCGTCCTTCATCCCAATAGTGGATATACTCCATGACTTCGTCTATGTTTTTGCATAAACGCATATGATCCGACACCTTAAAGCCCCACGTATGTGCTCTATTCAAACTCTCGTAGTGCCCGTCTTCATGAATATCCTCTCCAAGTATATAATACAAGTAAGCATCAAGGCCCCGTTTAGCCACCTCACTTGATTGTTGCAACTTCAGTGCACCTGCTGCCGCATTACGTGGATTGGCCAAAAGAGCTTCCTCTTGGCGTTCACGTTCTTCATTTAATCTATTGAAAGTATCCCATGGCATCAGAATTTCCCCTCTCATCTCAAAGACATCAGGGTAGACAGCATTCGCGGGCAATTGTAAAGGAATAGTTGGAATCGTTTTGACATTATTCGTCACATCATCCCCTTGTGTGCCATCTCCACGAGTCACCGCACGTACCAACTTACCATGCTCGTAAGTAAGAGAGATAGAAGTACCATCATATTTTAATTCTGCACATATCTCAAACTCCTCGTTTAAGTCTTTTGCAGCTCGTTCGAAGAAGGCACGTACTTCTCCCTCATTATATGTATTTCCCAACGATAGCATAGGATAGCGATGCTTCACCGTCTCGAAACTATTGGATATATCGCTCCCCACACGTTGCGTAGGGCTATTTGGATCGTTATATTCAGGATGAGCTTTTTCCAGTTTCGCCAGCTCAGCAAGCTGGGCATCAAATTCCTGGTCCGACAAAGTTGGTGCATTCAGCACATAGTAATTATAATTATGTTGATGCAAGTACTCTCGCAAATCCTCTATTTTTTGTTGTATGGCGTCATCAGATGCATCTACCTGAGAAGATGTTTCTACTGGAGAGTGCTGTACATCCCCAAATAAATCGGGAAAAAGTGAGTTTGGTTTCGTCATAGCTGGTTTATTTCTATCGATATTTTCTACAAAAGTAGGCATTCTCATCGAATATTCGTACTTTTGTGCGCTATAAAAAATACAGAAAACCTATGCGTATAGATATTATCACCGTTTTGCCCGATATGTTTGAGGGCTTTTTAAACTGTTCCATTATGAAGCGCGCACAAGACCGTGGTTTGGCCGAAATACATATCCACAACTTGCGTGATTATGCCTACGACAACTACAAGCGCGTAGACGATTACCCTTATGGTGGTTTTGCAGGTATGGTTATGAAAATTGAGCCAATAGAACGCTGCATCGAAAAACTAAAATCGGAACGTGAATATGATGAGATTATCTTCACTTCACCCGATGGAGAACAGTTTGATCAGCCTATTGCGAATAGCATGTCTTTATTGAATAATGTCATCATCCTATGTGGACACTTCAAGGGTATCGACTACCGCATTCGAGAACACTTGATTACTCGAGAGATCAGCATAGGCGACTACGTCCTCACAGGTGGCGAACTAGCCGCAGCTGTTATGGCAGATGCCGTCGTTCGATTGATTCCTGGTGTCATTGGAGACGAACAATCAGCCTTTAACGACAGCTTCCAAGACAATCTATTGGCTGCACCCGTCTATACGCGTCCAGCCAACTACAAAGGATGGGAAGTTCCCCCTATTCTACTATCTGGCCATGAAGCCAAAATTAAAGAATGGGAAATTCAGCAATCTTTAGAACGTACCAAGAGATTACGTCCCGACTTGTTGAAAGACAAAAAGAAGTAACAAGATACAATCAACCATATAAAAACAGCATGTTTCATTATTGAAAACATGCTGTTTTTTATTTTCTAGACAAATATACCCCATATTCACGACATACAAGCCCTTGCCA
This sequence comes from Bacteroidaceae bacterium, assembly GCA_963675625.1. Classification (GTDB taxonomy): domain Bacteria; phylum Bacteroidota; class Bacteroidia; order Bacteroidales; family Bacteroidaceae; genus F22. The sequence goes on from OY776497.1 coordinate 99,132, forward strand.
TTCACCAGATAATTGTACTTTTGTACACATAACCAGTAATACAAATATAACTATATGAAAACACCCCTACATGTCGCCCTCTTGGGCTTGGCCATCTTCGGCAGTTTATTTTGCCCGAATAAAGTTGAAGCATCAAACTCAACGAATCAATTACCATCTTATAAACAAATGGTCATGTCCTACCCATACTATTTTGTGCAAGCTTTATTGCCAGCTCAAAAGATCAATCCCCCCGTTATTGGTATAACACTTACTGGACAAGACAATACCCAAATAGAATGCATCAAAAAAGGTTCAAATCTTTTACTTATTCAGCATCATCTGCAAGACAACAAACAGATGCATATAGATACTCTTGCCGTCAAAAAAGATGCGAAGTATCCCCTCTATATACAGATTGCTAGTAATAAGAAGGGACTGCAATTCGCCATCGGTAAAGGCGAACACGCACTATTAGCTTTCGGTCCAACCGTATCTCCCGATTTCTTAGGTGGACATCACGACTATATGTGTACTGCTACCGAGGTACATACCATAGGGAAAGCATGGATATTGTCCATGTATCCTCAAGAAGAATCTATCGCTACTGCCTTTCGAAACCAATATACCAGCCATATTGATATAGTAGATCTTCCTCGCACCGTCGCACAAACCCTTGTGTACCAGGAAAGCTGTTCCAAAGATGGTTTCAAGTCACGTGTGCGCACCCCACGACTCTATATATTTCATCCCAAACACCCCAAAGACATCGCACTTATTATGTGTCCAGGCGGAGGGTATTTTGGTTTGGCAATGATGCACGAGGGACTGGATATGGGCGCTTGGATGAACAAACAAGGAATTACCTACGCCGTACTAGATTACCGCCTACCCGAAGGCAACAGGGAAGTACCCATAGGAGACGGCCACGCTGCTATCCGCTACATGCGTAACCACGCAAAGGCATGGGGAATAGACTCCAAAAAAATCGGTATAATGGGCGCCAGTGCAGGAGGCCATTTAGCCTCGACACTAGCCACACATTATACCGATATGACTCGCCCTGATTTTCAGGTCCTCTTATATCCCGTCATCACTATGGGCGATATGACACACCAAGGATCTCGTATCAATCTATTAGGCACTCACCCAAGTTCAGCACTTGTTGACCAATACAGTAATGAGAAGCAAGTAACCCAAGACACTCCACCCGCACTCATCTTCTATTCAGATGACGACGACCTAGTGCCTCCAATAAATAGCATCAATTACGATAAAGCCCTACAAACTCACGGTGTATCATCAGAGATCCACCACTTCCCCACAGGTGGTCATGGTTGGGGCTTCCGCGAAAGCTTCACTTATCATAAAGACCTTGTTGAAGCTTTCGAGAAGTGGATCCAAGCCTTTATTCAAAAGGCACCGTAATACTTAGCATGACCGAACGGCCAGGATTATAAATATTCATAGGCTTCAATGTAGAGAGATGATCGAAATAAGTCTTATCTAGCAGATTATCTGCAGAAAGACTAAGCTCAATCGGTTGTCTCTCTATATGCATTTTAGTTGATGCCTTCATCCCCCAAATCGCATACCCTGGAGTTTCTGTTTCAAATACATTTGGTTTGTCTTGGCGCAAAGCAGCTAGGTTATTGATACTGATTTGATTGTTCTTGAAAAATCCAGTTGATGGCAGGTCAGCTCTCACTTCACTACGTATCTTCTGTGCAGGAATAAATGGCAAATATTCTCCACCCTTTTGTTTACCCACAACATAGGAATAAGTCGATTTAACGTGCAACCAAGGAATCATGCTAGGATGCACATGCAATCCAGCTTCGCCACCATACAATCGTGCATCATTTTGTTGATATTGATAGATGGGACTTCCCGATTCACTGAAGTTACCCGTAGATTGCACATAAATGTAGTGCTTAATATTATTATAAAAAGCTGCCACATCAAAAGTAACCAATCGTGAGTGATAGTGTGCACTCACATCAACATTTGTTGCATCTTGTGTTTCCAAATCAGCATTCCCCAATTCGATACGTGCGCCGTGACTACCATTCGAAGTCAATTCACTTAGATTCGGAACTCTGAAGGCACGTGCCACATTCAAGCGCAATGTCCAATGTTCATCAGGACGATAATTGGCACTAATATCGCCAGATAGATTGTGGTATCGTCTATTCAATGCTGGTCTATATGCCGCATCATTAGCCTCGCCCACAGTCTCAGTATCTACATGATACCAGTCATAACGCAATCCTCCTTGCATGTTCCAACGAGAACCAATCTTCGTTTGATACAATCCTACAAGCCCAAAGCTATTAATATCTGCATTGGGCAATAATATTGTATTTCTATCATGAAGATTCTTATTATTTTGCCACATACCTTGCGCACCAAATATAAAACTAGATTGATCGCATACAGGTACATTCCATTTTGAATCGAGAGTATATGTTCTAAGCTTCATCTCAATTTCTGGATTGCCCCCATTTGTTTGCAATTGACGATTCGATTCTTGAAATGCCCCTTTGACATTCCATTTTACACGTCCCAAATACAACGTGTTTTGGCTCGTTACCACACGTCTGCGAAGATCTTGATACCACACATCGTTATGATGACTGTTGTATGTCACCAAATTTTGCGCCGCACCGACACACATGCCCAACTGTTGATCATATTGCTCAGCAGTCAATTTAAAGACCCCAATAGGCAATGCATAGGAAAGATACCCCTTCATATTCAACTGGTTGAAACGCGTATTTTTAGCATCCTTACCATTTCCCTGACGATAATCTTCATGCTGATTACGCTTCACACTCAATCCACCAGAGATATTCCCTTGTGTCGTATTGATTTCCGCCAAAGTATTCCACCCTTTCGTTGCACTAAAGGCCTGTGAAGTCACTCTACCTTGTACTGTTCCAACAGGAGCTAGAGGTGCAGCAACAAAATTAATAACCCCACCGATTGCATCCGAACCATACAATAAAGACGCTGGACCTTTAATGACCTCAACATGGCCAAGATTTGTATTATCCACACTCATTGGGTGATTTTCACTAAACTGGTAGTTCTCTACCTTGATGCCATCTTGAAGCACCATGATATTATTTCCCCATAATCCATGAATCACAGGTTTAGCAGGGCCATTTCCTTTCGAGATAATATCCACACCAGGCACTTGAGCCAAAGCTTGTGTCAAGTTGGGAGTAGACTGCAAATCATCTGGGCGTACAATATCAATCTTTACCGCATTTTCGTGTTGCGAAGTGATGTATCCTCCAGTGATTACTACGTCCTCGGTCTGAATCACCGACGAATGTAAAGTAATATCCCAAGTCACTACCTCCTGAGTAAGGCGTCCTTGTTTGATCAGCGTTTCATATCCTACATAAGCGTAACGTACATGTAGGTTTCGCCCCATGGGCAACTTCTTCAACGTGTATTGTCCATGAACATCAGTTGTTGTACCACGTTGTAACTCTGGGATATATACGGTAGCCCCAATCAATGCCATTCCCTTAGAGTCTGTGATATGTCCAGTGATTGTAGCTAGTTTATTCGCATTTTGCGATATTGGAGTAGCTGCATATAGTGCACCACATAAGATGCCCATAAACAGCATTAAATAGATTCTTTTCATCTGTTTGTACTGAATTAATTATTTTATATTTCATACGCATACACCAGCCATGTCTTCATAAGTCAAAACACTCGTGAAGGCATCCTATAAGGTGATCGTATAGTAAAAAGAAACTCAAAAAGAGTATTCAGTACAACACGGAGGTCCCCTCACCGTAAACGTATTTACGGCTTTAAGAAAGATGAATAATGGATTAAATAAGACTCTCTCGAGCAGAGGTGTTTGAGAGATCCAATAAACCCCTTGAATAGGAGTCTGTAATAGAATGATCAACTGACTACATATCTCACAGGTATGATCTAATACCGCCTTATGAGCAGCATGTTCTTCAGCCGATTGAAAAATATGCTGTGTCGTATATTTCGTATCAACGTGCTCAATATGAAGCGTATGTTGAAGATGATGCCCCTCATGAAAGTGCAACCCTTTAGACACACACATAGCCAACATGATGTATATAAAACACCATGCCGTGCGTTGTTTATGATGTGTGAAAGCTGTCCACATAGAGGTTCTGTACTTCACTGATTTATCCGACACTAAAAGTCATCTTTGAAAAACTTTGGGACAAAAGTAAAATAAAAACAGGGAAGCAAAAAACATTTTTCAATAAATTCACTACATTTGTTGTAACTTATTCCCGTAAAAAGATTATCTCATAAAAAACAATCAATATGTATTTTCAAATTACAGACAACATCACACTACGTGCACTACACATCGAAGATGCTGAAGCTATTTTCAATATCATAGATACCCAAAGAGAGTACCTTCAAGAATGGCTTCCCTTTGTACCATTTACAGTGACGAGTCAAGATACCAAAGATTTTATCCAAGCTACGCTCTATCCATCAGACGGTGAACCAGAACCCACTTTTACCATCCGTATGGGACAACAGATTATTGGACTAATTGGTTTCAGGGATACCGATCCTATCAACCTAAAAACCGAAATTGGCTATTGGCTTTCATCGGCTTGTCAGGGACAAGGCATTGTAACTCGTTCTACCAAGAGATTATGCGAATACGCCTTCGAGGATCTTCATCTTAATCGCGTGCAGATACGTTGTGGTGTAGGCAACCATCCTAGCGCTGCCATACCCAAACGTCTCGGCTTTACCTTCGAAGGTGTAGCACGAGAAGCGGAATACTATCCCAACGACCGTTTTATCGATTTAGAAATATATAGTCTACTCTATTCAGATATAGAAGAAAATCATTAATTCTACCACATACTTTTTAGACCAATACCCCTATCGTCATCATTTTTACTGGAGTATCCCCAATGCATAGTTCGTGCTTCATTCCAGCAGGAACATAGAAATAATCTCCATCATGCATGGGATACTCCACCCCATCCAGTACGATACATCCACTTCCTTTCTCAATAAAAAAGTGTTCCTCCATATCCGTATGGGTATGGCCTAGGATATGCTCTCCCTTATCTACAGTTGTATAGGCTATCTGCGTAATATTCGAGGGAATCTCGTGCTTAGCTATAAGCACCTTCTTCATGCCTGCTCCGTGCGAAGTAGGCACGGCATCTATATCTTCAATATTTCTATGTATCATCATTAGTCTTTTATTATGTATCTACATGTTTAACCACTCTTTAGTAGTGCAAAGATACATAAAAATGAAAAGGCTCCTATGTTTTTTTCTTCTATTTCGCTTTGAATATTGAACAATAGTTCATAACTTTGCATCATAAAAGAAGAAAACTATGGTAGGAAGACCCCAAAAGATACGCAAAATAGCTGGTGCCCCTACGGTGTCGGGCTTTAGACCTTGTGGCCCAAGAAGACATCGCGGCGGGCACCACAGCGGTCGGATGCAAGAGCATATCATGCTCCTTTTTGAAGAATATGAATCCATCCGCTTATTGGACTACGAAGGTAACAACCAGACAGATGCCGCCGAATTGATGCATGTGTCGCGTCCTACCCTTACCCGTATCTATCAACGAGCACGCCAAAAGGTGGCTCAAGCCTTTATAGAGGGACGTCCTATCAAATTTGAGGGAGGTAACGTACATTATGAAACCGAATGGTATCAATGTACCTCATGCCGCAGCGTGTTTAATATCCCACAAAATGCAACAGACACTACGTCCTCAATGGAATGTCCACTATGTGGTAAAACAGAAATAATCGTCTATCACAACCCCGATAACCTCATGACCGAGGAATAGATACTACGTACATTTATAAACAAATACATACAACAATGAAAGTCGTTATTACAAGTCAAGAGAAAGAAATGAATAGCCATGTAGATGCCCGTTTTGGTCGTGCAGCATATTTTGCCCTATACGATACAGAAACAGGTCAAGTAGACTGGTTGCAAAATCAAGTGGGCACTCAACAACATGGTGCTGGTACAGGAGCTGTCAATCGTCTAGCCAACTTAGGTGTTGAAAAAATCTTTGCCTGCGTTTTTGGTGCAAAAGTAAAGCCCCTTCTAGATGAACTCGGCATCCAAATGATCGTTGTACAAGAAGGCGAAACCGTTGGCCATATCATCGAAATGCTTCAAGACAGAAAAAAGTAAATACATCATTATGAAAATTAGTATTGCCAGTGGAAAAGGCGGCACCGGTAAGACCTTCGTCTCCACCAACCTCTTCCGCCTGATGCACCAACACACCCCATCTGTGGTGTTGGTCGATTGCGATGTAGAGGTTCCCAATAGTCACGTCTTTTTGGAAACGACCGATCGTCAAAGTCATATTGTCACCGATTTTCGTCCAGTTATCGACCTTGACAAATGCCGCTTCTGTGGTAAATGTGTCGAATACTGCCACTACAACGCTATGCTCTGTGTGCCATCAGCACATATGACCAAGATGCTTCCCGATCTATGCCACGGCTGTACCGCCTGCATGGTTGCTTGTCCACACGGTGCCATTAGTGCGTCCAACTTGGAAATAGGACAAGTGACTGCCAAGGAAACTACCGATGGCTTTATACTTATCGAAGGCCGCATGGCCGTCAATACCAGTTCGGGAGTTCCTGTAATTCACGATACAGTGGCATTTGCCGAAAAGGAATATCCAGCCGATTACTATCTCCTTGATTCTCCTCCAGGCACCTCATGCCCATTTATTCAAACGACCGCCAAATCCGACCTCGTCATTTTGGTGACCGAACCGACCCCATTTGGATTGAGCGATTTGATTCAAGCCATGGATACCCTAGACAGTCTAGGCAAACCATATTGTGTAGTCATCAATCGTGCCGATATGGGGGATGATCAAATGGAACAAGTCCTTGCAGATAGAGGTGTTGATGTCATTGCCCGTATCCCCTTCTCACGTGAGATAGCCTCATGCTATGCTGGTGGTCAGCTCGTTGTCGACGAACTACCTGCATACCGAAGTTACTTTGAACAGATTTTGGAACATATCCGACTTATAGAAGCCAATCAACAACACACTAAAGATAAAGCCTTATGAAAATAGCCGTTATCAGTGGAAAAGGAGGCACAGGAAAATCAAGCATTACGGCCGATTTTATCGCCCAAAGCCAATCGACCTTTGCGATCGACTGCGATGTCGATGCGGCCAACTTATATCTCCTATTTGACCAACAAGTTGAGGAACGAGGCAGCTATGTTTCTGGTGAACATCCAGTGATTGATCCAGAAGCATGTATTGCCTGTGGACAGTGTGTAGACCACTGTCACTACAACGCCTTATCTTTGATCGATGATATGGTGCGTGTCGACGAGATTGCATGCGAAGGTTGCGAACTGTGTAGTCGAGTGTGCCCAGTTGGAGCAATTTCCATGCACCACGACCACGAAAGCAGTATGTACTACGGTCCCTTCCGTTTCGGATATATGGCCCGTGCACGCCTTTATCCAGGCGAAGAAAACTCTGGTAAACTCATCAACGAACTTCGTACTCGTGCCGATGAAATCATGCGCGATAAGCATTACGACCACATGATTATGGACGGCCCTCCAGGTATCGGATGCCCAGTCATCTCTACTATAACAGGTGTCGATATGATTGTCATGTGCACCGAACCCACACGTTCTGGTATAGAAGACTTGAAACGAGTGGCTCAGCTAGCTCAAGAATTTTGTAGCAAGCGAGCTGTCGTCATCAATAAATACGATTTGGATGAAACATGTACCAATCAAATAGAAGATTGGTGTCATAAGCAAGATATTCCTGTAGTAGCCAAGGTGCCCTTTGACAAGCGAATGGTCGAAGCCATGCTTGCTAAACAAAGCATCTCAGAGTACGCCCCCGATTCGGCATGTGCTCTCGCCCTACAAGAAGCCCTAGAGAAGATTCTCACTATCGGTAAAAAGAATGTAGAGAAGGATGCTCACACAGTATCTGGAAACAAAGAAGATACTCAAGAGAAAGAAACGATTGAACTAAAAAACACTACAAGTATGCCTAACAGAGACAAAACAGGTCCTGCACAAGCAGGCACAACACAAGGTATGGGTCAAGGCCAAGGTCGTGGCTTAGGCGGTTGTTGTACAAGCGATGCATCTGGTCAAGGACGCGGTCAAGGTAGAGGCCTCGGCAGAGGTTTAGGACAAGGACGCGGACGTGGCTGCAACGACGGTGCAGGCAAAGGTAGAGGTTGTGGTCAAGGCCGACGCAAGTCGGGCATGGGCCGCGGCTTTGGGAACAACTAGTTTATCTAGATTTAATAACACGTACGGAGAAGATTTTTATGATCTTCTCCGTATTCTTTTTATATCTTTATCCATACAAATAATTATACACCATACCTAGTGCCAAGGCGCACCCTATACTCAAAAAGATCCCCACCAACATATATTCAGTTTTGGCCGTATTGCCATTTTTAGCGATACAGTATAAATATCGCTATTATTGGCGATATATTAACATTATCGTTTTTATTGACGATAATTAAAGGTATCTGACTACTGCCTGTCTCCATCTACCCATATCGCCCTTTTCATCCGCTGATACACCACACTATCTATCATCTGATGGGCTATTTGTTCACCATTCTCACATACAGGTAGTCTAAAATACACCGTACTTCCCAATCCCAAGCGAGAATACACCCCCACGCAGCCATCTAACAACCTAGCCGCCTCTATCATCAATGGAATACCCAATCCACTATTCTCAGTAAACTGATCAATTTGAATAAATGAATTGAAAAGCATATGTACCTGCTCATCTCTTAATCCAATTCCAGTATCCTGAACATATAAGACCAAATCCTTTCCATCTATAAATCCTCCTACACGTACCTCTCCAAAACACGTGTATTTCAGTGCGTTATTAATAGCATTCCCCAACAATGTCTTAATCATCTGCCTATCCGTATGAATGACTAAGTTCTTGACCTGAACATCACAGACCACCATTATCCTCGTATCATCATGGTTGACCACCCTTTTACTTTGTTCAATAATACCTGAGAGCATACCCCAAACCTCTACCTGCTCATACACCACCTTGAGCGTCCCATTTTTCATCATAGATAAGAGCAACGTGTTATGAATCCACTTAGTCTGCAAGTGCCTTTTCACTTCTATTTTTCTCATGATTTTTTTGACATCTTCCACCGACTCCACATCATGATCATATACCATTCGCAGGCCCTTCACATACTTCCTTCTCTGTATATCCAACAGATGCGCCACCATAAAATGCGTTATAGCTAAGAGCAATAAACTCCCCACGCATATCAACACAATATTGATGATATCCCAATATTGATCTATTATCTTACTCAAATCTCCCATACCATATTTCAAACTATTAGATTTTCTACGTGCTCTTTATAAAAATTCAATACGCGACAAGACCTCTTGTGGAAATTTTTTCCTCAATCTATATCTCATCGTATAGATACTAGTTGGTGCCACCTGAAATATTGTCGCCACATCCGTGACACACATGCCCACACTAAAACAGATCATATACCGCACATCACTAGCTGTGATTGATTTGTCCGACATCTTTCGGATTTCTTCAAACCTGTTCTCATCAAACTCTGTAAGCGCCCTGAGTGCCCTGTCTTTTAATGTGCTTGACAGTGTACTATGTAGCACTAGATTCTTGACTTCCATCCATTCTTTAACGGATGGGAAAGATAGCTTGATCTCAGGCATTGCAGGTGTCCTAACCGTATCTTCTTCCACAGTATTCTCACTATGCTTTCTCCTAATAAATAGATAAAGCCACCACAATAATAAAATACAGGCTATTGAAATCCCCAGCCACATAGCTAGCGACAAAAACAAACTGTGCGTGGTCGACGAATTATCTACCCAATTGGCTTGATCCATCCATAACCGATCCATCTTCCCCAATCTAGGTGCCAATCTTTTAGCCCCCATCAGTTGATCTATCATCAAAAAAAACATATTGTGTATGTTCTCCAATATCATAATATATATCACTCATTAATTCATTTATATACACCTGCATCTCGCAATTGTCCCCATGTGTACCAACAAAGATATTGCATTCAACATAATCCCATATGCACAGCATCTGTATTAAGTATATAGACAGCATCAAATACAAGTTCACACGAAACATATAGACAACATTTGATTCCTTTTATACCTACATGCATTCCCTTATTGAAAAGTAGTCAGAGCATCATGTGCCTTTTTGGGAAATTTCTTTTTAATCCTGTATCGCACAGCATACACAGTAGTTGGTTCCACATTCAGCAAAATCGTGACGTCTTGTACAGTAATTTCAATCAGGAAACAAAGAATATAGTACTTGTCAGTCGATGTCAATCGTTTAGTAGACTTTGATAATATTTCCTCTAGATACCCATAATTTATATCCTCCAACGAAGCTAAATATCTCTTTTTGCGTTCCTCTGGAATAATCTGGTTACATAAGATACTTTGTCGCAATTTATCCGATTGATTTTTCAAATTACGATATTCCAAAGTAATTTTTGTGGCCAATTCATGTACAGGATGTTTTTCAGCTACGGGGATAGATGGACTTTTTGACACGGTATCCACGCTTCCCCTTTTCAATCGACATACTCGGTAGCCTATATACAAACCTGTACCTATCAACCCCAGCCATAAAATGAGAAATAAGACAACATGCCGCACACCAGCATGTGCTGCATTCATTTTTTCTAATGCCATTTCTTGGGCACACATATCAGCATATTTTGAGGCTACTTTCTGCAAAGCCATCTGACGCAAACGAGACCTCCTCTCTTGGCACTGAATAATCGAATCGGCATATTGCAATGCCGCCACATAATCCTTTTTTTCTTGATAGATGTCATGCAAACAAAAAAGACAAGCCATCCGAGATGATTGATAGCTTAAAGGTGACATATGTTGAGCATCCAAATAGGTCATAGCTCGCTTCACATCTTGTAGAGCCTCTTTCGTATTATGTTTTTTAAGATGCATGTAGGCCTCTAGATTATTGCTCTTAATCATATACTCAGAATATGCTGCACTATCGTTCTCTTTTGATATGCGATTGGCCCAATCTTTCCCTATATTTAGATACTTCTGTACACTATCTGTAGCCTGATCTACATCAAATTTTTCGTGTATCAAGGCTATATTGTAGTATAACCACATAGGCTCTATTTTATTTCTTTCTATCTGCTTGTTTGGAATCATCTTTAAGTACCTTACAGCCTCTTGATACTGCGACACCACATACGGCATTTTTTCAGAAGAAACACTATCGGAATCGCTCAAAAGTTGCTCCATCATAAACGTGGCCCGCAAAGTATACCAATGATAACAAATCACAGGTGTATCATATTTTTCTAACAACCGCTTATATTGCTTCGTCAAAACCTTAATATAATCTCCATCTCGTATTTCATAATGATATTGAGCCAATTGAAAGTACAGTACACTCATCCACTCCCCCCACTTTTCTTCCCTTTTATCGGTAGATCTACTATGCGCCAACATATAATCACGTATGTTTGATTCAATAGCAGTAGTATCAGTAATATACCTCGTTGTAAATGACAACATTTCATGCGCTAATACCTTATCAATATCTTTTGTTGAGATAGGAGATGCTTGTGTGCAACTAGTTATCAATAGAAGTACACATAATATATTGCACACAGTAAAAAAATAAGTTTTCATAATATAATAGGAACTAAGTATTTTACAAGACATGTTTCTATACACATCTCACTAGTGTATATATCTAAATCAGTGTTTTTGGATAAACTATAATATCGTATCACATTGTGGTTTGAACATAGATTAGAAAGCTACCTATAGATATACACTTGAATTTTAAGAGTTGCTTTTTTAATAGGAGACAGATACAAGATTATTTATTAAGCACTGCCTAATCTTTAATAGATTACTTTGTTGAGTTTGCATGATCATATTTTTTGTTCATAAATAGGTAAAAGCACTATCCATATTTGTTTAATCACAAATCATTCCCACGAGAAGACATATGATTAAACATACATAGATATGCATTAATTTTAGATGACAAAGATATATGTTCTATTTAAACAATCATATATACAGAATCTATATAAAAAATATACAGACTATACAAAGTTACCTTCACCAAAGCAATTATGTAAATTAGTATATAGATCAGTCTACATCATTATCATGTAGAAAACATAGCACATACTAAATAGCATATAGAAAGCATGCATAAAACGTTTGTGCTTATTAAATATATTACGACCTATTTAAATAAAAAATAATGTAATGAGAAACAATATAAAAGAATAATTTGATGTACTTACTTTTTAAAATTGAAATACTTCAACACTGCATTAGCAGAAGCACGCCCAATAGTTGAAGAACATTCAGACACTACTGAAGGCATAGTGATTAAAGCCGATTTGATTGCTTTTTTTCGGACATCCCTTTTTGACTTACCTGTAATATTAGCTGCTCCTCTCTCAACATACATTTTGGCAACATATCCAATACGCAAAGTCATGAGTGCATTTGTCGATCCTTGTAAAAGAGAACTCACAACAACTCCAGGGATTTTAATCTTAGAAAAAAGACTTGTCATAAAGTGACCCGAGCCGCCATCCTCTATTCCAATATGCTCACCACTAGTCACTTCATCGTGAAAGACATCCTCAAATGGTGTTACGCTATCCATACCCATCAAAGCATCAGATACCACATAAGAGATTAAAGCTGTCGATAATATTCGACAACATTGCTTAAATAATTGTGGTCTGGTTGGTTTAAACCCAGAAGATAAAATAATGTCTTCAAGCATCTTCAGGTTAAGTACCATCACCGATAGACTGTCCAATGTGCTATTCTGAGATATAGCGGTAACTAGAAAAACCGTTTTAGCCCACTCCTTGATTTTGCCGTTAATGCCCATTAAGACATAATCACTACCATCAAAACGTGCGTTCACTTCCGATTTAATAACCAACAACAGTTCCTCTCTATTTGTCGCATGCATTGAGAGATTTCGTTTTAATTCTGCTTGATGTACTTTTCTTTGCTCTTTGGGGATATAGCGACAATTCTTAACCAACTGCATCCCAAAACGATGCAATTGATCAGCATTCCAAGTATCATCAATTTGCAATGCAGGCATTTCTGGAGATAGATAAATCTTAGCTATTGGTCGAATGACCCATACTACAAACAATAGAATAATAATTATATATAATATATATTCCAACCAGTATAAATGAGTAATGGAAGTTATTTTTTCACCAATCACAATCACATTCCCAACAAGTACCAATACAATAGCCCCAACAAGTATTGCTACTATAATCAGCAAATTCCTTTTCATAAGCTATTAATTAGTTAATCGTTCTCATTATTGCCCCACCGATTTCATCCCAAAATTCGCCAAATTCACTTCGTGTAGGTACATGGCAAACCGCTTTCACCACTTGTGCAGCGATTTCCATTCCAGCATCCGTTCCACTTATAGCACCAAATATTTTGTCCATTCGCCGTCCGACGGCAAAGGTGAAATATCCATTTAATAAGGCATTCACTACAGGAATGGCCAACAACGAAATGCCACCAGTAAAAAAAGCAAGCACTATTGGAATACCCCAACTAAAGATCCTACTTCCCGTCCAATAAGCACCAATTCCAGCAGCAACAGTCCCTACAAATTTTATTGGTTCTTCCGAGAAAATCACCTGATTATCTTTAGCGATTTTAGTCATCATCCTCAACCACAAACCTCCCACAACAGCCAAATCTATTCCAGGGAAGAAAGCACCAGGCAGAGCTGCCACAGCCGCGGCTAAGCTCGTCTCATTTATTACTTTTTTGACATCATAACTGGCCATATAACAATATATTTTGTTTAACAACACTATAGACACCGAACATCATACATATCCACGTTTTTCTAACAAACATGAATGATAATAAAAGACACCACCCGCTAATCACTTAGAAGGTGGAGGAATTCGACAAACGAAGAGCTCTTATCACTAAGAAAACTCTCATTAAATTATTTACAAGCCCCCACCAGGTCTATTAATTTAAACAAACAATCTTATGGAATGAGTTTACACAAATCTACATATCATCTTTCAACTTAGCAAAAAAAAGTAGCTTTAATGATCAATATTTACAAAATGTCTTACAAACGAAATATTCGTGAAACACATTCGTAATAAAAGCCATATAGGAACTGAATTAAACAAGATTGACATAAAAAAAACCTACTAATCTCTTAGTAGGTAGAAAATGTAGTCGATCATTTTCACTGCGTAAATAATATCTTTTATATCTTTTGAGTAAGTGAAATAATGCTACTACTTCATCCTATTCAAAAAATGTCGTGCAGATTGATTCCCATTATCAGCCGCTAATTGTAACAACTTTCTCCCTTTTATCGAATCTTTGAGAACTCCTTGACCCATTACATACATGATCCCCAATCCACATTGTGCATTGGTATCCCCTTGTTTGGCAGCCAATTCAAAAAGCCCTGCCGCCTCTGTATAATTTTTATCTACTCCACGGCCAAAATAATACATCTGGCCTAGACTATTTTGCGCACTCGCACTACCTTGATCTGCTGCTAAACGGTAGTATTTGACCGCCTGCTTATAATCCTTAGTCACACCATAGCCATGCGCATAAATATACCCCATATTATTTTGTGCACTTGCATACCCTTGTTTAGCCGATAAGCGATAATACTTTACAGCCAGTGTCGAATCCTTAGCGACACCATACCCATTCAGATACATATGAGCCACATTATTCTGCGCCTTAGCATTTCCCTGCTCCGCCGCCAATTGAAAATATTTCATAGCCTTTGCATAATCTTGAGTCACCCCCTTGCCAACATAATACATATCACCTAAACAATTTTGACCATATGCATCATCTTGTTCAGCACTCAAGCGAAAATATTTCACAGCCTGCGCATAATCTTTATCCACTCCCACACCATAACGATACATATCTCCTACACAATCTTGCGCCCTAGCACTACCCTGGTCCGCAGCCATCACATAGTAGGTACGTGCCTGCACATAGTCCTTAGCCACACCTTTGCCAGTAAGATACAAATCACCTAGCATCTTTTGTGCAGATACATCTTTGCGTTTGGCAGCCAATTCATAATATTGTGCAGCTTGCTTATAATCTTGAGCTACTCCCCAACCTAAGTAGTATAGATCACCTAAAGACCTTAATGCAGAGGCATACCCTTGGTCAGCAGCTAGATGCAAATACTTCAAAGCCAGTGTATAATCTTTGGGAATACTCTTCCCTATCGCATACGCATTGCCCAGACGACTTTGTGCCGAAGCATCCCCTTGATCAGCCCCCATACGATAATACTTAACTGCCTGTTTTCTATCACTATGCACACCCTTACCGTAAGTATACAAATCCCCCAATCCGGAAAACACCGTCTTATCACCTTTATCGGCAGCTATTTGATACGCCACTAGAGCCTTCTTATAACATTTATCAGCTTGAATGGAATCTTTATGTACTCCATTCCCCAATTCATACAGAACCCCCATACTAAAGAAAGCATCCCCTTCACCTTGTTTGGCAGCCGCTTGATAATACTTTAATGCCTGCGAATAATCTTTGGGAACTGCATTACCTGAGACATACATATTACCGAGTTCATTCTGCGCTTTGGCATGCCCTTGATCTGCAGCCACACAATAATATGCCGCAGCCTTTTCAAAATTCCCTTGCCTATACGACTTTTCACCTGTATGAAAGAGACTATCAAGTTGCGACTTTGAACTTTGTCCAAAAGCACAGGACATAGTCATGAATAGACTGACAACTAGCAACGATCGTTTGAGTAAATGCATCATTTTGTTTTGAGTTATGGATATATTATTAACATTAGCGTATGTATCTTTCGATTTACCCTACAAAGATACGATCAAATTTATTCTCCACAAACATTTGTTTCAGAATAACTGCACCATCCACAATCTGTAAAATTTAGATATAAATCTGCAATATACAACAAATACCAACATATATAATATACCAAAATAACATACTTGTCTATTTTGAAGAATTAAAATCCAAAAAACCTCGAATTAATAGATTTTATTTCGAAAATAAAATCTATATTTGCCTGACTTAAAAACAAATACAAGAATCAATGAAAAAGATTTTAAGAAAAGTAACCGTATTCACACTTTCAGCAAGTGTACTATTCTTCTCAAGCTGTGCATCCATTGTCAGCAAAAGTTCATACCCAGTATCTTTCGCTAGTGATCCATCACATGCCAAGATCACCATTAAAGATCAAAACGGAGTGATTGTCTTCATGGGAGAGACTCCAGCCACTTTCAATTTAAAAGCTGGTTCTGGATATTTCCAAAAGGCCTCTTATACATACACCCTTGAAAAAGATGGTTACAAGACGAGAACCATGCCACTTTCTTCAGAGTTTGATCCATGGTATATCGGCAACATTGTATTTGGTGGAGTCATTGGACTACTAATTGTTGACCCTATTACTGGTGCAATGTTCAAGCTAGACCGTTCATTTGTCAATGAAATACTTGATAAAGACAATACAGCGAAAAAAGATCTTGTCAAAGTGTACACAACCAATGAAATACCAAAAGAATGGCGCAGCCACTTAGTAATGGTATCTAAAAAATAAGATCAATACATTATACAGATAGCCCCGTATATTTCCAACGAGATATACGGGACTATATATTTTAAACACCTGATGACGTTATAGCCACACTATTTCTGTAGCAAATCTTTAAACGACTCACTCGTCATAGAAGGAATAAACTCGATGATTTCATAATCAGCTAAATCATGTTGATAAAAAGGATCTTGCTCTAAGACCTTATCCAAGACCTCCCGACCAGCTATTTGAGATAAAATGACCCCACCAGTTCGAGGTACTTTTCGACCAGATGCCACAAAATGCCCCAAAGCATACTGTGCCTTTAAATAAGCCACATGATTGTCTAATTGTCGATCGATGGCTTCTAATGAAGCCTTGTACGTTAAAGAAATAATAAACATATTGCATATAATTATATGATACACCATAATACACACCCACTCTATAGTTTGTGTACTACCACAAAGGTAGTTATTTAAAAGACACGACACCCCAAAAGAGGCAATCTTTTGAAAAAGTTGCACACCCTACCAGCTACACTTGGGGCACACAATAAGCCCAACACCTCCCCATAGTGAATATAAGAAATCTGTAAGACATAATAAGAAGAAAATCTATCTTTGCATCATAATCAAATCATAAACTAAATTTTTCAATTATGAATGCTGATAAATTAATGATGTATCAAATGCGCCGAGCAGACGCTCCAGTTATCTGGGTACTCTTTCTATTCTTGGGATGGTCCTACGGCTCTTTAGGCAGAATGGGCACACAGCTCCTCTATTACCTTACACTTGGTGGATTTGGTATCTGGTGGCTCATCCGATTGATCACCCTTCAAGATGCAATCGATGCCTACAACTATAATATCGCCAAACAGGTTGGCATGACTCCCGAAGAGATGGTCTCTCTAGGGATATTCTAAGCATCTCCTATCAAACTATATAGTATAAGTAACCCTAGCAAGTATCGTGTGTCTAAACTTGCTAGGGTATTTTTTATTGCAACTTCACAATCGCACCTATTTGCGTCACGATTAAATGCAAAGAATCCTCCTTGGCAGCCGCCAATTCATTCTTCAACGGATCATCCCAGGGATGTCTTGCCAACGCATATTTGGAATGATGCACCGTCATCACCTGCTTTGCCCCAAGATCAAGCGCTTCACGCCCTAGATAACGCGGCAAGGTATGTATATATTTCCAGCTATCATTATATTGTCCATTTTCCAAAATAGCCAAATCAATTTTAGGAAATTTCTCACCAATCTCCTTGAAGTGTGTATCATATCCCCCATCACCAGCCATGTAAACATTCAGAGATGGCGTTTCCACAAGAAATGACGCCCACAACGTATGATTGCGCGTCAACCCTCGTCCAGAAAAATGACGAGCAGGCAAACAATGGAAAACGAATCCCTCTTCTGGAACAGCATCTTCCCTCCAGTCCAATTCAATGATACTCCGCTTATCATACCCCCAATACTCGAAGTCCTCACCTACTCCTAGCGGCACGATAACCTTACCCACACGATCTTTCAGTTTCTTCACCGTATTGTAATCCAAGTGATCCCAATGATCATGAGTAATCACCAGATAATCCATATCAGGCATATCCTCAGGACGATAGATATCCGTTCCCTTAAACGGCTTATTGACAAATGACACAGGAGACGCCATACAAAACACAGGATCCACCAATATCCGTCTACCCGATAACTGGAGCAGATACGACGAGTGCCCGAACCATACGATACAGTCCACCCCCTTATCCAATGTTTTAAGATCAGTCTTCACGGCAGGAATCGGCTTATTCGGAATCAACCCATCTGGTTTAGAGAATAAAAAGTCCCACATCGCCTCACTCCTTTTCTTACTAGCAGTCATCAATGCCGTAGGATGCATATTATGGAACTCCCCATCATAAAAATGAGGTGAACGTCTGATACGTTCCAATCGCTCGCCACTAGGCAAACGTCCGAAACTCTTTTGATTTAGAAAAGCAAATGTGCTTATCGATAATAATAAAACAAGGCAGATAATAACACTTGCTACAAGCATAAATTTTTTGATTACGGATTTCATATTACACATTCTTTTGTTTAAAGAATTTTCTGTTGATAACAACAGGCAAATGTACGACTTTTATCCAAATAGAAAACGATACAAAAGACGGATTTTGCAACCATTATTACTGATAACAAGTGGTAGCTTCAATGGAATTAATAACGGGATATCCTACACTAGTAATCAATAGGCTATTTCGTGTTTATTCAACTTATTAAAAAAACAGTTCCAAGGCACCAGCCATGATACCCTAGAACAAGATGATATTTAGAAATCTCCATAGAGATTGTACATACACCCTGCATAGCTCCTCGTTCCAAAGCGTGGCGAGGTGGCGCGTAGCGACGGAGTGGTTGGCCTCACAACACCCATTTCCTCACTAGCCCCCACAAAAACCACTCCCACAAAACTTGCCAATCCCAGCATAAATCACTATATTTACGCAAGCCAAAATCTCCAATTAATACAATAACTTTAAAATAAAAAACTATGAACATGCAACATTTTACTACACCTACCCTTAACACAAAAGGCAAGACCTCGCTAGATTGCCCAGTTGTACACCTAGAGCGAGAGCTAATGAACAACTACCTCAGTCAATTTTTTAAAGACGGATGTATCGCCCTGCCAGCCGAACTGCATATCAGACATTTCCGCAAATTATATGACTGTGATGCTTTTGTGGAATTTTATTTGAATGAGTATCCTCAAGGAGTATCTGGTGCGTATAATCGTCGAGGAGAGTTGTTCCAGAGAGCAAAGAAATGGGACAAGATGACACAGTTGAAGAATAGATAGAAGTTGATAATGAGCTACAAAATAATACCCCCGCAAGGCTGAATTGAAGTGCCCTGCGGGGGTATTATATTTTATATTGCCGCAACCTCCTTCTCAGACATTACCACAATATATAAACCGTCATCTTGCATCTTGTGTATTTTCTCCATTTTCTAGGGGCCAGCCCCTGTGTATCAGCAATCACAACCTTATTACAATAAAACGATCAGCAGGGACATCATGATGCTCATGTTCACTAAAGGTGATATTATATTGCTTACAGCAGTCTGTAAGTTTTTCTTTGGTCATCGCATAAGTGCACGCATTGTTGCAAGTATTCAAGCCATGCAAATTATAATATTCCACATATGAATCAAAGACACAGAATTTAACAACAAAAGATAGCACTTTGTCGTTATTATTAATGCTTTATATGTAAATTATCACTATATTTGTATGTTTATTTTCTTCTTAACACCTAATCAGTGTATAAGACTTTTATTTAATTCTTAAAATTTTTATTATGGCAGTAAATCAAGCACTAGTTAAACAGTTGGTCGATGAACTTAAAAAACTTAAAGCTAGCCACTCTGGCGAAAAAATCAGTTTCAGCAGATTAAAAGATGAATTTAACTCTCCAACAGCAAAAAACATCTATCATCTGCACGATAGCAACTATGAACGTGGAGAAACACTATTGCAAGCTGCTAAGATTGCAAAAGTTCAATTTCTTTATACTGATTCTGCAAACCGACGTATTTACCGCCTATAATAGAACGCACAGCTTTTATAAAGCGAATTAAAACTGATAAATATGAGTTGCAATAAAATTAGAATATATGAAAGAATTAAGATGTCCACAATGTGGGAGTGTTTTTACTGTAGATGAAGCAGACTATGCAAGCATAGTTAGTCAAGTTAAGAACCAAGAGTTCGAAAGTGAAGTTAATAGAAGAATTGAAGAACTTCATAAACAGACACAAGCTGAACAAATGGCCTTAGCACTAAAAGCTGAACAGAAGTTTCAAAATGAATTATCAAACAGCAAGCTAGCGATAAGTGCAAAGGATGCAGAAATTGCAAAACTCAATGAGAAGCTCAATGGAATTGCTCAATCTAAGCAATTAGAGTTTGGAGTAGAACTTCAGCAGAAGGAAAAAGAAATTGCTGAATTAACATCAGCATTGGAAAAGAATGATGCTAACTTAAAAATTGCTATCCTAGAAGAAAAAGGAAAAGCCCAAGAAGCACTTCAAGCAAAAGAAACAACTATAGCTGGTTTGGAAAATCAAATTAACTCACAAAAAAGTGAGGCTACAATGCGTGAAACAAGCATCAAAGAAAGCTACGAGCTTCAACTGAAGCAGAAGCAAGATATGGTAGACTACTATAAAGATCTAAAAGCACGTATGTCTACTAAGATGGTAGGTGAAACATTGGAAATTCACTGTAACACGGAATTTAATAGAATTCGACCTATGTTCCCTTACGCATATTTCGAGAAAGATAATGATGCTTCAAGTGGTAGTAAAGGTGATTTTATTTTTAGAGATTCAGAAGATGGAACAGAATATCTATCTATTATGTTCGAAATGAAGAACGAGATGGATGAAACTGCAACAAAACACAAGAACGAAGACTTTCTAAAAAAATTAGATGAAGATCGCCGTGCAAAGAATTGCGAGTATGCAGTATTAGTATCATTATTGGAACCTGATAGTGAATTGTACAATACAGGCATTGTAGATATGTCACATAGATACCCTAAAATGTACGTTATCCGTCCACAGTTCTTTATTCCTCTTATAACATTGCTAGTTCAGACTTCAAAAAAGAGTCTGGAGTATAAGAAAGCATTAGTAGAGGCTCAGAATCAGTCTATTGATGTGACTAATTTCGAAAGCCAATTAAATGACTTTAAGGATAAATTCGCTAATAATTACCGTTTGGCAAGTAAAAAGTTCCAGACTGCAATTGATGAAATTGACAAATCAATAGACCACCTTCAGAAAATTAAAAATGCACTTATAGGTTCAGAGAATAATCTAAGATTAGCTAATGATAAGGCTGATAATCTGACCATTAAAAGGCTGACTCGCGGGAACCCAACAATGAAAGCAAAGTTCGATGCACTTTCTAATACGGATTCAAAAAATATTGAATAAAAAACATGCTAATAGTTATGCCAATAGTGCATAATGAGTGCATTGTTGGCCAATTATATTGTCCCCCATATTTCGCCCCACTTGCTAAGAAACGATATTTTTCGACCATTTGATGCAACCTCAAATTTTGCTTATGGCATCACGACGTACATGTAGCAGTGAATTCAAGGCTCGTGTAGTTCGCGAAGCCTTAAAAGAACAATAGACTACCTCTAAGTTGGCTTACCGCTTTGAAGTGGATCCTAGTCAAATCATTCTCCTGACAATGGCTCATTGTTATATCAAGGGACTAAGTATATTATAATGAACGTAGACATATAAGAAATTCAATATTAACCTATCAAATGGACGAACCATTTCTTAAACGATAGTAAATGTGGTCCTAAAATAGGGGTACACTATATTATTATAAAAACGATCATGGAAAACCTTCAATCACTCCTGACTTCAATCACTCGACTAATCAGACGACACAAAACCATTAGTCAAGAGAAACATAAAAATGGAGAATCCTTCAACACATTCAACATACTTAATCTTAGGACTGACGAAGTACGATTACACAGTGCCTTTATTGCAGAACTACTGAGTAAAGATGGCTCACACGGCATGAATGATTCATTTTTGCGTAGTTTCTGTAATATAGTTATGGAATCAGAGAATTCAAATGAAGGAGAAACAAACCTTACAAATCCCATTGAAAAAATTAATTAGAGCAAAGTTAAAATACAAACCGAACTTTATATTGGATCAGTCAGCAAAACCAAAGGAGGAAGAATTGATATTCATATCACAGACGGTACCTACTACATTGTTATAGAAAATAAGCTGAGTGCAAAAGATCAACCCAGACAACTCGTCCGTTACAACAATTACGCCAAACAGTTCTCCACAAAAGATGAGAATAGACATTGTGTTATCTACCTTACCCTTGAAGGTTACGAAGCGTCAAAGGAGGCTACTTCTAATCGATTTACTAATAAAGATTATATAAGAATCTCCTATCGTAATACAATATTGCAGTGGCTTCAACAATGTGCACAATTAGCCTACAACAAGCCACTTGTACGTGAATCCATTATACAATATTCTGACCTAGTCAAACAAATAACAAATCAAACTCTAGATATGAAAACAGAAGAAAAAATACTTAATACAAGTTGTACATTAGAGAACATAGAGGCCGTTATGACAATAATCAATCAACGAGATCCAATAATTCAAAAGGCAGTAGAAAAATATTTATCTCCGAAACTAAACCCCATTGCAAAGAAATATAATTTAGAAGTCGAAGATAATTTTAACACCTCACAAGGCAGACTCGATTATCAGATACAATTCACTCACCCAAATTGGTCCAGCAAAAAATATGTTATATTCCAGTTCGAATACACTAAGCTACAAGGGTTCTCCTGGGGATTTTGTAGGGAAAATCGCGTTAACGGGGAATATTTTGATTGTTTTAACGAAGACGCTGTAAAGCACTATCCACACGGCTGGAGTTGGTGCGAAGGATTTAACGACTGGAATGATCCTGAGACATTTGTGAAAGTTATAAATGGTGAACTAGCCAGATATATTGACAAGTGTTTAGGTGATTTTACAGAAATATTGGAAGAGAAATCTTTAAACATTTGACGAGTTCCTCCAAAAAACAATCAACTCTCAATCTTCACTCCTTGATAGTAAATAGAGCTAAAATTGATATCCTTACAAGGAGCCTTAATATACTTCTTGACTAAGTCATAGAAGCTGTTGTTTGGAACACTATCTTCTGTATATAAAGTAGCATATTTTGCATCTAGCCAACCAATTGCATGCAGGACTTGTGCTATGAGCAGGTTTTTATTATCTCTACCTTTGAAGTTTTCTACTTCTCTAGATTTATCTTGCAAAAACTTCTTCATGACTACATAAAACATAGCTAGTTTTCTAGTATGAGAGATCTTTGCTGGATGTTGATTCATATACAGACTATCAATAGAATGTTCACGGAGTAAATGACTACAAGCATGAGCCAAAAGATAAATCGCTTGGTCGTTATCACACTTGAGTACGCATTTCTTTCCTAAACGGATTGTTAGCTCGATATCATTATTAAACTTGATATATGCATCGTCTGGTAACTCATCATCAGGAGAGAACTCTCTACAGCTGGGACATAGTGGTAAATCACCAATAGCATCACGAATAGAACGAATAGCATCAACAGTCGATTCTGGTAATGTAATCGCAGACTTACATTTTTCTTCTACTACATCTTTGACAAACAATACCAACAGCCAAAATTCTTCCTGGTTAAATCCAAAGATTTCAATAGTTTCCAGTAATTCACGCGAAGAGAAAAACTGATCTTCAAGTGCCCTATCGTCCAATGCAATTTTGGGATGATAATACCTTGTAAGAAAATCCATAGATGGAAGGATCGGAGCGTCTTCACTATCATAAGTGTCAATGATGTACTTGATATCCTCTTTATTTAAAGACTTATTTGGAATAGATGGTTCACCATTATGGGCTAGGGCAATAATGACTTTTAATTCTTCAGGGACTATACCATCACTAAGGGAGCAAATATACCATAAGCGAGTCACTTCTTCAAAGCCCTCTTCATCTAAGCTGTGGATAGTGTCTTGCATTTCTTCATAAGTCATAGACTTCGCATGATCCATGATATCTTCTAGCCTTTCATCATTGTTTATAGAGAACCAACGTAGAAAGCATATTTCTTGTGTGCTACGTATACCATCAGCATCTACAATATACAATAGGGATTTTAAAATTGCAGTTTTTTGTTTTTCTGTGTAAGTCATCATTCTTGAGATTTGTAATTTGATAACAAATATAACATATTATAGCAAACAAGAGACATGAAGGGGGAGAAATTTTGAATAATTGTGCCCCTATATGTGACTTGCTATTTTTTATGCAGGTGATATTTAATTTAATACATTTGTCGTGTAACAATTCAAGAAGATGCATCATTTGAAATTTTACAACTGAAATCAGCGTAAAATCAGCGGACGCTTTTACCAGTAATAATTGTCGCTGTATTTAATATTTTATTATGGAATTTTTAGTGAGAAATGTAAATGGCTCATCAAGATTTGATGCCCCAAGTGGTTATTCTTCATGGCTTGAATATTGGGAAGCCCATTCAGGTCAGAAAGCAAGCTCATGCCATAACATAAGTTGTTATGGAACTAACTTAGTAGGTGCTCATGTACAAAAGGTAAACAGCTATGATACCAATTGGTATATAGCAGCAGTATGTTCAAGTTGTAATCAAAAGACAACTTCTTATACCGTTATTGGTCCTTTAGTCCCAGTACCGAGTAATTTGTAATAAACAGTAGGATGTGCCTTCTATCACTTGTAAAATCAAGTGATAGAAGAGCTATCAATAATAATTTAATTAATAGAGAAATGAAACAGATTTATAAAGAATTGTACATTGGTTCTCAAGAGGATTATGAGAACATTGTAAAGTATGAAGAAGGCTGGTATGTCATCCATGCATGTAAAGAACCATACCATCGTAAAGCACTAGGTTATACAGGTCGTGCTGCGCCTAAAGATCACCCTGAGTATTTAATTGCACATAGAGATAATCGTTTGATTTTGAATCTAGTAGATGCTCCTAAACCTGAATTTATACCTGAAGAGATTATCACTGAGGCATTGAAAGCAATTCATGCTAATATTGATAATCGCAAGGTGCTAGTACATTGTAATCAAGGAATGTCTCGTTCTGCAACGATTGGGTTGCTTTATATGCACGCTGTACATGCTTTGGATGAAGATTTCCTAAAAGCTGAAGAAGAGTATAAGGAATATTACCCATGGTATGAACCTGGCAATGGTATGAGAATGTTTGCAATGAATAATTGGAATAACTATTAAGCTATGGCATATCCAATAGAAAAGAAATTAGTCGTTGCTGTAGCTTCTAGTGCTTTGTTTGATTTGACAGAATCACATAAAGTTTATCGAGATAAAGGTGTCGAGGAATACAGGAAATTTCAGGAATCTAATATTGATAAGCCTTTTCAAAGGGGAGTCGCTTTTCCCTTTATACGCAGATTACTAAGGTTAAATGAAGTTTTTTCAGTAGAAGAACCTGTTGAAGTAGTGTTGTTGTCGAGGAATAGCCCTGAAACAGGATTACGTGCTTTTCGCTCTATTCAACACTATGGTTTAAATATAACTAGAGCTGCATTCTTCTCTGGTGAAAGTCCTTATAGATATCTACCAGCATATAATGTCTCGTTATTCTTATCAGCAGAAAAGCAAGATGTGGTTGCTGCTTGTAAAGAAGGGTATGCGGCTGGACAAGTTCTGAATAACTCCATGTTGGATAATGATAACGAAAATGATCTCGAATTAAGGATAGCATTCGATTTTGACGGTGTTATTGCTACTGATGAATCTGAACAGATATTTCAAAAAGAAGGAATGGCAGCTTTCCATGAACATGAGAAAGCGTGTGCGAGTGAGCCGATGAAGCCAGGTCTTTTAGGTGATTTGTTTAAAAAGATTTCTTACTTCCAGAAGATGGAAGTAAAACGACAACTCGAGGACCCAGAATACAAACGTGTTCTTAAAACTTCTATAGTAACAGCTCGGAATGCTCCTTCGCATGAGCGATTAATTACTACTTTAAAGAGTTGGGGGGTGGATGTAAATGAAGCTTTCTTCTTAGGTGGTATAAAAAAAGCTAGGGTACTAGATATCATGCACCCTCACATATTCTTTGATGACCAAGAGACACATGTAACTGATTTGAAGAATGTACCTTCTGTACATATTCCTTTTGGTATTGTAAACGAGGGAAAGTAATGAGGACCGTTATCTGGAATCATTAAAATCATAGATTGTGAAAACTAGGATGAAACAAAGCAGTGGAAGCGCTACCTTCTACTGCTTTGTTCTGTTTTTTTTATCGGGAGGGGAAGAAAATGTGAATAATACTGCCCCTATGTATCATCAGCAATTTCTTATGAGGTTTGTCGTTAATATGATATTTTTGTCATGTGAGCAAGGCATTGAATTAGGATTGAAATCCTAATCTGTGTGCTTGTTTAGTCTGAAATTATTAATCTAAAAAATAGAGAACCATGACAAACAAAATTAAAGTAGAGATGTCAAATTGTTTCGGCATCGGTGAATTGAACCACGAGTTTGATTTTAGTAACACAAACACTAACATTGTGTATGCACCTAATGGTGTAATGAAGACTTCATTTACCAAGAGTTGTAAACTGTATTCCGAAAACAAGCAACCCAAAGATGAAATGTATCCCAATCGGATTTCAAAATTCATTTTAAAATATGCAAGTGGAAATGCACTTGCTAAGGAAGAGATTTTGGTTGTCGAATCAGAAGACACTGGGCTAGATTCTTCACATAGAATTAGTCAATTTTTAGCCAACAAAACTCTGAAAGAAAGATATGATCAAATTCTCTCAGAAATAGATGAGAAGTACCAAATTCTACTCCGTGCGCTGAAGAAAAAATCTCAAAGTTCAGATATTGAAAGCGAATTACGCTTTGCTTTTGTCAATGATGAAAACATTTCTGTTATGCGAAGAATATACGAAATGTACAGTGATGTTTCAAATAGTAGTCATATAGATTATGGTTTCAAGTTTAATGATATATTTGATAAGAAAGGTTCTGTCGCTAAATTTGTGGCAAAAAATCACAGTGATTTAGTTCGTTATGCTGATCAGTATGCAAAACTATTGAATAACTCAACTTTCTTTTCTGGTGATCCATCAGTTTCTTTTGGAACTTATCAAGCAGATCAGGTTGCTAAAGCAGTCGGAGCAGGGTATTTTCAGGCCAAACACAAATTAATGCTAAGTGACGACAAAACACAGATTGAGGACAGTGAAGCACTTGAGAGTTTGATTAATGAAGAAATCAATAATGTACTTGAAGACCCTTCTTTAAAGGAAATATTCGACAGGTTGGACACTGGCTTGAATAAAAATCAAGAGATGAGAACTTTTAAGGAAGCAATTAAAGCCAACCCTACACTTATTGCTAAACTAGCTAAGTATCAAGAATTTAGACTTGAGGTTCTAAAATCATATTTACACAACTCTATTGAATTGTATCGTGAGTTTTTTGAATGTTATGATGGCCATCAAAATGAATTGAAGCAAATTTTAGCTCAAGCCTCACAAGAGGTTGAAGCTTGGAAAGCGATACTTGATATTTTCAATACACGTTTTAATGTTCCTTTTACTGTTGTTCTCAAAAACCAAAGTGATGTATTATTAAAGGAGACATCAGCAACACTTGAATTCATATTTAGAGATAGTGATGAAGAGGGTGTAGCACAAGATAAAGACAAGTTACTAAAAGTACTTAGTAGAGGTGAGCGACGAGCGTTTTATATTTTGCATGTACTATTTGAACTAGAAGCTAGAAAAGCCCAAGGAGGCTCTAGTTTTATAGTCTTTGATGACATCGCCGACTCATTTGATTATAAGAATAAGTATGCCATTGTTGAGTATTTGAAGGAGTTACAGCAAGAGGCAAATATTAAGTTTGTCCTACTAACACATAATTTTGATTTTTATCGATTGGTTATTGGACGATTTGAATTTAAAGGAAAGTCAATACTTATGGCCCACAAGAATAAAGAAAGCAGAAAAGTTACTTTAAGCCCTGGAAAATTTTATAGAGAACCAATTCATGAATTTGTTGATTCAGCTGAAAATAATCCGAAAAAGTTTGTAGCTCTTATCCCATTTGTCAGAAACATTATTGAATACACTGCAGGTAAAACTGATGAATATAACCGATTGACACACTGTCTACATGATAAAGAAACAACAGCGGATATGACTATGAAGGATATCGTGGACGTTTTTGTTGCAACTGTACCCAAATTCAAGAACCAGTTTCAAGATGAAAAGTTTTTAACACAGAACTATATCAGCACATTGTACAATCTATGCGAGGATATTGTAGCTGAAGGGGAAGAAAATTATTCGCTTGCAAATAAATTAGTGTTGTCCATGGGCATTCGTCTTAAATCAGAGGAATACATGATAAATAAGCTCGATTTGAGTTATGATGAATTAAAAGCTAATAAAGACAGTCAAACTGGCTACTTATTAGGAGAATTAAAGAAATCTTCTGAGGTGCCTGCAGAAGAACTTGCTGTAATGTCAAGAACCTGTTTGATGACACCAGAAAACATCCATGTCAATAGTTTCATGTATGAGCCTATTATTGATATGTCTAATAATCATCTGATAAGTTTATATAACGATGTAAAGTCATTGCTTGCTGCGCAGTAAAATTCAGTCACCTCTATGTTGGTCATGGAGGTGACTGTTTTTTTAATCCTCCAATATAACAATTTCCCCGGATACACACTTGTACAACCTCAAAAAATATTACCTTTGAACTGCGATGCACCCAAGTGCACCATAATCCTAATCGAAAATCGAAATGACAAACAAAAAATTAAGAGACTCTCTTGAAAAGGCTATCAAGACATTCCAAAAGGAAGCTCGGTCGTTAATCTCTCAAAAAAGCACACATGCTGCAAAAGCAAAACAGCAGAACAAGGACTGTATTCAATATCGTCTTGGCAAGCTTCAACCACACCTTCAAGACTTAGCAAATCAATTCCTTTTTGGTGGTTATCTCCATGTACGCGGTTTTGTAAATGGCGCACAAGTAGATAAAAAGATTTACTTGAATGCTATTGAATTCTATTATCACGAGTGCAAAGATAAGAGTCCTGATAATCAAAGAATCAAAGACTATATCATGTATCACATCCCAGATGAGACAACAACTCCTGTGTCTATGTCCAAGTCTGCAAAAGAACTACGACAATGGAGAGATAATATTTTCCCACTAGGTACCCTTCATGCCCACACCTCTGGTGTTGACATCACTTTTGAGGATCCAAAGGGTAAGTTTCGAGCCTCCGTGTTGATTCGTGAGTATATCGTTGTAGAGAACCTCGACTTTAGTAACTTACGCGTTGAGCATCGTTCTACATTTTTGTATGACGAGCTACTAATGGGGATGAATGCCATGAATGGCAATAGCATCTCCATAACATGGCAAGATACATCTAAACAGTCTATAGAGGACACAACCACTAAAGGTCGTGTTAATGTAAATCTAAAAGAGCTCGTTGACGGACAACTGGTCGTACAAAACACAAAAGATACACGTCCATGGCGCTTTAGAAGAACGACTCCTCTTAACACCTCAGCAGATGCATCAACCCCAGTATACCGAGTTCACGAAAGCTTTATGAAAGCCTTGCATGATGATGCGGAGAATATAATCCGAAAATACATTGGCAAAGGAGTTGAATTCGACAGCCATAAATTTATTCAAGAGTTTACGCAGCGTCATCAAAAGGAATATATAGAAGCCTTGTATGTACTGAGAGATTGCAACGGTCCATTTCAAGAGCTTCATAGCCATATTGGGATCTTTTTAAGTAAACGTTCATACTTAGAAAAGCTAGGTAAAGAAGACAGCCTTAATATCTTTGGCTATTATAGTAAAGACATCGGGAAATGGAAATATTAATATGGTAAGAATTACAGAAGTATAGTTTCTATTGGAGATACTAAATGACAATGTTGAACAAAATTCGACGAAAGCTACTTTCTTAGATATCATCAACTGCAGCAGAAAGGAGAATGATTGGAGTGATATCTACCACTTCTATCTGAAAAATGATTACGCAGGAATGAAGTCTGTTATAGCAAATAATATCTTTTCAATTCTGAACAATAAGGTAAAGGATCGAAACGAAAAGATACCGACATCTTTAAATAATAATTATGAAATCCAGAAAGAAGTTCTCACAAAGAAAGTAACGCTTAACAAGAAACGAATCAATTTGCTTATTTGTGATAGATTGAAGAAAACAATTATAATCATTGAAAACAAAGTCGATGCAATCTAATACAACCCTCTTGACACATACCATTTGCAGTGTGTGAAGCAATATCCAGATTGTAATAGTTTTATCCTTAAAGAAACATATAGATATTGTTTCTGAAAATGGATTATAATTGCTCTAAAAGAAAATATGCCGTCCTTGCACTTTGCTTGGACGGCATATTTGAAAGTAAAAAAATGCGCCCATTGTGTGACAAGACACAATGGGCGACTTTGCATTCCTTTTAAGTGCACGTATAGAGCTCATTATAGACTACACACGCACTGTTTATTCTGATGCAAAGATAAGAAGTTTAATTTGAAACACGTATAAAGTACCTCCCTATTTCACCCTCACATTTACACTTATTCAAGAAATGACTCGTTCATTTGATAAATGCATGGCGACATATTATTGTAAAGAATCAATATAAAGCACTTTGTCAAGAGAAAAAACTATGGAAGATATGTTTAGGGTACTTAGGAGAAAATGAAGAGACGAAAATAAGAATAATCAAAAAAAATTGAGCATACCAATTTAAATGCGTATATTTGCAATGAGTTCATTGCTCATTCGAGTGAAGGAAATCGGACGACGTAGAGCCTTTGATGCTCTGCGTTTTCTGCTTTATAAGACCTCAGGCAGTCTTCGTCTATACTTCTTCATAATCTTATTTCTATGTTTATCCTTTCCCTCCAGCTTGTACGCCGTCAATAAATAGTACCCTTTTCCATTTCTTAAAGGCTCAAGAATAATCACATACTCTTCATCAGTATCGTAATAATCAGTGCGCAAATTTCTCCCCTCTATAAAGGAAAAAAGTATATGTTACATGACTTCTTTTTATCAACAATAACAGTAGTAAGATGTGTGAACAAAGCAACAAGAATATCTTCACCATCATGTGGAGTTGGTGATACACTTTTATTTCCAAATGTAATAGTTTGTCTTTCAAAGTCCATTTTAAAGATCCCATGTAAACTATTACTAATCTGATAGTTATTCACTTACGAACTGATCCAATAACTCCAACTTATCCATGATATACTGAATTGTAAGGTCTAAACCATAGTTAACTTCATAAGACTCTATAATTCTAACGACTTTATTTGCATCGAATTTGTTTAGCTGAAATGCAAGTTCTCGTTTACCTTCTATGTCAAATTGATTTGACAAAAACAAAGAAAATGTCTTGTTCTTATCTGAAAAGGATTTGCCAAATTTTTCTAAATGCTTCTCATATAACAACATAAATATTGCGTAAACATGGTAGGCTCTACTCTTGTTTAACTTCATATACTCATCATCAATTATCATATCCTCAAACAAATTACTTAACTCAGTAAAATCGATTGTACCATTTTTAATTCGCTTATACAATTCTGGATTATAATCTCTATACTGGGACAACAGCATAAATACTCCTGGAAAAACAAAGCTGTTTGTGTTAAAGCTATTAAGAGCAACTTTAGTTCTAATATAAAGCTTTTCTATTTGTCGTAGCGATAGATTATTTGATTGAGCCAAAATCACAGAGAACCCCTCCATTTCTTCTTTCTCAATACGTCCTTCAGATGTATTCATTCTTTTTTTATTCTCAAAGTACTTTGAAAACCCATAAGTTTCATACAAGAAATCACAATACGCTTTATAGTCTGGTTCTGGAAGATAATACCACAAGTCAATAAAGCGCTTTAGATATTCCTCTGCTTGTATACTTTCACTCCCATAATACCCACGTATAGAGTGGCTCAACTGCGTAGCATCTACTCCCAAAACAAATACAACTCGATCTATGTCGAAAAAGTGCTTGATACGCTCCAACACTTTAACTGCAAAATGTGGATTACATCGATCTAGTTCATCGACCAATACGACGATAGGTTTATTTTGAGTTATTTTATTGACTACCTTTTGAAGTTGATCTTTAAAGTCATCAAAGCTCTGCTGTTTTTCCTCATACGACTTTATTTCATCCACTAAGACATTTGTGGCCTCTTCAGAAACAGCTTCAAACAACTCTGCAATATCTTCGCCAAATTTCTTCTTGGCTAGCGACTTGGCTAACACTGGGATTCCCGATTTAGCTAACCGCCCTAATATTGTCAGTAATGTATCAAAGCCAGATTTGATAACCTCTTTGGTTCCCTCTACTGGTTTGATTAACTGGGAGTAAAAGCTCCCTAAAATCATAGCCATGGGATCTGATACATAATCATTTTTCCAAGCATTAATATAAACACAGTTATATTCATCATTAAGAAGATATTGTTCCCACATCTTCAAAAATGTAGTCTTTCCAGTACCCCATGCACCATCCAGTCCGAGTACAAAACCATTACCATATGTATCTACGATAGAAGTGAGAATTTCAGCATACTTTTTTCTATCCAATTTACAGTTTTCAAAAGGATTCTCTTTATTGACCTCAACTATTGGGCTCTTTATTGTCGACATAATAAAATAATTTTGTACTAATGATTTACAGATATCTTAGCCAGTGCTTGGCTAAATGAACATAATCTCTTTTGAGTATTATAGTGTACCCCTAGGGGGGGAGTGGTTGATTCTTCCAATCAAATACAATCAAATACAAGCAAAAACAATAAGCCCTATCAACACATACAGCCACAACACCAACTTCAAATTATCCGTGTAAATCCCCAACGGATGATACTCATGATGATATTTATGGTGTAGTATACCGTGCTCATTTGTTTAATCGATTTTATCCCTCACGCCCCCGCTTTGACTTAGCATACATACTATAGATACGATTAAAGTCCATAGCGATTTCCTCAGAAACAGTATCTAGTTCATTCTGAGAAATCATACCTGTCTTATCATCTATTAGATTCACCAACACAACCTTACCATCTTTCACATCCAAATAATAAGCACCAAACTCTTCAGTACTCAACGACAAATCAGGTAAAATCTTCTCAACCTGTTCTTTGACTACATTTGATTTACTTGCTGCTTTGGTAGCAAACAATAACAAACTGAATGTAGCTAGGATATAGGGGCTATGTGTAGTCACAGTAAAGCCACAACCATCCTGCGTACCATTTAGAAGACGCAAGAGATGATAGACCAACTCCTTTTGAGTTGTAGGAAAGAGGTTCTGTTCAGGTTCTTCGATAACAAAGCGAGTAAACAACTGCTTCGTAGAAATATCTTTTGAATAATAGTCGACCATCACCATAAGCGGCACCAAAGAACGCAAACCACTAGACGCATTAGCAAGAGAAATATCATGCGACTGGCCACCAGCATCAATAATGCAATCCTCAGAGCCATCTTCCGATTCACGGACATAATAACTCCTATTCAAATCAAGCATAGCTACAGCCTCATTTGAGTCATATTGCTTCCGTGCATGATACCAATGGGACAGAAAATCGTGAAAATAATTACAGTTAAAGGACATATCTTGAAGCCCTGGCAGCGCCACCACATTGCGCTCAGACGGGACATACACAACCTTAGTATGCATATAGTCAGTCGTCGTACCATCTTTATAGCTACAAGAATATTCTTCACGAGATGAACATGTAAAGACCAATAAATCAGACTCATATTGAATATATGAGTCATCTGTTTGATATCCCTTCATATTATAATATTCACCAAGCTTTCTCCAGAACTCTTCACCTGTCAAAGTAAATTCTTCACGAATTGAAAAGTGCTGCTCCTCCACCCAATAGCAGAAACTAATAACCTTGGCGATGGTGCTTTTCCCGCTGCTCTGTGGGCCAATAAACACATTGAACTTCTTCAAGTCCAATGTTGCTTCTTGTATGTTGCCGAAGTGTTTTATTGTTATTCTTTTCATGTGGTTTTTGTTTTGGACAAATGTAGAGATATAAAGTGAGGGAAGCAAGTGTACAGAAATAAATAAGACGGGTTACAAATGGTGGTATGCTTTTTTTGCTGCTTGCAAATTGGAGCACTAACGTGGCGCTTTTACGTTACACATTTAGGGCGCTTCAAAGATACACATTACAACAGAAGTAGTCTCTTGTTCTTTTAAGGCTTCGCGAACTACGCGAGCCTTGAATTCACTGCTAAATGTACGTCGTGATACCATAAGCAAAATTTTAGGGTTGCATCAAATGTACGAAAAATATATTTTCTTAGCAAGTGGTCCGAA
Source organism: Bacteroidaceae bacterium (assembly GCA_963675625.1). Lineage (GTDB taxonomy): Bacteria > Bacteroidota > Bacteroidia > Bacteroidales > Bacteroidaceae > F22. Next base: position 133,952 of record OY776497.1, read on the forward strand.
ATATGGGGGACATTATATATAATCAGCCTCCTTAAATCGTTCGTGTCCAGATAATAATTCTTGAACTACTCTATTCTTATCTTCCATACTAAATCTTATTACAATAACCCAACATTTAATTCTTTACACATATTATCCTTATTCATAGTACTCCATCAATGAATCATATCAAATATCTTAAGCCCCAACTCATGTGGTCTAATCATCTTTGAATGTAATCCCTGAGACATATATCTCTCCAAAGAAACCTTGCCATTAGTTAGCCTTATAGTAAACGTTCCTAATATATTTGTATTGACATTGGATTCAAAACGTAAAATCAACTCTTGAAATATCTTATTATCAGAATCAAGCTCCTCTTCCTCAAAAACCAACAACAATAGTTGTCCAATATACTGTGCGACTTTTTCAAATGAGGAAGCAGTCTTCAATATATTAAAAATAACTTCACCCATACCTTTTGCGTTATATCCTAATTGCTTAAGTACAATATAAAAAGCCAATGGTGTCTCGTCTAAAGGGAACTCTAGTCTGTCTGAGATTTTCACTCTGTTATCAGGACACGTCTTGGAAACTCTCTCAATGGCATTTAAAACGCATCGAGCTGTATAATTCCATCCTTCTTTTGTATCTGAATATGCTACATTAATCATAGAAGGTAAATCAGCTCTAGAGCACTGGATTACATTAGTCAAATAATCGTATAAATACTGTCTTACTACATTACGAAAACTATATCTAAAGGGCAACTCAGTAGTAAACTTACTTATATAACCATGAAAATCAGTATCACTTCCGTAAAAATGATGGTATATACTTTTAAGTTTATCAATGTCACACACTAGTACAGTCTTGTCAAAACCAAACTTATTCACTGAAGCTAAACGGTTCCCTTCTACTCCCGAAGTGTGAACAAATTGATAATCAATATGAGCTGATAATATGTTTAGAATACGAAAAGTATGAGCTGGGTCTAGTCTATCCAAATCCTCAATGACCAGAACTGTCTTTTTATCATCGACATTCATAATCGATTTACTAATCAAATTGCTAATGGCATCAAACTCATAAATAGAGCCACTCTTTTCCTGAAATGAATTCAAAAATCGACTTTGCGAATCTTCTTTATCAGTGTCTTTTTTCTTTATATTCCAGGCATCAAATAAATGAGAACCAACTTCAAGCAACTTCTTTCCTGCTGATATACCTGCTCCCCAAGCAGCAGCTTCTTCAGGTGAGCTACTGGTTACACTAGTAACAATGATACCTAAATCAGCAAAAGCCTCAAATTGTTTTACAACCTCTTTTAGCAAATGTTTATCTTCAATTATCTCTGGATATTCTTCTAAGTTCAAAATATTCTGTTGAAACAACTGAATTAAGATATCACGTTTAATTAACTCAAAAATATCAGCATTACTAGCAGTTTGATAATGAACAGGATATAAGGTTATGAAAGTGTAATCATTCGACTTTTCCTTTCTAAACTTATCAAGCATATATGTTTTACCATCACCAAAACTTGCTGAAAAAATACCTCTTGATGAGTTTAGGAGATATTTATCAAAATCAACGATATAATTATCTATTGGAATTTCATTACTAACCATATAACGTAAAATTACAGTTAAACATTTTTCATCCTAAGAATTTGCTATCATTTTCTCTGCTTCTTCAAAAGAATAAAGGCCTTTATTATTCTCTAAATATGCTCGGCGCAAAGCAACAAGTCGCCAATACAATCTTTCTTTTAAAGCAGGATTATTCATCTCAAAATTTTCAAACATCGTTTTAATACGTGAATATTCAGATTTAGACTGTCGAACAATATTAAGAAAGTAGTCCATAAGTGAATCTTTAACCCTTGGTGAATCTTTGTGGTCAAATCCTTCCAAATAACTAAATAACTCAAACAATTTTGTACATTGTTCAGAGCCATATTTTTCGAACGACACATATCTGATACCTTGTAACTGCTCTTTATTTCTCAACAAATAATCTATAACTCGCGAATCAGCTAACTCTATCAATAAAAAAAGGAGAAAATTATTATTGCCATATTCCTCTAAATCTAAAGACAAAACCCAATTTAGATTATCATCTTGATTAACTGCATCAAAGATATAGACATATTGTATCCTATCATTTATGTTAGAATTACGCATCCATTTTTTTACATATATATATCCCTCTGATTTAAAAAGATTGTAAATTAGAGATATTATACGTCTCTGTTCTTGCTGGTACAGATTTTCTACATAACCTAAAAACGGGGTAATCAAGTAGTCAACTTTCTTGGTAAAAATGTATTTAGCCCAAACTTCTATATTTAAGCTATCCACATTTATATTCTTCTCAAATATATTCATAAGCTCTCTATGTAATAACTCAGCCTTCAAATTTGACAAAATAAAATCAAAAAGAGATACACTTTTTCTATCAATATAGGACGTTTGATATGATATTGGGAGCATGCTAACTAGACTATTACTATCCAAAGGAAGATTGTCTCTAATCAACAATTCAAAAGAGTTATGTGTACATCTAAAATAAGTTGTTACACATTGTCCACTAAGTTGCGCACGAACTAGTTCTATTGATTTCTTATGTAAAAGTTTCAAATGACTTTCAGATATTGACAAGTTATTAGAATTATCACCTTTAAAACGATTTATATAATGCATTAGGGCGTACTGTAAAACGATTTCTTTGTCTCTTGCAGCGGTACAGATTTTGTCTAAGTCAAGTTTTTCTTTATTCTTAGGCAAAAAGATTGTATAAAACTCTCTCAAAAATTGATTCTCTTCGTTTCCTACTTTGCGAAAGTATTTATATACTTCAGCCAAATTTTCAAACTGCTGTTTATTGCTTATAGATCTGATTGACTCCGAAAAATCATTTATCGAAAATAGTGACTCAAAGTGTTTTAATTCCCAACGATCAAAGTTTATTTTATCGTTTTCTTCAGCTTGAATCATACCCAAAAATTCCTTAAACCTTATAGCTACAGCATCAGATAAAACATATGCCAAATGGGTTAATACTTCACGAGAAATTTCACCATTTTGACACCATTCCAGAATATCATCAACATTCGTAGTTGAAATCAAGAAGTAAACCCGATTACTCTGATAGGTAATTTCTGAATCTGCCCCTCCTTGACTCATCACCTTCTGCAATTTAAGTAGTTCATTATATAACATTTTTGAGTTCCCCGAAAGGCTATGAATCATACAGGATATATGATTAGCTCTTTCAACCTCAAAGTAACAATAAGAATTTGGCCATTTCTTGTGATTTGCAGCTATATTCAGGACTTGGTCTAATATTCTATCCACATCACTATCATCAACTAAACGAGGAAGAATCTTAAATAAGAGTTCATCTATCTTCAAGTCATAGAGACCTTCATTGTATGCATGATGACTTTCTTCATATTCCTCACTTATAACTCTATAAACCTTTAGCCAAGCTTCATATGTCTGTAAATCTGAGAAAAGTGAAACCATGGTACTTAACGGTCCTTCAATTTGCTCATAATAATATGCATGAGCATGCCTATTTATCTTGTGTGAAACACATAGCACTAAATCAATATGAACGTCAATCTCACCTAACGCTTTTAGTATCTTTAAGAAAGCTCGAATTAAATCGACATTAGTTGAGCCATCTACTAAAGTAGACATTCTCTCAAAGTTCTCCGAGTTATAAAAGACTTGATTATCAAACACATCATATATAATCCTATTGTCATCATCATTCGCAAGGTCTATCTCTACCAGTTTAAAAACAGCTTCAACCATTCTCTCTGATAAATTCCAGCCGCCTCGATTATAGTTTATCGTCCTTATATCCACATACTGCAAACTCTCAAGGACACTATTAATATAAAAATTCAAAGACTTAGCTTCGCAAATTTCATCAACAAGAAATTTTGCTACTTCATCTGTGTTTCCAAAAGACATTAGTAGCTTTGCCATCGTGTAATGATATGATGAAATACTTACATTATTCTGCTTGCATTTTTCATAGAAGTCTATAACAATTTTAGTCCTTAGTTGTGGCTCAAAATACTTTGTATCAAGAAAAGGAATCATCTCAGAATTATGTAGATTAAGCCATTCAACAAACTCACTAGCCAAACAAGCGTCAGATTGATACAACAACTCTGCATACAACAACACAGTATTATACCAATCTGGTACAACAATTTCAGTGTCATTGTACGTAATCAACTCCTTAACAGTATCAATCGATTTTTCCCTTAAGAACAAAGCTACATAATACTCTTTAAATGCAGTTTGAGAAAAAGAAAAATCATCATCTTTTATAGCTATTATTCTGCTCCTTCTTATTAAGCTAAAATTGTCATACGCATCAACATAATCTAACGACAAAGAGTTGTTCCCGCTCAACTGCATTATCACAGCTAACTCTTGTAAAGTACCATATGCTTTTTTTAATTCAGAATTCGAGTTTGCAAATACCTTTTCTTCTTTTAAACTTTCCTCTATAAAGAAGTGCAATAAATCAACTTTCTTGCTTGGTAGCAATCCCTTTTCTTGATAAAACACAACAGATGTTTTCAAGAAAAATGGACTTACAGCAAACTCATAAAGATTTAAATCCTCCAATTTATTCACTAAATATTCTGGACCACTATTCTTTAAAACTAATTGGTTAGCTTCCTCATACGACAGGTCATTCAACATCAAACTAGTATAATTAGACAAACTGCCATTCTCTTTAAAATTAGCACGACAGGACACTAAAATTTTTAGATGTGGGTTTGATCTACTATAGCCATCTAATGCCCTTACAAATTTATTGATATTTGAAGATTCTACTTCATCAACCGCATCTACAATCACAACTGCACGTTTACCATCTACAATTGGTTCACAAATAAAATCATCCACAGTTATACCTGGGTATTCTCGTAATCTCACTAAATAAGCAACATAGTCTTTAGTTTCATTCAAGGCATGTGCTAAGTGAATAAGTTCAGTGGTTTTACCGAATTGTGCTTTGCCATATAATACAAAATGATTCGAATTATCAGCAACACTTTGTTCATTGGTAATAAAATCAATAAGTGGAGCAGTACGAATATTCTTTTTATTTTGATAATAGTCGCTAAAGTTAGTTGGATCTACTCCATTATAACAAGTTATTGTTCTCCCAACATACTTTATGTCGTTAAGATTGGGGTTAGGGTCACTGAATCTTTGTATTCTATTTTCAGATGACTTTCCATTACTTTTTTCAATTAATAAGGAGATTTGTTGTTGAAGGTTTTCCAAACTCTCTATAATAGAAATGTTTTGCTCAAGGCTAACTCGTTCAGCAACACTACATTCACTCAAGAATTCATTTGTGAGAATTTCAACTAATTCTTTATCCCCACTTGTAATAGGAATATCTTTTCCTGTGTAATGATTTATCATGTGCTGAAAATCAGAAAAGACACGTTTAGCTCGATCTTTTCGTACAGCATCATTGTTTGCCCATTGCCTTACAGCTTTACGATGTAGTTTTTCAATTTCTGTGGAGCCGAATTTTTGCTTTGCGCTATCATAAAGTTGCTCTAATAATGAAGCTATCCCTGCATAAGAAGCAGCCGTGGTTAATAAAGAAATCATAGTGAATTAATTTAAATCTATAATACATCATGTATTAAATGATTATATCTTTGTTATTTTTTAATCGGAAAAAGCAATTATTACGCTTCTCTACCTTATAAGGCCTTTTAATACACGCCCCTTAAAAACAACTTCCACAATTATATCTGGAACGTCATTATCATCATCATGATTTACCTCTACACAGGACGCATCTACGATATTATCTATATTTTTAGCAAAGATGAATGAGTACTCTTTTGGTACATAGCCAATGAACGTATATGGGTCCATCTTTACTTTAACTGCATTTCTATCATATTCATTATCTGGCTGTCTTTCAAAAAAGATAGGATTAAACGGTTCAATAGACGCAGCTTTTCTACGAGTATCATAGTCTCTATAATACAGCCCAGCGACTTTAAACTTCACGGTAGTGGTTGTAGGTTCACTTTGACTCTTGTTATTTTTAACGTAGAAATAAACCACAAGAATCACGACTACAATTATTATTACTTCCATAGTTCAATATATTAAATTAGAAACAAAGCCTTAAATCAATAAATCACAAACCCAAGTTCATCCATCAAGCTACCATAACTTCCCCTAAGCGAATTTCCAACAGAAATAGCCCCAAGTATCTCACGATTCTGCAGCAAATTAAAATAAGCCATATCCATAATCGCACACTGAACACTATCTACACTCTTTCGATAGCCTGACACAAGCTTCGCCCCCACTCTGTCTTTAAATTCAAGAATAGCATCAGCACTTCCCAATAAAGTACGGCAACTTCCAAAGTGCAGCACCTTACCATAAAAAGCATCACCAGCTAATTCTGCTAACTCATCCAAAGAGATAAAGTTATCTCCATTATCTTTACGCTTCCCCTCACCCACTAAGAATATCCCTTGTGTGTTGCCATGCGCCGAGAAATAACAGATTGAATAAGGATCAAATCGCTTCGCAGAAATCTTATTCAGGTAAAAGCACAGCTCGTTCTTTGTAGCTACATGGCGGTAGATATACTTGATATTATTGCAGCTTTGTAAAAACTTCAATATAGGTTCTGAGGAGAATGTGTCCTCAAGGAAATCTTTCTGGAAATCAAATTCCGTTTCTATGCATATTATGTGGCGTTTCATATTATACTAATTTATTATCTGAAAGCTAAAAGTACTTCTAACGACCAAAGAACTTTAGATCGTACTCTATAGGCTTTCGTTCATTCTTCTTATAAAAATCATAGAATGATACAAACTCCTGAATAACCTCATCATCGTTAGTCGAACGAAGTTCATTAATAAACTCCTCAAATGCTTCCCAACTCTTCCATAACTTCAACACAAACTCTAAATTATAAATTGGCTTTCTATTTCCCATATCACGCCCATATAAAGTTGGTAACATCTTATGCTTATTGTTTTTAATATACTCCAGAAACAACTTATCAGCTTCTTTATTTTCACCAGTCACACGATCAAAAGTATTTGACTTCCCTTCCACTGGAATGAATTCTGTAAAATGCAAATAATTCCAATATAGATATATCCGCTGTACTGGACAATCACCAATATTGAGTAACTTCTTAAAATGAGAATTACCAATAACCATCAAGTCTTCTTTAGGTATAATAAAGTTAAGGTTTTCATAACTAGATTGACTACCTATATGAATTACAAAGTCATTAGGCATATACAAAGACATCAACTCCTTAATAAAGAGCTCAGCTTCATCTTGATCAAATTCAGCTTGAACTATTTTTTTCATCAAATCATTTATGGAGACAACATATCTATCCTCACGTAAGTAACCTAAATAAAAGTAAGTGAACAGTACTTTCTTTGATATTTCTTTCTTATTTAACTTCACACCATCTAAAAAAGCAAAAAAGCTACGATAAGTCGCAGGTTCACTAAGCTCTTTAATAACCTCCTTCAATGTAGAATTTAAATCATCATCATTTTCATGATACTTCGCATTATTATAACGACTAATTTTGTCGTCTGATAAATCAGCCTCAAACAATTCGTTATAGAAGTAACGATTAATACCATAGCTGTTATTTATCCGCTTCAAAGGATACATTGTATTATTAGCATTATCCGTAAATAAGACTTCAAGCAAGTTGATTACCAGCTCTAAATCAAAGTTAGACAAACTAAAATCGTTACTATTCTTTGTAAGAAAAGCCTTCAAGTCAAGCTTATCTAATGCTAGTTGACTAGACTTCAATATGTCTAGATTAAAACCACCACCCTTTTCTTGTTTTGCTTTTTCATTAGCCTCCTCCACAGAATACAAGCCTAATTTTCCAGGATTCCTATAGTCATTCATTTCTGAAACAACTCTATTAAATGAATCTTTCAAAAGCATATACACTGACTGGTATTTCACTATCAATATAGACAAATTCAATAAATCAATCAGATTAATATCCAACCTAAGGGTATGAAGTTGAACTATAAAACAATTGGCGACATTGATTACCTCGCGAAAGTTAGTAATTGGCTCAACATACACAACAGAGTTGATTTTAGTACTCTCTATACCAAATATCGCCTCCTTTAAGCAATCTACATCACTTTCGGGATAATTCACGACATGACCTTCGATTAGTTCCCAAAGTCTATCCTTCAAGAGAGCTTTCTGAATAGGTGGCAGCACTAATTCATATTGAAAAAATTTCTCTAGGAAAGCGGATGAATTTGGCACTCCATGCTTATTCAAACAATTAGCTGTATATGATTTATCGAAAGCTACTACGTACGTAATATTAGAAAAACTACCAGTGTTTCTAATCAATTGTAACAAATCAAGAATCTCATTTGCTAATAGACGATCAACATCGTCAATATATACAACCACATGCTTTTTCAAGCTTGATATCTTTCGGTTTATATTATTATACCTACTTGTCTTTGTTTGTGCAGTGTATAAACGAAGTAGTTTTACAAGATAATCGACCACAGGGTTTCCTACTCCAGAAATTGCTTCTACGTATTTGTAAAATGAAGTCGAGTCTACGCCATATTTACGTAGATTAGCTCCTAAGTCAGCAAAAAACACTTTTGACAAATTACAATTGTCATAGTCCCAAGAAGAAAATCTCAAAACTATACATTCCTCTTTCAGCTTTTCATTTAACAAATTTAAGAATGAAGATTTGCCATGTCCCCATGGTGCATTCACTCCAATAGTCAAAGACTTCTTTGAGCTTCTCCCATACTTTTTTATGTAGTCACATATAGGATTTATATATCTTTCAAGTTTTAATCTATCCTCTTTTGAATCTATAATTGGTTCATCTATATGTAAAGTAATCTGCCCGAATGGCATGTTAATTACAGGTTCATTTGTTACAGGTATTTGCCTTACATCTGACTTTTTCATTCGTTGAGTCAACACATTTCGGAACCAAGGGATGTTTAATAAGAATATTTCAAGCGATAAAGGGAGATACAATATATCAACTAGTTTTATTCTATCAAAAGGAGGAGCAGAATATAACGTCCATGTATCAAAATTAAATCGATACATCACCCATAAAAATAATATCATAACTGCAATATCCACCGAGACATGGCCTTCCTGTTCGATAGCAATCTTATATATACGACAACCAATAATTATGGTCAAAATCGTTATATCTATAGATATTCCAACACTTTCTTGTATATCTTCCAAAAAAGGGTGTATAATATACTTATATACCACAGTATCTATGGTAGTACGAAACAGTATAAAGATCGCAACGAATGCACTAAACAAAAGTAATTTGTTTGTAATATATTCTCTTGTGTATCTCATGTATTTGTCCTTATAAAGAAGAGACTACTTTATTTATCTAAAATGGAGATTTCAATGGTCTTCTTCACCTGTTCGTCCAACTCCATTAATATTTTGTCTATTGATTGCTCATTAGCAAGTTGTGTGGCTGAGTATTTTCTAATTAAAAAAAGAGAACCATTCTTTCCGTTTCGGGTTAGATATCCATCACAATTTTTATAGTCACAACTAGTTAACAATTCACTGTTGTAGTAGCGTTCTATAGTTGGCAAAACAAACTCGCTGGTAGACCAAACTCGCTCCTCATCATCTTGTAATGCAACTTCAAAGAAAATAAAAAAATCAGTTGCAGAATCATCGGCACTTATATATGTATCAAGACTACATAAATGCTTATTCACAATATGACTTTCGAAGTAGCCTGAATCACTTACTTGAATTAGTGAGGTACGACAGTGGTACTTACCTACAGTTTTTCTCCTCAAGTAATATTCATAACACAAAGAAGGTATAAAATCCCAAGCCCATATATCCTCTAGTTTTTGTTGACCATACATATGTAAATAACCGACTTTTTTTATTGGAGCGAATAAAATACTATTACCAGATAATGGACTTGTTATACCTAATTTTGTTTGCATATACTTAGCGGTATCCATCATACGCCTTTGGTAGGCATATAACAATCTATGAGCATTTCGTACACTCAACATAGCCTCTGCCATTTCATTTTCTGTAATCTCTTTAATCATATTAGTTTTGATATTAAATTTGAGTCTATTTTTATATTTTTAAATTGTTCTCCACCATCTGATGTGTAAATAATATCTGAAGGTATTTGTAGTATATCAAGGGCCTTTGAGATTTTAGCTGAATCACACAAAGGAATAGTACCAAGCCATGCTAAATTTTTAATATTGAAAATCTTAAATGCGTCAATAATATATTTCTTAATACGCCCCTCTTGTCTAGTCTGTGTTTGAAGTTTACATACTTCTAAAAACAAAGAGAACCATGAGACAGGATATACAATACATGTACGATTGGGAATATCTGGAAGAAACTCTCTTGAATGAAGCGTCTCTGTAGAATCTAGATCCCAATTACCTCCTAATGCTAACATAATAACTGGCGATGCGTTTGGATGATTTTCTCTGATATACGTTACAAATTCGTTAATCCATTGATGTTTACTCTGTCCACCATTTTCTCCTATCTTAGCTTCGATAATGATAGTTAGAGACTCAAACTCTAAAACAATATCTGGCTCCACAAAATAATGGTTATTAACGGGTATATCTTTAGCTGAATATTTGGGCCAGAAATAAGCATTTAAGAGAGCACTAGGTTCATGGTCCAATTTGAAACGACTATGCAACGAAGCTATCAACACTTCATATACTGTTTGATCATCCAGTAATAACAGTGCATCAAATACACTAGATGTCTTGGAATCCTCACAGTATTGCGTAGAATCCATTTTTACTTTATTATGTTTTATCGCTGAAATCATTTGTTTATTCTCTATGTACATTGAGTCCACAAGAGTGAACGTTTATATTCTATAATTAACTCATTAGATATACAATAAACTCCTCACCTATTGTAGAAGCGGCATTACAGTACAAACTAATAGCCCTAATTTACATATAACAGTTTAAAGACCTTTTTTCGCTGATTCTTTGAACAATAATTCAGCAAAAGAGATGTTCGTAAAATGTATGCAAATCTATCTTTTTCTACCTCATGACTTCTCCAGTATTCATTTTCACATGCACTTATTATATTATTAACAATCCTATTTCGCTGTTTAGCTTTTTATAGTGTACCCCTATTTTAGGACCACATTTACTCTTCTTTAAGAAATGATTCGTCCATTTGATAGGTTAATGTTGATTTTCTTGTTTACACTTGGGCTTCATATTAAGCCGCATAGTTGGTTTCAAAAGAACGTTGATATCTCTTAGCTGGGAAGTCATTTTGTATTCCCTGATGATGTCTACGTTCATTGTAATAGTTGATATAATACTTAATCCCTTGATACAGCTTTGAGCCGTTATCAGGTAGATGTAAGTAAATGTATTCCCGTTTAATAGCTTGTAGTAATATTGGCTACGACTAATACCCAAGAGGCGACATTGCTGGCGGATACTAAGCTTACTATTGTTAGGGTCTACTACGGCTTTTTTTTAGCACGCCGAGCTTATCGCAAGCACGTTCTAAAAAGTCACGCTCAATAGTAAGCTGACCGACCTTTTGTTCGAGAACACGGATATGTTCATCTTTGGCGGCACTTTCTTCACCAGAATGTTTGCTGCCAAATAAAGATTCAAGTTAAGAAAGGGCTTCTTTCTTCCATTGAATGATTTGACTAGGGGCCACTTCAAAACGGCGAGCTAACTCAGAAGTAGTCTCTTGTTCTTTTAAGGCTTCGCGAACTACGCGAGCCTTGAATTCACTGCTAAATGTACGTCGTGATACCATAAGCAAAATTTTAGGGTTGCATCAAATGTACGAAAAATATATTTTCTTAGCAAGTGGTCCGAAATATGGGGGACATTATATACTCTAACGCTTTGAAACAGTGTAATGTAATCCTATAATAGCGTCTATACATTTAAACTGATACCTTTAGTTGGTACTATATACAGTGTCTTTATCCTTTGTCCAGTTTACTGGAATATTATCATATTGTTCAGGGCTCACGACTATTTTGTCAATTTGATTAGAAGTGCAGGATAAATGAGTTAGTTTAGGACTGTTGCTGACGTCAAGTTTCGTCAACTGATTTTCGTTGCAGTTTAACTCTCTTAATAATGGATTATTACTTAGTTCCAAACTAGATAATTCGTTCCTCAAGCAACTCAGTTTTTCTAATTGTAAATTCTTATTTAGGTTTAATTTAGTTAGAAGATTTCCAGCACACCATAGCTCTGTCAAATTTGTGTTTTTTGTAAGACTTAAGCTACTCAAATTATTGTTTTGACATTGTAGGTATTTTAACTGTAAGTTATTTGTGAGGTCCAATTCAGATAGATTATTACCTCCACATTTCAACTCTTTCAAATATGTGTTATGACTCGTGTCCAAGTTTGTTAACATTCCGTTTAAACAAGAAAGCGTGCTTACTTTTCCATATATCCTGAATTTCTTTGAAAGAACAGTATATTCTATATCTCTGTAAGTAGTCACAAGTTCATCACTGTTTACTGTGTTGTCGTTGTTTAAATCTATCCAAATTACATTGCTCATACACAAATCATTTTGTGCAAAACCAAATCTGATAGTTTCTCCAATATTTTTAGTAGTTACTAACTCCATATACGGAGTGCTATTAGAACCATTCCCTTCAGACTCTGTAGGATTTGAGCTATCACTGCAACTTGTTATAAACAGTATAGTTGATAGAATACATAATATAATAGCATGTTTTTTTAGATTTGTCATAAAAGTATTTATTGAAGTGCAAAATATTTTTTGTATCGAAAAGCATTTATTCAATTATCTTGTGCAAATGTAGTATTTTTTTTGTGTATAGCACTTTTATTCTAAATAAAAATCCCACCTTTCAATCCCCCAAAAAAGAGTGAGCCCCCAGCCCACTCTTTTTTTCACCTCCCCACACCTACTCACATCTCACAAACCGCACCCCATCCGTAAACACATGGCGGCACCTTCCCCCACTCCGCTGTTGCTCCTCTCGGAAGCAGATATGTACCTTTTTGATTTGCTGCGCATTCACTTCCGTGGGCGAGGCGACACCCCGCCCAGAGCATTTGGCACTAAGAGTGAACGACCCTATGCCCTTGATTTGAACGGACTGTCCGTTTAAAAGGGCACATTTCATGACATTCGACAGATTGGTCAGTACGCTGATCACGTCTCCTTGGCTCAAAGCGGAGACTTGCGCTATTTGTCGGGCTATTTCATATATATCGACCGATGAATGGGTGATTAGCTGTGGATAATATCTGCTCGCTCCAGAGGCTTGGCCTAAAGCGGATTTTCGGGGCTTAAATAATATAGACATACTGCTTGTTTTTAAAGGTTATCACTTAATTAAACATCCAGCCTCTGCGCAAAAAGGACAGTGGCCGATGAACGGCCTTACTTACCGTTCTAGGCATCCTCATCCCTGCTGGTGGAGGCGGCACAGGCGGATTCCCATCAGGCGGATCATCCTCCAGCAACAAGCCAATAGGTACTTCTTCTTGTAGGGCTTCCAGAGGTGGACGGTCAAAGCACTCGGGCGGACTAAGATTCAGCGAACGACCCTCTTCGTTTGGTGCCGATTCCTCACCCTCCATGATAAGATATTCCTCGGCCGACTCACATAGCTTCTTCAAAGCCTCTGTTACTGGCTCGCCCAGATGTCGCTGCGCATGCACATAGTTTCTCGACACAATAGCCATTTCGCGGAGATATGCCAGCCATTCCATATGTGCATCGTAGCAAGGGCACATCTTGATCCAGTCGACGCATGTGATGACTCCATCGCCATTGACATCGGGCGAGAGATCTCGATGCCCATGTACATCGTAGATTTTAAATTCGTTGACCAGCAAGCCGATCAACTGTTTAATCGCAAGCTGCTGAAGCGGCGTGCGGGTATCGGCGGGCTGTCCCTGTGAGTCCAATCCCCCCAGATAGCAGATGCCTATACTATGCTGATTGAATCCTTTAGCATGGGCACCCATCTCGGACAACGGACGGCCCTTATGAATCACCCCCTTCTGATCGACCACAAAATGGTAGCCAATATCACGGAAGTGTCTATTCTCGATATGCCATCGGGCAATATCCTCGGTTGTTATAGTACTGGTAGCACGGGTAGCAGCACAATGCACAACGATGCTATCAATCTTTCGATCGATACTTTCGGCGTTAAATAGCGTTTCATATAATTTCATGATTTGTTTGTTTTGGTTGTACACAAAGGCGGAGTGACTGCATACGCTTTTCATACCAGTCACTCCTGCTACTATCCAGTAGCTTTACCTTATATCTTGTCGCATGCTCATCCTATCAGATGAGTTACCGTAGCTGCTTTAGCACCAATCGCTCCAACAAGTGCCGATAAAACGGCAATAGCTAGGTTGATCCAATACGACCAACGTGACTGGTCTTTTTGCGTTGTCAATGGTTTCATTTTCGATGATTTTAAGATAAAATATTCAGTTTACGATTTCACATTGTTAAACAATAGGCGAAACTAACCGAGCAAGTCATCTCCTCCGCCACCGTCGTTACCGCCGTCGCCGCCGCCATCGTTGCCGCCGTCGTCACCACCATCTACTGGGTCATCGTCATCGTCCGACAACCAATCAGGGTCGCCCGAAGGGACGTTCTTATCGGTCACACCGATCTTGTTCAGTTGTTCTTGCAACTCCTTAGCCAGTTCGAAGGCTACTTCATCCGACAATGCCGCACGAGTCGCTGCTCCCTTGCGTGTTCTCGCCTCGCGAAACACGACGTGGGTACGCTCAATCTGATTGACATTCAAGTCCTTCAAATCCTCCACACCATTGCCATTTGATTTCACAGTGATGTACAAGGATCCGATGCCATCAAGCTTGACCGACTGTCCGTTTTTCAGCGCACGCTTGATCTCCTTGATCATGTTGTCCACTACACTCAGCACATCTCCTCGGGTCATAGCCGATCGTGAGGCTATCTCATCCCCGATTTCTCTAGTACTCACCACTCCACGCGACACAGCTTGGGGATGAAACAATTTCTTACCGTCCTTATTGGCGATGCTCGCCAAACGGCCTTTAATTAATACGCTCATTTCTTAAAAATTTAGATTTAAACTTAGAATAACTCGTCTCAGCTGAAGACACTACAAAGATACAGCAGCACCTAGACTAGCTGTCCAGATACTGCCGTTCAATCTATTTTTCGTAAGCATATTATATATAATTTAACACATCAATAAGATACTACCTCCACCCCAACAAATAGTACCTTTCTCGCACCAGATATTCACTCTTCATCCCTTGTGGTAGCTTCACCCCACTAGGACTATCACAGACTGGAGTATCGCACCTAGGCGTACGTACGTTTCTCATCTGCACAGGCGCATCCACGAGTCCTGGGCCATCCAGATTGCCAAACTTACGGAACTCTTCGACATACGACAGATTGACGTCGCCCACCGCTCCATTTCTATGCTTATCGACAATCAGAATGGCCTTGCCCTTGGTCGACTGATTATTCATCGTCTTGATGCCATGACGGTCTGGACGATACAGCAACCACACCACATCCGCATTGTTCTCCAACTCACCCGACTCACGCAGATCCGTCAATTGTGGACGCTTGCCATCCTGCCCCTCACGCTTGCTCATTTCACGGTTCAACTGCGCCAGTCCGATGATACACACATCCAACTCTCGGGCCAGTTGCTTCATGCGCCTACACACCTTCGTCACCAGTACTTGCCGATTCTCCTCACGCTCCGTATCACTCCCCACCAGCTGTAGATAATCCAACACAAATACCTTCGTGCCATAGACATGCGCATCGTGTCGCATCTGCCCCACCACTTGCCGCAGAGTCATCTTCAAGGGGGCGTTCATAAGCAACTTAAGCCGCTTCATCTCCTCATAAGCCCCCTTGACCCTATCCCGCTCAATCGCATTCAAATTGCGGTCTTCCACCTTGTCATTGCTCACCTCCGCCATCGCACTACTGATACGCAACACCGTCTCCGTAATCCCCATTTCAAGCGAATAAAACGCCACAGGTATATCGTTGACTTTGGAGATATTGATGGCCAGATTGAGACCCAATGCCGACTTCCCCTCCGCTGGACGGCCACCCGCCACGATCAAAGTCTTCGCCTTGATTCCATGCATGATGGCATCGAGTTCATGAATGCCCGTTTTCCACCCCGTCATCTGCTTGTCCCCCAAACAATACTCCAGCATATCAGGCTCCTCCAAAATCTGGCTCAGAGGCGTCCCCGCATCTTCCAGTTCCCCCTTATCCAACGACTCCAGTTGCCCCTCCAGTTTCTCCTTCAAGTCGGCCGTATGCTGCTCTGGATCGTCCACCCCATCGAGTATATCCTGCAATCCATCCCGCAATCCCCTGCGCTTGGCCATCTTCTTCAAGGCCTTTGCATATCGTTTGAGCGTAGAGTCCACCAATACCACACCATCCAACTGCATCAACATGCCCAAACCACCCACCTGGTCAAACGCCCCCATATCGATCAGTTCGCGCCTTAGAAGCAGCACATCAAAGAGCACTTCATCCTCGCCATTGGCAGCCTCCCCCAGCGTCACCATCGCCTGAAAAATCAGCAGATGCGCCTTCACCGCAAAGTCCTCTGCTTGCAACACATCGGTCGCTGTCTGATACGCCTGCCTACCACCCGTCAGCACGCCACCAAGCACCTGAAGTTCCATCTCCTCATCCTGCATCATCGCAGTCGCACTATCCGTATTCATCGTCCCAAAAAGTTTGGATATTTCTGTTCGATAAACTGACAAATCGTCTCATAGATGCGCCCATCCGCATCGCCTCCTAGCACGGCATTCATCACCACCGCCTGCGCCATGGTGAGATGCTTCTGCCTCTTCTTGTAGCCCAAAACATCCAGCACACGCTGCAACTCACTCGAAGATTCATACAAGCGTTGCATACGCTTTTGTGCCCCCAGTTGACTGTCCGTATCCATCGCAAACATCGCCTGTGCCAAGTCCGCCTTCGGGATACTCACCCTCTTCAAATCCTCCATAACCTGGAGATATCGCATTCTACGTAACATCATCTTTTGGCTTAGTTTTTAAATTTTCTCGGTGCTATAATCGTTAGAATTTTCTTGCCTCTAATCATCTTCATGAGGTAGTTAAACGGATGCGCCACAGTGGGAATATTCGGGTTATTGACACGCCCCTTCATCTCCTGAATCACTTGCAACACAGGGCTTCCCTTCATGCCATAATTGGCCAAATGCACTACGATGCAGATATGCTTCCAGTCCGTCACGCCCACTTCGCAGAGCAATGCAATCAACCCCAAGAGATCATACTCCTGAGTGAGCACATACTCCGGCAGAATAGCCAGCAGGCCATAGTCATCGCTTTGGCACTCACGGCGCAGGTCATAGGGATTCATGATAAAGCCAGGCAACATCGTACGCTCCACCATCGCCTGATGCAAATCGTTCAAATCGGGGATAGGATGTCCCGCCCTATCCGGCAC
The DNA here is from genome assembly GCA_963675625.1 of Bacteroidaceae bacterium. GTDB lineage: Bacteria > Bacteroidota > Bacteroidia > Bacteroidales > Bacteroidaceae > F22. The sequence continues at coordinate 151,576 of OY776497.1, forward strand.
CATCGCCAAGAGCGGGTAGCCATGCGGATTGATTTTCTTATCCACCAGTTGCCAATCATCCGACGGTAGCGAGATCTCCTCCAACTGCTGTTTTTTGACCGCCATAGCCCAGTCCGTATCGATCGTCATATACCGATCGAACTCCTCCCGCACACACTCCACCAGTTGCAAGATCACCGCATCCTTATCCTCGGCCTTGATGTAGCGCTGTTGCATCAAAGCCCCAACCGCCTTTTGCATCAGCACAAAGACAGGATTCTTCTCATGCCCCCAGTCCATGGCATGGATGAGGAAGTACAACATCAGTTCCGTTTCGGGCACCCTACCCACCTCCAGATAGTGCAGAAAGTCCTCCATAGTCCCCACGTCGTACTCGGGCAACTGGGCATACTCAGGCAAGAACTTCCAAGGCAATCGGCCCCTATACTCCGTATGCCTCACCGTGTACCAGTCAGAAAAACGCGGGGGGCACCGCCCCTGCGCCAAATCAAAAATCAAATCATTCACCGACAAACGGGGTAGTCCGTTACGATCTCCCACCAAGGGAACAACAGGCAATCCGAAAGGATTGAAGTACGTCAATGGTATGGCATCGACAGATGCCACATGAAGCTGTTTCATGACAAAAAATATATTAACATTTTTCTACACTAGGTTCCTGATCAAAGAGTTCTGAAGGAACTCTATTTATAAATAAAGGAATTCATGCCAGAGCACTTTTTGCAACAAAACACCTCCCAGAACGTTTTCTGCACATTTATTCCCATTATAACCAATTAGAATATAGCGAGTTCTCCTTCTTTGTATTGAAGAAGTCGACCGCCTCTCGCAATCAATCTATTCATCGTATCCTCTCCACCATGATACGCACAAGTATCCTTATACTCTTTGGTATTAATACATTGCACCACATAATTGTCTAGTTTCCTGCTCAATGCCAAGCGATATTCTCGTCGCCATTTAGCCCCCAAACACAACATATCTAGTGGAATTTTCACGTGTTTTTTCCGTGCCCTATAGCTAGCCCTAAAAAGCCCTTTTTGTATAAATTCATTGGTCAAAACGCCCTCATACTCATATAAATGTTTGTTAAAGCAATTTCCAGTTATCAACTCCCTCAACCAGCACTCCAATTGCTCCATGGACACCCCGAGACTGTTGCTCAATCTCTCCAGATCTACAAACGACAAGCTAGCCGCAAACTCTCCCTTGTCAATCACCAATAAACACACCGCCATAAATAGCCACGCCTTGTGGCACCCAAACTGTTGGGCCACACTCTGGAGAGGCTCCTCCTGAAAGGCCATCAAATCTAAAGCGATATAGGTAATCGCCTTCTTCTTTCTTTGTTGATTCATACTCTTTTTATTAAAAAAAACTACTATTGTTGGTGTGGCTATCGCCACGATTATTCTCTTCAACCACTCAGGCGCTATGCGCCAGCTCGCCACTCTTTGGCGAGCAGCTGTCCAGTACATTAACCTGTCTAGGGTCTTAACTCAACCACAAGCACTCTGCATAGAATAATATCCACAAGCATCCTGCATAGATCCTCGCCAAAGAGTGGCGAGGTGGCCCAAAGGGCCGGAGTGGTTGATAACATAACAATAACACCGGAGTGGTTGATAACGCAGGAGTGGTTGACAACGAAAAGCAACCTTACAAACTGTACAAAGACCTATTAATCGGGTGTATTTCTGCCCCCTTTGCTAGCAAGTATATAAGAGCACGCTCTTATATACTTGCTAGGTAGGTTGTCACGTATATAAGAGCGCGCTCTTATATACGTGCTAGCGAGAGCTTATATACGTCCTAGTTGGGAAGTATATATTTCCTAGCTCGCACTTATATCTGCGACCGCTAGAGGACACGGATATCTCACCTTGATGAGATATGCTCGCGAGCTAGAACACCTCTCTTTAGCGCACTTAAAAATACAGAAAATGCTCTAGACAAAACAGAAAAGAGACATATATTTTAAGGCATATTGGACATATGGCGTGAAAAAGTTTTATTTTTCCGCAATCCCGACAATTATATTTCATAAATATGACATTTTACTGTTTTAATACCTTTCTAAAAATTATTTTTCCGCAATCCCGAAAATAGACAGCAAATTAAAATGAGATCATGTATATTTACTGGCGTAAACTTATTATTTCACTAAAACAGTATGAAGCAAACGACAGAGTTAGGCATATCCCATTTGTGTATGATGCTACATCGCAATCAAAAGATAGTATGGATAGAACCTAAGCGCATTAAATTTAGAGGTTCAAAAGCACCCCAAAGCATTGAATATGACCTCTTTTTTCGGGTGATAAAAGAAGAAGGACTCGTGATCAACGAGCAAGAATATATATTCAATCCCAAGCATCCACCTAAGTTTCTGTGGTTTAAAAACGATACGCGATTTTATCTGACCGATTTTACATCGGCCATAGCTTACTACTATAAGTATGAAGATGCTCTACTCTTTCTCAACTTACAGGGCGAGCCCCAATTGGGACAAGAAGTGCTCCATAGTCGCATCGCATGCTCTCGCCTCCACAATATTCTGCGCTACTATGGATTTATGCGCATCAACCAGCATAGCCTTATTAATATATGCAACTACCAAGTGACACAAAGCGAGCCCTCTATCCGATACACCATAGCGCATCAACAAATACATGCCGTCAACATCGTCAAGGGGCATCTCAAAGCCGACTTTATGTATGCCCAGGTCATCCGCATCCTAAGTTATATCGAAACCCACCACGGAGACAAGTTTTACGCCCTCCTAGACGAACTACCCAGTAACGATGCCTTCTGGGACATCCTAGAAAGATACCTCAACCGCCATAAACAGGAATTTCATTTCCTACCACCCCACTTTATGCGCACCCTCGACACCTGGCGCATAAACGAGCGCAGAAAGATCGAGCGAAAAGCCCCCAATTTTAAGCCAATAAGCAATATGATACTCGATATCATCGACTATCATAGACGCTACCACGAGCTATACTTCGTGTGGATTTTTGACGGATTCGTCGCCAATCCGCAACTCCACATCAGCAGACTATGTGTCCAGAAAAAAGAAGAACTATTCGCCCAAAAAGCACGAGGCGATTTTTACCATCAATCCATTGTCCCATGATATTACGAACAACCATAGACCGTATCCGCCGAGAAGTGCCCATCACCAAAGTATTAGCCCCCATGGGTACCAGCCACCGCTGTGGCCATCATGAACGCATGCACTGCATCGCCCATGACGACCACCACCCATCGCTCGACATCTACCCCGACCGCAACTACTGCATCTGCCGTGCATGTGGATGGTGTGCCGATCCTATCGGTGCCTATCAGAAAGTATGCGAATGCCATGGTGAAGTCATCAGCTTTGTAGAAGCCGTGCGTGCCCTCGCCCACCAATACCACATCCCCATAGAAGAAACCCCAACCGATCCCAAATACAAAGAAGCCGCCGATGCCGCAAAAAAACGCACCGACCACGCCTTCGCACTCAACCAGCTAGTTGCCGACCATTACCACGAGCACCTCCACCACGAGATTGGTCAAGGCTCTGCACGCACCACCGCCCACAACTATTTCACTAGTCGCGGCCTCACCCAACAGACCATAGACACTTTCCACCTCGGCGGCGTGCCCCACACCTCGCCGGCATTTGTCGACCTCCTAGGCAAACAAGGCTATACCCCTCAAGACATCACCACCTACCAGCTCTTTCGTGAAAACCGCAACCACGACTGGCAATCGCCCATCCACGACCGAGTAGTCTATCCCCTACACAACCATATGGGCCGTATCGTCGGCTTCGCAGGGCGCAAGCTCCCCAATCCAGAGCAGCCACAAGGCGATACCTCACCCAAATACATCAACTCCAGCGAATCGGACATCTACCACAAGCACCAACTCCTATACGGCCTCTACCAAGCCAAAGCCACCATACGCAAGTACGATCGCTGCTATCTAGTAGAAGGCTACCAAGACGTCCTCGCCATGCACCAAGCCCAGATTACCGAAACCGTGGCCCTCTGCGGCACCGCACTCACCATAGAACACGTGCGCCTGCTACACCGCTTTACCGACCAATGCATCCTGATGCTCGACAGCGACTCAGCAGGACAAACCGCCATGCTCCGCCACCTCGACACGCTCCTCCAAGCAGGCTGCTATGTCTCCATCGTCGTCCTACCCCAAGGGCAAGATCCCGACGACTACCTCCGCACCTATATCCACACCCATCCCGATGCCACCCGAGATACCCTTATCGCCTCCTTCGCTCCCATGCAGCAAGACTGGCTCACCCACATCTGCCACCTCACACACCATCTATCAGGCAAAGCCCTTCGCCAAGCCCAAGAAAACATCTTCAAGCTCCTCAGCTTGATTCCCGATAAAGTACGCCAAGAGCAAGCTATCAAGCAGACAACCCAACTGCTTGATATCAACTATGGTATAGTCACTTACGAAGTAAAAAACGCCCTGCACAGATCCTCGCCAAAGCGTGGCGAGGTGGGCCAAAGGCTCGGAGTGGTTGGTAAAAAACCCGAATCCCCAGCACAGACCCTCCTCCGTCACCTAGTCCTATACGGCACCTACCGCCACACCCCAGATGCCCCAGAAACCGCCATCGCCCACTGGGTCTACCAAGATCTACTCCAAGACAACATCACTCTCAAAAATCCTATCCTCCAGCAACTCCTAGAAGCCACCCACCAAGCCCACACTCAATGGCTCGCCACACAAGAAGCCAGCCCAACCACCTGCAATAGCCCCTGCCTCCTCCTATCCTATCTCCAAGACCACCAAGACCCTAAAGTGTGCGAATGTGCCACCCGCATCTACCACCAGCAAATGTCGCAGCTCCTCACCTATGGCGAAGATGCTAAACCTAGCCCCACCGAAGTACTAGACATCGTAGAGACCCAAGTACTACACCTTAAAATAACCATTATCAAAGAGTGCATAAAAAAACTGTCCCAAAACATCTTTAATGCCCTGGAACAGAATGATATCAATCAATATAAAGCCCTCAATCAAGAGAAAAAACAATGGACAGAGATGTTGAGAGTGGCTTGGAAGAAGATGAAGGGGTAGGTTGCGGGGGTAAATGCTACCAGAATGATAGACGATAAAAAATTGTAAGCGAATAATTCGCTAAGCGCCTAGGGGGTCAAGATGCTCAAGAATACGCAACATAAGAATCCGTCTTAAGGTAAGCTGTCATATTATGAAACAAACCCAAGTCTGCCCAAAACTCCCATGCCTCAATCTTAGAATCCCCTAAATGAGAAACGAACTGCTTTTCCAACCAATAGCAATAACTCACCACCTTAGCAATCGTACTCTTACCACTACTCTGCGGTCCAATAATCACATTGAACTTCTTCAATTCCAATGTAAGCACTTGTATATTGCCAAAATGTTTTATCGTAACTCTTTCCATGTATTCTTGTTTTACACAAATGTATAGATATTATGTGAGGGGAGCAAATATACGAATAAGAGATAGTGCAGAAACCATTATTCAAAGTATAATCTTTTCGCAAGCTGAAGGTCTAACGTGGCGCTTTTGTGTTACACATTTATGGTGCTTCAAAGATACACATTACAAGATAGTACATTAGCTACTCGCTTGGAATTTCAACTCCAACTAAGCTAGCAAACGACACAATTAGTTCGTCTTGATTCTGTTCTAACTTAGATTTAAGTTGTTGTTTAACGCCATAAGCAATATCACCACTCTCATTTATAATTTCAACATAGTATTCCTTATTGTCAAGAATTAAATTCCAGCATTCCACATCATCAAACACTGGTGCAATAAAATGTGTCACAGCACCAGCATTTCCACCCTGAGCTTCAGCAAATATTTTTGTATCTCTCATTCTTTTTTCCAAGAATAAGAAATTCTTTCGGTCAATTTGAAATTGACCTGTCACAATTTTATTTGCTAACTTCAAAAGTATATCTTTAGCCTTCGTATAGTCAAGTTTAATAAGTATCTGTTTATCAATTTCCAGAGTAGGAACTCCTTGTCCCTTTTCCAAAAAATCAGTCATAATTCTTCTACCGTAAGTAACTAAGTTCTCTGGTAATTCAGATATGGCATCACGTTGAAGGAATAAAGTAATCAAATCACGCCAATAGTTAGTTTGGTTCCTGACCTGATACAAGTAATCAACCTCTAATGCTGGTATTCTCTTATTCGCTATACTAATCAAATATTTTGATAAATCACATACTTCATCTAATAAAAGTTGCCAAAACACCTTATCCTTGATAATAGTTTCTATCTCGTCTGGACTTATATCTTTTGCGTACTGACTCCATTTATTTAAGTCTTTAAGTACATCTGCTTTATCCACTCCCAAACAACTAGCGATTTCATTGAATCGTGGTAAAACCTCTTTTATTGTCATGATACGTGTTCCAGAATATTCAGTCATTAAATATCTAGCAACTCTCTTCCATAAATCATACTGATAGGTAACACTTTGAATCAAAAGGGAGCCATAGTATGTAAAGCACTGAACATGACTCGCTATTTCTTCTGTTACTTCATCGCTTATATAAGCTTCATTAATTTCATAAGAAATAGCCATAGCTGCCAGTAAACAGTATTCAGATTGCATGCCAATATTCACATGAGGTCTAAACTCTCCTAACATTTTACTAACAGAATTCTTTGGAATTCTTTCAAGTAACCCTTTAGAATGGATTACTTTGTACACTTGATAAATCTCTACAATCCTAGTATTAATGACCGAATCAGATTTAATTTTCTCCTCTATGGCACGTTCCAAAGAATTAAATTGATACCCCTTTTTAGTTAACACTGTCAGAACGTCTAATCTAAAGAGGTCCTCTTCAATCTTTGCAGCTAAATATTTATCAATCCCTTCGCTATCAATGTGCAACTTATATTTTTCTAAATCATCTTTAGCTGTTTGAACGTATGAAATTTCTTCCTCAACCTCATCTGGAGTAAGACATATTTCATCCAATTCATAAGTACATGCTAACTGATTTTCATAAAGAAATGCATCTAGCGATGCCATAGTGGTATAATATCTGTCCCCTTTGAAATCTTCAAAATACTGGATTTGACTAACAAAATATCTGAGAACTAGTTGTTGAATGTCCATACCTTTCGTTTTCAGCAACACAAATTTATATGTATCAGACAACTTCTGCTCATTCAAGGGCACTTCTAGAAGTTTCTCAGCAAAAAGCTCCCACAATGATGTTATAATATCAGACTCTTTATCTAGCCTATATAATTCACTTATAATCTTGTTAAGGGTACTCGTATCAGAGTCTCTAACGACATCGTCTAAAATCAAATCAAACTTGGAGTTAGAATCCTTAAACTTGTTTATATCATGCCCTTCTTCTCCCTTTATACAATTCTCCAAATAACGCTTCAATGGAATTTGAGCCGCTATTTCTACATCCACACCATAAGCTAATGCAGAGATACTACTTTGCAGTTCTTCAGTATTCTCAATGTGCTGACGAAGACTACCCAAATACTCACCAGATAAGATCAAATCCTCTACTTTGGAGGCTTTACTGTTTTCTAAATCACATCTATTCAAAGTATAAATAGCCAATGCAACAAGCGTCAACTGATTTTCCCAAATATCTTTCAAAGCAACGAGTTCATTGATAAAAACGATAACCTCACGCACATTAGGATTAGCACGTGCAGTCCTATAATACCTATTTACCTCTGAAAATTCTTTTGCACTTATATCACCAAAAGCTTCAAGCATATAGGCATCAATAATGCCCTTATAATCAGTAATAACCGGAGGTGAGACACGAAAAACTATAGGAAATGTTTTATTGATAAAATACCTGGTTAATTCTTTTGTTTGGGGTTGATCATCTGTCCCGAACGCACAAGATAAATGCTGCTCATCAAAAGGAATAACCGCCCAAATATGTTTAAACCCATCTTCTGCAAAAAAAGTATGGATTGAAGACCACAACTGCTTAACTTTTTCAGCTGGTAACCTATCCATATTATCAAAGACTATAACTAGGCGTTTTTTATTATTATCCTTTATATGCTCAGAGATATCAGTCATCCACTGCTTAAATTCAGGAACTGTTGGCTCTTCAACACTGAGAGTTTCATAACAGACATTGTTCTCTATTTTATCTTGAAATATTGCAAACAAGTATGCCGGATCTTTATATCTAGCATCTTTTTTTATTGCTAATAGCCATACTACTAAGGCTACAATAAATGGAAACATTGCTACAAGTAAAGAAAGAGCCCAATTCCATAACGAGCCCGTATCTGATTTTAAGAAACTGGCTAACAAGGTAAAAAATGGAGTTGTTACTGTGACTAACAAAGCTGCAAAAGTACCATCACTGATTCTAGGATATTTTTCTGAGGTCTTTTCAGTTTTCCTAGCTAAAAAAAGTTTTAATTTTTCACTCCATGTAGCTGGTTCTTCACCTCCACCTTTGGTTCGAATTACAGTATATCCATCAAGAATTTCATTGGCCATTAGATTACTAGTCAACAATTCCAAAATAGACCTTCTTTGTAAATCCTCCTGATTACCCCAAGCATCATAACAGAAGAAGTGATACTCTGATCCAAGTCGATCTTCAAGTAATTTTATGACATTCGATTTACCAGAACCCCAAGAGCCATCAACACCGATAATTCGAGCCAGTGCACATTTTTCACCCTCTGTGGTATCATTTTTCTCAATATGTTTTGCAATCGCTTCTGACAGTCTTTCTTGGGATTTTCCGTCGAATTTGTCTTTCCCACATGGTTTATTAGATATAAATCTAGGATATTCTGGGCTCATATTATGATAGGTATTTGTTTGTTTCAAACTACGTACAGTTCATTGCTAAGAATCATACAAATTTACAAAAACTAGTCCTATGAAAAAAAATTATTAGACGAAATATTATCAATTTTTGTAGAACATAAGATAGTTCAAGCAATTCAAGGGAAGCTTCCTACAAAACCACACCCTATGATGATATATTGTCCCTGCACAGACCTACCTCACCACCCCCACAAACTCACCAATAACCCTAAAGTCACCTTCCTCAGCCGTAGCTTCATCAATAACAATAGGACTATACTCCTCATTCGTAGGCATTAATTTAATCAGAGAGTGCTTCCACTCCCCACTCTCTTGAGTCACCTTCTCACTCTGATACTGCTTAATAGAATAACGTCCACTATACTCAGCATCAAATTTATTCGTATGCTCAACCAAAACAGTTTTCCCTTCACGAGACCCACCACTTTGAGCCGTAAAGATACAAATATCACCGTCTTGGATAGCTGGCTCCATAGAGTGCCCACAAGCGCGCACGGCAAACATCCATCGATTGACCTTTCGTCCAAGCTGACTGATATCTACCCAGCCTTCAATATTTACATGCTCACCGTCACCAAAGTAACCACATGCTGCATGCACTGAATAGAAAGGCAAGAAATCCACATAGCGGACATTGTCATTGACTGTAGGCTCTATGCGAATAGTATCGTCTTGCTCTGGAAGGAGTGCGCTTTGCTCTTCTTCTGCGGCAATAGACAAATCGACTTTTTCTAAAGCTTCTGCATAGTTCTTCACAAGTAAAGAACGGAAATGCTCCGCAAGGGCTTTATCTTCAAAATACACATAGCATCCTTTCATACCACGTGTCATCAACGTACGATACGTATTCTTGACAATCAAATCAGCTTGCTCAAGGGCTAGTTCCTTTTCGTATTCTTTCTCTTTCAAGCGTTTCTTAAGCCCAAAGATACTTCTATCACTTTTATGACGCTTATAAATATCAGTCACCACGTGCCCATCTTCATAACGCATATCATTACCCACAATCACGCCGACATAGTCTAGCTCTAGACCTTGACACGTATGGATACACCCTACTTCACTGATTGACTCAGGCTGTAGTATCCAGCTTTCATTCTTATTGGTAAAATTCCACTGACGTGCATATTGATATTCTGGTATCACAACATCCATCTTGGATGTATCTTTCTTACTATCCCATGGCCAGCAATATCCAGCCACAATGCGAGAACGATTATTCACTTCATTTCGTTCTCGTATAGCTTTATCCATTTCATTTGGATCATCAAAAATACGGAAGTCATAAGTAGATGGAGACAACAAGATATTTGCTGTATCTTTGATTTCCATAGTATTATCCAACCAAGCTAGATACCCGTCAGCTCCATTGCAACGAAATTGCGAATCTAATTCAAGGTGTTGTACCTTAGCACCCACGCTCAAAGCAACCTCTTCGATATACTTCTTACGGCCTATATCGTTGACATGTATTTGTTGATTATCATCCACAAAGAAAACAGTTACTTTAGCGGCATTGATAAGCTCGGCTACTTGATTTTCACCTTGATTACCATACAAACCTGACTTTAGATTCAGACGGTGCGCTTCGTCCACAATCAAGGCGTGGAAAGCATCTTTTTTGTCTTTCACGTCTGTAAATGAGCCACTACCAGAGAATAAACTTTGAATCAGTTTCTTTTTGACACTGTTCTTAGCTAGTAAGGTGCTGTATACATTACGAGGTTCAGCATTTTTGGATACATACATCGCCAGCTTTTCCTCATGAATAAGGTTAGCCAGGAGATTCACAGCAACAACGCTTTTACCAGTACCAGGGCCGCCTTCGACAATAATCACATTTTTGTTACCTGCTTTTGCTTTACGACACGCAGATAACACAGTTTCATAGGCCACTTTTTGATTATCAATCAGAGTAAATTCATTATTACCCTGAAGCATGGAATATACAGAATCTGCAAGATATTTAGAAGGCTTAAGTTTACCATTTTCAATCTCAAAAATAATCTCACGATCATCACCTTTCTTAATGCGACGTGTGATAAACTCCTGCAATTTCTCTGCATCAGAAGCCAAAAAAGCAGGTGCTTGTCTAATATACTCTTGATAAAACTTATTTGTAATCACGCCATCATCATGGTAATTGTGCAAATAAGCGCAAGGACTTAAATTGATGTCCTTCTCTTGAATTGTCACATTAAAGCTGCGCAAAAGGTTGGCATAAGAAAGTGCTTGATAAGATGGATGAGCTACTTCTCGCTCTCCTTGCGCAAAACGAGTACTCACAAGTGCATCTTTATCTGTAAGCTTGGCTACAGACCATTGTTTCAATTCCACAATCACCACCTGCTCCTTATTCTGCTGGTCATAACCTGAGATTAAGAAATCAATACGATTGGAAGTCAAAGGTATTTGATATTCGATAGAGATTCCAGCATTATCTGGTATTCTAGTATCATTGATAACAACGTTCATGTACATCATAGAATTTTTCCATGAGTTGTACTCAGACTGTGATGTATGACGACCAAGATGTTCATAATAGGCCTCATTGATTCTGTCGGCTATTGCATTATGTTTAATATCAGAGCAAAATCCCTGCTTCGTTGATTGATATACGATCATAATTCATTATATTTTTTTGCTGACCCTTTAGCCTTATCTACGGGATATTTCTCAGCATTTTTCTTCATTTTTTCAAGAACAATTTCTTCGACATCAAACTCATACTTATCAGCTATCAACAACGCGTAGTTAATGATATCCGCAAGTTCTTCGCGGACTTTGTCTCTATTCACTTGGTCGGGAGTTTTCCAAAGAAAGGCTTCATTTAGCTCGGCTGCTTCAATAGAGAGTGCTAATGCCAAGTCTTTACCATTGTGAAACTGATCCCAGTCTCTGTCTTCTGTAAATTGTCTTACTTGTTTGGTAAGGTTTTGTATTTCTGATGCCATAGATTGATATGGGGTTTGAGATTTTGCTTAATCACACTGCATTTTTTTCACAAAATGCAGTGTGATTGCGAATTTACTCTTTTTTGAGGTGGTGAACAAATGTATACACACAAATCTGTATAGTAATTACAGGATTTTCTTAACAACTATATTAGCTATCGATTGAAGAAACTTCAAATTTGTGGTCATATCATATGCAGAGACTCATAATGCACGACCTATATCATAAATTGAAATAAGATTAATATCACTTGGGAACGAATTTTTAGCTAATAAGGATTCAATATATTCAGTAGACCAAAGTGGATGCACTAAAAGTGCACTTATTTCCCCCCCATCTATTCCTAAATATAGATTATTTTGTACTCTACATTGTAAATGCTGTTTTTTAAATAAAAGCTCAATATTCTCATCAATATATGATTTCCAGTAATCTTCTGTAAAATTAATAATTACATTTGAGTCAGCTACCATTTTTGCTACATCCAAACCTAATCTCCAATCCAAAATTGGGTGTTCCCTTTGATTAGCGAACTCTCGTATACAATCATAACAAGAAGAAGTACAGTCATGCATATGTTCTTTTCCAGTCAATAAGTTATACAAACTTCCCCCTTCAATTAAAGGTCTAACAATGGCCTCAAATGGGACTTCACCATACTTTCTTCCACTTAAGTAATTACAGTAACCTGAACCATTTTCAAGTTTCTCTACTAGAAACATTTCTGCTTTATTGGTTTCAGATGAAATATAGTAACCAACACTCATTTCAGAGATATCGATATCTAAATAATTAGCTACCGCCTTTCGTACTAAATACCCCCAAGACAAAAAAGCAGCCTGAACAGCATAATAATTTTTATTCTCAGCTAATGGATACAAACAGATTTCAGGACTTACTTGGTGTGGTGACATAGTCAACACACCCGTTGCTTTAGAAGAAACAAATGCTAGTTTTTGCTCATTATTTAATCGTAATTTCTTTTGTATATCTAAAGGATAAGCTTTTCTTGACACCCAAATCTTCGTTTCAGGATCAAACCCCATCTCATAAAATGCACCGTTGTTGTCATTCACAAGATGCACCAATCCTTGAGTTGGGATTGTATTATTTCGGAGCTGTAAGTTGCTCACAAGTGGACAAGGGTGCAGATCTTTTTCACAGTCTAGCTTGATATCACTATTTGGAGAATACCAATCGAATGAACCATTAAAATCTTTTGGCTCTTGATTAAAGTCAACACAAAAGCCTAAAGGTGAACAAACTTTCATTTTATATAACTCTGACTCACAAACGGGACATATTTTACTTTTTTCATCAAGTGACATAGAAGAAAATCCACATTTCTTGCAACGAAACAACGGCTTATTAGATATGTTTAGGCTATCATACTTTGGTGTAGGCTGTTTATTTGATTCATATTCTACGACACCAACAGCCTTGTAAATCTTCTTATCTTTTACAATTTCATGACCTGGCGAGAATGAATTTAAAGCCATATCCATATCTCTATTCACGACATCTTCTGCAGGCAATTGCTTTGGCTTACTCAAATACAAATTTCTTGTTCGAGTTGGGAAACCGAACATTGGTAATAGCCCGGCATTAGCAAGTCGCTCACTTAAAAGAGTTTGAGTGAATTCAGAACTATTGGCTATTTCTGAAATTCTGTCAATAAATCTATTCAACACATAATCAAATATTGCAGACTTATCTTCCTCAGAAATATCAGTACATTGGGTAACAATATCAATTACATGGTGAATGATTAAATGGTTTTTACTTATCCATTTTGCAACTTCATGTTTATTCTTCTTATCCCAATTAGACACAAATCCAAAACTACCATGCACACTCTCAGCTTTGGTGTTAACTGATTTCATGGCATGATACAGTACCTCCTTATAGATAACCCTCTCTGCAATTTCTTTAATGCGTACTTCTAAGTAAGGATCTTTGGGAGTTGCTGAAACCATTCTGTCAGGCTCAAAATAATGAGTGATATCATGACTCGACCCTTTTGCAATAGTCAATGCTACAGACAAAGGGTTTCCTCTACGTCCCGCACGCCCAACTCTTTGTTGATAATTAAATCGCTGGGGTGGCACATTACCCATAATTACTGCAGATAAAGAGCCGATATCTACCCCTGCTTCCATTGTGGTCGTTACACTAAGCATGTCAATTCCATCGACTATTGGATTTTCATTAGATAAGAAAATATCCTGAAACAATCGCTGTCTTTTTCTCGACTCTTGTCGCGAAGTTTGTCCAGACATTTCTTCACAATGTAATCTGTATATCTTTTCAGTCGAATTTACTAAAGAAAAATAATAGTCTTCGGAGTCGTAAAAATCTGCGTCCGTCAATATTTTACTATTGCCCAATTCGTTTTGACAGTTAATACAAAATCCATTAGATGGTTGTATATGTACCGTTTTGCAACGAGGACAAACCCAATATTTCATCCCAGGTGTTGCCTTTTTAAAATTGATTTTCTCTCCTGTCAAGATCACCTCGTCTTTATCAATAATCCCCTTATTGATCATAAGTGATTTTATCTCATCAACTTTCTTACTTACTTGTACTCGTCCAGGCTTATTATAAATGACATTAATCATTCGTCTAACTGAATTAGGAAAGGAACTATATAAGTATTCAGAATTTGCCCCACGAATTCTTCTTTTTTCCCCTAGAACACGTATAATAGAGTTTACAAGTTGATATGTTATAGAATCCATGCCATCCTCATTACAGCACATGAATCCTAACTTCATTGATTCGAATGATTTTTTCTTATGAGCAAATAGACTTGTAATCAACTCTAAATTGTGCCATAAACGAATCTTATCAGAATAAACTTTAGCATCTCCTTGTAAATCAAGACGCGCTTGTTTTTTTTCAAAATCAAAAATTGTTGACCATTTACCAACCATGACATCATTAGCCATAGAGGGTCTAGGGCCAGCAGGATTTAAACCAATGCCTACAAGTCCTTTAAACACTTCCATCTTTATCTTTTCGAGGTCAACATGTTCAATTTTAGCAAATAAATTTGCGACTTCAGCTTCCTCCTCCTCAGATAAGTTGTAAGCTCTGTCAAGAATAAGTTCTACGAGCTTTACATATAATCCTTGACCACGTAGTTTTTTTAATTCGTCTCGATCTTCTTTAGAATCAGCCAATTTACCTACTTGCTTATATTTACGCAAGAAACTAATCGTATCATTGTCTCCTTTCAAAGCCTGATGCATCAACCATCTTAAAGCGTCTCTATAATGGTCAAGTTCAACACCAGCAGATAGTTTTGCAGCCGCTTGTCTACTATCAGAAAACAAGACAACCTTGGTGTTACTTTCACCGGCATTTTTCATTGAACGGACTAGTGAATCAGCAAGTACTTGGTTTACTTTTTGAAGTCCTGTAGCATGTCTCTTAAGAGGTGTAAAACTATTTGCATCTCTTGCAGGATACTTAACTTCACATTGAGGACATGTACACGGAAACCGTGTAGCATCTCTAGACTGTTGTTTATGAACCAAATACTCTCCTGCAGGATGATTGAAAATAATTCTTCCTGTTTCACTTATAAATTTCGCTCTTTGCCAACCATCAGGACAGTCACCTTCGGCTTTCCATATAACTGCATAATCGCAGTATGGCATATCTATTGGTTTATCTACAGATAAAAAATGCCTCCCATCCTTTTTGACAACATACCCACCAAAGTAAGCTTCACCACAATTCTCACAAATGATTACTTCATATACATTATGACCACAAGCACACATTGAACGTGGACTTTTGTAAAAGCGTCCCAATAAACGGTCTGTAAATTTATACGTACTATCTAGTTCACTGCAGTTTGGGTTTGAACACCCCCATAAGCCATTGACTGACCTAAAGAAAAAATGTGTTCTTAATGGTAGCAAATACCCTTTATCAGTTTTACTGCGACATATAACTTTCAGCAAAGCAGTTAGCACATCAACTGCTCTGGGTCCAATCAAGCCCAAATTATGAGCAATATCTAAAGTACTCATAGAGGTTATATTACCTTCCTTATTGGTCATGGCATATTTCAACCATGCATCTAATTTATATTCTTTTGTTATTTGATAATACGATTCACATCCTAATGTCTTGAACAGTTCACTTGTTTTGTGTTCCTCATCTTTGTCCACATTTATATAGTCTACTAAAGCATCAATAGGGAGTACAGTTTCTGGTTTTGGAGTAACCATTTCTTTATCGTTAGCAAAAACTTTGAACTTATGTTCAAACGTATCTTTAGCCACACCAAAGAATTCACAAAGAAAATCTGCTGTTTGCTGATTCTCCCCCATAGAAGCACTGGATGCTAAGAACTGTACTTGAGGCGAATCTGGAGTTAAGCCAAGGCGATCTAACAAAATACGAATTAGGTATGCAACTTCAGTACCTGCTGTTCCACGATATGTATGCAACTCATCTATAACTAAATGAAAAACATGAGATTCGTCCTCTTCAAGCCACTGTTTTGTTTCTTCAAAAATAGGTGCTTCCAAATCTCTCATAAGCATGATATTGAGCATGCTATAGTTGGTTATAACTATATCTGGTGCTTGTTCTTGCATAGATAATCGATCCCACATTTCCGCACTATCTTCGTCCAAACAGGGTATATGATATAATAAGTCTTTAGAACCAGTTTCTTGTGCTACTTGCTGAGCTGCCTTCCATTCCTCGTTGAGTTGAAACTGTTCTTTTTGTATCTTTTCTCTAGCTTTACTACCACTCCCACTTACTGGTGTTGTTCCTGTGTAGCGACCAAAATAAAACCGACTTCCATTGCGATTATCATCTAACCAGTCTAAAGTACCTGTATGATCATCATTGCGACTATTTAAGGATTTTCTTAACCTAATCATCTGATCTTCAGCTAAAGCATTTAAAGGATACAATATCATTGTCCTCATTGCACGTGTACGATTATTAGACCAAGACTTTGATTCTTTCACCAAATCAGCAATAACAGGTAGTAAAAAACACTCAGTCTTACCAGAACCTGTACCTGTAGTTACGACAATATGTTTTCTGTTAATAAAAGCCTCTTTGAGAGCATGATACTGGTGTTTGTACAGTATACGTTTTTCTTGTTTATCATTATAAAACAAACCACACTGAATAAACTCTGCCAATTCAGAAGATACTTGCTCTGTCTCACAAAACTGCTCCAAAGAAGCAAGTTGTTTATATTGTGGTACTATTTCAATAATTGGTGGTTGGCATATTGTACCGACTTCATTGAGCAACTTTTTACGCTCTGCATTATAATGCTCATTAAAGAAAGGTATACCACTAGTTATATACTTTAGATAAGTTTCTCTAAGCTCATTATATATTTGAATTGGATTATCCATTTTGTATCGAATTACTTAATATTCTGTTTAACTGTTTTACAATGCTAGCATTTATTCCAGGAAAGACATAATAGTCATTCTCTTTAACAGGTGTATACCCCTCTAATAATGATTCAAGCAATAATACTCTGTATAGCATGATTGGAAAGCCAAAATGCTTAACACTTAAGACTTTATCTTTTAATTTGTACGTACCGTTATTATCATTCTCATTTATAGAACGATAGTAACAATATGCAAGATTGCGTACATCAGGCTGGTTTCCCCAATGTGGAATATCTAGAATCTTATTGCTGTTAGGAAAAACAAAGCAATAATGCTTCGGAGTACTATCTTTTATGTATGCAACTCCTTGGTTTGATTTCCTATCTACAAATAGTAGAGATGAACGTTCAACTAAAGATAATTGAAATGTATTGACTATTTCAGCAGCCGTTGGAAAATAATTCAATATTGAAATGGCATTAAATTCACAAACATTATTTTCAGTCAACTCAGGCATTACTTTGCTACTATAGATAAAAGGAAATGGAGTCACGACATCTTGTGGTTGATCAAACACATTTGTATAAACATATATGCCTTTCCTATGCACAACAACAGGCTCTGTTACCCTAAAATAAAGTGACCTAATACTATCAATGTTTCCAGCATAAAAGAGTGGAAAAAATATAGCCCATGCAGGATGCTCTTCATTCAAAGAATATTGCTTATTCAAATACTCACAAAACCTCTTTATTGATTCGTAATTGGCCTGTTCTTTATGCACCATCCATGTCATCAAAAGTTCTTGGCACTTATTTATATAGCTCATTTTTAACCACTAAATATGAAAGATATTCCGTTGAAGGGATTGAAGCATATTCTTTGTTTTCTAGTAACATAGATGGTGAGAGGTAGCCTGATTCACTAGGTTTACCATCTTGCAACTGAAATTCCATCTCTTCATCTATTACATAACTACTATTCTCTAAACATCCAAAGTAACGAATGCTTTGTTGAGCAAGTGGAAGTCCCTCCTCTGATGTTGTAGTAAGCAAAAAACGCAGATTACTTGGAAAAGTAAGATTAGTTTTCGGAAATTTGGAACACATACCTATGGACATATCTACAATAGGTTGTAAGTAACAAGGTAGGTATGACAAATTAATATTTTCTAGAACACAGTAGTGTATCATATTTGGCTGCCCATAGCAACTCTCCACTAATTCTTTTAACCCGTTTTCCCAAAGCATAGAAAATGAACGCCATTCGGGTGTAACATATTGTATTGTATAGCAGCATCTACCTGTAGCCTTTAATAAAGCATGAAGGATTCTATTATCGGGTACTACAATAGCTTTATAATACGTCAAAAACTTGAACAGCTTTCGAGCTATATCGGCCTTGCGATTATTTAGTGATAAATAGTAACTCAATCTTTGAACAAAAATTACAGGGTTACCAATCTCTACAGTTTCATCTTCTAAAATTTCAAGTACACTGTATTCATCAATGGCTGCATTGTGCACAATCATATTAGCTTCTCCAACATTATCATTAGTATCAGCATTGATGGATTTTCCAGGATATGAAGACAATATTTCCATCACATCTTTCACGACTCCGAAGTTATTAACAATAGAATCCTTGTTTTCTTCAAGTGAATGTAAAGTATCTTGTTGCTCTTTTATTATTGATTTGTTTTCCTCTATTTGAAGAATTTGAAATTCGAGTTCTTCTTCAAATTGCTTTTTCCTCTTCTCTAATTCCGCAGTCTCTTTTGCAAACGCCAAATTTGCTCCGTTCACTTTTTCTTTAATTTTAGAGACTTCAGTATCTACATTCGCTTGTTCTTGTTCTATGAGAATCTGATTCTCAAGCTTTAATGTCTCTAATTGCTCAGCATGTTTTCCTTTAATTCTTTTGAGATACTCCTCAAAATTGTTATTTATTGATTTTTCTAATGTAGGTGCCAAGTTAGGAAAGTCCATCAACTTTCTAATCTCATCAAATGTGAATAAAAATGATGTGAGTAGAATACTTAACCTTCCTTTTCTACTAGCAAAAACGGGTGAAGGTAATACTGCTTTATCTAAAAGTGCCAAAAGATCATTTATTATTTGTGTTTTAGGACCATATGCAGTAAGTAATCTCCCCCATTCTTTAGCTAAAAAATTCTTTACAAACCATTCTTTTAATAGTTCGTCTGGCATGATATCAATATAGGTTTTCGTCCCACCTTCCACTTTTCCATTAATTGATACATAATGTTCATTATCAGGAGTCACAATATCGTTATCCTCGTTAGATAAAACAGTCTGCAAAGGTATTTTCTCTATATAGTAATTTTTCAGTGTTTTAGGACAAAGTATATATATGTCTTTTTCCACTCTAAAATAAGTAGTCTCTTTAAGATCTAAATATCCTTGTAATTGTAATTCGACATAAAGTCTACTAGGATTTTCACTAAAGACTATTCTGCTTGAATTAGTTATAACTGTACCATATTCATCTGGTTCTCCATTATCTCTATCCCAAACATACTTATCAGTTCCATCATTTGCCGATAATTGTAAACCTGCAAATATACATTTCCCGACAAGGTCACTGTGTTTAGTTAAAAAATTCGGTGCAAATACACAACCTCTTGATGGAAATGTTTTACTAATTTGCTGCTGTGATAAAGGAAAAAATTCCCAACTACTATCTAAATAACCTACAGCATTTATAGTTGCATGTTTACTATGGTTAGAATGAGCTTCAACAATGCCCACTATTTTAATATGATTATAATCTATGTTTTCCATATATTAAAACTACAAGTTTAGTAATTTGCTTATTGCATTATGATTGTTTCTCGCCTTTTCATCGAGGTTAAATAATTCTCTTCTACACCACTGAGTAAGTGGCTTAACCTTTCTGTCGAGTACTAATCTATGAGAATACATTCCAAAGTCTAACCCCACAACATCTCCATCATTCTGCATAAGACCCCAAATAGGTATATCACCGTCAGTAGATAATTTCCATTTACTGTGTTTACCCCACTGCTGTACATAAGGTAGATCTTCTGTGATATAAATCTCAATAGCTTTATATCCTTTAATCTTTATGGAATGAGATCCTTTTTCGAAGACTAATGGAAAATTACCTGTTTCACTAACTACTTTCTCATCATCTAGCCAAAAAGTGGTTGGTTCATAGAACGTTAGTAATGGGGGAGCACCAAGTAAATATGTATGGTGCCCTAGCTTTACCCCATCTGTAAGTGAATAAGGACGAGGTCGTTCGTAATATTTTTCTAAACCAGGTGAATAAGTAATTCTTACCAACATAAAATCATTCACTTTCATAACTATATCTTTGGAGCTAAAGAATCCCCTATAACTATCAGAGGATATAAAGGCAAGTCCTTCATCTTCATAATTCTCAATAAAACGAGTCTCTTTCCATACCCCCTCATATTCCATTTCCCGTTTAAACAAGATGATATTATTTCGTTTAAACAGATAATATTGGGTTATTTCTTTCATCAACCCCTTTGTATTTAAAGGAAAATTACAAATAGAGCTTGTCTCTTGCTGCTTTATATCAAAAAACCATTCTCCCTCACAATTAAGAAGAAATAATTGGTTAGTTAATTTATCAAGCTTTTTAACGCCATTTCCTTCGATGTATTCACCATCCCAACTTAGAAAATATTGGTAGACTTGTTTTTTGAATAAATCTCGATTAGTACTTAATATTTTAGAGGCTCTACGGCTGTAAGACTTATGATTATAACTAAGATTCAATATTTTCCAAAAATCCACTTCCGAGATATCTTCATTAGGCGCTAAGTTTTTAGACACAAAAAGATTCGCAATACGTTTAAGATCTTCTCTATTAAGTATTTCTTCAGAGTGAGTTTTGGGATACTGAACATATCTATCTTTACCCACTCGTCGTTCACATTTATGTGGTATCAAAAAACCTTCTCTATTACACCATCTATAGTACTTATTCCACAAGGTATCTTGATACTTTTCAGCCCATTCATCCCATTCTTTGAGGTGTAAATCCAGCATTTCAATGCTGCAAATACGATCTCTGAAATTATTTGAAGAATAACCTCCTTCATTTTCCATCTGAGAGGCTGCATAAAGCTGTATACCAATAAAACCTAAAGATTCAATAATCCCAGATGAAGACGTAATATTCCATGCCCATCTTCTTTGGATGGAATGAATAAAGTCATCATATGTAATTCTATGCGCTATACAAAATGTATTAATAAAGTAAAGGTCAATAACAAGAAACACCTCTTCTCCTCTCTTGTCATTTCCTAAAAAATTTTTTTTAATATAATTCCCAAATAATGAGTATATATCACATTCTACGTCTGTACACATAATTTATCTAAGTGTTTAGTTTTATTTTCTATAGTGTACCCCTATTTTAGGACCACATTTACTCTTATTTAAGAAATGACTCGTCCATTTGATAGGTTAATATTGAGTTTCTTGTTTGCACTTGGGCTTCATATTAAGCCGCATAGTTGGTTGCAAAAGAACGTTGATATCTCTTAGCTGGGAAGTCATATTGTATTCCCTGATGATGTCTACGTTCATTGTAATAGTTGATATAATACTTAATCCCTTGATACAGCTTTGAACCATTATCAGGTGGATGTAAGTAAATGTATTCCCGTTTGATTGAACGTCAAAAGCGTTCAATCATGATATTGTCCTTGGCTCTTCCACGTCCATCCATACTGATGCGTATGTGTTGAGCTTTTAGATAATTGACTCACTGAGAGCATGTATACTGGCTACCTTGGTCAGAGTTTACAATATCAGGCTTTCCATGCGTTTGTATAGCTTCCTGTAAGCACATTATAGACTCAGAAGCTTCTAGCGAGTTAGAAAGCCTCCAAGCTAGAATCTTGCGGCTATACCAATCAATAATAGCCACTAGGTACATAAAGCCATTAGGCATGGCTATATACGTGATATCAATGCTCCATACTTGGTTGCTCTTGTGAATATGTAATCCACGAAGCAAATATGGATGAATATATTCGGCACGCCCTAGCTTGCTTAGCGACTTTTTATGATATATAGCCTGTATCCCCATGACTTTCATCAAGCGTGCTACACGCTTTTTATTGACCGTGTAGCCATGATCTTGTAGTACAGAGCGCATGGTACGAGCCCCAGAAGTTGGAAACTCCGTATATTGTCTATCCATGATGCGCATGACTTGCAGGTTGTCCTCAGACTCGCCGCAAGGCTTGTAGTAATATTGGCTACGGCTAATACCCAAAAGGCGACACTGCTGGCGAACACTAAGTTTGGTATTGGCTGGCTCTACGGCTTTTTTTTTAGTACGCCGAGCTTGTCGCAAGCACGTTCTAAAAAGTCACGCTCGATAGTAAGCTGACCTACTTTTTGTTCTAGAACACGGATATGTTCATCTTTGGCGGCGCTTTCTTCGCCAGGATGTTTGCTACCAAATAAAGATTCAAGTTGAGAAAGAGCTTCTTTCTTCCATTGAATGATTTGACTAGGAGCCACTTCAAAGCAGCGAGCCAACTCAGAGGTAGTCTCTTGTTCTTTTAAAGCTTCGCGAACTACGCGAGCCTTGAATTCACTGCTGAATGTACGTCGTGATGCCATAAGCTAAATTTTAGGATTGCATCAAATGTACGAAAAATATTGTTTCTTAGCAAGTGGTCCGAAATATGGGGGACATTATAAATATCAAAACCCAACTCTAGCATTGGACGGTAGTTCTTATCAATAATGTATCTTGCAATAAGATAAATTGTAGTCAAACGTTGTTGGCCATCAATCACTTCATAAATGGGTAATCCATCTATAGGGTCTACACCTCTCTGTTTTACAACAACTGGTTGCAAACAGTACTTTGAATCATCATCTGCTGAATATAAATCCTCTAATAGGAGTTCTACTTCGGTTTTCGTCCATCTATAACCTCGTTGGTATGATGGAATCACAAAGTGTCCGTTGATATCTTCAACTCTTAAGTTCTTTAGAACCACTTGGTTCTCTTGTTTTGTATCACTCATTTTAAATCGTTTTATTTCTATGAATAGAATGTTTAGTTCTTATTATCTCACAATAGAACTATACCTTAATACGGAACCACCATTTCTAGTATTTGTTTATATTTATCATCGACTTTATATTTACTATCAATAGACCTGTTGACAATACTTACTAGTAAATCATTGTCATACACTCTTCCTGTTGCACCCAAACTTATAATATTATTCGCCAACAAAATTCGATTATGGATGATTCTTAATTTCCTTGGTGTAAATTCATCGTTTGTTGTCTTTATTACATCCAGTATTTTATGAAACAATATGCTATCAGTAACTTCTTCAATATGCCCAGGTCCTTCACCACCAACGACCTCGTCGAGAGATATGCCACTATGTACAATATTAAGCGTATTGTCACTTTCATAGCTATTCCCGAACCTTTCATGGGCGTTAGTTAAACTCACTAAATATTCTATTTGTTGGTTTAAGTTCAATGCAGGTAAACCTAATCTAGAAAAAAACAATTTGTCAAATTGTTCTGTTATCATTTTATCCAGTTCATTCCTATTTATTTCAGCATCTGTGCTATAGTACAGGCTTTGATATTTATTTTTTAATGCAGACTTCAATTTCGCAGGGTCAACACTGCACACAACAATTAATCGCTTACGTATTTCCTCCCTTTCAAGCACAGTACGAAAATAATCAATGATTTGGACCATTTTCTCATGTGGACATCTATCAATATCATCCACATATAGAACTATTTTATTGGGGCCATAATGCTTATTTACATGAAACTCTAATAGTCTCTCTATTTCGTATTCTATTTCATTTTGCAAGCCTAAATGATTAGCAAATGTCTTTTTTCTAGTGTATTTTATAAGAGCCTTAAAAGTTTTGTAAGAACTTAAGAAGTATTTAACAACTGCAACAAGCCCTATTGGTGCTACAAAGATTAATTTTAACTTTTCATTTACAAAAAAATCAACAATACTCTTAATCTCTACTTTGTATAATACAAGTGTTATACTGACTCCTATTATCCAACCCAAAGCATTTGATTTAAGCTCAGTAAGAATATCACAAATAAATCTATAGCATTTATATATTGAAATATCGTACCATTTAGAATTAAGTTCTCTATCCAAGGTTTCATAGAGATGTGCCCAAATTGCTGGTGTCTCTTGGTATTTCCATGCATTAAACTCCACAACCTCAAAAGCCCCATTTAGGTTGTCAAACTCTTTCTTGACTTTGTTAAAAAAGTAAGTTTTACCTCTACCCCATGGAGCAAAGACACCTAACATACAGATGTTTCTAAGGTCTTGTTCTTCTTCACTGATAGTTTGAACTTGGTGCACGAAACTTTTGGCTAAATTTACAACGTCAAAACAGGGAGGTACAGAAGTGTCCTTATACTCTACATCAACGTAATTTGAGAAATAACTTTCGTCCGTATTTGCAGCTGTGACTCTAGATTAGTATCAGATCCCTCTTCCCTAACATCAGACAGATCAGGTTCAATTTCACCATTTCTCATCAACCTGTCAGTATCTATCAATGATTCTGTTATTTGTTCCTCTATTTTTTGAACTCCTTTACTAGTTATTTCTATATCAACACGCCCTCCTAGATACGCCTGAGTTTTTATATAACCATTAACGACTAAATATTCTAAAATTCTATCTCGTTGACCCGCATTTTCAAATGCAACAACACCATCCGCAATTAATTGTTGGAGATCCACATATGACTGACCTCTACGATCGTATATTGCTCCTAATAATTTATCAATAAGTTCTTTTTCAGTCATTTATATACTGTTTTAATTTCCAGCATTGCCTTTACAACCCCTCCAACTCCTCTTCCTGCGTCACCTTCTGATACTTAGTACCTGAATACATAATACTTATATATATTTCATTATCTACGCTATACAATGAACAAGAGATATCAGTTTCTAATGTAAACCATTGAGTGTTATACGTAAGGTAACCCATAGACAAAGCTGATGCAGCATCTGATGTTCCTTTAAGATAACTAGGCGTATCATCTCTATACTTTTTATCTTCTGCATATGGTTCACCATACTTAGATGTCAACAGGTTTACTAGCTTTTCATAGTCTTTGATATGTTGCTGGTTATTAATGTACTGTTCCAGGAACTTATACCTACCACGTACCAATTTGTTATCTACAAAATCAAAAATTGCATAACAACTTAGACCAGCAATGCTAGTCTTAAATGAATAAATATTGGGAAAATCTTGAGTATAATTTTCTTTTTCCTCAACTGATATTACTTGTGCCATAGAATCTCCCCATCGAGATTTTCTAAAATGTGGTTTGTTATTATCTTTTTTTACTAGTCCTAATACAAAAGTAGATTGACCTTCTGCATTAGGGGCACCACAGAGCATAACCACACATTTGTCTAAGGTCCACATTCGTATGTAGTTAGGCACTTGTTCTGATGGATCATTTTTCATATGTGCAGGACCAAAGATAGCACTCACTTTGTTGTAAGCGTCTTTATAATAGAAATCTTTCCCCTTACTTAAATAGTCTTTGGGAAATATAACTCCTAGTGAAAGCAATTTCTTTGTATCTGGTTTAGAAACTATTATAACATTTACAGGTATTCCTTGAAGGTTTATATCTGTAAAAGAATACAACCCATCTGCATTTTTCTGTACATCTGGATACTTCTCTAAGATCTGACTTTCAGTCATATTCCAATCAATGCTTTCAATCAGCTTCTTAAACGTCATCTGTGCTCTACTCTGCCCCACAGCCAGCAAGGCAACGACAACACATAAAAAAATTCTCTTCATCATAACTTGCAAGTTTATTATTCTAAAATTCTTTCCTTTTCTATCTTCACCACCTTCCTAAACACCCTATCGTCATCTGTACCGCCATAACAAAAAACCTTGCATTCGCCTGCACGCAGCGCAGTGTGGTGCGAAGTGGTCTCTCCATCGAGTAGATAGTCCACTTCTAGGTTGTTTTGGTCTGACGGAGCCAGGATATTGACGGCCATAACGAGCTTGAAGCCTTTATGCTGCATCTCGTACAGGTCGATGCCAGTACATAATGCTGGGAGCTGGCGGATGCTCCAGCCTGCCCAGCGGCAATCGGGACAGAGTATCTGGTCGAAGTCTTCTTTTATAAGGGCTTTCGGGTGCTTATCGACGAGGTTGCTGGCATAGGCCGAATAGGTGCGCATATAGCGGATGCGCTGCTGATCTGAGTCTATAATAGCACGATATATAGGCTTTTCTTTCATGCGGGAGGACATGTGGGCATATTGCTCGAGAAAACGAGCATGCTGTGGGCGTAGTACATCGTGAATGCCTTGCTTGACTTTTCGAGCTAGTTCGAGTATGTGTGGAGACTTGAGTAAGTATTCTATACATGTACTCATGGCTTTGTCAAATGGTATATCTGTGTGGGGCCTTGTGGGTACTTGCATGTACTGTATCGTGCGCTGGACGATCATTGTGGGTGTGCCATTGAGGCTGATGATGGCGCGGGTCCAATCTCCTTGCTGATTATAGCTGTATCTATAGGTGTATTCTTGCTTATCGATGTAGGCTATCTTGTGGTGGATATTGTAGATGTGTCGGGTCCACAAGGACTTGGCAAGGCAGCCTTTTGAGGTATAGCTGTTGATGCGGGTGAAGATGTTGCTTCCGTCGCGTTGCTTGCGTAGGGAACGGACAACTTGTCCTTCGGCATTTAGGCTGTCATATTCTAGGGCGTATGTTTTCCTTTTTCCAATGTGGAAGATGCCATCATTGTATGTTCTCGCTCCTATGCCTGTTATTGCATTGAGCAATTTATGTCGGCCAAAGTAGGTGTATGTATTTAGGGTGTGTTTACGTCGATTTTCACCGATATGTATCCTGCTATGGGGGGTAGAGGAAGACTTGTAGTCATAATGGGCATAAGCACCTGTGCGTAGGCCGTCTCGATAGTAGAATAAGCTATCGAGTAGTCCTGTTGACTTGAAAACGAGTTCGTAGTCTTGGGCAAAGCCATAGATGTCATTATAGTATGTATCGCTGCGTTTGCCGGCGACGTATCGGCCGTCTTGGAGGACGGCATCAAAGCGCTCAACGAGTATGCTATGGGTGCCTGAGGAGGCGTTGCATTGGTACCAGTTGTGTGCCTCGCCTATTTGTGAGTAGACGGGGATGGTGGCTAGTATGCATAGTAGAAGCAGGGGGTATCTGAATAGAGACATGGTAGTAAGGGAGATTAGTTTTATTAGAGATCGGACAGGTATAGCTGTCGTTTATTCTTTCACACCCAACTCATGTACCATCTGGATAATATCTTGCAAATACTCATAGGCTGGCATCACATCTCGGCGTGCTTTGAGCAGGGAGGTGTAATCTCTGGTGCATAGTCTGATCAGGGGATTGACACTGTGCCAGGCATTGAAATAGATATAGCCTATTCTTTCTTTACCAGGCCTAGTGGTTTCAAGAAAAAGGGCGGCTTGGGTGTATTGTACGGAGGACGATACTTTGGCGTCATAACTGGCTCCATCGCCTTCTATATTGTACACGGCGACGAGTTCATCGAAGCGGAAACGGGTGATCTCTAGTTGCTGGTCGACAAAGGCGAGTTCTTCGCGGGTATTGTCGATCTGGAGGGTGAAACCATTGTATTCGGTTTCGAATGTTTCATCGGCATGAAAATCGGGAAGTGCCGCGAGGGCACGAGACATGGCCCGACGGCGACGAGTGCGCGGACTCAGTATAGGGCACTTGTCAAGTAGTTGTTGAATAGATTGTTTCATTGTAGTACTATTATTGTTTGTATTTATTGTGGAATCATGGTCTTGATGCGTTCGACGACGTCTTGCACTTCTTTCATGGCTTGTAGAAAGCCTTTGTTGTGTCCGAATGCTCTGCGCACGATATCATCGCAGCTGTACCATTGGTCGAAGCAGGGAAAGACGAGGCGTTCTTTGTTGGGGTTGTTGGTGCGGATGCATAGGGCTATCTGCGAATAGGTGTCGCGATGGCTATTCTGATGGATGGGACTGTCGTAATAGTCGGTCAAATAAAAGCAGGAGGTGATGTCTTCGACATAGACGCATTGGATGTCGAGGTTGTGATCGATAAAGGCGAGTTTGCCTCGGTTTTTGTCGATCTGGAGGGTGAAGCCGTTGTACTGGGTGTGGTAGGTTTCATCGGCATGGAAGTTGGTCAGGGTGGAAAGGGTGATGTCCATGTCTTGACGACGGAGATCACGGTAGCTGATATTGCGACGGATGTCGATCAGGTGCCATAGCGCTAATGCGGCGAAGAAGGCTACTGTAATAAGGAGGTAGCTGGGGGCGTTGACGGCATAGATGTAATAGGCTACACCTAATAGGAAAACAACAAATGGAGTACACGCTGAGTAAGAAAATTGATGTCTTTGCATAATGAGATAAATAATGTAAGGTAGAGTATAGATTAGGGGGAGGCTATTAGGCCACATGGCGACCTTTTTCAATCAGGTCGTATATAGTATCAATGTTGTAATCACCACCGATATTCATGGTGTCGAGCAGTCCGTATTCGTTGGCGTACTCGATGCAGATGTAGCGACCGCTGTACCATGGGCTCTTTTTGTATGTGACGGACCTGATCTTGTAGAAGGAGGTGGTTACGGTGCGCCCAAATCGACGGTGGGTGATGGTGTGCTCGCTGATGATGACTCGGCGAGTCAAACACACTAGAAGGATGGTGAAACATGCCGATAAACTAAGTAGCATGGTGTACACCACATACTCTTCTTGTATGTCTGTGTACAAATAGTAGGATATAAGGCAGACCAAATAGACGAGGATGATGAGGATAACCCAATTCATATTCGGCTTAAAGTAGAGAGGCTTCATTTTTTTGTTTTATTAGATAAGTTGATTTGCAAATGTAGAATTAATACATGAACTGTACAAGAAATTGACTTGACAAAAACTTGACGTTTTAGGAGATATGGTTCTTTTTTAAAAAATAAGCGCTAGGTATGTAACATTTGGCAACTCATTATATATTAATATATTCGTATATATACAAAATATAAACAACTAATTAATATACTTTTGTATATACAAGTTATGCTATCTTTTATTTGAGTTGATTATACAACTATTCAATAAAAATTGAAGCCCATGTGATTTTTTACATTCTATAACTATTATAGAGGTCCTATTAGAGAGAAAAGTGAAATAAATTGGGAACATATGGTGTGAACTTGACGGATTTTGTATGGACAAAAAGTACGCATTGGGGAGGCGGATGCACTTTTTGTACGAAATATTTGTTTTGTCTACGAAATTTTCGTACGTTTGTCGCATCGATCATTTCAAACAATATAAAAAGATATCAT
This sequence comes from Bacteroidaceae bacterium, assembly GCA_963675625.1. Taxonomy (GTDB): domain Bacteria; phylum Bacteroidota; class Bacteroidia; order Bacteroidales; family Bacteroidaceae; genus F22. Next base: position 181,233 of record OY776497.1, read on the forward strand.
ACAATGGAAAAATTGACTGCTCAAGAGGAACAAGTGATGCTTAAGGCTTGGCAATTTGAGGACTTTACTGTCAAGGATATATGGGCAACGTATACGGAGGCACCTGCCTACACGACGTTGGCGTCTGTGGTGAAGAATTTGGAGAAGAAGGGGTATGTGTCGAGCCGCAAGGTGGGGACTACCTTATTATATACACCGGCTATCGATCAGAAGCAATACAAGCGTCAGTTTATGACGAGTGTGGTGGAGAACTATTTCAAGAATTCGTATAAGGAGATGGTGACTTTCTTTGCGAAGAATGAACAACTAAGTAAGGATGATTTGAGGGAAATTATTGACTTAATCGAGAAGGAAGATGAATGAGGTGGTTCATTATGTGCTGCAGGTCAATGTGATCTTGGCAATTTGCTATGGGGTGTATCGCTTGTGTAGTCAGGGGAGTACGCTATTCCATATACATAGGTCTATGTTGTGGGGGGTGTATCTGATGGCGATGTGCTTGCCGTTTGTGCACTGGAATCTGGGCTTGAGTGACCATACGGTGCAGGAGATGACGGCCCATTATATGACGCATCTGCATCCCAATGACTGGCCTATGGGGGGGACGCAGCAGATGCCAGTATGGGGGCTGTGGATCTTGGGGGTCTATGGGATCGGGGTATTGGTGCTATATATCCGTTTCTTGATTCAACTAGGTACCCTACTCTATATGGGGGCTACGGCTAGTAAGGTGCAGGTGAACGGACAATGGGTCTGTGTGTTGCCCAATAATGCGTCGCCTTTTTCGTTCTTTCATTGGGTCTTTTTGGATCCGGCACGCCACACGAAGGAGGAGTTGACTTCTATCTTGCTGCATGAGCAGGCACATGTGCGGCAACGACATTCGCTGGATATTATCTGGGCGGAATTGGTGACCATGCTCTTTTGGTTCAATCCGTTCGCTTGGTTGATCAAAAGGGAGATACGCACGAACTTGGAATTTCTGGCGGATAATGCGGTGTGCAAGCAGACGCCCAATATCAAGGTGTATCAGTATCATCTGTTGGGACTGGCTTGTGGGGGTGCGCAGAAGGGCTTGGTCAATAGGATGAATAGAACGCCGCTCAAGAAGCGGGTGTTGATGATGAACAAGCAGAAGAGTATGGGACGACGGGGACTGCGGTATCTGCTGTTTGTGCCTGTGGTGGTGGTGATCGGTTTGTTGTCGCACTTGGATGTACTGGGACGTACGTTGTCTGCTGCGCCAAAGGTTGGTGAGGCGAAATCGTCGGGAATACCACCCAAAACGATGGTGATTGTAGATGGTCAGGAATATACTAAAGACATTAATGATATACCGCCCTCTGATATCAAAGCGATCAGTGTGATCAAGGGGGAATCGGCTATGCGTACGTATGGTAGCAAAGGAAAAAATGGTGTGATTGTGATCACCATGAAACACTGATATATTTCTAATATTTAATTTGTAAACCCATGAAGAAGAAAATTTTGATGGCGATGCTTTGTAGTATCGCAATGGTTTGTAGTGCCTTGGCTCAAGAGTCGGCGAGTACAATAATTGGTGGAGCTGATGGCGAAACGAGTATGGTCATTGTCGATGGCAAAGAGGGTGTGAAACCTTTGGTTGTGGTCAATGGTAAGATGTACACAAAGGATATCAATTCGATTGCTCCCGATCAGATCGAGTCGATCAATGTGTTGAAGGGCCAATCGGCTACGGATAAGTATGGTGCTAAGGCCAAAGATGGTGTGGTGGAAATCACCTTGAAGAAGAAGTTGGATGTCGCTAAGGCTTTAGTGGTGATCGATGGTAAGGTGTCGACTAAGAAGTATGATGAGGTGAAGCCTGCTGATATTCAATCGATTGAGGTCCTTAAGGGGGCATCGGCTACGGCGAAGTATGGCGAAAAAGGGGCTAATGGTGTGGTGGAAATCACGACAAAATAAAGGTTGTTTTAGCGCATAATATAATGAGGGGCGTCCTCTCGTAGGCATCTGAATGGGTGTGTACGGGGGGATGCTTTTTTGTAGAGGAAGGATTAATGCTTGTATATTTTTGTTCACTCCTTTTTTTTCGTATTTTTGTTTATCAACAATTATCTATACTTATAATCATGATACTAAACTGTGTATGTATGGCCATGAACGTGTGGAATGGTCAATGGCTGAAAGGCTTGTCGTGTAGTGGATGGGACTTGGCGGCTGTGGGCATTATCGTGCTGGTGATTCTGGCGGCTATCTGGATCGGGATCGGTCTGATAAGGGGTGCTGGTCAGCGACGGTTGGACCGTGTGATGTCGAGTAGTTTGACTACGCAGGTGTTTTTATTCTTGTCGTTCAACGCGGTCATGGTGGTCTTTGCTGTGGCGGTGGGCTATCTCCTGGGGTCGAATCCGTGGAATGTGATTACGGCTTATACGTTCGGCAATCTGGAGCATTTGCCTACATCTGGTGTCGGTGGACATCTGCTGGGCTTTATCTTGACGTTTGCTGGGGTTATTTGTATGGGTGGGTTGTTGATTTCGACGTTGACCAACATCATCAGCAGGCGTGCTGAGAAGGTGATGCGTGGGGAGATTACGTACAAGCATATCAAGGATCATTATGTGGTGGTGGGCTATTCGCAGTTGACGGAGAGTATCATACACACGCTCTATAAAAAGGAGATGGCCAAAATAGAGGGGGCTGCCTATCGTGTGGGTGGCCGCAAGATGGAGGTGAGCAAGGTGCTCTTGCTGACCAATCAGAATATGGAGGAGGTGCGACGTAACTTGAGCAGTACGCTGGATAAGAAGGTGTTTGATACGATTATCTTTTATTCGGGGTTTGTGGAATCGAGGGAGCAGTTGCAGCGCTTGAATATTGATAAGGCGAAGGAGATTTATCTGTTGGGGGAATATGGTGATCCTGGAACGGATACGAAAAATATTGAGGCGTTTCATCATTTGGCCGATTTACGGGGGGACAATCCGAGGGTGAATGTGCATGTGCACTTTGAGACGATGTCGTCGTATGCGACGATGCAGAAGTTGAAGATGCCAGATAGTTATTTGGCGGCTTCGTCGATGCTGGCGAATGCGTCTGGTGAGGTGAAGCATACGATTTATTTCAGACCTTTTAATTTCTATGAGTTGTGGGCGGGCAAGTTGTGGCGCTTTCAGTGGAATGAAACGAGCAAGTATCGCCCTCTGGATAATGAGGTGATTGTGGGGGATACGTATGTGCATCTGGTGATTGTGGGACTGGATGAGATGGGGACGGCGCTGTTGCTTCAGGCGTTGCGTATGTGCCATTATCCTAATTATACGGAGCTAGACCCTACTCTTGGGGAGAAGAGGACGAAGGGGATCAATCAGCATAAAACGAAGATTACGATTATTGACCCGGAACTGTACACGATGGGTAAGCGGGCGCAGTTGGAGTCGCATTATCCTTATATCAATCTGATTGAGGATATTGAGGTGGAATTTGTGGATACGCATCTGGGGGATCCTAGGGCGCAGGAGATTATTGCGCGGGTGGCGCAGGATGTGCATGCGGTGATGACTATTGTGATCAATCATCCAGCACCCGACGAGGCGTTGTCTATGGGATTGAATCTTCCGGAGGCGGTGTACTATCAAAAGGATATGGTGGTGCGCAATGAGCAGGGGCAGACGATAGAAAATAAAATCAATAATACGGTGCTGGTGCGCCAGGAACTGAAGGAGGGGCTCAGTGATATTTTGGATGAGGATGTCATCCGATTTAATCATGTGTACACGTATGGGATGGGCAATCAGGAGATTGACTTGGATTGTTTTGATGATTTGATTCCTATGTATTTCAATGCGGACTATGAGTGGAATGAGTGGGTGAAGCAGGCGGCCAATCAGCAGGAGTTGGAGGGTCGGGTGAATACGTCTATCGACAGACTTTTTGAGATTGTCGAGACGTATAAGCAGACGAAGGACAAGGCGGCTAAGGTGGCTTTTGTGGAGCATTTCACGCAGGTCAATGCGTATTGGGGAGTATTGCTGGAGAAATTGCGTTGGAGCAATCGATATACGCTCGATGTGTTTGGCAATACGATCCGTTATCTCAAGTGGGTATTTCCTGATAAGAGTTACCAGGAGATGCGCACGATTCTGATGGAGAAGAAGGATGAGCAGGCGCAGGAGGTGTCGCTTTGTATCGCGAAGATGAATAAGATGAGATGGAATGCGGAGAAGCTGGTGGCGGGGTATCGTCCTGCGCAACCTGGGGAAGTGAAGGATAATGAATTTATGATTCATCCGCTAATTATTCCTTTCTATCAGATGATGAAGGATAGTCCGGAGGAGTTGGATAAGGATGATCAGATTACGATCAATCTGCTCTTTATGTTGGAGATTTTCGAGGAGTACAGGGAGGAGTTTGAGGAACTTAAAGATGGGGTTTGCTGATATGGATACACGGATGTATGCGCACCATGTGGTGATTGATGAGACGGCGGTCGTGGAAGACGGGGTCGTGATCGGTGAATATACGGTGATTGGGGCGTACTGCCATTTGTCGGCTGGGTGCCGAATAGGTAGTCACTGCAAGATTCATCGCAATGTATTTGTGGATCATAATGTGACGATTGGCAATCGGGTGAAGATTCAAAATAATAACAGTATATATCAGGGGGTGACGCTGGAAGATGGGGTGTTTGTGGGGACGAATGTGTCGTTTACCAATGATATGTATCCACGGGCGATTACTCCTGGTGGGGAATTGAAAACGACGAAGGATTGGGTGCTGGAGGATACGGTGGTGCACTACGGGGCGGCCATCGGTTCGGGGGCGACGATCTTATGTGGACTCACTATTGGGCGTGAGGCTATGGTGGGTGCTGGGGCTGTGGTGGTGACATCGGTGCCTGAAAAGACGCTGGTATGTGGCAATCCGGCACGCATTATCAAGAAAACGACTTTATAAATCAAATATAGACGGCAGATGAAAAAAGATATTTTTATCAGTTATAGTAGCAAGAACAAGGATATTGTGGCTTCGTTTCTGAAGGATTTCAAGTTGAGCAATATCTCAACGTGGATAGATACGGAGAATCTATATAAGAATCCAGGAACGGATTTTACGCAGGAGATTATGAATAGTATCGACGAGTCGAAGGCGGTATTACTGATTTATACAAAGGAATCGATGGCCTCGGAATATGTGAAGAAGGAGATTGATTATGCCTTCGAAAAGGGGAAGCAGGTGTTGTGTTTCCCTTTTTTCCCTCATAATGAGGAGGTCAACTTCAATAGGCACCGCGATTTTTCGGATAAGCTCAATAGTACGCAGTGGCTGTGTACTGGACAGCAATTGCATCATATTCCTGGATTGGGCGAGTATGTGGAGGGGGTGCAGAAGGCCAATACGTTGCAGTCGCTCATTACGGACTTGCCTGATAGGGATGAGGATAAGTTTTCCGTGGATGTGATCTTGGCACGTATCGGGATCCAGCAGGTGCTGGGAAAACCGCTGATGCCTTTCGGTACGTTTACGTCGATCGAGCCCAATCCAGATGTGTATGAGAATGAGCATCTGATTATGAAGGTGATTAATAAGGCGATGTATATTGCCCCTACTCCAGCGCAGGCGGCACGCATGCGGTCATTTTTGGATCGCAGTGCGGGATGGCGCGGGGAACTGGCGGAGATCAATGGTATGAGGATGATCGATACATCGGAGTTGATGGAGTCTATGCTGGCTTTTATTGAGACGCAATGTGGGATGACGCGTGTGGAGGCATTGGGCATTTTGGAGGAGGCGAAGGAACTGGCCACAGAGGTGATTGCGGGGGACTTGCAGCGCAATAATTTGATGTTTAACGGACCGATGGTGGGGGTTTACAATATCGCGGTGGATAGGTCGCCTAGTGAGGAGGCTAGTATCTTGTTGATGGATTTGTATCAGTCGGATTATTTTACGTTTAAATGTACTGGGGAGTTGTTTCATTTGCTCAAGAAGCGTGGGGCGAAGTTTGACATTAAACTCCAATCGGTGACTCCCTATGCGCCTTTCTTGTGTTCGTTGGGTCTGGGTGGTTTTATCGTGGTCAAGCATGGCGAGGAGGAGTATCTGCAATGGGTCAAACGCTCGGGGGTGATTCAGGCCAAGAATATGTGGCACTTTAGTTATGACGAGACGGTGCATCTGCTGAAGGATATCAAACGCAATCAAAAGAAGGAGATTATTCGCGATGACCAGGGGGCCTTTTTCTTGGATGCCAATACGATTATCCGCAGGGCGTTGCAGGAGGAGTTGCGGCTACAGAATAAGGTGTCGACCAAATTCAATACGGGGGTATTTGAATTGGGCTTGATCGAGTGTGATCGATTGGAAATGGAGTTGTTGTCGTTCTCTATTATTGAGACGGATGCTTCGCGAGATATCCACGAGCAGTTGAGTCCGTATACGGATAGTGCTAAGGATAGAATAGAACGGGAACAAATTGAGTATATCCCCTTTGATATGAAGGAGATGACGCAGGCGCTGCATGGTAAGTTTCTAACACCTGAATCGTACACTTTGGCGCAAAGGCTGATGGTGTTTAAGGAGGAGGAGCTGTTTTAAGGCCTACATAGGGGATAAGGCTGTTGTGCGACAGGTAGATAGGTGCTGTATATATCAAAAATTATCTATATCTTTACGCAGTAACCTTAAAAGAGATCTCCTATGAAACAATTTAAAGTACAACTGAGTAGACCCTTGTTATGGGTCACGGTAATCGTTACGCTGATATTGGTGGGCCTCTTCTCTTGGCTATTCTCGCTCGTGGTACATCCCCCATTCGGGTTGGACAATTGGATTTGGTTGATCGTTATGGGGAGCTTATTGATTATCTTGGTGCGGTTTGCGTGTATGCAGCCTGTACTGTTGGAACTCACGGATGATAGGCTCACTATCGTCAGGGTGTGTGGCAAGGTGGATATCTCACGGCATGAGATCGTGGAGGTATATCGCAAGAAAAGACTGTGGCTGGATATGAAAATCTTTGGCGATGCGGGATGGTTTGGATATATCGGTGTGTTTTGGAATAAAAAGGAAGGACTGCACCGCGATTATGTGAAGAATCTATCGAAGGCGGTGGTGATACGCACCAATCATGGGTATTATATCGTGAGTTGTGAGCATCCTGGCGATTTGATACATGAACTGAAGAAGAGCATGCATGTGTTGTAGGCATGCATAAGTATATAACCTTAAACAAACGAAGTATGAAGAATTTTAAAGAAACTCTGGAAACAAATGGTAAGCGAATGAATGATTTGGCAGTGGGGGCTCCTAAAATGATGAAGGCGTTTATGGAGATGCATCACTTGGGTACACAGAATGGGGCGCTATTGACTAAGCATAAGGAATTGGTGGCGCTGGGTATCGGGATCCATGCACAATGTGAAGGATGTATCTTGGCGCATATCAAAGGGGCGTTGGACGCGGGTGCGACTCACGACGAAATCGTGGAAACCATTGAGGTGGCGCTCTATATGGGTGGCGGACCTTGTGTGATGTACGGTTCTTTGGCTTATGGGGCTTTACAAGAATTATCGAAATAAGAGGTATAGGGTGAGATGTTATTGATGAGATAGCATCTCACTTTTTTATATATCGCATGGGTACGTCATTGGAAATAGGTATCTTTGTGGATAATACATAAGAACATACGGGTATGAAAAGAATACAGAATTTGATTGGTACAGTTGTCATGCTGTGGTGTGGCATGGGACTATATGCGCAGCAGAGGATGTCGTATACGCTTAGTCATGATGACAAGTATGCAATAGCATTGTCTATCGAGGATAATATACTTCGGGTAGATACTTTCCCTTCGTCTTTGGGGTATGATCAGTACTTGCTGGGGGTGAAGGCGTCGTTTGATTTAGCGGATCCGGTGACGAAACAGGTGGTCTCCCCTATCCAATCGAGATGGATAGATAAGTCGTTTGCTTCGGTGGGTGAAAAAGCGGAGGTGGATCTCAATCAGCTGAAGGATGGCTTGTATGAGGTGGCGCTGTATGTGCATCGAACTGGTGGGGAGCAGTTTTGGAACTTTACCAATCCGTATGATATTGTGCTGACAGTTGATCAGCATAGGGCGTCGTTTGCACCAGCCTATTATGGTATGGAAAATAAGGCGGTGCTGGAGCGATTCCCTACTGATGCGGATTTCTTGCAGCAATGCCTTGCGAATGAGGGGACTATCCATACACAGTCGCCGCAGGTGCAGCAGTTGGCCAAGCATATCTTGGCGAAAGTGGCGCAAAAGGGGGACGATTCGCACCGAGCTATCGTGCAGGAGGTGATGAACTGGACGATTAAAAATATCAAGTTGGATGTGGGGAGTTATTACCGCAAGGACTTGAATGTCGATGATATGATCAGTCAACGTAGTGCTGTCAATGAGGGGGTGGCTATGTTGGTGGTTAGTGTGCTGAGGGCAGCGGGGGTGCCTGCGCTATTCATGCCGTATCATGCGTTGGCTTCTAATGCTGCGTGGTGGACTAGCGATAAGAAGGACAAGACAATCGTGCAATATATCCCTATTGTTTTTTATGGTGGGGCATGGCATCTGTATAATCCTGTATTGGAGATAACCAACCAGATGGTGGGAAAAGGCATGGATATGTCTTTGGAGTATTTCTCCAATCGGGGGCATCTATGGTATAAGGGGAAGGTGAAGTGGCTGGTGGAGAATCATATCCGTCCGTTCCGCTCATCGGATTATCCGATTGCGCCGATGGAGGCTTCTGCTGTGGAGGGGGTGGATGCTAGGAAGCATCTAATTACATCGTACTGTCGCCGATATGCCTTGTCTATCAAGATCAAGGACAACCAGGTGGCGGTGGAGCATTTCCCTTATACGCCTAGTTTCGAGTTGTGGCAGGTGGTGTGGACTTCGGATCAGGAGCTGCCGCATCTCTTTGATAATGGGTGTGTGTATGATATGCCGACTTGGGATACGAGCCTGTGGAATAGAGGCCGTTATTGCTTGACGATTATGGATAAGAATGGGGAACCGGTATTGGGCAATAAGGATCTTGAGGTGAAATGTGGCGCGCATGGTGCCGAATGGGACGTGGCGCAGAATACGCTCAATAATATCAAGGTGTTGAATGAGATCAAGATGACGGATAAGGTGAAGCGGCATTTGCTGGCCAACAATGAACTGTATCCTAAAAATAATCCGCAGGTGGTGGCGCTGGCTGGTGAGCTGACTGCGGGATTGGCGGATGACTATCAGAAGATGGAGGCGATCCATAGATGGGTGAGTACACACATCTACTATGACTGGGATGCGTTTAAACAAGATAAAAAGAGGAAGACTAGGAATTTCTTCCAATCGATGAAGTACTATCGGGCCAATAAGGTGTCGACGGTGCTCAAGTATCACCGTGCGGTGTGTAGTGGGTATACGTTCCTGAGTGTGGCTTTGCTGCGGGCGGCGGGGGTACCGGCTATCGGACTAGAATGTACTTTGCGTGATGGTACGGAGCATATCCTGGTGATGGCGTATTATGTAGATAGATGGGTGGTGATGGATCCAACATGGGATTCGACAAACAAGTATGAGTTTGGAGCGAACTTACCTCAGAAAATCACGCCTACGCATATGATCTATTTTGATGTGACGATGCCATTTATATCGAGATCCCACACATTTACCAAGGCTTTGCTAAATATGAAAAGTTCTCCCCTATCCTATCTCAATCTAGGTATCTAAAGGGGTATCGTGAGGGATGTGGTCTTTATGTGCGTGGTCTATCAACTGTAAATATATTATAATTAACAGAATGGCCTGTTTCATTTTTTGCGGAATAGTTGCCGATGAAAATATTTTGTGTTATATTACACGCCTTGACTAGTAATTTGAAACAAAAAACGCACTATGAAAACAATGGAACTTGACAATGATGCACAAGTGAAAAAGGTCAAGGGATTCGTTCAGGATTGGTTTGCACATTACGAAGCTTTGAGTAATGAAGATTATTTCTTAGCGCACATCACTCCTGATACTACATTTAAGTTTGTAGAAGGCGAATACTTGGGACCAGAGGGGTTTAGTACTTGGTACAAAAACATTATGCTCACGTATCGACCCAACAATGAGCATAGAATTGAAGCTATTTTTGTGGTCAAACAGGATGGGTATTACCATGTGGATGTATCCTTTAGATTTCTTGGAGAAACCAAAAATGGACAGGTGTTGACTCTGGACATGCAGGAGTATTTCAAAGTGGAAATGCAAGGAGATGGCCGCATGATGATTCATGAGAATGTGGTGTACTCGGTGTAAACCCAATGATGAGAAGCAATAGAGAGCGAATCAAAATAAGGTATTTGATTCGCTCTCTACGTGTATTATAGTTGGATGCCTTGGTAATATACGCTGGTAAATTCTAGTCCCTCACAAGGTTTTTTGAGGTATTTCTTGATCAAGTCGTACAACTTGCGGTTGGGGGTGTATTTGGTATCGTCGTAGGCGACGGCGTAACTGACATCGACCCACTCTATGGCATAGAGGACTCGGGCAATCAGGAGATTTTTGTCGTAGGAACGATTGGTCTGTTTGGTGATGGGTTCTTTATCGTGCAGGAATTGCTGCATGACAAGATAGAACATGGCTAGTTTGCGGGTATTGGAGATGTCCACTCGCTGGGTGGGTATGTCTAGCAATAGGGAGTCGTAGTCTTGGAGCATCTTGTCGCATGCACGTGCTATCAGGAAGATGGCTTGGTCGTTATGGCAACTATGGACTTTTTTCTTATCGGCCCGTAGAGATAGTTCAACGGGGGTGTCAAACTGCACATAAGCGTCTTCGGGTAGTTGGTCGCTTGGGTTGATATCCTGACAAACTGGATGCAGAGGGAGGGCGCCGATAGCATCGCGGAAGGAGGCGATAGAATCGACTATACTGGCCGAGGAGACAACGGCGGTGTCGCATTTTTCTTCAATCACATCTTTGACAAAGAGCACGAGATTCCAAAAGGATTCTAAATCAAAATCATATAAATCAAGGGTATCTAGGAGCTCTTTATTCATATAGAATCGATCTTCTAGGGCCTGGAGGTCTCCATGGGTTTGCTGGGTATTGTAGCGTACCAGAAAATCGGCTGGGGCTTGGCGCACACTAGCATCATCGGTCATACGCGTGTAGGTGGCTGTGATATAGGGAATATCTTGCTCGGTGAGGCGATCTCTATTGGTAGGCGAGACACTGGGTAGAGCCAGTTCCCGAATAACGTGCAATTCTTCTGGAACTATCCCATCGCTTAGGGAACAGATATACCACAGATTTTGTACCTCACGGAAATGTGCGGGTGAAAAATGGGCCAATTCCTCTTTCATCTCTTCAAGAGTCATCTCTTCTGCTGCTTGCATCAGAGGGTCTAGGGGTTCGTTATGCTGGATGGAAAACCACCGAAGAAATTGTTGTTCTTGGATGCTTCGGATATTATCGGCATGGATAATCAATAATAGGGATTTCAGGATGGCTGTTTTCTGTCGTATGGTATAGTTCATGGGAAGTTTTGAATGAATGAATGAGTTTATGGGGTGTGCGATGTGTAGCGTCGTCCCCCATAGGGGTGTGGCATGAAATAATGGTGCGATAGAATCTATTGACTATATTTGCCCATGTAATAATTGGTTGGTTTTGATTATTTCATTACCTATTTGTTAAATGTAAGTGAAATTTGGATGAATACCAAGAATCTCTAGAAAAAAACGAATGCTCTCTCAAGAAAAACGAGGATGTTTCAAGTGCGAAACACCCTCGATTTTTTATATATACAGTTGTGGGTGTATATCAAGGGACGATGCGCTTATTTGATGGTGTATGGTAAACAATACATGATACACATAATCAATGCAGCTGCTACGGTAATCCATCTGTTGACTGGACGATTCGTCAGATGCTGGGTTCGCCAGGCCAATACCAGAGAGAAAAGAGTGATAAGCATCGTATGACAAGTCAGGTCATAGCCGATAGGGAAATGGGTCCAATAGTCGCCATACGCTGCTTTCTGCACAAATATCCCCAGGACAAATCCCCCTATAAATAAGCAAATCGCTGCTGCTCGAACGCACTGTAGAAATCGTGTATCATCGACAAGGGCGTATAGGCCAGCTTGTATGCCAAAAAATAGGGCGAGCAATAAAAAGAGGATATGGGGCGCATATAACCAGAAAGAGGTTTGTCCTTCGTATCGGATGATCAAAGGGGAATCTTTATAATAATCTTCTCCTTGGATGGTGAGGTAGTATTGAAGCGTGGTAGCTGGTGGTTGGGCAGGAAGCACAGCGTATGCGCTATCAAAATCGACGGTGGTATAGTGCTCGAAAGATGGATAGGCTCGATAGTGCAATTGGGCATCTACATACTGTAGATAGGACGTGCAGACTTCTTTGCCATGATAAGAAGGACGTAAGGAAACGCGTTCACCTCTGGGTCCGCCACAAAGGGGCAGATGTGCGGTATAGGTACACAGGTTGAAAGTGTAGGTTAGTTTCTTGGGTGCAGTATGCCCCATGGTCAATCTATACATGCTGACGGCAATGGTGAGGACGACGGCAAGTATGCAGAAGATGGTTTTTCTGTTCATTTTCATGAATATTTCTGTTTCGACAAAAATAGGGAAAGTTTGAGAAAACAACAAATAAACGAGGAAAGTGTTGCATAAAATCCTCACAAATAAGGAGGAAATAAAAAATTAACAAATTTATCTGCAACTAAATGAATATACACACACGTCTTACGGATGTAATCTTTTAAATAAATAGTATATGAAGAAAGTTATCGTCACTTTAATTAGTTGCCTCGTATTGGTGGTTTGTGTGCAAGCCAAACCGCTTGAGTTGGACAACGTGTACAAAGAAGTATCCCATCTGTCCAACTGTCATAAAGTGAGCGTAGGTTTTCCACTGATGGCACTGGCTAGATTATTTGTTTCTGGTGAAGATGCCAAGCAGTTGCGCCATTTTAATAGTGTGTCTGTACTGACTCTAGATGAGTGTACTTCGGCTGTTCAAGAAAAATGGATGGACACAATCTTACAAGGACATTTTAATGACTATAGCCTACTCGTTAGTCAGCAAAAGGAAGAGGAAATCTCTCAAATATGGGTGCATCAAAAGAAAGACCGAATCGTTCGTATGATCATTGTACATAAAGATGACAACTCGTGTAATTTGGTACGAATAAAAGGCAATTTCACGTTAGAAGAACTATCGGATGGTGAGCCTTTAGACTACACAAAATTAATACATTAAGCTGTGTCCTATTGATATACATTTAATGACTTAAAAAATAAACAAAATGCAAAGAACTTTAATTACATTGATAGCCCTTCTATTTGTTGCTATCACCGGAGCGTTACATGCGCAGAGTTTAGAGAAAGTGTTTCAAACAGCACAAGAGTTGCCAAACCATGAGATCATCAATCTCAATGGTTCCATGATGAAATTATCTCAGTTGTTGGGAGGTAATGACGAAGATGTTGATAAGACAGGTGAAATCAAGAGTATTTGTATTCTAAACCTTGATGACTGTTCCCCAGAAAATAAAGCCAAGATTGTGGATATGATTAAAAAAGGTGGTTTCAAGGATTATGAATTGACTACCGACAGACGTCAAGGTAAGGAAATAAATCAGATCTGGACCTTGCGTGCAGGCGACAAGATTGCCAAGATGATTATCATCACGGTGGATAAAGAAGAAAGTGAAATAGGTATGGTGCGTCTTGAAGGTAATTTTAAGTACACACAGAAGTAGCAAATAGGGAACTACTTCTATGTAGGGATAACGCTTAGCACGGTATAGGGAAACATTCTATAAAGTGGTGTCGCATTATTGACGAATAATTTGTATATTTGTAAGTATTCTATCGCTTTACACATACAAAAGATATTCGGACAATATGAAATTACCTAAGAAAATTCCTCTATACATCAAAATAGTGCTGGGCATGCTTTTGGGCGTCCTAGCTGGTGTGTTGTGTACACAATTCAGCTGGGGCGTTTCTTTCATTCACAACTGGATCAGCCCTTGGGGTAAGATGTTTATTCGGTTGTTGAAAATGATTGCTGTTCCCCTTGTCTTTTTCTCTTTGCTGAAGGGAATCACTAGTGTGAAGGATGTGGCGCATTTTTCTTCTATGGGATTGCGTACGATGGCCATATATGTGGCTACCACTGTTTTTGCTATTATCGTTGGGGTGAGTGCTGCTGTGCTGATCAAACCTGGTAAGGTGGTCAATCTAGGTGTCGTGGAGCTCACTGGGGCGCATACCGATAAGGTGTCTCTAATCGAAGAGAAGGCCGACGCACGAAAAATCGATGGTCCCCTAGCCTTTCTGGAGGACTGTATCCCTGATAATATCGTTCAAGCAACGACGGATAATGGGAAGATGTTGCAGGTGATCTTCTTTTCAATCTTGTTTGGCGTGGCTATTATCTCGATGAACAAGAAGGTGACTCAGCCGTTTGTGGACTTTTTCGATTCGGTGTACCATATCATTCTTAAGATTGTTGAATATATCATTCACCTAGCTCCCTATGGGGTGTTTGCTCTGATGACGGGGATGGTGGCCGACTATGCGGGCAATCTGAATATATTTACTGTATTGGCTGTCTATACGCTAGTTGTAGCCTGGACATTGCTGATTCTAATTTTAGGTTTCTACCCTGCTCTTATTTGGCTCTTCACCAAGATTCCAGTGGCGAAATTTATGAAGAAAATGTATCCAGTGCAGCTTTTTGCTTTCACCACGAGTTCCAGTGCGGCTACCTTGCCATTGACGATTGATAATGCCGAAAATAATTTGGACATTAGTGAAGAGGTGTCTTCATTTGTGTTGCCTATAGGGACGACAATCAATATGGATGGCACCAGCTGTTATCAGGCCATTGCGGTGATATTTATAGCTCAGGTATTGGGTATCAAGCTTGGTTTTAGCGAACTGCTGTCTATCATCCTATTGACTACTATTTCGTCTATAGGCACACCAGCTATCCCTGGTGGGAGTTATGTGATTATGACCATGGTGCTGACAACGGTGGGTATTCCTGCCGAAGGACTTGCTTTGATCTTGGGGGTAGATAGGCCGCTGGATATGCTGCGAACTGCCGTCAATGTCACTGGAGACACGGTCGTGGCAGCCATTATTGACGAGCACAAGAAAACATAGAGATGCGTCGATTACCGCGCTTCTTGAATAATGCTTCGAATATACTCATGTAGATGCCCATTGGTGGCCAACAATTGTTTGGCATCCAACCAGCTATCTGGGGCATTGATATCGCTAGTTTCTCCATAAAATGTAGTGACTCGTCCGCCTGCTTGCTGGAGGATAAAGCCTCCTGCTGCCACATCCCATACCCCTAAGTTTTCTTCGACACGTGCCTCGAAACGTCCACATGCCACATAGCATAATTCTGCTGCACAGGCTCCCAAAAGGCGCATGCCTCCTACTTGACCATACAATCGCTGTATGAGATGTACGGGGAGACAAGGTGATTTGGCCGACATGTACGGCAGACCTAGTTCGATAAACGCATGATTACGATCTGTACATGATGATACCTGAATGACGTCTCCATTGAGATAGGCTTTTTGTCCCAGGCAACTATAAAAACATTCGTCCAATCCTATTTCGTAGACCACGCCAATCACGATTTGTTCTTCATCTCGAAGTGCTATGCTGACACAACAAGGCGACATCTGGTGGATGAAATTGGTCGTACCATCTATGGGGTCAATAATCCATGTATACGGGGATGGTTGCCCCTCCTTCTGATGCTGTTGTGTTTTTTCTTCTGTAAGAAAATGAGCATCGGGCAAGAGAGGCGTCAATTGCTTCACAATAAATTCCTCGACTGTGCGATCGGCATAAGATACATAGTCATGGTGTCCCTTCATTTCGATACGCGTGGTATCAAAATGGGCTTGTTCTAGGCGAATCATGGCGCCAGCTTGGCGAGCCACATCGACAACTTCATACATTAATGAAGAAATGGATAAGTTATTGGGTAATTTTGTAGGCATATTATGGGGTGTTTAGTTGGTCTTGTTTTCGTGTTCATGTCTATAGTGCATAGGAGTCAATCCCGTTTGCTTTTTAAAGAATGCAGAAAAGGCATTGGGAGTTTCAAAATGCAATTCATAGGCTATTTCTTTCATGGACAACATGGTCTGAGTTATTTTAGTCTTGGCCAATAGCATGAGATGTTGATGAATGATATGTAAAGCGGTCTGCCCTGCCATCTTCTTGGTGATGGCATTGAGATAATTGGGGTGGACGCTCAACTTCTGGGCATAATAAGTCGTTGAATGGGGGTTGACCGAATCGGTTCTCTGAATATTGCTTTCAAAAGTAAGTTTAATCAACTCTTTGTATCTGGAAAATAGATTTTGTTCTGCCCTGCGAGAGGCTTGGTGCAACTCATCTTCTGTGTGGTACCGCGCATAAATACGGCGTACATACTGCAAGACAACTAACACTAAGGGAACGATCACATCGAATTTGTCGGTATGGTCGCTATGGTATTCGGCATAGATTTCTTTGTAGTAAGATAGCAGTTGGGCTGCCTCTTCAGAGGTCACATCTAAAGGGGTATTATCTGGAAGTTTCAAAAAGGAGAACTCTTCCATCAACGCATGCAAATGGGCGTGTTCGGCTATAAAGTCTTGCGAAAAGATGAAATAATAGCCATCCCAATCACGACGCTTATCCCAAGAAACGAGTTTGAATGGCGAATTGAAAAAAATATACATATTATCAGGGCTCAACTCCTCATCTGCTGATGACTTGTGAGCACTTTCTTGCTTGGTGCGCAAAGCAATGGCAATGCATTCGTGTCTGAATGGAGTCATCCGGGGATGCACACGATCTATATTGTCACGAAATCGACGGATGTCGAAATGTGGATATCTAGGCATATCTATACCAACATGCCTACAGTAATCGGTCAAAGTGACCATATGAGGGTATTTACGTGTCATAGTGTATGTTGAGTAGGTTTGCTAACAAAGATACAGTTTTGAAATGAACTGAACGAATCGTAGCACAAAAAAACGGAGACGATCGCTTCGTCTCCGTCTTCAATCTATCACTTCATCAGTTCTCACTTCATGGATAGTACAACGATCACTTACCTACTAACTATCCATGTATATTGACTTCACAGTAATATAGGCTTGCAGGTGTTTTTTATTTAACTTCTTATTGCAAATATACAAATATATATCAATCGACAATGATTCATTTCAAATACAGTATAGCTCATTTCAAACAATGCCCGTATTTTTCTTGTATTTGAGAGCTAAATACTTGTTATATATGTTGTTTTAGGAATGAACTGACCTTATAAATAGCATAATCAACGACTTCGTCTTGATCATAAAAGGCAAATTGTTGATTGGGGAATGGGATATCTGTGTCGTACCACACTAGCTTTTTGATTGGAGAGGCTATGAGATGGAAAAACTGCTTGGTCTGTTCGGGCAACACGCAGCCATCGGAATGTACCATAATGACGGGAACTGTGACATCTTTGGCCAAAGGCATGGGGTCACAGTGCAACCAATCTTCCCAACTCATGACGGCAAAATGGGCACTATCCCATTGAGGTATGCCACCTCTTTGTGGATTCAAGTAATAATCAAAAGATCCATACATCGCTGCATTGGGATCGGTAGTCGATATTTTAGGGACTGTTTCAAGTACCCCTTCATCGGCATATCTCCATTTGGCTGCATGGGCATCACGTAATTTCTGCTTCACACCCTCTTCACCACCATACAATAGTGGTACCGCATCAACATCATGAAGCCATGAAGCAACGGTACATACAGCTGCCACCCCCTCATCGTGCGCAGCAGTCATCAGAGCATACATGGCCCCTGCACTGATACCACAGAGGGCTATACGCGATTCGTCTACTTCGGGTAGAGATTGCATGAAACGCAGGGCAGCTTGCGTATCTTCCATTTTATACGTTGGGTTTTCCCAATTACGTGGTTCTCCTTCGCTCTCGCCATAACCACGCGCATCAAAAGCAAGCGCAATAAATCCTTGGTGGGAAAGACGATCTGCGTACGTTCCAGCCATCTGTTCCTTCACAGTTGTCCAACTACCCAGCACGATAACAGCCGCATACTGTTCTTCGGGCTCCATATTGTCTGGATAGTAGACATGCCCTATCAGGTTGCACCCCTGGCTTACAAAAGCAACTTGTTTTTTCATCACGTATCTATATGTATGGTTTACTATGTGTAGATTAGTCTTCCCTATAGGTACAAAAATAATAGATTAGTCCTCACAATTAGTATGGATTTCAAAGAGAAAATAGCGCATTTCAAATCATCTACGAGAGATTCTTTGAAATGCGCTATTTTTAACGTGATTTGCCCGAGGACTTCTTTGCTTAATACTCTAAAGTAAATCCTTGTTTCTGCAAAGTTGGCTTCACAGAAGGATAATATAATGCACCATAAAATCGGCTAGTTGCTCCAACATAGCTAGGCATATCTGTCAATCCTTGTTCATCCCACCAAGTACGCAACTCCTTGTCGTAGGTCAAGACACCCTGCGCCACTTTGTCGGCATCGTATCGTCCATACATCGCAAAGGACTCAAAGGGAACACGTGGCTTGGGCTGAGCTGTATCTGTCGAAGACACCACGCCGAGGGTAATGCCAACCATAGGAAATGTCAATGGAGGTAGTCCCAATAAATCAATCATCCCCTGAGGATTGTTGCGAATGCCCCCGATTACAGTTGATCCGTATCCGAGCGACTTGATCACAGTATCTAAAGCACCCACCATGATACCCGCATCTACAGCTCCCACTAGCAATCCTTCGACCATAGTGGTAATGGTTTGTGATGCGCCATCAAGTTGCACGGCTTCTCGTGTGCGATTAAAATCAGCTACCACACACACAAATTTATCGGCACTAGCCACTTGGGGTTGTCCACCCGTGTACTCAGCTATTTTGGCAATGGTATCTTTATCTTCTACCACAATCAAGGAGAGCTGTTGGGCACCTATGGAGGTAGGTGCGTGCTGCACGGTACGCAAGATAAGATCTAAATCTTCTTGCTTGACCGCCTCGCCACTAAATACGCGGTCCGACTTGCGGCGATTCATTAATGTAATTATTTCATTCATTGTATCGTTGTTTTTTATAGGTCATTTTTTGTGGAGCTATTCTCTGATGTTATTTCTGCGATGCATCAATTTTTAAGAGTAAGGCCGTAGCAGCTACTGAAATAACCGCACCTATCCATCCTATCATGCTAGGATAGACGCCCATAATGATCACACCCAATACAGCGACCAATACTGGCGATAGGAACTGGTATGCACTGGCGCTACTAGGAGAGATCATGGTACTTCCTTTTTGCATCAAATAGGCGGTTCCACTCGTAGTCACCAAAGCTAGGTATAGTAGACTAATGACATCAGACCAAGTAGTCAATCCGCTACAATCGAACGGTACACGCATCACCAGCATGGCGGCACAAATCCAGATAATCCCTCCGATAAAGGTACAAAAGGCCAAGACAATAGGTTCTATTCCACCATGTAGTCCCTTAAGGACAATATAATAGATGGATATCAATAAGGTGGCCACCAAAAAGACCATATCGCCACTATTGAGCGTAAAGCGCATCATAGCTTGGAAGCTCCCATCAAAAACGACCACTAGGGTACCAATCATGGCAATCAGATAGACTCCCAATTTCTTCCAACCGATAGCGGTACGGAAAACAATCAGACTGATTATAGCGGTCAATAATGGAGCCAGTGTACCGATACTACCGACATGCAATATACTGGTATCTCTAAGGGCGGCAAACATCAGCACAAAATACATGCTGTAAAAGAAACTGATGACTAAACTGCGGGGAGCTGCACGACGAATCTGTTTTCTCCTAGCAGCCTTACAAAATATAATAGGTGCTAGGGAAATAGCGGCCAATACAAATCTCAATAAAGTGAGTGTCAATGGGTGCATGGTATGGGCCACTTGCTTGCATGCAACGACTGCACCTGCTATAAATAAGGTGGCTAAAAAAATAGCCCCATGTCCTTGTAGCAATGCTTTGATTGTTATCTTATTCATCTTCTTACCATTTTTGGGATTGCAAAAATAACAATATAATTTGAGGTGACCTCTTTTATTCGTAAAATAACATCAAGAATATCTAGCGACACAAATCCCTATTGTTGATAATATCCTACCCCTTTGAGGACTTCTTTCAGTTGAAGATCCAAGCTTTCATCGACAATTGTACCGTCTACGAAAGTTTGATCAAAATTGCCTAAACTAAAAGCACCAATTATCGTTGCCCCAAAGAAAGGGAGCATCGTTTGTGTAGATTTTAAAGAATGCATACCGCCAGTTGGACCAGGAGATGCACTAGTCAAAAGGATACGCTTGCCACCTAGAAATTCACGCTTGTATCGTGAAAGCCAATCCAAAATGTTTTTAAAGAAAGGAGTTTGATTGCCATTGTATTCAGCACAAGAGATAATGATTTCATCGGCTTCAGCAAGTTTATTTTCCAACTGCACAATGATTTTGGGAATACCACCTTCTTCTTCCAATTCTGGACTATACATAGGTGCACTATAATCGGTGAGACGAAAAACCTCTACCTGAGGACAAAGTTCAGCGACATATTGTAATAACTGATGGTTAATAGACTTGGAATGATTCGTTCCAGCAAAAGCGATTATTTTCTTCATATTGCGTTCTTTTTTTATATATTAATGATAGATGCAGCATCCGTCTGGATACTGCTGCAAGATACAAAAAGATCATGAAAATCACGACTTATCGTCCTACATTTTTGTCTATTTATAAAATTGGCTATCTTTGTACGATAACCCATAAAATGGCATAACCGATGGATAATCAAACAACAAATACGACGTATAAAACAGCGATTTTCGCTGGTGGATGTTTCTGGGGAGTTGAGCATTACATGCAAAAACAACCAGGAGTAATCTGTGTGGAAAGTGGATATATAGGTGGACATGTGGCCTACCCGACTTACGAACAGGTAAAAAGTCAGACAACAGGTCATGCAGAGGCCGTACGTATCACTTACGATCCTCAAAAGACAGAGTATGAAACTTTGCTGCGTTTCTTCTTTGAGATTCATGATCCAACGCAGGCTGATGGACAAGGGATTGATATTGGTTCGCAATACCGCAGTGAAATATTCTATCAAACTGAAGAAGAAAAGCTTATTACAGAAAAGGTAATCGGTATTCTACGCGAGCGTGGATATGATGTTGTGACTCAAGTAACGCCTGCATCTCCTTTTTATGAAGCTGAAGACTATCATCAAGACTACTTCGAACACCATGAAGGTGAGCCAGATTGTCATTTTTACACCAAACGCTTTTAAAATAAGCGATTGAATAACATGTTTGATAGCAGAATTTACACTTTTCTTTACGTGTCTTGTCGTCTATCAAATCGAGAACAAATTCACATTTGTACAACATTTTTTACATCTACATGACTTTATATAAGGTCATGCAGGTTATTAACACGGTATCTTATCAAAAGTTAATATCCCTATTCGTATCCAACTAGCTTTCTCAGGTACACATTGTGTTATTGCAGAAAACAAAAGTAGTGGTTATCTTTGTAAGAGGAACTTGAATATTAACAAACTACAACACTATGAAAGCGATAGGATACCAACGATGTCTTCCTGTAGAAGATATCCATGCACTGCAAGATATTGATTTGGAAGCTCCACATGCATCAGGACATGATATACTCGTGGAGATACAAGCTATTTCTGTCAACCCAGTAGACTATAAAGTACGATTGAATATTCCTCCCGATGAAGGCCAATGGAAAGTTATCGGCTGGGATGCCGTAGGTATCGTTAAGGATGTGGGAGATAAGGTAACTCTATTTGAAAAAGGCAACAAAGTGTGGTATGCTGGAGATCTCAACCGACCAGGTAGTTATGCGCAATATCAACTGGTTGATGAACGCCTAGTGGGGTGCATGCCGCAATCTCTGTCGTATAGTGAAGCGGCTGCTTTGCCACTCACAACTATAACAGCATGGGAGATGCTGTTCAATCGTCTTCAGATACCAACAGAAGAAACAGAAATCCCCAAAACGGTTTTGGTTATCGGTGCAGCAGGTGGTGTAGGATCTATTATGGTTCAATTGCTCCGTAAGCTCACCCATACCACGGTGGTGGCCACAGCATCCCGCGAAGAGAGCGTTCAGTGGCTCAAAGACCTAGGAGTGCATTATATTATCAATCACAATAAAGTGCTGTCTGAAGAATTACAGGCGATTGGTATTCCTCAAGTTGATTACGTCATCAGCCTGAATAACACTGAGGAGCACTACAAGGAAATCGTACGATCTATTGCTCCACAAGGACACTTCGGTTTGATTGATGATCCGAGCCATCTAGATGTCATGCAGCTCAAATCCAAATCTGTGACGATACACTGGGAATTTATGTTTACTCGATCGATGTTTCACACCCCGGATATGGTTGAACAACACAGGCTACTCAATGCAGTAAGCCGTATGATTGATAATGGAGAAATCAAAACGACATTGACGCATCACCTAGGACAAATCAATGCAGAGAATCTACGCAAGGCACATGCAATGCTTGAAAGCAAAGAAGCCTATGGTAAAATAGTTTTAGAAGGATTTTAAGACGTGGTGATGATCCACACAATACGATACAGATATGCTGAACAGAATCATTAAAATTATTGTCAAACCAGATTATGCAGCTGAAGTCCAGTCTGCATTGATAGACATGAAAGCCCAAACGGTACAAGAATCTGGAAATAAAGAGATGCGCCTGTTTGTCGATAAAAATCAAGCGCATAGGTTCTTTGTGTATGAAAGATGGCAAGATGAGACGGCATTGGCAGAGCATCTGAAACAGCCATACACGGGGCATATCGTATCGGAAATGCAAGAGGCCATTAGCACCTATGAAGTATTTGAATTGGAGACGGTCAATCCTGCACCACTATATGAAAAGAATCCCAAAAAGGCCCACCCACAAGATGATGTCTTTGTGAGTATATTTATCTTTCGAATTAAACCTGAATCACGAGTACAACTACTAGAACAATTTGCAACGCATATTGCTCACTCAAGGGATGAAGAAGGCAATCTGCTTTTTGATATCTACACTGTAAAAGGGGATGAAAACACCTTGTGCATGTACTCCGCTTGGCGCAAAGAGTCGGATCTTTGGGATGTACATTTCAATAAGCCTTATGCTGTAGCCACAGGGAAACTTATGCATGCGTGTGCCATTGGTGAATTGGAACAATATATGAATTATGTCACAGAATTTGAATAATCCAATGGATATTGGGCTACGAGCTTATGCGCAGCCCCTACAGTTATATGAAACGTTTGTTCCATACCAAGGACCTGCACATATAGATAAACTGTATGAGCTCCTTGCAGAAGAAGACAGTGGACAACAGCTACTTAAACAGAAACAACTGAACCGTTTTTCCAAGCGGGACAGGATACGTGCCCTGCTGACGGTGCGTCCAGCTGGAAAGGTGTCTCAAGAGTTGGCGGACTTAAACGATGCCATCTTACAAGAGGAGTTGAAACAGAAAGTTGTGACTGATAGTCGTGAAATTGATTCATTTGCATGCGCTGGACGGTCTATCTCCATCTGGCAAGGAGACATCACCCAACTCAAAGTAGATGCCATCGTCAATGCAGCTAATAGTCAACTATTGGGTTGTTTTATCCCATTCCACACCTGTATAGATTATGCTATACACGATGCCGCAGGCGTACAGCTCAGACGGGATTGTGATATCATTATAACTCGGCAAGGACATCCAGAAAAAACAGGAGAGGCAAAGATTACACGAGGGTATAACCTACCCGCTTCTTTTGTTATACATACCGTAGGTCCTATTGTACAGGGGACTCTACGAGATACAGAGCGGCAGCAACTGAGAGCGAGTTACAAGTCATGCCTTGATCTTGCAGAAGAGATGCACTTAAAAAGCATTGCACTATGCGCCATCAGTACAGGGGTATTCGGTTTCCCGAAATACGAGGCTGCTGATATCGCCAAAGAAACGATTCAAATGTGGCTACATGAACATCCAAAATCGTCTCTACAACACGTTATTATGAATGCATTTGACGAAGAGACACAGCGTTTGTATGAAGAGGTTTGGACATAATATGTTGATTATTTTCTCCATTGAAATCCACGTTTTCCCTTAATTTTCTACATTCTTTTTATTACTTTTGTAGCAAAGTTGTAAAGCATTATGGATTCTAACAGTAGAAAAAAAGCAATATTTAAAGTCACCATTTTAGGTAGTTTTGGCAATGCCGTGCTCCTTGTGGCCAAATTCTTTGCAGGAGTATTGGGCAATAGTGGAGCCATGATTGCCGATGCTGTGCACTCATTGAGTGATTTTATTACAGATATTATCGTCTTTATATTTATCCGAATATCCTCTAAACCAGGTGATAAAGATCATCATTATGGACATGGTAAATTCGAGACATTAGCCACAGTTATCATCGGCCTTATCCTGTTTATTGTGGGTATCAGACTGATGCAATCAAGTGGGATGACTATTTATAAGGCTATCAAGGGGACCCATGTGCCACAACCCAATGTGCTAGCCTTTATTGTGGCAATAGTCTCTGTCATTATCAAATACTATATGTTTGTTGTGACATTAAAAGAAGGCAAAAAGCAACATTCACCAGCCTTAATCGCCAATGCTTGGCACCATAATAGCGATGCTTTATCATCTATAGGGGCAGCTATCGGTATAGGTGGCGCTATCCTTTTGGGGGACAAATGGACCATATTAGATCCTATCGCTGCTGTAGTTGTGAGCGTACTGATTATGAAGATCGCTGTGGAATTGATGTTTTCTAATCTGGAGATTTTATTGGAAAAATCATTGCCTAAAGAAGTCGAAGATAAAATCGTGGATATCGCCTGTTCCTTCAATGGAGTGAGTGATGTACACAAACTATATACACGTATGCTGGGAACAGCATATGCGATTGAAATGCATGTTGGTATGGATGGGCACCGTTCGTTGAAAGACACCCACGATCAAGCCACTCAAATAGAGAATGCCCTACGCGAGCATTTTGGACCACACACGCATATCGTTATTCACGTAGAACCAATGAAATAACCGCTATGGCAGATAATTATTTAGAAAATCAATATGCGCAATATGCAGCACGTAAAGCTGCTTTCGAGAGAGAGAAACAACTAGGCAAGCACCGAGATAAAAAAACAGCGTCGTCATCTGTCTCTGCATTGAAGGCGCACCAAAGTATAGAAGTACCATTAAATAATTTTGCTTTCCATAATCCCGTTCAATTATATTTTGGAGAGGGTGAAATCGCCAAAATAAACACACTCATTCCTGCTGATGCCAAAGTACTGCTCACTTATGGAGGTGGATCTATAAAGCGAAATGGAATCTATGATCAGGTGATGGCTGCATTGAGCGGTTTCAAAATCATTGAGTTTGGCGGTATCGAAGCCAATCCCGATTACGACACCCTTATTCAAGCAGTGACTATCTGCAAGCAAGAAGAGGTTGATTTTATTTTGGCCGTTGGTGGAGGGTCTATTATAGATGGGAGTAAATTTATTGCTACTGCTGTGATGCACGATGGTGATCCATGGGAGATTGTCACAAGTGGACAGTCTATCCAAAAGGCTCTACCCATAGGCACGGTACTCACACTACCAGCCACTTCCAGTGAGATGAACGAGCGCGCTGTGATCTCACGCAGAGCTATGAAAGTGAAACTGGCTTTCTATGGTCCTGCCCTCTTTCCTCAATTCTCTGTACTCGATCCTACAGCGATCTACTCATTGCCCAAAAAGCAAATCAGCAATGGATTGGTCGATGTGTTTATTCATGTGGCCGAACAATATATGACGACTACTGAGTATATGGTGACTGACCGCATGGCCGAAGGCATTATACAGACCTTAGTGGAACTAGCTCCTTGTCTTATGACAAGCGAACAGGTGGACTATAATGTGGCTGCCAACTATATGCTTACTGCAACATTGGGGTTGAACAACTGGATCGCTATGGGAGCTACTCAAGACTGGGCCAGCCATAAGATAGGACATGAACTTACAGCCCTGACTGGACTAGATCACGGGGAGACATTGGCGATTATCTATCCTGGTACAATGGATGTTATGCGAAGAGAGAAACAAGAGAAGATTCTTCAATACGGGGAAAGAATATGGGGGATCACATCGGGGGACATAGACACACGTATAGATATGGCTATTGCCAAAACCGAGACTTTCTTTGTACAAACAGGCAAAAAGGTACGTCTTGCGGATTATGGTATAGGACAAGATATTATCGATAAAATTGTCGGACGATTTGAGGAGAAAGATATGCACTTAGGTGAACATGGCATTGTCACCCCTACCCATATCCGTAAGATTCTAGAAAGTCGGTTATAATAAGCTTGCAGGATGATTTCAACATACTACAAGCATCAACTCAACGCCACTGAGCGATCAACCTTCCAAAAACATATAGGATATGCCTCGCTTGATGGATTTGTGCGTGGTGCACTCATCTTAAATGAGTTTATATTTATCAAACAATTAGGAGGAGGGAACGTACAATTGGCCTTCCTATTTCAATTCTCCATGGTGATCTACTTGTTCTCCATGGTGGCTAATGAAATCATGCGCCGCTATCCCAACAGAAAAATTCTTTTGCGCTGGGTAAGTATCATCACACGCATGCCACTTATCTTATTTGCATTTTTTCCAGCGGTACATGGTCAGGGACTTCCACCACAATACCACACCCTATTTCTGGGCGTATTTCTATTGTTCTACACCTCACGCATTGCTGTCATTCCCTCCATCAATCAGTATCTTAAAGGTAATTATAGGTCGGAAAATTTCGGTAGACTTTTCGGATATGCTACCACTATCAATAAAGTCATGACCATGATCACCACTTTTGCTGTGGGGGTGTTGCTTGATTGGGATCCCAATTCCTATCGATGGTTTTATCCAGCTGTGGGGGTTCTGGGTACTATATCTGTCTTTCAATTGACGATGATTCCATTTCACCACAAGCCAGATCTGGTAGTCAAACCGATGTCGCAAGCACTAGGTGACAGTTTTAAACGTATTTGGAAAATACTATGTGGCAACGTACCCTTCCGTCATCTAGAAGTAGGATTTATGCTCTATGGATTTGCTTGGATGAGTACCCATGCCGTTATCACAATCTTTTATAAAGAAGCGCTACATCTTAATTACTCAGGAGTATCCTTCTACAACAATGCGTATACCTTAATGGCCATTCTAGTTTTACCCATCTTTAGTAAGATGATTGGCAAGATGGATCCGCGTCGCTTCGGCTTGATTACCTTTGGTTCTCTGCTATTATTTATCCTCTTTACGGCATTGACCCAGACATTTGACAGCTATTATATTATAGCAGGAGTTAAAATATATCCTTGTTTAATGATAGCTGTTCTATTTAATGGTACATTTATGGGCAGCATGCCGCTATTATGGGGCATAGGCTCTAGTTATTTTTGCAGTTCCAATGAAGCAGCTGATTACCAATCAGTACACTTGTTTCTAACGGGTGTACGGGCTGTATTTGCGCCACTACTAGGTATTTCTCTGTACGAAATGCTTGGTTTTTCGATGACCTATGGAGCCAGTATTATCATATTGATTCCAGCCATTCTATTGATGATCTTCTCGGCCAATAGGCACCCTGTAATACACCAAGAAACGACCATATAAACACTAATAACCCATAATATGAAAAACAAAAAATCGCGCAAAAGAGTACTTATTGTTGGTGCTACCTCTGGCATAGGCCAAGGACTCGCCTATCGATACATACAAGCTGGATATTTAGTAGCGATTGCTGGACGACGTGAAGACTGCCTACAAGCTATTGCAAAGACAGCTCCTAAACAAGTAGTCTACAAAGTGATAGATATACGTGATGTACAAGCTGAACAACAATTACTGGAGTTGATCGATGCTTTAGGAGGATTGGATCTCTATATCCACGTATCTGGTTTCGGGAAACAAAATAAAGACCTTCAGCTTGATATAGATATTACAACAGTAGAAACCAATGTAACTGGTTTTGTGCGCATGGTCGACACAGCCTATAACTATATGCGTGTGCATGGCGGAGGCCATCTTGCAGCCGTAAGTTCGGTAGCTGGTACACGCAGTATGGGTACAGGCGCATCGTACTCTGCTAGTAAAGCCTTTAATAATAGCTATCTACAAGCCTTGAGTCAGCTATCTAACATGCAGAAACATCACATACAGATAACGACTATCAAGCCTGGCTTCGTAGACACCCCTATACTAAGTAAGGACAAAAAGTATCCTATGATTATGCCTGTTGAGTATGCTACTCATATCATATTTAAAGGTTTGAAGTCACGTAAACGCATCATTGTTGTTGATTGGAAATACCGCATTGCTATAGCTGTGATGCAGTGTATACCACGCTGGATATGGGAACATCTTACCCTGACCAACTAAATCTAACAGGAAAGTAATAGACAAAGCGTCTAAAAAAACAGATTCTTTACAGAATTAATCTGTACCTTTGTCTTCATACAATATCAGGCATATAACAACGTGCATATATAGAAACGTAACTCAAACAAGCCGTTATATAAACAATGAAAATACTTATTATTGAAGATAATATAGAACTGCACCAATCCATCAAAAAAGCATTGACGGATGAGCAATATACGTGCGAATCGGCTTACAGTATACAAGAAGCCACCTATTTGATTAACATGTACACCTACGACTGTGTGCTCCTGGACTTAACTCTACCTGATGGATCAGGGCTAGATCTTTTGCCTTTGATCAAACAAAACGGACGAGAAGAAGGAGTCATTATCATTACAGCCAAAGGGGCTCTTGAAGACAAAATAACGGGACTGAAACTAGGTGCAGATGATTATTTGACTAAACCTTTTCACTTGTCTGAATTGAGTGTACGTATTTATTCATTGATCAGACGAAGTAAATTCCAAGGTAATAATGATATGTGTTATGAAGATTTACGCATAGAACTAGATACTCAAACAGTCTATTACAAAGACCAAGTAGTCGATGCCTTGACAAAAATGGAATATAAACTCCTTCTCTTTTTTGTATCCAATCCTAAACGCGTATTATCCAAAGAAGCCATAGCAGAAAATCTTATCGGAGATTTCGCAGATAACTTTGCACAGTTTGATTTTATCTATGCTCATATCAAAAACCTAAAAAAGAAATTGAAGAAAGCCCAATGCGATCAGTACATCAAATCAGTCTATGGCATGGGGTATAAATTCGATTCATCTAACAACTAAAATAGACCAAGATGCCGCAAAAAAGGAACTCTCTTATATACTTGACACTTCGCAGATATATCATTGCTTTTATTGGTGTAATGCTTGTAGGTAGCGTTGTACTAATCTTTGTAGAAAATGCGATCTGGAAACACGATGTCGATCATATTCTCTTTGATCTTAAAGAAAAAACAATGTTGACATTGGAATTTAATGGACCAGATATTCTTGGAGAAAAGGGAGAGTATCACAGTCTATTCGACCATGATATTTCAGTCAAGCGACTCGATCATTACGTACCTGCATCCGATTCTTTGTTTACCAAAGAGTTTTACAGCGAAGCTGAAGGGCACAATGAAACGGTACGCGAAATTATCAGCTATGTAACCATCCATGGTACCACATACTGCATCAACTTCAAAAAAGAAGTTCTCGACCAGGATAAATTGACCAGCGGTATCATCTTAGCACAACTGGTGATTCATATCTGTTTTATCCTTGTGCTAATAGTCATTATGCGCACAGTTAGCAAGAAACAATGGGCGCCCTTTTTTGATTTAAACAAACAAATGCGTCACTTAAAATTGGATAACCCACAACCGATTGGTACCGATTGTAGAGGGATTGTCGAGTTTGAGCAATTGCGTGAGTCAGTAAACATTCTAATAGAGGAAAACCATAACTTGATAGAGCAACAAAAAGCCTATACAGAGAATACCATGCATGAAATGCAAACTCCTCTAGCAGTGATGAATAACAAGATCACTGAGCTATTGGACACCTCACTAGATGAGGAACAAACGAAGACATTGTTCAGCATGTTTCGTCATGTCAAATACATGTCTACAATCAATAAGAACATGCTACTGCTTAGTCGCATCGAACATCACCAATATGCTAATAATCAAGATGTTGATTTTAAACAAATTGTGGAAGAGTATATCTCTCTTATGCTAGAAAATGTTGAGGTGAGCCAAAAACACTTAGTGTACACTTTACACCCATGTACCCTACTCAACTGCAATGAGTTATTAGCAACCTCAGTATGCAATAATTTACTAGGCAATGCCATCAAGTATAGTGCTCCAGAATCGACTATTCACGTACAATTGGACAAGCAGCAATTTGTCGTTAGTAACGAAGGTCCGGACAAGCCATTAGACACATCCATTATCTATCAACGATTTGTACGAGGTGATCATAAAAAGGAAGGTACAGGACTAGGCTTATCTATTGTATATGAAGCTTGTAAGCAACTAGGATATCAACTACACTATACATACAAAGGAGATAGTACACACGAATTTACCATTTTGTTTGAGCCTAAGACAACGTAGTCCTATCATTATCGGCATCATTATCTTTTGACAAAGCTCGTTGATTGGCCACCGCATTGATATATTCTTTCGGTGTCATTTTGGTGTACATCTTAAACGAATTATAGAATGTAGATGCCGATGTAAATCCCGCATCTATAGCCAATTGCTTCACAACATAGTGTGGATTATTGGCCAATTGATGTTTACACCAAGTAATTCGGGCTGAAGCAATATAGTATTTATAATTACAATCAAATTCTTTATTGATAATTTCTGAAAGATAACTGGTATTTGTTCCCAACACTTGCGCCAAACATTTCAAAGATAATTCGGGATTACGGTAGATACCATTTTCCATCAGTTCCACTAGTCGCTTACTTATTTGCGCCTTTGTGTCGCTGAAATCACTCGATCCACATGTTTTTATTTGTGAGGAAATTTTATCTGTTTTCTTCTCTATTTCTTCCTGCTGACGAACCAGTTCTCGATTATGTATCAATTGCTTTCTATGTAATAACCATACGAAATACAACAAAATAAGTAAGGTACATAACATAAGTAACAAGAAACCTACAGTCCAGTTTTTAAGAGATAAGCTATGACGCAGATTAAGGATCTGCACCGCTTTTCGTTTGGCCTCATACTGCACTAATAATTTCTGTAGATTATCCTTCTTCTGTTGTTGATTCCATTTCTCTGTCTCTTTAGTATAGGCTCCCCACAACACATTGCTACGCTTATACTGTCGCTGATTTCCATAATACACAGCTAATCGACGCAAACTCTGTATCTTCAAAGAAAGATCACTGATAGAGTCGGTGTATTGCAGCGAACGCTTTAGAAAAGACTCCGCCTGATCATCTTCGCGCATCAAACTGGCCACATCTGCTTGTTTCCACAACGTCTTGACCATTCCATTGTATGACACTGGAACGCAAGAATAATATAGGTACGCCTGCTGAAAACACGCCATAGCCTCTCCATATCGCTTCATCCTTCTGTACAAGTTCCCCAAGTTCGACACAGCCACCGCCTGAGTATTCCGACGTCCCAAGGAATCAATAATACACTTAGCACGTTTGAAATGGTGCAAGGCCATTTCGTAATCTCCCTTTTCAGTATATAAAATACCACTTGCATCTTCTAGCCTCCATTTCTCAATAGGTATATGATGCTCGTCTGTCCACTGTTCGTACTTTTTAAGCCAAGCAGTGGCTTCATTAAAACGGTTGATTTTTGTATATAACCTAATAATATACTGGTATTGTCGAGGAATCAAATAATTCAAGTGAACCTGTTGGGCAAGATTATAACTGCGAATAAAGAATGTCGTTGCACGTCCATAATGCCCCTGCTTATAATGCACAATACCTAAATAATTAAGATAGAACACATAACTTTCATGCAAACTATCCTGGGCTAATTGATCGACTGCTTTTGTCAACAATTGGGTAGCCTCCTTATAATGGGCTCTTCGCGTAGCAATAATTCCCCGTGTACCAAATAGACGAGCTTGTGGAGTCCCTTTTTTACGCATTTTTGTCAACACACTATGTGCTTCCGTCAGCAAACTATCGGTCTGTTCGTAATGATGATTCATCTCACTGGTATTGGCCGAGCGTAGCAAAAAATCAAAACGGTCATTAGGATCTTTTGCCACAGTAGAGGCCATTCCATAATATATGGCCGCACTATCAAACTGCATTCGACTATAACAATCGTTGGCATGCAAACTCCATTCTTGCATCAACATACGCCCAGGAAGCGTACGATACAAAGCCAAATAATAAGCTGTTGAATCTCTATAGGTGATAAAGTTGGCACTTGCCTCTTGATATACACGATCTGCTTCTTTATTGGATGACTGGCATCCCAATAAAGCGACACTTGAGAAGTATATTGATATAATGAGAATATACAAGGAAGTATTTTTCATAGTTGCAAAGATACACAATCGACAAAGTATATCATAAAAAAGCTAGTTCTTTTTTTGTCCTATTTTGTTTACACCATAAACAATAGGGCCTCGTGGTTACAGAGCACATCCCAAAGCATGTATAGGATGATCAATAAAACTATACATAAAACAACTTGTATGGAATAATATGTCTGCTTATTCATTTTTTCGATTTGATTTATAAGACGTTCGATTTGATTTATATGCACTCAACCCGCAAAACTGGGAGCAAATATAAGTCATCAAAACAACTTACACAAGGGAGTTTCAAAGGTTTTTAAGAAGTTGGAATCATTTCTTAAGTTCTAGGACATGAATTTATTTTTTCGTATATTTGTAGAAACAGTTTTGAAACATCCTATTAAAAAACGAACACTATGGCTCACCATCATGATCATCACAATCACCCACAAGACGGTGCCCAAAATATTGCCACTGCCTTCTTTTTGAATGTATTTTTTGTCGTAATAGAAGTAGTCGGAGGATTGTACACCAATAGTATCGCCATCTTATCGGATGCCATACATGATTTTGGCGATTGCATCTCTTTGGGCATCACTTGGGGTCTGCACAAGAAATCCCAACAAGCACGAGATGAATATTACAGTTACGGATACAAACGATTTGCCCTACTCGGCAATATCTTCTTAGGAATCTTATTATTATTGAGTAGCTTTTTTATTATTCGCGAAGCGATTCTTCGTCTTATCCATCCAGAACCTGTACATGCTCAGGGAATGCTGTGGATAGCTATAGTCGGTATTTTGATCAATGGAGCTGCCGCATTTCGTATGAGCCGACATGTAAGCATCACTCAGCGAGCTGTATATATCCATTTGATGGAAGATGTACTTGGATGGGTAGCTGTATTTATCTCTAGTATAGTACTCCACTTTTGGAACATCCCTATACTAGATTCCCTATTAAGTATTGTGATCACCATATGGGTGTTGTATCATATTTTGGGCAATCTACGTAAAACCTTCAAGATTTTGTTGCAATCTGTTCCCGATGAATTGAATATAGTAGATCTAAAAAAAGAGATTTTAGGTATAGATGGTGTGATGGCGCTACACGACTTGCATTTCTGGTCTCAAGATGGCGAATCGCATGTACTTACTCTACACTTAGTTATTAATTCCATGGAAATTGGTAATCGCATACGTATCAAAGAATCCCTATACAAGCTTACACAAGCGCATCATATTGAGCATGTCACCGTTGATTTAGAAATTGAAGGAGAGGAATGTCTCTTTTCTTGTGACTGATATTTTCGCAAGCGCTTGCAACCCAAAACGGAAGCGCTTGCGAAAAGCCAAACATCCCGATAAGTAGCAAATCGCAAGCGCTTGCGTTTTATAGCTATAAACGACCTATTCCAATTCCTCAATAAACTGATCAGGTTGCTCGCAACTTATGACATATCCCCTACTTGTAGTCTGAATATATACCATCTTTCGAGTATCTTTGACATACGCAAAATATCGCCCTTCGTCTTTGCTACAGAAGTAACCAATATTGCCACAAAAACCACCCGATCCAAAACGACGCATATCATACAGCATTGTTTTCTTTCTATTGACCTGTACTATATCATCTATATTTATTGTCACAACTCCTACAACACGGTGAATAAGTACTTGGTCTTGAGTAACTTCTATATACCGTGGTTGAAGCACAACTACATAACCTACGGCAAGACATATGCCTAGAAGAACTAGTAGAGCAAAGATTAGACTAGTAGAAAAAACTTGAAGATACATCATACGTACCAAAAGCACGATTGACATTAAGAGAATACAACTTACTATTGTAGTCATTATCTTTATGGATGTAGAGGATACAACTCGATGTTTGATTGTGGTCATATATACTGGTAAAATTAAACAATATGTCAAATATAATCGTTTTTGATTAACAGACAAAGGATTACAAGTAGATTATCTCTGACATCTCTGTTTAAACCGATCATAAAAAAGCACCTCCCATCGTATAGCATCACTGCTACGATGGGAGGCTTGTTACTAAGAGGTTCTATAATAATGAAATGTTATTTTTTTGATAGAGGTCTGAAGTCAATATCTCCAGTACCAGATTCACGAGTTTGTAGTCGTTTTGGTTGTCCATAAATTGTCACATCGCCTGTACCACTAGTACTCGCATCTATAGTATTAATCACAGTACAACTGATATCTCCAGTACCAGAAGTGTGCAATCTTGCATCTTGAACAGTTAGATTTTTTCCTGTAATATCACCTGTACCACTTGTTCTGAGTCCTACTTCTTGAGATGTACCCGACAAATAGACATCACCAGTACCACTAGTACTTGCATCTATACTTTCGGATATACCTGTCACATAAACTTCACCTGTACCGCTATCGTGGATAGTAATTTTACGTCCATGGTGGTTTTTAAAGGTCACATCGCCTGTTCCAGAATTATTGATATTGAGTGTTTCAAAATCAAAGGCTCCTTGAGCAATATAATCACCAGTACCGCTAGAACTGATCTTGCTATCAGTTACATGAAACGCGCCTTGTAAATACATGTCTCCAGTACCAGAGACTCCAGCTTTCTGTAAATCATGCACATTGATATAAATTTTAAGAGCTTCTGGTTTGGTTACGTATGTTCTCGGTGGTAGGCGAAGACTTAATATCCCATCACTATAATCAACATGCACTAGTTCTATATAGTTATTTGGACCAGTCATTTTAATAGAAGCTACTTCCTGAGGATGTTGTGTCAATACCATATCAAAAGGCAAACTAGACACCACACCTTTCAGGGTCTTAAATTCAGTTGTTATTTCGGATTGAGCCTTACTTGGTTTGATACGATTCATTCCGATAATCGTGCAACTACATGCTGATAGAGACAGCAAACAAAAAGTTGCTAAAAACAAATACACTGTACTCTTATGATTCATAATCAATATTTTTATGGGTTACTACATTGTAGACGGCATTCAAGTTGAAAAAAGTTGCATAGGGATAAAAAAAAATGGTATCTTTGTCATGATTGAAATCCCTCAACACATAATATACTATATGAAAATCATTAATCTACCCGATGATAGATGCACTGATTCGGATCCGAAAGTACAAAAGTTAGTCAGCAAATTGATCACTGTTATCGAAGAGCTCAATAAGAAAGAGATGCCTGATGACACAATTCATCTGCTTAATGCCAAGCTGGAAACTCTATTGAATATAGCTCCTCAAAATGATGGATATGTAAAAGCGATTAAGTCGACAATGCACCAGATGTTGGAGACCGTTCGAGAGAAGCACCAGATCATTACGAAGAACTATTATAGAAATTATTGGATGCCTTTAGGTATGTGTATATTTGGAGTACCTATTGGTTGTAGTTTTGGTTTAATGGCTGATAATATGGCTTTGATGGGAACTATGCTACCAGTTGGCCTAGTCTTAGGAATGGCATACGGCAGTTATCTGGATAAGCAAGCAATAGCCGCGAACCGAGTAATTGATCTCGAAATAGAATAAAAGATTGGTATACCTTATACTCACCTTTGTGAACTAGAATCATTAATATACTTCATAGAAAAAAACAATGACAACACTAACCACCATTCGTGTCCTTACATTTTCACCTACTGGTACTTCGCAGACTATTGCTGATGGCATAGTCCAAGAATTGATATCTAGTTTGAACATGCACATAGGACAGCGCACCATGGCTATTGAATATATTCCTCTGACAACACCTAATGATGTTGAGGGAGTAGACATACCCTACTCTCCTAATACACTCTATATATGTGCGTGTCCTGTTTATTCTGGACGGATCGCCCCATTAGCAATGGAACGATTAAAAGCTTTGAATCTACAAGGTATCGAAGATTATACAGATAATCCAACACCTGTTGTACCTATTGTGGTCTACGGAAATAGGGCGTATGATGATGCATTAATAGAATTGTCAGATTTCTTTGAAGCTATGGATTTTATTCCGATTGCTGGAGCTGCGTTTATCGCCGAACATAGCTTTAGCAATGAGAGCATGCCTATTGCTGCTCATCGACCAGACCAAGAGGATATGAATAAGATTAAGAACTTTGCACAAGGGATAGCACAACAATTATTATCTGCAACTCCACTTGTATCAATAGCATCGGTACTTAAAGGCAATCGACCATATAAGACCCCATCTACATCACATGCTCTTGCACCAACCGTCAATCACGCTTTATGTACCGAATGTGGAGCTTGTGTAGAGGTATGTCCATCTGGAGCGATAAAAAGCCCATTTGAAGTTGATGCAACAACATGTATAAAATGTTGTGCGTGCATTAAACAATGTCCTGAGGAGGCACGAACTTTGAACACACCAGTACGCAAGAAATTGTTTGATCTTTGCCAAGTACGTCAAGAACCTGAAATATTTTTACGCTCAATGATTTAGCTAAGAATGGTGTAAATGCCAAGGATATGACAAACACTACCGAGTAAGACAAATACATGGAATACCGCATGCATATACTGTAATTTATGGATAGAGTAGAAACCTGCCCCAACAACATAGGCGATTCCGCCGCCTATCAACCACCAAAAAGCTGGCAAGTGGTGATGGATAGCTAAAGTATCCCATAGGGTTCTCATTGCTACAAGCACAGAACACCCCATCACAACATAGCAAATGGTTTCTATATAATTATGGGTTTTCTGCGGCTTAAGAGAGAACAGAACACCTACAAGAGCAGATAACCAAGTGAAGGCAAAAAGACCATATCCCCAATAAGCTTGCTCACGTAAAGCAATTAAAGTAAATGGGGCGTATGTACCTGCAATATGTAAATAGATTGCGGCATGATCAAAACGACGCCAATACATTTTCTTTGATCCTGGTGGCAAAGCGTGGTATACGGTGGAAGCAATATACGAACTCAACATACCAACCACATAGAGTAAAACGGCCAGGATAGCGATATAAGGATGCCATGGAGATGAATGTGTCCATGCTTTATCAAATAGAATAACACTGGCCACAAGCCCTAAGACAACTCCTATGGCATGACTCCAACTACTTAATTTTTCTTCTATAACACTATACTGTTTCGCCTGTTTTGGAGAGGCTTTTCCCAATTGTACCATGCTGATATATCGCTTCTATATAAATAATGATGGGTGAGCAACAAAGATAGTAATTATCTCACAATCAAAGACTTTTTATAGAAAAAGTTACAAATAAAATTCTGTCATATCAATTAAGCCTATGCGAATGGCGTAACGCATGGCTTCGTAATTGCTATTAATGTCTAGTTTCCTGAAAAGGTTCTTCTTCTGAGTCTGTACAGTCATCACACTAGTAAAGCGGATATCTGCAATCTCCTTGGTCGATAATCCACGAGCAATATGCAACAGAATATCTTTTTCTGCTTTGGTCAATTCAATTATTTCCCCTCGATCACGCCGTTTACGAGCATCTTCTAGAGCTTGTAACACATCAGGGTCATCCCATGTGCGATGAACTAGCAAAGCCTCTATTATTTGAATACAAACATCTTCAGTAGCTTGTTTAAATAAGAAATATGTATTTCCTAAACTCCATTGATTTAATAATAGTGAAGGAGAAAAATCATTTGAAAAATGAAGCCATGTTACTAACGGGAAGCGGGTTTGAATAACCGACAACCGAGTTATAGAAAGTGAATCGAATAAAGGAAGATCCAGCACAACAATAGCTTCTGGATATTTCTCCAAAGCTCTTATCAATGAATTTTTCATGGTTACATGAGGCATAGCCTCAAAGGTCTCTCGCGAGACTTTGAGGAATAACTCTTCAATACTTGCACAAGTCAGATATTGATTATCTGCAAAAATAATAGTTTTCATAGATGTTGTTTTGGTGTTTTTATGGTAGCAAAGCCATTTCTCCGCTACCCACACAAATACGCCCAGATGGAGTATCTGTATATATGACTGCAAATTGGCCTGGAGCTATACCATCAACAGGAGTTTCATCAAAATGTAGTTTGTACTGTCCATCATTTTTGTACAAAGTAGCGGTACCAAACTCTGGGGTGTGACGGGGCTTATACAAGACACGCCGTGTTGTCCACTCTTCATCCCAAGGAATACCAGCAATCGTATGAAATCCATTGAGTTGAACTTCATGAACAAAATGATGAACACTTTCGTCACGCCCTTTACTGACATAGACGATATTGGCATCAATATCTTTTTGCACACAATACCATGGTCCGCCAGAAAGACCAAGACCTTTACGTTGACCTATGGTGTGAAACCAGTGTCCCTCGTGCGTGCCGAGGATTTTCCCTGTGGTATAATCAACTATTTGGCCTGGCTGTTTACCTAAAAAGTCACCGACTAAGTCTTTGTATTGCAGATTACCGAGGAAACAAATACCTTGGCTATCACGACGACTAGCAGGAGGCAAATGCAGTCCTTGGGCAATAGTACGTACTTCTGACTTCATCAGATGTCCCAAAGGAAATACACTCTTGGCAAACTGAGTATGAGTAATTTGTGCAAGAAAGTCAGTTTGATCTTTTACTGGATCTTTTGCGGCACCTAACCAATCTTGACCATTATAATGGATACGTGAAGCATAGTGCCCCGTAGCGATATGCTCGTAAGCACTCCCAGCCACATCCTCGAAACAGCCAAACTTAATCAATCGGTTGCACATCACATCAGGATTAGGGGTTAATCCTCGTTTGACTTGTGTGATAATATAACCAACTACATTTTCCCAATACTCTTTATGTAAATCAACTATCTCTAAGTTGGCTCCATATCGTTTGGCCAACATACGGCAAATTTGGGTATCTTCTTCTTTGCTACAACTGTATCCTTGATCTGGATCGGGACCAATATTGATATAATACAAATCAGGAGTAATACCTTGTTCTTTGAGCAGGTGGAGGGCAACAGCACTGTCTACCCCACCCGACAATAATAATGCTGTAGAAGTCATCTACTCTATTTTATAGTGGGTAATCTTCAAAAGCATACAACGCTGTTGACAAATAACGTTCACCTGTATCGGGCAATATAACGACTATACGTTTCTGTTCATTACCTGGTTGTTGAGCATAATCACTCGCCACTTTCAATGCTGCACCACTAGATATCCCCACCAAAAGGCCCTCTTGTTGAGCAACAAGGCGACTATGTCTTATGGCATCTTGATCACTCACTGGAACAACCTTTGTAATGTTTGTCGGATCGTAATTAACAGGCTGGAACCCAGCTCCAATACCTTGAATCATATGAGGTCCTGCTTGACCTCCGCTAAGTACTGGAGAACGCGATGGCTCTACGGCAATACATTCAATAGCTGGATTGAGTTCTTTCAACCGTTGTGAGATACCTGTAAGAGTTCCTCCTGTACCTACACCTGCTACAACAACGTCAACTTCACCATCTGTATCGGCCCAAATTTCTTCGGCAGTTGTAGCACGATGAGTTGCTGGATTGGCTGGATTATCAAACTGTTTAAGCATGATTGCGTTGGGCAATGTTTGTGTAAGTTCATCAGCTTTGGCGATGGCACCACCCATACCTAGATTTCCTGGTGTAAGATATAGGTCGACACCTAGAGCTTTTAGGAGATTCTGACGCTCCATACTCATTGTTTCAGGCATGGTTAAAATCACTCGATACCCTTTGGCTGCAGCAACCCATGCGATACCAATGCCAGTATTACCACTGGTTGCTTCAACAATCACAGAGTCGCTGTGAAGAAGACCACGTTTTTCGGCATCTTCTATCATAGCCAAACCAATACGGTCTTTGACACTACCACCTGGATTAAACGATTCTATTTTGGCAATCACTGGAGTGCGAACACCTACATGTTTACTGTACCTAGGAAGTTCAACAAGTGGTGTATGTCCAACAAGTTGGGTTAAATCGGAATAAATCTTTTTCATATTATTTTCTTCTTTATTTATAGAGACAAAAGTAGTTGTTTTTTACAGAATACACAATACCATGTTTATGGTAAAAAGCAGTGAAAGACAAAATAAAGCCAAACAGCCGTCCTGACTTATCAATATAAGTCAGGACGGCTGATATATGCTATATGTATGAGTTTACCCTCATAAGGGAAATATAAACAGGATCTAAAACATTTGCTTAAAGATCTGTGGATAATAATTTTCATACTCCATCCACTCTTTAGTCACTGGATGATAGAACCCTAGTTTAAAACAATGCAGGTGTAAACGTGGCTCTTCCAAAATAGGACACATCAGGCGTTCCATGTGAAAACGCATCTGATTACGGATAGTCCACTCAGGATCCAATTCAACCAATGTAATAGGACGATTGGCATCTTCTGGATGAGTACCTTCTTTAATACGTGTATACTTGGTACAAGTAATATCTTCATAATTCATACGAAGTGGAGAAAAACTGACTTGTGGTTCACGATTTTCGTCCAACCAAGAACTCACCTGGCCTTTGGCATTCTTTAAACGACCATCCAAGACAGCAACAAAACGATATTCTCTAACCAAATCATACCAGTCTTTTACAAAATGTTCTTTGGTTTTTTCGTCTTTAGCCATTATCAAAAATCCAGAGCAATCTCGTTCTAAACGATTGACAGTAAAGAGCTTATGTTGTTTATTACGACGTTGTAACAAACGCAACAAGACATCATACACACTTGTTTCACGACTATGAGCTGGAGTTTTAGTCGCAATACCTGCCTTCTTATCAATAATCAACAAGTAGGCATCTTCATAAACTACTTTAAATGATTGATGGGTGATCTCTTGGTGACCTCTTGTTCGAGATATTTGTACCAGTTGATTAGGCTGTACGACAAAGTCCCACTGCGTAACCACTTGCTTATCGACATATACCTGACGATGCGACAAATAGCTTTTGGCTACTTGACGACTAATACCATTCATGGCTACATCCATAACGAATTGCATCAATTGCATTTCCTGCTTTACGGGGAAATTCATAAACTTATCAGCAGCTCTAAACCGTTTAGGTCCTTGTGCTTGCTGACTACGTTTCTTTGTATCGCGCCCCTGATGTGCACGTCTCCTTCTATCTTTACTCATATTATATCTTCTTTAGGCTGCAAATGTACTGATTTAACCACTACTTACCAACTAATAGAGACATATATAATGCTGTCCTTAACTAAATGTTTTTTGTTTATTCAATTATTCTAGCTATATTTGTCGTGTTTGATGCGTATCAGCCATCTCTCAACATTCATTTAACAGTCAGTATATGAAAAAAATTTCATTGATGATTCCAGCATACAACGAAGAAAAAGTCTTGGATAAGTTATATGTTGAACTTTGCAAACTAATGAACCGTCATCCCAATTACGACTGGGAGATTCTTTTTGTCAATGATGGCAGCCGCGACAACACGCTCCCCATTATTCAGAGTATGCGCGTCCAAGATGAACGGGTATGTTATGTAAACCTAAGCCGTAATTTTGGCAAAGAAAAAGCCATGTTAGCAGGATTTGACTACATCACTGGCGATGCCTGCGTAATCATGGATGCTGACTTGCAAGATCCTCCTGAATTGGTAGACAGCATGATTGCCTTTTGGGAAGAAGGATACGAGGATGTGTACGCCAAACGCAATGATCGTGGCAAAGAGTCTTGGCTTCGTAAACAATTATCCCTCACATTTTATGAAATTCTCCAAAAAATGACTCGTGTGGAAATCCTTAAAAATGTAGGAGATTTCAGGTTACTAGATAAACGATGCATAGATAGTCTACGCCAATTAAGAGAATCTGAAAGATATACCAAAGGGTTGTTTTGTTGGATAGGCTATAAGAAGAAAGAAATTACCTTTGATCGTGCTGATCGTGCAGCTGGTGAATCTTCGTGGAATTTCTTTGGGTTGTTTAATTTGGCTATCGAAGGCATCACGACTTTCTCTATTGCTCCTTTGCGTTTAGCATCTATCACGGGAATCATCATTTCTCTCATTACTTTTTTATTGATGCTTTTTTACCTAGTTAAGACGCTTATGTTTGGAGATCAAACAAGCGGTTTCCCTACAACTATCATTGTGATTTTATTCTTGGGAGGCCTGCAATTGCTGTCCCTTGGAATCATTGGTGAATATTTAGGTCGTATCTTCGAGGAAACAAAAAAACGGCCTGTCTATATTGCTAGCGAATACAATGGAAAAAAAGTATAACTAAAAGCACACACTAAATACCTCTTAACCTATACAACCTGTACTTGTTAATACCTTAATGTTAACCCCATGAATATGACACTGAAGCAGGGGTATTCGCCTTTATTACCTTATATTGTTGCATTTGGAGATTTCTTAGTGCTCAATAGTGCGTTTATCCTTTTTTTTGTTTTTTACGATCACAGTACTATTAATCAAATTATTGATCAGTACACTCGAGTACTAGTATGCTGGAACGCCAGCTATTTTCTAGCTCGAGTACAAACTTCTCATGACGCCTATAAACGGTTCGGACATCCAGGTAGATTAGTGCGCAACTTGGTGGGACATTTTGTGGCATTCATCGTATTGTTTCTTGGATTAGCTGTATTGCTCACAAATCAAATAGAGCAGTTAGTTATCCCTATGATGATACTATTCCCGATATTATTGCTCGTGATTATCGTTATACGCTCAACTGCCCGTAAGCTCCTGAGTCTATATAGAAAGAATGGAAGAAATACGCGCAACTTTATCTTAGTTGGCAACACTTATAGTATTAAACAGCTCTTTGATTTGGCGTATAATAACCCTTATGCAGGTCTGCATGCTGTGGGATATTTCGCCCCAAGTCCTATGTCTGACGCTCCTGGAGAATTAAAATATCTAGGCGATTCATCCTCGGCTATTACATGGTTAGAAAACACAAAAATACATATACATCGAGTTTATTGTCAAGTAGGAGAAAGGTATCAACCAATAGAACAGGCCTTATTGGATTTCTGCGAAGCTCATGTAATCAAGTTTTATGTTATTCCATGTGTTTCTCGCTTTTTACACCGCAGTCTAAAATTTGAAACATTCAACGAAGTACCCATATTGAGTATACGAAGTGAACCGCTTACAGACGAGCTCAACAAATTTATGAAACGATGTTTTGATTTGCTAGGGGCCATTTTTGCATTGTGTTTTCTCTTTCCAATAGCATTTGTATTTGTTGGAATCGGGGCTATATGCAATAGACGGTCTATATTCTTACGACAAACACGTACGGGACTAAATAAGAAGCCCTTTACTTGCTATACTTTTAGAAGCTATCATATGGATAACACATACCATATAGAACCAGGACATCTTCCTTATGAATACAGAAAAAGGAATAAATGGGAGAGATTCTTACATCGTACTCACATTGATGTGATTCCTCAATTTTGGAACGTATTAAAGGGAAATATGAGTATTATAGGTCCTAGACCCCATTTAATAGATAATGCAGAGCAATATAGTCAAATGATTGACCACTATCTTATTAGAAATTATGTCAAACCTGGTGTTACAGGATGGTCACAACTACACGGATTCCACGAAGAAGTTCACTCTCTAGTAGATATAGAAAAATTGGTGCAACATGACGTATGGTATATTGAAAACTGGGGACTATTTTTGGACTTACGCATCCTATCTATGACTATTGCATTACTGATAAAGAACAAGACTCTAGGGAAAAAGTTAGTACAAAAAGATTAGAGAATTATGCGTTATCTTCATCCTGTACCACACTTCTGACTTCACCTTTGTGTAAGCGAGTTACTAAAAGATCACCCGCTGATACGTCAGTATATGATTTAAGTAATTTTCCTCCAACAAAAGTCATCGAATATCCCTTTTCTAAAATACGATCTGGCGAGCAATCATACACTCTTTGAGCAAGTCTGTCTAAGTAGTCATGACGGTTCTTCAAGACATTCACCACAATGGAATGCAGCTGTTGTTCTATGAAATCAAGTTGATTCTTCTTCCGTTGCATAGACATTATCGGAGCATTCTTCACCTGCATCTCTACATGCAATAAACGCTGATGCTCTTGTCGAATGCGTTGAGGGATACGAACTAGTACAAATTGTTGATACTGCTGAATTGTTGATTTTTCCTGATCCATACGACGTTTCACGAGCAGTGGGATGCGATGTTGCAGGTCTTGCAGACGATGTTTTTCGTCATCAAGTCTATCGCGTACAATTTGTTGAATACTTGTTTCAATATTCAGTAACTGAGTATATAGTTCTTCCATCTTATCCAATAGATAAGATGCCACAGCGGTAGGTGTTTTCAA
This sequence comes from Bacteroidaceae bacterium, assembly GCA_963675625.1. GTDB lineage: Bacteria > Bacteroidota > Bacteroidia > Bacteroidales > Bacteroidaceae > F22. Next base: position 226,219 of record OY776497.1, read on the forward strand.
ACTAATGCAAGCTACTTCATCTAAAACAGTTGTATCACGTTCATGCCCTATACCAACTAAAATTGGTATAGGAAACTGTGCTACGGCAGCCGCCAACATATAAGTGTCGAAATCTTGTAAATCGGAAGTGGCGCCTCCACCGCGAATAATGACAACCACATCGTAATTAATTCCACTATCTAAAATAGTATCTAATGCAGACAATATAGATGTTTCGGTATGCTGACCTTGCATACTAGCCTCATACAAATGAGTATAGAAAATATATCCTTGACTGTTCTTATGTAATTGGTTGCAAAAGTCGCCATAACCTGCTGCAGTAGAGCTCGAAACAATCGCCACTTTTTGTATAGGCGAAGGCAATGGCAAAGATTTATTCATATCATCCACCCCTTCTTCACGCAGCTGTTTTAGAATAAGCATGCGTTTACGTGCTTGTTCTCCAAGGGTATAGCTTGGATCAATATCTACAACTTGCAAACTAGCACCATATAGTGGATGAAAGGTAACACGTACAAACAAAAGCACTTGCTGTCCCGCACTTAGATGTTGACCTGTTCCTTGAATAAACTTTGGAGCAAGCTGCGCATATGTACTAGCCCAAATATTGGCACGCATCTTCGCAACTGTATATCCAGAGCGCACATCTTGTTGCACTAACTCAAGATAACAATGTCCTCTGCTTTGTGATACACGTGCAATCTCTGCCTGCACCCAATAATTATGGGGCATGCCATGCAGCAACACATCTTGGATATGTTGTCCAAGTGTTTCTAGAGACCATGCATCTGTTTGTGCATCAATCATTTCTTATTTCTCTTTTTTGTAATTCTTATATAGTAACCAAAGATTAGGTATTCCATACCCATATATATTATCGGGATAATCCTTTCTATCTCCGCTTTGTTTTACCAAGTCTATCAACTCGTACACTGTCAGCTGTGGAAAGGCTTGCCAGATACAAGCAATACCACCACATACTGTTGGGGCAGCATAACTAGACCCGTTGCCATGTGTCGTCCACCCTGCTGCACCTTCTAATCCTGCGTGATCACCCAAAGCAACTATATCAGGTTTAATACGTCCATCGGCTGTGTTTCCAACGGAAGAAAAATGAGCCAACTTCTTCATCTTGTCTACTGCACCAACGGTAAGCACATCGTAAGCATCTGCTGGAGGGGTAATCTTCTTCCAACTTTTACTTCCTGAATTTCCTGCACTACATACAACAAGCATTCCTCTTGATGCAGCATGGCTACACTGACGGGATATTAGCGCATGCTGACCATTTAAATCCCGAAGCTTGAATCGGTCCTTTTCTACATCAAAATCATAATACCCCAACGAACAATTGATCAACTGTACTCCTACACTATCAGCGTATTCAATGGCAGTACAAAAGTAATCCTGTTCAACAAGCTGCTCGCTAGCATTATTCTCTGAACGGAGCAAATAATATCTTGCATCCGGTGCTGCACCAACCATATGGTAAGGTGAATTGGCCGCCATACAAGACCAAACTTGCATACCATGTTCCGAGGCATCATATACACATCGAGCTCCTTGTGTTGCAAAATCATAAGTGCCTAATACTTGTGCTTTTTGAAAACTGGACAAAACATCTGCGTTATGAAAGCCAGCATCAATCACAGCTATTGTAACCCCTTTGCCTGTATAGCCTTCCGCATGCAGACTATCAATTCCTAACATATGTATCTGCGAGAAGGCAGCACCGTAAAACTCTTTACGCTTGTCTTGTTTCTGCTTAATTAGATGTACCCTATCTTCCAATTTTGGATGCTCCACTGAGTAATGTGGTTGAGGACTCCAAACCACACGCACTTCACGTACGAAAGGTAAATGACGAATAGAATCAACTATGCCTTGACGTATTTTCGCATCAGAGTTAAGTACGCTAAACGTTACAAAATTCTCCCATTTACCTACAGTTATAATATCTGCTCCTAGTTTATGTATAGCATCTATGTACAAACGGCATACAGGCAAGTCAATAGAATCAACTTGTACACCTTGTTGTGCTCTTCTTTGCAAAGCTTTCTTGGATAAAAAAGCTTCTGGATGATTCAAAGAAAACGTTGTGGCCGCTTTATCGCGTAAAACCGCACGATATCGCACTGGAGATTCAAGTTGTTCTATATTTGCTCCAGAAGCTGTCTCGAAGAGGGCAAAGACCCCTACACAGATATAAGCAATCCATGTAAAATATGTAGAATTGTTCAATTAGTCTTCCTTTTTATTCGACAAAAAATAGGTATCTCCTAGATATTGTACTCCTTTTTGTTCATCAATAAATGCACCACCCAACATGCGTTTGTTTATATAAAACACTGCCGACTGCCCTGGTGTAATAGCAGATGCTTCTTCAAAAAAATGTACAATATAACGACCATCCGACATGGCACGTAGCTCACATGGAATAGGTTTACTGCGATAGCGAATACGTACCGTCAAGACTCTATCTTGAGAAGCTTGCTTCAATTCCTCCACATGGGCAACTTGAAGATCGTGAATAATCATATAATGAGCTTTTAGTTCATCTGCATGACCAAGCATAACGGTATTGCGCTGAGCATTGATTTTTAAGACATAAGCAGGATAACCTAAGGCAATATCTAATCCTTTGCGCTGACCTACAGTATATTTGTATGCTCCTTTGTGTGTGCCGATTGTACGCCCTTTGCTATCTACAAATAACCCATCAGGCATTTCTTCGGCCAATTCGGGTGCTTGTGCTTCCAAAAAATCACGATAATCTCCTTGTATAAAGCAAACTTCCATACTCTCACCTCCTTTGGCTTTCACACCATACCCTTGTTCTTCTAAATAAGCACGAACTTGTGGTTTAGTATAATCTGCTAGTGGAAAAAGTATACGACTCAATTGCTTTTGACTTAATCGCCATAAAAAATAAGATTGATCTTTTAGTACATCTTCGCCAACTTCTATATAATATCGTTGATTGTATTGTACGATATGTCCGTAATGACCTGTAGCCACATAGGCACATCCCAATGTATCGGCCCACTCCATCAGGATATGGAATTTAAACAATGGATTGCACATAACACAAGGATTGGGAGTACGTCCCAACTTATATTCATCGATAAAATATTGCACAATTTGCTCACGAAATGGACCTCTTAAATCGACAACATGGTGTTCCAGTTGCAGTTTCTTAGCCATATCAATAGCCTCTTGAATAGCCTCATCATTTGCAGGACTATCCCATACTTTCATAGTAACACCTATGACTTCATAACCCTGAGCACGCAGCATTAAAGTTGCCGCAGTACTATCAATGCCACCACTATATCCTAAAAGAACCTTCTTGGGATTTAATTTTACTTCTTGCATAATCTAGCTCTTATTTTTCGATAAGCACTGTTGCATAGGCACTAATACCTTCTTGCCGACCAGTAAAGCCCAATTTCTCTGTTGTAGTGGCTTTGATACTTACATCATCAATATCAATGTCCATAACTTGCGCCAAGGTTTCACACATCATAGGGATATGTGATTTTAACTTGGGACGTTCGGCACATATAGTGCAATCGACATTCCCTACTCTATATCCTTTGGTGGATATCAGTTCTATGGTTCTAGCCAATAAAATTTTACTATCGATATTTTCATATTCATTGGCCGTATCTGGGAAATGATAACCAATATCTCTCATATTGGCTGCACCCAATAATGCATCGCACAAGGCATGAATTAAGACATCTGCATCGCTATGTCCTAGCAAGCCTAAAGTGTGATCAATTTTGATCCCTCCAAGCCACAGATCACGCCCTTCGACCAACTTATGGACATCAAAGCCCATTCCTACACGTATCTTCATGATGCTATTTTATCTTGAAATCTAATAAACGCTGATTATCCAACCAACCTGTCATATGCTGATCAATAGCCAATGTTCCTCCCGATACAGGAGCTCCCATAAAGATTACATCACCTATTTTCAAGGTCATAAACTGACTAATATAAGCGATAACTTGATCGACAGTATGCAACATATCAGCTGATTGTCCTTCTTGTACTGGTTGTCCATCCACTTCTAAGTGAAAAGGAATATTCTTTGTATCTGTCAATTCTTGAAGGTTTACCCATTGACCTATTACGGCACTACCATCAAATGCTTTGGAAATCGTCCACGGTTGTCCTTGACTTTTAGCTTCTTCAAAGAGATCTAAAGCAGTCAGTCCTACACCAACAGTTACCATATCATAATAACGATGTGCAAAACGTTCAGAAATACATTTACCTAAACGGCTTATTTTAACTACTAATTCTACCCCATATCCTACTGTACCAGTACAACCGGGGATAAAAAAAGGACGCCCGTCTTTCAACAAAGTTGAATCGGGCTTTATATATATACTTGGGCGTTGATTTTCAGTTTCAATTTGCCCATAGTTGTTTGCTACACAAATTATTTTCATATTATTTTCTTAATTTTCTCCCTCCTCATTGGCTGATAATCGATTAAACATCACTGCTAAATGTGCATACAACGATGTATTTTGCACAACAATATTAGGGGGTACTTGAATGCGATAAGGGGTAAAGTTCCAAACGGCTTTGATTCCCGCTTCAATCATCTTATTCGTAACTGTCTGTGCCTCACTGACTGGAACGGTCAGAACTCCTATTCGAGCTTTATGTTCTTTAAGACGTGCTTCCAATTCATCGTAATGATACACTGGTATACCTCCTACTTGAGTACCAATAACAGCAGGATCAATATCAAAAGCTCCTACTATCGTTAAACCAAAAAGGCTTAACCCAGAATCTCCTAGCAAAGCTCGTCCTAAACTACCCGCTCCAAATAGAAAAGCTTGATGTTGTTCTGAAAAACCTAAAAATTCTTCTAACACCTGAATTAATGATTCCACTTCATAACCCACACGAGTACGTCCAGAAATATTTAAATAACTCATATCCTTAGCAATTTGACTGGCATCTATTCCTGTTTCTTTTGACATCTGAGTAGAGGAAATAAATTGAGCTCCATCTGCAAGGCTTAATTTTAAACATGACAAATACCACGGCAATCTTCTTAATGAAGGTTCCGGTATTTTATTTGATATTTTAGAATGATTCGATTTTATTTGAGCCATTAAATAGTATATCTATATGGTAGAGTTGTATAATTTATCATGCAAATGTAACGATATTAATTGGAAAGCGGGCGAGGATGGTGACGATTTTTACAAAATGTAAGAATATAAGGGGAGTTCTTTGAAGTTCTTATGAGTTCATTTTTTAATAAATAGACTATTCATGTCAAAAAAAACGAGTATATTGCAAACGCTTATATCGAAAGTCTCATTCAAATAATATTTTTGCCATGAAGCAAATCAAAGTTTTCGTCAGCAGTACCTTCAGAGATATGCAAACTGAGCGTGACATCCTCATGTATCAAATAGCACCTAGAGTCAACAATATACTAAAAAAACATGGGATTAGTGTCCAATTTGTTGATCTACGTTGGGGTGTAGATACTAATGCATGCTCAGAATCTGAACAAGATCATCACGTCTTAAACAGATGTATTGACGAGATAAGAAAATCTCGTCCATTTTTTATTGGCATATTAGGTGATCGATATGGCTGGATTCCCCCAACAGAAGTATGGCAACATACACTACAACAATTAGACGAAAACGAGGCGCAACATGTGGGCGCACTACATCAGATGCCAACAAGTGTAACTGAACTAGAAATCATTCTGGGTGCTATGATGGATCAACAATTGCTTCGTCGTTCTCTATTCCTATTTCGCAATCTAACTTCTACCAATACAACTTCAATACAAGACTTACCCGATTATACGGAAAATAATTCTACTGCTAAGGAGAAATTACAACAATTGAAAACTCGGATTCAAAATATGATGAGCAATCAAATGTTGCAGAAACATATTGTTGAGTACGATGCTGAATATGCGGATGAGCAAGTCAAAATCCCTAATACATTCGTGGACCAAATCGTGGATTTCTTAATCCGTGAAATTACACTTCATGAACTTGGAAATGCAAGCTCCATAGACGAAAGGAATATATTTGATCACGTGTTGGAACTTGAAACACAATTTGAACAAAAGCACACAAGCTATTTTCAAGGACGCACAGAAACATTACAAGCTATACATAACAGATTAGACAGTGGTATACCGACAGTACTTGTAGGACATGCTGGAACTGGGCGATCTGCCTTAATGGCTCAATATAAAAATTTGGTCACTTCTCAAACTGATTACATTGTACTTACACATTATGCGGAATTATGCTCGGAAAATTTCTCTGTCAATTTTATGTGGCGCAAGTGGATTTATCAAATGAGTGCGCTGACAGGCACCCCTCATATTCCAAACGAGATAGCACAGACTAACAAAGAACTACAAACCTATCTGCAAGAAATAATTAAGAAGAGCGATAAAAAGGTCATCTTGATTATCGATGGATTGGAACAACTCATAGACTTTGACTCGTTACATACTATACAGGAATGTATCCCCAATGCTCACTTTATCTGTACACTAGAAGCTCAATACAAAATGGTGGTTGCCAAACTAGTACAACAGAATAAAGTCTATCCACTAGCCTTAAACGAACAAATCAGTAATCAAGAAATCCAAAATATTATCCAATCCTTTGGAGAAGCATATAGTAAAGAAATAAATCCTATAGTCATTCAAGCCTTAGTAAACAAATATGAAGATGAACACCATTGTGCTGCTCAACCGATTTGGTTGCAAAGCATGTTGCATCAATTGATCTATTTCACAGCAGAAGATTATGTGACTATTGATTCTATGCCAGCCAGTACTCCCATGCAACAAATTATCCAATATCAATTGCAGCTAATAGACAAAGCACAAGGATATCCAGAAAGTTTGTTTGCACAGCGTTTCTCTCATGTGCCTGAACACATGAGTGATGCATACTTCATCGTGTATATACTTGGCATGGCACCTAGAGGACTTTACCGTGAAGATCTTATCAGTATGCTAACGATAGCTGAAGTCAATGCTACTCTAGCGATTTCCAATGCCTTAAGCTGGTTCGGAGATATGATTACAGAATATGCTTACGATGGACGTATCAAGCTGGCACATAGCTGTTTAATTGGCAATGTGCTTCAACAAGACATGCGTGTTATCAATAAGATATATCAACTTTATCTTACTCAAATTAAACGTAATCTCAAGGAAGGTAAAACAATAAACAGTCTCATATTAGATGCTTTTACAGATATAATTGTCATCGGACAAGAGACCGATTTTGTGCCTGCATTATTCAATCTAGAAAATTCAGACTATGGCAGAGCAGTAGACAGAGTGTACTGGCTCATCCATAAAAACACAAATCATGTTTTTACGTGGTTGAATAAAAGTCTCAATGATTATCCCGTCATCACTACACATATCATTTGTTCTTTGTCAAGAAAGATCAGACATATAGGCGAACATGAAATTGCCAACAAATTATTATATGCTGCCAGTGATGTTATGAATACTCCTCATTTTGCAACAGGTGTTCCTCATGATTTACGTATCAACCTGTTAGTCGATTATGCATACGACTGCATAAAATATCTTGACATCGCTGAACAGAAAAACGCTCAAATGGCTCAATCTATCATGCAGATTGCGAATGAAGTACTCTCATGTGTCATGGAAGACGAAGAGAGAGCTATTACTAGCCTGCATACACAACACAGGGTTTTATCCCTTGCTTACTTAGCTGGTGTACATAATCTAGAAAAAGTAAACAAAGAGATCTTGACACATTTCCTAGATAAATCGATTGAAGTAGGAGAAACGCTTGTTCACAAAAAAGATTTTTCAATCATAGAACAACATATAGCCAATATATCCAGTATCTATTATCTAGATCAATCGTATGAAGACGTCGGTACTATTGAAGAATATAGAGAATATGCTCAGTATCTCTATTCTAACAATCCATCTCTTCAAATTCAATACGAGAAATTAGCATCAAGATACCACAGTGCACTACTCTACCAGTTCATGGGAGCTACAACAGTGTCAGATATAATGCAACACTTCATATTGGATGAACTAAAGGAACTCCAACAATCTCATAAGTTTATCAAGTTTGATGAACTACAAGCCGAAATGGAATTAGAAATGACTTGGTCACCTCAAAAAACGATGGGGATAATGGAAGTCGATGATGACGATTTGCAACACATCAATGGGTTTGTAAGACGAATGCATGCTCTTCTTGTATCCACTGAAGATTATGTAAGTCTATGGAGAGAGTCATCATGGTCTATTGAAGATAGAATATATATGGGTATTTGGGCCTATATGCACCATTACTCTGAGATAGGTACATACATATACAAGGAACTAAAACAAATTGAAGAATCAACAAATCATAAATTACCACCAGTGGATTGGGGTCTTCTTGAAATAATCGCGCTCTACAAAAGTCCGAACGCAAACATTGCAGAGAAAGTGATCCATCTGTATGATACCCTCAAGCAGGTGAAAGCGGAAGATAAACTAGAAGCTGTGCACCATTCTTCTACACATCTACTGGCAAGTCGTTTTATCGCTTTGTTTTTTGGATTAGTCTATCCCGTCAATAAAGAGACCATCAATGATGTCTGGAAATTTATTGGGATAGTGTTGAACCCACATATACAAAATATACGTGATATCTTACAACAAGCTCAACAGCAGTATCAACAAGATTCTTTATTGTATGAAGATGTATATATGAATATAGATGCTCAAACTGAACATCTTGCTTTATATGAAGATATTGTACGCATCTTTGAAAGAATGAGTAACGCAGAAAATGAGAACAATAATCATGAAATTTATCCAGACATCATAGAGAATTTGTCTGTAATCATGAAACATTTCGGTACACATCAACTCTTAGACAAATATGGATATTATAATACACATAGACTAGCTTATGAAATACTATCTACTTGTTATGAAAAGATAAGTCAGCCTACCGAAAGCATGCTCTATCTACAAAAGAATAAGGAGATGTTATATGAAGTGTGCCTCTTGCATCCTAATAACATGACTTTATTGCGTGATTACGCAATCGCATTAGATCATATGGCCAATTGGCTAGTTCAACAACATAATGATAAGGAAACAGCATATAAGTATATTCAACAAGCAGCACCTATATTTGAACATCTATATAAAGAAAATCCTAAACAACAATTTGACAATTACCTTGTCAATCAATATTTTAAATTTGATTTGGAGGTTGAATGCGCGAAAGATAAGACTTCACTAATATCCATTATAGAATCCATTTATGAAGTGATCGAACAAATTAAACGCGACGCTGAATATGCCTATGCGCCAACAAATAAGATAGCGATGCTTCTGGACACAATTAGTGATGCTTATTATAAAATAGGAGATGAATCGTCGATGATTAAGACACTAAGACAAGCACAAGAGTTGTTTAAATCTATTTATTTAAAACACCCCCAAGATGGTCCGGCTTTACGTGATTATTTAAAATCATCATTCCGAATGATGCATTATGTGAAGGATGAAGCAACCTTACGCAATTACTATCCAATATTTTTGAAGGAATACAACAACATTATAGAACTACCAGCTAAAGATATGCAGTTACGAACTCTTATGATATGGCTTATGATTCAAGAGAAAGTAATGGGCTTGTATATTCATCACCAAATACCTTTTTGGGAAAATGCAACTGAAAAAGTGAAAGAAATTACCGAGGCTATTTCTACTCATATTTTCACAGGAAATGGCCATATACTTCAAGCATGGATAAATGTACTACGCACAACTTATACTCCTCTTGACAAAGCCAATAATATAGAAGAATTATCCGAAGATGCTTTTGCTTGTTATAGAACTGTGTTCAGCATGGAATTCAATCTCAAAAAAGCATTATTGGATCAATCCATTTATACTTGGGAAGATTTAGAGATTGATACCACACAAGCACGTGGAATTAAACTGGGAATGATACAACAATAAATATACTCAATATAAAAATTAGATGAAACCTACTCTTACAGTAAACAAACTATATTGCTTTGGAGAAGAACAATCAAGTCGATTATCTGGAAAAGCTCAACGCCTTTTTTTTAGCGAAGAAGAGACGGATTGCCTTCATGTTGAAGCTGTAGTTAGCAATGATTCAAACGAACATGAGATTCAAGATGTATTAACGTGCATCATCGAAGATCACACGGGAATAGAATTAATTAAAAGAAAGCAACACATTCTAATTGCACCTAATAGTGAAGAGACTATACACTTCACATTTGACATTTCTTCTTTTAATATCTGCCTAGAGGAGATTAAAATATATTGCGAAAGGCACGATGATATCGCCTTGCATTTGTGCAAACAAGATGCCCCTCTCGATTATCACAAGTGTTTTAAGATTACGCATTTTATTGCTGTGTATTCAGAGGATATGAGTACTACTTCTGAACATATAAAAAACTACACAAAATTTGATTGCAGCAAAACGGAGAATGCAAGCATACTGCTTAATATTGATGCCAAACAAGATGAGCATCTCATACAAGAAATGGATCTTGTTTTTAGCTTTATCAATGAAGAAGGAGAAGTCGTTGATACAGAAAGCGTAAGATCTAATAAATTAGAAGATGATTCAGCTTGTTTTTACTTTCGCTACGATACACCAGTTATAGCTGTTTTGGATATTGGTACATACACTGTTGAAATTGATTACCTTGGGCAAACGATCATGAGTGTCCCTATTGCCATAGGGTATGAAGATAAAGAAGGAAATTTTGAGGTCAACAAATATTTAAAGAATCCAGATATAGGAGATATTGTAACTCCATCCGAAAATCACGAAAAAACTGCTTTTAATAGTCTTCAAGAAATGATTGGGCTACAATCAATCAAAGATAAGATCAATCAGCATTTTAGCCTCATCAAGATGTTGAAAGCACGCGAAGAGCTTGGACTAGACTCCAAGATTCCACCCTTGCATATGGTATTTACGGGAAATCCTGGGACAGGAAAAACGACAGTGGCAGAATTGATGGGAGAAGTATATCGTGATCTTGGTATACTAAAGAAAGGGCATGTGGTTCGCACAGAGCGTAGCAAACTCGTGGGTAAGTTCCTCGGCGACACAGAAAGCAATACAGAAGCTGCTATAGCGCAAGCAGAAGGAGGTATTCTGTTTATAGATGAAGCCTATAATTTATGGGTCAGCAATCAAATGGGTGAAAAAAATGACTTTGGTAATCGAGTGATTGAAACCCTATTGACCAAATTGGCTTCTCCAGATTTTGATTGTATCGTTGTGTTAGCTGGCTATCCCACAGAGATGAATCATATGCTTAAATCTAATCCTGGATTAAAATCAAGGTTTGCCTACTATTTTGAATTTGAAGACTACAATGTTGAAGAACTTCTTGCGATAGCTCATCTACATATAAACCGCATGCAGTATAAACTAGGCGACCATGCTGAGAATAGATTAAAGGAACATATTCAAGCTGCCTACAATCATAAAACAGTACATTTTGGTAACGCTCGTTTTATAACGCAACTTCTAAACAGCCAGATTATTCCTAATATGGCAACAAGAGTCATGAGTAGTAACTCTTATGATATTGATTTGCTCACAACAATCACTGATACAGATATTCCAACATTTGTACCAGATGAACAAAAAAAATACACCTTTGATGAGGCTACAGTCTCCAATGCATTGAAGAAACTAGATGACATGGTGGGACTTGAGGAAGTCAAAGAAGCTATACATCGTATTGTTGCTTTAGCTCGAATACGTATACGCGAGGGGAAACACCCTCTACCTGATGTATATGAAAGATGGACTTATACTGGCAATACAGGCACTGGTAAAAGTACAGTAGCACAGATATTCACGGAGATTTTGTTTGGTTTGGGACTGATTGATGGGCCACAACTCGTTCAACTTTCTGGAGAGCAGGTTTACTTCACACCCTCACATATGCTGGATTACTTATTTAAAAATGTACTCAAACAAAAAGGAGCCAATGTCTTATTTCTTGATAGCGATGCAGCAGCTTTTCAGCGCAAATACAAGACGCTGAATATAGAAGAGATTCAAGCTCGAATTGCCAATCTATCCATTGAGTCACACGCCCAATTGGTATTAATTGTGGCTGAACATGAGGCAAGTACTACTAGCTCTGATTATACTGTAGCTAATAACTCCAATGCCGTTTCTCATACTTGGCATTTTGCGCAGCACTCGGCAGAAGAATTACACCGTGTCGCCAAGAATTTCATTATTGAAGCTGGTTTTAGTATCGACGAATCGGCCTCAACTCAACTAGCATGCTTTATCCATGAGTTGCACAAAGATCATCCACAAGAAGCCAATTTAAGAGGCATTAGAGAATTAATAGATAATCTTTTGGAAATTGTCTACTTAAGACTGAGCAATAATATGGGAGAAGCACAGGATGATTATACCCTACATATTCTCCCAGAAGACACCGATGCGCTAATTAAGGATATACCGAGTTTTACTACACAAGTACAAACAAAAATTGGATTTAAATAATGAACAAATATATACCCAAACCTATTGACACGTCACACATCAAGCTAGATCAGTCGTTATTAGATTTATCAGATATTATAGCCAAAAACGTACACGAAAATTGGGCAAAAAAACGCCTAGACGAGGGATGGACTTACGGTCCATCCCGAGATGAGGCCACCAAAAGTCATCCATGCTTAGTGCCCTACGAAGAACTCACGGAATTGGAAAAATCATATGATAGGCAAACAGCTTATGAAACAATAAAACTACTCAAAGCACTTGGTTACGAAATATATAAATAATTCGTTTTTCAACTATTTTTTCGATAGTTCAACGAAAAAATTACTATTTTCGTAGCGAACTATCAGCCTAAGACTTATGTCAGACCAAGAAATCATTATGCTATTATCTCAAAGAGATAATAGAGCTTATCACTATCTATACAGCAACTATTATCAGTTGCTGTGTACAGTGGCCTACTCCATTGTACAAGACCATTATGATGCAGAATGTATTGTGGGAGATCTTATTTTTCACTTATGGGAACATTACGACAGTATACATATCCAGAAATCTCTAAAAGCTTTCCTGATTTCATCTACACGCAATAGGGCACTTAATCATATTAGTACAGCGAAAAATAAATATGAAATTCATTTGTCCAAAATTACCGATCCAGATATTCATCCAGATAGATTTCTTGTTGATAACAATCATCCACTAGGACACTTGCTCACACAAGAGCTCGAAAAAGATATACAAGAAGCTGTTAATAACTTGCCAACTGAAACGAAACGTGTTTTTCGTCTTAGTCGTTTCGAGGGTATGAGCAACCAAGAGATTGCCGATACATTACAGATTTCTATCAATACTGTCAAATACCACATAAAGCAAGCACTAGCGTTACTTCGCAAAGCATTAGGTAAATATTTTATCTTAGCTATTATCTATATCGGTCATTTTTTTTAAAGAAATGTACGTTTTTCACTACCCACCCCCCTATCCTATTTTGTCATACTAGTAAAGCAACTAAAATATGAGTAAGTTAACCACCATTAATCAATACGATAAACTAATCCAAAAGCTCTTCACTGAAGGACTAGAGAAGTCTGAACGTGAAACGCTAGTTGCTTGGATCCAAAAAGACGCTACACATAAACGTTACTTTGAAGAGCAGCAAGAATTATGGTATGTATCTATGTGTGCCAATCCTAAAGCTAAACAATATGATTGGGAGAAAGCATATACCCATTTTATTCAACGTATAGATGCTAACCAACATCCACAAAGGACAAAATTATTTGATTATATGCAATTATCAAAGATAGCAGCTATAGCAATACTTGTTATTGTAGTTGGTGTGTTTGCTTATTGGGTGGGACAATCATACGCTTCCTTCTCACTAGATAGACTAACCACGATAGAAGCACCTTTAGGTTCGAAAACAAAGCTAGTTCTTCCAGACGGATCAACAGTATGGTTAAACTCTGGATCTAAAATTTCATATGCGCAAAGCTTTGGACACAAAAATAGGGACTTGGCACTAGAAGGTGAGGCATATTTTGAAGTAACTAAAAACAAAAATTTACCATTTCAATTACAGATGAATGGTATGCGCCTCAAAGTACTTGGCACAAAATTTAATGTAACAGACTATCCTGAGGACTCAATTACAATAGTAAATCTCCTTTCTGGACATGTAGCTCTAGAAAACCAAATTCAAAAAAAGAGCATTATGCATTTACTTCCAAATGAACGTGCCACATTCAATAATCGTTCTGGAAAATGGAAGAAATCGATATGTGAAGCACAAGAATCAACGCAATGGACTAGTGATTATCTGCTCTTTGAAGACTTACCTTTGAGCGAGATTATTAAAACGCTTAATCGTGCATACGATGTGCATATTACACTCGACAGCACCAAAATAGATATTGCAAATCTACGTTTCTACGGCAAATTCATACAAAGTAAAAATACAATAGAGGATATCCTAACAAAAATAGTACACACCAAAAACCTGAAGTACAAAGGAAAAAATGGTCAGTACTATATTTACTTCGATTCTTAAAACTGAATTTTGTAACCTTTTTAAACTCATACTTATGACATATGTAAAACGGGCTATTTTTATAGTCCTAGGACTTTATTGTCTCAACTTAAGTCTGATGGCACAAGGTGCCCAGATTAAATTGGACCAGGTCACCATGAAGCATGCCATGAAGGTCATCACGGAAAAGACCAACTATTTATTTGTTTATTCTACAGATGATGTTGATACAAAAAAAATGGTATCTATCAACGCCAATGCAGATAATCTACCACTGGTTATCAAAGAATTAACAAGTGGACAAGCACTTATATCTAAAATAGATGGTCGGAATATTATTCTAAGTAAAGCACTACTTAATCAGCAGCAAAACATGCAGATTAAAGGTGTTGTATACGACAAAAAGAATGATCCTATTATTGGAGCTACAATTATGGAAAATGGTACTAGCAATGGTACTAGCAATGGTACTATAACTGATTTCAATGGCCAATTTACATTGACTGTGTCTCAAAATGCGAAAATTAAGATTACATATATTGGTTATCTAACTGTAATCACAAATGCACAAAGTAATATGGTCATCACTTTGCAAGAGAACAGTAAACTATTAAATGAAGTGGTTGTTACAGGTTATTCGACTCAAAGAAAAGCCGATCTGACAGGCGCTGTTTCTGTTGTCAACATGAGTGATGTAGAGAACTCGGGAGAAAACAATGCCATTAAAGCATTACAAGGTCGCTTGCCAGGTATCAACATTTCAGCAGATGGTAGTCCTAGCGGAGCTTCAACTGTGCGCATCCGTGGTATTGGCACACTCAATGACAACGATCCACTATATATTATAGATGGTATGCCTACTACGTCAGGAATGCAGGAACTCAACAGCAATGATATTGAGTCTATTCAGGTGTTGAAAGATGCGGCATCGGCTTCAATATACGGCTCTAGAGCTGCAAATGGTGTAATTATCATCACGACAAAAAAAGGTAAAGAGGGCAAAATAAAAGTCAATTTCGACGCTTCTTTAACAACATCATCATACCAATCTAAGGTAGACATGATGAACACACAAGAATATGCGACTGCCATGTGGCAAGCATATGTAAACGATGGACTCAATCCTAATAGCAATGGGCTAGGCATTCAATATCAGTGGGGATACAATAGTCAAAATCAACCACAACTACAAAATATTAGTTATCCACAATATATTGACGAGGCCAATACAATGCGTGCTTCAGATACCGACTGGTTGGACGAAATAACACGTCATGGTACAATACAACAATACAATCTATCTGTTAGCAATGGTACAAATAAAGGAAATTATTTTTTCTCTCTTGGGTATTATGGAAATGAAGGTATTATCAAAGATACTGATTTCCAACGACTATCAACACGTATAAACAGTAATTATAAGCTCATTGAAGACTGCCTAACAATAGGACAAAATTTCACATTAAGTCGTACTAAAGAAATAAGTGCTCCTGGCAATATTATTAGTGATGCACTAGATATGCCCACTATGATACCAGTACACACTGAATCTGGTGGATGGGGAGGTCCAGTAGGGAATTACCCTGATCGCCAGAATGTTGCAAGAGTAGTAGAATACAACAAAGACAATGAATACACCTATTGGAGATTCTTTGGAAATGCTTTTGTCAATCTAAAACTTTACAAAGGGCTAAATATTCGATCTAATTTTGGTTTAGACTATTCTAATAAGAATCAACGGAACTTCACGCTACCCTATACAACAGGGTATAAATCATCTAGCTTATCTGCTATTGATATGCGCCAAGAGCATTGGACTAAGTGGATGTGGAATGCAGTAGCAACCTACAATTTGGAAATCGGGAAGCATCGAGGGGACGCAATGCTTGGTGTAGAAGTCAACAATGAGGAAAGTACAGACATGGGGCTACATCAAGAAGATTTTAGTTTATTAAATCCTGACTATATGTGGCCAGATGCTGGCGTAGGCCAATCAACAACATCTGGGATTGCGAGTAGTTATGCATTAGTATCTCTTTTTGGCAAACTTAATTATAGCTACGAGGATAAATATCTTGCTGCGTGTACTATACGTAGAGATGGATCGTCTCGCTTTGGTAAAAACAATCAGTATGCAACCTTCCCTGCTTTTTCACTTGGCTGGAGAATTAGCAATGAAGATTTTATGACATCGACTAAAGCTTATATTGACGATTTAAAGCTTCGAGCCTCTTGGGGTCAAACGGGAAATCAATCAATCAGTAACTTGGCTCGATATACTGTATATAAAGCAAATTATGGAACTGATGCTGGCTATTCTGCAGGAACTAATGGCACATCTTATGATATTACAGGAAGTAATGGAGGAGGTATTCTTCCATCTGGATTTCAACGTGTACAATTGGGGAATGATGATCTAAAATGGGAAACTACAACACAAACAAATATTGGTCTAGATTTCACCTTGCTCAACCAAAGTGTATATGGTTCATTGGAATATTTTAATAAGAGAACAAAAGATATTCTAGTTCTTTTTGAAGGAATTGCAGCACAAGGAGAAGGAGCGGGAAAATATGTCAATGCTGGCTCGATGAAAAATACAGGATATGAATTCAGTATCGGGTACAGAAAAACCTTTGCTAACAAACTAAAAATTGACGTCAATGCAAATATATCAACCTATAAAAATGAGGTAGTAAATATTCCAGAAACGGTTGCCGCTAACGGCACATTTGGCGGAAATGGCGTAAAAAGTGTCATAGGTCATGCCATCTATTCACAAGCTGGTTATGTATGCGATGGAATCTTCCAAAACGAAGAGGAGGTCCTTAATCATGCCACTCAAGAAGGAGCAGATATAGGACGTCTACGTTATCGTGACTTGGATGGCAACAATATAATTGATGAAAATGATCAGACATGGATCTATGATCCAACTCCAGCCTTCAATTACGGAATAAATATCCACGCAGCATATAAAAACTTTGATGTATCTTTGTTCTGGCAGGGTAGCTACAACGTTGATGTAATGATGTATGATATCAAAAGACAAACGGATTTTTGGAGTGTAACGAACGTAGCTTATCTCAATAAAGGAAGTCGAGTGCTGAATGCATGGAGTGCTGAAAATACAAATTCTAAGATTCCAGCTTTAACAACTTCCGATAGAAATAGTGAGTCACGCTTATCTAGTTACTATGTTGAGGATGGATCCTATTTAAAACTGCGTCAGGCACAACTAGGATATAATTTTCCTAACGATTGGATTAATAAAATGAAAGTACAAAAATTACGTCTATATGTAAGTGGACAAAATCTACTGACATTTAAATCTAATAATTTCAGCGGAGAAGATCCAGAGAACCCTACATATGGATACCCAATCCCTCGAAATTTTACCGTAGGACTTAATATCGAATTTTAATATTGATACAAAATGAAAACCAATATACTATCTTTACTACTAGTTGTACTGCTATTTAGTGCATGCAGTGATATGCTAGACAAGACTCCCCAAGGGGTTTTAGTAGGTGATGAAGCAACCTCTACGGAGTATGCTGATCCTCTTGTGATTTCCGCTTATGCAATCTGGGTAACGGGAGCTGACATGAATGCATCTTTTACATTGGGAAACTATGAAGTGCGTTCTGATGATTGTTACAAAGGAGGAGCTGGACCAGCAGACGGTGATGTCTTTCATGTATTAGAAATCAGTCAGGGTGTGCGTTCAGATCAATGGAATATTAACGATATATGGCGACGTTTATACATATGCATTACACGTGCTAATACGGCACTTACAGTATTAGATAAAGTCGATGAAAATGCCGCCAACCGAAATGAGCGCATTGCAGAAATGCGCTTCTTGCGTGGACATGCACACTTTCTTCTCAAACAATTGTTCCATAATATCGTGATGGTAGATGAAACCATTCCACAAGATGATTATGCAACTTTATCGAATACAACATACACCAATGACGAGGAATGGCAGCTAATAGCCGATGATTTTCAATACGCATACGATAACCTACCTGTATCACAAACAGATAAAGGGCGCCCTACTCGTGCCGCTGCTGCTACATATTTGGCAAAAACATACCTATATAAGGCATACCGACAAGATGAGCAATATAATGTAATAAGTATTGACCAAGATGATCTTAATCAGGTTTTGACCTATACTAATGCTGTAATCACAGATGGACAATACGGATTAGAAAACGATTATAGTCGTAATTTTCGTGCTAATCCAGAATTTGAAAATGGGAAAGAATCTTTATGGGCTATACAATATTCAATTGACGATGGGACACAGTTTGGTAATGTCAATTTTGGCACAATGCTATCAGTGCCTTTGCAACTCGGTGGACAAGATTTTAGAAAGCCAAGTCAAAACCTTGTAAATTCCTTTAAAACACTACATGGATTACCTGAATTTGACAATTATAATGATGAAGATTATGATCCTAATACTGATACGGCAGATCCACGTCTATACCACACAGTAGCTATTCCTGGTTATCCATACAAATATAACAGCAACTATATTTTCGATGACAGTTGGAGTCGCAACAAGGATTATTATGGAGTATATTCATCCTTGAAAGAAAATGTTGATCCAGATAGTCCCTATCGTGTACAAGTCAACGATTTTTGGGCAAATTCAATGAATTATATTGTGTTGCGATATGCAGACGTATTATTGATGCGTGCAGAAGCTTTGATTGAATTACACCGTTCTGACGAGGCTCTGACATATATCAATGAAGTGCGTAGTCGAGCAATCAATTCTAATAGAGAGCTTATAAATTATGCACCAAATTTAGATATATCTCTGTACGATGCCAATAAAATAAGTTGGACAGAGGATTATGCACGTAGAGCGCTACGATGGGAACGTAGACTCGAATTTGGAATGGAAAATTGTCGTTTTTTTGACTTAGTACGCTGGGGAATTGCTGATCAAGTAATCAATGCATTTTATAGAAGTGAAGAAAGCAAACGTACGTATTATAGCGAAGCTTTATTTACAAAAAACAAAAACGAATATCTACCGATTCCTTATTCACAGATAGCTGCTAGTGCAGGTCACTATACTCAAAATTATGGATGGACATCAAACAACTAAGACCATGAAAAAGATATTTCAAATATTCAACATATGCTGTTTATTATGTTTTATTACTAGCGCTACATCTTGTAGTAGTAGCAGCAATAATTCATCATTATCACTAGATAAAGACGCTAGTATCACCTCCTTTTCTATTGGAGATATTGATGGAGAAATAGATCAGATCAACGAAATAATAACTGTACATATGCCTGCCGACACCAATGTGGGTGCACTAGTTCCTCAGGCTGTGTTAAGCCCAGGAGCAACATGTACTATGCTCCAAGGACAATCCATTAATTTCAAGTTGCCAGTAACATTTACCATCAAAAACGGAGATGTATTTCGTAAATACACAGTGCATATTGAACTGGATAATGCAAGTATTTTAAGCTTTAAAATTGACAAATATGAAGGAGCTATTGATAATAGATTTCACACTATAACTGTATATGTCCCTCTTGAATATGACATCACCAATTTGACACCAGTTATCACCATCTCCGAAGGTGCAAATGTAACACCACTTAGTGGTTTATCTCAGGATTTCACTCATCCCGTAAATTACCGAGTTGTATATAGATCAGCCGATGTAACTTATACAGTTACAGTGATCCCCGCAAATATGAAGATTCCTGCATTTTTAGGAAATGCTCCTACTATTGACGAGCTTACAAATCCAGAAGAAAAAGCAGCAGCTCAATGGTTTATGCAAAATATATCAGCAGCAGAATATCTCTCCATGTCTGATGTTGTTGCTGGTAATGTAAGTTTCAAGAAATACAATACGATATGGTATCATTGGCATATTGATTGGTTTAATGATTCAAATGTAGTTTATCCAGATGATTTGCAACAAGTAATGAGTCAACTGCAAAATTTTTACCAAGATGGAGGTAATCTCCTACTGACACGTTATGCAGTATGTTTACTTTCTGATCTAGGAATTACCCTAAATGGTCAACGCCCTAACAATGGTTGGGGAGGGGCCGAAGATCAACCAGAAATCGTTACAGGTCCTTGGGATTTTCAAGCTTACGACAATCAAAAATACCATGATGTATTTCACAATATTTCGCTAGATGGAAATAAGATGTACACCTTTGACACAGGCTATGGAGTAACTAATAGTACATACCAATGGCATATTGGTTCTGACTGGGGAGGCTATGATAATATTGACATGTGGGAAACAAAAACGGGTGGTATTCCTCTCGCACACGGTGGAGATGGGGCAGTTGTTATGGCTGAATTTGCATTCAACAACGGTTCTGGAAAAGTTATTACTATCAGTTCTGGTGCATACGATTGGTGGTGCCCAAATATGTCGGATACAGATCAATACCATAGTAACATTTACACACTTACCAAAAATGCAATTCAATACCTTAACCAATAAATGACACATATGAAAAATATAAAACTCATACAAATACTCGCACTACTGACTACATCTATGGTCGGTTGCGGAAATGATGATCACAAGATTCATGATACAAATACGTGGCAAGAAAACACAAAAGCCATTTCTGCAGTTGAGCCCAACAGTTATAGCCTATACTATCGCCCTGCTGTAGGGTACGTAGGTGACCCAATGCCTTTTTATGACCCACAAAACAATGTGCAACGCATACTATTTCTAATGGATTGGCGAGATGGTAGTGATACATATCACCCAATACATAGCGTACGTGCAATTGATGCGGCACATTATCAAAGTGAAGGAGAGATTATATCATGTGGCACACTTACAGAACAAGACCCTGCCATTGGTACAGGTTGTACAATCGTCAAAGACGGTATCTATTATACCTTCTATACAGGACATAAAGATAATGCGACATCCGATCAAGCCAAAGAAGCTATACTATTGGCCACTTCCAACAATGGAAACACATGGATCAAAAATCGTGCTTTTCGACTTGATGCTCCTGAAGGATATAGTAGCAATGATTTTCGTGATCCACATGTTTTTTATAGTAATGAAGATAATACATACCACATGGTGTTGAGTACGTACCACAACGGTGATCCATTAATTGCACAATTTGTTTCAACCGACCTATTAACATGGACACTCACTACCCCATTTTTAAATAACAATTGGAACGATCGTTTTTATGAGTGCCCAGACGTTTTCCAAATGGGTAATTATTGGTATATGATTTATTCAGACAAAGATGTCACTCGTCAAGTACAATACTACTATGCCCCTACTTTATCCGAACTAATGACTAGAAATGAAGATCACTACCCACCCCACGAAGGTAAGTTGGATGGTACATCTTTCTATGCAGGTAAAACCACAAGTGATGGCACACACCGTTTTTTATATGGGTGGTGTGCAAGCCGTGCTGGTAAAATTACTGAAGAGACACAAGATTGGGCTGGTAATTTAGTAGCTCACCAATTAGTGCAAAATGCAGATGGCAGCCTTGGTTGCACAATACCAGAAGCAATCAATACGCGTATTAGTTCACCTACAGACATTATTGAGAATTCCAGCGAAGGAGAAGTTAGTGGAAGCCTATCTACAGGCTACACAATACCAGCTGGTTCATCGGTACACTTCAATCGTTTAGCAAACATCGACAAAATTAGTTTTAACGTACAAGCTCCAACATCAAGCGAAGCAGTCTTTGGTTTGTACCTACGAGATGCATCCGATAGTAATGTGCGTTATCGACTCGCTATTGAAGCTCGTTGGCAAACGTTCCGTTTACAAAAAGTCACAACAGCAACCGACGGCAGTGAGACAATAGATAATATTACCGAAAACTGGAATGGATTTGACCAATCTACCGACGGGAAATATACCGTAACTTTTGTACACGAAAATTCTGTATGTGTTGTATACTTAAATGGCAAATATGCTTTTACAAATAGAGTGTACAATCTTCAACACAATGGCTGGGGAATATATTGTAGCGATGGAGAAGTACAAGTAAACGATATCAACCGTTATACTGAATAACAATAAATAATTAAACCCTAATACATTGAGCGGGCATCTTGACAAAAGATGTCCGCTCTCGTTTTAAGTATATAATCAATATGTATAACTACTTTTCATGAAATCTCAAGCGCTCTTGGTCCTCTATATAGACCACGTTTGTCGCCTTAATAAAAGCATTCATACGCCTTAAATCTAGTTTATCATGAGGGCTAATATGAAATCCTCCAAATACTGAACGTGGAAACCGCGGAATAGACACAATGAGATAGTTGACATTTTCTTTAGAAAGCAAACCAGCATCGAATAAAAATTCCAAAGTGGACAACACTTGATGCTTAGCTTTACCTTTATTACGATTGATTCCTTTTTTCGAATGAGGATATTTCAGTTCAACTGCAATAGACCAGACCCTCTTATTGACATCCGACTTATCTGCCAATCCTACACACTCACATTGAGAAATGGTTTCGCCATATTGGTTGGTAAAGAAATCGATATTGTTAGCTTCTTCAATATTCACCACATGAAAGACAACTCTATTAGGATTAGAGATATGCAACCCACTGATATCATCTGGTTGCTGTGTATGAAGCTCTACACCACGATGATTTCTTTTATCCTCTCGAGTCTGCTCTGTATAGTCCACAACATACAAGTCTGTGTCATACGTGTGGACAGATTCAAATGGATTAGGCATCTCTTTCTGGTTCATAGTAATTCAACATAATATCAAATTCATCCATAATATCTTGCATAGCTTGACCTAGAAAATTTTCATCTATCAATCCATCACAACCTTGAACTGAAGTAATCGTTCCATTATCCACAGAATAAACAGATACACGTTGTGGATGAATATAGGTCAATTGGTGATCCAAGAGTGCCTTATCTTCTTCATTTAGCTTATCCCTCACTAATCCACCCAACATACAATTATTAATGGCGAATAGGATATATGGACTGTGAGTCGTAATAATCATATCATGTGGATAACCTCCATTCTGAAATTTTTTCAATAGTTGCACTATAAGTTCCTTCTGTGTTTTAGGGAATAAGTTCTGCTCGGGTTCTTCTATAATGAACCGAGTGAAATGATACGTGACATCTATCCCTAATACTTGAGAGAGCTTTTCCCAAAATGCTTGAATCAGACTATCCTTTGTTGTTGGAATACTATTTAGATCATCAATAAAAGCCAATAACTCCTGTTGCATCTCAGCCGGAGCCCGATGAAGTACTCCCTGCTTAAATGAACGTTTTAACTGAGGAGATATTGAACGTTCTTTCTCATAAATAACAGAGGAATAGTAATCGACCAAGACCAGCAATGGCACAATGGATTGCAACCCCGACGAACCACTAGCCAACTGGATATTCACCCCATCAACCTTAATTCTGTCTTGGTTGGCCTCAACGTCATAATAATATTTGGCATGTACAGAAGGCATGTCCAAATCAGAATCAACATATTCTTCCTTAGCAGTATACCATTTCTCTATAAACTCCGTAATACTGTTTGGCGTATCCGTATACCGTTCTGTTTTGATGGCAGCAAGAAAATTCCTCTCTGCTGGAATATAACAAATTTGTCTATTTTCAAATAAGGTACATTCATTTTGTTCTGCAACAATATCTTTGCGAGTAAATGTATGCGTAAATTGATCTGATCCCTTTGGATAACCAAATGACAATGTACAAGAATCACTCTCATACAAGATATATGAATCTTCAGAAAAATATTCTTTAGTCATATTGTGATAAGTACGCAACAAGACATCGCTTGAATTGACATACTGTCCTTTTATATCATGTAGGCACAAAAAATAATTTTTCTCTAGCCATGAACAAAAGCTCACAATCTTAGCGATTGTACTCTTTCCACTACTCTGTGGCCCAATAAAAACATTCACATGATTAAGTGTGAACTTAGCGTGCTTAATGGGACCGATGTTTCTTATTTCTAATGTTGTCATATAGCGAATATATAGAATTTATGGTTACTTCGGCTACATTTTTAATGTAGCTCTCTACAAATATACTTATTTTTGAGCAATAGCTACATAAATGAAATAAATATATCTCCTCATCTAATCTTTTAAATGACGCACACCTTATTATAAAATATTAAAATAAAAACAGCGTTCGCGGTGGATTCCTGAACGCTGTTTCATTTCTACAAGTATGGGCTACCTATAGAAACCTGACCTTTAATATTAACTTTTTATATACTAATTTTTTTCAAGAGATAGACTACAGGATCTATAAAGTACACTCAATACTCATCGTATATTAAAGGATGGGCAAAAATAAGGAAATTGAAGAAAGTGTCCAAGAAATGGATTTGACAAAAAGTACGCATTTTCAAAGCACGCATAAAAACATCTGTAACAGAGCACTAAATAAAAACACACAATAACAACATTATGGCATAAAAAAATGCATTCACACATATATTTGCTGTGTTTTAACCTTGTAAGGACATTTAAAATCACACGACACAATAATCATATCATTTAAAACGCATATATTAAAGAATAATTATATTACCATTTTATAGCAATCTAGTTTAAAACTAAAATCACCAAATATATAGTAAGACAAAAAAATATGACTAAAATCTTTTCCTGACTGCCATACTTTGATAATTAATCGTTATTTTTGTGTGTACGAAATTTGCCAAATACATACATGATTTTCAATAACACAATAAGTCTAAATAATAAGATGAGAATATTTTACTGTATTCTCATGTTTTTGTGTATCGGTACTATACAGGCAAAAAAACGTTATCCAGCAAAGGAAATCCTTGCCCAATGTAATCAACAATATCATCAATCACTCCGTTTAAATCCTGTAGAAAAACAAATGCAGTGGTTACATGCTCAACATCAAGTAGATATCCTGAGCAAAGTATATGCAAACAACACGACAGTATGGCAAGACTATTACATACAGCTCATGTATATGGTCATATATCTTACTCCTGCTCAATCAATAGATGTTCACCGCACATATATTGATAAGGTTGAAAAACTTGTAGCCCAACTTCCTGAAAACTATCGATCACTTAAATGGTACACATGGAGATTGATTAGTACATTCTATGTATTGGACAATAATCAAGCACATGCCCTACAACTTTTAGAAAACGTGATAATGGGCATATCGCTAAATCGTCCTGAAATATCTCAACAAGATAGCATTAACCTACAAGAGGCTATGATCAACGAGTTGTTTTGCTATGAAGCACTCTCTCCTGAACAAGCTCGAAGAAACATTGCCTATCTAAAAAATATGTCAGATAAGCGCATTCCCTTGGGCATTGCCCTAGTACATCAAGAATACCCCATGATTATCAAATTGTGCAGCTCACTATTACAAAGACATGACTTGACATTAATAGAGCGTATCCACTTTGCTCGAATCATGTATGACGCACTGCAAAAATTACCCCCTTCAGAATACAACACTCAGAAGATGTTGAGCTTAATTACTCTACAAGATAGTATCTACAATGATATTATGCGTATAAAGAATTCTGATTACAACACGTATAAAGAGCTCCAAGAACAAACTAGAATACAAGCAGAAACCGATAAGAACAATAAAAAACAGTTTGTTCATTACACTAGACAAGGCAGCTTAATAGGCATATTAGGACTACTTGTAATTGGCTTACTATGGTATCTGTATAGAAGAGAATCTGCCCACAAGATATCTATAGTGCATCAACTCAAAAAAGAGCAAAATGCTAGAAGAAAAGCACTTGACGAAGCAAAAGAAGCCTACCAAAAGCAGGTCAATTTAGTAAAGAATCTCAACCATGATATTCGAGTTCCACTGAATACCTTGATTGGTTTTTCTCAATTACTATCTTCACCAGACACCTTATCAAAGAAAGAACAAGAAATAGCTGGACAACAAATACGTAAATCTAATACGCAGCTATTGGAACTTATAAATAATCTGCTTGCTATCGCTAGAGTCGAAACGAATAAAATGTCTCTTCAATGGCGTCATATTGAAGTCCAACAACTTACAGCCCCCAACAACTGGGAAGAGCTTATCATTCAAATGCCCCCTACCCATTCGTTGAATATTGTACCAGCAGATTCTTCTACAATGCTTACAACAGATGATAGGCATGTACGAAAGATCGTTGAGCTAGTAGTTATTAATGCTGTACGCACATCAGAGCAAAATGAGATTGTAGTCACAAGTACTTGCGACCAATCTCTCAAACAACTTTGTATCAATATCAGTTTCCTGCGAGGCAAACAAAGCCAAGAGGATATATTGGAAGCTCTAGACCCTCACAAGAAAATGATAGACTATGAAGATGCAGCCAAGTATTATTTGGTCTTAGCCAGAATGCTCTCCCAATTAATCAACGCCCAGCTGATCCTAAGTGTTTATAATTCAGACAATATCACTATCCAACTCAATATTCCTTTATAGCATGGTACAATCTTTTTATCAACAATTTATAAGATGTATACTGACCATATTGTGCATATGGTTTGGGATTGTATCGTCATATGCTGACAATACAGACTCTACATGGATACACTCTTATAATAGCTTTATAAGAAAAGACCATAAAGGGAATATGGATACTCTGACCACATACAATTGGAAAGCTTTTAATTTGGCCAGACAACATCATAACGACTCTTTGCAAGTAAGAGCTATTGGCAACATGCTCAATATGCTAGAAATAGATTCTATTAAAAGATATTTAAGTGTACTCGATACATTTCCAAAAACGCCCCATTCTGTCTACAATCAGACTCAAATGCGATTAAGCTATTATCGCTTGCTTATCAACCAAATGCCCAGTGAAGCAATACACACCTTCGTTGAAACAATGATTCAAAAAGCGGATAGCGTCTACGCAGATAGCCTATATAGTCCCAGCAACATGGAGGCAAAAACAATCTATCTGCTTAATAACAGATTGTATTTGAGCGCTTTGTTAAGTGCCGTATACCTTGACTCAACAACATCTCCTTTTTACAACTACCTCACCAGATTAAATAAAGTAGTCGAACAATTACCGAACAATTTCATAGCCAGTAAAATCAATTCGTATATTACATCATCAGAAATGTATGTACAGATGAAGGACTACAAAAACACAATAAAATCTAGTGAACAAGTTATACAAAGTATCATCTCATTGCCCAATATGCCAGAATCGTTCCTAAAAATGGAACTACATTATGCCTGTATTTGCTACTACATGTGCTACCAACAACTATATTGTTATGATGACATTTCACCCAAAATGCTAGAAAGGAACTGGGCTTTTATTCATTCTGACTATGGAGACACATGTCGGAAATATATTACCCGTTATGAAGACACAGAGATAACCCCAACTCTATACTACAATATGGCAAAGAAAAAGTATGAACAAGTCATTGCCACAACCGAAAATAACATTCAAAGATATAATCAAAAGATTGATTCGCAATATGTCTATATAAGTCTCCAGAATGAAGCAATAAAAAGGTGTAAACACCCTCAAAAATATTTATCACAGCTTTTTCGCAACTACAAAATTAAACAGCAATATCAAGAAAAGAAACAGCAGGAAAAAGAAACAGACTTTGCAATCTTGTTTAAAATCAACAAGATCAAGCATAATATTGCCATCAAACAATTGCAACAAGAGAATAAAATAGCCTTTTGGAGCATCTTATTGTTCTCCGCCGTAGTGGTCATTCTACTACTCAGTATATGGGGAATTATTATTGTAGCTATATCCAATAAAAGAAAGCGTACATTAATTATTAAGTTAAAGAGTACCACACAAAAAGCAATAGCAGAAAAACAGCAGGCAGAACGTGCTAAAATGTTGCAAACAACGTCTCTAGATAACATGAATCATGAGATACGTAGTCCACTCAATACGATTGTTGGATTTTCCGAATTGTTATTAGAGGATCCAACACTAGACAAAGAAAGCAAAGAACAATTTAGCGAACAAATCACAGTAAGCAGTAATATGCTCCTGCAACTCATTAACGACGTGTTAGACACAGCCCAATTAGAGTCTGGCCATTATATACTCCATCAAGAGGAGATAAATATCTCCACGCTTTGCGACCAAGCTGTACAAAGTATGATGCACAGGAAACAAGCCAATGTACAGATGCAGGTAAAATGTAATCTGAGTAAAGATACCATGATTCATGCTGATAAAACCCGCTTGTTACAAATTCTCTTTAACTTCTTGTCCAATGCATGCAAACACACCGAAAAAGGTCAAATCACTCTGCATTGCGCTTGGACAGATCCAGAAAGAACACATGTGATCTTTTCTGTAACTGACACAGGTCCTGGAGTTCCTGAAAATAAAAGACAACAACTCTTTGAGAGATTTGCCAAATTAAATCATAAGGCTCAAGGAACTGGTTTAGGATTAAATATTGCAGCTACCCTAGCTCATGTTATGAATGGAGAAATAGGGTATGATAGCTCTTATACAGATGGAGCACGATTTTATCTTATTTTACCGACAAATAACTTATCGCGATGAAAGACGCACTCACAATACATATCAAACACATGGTATGCCCAAGATGTATCAGTGCCGTTGAACACATTTTGAGTACTCAAAGCATTGGATTCAAAAGCCCTATTCTATTAGGAGAAGTACAGTTACTACACCCTCTCACTGATACACAACGAGAGAGTCTAAACCGTGCACTTTCAGCACAAGGTTTTGAGCTACTTCAAGACAAAGAAGATGTCATAATTAATCATGTTAAGCAACTTCTCATTGAATGGATACATTTCGGACGTAGCAAACCCCTACATATGAATATTTCTCAATACATCGCCCAAGAAGTTGGAACCGATTATTCTACAATTAGTAAATTATTTTCTGCTTATGAAGGAATCACTATTGAGAAATACATCATTAAGCAAAAAATTGAACGTGCCAAAGAATTGCTCATATATGGAGAAGAAAGTTTGACAGAAATTTCATACCAATTAAATTACAGTAGCCCACAACATCTATCAAGACAGTTTAAACAAGTCACAGGAATGTCGGCTTCTGAATTTCAAAAAACACATCGCTACCAAATGCGAAAACCTCTAAATGAAATTTAGCGAAATTGTGCACATCTTTTCCAGAATAGTGTACTAAAGAAAAACGATTTAGTCGGAACTTTGCAACAAGTAAATTATATAAGGTATGACTAAATTTATCACACAATTTGCGAGTGATTTCATCACCATCATGGCCGAAATGGCCCCATATTTATTAATAGGATTCTTCTTCGCAGGCATCCTAAGAGCATTCTTACCACAAAGACATATAAGACGGCTGTTTACAGGGCACCCATTTTTATCCTCCTTGTATGCTAGTTTAATAGGCATACCCATGCCTTTATGTTCATGCGGTGTAATTCCAACAGGCACAGCATTGTACAAAAACGGTGCTGATAAAAGCAGCGCTGTATCCTTCTTGATTTCTACACCTCAAACAGGAATTGACAGCTTACTGGCGACTTATGCTTTAATGGGATTACCCATGATGATTATTCGCCCCATAACTTCGTTGATCACTGGAGTATTAGGAGGCACATGGACTGGTTATGCTACTAAGCACGAGTCGAACAAGACAACAGAATGTCCAACTAAACTAGAAGTTTCTCATACCCTAAAAGAGAAAATCAAAATAGCACTTCGTTACGGTTTTGTCGATTTTATGCAAGACACTTCAAAATGGCTAGTTGTTGGTTTGGTACTTGCCGCACTCATCTCAGTGATTATTCCCAATAATTTAATGCATATATTGAATCTACCTCCATTTGTGCAAATGATCATGGTCCTATTCTTATCTATTCCATTTTATATTTGCGCCACAGGTTCCATACCACTCGCAGCTATGCTTATGCTAAAGGGGTTAAGTCCAGGCGCTGCATTTATTTTACTAATGGCAGGCCCAGCTACTAATGTAGCCACCATGACTATGATTGGCAAAGTCATGGGACGTAAAACTCTAATTATCTATTTAGCAAGCATTGCCATTGGAGCTGTTGCAACAGGTCTTTTGATTGATTATGGATTACCAGCTAACTGGTTTACAGCAACATTAAATACAACAATGGCACATGGACATTCTATACAAGCATTACCATGGTTCAACATTGTATCTGCAATCATCTTGGCCTTGTTGATTATAAACGGATATATCACTAGTAAAAGAACACATAAAAAAGCACCTATTATGGAAAAATCAGCACAAATTCTCGTTGTAAAAGTAGAAGGGATGACATGCAATCACTGCAAGAAAAACGTAGAGTCTCATTTAGAAGATCTAGAAAGAGTTCAGTCAGCCAATGTACATTTGGCTAATAAAACAGTGACCATACAAGGTCATGATATGGATATAGAAGAGATTCGACAGTGTGTGGAAGAATTGGGTTATTCATTTATCCAATAGTCATTTCAAGCACAATATTGTTCTCAAATAATTGTATTTGAATCGCACACAGAAAAGACAGCAAAAGATATTGTTTTTCTCTCTCATTTTGTTTACTTTTGTACAAACATTTAATCTAGTAAATAAACATGAGAAACAAAACAATCTGTAAAACAGGTAAATTATGGTTTTTACTCCTTCTATTCTTTATGGGAGGTTTGACAACCACTCACGCACAAAGTATTTTACAAAACGTTTATGGGCGTGCACACACATCATTAAACGGCCAATGGCAATCTATTGTTGACCCATTTGATGTGGGATACTACAATTATCGACTTAAACCAGATCCAAATGGTTTTTTCAAAAACAGAAAAGCTGAAAACAAAAGTTCCCTTTTGGAATATGATTTTTCAGATATAGAGACTCTACAAGTTCCGGGTGACTGGAACACACAAGACAGTCGCTTCTTTTTCTACGAAGGTAGCATGTGGTACAAACGCGATTTTAGCTATCACAAAGATGCCCAGAAAAAATTATATCTATATTTTGGAGCTGCAAATTATATTGCGAACGTATATCTAAATGGCGAATATGTAGGGCGTCACGAAGGCGGATTCACTCCTTTCAATTTTGACATCACAGACCAAGTCAAAGAAGGCAATAACTTTGTAGTAGTACGTGTCAACAACATCCGTAAGAAGGAATATGTACCAACCACCAATTCAGACTGGTGGAATTATGGAGGAATCACCAGAGATGTCTTATTGGTAGAAACACCCACAATATCCGTTGATGATTATCTAGTACAGTTATCTAAGGGTTCATATAAAAGCATAAGTGGGTATATCAAACTCAATCAAGAAAAAGCAGGTATCAAAGTTGACTTAAAGATTCCGGAATTGAAAATCCATCGTGAACTCACTACTGATGAGTCAGGTATGGCTTCATTTACGTTGAAAGCAAAACCTGAATTATGGTCTCCTGAACATCCTAAATTATACGATGTGTTGATCAGTAACAACCACGAAGTATTGAAAGATAAGATTGGATTCCGCCAAATCGAAACAAAAGGACAACAAGTTTTACTGAATGGACAACCCGTTTTCCTAAGAGGTATTTGCATACACGAAGAAGCTCCCTTTCGTCAAGGACGAGTATCAACAGAAGCAGAATGTCGCACGTTGTTATCTTGGGCCAAAGAGCTTAATTGTAATTTTGTGCGTCTAGCACACTATCCACATAGCGAAGCCATGGTACGTGCCGCCGAAGAGATGGGCCTCATGGTGTGGTCTGAAATTCCAGTGTATTGGACAATAGATTGGGAAAATCCTATCACATATGCTAATGCCTCGAATCAGCTAAAAGAAAACATGAATAGAGACAAGAACCGCTGCGCAATTGTTGTATGGTCTCTATCCAATGAAACACCTAAGCTCGAAGCACGTGATAAATTCTTGATCAAACTCGCTAAACAAGCTCGCCAAGATGATGATACTAGATTACTAAGCATGGCTATGCAAATGACCAATGTAAGTGACCATGAATTAAAATTGGAAGATAACTTAAGTGATTATGTTGACATCTTGAGTTTCAATCATTATTTAGGATGGTATTATGGGCAACCAAAAGATTATGATAGACAAATATGGGATCTACCAAAAGATAAGCCATTCTTCGTTAGCGAATTTGGTGGCGGCGCATTGTATGGAAAACATGGAGACAAGCACACTAGATGGACAGAAGAATTTCAAGCAGATGTATATTCTCAAAATCTTAAGATGTACGACCGTGTACCCGGTTTTGCAGGATGTTCTCCATGGATACTAGTTGATTTTCTATCAGCTCGTCGTAGACTACACGGAATCCAAGACTTCTTTAATCGCAAAGGAGTTATATCCTCCGAAGGACAAAAAAAGCAAGCTTTCTACGTCTTAAAGGATTTTTATACTAGAAAACAAGAAGAACAAAAGTAATCATTCAAAAAAACAAAAGCCTCCGTTTTTTATTCACATAAAAAACGGAGGCAGTACTTTTTGAAATCAATTTTACCGACATTTCTAATGATCACCTCTCGGTTATTCTACCCAGTATGATAATGCACTACATCTTCCGAGAGCATTACAAATATAATAATCATTAAATGAACGATCAGTATCTTTTTAATTTTTCTTCCTCAAAAACACCCCACAGACGCAAATTTAATATTTTTGCCATCAATGCGAAATCTTTTTGTAACAATGGAATATCAAATGTGACAAAACTCACACCACCTGAATCAATATTGAAGCAACTATAAGCTAATAGTATTCAAGTTTAAGCCCTCACTTTGGATACCACGTGCATAATGAATAGCTGGTCTACCAAAGATTAACACTTCACCCAAGACATGGTCAGCAGGGACACCTAATTGCTCTTGAATAGCAGGAGACACCACACTGATTGCAGCCCTAGCAAAACCATCCCAGAGTGTACCTACCCCGTTACTATTGGCATAAATTTCGAAGTAGCTCAATGCAATACAAGCATCTGCCACTGGATTGGTTGCATCTTTAGGAGTTGACGAAATCAACAAGTGTGGAGCACCACGGAATAGCACATCTATCCCCTTACTCTCCCACACAGCTTGGAAGTTTTTCAGATAAGACAACTTCTCAGGGATACGACCTTCGGCAGCCGCTTCCTTGATACCATCATAGATCAAAGTACGTACCTTATCGAAAGTCTCTGGAGAGTCTACCAATGAAAAGTGTACACTATTTTCATTCTTAGAAGTCGGCGCATAGGCTGCTGTCTCTAACAAATCTTGAAGAAGAGCTGCATCAAGTGCTTCCTTCTTGAACGTACGAATAGAACGACGAGTTTTGTACAATAAAGCCAATTTCTCAGGCGATACAGTTTCCTTGCTTACCACTACACTATCCTCTGGATTCTTACCCCAAATAGACAATGCCCCAGTAGGACACACCGCCAAACAGTGTTGGCACGCCAAACACATCGCTTCTTTCCCTGCTTTAATTTCAGGATACTCAGTCTTGCCATCAATAATCAATACTGGACAATCCTTCACACACTTCTTACATTGAATACACTTTTCTTTATCAATGATAAAATTAATTGCTGTCATAGTTCCTTTTTACTCTCGTTTACTACCTATTTTCATAACCAAATCCATCTTACTCATCACATGCTCATAAGCCTTTTTTGTATGAGGTAACAAGCAGTCACTACAATCTTTAAATCCATTTGTGTACTTAAAGTTGCCGCCACACTGATCTCCCAACATATATAGCGGACAGAAACAAAAAAGGCAGTTAAAATCCTCTTTGTTCTTTACTTTATGACATGGGAAATACTCACATTGACTATTTTGAACAAACTTGTAATGTGTTGTTTGGGGCTTAGACTTCATAAGATAGATATTTAAATTTCGTGACAAAGGTACACATTTAATTTGTTATTTACCTTTAATACCGTATATTTGTCAAACCGTAATTAAAGTAGAAGATTCTCAACATAAAAAAACATGGAACAATATTATTTTATCAATAGTAAGGGAGAGCAACAGGGTCCAGTATCAATCGATGAACTTGCTAGTCATAACATTCAGCCTCACACTCCGATTTGGAAAAAAGGGATGAGTGACTGGACAAAAGCACAATATATTGACGACGTATGTCAAAAATTATGGCCCAATATGCACTCAGATTCAACGCCTCCGAATCCAGAAAACAGAAACTACCCTCCTAGAGTTTGTCCCAAAACATATCTACTAGAATCAATCTTAGCTACTATATTTTGCTGCCTTCCACTTGGTGTCGTTGGCATCGTCTATGCCGCCGCCGTAGAAACGGCCTTCAACAGAGGCGATTATAGTATAGCTGAAGAGAACTCACGAAAAGCAAAGCGTTTCTTCTATATTAGCTTATGGCTAGGGATAGCAGCTATCGTGCTATATCTTTTATTTATGCTTGGTGTCTTTGCCTTCTCTCTTGCAGAATCCACTTGTGGATAATATCCGTGGCAAACTGGTTTAAAAATAAAATAACACGTACTAGCGCAATAATTCTTGGAGTTATTGCGCTTGCGTACATATATAGCCATTTCAACCCTAGTAAGTATTTCTTTCCTCGTTGCCCTTTCTTGATGATTACTGGGTATAAGTGTCCTGGCTGTGGATCACAACGGGCCATTTATGCGCTATTTCACATGGATATCACAACAGCTTTCTCGTTGAATGCGATGCTAGTAACCCTGATTCCTGTGGTGATTGTATATGCCTTAGTGGAGGCATTACGAAAGAAGTATCCTGAGGTGTATACCAAGATGCATCATCCAGTGATTATCTGGTTCTTGTTTGGGATGATTGTTGGTTGGGGGGTATTGAGGAATATATGGGGAATATAAAGCACCCCCAAAAAGTTAACATTCAACTTTTTGAGGGCACACTTCAGAGAGTTAAGAAAGATATTGAATCATCAACTAGAAACGTCTTTCCACATCCCTAGTCCCCCTACGGTTTCGACTGCTATGATCTTTCACCTTAGAGAAGTTATATCTTACAGAAAAATACAGCGTAGGATAGTCATACTTGTTATTGAATTTCATGCGATACGTATCACGTATAGTCTCCCCTTTGTAACGACTAGCAAAAAGATTCGTCCCGTATAAATCGAGATTCAAACGTCTATTCATCATACTATAACTCAAGCCAGTCATCATACTATATTGAGGATCAATCGTTGCCAAAGATGTCTTCTTACGGCCAATATAGGATCCACTAAGATGTCCTCTAAATGTACGTTTTTTGTTGAAGAAAAACGTCATACTTCCACGTGCACTCCACTCGCTAGCATCCCTTTTATCAGCCAAACTCTTATCAATAGACGAATAGTGTCTGCGACCATACGTACCTCTCAAGGACGCAGTCATAAACTTCAACTTATTATAGTAGTAGCTACCCTTCGCACCGATAAAGAAGCTATTTTCTGCATTCTTAGTCTGCATATAAATCATATCATCTTCTATAGTTGTCACCGACGAGATGCTATTACGCTCCTGCTCAGCAGTCGTAGAGAACGACAAGACACCTTTGTACGTATACCCCAAATCATAGATATACGTCGTCGACGGAATCAGCATAGGATTACCACGATACACTTGGTGCTGATTGACACGCCACTCAAACGGATTCAACTCCCCATATGTAGGCTGTGTGGCATACGAATTGAGCGAAAAAGCCCACTGATGGTTCTCACTTGGCATATACTTCGCATGCACATTCGGTAGAAACACCGTCTTATCTCTCGAGTCCGACTCCCCCGTATCTTTTTGCGTCAATTTAGACGAAGTCGTCGACACACGCAAGCCAGTACGCAGCCACCATTTCGGAGAGAAACGGAACGTAGCACTCGCATATGGCGTAAACCACCACTCCTCAAACTTAATCTTATTGCGTTGGTCAAACGTCTCCGCCGCATTGTCCTTCTGCCACTGATCATGTCTTTTATCATGATTCGTAACCGTGCGCATCCCTTTGATACCAAGATCGAGCACATACGACTTCGCATCGTTTAAAAAGATCGAATAATCATTGGTAAAACCAAGACCGTAGACCCTCAGGTTGCTGGTATCAGCATACTTAAAAAACTCCGTATTGTCCGACATATACATCCCCGAATAGTTTGTGTCTTCATCACGTAAGTAATTATAATAAGACATCTCCGCCCAGATCTTATTACCACGTTTGCCATACGTATTCTGCCAATACGCCGTTGTACTTATTTTCGGCACATCCGATTCTAAATGATTGTCATTGACCGCATCAGGCGAAGACGTCGATACAGGCACCGTCGTCTCATAACTAGTAAAATCATAATCCTCACACTTATTATTCACATTCATATAGACACCCACATGACTATCTTTTTTATATGCATACTGCATCGTAAATCGAGCCCCAGCATACTTAGAATCCGCTTCTGAAGGCTCCTCCACACGATACGTGCTATTATTACTAAAGGTATACGACGCATCCTCCACACGGTTAAGCTGATGAGAAGTGACAGCAGGAGACACTGACCAGAAGAGTTTCTTTTTGTTGTACCTCAAGGTTCCATAACCACCATAGTGCGCGTTGTGCCCCTCGGCATCCATCAGGTCCATGCCAACCATTCCGCCCATATATTCTTCAAAGACCGACGACATATGTAGAATAATCATAGCCGTATTGCCATCACGGTCATAGCGCAATGCCGGTTGCATCACCACCTCCACAGATTTCACTAGTCCCGCTTCATAGCTTTTCAGCACATTGCTCAACTCACCAGCATCCATACGTTGGAGCACCTCGCCAATCTGCACTATCACCTTTTCCTTTCCCATAACAGACAGTTTTTCACCCTCCGTATATACTTTAGGAATCATGCGCAAGATATCCAGCGCATCATTGCAGCTCTCGCGCAACGTTGTGACATTAACAATAAACCCATCAGGCTTCGTATGCACATGCACCGCACGTCCCTGAATGACCACAGTTTGGAGTTCGTTAGTCGATGTTTTCAGCACGATTTTCCCCACATTCTTGTCGGTATAGGCTTTTAAAGATACAGGGATATACTTGGTTTCGAAACCGATATAGCTCACCCCTAGTTGATAGTCACCTTTGGGATTATCCAATGAAAAGGCACCGTCTAAGTCAGTGACTGTTTGAGCAACAAAGTTTCTGAGTTCTTTACTTTTGACCACAAAAACGCTAGCGTTCGGAAGCGTCGTGCCATCGGTGGTCACTACGACACCAGTGATATGAGCTACTTCTTTGGGGGCTTGTTGCTTAGGTGCTTGAGCGAAGGCCTTCGAGGTCATCCCCGATAGGAGGATACCACATAGAAAGCCCGCCAAGCATGCCATACTTTTGTTTCTATAAGAATGATTCATGAAAAGTGGTTTATGCCTTTCGACGTTTATATTGTTTGATGTACTAAATATAACTATTATATCGAAAGAACATCAAGTTTTTATTGACAAAAAGTACGCATTTTGCTTTAAAGGGGGTGGTAGATAGGTCATTTTGCCTATTATTACTTGACAAAAACTTGACAAAGGTAAGAAGAGAGATGGATGTGCTCCAAATTGTTATTTTGTTTCAGGATACGAATTAGCCCCGATAATAGTCAACTCTATAATTAAAGATTTCATCACCACTTATCATTTACAACAAGGTTTCAGTATAATGCAGCCAAGAATGTATTTTGTAGTAAATTTTGCGTCTATCATTTTGGGGCATTTTAACAACTAGAGTAAAAATGAGTATATTATCGCTTGTCATTTACTATCTAAAACCACATTAATTTTTCGTTAAAACTTTTTTTAATCAAGTACAGCAACAACCTCATATAAAATCACTACATTTGCATTTATGTCTAAAAAATTAAACAAATTCGTACTATGAGCACAAAAAATGCTAATCAAAACTCCACTGAAAACGCAAGTGAACAATACATCACCTTTTATATGGGTGAAGAGACTCACCCTATTGTCGAAGACAAAGATAGACGCACAGGTTCTATCTTTGAAGAACAATACAAAAAAGCACTTGAATTATTTAAATCTATCCTAGCAAACAATACTGCTTCAAGCAAAAAAGACTTCGCACACTCACAACGGAATAATATAATTGCCTTTGTAGGTGATAGAGGCTCTGGTAAAACTTCATGCATGCTATCTTTTGCTGAACTGCTTAAAGAATATAGCTCAGACATAGCAAAACCTAGTATTATCAAAGAAAAAAAATGCTATGTCATGGACTCTATAGATCCTTCTTTTTTTGATGACAAAAGCAGCAACAACATACTTGAATTGATTATTGGACGTTTATATAGCCTATTTGACCAGAGAAAAAAAGATGCAAATAGATCCGGAGAATCCATCAATCCACATGCAGTAAGAGAACTGGTAGATTCATTCCAAAAAGTTAAAAATAGCCTATGTTACCTTGAGAACAAAGTGAGTTTTTCTTCGGATTCCTTAGAAGAACTTTCTTATCTAGCGGGGACAGACAATTTAAAAAAGCATTTTTATGATTTAATCCAAGAGTTTCTCAGGTTCTTTAATAGTGAAACATTGATTATAAGCTTAGACGACATTGACTTAAATACACAAAATGCATACCAAATGGTAGAACAAATACGCAAGTACATGATTCTACCTAACGTGGTCTTTTTAATGGCTGTAAAATTTGGTCAATTACGTCATGTTATTACTCAGAAGATGCTAGTTGAGAACAAAACACTTCTTGACCAAAATATTATCACAAAAGCTGAAGTAGAAGATATGTCAGAAAAATACATTGAAAAACTTATGCCTCATACTTCCAGAGTATTTCTTCCTGACAATGAAAGCTACATGTACAGAAATGTTGTCCTTAAGAAGGATATTCACACTACCCACAATGTAAACCCTGGACATAGAATTGTATCATTACGCGAGTTGGTTCCTGCCCTAATTTTCTTTAAATGTAGATATCTATTCTACAACACAAAAGGACAAAGCTCTCCAATTATTCCTCGCAACCTTCGTGAACTTCGAATGCTTATAAGAATGCTTCACAATATGGACGACTTTGAATATTATAGCATTTCAAGTTATAATCAAAGACACTTTAAAGAATATCTATTTGGAACTTGGATTGAGTGCCTTGGTGCTGAATATAAAAGAATTGCTTTATTATGCCTTGCAGAAGATGAGCCATCACTTTTGAATAAAAAAGTGATACAACTTCTATACGCTTCTTTCTTCAAAACAGATAACGACGACAAGCATCAATCACATCTATTTGAGTTACCTGAATCACTTGAAGATATCGTGAACGTTGATAATATTCCATATAATATTTCACTTGGAGATGTTTTCGCATTGCTAAACCACATATCGAAACTCGCAACAGAAAAGAAAGCTCAAAACTTAGTTTTCTTTATCAAGTCTCTTTACTCAATAAGATTATATGATTACTACTGTCATACAGTTGAAAACAGCAATAAAGACGAAGACTCCGAAGCTAATAAGAAGTCTAAATCATCGACCATTCCTGAATTAAACAGACGAGGTGCACTTGATAACTACACTGCTTATTGTCAACTCGTTGCTGGCAACTTTTATGAAATAGAAGATAAAATCATCATTTCTAATAGTTTAGATAAAGGGTATAACAGACAACGCTGGATGGGTGAAGGGAAGATGTTAATCAAGTTAATAAAAGATATCGAAGATGAATTTAAGGATATAGTAGATGATGATTATTCTCCAGAAGAGATAGACCAAAAAGTCGAAGAATTCGGTACAAAGAAATTACAACTCGCAGAGTTTTTGATACTTATATCATCTAGACATTTTGACAGAAAAGATCGTAATGACTTAAAAGAAATTGGTAAAAACAAATATAGACTTAGATCTCCAGCATATTTCACAAAGAACTTAAGTAGTATAAAAAACATTCAATTTGATATGTTAGCTCCTCTTTTTAATGTCTTAGATTTTAAATTATCCTACGCACGTTTTTCCTCTGAAGGCATTCTATATACCCTTGCTGAAAGAACTAAACACTCTATTTATTCGCTTATGCATGAAAAAGCAAAACAAAGAATGAAAGAATGGACGGATGCAAAGTATACCAAATCTACACTCCTTCAACTTGCAGGGTTGCGAAATGCCGAGCTAATTGATGAGCTGTCAGATTATCTAATTGATAACAGAGAGGATTTCAGTATCCCAGATAACAGAGAACGTTTTGTTAAATTCTATAAGATATTAGGCGATTTTACGTTAGACATGTATGTAAAAAGTGAGAATGAGAACAATAAAATTAAGTTTTCAATGTTTAGTGCGTTAAGCGAAGTATTAGAAGACCTTGAGGACGAAGAAACCACATGGTTAAATGATGTTCTAGATAGTAATCGTTCGGAAAAAAACGATGGTCCAAGCCAAGAACAAATAGATAGGATAATTAGAGGAAACCAAACAATGTCAGATGGAACTTTTTTATATCGATTCGAATTAGAGCATGAAACATGGTATAATTCACGTAAACAATACATTAAAGAAAAAGCTGAACAAATTGGTTACGCGAAAAAGGCAAAAGTCTGGACGGACTTATACATAAAGCTTTACAAAGAACTAGATAAAGATAACCAAGAGTAATGGATAATCTCAGAAGCATAATAAAGGCTCTATACCAAGATATACCTTACGAGTTTTGTATTTGTCAACATTATAACTTCGACAAAGAAAACATTAAGAAGAACTTACTACTTGCACATAGGGCATACAACAACCAATATACAGACAGTGAGCATAAGAGCATAGTCTCTTATGCTATGGATAATTGGATGCAACTCCACAAATCAAATACTTATGGAAACATTTTCCTACCTTTATATGAATTTTCGAAAGAAGTCTTGATTGAAAATAGCTGTGGTGCTAAGGTACGATTTAATCACCTATTGCGCTGGCAAGAAACTACAAACATACTTGGTGAAGACATCTTCACCACCTCTTTTCTTGCTTATAAAGATGTCTACAGAACCAACATGAAACGGATCTTTGATTGGCCACTAATTAGTCCTCACAATCACTTTAGAGTCAATGAGATTACACAGAAAGGTATCCCAGAAATGCATTTTCACTTAAAAGGTTCATCAGCTAATTTCGAACTTAATTGGCTGTGCTTAATGAATCACATAGATAAAAGAGAAAGTACTTTTCGTAAAATGAATAACATATTAAGCGAAGAAAAAAAGACCACTCAAAGTCAAAGATATTATTCTTTGTACGAAATGTGTATTAAGGCAGCTGCATTAAGGTTATTCTTTTACCACCTTCTTATAGGAAATGAATCTGAGATAGAGGCAAAAAGGAATCTATATACTGAAAATGAGGCTAGCAATTATATAATCAGCAAAATTCCAACAGAAATACAATATAAGATTAATACAGAATTTTGCATGCAACATACAAAGTCTAGTAATTGCTTAGATTATGCTATACACCTTACTCCATATACTGATAAGAAAGAAACAAGCAAAACTTTACAAGAACACCATAGTTTCGTTTCTGGTGAAAGAAAACTCATGTACGGTATGTTTAAAGCCATATTTAGTAATAGGTTCACAGAACACCCAGAGTACAATCAACTTTTCTATACTTACTTATGCATCAAAGCTAAATTCCGTAAAGAATTCATCCAGATTAATAGAAACATTGGATTTGAGAATTTTTGTAATTATCAAGATCGTAAAACTCTGTTTATAAAGAATCACACTATATATGAAGAAAAGCTAGTTGATTATGCAATAAACGGTGTTCTTGCTCAACCAGAAGTTGATTACTTAGAAGCACGCATTGCTCCCGAGTCTACTTTCGAGGAAATGAGTAAAACTATGGACTACTATAAAAAGTTCTGCCCTGTAGTCGATTCTGAGCGAACTAGTTTATGCAATTTTACATTGCATTTTATTAAGCAACCCGATAATAAAGAATACAAGAACTTTGAGGAAAGACATCATAAGCTACGCAATAAGATAAAAAGGGAGAGTAAAGTTATTATAGCTACTCTTAAATTGCGCCCAGGTCTAATAGAATACATGAAAGGAATTGATGCAGCAAATACTGAACTCGGGTGCCGACCAGAAGTATTTGCTCAAGCCTATCGTTACTTAAGAAAGGAACAAGGCTTACATTTTACATTCCATGCTGGTGAGGATTATTATGACATTACTGACGGGCTAAGAGCCATAGACGAAGCTATTCATTTCCTCAATTTAGAAAATGGTGACCGGATAGGACATGCTCTTGCTCTAGGCATAGATTCACAGAATTACTACGACAGAAAGAAACTGACCATAACATGTAGTAAACAAGACATGCTGGACAACATAGTATGGTGCTACTTCAAATCTCAAGAGTATGGTATAAATTTAGACACTCGATTAAAAGCATTCCTAAAGGAAAAGACTGAAGCTATTGCATTAGAATTGGGCTACGGTAAAGATTGGTTTAGCATAAACTGTTATTACAGTTCTATGCAGCTACGTGGTGACAACCCAAGTGCAAATCAAAAAGCTTCTTTAGAGAGCACCCTCCCACCATACACTTGGGATGAAATGAATTTTAACTTCTGTATCAAAGCTAAGAATGCCCGTAAAAATCCTAAAGCTGTAGAAATGTACGAACAATACCATTATGATACTGATATCCGTAACAAAGGACGTGTTATGTGCGAACTATGCTTTCCTGAAAGCTATCCACAACTTGTTACAGCTCTACAAGAGGCGATATTAGAAGAAGTAGATCAATTACACATTTGTGTAGAATGCAACCCAACATCTAATTTTAGAATTGGTGGGTTACAAAAATATGAGAATCATCCTATATTTAGATTCCACAATGATGGCATTGCTAAAGATGACGAACCAATACATTCCTTATCAGTC
The DNA here is from genome assembly GCA_963675625.1 of Bacteroidaceae bacterium. Taxonomy (GTDB): domain Bacteria; phylum Bacteroidota; class Bacteroidia; order Bacteroidales; family Bacteroidaceae; genus F22. The sequence goes on from OY776497.1 coordinate 269,853, forward strand.
TCAATAAACACTGACGACCAAGGGGTATTCTCCACATCACTACCAAATGAATATGCTTTGATAGCTGCAGCTATGGACAAGAAAAAAGATAAAAATGGTAAACCGTACTACTCAAAGTCAGAGATTTACTCCTGGTTAGAAGATGTTAGAGTCTCTTCTGTAGGACAAAGATTTATCAAGAAATACGATTAAAAAATGAAGATAACATACATACTAGGAAATGGGTTTGACATTCAAATTGGACTAGCCACAAAATATAAAGAGTTTTATAGATACTATACAAAACAACCGAGTGACAACCATCACGTAGAACAAATTAAAAGCAATATTTCTTCTTATCAAAACGATAAGAAGAAAGAAAGTGATGGAAATATAAATTGGGGAGATTTGGAAATCGCTTTGGGTGAGTATACAGCGGTTATAGAATCAGCTACTGACTTTGAGGTTATACTCGATGACATCACCAATCATTTAAAAGATTACCTAGAATCAGAAATATCAAAATTGTCTGTTAGCCCTAAGCAGCTAAAAAAGTTTTGGTCTGATTTTACTGCACCTAACAAATATTTCTCAAATGCAACAACTATCAATAACTTTCCAACAATTGACAAGACTTCTATTGAGACAATAGATGTAAAAGTTGTTTCTTTCAACTATACTAATACAGTTGAAGAACTTATGAAAGGGACTATGAAACATATGGATGATTTCGGCGAAGGAGTAAACATTATAAATAATCACCCAATTCTTCATATTCATTCTACAGTAGATGATATTATTCTAGGATTGAACGATAAATATCAGATAAAAAACAAAGCACTACAAGAAGATGATGATTTTGTAAACAGTATCGTAAAACCGGTAATTAACAACGAAATAAGAAATAAAGAGATCGATGAAATTATCCATCAAATTCAGCAAACTAATCTCTTTGTTATATTTGGAGCATCTCTTGGCCCAACGGATTCGTATTGGGCGCAATACATAGGACGCCGTCTGATACAATCAGACGCTCAACTTGTCTATTTTACTGTTGATAAAGAGGGCTCAAGTAAATTAAGCAGAAAAAAATGCAAAGCAAACAAAAGACAAAAAAGAGAACTCATGGAAAAATTAAGTGTACGGAATCACCTTCATTACAATTATGCCAAAGTTAATCCTATTACAGGTGATGAAACTGAAGACATAGGGCCACAAGAACTATTTATGATACAACAAGACTTTGAAAAAGTTGAAAAACAAATTTTCATAGAGTGCAATTCTGACCTTTTCCGAATAAAGGATATATAGTATTCCGATAGCTTTTGACTGTGGACTACTACATCATGTCTTCAGTCAAAAGTTTAAACTCATCTATTTCAATGTATTCTTATTTGTCACAAATGCATTCAATAGCTGCATGTTCCAATATGGTCGTTTTGTTCTATATACAGCAAAAGCCACTTTACAGCAATCGGGGCTATTAAGATACAAAACAATAACTTCAGTACTGCTTACCATCCAACCAGAAACAGCAAAATCGTTTGTTCTACAAAAGTCTCTTGGTGGCATATTTACCATAGCAGGAGTAAAATTCCTTTGGAAAATATCAATAATATAATCTACTTCAATATAGAAGAGGAAGCCTCTTACATTTGAATAATCTACTTCAAATAAATAGTATTGTTCGCCTGTCGAATAATCACAAACAAAAGACCCTAAATTAAATGCACCCAATAAAGGCAATTCAAATTGTTTCCAATACTTCACACTTATATCAGAATATATATATTTAACGTGCAAACTATCTATCTTTTCAAAGTAAGATTTTAAGTCACATGATTTTGAAAGAGTGTCAGAAAACGAAGTAAAGACCTGACTTGAATCAATTATTTTAGTACGTATACCAAGCTTTGTATATATGGCTTTGGCTTTCTCAAATAGATTTCTATCATCTGTTACGAAGAAGTCACAATAAGAAGCATAATATGCATGTATACCATCTGTCACAATATTCTCAAGAGTTCTACGTTTATCTCCATTATAACCAATAATATCAAGTAATATATACAAGCTAAGAAACAGAGTATAATCACAATTCACATTCTCAGGAAGTTGTGTCCTCAAGACATCAACAATACCATTGCCAGCTTCGTGAGTAATTATAATGTCATCAAACAAGTCGAAGACATTATCATAACTAGATTTATCTATTTTCCCTTGAAGTTCACCTGAGGTTTCTCTTATTTTTAAAGCATGCGCTTTATATACTTTCTTATCTTTGAAGAATACATTAGCTACATCCATACAATGCTCCATTGCATCATGCAAGGTATTACATTGAACCACACTATTATTTAAATCTGGAAGGTCAAAGTTAAAATTTTCACTTTGTAAAATGCGAGTTAATAACTTCCCCACTTGACTTTCACCAGACAACTGATCGAGCATACCCATGAACTCATTAAACGTAGGAATTGAACAAAAGAAGGGATTATCATCCGCACACAAAGACTCGTAGAATTGACGCGGTGTACACACATACATTCCAATCTGTTTTCCTTCAACGTCATAATCAACAAGAGCCGTTTTTGATAACAAATCAAGCATCTCTAAATCTTTATCGAACCACTTGTTGTGGGCACCATCTTTAGGAGCACTTCTCATTAAATCTTGAAAATGTGCCTGACTATAAGGGTATAATATCTTTTCAGAAGAATCTAACATAAACTTCCTAAGATTATCATTCTTGTTTTCCTTCAAATGTGTAATAATATTCCAGTCTAAGTAAGCCTTTATCATAGTTTTCTTTTTTATTTATACCACTAAGATAACAATTAATTTTCACACAATCTACCATAACTGAGTTAAATACAAAAACAACTCCTTCCAGACCATCCTAGCCTAGAAGGAACACACACATAACGTCATCTATAGGAAATACATAAACACATTAATTTCTCATCGTCCCCTGATCACGCCAGCCGCCAAAGCTAAGCTTGTGTGCCTGAGTCAGAGGAATCACTTTATCATCGAATAAGGCATCAGGAAGTGGAGGCACAGGATTGGTATCATTGGGGTTATGCATCAAGGAGAAAGACATATCGGGCTCTCTTTCAGGAGGATACCCTGTATCGACAGGAGCACCTGTACCATCCTGAGGATTGCCTTCGCCCCACTCCATCTGGAGATATTCTTCTGCTGCGCTGCACAGGTTCTGAAGCTCTGGTGTAATCGATACACCACCATCTGACTGCGCCTGCCCATAATTTCTCGCCACAATCGCCATCTCTTTGAGGTATTGCAGCCACTCCGCATGCGCATCATAACAAGGACACATCTTGACCCAGTCGACCGATGTAATCACTCCATCGCCATTGATATCAGGACTCAAATCACGGTGCCCCAAGACATCATAAATCTTAAACTCATTGACCAGCAAGCCTATCAGATGCTTGATGGCCAGCTGCTGCAAGGGCGTACGTGTATCGGCAGGATTTCCTTGCGCATCTAGCCCACCGATATAACAGATACCGATGCTCGTGGCATTATATCCACGACAGTGAGCCCCCATCTCTTCGAGCGGTCTTCCCACATGGATGACCCCTTTCTGGTCGACAATAAAATGATAGCCGATATCTCGGAAATGGCGGTCACGGATATGCCACCGCGCGATATCTTCGGTCGTCACAGGACTATTTGCGCTGGTAGCAGCACAATGGACAATGATAGTATCAATTTTTCGAGCGATGCTGCGTGCTTCGAATAAAGTTTCATATAATTTCATATTTTGTAGTTTAGAGTTTTCATACTAGTGAATACACATACCGCCCCACACTAAGCGGGGCGGATGATATAGTCCTCTACACGAGGTTAGCCGCATTGGCCGCCTGGGTACCGATGGCCCCCATCAAGGCAGAAAGTACAGCAATCACAATATTGATCCAATTGGACACCCCCCAATTCTTAGGGCTGTCATTTGTAGACAATGGTTTCATAGTTTTTTTGTTTAAAGGGTTAGAAAAAAACGACTAGCATACGTGCTGGCGAGGCTTCGCCTATGCTGGCGAGCCCTCAGCACGCGCCTGCTATCCTAGCAAGTCACCGTCACCGCCAGTATCCCCGCCAGTGGTGTCACCGCCAGCATCACCGCCAGTTTTTCCAGGATCATCACCAGTGTCCTCATCATCCGTCACGACACCACGCACCATCTCGTACTCGATAGTACTCGACAACGCGGTACGAGTCATCTTACCAGAGCGATGCTTCTCTTCGCGGAACACCACGTGAGCACTGTTCACTTGATCGGAAGACACCTCCTCGGCAGTCACCACACCGTTGCCTTGGGCATTGACCGTCACACGCATGGTCCCCAGCTTTTCGAGCTTCACCGAGAAACCAAGCCCGAAGAAGTGATTGACCGCTTCCCCAAGGTTTTCCAGTACATTTCGGATATCACCCGACGTCAACGACGACTTATCAGCGATAAAGCGAGCCAACTCATCCGTACCCACCAATCCGCGCGATGTAGCCATCGGGTAAAACAATTTCTGACCCGTCTTTTTGTCGGCAAGGCTCGACTGATGGGCTTTAATTAATACAGACATAATCTCAATCATTTAAAGGGTTATTACTTGTTTCAGATGCAGGCCGATGTCCTAGCCGGCTAGACCACAGAGCCTCTCTGAAAACATCCGCAAGATACGACATGGCCAGAGGGCACTGTCCGTCTTTTGTCCGTCTTTCGTCCGTATTTAAGAGAAGGATACGGAGATGGTGGAGATTGAGCGAAAGTTTAGGGTTTGTTAGGAGTGGAACAAAAAAAAAGACACCTCACAATGAGATGTCTTAGGTATGATATTGTATGGTATAATCTTAAACTAAAAAGAACACTTTATGCTTATAATCCACTTCCAATGCCACAAGTGCTTTCTCTCCGAATTGAGACAACGGAATAATATGCTGTTCCCCAGGAGATAATAGCTTAGCACCAAGTTCGAAAGTTTGCCCCGTATCCTCTGAATGAAGATAGCTAAACATCCTTTTGTTTATAATCTGAGATCCATTTCCATATCTCCCAATAAGCAAAGCGTCTTTTTGTAATGTGACCGTAAAATGTGCTACAGAAACAGGAGCATCAAGTTTCAACTCTGTGTAGCCCAAAAGACTGGATACCAACTTATCCACTGTGGTATATGGGTTTATTTCCCAAATCTTAATACCATCACCTTCACCTTTAAGGATGCGAAGTAACTTTGCATTATATACACCAGTCCATAATTTATTTTTGAATCTATCAAAGTCCACCTTTTTACCTCTACTTATAGGCCAAAACTCTTTGCGCCCAGCATATCCATTGATGCATTTAGACTTTGAAAAAGCATGTGTATAGAAACCAAAGTGAAGCAATAAGTATTGCTCAAAACTGATGCTTGAAAACCCTATATGCACCTCTTTTCCTGACGCTCGTGCTTCTGCAGCTTTATTAAAAGCCGCTTCAGCTTCGGGATGCCCATCCTTATCAAAGACGGCCCAAGCTATATCAATCCCCTCGTTTGCATCCAATGTTTGTATAGCATTAACTACCCAATTGAGAGGTTGCGGCCCAGGCGGTGTTTTTTCATCTGGAATACATACTGATTTTGTTGTTCTTTTCTTACCTGAGTAACTGCCTCGACGTGTTGATTCTTCTTGTCCTCGAGCAGCATCTATTTGAGCGACTGGTGTAGGATATATCCGTATCTGATTCTTGTTATTGATATATCCACCTTGTACAAGATAGCGTGTAAGTCCATAGAAAAAATCAGGTTCTGTGTTTTTGCCTTCACATACGATATAGTATGCAGGATTTACTGTGCGTTTTAGAGATGTAGTTTGTGCCATTGCTGTATCTATTCAAATAAATCTTCAACTGCTCCAATATTAGGAGTTGCCCCAAATTTACTATACATATACCATTTAGCAAATGGCGTATCCTCACGCACATCAGTGAAATCTGACAATGGGAACAAATCACTTTCTCCCTTTTCGTTCTTTTCTACAAACCAAATTTGGTCTTTGCGTATCTTCGTTTCATCCAACAGGTTGATATCGTGAGAGGTCAACAGCATCTGGCTTTTCTTCGTATTAATCTTATCGCTAGTGAAGATTTCTAGCAGCCATCGAGTGATATAGGTATGGAAGACAGCATCCATTTCATCAATAAAGATTGGGACACCTTGCTCTATGGCTTTAAGCATCATACCACCTATTAGATATATCATTTTTGTGCCTTGAGATTGGTGCACAAAGTTCAATTTGTACTGTTCTATCTCTTTAGCACCATGATACATATCGATTTTTCGCTCAGGAGTTACACCTTCATTATTGATTGCCATAGAGTGTACACCTGTATCGCTCATTTTTACCAATTCAGAAAGTCGACGTAAGTTCTTTGGATTATCTTCTACCCACTTATTGACTTCAACCAACATATTGTCAAACATAACTTGATTATAACCATTGATTACTATCATGCTAGCTAAATACTCGGCAGCTGGGCTAATATTCTCATGATACAAGCTATCATGGAATAGTTTTAAGATCAAACTATCTGTTTGTACAGTAGCCTGTGTGTTATCTTTAGATTTGATTGTAGGACCATATTCGATAACCGCTTTATTCTGTCCTTTAATATTCCTACGTTTGAATACCAATTTACGTGACCCATTAATCCACAAAAGTTTCTCATCTACAATAAGCGCTCTGTTGAATGTAATTTCGTATATATATCGTGAGCCAGCTACATCGAATTCGAGCTTCAATTTTCCATCTGATACCGCAGTACTTGCATCAAACTTAAAAGGATTATATAAAATGTCATACCCTCCATTCAATTTTTCCACCAAAGCATGAAGCATTCTAATAATATTCGTCTTCCCCGAAGCATTAGCCCCATAAATAATTCCGAACTTCAACAAGGCCGTTTTATGCTCATCAGCATGCCCTTCATCCATTGTATAATGAAGGTTATGAGTCTTTTGTTTCGAGGAGTTAGGTTCGAAGGTAAAAACTGTTGAGTCTTTAAACGACCTATAATTGGAAAATTCAATACTTTGTATCATATTCGCAGGTTTTCTGCAAAATAAGGAATAAAAAGTGGGATACACAAATATAATCTCACTTTATTGACCATTAAAACCTATTCTTGTTTTCCTATAACTCTAGTATATCAATCATTGCTTTATTTTGGTCACCTCATTTATAAGATGACCAAAACATAGATTCAATGTTTGTAGGCGATACCCATCCCCTCACCCTTCCCCAACCTCCTCAAACCGAGTACACCCCTTCCAGAACCTCAGCGGCACCACACAATGCACAATAGTATCCCTCTTCATATACCCCCCAATACAAGACACACACATCGGATAACACCCCAGATCAGCTTGTCATTTCTTCACCAAATCAGGCTCCGCAAGCAACGGTCGAACCACAGCAAAACAGGCTATAGCAGTACTCTCCAAAAGGCCTTCCAGACGCTTCGCGTCGCGGTTACCACCCATCAGAATCAAAGGGATAGACACCGCATCGGCAATCAGCTTGGTTGGTTCCAAGTAGTACGACTGCTTCTCTTGCTTATTGGTGCGCGTACATGAAGGGGCCCCCTTGCCCAAGGTCTCGTTGCACCCGCTTATGAGCCAACTCGACCAATCGCTGGTGCTACTTGTGTAGGTCAAAAAAATCATCATCAAAGAATAGACAAACTAACAACGTAAACCTTTAGAATATCTCTTCAAATTCCCGCATTTTTCGCAAGCGCTTGCACTCCAAAACGCAAGCGCTTGCGAAAAGCTAATCATCCCGATATGTAGCCAATCGCAAGCGCTTGAGTTTTTTTCAATAAAAAACAGACTGCTAGCGCTCTATACCATCTCTAGCTTCTACGCCAACACTGTAATAATGCTTGACTTCTTTCATCTCTGTGACCAAGTCGGCACGGTCGATAAGCCAGTCGGGGGCGTAACGCCCTGTGATGACCACTTCGGTATCATCTGCTACCTGATCCAATGCTGCTTCAACTTCTTCACGAGTGAGTAATTTAAAATATAGAGCAATGGACAACTCGTCAAGAATAACTAAACCATAATGCCCGGAAGACATCTTTTGCACGCACAGATCGAGTCCTTCGCGAGCCATTACAACATCTTGTATAGAAGGGTCTTGATAAATAAAGCACCCCTGCCCCAATTGACAAATTTCCCATCCAGATAAACAGTCGGTCACTTGTGTTTCATGGTATTTCATGTTCTTGACAAACTGACCAATAAAAATAGTTTTACCAGCAAAATGAGCACGCAAAGCTAAACCAAAAGCCGCTGTTGTTTTGCCTTTTCCATTTCCAGTATAAATATGAAGATAACCCATATATAAATAGTATTGAATTAATTATAGTCACTATAAACCCATTCCATTACGGTATTCTAGCGGTGTACATTGCGCATGCTTTTTAAAATAACGCGCAAATAAAGAAGGCGTTGCAAAGTTCAATTGATAGGCCACTTCTTTAATGCTTAAATCTGGTTTACGCAATAAATGTCGGGCTTCCAGCATGACAAAATCGGTAATCCAATCTGTAGCACTTCGTTGAGTAATATCTTGTATTAAACGAGATAAATACTTGGGGGTAAACAATAGTTTTTCGGCATAGAATTGTACCGTACGTTCCTGGGTATGATATTCTTGCAACAATGCCATGAATTGTTCAAAAATATTTGTTTGATGAGTATTGGCATTCAACACAATAGAGCTCGTCTGAATAAAATCAGCTCTATTGGCAGCATCCAGTAAACTCTGACTGAATGCTAATAATAAGCCTTGAACAATTTCGATTTTCCTTTCACCATCATATTCATTGGCTACGTAATACACATAGTCTGCAAATTCCAACAACCATTTCCAATCCTTATCTTTTGGACGAAAAACGGGATGTTTCTGTAAATAGGTGTAGGTCGGTGTCTTTTCTATGTGCAATGCTGATAGTTTTTGATACATACCATAACTGACAAGCATCACTATACCCGACACATTGCTGCCATCTTGAAGAATTTGCACTATATTATCAGGCATATTGACAATCACTTCACCAGCCTGCATATTTAATTGTTGCAGGTTGATATTGGCTTGTACCTCACCTTCAGTGATCATCACAATAGTAACCCCATCGAGACGACAAGGCTCTTTAAATAGATCACTTTGAAAATTGGTTGCCTTAACACACAAAAAATCACTTTCTAGTCCAGCAGTTTGTTTCACCCAATCCACCGAATGAGCTATATCATTAATCGAATAACTCGGCAACTGTTTTTTGGCTGTACCAACAGGTGTATTGGGGCGCGTATGTGCATTTAAAGCTGAACTCTCTTTCATATATCCACTATTCTTTTTAAGTTGATAATGGAACAAATATACCTGAAATAATAGAAAAAACAAACACATAGGGAACAAATTCGACCTTTTGAACATTCTAAGTACCATAAAGTTTTTCTTAATTAAATAAGAATATAGACCTTTGTGAAAGTTTATCGTACATAATGAACAACAACGATCTAAGAACAAACTAATAGAACGGAATAATGAAAAAAATTTTTCTCTTTGTACCAATCTGTATACTACCGCTCCTGCTCACTAGCTGCGGTAAGAAGCAGGCAACCAAAACACAAACAGTATTCCCAGTGAAAGCTGTACATCCACAAATGGATCAGCAATTAAGTGCCCATACGTATATTGGGTTGTTAGAGGGAAATAAATCGAGCAGTTTAAGTTTTCAAGTACCTGGACAAGTCGAAGCGATACTTGTACAAGAAGGACAAAAAGTACAAAAAGGGCAACTCTTGGCTACCTTGGATGCAAGTACGCTACAACATCAGTATGACGCATCAGAAGCCACTTTGGCACAAGCTCAAGATGCCATGCGCCGTATGCAAGTATTATACGACAATGGCTCCCTACCAGAAATCAAATATGTGGAAGTTAAAACTCGTGTGCAACAAGCTAAATCGGCCTTTGGTATTGCAAAACGCAACTTAGGTGAAAGTAAATTATATGCTGCATTCACTGGCATCATAGGCAGTCGTGCAGTGCAAGTCGGAGAAAACGTGCTCCCTGGTCAACGCATCTTTACTTTGATAGATATAAGTCGCTTGAAAGTTGCCTTTGATGTACCCGAGGAAGAGATTGCACACATTCAGATAGGCAATGCAGCAAGTGTATCTGTTGGAGCTCTAGACAATCAATCATTTAAAGCCTCTATATCCGAAAGAAGATTAGACGCCAACAAAATCTCACACAACTATACAGCATATGTCACCATTAAAGATGACATCAAAGATTTGGCACCAGGCATGGCCTGCGTTGTCACATTGTGTACACATCAAACCAATACCACTACAGGTGAATCCATAGAGAAAACTCCGATTGTTCTCCCAATAAGTGCGGTACAAGTGACCCTCGACAAGCATCATTATGTATGGCTAGCCAAAGATGGACAGGCTGTACGTCGTGAAGTGAAAATTGGAGGCCTTGTACCTGGTGGATTAACGATAGAAGATGGACTGAGCTCTTCGGACTGGGTCATTACAGAAGGATACCATAAATTGAGTAACGGAAGTAAAATTAAGATCAATGAGTAATAAAAAACGATTGGGGCTTATCGAATCGGGCATGCGCTACTACAAAATAATGATTTTGCTTACAATAGCTCTAGTGGGCATCGGTATCTACGCCCTAGTACATATGCCCAAGCAAGAGTTTCCTCCTATCACAGTACGCCAAGGACTTATTGTAGGTGTCTATCCTGGAGCAACAGCTGAAGAAGTAGAAGAACAAGTAGCCAAACCATTAGAAAAATTTCTGTTTACATATGAGGAGATAAACAAAAAGAAGACATACACGATGAGTCAAGATGGGGTGTGCTATACAATGGTAGAGCTCAAAGACAATGTGTATGACAAAGATCGCGTGTGGTCTAAAATCAAACTAGGCGTCAATAACACTTTAAAACCAAGTCTTACACCTGGTGTCTTGGCTGTTGTCGTCAATGATAATTTCGGAGAGACCTCGGCTTTATTAATCACTCTTCAAAGTAAAGAAAAAACATATAGAGAACTTCAAGACTATTTAGATATTCTTGAAGGGAAGCTTCGCCGCATCGAATCGGTCTCTAATCTACGACGCTATGGGTTGCAAAACGAACGCATTGGTATATATATTGATAAGCAAAAGCTCAACAGTTATAATATCAGTTACCTGCAAGTCATGCAAGCGCTGCAATTGCAAGGGTTAACGACCATGAGTGGTACTATTGAAGGGAGTACTGAAAATCTACCTATACACGTCACTGGTGGTATGGACACCGAGCAACGCATTGCAGAACAAGTGATTTTAGCGATTCCAGGGCAACCAACTGTACGCTTAAAGGATATCGCCACCATTCGTCGAGAATACGCCAAACCAGATAGTTATATTCAAAACAACGATATGCCATGTATTCTTCTCTCATTGGAGATGGTTGCAGGCTATAATATCGTTCACTATGGGGAGCAAGTCGATAAAGTGCTTACAGAGTTTCGCAAAGACTTGCCCGCAAGTGTACATATAGAGCGTATTGCAGATAGTCCTAAAGTAGTGAATGACTCTGTGACTAGTTTTGTCGGTGATTTATTCACGTCTATAGGTGTGGTCATTTTAGTTTTAATGCTCCTTTTCCCTTTCCGAAGTGCTATTGTCTCTGCCACATCTATTCCTATTAGTATTTTTGTGTCCATTGCCGTCATGTACTTCAGTGGCATTCCATTGAATACGGTTACACTGGCTGGTCTTATTGTAGTTCTAGGAATGATTGTTGACAACTCCATCATCGTTATTGACGCCTATCTTGTCAATTTAGATAAAGGGATGAGTCGTTGGCATGCTGCTATATATAGTGCAAAAGAATATCTGTGGGGTATTTTTCTTGCCACCGCCTGTATCTGTAGTATCTTCTACCCTTTACTCTTGACAATGAAAGGGATGTTTCATGATTTCTTGGAAGATTTCCCTAACACGCTAACCATCTCTTTAATGACCTCCTTAGTGGTCGCTACATTGATTATTCCATTTATGGAGTATATGCTTATTCGCAAAGGTTTGGTCAAACGCCAACAAGAACGATTGGAAAAAAATGGAGGGGTAGAGAAAAAGACAGTACTCAACTATGTCAATGATTGGTATGTGTGGTTATTGACCAGATGTTTCCGTGCCCCTAAATTGTCACTTGCTATTGGTGTTGCTATCGTTGCACTAGGTGGATGGCTGTTAACGACTATTCCTGTGCGCATGTTCCCATTTGCCGATCGGGATCAATTTGCAGTCGAAATCTACCTCCCACAAGGAAGTACTTTAGATGAAACGGCACAGATTTGTGATAGTTTATCGTCCATTCTACATCAAGATAAACGAGTCAAAAGTGTCACTAAATTTGTGGGCTGTTCATCCCCTAGATTCCAAACGACATATGCTCCTAATATCCCCAATAAACACTACGCACAATTTATCGTCAATACCACAAGTATAGAAGATAATCAAGCTTTATTGGAAGAATATACGGATAAATATGCTAATTACTTCCCCAATGCTTATGTACGTTTCAAGGAATTGGATTACCAAAAAATAGCGCTACCTATTGAAGTACGTTATTACGGAGATAATATAGATAGCCTGATGCGTTGTGCCAACACGCTTGTCGATCATATGCGTCAGATGCCAGAGCTCACTTGGGTGCATACCAATTATGAAGAAATGCGGCCAACTGTTGAAGTCAAAATCGACCCAGTTAAGTCAGCTCGTTTGGGGCTTAATAAAACACTAGCAGAACTTCAAATAGCAGCCATTCAAGAAGGGATTTCTGCTGGAACGATGTGGGAAAAGGATTATCCGCTGGATATCCATGTAGAACAAGAAAAAACTGGTCCTGAAACCGTAAACGAATTGGAAGATAGTTATTTGGCCACTGCAATCCCTACTGTACGCATACCATTGCGACAAGTAGCGACCATCACTCCATCATGGTCACAGGGTCAAATAGTACGCCGCAATGGGGTACGCTCTATCAGTGTACTTGCCAATGTAAAATACCATGTCAATCAAGGTAGTGCATTCAACGACGTACTGAAATTGCATAAAAAATACGTTGCTCCTAGTATGCCACACGGGGTCAATATGGAAGTTGGCGGGTGTATCGAGAATGATGCAGAAGTAACCACCCCTATTATACAAGGGATGTCTATTGCTGTCTTAATCATCTTTATCATGCTATTAATCAACTTCAAAAAGTTGTCCCTCGCAGCAGGTGCTTTGAGCAGTATTTTATTATGTATTCTTGGTGCTGCGGTTGGTCTAAAGATATTTGGGCTTGAATTTGGGATGACGAGTATCCTAGGGATTATTTCCCTCATGGGTTGTATCGTCAGAAATGCGATCCTTATTTTTGAACATGCGGAAGAGAAACGATTGGTACATAAATGGACAGCAAAAGATGCTGCTTTTGATGCAGGTAAACGCCGTATGTTGCCTATTTTCTTGACCTCTGCCACAACTGGTGTAGGTGTCGTTCCTATGATTATCAGTCACACTGCTTTGTGGATGCCAATGGGGGCTGTGATCTGTTTTGGTACCATTATATCGATGGTATTATCGGTCACCCTACTCCCACTTATATATTGTTTGCTTTTCCAAAATGTACAAACAAACACGGATAAAGAAACTCAAGTTGTAGAAGCTTAACCATTCACGTCTTTCACTTGCTTACACGAGCAAGTGAAAGATAATAAACAATAGATTGTATGAAAAAAAGATATCAATGGCTCACTTGGGCTGTAGTACTTTTAGTACATCCCATATATGCACAAGAAATAGCTCCCAAATATTCACTAGAGCAATGTATCTCTCTTGCTGTGAAATATAATTACACCTTAGATAATGCGCGTAAGGACAAAGGAATAGCGCACTATCGCAAGATGGAAGCGCAAACCAAATATTTCCCAACAGTTACCGCAGGTGCTATTGCCTTTCAGGCACATCACCCCGTGCTAGAGGGTACGGTGGCCCTCCCTATTCAAGGTGTGCCTGCCATCCCCGTACAACTTCTCAAAAAAGGATATTACGGAAGTGTCACAGCCGTGCAACCGGTCTATACTGGTGGACGAATTATCCAAAGTAATAAACTGGCTAAGATAGGTGAAGAAGCAAGCAAATTACAGTTGGCACGTACAGAAAAACAAGTGCGTGAAACAACCGAGGATTACTACTGGAGCATTATCAATCTTCAAGAGAAGCGTAAAACTTTGCATGCACAAGCAGCGTTGTTGAAGCAATTGCAACATGATGTAGCTCTAGCTGTCAAAGTGGGGGTAACAAATAGGAATGATTTACTTCGTGTAGAACTTCAACAGAAACGAATTGCCAGTGGCCTTGTGACTCTAGATCATGGAATCGACATCAGTCGCAAAGCACTGGCGCAATATATTGGCATTCCCGAAAAGGAGGATTCATTTCAAGTAGATATGCAATCTTTTCCGACAATTCAAAAGCCATCAACGTACTTTATACCTCCTGTAGAAGCCGTACGTGGACGCGAGGGGTTCGCTCTACTCAATAAACAAGTAAAGGCTAGTAGATTAGAAAAGAATATAGAAATTGGAAAATGTCTTCCTCAAGTAGCTATAGGAGCGAGCGTGGAACAGTTTAACATCTTAGATCAAACGGATCATAATTCAACTGTATTTGCAACGGTACAAGTACCTCTCACAGATTGGTGGAGTGGTAGTCATGCCATCAAGCAAAAGAAGCTGGCCATTGAAAAAGCAAAAAACAACTTGAAGAATGGACGGGAACTTATGGAACTGGAAATTTCCCAAACTTGGAATGCGTTAACAGAGGCGTATGATCAAGTACAAATTGCGACGCAAGCTATTGACAGTAGTAAAGAGAATCTTCGTCTCAATACCAACACATACCAAGCTGGTACAACAACGATGGCCGACTTGCTAGATGCGCAGATGCTTCTTCAAGAGAGTGAAAATCAATTGACAGAAGCTAGCACACAATATATGATTGCTCTGGCTAAGTACAAACGCATTACTGGGCAGTAGAATTATACTTCTCAGTTAAAGGGCAATATAGCCCATAAAAGCGAGCTTATATAGGGCAGCTAACTGGGAAGTATATAAGAGCTAGACGAGAAGTATATAAGAGTCAGCTGAGAAGTATATAAGAGTCAGCTGAGAAGTATATAAGAGCGCGCTCTTATATACTTGCTAGGTAGGTTGTCAAGTATATGACAGCGCGCTCTTATATACTTCCCAGTTGAAGGGCCTATTTCTTAAAATTATAATGCACTATTTCGCGAAGTTTATGGGTACGCATCAAATCACTGGGCAATATATAATCTCCATTAAAAGCTGGAAGTTTTAGATGGGTAATATGCCCAGCGGTAAGGTCTATTCCTATCGCCAAATACAATTTATAAATAAACTCTGTACAATATAATTTATCATTATCGAGGTCAAAATCGTGATCAAAAAGAGGGGGATGTATATTATACTCAATAGCTTTATCTTTTAAAGTCTTGATTTGAAGATTAGTAAGAGCCAATCGCTGTAAACTAAAGGACACCGCCCTATTGGGAGCCAAATAATCTTGTACTGGTTCCACTTTAAGTCTCTCCTCCTCCCCTGGATAATCCGTTTCGCCAGGTACAGCATGAACTATAAGCCACCCACATGTATCGTGAAATACAATGCCTACATGGGAATATACACTATGAGTATCTCCGATATCAACCAAACGGCTCACCACACTTTCTCCTTTGCGAAATAATAAATCACCTGGATGCATTTTCTGTTGCACTACATGTATAGCGTGCGCACGTTCCAAAGTAATTTCTTCAGAAACAACTTTGGAACGTGATAATTGACAACTTGTTGCGACGCAACAAAGAAGAATATATAAACCTATTTTGACATGATAGCGTACCACTGATTATCTATCTTTGTCATCTTATAACTTTCAGACTTTTCTCCAGCCGATTCATAGGATATTGTTAAATCAACAGTAGCTGTATTGCCATCCTCAGCAATTTTTTCACTGTCGGTCTTTATAGACACCAATTTACCGTTTTCCTGTAAAGCCTTAGCAATCTTTTCGCTTTCAAATAAGGCTTTGAACTCTTCCTTCTGTTTGTCTGTAAAAACAGCAGTTTTGGAACTAGCTAAATGATTCACTACATACTCAAAATCACCACCATTCATCGCTTTTACAATAGACTGAGCAACATCCGCTGGACCAGACACGTGCCCACACGAAGTAAGTATTAGCAAAACAGTTACCACAAAGCTAAATAAGATACTTTTCTTCATCATACTCGTTTTTAAAGGTTAAAAAATCGACCCAATATAAGTATTATATTCCGTTGAACAAAAAATAAGTTTATTTTTTGCAGTTTTTCAAAACTAAAATGCTCTTTTTGGATAAAATATATCTGATTAACACGAGAAAGGGAGGAAACAATAGATGTCTCCCCCCTCCATACTATAATCTCTTTATAGTCCGTTTATTCCCACTCAATAGTTGCTGGTGGCTTAGAGCTAATATCGTAACAAACACGATTAACCCCTTTGACTTTATTGATAATATCGTTGCTTACTTTACCTAGGAATTCATAAGGTAGATGCGACCAATCGGCTGTCATCGCATCAGTAGATGTTACAGCACGAAGCGCAACAGCTCTTTCATATGTACGTTCATCGCCCATAACTCCCACACTTTGTACAGGAAGTAAAATAACTCCCGCTTGCCATACGTCATTGTACAAGCCAGCATCACGAAGACCTTGAATAAAGATATGATCAGCTTCTTGAAGTATAGCCACCTTTTCTGGTGTAATATCTCCCAATATGCGCACTGCAAGTCCAGGACCAGGGAAAGGATGACGAGAGATTAAATGTTCAGGCATTCCCAATTCACGGCCTACACGACGTACTTCATCCTTAAACAACAAACGCAATGGTTCGCAAAGCTGAAGATGCATCTTTTCTGGAAGTCCACCGACATTATGATGGCTTTTAATCACCGTACCTGTTATAGAAAGACTCTCAATACAATCGGGGTAGATTGTACCTTGTCCTAGCCACTTCGCATCGGTAATCTTTTGTGCTTCCGCATCAAAGACATCGATAAACCCAGCTCCAATAATCTTGCGTTTTTGTTCTGGTTCAGTCACTCCTGCTAGTTCACTAAAGAACTTCGCACTCGCATCTACACCAATCACATTCAAGCCTAGACATTCGTAATCACGCATGACATCTTGAAACTCATTTTTGCGCAACATGCCATGGTCTACGAAGATACAAGTCAGTTTATCTCCAATGGCACGGTGTAGTAATACCGCTGCAACGGAGCTATCCACTCCACCACTCAATCCTAAAATGACGCGATCATCACCTAGTTGTGCCTTTAATTCAGACACGGTGCTTTCAATAAAACTGGCTGGAGACCAATCTTGCTTGCTGGCACAAATGTCTACCACAAAATTGCGTAGCAACTGCGTACCACAAGTACTATGATATACTTCTGGGTGAAATTGAACACCCCATACTTTTTCATCTTTTATTTGGAAAGCTGCACATTCAACATCTTCTGTTGAAGCAATCAGTTCAAAATTTGCAGGGATTTGTGTTATAGTATCACCATGACTCATCCATACTTGATCATCTATATGAATGCCTTTCAGCAATACATTATCGGACACTTTAGATATATGCGCACGACCATATTCACGACTATCAGCTGGTTCCACTTTACCGCCATTGGTATAAGCGATATACTGAGCACCATAACAAATGCTCATGATAGGAAGACGGCCACGAATCTCGCTAAGATCTATCTTAAAAGCATTTTCATCATACACTGAAAATGGAGAGCCTGAAAGAATGACACCGATAACAGATGGGTCATCATGTGGAAACTTGTTGTAGGGTACGATTTCACAATACGTATTGAGCTCACGTACTCGCCGAGCAATAAGCTGTGTTGTTTGTGAACCGAAATCCAGAATGATAATCTTTTCTTGCATAGTTTTTGTTATAAATATGTGTATGACCACCCATATTTAGGCTGGCTAATATGGGTTACAAAGGTACGAAAAAACTTCCGCTAATTGCCCACCAAAACAAGATTTTAATACAAGATGTATGTATTTTTTCTTCCTCAATTACTTTTCCAGTTTTTTCTTTGCGGAATGAAATCATTTTCTTACTTTTGCATCGGAAGAAATGCTTTGTATTGATAATATTTCAATTGCATAAGCAGCCATTTAATTGATAGTAAAAATAGATATACTATCTATATTAATAGAACCATTTAAAATTTATAACGAAATGACTAAAGTAGGTATTAACGGATTCGGCCGTATCGGTCGCTTTGTTTTCCGCGCTGCTCAGACTCGTTCTGACATCCAAGTTGTAGCTATCAACGACCTTTGCCCTGTAGATTATCTAGCTTACATGCTTAAGTATGATACAATGCACGGTATCTTTGATGGTACTATCGAAGCAGATGTTGAAAACTCAACACTTATCGTAAACGGTAACCCAATCCGTGTAACTGCTGAACGCAACCCAGCTGATCTTAAGTGGGATGCAGTTGGTGCTGAGTACGTAGTAGAGGCTACAGGTCTTTTCCTAACAGAAGAAAAGGCTCAAGGTCACATCGCTGCTGGTGCTAAGTACGTAGTAATGTCTGCACCTTCTAAGGATGCAACTCCAATGTTTGTATGTGGTGTAAACCACACTGCTTATGTAAAGGGTACACAATTCGTATCTAATGCATCTTGTACTACAAACTGTCTTGCTCCTATCGCTAAAGTATTGAACGATAAGTTCGGTATCGAAACAGGTTTGATGACTACAGTTCACTCTACAACTGCAACTCAAAAAACAGTTGACGGTCCATCTATGAAGGACTGGAGAGGTGGTCGTGCTGCTGCAGGTAACATTATCCCTTCTTCTACTGGTGCTGCTAAGGCTGTAGGTAAAGTTATCCCTGAACTTAACGGTAAGCTTACAGGTATGGCATTCCGCGTTCCAACTCTTGACGTATCTGTAGTTGACTTGACAGTTAACTTGAAGAAAGCTGCTTCTTACGAAGAAATTTGTGCAGCTATGAAGGAAGCTTCAGAAAACGAATTGAAAGGTATCCTTGGTTACACAGAAGACGCAGTTGTTTCTGCTGACTTCCTAGGTGACGCTCGTACTTCTATCTTCGACGCTAAGGCTGGTATCGCTCTTACTGATACATTCGTAAAGGTTGTATCTTGGTATGACAACGAAATCGGTTACTCTAACAAGGTTCTTGACCTTGTAGCTTACATGGCTTCTGTAAACGCTTAATCTTTCGATTAAACAAGTACATAGCAATTAGCTAGAAGTAGTCGTTACGTTCGGTAACAACACATAAAGAGGGCCACCCATTTGGGTGGCCCTCTTCGTTGTCATATTACTTGATTATTATTTGCATAAATCGGGAAAAACATGTAGGTTTGTACACATATGGAAGAGATTCATTTTATAATAAACCCTCATGCTGGGACACAACAAAAACGTAGCATTGTCCAATTAATCGAACAACAGGCATACAACATGCCCTACTCACCTCATATTATCTTCACACGCGAAGCGGGTGAAGCGACGGCACTTGCCCGCCTA
Organism: Bacteroidaceae bacterium; assembly: GCA_963675625.1. Classification (GTDB taxonomy): domain Bacteria; phylum Bacteroidota; class Bacteroidia; order Bacteroidales; family Bacteroidaceae; genus F22. The sequence goes on from OY776497.1 coordinate 289,610, forward strand.
TCTGTAGAACGGGGCGTACAACGTGTTGTTGCTGTTGGAGGTGATGGAACAATCAACGAAGTGGCACAGGCCTTGGTAGGAACAAACACGGCTCTTGGCATTATTCCTGCTGGTTCTGGCAACGGATTAGCACGCCACCTACATATCCCTCAGGATACTAGAAAGGCACTGCATATAGCATTACATGCATCTCCTCAACTTATTGATACAGCGGTTGTCAATGACATCCCCTATTTTTGTAGCTGCGGTGTGGGATTTGATGCTTTAATCAGCTGGAAATTTGCTCAACGAGACAAAAGAGGATTCAACACGTACGTGGATGAAGTACTCAAAAATATTCAGACATACAAACCTGAAAGTTATACTCTCAAAATTGACGGAAAAACAATTGAACGCAACGCTTTTATTATTGCGATTAATAACGCCTCTCAGTATGGAAACAATGCATTTATTGCCCCTCAAGCAAGTTGTAGCGATGGCTTACTAGATGTCACCATAGTTCTTCCTTTTCAAATACAGGATTTGCCCGCATTAGCCCTACAGCTTTTTAATAAAACCCTAGCTCAAAATCATCGAGTAGAGACATATAGAGCCCGTTCCATTCAAATCAGTCGTCAAAAAGAATCCCCCATTCATATTGATGGAGAAGCACGCATCATGCCAGACATAATTAACTGCGAAATACTTCCTGATTCCTTACTAGTACTAAGAAAATCAAAATAACAGAGTACACATAAAAAAGAGAACGACTACAACAGACTCTACACGTTAATTATCATCCCTTCATTTGCAAGTTCTGTATTAGAAAAAACCGTTTTGCTTTCTTCTAACAAGACGCTCTCATCATGGTATCGAGCTGAGAAATGTCCTATAACCAATTTCTTACATCCCGCAGCATCTGCTATTAAACCCGCTTGTAAAGCTGTACTATGTTGAGTAACGACTGCACGCCCTAGGCGTTCATGCAAAAATGTAGCTTCATGATATAGACAATCGATATCTTTTAGTCGAGGTACAATATCTGGTTTATAAGCCGTATCGCTAATGTATGCATAACTTCTCACAGGTTTCATGGGCAATGTTAAAGCACTATTTGGAATCACTTCACCTGATGGCATGACATAATCTTCTCCAGCCTTTATAGCATGTATGGCATAAAGGGGCAACTGATACTTCTCTTTTGCACTAGGATCAAGATGGTATTTGGTGGCTTTTTCTCGAAATATAAACCCACAGCAAGGCATACGGTGTAACAAAGGAACTGTTTCAATCAATAAAGAGCGGTCTTCATATAAGATTTCACTACGCCTAGTTGAAAATGGATGAATCTTCACTCTATAACTAAGTCCATCACAAAAAAAAGCCAACTGTGGTTTTAACAATTCAGGCAACGGATTAGGAGCATATATATGCAAATCTGCTGTACGTCCCAATAGGCCAAGGGTTGAGATTAGTCCTATCAAGCCAAAACAATGGTCGCCATGTAAATGGGATATAAAAATATGATTTAAGCGTTTAAAATGTAAATGGCTGCGGCGAAAATGTACCTGTGCACCTTCTCCACAATCAATCATAAACAACTTATCTCTTACATCTACAACTTGGCAACTGGAATTGTGACGAGTAGTGGGCTTAGCTGAACCACATCCTAATATATGAACATCAAATTTCTGCACTAAATATCTACTTTATTAGTTATTGGATGCAAGATAATTAAATTCTACTACATCCACAAATATACTGTCCTAATATACAAAAGGGAGCTCCCGAAGGAACTCCCTTTATATTTATATAACTACTTGAGTGGGCAATGATTAATCATTATCATCTTCAAGTTGTTGCTTCAATTGAGCCAATGCGTCCAAATCACCTAGAGTTGTAGAAGCAGCTTGGTTTTGAATACCAGCAGTTGCTGCTTGTTGTGGTTTACGTGGAGCTTGTGCACGCTTAGCACGACGTTCTGCACGTTCTTCACCCTTAGCCTTATCTTCGTGAATACGGCTATGAGATAGGATGATACGCTTAGAATCTTTGTTGAATTCGATTACTTTGAAGTCTAATTCCTCGTTAAGTACTGCGGCTGAACCATCTTCCTTAACCAAATGCTTAGGAGTTGCAAAACCTTCGATACCCTCAGCAAGCTTAACTACAGCACCCTTGTCAAGAAGTTCAACAATAGTACCTGTGTGAACAGTACCATATGCGAATTCATCTTCATATTGATCCCAAGGATTTTCTTCTAGTTGCTTGTGTCCTAGGCTTAGACGACGGTTTTCTTTATCTATTTCAAGAACTTTCACTTCAATTGTAGCACCTACAGAAGTAAATTCAGATGGGTGTTTCACCTTCTTAGTCCAAGAAAGATCAGAGATGTGGATAAGACCATCAACACCTTCTTCGATCTCTACAAATACACCGAAGTTAGTAAAGTTACGTACACGTGCTTCGTGAACAGAACCTACTGGATATTTGTCTTCGATAGCTTCCCATGGATCAGCCTTAAGTTGCTTGATACCAAGAGACATCTTACGTTCGTCACGGTCAAGAGTCAAGATTACAGCTTCTACTTCATCACCAACCTTCATAAAGTCTTGTGCACTACGTAGGTGTTGAGACCAAGACATTTCTGATACGTGGATAAGACCTTCTACACCTGGAGCGATTTCGATAAATGCACCATAGTCTGCCATGACAACAACTTTGGCCTTCACTTTATCACCAACCTTCAACTCTTCAGAAAGAGCATCCCATGGATGTGGAGTCAATTGCTTGATACCAAGAGCGATACGTTTCTTATCGTTATCGAAATCAAGGATAACAACGTTCAACTTTTGGTCAAGCTCTACAACCTCGTGTGGATCGCTTACGCGACCCCAAGAAAGGTCTGTGATATGTACCAAACCATCTACGCCACCAAGGTCGATAAACACACCGTAAGAAGTGATGTTCTTAACGGTACCTTCAAGTACTTGACCCTTTTCAAGCTTAGAGATGATTTCTTTCTTCTGTTGTTCTAGTTCAGCCTCGATCAATGCTTTGTGAGATACCACTACGTTCTTGTATTCTTGGTTGATCTTAACAACCTTGAATTCCATAGTCTTACCAACAAATACATCGTAATCACGAATTGGCTTCACGTCGATTTGCGAACCTGGAAGGAACGCTTCGATTCCAAATACATCAACGATCATACCACCCTTAGTGCGGCATTTGATGTAACCTTGGATAATTTCTTCGTTATCAAGCGCAGCGTTTACACGATCCCAAGAACGTGCAAGACGAGCCTTGCGGTGAGAAAGTACCAATTGGCCTTTCTTGTCTTCCTGATTTTCAACGTATACTTCTACAGTATCGCCTACTTTAAGGTTAGGATTGTAACGGAATTCATTCATTGAAATGATACCGTCTGATTTAAAACCGATGTTAACAACGACTTCACGCTTGTTCATTGCAATCACCGTACCATCAATGACCTCACGGTCAGTAACGTTGTTAAGGGTACCTTCGTACACCTTTTCTAGTTCTTCTTGGCTTACAGCTTCATTCTGTGCACCGTTTTCGTAAGAGTCCCAATCGAATTCTGCAAGAGGGGCTACATTCTTTAAATTTTCCATTAATAAATTGTTGTTGTTACGTTAATTGAGTTAGACATTATATTGATACACTCTAATTCGGGCGCAAAGATAGGGCTTTCTCTTGAATACACAAAGAGAAAGCCCTATTATTTTAGTCTTAAATATACTGACAGTCAGTTTTTTAACCATTCACAGTCAAATGACTTCTTTATATGCTAGATTTCCTGCCTTGAATTCTGAAATTTAAGCCTTAAATTTAGAGATCCAAGCCTTGAAACTCAGGCAATACCCAATAGCTAAAACTCTGACGTAAAGTGAAAACGAATATCTTTAAAATCATTTTGTGCCATTTGCAATACATAATTTGAATCGGCCAAGAACACATCACGACCTTCATGATCTTTTGCTATATATTGGTATTTACGCTTTCTGAAAGCCTCTAATGCTTCTTCACTATCGCTCTCAATCCAGCACGCCTTAAATAAAGACAAGGGTTCCCAACGACAAGATGCGTTATACTCATGTTCAAGACGATATTGAATGACTTCAAACTGAAGTTGTCCTACTGTACCAATAATCTTACGACCATTAAACTGATTAACAAACAGCTGAGCAACCCCCTCATCCATCAATTGATCAACTCCCTTAGCAAACTGCTTTTGCTTCATAGGATCTGCATTCTCAATATATTTAAACATCAATGGCGAAAAACTTGGTAACCCTTTGAAATGAAGTTTTTCACCTGAAGTCAATGTGTCTCCAATTTTAAAGGTACCTGTATCAGGCAAACCGATAATATCTCCAGCATAGGCCTCATCCACAGTTGTTTTACGCTGTGCCATAAATTGAGTTGGACTAGAGAAACGCATATTCTTACCATGTCGTACATGCAAATAAGGAGTGTTGCGTACAAACTTGCCGCTACAAATCTTACAAAATGCGACACACGAACGGTGATTTGGATCAATGTTGGCAGTTATTTTAAAAATAAATCCAGTAAATTTTTCTTCTACAGGATCCACTGTACGCTCTATTGCCTCGATGGGTAGCGGACTAGGAGCAATCTCAACAAAACAATCAAGCAGTTCCTGTACACCAAAGTTATTCAATGCAGATCCAAAGAAAACTGGTGCGACCTCTGCTGCTAAATAAGTGTCACGATCAAAGGCGGGATACACCCCTTCAATTAAGTCAAGATCTTCACGTAATTTATTAGCAGATTGTTCTCCAATTTGCGCATCTAGTTCAGCCGATTTTATATCAACTTCCACTTTTTCAGTCATGATTTGTTTATCAGGCTGATATAAATCTAACTTGTTCTCGTATAGATTATATACTCCCTTAAAACGAGGGCCTTGTTCAATAGGCCATGAAAGTGGACGTACACCAATCTTCAACTCCTCTTCCAATTCATCAAGAAGATCAAACGGATCTTTACCTTCACGGTCCATTTTGTTGGCATAGATAATCACTGGAGTATTGCGCATACGACAAACTTCCATCAGCTTGCGTGTTTGAGCCTCTACCCCCTTCGCACTATCGACAACGATAATTACACTGTCTACAGCAGTCAGTGTACGGAAGGTATCTTCGGCAAAATCTTGGTGACCAGGCGTATCAAGAATGTTGATTTTATAATCGTTGTAATCAAATTCCATCACAGAAGTTGTCACAGAAATACCACGTTGTTTCTCTATTTCCATCCAGTCGGACGTAGCAGACTTCTTAATTTTGTTGTTTTTTACCGCACCCGCTACTTGGATTTGTCCACCAAAAAGTAGGAGCTTTTCGGTCAACGTCGTTTTACCCGCATCGGGGTGAGAAATAATCGCAAAAGTTCTTCTTCTGCTGATTTCATTTTCGTTCGCCATGAATTTATATTATTCTATATTATATATACGTATAAAAAGTCAGAATTAGCTTTCAAGTCGCTTGATGCACAACTTCAAGGCCTCCTCCCAATGAGGAATTTCCAAACTATATGTTGTTTTTATTTTTGTTTTACTCAACAAAGAATAAGCTGGACGCGCTGCTGGTGTAGGATAATCTTCTGTACGAATAGGTTTAACCTTGCAATTATTCACACCGGCTAAGCGATGGATGGCCACCGTAAAATCATACCATGAAGCCACTCCTTCATTGGTATAATGATAGATGCCAGGTTGTATGCCTTGAATAGCCATCGTCAGAAGTGCTTCGGCCAAATCAGCTGCGTAAGTTGGAGTCCCCACTTGATCTGCCACGACACTGAGTTCCTCACGCTCACGCCCCAAACGAATCATCGTTTTCACAAAGTTATTTCCATGCGTTGAATACAACCAAGCCGTGCGAACAACCGCACTTAAAGGACAAAAGTTCATCACCGCTTCCTCGCCAGCAAGTTTTGTGCGTCCATAAACTGAAACTGGAGCAGTATCATCAGATTCTAAATATGGTCGACAATGTGTACCATCAAACACATAATCGGTAGATACTTGCAAGACACGTGCGCCATGTGCCTGTGCAGCTTGTGCCAATAATTGAGGAGCTACTGCATTGATTTTTTCACACAACGCTTCATTTTCCTCTGCTTTATCTACCGCTGTATATGCTGCACAATTAATTGCTACATCGACTTCATGAGTAGAAAAAAAATCGAAAAGTGCTTTTTCATCACAGATATCCAGTTCTGTGACATCAGTAAAGTAATACGTATGTTCAGAATAATTTGGCATCTCGGACAATGTGCGCAACTCGTTACCAAGTTGTCCATTCGCTCCCGTTACAAGAAATCTCATATAGAATTAATGTTATATATTAGTATTGTGATTTAATCAAATTTCAATTCACCGACATCATCCTTTTCTTTATAATTGGCTAGCAATGAAATAAAATTCTGAATAGGTTCTAATGCCTTCATCGTTTGCTCAGTAATTTCTTGTTTATGCAAACGAAGCATCATCACTTGGTATAGCATTTCAAAACAACTTTCAACTTCCCCTATCCCACGTTTTTCGGCTTCACTTTTTGCACGAAATTCTACGATGAATGGCAAAGCCTTATAATAAGCACCATTGTAAAACGGGAATTTTGTAGAAGCTAATAATTGTTGATGTAAGTCAGACAATTTAATCATGACATTGCGATGAATTTGTAAATGCCCGTTTTCAGCAACTCCTTCATCACGCATCATATTAATGCGATCCTGCAACCACTCCACATAGGCTTCCTCTTGTTCCGCTGAAAGCTGGTAAGGCTTTACCACGCGTTCACGCAAGATCTCGATATCGAGTTCACAACTCCTTATCATATCTTCTACACTCCAAAGATATAAAAGGTATTCTGATTGGTTTTCTTTTCTTAGTTTCTCGGAAATATACATTGTTTAAAATATCTATAATAATAGAGTCGATTAGTTTCACTATGCGAATAGAGTAAATAGTACGCCGATAACGGCTGCTATCATAACAACCGCTCCCATTGTGCGATTAATCAGAAAAATACCTCGCAAATTAAAGCGTTCTCTTACCATATTCACTCCAGTCGTTAGGACAAACCACCAGAGCAAAGCACCAGTTATGATCATTGCATAAGCAATCATTTTCTGAAAATCAGGTAAGACATGCAAAGTCACATCGAAACGTGCGAACAAAGCTATAAATAACAAGAGAATCATAGGATTGGAAAAAGTCACGAGGAAGGCTGTTACTCCATTGTGCCAATACCCGTCACGCTGCTTGGAGGGTTGGCGCACACTTTTTATTGGATTAGACAAGAACATATACAAGCCAAATCCAAATAATAAAAGACTACCAAATACTTGCAACCATAAGCGATGCGTATGGATTAATGGGTCGACCCATTTCATGCCATATCCTGTTGCAGCTGCATATATAAGATCGCTTAAAGCCGCACCACATCCAGTCACAAAACCGTACCATCGTCCCTTGTTCAATGTACGTTGTACACAAAGAACTCCCACAGGACCCATGGGAGCAGATACGATAACGCCTACTAAAAAGCACTTCAAAAAAAGGAGTAACACACTAATCATGCGGCAAATATCGGAAAAATACCTTACATACGCGAGGAATAACACAAAAAAAGCAGTATATTTGCGCGAAAATTCCGCCCCTTCGGCAAATCAAACAAAAACAAACCCTGACAATGATTTTATTTTTTAAAACCAAGAAGGATGTGGTAATTGCTACACAAGTTACGCAACTGATTGATGCTCAAGACATTAAGAAGCTATGCTGGCTGTTTGGCGATGCCCAACTAATGGATCAGACACAAGTAGCGGGTACTTTTATAGGACCTCGTCGCGAAATGATTACACCATGGAGTACTAATGCTGTAGAGATAGCAAACAACATGGGTGTGCAGTACCTAGAGCGTATTGAGGAATACTTCCCAGTTGAATCTGCAGAAGCCGACCATGACCCAATGCTCCAACGTGTTTACGAACAACTTAATCAAGACATTTTTGTACATGATGTAACGGCTGCTCCTATCCAATACATTGACAACATTGAAGCCTACAACGAAGCTGAAGGACTAGCTCTGAGTGAAGAAGAAATTGCTTACCTACGTGATGTCGAATCACAATTGGGACGACAACTTACAGACTCGGAGCTTTTTGGTTTTGCTCAAATCAATTCAGAGCACTGCCGTCATAAGATTTTTGGAGGGACTTTTATCATTGATGGCAAAGAGATGGAATCTTCTCTTTTCCAAATGATAAAAAAGACCACGCAAGAAAACCCCAACAAAATTATCTCAGCTTACAAAGACAATGTGGCTTTTGCTAATGGTCCTATTGTCGAACAATTTGCTCCAGCTGATCATAGCCAATCTGACTATTTCGTGATTCGTGATATCGAATCAGTGATTTCTCTAAAAGCAGAGACACATAATTTCCCTACTACTGTAGAGCCATTTAATGGAGCCTCTACTGGTACAGGTGGAGAAATTCGCGACCGTATGGCAGGTGGTAAAGGCTCTTGGCCTATTGCTGGTACCGCTGTATATATGACTAGTTACCCACGTATGCGTAAAACAGCATCTACTTGGGAAGAAATACTACCAGTAAGAAAATGGTTATACCAAACTCCACAACAGATTCTAACCAAAGCATCTAACGGTGCGTCTGATTTTGGTAATAAATTTGGGCAGCCACTAATCTGTGGATCCGTGCTTACTTTTGAGCACCAAGAACATGGTGTCGAATACGGATTTGACAAAGTTATTATGCTTGCAGGAGGTGTAGGATATGGTCCTAAACGTGATTGCTTAAAAGGTAAGCCTGAAGCTGGTAATAAAGTGGTCGTTATCGGTGGTGACAACTATCGCATTGGTTTAGGTGGTGGTTCTGTATCTTCTGTAGACACAGGACGTTACAGTTCAGGTATAGAACTGAATGCAGTACAACGCGCCAATGCAGAAATGCAAAAACGTGCTAATAATGTCATTCGCGCCCTTTGTGAAGAAGAAAATAATCCAGTCGTTTCTATCCACGATCATGGTAGTGCAGGACACGTCAATTGTTTGTCTGAACTAGTGGAAGAAAGTGGTGGTTTGATTCATATGGACAAGCTTCCTATTGGTGATAAGACGCTGAGTGCAAAAGAAATTATTGCCAATGAAAGCCAAGAGCGCATGGGACTTCTGATTCAAGAAGATGCCATTGATCACGTGCGACGTATCGCTGAACGTGAACGAGCTCCAATGTATGTTGTTGGGGAAACAACTGGCGATCATCGTTTTACTTTTGAACAAGCAGATGGCATACGTCCATTTGACTTATCTGTAGAACAAATGTTTGGGTCTTCTCCTAAAACGTATATGCGTGACAACACTGTGGAACGCACATATGAGATGCCTCAGTATGATGCGACTCAGCTCACTACATATATCAAAGATGTGCTTCGCTTAGAAGCTGTCGCTTGTAAAGATTGGTTGACCAACAAGGTAGACCGTTCTGTTACAGGAAAAGTTGCCCGCCAACAATGTCAGGGTCCACTGCAATTACCACTTAGTGACTGTGGGGTTGTAGCTTTAGACTACCGTGGAAATAAGGGGATAGCGACAGCTATCGGACATGCTCCACAAGCCGCTCTTGCAGACAGTGCAAAAGGAAGCGTATTGGCAGTAGCCGAATCACTAACCAACATTGTATGGGCACCACTTGCAGATGGCATGAAAAGTCTATCTCTCTCTGCCAACTGGATGTGGCCATGCCGTAGCCAAGAAGGTGAAGATGCACGTCTATACAAAGGGGTGAAAGCCTTGAGTGATTTCTGTTGTGCACTTGAGATCAATGTACCTACTGGTAAAGACTCTTTGTCTATGACTCAGAAATATCCAGGTGGAGAAAAAGTCATTTCTCCAGGAACAGTCATTGTTTCTGCTGGTGGCGAAGTAAGCGACGTTAAAAAGACCGTTTCTCCGGTTCTTCAAGATGTTGCTGATGCTACAATTTATCATATCGACTTTAGTTTTGACAACCTACGTCTAGGTGGCTCAGCATTTGCACAATCACTAGGTAAAGTAGGTAGCGATGTACCAACAGTAACCAATCCTCAATACTTCCGTGATGCTTTTGAAGCTGTACAAACTTTGATAAACGAAGGCAACCTTGTAGCAGGCCATGATATTTCTGCTGGGGGATTGATCACAGCTATCGCGGAAATGTGTTTTGCTCAAACAGCTATCGGTGCGAACATTACTTTAGACGGCTTTGCTGAAGAAGATATTATAAAGATACTCTTTGCTGAAAACCCAGGAGTACTTGTTCAAACAAAAGATGCAGGCCGTTTGGAAGAAGTCTTGAGCGAAGCGGGTGTTGCTTACACTGCATTGGGTGAAGCAACGATTGATGCTCAATTGACAGTCAATCGTCAAGGTGACAATCTATTATCAACTACTGTAGCAACTCTTCGTGATGCATGGTATCAAGCAAGTTGGTTTATGGATCAAAAGCAAAGCATGAATGGCACGGCAGATGAGCGCCGCAAGCATTACGACCTACAGCCGGTAACTTGGAATATGCCTAAGGCATTTGATGGTACTCTTGCTTCATATGGCATCTCACAAGATCGCCGTAAAGCTTCTGGTATAAAGGCTGCTATCATTCGTGAAAAGGGAACAAATGGTGAACGAGAAATGGCTTATTCACTGTATCTTGCAGGCTTTGACGTAAAAGATGTGACTATGACCGACTTGACTTCAGGTCGTGAAACACTAGAAGATATTCAAATGATTGTCTTCTGTGGTGGTTTCTCAAATAGCGACGTACTGGGTTCGGCAAAAGGCTGGGCTGGCGGTATTTTGTTCAACCCTAAAGCCAAAGCGACATTGGATGCATTCTATGCGTGTCCTAACACCTTATCTTTAGGAATCTGTAACGGATGTCAGCTTATGATGGAACTTGGAGTTATCAATCCTGAACACAAAGAAAGAAGTTATATGGATCATAATGATTCGCATAAATTCGAATCTAGTTTTGTAAGCCTTCGCATCCCTCAAAACAAAAGTGTGATGCTTGAATCACTGAGTGGTACTAGTTTAGGTATATGGGTAGCGCATGGTGAAGGAAAATTTGTTCTTCCATTGTCAGAGCAGGACTATCATATTGCTGCAAAATACCAATATGAAACATACCCTGGCAATCCGAATGGTTCGGCATATAATGTCGCTGGATTAGCAAGTAAAGATGGACGTCATTTGGCAATGATGCCTCACTTGGAAAGAGCTATATTCCCTTGGCAATGTGGTTTCTACCCAGAAGCATCTGCAGAAAATCATGAGATTACTCCATGGATAGAAGCATTTGTCAATGCTCGTCTATGGTGCGAAAGCCATAAATAGAGATTTTGCTTATCACATTTCATTGATACAAACGCACTTTGCACTTATACTGCAAAGTGCGTTTTTTGTAAAAAAAAGATTCTTGAAAGATTTTCGAAATAAAACGATGCAGTATATGCATATGTAGATGTCTAAAATTGGGGAAAATCGAAGTTTTTTGGTATATTTGCGGTGTGGATTTTAGGAGCAATAAGACAACAAGAATTAACATGAAATATATATTGCAGACTTTTTTTGTATGTGTAGTAAGTTTCTGTAACTTGCTACATGTTCAGGCGTCCCTCAAACAAGATACTATACACCTTATTTTGTGTACCGATGATGCCCCATTTTCATATTATAATGAACAGGGAGAGCCCTGTGGCTTTAATTATGAATTGGCTAAAATTCTACAATCCAAACTCGCAAAAGACACACCAGTCTCTATTCGTCTTATGCCATGGAAGGAAATTGTTCCTTACATAACCAAAAATCCTCTTGATATCTTCGTGGGTATTTATGATGATGATGAAGAATATGCCAATCAGTTTGTATTGACTCCTCCCTATATTTTTACGACATATAATGGAATAAAGCTCTATAATTTACCAAGTGATTATATAGAGAAATCTGGGAACAAAAAAATTAATGTCCCTATGTGTATTGGAGTTCTTCGTCATACCAATACAAAAGAACTCACTGAGATTAATAAAGTATTACTAGATATCAAACACTCGGGGGAACTCGATCAATTGGTCAATCAATATTTCCCTGAAATACAACAAAAAAAATGGCCTATTGAATTCGTACTTGGGAGTGCCATACTACTCTTGGCCATTCTCATTACCATCTTCTTAATTATCAGCAGACATCTAAGAAATAGGTATGATTCTAGACAAGAACAATTTTATGCCAAACACGTAGAAATGGTCTTTGACAATATACCTTTTGCATTATATATCTTGGATTGGGATGCACATGACGATCACTTTATTTTCTTAGCCAACAAGGTTGTGTATAACTTATTTAATGGTTCCTTACCAACCAAACAAGAGGTATTAGCGATCTTAAATGAGAAACAACGTAATAATTTCTTATGGGTCGGTAATAAGACATATAATGAAGGTGGTTCGTCTTCATACTATACTAGATTAGCACTTCCCAATAACATAACTTGGGATGCGCATATATTTGTAGAGCGTATCAAGATTAGAAACAAATACTATCTATTATATGTCTCTACTAATGTGCAAAATCTAAACAAAGCCCGTGAAGAGGCAGAGGAAAACAATTTACGTATGGAACATTTCTTGTCTACAATCAATCATGAAATACGTACTCCTCTAAATACTATCGTGGGATTTAGTGATATGCTCCCAGATCTTCCAGAAGAGGATCGCGCGTACTATGCACAATTGATTAGTGAGAAAAGTGATTTTTTGGCAAAATTAATCGAAGACATTTTATTATATTCTAAACTAGAATCCAATACGTTCAAACTATCTTTACGTCCTGGCGATGCTATGAATGTTACTCGTAATATTAAAATGATGTATGAGCATTTCATTCCTGCTAATAAATCCATACAGATAGTAGGTGACGTTTTATACGATTCTTTTCGTTTGCAAGTGGACGATAAATGTTACAGATACATATTGGATCAATTTATGTTGAATGCTATTAGCTTCACCAATAAAGGAACAATACGCGTAGGATGGTATACAAAAAACGACGAATCTGTTTTTTATGTTCAAGATACTGGAAGTGGCATAGCTAAAGACAAGCTGAATCGTGTATTTGATCGTTTTAAGAAGGTCGATGATTTCACACCAGGCACTGGACTTGGCGCTCCAATATGCCTTCAAATGATGAAACTATTCCCTGGTGGACGTATTGGAGTTTATTCAGAAGAAGGTAAAGGATCACTGTTTTGGGTATCCGCTTATTTCTCATATGAAACCGAAGGACTCATCGTTAATGACACAACAGAATACGATCAGATACTTGACTTGAGATGGAAAGGTATTTGGTACGAATATGATGAACTAGGTAATGCCGTGGAGAAAGGAGGGCTTTATGAAGCATAGACTATTTACAATATTGAGTGTATTCATTCTACTTTGTGCTTGCTCGATGGTAGGGTATGCACAACAAATGCCATCTGAAGATTCTAACACAGTACAAAAGGAGTCCTATAAAATTGGCGTTTATCACCATCCCCCATATATTTACGTAGATAACGGAAAAATTACTCATGGTATTATTCTAGAACAACTAGACTATTTCATGAAACATATTGGTTGCCGCTATGAATTAGTACCTCTATCTTATAACAACATCATTGCACAAATGAATGAACATAAGATAGACATGGCCGTTATTCCACAACAAATATCTGATGAGGATACTATAAAAAATCACACATTAATCTTTCTCACAGGTCATGTAAGTATTTTCACCAAGCGATCAAAGCAGTATAGTTCTCTACAGGATCTATTCAATCACCGTATCAGTTTATTTGACCAATGCTGCATATCGTCTTTTGCTTCACTTATGTCTGATCAAGTAAAGTGCTCTTACCAAGATAATTTTGAGCAAGCTGTACATATGCTGGATCGTGGAGAAATAGATGCGATACTTGGAGACGAAATGCGTATGAACTATGAAGGTTACAAACTAGGATTGAGTGCTTTAAACTACAAAATGCAAGCACTACCCTCTATAAAACGTGCCTTCATTATTGCAACTAATGATGACAATGCTTCTATTATACCAGACTTAAATCATGCTATTGTAGCTGAAGCATTGGATGGCTCGCTCAACAAAATATTTGATAAAGAAGGGGTGCCACAATATTTCAACGACTTCAATTATTACCTAAATCTATTCTTGACCATAGGTCCGTTTGTCTTATTCATCCTATTTTCAATATTTGCAGTTCTATATTTGCGTGGACGTAAATCAAGATTAGAGCTTAAATACAGGCGTCAAATTATGCGTATCGTATTGGATACTATTCCACATCCCGTTCAAATGGAAGACGTAGATAAAGGATGTGAAATTGTGTACCGCAATCCCGCTAGTTTTAAGGTATACCCTGACCTTGAAAATACTGGTATCAAAGGATACAGTATGGATAGATTACTACACCGTCGTTCACAAGACACCTCTTTGGAAGTCGTAAAAACTGGAGAAGAATATGATGAGATAGAACAATATAGACGTGCCGATGGATCTCCTCACGCTTGCTATACGCGCAAGTGGCTTGTTAAAGAAAATAATTATAGTTATGTGTATTCAGTCAGAATAGATGTCACTGAATTAATCGAGTCGCGTAAGAAACTTGAAATGGCTGAAAAATTAAAATCATTATTCATTGCCAATATGAGTCACGATATACGTACTCCTGTCAATGCCATTACTGGTTTTGCACATATGATGAAAGATGTAGATGATGAGGAAAGTATCCGAGAATTTAGCAAACATATATCTCAAAACAACGAATATTTACTTGAACTTTTAAACGATGTTGTTGATTTAGCTAAATACCAATCTGGGGCTTCCAAAATTGAACCATTGTGGTACGATGTTGTAGAACAAATGGACGAATTAGAAAGTGTATTCAATGTAATTCTGGAAAAATTAAAGAAAAAGGGACTCGTGCACTTACATCAAGTCATGCCTTACAGTAATTTCAGAATACTCGCCGATAGACATAAAATCACTCGTGTCATTCACAATTTCTTAAGCAATGCTTGTAAATACACATTGGAGGGTGATGTCTATTTTGGAGCTATAATTCAAGACAATAAATTATTGGTTTTTGTAGCAGATACTGGCATTGGTATAGCTATTGAGAAACAACGAGATGTGTTTAAATCTTTTGCTAAACTGGATGATATTGCCAATGGTACTGGTATTGGCATGGCCATTGCCAAAGCCATTATTGAAAGTCACGAAAGTGGAAAGATTGGTTTAGTATCAGAACCAGGAAAAGGCTCACTGTTTTATTTCACCATGGACATTGAGTCAGACACACAAGAAATAGAAGGATATGACTGGACACGTATTCAATCGTATACAACTCAGATTAGCGATGGAATAAAGCAAGAAGAACCGACATCAGTAGAAAAAGAATAGATTTAGCTAATTTTTCCTCCAAAAAGCTTGCTCAGTAATCAAAAAAATCCTATATTTGCACCCGCTAAACAAAAGTTAAGGCTGGTCGCGTAGCTCAGTTGGATAGAGCAACGCCCTTCTAAGGCGTCGGTCATAGGTTCGAATCCTATCGCGATCACAAAGACGTGGATTTTATCATTTAGATAAAGTCCACGTCTTTTTTATAATATCATCCTTTGCAACCACATCCTTCTCTAACACTCAAAGGAAATCATAGTAAGCTATAAAATACTCGACGAAAACTGAAGTATTATTGTCTAGGGTTTCGTATATTTGCTCCATATTATCACAGTAGCCTATGTACCTATTTCAAGCATCTACAAGTACACAATAAGCACGTAGATGTTACATCAAAATATAAAATAGCAATGATACACCTAAAAAAATCTATTGTAAAAATGGCTAGCATAGCCATGGCTCTGTTCAGCCTCCTGTTTATTGCGTGTCAACCTAAGAAACGTACTCAATCCCTATCTGATATGATGACAATGTTGGTCGGTACTTATACCGCAGATTCCACACAAGGAATCAATATCTATCAATTTGATCAAGAAAATGGCACCCACACATTTATACGTACTGTGCCAGTATCTAATCCCTCTTATTTGACTTTCTCGGCAGACAAAAAACAGGTGTATGCAGTCAGTGAAAATGATAGCGCTGATGCTATGATTCACGCATACTCCTATGACAGTATTACAAGTTCACTAACACATCTAAATAATGTGCCTACGCACGGTGCCTATCCTTGTTATATCCAAACGGATGGGCATATGGTTACAACGGCCAATTATGGAGGCGGTAGCCTAACAACTGTAGAATTAAATGAAGATGGGAGTTTGAAACAAACTCCAGTGCTCACAGCATTTGATGGATATAGAGGAGCCTCTAAAGCACATATGCATTGCGTACGCTTTTCGCCTGATTCAACGACACTGTACGCTAGTGATTTAGGAAATAGTCGTCTATATTCTTTTAGTCATAGCGACTACCCTACTCCTCAAGAACATTATCTACAATTACCTCCTAAAACAGGGCCACGTCATTTTGTGTTCTCGCCCAATAGTAAATTTTTCTACGTCTTAACAGAATTGAGTGGACAAGTGTTTGTCTACAAATACACCGACAATCAGTTTACTCAACAACAAGTTGTCCAAAACGACAGCGTAGGTGGACATCAAAGTGGAGATATACGTATCAGTCCAGATGGAAAATTTCTCTATGCCAGCAATAGACATAAGGCTGATGGTATAGCCATCTATCAAGTAGCACAAGACGGCTTATTGACCAAGGTTGATTATCAAGCTACAGGCATCCATCCACGTAATTTCAAGATTACACCCAATGGAAAATTCCTACTAGTTGCTTGTCGTGACAGTGACTGTATAGAAGTGTATAAAAGAGATCTAAAAACGGGTTTATTGACCAATACACATCAAGATATTTCATTATATCATCCAGTATGTATCCAATTCGATAAGTAATATTTTTACAATGAAGAAAAAGAAATGAGCTAGCATGTATTGTAGATACATCTAGCTCATTTTTATATATGTAAATATGTACGTCTTATTTTCTAAAACCAGGTTTGACCACCAATGCTGGTATATTACGATTGCGAATCTGCACCATCACTTCCGTACCCACCTTATTCATTGGCACGTCTATATATCCCATAGCAATACCAACCTTACGCATGGGAGACATAGTACCCGAAGTCACCACGCCAATCTCTTGCCCATTTTTATCAACAATAGGATACCCTTCACGCGGAATTCCTTTCTCTTGAAGTTCTATGCCAACTAAACGGCGCGTCACTCCTTCCTCTTTCTGTTTTTCCATACGTTCACGCCCTAAGAAAGGTTTATCATCGACAAACTTAGTGATCCAACCAAGTCCTGCCTCTATAGGGGTTATATGGTCGTTCAACTCGTGTCCATACAAACAAAAGCCAGCTTCTAAGCGCAATGTATCTCTAGCTCCAAGTCCAATTGGTTTTATACCGTACTCCTTACCAGCTTCAAAAATGGCATTCCAAATAATTTTACTATGTTCGGGATAAAAATAAATTTCAAATCCACCACACCCTGTATAACCTGTATTTGAGATAATGACATTATCAATACCAGCCAAACTACCCACACTAAAGTGATAATAAGGAATTTTCTTCAAATCAATATCTACAAGCTTTTCTAATACATCTATGGCTTTGGGACCTTGAATGGACAACTGAGCCATCCAATCAGACGCATTTTCGAGTTCCGCTTGTTCCTCATTTTGTTTACTGATATGCTCCCAATCTTTGTCAATATTGGCCGCGTTAACCACTAGAAGATATTTTTCAATATCATACATATAGACCAACAAATCATCAACAATGCCTCCATTTTCGTGCAATAGAGTAGAATATTGGATCTTTCCTATTTCCAAAGCAGAGATATCATTGCTTGTTATTCGTTGCAATAGAGAAAAAGCATGGCGTCCTTTAACCCAAAACTCACCCATATGAGAGACATCAAATACACCGACGCCTTCGACAACTGTCATATGTTCATCGATAATACCAGAATACTCAATAGGCATATCCCAACCTGCAAAAGGGCACATTTTGGCTCCGAGCGCTACGTGCTTGTTGTAAAAAGAAGTTCTTTTGTTCATAGTTCTATTCATTAGATATTGGTTATATTGTTTTTCAAAAGATATTCGTTCTCCCTCACGGGAGTACATGTGTTTATTATTGATATATGCCCTATTGCTTAGTAACGAATTCTTTGTTCGTCACCCAAACAATAGAGCATAAAGTAGCGCATCAATCTGCGCCGTATTTTATTGCTTTGCAGACAATTCCACAATCTTCACCATGACATCCATGGCTTTCTTAAGATTAGGAATAGGCAAACATTCAAAACGTCCGTGGAAATTCAATCCACCAGCAAAAATATTGGGACAAGGCAAACCCATAAAACTCAAACGTGCTCCATCTGTGCCACCGCGAATTGGTTTAACATTAGGTGGCACCCCCACAGCTTTCATTGCCTCATGAGCTAAATCAACAATATGCATAACTGGTTCCACTTGCTCACGCATATTATAATATTGATCTTTGATTTCGACAACGGAACAATCTGCTCCAAATTCGCTATTAATCTTGTGACTCAAATGTTCAAATTCACGTTTACGACTTTCAAACTTCTGACGATCATGGTCACGAATAATATACTGTAAAGTCGTTTCTTCTACGCTACCTGTCATTTTAATCAAGTGATAGAAACCTTCATAACCTTGTGTATGTTCTGGAGTTTCCCATCGTGGTATCATAGACATAAACTGATTGGCAATACGCATAGAGTTCAACATTTTGTGACGTGCATACCCTGGGTGTACATTACGCCCCTTAAAAGTGATTTTTGCACCAGCAGCATTGAAGTTCTCATACTCCAATTCCCCTAGTTCTCCACCATCGAAAGTATACGCCCAATCTGCTCCAAACTTCTCAACATCAAAATGATCTGCACCCTGTCCTATTTCTTCATCAGGAGTAAATCCAATGCGAATCTTTCCATGTTCAATTTCAGGATGACTCATCAAATACTCAACGCCAGACACAATTTCAGCAATTCCAGCTTTATCATCTGCACCCAAAAGCGTAAGCCCATTGGTTACAATAATATCTTCTCCTTTATGATCTAACAATTCTGGAAATTGAGCCACAGCCATTACAATATTGTGCTCTTCGTTCAAAACAATGTCACTTCCATCATAATTTTCAACAATGCGTGGTTGCACATTCTTGCCTGTCAAATCGGGACTGGTATCCATGTGTGCAATAAAGCCAATAGTAGGCAGCTCTTTGTTTGAATTCGCTGGTAAAGTTGCGAACAAGTATCCATTGTCATCCAAACTGATCTCTTCTAATCCCATGGCCTCTAACTCTTCTTTAAGCAGAACAGCAAACTCCATTTGACCAGGAGTTGATGGAGTCATATTAGTGAGTTCGTCACTTTGAGTGTAGCGCTTTGCATACGTTATAAAGCGCTCTACGATTTTATCCATAATATCTTCGGTTTAAATTTTGTTGTTGTAAATATACTAGTTCCATGCCGATTCACAAAGGAAATACCCTTTTTTCACTCTACATTGGTGCAAAGATATCACTCACTCCTTGTAAGAGTGCTTTACCTCTTTGAATCCATATTTTTTTGTCCTTCATATCTCCAGTAGATCCTTTTGTCTCTACGTTATAGATGACCTCACCTTTTGATGTCACTATCCCAAACGCATCTTGAGTTGTAAAAAGTGCAAAATGATTGCGCGTACTATCCAATAAGTTCTGCGAAAAAGGAAAATCATCATGAGACATACCCATCTGAGCAAAAAGAGTAGCCGCCAAATCTTGTTGTGATCCATAAGTATCAACTGTAAGTCCTCCCCTTTTAAGAGCTCCTCCGGTTAATACCAACGGTATTTGATAACGTTGTGAACAATCCTCTTCCATATATTTGGGGTAACGTAATGGACTATCAGACGAAATGACCACCAAGGTGTGATTCCAAAATTTTGTGGCTTTCAATTGTTGTAAAAAATCTGCGACACAAGAATCGGAATATGCCAAAGCATTCATAGGTTTTGTCAGCCCCTCACGACGATAAGGTACAGAATAAGGATCACCACAAATTGCTGTCTGTACAACACGCAAAAAAGGTTCTTTTTGCTTATCTGGTTTAATACTACTTATCACCTTTCTAAAAAGAAGTTCATCATAAACCCCACGTCTATTGGATGCTTGAGCAGACATAGAGAAATAACTATCACTCACCAAACGACGGAATCCCATGGTGCGAGCATAGGCACGCATATTCTTATAATTAACATCCCCTCCATAGTAATATTCGATTTGATACCCCTCTTCCTTTAGTAATTTGGGCCAAGATGTCATGTCTTGATACATATGTGGATAGTTAATCATAACTGCTCTAGGTAGTGCAGGTAAACCACTGAATATAGGCATCAAACTACGTTGACTGGAATAACTATTGGCATAGAAGTTTGTAAAATTCACCCCAGTCTTAGCAATACTATCAAGATGCACGAGTACATTCTCATGTAAAAATGGTTTTTGTGATAAACTTGACATAGCCTGCGCCATAGCCCCATCTATCAAAACAAATACAATATTAGGTCTCGACACATTTAACAAAGAAGAAGTATTAGGGTCTAAAGGAGACGGCTGCAAAGGCATCAACATCTCAGAAACTGTATCACCATCTTCATAAAAACGATATTCTGAAGAAAAGTCTTTAGGGTGTACCAGAGACTCAACCAATGTAAAACATGGGTTTAAGGCTGCATGGTTGAGTTCTTTATTTGTACTAAAAAACACAATGCCACTATTCATCACCGATGTACCAAATCCTCCACGTATAGGAATGAAGATAATACCCATTAAAAGTAATCCCAACGCACTCTGAATGATACGATGAGTATACTCATGGCGTGTATCTTCAAGATGTACCATGGTATCAATCAATAGCTTTCGACCTATCTGATAAATAAAAATGGCATAAACAATCGCCAAAAAAACAATCCAGACAATCTGACCTGTAGAAGCTGACGGCCCACTACTATAGATATCTAGTCTATAATCACGCTGAGCATACAGCACCATGTCGGTAGCATATATGCCACCTACTGTTAACGCCACAATCCACAAATAAGTACGCTGAAAAAGCAACAGCCAGTCACTGCGCCACCATTGACGAATGATTAAAGCAAATAGAGGAATGGCACTAAGATATCCTGCCACAGCCAAATCATGAGGTATGCCATTAAACATGACATCAAACACCTTATGAATAGGCATCATTTTATAATGATATAGCATAAAAATAGGCTTTTGAAAAAGGCCTATAAACAGGAAAAAGATATAGTTCTTTAAAACGAATCTAAACATCCGGTTAAGTCTAAGTGAACAATAATTTAGTTATAGCCCACAAATATAGGGCTTTTCCTCAACTTATGAAAACGATTGCAACTCAAAACAAGTAAGACTTTGTATGCAAACGATGGAATACCACATTATTATCGTTATTTTTGTGACAAATAGACCTTTATCATAAGAAGGCAACATACCATTTATTTTAATCTAAAAAAATTAGACAATGAAGCAGTTAATCTTAAAGAATCAGTTTTTTATGCTACTGATTGCTGCCATTCTGATGTGCGTTCCAACATCAGTAATCGCCGGAGAAAAACAAACGTTGACCTCTCCCGACGGTGCTCTACACATGGAATTTACCCTGAACTCAAAAGGTACTCCAGTGTATTCGTTGTATTTTAACAACAAAGAAGTAATAAAACCATCTACTCTAGGCTTGCAGTTAGTAGCTCCAGAAAAAGATCTTATGGATGGATTTACTATAAGTGACACTCAAACGTCTAGTTTCGACAATACTTGGAAACCAGTATGGGGAGAAACTAAATTTATCCGCAATCACTACAACGAATTAGCCATAACTCTCGATCAGACTTCTACAAAACGTCATATTATTGTTCGTTTCCGTCTATTCAATGATGGACTTGGCTTCCGTTACGAATTTCCACGTCAGCCCAACCTTGGTGATTTTGTATTGCGTGAAGAAAAAACACAATTTGCCATGCCTGGTGATCTAACAGCTTGGTGGATTCCTGGTGATTTCGATACACAAGAATATTTGTACACAACAAGTCGTCTTTCTGAAATCCGTGGTAAAATGAAGAAAGCGATCACACCAAATACCTCTCAGACTCCATTTTCAGAGACAGGTGTGCAAACTTCATTGTTATTAAAGACAGATGATGGTATCTTTATGAACATCCATGAAGCAGCATTAGTAGATTATTCATGTATGCATCTTAACCTAGACGACAAAAATTTTGTATTCACTTCTTACTTAACTCCAGATGCGCAAGGCAAGAAAGGGTATCTAATGGCTCCAGCAACATCACCATGGCGTGTCGTTATGGTCAGTGCTAATGCAGCTGGTATTCTAGCCAATAAGATGGAATTAAACTTAAATGAACCTTGCAAACTAAAAGATACTTCATGGATTCATCCTATGAAATATATTGGTGTATGGTGGGAAATGATCACTGGAGCTAAAACTTGGGCATACACAGATGCTACTGGCCTGAAACTAGGTGTCACTGACTACTCAAAGGAAAAGCCTAATGGTCGTCACGGTGCAACAACCGAACATGTCAAAGAATATATCGATTTTGCTGCAGCCAATGGTTTCGATGGAGTATTGGTAGAAGGTTGGAATATTGGTTGGGAAGACTGGTTCGGTCATTCAAAAGACTTTGTATTTGACTTTATCACTCCTTATCCAGATTTTGATGTGAAAGAAATTCACCGCTACGCAAAATCCAAAGGAATCAAAATGATTATGCACCACGAGACATCTGGTTCAACTCGCAACTACGAACGTTGGATGGATAAAGCTTATCAATTTATGGTAGACAATGGCTATCCTGCTGTGAAAAGTGGTTATGTAGGTAATATGCTACCACGTGGTGAACACCACTATGACCAATGGATTGTAAATCACTATATGTATTCGTTGAAAAAAGCAGCTGATTATAAGATTATGCTCAATGCTCACGAAGCTGTACGCCCTACAGGCCTTTGCCGTACATATCCTAACTTAATCGGCAACGAAAGTGCACGTGGTACTGAATATGAGGCTTTCGGTGGAAACAATCCTGATCATACTGTAATTCTTCCATTTACTCGTCTCAAAGGTGGCCCTATGGATTATACTCCAGGTATCTTTGACACACAACTTAATTGGTTAGGTCACGATAATCACTCTCAAGTCATGACTACATTGACCAAACAGTTGGCACTTTACGTGACCATGTATTCTCCATTACAAATGGCCGCCGATCTTCCTGAGAACTATAAGAAGCATATGGATGCCTTCCAGTTCATTAAAGATGTAGCAATCGATTGGGATGATACCAAATATTTGGAAGCTGCCCCTGGCGATTACTTGACTATTGCCCGTCTTGCTAAAAATAGCGAAAACTGGTTTGTTGGTGGTATTACTGACGAAAATCCACGTACCTGCAAAATTAAGCTGGATTTTCTAGAACCAGGTGCAAAATATACAGCGACTATTTACCAAGATGGTAAAGATGCGGATTATCTAAAGAATCCTCAGAGCTACAAAATAACAACACGTACAGTAAGCTCTAAGACTACTTTGAAAATTTGGGAAGCTGCATCTGGAGGTTTTGCAATCTCTTTAAAAAAGATAACTAAGAAGTAATACATCCCCGTACAAATGATGTAATATAATTTGCATCAACTTATTTTGCTTACCTTTGGATAAGCATGAGAGAAGCCTGCTATGAGATTTTTCTTATAGCAGGCTTACTTTATAAGCTCCCCAATGTTTGCTGCTAAATATATCTATTTCACAACCAATATCTCCACAAAAGAATGTACCTTTGTGATAAACTCAAAAAAGTCAACTAATTATGGAAAAGATACACAATCCTTGGCACAAGCATCCAGATCACTACTGCATCGCCTGTGAACCCCGCAATCCGATGTGCTTACATATGGAATTTTATCGAGATGGGGAAAGCGTGCTCTCAAAATGGTCACCAACAAAAGAACTTCAAGGATGGATGAACGTACTGCACGGCGGTATTCAAGGCTTGCTTATTGATGAAGTCGCAGCTTGGGTGGTTATGGATCGCTTACAGGTCAAAGGAGTGACGAGTAAACTTGAAGTCAAATACCTAGCACCTATCCATATTACAGACGGAGAATTGACCATTACAGGTAAAGTGCTACGCCAACGTAGAAACCTCGTAGAAATAGGAGTTACAATTAGCAAAGCAGATGGTACCATATGCACGACAGGAACTGCTATATATTTCACTTACAACGAAGCACAATCCAAAAATCATTCAGAATTTGGCTAAACTTACTGTGTATCACACAAATAACATAAGAAAATCCCTGAAAGTAGCTATCAGCTTGCTTCCAGGGATTATACATATGAAAACGTAATTATTTGCCTAACTTACTCTCCACTTCTTCTTTAGAAAGTTCTTTTGTACAGAAGAACCAATCATAACATTTCATTTCACCCTCATTGCCTTCTACTCGATCTTTTGCTACACCACAAGAGCCTGCAGGTGGCACAATCACTTCTTTACCAGGACGCCAATCGGCTGGTAGTGCTACTCCAAAATTATCGACCGTCTGTAATCCGATAAGCACACGCTTAATTTCATCAAAGTTACGTCCAAGCGATAAGGGATAGTACAAAATAGTACGAATCACCCCAATAGGATCAATAAAAAAAACTGCACGAACAGCAGCTGTACTGCTTTCATTTGGTTGTATCATTCCATATTTCGAAGCAACCTTCATACTGACATCATCTATAAGAGGAAAAGTTACTTCCACATCTTTCATTCCATTGAAATCTATTTTTTCTTTAATGGTACGCAGCCAAGCAATGTGACTATATAAACCGTCAATAGACAACCCTATTAACTGACAATTTAGAGCTTCATATTCTTTAATTTGACTACCAAAAGTCATAAACTCACTGGTACAAACTGGGGTAAAGTCAGCAGGATGACTAAATAATATAGTCCACTTTCCAAAAAAGTCCTCTGGAAATTTAATGGGACCTTGAGTTGTTACAGCTTCAAAAGCTGGTGCTTTATCCCCTATACGTGGCATAGCATGTACTTGTGTATTGTTCATTTCTTCCATAATGTAATTCTTTAAATGTGTTATTAATTTTTGATGCATCAAAGATAAGCAATCATTGTAATAAATACAAATAGAAAAGAATAATAAACACATAGGCATTTTCTATAACATATTAGTAATGCTACTACAGTAGTAAAAATTTTCAACATCACACTCCATAAAAAAAAACACAAGATTTACACCGATTAAGTATTTGCTAATGTTGTAGAAATAGACTACTTTTGTATATCTCCTACGGAAGAATATAATTGTATTATCACATTAAAATATAAGATTATGATCAAGATTGTAGCAACTTGTCGAGTAAAAGCCGACAAAATTCAGGAACTAATTGAGTTAACACGTCCACTAGTTGAAGGCTCAAGAGAAGAAGAAGGCAACATTAGTTATGGTTTACACCAAGATCTACAAGACAAGCAATCGCTTGCTTTTATAGAATTTTGGAAAGACGAAAAAAGCATTGAGATTCACAGTCAAACGCCTCATTTTACAACAATCTGTCCTCAGATTAATGCGTTGTGTGAAACAGAAATGACTATTCACATGTACAAAGAATTATAAGAAATCGTTTAGAGACCTCACTCTAAACAACAAAAACAATCACGCGTATTGGGTATATCCAATATGCGCGATTGCTTTATATATCTATTGTACTGTATATACAACACAAGTTGTTAAACAAATTGCTCCACTTTAGCAACAAGAATTCTACCTAAAGAAAGTAGAGATGATTTTGTCACGAAGCTTGAAGATAATGAAGTTCTGTGTAAATTTCTTGAATATCATACATACCCCCTATATGTGCAGTGCACTTCTTACCTGATTGATCAGTATAATCAAACTGCACACATCGTTGTGACCAATGTTTGGCAATCTTGACATTACGCATATTTTCATAATAAGCAGTTTGTCCTATATGAAATAATTTCCATTTCACGCATTGCCGGCTTATAATAACTTTATCTTTTGCTGTAGCTAGGAAATGAATGACAGCAAAACATAAAGCAATAAGTAAAAGTTGAATGATTGTACAATCAAAAATGAAATGAATAAGTGGAAGAAGGAGAAACCAATACATGCCTAAAATAAGCATGTGAAACCGTACTGAAAGTTTAAAAACCATTTTTGCTTTGTTGTAATAAGTTGCGTGATCTCTAAATGATGAGATCCTAATATCGGCGATAAAGGTAAAACTTTGTGTTGAGTAATGAAGTTATTTTACTATATAAAGCACATCCATTATCACAATCAAATACAACAATAGTGACAAAACCACAATAACAGCGCATAAAAAAGCAATATATACAAAATAATATCAATAGTAAACAATATCGCGTGTTTGATAATCTAGTGCTTTCCCATCTCTCAAAACAACACGAGTAATCCAATTACCTTTCTTATCATACGTATATATGTAACTCATTTCGTAACTGACTTTATTCTGGTGCCCCTTAGGAGCACCAAGATAAATACCACTACGCACTACGTGATCCTTCACGATATCATTATATGCGTTATATACGTACTCGTGGTGAGTCGTTTCAGTATCGCCCTCAGCCATATGTTTTTCCCAAACTTCATGTACCCTTTGGTTGATTATAATTTCTTTTTTTTCAAGTGTACCCTCATAAAATTTTTGAGTATACGACATTTCATCCAATGATGGATAATCAAAGTCTACTTCCCAATACCCATCGGCTAATTCTGAATTACTCTCAATATGTATAAGCGTATCTTTAGTGTAACTATACTCAGCTTTAAACTCAGGATTGCCCTGAGCATCATAATTAAAGAAACCAATATATTGCCCATTTGGATCAATAATACTGACTTGCTTATTGAGCACTTGATCAGTATGAGATAGAGAAATAATGTGGTTTATAACACCTAACTCAGAAAATTCAATTTCGTAAGATTTATTACGAGCTACTACAGCATGAGTCACCTCTTGAATAGATCCTCTAACATAGTGACCATCTTCTAATATAGGAGTATAGGTTTTGAGACGAATAGTTTTGACTGCCTCAACTAAATTAAGATCTTGACTAGATGTGGGATACATCATATGCCACTGAGTCAATGTATGATTAAGGGAACGCGAACTGTGTGTACAAGACACAATCAATAAACTCAAAAAACAACATTGAGTATATAAAAATATTTTCTTCATGACATCAATAATTTACTTTCGTTTTGACTATATATTTATGGAACGTTTATTATCATATAGGTATCAAATATACTAATTAAGAATGAAGTAAACAACATGGTACTATGTATACTTGTTAATAAAAAACGCTCTCATCAGTTACAAACTTATGAGGGCGTTTTATCGCTGTGGAGCTGGAGGGAGTCGAACCCTCGTCCAAATGGGGAACTAATAAGCTTTCTACATGCTTATCTTGGCCTAATTTTTTCGAGTTAGATTGAAACCCAAGCCATCCGCTCTAACCTTATCCTCTTTATTTCACCAGCACTTTGAGGAAAGTACTGACTATCTCCGTCTCGACAGCACCGCTGAATCAGGGGACTACGAAGACACAGGCCCTGAGCGATGTTACGTCTACCGCCTCTTCTGGGTCGGTAGATTAAGCTAACGTACTATAATTCAGTTAGGCAGCGTAAGCAAAATTAGTTTCGCCAATTAAAAAAGTTTGATCACTGAGTTTAAAGTGCTAATAATCGACGCACTGCATGCTTACTCACCACCTCGGCCCACTGTCAAATCCAGTCAACCCCAGTGATAGGCTGCAAATATACGACTTATTTGCAACATAACCAAACAATTTGAGTGATTATCTTATCATTATGGATATTCAATAGTTAACCCATCATACCCCAAACTCACACTTGGCGGCAATTGAGCATCTATTCCTTCATGACATCCCATATCATGGCTCATATGTACAAAAACAGTTTGTTTTGCATGCACTTCTTTTGCGACAACAAGCGCCTCGTCTAGCGTCTGATGAGTCCAATGTTTTTCTATTCGCAACGCATTCATCACCAATAGGTCTAGATGTTCTAATAGGGCATAATTACGTTCATCCATGGTTTTCATATCTGTAATATAACCAATGCGAACAGCCCCAATAGTAAGCACATAACCTAATATGGGCAATTTTCCATGTATCACTTCAATCGGTAACACTTCTATATCCCCTATAGTAAAAGGATGATATGGAAGAATGCTATGAAGATTAATGAGTGGAATACCTGGGTAACGTTCTTCAACAAAGCAATATGGCATACGTGTTTGAAGAGAATTCGCACTAGAGGCATTAGCATATATATCAACATCGCCAAAATGACAATAAGCACGTAGATCGTCAATGCCACCAACATGATCAAAATGCTCATGTGAAATCAATACACCACTCAATGCTTTATACGGCATATAACGCAAAGCTTGATGATAAAAATCAGGACCACAATCGAGCAAAATGCGTGTGTTATCAGTTTCTATAAAGCTACTACAGCGCATGCGATGATCGCGTGGGTCAGTAGAAGTGCAGACTGGACAAGTGCACCCAATCTGGGGAACACCAGTGCTGGTGCCTGAACCTAGAATTGTGAACTTAATACTCATAATGTCTTATCTTCAAATTATTATATATAGAGTACCTCTGGATAAATAGAGATACCAAAACGTTTGAATACAGCAGCACGTACTTCTTCGGCCAAATTGACAATTTCTGCGGAAGTAGCACATCCTAGATTTACTAATACTAGAGCCTGATCTTTGTGCACGCCTGCATGGCCAAGACTACGCCCTTTCCAACCACATTGATCTATCATCCATCCAGCAGGGATTTTGACTTCATCATCCGAAATACGATAAAAAGGCATCGTTGGATAATCAGAATATATACGTTGGAATGTTTCTTCAGATACAACTGGATTCATAAAGAAGCTTCCAGCATTACCCAGTATATCAGGATCAGGTAGTTTATCTTTGCGAATATCAATAATCACATCACGTATTTGTTGTAAACTGGCCGTTACTCCATCAACTCCCAATGCCGAGAGATGCGCTTGTATAGAGCCATATTCAAGATGGACAATTCGTTCCTTGGATAGTCGATAAAGCACACGAGTCACAATATATTTACCGCGCATATCTGACTGTTTAAACAAGCTCTGACGATAGCCATACTGGCATTCTTCAACAGAAAAGAGACACTCATCACCTGTAGCTATTTCAAGTGCATGCACCTCTTGAATTAGTTGACATGCTTCAACTCCATATGCCCCTATATTTTGTACAGCGGAAGCCCCTACTTCACCTGGGATGTAAGAAAGATTCTCTAAACCATACCAGCCTTTATTTACAGTATATGCAACAAAAACATCCCAATCAAGACCACTATCTACCAGTAAATCGATTGTGTTTTCAGTTTCATTTTCTACATGTATATGCTGCATCTTACTATGCAAAATAGTGCCATGAAAATCTTGCGTAAACAATAGATTACTCCCCGATCCTACATGTAGGAAAGGAGCTGGATATTGATTGGGATTACGGAGAATCTCTTGTAAATCTTCAATTGTATCATACTCTACTAGCATATCGGCTAATACATCAATATGAAATGTATGGTAAGGTAGTAAAGAGATCGATTCGTATATATGTATCATAATGTTTTTTATGTTGCTGGTTCTTCCAAACCATATAATAACCATGTCTTCTTCTTAGAATCATACCGAAAACGCAAAACTATAAAAAGGCCATTACTTGCTCCATCAAGCACAACGGTGCGTGTGTAACTCGTCGACACTAGATGCTGACCTACATCTATATTAGTCAAGACATTTCCATCAAGTGATGGCCTAAAAAGAGGCCACTGTTGATGATCAAAAGTTCCTTTTATTGTTTCAAATTCATTATCAGGATTAGCAGTCTCAACTTCAACAGTACGCTGTATATGCTGTTGTTGAAAAATAGTATCGGAAGCAAATGCCATCCAAAAATCCAAGAAGGATCCTAAACGAGTATCCTCTGTTTGTCCTTTTATATGCTTGGGATAATGCATGGCTTCAAGAAGCCAAAGTCCCTGTATCTTTTTAAAGTAATAACTCCTACAATACTGGTGTTTGGAGTCATAATAATCAAGATGGATCAGACGAATAGTCGAATCTTGCATCATACTATATTCGGCTCTATCATCAAAAATCATAGAATAATAGGGCAAATGAGATACCAAACTATCATGTTTCCATGCGTCCTTTTGATAATAGATAATACTATCTCCACGATAAATTGGCAATGGAAAAATAATACGACGTAACTGGAAATCACTATCAACACCAAACTGATATATAAAGTCTTCAAAATAAGTATCAACTTGTTCTGGATACAACTTGGGTTCATTAATGACAAGAGAGTCTTGCTCACTACTAACCGAATCAATGAGATTAACAATATCTTGCATACCCTCATCCCACGAACGAATGGCAACTTGATTTTGTATAGCTTGACGATCAGTGTTGCGTGGTCTACACGCTGAAAAGGTCAAGCTTATAATAAACAAACCACAAAAAAAGGTTTGCAACGTGTTTCGATTTATCATTGATTTTCAGTTTACTCTTTGTTGTGTTTGGCTAGCTTAAATACCTCTAGCCTCTAATTTGGCAAGCATATCTATAGTCATCTTACTCAAATTGTACTGTGGAGACCAATCCCATTCATCTCGCGCACAACTGTCATCAAGACGATCAGGCCAACTATCAGCAATAGACTGTTTTAAACTATCTACTTGATAAGTCATTTTAAATTCTGGTCTCTCTGCACGAATAGTATTATATATTTCTTCTGGGTCAAAACTCATTGAAGCTATATTGAAGCTATTGCGATGCACCAAACGAGTTGGATCGGCTTCCATTAAATAAATCGCAGCATGTAGAGCATCTGGCATATACATCATATCCATGTGAGTGCCAGCAGCAATAGGACATATAAAATCTTCATGACGTACAGCTGAATAATAAATATCTACTGCATAATCCGTTGTGCCCCCACCAGGAGGAGTTACATAACTAATAATTCCAGGGAATCGTACTGAACGAGTATCAACTCCATATTTATGAAAATAATAGTCACTAAGTAATTCACCTGTAACTTTTGAAATACCATACATGGTGCGTGGACGTTGCACAGTATCTTGGGGAGTCATATCAGCAGGAGTTTCAGGTCCAAAGCTACCGATTGAACTAGGCGTAAATACGGCACAGCCATATACACGTGCAACTTCTAGTACATTCCAAAGACCATCTATACCAATATGCCAAGCTAGTTGTGGTTTGCTTTCAGCAACAACTGATAATAAAGCCGCCAAGTTATAGATGGTATCGATTTTATATTTCTTGACAACTTGAGCAAGAGCATCAGCATCTGTTACATCAGCAAGAGCCATTGGACCACTCTCACGCAATACACCTTGCGGTTCTGCGCCGTGAATATAACCTGCTACAACATTGTCGCCGCCGTAACGATGTCTCAATTCCATGGTGAGCTCTGAACCAATCTGGCCCGTGGCTCCTATGACAAATATACGTTTCATTATTACAATTCTAATTCGTTTTAAGGGATAGGTTAACGCTTGGTGTTTATTGTCTCATACATAAGGAAATACCTTAGATTAATACAGAACAAAGATAAATGCTTTTTTGATATTCTACACAAGAAAATAGAAAAAACAGCTTTCTATCTCGAATAAAAGTCGCATCTTTGTTGACAACTCATTATTTAACCATAAAACCTATTCATTGTTATGTATGGAAAAATGAAAGCTCATCTTGAGGAAGAATTAAAAAACATCCGAGAAGCTGGGTTATATAAGCAAGAACGCTTGATTGAGAGTCCACAACAAGCGGTTATTCAAGTAGGTGGACAAGAAGTTTTAAATTTTTGTGCCAATAACTATTTGGGGTTATCCAATCACCCTCGTCTTATCCAAGCTGCTAAGCGCATGATGGATAGTCGTGGATATGGAGTTTCGTCAGTGCGTTTTATTTGTGGTACACAAGATATTCACAAAGAGCTTGAAGCAGCTATTGCCCGTTATTTTAAGACTGAAGATACAATTTTGTACGCTGCATGTTTTGATGCCAACGGGGGAGTATTTGAACCATTGTTTACAGCTGATGATGCTATCATTAGTGATTCTCTTAATCACGCATCTATTATTGATGGGGTAAGACTATGTAAAGCCCAACGTTATCGTTATGCCAATGCAAATATGGAGGAACTAGAAGTTTGCCTACAAAAAGCGCAAGCACAACGCTTCCGTATTATTGTAACAGACGGAGTTTTTTCTATGGATGGGAATGTAGCCCCTATGGATAAAATTTGTGACTTAGCAGAAAAATACGATGCTTTGGTCATGGTAGATGAGAGCCACTCGGCAGGTGTCGTTGGAGCAACAGGTCATGGTGTGAGTGAATTATTCGACACATACAAACGTGTTGATTTATACACAGGTACATTAGGCAAAGCTTTTGGTGGTGCATTAGGTGGATTTACAACTGGAAAAAAAGAAATTATTGAATTACTTCGTCAACGTAGTCGTCCTTATTTATTCTCAAATTCACTAGCCCCAGCTATTGTTGGTGCTGCTATAGAAACATTTAAGATGTTGGAAGAAAGCGATGATTTGCATGACAAACTAGTTGACAACGTAAGTTATTTCCGTAGCCGCATGATGGCCGCTGGTTTTGACATCAAACCCACTCAAAGCGCTATTTGCGCAGTCATGCTTTATGATGCAAAACTTTCGCAGGATTTCGCTTCTGAAATGCAAAAACATCATATCTATGTCACTGGATTCTATTATCCAGTAGTTCCTAAAGATCAGGCACGTATCCGTGTACAAATCTCAGCAGGACATGAACGCGAACATTTGGATAAAGCAATTGAGGCCTTTATCACTGTAGGAAAACAGCTAGGTGTTATCAAGGAATAAGTTACCGACTGACATCACAATATATAAGTGGGGCGTGTATTCAAAAAAGAATACACGCCCCACTTGTATATAATAAATTAGTCTACTAAATTATATGCTGAGCAAGCGTTTGAAAATCGCAACATACAAACCGCTCCCCCTCCCTAGATTTATATAAAATAGGTGATTCTTGATTAACAGTTATATGTCCCAAATATGATTTGCCCAAATCTTGCATAACATCGGTAGCATTAGATGGATAAATAGTACGTATACCGTGCCGGATTAGCAAGTTTTCACACCATTGGATACGAAGCACATCATCTCCTGTAATAAGACACACATTTTGATGAATAATGGGAGGCAGATAAGTACCTCGCACTGCATCAAAAACCATAGGGCTATGTGGAAAGAGATCCTCCATCATACCCGAGAGCACCATATCTTCCGTAAAACCAGACTGAAGCCCTTTTTCCGCAGTCAATAGCCAAAGATAATCACTTTGCATAAGGGCTTGTTCTACATCATGACTAGAAAGAAGCACACTACACCCTTTTTGTTGAGCTAGACTACGCAATAGTTGCATAATTTCAATGCGACTAACGACATCTAGGAAGGCAGTTGGTTCATCTAAAATAATCAAATCAGCTTCTTGCACAAGCGCTTTAGCAATTAGTCCTTTTTGACGTTCACCATCACTAAGTTCGGCAACATATCTATCTTGAAGATGATACATTCCTACATCTTTTAAAGCCTGTTGTACAATGTCTTTATCCTCTCGATTTAATCGACCAAAAAAGCCTGTATATGGTTGTCTACCCAAAGAGACGAGTTCGCGAAGAGTAAGTCCACCACTAAGTGTCCTATCTGTTAGCACCAAAGCGATAGACTGGCTACGTGCTTTCAGACTTAAACTATACAAATCTTTACCACCAAGGAGGACATTGCCACTCAGTGGAAATTGACTTCCCGCAAGCGTACGTAAGAGCGTTGATTTACCAGCTCCATTTGGACCTAATAAAGTAACCAGAGTACCTCTAGGTACAGATAAGTTGAGATTACGGTGTACAACATATTTACCGTGACTACCTTCTTGGTAACCTATATCTAAGTCTTGGGCGGAAAGAGTGACTTGTTTCATGAATCAATCATATAAAAATACACGGCATCAATTAAAGTACTGAAGACGACGTTGATTTATAATAACATAAATAATAACTGGTGCTCCTATAACTGGAGTTACGGCATTGAGAGGGATCAATCCAGTAGCACCAGGCAATACACTTAAGATATTGCAAATAAGTGCTATGACAGCACCGGTAATCATGGTAAATGGTAAAAGTCCATTATGATTACTACTCCCCAACAACATACGCGCTACATGCGGAACAGCTAAGCCAATAAAAGAGACAGGGCCACAAAAAGCCGTTGTGATAGCAACAAGCAAGCCAACAGCTAGTAACAACCATAAACGTACTCGACGAATGTTGACTCCTAGATTTTCAGCATATCGCTGTCCAAGTAATAGGGCGTTTAATGGCTTCATCAAAAAGATAGAGATAATTAAACCAATCATAATGGTGCCAACATACAGACCTAACTGATCCGTAGTAACACCACTAAAATTGCCCATTCCCCAAGCCATATATGAATGGACTCCTTCGGCTGTAGCAAAAAAATTCAATAAAGAAATTGCAGAAGAAGCTATATACCCAACCATGATACCAATAATAAGAAGCATCAAATTACTCTTTACTAGCGTCGAAAAGAAAAGAATAATACCTAATACACACATAGCTCCTATAAAGGCTCCTAAGATAACAGACACGTAGCCCGAAAAAGAATAATCAGCCACTTGAAGATTGCCTCCTAGTAAAAGCATAATTAAAGCAACTCCTAGACTAGCTCCAGTATTGATACCAAGAATAGAGGGACCTGCCAAAGGGTTACTAAAAATTGTTTGAAGCATCAATCCAGCTACGGAAAGACCTGCACCACAAAAAAGAGCTGTAATCGCTTGAGGTAAACGCGATTCAAGCATAATGAAAGTCCAAGCGTCATTGCTGCTGTGCCCAGTGGTGAGAGCTGCCCATACATCTTGCATCGGAATATTCTCTGCTCCCCAAACTAAATTGGCCACAAAAAGAACAACAAGCAAGAGGCTCATTATAAGCATGGAAAAAGTAAATCGCTTCATATGATATGCAAATATAAGAATTAGGGAAGTGGGCTAAAATAGGTATACTCTGACGATTCAAAGATTTCAGGATGAAAAATATGAGCCATATTAGCTAATAGACGTTCAGGATGAAATGGGATATCTTCGTAATAACGTTTATAGCGAGTGTTACAACCATAAACTTGCTTAATATGATATGGTCTAAATCCTGCATATGGAGCGTATTCTGCTTTTAAATCGTCTAAAGTCATATCTTTATCTTTATTGTATTTAAACAACCAAAAGTCTGCATCCTTTGCTTTTTTGAAAACAGTTTCAAAGGAAACAGGAACGGAACCACTGCGATTATCATCAGCCCAAAGATAATCAGCACCTGCATCTTTAAAATATCCTGCTACATAACTACGTCCCCCTGGTACATACCAAGCACTGCTACTTTTTGTTTCAGCCAAAACGGTAGGACGTTTTGAGGCACTTGATGCCCGATGAGCAATATCCAAATATGCTCGTTCACTATTTGTAAAGAGAGAAGTAGCTACATCAGATTTTCCGAACATCATTCCATAAAATTTCATCCACTCTGCACGTGCCAATGGGGATACTTCCATATAATCGGCACACTCAATAACTGGGATACCAATTTTGTCTACTCGACCATGACCGCCACTATATTCGAATGGAGATATTAGCAACACCTCAGGTTTAAGAGTAATCAATTTCTCAATATTAGGATCAAGTCCTGACCCCAAATCGGCAATTTGTCCATCGTCTAATCCTTGACGAACAGCTGGAGAGTAAATATATTCAGCATCGGTAACCCCAACAATATTATGTACACACCCCAAATCAACAACAAGAGCACAATGGACAGAAGAATAAATAACTGCACGCTCTACTGGGGTATAAATAACCTTACCATGGAATATATGCTTCCAATCTGAGACTTTCTTTTCATTTGCCTCTCGCACATTTTTGGGAACAAATAAGTATTTTTGAAGCACCTTAGTTGTATCCCATGGATTGATTATATTTACTTGGTTCAACTTATTCCAACGAGTACATTGTAACAAGCGACTATATTTATTAGTTGTTGCACAAGAAGTGAGTTGAGCTTTGGAAGAGGTTAACGCAGTATCTTCATTAAATCCAAAAAATAAATAAGCATATATACCAAGTACGACAACTAGAAGTATCAATATAATATTCATACCTCTATTCCTAGACGCTCTTGTTTTCTGCGAGTTGTTCATAATTATAAGATTATGTGATAAAACTAGTGTCTCGATATCACGAAACACTAGTTTTATATAGTTGTTCAAGTATCTTCATGCAAAGATACTAGTATATTTTTTCTTTTACAAATTGACAACAACCATCTTTGCAGGGTTTACACCACCCGCATCTATATGTGACAACATGTTAAAATTACCATCAAACACATACACATCACCATTATTGACGTAATCTGTAGTTCCTACAAAATAACGATCTGTTTTTTCATCATAATAGAACATATAGAAATTAGTCGTTTCAAGTCCTTCTGGTGTACCTTTTAGAAAATACCCTGGAGTTGTTTGTGATGTTGCGGGATCATAGATTGAAAATTCATTTGTGGCATTCCAATTGGCATCATAGACAACTTTAACCATATATAGTTTTGCACCATCTGTCCATACAGTTGATCCAGTAGCCACTTCTGTAGCTGAATAGGCTCCAGCACTCAAATCTATGCGTTGTACAGATGAGCCAATTTCTGCATAGTTACCTTGTGATGACACATACAAGCTACCGTCACACACAAGCAAGTTTGTTGGATTTTCGACGACAGTAATATCTGTTTCTTTTGTTTGAGTCGTTGGATTGATGACTGAAACCGTGTTATCTTTTGAAGGAGAATACGATTGATTAGCTACATACAATTTATTGTTCCAAAGCTGAATATGTTCAGGGTAAGCACCCACAGTGATCGTTTGTTCACGTTGCAAAGTAGCTGCATCAAATACAACGACACCAGTTCCCCATACAGTCACATACAATTTACCACCATAGTAAGCCATATAACGTGGACTTCCATCCGCTTCAGGGAATTCATATCGATTTACGATTAGACCTTGAGTGTCCATTTGCACAAGGCTCTTTGAATTGGCAACTGTCATAAAGAAGTATCCATCTTCTGCAATAAAATCTTGTGCCAAATCACCAATCTGTTTCTTGTTACGCAGTACATAGATATGATCTGTAATTGTCACCGGATCTGCATCTAAATACATAAGACTAAGGCTACCATTATTAGCTTGAGACTTACCGTTGCATAATAAATATGCCGCACGATTTCCTCCAGCAGGGCCATCAGGATCATCAGAATTACTATTGCTACATGAAGTCACACTAAGAGACAACGCTAAAGTGGCAAATAAGCCCAGTAAAATAGATCTAAATTTCATCTTTTATCATTGTTAGTTTATAAATATTTCGACAACTAGAAAGAGAAGCGTAAGGATGATTTCCAGCTTCTTCCTGGCATAGGGTAAAATTTGACTATATCATATTGCTCATCAAACATATTGATACAAGAAACGCTCCATCGGCAATCGATTCCTGCCAAAGTCCAGTCTAATGAATAAGTGACACTGTGTTCATCATATGCGTTCATCTTATTGACTGGTATATTCTGTGGTTGATAATACCTTTCACCTTCGTGTAAAATGGTATAGCTTAAAGTTCCATATGGACTAGATAAAGTGGCGCCAACACTGTACCTGTTTTTAGGAGTATATGGAATTTGATCATTGTAATTCTTGGCTGAAGAATCTGTCTTATCTACTGCCTTTTGGAAAGTGTAACTAGCGTTCATATCCAAAGTATATCGTGGTAAAATAAACAAACGGGTATCTGCACTAAGATCAACTCCAGTTATATCGACTCGACCAAAATTACGCATTTTCCATACATAGGTTGTTGGGAAAGCTACTATTTTATTATCTACCTTATTAATATATGCATCAACATGTACACTAAGATAATCCCACCAAGTGCTTGGAGAAGCTAATGTATAGCTGGTACCCAAATTGTATTCATCAGCCGTTTCAGGCACGAGCTTTGTATTTCCCATTTCTTCATAATATAGGTCTGTGAAGTTCGGTAAACGATAACTACGTTTGTACAATGCGCGCACATGCCATGGTATTCCTTCAACAGGAGTGTAACGCATGGCGATAGATGGTGTCCATTCATTTTGATTATCTGGTGGTGCCACACCTCCAGCAGACTCAAAAGTCATAGTGTGTAAAAAAGTTCCTAAAACTTGAATACTATGTTGTTTCCATCGAGCAGTTAGTCCTGTAAGCCAAGTCCATCGTGCTGGATGATGCACCCACTCAGAATTGTTCTTGAGAGTGTTATAAATACCATCGTTAGCCCAAGAAAAGCTCCAAGAATTATTGGGTGAATAGACTAGAGTTGTATTTAAATAATATTCTTGTTGTTTGTTTTTTTGAATACGTAGATTGTTTTCTTGTGCCACATCTCTGTCTTGATATCTATTATATCCATAGCCATACTTAGCTTGAGATTGCATACTCAACTTACTCCCCCATTCTTTCTTATATACTGTTTGAACAAAGAATGTTTCGTCAAGAAGACGCTCATAACTTTCCTCATTGTACAGAATAACACTACCAGGCAGTCCACGGTCACTATAGTAATAGTACACTTTGGTGTCTAAACGACTAGAATCATTAAATTGATGTACAAGATTGGCCTCTACTTTACGTTGATCAACATCGCTATTTTTGCGAGTACGTTCTTCTGTTAGCTGTCCATTTTTAAGAGTAAAAGGATAGTTACCATCTGCGTGCATCGCTTGGATATTCAGGGAACCTATAGTCTGTTTGTTGATTTGCTTTGTCCAACGTACATCACCATTAATCTCACCAAAAGAGCCAACACGTATAGCACCATCTATAGCCCATGGTTTTATAGAAGAGACTTGGGTGTAATCAGAACTGATACTTAACACCGCAGCCGATTCAAGCAAGCGTGCTGACTGCAGCAATTGATTATCTTGACCTACCGACAAAGAAATAACACCCACGTGATCCATAGAGAATCGACCTATATCTATCTGTCCTGCGATTAGATTACTCACAGCCACGCCATCATAGGAGACACCAGTATGATAAG
Source organism: Bacteroidaceae bacterium (assembly GCA_963675625.1). Lineage (GTDB taxonomy): Bacteria > Bacteroidota > Bacteroidia > Bacteroidales > Bacteroidaceae > F22. The sequence goes on from OY776497.1 coordinate 329,270, forward strand.
CTCCAAGACTACGCACAGAAACAGTTTTCATACCACCAATACCACCATAATCACGCACAGTAGTACCACTAAAGCGTTTGACGGCATCCGCTATACTCTGTACACCTTGGGCCATTAGTTGTTCAGCTTCGACAGCCTGCACTGGAACTGGCTCCATACTACGAATAGGTTTGCGCACCCCTCGAACAGTCACTTCACTCAATGTATCCTTCAGAATCTCTTGACCATAGAGAGTTGTAGTCAAACAAGTAATGAATAGACACAAAAATAAGCGTGCACTTACTCTTTGAAGTAAGCAAACGCTTTCTAAAATCTTATTATACAAATTACCGAATTTATTGCTGTTCATATACTATCCAGTCCACTCCTCGGAGACTTCATTATATATTGGATAATCCACTCTAAGAGGTTTTCTGACTTATATACTCACATTGAGCAATTTACAGTGGCGGGACCGTAGAGGTTTTACACCCCTTTGCCCTCATTAGAATGGTGCAAAATTACGACATATATACGTATTAAACAAACAAATTCCTTATTTATTTTGGCACAAACACAACATTGACATAATGTAAATCATTGGCGTGAGAAATTTGAGCTCCTACACAAAAGCGGTTGAAAAAATTGGGATAAGCTATAATCAAGTCTTTAAAACCAAGTGTATTAATCATATTTAATGCTGTATCAGCAAGTGGAATACACGTAATTGAAAACAACGAGAATGGAGGCTCAAATTGAGCCATTATATCTCTAAATGTATCTGATTTATCTATCGTATGTCCCGCCTGGACCTCTTGCATATAATACTGCAAATCCCCTTTATGCTTAGACAAGAACAAACAGTCATCGTACTCAACGACCTCCCATGATTGTGCCGATGTATTGGATAATAAATGAAGTGTTTGAGACGAAATTTTCTGTTTTAAAGGGATTAGATAAACACTTGCTTGTCTTTCCTCACAAGTAAATGTGACATGAAACATTTGACCTGTACTTTCCTGATCTATGCCATTAATCCATAAACCATTCTTTGGCAAATCAAGATAAGGTAGCCACGCCAATAAATTGCTTGTTGAGAAACAGTCAAAACTTACAAGATGATCATACAACTTATCCATCACGCATTCTTCCATCTGCACTTGTTGTCCAAGCATAAATAAGAATGGGTGTTTGCCTTCATCATTTGAAATAGTAGCTGTAAAATAAATGTTCTCCCCATTAAAGTCCATTTCATAGCTTGTCCATACATGCTCTGCTATGAGAAACACTTTATGTCTTGAATATTTAGTATCACGTACAATACTAGTAAACTCTTCGTTTTTTACTAATGGTTGAACATGCCCTTCTTCTGTCTCAATAACTTCATGAAGCAAATACAGGTCTTCACTCAAAACAATCGCATTATCAGTGGCATATATTGCTAAAAATTCTCCATTATCGCGAGGAAGAACTTGAATAGTATGTTCTCCATAATGATGAATCTTTATAGGATAATGTGATTGATTAATCAACCTAAGTACATCAATAAGTTTGTTCTGTCTTGATTTGGTACATTTGATATATGTTAGAAAATGTGGCACACCTTGGTTCAAGTGTTCACTAACAACGATTTTATCTATATACTGATAGTAATAGGACGGAATTTTTTCAGTATGGTGTAAGATGAAACGACGTGGACTATGATTAGCAACTTCAAGAAAATTATCTGTCTGTAGTACACCTACTGCACTGCTAGGAATTAAAGTAAATACTTCAAATTTCTCCATCTCTACTTGTTGGCGAAAAAGTACAACCTGCCTGATCCCTATCGCCACCAACGCAAGGAGTACAATTGACAATAACCAAGTTACACTACTTTTTTCCCACTTCATAGGTCTTTCTCTATTTATAATCTCTTCATTCCGCTATAAATACAACTGATTATTCATAGTCTGCACGTATTTTATATTCACAAAGATAAACAATATAGCATATAAAACCAAACCAATATAGCATTATTTTACATCAAATCACAAATAAAAAAAGAGCATGATCATATATAAAAAAATGTAGCACAAATGATGATTTGTGCTACATTTTTATTATTTAATCTGGTGAGTAACTAAACTTTTTTAGTAGAATCTTTCGCCTTACTACTAGCTGGTTTACGAGATGTCGTTTTTCGCACTGTCTTTTTTGTTTTTTCGTCACTTACTGGTATATTGGCAGCTTCGCCAGCTTGAGCAGCCGCATCACGTAAAGTCTGCAATTGGGCATTCAAATTATTGATTTCTTCATCTTGATTACGAATAGTCATAATCAATGAATTCAATTCTTCAGCATCCACATCTTCTGGGAAAAGTGCATCGACACGCTTCATAAAGTCAGCCAAAATATTCATGTAGTTTGTAAAAGCATCATATGCGCTTTCATAAATTCCTCTATCAAATCCAACAGCGGTTGCTTTGGTATTCATATAGCGAAAATTGATACTACCTTGTAAATAATCAAAATCCTCTTTTATACGGCGATCTTTACATAAACGTACACGATCCGCTGCAATATATAATTTATTGAAAGCCTCGCGTTGTAGTTGATTACCCAACCAAGAAGATGTATCACGCTCTTCATCATTCCATGTTACAGGATGTGGCATAGGCATTGGTGCAACTGTTTTATAGCTCTTCAAAATTTCACTAGGAGTGGCAAAACGGATTCCTCTTTCTGAGCAACGCGCGGGCAACTCACGCAAAAAGTCCAAAATACCAGACCCAAGTGGCTGATAATAACCTATAGATTGTAATTCCATAAATATATTGATGACTTCCTCATCTTCTGGAATTTGAGCAATCCAATCGGCATACTTGGAAGCCGTTAATGGATATTCAGGCCATGATGAATCATTAAATCTTAAACAGATATCATCAGATAACTTATAATCACGCATCAGTAGATTAAGCTTGGGTTGCAAGGCACAACTATACAAATAATGAGGACTTTTCCAGCCTAAGATCTGTTTAGCCCCTTCGGTCACCATACCTTTAAAGCCCATATCGTAGGCCAAAAGTCCGATTTCATCCGAGTACAATAAAGAGGAGTTGCGCAACACCTTGGGTTTTTGGCCAAAAATACGTTCCATTAATTCTTGTTGACGAGTAACTTCTTGCTTAAAAAATTCTTCGTTAGTTAATGATGACAAACCGTGACTAAATGGTTCCGCTAAAAATTCCACATGCCCAGTAGCTGCAAGTTCTTGAAGCAAATCAATCACTTCAGGAGCATAAATTTCAAGCTGACTGATAGCAACGCCAGAAATTGAGAATGCCACCTTAAATCCCCCTCCATATGTTTGCACCATATTCAAAAGCGTCTGAAGCGCAGGCACATAAGAACGATTGACAACATCAGTAACAGCTACATCATTAGCATAGTTGTCATAATAATAGTGGTCAGTACCAATATCAAAAAAACGATAGCGTTTTAAATGCATGGCCTGATGTATCTCAAAGTATAAACAAATTGTTTTCATGACTTATTATGGGTATAGAGAGTTTATATTAATAATTATAGATAACACGGTCGTAGATATCTCTTACTTTGCGGCCTACTGCCTCCCAAGTAATACCATCAACTTCTGTCTTGCCTTCTTCTCGCAGATAAGTATACAATGCTGGATACATGCAAACACTATAGATAGCATCAGCCAATGCATGAATATCCCAATAATCGACTTTGATACATTTATCTAATATTTCGGCACAACCTGATTGTTTAGATACAATACTTGGCACACTGCATTGCATGGCTTCTAAAGGAGATATACCAAAAGGTTCTGATACAGATGGCATCACATATACATCACTTCGCTTAAATATTTTGTATACATCATCGCCCTTCATAAAGCCTGGGAAGTGAAAACGATCTGCAATACCACGTACTGCCGCCAAACGGATCATTTCATCCATCATATCGCCACTACCTGCCATAACAAAGCGTATATTGCGAGTACGTTGCAAAACCATATTGGCCGCTTCTACAAAATATTCTGGACCCTTTTGCATAGTAATGCGCCCAAGAAAAGTTACAATCTTTTCATCAGGGTTATGGTATTCTGGCAATTCCAAAATAGATTGAGGCAGTGGCTCTACTGCGTTATGCACTGTACTTACTTTATTCGGATCTTGATGATACTTATGAATAACAGTCTGACGAGTCATCTCACTCACACACATGATATGATCAGCGTGATCCATCCCATTTTTTTCTATGCTATAAACCGTCGGATTAACATTGCCTCTAGACCTATCAAAATCAGTGGCATGCACATGAATAACCAGCGGTTTGCCACTCACTTGTTTAGCATGTATACCTGCAGGATAAGTTAGCCAATCGTGAGAATGAATAATCTCAAAATCTTGTTGACGAGCTATAACTCCCGCTACAATACTATAATTATTTATTTCTTCATGAAGATTATCTGGATAACGTCCACTGAACTCTATACAACCCAAATCATTGGTGTGCAAATAGTTAAAGTCAGCATATATATGATTGCGTAAATCGTAATATAGTTGAGGATCCATGTAATTACCAAACCGTGCTTGCAAAGTATCCCATGACACATCTCTCCAAGCTACTGGTGTATTATTCATTCCAATAATACGTAAAAAACTTTGGTCTTCGTCTCCCCATGGTTTTGGAATACAGAAAGTAATTTCCATATCCTCTTGTTTAGACATTCCACGAGTGAGTCCATAACTGGCCGTACCTAGTCCTCCTAATATATGTGGTGGAAACTCCCACCCAAACATCAATACTTTCATTCTTCTGTGTCCTCCTCAGTATTATATACGGTTAGTAGTTTTAAGACGTGTAATAATCCACCAACATTCATAGCAAAACTAACAGCACCACGTCCTGTAAACGGTGGATTCCCATCAAATAGCTCAGGTATAGACCCTATGCAATGGTTTGCCATTTCTGCTTCAAGTCCCACTAATTGACGTTCCACAAAACTCACACCAGATAAGCCATGAACTTTTAAATAGGCTTCCATATAATAAGATGTCAACCAAGGCCAGGCTGTCCCTTGATGATAAGCCAAGTCACGTTCATTCTGAGGCCCTGAATAATATGGATTATACCCATCGCTCTTTGGACTTAAACTACGTATACCCTTAGGAGTCAACAATTCACGTGTCACAAAATCAAGTACTCGCTTACGTTGACGTTTGTCTAATGGAGAATAATCAAAAGCAGCAGCAAAAAGCATGTTCGGGCGCACACTCCATATGGTCTGTTGATGATCAACATAATCGTACAAGTAGCCATATTCATTTAAGAATGTAGTCATAAATGTTGTGGCTGTAATCTGTGCACGATTTTCTAATTGCACAGCCTCACCTTCTAAGCCACGGGTACGTTGCATTTTAGCTACAAAACGCAAGGCATTGTACCATAGCGCATTAATTTCTACAAGATATCCATTACGTGGCACCACAGGACGACCATTCGTGGTGGAATTCATCCACGATACTGCCTTGTCTTCACCATTTGTCCACAACAAACCATTATCGTGAACAAACAAGTTCTCGTGCTTTCCAGATAGAATGTAGTTGATAACTTCTTCACAAAAGTCACCATACAATTCACAAGCTTTCTCGTAGTTGGTATAACTCTTATAACGCTGTACAGCTGCAATAGCCCACAAAAACACATCTGGCTGGTCTACCTCATAGACTTTCACTGGAATCTCATCCCCTACCATAAATGCATGAAATGCTCTCATAGCTGTCCTCATAGTATCATGAAATCGCTGCTCATTATCTAAATCTAAAGACATTCCTGGCAGAGCAATCATCATATCACGAGCACGACATTTGAACCATGGAAAACCAGCAATTAAATAGATATTATCTTCTTCTGAAATAAAGAATTGTTTTGCTGAATTCTTTAGACAATTATAGAAACTTGTACGTGGCGTACGTGCATCAACTTCTTTAAGAAAAAGATTTTTTAGATTGCGTGGATTAATCTCGCTTACACCAGCAGAAAAAACAATTGTTTCTCCCTTTTTAATTGGCACTTCGAAATATCCAGGGACATATAGATCTTCGTCAAAAAAATACCCTCGCTCACGCTCCTTACTATACTCAATACCTCGATACCAGTCTGGTTGGTAATGGAATTCATTCTTTTTGTTCGTTTGCATAAACAAATCAGGATAACCTGAATAGAGACAGCAACTAATGCCATTCTCTACTTCATTGTAGTCCTGAGATGCCATGTCATTTTCATGAGTAAACTCTCGCACACTGCGAAAAGCTAAATAAGGACGTAGACGCAGTGTCGTAGCAGAGTGAGCATCGACCAAAGTATACCGGATAAGAATTCTATTTTCTTCTTGGACAAATACTTTTTCTTTAGTCAAAATGACCCCTCCCACTCGATAAGTGGTAATAGGAACCTTTTCACACTCAATTGAACGAATATACTTGTGCCCATTTGGAGAGAAGTGCCCTCCTTGATACTGATGAAGTCCAAGATTGAACTCCGCTCCGTGTTGTACAACAGTCTCATCGAGCGAGGACAATAGCACATGATTTTCGTTATCTATCTGTGGAACTGGCATCACTAATAGGCCATGATACTTTCTTGTGTTGCAATCTACGATTGTAGTACAATGATAGGCACCAATAGCATTGCCGCGAAGCATCTCATGTGTAAGAGATTCTTGAAGATTGCTAGTCAGCGCCTTATCAAAACGTAAATAGGTCATGGATTATGGATTTAATTAATTCATATGATTTATATTGAAAAGTTAGCTAAAACTTTGTATCGCCAAATATATAAAAAAACTCGCACACGATTGCAAAGACTATAAAGGTTTTATTTCTATTTTTTTATTTTGCACGACTTAAGTACAGACTTAGTAAAATATACAATGTATGGCATGAATAATTCTTACCTTATTAATCAGAATAGAAGAGAAAAACAAGGCAAAAAAGATAATTTAAAACAATAGTAAAGGAGATTGTTTACTATAAGACTGAGAGTAAAAATAAAAATAGGGTATGCCCTTCTAAAAAGACATACCCTATTTTTACGATTATAGTATCGTTATTTCACAGAGGAAATATTTTCAAGCAAAGCCGTAAAGTTTTCGGTGATAAGACGAACTGAAATAGCAATCAAAATAATTCCAAAGAATTTTCTAATTAAGTAGATGCCACCAGTACCAAGTACTCGCTGTACTTTATCTGTTAAACTAATAACGACATAAACCCATATCATGTTTAATATTAACGCTATTAAGATATTAACAGTTGCATACTCAGCCTTTAACGATAGAAGCGTAGTGAATGAACCTGCCCCAGCTAAAAGAGGGAAGACTAAAGGCACTAAAGTTGCCTCTTTAATTGGCCCTTGGTTCTTAAATATTTCAACATCTAAAAGCATTTCTAAAGCCATCAAAAAAATGACAATCGCACCAGCTACAGCAAAAGAACGAATATCCACATTGAATAAACGTAATACAATATCACCAGCAAAGAAAAATAACAGCATTAACCCAAAAGACAACAACGTGGCTTGCGTTGCGTTAACACTACGCCCACTTTGTTTCAAATTAATTATAATCGGAATTGATCCAATAATATCAATTACAGCAAACAAGACAATAAAAGCACTTGCAAATTGTTCCACATCAAAGTGGCTAAAGGAAAATTGGCTAAAAAAATCATTCATCATAGAACAGGTTTTAGTTTACGAGCGCAAATATACTGCATAAATCCAAGGTTTTGAAAAATTACTACAAAAAAATTCACCTAATTTTGGTAGCTAATTAAAAATTTGTTGTTACTTTTGTACCTATGAGCAAGAATACAAATATAGTGCGAGCCCAACCTGACTCGATGTACGAAAAGCTTCTTCGCTTACCTTTATTTCAAGGATTGCGTGTAGAAGACTTGAATAATTTATTGGAAAAGTTACGTGTGCAATTTGTACACTATAAAGCAGGACAAACTATAATGAGACAAGGTTTGCCCTGTACGAAGTTAATTTTTATTTTATCAGGTGAAATTCGCAGTACGCAAAAAATCACAGAGCCTTTTAAATACAGTGTATCTGAAACTTTTGAAGGGCCCTATCTTATCGAACTATCTTGCCTTTTCGGACGATATACAGATCACATGTACACCCATCATAGTATTACAGATGTAACGACATTACAGATCACTAAACAAGAAGCTTTGGATGTCCTTTTTGAATTTCCATTAATTCGCCTCAATCATATCAATATGGTATCTGCACGTGCACAAATAATGCAACAAAAAGCGTGGGCTATTCCCCCAAACGATGTATTACAACGGGCAGTGTGTTTTATTCGTTCTAGACTTGAAAACACAAATGGGACAAAACGTATTCAAATTTCACTGCGTAGTTTAGGACTTGGAGTTAATAGTAGTCATGTCACGATGGCAGAAAAGATTAAATTAGCAGAAGATGAAGGGTTGATTTATCACGATAAAACAACAATGGTTATCGAAGATTTCAACAAATTAGAAGAATTTGCAGAAACATATAACAACAAGTAAAATATTGTTTTCAACAAAAGACACAAAATATTTGTCGTGTTATATAATCAATAGTTGCCCCATATGCATGTAATAAAAAATGCATATGGGGCAAGTTATTTATACGCAAAAATTGAAATTAGTCATTCAACCTTGCTTCTTTTCGAAGAATTTCATTTTTACGACTAGCACTTGGCACCCAACACCAAAAAGTAGATCCTTTGCCAGGTGTTGATTCAAAACCAATGCGACCGTGTCCTTGTTCCATTATAGCCGAGGAAATAGACAATCCAAGTCCAGTGCCACGAGTATTCTGATCTAGTTTTTCAAAACGCAGAAAAACTTTATCTTGCTTATCCAAAGGTATCCCCACTCCTGTATCATGTACACTAATAACAACTCCACGATCTTCGAGTCGGTAACAAAGACAGACCTCCCCTTTTTCAGTAAATTTTAAGGCATTGGTCATAAAATTACTAATTACCTGCATCAAACGCTTAGAGTCAAAATAGACATCAAAAAACGGATTGTTATCAACATCAAGCACCACTTTAACCTTAGAAGACTTGGACAAATGACTCAGTGAAACAAATAATTTTTCAATAAAAGCTTTGATTTCAAAAACTTCTGGAGTCATCTTCATTGTTCCAGATTGTAATTTCGCTAAATCCAATATATCTCCGATCAAGTTTAAAAGCTGATCATTATTCTTTACAATCAAATCAAAATATTCCTGACGTTCTATATCCGACAATTCTCCATCTGCCATTAAAGAAGAGAATCCCACAATTGCATTGAGTGGAGTACGAATCTCATGACTCATGTTGGCCAAAAACACACTCTTCAGTTTATCCGCCTGCTCAGCTGCACGAGCACGCAACATCATCTTTTCAGCTTGACTTTTTTTGTTACGTACAAGTTGCTGCAAATAAACAATCACAAGAAGTAAGACCAACATGATCAAGCCACTTATAATTAATGCTCGAGCATGGTACGTAAAGAAATTAAGTGGTTTATTGATAAAAATTGTATCTTTGGGCAAGACGCGAGTATCAAGATTATATTGCTGTATTATTTCCCAATCATACATATTAATATTTACATCTTTATATATCACTGGTATTTTACTCACGGGTTGTCCTCTCAGAATTTCACGAAGTAATTGGCCAGCTAATTGCCCATGCCTATACGGAGAAACAACACGCCCTCCTATTAATCCATCACCTACCCCATGATCCCATAAATGAAAAACTGGAGTACGTGTATATTGTCGAATCATACGCAATAAACTTGACAAAGAAATGGGATGTGAAAACCGATCTCTGTATCCAGAAATAAGGAGTATCAATTCTGATGCTGGAATACGATTCAACATACCTCTATAAGCAGACATGGAGTAAAAACACATATTCACTTCGACAAATTCATGATGTGGAAATTTTTGAGCATAGGAGTCCATTAATAGATTATAATCAAGCTGAGCGGTCGTTGTGGAATCTGTCAACACATAGATTTTCTTTGCTTCAGGTTTTAAAGCAATCATTTGCTTGATGGTTTCTTCCATTGACGTTTGTTCAACGACCCCTGTTATCTGAGGATTATCATTTTGTTCTAAAGCCAAACGTTTATCATTGACACCAGCAAATACAATAGGTTGATCTTTAAAAAGTCTATTTTGCTCCTTAAGTGCAAAAAGGAACGCATTATCATCACCCGTAACTACAGCATCTACCTTTGGCCATATTTTAAGTTTGTAAGCCAAGTGCCTACGAAACAGCTCGATTTGCGTTGTATCATTCGGATAACGTTTAGTATCCATAAATTCCATACTAATCTCTACCCCCATAGTATCAACTACCGACATCAAACCTTCAATTTGTGCTTTGGTTGCAGTAAATGTTGGGTGATATGAACTAATATACAGCACTCTTGCAGAATGTTTATACATTTGCGAGTCCTCTTTTTCGGTGTATTGTTCCTGCTGGGCTCTTGCATTTTGTAGAGCAATATCCATAAAATCATGCATGTCATTTTGAGCAGAAAGAGTAATCTGAGACATGACACTTAGTTGCAAAATAAAAAAACAACAAAACAAACCTAGACAGCGAAATGACACAAAAAAACGCAATACACACTTCATCCAGTTAGTATTGCCACATATTTTGCTTGTTGTTATAGCACTCGTTTGTTTTATTTTTTTTATTCTCACGACACAAAATTAGGAATAATTTAAGACTTTAACAAGTAAAAGCCAAGAAAACACAAAGAGCACCCTAATAAAATGTCATTTTATCAGTTTTTTGAAAAATATTTGACTAAAAAATTGGTAGTTTCAAAAGACTCATTACCTTTGCACGGTATATAACTGACATTTTATCATTAATCATAAACCTTAAAAAGAGCAGCTATGAATATTGAAAGAATCATGGCTTCACTAGAAGCAAAGCACCCTGGTGAATCAGAGTATCTGCAAGCAGTAAAGGAAGTGCTTTTATCTATTAAGGATGTTTATAATGAACACCCAGAGTTTGAACAAGCTAAAATTATCGAGCGGCTAGTCGAACCTGATCGCATCTTCACGTTTCGTGTAACGTGGATAGACGATAAAGGCGAAGTACAAACAAACATTGGTTATCGCATACAATTCAACAATGCGATCGGCCCATATAAAGGTGGATTGCGGTTTCACGCATCAGTCAACCTTAGTATTTTAAAATTCCTAGGGTTTGAACAAACTTTTAAAAATGCCTTGACAACTCTCCCAATGGGTGGTGGCAAAGGTGGTAGTGACTTCTCTCCACGAGGTAAAAGTGACGCTGAAATCATGCGTTTCTGTCAAGCATTCATGCTAGAATTGTGGCGCCAACTTGGCCCTGATACAGATGTACCAGCTGGTGATATTGGTGTAGGTGGTCGTGAAGTAGGCTATCTATACGGCATGTATAAAAAATTGACTAGAGAATGCACAGGTACTTTAACTGGCAAAGGTCTAGAATTTGGCGGTAGCCTTATCCGTCCAGAAGCAACTGGATATGGAGGTCTTTACTTTGTACACCATATGCTAAGTCATATCGGTACTAGTCTGAAGGACAAAACTGTAGCATTATCTGGATTTGGCAATGTAGCTTGGGGAGCAGCACTAAAAGCAGTCGAACTAGGTGCAAAAGTTGTCACAATATCTGGGCCAGATGGATATATATATGATCCAAAAGGTATCAGTGGAGACAAAATTGATTACATGTTAGAACTTCGTGCGTCTGGCGATGACATTGTGGCTCCATATGCTAAACGTTATCCTGAAGCTACTTTTGTAGAAGGGAAACACCCATGGGAAGTTCCCGTTGATATAGCATTGCCTTGTGCTACGCAGAACGAATTGAACGAAGACGATGCCCGTACTCTTATCGAAAACAAAGTACTTTGTGTAGGTGAGATCTCCAATATGGGATGTACTCCAGAAGCAATCGACTTGTTTATTAAGCACAAGATCATGTATGCACCAGGTAAAGCAGTTAATGCTGGTGGGGTAGCTACAAGTGGTCTTGAAATGTCTCAAAATGCTATGCACCTTACATGGAGCGCTGCAGAAGTAGACCAAAAACTACATGGTATAATGGAAGGTATCCACAAGCAATGTATTCGTTACGGTACAGAGCCTGATGGATATATCAACTACGTGAAAGGAGCCAATATTGCTGGCTTTATGAAAGTAGCTCATGCCATGCTTGCACAAGGCATAATCTAAGCTTTAACTATAGAAGAATCTATCAATCACTGCACTACAAGTTACTAAGAGATAACAGTTAGAGAGAGAGGAGAGATAGAAGTAGTGCGACGTCACTAAGTTGTTGTATAGAACAGCTTAGTGGCGTTTTTTTTATTAATAATGAGGCGCATTGCAATTATTCTCCTATCTTTGTAGAACGAATAAACATAAAGAAAAAGAAAATGGCTTTACACTCAGAACTAAAATTCAGAAGAGATAATATTCGCGTGCAAATGGCTGAACAAGGTATAGACGCCGCTCTTATCGCCTGCAACACCAACCTTTTTTATACTTGTGGGCAAATTATCAATGGATATTGTTACATTCCATTGCATAGTCCAGCAATTCTATTTATCAAACGTCCCAATACTGTGGTTGGAGAACATGTAGAGCATGTACGTAAACCAGAACAAATCGTTGAATTGCTTCAACTTCGTGGACTTCCAGCACCAACGAAATTAATGCTTGAGGGAGATGAACTTCCTTATTCAGAATATATGCGCCTATCACAACTATGGCCTGAAGCTGAGGTTATTAATGGTACTCCTTTCATCCGTAAGGCACGCATGATTAAGACAGACTTTGAGCTTAATCTTTTCCGCCGTGCAGGGATGATGCATACAAAAGCTTACAAACGCATCCCAGAGATTTATCGTCCAGGTATGACTGATCATGAATTTTCTATCGAAATGGAAAAAGTCATGCGTGAAGAAGGATGTCTAGGTATTTTTCGCATTTTTGGCCGAAGCATGGAGATCTTCATGGGCAGTATTCTTGCAGGTGATAATGCTGAAGAACCTTCACCATATGACTTTGCTCTAGGTGGAGCTGGTCTAGATGCATCACTACCAGTAGGAACAAGTGGTACTCGCCTTACTCCAGGCATCAGCATGATGGTTGATATGGGAGGAAATTTCAACGGATACATGAGTGATATGAGTCGTGTATATAGTATAGGCAAGTTGCCACAAAAGGCATATGATGCACACAAAGTCTGTTTGGAAGTTCAACACGAAATTGCTGAAATGGCTAAACCAGGTGTTATTACTAGCGATCTATATGACAAAGCAATGGCTATCATGGACAAAGCTGGGTTTGTTGGAAACTTTATGGGTACCCGTCAAAAAGCTCAGTTTATAGGTCATGGCGTAGGTTTGGAAATTAATGAGTTGCCCGTTATAGCGCCTCGTCAGAATGTAGAATTACAACCTCGCCAAGTGTTCGCATTAGAACCTAAAATTGTGCTTCCTGGTATCGGTCCTGTCGGGGTTGAAAACACTTGGATTGTAACTGAAGAAGGTCTTGAGTGTACAACCAACATGGACGAAGATATCGTGATGTTACCTGAGTAATCAATCATTATTCTTTATGAGTCCTTACGAAATTATTAGCATAGTTGGCCCTACAGCAACCGGTAAGACTGGTTTAGCTGTAGCGATTGCCGATGCTTTACACACAGAAATTATTAGTGCTGATTCCCGTCAAGTATATCGAGGTATGGACATTGGTACTGGCAAAGACTTATGTGAATATACAATCAATGGACACACTATTCCATATCACCTTATCAATATCCTAGATGCTGGAGATAAATATAATCTATTTGAATTCCAACAAGATTTTACACAAGTCTACCAAAATATAAAACAGAGAGGATTAACTCCTGTACTATGTGGGGGAACTGGCTTATATACAGAATCGGTACTTAAAGGCTACCGTTTATTGCCTGTACCTCAAAATGATGCTTTACGTGCAGAATTGTCAGGTAAAACTTTGACAGAATTGACCGACATCTTGTCTACCATGCAATCATTACATAACACGACCGATGTAGATACTGTCAAACGTGCTATAAGAGCAATAGAAATTGCTCAATATCAGAAGGAGCATGCGGATATGGAAACGGAAATTAAACCAATTCATGCGCTTATTGTGGCAATGGACATCGACAGAGAGTTACGTCGTGAACGCATTACAAAGCGTCTACACGCTCGTCTCAATGAAGGCATGATTGATGAAGTTCAAACATTACTAGATCAGGGAGTATCAGAAGAGACCTTGGTCTATTATGGTTTAGAATACAAGTTTGTTACTATGTATTTAACAGGTCAATTATCGTACAATGAGATGGTGCGCCAACTTGAAATTGCTATCCATCAATTTAGCAAACGACAAATGACCTGGTATAGAGGTATGGAACGTCGTGGTTTTAAACTACATTGGCTTCCAGTTACAATGCCTATCTCAGACCGTGTGAACCAAATTCTTACATGGTATCAAACTGGCGACAACGCATAAGCAAGTGACATAAACAAAATAAATGAAGTTTAATCCTAATAAATGGGGCATCATCTATAATCCAATGGCTGGATCGGGTGAAGGAAAAGGACGCTGGCATGAGATACAGGAATATCTCGATTCCTGCGACATCAAGTATGACTATTTCCAAAGCGAAGGATATGGTGCTGTAGAACGTCTGGCAGATATCCTGATGAACAATGGCTACAAGACTCTGATTATTGTTGGAGGTGATGGTGCGCTCAATGAACTTATCAACGGTATACTACTCAGTAAACCTGTACAAAATGATCCCAACTATTTAGAACAGATACGATTTGGCATTATTCCTAATGGATTGGCCAATGATTTCGCCAAGTTCTGGGATTTATCTACAGACTATAAAACAGCCATTCAAGGACTACTTTCTGGACGCACTAGAAAGGTCGATATTGGGCAAACACGCCACTACAATACAACAAAAGGTCAACACATATACCGCTATTTTATTAATGCAGTCAATATTGGTGTAGGAGAACGCATGGTACGTGTCACAGATCGTGCCAAACGTTTTTGGGGATGGAAATATATGGCTTTATTGGAAGCTGGATTTATGCTCTTATTTGAAAAGAAGCAGCATAAAATGCATCTTCGTATAGATGATGTACATATAAAAGGGCGTTATATGACCGTATGCATAGGTAACTGTACTGGTTGGGGGCAAACTCCTAGTGCGGTACCGTATAACAGTTGGCTAGACATCTCTCTAATCCATAGACCCAAAGGTATCGGACATTTTATATACTGTTTGTGGCAGATGATCAATAATCGCATACAAAACTTGAAAGAAGTTGATGTATTTCGAGGTAAAGATATTCGTGTTATGCGTGCTAGAAATGCAAGTATAGATCTAGATAGTCGCCTGTTGGGCAAATGTTATCCTCTTGATATAAAGATTTTGCCAGAAAAAATCACAATGATGATTCCTTAATCCCCCCTACTCTTAAACTTAACCTCACAATAAAATAATTATGCTTATAAATACTTTAACTAATAACGACCAAGATAATTTCTTTTTGCTAGCTGGCCCTTGCGTAATCGAGGGCGAAGATATGGCTATGCGTATTGCTGAACACATCAAGGAAATTACTGCTCGATTAGGTATACCCTACGTTTTCAAAGGTTCTTATCGCAAAGCTAATCGTTCACGCATCGATAGTTTCACGGGCATTGGCGACGAGAAAGCATTGGAAGTTCTAGCCAAAGTATCTCGTGAATTTGAGCTACCCGTCGTCACTGACATTCACACTGCTGAAGAAGCTGCTATGGCTGCTAATTATGTGGATATTTTACAAATTCCAGCTTTTCTATGTCGACAGACCGACTTACTTATTGCAGCTGCAAAAACAGGTAAAGTCGTAAACATCAAGAAAGGACAATTCCTTTCTGGTGCAGCTATGGAGCATGCTGGACAGAAAGTAATTGATGCTGGCAACAACCAAGTGATGCTTACTGAACGTGGTACTACTTTTGGTTATCAAGACTTGATCGTTGATTTTAGAGGAATTCCAGAGATGCAATCATTTGGATGGCCTGTGGTCCTTGATGTAACGCATTCTCTACAACGTCCTAACCAAACGAGTGGAGTGACTGGAGGGATGCCTCACCTTATAGAAACAATGGCGAAAGCTGGTGTAGCGGCAGGCGTTGATGGATTGTTTATGGAAACACATATGGATCCATCTGTAGCCAAAAGTGATGGGGCAAATATGCTTAAGCTAGACAAGCTCGATGCACTACTTACCAAACTTGTACGTATCAGACAAGCGTTAAAATAACTATTTCTCAAGCATATTTATGCTTAAATTCAATATTTCTTACCTATTGTTGCAACTTTTCATTTCTCTACTACGTCTAATGGAATGTATGTAACTAAAAAACAAATCAAAAAAACAGAAAACGTATGAAACATGCATTTGGAAAAGCTACCCTAGCCTTTGTTCTATTCTTAGGCTTCGGGACTAGCTACATGTCGGCACAAGTGCCTGCACTACCAATGGACAAAGAAGTGCGTGTAGGAAAATTAGACAATGGTCTAACTTACTACATTCGTCACAATGAATTACCAAAAAATCGTGTACAATTTCACATCGCACAGAAAGTAGGTGCTATCCTAGAACTTCCACAACAACGGGGACTTGCTCACTTCCTAGAGCATATGTGCTTCAATGGAACCCAAAATTTCCCTGGCAATGATAAAGGCCTTGGTATCGTACCTTGGTGTCAAAGTCATAGTCTTGTTTTTGGCCGAGACCTGAATGCCTATACTGGAGTAGATGAAACAGTGTATCGAATCACAAACGTACCTACTACAGCTCCTAGCGTAGTAGACTCTTGTTTGCTCATCCTACATGATTGGAGTCATGCACTTCTTCTTGAAAAAGGAGAAATTGACAAAGAACGTGGGGTAATCCGTGAAGAATTACGTAGTCGAGACAATGCACAAATGCGCAACTTGCAAAAGATCGCTGAACAAGTATACGGTAAGGACTCGAAATATGCAGACTGCCTTCCTGGTGGTAGCGTAGACGTGGTCAATAATTTTGATCCTAAGGTTTTGCGTGATTACTACCATAAATGGTATCGCCCTGATTTGCAAGGTATCATCATTGTTGGTGATATTGATGTAGATAAGATGGAAGCTCGCGTCAAAGAAATGTTTGCTGATGTACCTGCACCAGTCAACCCAGCAGAACGTATCTATTATCCAGTACCAGACAACGATGATATGATTGTTGCTATTGCAGCAGATAAAGAAGCTACTAGAACGCTAACTAGCTTCGAAGTAAAATCTGAACGTATGCCTCGTCAAATGCGTGGTACTATGATGTTTTTAGCACAAGACTACGTGACATCTATGATTAGCTCTATGCTCAATAAGCGTTACGAAGAATTGGCTCAAAAATCAGATAATCCTCCATATGCATACGCAGGGGCTGATTTCTCTGACTTTTTTCTTTCAAATATGACTAAGTCAAGCTTTGATGCAACGGCTATTGTGAATGAAAAAGATATCGAAGGTGGATTTAAAGCCCTTGTTCGTGAAGTCTTTCGTGCTGCGAAATTCGGATTTACACCTTCTGAATATGCACGTGCTCGCGCAGAATACTTGCGTAAATTAGAATCTATATATAATGACCGTGATAAGCAAAAGAATGGATTCTATGCGCAACAATATATCCGTCACTTTATCTCAGGCGATGCAATTCCTAGCATAGAAACTGAATATGCTATGGTCAATCAAATCGCTCCTAAATTGCCAGTTGCTGCTATCAATCAAACAATTGCTAGTATATTAAAAGATAAGAAAAACCGCGTGATCACACTGACTATGCCTATCAAGGATAGTGTAACAGTTCCAACTAAGGAAGACATGAAAAAATGGTTTGCTGCAGTTGAATCAGAAGAGCTAACTCCTTATGTGGATGAAGTCATTGATGAGCCATTGATAAGCGAAAACCTTACTCCTGGTAAAATTGTAAAAACATCAGAAGATAAAACTCTTGGTACAACAACTTGGGAATTTTCTAATGGAGCCAAGGTAATCCTTAAGAAGACAGATTTCAAGAAAGATGAAATCATTATGAATGCTTATAGTAAGGGGGGAACTTCTCTATATGGCAAAGACCGCTATTATGATTTTGCTTCAGTAAATGAATCATATAACATCGGGGGGCTAGGTAAATTTGATGATACCACACTGACTAAACTTCTTTCTGGTAAAATCGCTTCTGTAAAAGCTTCTGTTAATCTTTTCTCAGAAACAATCTCAGCTAATTGTTCTCCTAAGGATCTTGAAACAATGCTACAGCTGAACTACTTGACATTTACTGCACCACGCAAGGATGATAAAGCTGCTAACTCATACAAGAATCGTATGAAAGCTATTCTAGAAAATGCAGAAAAGAACCCTGCAACACATTTCAGTGATAGCTTAACTTACGCACGTTATGGTGATGAAATACACACTCGTCGCTTCAAAGCTGCTGATCTTGATAAGGTAAATTATGCAAGTACATTGGAACTATACAAAGAACGTTTTGCTAATGCTGGTGACTTCACTTTCTATGTAGTCGGAAATATTGATCTAGATGCTGCAAAACCATTATTTGAAAAGTATATAGGGTCACTACCTGACAATAAAGTACGCGAAAAAGCCAATCATCACGTTGCTCATCTTCTAAAGGGACACAGAACCCTTAACTTCTATCAAGAACAAGATATGAAGAAGACTACAGCATTTATTGGATTCAATATGCCTTATGATTATAATTTGAAGACTCAACTTATATCATCTATTTATGGTAAGTTGATGGATATTCGTTGCACTGAAACAATGCGAGAAGATGAAGGTGGTACTTATGGTGCATATGTACGTGGTACTGTAACTGACAAACCAGAGAAACAAGCTGTCTTCTTTATTTACTTTGACACAGATCCAGCAAAATTCGGTCGTCTTACAGAAATTGCTAAGGAACAAATGAATGACATAGCTGAAAATGGTCCTAAAGAAGTCAACATGAAAAAGGTTCTTCCTCCTATGCTTAAGAAGTTCGAATCTAACTTGAAGGAAAATAGTTTCTGGATGAATGCTATTGAAGAATACAATCAAGACGGCATTGACAATGTTAATGACTATACTAAAGTCATCAATAGCATTACTAAGAAGGATATACAAGATTTCGCTAAAAAGATTGTGAATGCAAAATCTACATGCAACGTCAGCATGACTAGTGCATCTTGTAAAGAAGAAACTTCAAAGTAATTTGTCATAACATAAACTTGACTATTGACAATTTATATTGAGTTATTCAATAGTTAGTTCTAAACAATATACGGGTCATAGGATAATCAAATCCTATGACCCGTTTTCTTTCTTGCTATGACTTATACTCAACAAAATTTACATCAGTATTAGCCTTTAGAAGCATTAATATATAAAATCGTAAAAGTAAGCGTTATATTGCTTTACTACAATGTAAAACAAATCAGTACAACTAAGTTGAGCATGTAACCTACTCCTATAAACGACATTATTAAATAAGAGCTATCTACTATACATATGTAGTAAGATCTACTATTCATGTATAGCAAATCCTACTACTCATGTGTAGGAGATATTACTACTCATGTATAGCAGGTAATTTGCAATTAATTAAAACATGATACTAATAGAAAAGAGTACTATTAGTGGGAGTATACACATCAAAGATCGGTAAATCCACAGTAAGACAACAAGTACAAATATGTTTTAGCCATTGACTTCAAAAAGGCCTCAGAGAGAGAGCTGTTTGTAGCTATTTTCGCGCCTGTTCATTGAAAAAATATTCCAATTTATGTGTGCCATATTGAGGTGATCGCATATCCATCACCATCGTAGTCATGAAAAATTCCAAAGGTCCGTAAGTTTTGGAATTGGTACATGTACGCAACACCCAGAGCGTCGTTCTTCTAATCCATTCTGGCAGATAAAGCACCTTCACAGGCTTAGAATATGCCTTAAATGCTAACTCTGCAATGGCGTTTTGTGACAGTATATCTGGTCCTCCCACATTGATCTCCTTTTCTTTCGAATTGATAGCGTCGATGCACACTTTAGCCAAGTCCTCACCATGAATAGGGTTTAAACAAAGCTTTCCATCACCAAAAAGATAAACCGTTCCACTCTTTGCCATTTTAAGAAAATCACCCATATCCGAAAAAAAACCGTTGGGGCGAATGATGCAATAATCTAGACCAGACGCTTTAAGATAATCAACCAATTTCTCTTTTGCATCACATATTTTCAGATCTCGTAGCTTGTCTCCATGCAAAACCGATACATAGATAAACTTCCTTACCCCGCTTGCTTTCGCCTCCTTTATCAAATTGACGTTAGCTTGATAATCGACATCCATGTAAGTGAGACCATCCTTTTGCCGAGTGATACCAATGCTACTGATGACCACATCTACCCCTAGACACAAATGTTTCAGTGTCTCTGGTTGGGTAACCTCCGCTTCAACAATTTCCATGTTGGGATTACTCACTTTCACTTTCTGCTTATTGCGAACTACAATTCTTGTGCTAAAACATTCCGAGTATTCTAACTCCCGCATGATATATCCGCCAAGATAGCCAGTTGCTCCTGCCACCAAAACCTTTTGTTTATTCATAATTTCTTTTGATTCTATATAAAGATAAATCTATTAAGAGAACTATTGACATTCGTCAACAATAAACACTTTTCTTTTGGCTCCACTCAATATACAACAGTTAGACGCTCCCAAAAAACATCCCCCCATACTGATTTATAATATGTTGGAATAGAAAGTATCAATAGATTCCTATAGCATCCGCTTCAATCCATCCCACTTTACCATCTAATAATTGAATTTCTTTCCACGAAGACATGCTGCCATCTTTAATTTCGACCTTACTACCTTCATGTAACACAAATTGTTCATTGCTACCAGTACCAGGAGCCGAATAGACGGTTACTGTAGGGCGCAAGACTATGGCATGATTTTGAAGTAATAAATAGTGTTTTTGATGTGCAGCTGATAAGTTTGCAACAACTGCCACAACAATAAATACGAATGTCAATAGAAATGAGACTCTTCGGATATTATATTCACGACTCCAAAAATATAAGCAGAAACTTGCAATAGCTAATACAAAAAACACAATACCCAAAATCCCCCAAGTGGACAAATTCATAGAATAAATGACATCATCTGCCCAATTCTTTAAAAAGATTTGAGGCACATCTTCTATTTTATCTACAATTTTAGCATTAGACATCGCTAAATTTGCTTTAATATCTTCATCAGCTGGAGTAAGCTTCAAAGCCTTTTCGTAATTTAAAATTGCCATACCCAACTTTTCAGATTTATAATAAGCATTGCCTAAATTATAATACACATCAGCTGACACACCTTGGTATTTAAGTACCCCCTCATATTGAGTGATTGCTTGAGCAAATTCACCTTTTTCATAAGCAGTGTCACCCATTGCTTTAGAGTATGTACCTGCAGGAGAAGGCTCCTGATCAGTTCGTTCTTTCTGTGCCCACACACTTTGTGGATTCAAAATTAAAACTAATTGCGCTATAAGCGCTATGGAAAATATACGAATAACTTGTTTCATCGTTACTTATTATCTCAAGACGTTATTTCTTACTTTAATACTCCTTCCATATCTGCAATCACGCGGATAGCTTCTTGGTATATCTTATCCATTTCACTATCCTTATCCGAAGATGGAGCAAAACGAGCAAATTCACAGTTGTCAAGCAACTTTATAAAGGCTGATACAAGGGTACCCGGCACAGTAGCAGCTACAAGTTTGTCTGCAATATTGTCTTTACTCAATTCTGAAATAGGCATAGCCAACTTATCACTTGTATATCCCCAAAGTGCCTTGAGGACTTCATCATAGAACGCTTCATTATCTTTGCTATGAAGTAATTTACCGGCAACTTTCAAACGTTTTACCGCGACTTTGTTTGCCTTTTTATTACGCTGTCTCTTTACATCTGATTGAACTACTGCTTGACGACGTCCAAGAATGACTGCAATAATAGCACCTATAAATGGAATAAGATAACACAATACATAAGACATACTTCCGTACCAAATATCAGAGGTGTTTTTCAAAGAGACTGTTCCTCGGTGAATATATCTGATATCTTTTCCCAATACACGAACTTCCTCTTTATCTTTTGTATAGTCACCTACAACAACAGGAGCAGCATCACCACCTTTACTAGGTAAAACCTTCAATGTATGAGGAGCTGTATGCAAAGTCACATATTTTTTCTGTTTTGTGTCATAATAAACAAGGTCTACTGCAGGAATAGTAAAGTCTCCAGCATAACGTGGTATAGCCAAATACTCAATGGAACGGCTTCCCTTTTGACCTTGCGCAGTCAAAACAAAAGAATCTGTTGCTTTAGGATCATATGCTTCAAAATCGGCTGGCCAATCAATCTTTGGGTTATTAATTAACTTCAAGTTACCCACCCCGGAGATTTTCAACTTTAAAGTAACCGCTTCATTTGCGTGAACCTCTTCTGGCGACACACTATCTTCCAATGTGAAATCATAACCAACAGCACCAGAGAAGCCAGCTGGTCTAGTTGGCAAGGCTGCAACATGAATGGTCAATTTGGGAGTCAACAAGACTTTTCTAATTTGACGCCCCATTGAACCACCGTTGAAAAATGAATCAAAAGGATCTGCATCGGGATCTTGGACCAACACAATGGCATCAAAGCGAGCAGGTGCAATTTCTAAATCTCCCGATTGTTGTGGGAATAGAACAAATTGACGATATATAGCCGTGTTATAATTCCTTCCATTATAGTGCTCTCTTGTCCACTGAGTACTACTTCCCTTTTCAACTTCTTGCGAATGAAAGCCCTTAAAATCGGGTAGCTTTACGTTCTCAAAACTACGTAAATCTGTAGCTGAATATATCTTATAACTTAACAAAAATGCCTCTTGTTCTTGCACCTTTGTCTGACTAACTATAGCACGGATAAACAAATCATTGGACTTATTACCAGAACTTGTTTGTTTACTACCCGAAGTCTCTTTTTTATTTACCGATGAGGTATTACTTTTACCTTGTGGATCAATCCCTCCTGCTTGATCTTGGGGAAGCACTTTAATGGTCAATGCATTGCTTCTCAATTTACTAGACTTATGAACAGCTGATGCTACACCAAGCTGGAAATTACCAGCTTTATCAGCTCGCAACATATAAGTAATAGTCAAACGACTTTCTCTATTCATCTTACCATTGATAAAAGAGATATTACTGCTACGCGATTCAGATGGGCCAAACAATACTGTTAAACCATCAATATCCATGTTAGGCACCTGGATATTCTTAGCATTTTGCGTATTCAACTCAAATGTAACGCGAATACGCTCACCAACCACCGCGGGATTAGGTTGCGCAGAGGCCTGAATAGTAGGTTGTTCATCAGCACGTAGCGATTGCATGGGTATAGCGCATATAAGCATACATAAAATGCCTGCCAAACTAAACCATCTTTTCGTTTGTTTCATTATTGATAAATCTTTCATTGTGTATAGCTATCTTTTACTTCTCTACCAATCTTTTCCAAGTGGACGACCAGAAACAGCAGCTTTACGTTTCTTGACCTTGTCTTGAATACGTTTTTCATCGCGCATTGCCGATTGTAACATTTGCTCAGCATTCTGCTTAGACATCTTTGGTTTCTGTCCTTGCTGTTGCTGTTGTTGCTGTTTATCTTGCTTATCTTTATTTTGATTCTGTTTTTTAGGATCGTCCTTCTTTTGATCTTGTTTATTCTGATCCTTTTTATCGTCCTTCTTCTTATCCTTATTTTGTTTGTCTTTGTCCTTATTCTTATCTTGCTTTTTCTGTTGCTGTTGTTGATCTTTCAGCAATTTTTGTGCTAGAGCTAAATTATAGCGTGTTTCTTCATCTTTAGGATTATCACGAAGACTCTGCTTAAAACATTCAACAGCTTGTTTGTAGTTTTTAGCCGCCATAGACATCACTCCCATATTGTGATAATTCATAGCATGTTGTTCACGTAGCATTTTATCTCCAGCTGCTTGCTGTTGGGCATCAACTGAATTTTTCAACTGCTGTACCCCTCCCAACATCAATGCTTGATTCAGATTGTACTTAGCGACTCCATTTTTAGGATCCTTATCTACAGCTTTCATAAAACAAGTTTGAGCCTCAGTCATCAAACTATCTTTTAAATAGTGATTACCTTTTCTTAATAGACGTCGAATTTCACGATCTGTTTTTTTATTAAAAGCTTGTTCACTTTGATCAGGACCTTTCACCTGTACTTCAAAGTGTACTTGTTGTTGTGGGGATTGCTTATTAGGAAGATTGTTTCCAGAACGCACTTGCGGCATATTTTGAGCATAAAGGGGACTGATCATCGTGCTCATTCCACCAAATGCGATCAACGCTAAAATCATCTTTATAGTAGATGACTTTTTAGTTGACAGATGTGAACGAAAAAGATGAATATTCTCAAAACGACGGTTTCGTTTCTCTAAAATCAGCAATTCTATCACGAGTAATACTAAAATAATCCAAGCAATATATGGGAACTGCTCATTATAAGCTGTAAATGTTTTACTTTCAATATCTGTCTTAGCTAAACCATCAATTTCCTTGAGTAAACGTTTTTGTGCAGCATTACTATTATCGACATGAAGATATAATCCTTGTCCAGCTTTCGCTAAATCTTGACACATCTTTTCATTCAACTTAGTGACCACCACTTTTCCGTCTTTGTCTTTACGAAAATCACCACTTCCATCTTCCATCGGAATAGGAGCTCCATCTCGCGAGCCAATACCTAAGATTTCTAGCTTAATACCGAGGTCGGCTGCCTGCTTAGCTGCTTGTTCTGCACCAGACTCATGATTTTCTCCATCAGTAATCAATACTATTGCACGACTAACTCCTTCTTGCGGAGTAAAGCTTCTGGATGCCAATTGAATGGCCTTTCCTAAAGCGGTGCCTTGACGTTCTATCATTGTCGGATCAATAGTCTCTAAAAACATTTTGGCAGAAACGAAATCACTGGTTATAGGCAATTGAGTATATGCCTCTCCAGCAAAGACTATCAAGCCTACTTTATCATCATGAAGATTTTCGACTAGCTTTGAGATCAAACGCTTGGCCTTCATCAAACGACTTGGTGCAATGTCTTGAGCTAGCATAGAATTGGAAATATCCAGTGCTATGACAACTTCCACACCATGTTTCTTTACTTTTTCTAATTTGGCACCAAATTGAGGACGTGCTAACAAGAGGCTTACTAAAGCCAATACAACAGTCATCATCCAATACTTTATACTTGGACGATACTTGGACACTTGAGGCATCAAGGTCGACAACAATTCTAAATCACCAAAGCTCTTTAAAGCTTGACGACGTTGATATATGCTCCAAAAATAATACACAACAAGAATGGGTATTACGAGCAATATATATAGGTATTCTGGACTTTCAAATCTAAACATAATGGTCACATTTATGGTGTTTTACGCAACACAATATAACGAACAGCCACCTCAGATGCTATACACAATAGAGCCAATAAAGCAAACCATTGGTATTCATCATCACGCTTCGTATATTCCTTTACACTCAACTTAGTTTTTTCCAACTTATCAATCTCTTCATACACTTCTTTCAACTTATCGTTGGATGTGGCACGAAAGTATTCACCATTAGTATCATGAGCAATTTGAGTCAAGGTCTTTTCGTCAATTTCTACAGGAACTTGAATATACTTGACTCCCATCTGTGTAGGATATGGATAACGTGCCATCCCATTGGTACCGACACCAATGGTATATATACGTATGCCAAATGTAGAAGCGATTTCAGCGGCAGTTAAAGGGGAAATATCTCCTCTATTGTTCGTTCCATCTGTCAACAAAATAATGACTTTAGATTTTGCTTTGCTATTTTTCAAACGACTAACTGCGTTAGCAATACCCATTCCGACGGCAGTACCATCTTCCAACAAACCTGTTTGAACCTGCTGTAAAAGATTAATAAGTACCGCATGATCTACAGTCAAAGGACATTGTGTAAATGATTCTCCAGCAAAAATAGTCAAACCAATATTATCATTGGGGCGCCCATTAATAAATTGGGCTGCTACACTTTTAGCTGCTTCCAAACGATTGGGACTCAAATCCTCTGCCAACATAGAAGTTGAAACATCGATAGCCATCATGATGTCAATACCTTCAATATTACTTTTTTGCAGTTTATCCATGCTTTGGGGCCGCGCCAAAATGATGACGACTAAAATTAATGTCAAAACTCGTAATGCAAAAGGTGCATGCAAGAGGTATTCTTTCCAGCTATGCCCCATGTGCTCAAATGGTTGTGTATCGCTAATCTGCATTGTAGCATGCAGATGACGACACCTCATCCCATACCACACTATGTATGGAATGAGAAAAAGGAGTAAAAACAAGTATTCTATATGTGCAAAAACCATAATATACTTCTTTATTCTTTATGATTGTTCGATTAAATACAACTTTTATCTACGCTAAAAGATTGTATAGCTCATAGATGACAAAACCTAAACTAACTATAGCCCCTACTCCTACTGCCACCATAATGGCAATCATCGAATAAGTGGCTGTTTTGGAACGTCCCTCTACGATAGTTTCTTCTATAATTTGTGGTTTTTCTTCCTCTGAAGGAACGACCTTTGTTTTATCCACAAAACTACGGGCACTCTCTAAATGATGCTTCTTATCAATATTGTCTGGCGAATATTTGGCAAACTTCACCAAATCTGATGTGCTAAACAAAGCACGCATTTCTTTTACTTCATCTGCAGAAAAACGTTTCAATAGTTCATCCAAAATTTCAGTTGATGTCATTCCCATAGCGGGGAACTCATATCGTTCTTCGATGTATGTACGAACTGCATCCGTTATTTCAGTGTAGTAAATTTTGTTACTAACAATATCTTCATCCTTTGGAATTTCCACGTGTTCAAGTTCATACAAAGCCACTTCGTAAGCAGGCTTTTTAGGTTCAACTTTCACGCGTCTTGTTATGCTTTGATTGTTCACAAACAAACGCATCAACCAAACAAATAAAAGAGCCAAAATAACAACAAGGATGAATGCTCCAATACTAGGCAAAAAATCACTAAAATAATACGATACAACTATTGTGCCCTTTGCAGGAAAGTATTTATCCTTGTGCAATGTATCCACTGGAACAGTTAATACTTTCAGAGTAAGCGCATCACTTTTATACGTCGTACTATCTTGCATGACGTTAATTGAAGGAACATATATTAATGCAGAATCAAAAGCTGTAACTGTATACTGCTGCTGAATAAGCATTCGCTTTTTATTATTGATCCATTGTGTATCTGGTTTGGCAACCTCTAATACTTCAAGCCCTTTAACAATAGTATCTCCGGGGACATATATTGGCAACTGGACATGTTTACCAGCATCAGTAGACACATCTAGTTTTATATGAGCAGGTTCACCAATACGAATCTGCATGGAATCTAAAGCAGCTGATACCGAAACACTGTTATTATCTTGCGCATGTAGAGCAAAAATGCCACATGCTAAACAGATTAACAATGAAACACGACGAAATATTTGGATCATGTGCGACTTCTTTTATGAAATAATTGCATGAGTGCTGCCACAAAATCGTCACCAGTTTGTACGGAGACACTATCGACATTACTCTTCTTAAATAACTGTTCACGATGCTGATTCTGCACATTCCAATGCTGCTTATATGCCTCACGGACACGCTTACTTCCAGTATCGACCCACCGATCTATCTTCGTTTCAGGATCGTGTACTCGAAGTAATCCAACATTTGGCAATTCTACCCCGCGTTGATCATAAACATGCAAAGCTACAATATCGTGCTTGCGATTAGCGATTGTTAAGGCTGAATCATAATCATGATGATCTATAAAATCACTCAACATGAAGGCAGTACAACGACGCTTAATTGCATGAGTCAAATGCTGCAATGGAACGCTTATATCTGTACCATGATTCTCAGGTCTGAAATCAATCAATTCACGAATCATGTACAATATATGCTTCTTCCCTTTCTTGGGAGGGATAAATTTTTCGATTTTATCAGAAAAGAAAATAACCCCTATCTTATCATTATTTTGAATAGCAGAAAAGGCAATTGTAGCTGCCATCTCGGTAATCAAATCACGTTTCATCTGTTGTTTTGTTCCGAAATCCTGACTACCAGACACATCAACTAAAAGCATTACTGTTAGTTCACGTTCTTCTTCAAAAACTTTGATATATGGTTTACCGTTACGTGCAGTGACATTCCAATCAATATCACGAATATCATCACCATATTGATATTCACGCACTTCGGCAAAGGACATACCTCGACCTTTGAAGGCAGAATGGTACTGTCCCGCAAAAATATTATTGCTGAGACCTCGCGCCTTAATTTCTATACGACGCACCTTCTTTAATAGTTCTGTGGTCTCCATACAATTAAGGTACTTCTACATGGTCAAGGATTTGACTTACTATTTGATCAGCTGTCATATCCATAGCTTCTGCCTCATAAGTAAGTCCAATACGATGACGAAGTACATCGTGGGCTACCGCACGCACATCTTCAGGAATAACATAACCACGTCGTTTAATAAAGGCATAACTTCGAGCAGCAAGTGCTAGATTGATACTTGCACGGGGAGATCCACCAAAGTCAATCATGGTGGCTAAATCTTTTAGACCGTATTTTTCAGGGAAACGAGTTGCAAAAACGATATCGACAATATAACGTTCAATCTTTTCATCAATATAGACTTGACGAACAATTTCACGTGCCTTTACGATTTGTTCTGCCTTCATAATAGGCTTCACATCAAATGTAGCCCCCGTGATATTTTGACGAATAATCAACTTTTCTTCTTCATGTTTAGGATAATCGATAAGTACCTTCAACATGAAACGGTCAACTTGTGCTTCAGGCAATGGATACGTCCCCTCTTGTTCGATAGGGTTTTGTGTTGCCAACACTAAAAAAGGAGCTGGTAAAGCGAAAGTAGATGACCCTAGTGTAACTTGACGTTCTTGCATGGCCTCCAACAAAGCACTTTGTACCTTAGCTGGTGCACGGTTAATTTCATCTGCAAGGACAAAATTGGCAAAGATAGGTCCACGTTTTACTTTAAATTCCTCATCTTTTTGGCTATATACTTGGGTACCAATCACATCGGCAGGTAATAAATCAGGAGTAAACTGTACACGACTATAATCTGATTCTATCAAACTTGCCAACGTTTTAATAGCCAGCGTTTTAGCTAACCCAGGGAGCCCTTCGAGCAGAATATGCCCGTCTGACAAAAGTCCTATTAGCAGAGATTCAACTAAATGTTTCTGACCTACAATCGTCTGATTCATACCAGTCACGAGATCAGTAATAAAGGCACTTTCGGCCTCTATGCGCTCATTTAGCGCACGAATGTCAATTGGATTACTCATTGTATTTCTATTTTTACAATATATTTTTCAAAATGTCATTGAAAGCTCATTTAGCATAACTAAGTGATTCAACTGTCCCACAAATATAGGGAAAAACACAGAAAAGAAAAAAACATCAAGTCGTTTTTTCTTAAAAAAATAGACTCTTTCACTATAAAACCAAGATGTCTTGTTTTTTATAGTAAAATATTTATCATATTATATTAAGAGCTTAACCATAAACTATTTCAGATTTACATCAGGAACTGCTACTCCTTTAATCTGTGGAATATTCAATAGTATTCCTACTGGCAATATATCTTCATTAGCAATCTTTTCCTTATTAAATTCGTAAATATAAGATGCATATTTGCCTTGCTTGTAGTACAGACGACTTATTGAATATAATGTTTCGTCATTTTTAACAGTATGAGTTGTTAGCACACCTTCTATATTTTTCAAAAACTTTTCTGGAATACTAGTAGAAACTATAGTTTTATGAGTATCGACCACCTTCTTCATCTCATTCGCAATAGCAGTACTCATCGTCTTTTTCTTTTCTACACTTACAGCCTCGTTAGAACTAGACTTCTCTTTTACTTGCGAATCTTCTACATTAGTCTTTGTTTTATTTAAAGAAGTTGTTCTATCAAGCGTGTGTTTATCCTTAACGATATGCTGTGTGTAAGCTACTGGATTATTCTTAGACACTTCTATTTTTTTATATTTATGGTCAATCATGCGAAGCAAATCTTGGTAATTTCCTTTTCCCTTGTCTGCCCACGAATCAAACAAAACATGTGTTGTGTCAGTATCAGATGAGCTGCAATTATCTATGCTCTCGGCAGTATTGTCATTAGCATATCGCAATTTTTCACGTTGTTTGCCTTCTTCGACTTGTTGCTTCATGTTTAACAAAGCACGCTGAAAAAAACTTTTCTTTTGCTTTATATTCATCTTATCAAACTCTTCTTCTGAAGGAATGACAATAAGTCCATTATCAGAAGTTCCAGCATTTTGGATGGAAGAAGAGATAAATGGATCATTTGCATTAAAAACATTATTTTCGTTCTGCCCCAGAGTCATTGATTTAGAAAAGACATCTTGCGATTGATTGGTGCTAGCATCGCTATCTTCTGCCTTAGACGGACTATTTACACCAAACAACTTCGCATATTTTTTTATTTGGGCTTCTTCACGCATACCTTGATAAGGTGTAGCTGGAGAATTTTCAACCTCAGGCAAGAGTATATACCACGAAAAAGTGGCTAGAATAATCAAGAAAAGAATAGAAACAGCTATACGGATAATCTGATGCAATTGCAATGCTGCAAAACGATGCGTCTTTTCTAACACGGGTGTACCTTGCTTATTCGACACATACTGACCAGATATTGAAGCTCCTGCTTTAGTACGTTGCGATACGGTACGTCTTAAAGCACTTCTATTACGTGAGATTTCCAATGCTATTATAGCATCAACAGACAATTCCTCGGTTGTATTCTCCTTGCTATCATATTCTTTATCAACAAGCACCTCCTTCTCCTCCTTATGTCTATTTGAGGAATGTACAGCATTACTTTCACACTGCCCTTGATGATCAACATGCTCATGTTGGCCACCCTTTAAGGAAGATGCTGATTTTTTATCTGTACTCATGATCTATTCTACTTACTCTTTTTTGACCAACAGTTAATCAACAACAGATGCATATATCTCAAAAACATCTGCATCGTCAATATGCACATTGTAAAATTCTCCTATTAGCAAAGGTGCGTTTTGATTGACAGGGATCAACACCTCAGGATCGACTTCAGGGGAATCAAATTGTGTTCTAGCCACATAATATGGTCCTTCCTGACGGTCAACAATAACACGCATCACTTTATTAACCATACTATCACTAACATCTACAGCTATATTCTGTTGAATGGCCATTATCTCATCTAAACGCGCTTGCTTTACATCTTCAGGCACATCGTCATTGTAATGACTAGCCGCATAAGTACCTTCCTCATGACTATATGCAAAAGCACCCAAACGTTCAAAACGAGTAGTCTGAACAAATTCTTTTAACTCAGCAAAGTCTTCCTCTGTTTCTCCAGGAAAGCCAACCAAAAGAGTTGTGCGAATAAACAAGCCTGGCACACGACGACGCATTTCAGCTATTAAATCTATAGTTTGTTGTTTGGTCACATTGCGACGCATCAATTTTAATTGATTATCACTAATATGTTGAAGAGCAATATCAAGATATTTGCAGACATTGTCATGTTTTGCCATCACATCTAGTACGTCCATTGGAAAATGTGCAGGATACGCGTAATGGAGTCGCAACCATTCTACACCCTCAATTTGGGCTAAACGATCTATGAGTTGAGCAAGCATTTGCTTTTTGTATATATCAACTCCATAATATGTAAGTTCTTGGGCTATGATTTGAAATTCTTTAACTCCTTTAGCAACAAGGTATTTCACTTCTTCCTCAATAGCCTCAATTGGACGTGATTTATGACGACCTGTTATTATGGGGATTGCGCAATAGGCACAATGACGATCACAGCCTTCAGATATTTTCACATAAGCATAATGACTAGGAGTAGTTAATACACGTTCATGTGCAGCTTCTTCACGATAGTCCTCACCCAAGTCGGCGATTAAATTGATCCAGTTAAATTTGCCATAAAATTTATCAACCTCAGGCAGTTCACCTTCTAAATCGGCTAAATAACGTTCAGACAAACATCCCATAACATACACCTTCTCAACTTGGCCCATTGCTTTAGCTTCGCAGAGTTCCAAAATAACATTAATCGATTCTTCTTTCGCATCACCTATAAAACCACAGGTATTGACCACGACAATATCTGCATCAACAGTTTCTGGATCGTGTCGCATAGTATAGCCTGCTAGCTCAAACTGACGCATTAACTGTTCCGAATCAACAAGATTCTTTGAACATCCTAAACTAATTATATCTACCTTCTTCATTTAGTCTTATCTTCTTACACTTAAATACACTAAAAGGAATTCCCCTTATTTATTAATTATTCCCCAAATAGAGAAGCCACAAAATCTTGACGATTAAATAGTTGCAAATCATCGATTCCTTCTCCAAGACCAATATATTTAACGGGAACTTTAAGTTGATCAGAAATACCTATTACGACACCACCTTTTGCAGTTCCGTCCAATTTAGTAATTGCTAATGAAGTAACTTCAGTTGTAGCCGAGAATTGTTTCGCTTGCTCAAAAGCATTTTGTCCAGTAGACCCATCCAAAACCAACATCACCTCATGAGGAGCATCAGGAACAACCTTTTTCATGACATTTTTAATTTTGGATAACTCATTCATCAAGTTTACTTTATTATGTAATCGTCCAGCTGTATCTATAATCACAATATCAGCATCATTTGCCACAGCAGATTTCAATGTATCGAAAGCTACAGAAGCTGGATCAGCTCCCATTTTTTGTTTTATTACTGGCACCCCAACTCGTTCTCCCCACACAACCAATTGTTCGACAGCTGCTGCGCGGAATGTATCTGCTGCCCCTAAATACACTTTTTTTCCAGCCTTCACAAATTGGTTAGCTAGTTTACCAATAGTTGTGGTTTTACCAACTCCATTAACCCCAACTACCATGAGTACATATGGACCTGAAATATTATCTGGGATTTCAAATCCAGCCAAGTCATTCGTATTGTTTTCAGTAAGCAAGCCCTCAATTTCTTCTCGCAACATACCCTGAAGCTCAGATGTACCTACATATTTATCACGAGCCACTCGTTCTTGAATACGCTCAATAATTTTCAAGGTAGTATCCACTCCAACATCTGAAGTGATCAAAATTTCCTCTAAGTCATCTAAGACATCATCATCTACAGTCGACTTACCTGCCACAACACGTGCAATTTTACCAAATACACTTTCCTTGGTTTTAGACAAACCATCATCAAGTGTTTTTTTCTTGTCTTTGGAAAAGAAACTAAAGATTCCCATATATATTTTTTTTGTTTACTATTTTCTACAGTATATTTAGAAAATACTTTTCATGCCTATTACTAGGCAAAGATAATGAAATCTCAGCAGACTATTAGTCTATACACAGAATAATATTGCCAAGAATGCTAGAAACATAAAGGAGGGTATATCTCCCAATTGGAGATATACCCTCTTTTCTATATCTTACAAGTGATTACCTTCTTGAAAAAACATGATTGCCAACCCACGGATGGCTAATCGTTTTTACTTCTTGAAGAAATCCTGTACTTGTTCGTTAGGAACCATTTGCTCATCAAAGACATATGCGCCAGTCTTAGGAGACTTCACCATCTTAACCACCTTTGTATATGAGCGACCGCTCTTATTACCGGTCTGTAGTGTTGCTACTGCTTTCTTAGCCATAGTTTACGATTTTACTTGATTTCCTTATGTACTGTCATTCTCTTGAGGATTGGGTTGTATTTCTTCAACTCCAAACGCTCAGTGGTATTCTTACGATTCTTAGTAGTAATATAACGTGATGTTCCAGGCATACCACTCTCCTTGTGCTCAGTGCACTCAAGGATCACCTGTACTCTATTACCTTTACCTTTTTTTGCCATAATAGTTTCTTAGTTTTTAGCTGTTACCCAACAATTTTAATGGTTTTCCAGTCACAGTATCCCTTGCTAATAGCCTCTTTAAGAGCTGCATCAAGTCCCTTTTTGTTGATTAGGCGTAGTCCTGCTGCACTAAGCTTAAGACTAACCCAGCAGTCTTGCTCAGCGTAAAAGAACTTTTTCTTAAACAAGTTCACATCAAACGTACGTTTCGTTCTTCTCTTAGAGTGCGAAACGTTGTTGCCAATCATGGCTTTCTTTCCGGTAATCTGACAAATTCTTGACATCTCAATCCTTATTTTTTCGTTTTAACAAAAAACTTCTTCCAAACAGTTTGCAAAGTAACACATTATTTTCGAGACCTCCAAGTATTAGCTAAACTATTATCGTGACAGCCTCGTTTATTTTTCATTTTTTGCAGTTTCACCAGTAGACTTCAACATATGCGGAGCAAAATTATAACCTAATTCCTCATACATACGCATAACATATGGCATTGCTTTTTCAAATCGTTTCCAATTCTTTTTTTCGCCATCACACCACACAACTTCTGATAAAGCAGCCATTCTAGGCAAGATCATATAGTAAGCATAATCTGTTGTAGGTACATACTCTGTCCATAAATTTGCTTGAGCTCCTAATATATGATCCACTGGTTTTTTAACTTCCATATCAACAGAAGTTGGTAGATATCTCGAGTCTTGTTGGCGGGTATCTATCATTCTCCTATCGGTCATAGTAGATTTCAAGATACTTTTAAATTGTGATTTCTTCACATCAACTGGTTGTCCTTCTCCTTCATGACTTCCTAAACCAGAAACAATTGGATTAAATTCATACACTTTCTGTACAGGACTCAACCCTCCAATTGCAAGTGGCTCTGTATTTTTATCGGCCTGATAATGATCAAAATACATGCAAGTATTTGGTGACATTATTACATCATGTCCCATATTTGCAGCTGTAATTCCTCCTTTTATACCTCTCCATGACATAACAGTCGCATTGGGCGCCAATCTTCCTTCTAATATTTCATCCCAGCCAATTATGCGACGTCCTTTTTTATTAAGATATTGCTCTAGCTGCACAATAAAATGAGCTTGCAACTGATTTTCTGCAGGATTATCTGGTTTACCTTGAATCCACAGACGTCGAATCAATTGTTGACATTTACTACAACTTTTCCATCTGGTTTTATCTGCTTCATCACCTCCTATATGAATATATGGTGATGGAAAAAGAGCAATAATCTCATCTAATATTCCTTGAACAAAAGGAATTGTCTGAGGATTACCTACACACAAAATATCTGGATATCCCCCCCATTTTGTACCGACTTTATATGGTCCACCAGTACAACCTAAATTAGGGTATGCAGCAAGCAAAGCTAAAGTATGAGCAGGTACATCAATTTCAGGAACAATCGTTATATGACGATCAAGAGCATATCGAACCAACTCCTTCACTTGTTCTTGTGTTAAAAAACCGCCATAGGGTTTACCATCATATTGCTCAGAATTTCGACCAATCACAGTTTCATCTCGTTGACTACCAATCTCCGTCAATTTTGGATATCGTTTTATTTCTATACGCCATCCCTGGTCATCCGTCAAGTGTAAATGTAAATAATTTAATTGGTGCAATGCACACAAATCAATTACTTTCTTAAGATCCTTAACTCCCATAAAATGGCGTGCTATGTCTAGCATAAATCCACGATAACCAAAACGTGGTTCATCTTTTATATCAACAGCACCCAAAACTAATTGGCTCATTTGAAGCGGTGCAAAAACAGACTGTGTATAATGGTAAGGATCCATGCTCAATAATGCCTTTTGGTCTACTTTTACCACACCAGCAGTATATATTACCTTACGCAACATTTCCATACCATAAAAGACACCAGCCGGCGTTGAACCAGTTATCAACACTCTATTATGGTTTATATTAAGCGTATACCCTTCTTTATTTTTGATCGTTTTATCTAATTGAATCACAATACCTCTTCCTGTATTTACAGAAGCAGTGACCACTTCTCCCCATTGTTTTTGAGCTGGTTCAATAATCGTGTTGTTATTAACAGAGTTTGCTACTAATACAGTGGCAGAATCATTGGCGCATGGAGCAATAGTAGCTGTATCCGTAAGATTGACTATTTGCTTCACATTCATAGCTTCAGCAATGTATTCACCCAACATTGATGCATTTTTTTTCAAAACTTCCAATTGCTTACTATCCGCGCCACCTTCAATAACTGTTATTGTGATTGGAAGACTAAGAGTATACCCTTT
This sequence comes from Bacteroidaceae bacterium, assembly GCA_963675625.1. Classification (GTDB taxonomy): domain Bacteria; phylum Bacteroidota; class Bacteroidia; order Bacteroidales; family Bacteroidaceae; genus F22. Next base: position 365,848 of record OY776497.1, read on the forward strand.
ATCTTGAGTTAATTCTGTTAGTTGTTTTGGTGCAGGTATAACTGCATCGTAATGCACAGTCAAAACATCCTGTCCGTTAGCCCATAAAGGCATTACCGTACTCACAACCGTAACAAGCGTCACTAAGCGCCATTTCCTAAAAGAAACTAGGTTTTTCATATACTTATCAGCATTTTAATTTTTGAACGCCGTAAATATACAAAAAACCTAGAATATTTTCTTTTCACTAAGAAATCTTTTTAATAAGAGATACTAGAATATACTTTTACCTCAGATCAGTCCATATTTCACAAAAGCATGCCAAACTCCATCATCATCAACACTTCGCGTCACATCATCTGCCACTAATTTCACGCTGTCATGAGCATTACCCATAGCTACGCCTAACCCTACATGCTTTAACATTTCTATATCATTACCGCCATCCCCAATAGCCATGCACGCTTCTAATGGAATGTTATAATGATTAATAATTTGATCAATACCTAATGCTTTTGTATTTCCTTTTCGATTAATGTCAATAAAATCAGGATGCCACCTAGTGTGGTGACAACCAGGTATCTGAGGCATAACCTCCGATTCCTGTTGTTCATCAAAACATACAGTTAATTGATATACATCATGATTTACAACATCATCTATTGAAATATCTGGCAATGATGGAAACTCTACTAAATCCAATGTGCGATTCATAATTTCATCACGATTGGTAATATACACGTCACTCTCTGTGATTACTATAGCAGATATACCAGCTCCACGTTTCATATAATCAGTAACCAGCTTCACATCATTCTTAGGTAGTGGAGATTTAAATAAAGGCTCTTCATTATGATTATAACAAATAGAGCCATTCATAGACACCAATCCATCAAATGGATAATTATTTAAATTATTGATAACCTTAGGTGGACGCCCTGTTGCAACAAATAGCTTAACTCCTTTAGCCCTTGCTGCATCAAGTGCACGTACGGTAGACTCAGCCATTCGATGAGTCTCGAAACTCACCATTGTACCATCTATATCCAAAAATACAGCTTGAATATCTTGCATGTTCATTTATTTTTACCTTTCTGAAAAACCATGTTTTCAATTAAACCACACAAAGATACTCAGAATCTCCTAGAAGCCAATCATACAATAATAAAATATATCTTTTAATAGAATAAAATAGGTTTCTCATCCCAACAACTTCCGCAAGAAATTAAATTACTGATGATATCCCACAATATTTCCAGATATTTGCAATAGGTCTGTTTCTGTTGATATCAAATTGTATAAAGCCTCTACATGCGAAGCAACTGCATTTAAATACGTGTTTTGAACATCTCGAAAATTAAAAGAATTAATCGCACCTTGATCATATTTCTGACGAGAAATTTCTAGATTTAACTTAGCAGTTTTAATTTGTTCTTCTGCAAGCTTATACACCTCTTTGTTTACCTCATAATTTGCATAATAAGTCAACAATTGGTTTTGTAATGAATGCTTCATTTGATCTAATTCTACTTGCGCTGACTTCTCATTAATTTTTGCAATAGTAACAGCCCTTTGGCGTGTTCCTCCGTTGAAAATAGTCCATGCTAATGAAAATCCAACATATGTATCTGTTGATTGCGTATCGACATTAGGAGTACTACTAGAATAGCGACGTGAATTATCATTATAACGAACTCCACCATTTATTTTTAAAGTAGGATAATAATCACTACGAGCAGCACGAGTATTTAACGCCATTATTCGCTGGTTGAGATATTGCAATTTTAATGTCTTATTGCTACTCTCCATTGCCGCCTGTAAGTCTGCTAAATTATATTCCGACATCGGAGCTACAAGCTCTGTCGTCAAAGTCCAAATAATAGGATCTTTGATACCCAAAATATAATTCAATGAGCGCAAGGAGTTTTCATATGTTGTTTTTTGACGCAGATACTTCGAGTAATCTGACAAATATGACGTTTTATATTGCAAATAATCATATGATGTAGATGCTCCAATATCTTTGCTCCTAGCCTCTCTATCCATACGGTCTTTAGATAAATTACTCATAGACAAATAAGCATCACGCAATTCTCTTTCTTGCAGCACTTTAAAGTATGCTAATACAATATCTTGTACAGTTGTTTCAACAAGTAACGCAGTATTACCAGAAGACTGTTCTTCTAGTTCTTCATATTTCTTTTTGCTAATTTGAGCTTTAAAACCATCAAAAAGAGTCCAATTAAGAGTTACTTGGGGAGTGAAATTCCAATTTTTATAATCATCATCGTCATTATAATTTTTAGTTTGAGTACCAGCCACATTTAGCGTCAGTGTCGGCATCAATGAAGTATTCCCCCATGTGTTGTTTATTTCGCTTATTCGCTGATCGTTTCGCTGTACAATTAGAGAATAATTATTTTTAAGTCCCATACTGATAGCATCTGAAAGAGTCAGATTATTCTGCGCCCATCCCTCCGTTCCTACTAAAAGCATAATACAAGACAATATAATCTTTTTCATATATCTATTATTATAGAATCAATTTGTTTATTATTCACCAAAATCAATTACTCATGATAAGGGTTTTCTTCAATCTCTTTTGCCATATTCATCTCCAATGCTTGGTCAATCTTCAAATACTTTATAGCAGGTTCTATTGATTCACGAGTCGCCTCTTCATCTTTGCAAACATGCTTATGCCAGAAATACAACACACTATTATTTAGTGCCAATAACACAGGCAATAATATTAATATAAAAAATGTTCCAAATAAGATACCATACGCCAAAGCAATAGACATCGGTACAAGCATAGCTGCATCAGGATTATTTTCCAAAATCAGTGGCATCAAACCAGCAACAGTAGTTATTGTTGTCAACAATATTGGACGAAAACGAGAAATTCCCGCCTCAACAATCGCATCATAAACACAAAGACCACGTTCTATATTCTGATTAAATCGAGCCATAAAGACAATAGCATCATTGATAACCACACCAGAAAGAGCCACCATCCCCCAAAGCGTCATCATAGACAGAGGTTTTCCATGAATTCCATGTCCCCAGATCGCACCAATTATCCCCAATGGAATCATACTAATAACCATCAGACCTTGATTATAGGATTTGAAGTAAACAACAACAATAAGAATAATAATCACAAAAGCAATACCGAAATACAAAAACAAACTTGACATTTGTTCATTAGTATCTTTTGATTGTCCTTGATGTTGAAATTGCACACTATCATGACGTGCTAGAATACCTGGTAAAATTTCCTTCTCTATATAATTTAATAAAACTGGTACAGACTTAGTTTTATCTTTTTGATAGGCTTCCACTAATATTTCACGCTGCCCATTGTAATGGTTGATTTTACTTAAACTGCGTGCAGTAGATATTTCAGCCAAAGTACCAAGTGGAAAGTCTCCAGAAGTAGTATGTATCGTCATTTTTTCTAGCTGACCAATATTCATACGCTGACTTTTGGCATACCGTACATACACCCAAATCTCATCTTTCCCTTGTTGAATACGTTGAGCTAATCCACCATAAAAAGCTGTACGAACCTGTTGTAACAAAGATGAAGTGGTACACCCCAGTGCATAAGCCTGTGGTTTCAAAGTAAGTCGTAATTCTTGACTACCCACTTGGCTATTATCTGAGACATTGAACAAAGCTGGCATTTTCTTTAATTCAGATGACAGCTCTTCTCTAGCCGCTTCTAATTCATTCTCGTCATATCCCAAAAGACTTATAGATACTGGTGCTCCAAATCTATTAGAAGCCCCAACAGTAAACTTATACGCTTCAGGTATTTCTCCGACTTCTTGAGCAATAGCACGTTTCAAATACTGATCCGTAATACTTGGGCTCCATTCTGTAGAGCTACTTAAGAACACGCGAATTTGAGCAGCATGTGTTCCACTTTCAGACCCACTAAATGATGATCCCATTCGTATTTGCACCGAAGTTACATAAGGAGTTTTATCCCCTGTCTTTTCTAAAGTTTTCTGATTGACAGCCCAGATAGCATCACTGACTTCAAAGATTTTTTCACGAGTGACGTCTTCACTCACACCTGGTTTAAGAGCTAAATCAACAGTAAATGTATCTGATGGAGTTTGAGGAAAAAATGTGTAAGTAATGATGTTACTTGCTACAAGCCCAAAAGTCAATACAACAAGAGAAATCACACTAATCAACGTCAACACCTTATGACGCAAAACACCCTTCAGAAGTGGCTTGTACCAAGATTGTTTTACATAATTAATACCCGCATCCAAATATCCACGAATCCTTCCATAAAATGATTTTGCATCTGGATGACTAAGCACCTTTGGATTGGCTAAGTGCCCTGGCAATACAAATACAGCTTCAAACAAAGATACAACCAAACAAATAATAACGACGTAAGCCATATCATGCATCATTTCCATATTACCCTCAATAAAGAGTATAGGCATAAAAGCTACAATAGTTGTTGCCACAGAAGAAAATACTGCAGGTAATACTTCCATAGTACCCTCAATAGCCGCTCGCCGAGGTGATTTCCCCATCTCGAAGTGTGTAAAAATATTTTCACCAATAACGACCCCGTCATCTACCAGAATACCAATAATCAGAATCATACCAAAAAGGCTCACCAGATTTAATGTGATTCCATGCATCTGTGCGATGATAAACATGCCTAAAAATGCAGATGGTATCCCCCATGCGACCCATAAAGAAAGACGGAAATTCAACAATAGAGACAACATCAATACCACCAAGAATACCCCAATAATCCCATTATTAATCAAAATATCCAACTGCCCATTAATACGATCAAGAAAATCCATCTTAACATGCATTGCATACCCATTATTCTTAGCATTAAAAGACTCAATATAGCGATTAACATAATTAGAGATATCCTCCAAGTCTTCGGTAGCCAAACGACGTACAACAAAAGTAACCGCAGGTTTCTTATCAATATAACTCACCGATGGATCTTCAGGAATCTGCATACGTACCGCTGCCACATCCTTCACCCGTATAATACTACCATCCGTATTGGCACGAACAACGATTTGTTTGATATCCTCAGGCTTCACGCTTCTTTTACGAGCAATGACTTTTATTTGTTCGCGTGGATTGCGTACAGTACCACCACTAACATCGATATTGTTACTTGATATAGCTGTTTTAATATCGCTTAAGCTCAAACCATAACGACTTAATTGCGTTTCACTAGCTTCTACTACCAGTTCCAATTTAGAAGGCAATCCTCGTACATCCACCTGTGACAATTTACCAGAAGCTAGGAAATCATCCTCTATACGATTGGCCATCTCATTCAACTTCAACGGATCCTCATCGGCAGTAGAATACAATGCCACAAACATAGCCATATCAGTAGCACGGCCTTTAGACACAATAGGGCGTTCGGCAGCAGAAGGGAAGTTGGATATACCATCAACAGCATTCTTTACATCACTCAACAGTTCATCCATATCATAACCATTCATTGCAGTTATAGTTACCGAAGCACTGTTTTCACGAGATTGAGAAGAGAACTCTTTGATCCCCACAATTCCACGAATACTATTCTCAATAAGCGATGTTACCCCTTCATCCATCTCTTTTGGAGTTGCTCCAGGATAACTCACACTCACAGAGATTGTCTTAGACTCAATTAAGGGAAATGTAGCCTTCTTCATTTGGCCTAAGGAAATCAATCCTAACAACAACAGAACTACAATGGCAGTTGTACCATAGAAGGGATATTTGACAAATAGGGTTAATATTTTCTTCATTATATTTACAATCTATTGAAGTGATTATTTGCGAGATTTATACTCAATTGTAGAGTCGATACTGGCTACTGACTCTACCACAACAGGAAGTAACGTATCCATTTTTGCAATTAAGTATGTATCTGCCATCTGACGTACCACCTCAATATCATGAAGTTCTAATTTCCCATTATTTAGTTGGTACACTTGATTTGAGCCAACTAAAGCTTCACGAGGAATAAGCAATCCCGTTAATTTTTTACCGGGGAAAGACACATCGACATATTCACCCTGCAATAAGTGTATATTTTGCCCAGCAACAGGACGTAAATAGGTATTAATACTTTGCGTATCTTCATCTACGCTACCACCAATACGAGTAACCTTTGCTTCAATATTTTGACCAGATGCAGTTGTGAGGACAGCCTGATCTCCTACTTTTATCCAAGCATAATCCAATGTCTGAATAGGTACTACCACTTCTAGTTGATCTGTACGAATCACACTGGCTACCGTTGTCCCAGTATTTGCCATATCTCCCACCTGCTTTGCGGCAGTAACAATACTCCCTGAGAACAAAGCATGCACAGTATATTTTTCAAGATTGATTTCAGCTTGTTTTAAATTGTAGTAAGATGTCAATACATTTTGCGAAGCCATAAAGATACGTTCTTTATTACTCTTACATTCAGGAAGCATTGGTAATGGCTTTTCTAAATCAATTTGTGAAAAGAAAGTATTCCATTTTTGAAACTCTGAAGGAAAATCAACACTTATATCTGGTAACACCATGGCCAATGTTTGCATGAAACTACTTTTACTGGCTTTTAATTGCGCTACAACATCCTCACTATAAATTCGAAACAACACATCACCTTTACGAAAAGTTGCCCCATCTTTTAAAACAATATTACCTGCTAATATTCTTCCTGACACTTCAGCTGCCACATCTATATTTGCCAAGGAATTGACACGCCCATGATACAAAGCATCTGTCTCTACAGTAGTTGTAATGGGCTTAGTGGTTTTAACAAAAAGTGATGCCGTCTTACTTTGATTGCGACGTGGGTCCTTTTTCCCATTAAGCATAATTGCTGTAGCCCCAAAAGCGACAACGATTATTGCTATCCCTATAAACCCATAAACAAACTTTTTCATCATCTTATTACTGAATTTTAGATTAGTATTCATTGTTCTGATGCTAAGATAGCTATAATACCAAAAGGTTTATTCTATGAAGCATATTATTATAGAAAAAGTGCGATTCAAGCAGATTTTATCAGCTTAACCGCACTTTTAAGGAATGTATTACATATACTAATCACAATAGACAACTTGGGCCTCTTCAATCGCAGCTTGAGCAGCTGCAAGCCTTGCCACTGGCACTCTAAAAGGAGAACAACTCACATAATTAAGTCCTACTTGATGACAAAACTTCACCGAACTAGGCTCACCTCCATGTTCTCCACAGATCCCACATTTTAAATCGTGTCGTTGAGCGCGTCCATTTTCAGTAGCCATACGAACTAATTGCCCTACCCCATTTTGATCCAACACTTGGAAGGGATCCACTTTTAAAATTTTCTTCTCTAGATACACGGGTAAAAAACTAGCGATATCATCTCGACTATATCCAAATGTCATTTGAGTCAAATCATTCGTTCCAAACGAGAAGAACTCAGCAGAAGAAGCTATTTTAGCTGCTGTGAGAGCTGCACGAGGAATTTCAATCATTGTACCCACTTTATAATCAATAGTATCACCAACCTCTTCAAACAACTGATTGGCTGTACGTCTAATAACAGTTTCCTGTTCTTTAAACTCGTATAAGATACCAGTTAGCGGTACCATAATTTCAGGGTGAGTGTCCACACCTTCCATTTTCAACTCGAGTGCCGCACCTATAATAGCTCGTGTCTGCATTTCTGTAATTTCAGGATAGGTATTTCCCAAACGACAGCCACGATGCCCTAGCATAGGGTTATGTTCCATCAAAGACTCAACGCGCTGTTGGATATATTGCAAAGAAACACCCATTGTTTCTGCCATTTCTTTTTGTCCCTTTTCATCATGTGGTACAAATTCATGCAAAGGGGGATCAAGTAAACGAACTGTCACAGGGCAGCCATCCATCACTCGGAAAATGCCTTTAAAATCTTCTTTTTGATAAGGAAGAATCTTAGCCAAAGCCTTTTCACGTCCAGCTGCATCTTCAGCAAGAATCATCTCACGCATCGCCTTAATCTTTTCGCCTTCAAAAAACATGTGTTCCGTACGACAAAGACCGATACCAACAGCACCAAAATTTCGTGCCACTTGTGCATCGTGGGGAGTATCAGCATTGGTACGTACCACAAGACGCGCATATTTATCAGACAACTCCATTAGTTTAGCAAAATCGCCAGACAACTCAGCAGCCTGAGTCTTGACCTCGCCACCATACACCTCACCAGTTGTACCATTAATAGAGATATAGTCTCCTTCCTGAAGTACAGTACCTTCGATTGCTACAGTACGAGTTTTATAGTCGATAATAAGCGCCCCTGCACCAGACACACAACATTTACCCATGCCACGTGCCACAACAGCTGCATGCGATGTCATTCCGCCACGAGCAGTCAAGATACCAGATGCAACTGCCATACCTGCCAAATCCTCAGGAGATGTTTCAATACGTACCATCACAACTTGTTTACCTTGCGCAGCCCACTCGGCAGCATCATCCGCAAAAAAGACGATCTGACCTGTCGCAGCACCTGGAGATGCAGGCAACCCACGTGTCAAGACGTGAGCCGACTTTAAAGCATCCTTATCAAATACAGGATGCAACAATTCGTCCAGTTTATTTGGTTCAATCCGCAAGACTGCATCTTTCTCATCAATAAGTCCTTCTTCAACCATATCCATAGCAATCTTAACCATTGCCGAACCAGTACGTTTTCCATTACGTGTTTGCAAGAACCACAACTTACCTTCTTGAACGGTAAATTCCATATCTTGCATATCATGATAATGATGTTCTAGCTTTTTCTGTATAGCATTCAATTCTGCATACATCTCAGGAAGTGCTTCTTCCATAGAAGGATATTTAGCCAAACGTTCATCCTCCGTCACCCTAGCCATCACAGCCCATCGCTGAGAACCTATTTTTGTAATTTGTTGTGGCGTACGGATACCCGCTACGACATCTTCACCCTGTGCATTAATCAGATACTCACCGTTAAACAAGTTTTCTCCATTACCAGCATCACGAGTAAAACACACCCCAGTAGCAGAACTATCGCCCATATTACCAAACACCATAGCCTGCACACTTACAGCAGTTCCCCACTCATCTGGAATACCCTCCATTTTACGATACAATATAGCTCGTTCATTCATCCAAGAGTTAAACACCGCACAAATAGCTCCCCAAAGTTGATCTTTAGCATCTGTTGGGAAATCATTACCCGTTTGTTGTTTCACTGCCGCTTTGAATTTGAGCACCAGTTCTTTTAGATCTTCAACATCCAATTCATTATCAAGCTTAACCCCTTTTGCTTCTTTGACCTCATCCAAAATGGCTTCAAATGGATCTATGGCTTCCTTATCCTCAGGTTTCATACCCAACACCACGTCACCATACATTTGTACAAAACGACGATAACTATCCCAAGCAAATCGTGGGTTATTCGTTTTACGAGCAAGTCCTTCCACGACCTCGTCATTCAATCCCAAGTTTAAGATGGTATCCATCATACCTGGCATAGATGCGCGAGCACCAGAACGTACAGAAACAAGTAAAGGATTTTCTATATCACCGAAAGTAGAGCGCATTAGCTTTTCTATATGCTTTACAGCCTCATCTACTTCATCTTTTAGAAGAGAGATAATGCTTTCTTCGCCAAGCGTATAATATTCGTTGCATGTATCAGTAGTAATAGTAAAACCAGGAGGTACAGGTACACCTATAAGATTCATTTCTGCCAAGTTAGCGCCTTTTCCACCTAAAAGGTTACGCATCTCCGCCTTACCTTCCGCCTGGCCATTACCAAAACGGTACACTCTTTTTTTATCCATGGTCTTTTTCAATTAAGGGTTAATGGTTTCGATTTATGCATCAAAAGTATGGAAGATTCGTGGTATGAGTCCACCAAACTGGTGATTTTGTAATGCAAATATAGCAAATTGGACGAATTAGAAACCTTAAAATCCGATTAAATTGGGGTGTTGTAAAGCATAAAAACAAAAATAATGTTATCCAACATACTTTTAAGGCCCATTCATTTGGACATATCACAACCAACCATTATATTTGTACTGTGTTTTTCATAGTATTAGATTTAAGGTTAACAAGGTTGGAGTCAAGTGTGACTCCTTTTTTTATTCCTAATTTTTGGGGAGCCATTAAAATCTTGCCTACTTTTGGACCACACATTTACCATTATCTATGTATCAACCAACAACAATATGAAAAAGATTCCAAGTTTTACAATCGATCATAATAAGCTACAACGAGGTGTTTATGTTTCTCGTCGTGACCAAGTAGGTGGAGAAGTTATCACAACTTTTGATATTCGCATGAAAGCTCCTAATCGTGAGCCAGCACTAGGTCAGGGAGCGATTCACACCATCGAACACCTTGCAGCAACCTATCTTCGCAATGACGAAGAATGGAAAGACCGTATTATCTATTTTGGTCCTATGGGTTGTCTAACTGGTAACTACCTATTGCTACGCGGTGATCTAGCTAGCGCTGACATTGTAGATTTATTAAAACGTACTTTTGCTTTTGTGGCAGAATATACAGGCAAAGTACCTGGAACAGAAGCGATTGATTGTGGTAATTATCTTCTTCATGATCTGCCAATGGCTCGATATGAAAGTAAGAAATATTTGACAGAAGTACTTGAATGTATTACTCCCGAACAATTAGTATACCCTACTAGAGAGGATTAAGATGACATATACCCCTACACAACCTAAAGAAGTCCATCATCTGATAAAGAAATCATACGCTTTGTCAGAGGCTATTCCATACATTAATTGGATCTACTTTTATTATGCATGGGGATTGACTGGACAAAAAGGTCAAACTCCAGAGGGGAAAGCGCAGAAAGCACAATTAAAGGAAGAAGCCATAGAAATGGTCAACCAATTGGCTGTGCACTATCGTACTCATGTACATATTCTATTCTGTGAAACGAGCATAGATGGTGAAGATCTATTCTTTCCAGCTTACAACAAAAGGATACCTTTACTTCGTCAACAAACAGATCACGGGAACAATCGCTTTTTGAGTTTGTCAGATTTCGTAGACACTACACAGGTTTTATCTCAATCAACAACAGCAACCGACTATATAGGTCTATTCGCTGCCACTATAGATAAAGCTGCAGAATCTCAATTCAAAGACGACCCATACCACAGAATGATGGCACAAACAGTTTGCGACCGCCTTGTAGAAGCCAGTATAGAGATGGCGCACGAAGAAGTACGAAAAACGGATTGGGGATATGCACCTGAAGAGGACTTACCTATTTCGGAACTATTGATCAACGGTTTTCAAGGTATTCGTCCTGCAGTTGGTTATCCCTCACTACCCGATCAATCTATTAATTTCTTATTAAAAGATTTGCTTGACTTTGATCATCTGGGAATTACACTAACCGAAACAGGCGCCATGCAGCCGCATGCATCTGTCAGTGGATTGATGATTGCTCATCCAGATGCAAGCTATTTCAATATTGACAGGATTGGCGAAGATCAATTTGAAGATTATGCAAGAAGACGACAAATAGCACCTCCTGCTCTTCGTCCTTTCTTGGGTGGAGTATTAGGATAAAAGAAATAAAAGAAAACGGACTGTAGCATACTGCAACAGTCCGTTTTTTGAATATATAGTCTTCTCTGATTATGCCATCTGTACAACGAATAATTAGTAAATTTCCTTAGCCACGTTATACACATCATCTGCTCTACCCATCGAATAGAAATGAATACTTGGCACTCCGTGTTCCATAAGCTCACGACACTGCTGCACACTCCATTCAACACCAGCTTGTGCAACGGCTTTATCGTCGGTACAAGCCATTACAGACTGCACTAAATCTTGCGGGATATCAATATTAAAGATTTTAGGTAACGCAGTAAGCTGTCCACGTTTAGTTAAAGGCTTAATACCTGGTATAATAGGAATAGTAATACCTGCTTCCCTTGCTTTTTCTACAAAATCAAAATACTTCTGATTATCGTAAAACAACTGAGTTACAGCATAGCTAGCCCCATGTTCAACCTTCTTCTTCAACCAATACAAATCTTGGTCTAAGTTTGGTGCCTCTTCATGCTTTTCTGGATAACAAGCCACCCCAAAATGAAATGTTGATTTAGGTGCAGAAGGCATACTCTCACCATTGTAAAAACATCCATCATTAAATAAGTTGACTTGATCTTGTAATTCTAAGGCATGAGCTAGGCCACCCTCTTCTGCTTTAAAGTTTCTTGCATCTGGCGCCTTATCACCTCGCAGAACTAATAGATTATCTATACCCAAAAATTGCAAATCGAGTAAAATTTGCTCAGTATCTGCTTGCGTAAAACCGCTACACAAAAGGTGAGGCACAGTAGGGATATTAAATCGGTGCTGTAAAGCCGCTGCCACAGCAATAGTCCCTGGTCTTCGATACACCTTTTCTCGCAAATATGACCCATTATCTTGTGGACGATATACATACTCACTTCTATGGGTCGTTATATTGATATACTTAGGATCAAACTCACTCAGACGCTCCACCGTATCTAATAAAGGCTGGATACCAGCCCCTTTTATTGGAGGTAAAATTTCGAAACTAAAAGCGGTACGCGTTTGGTTATCAAGAATATCTATTATATTCATATGTTTATTCGTTATTTTTAGAGCGCAAAGATAGTAAAATCCACCCGAAAATGCTACTTTTGTATCAATTTATCACTTTATACATAAGAAATACAACTAATAGAGAGAATGACTATGCAGAAATTATCCTTACAAGACGCCATTACCCAGAGAGTTTTATGCCTAGACGGGGCTATGGGTACTATGATACAGCAACGCCTGTCTCATGCAGGCAACATGGACATGCTCACCCTCTCTCACCCAGAGATTATCCAAGATATCCATCGGGCCTACCTAGACGCTGGAGCCGATGTGATCGAGACCAATACCTTTAGTTCACAAGTCATATCTCAAGCAGACTATAATACACAAGATAAAGTTGTAGAGCTCAACAAAGAAGCTGTTCGGATAGCACGTGAAATAGCAGAAGAATACACCCTGCTAAATCCAAGCAAACCACGCTACGTATTAGGTAGTATTGGTCCGACAAACAAGACAGCCTCCCTAAGTCCAGATGTTAGTGATGCCTCTCGACGAGATGTTACTTGGCACGAACTTCATAGCGCCTATTACGAGCAGTGCGTTGCACTTATAGAAGCAGGTGTAGATGGACTGCTTTTTGAAACTGTTTTTGATACACTCAATGCCAAAGCAGCATTGACTGCTGCAGTAGACGCTAGAGAATCTTTACAACAAGACACTCCACTGCTATTAAGTATCACCCTCACAGAAAGTGGGCGTACTTTAAGTGGACAAACCTTAGAAGCTGTTTTAGCTTCCGTATCTCAATTTCCTCTCCTCTCTGTAGGTTTTAACTGTACTTTTGGTGCCGATAAGCTCGTGCCATTTGTGAGAGAACTGGCAGCTATAAGTTCTTACTACCTGACCGTCTATCCCAACGCTGGACTACCCAATGCGCTTGGTCAGTATGATCAAACTCCAGCTATTATGGAAGAACAGTTGCGCGGCTTATTTACAGACCAAATGGTCAATATGGTTGGTGGATGTTGTGGTACCACAGATGCACACATTCAACACATATCCAAAATGTGCGAAGGAGCTATTCCTCGAGTGCCACAACCTAGTCCAACTCATATGCAACTAGCTGGCATGGAGATGCTCCCTATCACCAGCGAACGAAACATGTCGCATATCGGAGAACGATGTAATGTAGCTGGTAGTCGTAAATTCTTACGCTTGATCAAAGAAAAGAGCTATGAGGAAGCCGCTCAAATTGCACGAAAGCAAGTTGAAGATGGTGCTTTGATTCTTGATATCAACATGGATGACGGATTGCTTGATGCCCAAAAAGAGATGGTACATTTCCTACGTATTATGGGAAGTGATCCACTTATCGCCTCTCGTCCATGGATGATAGATTCTTCAGATTGGTCCGTTATCGAAGCAGCTCTGCACGAAATACAAGGTAAACCAATTGTCAATAGTATCTCGTTAAAAGAAGGAGAAGCTGTATTTATATCTCATGCTAAGACTCTAAAGAAAATGGGTGCAGCCGTTGTAGTCATGACCTTTGATGAAAGAGGTCAAGCAGACACCAGCACCCGTAAGATAGAGATTTGCAAACGTGCATACGACCTACTCGTAGACACCGTTGGTTTTCCACCACAAGATATTATTTTCGATCCCAACGTGCTAGCTGTTGCCACAGGTATGGAGGCACATAGACGTTACGCACTTGATTTTATCGAAGCAACACAATGGATACATGATAACCTACCATATGCACATATCAGTGGAGGTATCAGTAACCTATCCTTCTCTTTCCGCGGAAATAATTATCTACGTGAAGCCATGCATTCAGTCTTCTTATATCACGCCATTCAAGCAGGGCTGGATATGGCCATAGTCAACCCTGCCAGCAAAGTGATGTATAGTGACATCCCACAGGATATGCTGACTATCATCGAAGACGCCCTCTTACGCCCTAATGAGACACATGAAAATCGCCTTATAGCATTGGCCGAAAAAATGCTTGCTGACAAGGACACAGATAAAGCATTCCATACAAACAATGCAGAGGCTGAGAAAAAGATGCAAGCGTGGCGTAGTGAACCTGTTGCAGACAGATTGATACATGCCCTTAAACACGGCGAATCAAGCTATCTTGAGCCCGACTTAGAAGAAGCTCTAGCTCAATATAAACTAGCCGTTGCCATTATTGAAGGTCCGCTTATGGATGGGATGCGCATTGTGGGTGAATTATTTGGAAGTGGACAAATGTTCTTGCCCCAAGTGGTCAAGACCGCGAGAACAATGCAACAGGCCGTCAAATACCTACAGCCTACCATTGAAGCTCAAAAGACAGACGTACAGCATAGTGGCAAGATTCTACTTGCAACTGTAAAAGGAGATGTACATGACATTGGCAAAAATATTGTATCGGTCGTCATGGCTTGTGCTGGATATGACATTATCGATCTAGGTGTCATGGTGCCAACAGATAAAATTATCCAAACTGCACAAGAAGAAAAAGTCGATATAATTTGTCTATCTGGATTGATTACCCCATCCTTACAAGAAATGAAGAATGTCTTGGAACTAGCAGAAAAGACGGGTCTTACTTGCCCTATTATGATTGGTGGTGCCACCACATCTGCTTTACATACAGCTTTGAAGTTGGCTCCAAGCTATTCGGGTGCTGTCTTGCACATGAAAGATGCCAGTCAAAATGTACAAGCGGCAGCTCGATTACTAGACAATACTCAATTGACAAATTATATCAATCATTTACGACAAGAACAAGATGAGCTTCGTAAGAGCTATTTACAGAAAGAAGACCATCTAGTTGCTTTCGATAAGATCAAGAGAAAATAGCCAGCACATACTAAATTCGACTTGCTATTCTAGATTATTATTGAAATATATTATCTTTGTATTTGCACAAAACAGTTTGAATTAAAATTACTATTCACATGAATCTAGCAGTTATTATGAACGTTTTACTTTTTATTATCGACCCACAAGTTGACTTCTGTTCTCCCACTGGCGCTTTGTACGTGCAGGGAGCAGAGAAACGTATGGACGACATCGCTTTATATATACAGCAACACGGACAAGAACTTACAGATATATGTGTGTCGATGGATTCGCACCACACCTATCATGTAGGGCATGCTGAATACTGGGTAGATGCTCATGGCAACCACCCAAAGCCATTCACACAATTCGACAATACGGATATCTGGAAGCCTGTTAAGGCACCACTGGAAACAGCTAAACAATATCTTGCTGCACTAAAAGCACAAGGTCGCACAAACACCATCTGGCCTAATCACTGTATAATAGGAACTCCAGGATGGGAAGTTTTTCCTAGCTTACAACAAGCACTTAATAAATGGAACGACACGCCTGCTGGAAAAAAAGCAACAGGATGGAAGAAGTACAAGAAAGGCTCTTTTGCCGATGCCGAAATGTTTAGCGTACTATCGACTTTTGATGGCAAGCTCGTACCCAAGAGTAATTTACCCGTTGATCTAGAAAGTTACGATAAGATCATAATATGTGGAGTCGCAGAAGATATCTGCGTAGCTGAAACAGTACGTGACTTATTACGTATCCCTAGTCTTAAAGGCAAACTCATATTCTTCAAAAAAGGAATGGCTCCACTCGACCCTAACTCCTCAAACATGAAAGTATATGATAAAGCCAAACAAACATTTGAAGCTGAAGAGATGTAATTTTTGAGGAGTAAGTACTCCCCTTACCATATAAAAGCAACATCAATGAAACCCAATTCTATAACAACCCTTTTTGGTATTCAATATCCCATCATACAAGGTGGTATGGTCTGGTGTAGCGGTTGGCGGTTGGCCAGTGCTGTGAGCAATGCTGGTGGTCTCGGACTACTTGGCATTGGTTCCATGCATCCAGAAACCCTAGAAGAACATATTCTAAAGATGCAACAAGCTACAGATAAACCTTGGGGCGTCAATCTTCCCCTGTTTTATCCTGAGCTAGACCGTGTAGTCGAACTGATTTTAAAACATGATATTAAAATCGTATTCACCAGTGCTGGTAGTCCAGCAAAGCTCACTCCATTATTGAAAAAACACGGCATCACCGTTGCCCACGTTATAGCCAACACACGCTTCGCAAAAAAATGCGAGGAAGCAGGCGTCGATGCGCTTGTTGCAGAAGGCTTTGAAGCAGGTGGTCACAATTCTCCACAGGAAACAACGACCATGGCCATGATTCCACTTATTCGTGATTGCACCACATTGCCCCTTATGGCCGCAGGAGGCATTGGTTCTGGTCGCCAAATGGCAGCTGCCTTAGCCTTGGGTGCAGATGGTGTCCAAGTAGGCTCACTCTTTGCAGCCTCAGAAGAGTCTTCAGCACATGAAGGGTATAAACAAGCCATTCTGGAGGCACAAGAAGGAGCAACCGTACTGACTCTGAAAGAACTCGGCCCTGTACGTCTCATTCCCAATGCCTTTACAGAAGAGATGGATACCCTGCGCAATCAAGGGGCAAGCGTAGAAGAGATGCGCCAACTACTAGGAAAAGGGCGTGCCAAAAAAGGGATCTTCTTAGGCGACACCCAACAAGGAGAAATTGAAATCGGTCAAGTAGCCAGCATGATACATAAAATAGAACCAGCAAGTGTTATCATACACAAGTTGATGACCGAATGTGAAGAGACCATTACACGACTTCAACACCTCATATAATCACGACAATTAGTTCTTTCACTTCTATTTGCAAATACAAAAAACAATACGTATATTTGCCCACCTAATTTTAGGTTAAGCAATCATTGTAACACTACGAGTATTCATTCCTATGGGCAGTAAGCCATTCTACATTCAATCAACAATAGCCACAAAAGTGCTTATTCTACTCCTTTTTGCGTTGACTCTCATCAACGTACAGTGTGTGTGTGCACATAAAAACGAAGGATTCTATCTGATTCATTGCAATGTAGCCGATAGTGCCTTTAGAGCAGGCAATGTTCAACAATGTCAGAAAGAAATTACCATGATGACAAGACGAGCTGGAAATGACAATGACAATGCAGGTTGGGCATTTATCGCCAGTCATATTGCCAGTTATGCTTATGCGTCCAATATGGTGGATATAGGTATGGATCTTGAACAAGAGGCCATGCATTTATGGAAAGATGAAAAGGGATATGAAATCAATTATATCACCAGTGCTCTCACCATAGGGCACTATGCCTTTATCACAGGAAATGCCCCCTTACTCCATCGAATAGACAAGTCACTACGTCATGTACTAAATACGCATCAAAACATATCCCAAGATTTGTCTCTTAGAATCAACAATTTTCAGGCTTTTCACGCCCTCTTTCATCAGGACTCCATCAAAGCATATAACACATTGCAGATGGGTAAAGAATACATGTCTCACAAGAATGACTATCCAATTGAAGATCAATTAGGACACTGGGCAGCCTGTGCAGGATATGCCCATAATATAACACATGATTTGGACAAAACCATTCACTACTTAATGGTTTGTGATACACTTATCCAAAATGCCCAAGAACTAAAAGAGCAAACGTACCTGAAACTACTTAATCATCGAAATTTAGCCAAATTCTATGCTTTAAATCATGACTACCCACACAGCATTTATCATTACCAAAAAGTGGCCTCGCTACAAGAAGAGAGTCACTTTGATTCCAATGCTCATCACTTCAATACTGTGCGGGTGCATTTTCAACAATCGCTCAATCAATACCTAAGCAATCAAAAATCACTAGCCATTCAACGCTTCTTATTATTAGGTATAATCATCGCTGTTATCTTTGTGCTTTACATGATACGTCGCACCTTGAAAGCAAACAAAAGACTAGTCAAAGTGTACAATACACTATTTCAAAAAGAAGCAGAAGCCAAGGCTTCCTTACAAGCCAAAAGTGTTTTTATTGCTAATATGAGTCACGAAGTGCGTACTCCTCTCAACTCTATTGTTGGCTTTTCAGATATGCTTGCACAAGAAGATATAGATAATGAACTTCGTGAGGAAGGTGTTAAACTAATTCAGCACAACGCAGGTCTATTAATGAAACTAATCAATGACATGATCGATATGTCTGATTTTACTCAAAATGAGATCAAGCTACAAATATCTCCCTGCGAAGTTGTTCAGTTAAGTCAGCAAGTTCTGCAATCGATGCGAAAAATTAATCAAACTAATATTGATATTCGATGGAAGTCCCAATTGGATACGCTAACAATTGAAACCGACTCCGCACGTCTGCAACAAGTGCTCATCAACCTAATGACCAACGCCATTAAATTTACTCAAAAAGGATATATAGAGCTAGAGCTTTCTATGCTCAATGAAACCGAAGCTCACTTTAGTGTCACCGATACTGGTATCGGTATCCCAGTAGAAAAACAAAAGAGCGTATTTAAACGTTTTGAAAAAGTAAATGAATTTAGCCAAGGTACTGGACTTGGTCTTTCTATATGTCGTCTCATTGTAGAAAAAATGGGAGGACGCATTTATATTGACCCAAACTATACTCAGGGATCTCGATTTGTATTTACTCACCCATTAAGACACAAGTATCATGACGCTAAATAGTCTATACAATAGATATTTTAATCTTAGGTTGAGCATATTAGGGCTAGCCTCACTCATCGCCATCACCTGCTGGGGAGCTGATGTCGCAACTGACTCCTTGACACTATCAGGCCAACTAAATGCCCTAAACAAGTATAAAGAAAGATATAAGCTCTTGTCTGATGCACTGGACACTTTAGATACAAACAACCCATTTTATATGGTAGTGGCCAATCGTTTATGGAATGAAGCTGCATCAAATAGAGACTATGAAACACAGAACTATATTGGTTATACACAAGCCATCTACTATTTCAATAATGCGCAAACAGAAAAGACAGAACAGGTGCTTGAAAATATGCGTGGACTTTTCCAACATATAAAGGACTACTCTTATTATTTCTATGTATTCCATCTAACCATTATTGATGATATTGAAGCGGCAAATTTTGAATATGCAATAGCTAAAGTCAAAAAGATGGAACTTGAGATGGGTTTATATCCTCACCATCAAACAAAGTATCTCCTCTATCAAACATGGGGACATATATATGACAATTTTAATGAAAACCAAAAAGCTATTTCCGCTTATAGAAAGGCCTTAAAACTTATTCCAAAAGAAGATTTTTTTGAGGGGCGTTCAGATATACAATCCGAATTATTGTCTTTGTATATCAAGATGAAAATGTACCTACCAGCCGACAGCCTTTTACAAACACTATCAAGCTATTATAAGATAAACCTGAACAACCCAGATAGTTCCAAAATAGGACGATGGGATGGTGATTATGCCATAGACACCTACTGTAGTGCAGCTGATATCAAACTACATCATGGAGATACTAGTCAAGCGAAAGTGTATCTTAATCATGCAGACAGCTTGATAAATCCAACAACATATGCTCCCTACAAATCATACTACCACGAAGTCTTAGCTGAATATCTCTCTCAAAAAAAGGATAGTTTAGGTGCCATTCGTGCGATCGACACAGCAATCAACACCTGTTCTATGACCGAATTGGGATGGAGTGATTATATACAATTGATTCAAAAGAAGTCAAAGCTACAGATAAAATTTAACGATTTAGAAGGGGGAACAAAATCGTATGCACGAAGCATACAGCTCATTGATTCAATAGATAATATCTCAGCCAATCAACAGTACACTCAATTAAAGGCTTTATATAACTTTGATGCTCAACGCTTTGCCAATCAGAAGCATCAACGTAACTACCTTATCCTAGGATGTGTTCTGGGACTTATAACACTGTTGATTGCGGCTAGACATTGGTATAAATTCCATATTATTCGTCAACGTGAATTGGAATCTGTACACCAAATTAAAGAAGCTAAGGCTACGGCAGATAAAGCCAACAAAGCTAAATATGAATTTTTACAGGCATTCAATCACAATATACGCACTCCGCTCAATGCTGTGATTGGATTTACTGATTTAATGGTCACTAGTCCTCATCTGTCCAACAAAGATTTACATGGCTATGCCACGTGTATACACCGAAATTCTCAAAAGATTTTGACTACTGTGGGCAATCTACTGGAACTATCTCGCATGGAGTCAAATATGGTGCAACTGAGTCATGAAATAACAACAGTGGAGAATTTTGTTGAATCGCTACGCTTACGCATGGAAATCAAAAATATTGGTGCGTTTATTATTCATGATAAAGTCGAGATGTATCACAAGATTATGACACTAGATACCCATCGTTTTGGTCAGCTCTTTGATTCTTTCTTGAGTGCATATGGCAACGATGAAACAACTCCCGACAATGTGATTATCGAAACTTACTTAGACAAGGATGACATCCAGAAAAAGGAGCAAGTGGTATTTAAAATCACTGGTTCCTCGCTGATCATGAAGAAACACAAAAAGGATGTAGACCAAGAACGTACTGTACGCAATACAATCAATAGCATTGTAGTAAAACGTACAGGCGGACAATACATGCAATCTGAAGAGCAGATTATGATCACCCTACCGATACATTCATAACTAAATAATAAAACAATGATTTTTACGACATTGACCGGTCTAGTAGACTATACAAATATCCATCCGATGTTTGCTGCGGTGCTTGAATTTTTAGAAGCCCACCCTATACATACACTTCCAGAAGGTAAAACAACCATTGATGGCGACAAGGCCTTTATTATGGTTAGTTCATGCAGCCCTAAAACCAAAGAAGAAGCTCTTCTTGAAACACATAAGAAATATCTGGACATCCAGATTCTTATAGAAGGACAAGAAACAATGGGTTGGGCTCCCACCAGCTCTATGCAACAAATAGAGACCCCATACAATGAGGATAAAGACATCGCTTTTTATCTAGATAAGACTACACATTATGTACATCTTACTCCAGGTATGGCAGTTGTTTTTCTACCTGCAGATGCACATGCTCCAGCTATCTGTGAGCAACCTATTCGCAAAGCAATCATTAAAGTTTTAGTGTAGATACATCCCATAAGACAAAGAAAGGGCGAGTCAACTTTGATTGACTCGCCCTTTTTATATCTATACTAGAGCACGTGCCCTAGCCTATGAGATTACAATCCACAAGTAGGAATTGGCTTGATTTGTTGGAAGAAATCATTACCCTTATCATCTACAAGAATAAATGCAGGGAAGTTTTCCACTTCAATCTTCCAAATCGCTTCCATACCTAGTTCAGGGTATTCAAGACACTCGATGCTCTTGATATTGTTTTGAGCAAGGATAGCTGCAGGACCACCGATACTACCTAGGTAGAAACCACCATGCTTAGCACATGCGTCGGTAACTTGCTTAGAACGGTTACCCTTAGCAAGCATCACCATAGAACCACCGTGACTTTGGAATAGGTCTACATAAGGGTCCATACGATTGGCTGTTGTAGGACCTAGGGAACCACAAGGCATGCCTTCTGGAGTCTTAGCTGGTCCAGCATAATAGATTGGGTGCTTCTTCAAGTATTCTGGCATTTCTTCGCCAGCATCAAGACGTTCTTTGATCTTTGCGTGAGCAATATCACGACCTACGATAATAGTACCATTCAAAGAAAGACGAGTAGCTACTGGGTATTTAGAAAGCAACTTCAATACATCCTCCATTGGTTGGTTCAAGTCCACTTGTACTGCATCACCTTCACCAGATTCACGCAATGCTGCTGGGATCAATTCTGTTGGATTGTCATCCATCTTTTCGATCCAGATACCATCTTTATTGATCTTACACTTGATATTACGGTCGGCAGAGCAAGATACACCCATACCTACAGGGCAAGATGCACCGTGGCGTGGAAGACGGATAATACGTACATCGTGTGCTAGGTATTTACCACCAAATTGTGCACCAAGACCGATATGTTGTGCTTCTTCCAAGACCTTCTTTTCTAGTTCGACATCGCGGAATGCACGGCCACCTTCATTACCTGTTGTAGGCAATTCATCGTAGTATTTTGCAGAAGCCAACTTCACTGTAAGCAAGTTCTTTTCAGCAGAAGTACCACCAATCACGAAAGCGATATGGTATGGAGGACATGCCGCAGTACCCAAACTCTTCACCTTTTCGATAAGGAAAGGCACCAAAGTATCTGGATTCAACAAAGCTTTAGTTTCTTGATACAAGTATGTTTTATTGGCAGAACCACCACCCTTAGTTACACACAAGAACTTGTATTCCATTCCTTCAGTTGCTTCGATATCGATCTGAGCTGGTAAGTTGCAACGAGTATTCACCTCGTCATACATAGTCAAAGGTGCATTTTGAGAATAACGAAGGTTTTCTTCTGTATATGTTTTGAATACACCTAGAGAAAGAGCTTCTTCATCACAGTAACCAGTCCACACTTGTTGACCTTTTTCACCATGAACGATTGCAGTACCAGTATCTTGGCATAGCGGCAATTGACCTTTTGCAGAAACTTCTGCATTGCGCAAGAATGTAAGAGCCACATATTTATCATTGTCCGACGCTTCTGGATCATTCAAAATCTTAGCTACTTGCTCGTTGTGAGCTCTACGTAGCAAGAAACTAACGTCACGGAAAGCCGCATTGGCCATCGCTGTCAAACCTTCTTTTTCAACTTTTAGCACTGGAGTGCCTTCAAATTCGCTTACACTTACATAGTCTTTAGTAAGCAGGTAGTATTCAGTCTTGTCCTCACCAACTGGGAAAGGATGCTGATACTTAAATTCTGGAGTTGCTGCCATAATGAATCTATTGAATCAATTAGAATAATTTTATCGTTGGATAGGGTTTTCCCCTAACGTCCTGCAAATATACTATTTTTCCAGCACTAGGCCTATTTTAGTTTTGAAAAAAGCCCGTTTTTTATGCTCGCTAAATAATAAATATGTATATTTGCTTACGCAACAAAATTAAAAAATATGAAAAAACTAAATTTATTTGAGCTTGGTCTCAGACGTGTACTTTTCTTACTATTATCTATGCTTGGTTTTACTAGCTGTGTAAAGGATTCTCCTTGTGAATATGGTTCCCCTGTTACAGGTTTTAAAGTTGTAGGTCAGGTCACTAACCAAAACGGTACTGGTATCCCTAATGTCGGCGTGGTAGTCAAAACAGAAGGGTACCAGATTGCTGACACTTTGCGTACGGATGCCAATGGTGATTATTCAAACTTCATAGAAACACTGTATCCTCTTCCAAAAGAAATCGATGTAGTATTTGTCGACACTGATGGCCAAGACAATGGGTCTTACCAATCTACTACAATTAATCATCCGATTAAAGGTGTTGACCCAAGTAGCGGATTAACCATTGAGCAGAAAATCGACGCCACTCTAACCGAAAAAGAAAACAACTAGACTTCTCACTTGCATGAATCACAAACATCAACTCTCGCTTAAAAAGAGAACAGCTCTAGAAATCAGTCGTATCATCCAAAATCAAATTATCAAATCACATCCCCTCAAGCAACTTTTTTGGGAATGTACCCTACGCTGTAATCTCCATTGCCAACACTGCGGTAGCGATTGCCATAAAGAGGCAGATATTGCAGATATGCCTGCTGAAGATTTCTTGCGGGCGATAGATAGCATCACACCTCATGTCAATCCACATCAAGTGATGATTATCATTACGGGTGGTGAACCATTGATGCGCAAAGACCTAGAATCCATAGGGCTAGAGTTATACAAACGTGAATATCCTTGGGGAATGGTGAGCAATGGCCTAGCCTTGACTCCTGAGCGCTTACAAAATTTGATACGGAGCGGATTACGTGCTGTGACCATCAGTCTCGATGGCTTTGAAGAAGCACATAATTGGTTGCGTGGCCATCCCAAGAGTTATGCCCATGCCATGCGTGCTATTGAAATGTTGGGCAAACAAGATGAAGTTATCTGGGATGTCGTTACTTGTGTCAACAAACGCAATATCGGTCATTTGACTGAGCTTCGTGAACACCTTATATCCAAAGGATTGAAATCGTGGCGTCTCTTTACCGTATTTCCTGTGGGGCGTGCTGCCGAACATCCTGAACTTCAACTCACCGATCAAGAGTTTGTCCAAATGATGGACTTCATTGCCTATAGCCGAAAGCATAGTGGCATTAAAGTGAGCTATGGCTGCGAAGGGTATCTCGGGCATTATGAAGGAGAGGTGCGTGACAATTTCTTCTTCTGCCAAGCTGGAGTGACAGTTGGCTCCATCTTGCATGATGGCCAGATTTCTGCTTGTCCGAGCATACGTGCCGATTACAACCAAGGCTCCATTTATACAGATGATTTTATGGATGTTTGGACTCATAAATTTGAGCAATATAGAGATCGCTCTTGGATGAAAAAAATAGCTCCTTGTGATACATGCAAGCATTTTCGTTATTGTCGTGGCAATGGCATGCATCTTCGTAAAGAAAATGGAGAGCTGATCGTATGTCATTTGGACAGGGTAAGAAATGGAGGTCAACCATATTAATACTACATTACTGTGACAATTATTTTACATTGATATGTATTATAGCTTCTAGCTGTATTTATTGATAGTAATCAGCAACGGCTTATACTTTTATTCGTATCTTTAAAGCATAGAGTTTGTCGGTTCTAAGGCTTATAAGCCTCGATCCAATGCATTGGTCCCATCGATTCAAACGATTGAATCGATGGGACCAAACGTTTGAATCGACGTTCGCTATTAAGAGAAACCATTATTTCATTGTAGTACCTACTAAATCAAAAGTTTATGCCTATTTATTACGACATGCGTAAGAAGTACAATCCCTCTAAACCAGAGGAAGAAGAGTACCGAGCACAAGCAGTTATCAATGCAACTGTAGACCTGAAGTTTATCTGCGAAGAGATTTCTGAACGAGCCTCCTACACTTCTGGCGATGTGCACGGAATGATAATAGAATTTATCTCATCGATTAAAAATCACCTGGCCGATAGCCATCGAGTACATATAGATGAACTGGGTAGTTTTGAAGTACAATTAAGTAGCGCACCTAAGGCCAAAAGAGCTCGCACCACATCTAGTGACATCAAAATCAAAGGGGTTACTTTCCGTCTGTCTAAAACATTTATAAAGCACTGGAAATTTAAGGTGGAAAGGTGCCCCAACTCACTGAAAAGGAAAAATCAGGATGTGCCCTCGCCTGCTGAACGACGAGATATTCTAGAAAAATTACTGCACAGAGAAATTGTGGTCAGCAGAAAAGAATACCAGATGGCAGCTGGCATAGGTAAAACAATCGCTTATAGAGATATCAAAACGCATCTAGAGAAAGGGTGGCTGAAACAAAAAGGACGTGGCACTACAACAGTATACTTTAAAAGCAGAAACTAGGTAAGCATCGCATACAATCTACACACTTACTTCTCAGTATATGGATATGAATATATACTGTCTACATTTCGTTAAAAACAACACAAATCAGTAAATTATTCTATCATTCTTTTGCTGTTTAATATATATTTAATATTTTTGACTCTGCAAAAGATATTCACTGTCGCAATGACATAAGCTATGAAACTAGCCAACCTATTACTGTGTATTGCCCTATGTTTGGGGCCAGTACAAGTAAAAAGTAGTGTGGCATCTTCTGAAAAAGATGTGTATGTAACGTTCACGAGTAGTACTGATTCTGCTCTTAAGCAAGGGATTTACCGCTACACAAGAATGACAAGTTATTTCAATCGTCCAGCTATTTATTTTCATTTTGTAAATAAAGATACTGGCGTGAATGAGTGCTTAGTATTCTATGATTACAAACAAAACGTAGTGAATAGCTTAACCTTCAATCCTGAGAAATACATGATGTCGACCACTCATATCCCTGTATCGTCGCTTGAAAAAGTCAAGATTATTAATTTGGATGCTTTATTGAGCACATGGACAAGGGAAGAAGCCTATCAGTATTTCTGGTCGTTAAACGACAAAACAGTGTGGGTTATTGATAAAAGCAACGTGGGTGAGGACCCTAGCAATCCGCTAGTCGTTCAAACCATGCCTGGAGTATTCTACAAATACTAACATAATGACCGAATTTATTATGTGATATATGAATAAATGTAAGTTAGCGCGTGGATGTGCATGGGATATGTACGTCAACGAATGGAGCCGTGTCAAAGAGAATTTGACACGGCTTTGTTATTATCTGCTCTATTTCCATAGATTATTTGTTAAAATTCTTTGATAAATAAAAATTATATTGTAACATTGCATATAGGTCAGATTTAACTCATAAAAGCAATGCTATATGAAAACACTTCGTTTATATATTACGATGCTTGTAATGCTTTTGATGTGTACACAAGGATTACAAAGCCAAGTGCTGCTTGTCAATCAATCTGATATAAAGCAGCAAGACACGATTATCGAACAACAGAAAATCATCTTGCCTGATTCTACGTTTTCGATATCTCCCGATATTATTCAAGCAATTAAGGGTGTATTTCGTCAACTACCCGATCCTGTAACATACAGAAATTGGCAGATACAACTCCTAACAAGCGATGTGCTACGTCAAAATGCAGACAACTTGGTGGATTTACGCCCTTTCCCATTACGGTTTGATTTCTTTGAGGAACTCAAGTTGGTACTGGGCAAAGATATTGACAAATATCTTCTTCCAGAGCAACTCACCTCTCGTTTGAAAGCAACACCACTCACCTATAATCAGGCGACTAGTAGATATAGTGTCATATGGGTTAGCCCATTTGATACCATGATACTGATTGTACCAGAATGGTATGCCTCAGATTACGAGAACTTCTCCTTGTGGGATTTAAAATAACTTGTTAGGGTGCTTTCAAAAGCCCAAAGGCTATTATTTTTTCAGCCAGATGATGGCACTATCTGGCTGATTGGTGATAATGGCATCAACCCCTAGTACAGCCAAACGCCGTATATCCTTGTGACGATCTACGGTCCATGGAGCTAATGCCATGCCATATGCTCGGCAAGAATCGACCAGCGCAGTATTGACCAAAGAATAGTGTGGACTATACACTTGTGGCACAAAATCTAAACGACTCATGTAGTCTGAAAATGACGTTTGATTGTCATTATCTACTAGATAAGACAGGCGTACTGTTGGATACTTCTGATGCAAGTAATTTAAGGTACGCGTGTCAAAACACTGCACCAACAATCGATCACCGATATGATGGCTCAATAGTTCTTTCATACACAAATCGGCAAAAGTCTTATAATCTGGAGTAAAGATGCCATCTTTTGTCGGCCAACTTTTAATCTCTATATTATATTGTACTGGCTTGAGATGACACACTCGTATATGTGTCTCGACCGAGTCAATCAGCACCTCTGCCAAAGGCAAACGGGCCACAAAGTTGTGCCTGTTTGGATAATGAGGATTGGCCTTAGAACCTATATCATACCTGCGAATGCTATCATAAGGCATGTTCCATAGACGATATAACTTATCAGAATCACGAGCTATGGTATCGCCAGATGGAGTCAACGCTTTCTGACTATTGAAATAAGCATCGTGTGAAACAACCACTTGACTGTCTTTGCTCACATGCAAATCAAATTCTAGATAATCGACGCCTAAATCCACTGCATACAGCATGGCTTCGATTGTATTTTCAGGATAAATAGCTGCCCCACCTCTATGAGCATGTACAAGCACTGCTTTAGAGCGATGAGGAGCATTGCAACTAGCCAAAAGACTAGCTGCAATGCATAGAAATAGGGTGAATCGTTTGATGATGGTCATAATTACTTAAAATCCAATTTTCAATTTCACTCCAAATGTACGAGGAGCTCCTGCTATAAAGGTAGGAAATCCAATATTATCCCCTGAGTTACCTGCATCAATTAAATACTCTTTATCTG
Source organism: Bacteroidaceae bacterium (assembly GCA_963675625.1). Lineage (GTDB taxonomy): Bacteria > Bacteroidota > Bacteroidia > Bacteroidales > Bacteroidaceae > F22. The sequence continues at coordinate 394,334 of OY776497.1, forward strand.
TAAGATTCTTACCCCATAAAGAAACTTCAAAATACTTATTGCTAGGTTGGTAACGGTAACCAATAGTACCATTCAACAAGCCATATCCGTCTTGATGCAAATCTGCACGGTTATTGTTCTCAAAATACACCCCACTCTTATAACTATAAGAAGGGCGAATATATACATGCCCCCATTGGCTAGTAGGGATCTTGATATCCATTCCTAAAGAGTAAGTGTTTTTAGGAGTTAGACGGAAGCGATTGCCAGAATAGGCTTGTACATTCCCATCGTCATCAAAATGATTAAACTTACCATCGATATATGAATAGTTACCAAAAGTACTCACGTAACGACTGAAAGCATAGCGCAATGAAGCTTCTGCACCAATAGTTCGTGCCTTACCAGCATCGGTAGCCACTGTAATCTTGGAGATACCTCCATTAGGATCATCTACAAGAGAAGAGCTTTGGAAATTGGACCAATCGTAATAATAGGTACAAAAATCATATTGCAGTCTATTCTTCAACAATCCCCCCTTGATACCCGCTTCATAACTCCAAATAATTTCAGGATCAAGGCGTGACGTGTTCTCGGGACTGTTATTGAAAGCCAACACAGCTGGACGACGTCCACGGGATACACTCACATATACATTGTTGTGCTTAAACTCATAATTGATCACCAAACGACCTACACAAGAATAGTAGTCATCCTGCATGCTCACCTTTGCACCACCATCTGTAGGAGAGAACATCAAAGGAGCGTTCATAAACAATGGATGAGGTACGGTGGTAGACTTGTATTGTGTTTTTTGATGTTCGTATGTACCGCGTATACCAGCTGTAATCTTCAAGTGTTTAATGATTTCGTATGTCAAATCAGCAAAAACTTCTACAGCTTGATTGGTACCATAATTGGTACCCGACTCTGAATAATTCTGGGTCACTGGAATCTGATCCAATGAATCAATTTGTCCAATCAATGCAGCAAGCATCGTAGGATCTTGAATATATGCTGGAAGTGCCGTTTCAAGGGTGAGCATACCACCATATTGAGGAGCCATCGCATTTAAGGCAGCTTCGGCACGTTGACGTAGTCCCAAACCATTGACATTATTGATCGTGCCATCTGCATTGACAGGCAGGAAGTCAAACATTGCAGATAGCAAGCCATTTACGGCTGCCTGTGTAGCAGCTGGTAATTGAGCCATAGGCAATTGAGCAGCAAATGCATCTTTATATTTCTGTGCTAAAATAGTAGGATATATCTGTTGTGGATTGGTAGATACGACTACCTTTTGCGAAGAGTTTTCATAAAAATAGCTGGCTCCAACAAACCCACTCAGATTCTTGTGATTGTCAAAATTGAAACGGAATTCTTGACTAAATTGCGTCCCTTTCTCTTCTTCTATACATTGCAACAATGTCAAACGAGTTCCGTCAGCATCAAAAGTTTCCTTTGAATTAAAGGCACGGAAACCTGTAATACTACGCATATCCCAATTGTCATTGATTTCATGGTCTACATTCAATAAGGCTCCTCCTACATGACGTCGGATATATAAACCTTTGCCAGCTTCCAATTCGGCATCACTATACGGAGAAGTATCTCCACCTAGAGGTGCTATTTTATCCGACTTGAAGGAGGTACCTGGATAGTCATCATATTGATAGTCCACGACCAAATCATATGTAGTCTTATCATTTGCCCATAAACGGGTAGAATTACGAAGGGCAAGACTATTCTTACCATTCAAATCACCACCAGCCTTGTTGTCGATATATCCATCATGACGGTCGTACGAAAAAGCAAAACGGTTCGATAATTTTTCATCAACAATAGGCGTGTTGACCATACCCTTTGCATTGAACTGATTATAGTTGCCATACCCTATCTCAAAATCACCCGCAAGATTGTTTGTAGGCTTATTACGAATAATATGTACAGCACCGATCTCGGCACCACGTCCAAAGAGTGTTCCCTGCGGTCCCTTGACGACTTCGACACGTTCTTCATCAAAAAGTTCCACGACAGAAGCGCGTGAACGAGATATAGACACTCCATCTTGGAAGATAGAGACACGTGGCTGAGAATAACTCTCCCCACCATCGCTCGTAACCCCGCGAATGACATAACCTGGGTTGTTAGGACTCTGCAATTGCATTTGTAGTCCCGGAATATATTCGGATAATTGATCAAACTGATTGACATCTAGAGCAGCCAACCCTTGTCCAGACAAGGCACTGACAGCAGCCGGAACGTCAATATGACTTTGTGTACGTTTCTGTGTGGTCACAACCACTTCTCCAAGTGCATACACATCACGTTTCATCACAACTTTCATCTGTGCAGAGGCTTCAAGTGTGACTGTACGGTATCCTATAAAATTGAATGTCAACTTTTGTCCCGCTTCTATAGATAAACGAATACTAAATGACCCATCTACTCGAGTAATCGTCGCATTTTGTTTTCCCTCTACAAATATTGTCACTCCAGGAAGAGGCACACCCTCTTCATCAACAACAATACCTTGTATGTCTTGTGTGGCAACTGTGACTCCAGCATGTACACTTGTATTGTCTGCTGGAATAGTCTTTGCGGCTTGTGCGCTAGTTGTCAAAGCTAGACAGATGGCACAGATCCATGGATTTCTCATTGTGTGAATAATTTATTTGAATATTTGATACATGATTCTATTTATTCGTCATCGCTATGACTGGAGATAATTCTAAATCAACATCGTTGTCAGCAACTCCAGAATCTTTAGATAAGGATTTGATTACTGCCGACATACGTAGACGTTGTAGAAATGAATAATGGCGCATTTGATGATCCAAACCAATCAAATCTTGTTGTAGTTTATCGCTCAAAACTTCATCTCCATGTGCGTGAACAACCATCAATCGACCAATGTCTGTGGCAATATGTTTTCTTAAAGTGTCTGGGAAACTTTTGGAAACTGATGATAATGAGAATGTCGCCACACCTTCAATAAGTGCCTCTTTTGCAATATCTTCGAAGCCAGATCCAATTTCAATCGAATCGCTGACGATACTCAAGGAATCACCATGCAGTCTCATCACACGGTATGGGCAGGGATACGTCACCAAACTACCAGTTTCTACATCATATAGATGACTTCCCCAATAGCTATGTTCGGAAATATCCTGACAATGTGCATGCCCTGTCATGCACATCTCAATATTGTATGTATAGCACAAGCGACGTAATTCGCTGGCATTATCTAAGACATATCCTGGACTTGCTTGATTTTGCAATCGCCAGTGTGGAATAACCCCATGATGTATCATAATCATCATGCGCATTCCAAGTTTTTGTGCTTGGTGCGCTTGCTCTGCTACATAAGTCAATGTACTCTCAGACAACACTCCATTCCAATAGCAAAGATCTAAATTGAAATCGTTCTTCTTATATTGATTGGCATCTAGACATAATAGACGTACTTTGGGACTCAATTGCACCACATAACTCAATGAAGAAGAATCATTAGATAAAGCTTGATTATAGCCATATGGGCCATATAGTTCACGAAATTCATCTGGATTAATCGTACGAGTACGCACACTCTTATCCCCATCATATATATAGGCGTGAGGATTCATGATATCATGGTTGCCAGGTACCACGATAGGCTGTATACCAGCTTCACGTAAGGGAGCTAAAAAATGATGGATTAAATATTGATGAGACACATATGCCCCATCTTTGGTCAAATCGCCACTAATCAACAGATACTTTGGTTTCAATTTCAGCATGCGAGCTGATAAGGAATCAAGCATCACCCGCGAATAGGACAATAATTTTCTGTCATTTTTTAGATAATCATCAAATGCTTTACCTGGCCTTTTGACAATAGATGTGTCCATAACATGCAAATCGGATGCTACCGCCCATACTATATCCACATTTTTCTGCGTACTTTTCTCATGAATTGGCTTTGCTTGTATCAAACTGCAGCTTTGCACACAAAGCGTTATAGATAGAGCAATGAAGCCTACTAACAAGCCAACAAGCCATTGCCTGCGAGATGCATTTTTCCAAGATACACGATATTGAGGTAAGATCTGTTTCATAATGTCATCAATCTACAAACTGGACATATACAATAGGTAAGTCCTTATGTGTGCAAAAATCACATTAAGATATGACATGAATATGTCAAAAATGAAACAATACAATGAACATATATAAAATAATCAGTAGACTGCTACCATATAGAGTGTAGTATTATGTTGATCAGGGAGCAAAGATATATTGGAAAAATATAGAGTAGAAAAGTATAGAGCAAAAAAAAGGAGTCACGCCTGACTCCAACCTTGTTAACCTTAAATCTAATACTATGAAAAACACATTGCAAAGATAGGGAAACTGAGTGAACTTACAAACAAAACAACAAAAAAAGCATGCTATACAGCATGCTTTTAATTTTAATTAAGATATACTACACCAAAATATTCTTCAAAGAGCTCTTTTGCTCGATTTAATTGTTCGGGAGTATTCTCTGTAATATCCTTGAGGGCATATTCTTGTCCCATAGCTTCGTATTTGTGTGCACCCAGCGTATGATAAGGCAAAATCTCCAAACGCTGTATCATCGCATAAGCTCCTAACGTCTTGCCCAACAAACGGATATCAGCTTCGGCATCACTAATAGTAGGGACTAATACATAACGCACCCAAAACGGCTGTCCAATCTCTTCCATATACTTGGCCAAAGCCAGAGTTTTATCGTTGCGTAAACCAGTTAATGAAACATGCTTGTCTGGATCTATTTGTTTCACGTCAAGCAAAACCAAATCTACATACTCCAACAAGTTCTTCACATCCTCATTCCACACACTGCCATTGGTATCTATACAGACGTGTATTCCCTCCGCTTTCAGTTGTTTCACAAGCGGTAGCAAGGCTTTAGCTTGAAGGGTTGGTTCGCCTCCCGAAAAAGTTACCCCTCCCTTACGTCCGAAGAAAGGCTTCTGGCTGATGGCCATTTTAAGGATGTCTTCTGATGCTGTTTCTTTCCCTCCTTTTTGAGGGATAGTGTCGGCATTGGCACAGTATAGGCAACGGAAGTTACATCCCTGTAAGAACACAACAAGACGTAGTCCTGGACCATCATAGGTGCCAAGACTCTCGTAAGAATGAACACGTAGTAATTTATTTTCACTCATAAAGTAGGTCTTTGAATGGGTTGGTAACAAATATAATATATAATGCCGAGAGGACAAAGCCCCCTCGGCATTTCTATATCTGTTATAGTATATTTATGCTAGAGCAGGACTATTAAGCCATACGCTCATGGAATGATCGAGAGATCACTTCCAATTGGTGTTCACGACTAAGTTCTACGAAGTGTACAGCATAACCAGAAACACGAATAGTCAACTGTGGATAATTTTCTGGATGCTCCATTGCGTCCATCAACATCTCACGATTAAGTACGTTTACATTCAAGTGATGCGCACCCTTTGCAAAATATCCGTCCATCATCGTAGTCAAGTTTTCTACTCGATCTTCTGCTGTAGCTCCAAGGCTCTTAGGAACGATAGAGAATGTATTGGATACACCATCCTTCGCATCTGTATAGTTCAATTTTGCAACTGAAGATAAAGAAGCAATAGCTCCATGACTATCACGTCCATGCATTGGATTGGCACCTGGAGCGAAAGCCACGCCTTTTGCACGACCGTCTGGTGTAGCTCCTGTCTTTGTACCATACATCACGTTTGATGTAATAGTCAAAATAGAAAGCGTAGGATTGGCATTCTTATAGATAGGCAATTGCTCAAGCATTTCATTGAAATCGTGGGTAATTTTGACAGCAAGATTATCTACACGATCATCATCATTACCATAGAATGGGAATTCACCGTCAATATCAAAACCTGTTGTCAACCCTTCTTCATTGCGCTTAGCAGTCACCGTAGCATACTTGATAGCTGACAAAGAATCTGCTACGATAGACAGACCTGCCACACCATAGGCCAAGTTGATACGTGGGTTGCTATCCACAAAGGCCATTTGTGCTTTTTCGTAATAATATTTGTCATGCATGAAGTGGATGATATTCATTGCCTCATTGTAAACACGAGCAATTTCTTTAAGCACCACATAGTAGTTCTTCATCACCTCATCATAATTCAAGACATCATTTGTCAAAGGTTCGATGCCCTCGACCATCAATGTACCTGTATTTTCACAACGACCACCGTTGATTGCTAGCAACAAAGCTTTAGCCAAGTTACAACGTGCACCAAAGAACTGGATGTGCTTACCAATCTCTTGGAAAGATACACAACAAGCAATACCATAATCATCTGCTCCACGAGTGGCACGCATCAAATCATCATTCTCATACTGGATAGATGATGTATCGATAGACACTTGCGCACAGAAATCTTTGAAACCTTGCGGTAGATCTTGCGCCCAAAGTACAGTCATATTTGGTTCTGGACTAGGACCTAGATTGTACAATGTTTGAAGGAAACGGAAAGAAGTCTTTGTAACCTTTGTACGGCCATCTTTGAAACTACCACCCAAAGCCTCAGTAACCCATGTAGGATCACCAGCAAAAATATCATTATATGCTTGCATACGTAGGTGACGTACCATACGTAATTTAATCACAAATTGGTCGATGATTTCCTGAGCAAACTCTTCAGTAATGGTACCTTGTGTCAACTCATAATCAATATAAATATCAAGGAATGAAGAGACATTACCCAAAGACATTGCAGCACCATCTTGTTCTTTCACAGCAGCAAGATAAGCCATATATACCCACTGTACAGCTTCTTGCGCAGATGTAGCAGGACGTCCTAAGTCTAGTCCGTAGTACTCTCCCATCACCTTGATCTCTTTCAAGGCCTTGATTTGGTCAGCGATTTCTTCACGAAGACGAATACGACCTTCTGTCATTGGGCCACCAAAGTCTTCTAAGTCTTGCTTTTTAGTTTCAATCAATCGATCCAAACCATAAAGAGCCAAACGACGGTAGTCACCAATCACACGACCACGTGCATAATTATCTGGCAAACCAGTCAAGAAACCAAGTGAACGGAAAGAACGAATCTCTTTTGTGTACACATCAAAAACACCTTCGTTATGTGTTTTACGATAGTGTGTGAAGATTTCTTTTACTTTCTCATCAACAGGTTGTCCAGCCTCTTTACAAGCACGATCCACAACATTGATCCCCCCAAAAGGCTTGATGGCACGACGCAATAATTCATCTGTTTGAAGTCCAACTATCAGCTCATTGTCTTTATCAATATATCCTGCTTTATGCGAAGAGATTGTAGAAATAGTCGTGTTATCTAAAGAACGTACTCCGCCATTAGCTCGCTCTTCGGCAATGGCTTCCATACACTTTTCCCAGACCTTCTTCGTGCGTGCTGAAGGGCCACATAGGAATGAAGCATCTCCCTCGTAAGGAGTTATGTTTAGTGCAACAAAATTGGCCACATCAATGGTGCTTGTCCAAAGCCCATCTTTCATTGTAGTCTTAACGTCCATGATTTTTTTGTATGTAAATGTAGATTTGCGAAGCGTTTGTCCCCCGCCTCATTTAGGGTGCTGCAAATATACGACATATTTACACCGTATTCTAGCCTTTCAAAATGTTTACTTTGTAATCAATGTAAAAATTTGATACAGGTCAAAATAATTGCAAAAGAAGATATTATTTATTCATAAAGTACACCTACTTTGATCCTCTAGCCGACATTTTGTTCATAATATATTGTACAGCATATCGAAAAAAAGGTCTAAATTCATCTTTTTGTAATATGATTTTTGCATCTTTGCAAAGATGGATATGCCTTGTAATGGCTTTTTCAGCTAAAAGTATTCACATTTTCAAACAATAAGACTATGCAAAATCTTCCCTATTACCCAACAGTAGTCGTGTCTGATATCCACTTAGGTACATCACACAGTAAAACTTATGAAGTGTCTGAATTCTTACGTTCTATCCGCTGTGATCTTTTGATTATGAATGGAGATATTATTGACGGTTGGCACCTTAAAAAATCGGGAATGGGTAAATGGAAAAAGAAGCATACAAAGTTTTTCAAAACCATCATGAAGATGATGGAAAAGTACAATACTAAAATTGTCTATATTCGTGGCAATCATGACGATTTCTTAGATAATTTAATGCCCCTACAATTTGCCAATATTGAAGTGGTAACAGAATGGACCTACGAAAATTTTGGCAAACGTTATTACGTATGTCACGGAGATGTCTTTGATAGCATCACCACCAAAATGAAATGGCTCGCTCAACTTGGAGATACTGGATACACCTTCTTACTATGGGTAAATAAGGTGTACAATCAAAATCGTTTAAAACGCGGCCTTCCATATTACTCGTTATCTCAGAAAATAAAAAATAAGGTGAAAGGTGCGATCAACTATATCACCGACTTTGAATCGGAGATTGTGTCATTAGCTAAACACAAGCAATGTGATGGAGTGATATGCGGTCACATACACCACCCAGACAACAAGATGTGTGGCGATGTACATTATCTCAACTCAGGCGATTGGGTAGAATCACTGAGCGCACTTATCCAAGACGAGCTCGGTGAATGGCAAGTTGTTTATTATGATGGCATGCTGAAAGAACAGATTAAAGAAGAAGCAAGTACTTTGGCTGAACAATTGGATCTACAAAACAACGCACCTCCTGCACCGACCCACTCCATGAGTGAGACACGTACAGCAGAGTTGGACGAATCTCCGTTATAGGCATATCTCATGCAAACATCTTATTTTAAATATCTAAACCAATCTATATGAGATTTTTATTTATAGTCCAGGGTGAAGGACGAGGACATTTCACCCAAGCGATCTCTATGTATGAGATGTTACAACGCTACGGACACAATGTTGTGGAAGTCCTTGTGGGAAAAAGTAATGTACGTGACTTACCCACTTTCTTTACAGAGCGTGTAGATACAAAAATCACCCGTTTTTTAAGTCCCAACTTCGCCCCTAGCCCAGAAAACAGAAGAGTCAAGATAGATAGTTCTATCATGAATAATATACGCCACGCACAAGATTATATGCAAAGCATCCATTTAATTAATCAACATATCAAATCATCCAAAGCTGATATCGTGATCAATTTCTATGAGATGCTTACTGGTATGGTCTATATGATCTATCGCCCACGTGTACCCTACATCTGTATAGGACATCAGTATTTGTTTATGCACAAACAGTTTTCTCTTCCCGTAGAGGGTAGCAGTTTCGATGTGCTTAAATATTTCACTCGATTCACCTCACTTGGAGCAGCCAAACGATTGGCTCTTTCCTTCTACCCCTTCCCATCGGATAAGTCCAACAAGATAGATGTGGTACCTCCCATTCTACGACGCGAGGTGCTTGAGCTACAAGCTGAGCAAGGGGAACATATTCATGGATATATGCTCAATTCTGGCTTTTCCGAAGATATTGAGGCCTTTCATAAGAAACATCCAGAAGTACCATTGCATTTCTTTTGGGATAAAAAAGGCGTAGCCGATGAAACAGTTGTTGATGATACGTTAAGTTACCACAAGATCAACGACAAGCTCTTCCTTGAGTACATGCGCACCTGTAAATGTTATGCCAGTACCGCAGGATTTGAGTCAATCTGTGAAGCGATGTATCTCGGTAAACCCGTTATGATGATTCCTGCCCATATTGAGCAAGATTGCAATGCTGCGGATGCTATGCGTGCAGGAGCTGGATTTTCTGCAGATAGCTTTGACCTAGAACGTCTCCTTGAATTTAGTCAGCATTTCGAGCCCAATCCAGACTTCCGTCAATGGGTGGAAGAAGCCGAAATTCGTATCATGCAAGAGATCCTAGCCGTGATCCCAGAATATCATGAGGGTAAATTTGTAGAGCACAACATCGCCAAAAATCGCAAATCACTCCTTCAAGAAGCGAATGAACAGCTAGACAAATTTATAGCTATGGCCAAAGAAGGACCTAAAAAACTACACAGCACCTTCAAGAAGAAAAATAAAGAAGGCCAGGAGGCTAAATAAAACAAATACAGTGTATTTATGGAACATGAATCCATAGATACACTGTATATTTATTTCAGATACATTATATAGACTCCGCAGCACAATATAACGCTATCATATTTTCACAACTATCTATACTTACCGCTTTCTTTATCTTCGAGCATAGACAGATAAGACTGATAACGCGAAGGAGCAATTTCTCCAGACTCCACAGCCTCAAGCACTGCACACCCAGGTTCATGAATATGCGTACAATTATTGAAGCGACACCCCTCTGAGACTTTAAAAATATCCACAAAGTAATGAGCAATTTCACCTTCCTTCATATCAAACGAACCAAATCCTTTGATTCCAGGTGTATCTATAATATACCCAGCTGCATATTCCAAAGGATACATGGTGCTATACGTTGTCGTATGCATCCCCGTTTGATGAGCTTCAGAGATTTCGGCTGTACGTGCCTCCACATGTGGCAAGAGCGCATTGATAAGCGTAGACTTACCGACACCGCTATGTCCTGAAAATAAAGTCACCTTATCAACAAGCAAATCCTTGATGCTATCTAGTCCCTCCCCAGTCTCTGCTGAAAGCACATGGCAAGTATACCCGATAGATTCATATATATGTCTGTATATTTCTAGTTGAGATAAATCATCCTCATCATAACAATCGACCTTATTGAATATAATTTCCGTAGGTACATCGTATGCCTCGGCACTAGCCAAAAAGCGATCGATAAAAGTCGTTGACGTCTCAGGATAATTGATTGTTGCAACCAATAAACACAAATCTAAATTGGCAGCAATAATATGCGACTGCTTACTTAAATTGGGCGATTTACGTACAATATAATTTTTACGTGGTTCAATCTCATAAATAAGTCCGGTACCTTCTCCATGCTCGTTGTAGGTTACTTGATCCCCCACGGCTATAGGATTGGTACTTTTGATACCCCGTAAACGAAAGTTGCCCTTGACCTTACAGGGCAAGGGCTCACCTTCAGTTGGCTTCACAATGTACCAACTACCAGTATTTTGAATAACAAGTCCTTTAGGCATATAAGCTTAGACTGTCATAATTTCTTTTTCTTTCGCAGCGAATTGCTCATCAATTTGCTTGATAAACTTATCGTGAATCTTCTGTAGTTGTGCTTCTGCATCTTTCTGTGCATCTTCAGCCAAGCCATCTTTCACAGCTTTCTTCAACCTATCGATACCATCACGACGAGCATTACGTACACTAATCTTTGCATTTTCAGCTTCTTGCTTACATTGCTTAGACAATTGTTTACGACGATCCTCAGTCAATGGAGGAATACCAATACGAATGATCTCCCCATTATTTTCAGGCATGATTCCTAGATCAGAATCAATGATTGCCTTCTCAATAGGTTGAAACATCGACTTATCCCAAGGCTTAATCGCAATTGTACGAGAATCAGGAGTAGTCACAGCAGCACAGTTATTGATTGGAACCATTGCACCATAAGAATCAACGCGGATACCATCTATTAGTCGCACATCCGCCTTACCAGCACGGATATGAGAAAGTTGCTCATCCAAGTGCATTGCAGACATTTCCATCATATCTTCTGCATCACCTAATACTTCTTTCACTTCAATCATAATATTATTTGTTATATATAACCTTGTTTATTTGGGTACAAAAGTAGCTGTTTTCTTGTTGATATACAACAAAACAAAGCTAATTTATAGACATCTAAGCATTAAGGATGTACCACCGTACCGATATTTTCGCCCGCTATCACCTTTTCTAAATTACCTACAGTATCCATATCAAAGACCACGATAGGTAGGTTGTTTTCACGGCACATGACAGTAGCCGTCAAGTCCATCACCTTCAAGCCCCTTTCCAATACTTCATCATAACTGATACGATCAAACTTAGTTGCCGTAGGATCTTTCTCAGGGTCAGCTGTATAAATACCATCTACACGCGTACCCTTCATCATGACATCAGCTTCGATCTCTATACCACGCAAAGCACTTCCCGTATCGGTTGTAAAATAGGGATTACCCGTTCCAGCAGACATTATGACAACAGATCCTTTCTCCATCAAGTCAATCGCTTTCCACTTATTATAGAATTCCCCAACAGGTTCCATGCGAATAGCTGTCAACACCTGAGCAGGCACACCCACTGCATGCAAAGCACTACTAAGCGCCAAACTGTTGATTACAGTAGCCAACATACCCATTTGATCTCCTTTCACACGATCAAAACCTTGAGCAGCTCCACTCATGCCACGAAAGATATTTCCTCCACCGATAACAATACCGATTTGAACACCCTTATCGTATACTGCTTTTATTTGTTGAGCATATTCAGAAAGACGAGTTTCATCAATACCATATTGCTTACCCCCCATCAAACTTTCACCACTTAATTTTAAAAGAACTCTGTTGTACTTAATCATAATTATTTTTGTTATACATGTTTCATTTATTATGTACCTAAAGCGTCAACGTTTCCTCATCATCTTTGAATAGAACATGTCGAACCTCTTTAAATAAATAGTCCAAATTTTCTCCACTATCCCGATGCTTAATCGTCAAGACACCTTCAGGTGAGACTCCGATAATACGTCCTCTGAACGTACCCAGTTCATCGCAGAAATAAGCATCTTCATCAAAACGGAACAATTTAGAAAGATACTCAACCTGCAATTCATTAGCCGCATCCTCCTCTCCCGTAAAGAGAAGTTCACAACGCGCCTCAATACGTTCACGTAAAAGTTCTAAAATAGGCATTCTATCTAAGACCTCACCAGTAATAGTTGCTAAACTGACAGGATTTGGAGCCGATCCATGAAAGACCGTCTGCTTGACATTGATTCCAATGCCAGCAATCGTATATTCTATATTCTGTCCTTGGATGGCATGTTCTATCAGTATGCCTCCCAATTTCTTTTCTTTATAATAAATATCGTTAGGCCATTTGATCTTGATGTCATCAGAATATGCCTCCATCACGTCTACGATAGCCAACGAAATAGCCTCTGAGATCAAGAACTGCTCCACAATGGGAACTCGCTTAGGACGAATCAACACAGAAAACAATAAGTTTTTCCCCGGTGCCGATTCCCATCCATCATTGACTCTCTGCCCTCTACCAGCCGTTTGATAATCGGTAGAGATAGTTAAATAATCAGGCAAATATGCCTCTTGTGCCTTGATCAGCTCACGCAAAAAATGATTGGTAGAATCCAATTTTGCGTAATGCATATGATCCGTGTGTATTGATTTCATGAGTTTATTATGTATAGGTTAATGTTTATGTTCAATCACTCTAAAAAGAGATATACTCTACTGCATGCCCTCCATATACTCCTCTCTCATTGCACCCGTAAATTTGGCAACAATCAAGTTGTAACTATGGTCAACCAGCTCATAGACTAATTCATCAGACACATCGCTATCTAGAATCACCTGATTCCAATGCATCTTATTGAGATGATATCCAGGTTGTATCCCCGAGAAATGCTCTCTTAATTCCACGGCTCTATCAGGATCACACTTTAAAGCAATCATCTTTTCTTTTTCCAAAGGCATAATGGCAAACATCTTGCCCATGACTTTAAAAACAAGCGTTGTCTCATCAAAAGGAAACGACTCAGTCACTTTCCGTTTGCAGAGACAGTATTCGCGCAAAGTTTCTATATCCATAATCGTTTCTATTAGTTTGTTTCTTCTAGCCTATTATCTTTTTAATCTCAATGATATACGGCGACGTTTGGAGTCAATATCAATCACTTCCACCATCACCTGTTGTCCAATACTCACCACCTCGGTAGGCGATGAAATTCTTCTATTGGCCATTTGAGATATGTGGATCAACCCATTCTCCTTGATGCCTATATCAGCAAAAGCACCAAATGCTGTGATATTGCCAATCACCGCAGGGAGACTCATTCCTATCTGCAAATCCTCAAACACGCGTACCTGCTCATCAAAAGCAAAGGCCGTCAATTGCTCTCTAGGATCCCGATTTGGTTTCGCCAATTCAGCCATAATATCCTTTAAGGTTGGCATCCCCACACTGCCATGTACATATCGCTGTAAATCAATAGCCTCACGTTTTGAAGCATCTTTCATCAAATCAGCCACACTACATCCTTGATCCTTCGCCATTTGCTCCACAAGCGCATAGCTCTCAGGGTGAACCGCACTACCATCCAACGGATTTTTCGCTTTAGGAATGCGTAAGAAACCAGCCGCCTGTACGTAAGCCTTTTGCCCTAATCGAGGAACATTCAACAAATCTTTTCGACTTGTAAACGCCCCATTTTCAGCACGATAACTGACTATATTTTTGGCCAAAGTTGGTCCCAATCCCGCTATATATGTCAACAAATAAGCACTTGCTGTATTTAGATTGACACCGACCTGATTCACACAATTTTCAACCACTTGGTCAAGTGCCTTCTTAAGCTTCGTCTGGTTCACATCGTGCTGATATTGGCCCACCCCAATAGACTTGGGATCAATCTTAACCAATTCCGCTAGCGGATCCATCAATCGACGTCCAATAGACACTGCACCACGTACCGTCACATCCTGATCTGGGAACTCCTCTCGAGCGATAGCAGAAGCCGAATAAATCGAAGCCCCCTGCTCACTCACCACAAAAGTATCCACGACAGAAGTGAAGTGTAAACCATCGACAAAACTCTTCGTTTCTCTACTAGCGGTACCATTACCGATAGCAATCGCTTGTATTTTGTGCTTAACCACTAGCCGTTCCACGACAGCAGCAGCCTCAGTTATTTTATTTTGAGGTGGATGCGGATAAATAGCAGTTTGTTCCAACAGATTGCCCTGCTCATCCAAACACACCAACTTACAACCAGTACGATATCCAGGATCGAGTGCCAACACCCGTTTTTGTCCGAGCGGTGCCGCCAAGAGCAACTGCTTCAGGCTCTGTGCAAAGATCATAATAGCCTCATCATCAGCCTTCTCCTTGCTCATCGTTCCATATTCAGTAGCGATAGATGGACTTAATAATCGCTTATAAGCATCTTCCACAGCCTCAGCTACTTGATCACTACATGCCCCACGCCCACGTACAAACTGATGGTCTAGTTTATCCAACGACTCCTCATCATCAGGTTGAATCTTCACTTTAAGCACCCCTTCGTTTTCGCCACGGCGTATAGCTAGCAATTGATGACTCTGCACCCGATTCAGTCCATGATTCCAGTCGAAGTAGTCCTTATAATTCTGTCCTTCTTCTTCCTTCGCCTTTACGACTTTAGCCTCCAAGTGTGCTGTATATTGATAGACACGTCGAATTACATTTCTAGCCCGCTCATCCTCATTGACCATTTCAGCCACGATATCACGAGCTCCTTGTAAAGCCTCCTCCACATCTTTCACTTCATCACCCAGAAATTGCTTCGCGTGTGCTTCCACACTTCCCCCTTGTTGCATCAACAGCCATTGTGCCAAAGGTTCTAACCCCTTCTTTTTAGCTATTTCCGCACGCGTTCTACGCTTTGGTTTATACGGCAGATAAATATCCTCCAATTCCGTACTATCCCAAGTATCCCGGATACGTTTCTCCAGTTCTGGGGTTAGTTGACCAAGTTCCTCGATAGTTTTAAGAATAGTCGCACGGCGTTTATCAATCTCCTGCATCTTTTCTAGTTGCGTCTGGATAGCACCGATTTGGACCTCATCTAGTCCACCAGTCACTTCTTTTCTATAGCGTGCGATAAATGGGATGGTAGCATCTTCTTCCAATAGCTCTAAAGTATGCACCACTTGCTTACTAGGCAAGTTGACCACTCCTGCTATAATAGATGCATATGTTGTTGTCAATTCAGACATGCTCTTCTACATATTTAAAGTTAGGTTTTAGCCACTTAATTTAAACAGCTTACTTGTTACAAAGAAACAAAAAAAAATTGGGAAACCTCTCGGCTTCCCATATTTTTCTTTTTTAATTAGGATGAATTCTTTCAATTATAAAATATGAAATACCACAACTGGCAAATCTTCCGCCATACTGGCATATATTCCACAATACCTATTAACTATTATTTTTTGATTTCAAAGGAATGTAAGATATTTCCGCGCCCATTCATCATATATACCACAATATGATCAGAGCTCACAGTCACAATACTAAACCCAGCTTCGTTACTACAATATTGTGTCCCCTCAATAGGTTGCACATCACGTGCTAGAGACGCCGAAGTATTCACTAAATACACTGGTTCTTTCGTACCCTTATGTACAATATACTGACCACTATGAATGTGTCCACAACCATACATATCGACACGTCCATTAAAAATAGGCAACAGTCGTTTACGCAAATCCATCTGTTCAGCAATTGCTTTATGAGTTTGTGCATACAAAGGATGATGCCCAAAAGCGATATTCCATTTAGTCGTAGAGTGAGTCAAGACACTATCTGCCCACTGAATTTGAGGAGCAATAGGTTGCTTGCACGCATCTGGATACTGGTCCGCTTTCTCACGATACTTAGTAATCAGCGGCGTTGTATCCAACCACAAAATGCGCAATTCAGCTCCATGCAATTTAAAAGTCTTTGTATAGTATCTAGCAGGCATACACCATCTGCGGCTCACCGTTGCATAATCAAGTACCGCCTGAGTAGATCCCCTATATTCATGATTGCCCAAACAAGGGTACCACTCACACATCAGTTCTGGATGAGTATAGATATCCTCAAAATTACTTTTCCACAATGGATCCAACACACTGCGCACACCGTTAAAATGATGAATATCACCAGGAGCGACCACAAAGTCCACCCCAATTTGCTCCGCAATATGCCCCATCATTTCCGCAATGCTTTTCTGCTCATAATACCCATTTCGTCCATTATCATTACACACGAGAAAAACCACATGTTTTTTGAACGGCTTGTGATCCACCACCTCGCCATTCACAATTTGTGCATATGCCCAGTTTGGTAGTGCCATAAAGGCAGCTACCAAAACTAAGATACACCATAGATTATTTTTTTTCATCTTCGACTAGTCTACTTATTTGATTTTGATTAGAAACGCACCTTGATTCCAGCGTTCACCTTTACACCGTAGTATTCCACCTGCATGGTACGATCTTCCTTACCTTGATAATAACGCAATGGTTGATTCAACAAGTTCGTCGCGTTCGCATATACTGTATACTTTTTAGCGAAAGTATAGCTAGCATTCAAATCTAGATAATTCACCGCATCATAATATCTATCCAATTCTTTATCCTCACCCACTTCATCGATAAATGAAGAAGCATGGTTGTAAGAAAGTCTGATAGACGCTCCAGCCTTTTGGAAGAACAGCGAAGCATTAGCCGCATGCTCAGGGCTACCAGGCATATCACTATCCTCACCTTCACGTCCAGGGATACCCAATTCATTAACCTTAGAATACGTATATGTATAGTTCCCACCAAAACCGATACATTTCAAAGCAGGATGAATAAACCCAAAGTCACGTTGATACGTCAATTCAGCACCCAGCAAATCTGCATCACCAGCATTAACAGGTTGCGTCAATTTATCATAGACATGTCCATTATACTCATAATCACCAACCGTACGATCTACAATAAAGTCATTGATACGTTTGTAGAACACCCCCGCACTAATCATACCCAACTCCTTGAAATAATAATCAGCACACAAGTCAAAATTATAGGCAAGAGAAGGTTTAAGTTCCGAATTGCCCAATTTGATTTCATTGTCCTCCATACTCACATTTGCACGCGGTACAAGATACTCATATCTAGGGCGCGACAACGTATTCGTGAAAGAAGCACGCACATTCATCTGCTTATTCACCTCCCATTTAGCCAATAACGAAGGAAGGATATTAGTATATGTTTTAGTTGAATTTCCAGTATCCGTCATCTTATCTGCATCGATATCATAGTTATAGCCACTATACTTCACATGCGTATTTTCCACACGAAGTCCAGCCATCACTTTAAAGGCATCCCCAATTTTTTGATCGAATCGTACATACCCAGCAGACACCATCTCGCTAGCATCATAAGTTGCCGCAATCTCTTCAATAACCTGCTTCCCTTTAAAATTAGCAATGCTAGTACTTTCCCCATTAAACTTTAAACTACTTAAGAAAGAAGGAGTAATAAACGAACCAGCCGCATACTCATCACCAGGATAGAATCCATCGCGTGTTTCATCTTTTGTATGTTGAAGCAATTGCGCCACAAATGCCTCTTCAGCAGCATCTTTCGCATCATCGTCCGCACCAGTAGGTTCATACGTATAATAATCCTTATCAAAAGACTTATCCTTAATACCCAGCTTAGCCCCAAAGCGCAATTTATTACCATAATCACCTGTTTGCAAAGGAAGTTCGAATTTTACAGAAGCTTTCAAGTTTTTCTCCATAACATCTTCTTGTTCCTCCGTGATTTCATCAAATCCCATTTCATCAATAGCAAATTTACTTGGATTCAAGTATTTGATATAGGTATCCCTTGTGCCAGGTTTAACGATTTCAAAGTCAGTTCCATTTTCCGCTTTTCCCTTCATCGCTACATAACGCTCATTAGGACGTGCTTCACTAGCTTGCGAATAACCCACTTTCCATTTCGTTTCCAATTTCCCCCAAAGGTGCTCCCCATTCAGAGTAAAGTCCATTGTTTTTTGACGTTCAAGACGGCGGTTCTTCGTATCAGAAGCCCCCCCTTTTGTTTGACGATACACCTTGATCTTATCATCACCTAAATTCTTAAAGCGTAAACGGAAGCGATTTTCGTAGTCATTACGTTGGTTATACAACCCCTTGAAACTCACCTTATTATTGTTATTGATATTCCAATTTAAGCCAAGACTATAACTTTGACGCGCACGTTCCACATAATACTGGCGAATTTGCATATCCTTTAAATACACCTCATCGTCTTTATTCAAGTCATACTCATACTCCACGTTGTCCGATCCTAAATCATCATTTTGATACGAAGCAGCCAACATCACCCCCAACTTATTATTAAAGAACGTATCACCATACGTAAAGCCAAGATCCAGTTGCGCCTCTTCAGAAATCTGATTGTATCCCGATCCAGCATGAGCCATAACCAAACGTTTAGTCGGCGCATTTTTAGTGACCAGATTGACCGCTCCACCGATAGCATCCGCATCCATATCCGCAGTCACCACCTTATTAACTTCAATCGTTTGGATCATATCCGCAGGAATAAGGTCGAGCTGCACCGCACGTGTTCCCCCCTCAGCAGAAGGCATACGATCCCCATTGACCATCACCGAACTAAGTTCGGGAGCCGTACCACGGATTTGTCCGAAGCGAGCCTCCCCTTGATCATATTGTACATTGATCCCAGAGATACGCTTCAAAGCATCCCCAATATTTGTATCTGGAAATTTACCAACTTGATCCGAAGAAACCACATTGACCAAGTTGAACGCATTTTTTTGCACATTAAAGGCACGACGTTCGCCGCAGAAAGCCCCCTTGACAACCACTTCACCAAGCGACACACCATCCTTCATTTCCACATTGAGAAGGACTGTTTTACGGTCAGTAACCTTAACTTGGATTTCTTTCGAGCCACATCCCACATATTGGATTTTGACAGTATATGTACCTTCCTTCAAGCCGCTGAGCGTATAGTAACCATCGACATCTGTCACCACAGCCATACCTATACTAGGTATCGTTATCATGGCCCCAGGCAATACCTGCTTGTTAGAATCTACCACACGTCCACGAATGGCTCCATACATACTAGCCGCATCATCAATCGTGTTCGGTTCAGTACTTGAATAGTTGTTGGCCGCTTGATTATTCATATTGCTTGCAAGCGCAAACGCAAGTGCCAGTGTAAAAATCTTCTTCATCGTATAATTAATATAGTTTGTTTTGAGCTGATGCAAAACTATACAATTATCATGACAAAGGTAAGACGTAAATATTACATAAAAAAGACAAGATTATTACACAATTGAAACATTATGTTTTCCAAGCCCTTAACACCTCCCTTTTCCCATTGGGAGGTCCAGGCATACGTTCCACCACAAAGCCCACCTGCTGAAGCATTCTACGCACCACCCCTTTGGCACAATATGTGGTCAACACCCCACCAGATGCCATCGCCACATATATCTTCTGTAACAATTCCTCCCCCCACAGCTCAGGTTGCGTTTCAGGCGAGAAAGCATCAAAATACACCACATCAAAATACCCACTGTTTAACGGAGCCAATAGAAAATCCTCCTGTCGTTTACACAGAGTAAACCACTCCGACAAGTCCACCTGCTGCCCCCATTCGGCTGCAAGCACCTTCTCAAAGACCTCCTTAGGCATATACTCCAGCGCACGCGCCTCCTCTATGCCCAAAGGATACAACTCCAAAGTCGTGTACTCCACATGAGTGCGCACCTCGTTAGCCTCCACACAAGTAAGCAGTGCATTGAGTCCAGTGCCAAAGCCTAATTCCAGCACCCGCACCTTTTGTGCAGGATGCTCCTTCATCCACTCCCTCAGCGCCAGTTGCACAAAGATATGCATCGATTCACTACGAGCCCCCTTCACACTATGATACTGTTCGTGAAAAGTAGGATGCACAATCGTTTGGCTCCCATCGTCAGTTTTTATAATATACGGTTGATTATTCTTTGATTCCATAACACAAATATAGTAAAAACTTTTCAGTTGCCTTCCCTTTTCTTTGCAAGGTTGCCCCATATATGCTAGCTTTGCACAAACAACAAATAATTTCCTCATGCAAGTACAGATACATCCTTCTTGGCAACACGTTCTTCAGAACGAATTTGACAAGCCCTACTTCGAACAACTCACCACATCGATTCGTCAAGAATACGCCCACCACACCATCTATCCTCCAGGCCCACAAATTTTTGAAGCCTTCAACCGCTGTCCACTCGACAAAGTCAAAGTCGTCCTTATCGGCCAAGACCCCTACCACGGTCCAGGTCAAGCCCACGGCCTATGCTTCTCCGTCAATGACCACATAGACATCCCCCCATCTCTACGCAATATATATAAAGAGATCGTAGACGATATAGGAGGAAAAATCCCCACCACAGGCAATCTCAGCCACTGGGCCGACCAAGGCGTACTGATGCTCAACGCCACCCTCACCGTACGTGCCAACCAAGCCGGTTCGCACCAAGGCAAAGGCTGGGAAGAATTTACAGATGCCGTCATCCAGTTGGTCAACCGCCACTGCCCCCACGTCGTCTTTATCTTATGGGGAAGCTACGCCCAGAGAAAAGCCCAAGGCATAGACACCAGTCGGCACTTAATCCTAAAATCGGCTCATCCATCTCCCCTCTCCGCCTATAGAGGCTTCCATGGCAACCACCAATTTTCGTTGACTAATGCCTTTTTAGAAGAGCACGGATACCCCCCCATCCAATGGTTAAAATAATCTGAAATGCAGGAATTTTCACTTACAAAGTTGCTTTTCCAACAAAAACCCTTACCTTCGCAGCGATTAACTTGATAAGGACTTTCCTTATCTTATAAAAATAAAGAATATGGCAAGTAGAAGAAATTTGAAAAAAGGCATCAGCTACGTCATGGGCGAACTATTTACAGAAACAGTTACCTTCCGTAATTACATCCCAGGTATTGATCCAGAAAAAGCCGACGCAGTGCTAGGCAAGATTCTTGCAGCTCATGAAGATTTTATCATGCGTATAAGCCACACAGAACCAGGCAACGTCAAAGGATATTATAAAAAATTTGGAGAAGATTTTCATGTAATAATCAATGAAATACTTCAAGACATGAACAATCTAAAAACTGCTCCAACTGCATAACCTCCTATTGATGAACTCTCAAAAGAAAAAAAGCTTTGCCTCTTGGCTCTACCACGATGTTTTAGGATGGAAATCCGAAGTAAACGTACCTGATTTTGACAAATGTATCGTTTGTGCTGCCCCCCATACATCCAATTGGGATTTGATATACGGCAAGCTATTCTATCGTGCCATTAATCGTCAAACAGGTTTCATGATGAAGAAAAGCTGGTTCTTCTTCCCACTTGGTGCTATCTTTCGCGCCATGGGTGGTATACCAGTTGACCGTAAGAAGCGCACCTCACTTGTTGAACAAATGAAACAACAAGTAGCCGAAAGCAAGACCTTTCACGTAGCCATCACCCCCGAAGGCACACGTCAAGCCAACGCACGTTGGAAGAAAGGATTTTACTACATCGCCCTAGGTGCACAGATTCCTATCGTCCTCGTTTCAATCGACTACAAACTGAAAACCATCAAAATGAATGACTTTTTAGTTCCCACAGGCGATTTTGAAGCCGACATGAAAAAGATCAAAGACTACTACCGCGATGCTACAGGAAAACATCCTGAACGTTTTGCATTGTAGATCACACGTCTATTGACCCATTATAAAAAGGTTGTGTTCCCTCAAGGAATACAACCTTTTTCTTATATACATCCTTTCACTTAGACACGAAAAACTCTTACATATACAATACAATAAGGCCTTCAATGTAAAACAATACTAAATTCATACAGAAAATCAGCCACTACTATTGCACATATCAGAAAAAGCCCTACCTTTGCAACGTGTTTTTCATGGTATTAGATTTAAGGTTATAAAAAAGATTGGTTGTCGTGAGACAACCACTTTTTGTTTTTAGGCATTTCTGAGTTAGAAATGCCTAATTATTTTTTATAGGGATTTCTTCCCTTATCCATAGACATAAAAAAAGCGCAGATATATACTATCCACGCCTCATTTTATATAGGTACGCACAGGTACGTATTCTCCACCGTCATTTCTTTAGCTCCCTACAAGGTGCCCATTCTTCCTCAGTCTTTTTAACCCGCTTCTTTAAGCGAAGACGAAATGATACTGGAGAACCATCCACCATAATGACACTGTGCGCGAAAAAAGCAATCAACGATCCCAGCATCGCCCCAATGATGACATCCAAAGCAAAATGCTGAAACAGATATATCCTAGATACCCCTACACCTACAGCGATCAAGAAACACACATACTTCGCCCACCCCTTTACATTAAACGCCAAGAACATAAACACAGCAAACGCAGCCATAGTATGCCCCGACGGGAAGGTATTACAACTATGCACCTGCACTCCATCTACCAAGTGAAGACTAGCCATCTGTCCATAAAGCCCAAACGGACGCTTTGTATGAGGGAATATATAATGTTTTAGACCATACGTCAAGACAAGCGCCAACAAGCTGTTACACGTCACCGCAAGCGCCAATGCCCGGCGACGTACTATATATAAGATCAACACCACAGGCGCAATAAACATGAACTCCCCAAAATGAGTCACCCATTTAAAGAAATCATCCGCCCAGAGGGCATGAAACTGATTCAAAACCAACGATGACTTATTGGGACCAAACAAAATCACAGGGAGCAATAAGACACCCATCATCACGACAAGCATACCCAACAAGAGCTTCTGCGAATGAAAAAATTCTTTAGTCATACCTCTACGTTTGTTTATTTGTTGCGACAGCATTATTCCGTTTTCGTGTCAAAGATAACAAATAATGCCTACTATATCTATACAAAAATGTTAAAATGACATGACAGTTATATGACAGAAAAAGCACAACACCATTCTGACACACAGCTTATTCACACAATCCACACCTATATCGAGTAACTTATATGTAACAAACACCCCCTTATTTATTTTATTTACTATTAACCACGCATTTTCTTTCCATTAAGTTTGTCTAGTTCATAAATTCTCCATAATTTCGCTTTTTTCCATTCCGTAGGTCCCCGACATTACAGAGCCCAATCTCTCACAAAACAAACTAAAGAAAAAGATGCAACACCCCATTACTACACTTACCCGATCCAACTATTTTCTCTTCGGATTATTTGCCGTAGCCTTCCTTTTGTGCCTATTCAACGCCTGGGGATACCCCATATTTATAGTTGATGAAGCCCGCAATAGCGCCTGCGCCATGGAAATGTTCCAGAGCCACCACTGGTTTCTCCCCACCTACAACTACACCCTCCGCACCGACAAGCCCCCCTTGCATTACTTCTTTATGATGCTCGCCTATAAAAGCTTCGGCATCAACGTATTTGGCGCCCGCTTCTTCTCCGCCCTCTTCGGCGCCAGCACCATCACCATCGTCTACCACCACACCAAGAAATGGCTAGGCGACCTCACCGCCTTCTGGAGTGCCTTTATCCTTCTCGTCTCCATCCACTTTATCTTCGAAAGTCACCTAGGCGTCCCCGACCCCTACCTCATCTTCTTCTTTACAGCCACCTGCCTCTACTTCTACAAAGGCATCCAAAGCAACAGCCTACGCGACTTCCTATGGATGTACCTCTTTATGGCCCTAGGCTTCCTAAGTAAAGGTCCCATCGCCATCCTGCTACCCAGTGTGATCTTCCTCATATACCTCCTTATAACCAAACGCCTCAGCTGGTCACAAATAGCCCAGATGAAGCCCCTTTTAGGCCTATTGATCTTCCTAGTCATCACCGTACCCTGGTTCGTCATCAACGGACTACAAACCGATTGGACCTGGACCCAAGGCTTCTTCCTCAAGCACAACGTCGGTCGCTTCTCCCAATCCATGGAAGGCCACCACGGCCCTTTCTTCCTCCCCACATTATATATACTCCTTGGACTCTTTCCCTTCTCCTTCATCCTGCCCCAAGCCATCAGCTACCTCTATCAGCGTCGCCACCGCCTACACAACTACCGACTCAACTACGAAACACAAGGCGGCACAGGCTTCCTACTATTCAGCATCATTGCCGCAGCCGTCGTCCTCGTATTTTTCTCCATCAGCCATACCAAACTCATCCACTACACCCTACCCACCTATCCCTTCCTAGCCATACTGATAGGTTTCTACCTCGCCCAACCGAGGATGCGTTTTTACAATATACGCGCCAGCTATTGGATCAGCCTCCTCATCGCCCTATTGATCCCCATAGCCGCCAACATCGGCATGCAGCTCGACCCCTCGCTCGCCCCTATCCATCAATATGCCCTATGGCTCATCATCCTCCCAGCAGGCATCTTGGTAGCCTTCTTCTTGCGCCATGATCTATACACCCACCTCACCGCCGTAGGCATCACCACCACCCTGACAAGTCTGGTTTTCTTCGGCATCCTAGCCCCCAAGATAGGACAACAAGACCCCGTACAGCAAACCCTCCCAGCCCTACAAGATCACCCAGTAGGCCACGTAGGACGCTTCGCTGCCGCCTACCCCTTCTACCTACGTAGACCGATTATCGACGTAGCACCAGCAGAGATCAGCTCATTTTTCGCCCGCCATCCCGATGGCATATTGATAGGTCGTCGTCGCGCCTTCCAGCACATCACCCTCACCGTGCCATGCGACACCATCTACCTAGGCAAAGACATTTTTGAAGAAACCCAAACCCTTGCCATCGCCCTGAGAAAGCACCGATTCAGTACCCAAGCCCACAAAGCCGTACACCAACCATAATCATACAACCATAATCATACACCAAATAACTATAGACACCATGACCCACATACATCCCACCCCCATCGACTGCTCCATAGTCATCCCCATGTACAACGAAGCAGGCAACGTAAGTCTCCTAGTCGAGCAGATACACCTCGCCATGAGCGCCTACACCTATGAAATCATCCTGGTAGACGACTGCTCCACCGACAACACCCGAGAAGAAATCACAGCCCTCCAAGACCCCCATATCGTGCTTATCGAACTGCGTAAAAACAGCGGTCAGAGCGCCGCCCTCTTTGCCGGGATCGACCAAGCCCAAGGCCAATACATCATCACAATGGACGGCGATCTACAAAACGATCCAGCCGATATCCCCATGATGCTACACACCCTAGAAGAGAAAGATTGCGACGTCGTGACCGGCATCCGCCAACACCGCCAAGACAACCACCTACGCATGTGGTTATCCCGTCGAGCCAATGCCCTCATCGGTCGCGCCACAGGTTTAGACATCCAAGACAACGGCTGTGCCCTAAAAGTTTTCAAACGCGACATCGCCAAAGAGATTGAACTGTACGGCGAATTTCACCGCTACATCATACTTGTAGCCAATATGAACGGTGCCCGCATCGAACAAGTTCCCGTACACCACCACCCCCGTCGCTACGGCGTATCCAAATACGGGCTCAACCGCACCTTCAAAGTCATGAACGACCTCCTACTCATCCTCTTTCGTCAGAACTTCCTACAGAAACCCATCTACCTCTTCGGCAGCATAGGCATGGGCCTCTTTGCCCTCGGTTGCCTAGTCAACCTCTACCTCCTAATCGTCAAATTGATGGGCCAAGACATCTGGGGCCGTCCCCTACTCCTACTAGGCATAATGCTCGTCCTTATCGGAGTCCAATTCTTTATGATAGGCCTCGTACTCGACCTCCAGATGCGCACTTACTACGAGTCCCAGAATAAGCGTCCCTACAAGATACGCCGCGTGACCACCTTTCATAAAATAATATAAATTCACAAAGCATCCACCATTTTTTCCAACACAACCCCCATCCACCCCACTTTTTTTGCTTACTTTTACAGAGTCTTTCATTTATTGAGAACAACGTAAATCTATTATTTATACAGTCCCCTGCTGATACCTCTTATACCAGCAGCGTCAACACCCAAGCTATGACAATACATTTGAAAAATATAGGCCGACTTCTCAGTCTCATGCTCCTAGCAAGCACCCTATTTTGCATGACCTCATGCAACGACAATGACAACGAAAGCCTCTACTCCATATGGGAAACCAGCATCAACAATCATGGTTCCGACTTCACCTTTGATGCCCAAGGCCGCTGCTATGCTACAGGCTCCATTGGCGCAACAGGCTTTGACGAAAACTTCGTAGGTCACGGATGGAAACATTACGCCACATGGGAAATATCAGAAGACGGCAAACGCCTTCCCCGAGAATACTATACCGAAATCGTAGGTGTCAGTCCCCACCAATTTTATATAGGTACCGACCACACCATCACCACCTACTACATCTCCGATGCCGAAGCCATGGCCAAGAAGAGCGACACCGCATCCTTTACATTCAATGACACCTACGCCGACCCCCTTCGCGGCAGCATCATGTGCGTTGATGGTTCCTACATACAGATTATCGGTTGGACCGCAGGAACATGTGCCAGTTTCTGCGCCATAGAACACCTCGGCACCCTCAGCGATGGCCGCAAGATATATGGCGTATCCATCTACGAGAAAATGAGCGACAAGGAACTAGCTACATACCAAAGCACCTATCACGAATAGATCGTTTCCTTCTCCTCCCCCGTTAAGAAGAAATCACATGCAACAAAAAAACGTATAACACGATGAAAAACAAAGTCTTACTCCTAGTCCTGTGTACCCTCTGTCTTAGTGCCTGCCGCAATACCGACCAAAGCACCTGTGAAGAACAAATCAAAACATTCTACACAGCATACCTCACCAATGTGCTACATGAATCGTCCAAGAATGATAGCTTGTGCAAGACCTACATGACAAAAGCCATGCAAGCAAAAAGATGCCGACAAAGTTTGGCGATCGATGCCGACCCAGTTATACGTGCACAAGACACCAATACCGACGCCATCAAAACCCTACAGGTTCAACACCTCACCCATAACTGGTATATGGTCAGTTACCTATGGAATCTACAAGACAGCACAAGCATCATCCAGATTCCTATACAAGTAGCCCCCACCAAAGGCCGTTACCTCATTGCATACATGACCCCTACATGGAGCGGTACCCAATATGGTGACCAACTACTATCTACCGCACTCCAAGCCCCACAAGCCATCAAGCAATCATCCGAACAAGCCTTCTTGGAGAGCTTCTACAAAACGTATACATCCATCTATTGCACCATGCCTATAGACCTAGAGAAGCAACTCGCCACCTTGCGCACACAGCATCTATCACCACGCGCATTGACACAATTTGATCACGCATCATCCGAGTACCTCAAAGACTACCAAGATGGATACGACCTACTGATACACGACTTCGACTTCGATGCCATGTGGTACACCACCATACAATGTACCCCATCCAGAAGCCATACCTACCAAATCACCTATACAGCAGGCGATATACACCGCAAAGTCACTGTTTCCGTAACAAAGAGAGGCACTGAATATGAGATTGATCAGTTTATCCTTTGATCATTCCATGGATTCCTGCTAGATACTTCATAGACATAAAAAAACGAGCTTATCCCCTCCGATAAGCTCGTTTTTTATGTCTATATGGCCATATATTTCACATTTATCTTCCATCAGTTCACTTTTTCCCAATAAAACATGGCCATCTGCTAAATTAACATTATATTTACAAACCGATTGTATAAAAAGAATCGAAACGTTAATGACAACTCTAAAGAATATCTCAAAATGAACCGTACAAAACGACTTATTTTACTCAGTGTACTCCTCCTCACAGTGGCCCATGGATACAGTCAAACCACAACAAAATCGACGCCACCCAAAGCCACCAAAGAACTCAAAATTCACACCATCAAAGACCCTAGCACCCTAAACACCCTAGGGCACGATTATCTTCAACAAAAGAACTATACCAAAGCATTTGAATGCTTCCAAGCATCCGCCAAAGCAGGAGATCCTACCGGTCTATATAATCTAGGGTCTATATACGAAAAAGGAACCGGTGTCCCCAAAGACCTACCCAAAGCTTTAAGCAACTACAGATTGGCCGCCAAGCAAGGCAATCTCGAAGCCATCACGGCCCTTGGATTTTTATTTGAATCTGGCACAGGCCTCCCCCAAGACTATACACAAGCCATGAAATATTATAAGCAAGCAGCCGACCAAGGATATGCTAAAGCCCAAAACAATCTAGGCTACATGTACGATAGAGGAGCTGGCGTCGCCCAGGACTACACACAAGCCGTCAAGTACTATAAGCTAGCCGCCGCACAAGGCCATGCTGGCGCTCAAAACAATCTAGCATACATGTACGATAACGGCACGGGAGTCGCCAAAGATCTATCTAAAGCCATCGAGTACTACAAGCTAGCAGCCGCACAAGGCCATCCTGGCGCTCAATACAATCTAGGATACATGTACGATAACGGCTCAGGAGTCTCCAAAGATCTAACTAAAGCCATCAAGTACTACAAGCTAGCAGCCGATCAAGGGTTTGTTCCAGCCCAATACCAACTGGGCCTCACATACATACATAACAACCAAAATGCAGACCAAGCCATCAAGTACCTCGAGATGGCCCTCCAAAAAGGATATGACGACGCCATATTCCCCTTGGCCACCTTGTATATCAAAAGCAAGCATCCCCATAAAATCAACAAAAACATCTTTACATACTACAAGCTAGCCGCCGACCAAGGTCTCATCCCCGCTCAATATCTAATAGGAAGCATCTACCTCAATGGCACCCCCACCTCTCGAGATTTTGCACAAGCCATCAAATACTTTAAGATGGCCGCCCATCAAGGTCATGCACCCTCCATGTATGTCCTATCTACAATGTACCACAAAGGCCAAGGAGTCGATAAAGACGACAAGGAATCCTTGAAATACGCTAAAATGGCCGCCGACCAAGGAGATCCAGCCTTCCAGTACGACCTCGGATACAAGTACCTCGCAGGTATAGGCGTAGCTACAGATTACAACAAAGCCATGGAGTACTTTAAGCTAGCCGCCGAACAAGGCCTTGACATCGCCATGCTTTTTAAAGGCATGATGCATATGGAAGGCGTTGGCGTCCCAATCGATGTAGAAGAATCCGTAAAATACTTGAAGCAAGCAGCACAGCTCGGCAATAAAGAAGCCATAGACGTGCTTCAATATTTTGAAATCTATATAGATAAAGACGGAAAAATCAAGACCCCAACCGACACAGCACTCGCTCACCCCTCAGACACCATAGACATCAGCACCATCACCGACCCGAATATCCTCGACAGCCTAGGCGTCCGATACTATACCCAAAAGAATTACACCAAAGCCATCACATGCTTGAAATCCGCAGCAGATGCCGGCAATGCCCAATCACAATACAGAATGGGCTGTATATTAGAAAGCGGTTCAGTAGTCAAGAAAAACTTAAAGATGGCCATAAGCTACTATAGATTAGCCGCCAAACAAGGCCACCCCGATGCACTCTATACCATTGGCTACTTGTTTGAAACAGGCAAAGGCCTCCCCAAAAATGACACACAAGCCATCAACTTCTACAAACAAGCCATCGAGAAAGGCAATCACAAAGCAGAATATAGCCTAGGCTACATGTACGACAGAGGCGATGGCGTAGCCCAAGATTATGCACAAGCAGTCAAATACTATACCCCCGCAGCTCTCCACGGCAATGCAAATGCCCAAAACAACTTGGCCTATCTGTACGAAAACGGCTTGGGCGTAGACAAGGACCTATCGGCAGCAGCCAATTACTATAGACTAGCCGCCGACCAAGGACATGCCAAAGCGCAAAACAACTTAGGCTATATGTACCAACAAGGCATTGGAGTCAGTAAAGATATACCCAAAGCCAAAAAATACTATAAGCTAGCCGCCAATCAAGGCCTTGCCTCAGCACAATATCTACTAGGAGTGTCCTATATGACCTTTGTAAGAGACACAACAAAGCTACCATATGCCGCCAAATATTTAGAGATGGCCGCCCAGCAAGGTCACCTAAAAGCAGCCAAGCGACTAGGGCTTATGTACAACACAGGTCTTCTTGTAGCCCAAAGCTACATGAAATCCTTTGAATACTTTAAGATAGCTGCCGACCTAGGAGATCCCGAAGCAGAATTCCAAGTTGGCTGTATGTATCTGTATGCCCAAGGAGTAGCTCGAAATACTTTCGAAGCACTTAAGTACCTCAAATTATCCGCTGAACAAGGCCATGCGAATGCGATGTATGAAATAGGCGGGATGTACTCACGCGGAGACGGCGTAGAGCGTAACATCACATTAGCAATTAAGTATCTAAAAAGAGCTGCGAAGCATGGTGCACCAGAAGCAATAAAACTTCTCAAGAAGTTGGATACTTTTGAAGTGAATAGGGTTTATTCGGGAGATTAGGAGGGGGCTATTATTCATGTTGATTTAATTGACTATCGATGGCTTATAGGTGAGTGGTTCTTGACTTCAAAGGTTGAGTTACTCCACCTCTTGGCCATTGATAATCAGTGACATTTTATGCAAGCCAGTATGATAGCTCATCAATGTAATACAGATCTCTTCTAGAAAGTCAGCTGTGTCAATTAATGGTTTTGTTTTCTACTTTCATGATTGTCTATTTTACAAAACCTTCCTAATCCTATAGTAAATAATTTATAATCACTTAGACTCACAGTTCATCTATGCTTGCCATAAACCCTTGCTCCGATTCTTTCATTCGAGAAATAAACGTCTCAAAATCATTAGCAGATGGAATCCGAAATGGCATGCTCACAAACTTTCCACCATAACCATTAATATTATGTTCATCTGTGTTTATTTTCGGATTATTACAAGGATATAACAATGCTGCTACTCCCTTATGCTCTTCTTGTTCAATCTGATCTCCGTTAGCTTTAAGTACATACATATAAGAAAGCATTTGGTGTATATCGTCCCTCCCTAGTCCATAATCAAGACGTTTGTACTTAGCATCAAGTATAACAGTTGAACTCTCTTGTTGCTTATAAAAGTCTGGATATCTAGGATTCTTTTTCTTCTGAAACAAATATATTGCATCTGTTTTCGCAATATTGTCAGGATGCTTAAAGTCTTTTTTTATAAGTAAAGTATTCAGATAGGCCTCCCATAGCCAGGCACCGTCAAACAAAACGCCATAGATATTCTGATCCGTTTTAGGTTGAAACTTGATTTCCTCATAACGCAATATCTTAAGACATAATTGCTGTAAATCATAATATGCCGTATAGTACGGATGATGCACTGGAGTAAGATTGTCACCAATCACCTGCCTACGTTTAAACTCTGAGTATGTAGGAGTACATAAAAGGATAGTTTGGACATCACTGATTGTATCTTTGCTACTGTTCAACAAAGAGTAGCCATAGGCCCTTCTTTGAATAGCAGCAATAGTATGCCTTATCAATTGTGTTATATCATTATCATGAGAGTGTTCTCTTGTATGATATGCCACTTCACCTTTAAAAGGATTATTCCTAGAGATATGCCTATTAATATCAATAACTCCATGTACATTCGCATCGTTGTAATTACGCTGTATGTAAGCTTTATAAAGCCCCTGTGACAGAGCTTTACGTAAAAAAGGCGGGAACAACCAAACGAGCATATCAAATCCCTTTTCATTAGAAAACTCACTCGCTAAATCGACAATATTGACATTGAAAACCTTCATCAGCATATAGTGCATAAAGTAATCATCGCTAGCTTCAGAATTTTCAGGAGAGAAACGAGACATGATACTGCACATACAATCGTCCACGCCAAGAAATCCCATGGCGTTATTTGTTATAAGTTCATATATTTTGTCTTCACCCCTTCTAGAATATTTAATAGTATAGATTGGCTTATCTTCTAGTCCATCATCCTGCTTCTCAATGTTTGAAGGCCAAACAAATATATCAGGATATATTTTACTCAATTCCTGCAAAGTATACCCAGACAATTTTTCTAGCGATTCTTTATCAGTAGAGGAGATTGGATTAGTAGAATTATCCTTAACTTTAAGATAGTTACTCATCATATACAGTCTTTAATTCAGTAAGCAATGTCACTGCGTTTGGCAACCCTCTAAGGTACTCGTGTAATAAAGGCTTCAAATGCAACTGCCAAAGAGCTTCAAAATCTGGTTCCTTTTTATCATTACATAAATGTTTTAGATGTGCAAAATACGCAGGACCAATATGATAAGATTCGCCTAATAGCTGAATTGAAGAAATCTTTTTATTTAGGTTTCTCAATTTAAACTTAATCTTAGAGATTGACTCCTCAGATAATTGACCTAGTACATCATTATTTAATATATCATCAATACGATCCTCAGCAGTAACCTCTTTAAATGTAAAACGACGTCGCATTGCAAAGTCCATGCTTTCTACACTTCGATCTATATCATTCATTGTACCAATAACATACACGTTCTCAGGTACATAAAATCCATCATTAAAAATATCGTCTACAGCAACCAAATTTTGATACTGAGTTTGAATTTTTCCTTTTTGCCCCCTATAACTAGGTTCTATTGAATAAAATAGTTCACCAAAAATCTTAGAAATTTCACCACGATTTATCTCATCTATAATAAAAACATAGTTATTCTCTGTGTCTTTAACCGCTTTTGCACAAAAAGCTTTGAATATACCATCTTGTCTTTTGAAGCCAATAGTATTGTCTTCATTCTGTATTGGACGAAGGCCTTCTACAAAATCTGTGTAATCTGAAGAAGGGTGAAATTGAACCATTTCAGAATTCAAATCAAATCGCTCCTCTCCTACTATCCCTTTTGCTATTAACTTTGCTAAATATGTTTTTCCAGTTCCTGGTGCACCAGATAGAATCATATTCTTGGTTTGCTTCAATAACGTTTTGTAGCTATCTATGTTATATTGTTCCATTCTTCTTTCTATTTGTTGTTTGCTTTCTTTGATTCGTTGAGGAAGCTGTTTTTTTCTTTCTTCATACATTTCAAGACAATCTGAAGGAAAAAGACTTAATTTATTTTCTATCTTATAACTAGTCCAGTTATTCTTGATAAATTCTAAAACCTTTTTCTTTCTGCAATTTTCGACTCCTGACACTCCTTGACCACCACATTTTGATAAAGATTTTACATCACAAAATTGATTCCAATCGACCCAATTGACAGGAAACACTGTATTTCGATATTTATCCAACCTGTCGTCATAAAAGTATAAGTGTTTTTCTGGGATCTCACATATACCAAGTAGTCTCGTTCCTTCATACGCTAACACGATATCTCCTGAATTGAATTTTGAACCAGCAAAGAAGTGATTAAAAGTATTCACCCATCCTTTTGTATTTTCACCCAAACATGAAAAATAATTCCAAGGCGAATCAACAGTTAGCAGATATGACATATCTCCCAACTCTTGCCAGCCTTGAGCTACAACATTATTTTGACGCAATTCATGATATGTCGCATATTCACAACCTATTCCTATTTGTTTAACGTTCATAGCAAAGTAAATTATTTGACCCTTACCCATTCTTGATTATACCCATCTGTATCAAAAATTGTTTTACTGGGCACTCGCTTAGGTTTGCCATTACTATCTAAACTCTTCTGAGCACATTGAGAGTGTTCGCTTATATACTTTGCTATCAAGCCATTTACAATTCCAAATGGTCCCTTTTTATCTTTGACTTCAGACAAGCCCTCAATATATTCTTTCTGGCAACTATGCGTAAATTCAAAAAGAAACTGATGACTATCAAAAGTTTTTCCTAGAGGGAACTTCCGAATAATATTCTCCATATTTACTTTAAGTGCATTTTCTAAACTTGTATTCATTGTCTATTTTTTTAGATATTAGTTTGATCTTGAATTATATTCCCTTTGTTGAAGCTCCAAGGACGAATATCTGGAGATTCTTTTTTTTTCTTTAGTTCACTATCGTACTCAAACACATTGATACGTGGCTCACCTTTAAGCTCTCTAATCTCACCTTTAGCTTCATCTATCCATTGTATAGTAAGTTTAGGGCTTCCCATGATACCAATATCAAAAGAAAGCTCATCATATATATGAGTTGGATAAATATCAACTGTTGATTTTTCATTCTCATCTACCTTATATTCACGAATTAAAATTGATGCTCTGAATCTATCAGATTCAGAATTATCTTCGAAAGTAATATCAATACCACATTGGTGCATATGTAAAGAGCCTACAGGGAAACGCTTTAGACGCCATTTATCTTTATAAGTCAATGATTTTCCTTTCTTTTTATATACTGAATCTGGTATATGGTACATGGTGTAATCAGTGATTCTGTTCTCTATTTCATTGTCTTTTCCATTACATTCATGGTAATAGAATTCGATAGTAACTAAATATATTTTCTTATCTATTTCCACTCCATTATCATTACCAGTTACATGAATGTAACCACCAAAGAGAAATTGGTTAGCTAAAGGCAACATTGATTTAGTTATTTCTTTGGTACATTCGCTTATGTACACCACTTTATCGTCTTTTTTATCACGTTCTCTATTAGTCAGCGAGTTATTTACCTCAGCATGAAACTGTATAATTGCCTCTTTCAGAGAACCATATAGTTGATTTTTGACCATCAGATTAATGAATTTAGATTAAAGAGTAAGCAAGCGTATGTCTCTCGTACGTTTACTCCACCCAAAGATAACACTTTTTCTTAATCATAAGGTGTTTTCGTTTTTTTATTGCTATATTTGAATATCTTAAAATAAAAAAACCAACGAACAGACATGAAAAAAGAAATCTCTGCTCCTCTTTTTGAAGATATGCTTAACACAACTGATAAATCTATCCAACACTTTGGAAGTGGAAATCCTTACTCTCCCAAGATTGCCTTTATTGGGCAAGAGGCAGCTATTGATATGACTAAAGAAAAGGAACAATACGATCGAGAAATTGGTTATAACCGTCAACAATGGCAGAGAGTTTTTGACAATAGTCTATTACCAGTGAATCCATCTAAAGAATATAGTCCACTATTTCCCTATAAAGAAGTAAATGAAGGCAAAGGGCAATTCCATAAAATATTTCATAAAAAAAAGCCTAACAATGGCACAAGCTCTACATGGTATTATTACCAAAAAATCTACAATCTCATACTCAGACATGGGAAGGAAGAAAAATATATTGACTTATTTAAGCATAGCTTTCTCACTGACTTGAGTACAATATCGGCGAGAAAGCACAGTAAAGCAGCTAAAGATAAACGTTTAATTAGTGTACGCGAACGTACTCTTATGTTTGAACATGATTTTTGGAAGTCCATCCCAATCATTATTCTTGCTACAGGGCACATGCCTAAAGAGGTTGAATTCAACATTGAAGATGTATTTGGTGTAGACTACCAACACAATGCTTTGGCAGAAAACCCAAAATCTGGATGGTGCAATGTACATTATGGAAAGAATAGATCATGTGTCCTATTTCACACACATCAAATAACAGCTAGGTATTCTAAGCAGAGGTTATATGATATTATCAAAAGTGAGATAGAAATGTATAGTAAAGAGAATGCCCTTTGTTTAGATATTACTGAATCATAACATAAAAATAATTATGCTACAACGACCCATTTCAAAAAAAACTAAAAGACAACTTATTCTTTTTCGCAAAGATATAGTTGAAAACTTAGAAACATTCGAAAAATACCTAAAGGATAGCTCTTCTAATGATTATGAGGATTTAATAGGCCTAATTCGGAGAGGTAAAGTATTCATTGGCTACAAAGTCAAGGGAGAATATCATTTTGCACCTAGTAGATGGTGTGGATACTACAGAAACAGACTGAACTTACACGACAAGAATCGTGGAGATGGAAAAGAGACAACGCCCATAATAGATAAAATTCTTCACAAACATTACACTAATGCAGAAGAAGACGAAGAAGATTTGGATGTATACGATATCCTTGAAAAAAAGTACCTAAACTTCTGTAATAAACTAGGTATAACCCCATGTAATAACATTCGTAAATATTGGAAATTCGATTTAGATAACGCTAAAGACAGAAACTACAGCGAAGGAGCTAGAACACTAAAAATACATAACTCTTACGATCGAAATCCCCAATTAATACAAGCTGCTAAAGAACAAGCAAAAAAGGTAAACAATGGTAGATTGGTCTGCGAAATATGTGGGTTTGATTTCTTTGATACTTATGGTGAAATTGGGGCTGAATTTATTGAAGGGCACCATATTGTTCCATTATCTAAAATTGGAAAGAAATACGAGGCTACAGTGGCTGATATCGCTTTGGTATGTGCTAATTGTCATAGGATGTTGCATAGAGGAGAAGAAAGGACTGTAGAAGATTTAAAGGATAGATTAACAACCAAAAGAGACTTATTATGATAACATCATCAGACGCATTGAAAAGAGTTAAGTCCATATCAAATCAAGAAAATATTGGACATGAGCTAAATAAAATATATAGCAATTTTAAGTTTCACGAGGGTAATATCTTTAAGTTAAGCATATGCAAAAATAACTGGTTTATTAGAGCTAGAATTAAAGAGGTTGATAAGAGTCAAATAGATAACTTATCGACAGATTTACTATTCAGACAAGTAAATGAGATAAGCTACAAACCAGAATCAAAGGTTAGCTCCTACGGAAGATGTAACATCCCTCAAAATTCAATATTCTACGCTACATCTATACCTAATGAAAAAGCCATGACTGACAAAGACGATTTATATAAATATTTGGCAACCCCTATTTTTGAGACGATAAAAAGGGACAACAACAAAGTACATATTGTCACATTTTCTGTATGGGAAAATACAGAACGTATAGAATGCTTAAATATACCAGCTAAGCCTGGACTATACTTTAACGAAAACAACTGGTATAGACAACATATCAATCAGTTCGTTAAAACCTTTTCTTCAATGGGATATCCAAGTGCGTATGAAGATCCATTTATACAATACTTAGCTTCTGAAATAGCACGTCCCGTGGATGATACTACAGGGTATCACGTCACAGGGCATTTCGTCGAATACATGTTAAGAAAACACGATTTCTTCGATGGAATTTTATACTTAAGTTCCAAAATGAGTGGAAGTACGCCCAATATTGCTCTACGTCCAGATTCTGTAGATAAAAAGCTTAAACTTGTAGATATTGAAGTCAGACTCCTTCTAATCGACAAAAAGGATGACATCACACTGATACCTGCTTTTCGGGGTACAGTTGACGATACTTCTACAGGTACAATTTCGTATCATGAATATGATCATGGACTAGAATAGGATCTTATATAGACAATTCAAATTTATGAGTCAAATCTTCATACCAACTACCCCGCGACTATGAGCCACGGGGTAGTATAATTTCTGCCCAGATTTTTTATCTACAAAAACAGACTGTTTGGGCTTAATCCATACATTACGACTATTTATCTTTTTCATAACTTAAGTGCAGTCTAATTAAACAACAACCTCTTCAGCCACCTCTTCCGTCCCCCAACCATATACATCCCTGCTGGCGGAGGCGGCACAGGCGGATTCCCATCGGGGGTTACATGCAGAAGTCCCAGTTTCTCTAGCCAGCAATGGCACGTGTCAACTCGTCACGCAATAATCGGCAATCATGCTCATCAAAATCTGTGCAGATTTTTGCACACTCACAGAGCTCAAAAAACCATGCTGAAAAAGCCCCAAATCAATCACAAGTACAATATCCCCCACTACTACTTTCCCACCCCAAGACACCACAAAATTCCGCAAAAAAAACGAGTAATCGAAAAAATCCCCAATAAATTTTATCGCTTTTGGAGAAGATTTGCAAGAAAAAAAATAACGTGCGATTTTTATCAAAAACTACAAACATACAGTACAAATCTTCGACGAATCACTTCACTTTTCCGTATTTTTGTACAAGCGCTTGCAACCCAAAACGCAAGCGCTTGCAAAACGCTAATCATCCCAATGTCTAGCAAATCGCAAGCGCTTGCGTTTTTTCAATAGATAACGAACCATTTTAAGGAAAAGATTATGATGAACTCAAACTTTAGGAAGTCCACAATCAGAGCATCGTGTATGATGATGGTCTTGAAATCGACGTGGACCGTCGCCTCAACCGCTCTACCAGTTATGTACATGCTGGCATACTCAAACTCGTCAAAATGGAGATATTCACCCTCTTTCTGATGAAAAAGTACCACATTTTGACCGTGCAGAGCATCCATGATGGCTACATCGTGTCGTGCGTCAGACTCATTCGAACATTAGTCAGATTCCCGATATACAGGGTGTTTTGCCCACTTTTCATTGCTGAGAGTACCATCTGGACATCCTCAATAAAAAAGCCAACATGGCCCTTATATTTGTCCCTCCAACCTACACCAAGGTTTTCAAGCTTTTTCGCTCGAAATCCTTTAGACAAAGGCATATTGACTATAATAGAAAGGATGTAGTCGCCCACCGACAGCGAGTAAAGCATCGTGCCAGAAGAGCCATGCTGTACACATGTCGAAGAAAGCCAATATACGATAAACAGGGGGATTAGCCCGATTTGAGTAGGTAAACTAGGGTGCGCAAACGTACAAAGTGATACAAATTGTACAAAATGTACCCATTTGTAGCAAATAGCCGTTTTACTGCTTTTAGCACAAACTGGCACAATCTTCACCAGATAGAGATATAGATAGAGATAACTATGCAGTTCTATATACAAACCTGCCCTCCCCACCTAATACCTAGGGTTAGGGGTGGGGAGGGGTTTTTGAAACAAAAAAAACAGAAAAAACAGAGAAAAATGGTCCATTTATCCACTCCGCTTCCCCACAGTGAGGGAGCGTTGCTGACTAGTCAACCCTATGATAACCCATTGGGACTAGTCCAAGTACACCACATGCCCCACCACAACAATCGGCCATGTGGACCGCTCAATCTCATCCTGCAGCATCTACTCAACATGCTGCGGTGCTACATTCTCGCCCTCATCCACAAGCAGACACCATCCAGTTTCGTGTTCACAAAACCATTCGACATCCCCCAGCAACCGTGTTGGTGGCCTCAAGCATACAACCACAGGACTCCATATCGCCAGCAAAACTATACACGACGTACGCAATCCAAAACCATGTCTATGACCAATTGCACCACCGCCCACAACGCCCTAGCTAGTCGCAGGCTCACCCAGCAAACCATAGATAATTTCCACCTCTTTCATGAAAATCGCAACCACAACTGGCAATCGCCCATACACGATCGTGTGGAATTGCCCGATCCCACACATCCCGAAACCGACAAGATACAGAAGTATATCAATAGCAAGGAATCGGATATATACCACAAGCACCAGCTGCTTTACGGCCTATATCAAGCAAGCAAGGCGATCGTGGCACATAAGCACTGCTTTATCGTGGAAGGCTACCAAGATGTACTGGCCATGCACCAAGCTGGAGTACGTGAAACCGTTGCCGTATGCGGCACGGCACTGACACAAGACCAAGTGCGTCTGCTGCGTCGATTTAACGACCAAGCCATTCTGATGCTCGACGGCGATGGAGCGGGCCAAAAGGCGATGCTCGCTCATCTGAAAGTCCTGCTGCAAGCGGGCATGTATGTCGATATTGTCGTCCTGCCCGATGGACAAGATCCAGATGAATTTATCCTAGGGCATCTACAGGAGCATCCCGATGCCTCACGGGAATCGCTGCTAGCCGCTTTTGCCGAGTATCAGCACGATTGGTTGACCCACTGCTGTGCCTCGTTGGCCCACTGCGACGCGAA
Source organism: Bacteroidaceae bacterium (assembly GCA_963675625.1). GTDB lineage: Bacteria > Bacteroidota > Bacteroidia > Bacteroidales > Bacteroidaceae > F22. The sequence continues at coordinate 434,832 of OY776497.1, forward strand.
GACATTGCGCACCAGGCAAAGCATCATTTTTGAGTTGCTAGCCGCTATACCCGACAGAGTGCGCCAAGAGACGGCCACCAAGAAAGCCTCCAGCATGATGGACTTATCATTGGATGTGATCCTAGGAGCCCTACCCGCCCTATCGCCCAAGCGCGCAGAAACACCCCAGCCACTCAGCCGCGTGGAACAGTCCACCATCTCCCAACGAGAAAAAGCAGAGAAAGACATCATCCGCCATCTCGTGCTGTATGGCACGTATCGCCAAGACGTGCACCACGCAGACAGTGCGCTAGTTCACTGGACGTATCACACACTTCAAGACGACAGCATCCACTTCACCAACCAGATTTTGCAGCGCATGATGGACACCCTATATACCGCCCATCAGCACTGGCTATCCAGCACCGCACAGTGCGAAGACCTCTGTGGCACTCCTTATGTGCTAGTTCCCGCCCTGCAAGGCAGCGACGACAAACACATCGCCACTTGTGCCACCCGCATCTACGACCAGCAGATGGTGCAGGAGTTGACCTACGGAGAAGATGCGCAGCCCTCCACGCAGGAAATACTGTCCAGCATGCAGCAATTTGTGCAGGCCCTGAAAAAGGGAATCGCTCAAGACCACATGGCTGCCTTGAGTAAAGAGGCCGCAGAACTGCTGGCCGCTGAGGTGGTGGATGAGAAGAGGTATCGGGAGGTGATGGAGGAGATGAGGAGGATAATGCTTATCTCACTGAAACAAGATTAGGTTTTAAGATTGTAAAAAGTATGAGGAGATGAAAAATATTTTTATAGTCATCCTTTACTAATCAGAGAAATGATTTTCATTAAAGCCGTATTTTTTATTATCTTTGCCCTCGTAATACTTACCCTATTAAAAAGAATAATTCATGAGAGAGTATAATTTAGGTTTTATTTCTGACGAAGATATCTTTGAACACGTCCGTTCGACAGTTGAGCAATACCGAAAAAGTATTGATTTAGCACAGTTTAATAAGAATATTATCGATCCTATAAAGCTTACTTTTGACGCAAAAGTCTATCGCAAAACATATGAAGAAATTATAGAAACAGAATGTGTGCGACAAATGGACAAAAGCAACTCCAATCATATTGGATACTTTCATCAGAATTTGTTTAAGTATGTAGGAAATGGATGGGAAGTTCCAAAAGAAGGCTTTGACTTAGTCAACGAAGAGAAGCATATTTTTGTTGAGATAAAGAATAAGCATAACACTATGAATAGTGGATCTGCAGCAAATGTATATATTAAAATGCAGAGTAAATTGCTTGAAGACGACAGAGCTACATGTTACCTAGTTGAAGCAATCTCAGGCCGTTCTAAAGATGAGCCATGGAATAGAGGAGGAACTTCACATAAGCTTATTAGAAAGATTTCAATTGACCAATTCTACGAGTTGGCACTTAACTGCGAAAATGGATTTTATAACTTATGCAATACCTTACCTAAGATATTAGATGATGTATTGAATGAATATGATGAATTTAAAATTGAGAACACTGTTTTAGAAGAACTGCAGGAGTACTCACAAGATACATTCAAGAGTTTATTCTTATTAGGATTTGGTGATTATAATGGATTTAGAGATGAACAATAATACAATATTATCTTACGAAACTTTTGCAGATTTACTTGGTGTATCAATTCGGACATTAGATTCTCAAGTAAAAAATGGTAAAGTAAAAGCTAGAAAATACAATAGCAAGAAAAAATACATCGTACTAGAAGATAATGATAATCTGACAATAGTTTCTCAACTATTGAATTCTACTTGGGAGCATCAAACGGCAATAATTCCATACAAGAAGTTCACTTCTATTGAATTATTTGCAGGAGCAGGAGGATTAGCTATCGGTATGGAAAAGGCTGGACTTTCACATATTTTTTTGAATGAAATTGACAAAGATGCTTGTGCTACATTAAAAAGAAACAGGCCAGAATGGAATGTTTGTCATGACGACATACGTAATGTTGATTTCACAAGTTATTGTGATAGAGTAGATGTTGTCAGTGGAGGATTTCCTTGCCAAGCATTCTCATATGCTGGTAATAAAGGTGGATTTAATGATACAAGAGGTACGCTGTTCTTCGAACTAGCAAGAGCTGTCAAAGAGATACGACCTAAAGTCTTAGTTGCTGAAAATGTGAAAGGACTATTAACACATGACAATGGACGTACAATTCATACTATTAAGAACGTAATCTCTGAACTAGGCTATACTTTAATTGAGCCTCAAGTTTTACGTGCATTGATGTTTAAAGTGCCACAAAAGAGAGAACGTCTTTTCTTAATTGCAGTACGTAATGACCTAGCAAAGAAAGCTAAATTTAACTGGCCTTCTCCGTACAATCGAGTAATGACTTTAAATGACGCATTCTTGAAAGGTGAATTATATAACTGTGACGTTCCAAAATCAGTAGGAGCAAAATATCCACCTAAAAAGCAAAAAGTACTAGAGCTTGTCCCACAAGGCGGTTGTTGGAAAGATCTTCCTATTAACATTCAAGAATCATATATGGGTAAGAGTTTTACATCTGGAGGTGGAAAAACGGGTATAGCTAGACGTTTGTCAATGACTTCTCCAAGTTTAACACTAACCTGCTCACCTGCTCAAAAACAAACAGAACGCTGCCATCCTACTGAGACACGGCCACTTACTATACGTGAGTATGCACGTATTCAGACATTTCCAGATGAATGGGAATTTATGGGTTCCGTGGGTGCTCAGTATAAGCAGATTGGTAATGCTGTGCCTTGTAATCTTGGGTATGCCGTAGCAAAGTCAGTAGTGGCTTTATTGAATGAACTAGATTAGGTTTATATCATATATTATAGAAGTGCCATGGATATTTTATCCATGGCACTTCTATTTTTGTAGTTTACAACTATTTCTTAAAGCCTGAATAGTTACCAAAAGATAAGTTAAATAGACTTTCCAGTGTTTCTATACCTTTTTTCTTCAGTTCCTCACAAACTGTGTTTTTGATTTCTACAATACCGACTTCATTCATTACGTCTTCTAAGACTAAAGGTAGAGCTATACATAGCTTATGAAAAGCATCTTCCACACCAAACACCATAGCATAAAATTTGTCAATAGACATAATCCTTATTCTTGGGTCGGATTTACCACCACATACCCATATCTCGTCCTGAGCTGCTGGTGATACCACTTGAACTAAGTAGCAAGTTTTAGCCTTATCAGCTTTACATTCTTTCTCCATTTTGTTATAAACTGTTTGTGCAGAAGAAGTATTCAAAGTATTATGCTTATTCTTTATCTTAGCAGAAATATGTTTAGCTTTGTTTACGACGTGTATATCGTTACCATTTTTAGTACACATCCAACCATTTCCTGCATAATTAAAGATGTCTCTACTGAAACCACCAATTAGGTTAGTATTACTCTTATCTATTTGTCTCCAACACTCTGCCTCGATCACATCGTCAAAAGATCTATTGTATACTTTTGCATCAATTAAAAGTTTGATTGGATCAATAGTATTCCCATTAAACTGTACTAAATCAATACTTTTACGATAGCCCCCAACAATGTGTTTTACATAATCATAAATTACCTGATCGGATATAAATCCCAAATTGTAATTTCTCATAATAAAAAGTTTTAGTAGCACATAAAATGTGCTTTATTAATAATAATCATCAACAACTCAGTTATAAAAGGCTAACCATGCCATTATAATATTACCCCAAGCTATATACGATTTATTAATTTTACAATAAACAAACCAAACAATCAAAACGCATTAACTAAACAACACAAAACACACAAACCTGCCAACATGGCATATTAAATAAAAAAAACTAGGATAAACATGTCAAAATTACAGGTACAGGCCTACTCTACCTCGAACTATCACCACGCAAAGCCAAAATGAATTTTATGAACTCGGCTAACGGGACTATCGAACTCATAGCAGTCCTTCCGTTCTATATTTCTCTGACTTTCTAGTGACATAATGCGGATAAAGATTCTAAAGAGATTTTTGCAGAAAAGCAGACCCACATAATGACACTAGCTACACTATTAAAAAGTGCAGCTAGTAGACGACATCAATAAAATTCCCCAAAAATAGGGATTATTTATATGCTAATAAGTTATTTATGATCTTTATTAGATTGAGTAATCTCTATAATTTCTGAAGTACCATACGGTGGATATGGACCATCTATTTGATAGTAATTGGGGAATAACACCACCTCTGCAACTCTATATTCATCTGATGTATTTTCACTCAAATTAATCCGCAATTTCCCCTCATACGTAGCATCCAAAGTCAGCCATGGCCCTGAGATATACTGATTATTCGATTCAAATGTATATCCATTCAATATACTCTTCTGTTGATAGGCATCATTTTCAAACCAATATATCGTATCTTGTTGTACGGTAACCAAGTAGAGTTTATACTCCTTCTCTATCTTGATGAAGTCGTCACATTCCTTTCTGACATAGTTTACGCTCTTTATTCCACCATCAGGATCCCACCCTTTACCACTAAAGGCATCTCTCACACCCTTTACAACGGACCAAGTACAATAAAAGTCGCAAGAAGTCAATACGGGAATCATAAGAACAAACGCAAGAAAATAAAAAAGTCTTTTCATTTTGATCTGATTTTTTTGTTGTAGATTGATTTATAGTTGATAAAAAAACGCATGGTCATTCATACGTTTTCCAAAAAACTTCGTCAAAGATACAGAAAATAACCGATAGTGTACAATTTATACTTTATATTATCACACGTAAATATATTTTTTATCAACTCAGTACCGCACTATGCGAAGACGTCTGTGGTACTATATGCTGATTTCCACACTGCAAGGCGGTAATAACAAACAGATCGCCACTTGTGTCACTCGTATCTATGACTAGCAGATGGTACAGGAGGTGACCTACGGGGAAGATGCACGGGCGTCTGGTAGCTGCGGGGGATATACAATGAGCTGTGACGAGGGAGTGAATAAAATATACTTAAATTATTAGTATTTACAATATCATCTTGTAAATATCTAGTATTTTTTATATATTTGTACTTAAACAATCAACCAGTAGATATTAGTGCTTTCTTTGGGTTGATGTAATGATAATCAAGGACTTGAAGGTATACAATAAGTACAAGAATCTTATGGTATGGCAAGTTGGACAGTAAATTCTTTAATTATGGAAGAAATAGAAAAGAAATACAAGAGAGTGAAAAGAACAAATGTCATTTTATTTATATATGTGGCATTGAGTCTTTTGATACAATTATACAATTGTTTTGCATGAGCTGGGGCGTAAGAACAACTTCGTACAAATCAACCCCTGTTAGGCAAAGAAAACTCCTGCATATAAAAAAAATAACGATAGCTTGCTTGGTACTATGGATGTTTACATGCCATCTATTGGGCCAACCACTTACTACTTGGTATCAACATAATGTATCACCAGGAACTACTTCATATATTGTTCAAGGGTATAGAGCAGTATGCCAAACTGTGTATAAAAAAGAGAAGTGGCGTAAAGGAGCACCACTAAATATATTTGAGTATCCTAAAGGATTTCAATTTGATTATCAAGCTTTTTTTAATAGTAAGGGACTGATTACTTCAAAGATCTATTATGTAGATGGTAAAGCTACCGAGGATATCGCAAAATATACGTATAATAGTCGAAATCAATTATTGAAAGTTGTACAACATGAGCGGGGAGATGTGCATGCGTTATTGAATGAGTACACCTATGATGCAAAAGGGAGGATGATATATCATGTGTCTGGCTATGATATTGTGTTTGGTAATGAGGTGACATTTCACAATGGGTGGAGACAAATTGAGCATGGGTGCTTTGATAAAATCAATGTGTATGGACAAGTGACTAGTTTTATAAAAGAAACTAATCTCCTTCAACACAATTATAAGTACACGAATGAGTATTCTGATGCAGGGCTCTTGGTAAAACATACTTGGGAAAAGGATATTTACGGTGAAACTGCCAAAGGAAAAGTGTGGCAAAGGACTATTTCTGCAGGACAACCTCAATCGATAAATGAGCTTTGGAAAATGCCTGTTCCTGAAAAAGAGCAGCCTGTATTGAGATATGCTTATACCTATAAGAAAGTGTACACGATTGAATATACTACATATAGCGAGATGGGAGATTGGACGAAAGCCACTGTTTTCTTGGATGGTGTACCTTTTGTGTTCTTAGAACGAGAAATCACTTACTCTGCTGATGCTAAGAAGCTTGTAGAAAGTCATAGTATCAATGACTTGTATAAGTTTATGCCCCCTAAAAAAAGGATTTAGCTTGACTCTTTTTTGTCTAGCTTTCATAGATCTTTTTGCTCCAATTCTCTCCAATTCTTGCAAGTTCTTCAAAAACTTGCAAGAATTGGAGAGCTTTCGTACTATGATCACACTTCACGGATCTATACTATAACCCCCTCTCTAATACTATTTATTTATGACATAAAGACGACAAAAATATCACATTTTTGTTACACGTTTATTATTTGATTTAAGACATAATATGCCTCTGGTGAGTGCTTATTTTCGGTGTTCGTTTTCTATGCGCTGGTCATTCATGTTATCTTTGCTTGTGTCAAATTGAAAATTAAACATGCACCCCATGACTGCTACATGGAGTTTTTGGGATGTCTTGTGCCAATAAATAAAAAAAGGAAGCATGCTCACACAGACAATGAATAACAAAGAGGTCATCCGTGAAATCGAAAAAGATCTCATGCAGGTATCGGCCTATTTCTATAAAAGGGACTTATTCAAGACTCTAAAGAAAAAAATGAGGAAAAGGGTCGTTCAATATCCTATCCAATATGTGGAAACATTTACGAGTCAACACGAAATTGAATGGGGACTACACGCTATTGCGGTGGATAAAGACAATCTACACCGTGCAATCTATGCGCTGCACAGATGCAAAAGTGGGGTCGCTGCGTATACAACGGTGCCCGAAGAAGGCGGAGTGCGATGGCAAATCTTTTCGGCACAATTCTTCGACCAGTATTACAAACGATTCTTACAAGATGAATTTGATGAGCCTCTTCAAACAAAGGAGATTATTCAAGAGTTCATGTTATATAATACATACGAATTTGACTTTAGTTCGTATGGCGATCAGGTTGAAGGAGTGCTATCGGCTAGCTTACTTAGGTTGCAGCAGGATGGCTCACAGCAAATCATGGGGGCGATTGAAGATGGTATTTGCATGGGACTGCAAGATTGGCCTTGTAGTATATATTCGACTTTTATATCGTATGAGATGATCAGAAAGGATCAAGAACTCCTGGTGAATTATCTTAAAGCAGGACTCAATTTATTCAAGAAGGGCTTTCGTGTATCGACGTTCACGGTGGACAATGATCGTACATTCGATATAGAAAAGCATCTGGATGAAATTGCAGAATGTCTGATTTTACGGCATATGCTCAATATCACGCTAGAAGCGCAGGATCAAAAGATGACTGAAGAAGAGGCGGTGGATTTTATTGTCAAAATTACGCAGAAGAGTAAAGAGGCAAAAGCACTATATGAGAAGACGAACTTAGATGTTCGTTTCAAACCAATGGGGCAAATATTGAAACTGAAGAAGTGAAATGGACTGGTATTCAGTGCGAAGATAAGGCGGGTACTATATTATTAACACAATAAAAGTTGGTAGAACAAAAATATACCTGTAAATTTGCAGTGTAAATCAATAACTAGAATGATGAAAACTAACGATCAAATTCTTACAATCAAATCTGTTATCTTATACATATTAGAGTCTTTCCCTAAAGGAATAGATAATCTAAAATTGTATAAGCTGATGTACTTTGCACAGCAAGAACATTTGTGTCGTTTTGGCAGAACAATTTTTGATGATACGTTTAAAGCGTTACATCTAGGTCCTGTGCCAACTTTTACTCAAAAAGCATTTGAGTGTCATATCATGAACGATGAAATGACCGAAAACATGCGTCAGTTCTGCCAATCATTCGAGGTCACAAAGGTATCCAACGACCATAATAAACAAGTCACACGTATTTCGTCTACTGACAAGCCTGATATGGATGAGCTATCTAAATCGGATGTAGAATGTTTGGACAATATCATCAAGAAATATGGAAAAATGACGGCTTATGCATTGTCTGACTTATCGCATGGAGACCAAGCTTGGAAAGATACAAGAGAAAAGATGAAGGAGGATCCAGAAATGAATCGAATCACTTCTGTGGAGATTTTGAAAGCAGCTAATGCCTCTCCTGAAATGATTGATTACGTCAAGGAAAATATCCGAATCATGAATGCTTTAAGTTAGTATCTGATGGATGTGAGTATTCTAGTCTCGATGACGAAGATATATCATACATTAAAGGTCTCATTATTGACTCTCCTTTGAGTAAACGCAAAATTTTAAAGAAGTTTAAAATCATTGAGTAAAGAATAGCCACTAGAAAAAGACGACACTCTACAAGACAGCTACAGTCACCACACCAATTATTCTAAACGAGCACATCGTGAAAGAACTCACTTTTATTTGTAATTTAGATTTTATTTGATTATATTTACACTCAAAACAATTTTAAGTCACTATTTGAAAAAGCGATTGATCATTTTCTAACTAGTTAGAATTGATATGTAGTTCCACGCTTTATATGTTTAACGCTATCCTGCGGAACTAAGGATAACTTAAAATAATATGTTATGAGTAGGGTTGATTATAATCGAGAAGTAGAGTTTGGATTCTCTTACAAGACAGTGTATGATGCTGTTATGGAAGCAGCACATGAAATGAGTGGAATTAGCTTATCTAGTGCCAACGAGAAAAATGGATCTTTTGTCCTAGAAACTGGGGCTCGGTTGCTTAGTCTAGGAGAAAAAATATCTATCCATTTAACACAGCTTACTCCTAAGCGAACAAAGATGGAAATTCTGTCTTCACTTGGGGTGAATGAAATCTTTGAAAGGGATAAAGATTTCGCTATAAACCGAAAGAACGTCATAAAGGTCATTGATAATATGTCCAAGGTTTTATCACAGAAACTAAAGAGTTAGATGGGGCTGGGAGCCTAGACACGAAAAGTATAATTATTTTTCATAATTGCGATATTTTTTCAAGAAATTACTATATTTGCTTACCATTATGAAATAATAAACGATTCATTCAATAAATAAGACTTCGCCTATGAGATCTATTTCTACCCGTATCTTTCCAATACTATGCCTTATGATATGCAGCATGGTGCTGTCTAGTTGTTCCAATATATTGGGTAAACGACAATATACCTTGCTTATCACGTCTTCGCCTGAACAAGCAGATATTGTAGTGCGCGATAAACATGGGAAACTGGTGTATGATGGAGAGACGCCGGCACGTATCTTGGTGAGAGCTAGTACGCGCTTTTCGAAACAAAAATACGCTATAACGATGAGCAAGGTGGGATATGAAACGCAGACGAAAGTGTACACTAGTTGTCACGATAAGAATTATACGTCTGATTTTATTCTTGCATGTGCCTTTGATGTAGATGGTATAGGGGTCAGGGATAAATTACCACAGAGGGAAGATTACTTCAATATGTGCTTAATGCCTATGCATTAGCCCTTTAAGTCACCTCCCCTCTTCTGTGTATGTGGTCTATAGCCGTACTCCGAAATGGATGGCCAGCAGGTTATGGCTCAATGCTTCTTGCATTTCGGCGGAAAAATAATCTCCATTATAGCGTTTGACGCGCTCCAATTCTTGTAGTTCGTAGCCCAAGGTGAGGAAGAAGCGCTGGGTACCATACACCCTAAAGTCGAGACCGATGGCTGGATGGAGGTAGAAGCCTCCATTGGTCTGATGGGCCAGGGCTAAACTGTATCCTGTATCGCACTGGACAAATAGGGCGCATCGCTTCCAATGTTTTAAGGATACTTGGGTGTCAAAATAGAGGGGCAATAAGGGCTTCTCGTACTTCATCAAACCGGTACCTAGGCCGACACGCCAATATCGATTAAGTGGATAGTTGGCTTGTAGGTGCCATTCTATAGGGGTATAGGAGGGCACGCTGAGGTCGATGCCTGTGCCGATGCTGGTGGATAGGGCTATTTTATGTGGCGATTGGGCATGTACTTGGATGCCGCAAAGAATAAGGGATAGCATCAATAATATCTTTTTCATTGTATATATACTTTTATGGATTGGACAATGTGTAATGCGGTGGTGACACCTGTCATGTCGTCATAGAGGGTGCCATCGCTACCGTCGGGACTGCTGTGCCCTATCAGTTGGGCTTGATATTCGCGTACTGAGTCGTCGAGATGGATGGTTGCGGCATAGACAAGGGCTGGCTGGCCGCTGCCGTCTTTGCCTCCCGAATAATGGGGATCTCCTGGGGCGATGCCTTTGGAATAGGTCTCGTTGAAATCGGTAGAGTGATTGATTTCTACTTTGAGTACAAAGTCGTGGAGCACGGATGTGGGGGTCACTTTCAAGGCAAAACTGCCTCGTGGGGTGGCGCCAGAGATGCCGTCGGTAAGGGGTTGACTTTTGGTGGGTAGGTACAGGCCATCGGGGTACTCTACTCCTCGGGCATGTGCCCAGTAGGGTAAGGATTCTTTGCGTCGATTGCCATGGGCTGCTACCCAGGCTTGATGCCCAGCTTTGTAGGTGACATAGACGGTGGATAGGTAGTGCCCTTGGGTATCTTCTAGCCAGATAGCGATCTGGGGGGCATTCTTCTTGTCGATGCCTAGAAACAAGGGATAGTCATGGAGCCAATTTTCTCCCTTCTCTAGGCTGACTCTCACGTCTCCGCTGTCGTAGGAAACGAGGTCGTCCTGGCAGGAGAAGAGACTGCCTAGCAGGAGAACGAAACTTAAAATGTGCATTGTTTTCATTGTTTGATACATTATATAGTATTTACTTGTTCCCAAGTGGGAACATTTATTGCAAAAAAAAGGATGGAGAGGGTGCAAGGTCACGAAAGGACCTTGCGTATTTGCATCTCTATGCCTTCAAGAAAGAGGTTCCAACCTTGATCTTGGTTGATGGCTATACCGTTGTACACGGGACAGAACTCCTCGAGCATGACAAGATAGGTGATGGAGGCGGTAAAGACGGTGGCGAGGGAGGCCACTTGATGGTGGGGCAATCCAGATAGCTGTGCTACTTTATCGATTAGTTTGAGTCCCGCCGTTTCTCGCTGTTCGCGAAGGGCAACGATAAAGTCGTTTTTGGAGGACAATTCCCATCTGTATAGGCGTCTTAGGGTGTGGTTGTGACGAAGGATGTGGACTTGCTGGCGGAGGATGCCTGTGAGGTAGGTGGCTAGATCAGTATCTGCTGGCTTGTCTATGGAGAAGTTTATCCAGAAGTCATTACGACGGATATAGGCGGCCATCAAGCCTTCTACGGAGTCGAAATAACGATAAATCAATATTTTGGATACGCCAGATTGTTTGGCTACGGCATTGATGCCAATCTGCTCGAAGCCATCTTGCGCAATCATTTCTCCGATAGCGTCTAGTAGACGTTGCTCGGTGGCTTCTCTATTTCTTCCTGTTGGGGTTGTTTTGGTGTCCATATTCGTTCTTGTTACTTATCGGGAACAAATATAAGTAACCACATGGTAACACGCAAGTTAATACACACTTTTTAAATAGGATGAGTCGTTTTTTAACATGAATGAGATGTCCTTGATAGGGGTAGAAGCGTAGCGTTATCTCCAATCTTCGGCCCAAAACCAGTTGTTGTTGCTTGTATCTATATCGTAATCGGAAACGTGAAATTCGGGGACATCCACAACAATCCATTCAACAGGATTGATCCACCATACATTGCAGCATGCCACACACATGTTGTAGGTAAATGGCTGGGGTTTCATAAGGTTCGTCAGGGACTGGGGAACTAATTTTCTATCTATCCCATCGCTTGTAAGGCGCACGAGCTCTTGGGGGAAATCAATGCGCAACGCATAGGGGCGCAGGCCAGTTTCAACTGGGGTTTTATCTAAAATCGTATTGGTGAGTTCGGTGATCTCGCCATCCCCCACTCTTTTGGTGATGGGGGCTGTCTGCAATAAGGCTTCTCGCACTTTCTGAATCAGCACGGGGGAAATGGTGCTTAGGGTATCTTTTGTGTGGTCACCCAAATGACTGGGCAAGGACTGGGCGTCAACTTGCAGTGCACAGAGGCTCAACAGGCTGATAAGAAGGCAGATGGGGGGAAGAGTATTGGAAATAAACAGGAAACATTTATCAATAATAATATTATCATTGATAAATGAATCACCATATTGACAAGCATTCGTCATCTGATATTCCTTACGCCTATAATATAGCAATTTACCAACAAAACAAGGTAGAATACGTATAAAATCTATTTTCTTCATATGTTTGATGTGATTTTGTTTATACAAATATACATATCTTGTTGTAACAAGCAACAACTATTTTTGTTAATCTACTTCGTTTTAACAAAATTCCAGTTTGCGAACTTTTTGTCAAATAAAGGCTTTACTAAAACAGTGGATTTATCATGATTGCTAGGGTGCTTATGAGATAAGCAGGTCTGAAATGTCACCTATAAAAATAGCTCCAATTCTTGCAAGTTTTTCAAGAACTTGCAAGAATTGGAGAGGTAGGGGGGAAATAATCAAGGTATATAAAAAAAGAGGGGGTGTCAACAATGTTGACATCCCCACTCTTCTCCTCAATGGATCGACTAGATTACTTGAAGTAACGATTGTACAATCCTTCGAACGCCTTTCCGTGACGTGCTTCATCCTTACACATTTCGTGAACGGTGTCGTGGATTGCGTCTAGATTTTGCTTTTTAGCATTTGTAGCGATGCGCTTCTTGTCTTCGCATGCACCTTGTTCGGCCATCATACGCTTGTATAGGTTGGTCTTTGTATCCCATACTACGTCGCCTAGAAGTTCGGCGAACTTAGCTGCGTGTTCTGCTTCTTCCCAAGCAAAACGCTTGTAAGCTTCTGCAACTTCTGGATAACCTTCGCGATCTGCCTGACGGCTCATTGCTAGGTACATACCTACTTCTGTACATTCGCCTAGAAAGTGTGCATTTAGATCGGCAATCATTTCTTCATCACAACCTTTAGCTACACCAATAACGTGTTCGTCTGCGAACTGAAGTGGGCCGTTTGCTGATTCATCGATTGCTACAAACTTGCTAGCTGGTACGCCACATGTTGGACATTTTTCTGGAGCTGCATCACCTTCGTGGATATAACCACATACTGTACATCTAAATTTCATAATAGTCTTTTTTTGAATTGAATTAATATTTTTTCGGCCTACGAATAAGCCTTCTTACTATCTTTACACTTGGCACAAATTCCGCGATAATAAATCTGGATGTCGTGCAATTCGTGTGGACCCGCATCAGGTAAGGCAGATAAATCTGTCACCTCGGGCATGTCGTAAATGGCTCCACAAACCTGGCACAAAAAGTGTGGATGCACACTGGTGTCGGCATCATAGTTGGTGGTTTTATCATCAATTGTGAGTCGTTGGATGACCCCGCGTTCGCTGAAGAGATCTACGGTGTTGTAGACGGTTGTCTTGGACAATGAGGAGATCTCGGGAGCCAATGCTTGGTAGATGCTATCTACATTGGGGTGGGTGCGATGCTCTATCAAATACTTCAAAATAGCCACGCGGGGTTTTGAAGGACGGATGTCGTGAGATAGTAATCGCTTCTTTAAATTTTCGACTGTCATAATTGTAATGATTTCATTTTCGATACCACAAAGGTAGTTATTTCAACGCAAAAAAAAAGAGTCTTGCCACTTTTTCGCAGAATATTTATAATCCTTAACTGGTGGCAAGACTTTATTAAAACTTATTTGATATTTATACTGAGTACAATTTAGTTATTTCTTATTTGACTCTTCCAAATCGGGCGTAGGAACGATGATTGGTTCAACTTCTTTGGCTGAATCGACAATTTCTGTTTTTGTATCCAATTCAACTTTGAAAGATAATTTTTCATCACCTTCTGTATAGTCTACGCTAATAGATCCAGTCGATTCGGCTGGCTGATCAACTAGGATTTCGGCCAATCCATCTTCTAGGTAGGTCTGTATACTTCGCTTCAATGGACGGGCTCCATACTGGATATCGAAACCTTTGTCGACTAGGAAGTTGCGTGCTGCATCGGAAAGTTGGATCTTAAACCCTACTCGATTAAGACGTTTCTCAAGGTCGGACAATTCAAGACCAAGGATCTTATGAATGGCGTCTTTGTCAAGTGCATCGAATGAGACAATCTCGTCGATACGATTCAAAAATTCGGGGGCAAAGAATTTATTCAAGGCTTTCATGATAATACGATCACGCTCAGTTTGACTATCACCTCCAGCAATGGAAGCAAAGCCTACTCCACGTCCGAAATCTTTGGCTTGGCGGGAACCGATATTAGAGGTCATGATGATGACGGTGTTTCTAAAATCGACGGTGACGCCTTGATTGTCTGTCAAACGACCTTCATCAAGCAATTGAAGCAGGATGTTGAAGACATCTGAGTGGGCTTTTTCCAATTCGTCGAATAACAGGATGCTGTATGGACGACGGCGTACTTGCTCGGTGAGCTGACCACCTTCTTCGAATCCGACGTATCCTGGAGGCGAACCTACAAGGCGAGATACGGTGTGTTTCTCCATATACTCACTCATGTCAATACGTATCAGGGCTTCTTCGGTACCAAACATCTCTTTGGCTAGTTGCTTAGAGAGGTGGGTCTTACCTACTCCGGTAGGTCCCATAAATAGGAAGGTACCGATAGGACGATTGGCTGGTTTCAAGCCTACTCGATTACGCATGATGGCTTTGGATAGCTTTTCGATAGCACTATCTTGACCAATGACGGTATGTTGTAGAGTTGCTTTCAAGTTTTTCAAACGAATGCCTTCGTTTTGTGCCATACGCTGTACTGGGATACCGCTCATCATGGATACGACTTCGGCAATCTGTTCGATGTCAACGACGATACGTGATTCGCTTTGTTGTTCCAACCATTCTTGCTTGGCAGCATCTAGGCGTTCTTTGGCTGCGACTTCTTTCTCACGATACGTAGAGGCCATTTCGAAGTTTTGCTTCATAACGGCTTCACGCTTGGCAGCATTCATTTCGGCAACTTCTTGTTCCAGGGTAGTCACGCTTTCAGGTACGTTGATATTGAGCATGTGCACGCGACTGCCCGCTTCGTCCATGGCGTCGATAGCTTTATCTGGCCAAGAACGAGAGGAGATATAACGGTCGGTCATATCGACGCAGGCCTTTAGGGCGCCTTCGGTATAGGATACACCGTGGTGCTCTTCGTAGCGTCCTTTTAATTGCTGAAGAATCTCTAGGGTTTCTACTGCATCAGGGGCTAGAATATTGACCTTCTGGAAACGGCGTTCGAGGGCTTTATCTTTTTCGATAGACAGGCGGTACTCGTCATTGGTCGTGGCTCCGATACACTGAATGACTCCTCGGGCCAATGCTGGCTTAAGGATATTGGCTGCATCCATGGTGCCTGGGGCACTTCCTGCGCCAACGATGGTGTGTAGCTCGTCAATAAAGAGGATGATATCGGGATGTTCTTCCAATTCTTTGATGACGCCACGAAGGCGTTCTTCAAATTGTCCTCTATATTTGGTACCAGCTACCATGCCTGGCAAATCGAGTGAAAATAATCGCTTGTCAAATAGAAGACGCGATACTTTACGGTCGACGATTCGCTTGGCCAATCCTTCGATGATGGCGGTCTTACCAACTCCGGCTTCTCCTACAAGTACGGGGTTATTCTTTTTACGTCGAGATAGAATCTGTGCGACACGTTCAATCTCTTTCTCACGACCTACTACGGGATCAAGGAGGTCTTGACGAGCTTGGGCTGTGATATCAACACCAAACTTGCCCAGCAGCTCGAGGCTCTCATTGCCACGAGGGGGACGACGTTTGCCTGAATCACCAGACTGGCTATCGGGCTTGCTTTCGGAAGCGCCATTGGCATTGCCTGACTTCCAGTTGTCCAATTCTTCTTCGTCGTCATCGGGGGTACTGATGCCATTATAGACTTGATACTTCTTCTCTAGGTATTCCATGAGATTTTCGTAATTTAATTGTTCGTTAAACTGGGATAAGGCTTCGGCCATTGGGGTGTCTGATAACTGTGTACAGGCTACAAAAACGGTATCTACATCGGCTAGTGGTTGCTCCAGTCGCTTGGCAATCACTCGTGCTTTATTGATGAGTTGACTGCTATCCAAATTGAGCATCAGGGCATCTTCTGGCACTTCTGCTGCTTCTTTAGGGATAGCATTCGCTATTTCTTCTGTATAAATCATTTCCAATAGTTCGTCCGTAAGCCCCTGTAATGTCTCCAAATCAATCTCTAACTCAGATAACAAATCAATACATGGACCATCTGGCTGGTGCACTAAGGCCCATAGGATATGTTCTGGTAGGATATATCCATGCATATTTCTACGCTTAGATTCATCTCTTGCGTACAAGAGTGCGTTTGTAAAACGTGGAGTAAATGGACTATTCATACGCTATTTTTTTAATTCTCATTAATGTAGAGAGATTAGTAACAAGGGATGTGCCAAATTGATTCTTTTGGAGATGAATCCGACTTTATCCCAACGATTGAACACAAATTAGGGGCAAGTTGTCAAGATTTTTCTAAAATAAAGCCCCATACTCCACTATCGCATGTCTATGCGATGGATGGGGCATGGGTCTTTTATTAAGCGGTATGAGGGATATGTTAATCAGTCTTTTTCAAAATGAGGAAGAAACAATTTTCTCCATTCTTGAGGTGAATATCCCATAATCTTGGTAAAAGCCGAATAAAACGATTGACGATTCTTGTAACCGACAAGTTTTCCGATTTCCCAAACGCTGACATCGCGCAAACGCAAGTCTTTGAGGAGAAACTGCACTTCTCTGACACGATATTCGTTGATCAGTGCTGGAAAACTTTGAGCAAAGCGCATATTGACAATAGCGGAGAAATCTCTGGACTTGACTCCAAGCATCTCGCTGACTGCTTTGGCGCTTATGTCGGTTTTTCGATATATTTTCTCCGAGACAATTAGGCGCAGCAGCTCTTCGGCAACAGTATCGGCTATCCTAGGATCGACCGTTTGGAAGTAAACTGGGTCTAAACTTCTAGTGGGTTTTAATTTAAGCACTAATTCTTCTGTCTTAGAATCCATATTTAATCTATCAATGTGAGTTTTAGGTTATATTGCCATACAAAATTGGCTGTTATTTCCTACTCGTACAAATAATTAAATATTTTTCCTCTCTATTAAACCCATATTACATCCTTTTATGACAATTATGCTACAAAATTAGGCTTTTTCATCGATATATTGAACGATCCAGTCGCCTACTTCGGCGGTAGTCAAGGCAGCTTTATCGGCAACTTGAATATCGGCTGTGCATGCGTGGGCGTCCATAGATGCTTGAACTGCTTGGCGGATGAGTTGCCCCTCTTCCTTCATATCGAAAGCATATTCAAAAAGCATGGCTGCACTCAGGATAGTGGCCAATGGATTGGCTTTCTGCTGTCCTGCGGCTTCTGGCCAAGACCCATGGATGGGTTCGAACACAGAGGTGTGTACGCCGACAGATGCAGAAGGAAGCAATCCCATAGATCCTGTGATGACAGAGCCTTCGTCGGTCAAAATGTCACCAAACATGTTTTCGGTCACCATGACATCAAATGAGGTAGGCCATTGAATCATGCGCATAGCGGCATTATCGACAAACATGTATTCTGTTTCTACTTCTGGAAATTCAGGTTCTATCTCTTTGGATACTTCACGCCATAGACGAGAAGTGGCCAATACGTTGGCTTTGTCAACGATGGTGAGTTTCTTACGACGCTTCATGGCGAATTGGTACGATAGACGCACGATGCGTTCGACTTCTTCGCGACTGTACACGCAGGTATCGTAGGCTACATTGCCATCTTCGCTACGTCCTTGTGGGCGACCGAAATACAAACCGCCTGTCAACTCACGGATGCACATAAAATCGGCACCTTCTACCAAATCGGCACGAAGTGGTGATTTGTGAATCAACGCTGGAAAGGTGGTCACTGGACGGATATTGGCATACAGACCTAGTTGTTTACGCATGGCAAGTAGTCCTTGTTCTGGACGTACCTTGGCCGATGGGTCGTTGTCGAAGCGGGGATGACCTACGGCACCAAAGAGCACTGCATCGCTCTTCATACATAGTTGGTGGGTTTCTTCTGGATATGGATTGCCCATGCGGTCGATGGCTGCTGCTCCAACGTATCCATAATGAAAGTCTATCTTATGTCCAAAGTGTTTGCCTACGGCTTTCATCACTTTGACTGCTTCGTCTATAATCTCTGGTCCGATGCCATCACCTGGTAGGACGGCAATATTCATTACGCTCATAATTTTTTTATTTCTTGTTTTAGGGTTCTAGTTATCATTTCCTATACCGTATGGATATAGGCGAATCTCCCTGCCGGCATCATATGTTATGAATCGGCTTTAGGTAGGAAGGCTTCTTGCTCAATAATGTTGAGCATCTTGACGGTGGCTAGGATGGCGGCTTCGGTTTGGTCGGCATCCAACCCACGGGTAGAAAATATTCGTCCGTGGTATTCCCACTTTATGACGGTTTGCACCATGGCTTGGGTACGTCCTCCAGGAGGAATGGTTACCTCGTAATCGAGCAACGTAGGGAAATCGCGGTGCAATACTTTATGGTAGACGTGCTTGAGGGCGTGCATAAATGCATCGTACTGCCCTGCTCCACTGGCACTGGCTTCGTATTCCATGTCATCGACAAGCAACTTGAGGGTGGCTACGGGTTTGAGGCCTTGTGCTAGGGTCACGAAATAATGCAGCAGTTTAACTTTTTCTTCTTCATATTCGTGCTTGAGCACATCACTGATCAAATAAGGCAAATCATCTGGGGTGACGGCTTTCTTGCGGTCGCCCAACTGGATGATCCTTTCGGTGAGTTCCTTCATGGCCTCTTCGCTGAGATTGTCATATCCCATAGCTTCGAGGTTCTTACGGATATTGGCTTTACCACTCATCTTGCCAAGGGCATATTCTCGCTGACGACCAAATCGCTCAGGAGCTAGGTCATTGCAATAGAGGTTGTTTTTGTTGTCTCCATCGGCATGCACACCGGCTACTTGGGTAAAGACATTCTTGCCAACGATAGGTTTGTTGGCTGGGATACGAATACCCGAATAACTCTCGACAATGCGACTCACGTCATTGAGTTTCTCTTCGACGATATTGGTATGTGCTTGAAAATGGTCCTTCAAAATGGCTTGCACGCTGGCCAATGGGGCGTTACCTGCTCGTTCGCCTAATCCATTGATGGTGGTGTGCAGGCCACTGACTCTACTCAACACGGCTGCCAAGACATTGCTGACGGCTAGGTCATAGTCGTTGTGTGCGTGGAAATCAAAGTGAAGATCGGGAAAGCGCTTCTTCATCTGACGTACGTAGTTGATGACTTCCAATGGGTTGAGTACACCGAGGGTATCGGGCAGCATAAAGCGCTTAATACCCATATTCAAAAGGCTCTCAACGAGTACGTACACGTACTCGGGATCATCTTTCATCCCGTTGCTCCAATCCTCAAGGTAGAGGTTGACGGTCAACGATCGACTATGTGCATAGATAATCGTGGATTTGATGTCTTCTATATGCTGATCCAAGGTCTTATTTAATTGACCTTCACAGTGTTTACGTGACCCCTTGCACAAGAGGTTGATGACTTGACCGCCTACGTCGTGAATCCAATCAACGGAATAGCCATTGTCGACAAATCCAAGCACTTCGATCCGTTCCAACATATCATGCTGTGCGGCCCAATCGCATATCATCTTGACAGCTTGGGCTTCTCCTTCTGAAACTCGAGCCGAACCGACTTCGATGCGATCTACATGAACTTCCTCCAGCAGCTGACGGGCGATGAACAGTTTCTCGTGGGGTACAAAAGTAACCCCACTCGTCTGTTCTCCATCGCGGAGGGTGGTATCCATGATTTCGATGTGTACTTGTTTCTTCATTACTTATTTTCCCAGGCTTCGATTTCTTCTTTATTAGACAGTAGGAAATCGATGTCATCTAGTCCTTCGGTCAAACAGTGTTTTTTGTATCCATTGATATCAAACGACTCAGATAAACCTGTCGCAAGATTGGTCACTGTTTGTTCGGGTAGATTCACTTCGACTTCGGTGGTAGGATCTTGTGCGATGGAGTCGAAAAGCTCTTTCAGGAAAGCCTCGCTGACAACAACGGGGAGCACAAAATTATTCATTGCATTTTGCTTGAAGATATCGGCAAAGAAACTGGATATCACAACGCGAAATCCGTATCCTGCGATGGCCCAAGCAGCGTGTTCACGACTTGATCCGCTACCAAAGTTCTTACCAGCCACAAGCACTTCACCTGTATAGGTCGGGGTGTTTAGGACGAAACCGTCGATGGGTTGGTCGTTTTTGTCGTAACGCCAATCACGAAAGAGGTTATCGCCAAAGCCTTCGCGTGTGGTGGCTTTTAAGAAACGAGCGGGTATAATTTGATCGGTGTCTACATTTTCTAGGGGCAATGGCACCATAGTAGAACGAAGTATATTGAATTTATTTTTCATTATGCTATTGTTTGGAATTAATATGGATTATACGCCCATAAGGGTACGAGGATCGGTCACGACACCTGTGATGGCAGCAGCGGCTGCGGTAAGCGGTGAGGCCAACATGGTGCGTGCACCTGGACCTTGGCGACCTTCAAAATTACGATTAGAGGTCGATACGGAGAGTTTACCTGCGGGCACTTTATCATCGTTCATCGCCAAACAAGCAGAACATCCTGGTTGACGAATAACGAAACCAGCTTCTTCCAAAATTGTATCTAATCCTTCGGCACGTATCTGTTCGTCGACGATCCATGAACCTGGCACCAACCACGCAACGACATGTTCGGCTTTATGACGGCCTTTGACCAAATCGGCAAAGGCACGGAAGTCTTCGATACGTCCATTGGTACAAGAGCCCAAGAATACGTAATCTACTGGAGTACCCAGTACTTGTTGTTCGGCCTCAAATCCCATATATTGCAATGATTTCTTATAAGAAGTTTGTGCCTCTTCTGCTACAGTGGCTACTGCTGGTATACTGTCGGCAATGCCCATGCCCATACCAGGATTGGTACCATAAGTTATCATTGGGGGAATATCTGCTGCATCATATACGACTTCACGGTCATATTGCGCACCTTCATCGGTACATAGTGCAGTCCATTCGGCAACTTTAGCATCCCACTCAGCTCCACTTGGGGCATATTCACGGCCCTTGATATAAGCAAAGGTGGTCTCATCTGGAGCAATCATACCGCCACGAGCTCCCATTTCGATGGATAGGTTACAAAGCGTCAAACGGCCTTCCATACTCAAATGG
Organism: Bacteroidaceae bacterium; assembly: GCA_963675625.1. Lineage (GTDB taxonomy): Bacteria > Bacteroidota > Bacteroidia > Bacteroidales > Bacteroidaceae > F22. Next base: position 456,324 of record OY776497.1, read on the forward strand.
CGCACGGCTTCACCTGCATATTCTACAAAGTATCCTGTGGCTCCTCCTGTTGTTTGCTGAGCAATAATATATAGGGCCATATCTTTAGCGGTAACTCCTGGACGAAGGGCTCCTTCTACACGGATGCGCATGCTCTTTGGTTTGCTTTGAAGCACACATTGAGAGGCCATCACCATTTCGACTTCACTTGTTCCGATACCAAAAGCAACCGCTCCCATGGCACCATGGGTTGATGTGTGGCTATCGCCACACACAATGGTCATGCCTGGAAGGGTAAGTCCACGTTCTGGTCCGACAACATGGATAATCCCGTTGCGCTTATCCATCATACCAAAATGAGCCAATCCAAAGTATTGGGCATTTTCTTCAAGCGTCTTGACTTGATTGCGCGATACAGGATCTTCGATCTCTTGGTCTTGATCGTGTGTAGGGGTGTTGTGATCGGGCATGCAGAAGATCTTCTCTGGACGGAAGCAAGTAATGCCACGTGCTTTCAATCCTGCGAAGGCCTGCGGTGAGGTCACCTCATGGCAGTATAGTCGATCTATGTATAGTTGGGTCGGTCCGTCTTGTACTTGGTGTACAACATGGCTATCCCAAATCTTATCAAACAATGTTTTTTTTGTAGTCGTCATTTTATAATTATATTGCTTAGTTATTCTTTGATTATTCGTGTGGTAACGATGGATTATTCGCTCTTCTTGAACTTATTGATACAGTCAATAAAGGCTTCTACAGACGCTCCAATAATGTCGGTATTGGCCCCAAATCCATAGTAGATACTTCCTTCATATTCGACTTGCATATGGACTTTTCCTAGGTCGTTGGAACCTTTGTCGATACTTTGTATGGTAAATTCTTTCAATTCCATCTTGCGGTTGATAATCTTCTTGACAGCACTGATCGCAGCATCTACTGGTCCATTGCCCGAAGATGCAGCTTCAAAGCTTTCTCCTGCAATCTTCAAGCCTATGCTAGCTACTGGACGCACACCGACTCCACTGGTAACTTGGAGATATTCCAATTTGATTTGACGGTTTTTAGAAATATCACGACCTGCTAGAATTAAGATATCATCGTCGGTAATTTCCTTTTTCTTATCTGCCAAATTTAAGAACTCTTCATATACGGCATCTAGGGCACTCTTTTCCAATTCAACTCCTAGTATAGTCAGGCGATGCTTCAAAGCTGCACGACCACTACGCGCTGTCAAGACAATCGCATTTTCGTCGATACCGACCATCTTGGGATCTATGATTTCATAAGTGCTCATATCTTTCAATACACCGTCTTGGTGAATACCACTAGAATGGGCAAATGCGTTCTTACCAACAATAGCCTTGTTGGGTTGTACGGGCATATTCATCAAGCTAGATACCATGCGACTGGTAGGCGCAATGCGACGAGTATTGATATTAGTATCTACTGGGATGTCGTCATGGCTCTTGCAGATCATGGCGATTTCTTCCAAGGCAGTATTCCCTGCACGTTCACCAATACCATTGATGGTCACCTCTACTTGGCGGGCTCCATTCAATACACCGGCCATGGTATTGGCGGTGGCCATACCTAGGTCGTTATGACAGTGGGTAGATATAATGGCTTGATCGATGTTGGAAACATGGTCGCAAAGATACTTTATTTTAGCGCCATATTCGGAAGGAAGACAATAGCCAGTGGTGTCAGGAATGTTGACCACTGAGGCGCCTGCAGCAATGACAGCTTCGACAACTCGAGCTAGATAAGCATTGTCGGTACGACCTGCGTCTTCAGCATAAAACTCAACTTCGTCGACAAAACGACGGGCGTATTTAACGGCTGCAACAGCTCGCTCTATAATTTCTTCGCGATTGCTATTGAACTTATATTTGATGTGAGAATCGCTGGTACCGATACCTGTATGGATGCGCTTTCTCTTAGCAAATTTCAGTGCTTCTACGGCAACATCTATATCTTTTGGAACAGCTCGAGTAAGGGCACAGATGGTAGGCCAGGTGACGGCTTTAGAAATTTCTACTACGGAATCAAAGTCTCCCGGACTCGATACAGGAAATCCTGCTTCTATGACATCGACTCCCAAGGCTTCAAGTGCTTTAGCCACTTCAATCTTTTCTACCTTATTAAGCTGGCACCCGGGCACTTGCTCGCCATCTCTTAGCGTGGTGTCGAAAATAAATAATCTATCTTTCATACCTAATGGTTTTTGTGTGGATAGGAATGCGTTACGGATAACACGTCTTATCCTGCGTGGTTATATTGTCTTAGTTATTATCAGTTGGTCCGTGCGTGGAACAAGTCATCGCATAAAAAAACCTTCCTGACCCGCATGAGGTGAGAAAGGTTTCAACAATCAATTTGATACCATTATCTATCCCATGCTTTTATCCTCGCCCTAGTAAGAGCCAGTTCAGTAGGAGGGTAATTCGAATAATAATATCTTGCTGTTGCATACTTATTGGTATTAATATGATGCAAATATACCACCTTTTACGACAATAACAAAGTTTCAATGCCTTTTTTTTGAGAAAACTGTAGTTGAAAGAATGATATTCTGATGTATTTATTACATAGACTTTCTAAAACGTACGGATAAGACACAAAAAAAGGTGTGCCCCTTTTCAGGGCACACCTTATTATATAATGTGTATGACGTACTTTTTAGCCTTTCAACTTAGCAATGGCTTCTTCCAAAGAAGCAATGATAGCTTCTGAATCGGCTTGCTTCTTCTTTTCCAAAGCAATGACTTGTTCAGGAGCATTGGCCACGAAACGTTCGTTGCTCAATTTCTTCATGATGCCATTCAAGAATCCACGTTTAGCTTGTAGTTCTTTTTCCATACGAGCTATTTCAGCTTCTACATCGATCAATCCCCCCAATGGCACAGCAAATTCTGTTGTGCCTACCATAAAGGTTGCCGCGCCGTCTTCAAAGGTATCAACCAAGGTGATATCAGAAAGATGACACACTTTGGTGATAACTGATTGATAGGTGTCAATATCTTCGGCAAGCACTGTTTGCTGATGCTGTAAACTCAATGCTTCTTTTTGAGGGATATTGCGCTTAGTACGGATAGTACGTACACCTGATACAATATCTTTCATCACATCAAAATGCTTCACAAGCTCTACTTGACGCTCTGGAGCGATTGTGCTTGTTGGCAATTGTTGAAGCATGATACTTTGTCCGTCTTCACGAGGCTGAAGGGCATGCCATAATTCTTCTGTGATAAATGGCATAAATGGATGCAACATGCTCAACAGTTGGTCGAAGTATCCGAGTACTTTATTGTATGTAGCCGCATCAATAGGTTCTCCATAAGCTGGCTTGACGATTTCGAGCAACCATGCTGAGAACTCATCTCTAAATAGCTTGTACACGAGCATTAAGGCTTCGCTCAATCGATACTTGCTGTATAGGTCTTCTAACTCTGCTTGTGTTTGAGCCATCAAAGCATCAAACCATTCTAGAGATAATGCACTAGCGGTGGGCATCTCAATGGCTTCAGAAACTTCCCATCCTTTGACTAGACGGAATGCATTCCAAATCTTATTATTGAAGTTACGGCCTTGCTCGCAAAGAGCCTCATCAAACAAGATGTCGTTACCAGCAGGAGCTGCAAGCATCATACCCATACGTACGCCATCAGCGCCATATTGAGCAATCAAGTCAAGTGGATCTGGAGAATTCCCCAAACTCTTAGACATCTTTCGACCTTGTCCATCGCGCACGATACCTGTGAAGTACACATTCTTAAATGGCATATCTTGCTTGTACTCATATCCTGCCATAATCATACGGGCTACCCAGAAGAAGATGATATCTGGACCAGTCACAAGATCGGCTGTTGGATAGTAATAAGCAAGTTCTTCATTATCTGGGTGGTTGATACCGTCAAACAAAGATATCGGCCACAACCAAGATGAGAACCAAGTATCTAGACAATCTTCATCTTGACGTAGGTCTTCGATTTGAAGATCGGCTTGTCCACTCTTTTCGCGCGCCTGAGCCAAAGCATCTTCGGCTGTCTCTGCTACAACATACCCACCTTCTGGCAAGAAGTATGCTGGGATACGATGTCCCCACCATAGCTGACGAGAGATACACCAGTCCTTGATGTTTTCCAACCAATGGCGATAGGTGTTCTTATATTTAGTTGGGAAGAAGCAAATCTCATCTTCCATAACTGGTTTAAGGGCAATATCTGCTAGGTGTTCCATCTTAAGGAACCACTGCATAGACAACTTAGGTTCGATCACGACGTTGGTACGTTCGCTATATCCTACCTTATTGGTATAATCTTCGATCTTTTCCAATAGATTGGCTGCTTCTAAGTCTTGTACGATTTGCTTACGCACCTCGAAACGGTCCATGCCTTCATACAAACCTACTCCATCGGCAATAGTACCGTTGTCATTGAAGATATCAATACTTGGTAAATTATATTTTTCACCAAGCATGTAGTCATTGACATCGTGAGCAGGAGTCACTTTCAAACATCCGGTACCAAATTCGATATCTACATAAGTATCTTCGATAACTGGGATAGTACGGTTGACCAAAGGCACGATCACTTTCTTACCTTTCAAGTGAGCATTCTTTGGATCTTCTGGGTTAATACACATCGCCGTATCCCCCATGATGGTTTCTGGACGTGTAGTGGCTACAACGGCATAGGTATCTTCCTCGCCTTCTACACGATAACGAAGATAGTATAATTTACCATTCTCTTCTTTGTGAATAACCTCTTCATCAGAAAGGGCTGTCAATGCAGCTGGATCCCAATTGACCATGCGCACACCGCGATAAATCAAACCTTTCTTATATAGATCTACGAAAACTTTGATAACACTTTCGCTACGCACTTCGTCCATAGTGAAGGCTGTACGGTCCCAATCGCATGATGCACCTAGCTTGCGCAATTGTTTAAGGATAATACCTCCATGTTCTTCGGTCCAATCCCAAGCATGCTTCAAAAACTCATCGCGTGTAAGATCGTCCTTTTTAATTCCTTGTTGGGCAAGACGGTTGACGACCTTTGCTTCTGTAGCAATTGAGGCGTGATCGGTACCTGGTACCCAACATGCATTCTTACCTTGCTGGCGAGCGTGGCGTACCAAAATATCTTGAATGGTATTGTTGAGCATATGTCCCATATGCAACACCCCTGTCACATTTGGAGGAGGGATCACTACTGTATAGGGTTCACGCTCATCTGGCGTACTTTTGAACAATTTGTGTTCAAGCCAATATGCATACCATTTGGATTCGACCTCTTTGGGGTCGTACTTGCTTGCTATTTCCATGAAAATCTATATTGATTTTGTACTTTTCGTTTATGAGCGACAAATTTACAGCTATTCCTTGATATATACAAGTAGAAGGGGGGCTTTAGCGATTTTTTTACTAAAAGATTTTTGAATATCGGTATATCATAGTACATTTGCAGGCTGTTAACTTGTCAATGACCTACAATAAGGGAAATTGACAGAGAAATAAATTAAGTATTTAGTAGAACAAAAGACAAAACGTTATGGCAAGTTATTTGGGTGAAAACCCTCGTAAAGTGACTACTCACCGATTGACAGAGATGAAGCAACGTGGAGAAAAAATTTCCATGCTTACTGCTTATGATTATACAATGGCTCAGATTGTTGATCAATCTGGTGTTGATGTCATTCTTGTTGGCGATTCAGCATCGAATGTGATGGCTGGAAATATTACAACGCTTCCTATCACTCTAGATCAGATGATCTACCATGGAACATCAGTAATGCGTGCGGTACAACGCGCCCTTGTTGTGGTAGACATGCCTTTCGGTAGTTATCAAGGTAACTCTAAAGAAGGTCTTTCTAGCGCCATCCGCATCATGAAGGAAACTGGTGCCGATGCAATCAAATTAGAAGGTGGAGAAGAAATTATCGAAACTGTTCGCCGTATTCTAAGCGCAGGTATTCCTATCATGGGGCACTTAGGATTGATGCCTCAATCTATCAATAAATACGGCACATACGCTGTACGTGCAAAAGAGCAAGATGAAGCCGAAAAACTGATCCGCGATGCAAAATTGTTGGAAGAAGCAGGTTGTTTTGCAGTCGTATTGGAAAAGATCCCTTCGGCACTTGCAGCACAAGTCACTAAAGAGCTATCCATTCCAGTCATTGGTATTGGCGCTGGCAACTGTGCAGACGGACAAGTACTAGTGATCCAAGATATGCTGGGAATGAACCATGGATTTTCTCCACGTTTCTTACGTCGATATGCTGACTTGTATTCTACAATGACCGAGGCTATTCACCAATATAGCGAAGATGTAAAATCTGGGGACTTCCCGAGTGCAAAGGAACAATACTAAGGAGGTCGCATGAAACAGGAACAAACATCTGTATGGACTGGATCGTTCATTAAGGTTTTAGCTAGCAATTTCTTTTTATTTGCTGCACTCTTTTTTGTCATCCCTAGTCTACCTGAGTGGATAGCAATGCATACTTCATTGAATGGCATCAATGGACACCTTATGTTATTAGGAATTCCTCTCGGCATGATTTTGATTGGCCCATTCAATGCTTTCTTGTTTCAAAGATTTCGACGTAAACACGTAGGAATGTGGGCTATTTTCATTATGAGTCTTCTCCCTACTATGTATTTTTATGCTACAGAAATCTGGCAATATATCTGTTTAGTCATTATTCATGGCATGGCTTTTAGCAGTGCACTCAATTTAGACATCACTGTACATATTGATATTACGTATAGTGACCATCGCAAAACAGCCAATGCTTTATTGATTAAGACAGCCATGATTGCTCAAGCTGTTGGCTTCTTAGTCGGTGATCTTGTACACGACAGGCTAAGTGACGCGGGCTCTAGCCAAACGTTTTTTAATGTGGCGACTGCTTTAAGCATCATTCCATTGTTATTTATTCTTGCCGTAAAAGTTCCATTCCGTGCACCTATTGAAATGAAACGGTGTACACTAGACCGATTTTGGCTACCCAGTGCGTTTGTACTGACTGCCAATCTAATGCTTTTTGCATTCAGTGCGGGATTATGGATCATGAACAGACATATCGAGAAAGAACAAGTAGACTTTATCCTAGCAGGAAAGATTGTCATCATCTTGTGTATTGTCATAGCAGGTGTACCCAAACTGATACAAATGTATATGGGACTAGCCACACACTGTCAACGATGTACTGCAAATAGCACGTTATTCTTAACATGGATCTTCGGACTTATTGCAGGTGCTATTACTGCGGTTTATCTGGCAAGCATAGACCTGATTGTACCCGTACAAGCTATCGCTATGGGCTGCTTGGTTGCTTCTATTGTGCTCTTCTTGACCGTTGTAAAGAAGTACTATAAAAGACATCAACGTAAAGAAAAAAAATACGATATCTAAGGAAGGCAACTTAAAGCCATCTACAGATTAAAGCCAATAAAAAAATGGGTGTGTCATTCTTTGACACACCCATTTTTTACTTCATCTTGAGTGCTTACAATGAGATGCGGCTATACAAATAACCAAGGTGTAAACACGCACATTTAAGGCGTAAATCTGAATATTTAAGGCTTAAATGTAGATATTTAAGGCGTGTGCACAACCTTATAAAAAGGCAGAAAAAAATGCAGCGCAAAATGACGAATCATTTTACGCTGCTATCTAAATCTGAATTATGGTGAGCGGAAGACGGGGCTCAAACCCGCGACCCTCAGCTTGGAAGGCTGATGCTCTATCAACTGAGCTACTTCCGCAAAAATAGATGTGGGCGAAGAAGGATTCGAACCTCCGAAGTCGAAAGACAGCAGATTTACAGTCTGCCCCATTTGGCCACTCTGGTATTCGCCCGACTTTATTGAAAAGCCCATAAACAGGAGTGTTTACCCTTATTTTAGGAGCTTTATTTCTCAAAAGCGATGCAAAGATAAAGACTTTATTTTTACATTCCAAATATTATCCTACTTTTTTTTGATTTTGTGCAAAATAAGTACTGAGGGTAATAATTCTCTCATTCATCATAGACATTTTATCAGATTCTAATTATATTTGTCTAGTATCTTTTAGCTACAATAGACTATGACGATAAACAAAGAACGCCTATACAAAATATATACGACAGTAGAATCTCCCTTATGGATCACTATAAGTGTGTTTATTGTTGTTCTTCCATTTTTCTTGATTCAACAAATCAACTGGGGATTAGCTGCTGCACTTGGGGTTGTGGCTGCCGCCATCTCTCAACGTGACGAACATCCTATCAGTAGGACACGAAGTATGATTGTCATGTTGGTGGGATTTACTATGACGACATGTTGCGCGTCTTTACTCAAACCGTACCCAGTGCTATTTACTATAGGATTAGGGGTAAGTGCAATAGCATTTGTCTTGATAGGGGGTATCTCACAACATCTACGAGCTATTAGTTATGGAGCTATTCTGATCAGTATCTATGCTACGATTGTATTCTCGTCTAAGGAGGCTTGGTATGTGAAACCTCTACTGCTCAATATAGGGGCTATCGTCTACAGTGTCTTGTCTTGGATATTATTGGTGCGGGCACCACGCAAACCACTGGCCAAACATTTAGCTAGAGGGTATGAAGCATTGGCTGATTATCTGGAGGTCAAAAGTCGATTATTGATTCATCCAGATGCACGGTATGTGCGTGAACAACAAGCGGATAAGAACCTAGCTGTTGTCGCTGCTCTAGAAAATGCCAAGGATGTGCTCAACAACTATGGGCAATATGACAATCAAGAAAAACTCATGATCTATATGCAGCAATTTATGTTGCTACAAAGCTTACATGAACGAGCCACTTCGAGCCATGACTTCTACGAACAATTGGCTAAGGACAAGACCTACACGGACATCTTACAAGGCATCGCCGAACTGATGCACCAATTAAGTCACGCGAGTCGTTTGGTGGCCGAACATATACGAGATGGAAAAGAATATGAACATCCAGTGGCTATCTCGTGGCTAATAGAATCGCTAGAAAATAGGATCAAGCAGTTGCCTCAAACGTCGAATCAGAATCTAGAGTTGTTATTGCACAACTTATGGCGGTCGCATATCAACTTATCTAAAATCAATGAGCAGGTGGACTATACCGCTATGCCTGAACTTGAAAAAGAAGAACGAAGTGCATGGCAAAGATTGATCAGCCAAATCAATCTAAACGATTCCAGAATGCGATATGCCATCAGACTAAGTTTATGCTTTGTGATCGGTACAATGATCGGATATTTGGGACATTTTCAAACTCCCGAATGGATTCCGCTTACGGCTCTATTTGTGAGTCAAACAAGTTATAGAGAAACTAGAAGGCGACTTTCTCAACGTGTAGCAGGAACGATTATTGGACTAATCTTAGGTGCGACAGCACTTATTCTACTTCCTACATCGCTGGGACATTTAGTGATGCTTCTAGCTGCCACATTTGCGTTCTTCTGGTGGTTGCCTAAAAATTATGCGATAGCAGTCATCTTTATCACCATGTTTGTTTTAGAAGCCAGTGCACTAGACGGTACTGGTGGATGGAGTATATTATGGCCACGACTAGTGGATACTTGCATTGGAGCCGTACTCAGTTTTGGAGTCATGCGATTATTATGGCCAGATTGGCAACACAAGCGACTTCCTGCTCTTATGGAAACAGCCATGCATGCGAATATAGCCTATTTCGATGCAATCATGCAGCAGTGGCATGCTGGTATCGAAAACGACGACTTGGCATATCGTGTGGTTAGAAGAAAAGCACATATTGCTGACAACGCTATCACCCAAGCGAGACGTAGCATTATCATAGAGCCAAGAAAAGGTCAGGAAAGTGTAGAGATATTGATGCGACACGCTTATCAAAATCATGCCTTACTATCGTACATATCTGCTCTAGGGGCACACCGGCATAGTCAGTTGTCACAAAATGATTTATTAAAGCAAGTTGAACAAACCATCAGAATGCACATGACGGGAGCATCCAATAAGGACACATTAAGCAACTGCATACACCAACTGAAGTTTGAAATAAAAAGAACAACAACTAAAGAGCAACTGCAAACTTATCGGTTATTCTATAATATTGCTTACTTGCTATCTCAATACTAATGAGGAGTTATGCAAAGAAACTATTGACAAAGTTCCAATAAATAATCACGTGTTGCCCCTGGTTTGAGCATTTTGGTAAAATAGATAGCATCCCATTTATTATAAATATACCCACTTTGGTATTTTGTATAATAATCTTCTACATAATGGCGAGCTAGATCTATTAAGAATTTGCGACAATCGATATTGATCATAACCCCATCTCCATAGGATGCATGATAATTTGCATAAGACATACCAGTAGTGACGTCATCAGCCTCTATAGAAACAATATGTTGCATATCGGCCCCTACAAGATTGAGTGTGGTAGCAGGGTAATAAAAAGAATTTTCCGTAGGTAAAGTTACAGTCAACTCTAAAGTATTGCCATCAATCTTTTTCTCTATCTGTGCATGTTGACGATAATAATTGTATTCATAGTATTCTTCTTGAGAAGGCATCCAAATAACGTCGCTACCATCTTTGCCATACTTATCATTGATCCCTTTGAACCAAGTGTACACATATGACGCACAAGTACCATGTACACCAATACTGACAGCTGGTCGATTATCAAAATCAATAGCCATCGCATTGTCACACATATCTACCCAACTCTTATTTGCACCAAAACTTCTGAAATCGCGGAATATAGTTGATTTATCTAAGTCTCCATGGACTTGAGCTGGAACAAGAAATAAATCGGCATTTTCTTGAGCAGTCAACACTTTAATACCAAGATTTGGATTTTGCAACACAGCATCCAGATAAGATCTATTGCCATTAGGCTCGCACAACATTTTTGTGCCACGTCCATTTAAACTATCTGCTATTTGCTCTTGAATATCTGCTAGACCTCGAGCTATAACTGGCAGATCATGAACTAGAGTAACTGGAATATCTGCATCATGAAGAGAAACTCCTACGCCATAATTGGCCATATATCGCACATCATTCCACGAGATACTAGAATCGTTTCCTTTATACACTAATCTGGTTTTTGTTTCACTATCATACAGATTGTCTAAAAGTGTGGAAGAGGATATATCATAATTATGATCAACGCCAAAGCCTCCTAGAAAAGGCATGACAGTCATAGTAAAATTAAATCGCACTTCATTGCCCGCACCATCTGTACAACCTAGAGTTTTAGAAGGCATGACATATGGATGGTCATGCATATCAAAAAATAACAACTCTTCTATATGGTAGAAATAAGCATGTTCTTCTTCATATCTAGTATCTGATCCAAAAGGACGGCCATTCAACATCGCCCAAGTATAACACAATGTAGAATGTCTACTGTCATCTTGAGAAAGCAAGAATAAGAGTTCCTTATTATATTTAAGAGGGGGAATTTCGACATTAAGGCTGTTTAAATCAACTGTACCGTCAGTCACAATCTTAATCGTAGTGGTTGGATTGGTCACTTCATCACCAAAATCATACATCCAGGGTTTATAATATATTGGAGTACCATTAGCTCCTGTTGTTTCCATTGACATTCCGCATGAATGTAGGACGCAAGCTACAAAACAAAGACTAACACCTTTAAAAATACGATTCAACAAACTCTTCTGCATAGCTATTCTATTTTGCTTTTTTATGTGTACTGTGTAAGTTTTGGTCGACTATGTCAACCACTATATATCACTTTTTATATTTGAAACGGGATCGGAATCCACGTCATCTACATCTTCAGAAATAATCTCGATATAATCGTCATCGGCATCTTCCTTATCAGAATGTATACTTGGCTTAACTGGTGATTTACGTAGATCAACAAATATCCATCTCAATAATTCATTTATTGCATAAAAGACCATAAAGAAACCCACCAACATGGTAACTAGATTCTTATCTGTGGTGAACAAAGAAAACAGACCTCCTAGAATCAATAATGTGGGCACAACATAGTAGATACGATATAAACGAGCAACATGCCTAAATAACCATGCACTCATAAATTGTTGTAATCCAAAAAGGATCAACAAAATCCCTAAAAACACATTGAATATATTGACAAAAATCATAGGATCTATCAATAACCAAATACCTAGCACAAAATTGCCTAAGCCTAAAAATGGAAAAAAATGCTCCTCGTGTTGAAACACACGATATATGTAATGGATCAACAATATAGCAGAAGGTACTATCAACGCGATGCCCAATATCTGAGCAATCCATGTGGCAGCCAATCCAGAATATGCAATAAAGACATACCCCAAACCTAAGGCTGCAAGACCTCTTAACAAAGGAACAAAAAAGCGCTTACTCATAACTTTTGTAATTTTAAAATGTTTTTCTCAAACAATTTAATAACAGGTACAAATATAGTATATTATTACCATCACAAGAAATAATGCGTCGATTTTTTGGTCAGCTCAACCAAAGTTCATATATTTGTCACAAATAAAACAAAAAGTCCAACAATGATGAATCTATTTATGTCAAATATGTATTGGTGGCGCCGTTTCGAACTTAATCATAGTAGGAAACGGACTTCTTCAGTATGTCTTGACGTAAAAGGATAAAATCATATCCTTGAACATCATACAAAATATAAAATGTAAGCCTTGTCGTTCCTGCGACAAGGCTTTTTTATTATCCCCAACAACATAGAAAATAAATATATTAAAACCACTCGACAATGAAAGATTATTTAGTAAACAAAGAAGGTTATTACGGCAATTATGGCGGAGCATACATCCCCGAGATTCTCCACAAATGTGTAGAAGATCTACAAAACAACTACTTGGACATTATCCAAAGTGATAGTTTTCAAGAAGAGTATCGTAGATTACTACGAGACTATGTAGGTCGCCCTAATCCATTATACCACGCTCAGAGACTATCTGAGAAATATGGAGCAAAAATATATCTCAAGCGAGAGGATCTGAATCACACAGGGGCCCACAAGATCAACAATGCAATAGGACAGATTCTAATTGCTAAACGAATGGGCAAGACACGTATCATTGCCGAAACAGGAGCTGGACAGCATGGAGTAGCTACAGCCACAGTATGTGCGTTGATGAATATGAAATGTATCGTGTATATGGGCAAGCTGGACGTAGAAAGACAACACGTCAACGTGCAACGTATGAAGATGCTTGGTGCAGAAGTCGTACCAGTAACCTCAGGAAATATGACACTAAAAGATGCAACCAATGAAGCTATTAGAGATTGGGTATGCCATCCTGTAGACACCTTTTATATCATTGGGAGCACAGTTGGCCCCCACCCTTACCCAGATATGGTAGCACGCCTTCAATCAATTATCAGTGAAGAGATTAAGCAACAGATGTTGGAAAAAGAAGGACGAGATACTCCTGATTATCTAATAGCCTGTATCGGAGGTGGAAGCAATGCTGCTGGTACCATTTATCACTATGTAAATGACCCCAAAGTCAAGATCTTGCTGGTAGAGGCTGGAGGACTTGGAGTGGACTCGGGAGAAACCGCTGCTACCATCCATGCTGGAAAAGTAGGTGTACTACACGGTAGCAAAACATTGGTAATGCAGGATGAAGATGGGCAGATCCAAGAACCTTACTCTATATCGGCCGGACTAGATTATCCTGGTGTTGGTCCATTTCATGCGCATCTTGCTGACACACACCGCGCAGAGATCTACGCCATTAATGATGATGAAGCGCTAGATGCTGCTTTTGAGCTAACACAACTAGAAGGAATTATTCCTGCTTTGGAATCTTCACATGCTTTGGGTATTCTTCCTAAAATCGCATTTAAACCTACTGATGTAGTAGTACTCACTCTATCAGGACGAGGTGATAAAGACTTAGGCACTTACCTAAGCTACTTACATAATAAAGAAAAACAATCGGACAACAGTAACAATAAATAAAGATGACAATGACCTATCAGTATACAACATCCACCAAGACCATCATGGCAGATATGCACACACCCGTGAGCATCTATCTGAAAGTGCGCGATCTTTTTCCACAATCGGCACTGATGGAAAGTAGTGATTATCAAGCTAATGAAAATAGCCGCAGTTTTATTGCGCTTTGCCCAATCGCTAGTATTGGTATCAATAGTGGCATCGCAACAATGAAAATGCCCGATGGAAAAATCGAGGAACAACCAATCACGCATACGCAACGTGTAGAGCATGCACTAAGCACATTTATCAATCGCTTCAAAGTTGACGGTAAAATGAACGATGTATGTGGTTTGTATGGATTCACGACCTTCAATGCAGTACGTTATTTCGAACAAATCTCGGTAAAAGAAAGCCACGATGACACGAATGATGCCCCAGATATGCTATACATTATTTATAAGTATGTCTTAGTGTTTGACCACATGAGCAATCAGCTCACCATCGTTGAGATGCTTAAAGAAAATGAAAAAACCAATTTAAGTAGTATAGAAGATGCTTTAGCTAACCGCAATTTTGCGACATACAACTTCAATAAGGTGGGTGATATTGAAAGCCCTATCACAGACGAGGAACATAAAGCAAACGTACGCAAGGGAATCCAACATTGCTTACGTGGTGACGTTTTTCAGGTGGTACTCTCAAGAAGATTCACTCAAAAATATAAAGGAGATGACTTCAAAGTATATCGAGCTTTACGAAGTATCAATCCATCTCCATATCTATTTTACTTTGATTTTGGAGGATACCGCATCTTTGGTTCTTCTCCAGAAACACACTGTCGCATTGACGGACGAGAAGCTTATATTGATCCAATCGCTGGAACGACTAAACGTACAGGTGATAGTGTGAAGGATAGAGCTTTGGCAGAAAAATTACTGGCTGATCCTAAAGAAAATGCAGAACATGTAATGCTTGTCGATTTAGCTCGAAATGACTTGAGCCGTAATTGCGAAGATGTACGTGTTGCTTTCTACAAAGAACCACAATATTACAGTCATGTTATTCATTTGGTAAGTCGTGTCAAAGGTCGATTGCTCCCTGATGCAGATCCTATTAAGAGTTTTATTGATACATTTCCAGCAGGAACCCTTAGTGGCGCCCCTAAGGTAAGAGCTATGCAAATCATTAGTGCACTCGAGCCACACAATCGAGGTGCATATGGAGGATGCATTGGATTTATTGGTTTACAAGGTCAATTGAATCAGGCGATTACTATTCGTACCTTTGTAAGCCGCAATCAAGAATTATGGCTACAAGCTGGTGGAGGTATCGTTGCTCATTCTTCTGAAGAGGGAGAATTGCAAGAGGTCAATAATAAACTAGGTGCTTTAAGACGTGCTATTGACTTAGCCGAAACTCTAGATAATCAATAACCTCAAACACTATCAGCATGAACAAAAAAATATTACTCTTAGATAATTACGATAGCTTTACGTATAATCTACTACACGTGCTTAGAGAACTTGGTGAAAAGGATATTGATGTTATCCGTAATGACCAACTAACTATAGAGGATGTGGAACCATACACGCACATTTTGTTAAGTCCTGGCCCAGGCATTCCATGCGAGGCTGGACTACTACAACCTATCATTCGTGCTTACCAAAATAGTGGTAAATCTTTCTTAGGAATATGCTTAGGACATCAAGCGATAGCAGAGGTCTTTGGAGCGACACTGATCAACTTGGACATGGTACACCACGGTATACAAAGTCAAATAGAGATCTTACAGGATGATGACCTCTTTCAGGGTATATCTAATCACCCAGATGTGGGAAGATACCATTCATGGGTGGTCAATCCTAAATCTCTCCCAGATTGTATTGAAGTCACTGCACAAAGCAAAGAAAAAGAGATCATGGCTCTACGTCACGTGAATCTTCCAATCTATGGTGTGCAGTTTCACCCAGAATCGGTACTGACTCCAGAAGGGAAAAAGATGATCCAAAATTGGTTATCTTTATAACGACAACTTTAATTCGTCCATAATCATAGATAAAAATACAATCATGAAACAAATATTATATAAACTGTTTGAGCACCAATACTTAGATCGTAAAGAAGCGTACCAAATCTTACAACATATCGCCCAGGGTAAATATAACGATGCACAAATTGCATCTCTTCTAACGGTTTTTTTGATGCGAAGCATTAGTGTAGAGGAACTGAGTGGCTTTAGAGATGCTCTATTAGAGATGCGTCTTCCTATTGATCTAAAAGGAATTAAAGTCATTGACATCGTTGGAACAGGTGGAGATGGCAAAAATACATTCAATATCAGTACTTGTGCTTCTTTCGTTGTCGCAGCGGCTGGTTATCCAGTGGTTAAACACGGCAACTATGGAGCGACATCTGTCAGTGGCGCAAGTAATGTGATTGAAGAGCACGGAGTGAAATTTACCAACGACAACGCTCAGATTCTACGTTCTTTGGAAAATTGTGGTATTGCTTATTTACATGCCCCACTCTTCAATCCTGCGATGAAAGCTGTAGCTCCTGTCAGAAAAGCTTTAGGAGTACGTACATTTTTTAATCTGCTAGGGCCTTTGGTC
This sequence comes from Bacteroidaceae bacterium, assembly GCA_963675625.1. Lineage (GTDB taxonomy): Bacteria > Bacteroidota > Bacteroidia > Bacteroidales > Bacteroidaceae > F22. Next base: position 472,874 of record OY776497.1, read on the forward strand.
AACCCCGCTATGCCTGCTTACCAATTGTTAGGCGTATACAGCCTGCCTATGCAACGACTGTACACATATGCTTATCAAGCTAACGATACCCAATTTGCGGTAGTACATTCATTGGATGGATATGACGAGATCTCATTGACTAGTCCTTTTAAAGTATCGACTTCAGCCAATGAAAAGATATATACTCCAGAAGAACTTGGATTTTTTACCTATCAACAAGAAGAACTTCACGGGGGAGAAACGTTGGCAGAGGCAAAAGCATTATTTGATAATGTATTGTCCAATAAAGCGACAGCTGCTCAACAACAAGTGGTAATAGCTAATGCAGGATTTGCCATTCATACAATCTGTCCCGAAAAGTCATTGGAAGATTGTATCGCTGAGGCACGTGAATCGCTGGAAACTGGAAAAGCTTTGACTACGTTTAAACAATTTGTAAGTTTAAACAGTTAATAACCAAATATCCCGTATAGACAAAATTGTCCTACGAAAAGCATAGGTAATCCCAAAAAAATTCGTTTATTTGCAAAGAAATGATGAAAAAAGATATACTCCACGAAATCTTAGCGCACAAACGCTTTGAAGTGGACAGGATGAAACTAAATATTCCACAATCACAGCTTGAAGACAATATAGACCGCGCCCCAATAGTACCTTCTATGCGCCAATCATTAGAGCAGTCATCAAGTGGTATTATTGCGGAATTTAAACGACGTTCGCCATCAAAAGGATGGATACACAAGGATGCACAACCTGCCAATATCATACCTCAATATGATCAAGCGGGTGCCGCAGCATTATCGATCCTGACTGATGAGGCTTTCTTTGGCGGTAGTTTGGCCGATATCAAAGCTGTTGCAGCAGACGTACAAGCCCCTATTCTTCGTAAGGAATTTATTGTAGACGTCTACCAGCTATACCAAGCTAGACTCGTTGGTGCAAGTGCAATATTATTGATTGCTGCTGCATTGACACCAACAATGTGCCACACTTTAGTGAACGAAGCTCATGAACTAGGGCTAGAAGTTTTACTCGAAATCCATGATGAAAAAGAGTTAGAATATATCACACCAGAAATAGATATGGTAGGAGTGAATAACCGAAACCTAGGAACTTTCCATACCGACGTACAAAATTCTTTTCGTATAGCAGATTTACTGCCCAAAGACACTTTATTGGTATCAGAAAGTGGTATTTCTTCTGCGCAGACTATTCAAGCATTGCGAGCAGTGGGATATCGGGGATTTCTTATGGGGGAAGCTTTTATGAAAACGGACAACCCTGCATTAACTCTCAAACAACTAATTGCAGAAATAGAACAGTAATATGATTATCAAAGTTTGTGGTATGCGTGAAGCGCAAAACATTCACGATATTGAGCAATTGGCCATAGATTGGATGGGATTTATTTTTTATAAAAAATCTCCACGATACTGTAACGATGCATTGACATATATGCCTCGACAAGTAGAACGTGTGGGTGTTTTTGTCAATCACTCCCTATCGGAAATCTTAAAACTAATTCTTAAATACAAACTAGATATTGTACAACTACATGGACAAGAAACTCCTGCATTATGCAAGCAATTGCAACAACTAGGCATTCGTGTCATTAAGGCCATGCCTATAGCTACAAAGGAGGACTTGGTACTAGCAACAGCTTATGAGGATGTTATTGACTATATGCTGTTTGATACAAAAAGTGAGTTGGGGGGCGGTTCTGGAAAACAATTCGATTGGTCTATTTTGAACGATTATTCGCTTAAGATACCCTTTTTAATCAGTGGAGGAATAGGACCACAAAGTCTAGACTCTCTACGTGATTTCACACATCCCCAACTTATCGGCTATGATTTAAATAGCAAATTTGAGATTTCTCCTGGAATGAAATCTCTCGACTTATTAGCACCATTTATTAATGAGCTGCGAAGAACAAATTAAAAATCACCCTACAAAAAATAAACGTTATGAACAGAATAAATGCATTGTTTGCTGGAAATAATCAACGCATACTATCTATCTACTTTTGTGCTGGAGCACCAACTGTAGAAGGCACACGTTCAGTTATTGAGACTTTGCAAAACAATAAAGTTGAACTTATTGAAATAGGTATCCCTTTCAGTGATCCTATGGCTGATGGCCCTGTTATTCAGGCTGCCGCAACCCAAGCACTGCATAACGGTATGACGCTTAAAAAACTCTTTGAACAATTGGAAGGCATACGAGACACAGTACATATTCCTTTAGTGTTAATGGGTTATCTCAATCCTGTCATCCAATACGGATTTGAAAATTTCTGTAAGGACTGTCAACGAGTGGGAATTGACGGCGTTATTCTCCCTGATTTACCCTTCAAAGATTACGAAGAAACATTTAAAGATATAGCCCAACGATATGATATAAAGGTCATCATGTTGATCACCCCTGAAACTAGTCAGGAGCGTATTCATTATATCGATGAGCACACCGATGGCTTTATTTATATGGTATCATCTGCTGCTATCACAGGAGCACAACAATCATTTAACGATGCGAAGATGCAGTATTTCAAACGTATTGATGATATGAATCTTCGTAACCCACGCATGGTTGGTTTTGGCATCAGCAATAAAGAAACTTTCGATGCAGCATGTACGTATGCACGAGGGGGAATTATTGGATCACTCTTTGTCAATCTACTGGATCAATATAAAGGAGATGCACAAAAAGCAATCAGTCAACTAAAAAAAGATATTTCAAACTAAACGATCAATAACATGTTTCAAAGACGTAGTCGAATTTTACTCATCTATACTGGTGGTACGATTGGTATGATTGAAAATGCCAATACAGGAGCCCTAGAAGCATTCAACTTTGACGAGCTTATGCTACATGTGCCTGAAGTCAAACGTTTTAATTGTCATATTGCCAGTTATCAATTTTATCCAGCTATAGATTCATCTGATATTTCACCCGACCATTGGGCAAAACTTGTCAAAGTTATAGAATACAATTATGACGAATTTGATGGTTTTGTCGTGCTACATGGTACAGATACCATGGCATTTACAGCCTCGGCTTTGAGTTTTATGTTAGAAAACCTCTGTAAACCAGTTATTCTAACCGGTTCACAGCTACCTATCGGAAAATTACGAACAGATGGAAAGGAAAATCTTATCACTAGTATCGAAGTGGCCATGGCTAAAAGAAGAGACAATACCCCTATGGTACAAGAGGTTGCTGTTTTTTTTGAGAGCAAATTGATGAGAGGCAATCGAACAACCAAGTTTAGTGCAGAGGAATTCAATGCCTTTAAGACTTTCAACTATCCACCTTTAGCTGATGTAGGAATTGAAATTAAATTTCATGAACACCTATTGCTTACTGGGGATCCTAAAAAACCTTTGAAAACTCACTTCAAGATGAATCCTAATGTGGTCATACTATCATTAGCACCTGGTATTCAAGAAAATATAGTGCGTGCCATGTTGGAAGCACCTGGACTAAGAGCAGTTGTCATGCGTACTTACGGTTCTGGAAATGCCCCTCAAAAGGACTGGCTAGTTCGCTTACTAAAAGAAGCAACCAATAAAGGAATTGCTATAGTCAATATCACTCAGTGTATGAGTGGACAAGTATTGATGAGCCGTTATGAGACAGGACTTCACTTATTGCAAGCAGGGATTATGAGTGGCCGTGATTGTACCCTTGAATGTGCTATGACAAAAATCATGTTTTTATTGGCTCATGATAGGACTTTGGCAGAAATACAAAAAGCGATGAAAACAAGTATTGCTGGAGAAGTCACATTATAGGGAATAGAATTGGACTTTCCTCACCTAAATTGTGCATATTCAGAGATATTTTTTTTGATTCGCTAACCCTTTCTATCTTTTTTGTTTATATTTGTGCTGTGCTTATAGGCACAAACTATTGAGAGTTCGTAAATACATCACAGTTATGAAGAAAAAAATTATACTTATCGACGATAAAGCTTCTATTGGCAAAGTCGTTTCAGTTTACCTTAGCAAGGATTATGATTTTAGATATTTTGAAAATCCAATTAAGGCAATCGATTGGTTACAACAGGGCGAACTTCCTGATCTAATTATTTCAGATATTCGTATGCCAGAGATGATGGGAGATGAGTTTTTATTATACATGAAGCAGAATGAGCTCTTCAAAAATATACCAATCATCATGCTGTCAAGTGAAGAAAGTACTACTGAACGTATTCGCTTACTAGAAGAAGGAGCTGAAGATTATATTCTTAAACCATTCAATCCTTTAGAATTAAAGATTAGAATTAAGAAGATTATTGGTTAATACACATTGCTAGTTACAATTACATGATAATTCGAGACATTTTTGATTCGTAGATATACATTGTCTACCTTCTTTCTGTGTCTCTTCAAGAAATGCTCTGACAAATGCAGTATTTATTCTATATAGGATCGGACGAAGAAAAAATAAACCATTTCAAAGAAATTGGAGTGGGTTATTTTGCTGCCAGCAAAAATCTACATCGCCTTGCCCCCCAACTACGTAAAGTACGCGAAATTTATGATGCAATTATCTTATTCGAACAAAATTCGCTTATCTCTGATGTAGAAGAAATAAAGGGCATACACAAATTATATCCAGGTATATATGTAGCTCTCGTTAGCAACGAAATTAGCCGTGAAGAAAGTCTAGAATATTTACGTGCTGGGGTTAATAACACGATTTCACCTTCTGCAAATACAGCAGATGTGCGCAAATTAATGCACTATTTGGCACGAAGAAAACAAATCAAGGCACAAGAAATAGCCGAAAAAAAAGAAGGACAAAAGATTTTCAAACTACCTATATGGAAACGTGCTTTCGATATAGCTTTTTCTTTGGGAGCTATATTAGTTCTTTCGCCTATTTTTATTATAACAGCAATAGCTATTTATGCCGAAAGTCCTGGCAAGGTTATATATGTCTCTAAACGAGTGGGATCTAACTATAGCATATTCGGTTTCTTAAAATTTCGTTCCATGTATGCCAATGCAGACAAACGACTTAAAGAATTAAATGCATTAAATCAATATGCTGGTAAAGATGAAGAAGAGACATCACCACAAAAGAACAATGACGAAAAACATATGCTCATCGGAGATATCGACACAAACGATATTATTCTTCCTCAAGATGGACATATAATAATGACAGAACAAGTTACAGATCTCGATAACGCTGAAATTCTTTTTGTTTCTGATGATTCGGTAGTTGATGAAAAGACTTACCAAGATAAACGTGCTAAAGAAACCGAAAATTCTTTTGTCAAATTTACCAATGACCCTCGCATCACGAAGGTAGGACGCATTATTCGTAAATATAGTATTGATGAACTTCCACAACTCTTCAATATCTTAAAGGGAGACATGTCTGTCGTAGGTAATCGCCCACTCCCATTATATGAAGCTGAGCTACTGACAAGCGATGAATACATAGATCGTTTTATGGCTCCATCTGGACTAACAGGCTTATGGCAAGTTGAAAAACGTGGTGGTAGTGGTAAAATGTCAGCAGAAGAAAGAAAAATGTTGGACATTAAATACGCACGTACTTTTTCTTTCTGGACAGACGTCAATATTATATTACGCACATTCGGTGCATTTATTCAAAAAGAAAACGTATAAAATAATATAAACTCTTGGTCAGATTTGGAGAAATAGTTATCTTTGCAGCCGCTACTACGAGATAGTAGCTCATTCAAATCATTAATTAAATAATAAAAGAATGGCAACAAAAATTAGATTGCAAAGACGTGGACGTAAGAGCTACGCGTTTTACTCAATCGTTATTGCTGACAGTAGAGCACCACGTGATGGTAAGTTTACTGAAAAGTTAGGTACGTATAATCCAAATACAAACCCTGCTACAGTAGATTTGAATTTCGAACGTGCACTTCACTGGGTAATGACAGGTGCACAACCAACTGACACTGTGCGTAACATCCTTTCTCGCGAAGGCATTTACATGATGAAACACCTACTTGGTGGTGTTAAAAAAGGCGCTTTCGGCGAAGCTGAAGCACAGGCTAAATTCGAGGCATGGAAATCCGACAAGCAAAAAGGTCTTGACAAACTGGTTGCTAAGCTAAATGACGACAAAAAAGCTGAAGAAGCTGCTCGTCTTGATGCTGAAAAAGCAGTGAATGAGGCTAAAGCTAAGGTAATTGCAGAGAGAAAAGCAGCTGAAAAAGCTGAAGCAGAAGCAGCACTAAAAGCTGTAGCAGCTGAAGCAGAAGCAGCACTAAAAGGAGAAGAAGCCCCAGAGGCTGAAGCTGAAGTAGAATCAGCAGAATAATCTCCTAGAGTCAATTACCGACTTCTTTCAAACAAACAAACCAAACAAGATAGAGAGCTTGTCCATAACGGACAAGCTCTTTTTCTATCATATGTGGAAACGACTAAAAACAGACTGTTATTGTGGTATGAAGATACTTTCAAGTACATACAAACTTAACAAAAAAAACAGATTTTCTTAGCAAAGCCCAATCACTGTAAACAAAAAAGGTCCATATGAACCTATCATATGGACCAATAATTTCTAAGGTAAAAAAATCTACGTGGCGCTTCTACGCATAGCTTCTAATACAGCAGCAGAAAATCCTTTTTCTTCCAATGCATTAATCCCTTTAATAGTCAATCCGCCGGGTGTAGTCACTTTATCTATTTCTACAGAAGGATGTGAATCCTCATTTTCAAGAATAATTTTACCTGCACCTATACAAGACTGTGCAACCAATTGTCTGGCTTGCTTAGGATATAACCCCAACTCCACACCAGCTTGCATTGCAGCTTGAATGTATTTAAGTACAAAGGCGATACCACAAGATGCTAAAGCCATACCTGCATTCAAATTCTTTTCATCTACCACAAGCGTTTGTCCCATCGTGTTCATGAGACTCTGCACATCGGCTAATTCCTCTCTAGACACTCCCAAAGAAGACAGTATAGTCATACTCTCCCCATAATTGATCGCCGTATTTGGCATCATTCGAATAACGGGAATAGGAATAGCATCGCTGTTATCACAAGTAGAAGCGACCATTTCTTGAAGTTCGACGCATGATATACCAGCAACTACTGAAAGTAAAATCGTTTCGGGACGAAACTCTGGAACAATCTGCTCTATTACTTGTGGCACAAGCCATGGCTTTACAGCCAACAATACGTAAGTTGCTCCCACTACAGCATCTGCATTATCTCTAGTAGTACGTATGGTAGGAAACTCTAATTGAAAATTCTGCAAGGTTTCCTCAGAAGCAGCTGTAATAGTTAAATCTGTAGGAGAAACACCTGCACTATTGATCAATCCTCTAGCTATGGCTCCTCCCATATTGCCAGCCCCAATAATAGTTATCTTCATATCCTGTGTCTTTTCAAATAGTCAATTCCCATTATTTAATCACCCGCTTAATGCGTGCTACAGCATCCTTCGCTTGTTCCATTGTCAAAACAAGAGGTGGCAACAAACGAATCACATGTGTACCACTTACCCCAGTAAACAAGTGCTCTTCAAACAAAAGTTTCTGTCTTATTTCTTTGATTGGATAATTCATTTCAACACCAATCATCAATCCTAATCCACGCACCTCTTTGACACCTGGTAATTCTTTTAAAGCATCTATCAAATACGCTCCAACTTCTTGTACTTGCTCCATAAGATGTGCTTTTTTCATAACATCAAGTACAGATAAAGCAGCTGCACAAGCTAAATGATTACCTCCAAAAGTAGTTCCAAGCATACCGTATACAGGTTTAAACATAGGGGAAATTAATAATGCTCCCATAGGGAAACCATTAGCGATTCCTTTCGCCATAGACACAATATCTGCTTGAATATCTGCATACTGATGGGCAAAAAACTTACCGCTTCTACCATAACCACTCTGGATCTCATCCAAAATCAAGACTGTTCCTGTTTCAGTACACAATGTACGCACTCCTTGCAAGAAATCTTTATTAGGAACCTGCACACCTCCTACACCTTGGATACCTTCAATAATGACTGCACAAGCGTCTTTCTTTTCAAGTTCTCTACGCACAGCGTCTATATCGCCCCAAGGTAGAAAGCAGACATTATCTGTTTCATTAATCGGAGCAACGATTTTAGGGTTATCTGTTGTTGCAACCGCCAAAGAAGTACGTCCATGAAAAGCTTTTGAGAAACTAATCACTCTTTTACGCCCCGTATGAAAGGAAGCCAATTTTAAAGCGTTCTCATTTGCTTCTGCTCCAGAATTTATAAGAAAAAGGCTATAATCAGGATAGCCTGAAATCTCAGCTAAACTCTCTGCCAATTGTTTTTGGAGTGGATTGATCACCGAATTACTATAAAACCCTAATGTGCTCACTTGTCGGGCTATAGCTTCCACATATTGTGGATGTGCGTGACCTATAGAAATAACTGCATGACCACCATAACAGTCTAAATATTCGTTACCATCTTTATCCCATACATTACATCCCTTTCCTTGTACAATTTCAAGAGGAAATAATGGATATACATCAAAAAGTGAACTCATGATTTTGTTAGTTATATTGTTGTTTGCTGAGGTTAGAACGCTGATGGTTTTAAATTTAGACCAACAGTTTCCTCAAGATTAAAGAGTAAATTCATGTTGTGCACAGCTTGACCACTAGCCCCTTTCAAAAGATTGTCAATACATGACACAATCATTAATTTACTACCATGTTTTTCTAGGTGCAACAAACATTTATTTGTATTCACCACCTGCTTTAAGTCTACATTTTCTTCCATTACATGTGTAAAGCTATCTGCCTTATAATAATCACGATACATCTCATATAAGAGATCAATATCTTTATCACAATCAAGCACACATGTAGCAAAAATACCACGAGGGAAGTCACCACGATAAGGGATGAAATGGATATCAACATCCCAAAATCCCTGCAGTTGTTCAAGAGATTCTGATATTTCCTTTAGATGTTGATGTTGGAATGGTTTATACACACTCATGTTATTATTTCTCCATGAGAAATGGGAAGTGGCACTTGGTTTTACACCTGCACCAGTGGATCCAGTAATCGCGTTGACCATAATGTCATTAGTTAGCAATTTATGTTTAGCTAATGGCAATAGAGCCAATTCAATACAAGTAGCAAAACACCCAGGATTGGCCACATACTGGCTTTTACAAGTTTGACGTCTATTTAACTCAGGCAGACCATAAATAAATTCATTACCTGGTCGTTTATGACGGAAGTCTTGAGCTAAATCAATGACCTTTAGACCATCTGGCAACTTATGCGAATTCATAAATTTCTCACTGTCGCCATGAGCTGTACAAAAGAACAACAAATCAATACTATCAAATTCTAATTGATCTGTAAAACACATATCTGTGTCCCCCATCAATCCTTCATGGACTGCATACAATTTGTTTCCAGCATTACTCGTACTATTCACCCACTCCAACTTTACCTCCGGATGGATAAGTAGCAATCTAATCAGTTCGCCAGCAGTATAACCAGCTCCACCAACGATACCTACTTTTATCATATTATTTTTGCTATATATGGGAAGTTCTTACATACCTCATTAAGAAATATGTAAGAACTTTATTTAGTTAAATTATCTCTCTTCGTCTGGATGGTTACCATAATACACACGCAATGGAGTAGATGTAACTTTTATGAAGCCTTTGGCATCTTCAGCTGTCCAACCCTTTTGAATTTCTCCGTATTCACCCAATTTGGATTTGACTAAATCATCTGGACTATCTACGCCTATTGGTTCGAATGTATATGGACGCATCAACATCTTGACATCTCCATTTACATGACGTTGACTGGATGTCAACATAGCCTCTATATCGGGCATCACTGGTTCCAAATATTGGCTTTCATGCAAGAACATACCATACCAATTGGCTACTTGCTCTTTCCAGTACTGTTGCCATTTACTCAAAGTATACTTTTCAAGAAATTTATGAGCCTGAATGATTAACATTGGTGCAGCAGCTTCAAAACCAACTCGCCCTTTAATACCAATAATACTATCACCAACATGCATATCACGACCAATCCCGTAAGGAGCCGCTAATTTTTCAACTGCTTGGATAGCCAAAATTGGATCATCATACGATTGACCATTCACGCCAACCAACTCTCCTTTGTCAAAGGTCAAAGTAATTTCCTCTGTACCTTGTTTAGTCACTTGTTTTAAATAAGCTGTTTCAGGTAAACCTGCTGCACTATCTAAAATCTCACCACCACAAATAGACGTTCCCCAAATACCAACATTGTAACTGTATTTCAATTTGGTAAAATCAGCTTCAAAACCATTGTCTTTCAAATAGTTAATCTCTGCTTCACGTGTCAATACATTGTCTCTTGTCAACGTGATAATTTCTACATCTGGGGATTTGACCAAGAAAGTCATATCAAAACGAATCTGATCATTTCCAGCACCTGTAGAGCCATGGGCAATAGCATCTGCACCTATTTCGTTAGCATATCGTGCGATTGCTAACGCTTGAAAAATCCTTTCAGAACTCACAGAAATAGGATAGGTTCCTTGGCGAAGCACATTACCATAAATCATATACTTCAGGCTCTTATCATAATATTCGTGAGTTACATCAAGCGTTACATAACCCTTTGCACCTAGTTTGTATGCATTCTTTTCATTTTCTTGCAACTGTTCTGGAGAAAAGCCACCTGTATCAGCACATGCTGCATACACATCGTATCCTTTTTCCTTGGCTAGATACATAACTGTATAACTTGTATCTAATCCACCGCTATATGCGACAACAACTTTTTTAGTCATAATTTATATTGGATATTCTTATTTTATTCATACAATTCTTTATCATCAGGCAAGCCTAGCTCTTTCGCCAAATTCTCAGTAGTTTTACTGGCATCCACGTCTACTTTTTTAGGAGCATCTGGATCAAAAAGCATTGCCGTACATATGCAATAATGACGTTCTGTACGTACCAATACATCGTGATTAATACACCCCTCGCATCCTCTCCAGAACGCCTCATCATCCGTTAATTGGGCAAAAGAAACAGGTTTATACCCTAACTCCGTGTTGATTTTCATCACTGCTGCACCGCTTGTCAAGCCAAAAAGCTTAGCATGTGGCCAACGCAATCTTGAGAGTAAAAAAGCAGCTTTTTTAATTCTCTTAGCCAAACCTTGACCACGGAATTTCTCTACTACAATCAATCCTGAATTTGCAACATATTGTTTGTTACCCCAACTTTCAATGTAACAAAAGCCTGCAAATTCTTTTTGATCTGTAAGTGCTATAATTGCTTTTCCTTCCTTCATTTTCTGGGCAAGGTAAGCATGTGTTCGCTTGGCAATACCAGTACCGCGCACTTTTGCAGCAGCAGTAATGGTGTCCAAAATTTCGTCAACATATACTTCATGAGAAGCATCTGCAACCATCACATCAATATCCATACTGATAATTCTTTATTTATCCTTGAACAATGGCTCATTTTCATCAGGATACGACATCGTGTGGTAATCATCTTCTAATTCGCTATCTATAACCATAGAAGACATTTTACTACGATCAAAACGATTGATCACATCTGCAATATTCGTTTTTTGTGTATCTACTCCTTCCAAAAGGACTCCTAATTCTTTGATAACCATATCTCTTCCTACTCCTTCAGCAAGAATTAATAATACAGTATCGTCTCCAGCAACACTTCCAAGTATGCCAGACCAGTTTTTCTCATCAATATCATATGCAACACTCCCTGCATATCCAGGTTTAGTGCGAATAACTGCAAGATTAAATGAGAAATCGATACTTAATACACGAGAAGCTAGCATAGAAGACAACGTATCAACAGACGACGCATCGTTTGTCTCTTCAGGTAATTCAGCCTTTGGTCTTCTATAAAAAACTTCATTAGGTAAAACATAGCAAGTATGGCCACTTGGCGTAAAACCTTTTGCAACGTTCAACTGTTTTAAATCTCTTGAGACAGTAGCTTGTGTTGCTTTCACTCCATGTTCAGCAAGCAAGCGCACTAAATCTTCCTGGTTAGAAATTTCATGTTTTGAAATCAGTTGTTTAATAAGTACTAGCCGACTTGTTTTTTTTAAACTCATATGCTACATTCTTTTATTTGCATATTAATGCGTATTATTACTTCTTTCTGGCCACAAATATACGAATAATAATACAAACGCAAACAATAAAATCAGATAATATTTCAAGAAAGGTATCAAAAACATCAAATCAATATATTTCACCACCTTTAAACTTCATTTTATCACATATAAATATGCAAATGGAAGAATTTTTATTCACTTTCTGTTACATGCAAAAAAAAGACATAATAGACTGCGTTCAGTCTACTATGTCTTTATCTCTATTCTTAGAATATATCTATTTTATTCTATCGATTCAAAGAGATACCTAACGCATTAAAACATTTAATTAATTTGTCAACGGCAAAATCAATTTGTTCTTTCGTGTGTGTAGCCATCAATGAAAAACGAATTAAAGTATCTTCTGGACTACATGCTGGTGGAATAACAGGGTTAACAAAAACACCTTCATCAAACAACATTTTCGTAACCATAAATGTTTTCTCCATATCACGCACATATAATGGAATAATAGGTGTTGCCGTGTGTCCTATCTCAAAACCATTCTGACGAAATTGATCCAATGCATAATGGGTAATTTCCCACAGGTGGTTTAATCTTTCTGGTTCACGCTTCATAATATGTAGTGCTTGTCTCGCCGCAGCTGTTGCAGCTGGAGTATTACTTGCACTAAAAATATATGATCTTGAATTATGACGTAAATAATTTATAATAGTCTTATCAGCTGCTATAAAGCCACCAATAGCCGCTAAGGATTTTGAAAACGTTCCCATAATAAGATCTACATCATTGGTAACACCAAAATGGTTACATGTTCCACGTCCATTCTCACCTAACACCCCTAATCCGTGAGCTTCGTCAACCATTACATTGGCGTTATATTTTTTAGCAAGCGCAGTAATTTCAGGAAGTGGAGCAATATCTCCCTCCATAGAAAATACACCATCTACTACAATTAGCTTTACAGAATCAGGCTTACATTTTTGAAGTACTTTTTCCAAAGACTGCATGTCATTATGCTTGAAGCGCAGCTGCGTCGAAAACGACAAACGACGTCCTTCTACAATACTAGCATGGTCCAACTCATCACAAATGATATAATCTTCTCGACCTGTCAAACAGGATACCACGCCCAAATTGACTTGAAATCCTGTTGAATAAATGATAGCATCTTCTTTACCAACAAACTCAGCCAACTCTTTTTCTAGTTCCAAATGTAAATCTAAAGTCCCATTTAGGAATCTAGATCCAGCACAACCTGTTCCATACTTTTTAGTGGCATCTACAGCCGCTTGAATCACTTCAGGGTGATTAGTTAGTCCAAGATATGAGTTACTACCAAACATCAGAACCTTTCGCCCTGACATCACGACCTCAGTATCTTGTTCACTTTCTATACATCTAAAATATGGATATACCCCTTTGGCTTTAATCTTTTGAGGTAGATCATATTTTGATAATTTGTCTTGCAATAAGCCCATTTGTTCTTTTACTTCATTAAATTTCAGCGGACAAAGATAATAATTCCTCATTATTTTGTCTTCTTTTGTCGAGAAAAAAGTAATTGTCTATCTTATTTTAATGTAGTTCGTTCTTATTTTTCCCATATTCAGCACTATATAAACAAAAAAACCACCATATTATGAAGAGGTATTCCGCAATAAGTTGCTATCTTTGTGGTCAATATAAATTTTAATACAAATATTCTGACAAACGATTATGTATAGAACAGATAATTGTGGTGCTTTGCGCCTTAGTGACGCAGGCAAGACGGTTACACTCGCCGGATGGGTACAACGTACACGTAAAATGGGTGGTATGACCTTTGTCGATCTTCGCGACCGTTATGGTATCACGCAACTTGTTTTCAACGAGGAAACAAATAAGACTTTATGTGAGGCAGCCAACAAATTAGGTAGAGAATACGTTATCCAAGTCATCGGTGAAGTCAATGAACGCTACAGCAAAAATGATCAACTTCCTACAGGTGATATTGAAATCATCGTAAAAGAATTAAACATTTTAAATAAGGCAGCAACCCCTCCTTTTACAATTGAGGACGACACAGATGGAGGTGATGATATTCGCATGAAATATCGCTACCTTGACTTGCGCCGTAATACAGTACGTGCTAACCTTGAGTTGCGTCACAAAATGACAATTGCCATCCGCAGCTATTTGGACAAACTAGATTTTTTGGAAGTAGAAACTCCTGTTTTGATTGGTTCTACCCCAGAAGGAGCTAGAGATTTCATCGTACCATCACGAATGAATCCAGGACAATTTTACGCTCTTCCCCAATCACCTCAAATTTTCAAGCAATTATTGATGGTATCTGGTTTTGATCGTTATTTTCAGATTGTAAAATGTTTCCGTGATGAAGATCTTCGTGCAGATCGCCAGCCAGAGTTTACTCAAATTGACTGTGAAATGACTTTCGTGGACCAACAGGATATTATCGCTATTTTTGAAGACATGACCAAACATTTATTCCGCACTATCCGCGGCATAGAGATTGACAATGACTTTCCACAAATGTCTTGGCATGATGCCATGAAGTATTATGGTAGTGATAAGCCAGACACACGATTCGACATGAAATTTGTAGAATTAATGCATGTACTTAAAGGCCATGGATTTAGTGTTTTCGATGATGCTGAATACGTCGGTGGTATTTGTGCCAAAGGGGCAGCTTCATATACACGTAAGCAACTAGATAAATTGACAGATTTCGTAAAAAGTCAACAAATAGGAGCAAAAGGCCTAGTATATGCTCGCATTCAAGAAGATGGTACTGTAAAATCTAGTGTAGATAAGTTCTATACACAAGAAGTGCTCCAAGAAATGAAGACAGCTATGCAAGCTGAAGCAGGTGATTTGATCCTCATTATGAGTGGTGAAAATGCCATGAAAAGTAGAAAACAATTGTGTGAGTTACGTCTTGAGATGGGTAATCAGTTAGGCCTTAGAGATAAAAATAAATTCTCTTGCTTATGGGTCGTAGATTTCCCACTATTTGAATGGGACGAAGAACAAGGACGTTTTATGGCTATGCACCATCCGTTTACATCTCCAAAACAAGAAGATATTCATTTATTAGACACTGACCCAGGAGCCGTACGCGCCAACGCCTATGATATGGTTGTAAATGGTGTTGAAGTAGGTGGTGGTTCTATACGTATATTTGATGCAACGCTTCAAAACAAAATGTTTGAATTGCTTGGATTTACACCAGAAAGAGCAAAAGAACAATTTGGTTTCTTAATGAATGCGTTCAAATATGGTGCACCACCTCATGGTGGTCTAGCATATGGATTGGATCGTTTTGTCAGCCTATTCGCAGGCCTTGACTCAATCCGTGATTGCATCGCTTTCCCTAAAAACAATTCAGGACGAGATGTCATGATTGATGCCCCTGCTGCACTAGATCCAGCCCAACTTGACGAGTTGCACCTAACTTTAACGGACATCAAGAACTAATATCTTGTATCTATCAATGAGCACAATTGTGTTTATTGCAAGCATAATTTCAATGCCCGCTCTATACCTAGTTACAGAGTGGGCATTTATATAAAACCAGACAAAAATGAAAAAATTAATTGTTGCATGTTTTGCCATAGCATCTGCTACAGGACTTATGGCACAAGAAGGCGGTATATCTCCTAAGATGTATCAAGAGATACAACAAGCTTATAAAGGCACAGCAGCCGATAAAGCTATTGGAAATGCCATTCGTAATGAAAGTATAAAGAAACTGGCAGTAAATCGTGAAGTGCGTCCACTACTAAATGATCATTTTACAAATAAAGTACTTACACAAGGAATCACTGATCAACAATCTAGTGGCCGTTGCTGGTTATTCACTGGTCTTAATGTGTTCCGTGCTCAAATGATTGCAGAACATAATATGGGAAGTTTCCATTTTTCACAAGCTTATTGTTTCTTTTTTGATCAATTAGAAAAAGCTAATTTATTCCTTCAAGGCATCATTGACACAAGCAATAAACCAATGGATGACAAAATGGTTGAATGGTTATTTAAGCATCCATTAAGTGATGGTGGACAATTTACAGGTATAATTGATATTGTTTCTAAATATGGATTAGTACCATCAGAAGTTATGCCTGAAACATTCAGTACAAACAACACATCTATGATGGCTCATCTTATAGAACTACGTCTTAAAGAAGATGCCCTAACCCTTCGTGAGATGGCAAAAGATGGCAAGAAAGGACAAGACTTACTTGATCGTAAGACTAGCATGCTTGGGACTATTTATAGAATGCTTGTCTTAAATATGGGAGAACCTCCAGCTACATTCAAATGGACATTACGTGATAAATCTGGCAAAACAATCAGCACAAAAGAATATACACCAAAATCATTCTACGCTGAATACATAGGTATTGATTTAAAGAACACCTATGTCATGTTGATGAATGACCCTACTCGCCCTTATAATAAATTATACGAGATAGACTATGATCGTCACGCGTATGATGGAAAGAACTGGACATACGTCAATCTCCCTATTGAAGAGATCAAAGACATGGCTATTAAATCAATTAAAGATAGCACCATGATGTACTTTAGTTGCGACGTAGGTAAATGTTTTTTACGAGAGAATGGTACTCTTGATACAAAAAATTTCGACTATGACGATTTAATGGGTACTACATTTGGGATGGACAAAAAGGCTCGAATAGCAACATTCGCAAGTGGTAGCTCACACGCCATGACACTTATGGCTGTCAACCTAGATAAAGATGGACAACCTAATAAATGGATGGTTGAAAATAGCTGGGGAGAGGGACCTAATCATGGGCATTTAGTCATGACTGATCGTTGGTTTGATGAATATATGTTCCGTCTTGTAGTAGATAAAAAATATATTACAAAAAAGATTGAGAGTATTCTGAAACAAAAGCCAACACGTCTTCCAGCTTGGGACCCTATGTTTGCTGATGAGCAATAGAACTATAATCTAATTAATAAAAAATAAAATGAGAGAATATCTATGTAGATACTCTCTCATTTTTTATCTTTGTCCACAAATAAATATTGCAAAACGCTATAAATGTATATATTTGTGCTAGAAATGAACACGTTTACTATATGAAACACATCAATAGATTTATCTTTAGCTGTATTCTAATTGCCCATGCAATAATTGTGCACAGTTCACAATTTGAGTCTTTCTACTGGGGCTATGGGGCTAATAGATATGCATCCATTACGCAAGATACATCTGGATTGATTTGGCTAGGAACTAACAGCGGCCTTTTTTGTTACAATGGATATCAATTTTATCCTGCTGTTAGTGGTAGTCAAGTGCACTCTATCCTAGTTATTGACAAAGATAACCTTTGTTTTACTAATGAAACAGGAATAGTTTTTTATCAGATTTCATCAGGGCACATTGTGCACACCCCATTAGAAAACTTAGTTCTAGGTAGAGTACGTGTTGCATGTCGCATCGGAAATGACATATGGTTTGGAACCGAAAAGGAAGGGTTAATCACCTATAATCTTACAACCAATACATGGACTATCAAAGACAAAAATATTGGTGAATGCTATGCTTTGGCTTATGACGGACATAACCGTCTGTATGTTGGTGGTATAGGCGGTTTAGGATATTATACAATCAATACAAACAAATACACGTCAATTGGTACATTATCTTTTGTCAATTCATGTTTATGGGACACACATAAAAACTGTTTATGGATAGGTACGGACGGGGCATTAATTCAATATACCCCACAAACTCTTACTCTAAAATCCATTTTCACCTACGATACGAATTTTAAATGCATGATTCGTAAAGATAATGATATACTACTAGGGACAGACAATGGATTGATTCAATACGATGTTGAAACAAATAAAATAAATATATACAGTCATGATCTGAGAGACTCAAAAAGCATATGCAATAATGCTATTTGGAATCTTTTTAAAGATAAGGACAATAACATTTGGATTGGAACAGGGCATGGAGTCAGTTTGATGCACTATTCTCCATTTTATACTTATATCTCACTTTCTTCAATCATCAAAGATTTATCTACGACTAATAACCAAGGGAACCATTTTAGTAATATTTTAAGGGATTCAAAAGGACGTTACTGGTATGCAGGTGATAATGGGATCATCCTTCAAGAGCAAAATAAAACGACTTGGTTCCAAAAAGAATCTTCACGTTACCATATTCCTCATAATATTATTAGACGAATATACGAAGATAGGAATAAAAACATTTGGGTAGCTACAGATAACGGTGTACTTAGTTATGACTCTACCAAAAAACAATTTATCACTTATAATATCACAAATAAAAATGGGACCCAAAAGGCAGAATGGGTGTATGATGTTTATGAAGACAGAAAAGGAAGACTTTGGGTAGCCACCTACGGAGGAGGACTTTTTTATGCAGATAAAAAACGACTAATGAGTCATGCCTATCAGACTTATAAATGCAACCAGATAGAGGAGGTCGGTAAAGGAGATGCAAAAAAAATCCCCAACCATGTTTATGATATTAAAGAGGATTCTAATGGCAATCTATGGCTAGGACATCGAGGTGGGCTCTCTCTACTATACACAGAAACAATGTATGTTCAAGAGATTCCGATTTTAAATGAAACAGGTACACTGTCTCATTTCGATATACAAAATCTCACTTTTGATAATAATGGACACCTATGGTACACTGTAAAAAATGCTTTAGGGCAAATAAATGTTGCCAACCATAAAGTAGTCATTTTCCCCCAGAAATCACTCATTAACAACACCGTTAGTTCAATGAGCTACAAAAACGGTTGCCTATGGATGACTACTACTAATGGAATTAAAGTATATAACACAACTACTGGTGTTTTCAAAGACTTGAATATACCTGATTATGAATACCGTACCATTTATTATGACTCTCAAAAGGACGATTTTATATTAGGAGGATACGATGCACTTCTTAATTTAAATCCATCTATTTACACCCATACAGAAAAAGCACATCCCATTCACATTGTATCTATTGTGAATGACAACAAACGTTTAAAAACGAATATAGATTATCAATTAAAAGATGCAGGCAAACTGTCAAGTTTCCCTGCATCCATCAAGCAATTAACATTCGAAATTTCAGACTTCTGCTATTTCAAGAAGAAACCATACATCTATGAATACCAACTTTGCCGTGATGGGAAAGATGCTGAATGGAACAAATTATCTTCAGAAGACAATCACATCATATTTCATGAACTGTCTCCAGACAAGTATATTCTCAATCTTCGCACTAGTCTACAAAAAAGCAGTGTATCCTCATTTACATTTGAAATAAGACCTCCATGGTATCTATCTATTTGGGCCAAGATAATCTATTTTATAGCATCATGTATCATGCTGATTCTATTTATCATGTACCTTTTTGATAGAAACAAGAGAAAATATGAACGCATGGAGAAAGAAAAATCATTGGAGCTATCTAGAATGAAGATTGATTTTTTCACAAATATCTCTCATGATTTAAATACTCCATTGAGCTTAATCATTGCTCCATTGGATAAAATGCTCACAGAAGTTGATGACGTAACTCTTCAGGCCCAACTTGAAGGCGTTCACAGAAATGCACTGCGTTTGAACACCCTTATCCAACGTATACTAGATTTCAAACGTAGTTCTTATAAGGAAGAAGAAATACTAATGCGTTCGCGAATAGAAGTAAATCGCCTCCTCAGTACGGTACTCGCTTCATTTAACCAAGTAGCTGAAACTAGAGGGATTACTCTTGATATTGACACGTTCCATGAAGAAATTTGGCTTAACTTAGACTTATTCAAAATGGAATCAATATTTTACAACTTACTATCCAATGCTATCAAGTTTGTACCCAATGATACAGGTTGTATACATATCAAGATAAACAAAGACGAAGACAAACGTGCCTTATTAGTATCCGTAAAAGACAATGGACCTGGTATACCAAAAGAAGAACATAATATGGTATGGCTAAGACTATATCAAGGTAAATCTAAAGTCAAGAAAAATCAAGGTACTGGCATAGGACTTTATCTTGTGAAGAAATTTGTCAATATGCATGGCGGAACAGTTAGCCTAGATAGTACTCCACCAAATGGCACCACTTTTTTAATAGAGATTCCATTATTAGGTGATAACCTTTTAACTCAAAAGACAAAAGAATCAACTACCCAAGATAACAAAGTAGAAGTTGTTGAGAATAAGCCTAAACTATTGATTGTTGATGACAACGAAGAGCTTCTTGAATTCATGCAATCTGTATTTTCCGACTCATATCAATGTTTTCTTGCCCACGATGGACAAGAAGGCTTGAAAACCGCTCAAACGATTCGTCCAGATTTGATGATAGTTGACGAGATGATGCCTATTATGTCAGGACTAAAGCTGTGTGCACAAATAAGAAAGACATCTTACTTAGCTTCGACACCTATCATCATGCTTACAGCAAAACATGATCATGAAACTGAACTCAAGAGCATGAAAGCAGGAGTAGATGTCTTTATGCACAAATCGTTCGAATTGTCACGATTAAAACTACGTGTAGAACAACTTATAGAATCACGTAAATTAGTCGCTGATAAAATGCAACAAGAAAAGATGGTCGAATCGACCATAGAAGTTAAGGAAGACATTTTAAATAGCGATGAGAAAATCATGAAACTTGTGCTACAAGTCATTGAAGAACACATGAGTGATCCAGACTTCAATGTTGGACAACTATGTGATGATACAGGAATCGGTTCGAAAAAGATGCTTCGTCTTATAAAACAACAAACTGGTATGACTCCAGTAAACTTCATTCGTCAACTTAGACTGAAGAAAACGGCCATTTTATTAAGACAAAATCGCTTCACAATTTCTGAAGTTATGCATATGGTTGGTTTTTCACACCCTTCATATTTTGCCAAAAGCTTTACGCAAGAATTCGGAATATCTCCCAAAGAATACATGGGGAAACATAACAAGAATCTGGATCAATAACATTCTGCGTATCTCCCCTTTTTAATTGTAGTAGAGATAGAATTTTAAGAGCAACACACCTTGTTGTCACCTTGAAATTCTATCTCATTTCTTTTCATACATCCAAGTGAATGAACAAAGTCATGTGATAAATGGAAAGAATATATTGAATAGACACGTGCACTACTCAAAGGTAAAAAACAGCAGAAAAAGTCTCAAAAACTCGCTGATAATCAGCATTTGTCCTTTTTGTGCTATCATCTGTCTTTTTTCTTCATAAGAATATAAGTGTTCTAATTATCTTTGCATCTACAAGTAAAAACACGACAAAGAAGTAGAATAATTAATAGAAAAGACAGGTAGCAGTTTTTAAGGGTGGAAAGATGTTTTAGGATACACATTTACTTTAACCATCTAAAAGTATGAAACATTTATTATCTAGATCACTTCTGAGGTATTATATCATTGGAAGTGCTTTATTACTTAACAGTGTGTGCATGTGGGGGCAAGAGTTCTGGCTCGGCGCTGACATTAGTGCTACCACAGAATTAGAACATCAAGGAATATTCTCTTACAACAGAGAAGGAGTACAAACGGAAAACACCGTTTTAATGAAACAGTTAGGACTTAATGCAGTCCGACTTCGAGTTTGGGTCAATCCCAAAGGAGGCTGGAGTAGTAAAGAAGATGTACTCACCATGGCTCTACGTGCCAAAGCACAAAATATGGCTATTATGATAGATTTTCACTATAGTGACTGGTGGGCCGATCCTGGCAAACAAAACATACCAGCAGCATGGAAAGGTCTTGACTATGATGGCATGAAAAAAGCCTTGGTCCATCACACCGAAGAAACTTTATCCTTACTTAAGAAGCACGGCATAGATGTCAAGTGGGTACAAGTGGGTAACGAAACAACAAATGGTTTTCTATGGGACATGGGGAGAGCTCCAGACAACATGAAACAATATGCTGGACTCACTCAAGTAGGTTGTGAAGCCGTTAAACGTATATATCCAGATGCGAAAGTCATCATTCATCTTGACAGAGGATATAATTTAGACCTGTATACTTTCATGTTTGATTCCCTAAAACGCCTAGGTGTAAAATGGGATATTATCGGCATGAGTATTTATCCATTTTGGTATAATCGTGATCCATTAGCTCAATCGGCAGTTGATGACTGTATAGCTAATATCAACACCCTTAGCAAGCGCTATGACTGTGACCTTATGGTAGTAGAAACAGGTGTCAAAGCAGATGCTCCTCATAGAGGTTATATCTTTATGAGTCGACTAATCCGTGCATGCATGGAAAAAACAAACAATCGATGCAAAGGTGTCTTTTATTGGGCTCCAGAATGCTGTCATGGAGGATACTCTCTAGGTGCTTTTCAGAATGATCGCCCTACAGCTATTATGGATGCCTTTACTGAAGCCTCCAAAGCAATTAAATAATCATTTATCATAAACTAAAAAAAACTAATACAATGAGAGAGCAAACAGCACTTTTCGGCTGTAGGTTCAGAATGTTCTTGTTAGCATTCATTGCAATGACCCTACCTCTTGTAGCAGCCGCTCAAACAACAACCCGCATAGTTACGGGTCTCGTTATTGACGAAAACAAAGAACCACTTATTGGTGCAAGTGTAGTCGTTCCAGGTACCTCAATGGGAACAATTACAGACTTTGATGGTAATTTCACATTACAACTTCCCGTTGAAACTAAAACAATCGAAGTTTCTTATATCGGATGCGTCAAACAAGTGATTACACTTACAAAAGACAATGCTCCTATTAAAGTTGTACTTAAGACTGATGCACAATTGATTGACGAAGTAGTCGTTATCGGTTATGGTACACAAAAGAAAGAAGACCTTACAGGTTCAGTTTCTACAGTTGGAGAAAAAGATTTCAACAGTGGTGTTGTATCTTCTCCAGAAGAACTGATCAATGGTAAGATTGCCGGTGTACAAATCATCAACTCTGGTGGTTCACCTAATGCTTCTGCAACAATTCGTGTACGTGGAGGGGCTTCACTGAACGCTTCTAACGACCCACTGATTGTACTTGATGGAGTACCTATGGAAGTAGGTGGTGGTGTTACTGGATCTGGTAACTTTTTAAGTTTGATCAACCCTAATGACATTGAAAGCATGACTATCCTTAAAGATGCGTCATCGACAGCCATCTATGGTTCTCGTGCATCTAATGGTGTCATCATCATCAATACGAAAAAGGGTGGAGGTGATAAAATAAAAATCAGCCTTCAATCAACTAACTCCGTTGCCAATCGTACCAAAACAGCTGAAATGCTTAGCATAAACCAATTCAAAAACGCATATCAGACACAAGGTACTGCTGATCAAATTGCCTTAATTGGTAATGAACGTACTAATTGGAATGATGCTATATATCAAACAGCCCTCGGAACAGATAATAGTCTTAGTGTAGCAGGACGCGCGACTTCTTGGCTACCTTTCCGTGTAGCTTTGGGATATATGAATCAAGATGGTATTTTACGTACAGATAACTCAACACGTTATACTGGTAACATCAACTTAACTCCTTCGTTCTTTGATGACCATCTTCATATTCGTATCAGCGGTAAAGGAACATACAGCAAAAACCGTTTTGCAGAAACAGGAGCTATTTGGAATGCTCTAGCATACAATCCTACTCTACCTATTAGAGATGCAAATAGCATTTTTGGAGGATATACAAACGTTGTTGATAATGTAGGCAAGCCTGCTCAAGGTGCTCAAGCCAATCCAGTTGGCCAATTAAACCTATACAACTCAACTTCAAAAGTATACCGTTTTGTAGGAAATGTCGACATGGACTATCGTTTCCCTTTCGCAGAAGGCCTACGTCTTCATACTACAGCAGGATATGACTACTCTAAAGGTACTGGAGAAGTGTACGTCCCTGAAAGCAATTATTCTTATTATAGCACTGGTGGACGTGATTATAGTTATGGTCCTCAAAAGAATTATAACAAATTGCTTACCATCTATGCTAACTATAAGAAAGACATTGATGCTCTAAATAGTAATGTCGATCTTACTTTAGGATACGATTATCAATACTGGAAGAGCTACAATTCAGCGTACGATGAATACAATGTAGCTGGCGATGTACAAGCTTCATCAGCAGCAAGTGATCAACGTCACACATTATTATCATACTATGGTCGTTTAAATTACACCCTTGCTGATAAGTACATGTTGACAGGTACATTCCGTCGTGACGGTTCTTCTCGTTTCTCTAAAGACAACCGTTGGGGTACATTCCCATCAGTCGCTTTAGCATGGCGTGTATCTAAAGAAAGCTTCTATGAGCCAATTAGCTCTGTAATGAATGACTTTAAGCTACGTGTAAGTTACGGTATTACAGGTCAACAAGATGGTATTTCTAACTATGGTTACTTGCCAATCTATACCATCAGCCAACAAGGAGCACAATATCAACTAAATGGTACTCCTATCCATACTTATCGTCCAGAAGCATACAATCCTGATCTAACTTGGGAAACAACTAAGTCATGGAATGCTGGATTTGATTTTGGATTCCTTGACAACCGAATCACTGGATCTGTCGATTATTACAATCGTAAGACAGAAGATCTTCTTGCTTCTGTACCAACTCCAGCAGGGGTCAACTTTGACAAGATGCTCTTGACCAACGTTGGTAACGTAGATAGCCAAGGTATCGAAATGAGCTTGAATGCCCATGTTATAAATACTGATGATTGGTCTTGGTCTGTAACAGCCAATGCAACATGGCAACGTAGTCGTATTACTAATATGACTTTAATTCCTGGAGCAGATAGCCCTGACACTGAAGTGGGTCCATATATTGATTCTTACCAAATGCAAGTATTCTCAACAGGACATGCACCTTACTCATACTATTTGTACAAACAAATTTATGACAAAGAAACAGGTCGTCCTATTGAAGGACTTTATGCCGATCTTAATGGCGATGGTGAAATCACAGCAGATGACCGCTATCACACACATTCACCTTCTCCAGATTGGATTTTTGGATTAAGTACTAGTCTACAATACAAGAAATGGACTCTAAGTACATCATTAAGAGCACAAGTTGGTAACTACGTGTACAACGGTATGGAAGCCAATATGGGTGCTTGGGAATGTACAACTTGGTGTTCAGGTCAATTGAATAACCTTTCTTCAAGTTATTTGAAAACTGGCTTTCAAAAACGTCAATACTTAAGTGACTATTATTTAGAAAATGCAGCCTTTTTGAAAATGGATAACCTCCAACTTTCATACGACTTCGGACGCATAGCCAACAGTTTTGACTTACACGTCTCAACAATGGTACAAAACGTATTTACAATTACCAAATACGGTGGAATTGATCCTGAAAGCCAAACTGGTGTTGATACTTCTGTTTATCCACGCCCTCGTACCTATTCACTTACTGTAGGACTTAACTTCTAATAATTCAACGTTACATGAAAAAAATATATTCATTCCTAATACTAGCTATTGTGTTGATGTGCACCGCATGTACGGATGATCTCAACCAATATCCCGTTATCGAACAGAACTCATCTTCTGTCTATACAAGTGCTGAAGGATATAAAATGGTGCTTGCCAAAATTTATGGTTCATACACCCTTGCAGGCCAAGAAAAAGGTGGTGGCAATTCCGATATTTCCTCTTTCAATGGTCAAGATTTGCTTCGTAGCTATTTTAACCTTCAAGAAGCTCCAACCGATGAAACTGCAATGCGTTGGTTGAGTGGTGATAAACTGACAAACCTATCTTATATGACTTGGGATGCCAGCGATTCATGGGTATCAGATACATATTATCGTCTATACTATTCTATTGCTCTTTGCAATGAATTTTTACGCTACTGCGGTGATGATAAAATAGCACAATTCAGTGAAAGCGAACAAGCAGATATTCGCAATTATCGTCTTGAAGCTCGTTTTATGCGTGCACTTGATTACTACTTCGTACTAGATCTATACCGTCAAGGTCCTTTCGTTGATGAAAATAGTCCTGCATCTGCTTACATTCCAGAAGCATACACTAGTACACAACTGTTTGATTATATCGAAACAGAAATTAAGGCGATAGAAAACGCTTTGCCAGATACAAACGAATACGGACGTGCTTCAAAAGCTGCTGTATGGGCTTTAGCGGCAAAATTATATCTTAATGCTGCTGTTTATACAGGTACTGAACATTACACCGACTGTATCACATATTGCAAGAAAATCATTGATACAAAACGCTATAGCCTAGAATCAGATTACGCTAAATTGTTTAATGCTGATAACAACAAGCGTACTAATGAAATTCTTTTCTCCTTTGTTACTGATTCTAAAACAACCATGACATGGGGAGCTACAACTTATTTAGTATGTGGTTCTTGCGGTAGTGATAGCTCACAAGATCCATCCAAATATGGTATTTCTAGTGGTTGGGGAAGCTGGCGAGTACGTGGAGAATTCTCTGCCCTATTTGATGATGTAGCTACATCAACAGATAGTCGTTGTATGCTTTGGACTGACGGTCAAACCCAATATATAGACAAATCACTAGATGAAGGTTCACAAGGTTATTACAGCGAAAAATGGACCAACCTAACAGATGACGGTGCCGCTTCTTCAGATTCAGCATCAGATGGAGTAGATACTGACTTCCCAGTTTTCCGTCTTGCTGACGTCTATTTGATGGCAGCTGAAGCAGTGCTTCGTGGGGGTACAGGTATGACTCGTTCAGAAGCCCTTACTTTGGTCAATTTGGTACGCTATAGAGCCTATGGTAATGACTCAGGGAATATATCGGATGCACAATTCAATCTTAACTTCATCATTAATGAACGTGGACGCGAGCTATATCAAGAAGCTTGTCGCCGTACCGATTTAGTCCGCTTCGGTTTATTTACAACAAATAAATACCTATGGCAATGGAAAGGTGGCGTAGTTGATGGTCGAGCTGTTGATGATAAGTACAATGTGTACCCTATTCCAGCGGCAGAGCTTACAGCCAATCCTAATCTATCAAATCCTAATTATTAAAACATCAAGAATATATAGATATGAAAATAACACATCATATATCCCTTTTTGCTATGGCCATCATGAGTGTATTCATGATGTCCTGTAGCAACGATGGTGACACCATCTATACTACTGGGGGTGATGACTTGACACTAAACGGTACAAGTCAAGATATAGTACTAGACTACAATCAACTCGACGCACTAGCATTGAGCTTATATTGGAATGACAATAGTCTTATATCGACAAGTGACCCACGCGTTGCTGCTCCAAAGCATGCTGTCATCAATACAATACAATTTTCTGCGGATGAATCTTTTACTAATACAGTTAATTTCATCATGGAAAATGGAGTCTATCAAAAACAATTTACAGTTGAAGAGCTAAACAATACGGTAGGCCGTGTAGGCATTGAAGGAGGCAAGGCATCTCCTGTGTATATCCGTATAGCCGGCCAACTTGCAAACAATATGACTCCTCAATACAGTAACACGCTTACTGTTCAGGTTACTCCATACGTTATTGATATGACACTCGGACATTACCTCACATCTTCAAAAGAAGATACAGGCAAGAACCTATATTCTGCAGATAGCGATGGTATTTACAAAGGATTTATCGGTGCAGGTGCATGGGAAAATTGGTACCTACAAGAAGGTAATGGAGTAATCTGGGGTAACGATGGTAATACAGGAACTTCATTTATGATGACTTCATCAGAAAGTGGAATTGATATGTGGAACTATTGGTATCCAGGAGGTACAGGTTGTTACTATACTATCGTAGATACTCCAGCTAATGAGTGGAGCGCATTGTTTATTCCAGCACTTACTGTATCTGGCGACATCCAAGGTGAAATGGTTTACGATCGTAAGACAAATACTTGGACTTTAAACTTCACTGCAACTGAAGCAAAAACAGCCGAAATTACCATTAGTGGTACAGGTAAACAATACAATGTATCCACTGGAACTGATGACAGTGCTGCTGTAGACTCTCCTGTTGGATTTGGTGGTACAAGCGATCATCTTGATTTTGGTACATCCACTACAACTATTTCAGTTTCTATACCTGAAGCAGGAGAAAAAGCTCTAGAATTGAATCTAAGTGATCCAACTCAATGGACTGTACAAGTAGTCAATGCATCAAACACACCAGAAGAAACTGTCAGTCAACATCTTTTCCTATCAGGTATTGATGATGGTATCAACGGTGGAAATTGGACCTTCGATAATTACTTAGTAGTGTACAACGAAGATAATCTTAACTATGGTGGTGTTTGTAATGTAAACTCTACAGAAGGTTATCGACTATATAAAGAAGTCAATCTTTGGGACGATTACTATGGTATGGTAGACGGTGGAACTGGACTTGAAGGTTCCCTATCAGAGGGCGGATCTACTATTACAGCACCAGAAGCTGGTCTATACGTATTTGACGTATCATTATCAGGCAAAACATACCATTTATATCCTGTGACTTCTGTTTCATATGCAGGTCTTAACGACAATTGGGATGTAACAGCTATGCAAGCAACTGCCGAAGCAGGTGTATATACAGCTCAAGTCACTAAAAGTGCCAACACTCCATATGGTGTGAAAGTATTAATCAACGGTAGTTGGGATCTAGCCTTTGGTGGTGGTAGCGGTGTGTTACGCCTATACCAAGATGGTTTCGATGGTGATAACGATCTTGCCAATGGTACATATACCCTTACAGTAGACCTTTGTAAAGGCACTTATTCTTATACAGCAAACAATCAATAAATCAGTTTTAACAATGAAAACAATGTATAAAATAGTCGCTTCTGTCGCATTTATGGCTGCACTAGGATTCACATCCTGTACAGAAGACAGTCCAGTGACAAACCCACCTGTCGATAATACACCTGTAGTTGTAGATCACACAGGATTTGCCAAAGGAGCTGATGTTAGTTGGCTTACTCAACTAGAAGCAGAAGGCAATCTTTTCTACACGACAGATAGAAAACAAATGGAATGTATGCAGCTCTTACGCGATGAATGTGGTGTCAACGCCATCCGTCTACGTGTTTGGGTCAATCCAGCTGAAGGCTGGAGTAATGTTGACGACGTGCTTATTAAAGCACGTCGAGCTAACAGCCTCGGTCTACGTCTTATGATTGACTTCCATTTTAGTGATACTTGGGCCGATCCAGCAAATCAGGACATTCCTGCTGCATGGGCCAATCTTGACCTAGCTGGTGCAGAAGATGCTATGACTGCACATATCAATGATATGCTTGGCAAATTAAAGGCATACAACATCGAACCAGAATGGGTGCAAATCGGTAACGAAACTCGTGGCGGTATGATGTGGCCTCTTGGTTCTATTGACAATGGTTCGAACTTCGCTACACTAGTTAGCACTGGTTATGATGCCGTCAAAGCGATCTTCCCAGATGCCAAAGTGGTGGTTCACTGCGACCAAGGTCAGACATTGTGGTTGTACACTCGCCTATTTGGCAACCTACAAACCAATAATGCCAAATATGACATGATAGGAATGTCGCTATATCCAGACCCATCCAATTGGGAAACTACTGTAAATGCCTGTATTGCAAACATCAATACTGTATCAGAAACTTACGGTAAACCAGTCGTGATTTGTGAAGTCGGTATGGCTTACGACGAGGTCGATGCAAGTGAAAAGATGATGCAAAAACTGATGGATGACTGCCAAACTACTGGACACGTAGATGGTATCTTCTATTGGGAACCAGAAGCACCAGGTGGATATAACGGTGGTTACAATAAGGGATGCTTTATTGATGGGGCACCTACAGCAGCTTTGAATTGCTTTAAAAATTAAAACCAGACGACCCACTTATGCATAATAAAATTAGAATAGGGTTGATAGCTGCCATTTTGGCAGCTATCCCCTTTATTTCACACGCAGAACGCCAAGAAATCTATCTTAAAAAAGGATGGACTTTCACCAAAGGCACCGTCACAGCTAGCTCAAAATGGGAATCGGTTACGATCCCCCATGATTGGGCTATATCTGGTCCATTTGATATGCACACCGACCTGCAAGTTGTTGCTGTAGAACAAAATGGAGAAAAAGAAAAAACACTCAAAACAGGGCGAACAGGTGGCCTACCATATATAGGTAAAGGCACTTATCGTACAAGTTTCACCCTACCCGACACATTAGGAAAAAGTACAACGCTCATCTTTGATGGAGCCATGAGTCATGCTCGTGTGTTGGTCAACGGTCAAGAAGTAAAGAACTGGCCTTATGGCTATAACTCTTTTTATGTGACCTTAGACAAGGTGGCTCACACTGGTAAAAACACCTTAGAAGTACAACTAGAAAACTTCAACAAACAATCGCGCTGGTACGCCGGTGCTGGTTTATATCGCAATGTACACTTGGTCATTACTGATAAAGTACACATTCCTACTTGGGGTACATACATCACGACTCCGCACATCTCCAAAGCATATGCATCTGTTCATATAAATGTACAAATAGATGGTGCTACAAAAGGCCAAGTCATCGTGGTTAAAACAGCGATTCTAGATGCGCAAGGAAAAATAGTGGCTACACAAAGTACTCCTCACAGCTATCACGGACAAGTAGCCAAACAAAATATTCTAATCGATCACCCACAATTATGGTCACCTGATAGTCCATACTTGTACACTGCGCAAACGCGACTATATGTCGATAATCAAGAAGTTGATAAGTACACCACTCGTTTTGGTGTGCGTAAGCTAGAATTTGTACCTGAAAAAGGATTTTTCTTAAATGGTAACCTCACTAAATTTAAGGGAGTTTGTAATCACCACGACTTAGGTCCACTAGGTGCTGCTATCAATAAGTCAGCCTTGAGATATCGACTACAACTACTTAAGGATATGGGAGCTAATGCCATTCGTACAGCTCACAACATGCCTTCTCCTGAGTTGGTTTCCCTTTGCGATGAAATGGGAATCATGCTTATGGTTGAATCTTTTGATGATTGGTCTTTCCGTCCTAAATCAGCCAATGGCTATGGTGCACTATTCAAAGATTGGGCTCAAAAGGACGTTACCAATATGGTAGAACATTACCGCAACAATCCTTCCGTGGTGATGTGGTCTATAGGTAATGAAGTTCCTTCTCAATGGGGACCTGATGGTGTAGCCGAATTGAACATGCTTCAAGACCTAGTACATCGCATTGATCCTACTCGTCCTGTAACATGCGGTATGGATCAAATTGGCGCTGTACTTGACAATGGTTTTGCCGCAGCTTTAGATATTCCAGGGTTTAATTATAAACCTCAATATTACGAGAAAGCTTATAACATATTACCTCAAAAATTGATTCTTGGATCTGAAACTGCATCCACTGTTTCTTCTCGAGGTATTTACCACTTCCCTGTTTTATTTAGAGGACAAAAGGCGGTTCTACATGACGACAACCAATGTTCTAGTTATGATAACGAAAGCTGTTACTGGTCTAATATTCCAGATCTTGATTTTGCAGCAGACGAAGACAAAGCCTATGTCATTGGACAGTTTGTGTGGACAGGATTTGATTATCTAGGTGAACCTACTCCATACGACACCAACGCTTGGCCTAGCCATAGCTCTACATTTGGTATCATTGACTTAGCTTCTATTCCTAAAGACAGATACTACTTGTACCGTTCAGTATGGAATCAAAAGTCTCCTACTCTACATATCCTTCCTCATTGGAACTGGAAAGGAAGAGAAGGTAAAGTGACTCCAATATTTGTGTACACTAGTTACCCTAAAGCTGAATTGTTTATCAATGGCAAAAGTCAAGGGATACAAGAAAAGAATGATAGTACAGCAACCAATCGTTTCCGTCTTATGTGGAATCATACGGTCTATGAACCAGGCGAAGTACGAGTTGTAGCCTATGATAAAGATGGCAAGCAAGCAGCCGAAGAAACTATTCATACAGCAGGCAAGCCACATCATCTCGTCATCACAGCCAACCGTAAGCAACTACAAGCCAACGGTGAAGACTTAGCCTATTGCACAGTTCAAGTAGCTGATAAGCATGGTAATATCGTCCCAACCGATACTCGTGTTGTGAAATTTAAGGTTGAAGGTGCTGGTTCATTCTGTGCAACAGCCAATGGAGATCCAACTAGTTTACGTTCATTCCAAAAACCAGTTATGGATTTGTTTAGCGGCGCAGCAACTGCAATTGTTCGTTCAAGCGATCATTCTGGAAAACTCCGTTTTACGGTATCCGCTCACGGAGTCAAATCAGCAAGTGTTATTATTGATGTGCAATAATACTTTCTGATATATATTAATGCTGTCACAGCATTCACAAACACACATATTTAAGCCCTACTTGATTGTTTATTAACAAGTAGGGCTTTGTTTTATCTTTTCCCAAACGAACACGTTTGATATTCGCAACAATTTGTTTGAAATAAGCAATTCACTTTCAAATAAAACCAATATCTTTACTGAGATTATATGAAAATAAGATACTATGAGTGAAGTTGAAAATATAGAAACATTTTATAAACGTAAACTGGGATGGCTGCCTAACAACTTACGTCAGTCCCTCGGTCATTTTAATGTCTTTTGTATAGATGAATGTGCTCCAGCCTCTAGCAAGCCTGTTCCATACAAAAAGCGAGACTACTATAAAATCACATTTATCCGCACGAGTTCAATTACAGCACACTATGCAGATAAATCAATAGACATACATGGACATGCACTTGTTTTCTCCAACCCACAGATTCCGTATACTTGGGACAAGGTTGAAAACATTGAAGGGGGATACTTTTGTATTTTCAATGCCGATTTCTTTAGTCATTTCGGGCAACTGGCCGAATACCCCTTGTTTAAGCCAGGTGGTAGCCATATATTTGAATTGGATATGACTCAATCTGAGCATGTCGTATCTCTTTTCAAACGTATGCAAGACGAAATCAATTCCAACTATCCGTATAAGTACGATGTCATCCGTACCCTTATCTACGAATTGCTGCACTTCGCGATGAAAATTCAACTTCCAGCAACAATAGAAGCAGAATCGACAACTAGTTTTCAACGTGTAACCACCCTATTTGTCGACCTTTTAGAACGGCAATTCCCTCTTGATAACACACATCAAGTCGTCAAATTGCACACACCATCCGACTTTGCCCATCAACTCAACATTCATGTAAATTATCTCAATAGATCCATTAAATCAGTTACAGGCAAGACAACGGGAGAACTGATTGCTCAGCGTCTTTTACAAGAAGCAAAAGTACTGCTTAAATACACCTCATTGTCTATTTCAGAGATTTCCTATATGCTTGGTTTTGCAGAACCATCTCGATTCAATTATTTCTTTAAAAAGCACAGTACATTTACTCCTAGCAAATTCCGAAAATCAAATATTTGATATTCGCATATGTTGGTTTGATATTCGCAATGTAAAGCCAAAAAAAAGGCCGACCTTTGTCGCACAAAAGAATTATAATGGAAGCAGAAAAAAAAGTACAAGTAATATCACATACTGAATATGGTGATGAACGTCCACTTTATGGACAAAAAAACATGAAATTTGACCATGTAATTATTCATGATGGAGAGTCTGCATTGAAAGAATGTGCAGATATCATCACCAACAACTGTCAATTTGAAGGAAAATATCCATTTTGGCATGTACATAATTTTGAAATCAATGATAGCACATTTACTGAAGGTGCACGAGCAGCCCTTTGGTATTGTGACCATCTTAAGATGAGCAACACGGTCGTTAAGAGCCCAAAAGCTTTTCGTGAAATGCATTCACTTGCCTTAAAAAACGTACAACTGACCGATGCAACTGAGTGTTTTTGGCATTGTCAAGACGTTCATTTAAATAATGTGGCGACATCAAATGCTGAATATTTGTTCATGCACAGTAAAGACATCACTATAGATGGCTATACGCATCAAGGTAACTACTCGTTCCAATATTGCCAAAATCTGGAGATACGAAATGCAAAAATTGATACAAAAGATGCCTTTTGGAACACAGACAATGTAACTGTATATGATTCCGAAATCAACGGAAAGTATCTAGGATGGTATTCTAAAAACCTACGATTGGTTAACTGTACACTATCTGGTACACAACCTTTGTGTTATGCGGAAGACTTAATTATGGAAAACTGTACGATGGCTCCTGATTGCGATTTAGCCTTTGAAAGAAGTAGCGTACACGCCACTATACAAGGCAATATTACCAGCGTAAAAAATCCAATCAGTGGTCAAATCACTGCCGATGGTTATGGAGAAATCATCCTAGATGAGGAATATAAAGACACATCTTGTATCATAGATATGTGGACAAAATAAGGTTATTAGGTAGAGTAAGAGAGAAGTGTAGTCCTGAGAGATCAATGCCACACTTTGCAGAAGGTAAAGAGGGGCAAAAGGAGTACCTCAAGGCTGTGGCTGAATGCCCAAGCACACCTAAGAAATGCTTACATGAGATGATTCCCGAAAAAACAGCTACTAAATAAAACAGCGTACATACACACAATAAAATATAGCGAGTACATCAATGATAGACTTTGATGTACTCGCTTTTTTATTCTTCCATAAAGGTAAGAATATATTCTACGGATTCAAGAATCTCGCACCGTACTTTGCCAGCCTCGATTCAATCGTTTGATCCCATCGATTCAATCGTTTGGATCGATGGGACCAAACGATTGAATCGACACGCACAAAGGGAACAAACAAATGACTGAAGCTAATCCCCATGTCCTCTCACTATACAAGATATCACATCACAGTAAATCTAAAGATGTTTGAAACGTATTTTTCTCTTATAAATTGGAATATCAAAACTAATTCGTATTTTTGCAAGTAAACGGGCAGGTTGTTTAACCAATATTCCCAATATAATAAATACCATAATTGCTTATAATAAACGGTGTGGTTTCTTATAATAAACAGAACCATTACTTATAATAAACGAAACCATTTATTGTAATACATAAAATCTTTTATTAGCTTCACTTTCTTCGTTAACGTATTCATATTGACAATTGTTATTCATTTAACCCGTACAAATATGTTATTAATCATTGACAACCAAAGTGCATATATCAAGAAATTTAAGAGACAATTTCTTGCTGAACAAAATTTTGATTACGTCGTTTTTGACCATAATCAACCCATAACCCTGTCAGCACATGCTGATATACAGGGTATTATTCTTTCTGGTGGCAAAGGAAATCCATATGAACCTTTAAACCTTACAACCAATTTTGTGGCATTAATGAACTGGAATGTCCCTGTCTTAGGTTTCTGCTTAGGACACGAGATCATAGCAGTGGCCCATGGTGGACGCATCAAAAAACTCCCAGAATATCATAATACAAAAGAACTCATAACGCTTACTCATACAGAAGATCCCCTATTTGAGGGATTGGGAAAAAGTGAACTGCTCCTACAGAAAAAACATCATTTTCACGTGACTGAGTTGCCTCCCGATTTTATGGCTCTGGCCCATTCAGAGACGACTCCGTATGAAATCATTCGACATAAAGAAAAACCTATCTATGGATTCCAATCACATCCTGAAGTGTACAGCAAAGATGGACTCCTAATAATCCAAAACTTTTTACGCATATGCAAGATATTATAGATCCTAAAAACAACTACATGTACTGGATATTTCTATTTAGTGTACTGGCCATAGCCTATGCATTATCTTGGTCTATAAGACGATTTTTGACTTACTATATTAGAACCAGTTCTAAGAAGCTAAATGAAGATCCCACCAACTTCGTCTTCCTTAAAAACGCAGTTTCATTTATCATTTACACTATTGCTCTGATTATTATATTTCTCAAGACACCAGGGCTCAACGCTATGGGCAAGGGCTTGTTTACCAGTGCGGGTATATTGGCTGCTACCGTAGGTCTTGCATCACAAAAGGTATTTTCGAATATTCTAAGTGGTATTTTCATCTTATTTTTTAAACCATTTAGCGTACGCGATACTATAGAACTCCGTAGCGATCATTTGAAAGGAGTTGTCGAAGAGATCACTTTGCGCCACACGGTTATTCGTGATTATGAATTTCGTCGTATCATTATCCCCAATAGTTTGATTAGCGAGAGCATACTTGTCAACAGTTCTATTGTTGAAGAAAAAATTAAGAAACAAATTGATATCGGTATCAGTTATGACTCGGATATAGACCTTGCCAAAGAGATTATCCGAGAAGAAATAACCAAGCACCCTTTGCTTAAAGATTACCGAACACCTGCCGATAAACGTAAAGACGTCCCTCTAGTGCTTCTTCGCTTAGTTAGTCTAGGCGAATATTCAATAACCATTCGTGCTTATGTATGGACTCAAAATAACGATGAAGCGTGGATTCTTCAATGCGATGTATTAGAAAGCATCAAAAAACGATTTGATCAAGCAGGCATTGAGATTCCATTCCCTTACAGAACAGTTATTGTGAAAGATCCCAACAAGTCTCCTAAACCTTTAGAAGCTTAATGTAGAAAGATGAAAGTAGCTATCATTTACAACAAAGACATCGAAGGCGTAATCAACACCTTCGGTATGCAAAACAAAGAATTTTATTCTGAGAAGACCGTAAAACGTGTGGCCGCCTGTTTAGAAAAAGCAGGCCATAACGTCGCTATACTGGACGGGAACAAACAGATTATAGAACGTCTTGAAAACTTTATGCCTCGCGTTATAGAAGGCGAGCATATGGGGATGATTTTCAATATGGCCTATGGCATTCAGGGGGAAAGCCGATACACCCATATCCCCTCCATGCTCGAGATGCTAGGCATCCCTTATGTAGGTTCCTCTCCATCAGGACATGCGCTTGCTTTGGATAAAGTATTGACCAAAATTATTTGGAAAAACAACCAACTACCTACCCCCGATTTTTGGGTTTTTAATCATGCAGACGAAGACTTGTCTACTGTCAAATATCCCGTTATCGTCAAGCCCAAAATGGAAAGTGTATCGTTTGGTCTTAAAGTGGTGTACAACGATGAAGACCTGCGAGAAGCCATTCACTTTATTGTCACAGAATTTGAACAACAAGCACTTGTTGAGCAATTTATACGTGGTCGCGAATTTTGCGTAGGTATCTTAGGCAATTCTCCAGTTGAAACTTTCCCTGTTCTAGAGATCGATTTGGAAGGCAATCCTGATGCCATCCAAACAGTCGATGATAAGAAACATAAGCCCAAACGCAAGTTGTGTCCAGCTCCTATTCCTGAGGAACTAGCTGATGCGATGCAAAAGTTAAGTATAAAAGCTTTTAAAGCACTCAATCTAAGAGACTTTGCACGCGTAGACATCCGCTTGGACGAAGATGGTACCATCTACTTGCTAGAGATCAACTCCATGGCTAGCCTTGGGGAAACCGGCTCCTATCCAGCAGCAGCCAAAGTGGCAGGATATAGCTATGAATCATTGGTAAACCGCATGCTAGACGTGGCATCTGTGCGTTATTTCTCCAATACATTGATGACCACATTGCCAGGTGAAAATGCAGAATTGAAAGTTTCATTAGCGACTCGCATCCGTTCGTTTTTGAAAACTCGTCAGGCACAAACCGAGAAGATACTACAAAAATTGGTGGATACCAATACACATGTGCGCAACGTAACTGGCGTCAACCACTGCAATGATATCATCAGCAATGCACTGAGTACTTTAGGATTTACGCAAGAAGTGCATCCTCAATTGGAAGTCGGAAATATCCTCTATTTTAGTAATTCATATGACAAAAAAATAGACACCCTTATTCTACTTTCTCTGGACAATCGCATTCCTTTGGCTACACATGAAGGTTACAAAGCCCACGAACAATATATTGAAGGTACTGGTGTGTGGGAAAACAAAGGAGGCATTGCTATTGTTATCTCAGCCTTACAAGCTCTCCGCTTTACTCGTCAATTAAAGAAAAATAAAATAGGCATCCTATTGACAACAGATTCTAGTATAGACGGTAAATACGCCAAAAATATCATACTACAAAAGGCAGATCTTGCCCAACGTGTTATTTCTGTAAGCGGTTCTTCTAAAAACGGAGGCTTAGTGATCTCTCGTTCTGGTTCGGCGACCTATCAGTACGAATCAAAACTGATAGCTACAGATGTGTCCGAAAACATCTCCACGATGGCCATGCAGTTTACAAAGACACTAGCCACAATGACCGATCTGTCTCGCAATGAGCCCGACAATCTTATTGCTCCATACAACATCCAATTTAGTAGCAATATCTTTAGAGAGTCGGCACATGGATCGGCTGGCATTAGCGTGCGTTTTAATTGTAACGATCAACTCGAACAAATCGAGGAAAAATTAAAAAAGATCATCACTGCTCAGAAACGCAGCAAGATCTACCAAGTGCACTTTGGAGGGGGAATAAAACGTCCTGCAATGCCACTTACCGAAGAGACAGCCGAGTTGTACGCTCAAATCCAAGAGATCGCCAAGCAAGTCGATATACGCGTCACAAAAAAACATCGTTGGAGTTCGGCAGATATTTGTCACATCGAAAAACAAATGCCTAAAATAGATGGTCTTGGTCCCGTGGGTGAAGTGTTGCCTTCCAACAACGAACGCATCTTGCGTCACAGCTTAATAGAGCGTGCACTACTACTGGCATTGGTATTGAATAAATAGTTTATTTTGTTGATACTGTTTACTCCATTTTATACATGTATTGGTAGTAAATAGGTGTACCCCAAAAGTTTAATAGCTGCTTTTGGGGTACTAAACTATTCCCCTATGCCTTGGGTTGAATATCCTCCTAAAAAAAGCGAGATAGTCACCAAGACTACCTCGCTCCATGAATACTTATTGAAACATCTCTTTTCCGAAAGAGAGAGAGATTTATTAGTATAATATCGATTTAATATATTTTTTCTGTCGTGTTTTGTTTTTTTCTTATCAAAAAAGAATCTTACTTCTGTTCCAAATAAGGCAATCCATTTTCATCCCATTGAATAGGCAACTGTATATATCCAGAGTACATCAAACTTTTTGGTTTCCAAATATCAGCCATAAAGATGTATTGGTCACCTGTCTCTAAGACAAAAGAACTCTGTGCTCCAAATGTTTTATCAGCCTTCTCACCTCTACAAGGATTAGGATGTTGCTGCCACGGTCCCCAAATAGAAGGTGCCGAAAATAATCGAGCAGCATTGGGTGCCCATCCTGTACATCCCGAAGTGATCATCCAATAGGTATTGTCATGTCTAAATACCGCTGGTGCCTCATTGTGTCCACCAGGGAAAAGACGAATATAACGCCCCGTGTGCGAAAGATAATCATCGCTCAATTCTGCGATTTGAAGCGTCAGATTCTCTTCCGAAGAATAGATATGATAAGCACGGCCATCACAATCTACATAGAGCGTCATATCACGACTCATCTGACCACCCTCGACGTGTTGACGCACAAAGAAGCCATGCGCCACAGCGTCATACCACTTGGGAGTCCACCATTTGTATGTTGTTATTTCTGCTTGTGTGGCAGCATCTATATCACGGTCTTCTTGAGGCATATTAAGTGGGTATACTCCAGCATTGACACGTTCGGAATGAAGATACTTGAAAGGGCCAGTAATCTCATCGGCCACAGCCACACCCGCACGAGCGCTACCATAACCATGTCCCTTGAGTTCAAGATGAAACCACATCACGAATTTCTTCGTTTTGGAATTATATATCACCTTGGGACGTTCTATAATACACCCCTGTTCTATATTACTTCCTTTTTCATCACTCACTGCAAGAGCTACCCCTTCGTGACGCCATGTCTTCAGGTCGGTCGACGAATAGCAATTCACACCCACCATCGTCGAAAAACCATTATCTGGACGGTGTTCGCCAAACCAATAGTACTTATCTCCATAATGCAGAATACCTCCGCCATGGGCATTGATATAAGCACCTTGTGTATCCCGCCACTCTTGCGCCTGTAAGCACAAAGATTGACAACAAAACAAGATAAGGACGAGCAAACACTGGAAACTATATTTCATTATACTGACTTTATTATACCGTTGAAGTTTATTTTTGATAGATACGCACATAATCTACACTATATTCCTGTGGGAATGAGCACTCAATAGGACGACCGTTGTTACCACCGATAGCCAAATTAAGCATCATACGTTGACCAAAACCTTCAAAATCATTTTTATAAGGGTTGATACTTCCACCATCTGATGCTCCATGAGCGCCCTTATTCCAAGTGTTATTCAGGTCCGTTTCATTGAGCAATTTACCATCGAGATAAAGACGAATAAACGACTCATCCCACACCATTGTCCAAATATGATACTTATCTGCCCACTTCTTATCATTTGACGTAAAGTCAGTAATAGGATAGTTTTGAGAATCCCAAGTTCCACTCCAGCGATAGTCACCACCCCAGCAGACATTGGCATGAATTCTCTCTTTATAGAACTCCAACATATCGATTTCCCCTCCTAGAGGCCATTCATACCAGTTTCCAGTACTCCAGATAGCAGGCCAGCAACCTTGAGTTACAGGAATTTTAGCACGCACCTCCATATAGCCATATCTAAAGGCATAGTCACCCTTAACGACTAAGCACGCTGAAGTATATTCAGCATATTCACGAGTTTGTTTCCATGCATTGCCACCAGAAGCATTTGGATTGTAATTAGGGTTCTTCACTCTCTCTTCACGTGCAGTAATCACAAGTGCATCTCCCTTTTGTACAGCATTATTACTGCTATACCATTGATCTTCCTCATTGCGTTGGAATCCTTCCTCCATAGTCCACATATCGGGGTTTGGCGCACCTTCACCATTGAACTCATCGTGCCATACCAATGTGTATTCCTCATTGTCTACAGTCACCTTGTCATCATCAGGTACCCCCAATCCATCAGGCAAATAATCAGCCTCATTGGCTGGTTTCACATAGTTTACTTTGATGAAGTACATCACAGTATGTACGTGTTTGTTCAACTCATAGCCACTGGCATTCTTTACAGTAATAGGCACCACATACGTTGCACTTTTACGAAGAGTATTCTGAATATAATCAATCAGTTTCTCTGTATAAATAGTCAATGAAGCATCTTCCGAAAGAGTTGATCCAGCCTTTAGTTTCATCTTATCCCCCGATAGGAAATAATACTCATCAGGTAATATCTGTACTTTTTCATACTTCTCGTACACTCCCCCATTAGGTGCCTTCGCTATCGCCTGAGCGAGAGAATCGGCATCCACTAGAAGCTCCACACTAGCATCGACACTAGCTGTGCGATTCTGATAAAGAGCAATATTGAGATCGATGACTTCGTTGCGCTGAGTTTTGTTTTCATCATAGGTGAATGTCTTTGTAATATTACATTCTCCCCCATCCCACACATCACGAGCCTGCTTCAACACCAGCTGATTGAGATCGAGTTGACCGTTATAACTCAAATCAACAGATTCTTTGTTGCAGCTATACAGCACAGCCGAGCAAGCAAAAAGACTCAGTGCAGTTATTCTTATAATTTGATTTTTCATTCTATTGAGGTATTAACCTACATTATTCATGCGTCTAGGCTCCTCCTATCTGCCTGAATAATGTAGGATAGATTTATAATTAATCGAGTTCAGCAGTTTCAGGATCATATATCTGCACGTCTACATCGTAAAAGGCGATTTCGGCTACGTGAAAATATTTTTTGTCCTGTGAACTATGCGTTACGTTGAAACGAAAATGCGTGAATGCTTTATCTGGGTTCACGTAAGCAGATGAATACTTCGTCGATTTCTTAGCAGGCAGATCAGTCAGTGTAGAGACTGTCTCCCAATTCTCCCCATCAGTACTGATTTGCAATTCGGCAACAGTAGGGAAACCATCGGTATTGGATGTATTACGAGTATAATACTCAAAAGCAAATGTCTCATGTGCCTCATTAAAATCTATTTGGATATAGTGAGGTAGAGCAACTTGAGGTGAATGCCAATTGGTATGGAAGAAATTATTCAAGTCACCATCAATAAGGGCATCGAAATACCCTTCAGAACTATCTGGATAATTACAAGATAATTGGCTACGCACCAAACTGACCTTAGTACGCTTTTCTGTAACTGTAGCAGGTGCTTTTCCAGAATGAGCTGTCACCTCAGTCACTTCACTACCTTCATGCTTGGCATTGAAAGTTTGAAAAGAGAAAGAGTAATCACCGAAACGAGCACGAGTATTGTCGATAAGCAACTCATTAGTGCCTTTTGAGACCAACTTACACACGTCTTTTTTCTGCAACGGATCATTGTAACGAATCTGCATATAAGCAAAATCTTCTTCAGGGTTCGTCCAAGTGAGTTTAATCTGACCAGGCAAGGCTTCGCTTGTTACAGCCGACGCACTGATAGCCGTTGGAGCAGCAGTGCTACCCACGCATTCGAATTCCTCTAACCTGGCATCACATGCAGTAGCCGTACATAGCACAATACATGCAGCAGCTATCATAAGGTTATAATTGAATTTCATATTTATATATACTTTATTATTACAAGTTATACTGATCAAGAATTACCAACCAGGATTCTGAGTCAGATTAGGATTCTTCAAACATTCCGACTGAGGGATAGGGAAAAGATACATTTTATCGTCCCAAGTCAATGCCTTAGTAGTCGTATGATAGCTGAATGTATCATCGTCATTTTTGGTAATTGTCATACGTTTGATACTAGTGAATCCTCCCTCTTTCCAACGACGCACATCCCAGAAGCGATGCTGTTCGAAAGCCAATTCGACCATACGTTCATTCTTATAGCGAGTCCAGAACTCATCTGCAGAAATGCTGCTTGGGAAACCAGGCATATCTACTCCAGTACGAGCACGCACTACATTGACCGCTTCAACAGCAGTCAGATTCAGTCCAGCAGCTGTCTGATTGGCCGATCCAGTGTAACGGAATATCGCTTCGGCATAGTCCAAGTAGAACTCACCCAAACGGAATACCACCCAACTATGGCGCTTTCCACCAGTACCATTACCAGCACTGATATCAATTGAACCATCTAGGTACTTTTTCAAGTAATAACCAGTAGGTGTAGCATTGGCAACAGGCAATCCATTGCGTCCACCAGCATATATCTCAAGTGGATTGGCATTGGCATTTGGCCATTTGTCGCCATTGCACGCAATAGTCATCTTCAGACGTGGGTCACGACCTGCATAAGGATCGTTTTCATCAGGTACGCCACCATTCTTCATCTCATAAGCATCCACCAAAGTTTGCGTAGGACAGTTGCCCGACTGCGCATTTTCCATTCCAGCAGGATAGTTGTAATACTCTGGAGAATTGGTATCACCAATACGACGCACAAAAAGCATCTCCTTGGCCTTGTAGTTGTCAGGCCCCCAAATATCAGTGTAAGCACCCAACTTGATGCCATTTTCTTTGGCATAGATAATCACATCCTGACTAGCCTTCGCAGCAGCAAGCCACAAAGACTTATCGTCAGCCGTATTGAACAACTTGCTAGCACGATATAGAGCAGCACGCGCCTTCAAAGCCAATGCAGCACCACGTGTCACACGACCATTATCGGGCGAATCACCACTAGCAGCATCGTCACTCAATCCTGTATAAGTTGTTGGCAACTCTGGAGCCACCGCGTCACATTCACTGATGATAAAGTCGAAAACAGCATCAGCCGACGTACGACTCATTGTATTGGCTTGTTCCTCTGTTAGCACATCCGTAGTAAAAGGCACATCACCATAAGCACGTACTAATCTAAAGTAGTAATAAGCACGCAACAGACGCACTTCGTACTGATAGCGATTGTAACGCTTCATCTGTGCTTCATAATCGATCGTAAAACGAAGGTCATAGAAGTCAAGGTCACTTCCTTCTTTCAAGAAGTAATTGGCCGCGCGGATACCGCTATACACATCCCATATAGATTTGCTATTAATAGCACTCCATCCTCCATTGGTATAATCAAATACAGACGACCAAGTGATAGCCATTTCAGCCTCATCACAAGCCGAAGCAAGACTAGATGTACCAGGTAGATCGTTATCAAGATACGAATAAATGTTGTTCACAAACTGAGACGTACGGTCAAAGTCAGTGAAGACATAAGTTTTATCATAATTGGTATATTCATGATAGTTCATCTCGTCAGTACACGAAGATAAAGCTGCCAAAAAAGCTATACCAAAACATATATTTTTGAATTTCATATAAGTAACTGTTTTAATAGTTATAGTTTTTTTCCTTATACTTACAGTCCAATAGATAGACCTACATGTACAGATCGTGTAGCAGGATTCAAGCTACTAGAAACCTCTGGATCAGTAATATCGTCATTATCTACACTGAAAAGATCTACACCACGCACATATACCTTAGCTTGTTTCAACTTAATCTTGCTGATCCAGTC
The DNA here is from genome assembly GCA_963675625.1 of Bacteroidaceae bacterium. Lineage (GTDB taxonomy): Bacteria > Bacteroidota > Bacteroidia > Bacteroidales > Bacteroidaceae > F22. Next base: position 517,451 of record OY776497.1, read on the forward strand.
GGAAGGCAATTTGTAATACACCTCAGCGTTACGCAATTTAAGGAAAGAGCGGTCAACCAACCACACAGAACTTTCCTGATTGTTATTGTCCACCGTTTCATTAGTAAGACGAGGGAAACGCGCATTTGGATTTTCAGGAGTCCAACGATTGTTGTAGTAATACTGCGAAATATTCGAGTTGTCGACCAACGGACGATACATCACACCATCCAACAAAGCAGTATAATTGGCAACCCCCTGGAAGTTGGCATTAAAACCAAGTCCCTTCCATTCAGCACCTACATGGAAACCATAGTAGATTTCAGGCACATCACTGCTATACCCCATAGGCACCTTATCATATTCATTGATCACATGATCCCCATTCACATCTTTGTATTTGATGTCACCAGGTTTCACTGGACCAAACTGCTGAGGATAGCTGTTCTCAATATCCGCTTCATCCACAAAATAACCAATAGCCTGCAATGCATAGATTTGACCCACACGATTGCCCTTATAGTTTAGATAATCATACGCTTTAGGTTCTTCAAGCATCTCCTTGATTTCGCTACGACTGAAAGAGAAGTTACCACCAGCACTTACCTGCACGTTACCAATATTGGCCGTATAGTCAAGCGCCACTTCTACCCCGTGACTATCCACGATACCAGCATTCTTATAGGCACCATCATTACCCAACACGGATGAGTTTTGACCAGAAGTAGCCACCCAGATATCCGAACGGCGTTCGTAGAATCCATCTACAGCAATGTTCAATCCTTTAAGCAAAGTCATATCAAGACCCACATTGTATTTATGCGCTTTTTCAGTTGTTCCGTTGAGAGAAGGCAAGCGACCTTCAGACCAACCGCCACCACTGAAGTTATCATCAATAGGATAGCCATCAGCACTATTTACTGTACTATTCCAATATCCATTATATAGAATATTATCAGTCTGATTGTATGGAATATTATCTGTCTGAATGACACCGAATGAAGCACGCAACTTCAAGAAATCGATGATATTCTGATTCTTCATCCATTCTTCGTTCGAGATAACCCAAGACAATCCCACAGTAGGCATCACACCCCAGCGAGTATCCGAAGGCAATCGGTTGGAAGCCGAAGAAGTCAGCGTAAAGTCTGCAAAATAACGCTTGTCATATCCATAGTGCGTATACCAAGCCACATTTTGTGTGTACCAAGTCGTATTGGTACCATTCTTATTATCATACTTGTACGTATATAGCAACGCAGTGTACAGACTATGCTTACCAAACTGATGCGTCCAGTCCACATTGGCATGGAAGTTCAGCGAACGATGCTGCCAGTCAAGCTTCGCGAAGTCATCTCCACCAGTTACACCACCTACTGTACCCCCTTCAAACTTACTAAATTCTACAGGTTGTCCGTTCTCCCATTTAGTGACACTAGTCATACCATACTTCTGCGAACGACGGTAATCTTCCCAATAAGAAGCGATATTATCATATCCTACGCGCACCGATGCCCCTAAACCTTTGGTAATAGACGACAGGTCTTGACGCAGACTCATATCTGCATACAACGCACGAGTGTGATCCTTAGTATATCCACGACCTTGAGCTAAATACACAGGGTTATGGCCACCATCCCAAGTAGCATTACCACCCCATAGACCACTTTCGGTACGAATAGGGAAAGCAGCAGCAGGGACATCAAACACACGACGCACAAGCTCTTCACCACCAGAAGCAGGACGGCTATATTCATTCAACAGCCCCATCACATTGGCCTGCATCTTGGTAGTCGGGGTCAAGTCAATATCAAGATTTGAACGGAAGTTCGCTTTCGAATATTTATTTTGTGTTGAATATCCATCATTGGCATGCGCATTCTTAATGAAACCATGGTCACTTTGCAGATTCAACATCGTAAAATAACGTACATTGACCGATCCACCACGGAAAGTAAGCGTAGCAATATCAGACGAACTGTTATCTCTGAACACCTCATCCGCCCAGTTTACATTGGGATATAGATTGGGATAATTGCCACTCTTGAAAGCATTCAATTCATCTTGTGTATATCGCGACGCCTTGCCATCATTGGCCAAAGCCTCATTCATAGCCGAAGCATAGGTGTAGCCATCAGTCATTTTAGGGATACGTACTTGCGTATTGAACGCATGATCGTAGCTAAACTTAATCTCGCGGCTACAATACTTACCACGTTTGGTCACGATATTGACCACCCCATTGATACCACGATAGCCGTATAAAGCCACAGCCGCGGCATCACGCAACACCGATACCGACTCCACTTCTTCGGGAGTGATAAAATTGAGCACATTGTAGTTATTATCACGCTCCAAACCATCAACCAACACCAAAATGCCATTGTTGTTATTGAGCGTTTGTATACCACGGATACTCATCGAAGGAATTTGATCCCACACCTCACCTGTTTTCTGCAACGTAGTCAATCCAGCCACATTGCCATACAGCGCATTACCAATATTGAATGCAGAGCGATTGTCGATCTGATCGGCATACACTGTCGATACCGCCCCAGTCGATTCGGCACGAGTCTGATGCAAATCAAAGCCATAGTTCACATGCTCAGAGGCATAATCCATGACAACCGTCATACTCTTATTGTCCGTCACTGGCACCACCTTCGTCGCATCGTCCCAAGTAAGCACTTTGAGACTGCTTCCTTGCTCCGCAGCTATGGTAAACGTACCATTCTCATCGGTAGCCACCTGCACCTGCGGATTGCTTTCGATAAAAACCAAAGCTCCCCCTACTGGGTTTCCTTTTTTATCTATCACCTTGCCCGAGACGTTGCCATCTTGTGCATAAGCATGCAGGGTGGCAGATGCCATCAAGGCGAAAGCTAAAAACTTATATTTCTTCATGTTATTTTTCTTTCTTAATCAGTTTACTGATACTGTTCCTTATCACTTAGTTCCAACCAGGATTCTGCGTTAGGCCATATCCCTTATTCACTTCTGAAGGAGGGAAAGCAGACAGATACCATTTAGGGCTGAAGCTAGTCCACCAAGCACGTGAGGAGTTGCTCAACACAAATGATTCATAACGGAAATCCTGAGGTTTTTGAGGATAGGTTGATGAGTTACCATTACCACCACTCCAAGGTAGATCGCCACCACCATCGTTACGGTAGATACGCAAACCATGAAGTTTCTTTTGGAATAGATCGGCACGTTTATAACGAATCATATCGAAGAATCGTACATCTTCTAGTCCTAGTTCACAGGCACGTTCACGCAATATTTCTTCCAATAAAGCCGCCTTATCAGTAAGCAGATGTTTGCTTGGATTGCACGCATTCAAATCGCCCAATCCCACACGAGCACGCACCTTATTGACATTGTTGATAGCACCTTGCGCATCACCTGTTTGCAAGCAAGCTTCGGCATAGATAAGATACAGTTCAGATAAGCGTAGATATGGCCATTCTAGATAATTGCCCGCTAGACTACCCTTACCTTCTTTGAAGAACTTGTATAGAGAGAATCCAGTAGCCACACGACCTGTTTCGGTTTTAGTATCGTTGACATTTTCACGTCCACCAATCCATAGTTCGGCAGCATGGTCACCATAACGCGCACCATTGACCAAGATGGTTTCATACAAACGTGGGTCACGGTTAGGAGTGTTATAATCGTTATTATTAAAGAATGGTTGTGCACCATCTTGTAGTGAATCATCACTAAAGGCAGTCCCATCACTCATAGGAAACATTTCCATAAACTCGAGTGTAGGAGTATATCCACCAAAAGTAACCCATTCACCCCAGTAATACCACCATTCCCAGTTGTATTTACCGATGATACGAGTAGAGATAATCAGTTCTTTATTGTTCTGACGCACGAAATACGCCTTATTGAAAGCCTCACGATAATCATCACATGTCGTTCCAGTAGCCTGTGTCAATTCATAATACCCCTTGCTACTCAACTCAGTAAAGAAAGCCTTGCAAGCATCATAACAACGTTGCCACCATTCCGCATTGTATCCACCATACCAAGCTTGCTTATTTTCGATAGCCGTTTGTGGAGGTTCCGTACAATATGGTTCATTATCATTGAACAAAGGACTAGCTGCAAATAGTAACACCTTACACTTCAATCCCATAGCAGCCGCTTTGGTAAAACGTCCTTGCCAGTTGACATCGTCACTACCTAAATCCCAAGGCAACTCAGGCGTATTGGCTGCTTCATCAAGCAACGAGCAGATAAAGTTGGCAGTTTCCTCAGCCGTAGCACGAGGTACATCATACTGCGCTTCTACCCCATAAGTACCTTTTACAATAGGCAGCCCACCGAAGTGTCGGAAAAGGTCGAAATATCGTGAAGCGATAAGCACCTTCGCCTCAGCAGTAAGGCGTGCTTTCTCTGCATTCTCCATATCAGGCACACGGTCTACATTTTCGATAAACATCCATGAAGCACGGATAGCCTGCCAACAATTTTCCTTGTTGTATCCAAAACGCGTTTCGCTAGTACCATCTTCGTTACTCGCTTTATATGCACCAGAATAGTATTCACGGTTCACCCCATCCCATGAGTTATGACTGTGGAAACAGTCACTCAAGGTCTCAAACATACCCGTGTTCATCTTACCATCTACATCATTCCAGTTGGTAGCTAAGCCATAATACAGCTTACTATAGGTTTTCCAGAGAAAGGCACGTGCATATTCAGCTTTGCTAAAGATAGTATCCTGATTCATATCACCTGTATCAGGAGCCTTCTCCAAGAAGTTGTCACCAAACTTTATAGGATCGACACATGAAGAGAGCACAAGAGTGACTCCAATAAATGCCGCAACAAACCATTTAGTTAGATTTTTCATATTCTTAAATTCATTATTTTAGTGTGAAACAATGGATTAGAATCCTAGTTTCAAACCTATATTATACACACGTGTAAGGGGATAGTTAGGGCGGTCGCTCTGACGAGACTCAGGGTCACCCCACATAAAGTCAGTGAATGTCAGCAAGTTGTACCCATTCACATACAGACGACAATTGTTGACCTTCATCTTCTTCAAGAATGGGAAGTGCATAGTATAACCTATCTCCATATTCTTCAAACGAAGGTAAGAAGCATCCACTAGATATAGATCCGATCCAGCATAGTTATTGGCCGCGTGTAGACTAGATGCACGAGGGAATTTAGCCGTGAAAGTATCAGCCGATGAGCGCCATGTATTGTTGTATTGATAAAGCAACAATCCCTTCTCGTTGGTGTCCCCAAGTGGACGGCGGAATTCAGACAACATACGGTCCACATTCCAAGCAGCAGTCCACTGCATAGAGAAGTCAAAATCGCCCCAATTGAATCCAGCATTGAACCCACCAGTCCATTCTGGTACATCGGTATAACCAATATCACGAGTCGCATCATTACCATCTAGCTTACCATCCCCATTGAGGTCACAATAGATAGCATCCCCAGGAGTTAGCGTGATACCATGATCGGCAATAGGACGTCCGAATTCTTCTTGATAACGCGCATCAGCTGTTTCGTCATAGAATCCCCAGAACTTATACATAGATCGAGCACCTACGCGGCGACCAGTTTGCGACATCCATTCTTCATTTTGAGCCACCTCATTCATGAAGACGATTTTATTCTTTGAGTAAGAAAGATTGGCAGTAGCCCAATAGCGGAAATTATCATTCAACTTATCATTCCACTTCACCTGCACTTCAAAACCTTGATTCTTTACTTTACCCACATTCACCAATGGTAGAGTCATCCCCAAGATACCAGGTAGGTAACCAGGTTTGGTCAAGATATCCTTACGATCTTCCACGAAGTAATCGACCGATGTACTCAAGCGATCACCCAATAGATTGAAGTCAACACCATAGTTCTGCTTCAATGAAGTTTCCCATTTAGACAGCGGATTGGATTGACTCGCCTCATATGCACCAGGCTTCTTATTGTTCACATCCTGACCGAAGTAGTATCCATCGTCAATACCATAATTGTATTTACTAGCTAGATAAATGAAACGGTCCGATCCATTCTTATCGTTACCCACTAAACCGACAGAAGCACGTAGTTTAAGGTATCCTACCACCTTCTTGACAGGCGCAAAGAAAGGTTCCTCACTAAGCACCCAACCAACAGATCCAGCAGGGAAGAAACCATAACGATTTTCAGGAGCAAAGTTCTCAGAACCATTATACCCCACATTAAACTCAGCCATATAACGACTCTTCCAGTCATAAGTTACACGACCCACTAAGCCCACATACCCCGAAGGAATGTACGAATACGTACCACCAGGATAGTATTTCTTTGATTGATTGTATAGCGCAAGAGCAGATACGGTGTGTTCGCCAAACTTACGGCGATAGTTGAACGCCGCTTCCATATACCAGTCACGCGATTTACCAAAGTCGCCATCGCTGTAACTCAACTGACTATCCGACCCATTCTTACGGAAATAGATCGACCCATCCGCATTGACATACGGAGTATAATTAGCCACCGAAGCAGTAGAACGTTTTGTATTAGAATACGTTGAGTTGTACGCCCCCTTAATCTTAAACGAAAGTCCCTTAGTGACAAAGTCCAACTTCTGATTCAATGCCAAGTCGACATTCAGTACATTATTAGTACGTTGACGCGCCCCCTTACCATAATAAGAAGACAAACCATCCGTACCCGTAAATGGTAGATAGTCACTATTAGACTTCACATACTTGCCATTTACGATACCAGCACTAGCAAACGGTACCGCCCAATAGAGCTTACGGAACAGTTGATTTTGATCTTCTCCCGATTCAGGAGTACGTTTTATTTCTACACGACCACCGATATTGACCGAAAGTAAGGTTGTTTTGGTCACATCAAAGTCGAGGTTAGCACGATAGTTGTATCTTTTGTAGTCGAAGTTAAAATCATCCGCAGCATTAAACTGCTTGAACATTCCATTTTGCGAGAAGAACCCAAGCGATACAAAGTAACGCATATTATTGGTCCCCCCAGAAATGTTCACATTATGTTGCGACTGGATAGACGACTTCTTCATACAGTAATCAATCCAATTGATATCAGGATAAAGAATAGGATTGGTATGATCACGGAAGTTAGCCAACTGCTCATCCGAGAAAATAGGCGAGCCCCCATCATTGGTGAGCATCATATTATAATAATCAGCATACTGATATGAATTGGCAAAATCCAACTCCTTAGTACGCACATTCACACCCACAGAAGTTGAGAAAGAGATTTTGGCCTTTCCTTCCTTACCACGTTTCGTTGTAATCAAGATCACCCCATTGGCACCACGCACACCAAATACCGCAGTAGCCGAAGCATCCTTCAATACAGTAACACTTTCAATTTCGTTAGGATCAAGTTGCGACATATCACGTTCCACCCCATCCACTTGGATCAGTGGCGAAGCCGACCCTGTGTATGTAGCGATACCACGCACGTAAATATCGGCAGCATCCGCACCCGGTTCACCCGAATACTGTACCGACGATACACCAGTTACCTGTCCCGAAAGGACATTTGAGATAGATCCAGCAGGAGTTTTTAAGAGGTCATCCCCCTTCATAGACGAGATAGCTCCAGTTACAGATACCTTCTTCTGTACCCCGTAAGCCACCACTTGTACTTCGCCCAACATCTGCGAGTCATCCTCAAGTACGATGTTGAGTTTAGCACCCTTTTTGATTGTAATCACTTGGGTTTTATAACCAAGAAAACTAATTTTGATTTTCGCACCCACGGGAGCATTGAGCGAAAAATTACCATCAAGATCGGTAATTGCACCATTAGTGGTTCCTATCACCATGATATTGGCACCAATGACAGGATCACCGTTGACATCTTTCACCAAGCCTATCACCTTCGTTCCATTTTGTTGCACGGCCACTAGTCCGTTGACTTCCCGAGCATATCCGTTAGTAGATACAGAAAGAGCCAGAGAAAGAAGTAGTGCTACAGGCAACTTTCGGCAATAGCAGTGCGCTTGTCGAGCAGAAAGCATTCTTTGCTTTTCCATTAGCAATATTTTAAGGTTAATAATGAATGAAAATAATGCCGAAAACATAGAGATCGCAAGCTTATATATTTATAAGTACACTTGTACCCCATGTTTTCGACATCGCAAAGAAACGTGTCTTTCTATTATAATAGTGTGAATTTTAACCCATTAAGACGTAACAAATCACTCATGAATCATTTCTCCCATATAAATGAGACTTTTATATCACTTCGAAACAGCCCCTGTCACAGCACTTTTCTTCTCCAAATACTCACTTGGCAGCATTCCGATCTCTTTTTTGAAACTTCCACTGAAGTAACGCGGATCATTGTATCCCACCGCATAAGCCAGCTCAGCGATACTGATATTTTCTTTTTGATCCATCAATCCGCACGCCGCCTTCATACGAATATTACGCACGAAAGACACAAATGTTTGTCCCGTGAGACTCTTTAATTTTCTGAAACAAGTACTTCGACTCACATGCAGTTCTTCAAGAAAACAAGCCATATCAAACTCAGCATCATCAAGATGTCGATTCACACAATCGATCGCACTCTGCAAGAACTCTTCATCGATACTCGTATAGTTCATCTCCTTGGACTCAAAGACCAACTGCTTCTTGAAGTCACACCCATGACGCTCGCGTGCCTTGAGCAAATTATTGATACGCGCCTGAAGCACACTCAAACTAAATGGCTTGGTAAGAAAAGCATCCGCCCCACTTTCATAGGCCTCCACCCTATCCTCCTCTTTCGTTTTGGCCGTAAGAAGTAACACCGGGATGTGGCTATTTTCAAAACTAGTCTTCACATAGCGACAGAACTCGATACCATCCATCACAGGCATCATCACATCACTCACAATAAAAGAGATCTCTTGTTGCTCCAACACCTTCTGCGCTTCACACCCATTGCTGGCAGTATAGATGCGATAATCATGACGCAGCAACTTCACCATCAACGTAAGCAACTCCTCGTTATCTTCGACCAATAGCAAAGCAGGCACACTATCATCCCCCTCGCCATCTGACAGAGCAGCACAACTAGCATCATGCGATGCCATCAGCTCATCGGCATCAGCATCGGCATCATGGACACACACCTCATCCATCTTCATCACCGCTTCATCCAGCATAGTAGGCTGTATGTCTTCGTCGATCTCATCGGCCGTATAAGACGAACGTAGCAGCGGAAAAGTGATACAGAAAGCCGTTCCCGTGCCCAGTTCACTCTCCACACGGATATCCCCGTGATGCAACTTCACCAAATCATGCACCAACGAAAGTCCAATGCCCGTCCCTATCGTTTTAAAGCGACGATAATCCCCCTCATAGAAACGCTTGAATAGATCGCGCTGCGCCTCAGCAGACATACCCGGTCCATCGTCGCGCACGACCAACTGCACCCATGACCTGTCCACACAAGCCAGTTCCACGGTCACCGTTTCGCCAGGACGATTGTACTTGGCAGCATTCGACACCAAATTATACAGCACCTTGTCCAACTTATCAGGATCGAAATACGCCATAAAAGGAGTGAGTTCACTCTTCACCACCATATGCATATTTTTCTTATGCGTAAGCGGACGGAAACTATCGATATTATGCTGTACAAACTGAGCCAAGTCGGCATGTACCACCCGCAATTTTAAATTGCCCGATTCGGCCTTGCGAAACTCCAAGATCTGCTGAAGCAAACGAATGAGACGATTGATATTGTTGGTCATCACCCCATACTGCTCTTTATAACTCGGCGCCAAGAGCTTCAACTCATCCACCGAAGCCGTAAGAATCGTCAGCGACGTCAGTAACTCATGCGTAATATTGGTAAAGAATTGCAATTTAGCATGATTCAACTCTTCCGACTTCTGCTTCTCCACCTCGCGCATATGCAAAGCACTCTTCAGACGGATGCGATTGCGCACAGTACGCCACGCATAATACGTAATCCCCACAATGATCACTATATATATAAGGTATGCCCACCAAGTTTTCCACGGCGGAGGCAATATAGTCACAGCCATACGCAGCGTCTCACTATCCCACACCCCGTTGGCATTGCTAGCCCGCAAGAAAAAGGTATAATTTCCCGGTTTGAGGTTATTATAATACGCAAAACGCTTGGAAGCATCTGTATATTGCCACTCCGTTTCAAAATTCTCCAACTTATACGCATACAAAGCCCGCTCAGGCGCAAAGAAATCGAGCGCAGAAAATTCAAGCGAGAAGTTATTATGCTGATAATCCAACGTAAGCTGCTTGGTAAACCCCGGCGCAGATGTCGAAATCTCCGTCCGTTCCTTATCATCCAAAGACGACCAAGACTGATTATACACTTTGACATCCGTCACCGTGACCCGCGCCCCCTTGTCATACCGCTCCATGCGCTCAGGATAGAAACTATTGAACCCACGGTTGCCCCCAAATAGAATCTCCCCATCAGCCGCCAAAGCCACCGCCTTTCTATTGAAGATATTATCCTGCAACCCATCCGTAGTCGTGTACAAACGGAAGTTGGCCCCCTTCGTATCCTCAGAAACCGCCAAGCGGATAAGTCCCGAATTGGTACCCAGCCACAGCACCCCGTCATGATCCTCACAGATGCTGACCACCGCATCGCCAGGCAAATTCCATTTGAGATGCACAGGTCGAAAAGTATGGTGCACCTCATCGTACAGCGCCAAACCACTGCTATTAGTTCCCGCCCATAAGCGCCCATGACTATCGTGAAACAAGCAATTAATAAAATTACTCGTCAATCGATTATTCTCAATATTAAACGCCTCCGCTTTGTAGCCATGCCAATCATCGCCCCGACCAGTGATGCGCACCACCCCACCATTGAGAGTACCCACCCACAGCTCATGCGATTGAAAAGACGTGATATCATTGATACTATAATTGGACAGATACTTATCCCCTATTTTGAGCGAATCCAAACTCATCGCCGCACCACTTGCCATACGTACCGACAGTCCGATGCGCTTCCCCACCCACAAGTTGTGGTCCATATCCTCATGAAGCGAAAACACACAAGGATCGCCTATCCAAGGCGTATCATTGGGATAGTGTATCACACGCGAATTGGTAGGCGCATCAAGATCAATATCATAGATCCCCCCATCATATATCGATGCCAAAATATGCCCCGTAGAAGGCGACTGGATAAAATCTGTCACCGTAGAAATACCCGAAATGCCCGCAAACTCCGGCATCTGAGTATAATGAGTAAATCGGCCAGTGGCACGATCCAGAATACCAAATCCACACGACCCTATCCCCATCCATAGCCGCCCCTTCTTATCGAGCAACATGCTGCGAATAGAATTGGACTTCAACTGCGCCTTCACCTGGAGCAACTTGTTGAGCGCAAAATCCGACGTATACGTATTGACACAGTTCACCCCGGCACCGATCATGCCCACCCACATTAAACCCTGGCGGTCAGAGAGCAAAGCCGCCACCTCGTTTCCACCGATGGATTGTCCGTTCTCACTGGGATAGAAATTCACAAACGACGCATTGGGCTTATCTACCTCCTGCGCAGGCAACAAACTGAGTCCACTGCGTGTGCCCACCCAGAGCGTCCCCGTATTGGCATCTTCCGTCATGGCATAAATCAGATTGTCCGAGATACTCCCTGCACGATGCTTATCCGAATCAAAGGTCGTCCACGACACCCGATTCATATCATAAGGATGGTGCAGCAACTGCAAACCATAGCCCCACGTACCCACCCAGATACGCTTCTTACTATCTTGAAAGAGCACATGAGCCGAATGCGCAGCATTCATATGTGGGTAGTGATAATACTTATCCTTATACGGATCATATCGATACAACCCATTATTCCACGTACCTATCCACAGATGCCCATCGACATCCTCAAGCAGAGCAGTGATAGTCGTCTGCACCATCACACGTCCAGTAGTGTCTAGATTGAAAGGCGTAAAATGCCCATCCTCATGATACTCATACAAGCCCTGCTCCGTACCGATCAAGACACGTCCCCCACGAGTGATCAATATCTGCGACACCCCACGTGTATAGAGTTCACTCTGCGCATATTTTCGGATATCCCCCGTCTGCTTGTTTAAACAGTTCAGCCCATTGTCCGTACCTATCCACAGCCGATGATGCGTATCCTCAGCCATACATCGGATATTATTGCTCGTAAGCATTTCGGGATGATGCAAGTTCGATTTAAAAGTAGTGAGGCCATAGCCATCATACTGAAAGAGTCCATTGCGGGTAGCGATCCAAAGAAATCCGTCATGGTCTTGGTAGATAGATTGCACATCTTTGGCAGGCAAAGAGTTCAAAACAGGAGGCACCTCAAACGAAAGTGGCTGTGAGCCAGGCGATGCCGCCATCAAAGTACAGAGTCCACTTAGTGCACAGATACATAAGCAGATGATTTCACGGTAAAAAGAAGTTTTTAAGGTATTCATTAAAGTACTACATTCGGTTAAGTTTGTGTCTTAACAATCATTGTGTTGTTGTTCATGATCAGCGTAAGCGCAATCAGCAAAATCAAGACTACCCCAATCTGTATGACGATGGAGCCTCCCCTTAACATATGGCTATTCAAATGGTATTACATAAGGTCTGAGTCTCAAAGGGTATTGTCTTTGAGAATAGAGATAGTATTTGATCTTAACGTCTACAAAGATAAGGTATTTGTTTGTCACTTGCATAAAAAGTACAAAAAAAATACTGTCTATACAAAAAGTACCCCAAAAGTTTGACGCCAAACTTTTGGGGTACTCTATATACAGCACACGATTACTTAATCGGCACATAAATCTCCGTCATCAAATCCTCTGGTTTAGTCGATTCTGGATCATTGAGATAGACTTCAAATCCTGGACGAGAAGCCAACTGATGATTCATTTCATATATATACTTGCCATAAATCGTATCATACACCGCATTCAACTGATCATAAGGTCCAGTATATAAGAAAGCAACATAAGTTCCTCCTTCAATCTCCTTGACACCGATTTCGCCTTTCGGTTCAATCTTCGCATCCATAGTAAGACACACATCAGCACGCAATTTATCGCTATCCGTCACTTTAGGATCATCGTGATAGATACACAGATGTTTGATGCCATACTCCTCACTGACCCTCCTCAATATATTGGGCTTAGGGGTAGACTGACACAGCTCATCTATTTGATCGGTAAACAGCCCCAACTCCTTAACATATCCCCATAACTTCTGCCATGCCAAGCAATAATCGTTGCCTAGATAGTCGCCCGTAAGCCGCACATACATCACCTGCATCGGTTGGAGATCCACGATCCGCTGTTCTAAGTGTAAATCGGTACTCATTTTAATTGGTTTCATAATCGAATAATTTTTATTGTTACGATAATCGTTCGGAGAAATACCGTAGAACAACTTAAAAGCCTTCGACAAAGAAGATGGCATATCATATCCTACTTGGTAAGCAATATCCTGAATGAGCATATCAGAATAACGCAATAGTCGAGCTGCAGTCTCCACACGCGTTCTCGTGATATACGCCCCTATCGGTTCGCCCAAAGCAGCTCGCATAATACGATGAAAATGGTACAGAGAGAAATGAGAGATACTGGCCAGTGTCTCCAAACTGATTTCCTCTGTCAGATGATTGTTGATGTATTCTACTACGATATTTATTCGTTTAGAATACTCTTCTTTTGTTGATAATCTTTGTTGCATATCTACTTGTATTTCTTTAACAATGCAAAGGTAACATCCTCTTGTCCGATTGGCTTTCCCTATCTTGCTAACTTGCTAATGTGATGTCGGATACAAAGATATTTATAAAAGACTGAATTTAATAGAAAATCTATATCAAACAATAAAAAACAATTCTATAATCACAATCAATTTAGAAATAATTCAAGATTGACACAGAGCAAAAGAATTAAGACCTCATATCATGTTATTCGTCTATTTAGACTAATTTCAGTGCTCATATGAAATTAATTTTAATCACTTACGCTAGCCTTAAACGCAAAAAAATATCATTTAGTCAATATAAAAACAATATTGCAAGCAAAAAGTTTAGTCACTAATACAAATAGACAGATATATACAAAAACAAAAGAAAAATGCAAAATATCAATTTGACTTTATATTGTCATTTTACTATTAAGTTAAATAAAATAACTATGATAAAATGCGAATTATTTGCGAATAAAAAAGATATATATACATAAACTAAATCAATAGATTTACACCTCAGTTAAATGTATTATATAAATAATTAAATTCAAACAAATGAAATTCAAAATTATCCCATTAATCACTTTCTTAGTCCTCGTTGTTAGTTGCTCATCAAATGATGATCCTAATGAGAATATTACAAGCAATACCCAAGTAAGCGTTACTTCTAAAATCACTAAACAAAAAAAGTCCTTAAACTACGCAGATGCATTAATTGTAGCTCAATTATTTAACGCTCAGCAAACGAAATTAAACCCAGAAAATAAACGTTCAATTGCTATTCAAACGAAATTGTCAGAAGATGAGCAATTGATAAAGGATAATAATAATAACCCTATCGCATATGTAGTTAACTTTATTCCATCAGGATTCTGCATAGTAAGTGCAACAAAACAAAATCATCCTATTCTTTCATATAGTAAAGAAGGGCATATTAATCCTAAAGAGACAAGCAATTCTCCATTAAAAATTTGGATAGAAGAAATTGCTGATATGTCAACTAATGCTGATCAAATCCCCGACAGTGTACAAGTCGATATCCAAAATGCATGGAGAAAATACGAAGATACGTCTACAACGAATAATGCTACAACAAAATTCACAAATCCAGCGCAACTATCAGCCTATCAAGAGAGAAGGAATTATTATGGCAGACAAGGAATAATGGTCTCAACACTAGACAATCCAGGAGATCTTCCATCATCATTATGTAATAAGATAAGAAGTCTAGCTAACTATTTACATTCACCAGAGGAGTTCACAATTCTTATTGTTGACACAAAGAAAATATCAAACAAAGTCGATGAATTACTTAAAACAAAATGGCATCAAAATCAGCCATATAACACCTCTATACCTAATTGGGCAAAAGTAGGGTGTTCGGCCGTAGCAGCAGGACAAATAATGAAATTTTTTGAGTATCCCAAAAACTATGATTGGGATGAAATGAATTATAATAATGATTACATTTCTTCATTTTTATATGATTTAGGAATGTCATTTAAAATTGAGTATGGAAAGAGCTCTTCTAGTGCAACTAAAGAAAATGTAAAAAATGGACTAATCAATTCTTTTAATTATGCTGCAGAAATAGTTCCACACAATATAAATAAAATAAAAACATACCTACTGGACTATAAGTATCCAGTATATTGTAGAGGAAATGCACAAAACGAAAATGGTCATGCATGGGTATGCGATGGATATGAACAAAATCGCACTCACTACACAGTTAAAGTCGATTTATTATCAAATACTACTTACCATTTATACTCCTCGACATTCGAAACAACAGTGGATGGCACCGATTATGTTCATTATAACTGGGGATGGAACATCACCTCATATTCAAACGCAAATGGTTGGTATTATAGCACTTCTGCTAAACCCACCAATTTTCTTAATCCCAGCGAAAATATTGGAGACTTCAGCTATGAAAGAGATGAAATATTTATGCATCCTCAACAATAAACAAAATGATAAAATACAGCCACTCCTTATTAATGCTTCCAATTATGGTACTCATATTATCTTGTTGTAATAACGATAATGATATAGTCAAAGAGATTGGTGACCCTTTTCAAGAAGCCGATGATTACAGTGTTACCCTACTACTAGTTGATGCAAAAAACAGAAATATTCTTGATCCGAGTTTAATGGGATCTCAGTATAACTATAAAGCAATTTATAATTCTTCAGTTGAACTTGTAACCCCCAAATTGGATGGTGCAGAAATCATTTCAGTAGAGGCTCCTTACATAGATCCTGATGATGCCGAAAAAATTCCTTATCTACATATAAGAGCTGGACGTAAGTTAAACAAAAGTGACACAAAATGTTATGAATCAGAACAAATCATTTATAGTGAATATATATTTCACGACAAAAATCCCCATTACATCAAAGTCATTCATGAGCCTATATACTTACGTCAACAAACTGTATGGATTGATGGAGTAGCTTATCCATCTATATCACGAAAAAGTGTTAGTATAGAATTTTTCTACTCTACATACGTAGTACCTTGGAACTAGCAATAATATATATTGCCCTTTATTTATGCGAGCAACTTTACATTAAACAAATGCAAAGTTGCTCGCATTATAATATAACAAAAGGGCACTTTGAACAGATATTACATTTATATAAAACATTCCTTCAACATACAGTGTACACCATCAATAAAAAGAAAATACTCAATACATCTATCTTGTAAACGGACATCAAACCAACTCTAGACAAAGTCTCTCAAAATTAGATAAAATCACTTTACTAAATTGCTCGAAAAGGCAACTTGTTCTACACGCATACTAAAAACACCTCCATAGATATTTCTAACTGAAAAGCACTATAATATTACATTATTTAAAACATACACACTTTTATTGTAGACAAGATTTCAGCTGACAGAACACTTAAAAAAAATAACAATATCGTACACTGTATCTTTGAATATAATCAAATATTATACAATTATGTACGACTTAATAATTCAGTGCTATAGTGACAATGGTATATATATGAAAAACAACAGAAGTATCACAACCATCACTGACTTCAAACCACTTTCAAAAAATGACGACTATATCGTAGGAAGCAAAGTTTCATATCTAGCATTTAGAGAAAAAAAAAATCTGAAGATCAACAACTTATATTTTAGGAAATCCAATTTCGAAATATTTAAACTCAACTTTCAACTAGATGTACTTTGTGTTTGTCACCCCAAACATCTAGCTGATATTCGGGTTGAAGATCTAATTAAATCAAAGCCTGTTTCATCTCACATTTCCATTTCTGATGTGGACAAAAGAGGTAATCGCATTACATACGACCCCAATAAACACAAGCACAAAACTCTAGCAATAGTCACAAAAGAACATGTATATATTTATAATTACTGGACAATTAAATCATTACAGTCATATTTAATCTCACAAGGTTTTACTACTCTTATTGAAACCGCATATATAAATAAGCGCTTCTTATTAGGCTATCATTCTTCTGGATATGTAGCATTAACTAATAAAATAGAAAAAAAACACACATCATTTCTTCGTTTCAAAAGTACTCCTAAAAGAATAAGAGAGTCATTTAGTAATGTCTTTAATTTCAACAATCAAAAGAAAAAGACAGAGCTATTTGAACACAAATATGTTGGCTTATGCGAGCCAACATTTGGATGGATATTTTTTTATCCATTTGATAAACTCACATTTATATATCGAAAAAGAAATTGCGATAATATTCCCCTTTCAAAGACCAACTACGTAATCATTGCCGATAACATCGAATATATTTCAACAATAAGAGACAGAAAAGAAATGGAACAACAACTTAATCTGTTAAATATAAAATTCAAGATAAAAAGGACACATAGTAAAGAAATTTTCTCACTAAACAAATTGTAAATCAATCAATACTTTCAAAACGCTCTAAAAATATGGACCATATAGAAAAAAGACTACCTAGATATTATAATAAACAAAAAGCTGCCTCACTAATATTTTCAGATGTGTCTCCTCAGGCCGCAATCAAACGCTTACAAAGATATATCAACAAGAACGAGGAAGTCATGAACGAACTTGCTTTAATGGGGTATAGCAAACATAGCAAACACATGACGATTAAAATGATAAAATACTTAGACAAACAATTATGCGGGGATGCACATGATATATTCTCAAATTACAAATAAAAACAATAAGAACAGTTAAAACAACGACAATGCAAGACACAGAAGGACAGTGTAAGACACTACAAGTTCTATGACTTTATATTGCAAGTGTCTTACAAATCACGTGAAAACAAGACTATATGTAATAATTAAAATCAAAAGAAACTATGACAATTTATCTTAAGGCATTTCGCTCATCACAAGAGAACAGAGAAGGAAAAAAACTATTTTATCCCAAAGTTGTACTAAAAAGTACAATTACATTAGAAATTATAGCCAAAAAAATTTCTTCTGAATCAGAAAGACCATTTGACGAAACGTTGGACACATGCAAACGTCTATTAGAAACTACCTGTAAATATCTCTGCGAAAGTCATCCTGTAAAATATGCAGATTTTGGCCTCTTCACCCCTATAGTATTCTCTTCCGGGAAAGGAGTTGAAAAGAAAGAAGATGTTAGTGCTACACAAGTGCACACAACTTGCTTTAAATTCAGATCAGTATTATTAGGAGAAGTCTCCACAAATAACACCATGTATAATATCCCAATACAACTTGCTGTAATAAAGGATAAAGAGACAGAAGATACAAGCACAGTTTATTTGCAAAGTAAAGAGTAATAAACGGATAAAAACGTCATGAATATTATTAATCAAACAAATTTAAAAACAAATGTCTAAAGTAGAAAAAAATGAATGTGGTACGACAAAGAAAAAGTCGACATTAGAAAATGTGATCCGAGTTGTAATAGCTATACTAAGTGCCTTAGCTGGCGCTATTAGTACCAACGCTGCAGCTGGCATTCACTAGTCATTAACCAAGGCTGTCGATTATATATAATCGACAGCCTATAATACTATAATCATGAATAGAAAAAAAGCATTGATTGATGCATCAGAAGTAGAAAGAGAAATTAATAAAATCATCATACACTGCACAGCCACTCCTTTCTACCAAAGAGTAACTATTGACGATGTAACAAATTGGCACATAAAAAAAGGCTGGAGCGATATTGGCTACCATTACTTCATTAACCTTGAAGGACAAATTTTTGTAGGTAGACCTTTAAAACAACCTGGTGCACATTGCATACACCACAATAAAGACAGTATTGGTATTTGTTATGAAGGTGGGCTAGATCAATATGGGAATCCCTCAGATACGCGAAGTACTGCACAAAAGCTAGCCATTTGGAATTTAGTCACCCTATTAATGTTACTATTCCATGGAGCTACAGTATATGGGCATAGAGAACTATCAAAAGATAAAAATCAAGATGGCATCATAACTCCGGATGAATATACTAAGGCCTGCCCATGTTTTGACGTTCATTCGGAATGGTTAAACGAATTGGAAAGACTTGCTTATACCAGTAAAGAAGAGATTGCAGTGACACAATTGCTATCTTATAAACGAGGAGATAAACGGCGAGTATCTAACCAAGAAAAAAAACATTAAACTCAATCTTTAAATAACAATTTGACATGATAAAAAGAATATTACTTCTATTATGTTTAGGCATCCCCTCCTTAATCTTTGGACAAAACCAATTACAGCCCCTGCTTAACATGCCAACACCGCAAGCTGCATCTATAGGTTTGTTTGGAAAAATCCCAGTAAACTATAGTACTGGTATGCCTATTATTGATATACCTTTATACAATATAAAGCTAGATGACATTGAATTACCAATTAGCTGTAAATACCATCTTGCAAACGTTAAACCAGACAGTGGATTTGGAATCTTAGGAACTGGTTGGAATCTCAGTTCAGGAGGGTGCATTACTAGAAATGTAAATTGTCTTCCAGATGAACTCAGTAATTACCAATCCTCAGGAACACAAAACTCTCTAGATGGTTATTTCAAACATGCTAGCTTAGTTAATAACAAAAATAATTTTTACACTAATTTGTACTGTAGTACAGGTGCTACTGATCCTAGCTTCGAACTGGCGGCGGACGAATTTTCATTCAACTTTTGCGGTTATTCAGGCAACTTTTACTACGGTAGTGATAACAAATGGCATGTAAGTTCAGAGCAAAGAATTATAGTTGAATTTGATCCAAATACTGGCTTTGCTACAAATAGAACTTTGGCAGATTCTTCTCGCATTGATTTGAGTAGATGGCAGAAAAAGCATCAATATATCAGATACTTTAATAAGTTCAAAATAATTACTCCTGATGGCACAAAGTATTATTTTGGCGGCGTAAATGCCACAGAGTATAGTATTGATTACTATGCTAGAAATAATTCTTATTTGATTCCTACATCTTGGTATCTAACTAAAATTGAGACAACTAAAGGACATGAAATTAATCTAAAATACAAAGTTGGTAAGCCCAATTGTAAAATAAACTACTCACCAGACAAAGTTGAACTGTATAATAATATGCCTTTTGTAGATAGAACTGTAGGTGATGCATGTAATAGTGGTTTCTTATTGTTTCCTATATACTTAGAGGCAATTGACACGCCTAACGAAAAAATCACATACAGCTACAAAAAATGCGGCACCTTAAAAAATAGATATGCAGCAGCACAATTATATGATAAGAAACCTTCCTTTCTTCACGAAAGTATATTTTCTGGCATATGGGATGCTGAATTTTATGACGATTATCTTTGTTTTCTAAACCCTTCAAAACATTTAGGTGAAGATGCAACAGTTAGCGATAAGATACTATCAGCAATCGAATGGGACTTACTTAATAAAGTAAAAATTGAATCAAAAAGAAATACTCAAATTGATCTACAAACGAGTGGTACAGATGAAGTATCAATTACAGAAAGCCGTTCCATTACACATGGGTATAACTATCATTTTGATTATTTAATTGGGTACAGTCCAGAACTGACATCTATCACAAGAAGACCAAATACTAAATACCCTGAAATAAGAACTGACACCACCTATTTACATCATCAGGCAGAATCTAATCTTATCACCCCTATTGATGATGAGTCAGCTCTCCGAGATCAACTAGTTACTACCGCAACCACTTCTTCATCCGAATTAGATGTTAGCACCAGCACTTCTGATAATGAGCCTACAGATGAATGTACAATCATAGTTCCCCCACCACCTGCACCTGTCACCTATGGTGATACAGTCCCTTCTAATTATGTGTATTCCTTTAGTTATCATAGGGTACCTACAGATGGTATTGCCATAAAATATCACCCACGAGTCAGAGAAAATTATACCGACTATTGGGGGTATTGGAATAATGATGCAGCAAGACGCTATTCAGAAAGCGAAAAATTCTCAAACCAACAAAGTAACGAGACATACACAAATTTTCAGACACTTTCCAGTATTCATTATCCTACAAGAGGTTATACAACTTTCAAGTATGAATTACACGATTTTAAATATGGAGTATCCCCTGACCGTCAAAGTTTAGAAAAGCCATATCTGGCATATCTTAGCGGGCATGAAATAAAAAAAGAATATATTTCTATGGGTGCTGGGCTACGAGTGAAAAGTATAACCACACATAATAAAGGAGTTAATACTACAAAAACTTTTGAATACAAAACGAAAGATAATGAAAGTTCTGGGATACTAAACACGATGCCTTCAACTGGTAGTATTTATTTTATTGGAGATGAAGCACTTTATAGAAAATCTATACATGGCTTTAATATACCAACTACCAATCAGAATTCAGCCCTTGTAAACTATACAAGAGTAAAGATAAAGACTTGTATTGACAATGTTGACAATGGAAGTGAGGTTTACTATTATACCAGCTACACCGATTCTATTGATCATAAATCTCTATTTGATGAACCAGCAGAGGACTATTTCCCAAATCCATATAAAGATTATGCTCCAGTAGCCACAACGAGCAAAGCATCAGCTAGATTTAAACTAAAGAAAAAGGAGATTTATTCAGCAACAAATAAATTATTACAAACTGATGAATATGAATACACAGCTTCTCCAGATGATAAAAACTTCATTCTATCATTGGCTCATGCAAATACATTGTATCCTACAGATATAATAAATCAGGGAGGCCATCTTACTTTTAGGACAAATCTTTGTTGTAAAGGTTTCTTATACCACACGTATCTTAATTCGTATTTTCCTTGTAAAAAGACAACCAAAACGTATACTCAAAACTCTACTAAAACAATAGATACTCAAACAATATATACATATAATAAAGATAAGCAACTATGTTCGGAATCATTATTGGGACCTAACAATACGCTGCTACAAAAGACAGAATATATGTATCCCAATGATGTCACTTCAAATTATTTACAATTTGCTGGTAAGAATAATAGATATGAGGCATATGCAGCATTAAACAACTTGAACATCATCACAGCACCTATTGCTCAAACGGTTATAAAGTCTAACAAAGTAGTCAGTTGCAATGTAGCATTATACGATTTAAAGGATGGATTCCCTGTAAAGACAGACGATTATACGCTGGAAGAAAAAGTAGACACTTTGGGATTTCTAGCAATAAATTTTATCAATGATAAAGAAATCCCAGTAAACGACAAACTAAAGAGAGTCTATTCTTACGGTGAATTTGATAAGTTTCACAATCCTTGTTATGTCTGGAACGATCAACATAAGATAGCACTACTATGGGGATGTGATGGGCAGACACTTGGCATTAAAATAGAAAACATTGAACTAGATGATTTGAAAAACATCTCAAATTTCAAGCTTGGAAGCGAGTACGTATCTGCCAATTCTATTAGAAAAGAGTATCCACATACACAAATCACAGAATATAATGTCAATCCTTTTCTAGGGCTTACGTCTTCAACGGACAAACGTGGCATTTTTTCAGTCTTTAGATATGATACACTAGGACGTCTCATCTTATCAGGGAGCTTATTTGAGAAGAAGTGGAATATAGACAACATGTTTGAGTATAATTACAAACCTTAGCCATAAGTATGAAAAAAATAATTCAATTTATTCTATTGCTTACAATAGCAATTAATATGTATGGGCAGGATCATTATGTTGATCCTCCTATATTGGACAACCCATCTATTAGTTTAGGAATAGGTGAATCTTCAAAAATAAAACTAATGACAAATTGTGGTACACACACAAACATTACAGTAAATACTGTTGATCTAATTCTATGTGAAGACTTAATACTAAATGTTAGTTACTCCACAATTTATGAGATTAATAAGGCTGCTTATATAAAAATAGAAAACATAACCACTCAAGAATGTTATAATACAGGATTTAGACCACTTGATCCAACAGATAGTAGCACCATTTTTAGTCAGAAGTTAAGTAAGGGGGAGTATATATTCACCTTGGGTGCATTAACGCCAGACCCATTATTTCCTGCACCAACAGGTGGTACAACTTCATCTCTAAGTGAAGAATATGATTATAGTTATATGTTTACTTTTACAGCAAGTACCCCTCCACCTCCACCTCCGCCTACACCAATAGTTATACCACCAGTAGTTATACCAGAAGATACAATTCCAGGTCCAGATCCTATTAGAAAAATTCCTGGACCTTTTAATATATTACCTAAAGATGTAATGGAAAAATATTCAAGTGATCAAAACTATGTAGCTACATTCTCATCAATAGATGGAACGGAAAAAAAGGGACAAACAGAAATACAATATTACGATGAACTTGGACGGCCAGATATAACGGTAGCATTGCAAGCATCTCCTACAGGAAAAGATCTTGCCACAGCTCAAACATATTGGAATAATCAAAAAAGTCGTGTATGGCTACCCAGTGTGACTACTCAGTCAAACGGAAACTATATTGACATAGCACAAGTAGAGCAATATGCCAAAGCTACATACAATGACTTGAATCCATACAATGAAGTGATATATGAAAAATCACCATTGAATCGTGTAAATAAGTCATTTGGACCAGGAGAAGAATGGCGTACACATAATCGAGCTAACCAAACCCAATATTTAACAAATATACCTTCTATCGATAGTCTATCTTGTAAAAGATTCTCTGCCGTCTGTAATCTAGATAAAGTCACCATTACTGCCACTGATGATTGGAATGAAGGTTCATTACAAGTCATTCATAGTACAAATGAAGATGGCAAAAGCGTCTTGATATTTAATGATATTCAAGGAAAAAAAGTCCTATCTCGACAAGTCGTGCACAATTCAGAGAACGAGACCGAGTATTACGATACATACTATGTATATAATGCTTTAGATCAATTGCTAGCTATTTTACCTCCAAATGTCAGTAGCAAACTTCATTACGGTCAATGGTCAAGCACTTCAAATGAAGTGCTGAAGCAAAGTGCCTATTTATTTTCATATGCCAATGGCTTTCAACCCATTGCAAAAAAGCAACCAGGTACAGCTTGGAGTTACTATATCTACGATGAAGAAGGACATACTATTCTATGCCAATCAGGTGAAGATAGAACACAAAACGTATGGCAATTTCAAATACCTGATGAATTTGACCGAACAGTTTTAACAGGTACATGTACTAACGACTTCACTGTATGGACAGAACCACTCGCAAATATTTCCATATATGCATCTGATTCACAGCTTCGTATACCTACTATAGATGAACCTCGTCTATGGGGATACACGATGAATATTCAACTTGAGAATCCAGACGTGTACACAGTCAACTACTATGATTCATACTATTGTTTAGGTTTTAACGGACTTCCTGAATATGCGAATCCAGATTATACTTACGATAAACTAGAAGGCTACGGAGAATGCACGACCGCTAATTTCACTGGTCTACTTACCTGTTCTATAAACAAAGTGCTATCAAACGATAAGTCAGAAAACAAGTACACTCATTCTGTGTTTTATTATGACGATAAGAACCGAGTGATTCAATCCAATTCATCTACACATCTTGATAGTTTGATAGAGAAAGCATACTTTAAGTATAACTACTCAGGGAATCTCCTAAAGCAACGATTAGTTCACCAAAACAACTCCAACACGACAATAGAGGACTATGAATACACGTATGACTCTCAGAGTAGACTACTTACATGTCAACACTCAATCAATGGAGAAGATGCAGTCACTATTGTTGATAATGAATATGATGCTCTTGGACGTATGGTAAGCAACAAACGCAATGGGCAAGCTGTTCTAGAAGATTCAATCACTCGTAATATCCGTTCATGGGTTACAGGAATAAATAATGATTTGTTTAAACAAGAGATTCATTACACAGATGGATACAACAACAGCCAACCGTTATTTAGTGGAAATATTTGTGCAATAAACTGGAGTAATAAAGATCAAAACAGCAACGAATGCTACACCTATAAGTATGATGATCTGATGCATCTTATGTCAGCTAAATACCACCTTGGAAATACAGCAACTGATTCTTATAGTACACAATTTGCATATGACAAGATGGGAAATATTACTTCCCTACAACGTCATGGCAGTATTGACAACAATTCTTTTGGTCTTATTGATAATATTAGCTATCAATATGTAGGTAATCAATTAGTAAAAACAGAAGATAGTAGTGATAAAAACAAGGGATACAGTGAAATACCTAATGCGTCATTTGAATATACTTATGATTCGGATGGTCGAATGACAAAGGACTTAAACAAAGGCATAAAATCTATTTCTTATTATGCTAATGATAGACCCCAAAAGCTAATTATTGATAAGCCAGGGCATACTGGGTATGCATGTTTTAAATACTCAGCTAAAGGTAATAAACTGCAACAAAAGATTATCCTTGATGAGCAAACAACTCCAGATGACTCACATTTTATTGATGGAGTTAAAACAAAAGATTATATTGGCAATCAAGAACTGATTAATGGCAAAATCAATCGAATTAAATTTGCTGGTGGTTATATAGAAAAAGATCAAACAGGATCCTGGAGTTATAACTTCTATATTAATGATTATCAAGGGAATATTCGCTGCGTAACAGATGCTAGTGGCAAAGTCATCCAAAGAAATGATTATTATCCGTTTGGACTCCCTTATGCATCAAATACCAATAGTAATGCTCAACCATACAAATATGGAGGAAAAGAATACATTAAAAACCTTGAGTTAGATATGTATGATTTCGAGGCTAGAATGATGAATCCAGCAATTGGACGATTCACGATGATGGATAGTTACACCGAGAATTATGCCCCATATTCTCCTTACTGTTTTGTGCTAAACAACCCAATTGTCTTTAGTGACCCTGATGGGAATAATCCTATATATAACCTTAATGGAGACCATATCGGAAATACATCAGAAGGATTTACAGGTCAAATCTATATTTATGATGGGGGGCAAGATGTTGATTGGGAAACAATATCAATAAAATCATGTGAGAATATGCAAGGACTTCGTAAATACGATTATATTAGTACGAAAGAATTAAGCGGAATAGCAAGAGGAAAGATTATGACAAATGTACTTAACCACGCTGTTGGTTGGAATATAGGAGGATATATATTTGAAGGTATGAATGTAGAATTCGGGCATACTAAATCTGGAACGTTTGCATGTATGTCAAATAAAATCGACTATCGAAATATTGATAAATTAATTGTTAGCAGTAGGTTTAATTATCATATGACTGTAGAAAATATTTTAAACACGCTCTTGTACCATGAATGGCTAGGCCATATCAAACAGGGATATGCTACAAAAATAGTAGTAAAAAAACCCATAGAGTCAAAAAATTCAATAAAAAGATTTTTTCACATAAGCGATTATATACCAGAAGATATTACAACAAACACGCATTATAAATGTTACGAAAATTCTATTTTAAGTCCATTATTTGATAAGACAACGCTAGATTACAAAAGAACAATTTTTAAAAGTTATAATGGCATACGTCAAACAGAACATGGGGTAGAAGACAGTAGAATAAAGGAAATTAAAGATAAATTTTTTAAAAAATAATCACACAAGAGATGTCATGAAATATTGACATCTCTTGCTTATAAATAAGCAGATTACTATATATGCATATATTATTTTTTTGAAAGAACTCAAATCAGTATAATGTCCCCCATATTTCGGACCACTTGCTAAGAAAATATATTTTTCGTACATTTGATGCAACCCTAAAATTTTGCTTATGGCATCACGACGTACATTTAGCAGTGAATTCAAGGCTCGCGTAGTTAGCGAAGCCTTAAAAGAACAAGAGACTACTTCTGAGTTGGCTCGCCGTTTTGAAGTGGTCCCTAGTCAAACCATTCAATGGAAAAAAGAAGCTCTTTCTCAACTTGAGTCTTTATTTGGTAGTAAACATCCTGGCTAAGAAAGTGCTGCTAAAGATGAACTATTCATCCATATTTGCTACGTGGACTATCTATCCACAAGAGCAACCAAGTATGGAGTATTGATATCACGTATATAGCCATGCCTAAGAGATTTATGTATCTAGTGGCTCATCGACTGGTATAGCCGAAAGGTGTAACTTGGAGGTTCTCTAACTCGCTAGAAGCTTCTGAGTCCATAATGTGCTTACAGGAAGCCATACAAACGCGTGGAAAGCCTGATATTGTAAACTCTAACCAAGGTAGCCGATATACTTGCGTCCATTGGCTCAATTATCTGAAAGCTCAATATGTACACGTCAGTATGGATGGACGTGGAAGAGCAAAGGATAACGGCTCAAAGCTGTATCAAGGGATTAAGTATTATATCAACTATTACAATGAACGTAGACATCATCAGGGAATACAATATGACTTCCCAGCTAAGAGATATCAACGTTCTTTTGAAACCAACTATGTGGCTTAAGAATGAAGCCCAAGTATAAACAAAAAAAATCAATATTAACTTCTCAAATGGACGAACCATTTCTTAAATTAAAGTAAATGTGGTCCTAAAATAGGGGTACACTATATTATTCTCAAAATTTTAGACTAATGGAATTAGATAGGTTCTTCATTTAAAATGATTATTATGAAATACAATAAAGAAAAAATGAGTGCAGCAATCACGATATTGCTAATGAGCACCTACTTCATGTTTATATCCTCATGTACAACTAAGGTGAATCATAGGCATCCAAAGGTTCTTAAGATGAGTTATAGCTGTGATTTTTACGATGACTGGTGGGAAGAAAATTGGTTTACTCTATATAAAGACAGTCTTGTATGCTATACGAATAACTCCAATACACCATCAAAGGTATTTACTGCTAAAGAACTTGGTATTGACTTAGAAGGCTTAATTCAAGCATTTTACTATAAAAATAATGGCAAGTTAACATATGATTTTTCTCTAGAAGATTCAAAAAAAGAACAAATTGGCCTTCATTCTGTTATTTGGAGTGTGAATGGTCAGGACGTAATGGGGATGCATCTAGGTCCTCTATATTTCAGTAAAAAAAACAATGATAATTTCTGGGTATTAGATCAATTACTCTTCGACAAAGGAAAAGAATACAATCAATTTGTAAACAATTACAAGCCCAAATATCACCATGGAAACGAAATAAACCGTGTAAACTCTAGAGGAGAGAAAACGGGGAAATGGGTTACGTATAATGAGCATAAAGTTATGGTTTCCCGCTATAAACGTGGGCTTTTAGATGGTCTATATGAAATCTTTACTGATAGTGGATTTCTTACATATACAACGATCTACAAAATGGGCAAAATGGTTGGTCCAAGTTATGCTTTTGAAGAGGATGGAATATGCTATGCATACTTAGGTATCAAAAATAATTCTGATTATACATATTTAGCAAAAGACGACGGAGAATTCACTTTTGATAAACAAACATTTTCCTATGATTTTTGGTATAGCCAAAGTCGTTTATATTCATCAGGATCAATTTTGCTTACAACACAACAAAAACACTTCTTTTTTATGAAATACCCAATGTCAATAAACAGAGAAGCAGATATAAAGGAATACAACGAACCAAAAGATTATCTATTTATAAAACAATTCTCTCCTAATAAAGCACAGTAAAATGAAAAATATTTTATTTCTAAGTCTACTTATACTACTCAGCATACAGACCACTTCAGCACAATCATATATGCCCAAGACAAATCGAAAGAACAGTCAGCATCAGCGAATTGGTGTATGGAATCTTACAAATGGATATAGAAACTTTCAAGTAATATATATGGATGGGCATCGAACACGTAGTTGTAAAGAGATGGATAGGAATGGTTATCTACATACAGTAGGACGCTACTCCTATTTTGGGTCTCTTGCTGATAGCTGGTTTCACTTTGATAAAATTGGTCGAATAGAATACACAATAGGCCAAATTACCATCTCTAATCAATTGCTTTTCGATACAGCAGATGGCACTCTAACTGCTCCAGCCCTTATATGTACCTATATGGAATACTACCCTAGTGGGCAACTACGTAAAGAAGGCAATCTACTGTTTGAAGTAGGAACTTTTCCACTTGACAAAAGCTCCCGCCCCTATGGCATTTGGAAATGGTACACACCAGATGGGCAGCTAGAACATGCGGTTTGTTTCCTATTCTCATGGTTATATTCAGTACCTGAGCATCTAGATTGGACGATGAAGTACGATTACAACTGGGCACTTCAGGATGAAGACATCAAACTACCTTGGATAGAATAATATAAGAACAAGCTTGTACACTATAGTTACATTTGTTTTATACTTTAAATGGTTTGTTTATGAAAAATATTTTTGTTTTTTGCGTTACAGCACTGATAGTACCAGTCCAAATGATTTAGAGCAAAAAGAATGAATCAGTAGCCATCCACATCAGGGGGGCACGCTGTTGATTATCCCTTTCCGACTACTTAATAAATCGTTTGAGCAATAGTCCTAGAGGCAAATCCACCTTCAGCAAGTAAATGACAAACGGACAGAGAAGCAAGGTCTTCACACCCAATCGAATCCAGATATTGAGCAAGAGATCAGTTGCTTGCAAGTATTGATAGCAACCAAATATGACTGCAGCCATAAGGATATAAACCCCTATACGACGAAGAGGATAAGCGATGGGATAGTAGTGCTGGCCTACGAAATAACTGAGCAGCGCAATCACTCCATAACCTGCTACAGCAGACCAAGCAGAGCCCCAGTAGCTAAAGTAGGGCACAAAGAGGTAATTGCCCAGCAAGATGATGGCACAACCGATTATGGAGAAATAAGCTCCCCATTTGGTTTGCTCAATCAACTTATACCAGAAAGATAAATTGAAATAGATTCCAACAAGAAATTCAGAAGTCATCACCACAGGAATCACCTTCAGGCCTTCCCAATAGTCAGGACTAACCAGATAGCGAAGTAAGTCAATGTAGCAATTCACGCCGAGAAAAGCCAATAGCGAGAAAATGCAGAAATACTTCATGGCATCCGCATAGGTTTTTTTGGCTGCGGCATCGCCCGTCTTTTTCTGACCAAATACAAAGGGCTCGTAGGCGAAGCGAAAGGCTTGAACTAGCATCCCCATAATCATGGCTACTTTGGCACAAGCACCATAAATACCCAATTGAACCAAGGCTTCCGCATGATCAGGATAGATTTTTGGGAAGATCAATCGGTCGATGGTCTTGCTGAGGACACCTGCGACACCAAAGATGAGGATGGGAAAGGAATAGTGCAACATCTGTTTGAGCAAAGATCTATGGAAGGTCCATTTGGTTTTGAGCAAACCAGGCACAAAGGCTAAAAACTGCAATCCGTTGGCTAACAGATTGGCGATGAAGATATAGCCGACTTGATAATCAGGCCGATAGAACCAACTAATGCTGCCTGATGCATGCTTCATGAGCCAAGGACATCCGAGCAAGAAGAACAACTGGAGACTGATACCACAACAGATGAAAAAGAATTTCAGTGTCGCAAATCGCATCGCTTTCTTTTCGTATCGTAGATGCGCATAGGGGATAGCCATGAAGGCATCCAAAGCCACGACTACCGCCATGATAGCTACGTATTCTGGATGCGTACTGTAGTCAAGTTCACTAGCCACATAAGGCAAAAAACCAAGCACTAGAACCACAAAAAGGATTGAAGTAATAGCGACCGAACAGAGTGTCGTGCCATAAACTTGTGCTGGTGTATAACGCCACGGAGTATCCACAGCGGTCGTTGTGCTAGCCTCTTGGCTTTGTCCTGGCCCTGACTGACTAGTATCCTTTTTGCCCGTATCAGGTTGCAGTTCTCCTAGTTTCTTATTGGCAAAATAGAAGTAGCCAGTCTCCATGCCGTAGGTTAAGATCACAAGGAAGAGAGCATCATAGGAGTAGATATTGGTGACGACACCATATCCCCCACTCTTGGCTGCCAATACGGTGGTATAGAGAGGGACCAATAGATAATTCAAAAAACGGCCTACGATACTACTGATACCATAGACAGCAGTTTCTTTGGCCAATGAGGTCAGTTTGCTCATTGTGGTTGATTGCGTTTATTGATTACTCAAGTAATGCATGGAGTATCCATTAAAGAAGTAATTTATCAAACCACATCTAACCTGAATAATTTATGAGTATAAAGAAGATAGGATTGCCCATCTAAGCAATTTTTATTTTTTTATATTAAAACTAATAACAAAAATACAATCCTATCATGTGCAAAGATATAAAAAACAGCCAAGAAGTTGCTGCTCCTCTACATATAAAGTCTGATAGTAGGATCGATTTTGCTCCCATAATGGTTTTGATGCTCAATTCAATCCAAAATTCGTCATTTTGCTAGACTTTTGGCAGTCCTTATTTAAGCAACATGGCGGACAGTATAATAATAAATCATTGCTCATCTCCCCCCCAAAAAAAAGAGTGAGCATTCCCAACCCAAGACACCACAAAATTCCGCAAAAAAAACGAGTAATCGAAAAAATCCCCAATAAATTTTATCGCTTTTGGAGAAGATTTGCAAGAAAAAAAATAACGTGCGATTTTTATCAAAAACTACAAACATACAGTACAAATCTTCGACAAATCACTTCACTTTTCCGTATTTTTGTACAAGCGCTTGCAACCCAAAACGCAAGCGCTTGCAAAACGCTAATCATCCCAATGTCTAGCAAATCGCAAGCGCTTGCGATTTTTCAATAGATAACGAACCATTTTAAGGAAAAGATTATGATGAACTCAAACTCTAGAAAGTCCACAATCAGAACATCGTGTATGATGATGGTCTCGAAATCGACGTGGCCCGTCGCATCAACCGCTCTACCAGTTATGTACATGCTGGCATACTCAAACTCGTCAAAATGGAGATATTCACCCTCTTTCTGATGGAAAAGTACCACATTTTGACCGTGCAGAGCATCCATGATGGCTACATCATGTCCTGCGTCAAACTCACTCGAACATTAGTCAGATCCCCGATATACAGGGTGTTTTGCCCACTTTTCATTGCTGAGAGTACCATATGGACATCCTCAATAAAAAAGCCAACATGGCTCTTATATTTGTCCCTCCAACCTAGACCAAGGTTTTCAAGCTTTTTCGCTCGAAAGCCTTTAGACAAAGGCATATTGACTATAAAAGAGAGGATGTAGTCGCCAACCGACAGCGAGTAAAGCATCGTGCCAGAAGGGACATGCTGTACACATGTCGAAGAAAGCCAATATACGATAAACAGGGGGATTAGCCCGATTTGAGTAGGTAAAATAGGGTGCGCAAACGTACAAAGTGATACAAATTGTACAAAATATACCCATTTGTAGCAAATAGCCGTTTTACTGCTTTTAGCACAAACTGGCACAATCTTCACTAGATAGAGATATAGATAGAGATAACTATGCAGTTCTATATACAAACCTGCCCTCCCCACCTAATACCTAGGGTTAGGGGTGGGGAGGGGTTTTTGAAACAAAAAAAACAGAAAAAACAGAAAAAAATGGTCCATTTATCCACTCCGCTTCCCCGCAGTGAGGGAGCGTTGCTGACTAGTCAACCCTATGATAACCCATTGGGACTAGTCCAAGTACACCACATGCCCCACCACAACAATCGGCCATGTGGACCGCTCAATCTCATCCTGCAGCATCTACTCAACATGCTGCGGTGCTACATTTTCGCCCTCATCTACAAGCAGACACCATCCAGTTTCATGTTCACAAAACCATTCGATATCCCCATAGAAGACGTCCCCACTAGTCCGGAGGAGACCCAGAAATATGCAGCACGCAAACAGCAAGCAGGCTATCCAGTAGAAGGATATACCGATAGGCTCACCATGCACCAACATGGGCTCACCAATACCGTGGGCACTTGTGGCACAGCCCTCACCCCACGAGCCACCCATCGGGACATCAACCTCTTGCTTCAGTGGCCTCAAGAGTGGCGAGCTGGCGCGAAGCGACTGAGTGGTTGAAAGAAAGCACTGAATACTAGAGCATTTTGATGGCTATTGTTAAGAAATAATCATCAACCACTCAGGCCCGTTGGGCCAGCTCGCCACTCTTTGGCGAGCAGCTATCCAGTATCTTTTCTAATCACTTACCTATCCAGTATTGGGCCTATCGAGTATCGGGTAATCACTCACCCAGCTAGCATAGGGAAATTATACACCCACTCAACAAGTAAAGATCAAGTATACCCCCTAAATAGTAATCTCCACACGATTTCCCTCAGGATCAAGCACCACACTCTCGTAGTAGCCATCGCCCGACCAGCGCGTTTCACCTGCTATGGTATAGCCATCAGTGCGCAATCGTTCGGTGAGTGCGTTGACAGCTTCTTCGCTGCCCACTGAGATACAGATATGACAGAAGCCCATGTCGAAGCCTCGCGCCTTCAGCACGTCTTCTAGACCAGTGATATCCATTAATTCGATGCGGGAACGACTTCCTGACCATGATAAGAAATAGGAGTGAAAGCCTTTCTTGCTGTTGGTGTATTTGTCATTGCATGACATATTAAAATACTTGACATAGAAGTCTTTCATTGTCTCAAGGTCTTTTGTCCAGATGGCCACGTGTTCGATGTGCATGGTTGTCAGTTTTATGGTTAATAGTTCACTGACAAATGTATGGTTTATTTGAAGATTGCCCAATTATAAGGAATCAAAAGAATCTAGAGTAATAGCGTTTTTTAAAAAAGTCAAGTGTACTATGCATGAAAAAAATTGTAACTCTATAGTAATCAAAACACTCCATTTTTTCGACCAGTACTGGAACCGGTTTTTGCAATCAACAAAGGAAATCATATGCATGAAAACAAGTGAGCCTTTAATGCATTAAAACGGAACAGACATGGCAACAAAAGTAATCAAGAAGGTACTGGATAGCTGCTCGCCAAAGAGTGGCGAGCTGGCGCGAAGCGACTGAGTGGTTGAAAGAAAACACTGAATACTAGGGTATTTTGATGGCTATTGTTGAGAAATAATCATCAACCACTCAGGCCCGTTGGGCCAGCTCGCCACTCTTTGGCGAGCAACTATCCAGTATCTTTTCTAATCACTTACCTATCTAGAATCTTTTCTAATCACTTACCTATCCAGTATTGGGGCTATCGAATATCGGGTAATCACTCACACAGCTAGCATAGGGAAATTATACATCCACTCAACAAGTAAAGATCAAGTATACACCCTAAATAGTAATCTCTACACCATTTGATATATATCAATTTCACACCCTCATTCTTTAATATTTCATAGACAAACAAAGATGCCTTAATTATTTATAGTAATTTTACAGGCATTAAATCATAATTTAAGATTACACTTACATAGGAACTGAATCTACAGCACATCCTATGCCAGTGGAAAAAACGAATCATTTACAAGAATGCATCTAAAAATGAATGTCAGCAATCTATGATTTATCGGCTGAGCGTTTTTATGGATGTACTTAAACTAAACACCATGTACAAGAGATCTTTTACAGTAGTACTATGTAGCCTAATGAGTATTGTGGCTATGGCGCAGAGAATACACGGACGAATTGTTGATGTGGATGCACATCCATTGGCTTATGCTAATGTGGTATTGCTCGCGAAAACGGACAGCGCATTTGTATGCGGAACCATCAGTAATGAGGATGGTAGTTTTGAATTGAATAGTACTGCCCGAAATGGACTGATCAAGATTTCGAGTATTGGGTATAAGTTGAGGTATCTGGATGTGCAGAGTGATCTGGAGAATATCGAGTTGAAAACGGATGCCTATAATCTGCCAGATGTGGTGATCAGCAGAAGTAAGATCAGCAATAACCTCAAGGGATATAGTGTCAACTTGCGCAATAGTCCGCTGAGAGAGGGCAAGAATCTGACGGAACTGCTTGATTTCTTACCTTGTGTAAATTATGATGGAGATAAGCTCCGTATCTTAAATAATCCTCCTTCGGCTGTGTATGTTAATGGTATTAAGTTGACCAATCTCGTGGAACTCAGTTCGATTCCTGCGGCCCAAATCGAGAAGATCGCGATTGAGTATATGGCGGGATCAGATGAAGCGATGAACAACCAGGGGGGTGTCTTGAAGATTACATTAAAACAACCTGTCATTGGGGGATATTCGGGATGGCTTGAGACGGTGTCTCGCCATACGGCTTATGGATATGGGGGAAATTTCACGGATGGTAATTTTAATCTACAGCTTAAGAATCTGTCTTTGTACAATACTTTTGTGTATGACAAGGATATGAGAACGACTGAGTCGAAGGAGACTAAAGATTTCTTGGATACGGACCGAACTGTGGCGCTCGATGCACGATTGGACAAGAAGCTGGAGTCTTTTTATGACCGACTTAGTGCGATCTATCAGCTAGCATCGCATCACACCATCGGGGTGAGTCTGTCGCTTGATTATGAGGATCTAAAGCCGAGCACTCGCTCAAATATCACGGAGAATCAAGAGGTCACTAGTACGCTATACAAAAATCATGAACATGGTACAACGATACAGAGTACGGGGTATTATGTGTGGCAACTTGATGACAAGAATACGCAGCTTCGGGTAGATGCTGATTATATGAATAAGGATACGCATTCGCATCAATATACCAATGATATTTCGACGCTTCATGCAGATCAGCAAACGGCGATGTATAGGGTGAAGCCGATGTTGTCGGGTATTGCTTTCGGTGGTGGTTTCAAAGTGGGGGGTGACTTTCACTATATCCATTTTGAAGATAATCAGGCTCCTATTGATGCTGATATGAGGGGGGTAGCTCCTGCTGTGTTCTTGGAGTATCAGGCGAAGATCGGGCAACGATTGATGTATATGGCAGGACTACGGTATCAGTATAATCAGATGAAGGTCAACCAGGGGGAGCAGGCCACAAGTACGTCCAATTCGGGGGTGTATCCTAGCATACAGGCCATGTATATGCTCAATCCTCAGAAGGGGCATATGCTGAACTTTATGTTTAACTACTCGACAGATGATATGCCTTACAGTGCTGTGAGTACGTATAAACGCTTTACTTCGCCTTATCATTATGTGGTGGGCAATCCTCATCTTGATATCCCAACGCAGTGGCACTTGATGACGATGCTTAAGCTGTTCAACAAATATACGATCACACTGGGTACGCATAGAGCGATGGATTATATCGACTATACCACTAAAATAGATGAGAACGGCATCAGCTACGATACGCCTGTGAATAATAAGTGGATCGCGTTTCACAATATCGGACTTGAAACCAATCTGCATGTATGTAAGTGGTGGGAGATGAAACCGCATGCTGAATTGATGCTTACTTCGGGCAATTGGGAGGGACGCAAACTACACAATGATAGACATTGGAAATTCAATATCAACAATAGTTTCAATTTCTCTCCAACAGCTGGTGCTCAGTTGAAAGCATCCTATGATTCTCCTTATGAATGGGGCAATGTGTCGTGCAAGAAGACTATGGAGGTAGGTGGTAGTGTGTACAAATCTATGCTGAATAAGAAATTGCATCTGAAACTTCGATACACGTTGTATCAACGAGAATTGGATTACAAGACGACAACGGATACATACCATAGTTATCTCGATAGACATTCAAAGAACGCACGTGTGAGTATAGCGATTACTTGGAATTTCTCTGGGGGTAAGAAATCGGTGAAACAAGATGATACTAACTCAATACAACAATATAAGAAAATTGAGCCTAAGAGGTAACGACTTATGTGTACCTATTAATACAATGATCAAGAT
The DNA here is from genome assembly GCA_963675625.1 of Bacteroidaceae bacterium. GTDB lineage: Bacteria > Bacteroidota > Bacteroidia > Bacteroidales > Bacteroidaceae > F22. The sequence goes on from OY776497.1 coordinate 554,434, forward strand.
GAAAAAGATGCTATCACCTTATTGAAAAGTTATATCATAACCGACGAAAATGGCTACATTGAGCAGCCTATTTCCATTAAGGGCTTTGACGAAATATATGAGGAAGGATATACATACAATAACTCATTCAACTACTATGCGTTTGAGCTTGTGGGTGTACTGGATAAGAAAGCAAATTGAAAATAGATGCGCCCGTTATGTGATAATACACAACGGGCGCATTTATTCGATAATCTTTTCCTGTAAAAACAGAAGTTGATTGTATTATTAGTCCATACTACCAATTATCATTTTGTTCAGATTTTTTGTTTAGTGCGTTAGTCAAAGCAGTAACATACTCTGCAACATTTTCCTCAATTAATCTTTGACCTTTTTTCTTGTAACACTTACCCTTACGACTAAATAGTCCAGACGCACAACCCAAAATACGGGTACCTACTAGACTTATTTCACTATTATCCTGAGTATTCTTGAGAGACTTGAAGAATGGAGTGAATTTAATCTTATTATCTTTAAAATTAAAAGTATATGAATACGAGAACAACCAGATATTAGGTCCATCAAATCTGAATATAAGACCCATTTCTTCCGAATCTAGTGCATTGATAACTATTTGTTCATTATCTACTTCACTCATTACTTTATCAGGATTATTATACAAAGTACTAAGGTACATTTTTGTTTTCTGGTACAGTTTATTTTGAGGAGTGTTGGGTACATCAATGACAATATAATCTTTTGTTTCATCTTCAGTACTTCTGAAATTCTTGTTTGTTAGACTAAATTGTGCACTCGCAGTTCCAATAGAAACAAATAATAGAGTCACTAGGACCAAGTAAATTCTTTTCATAATATTTAATTCGTTAAAAAATAAAGTTACGTGATAGTAGAGAAATAAGAATACTATTTTTTACACTTAATACACAAAACAAATCAATCGCGTACATATTTAAATAATAAATATTCTGTTTGCAAAAATATAGCTTATTAAATGTAAAACAAAAAAATAACGAATGGAATGAGGTGTAAATATATTTTTTTTTGCACACAAAACATATATTCACCTTTTACAGCTAGCTTATTCATGTAAGGACTTCTGATTCATTACAATTCAAATCCCCCCTACCTCACCAATCTCTTCAAATCCTTCTCTTCGCCCACAACCCACAGTAGATCACCAGCAAGCAGTACTTCATCGGCATTGGGGGCTACAAGTTTCTCGTCGCCCCTATCTATACCAACAAGGAGCACGTGGTAGGTTTCACGCAACTGGCTCTCTGCTACGGTACACCCTACCAGCGGATTGCTCGGTGCAAGGGTGATTTGTCGCAAACTCATATGGTGATCCAACGAGGTCTTGAAGTCGATATGGCTGGGCTTATAGGTGCCATCTTCGCTTGGTGTGGGGAGTTGGTTAATCTCGGCTTCTACTTGATGCAGTTGCGCATCTGTTCCCACTATAAAGACTTTATCGCCAGGAAATACTTGTTCATTGCCACCTGGAATATAGATGCGCAGATGACCACGCAGGATGCTCATCACGTGGGCACCGAAACGGCGACCGATATTGAGCTGCATAAATGTCTTGCCTGCCCAGGTGCTACATACGGGGATCTCAAAAGATTCGATATGGATGTCTCGGGTGATCAGATGGGCGGCATAGGCTGGCTTCTTGGTACCCATAAAGATGGCTTGACGTTCGCGTACTTCCAGTTGCTTATGGAAACGGGCTTCCATGCGCATCATCTGTCGACGCATGGTACGCGATACAATAATAATCAGGAGCACAAAAGAGATAAAGGCGACGTAAATCGCTACGGATACTTGCACCATGCGGCTCAAAACTAGGACGATCAGGGCGATAACCCAGCCATAACGCAAGAGGACGAGGGCTACCAAAGGGCCACGCTGTACTTGTCCATCGGCCCATAAGGCACGGTATGGCAGGGAACTTTTATGATGCTGCACAATGGCTTGGAGAAAGGGGGCCATGCACAAGACGGTACAGAGCGCGCAGACGATGCCATCCCATGGGGCGGCAATATATCGATGACACAAGGGCAACAATAATTGGGAGGCTAGTAGGAAGATGGCGATGCAGATCACTGTATATATAAGCAGTATACGTGCGGTGGAAGCATACAACTTCTGCCAGTGGGTGCGGTGATAGCTGCCTTTGGATCCTGAAGAGAAACGGGTGAAAAATTCCAACCAACGTCGGGGCATGCGCATCTCTAACCAATCGCCTACATTGGGCGAGTACCTAATCATATAGGGGGTGGCAAAGGTGGTCAGGACGGATACGGCTACGACGATGGGGTACAGGAAGTCGCTGATAACGCCTAGGGTCATACCTAAAGAGGCGATAATGAACGAGAACTCGCCAATCTGACTCAGGGAGAATCCGCATCGCAAAGCGGCTTTTAAGGGGAGACCGCCCAACATGGTGCCGAGGGTACCAAAGAAGGACATACCTACCATGACTACGACGGTGAGCAAGAGCACGGGACCGGCATGGGATACGAGCATCGTGGGGTTGACCATCATCCCTACCGATACAAAAAAGACGGCAGCAAAGAGGTCTTTGACTGGACTAATCAGTCGATGGATGTCATCGGCTTCTATGGTTTCACACAGGATAGATCCCATCACAAAGGCTCCTAGTGCGGGCGAGAAACCGACATGGGCGGCAAACACGACCATGCCCAGACACAGGCCTATGGCTACGACCAAGAGGGTTTCGTGATTGAGCCATTTGCGAAAAGCACGCAGTAGCTGGGGTACAATGTATAGTCCCACGACAAACCAGATAACGAGGAAAAAGCCTAGCGATAAGATGCTTTCTATCATCTCCCACCCTTCAAACTGTTTGCTGACGGAGACGGTACTCAGGACGACCATCAGGACGATGGCCAATATATCTTCGAGGATCAAGATACTTAAAACGGTAGAGGCAAACTGTTTCTTGACAACTCCTAAATCTTCAAAAGCTTTGTAGATAATCGTGGTGGATGACATCGCAATCATCCCACCTAGAAAGAGGGCGTCCGTTTTACGCCATCCCATCAAAAAACCAAGGGAGATCCCAGTGAGCATCATACTGGTCATGATGGTGGTGGCTCCTATCACGGCGGTGCCGCCAGCTTGTAGGAGTTTCTTGAAACTGAAATGTAGCCCTAGGGAAAACAACAGGAAAATCACCCCTATTTCGCCCCATACATGGATATTGTCGATATCGGTCACGTGAGGTAGATAGGGGATGTGTTGACTCGCCAAGATACCAGCCACCACATAGCCTAAGACCAGTGGCTGGCGCAGGCGCTTGAAGAGTAGTGTGGTAACTCCGGCATACAGCAGGATAAGTGCTAGGTCGGATATGATAGGAGGTAAGTGATTCATTGGCATTAATCTTGCAAACAAAGATAATAAAAAGTACCTTTGCAGCAGCAAAAAAAGAAGTATAATTTCATATGATATATCCCAATCATTTCGAACCAAAAATTGGTTTTTCACAGATACGTTCACTCCTCAAAGCACGTTGTTTGAGCAGCCTGGGTACAGATTGTGTCGACGCTATGACCTTTATGACCGATTACCCTACGCTGATGCACCAGTTGCAACAGGTGGTGGAATTTGTGCGTATCATTCAAGAGGCCGATGACTTTCCCGACCAATATTTCTACGATGTACGTCCCGCTCTGCAACGGGTAGAAATCGAAGGACTGTATCTGGATGAGCACGAATTATTCGACTTGCGCAGATCGCTACAAACGATCCATGATGTAAGTCGTTTCTTGCAGCGTGGCGTGGAAGACGAGACGCCTGTGCGCCGTGGACATGGTTCATATGCCGAACCTCTGCCGGTACTCTCGGAAGAGGAGGAGGTGGCCATTGCGCTAGCAGAGCGTAAGGCACTGAAGGGGCTGTATCCGCATCTGCGTTTGTTGACTGTGGATATTCAAACATTCCCCAAAGTCATCAATCGTGTGGATCAGATATTGGATAAATACGGAAAGATCAGGGACAATGCTTCGCCGCAATTGCGAGAGATTCGTCGTGAATTGGCCACAACGACTTCGGGGGTGTCCAAGTCGCTGCATAGTATCTTGCGCAGTGCTCAGCAACAAGGGTATGTAGAAAAAGATGCAGCACCTACGATGCGTGATGGTCGTTTGGTGATACCTGTATCGCCAGCCATGAAACGCCGTGTGCCGGGTATCGTGCATGATGAGTCGGCAACGGGCAAGACGGTCTTTATCGAACCTACGCAAGTGGTGGAGGCCAATAACCGCATCCGGGAACTAGAGGGCGAGGAGAAGCGGGAAATCATCCGTATCTTGCAGCAATTTACAGATGCCTTACGTCCGAATATTCCTGCGGTGATGGACTCGTATCTCTTCCTTGGACAAATCGATTATATCCGTGCGAAGGCACAGTATGCCATCCATTGTCAAGGTCTTTTACCGACTGTTGTGGATGAGCAGATGGTCGATTGGCGAGAAGCGGTGCATCCTCTACTGGCCGATACGTTAAGAAAACAAGATAAGAAGGTGGTGCCTCTGGATATCACCTTGACACAAGATAAACGTATGCTGATTATCTCTGGACCAAATGCGGGGGGTAAGTCGGTGTGCTTGAAGACGGTGGGACTATTGCAATATATGTTGCAATGTGGACTGCTGGTGCCTGTACATGAGCAAAGTACTATGGGGCTCTTTCACCATCTCTTTATCGACATCGGTGATGAACAGAGCATAGAAGATGACTTGAGTACCTACTCGTCTCACTTGATGAATATGAAGATGATGCTTCGCCATTGCGATGGGCAGAGTCTTATCTTGATCGATGAGTTTGGTGGAGGTACCGAACCGCAAATCGGTGGGGCTATTGCGCAGTCGGTATTGGCGCGCTTCTTACAGCAAGAGAGCTTTGGGGTGATCACGACGCACTATCAGAACTTGAAGCATTTTGCCGATGAAAACATGGGGGCTGTCAATGGGGCGATGCTCTATGACCGCCACGAGATGCGCGCATTGTACGAATTGCAGATTGGCAATCCGGGGAGTTCATTCGCGGTAGAAATCGCACGCAAGATTGGATTGCCCGAAGAGGTCATCCAGGAGGCCAGCGAGTTGGTGGGGTCTGAATATATCAGCAGCGATAAATATCTGCAAGATATCGTGCGTGATAAGCGCTATTGGGACCGTAAACGCCAGTCTATCCGTGTGGAGGAGAAGAAACTGCGCGAAACCGTGGAACGCTACGAAAAGGAGATGAGCGAACTGCAAAAAGAGCGTAAGAGTATCCTACAAGAAGCCAAAACGAAGGCAGAAGATGTGGTGCGTTCGGCCAATGCGCAAGTGGAAAAGACCATACGTGATATCAAGCAGGCGGAAGCTGAGAAACAACGAACCAAGGAGATTCGTCAAGAGTTGGCTGAATTTAAAGAGGCACTTTCTGAAGCTGATAAGGCGGTAGAAGATAAAATAGCCCGTAAGATGGAAAGCTTACGCCAGAAACAAGAGCGCAAGAAAAAGAAGAAAGGTGAAACTGAGGAGGCGTCCGCTACCGAGGGGGCACCTGCTAGTGCTGAATCTAGTTCCACAAAAGCAGCTCACTCAAGCAAGTCCAAGAAGAAAGAGGAGATTGCAGTGGGTAGTTTTGTGTATCTCGAAGGACAACGCACAGTGGGAGAGGTGCTAGAGGTCAAAGGTAAACAAGCCGTTGTGGCTTTTGGTAACTTGAAAACAACCGTGAAACTAAATCGTTTATCCAAGACGATCAAGCATCCGAAGAAGCAACAAACTGATACGGTGGCGACATTTGTGAGTAAGCAGACCAAGGACAATATGCGTGACAAGCAGCTGCATTTCAGACAAGAGTTGGATGTACGCGGCATGCGCGGTGACGAGGCGGTACAGAGTGTGACGTACTATATCGATGATGCCATCATGGTGGGGGTACAGCGTGTGCGTATCTTGCATGGTACGGGAACTGGTATTCTGCGCACATTGATTCGTCAGTATCTAGCAACCAATCCTGGAGTGAAGCACTTTGCTGATGAACACGTACAGTTTGGTGGCGCTGGGGTCACTGTGGTGGAACTGGGGACGTCGATTAGTGATTTGGAGGATTTTTAGTCAGGCTCTTCTTAATGACAAAATATAAAAAAACGCGGGGCATGGATGCTCCGCGTTTTTTATATCCAAATATTCAATTAATCCCGATGTTAACATTTAACACAGCTGGGATTAAGGTCAAAGTGTTTGGTACAGCTTATATTTACAAAGCAACCATATAATAATTATCCCTAATACTTTTCAGATCAATAGTATCATTGACTGGTAATGCATTTATAATATCTTTAAAAATATAGTCATTGATAACTCTGTCATTATACAAGGTATAAGCTCGCTTTTTCCCAGTAGATGGTACTGTTGTTAAGAGATATGTTTTACCTGTTTTAGAATCAATATATTCTTTTTAGGTTTAACGTAGAAGTAATATCTTCTTCATAAGGATTTTGTTTTAGAATAATATCGTTTTCTGTCATCTTATATATCCACCAAGTTCCATTCAACAATCCAGTGTGAACACATGAAAAATAGATTGTTTTACCATGTAGATTATACCTAAAGCTATCTTCTTCTTTATTGTCGTCTAAAATAAAATAACCATTCTCGACATTCCTAAAAACAATAATCATATCACAGAGTTTATCTGGATCTTGAAAGGTACCTTTCCAATGTGTTTGTTCTACATCATCAATTGGTTTGTTCTCATCATCATCACTACATCCCATCAATAAGACAAAGACAGACATTACCAATAAGATTTTAAAAATACTTTTTTTCACGTTTCTTTTTTTTAATTACAAACTTAATTAATTACACACTTATATAACATCTGAATAAGATGTACACTTATCGCAAATAATTTGAAATACAATAAGAGATCCCAATTTGTAAGGATCTAATAATATGAAATAATGCTATGTAAAAGACAGAGAATAATATGGGCAAAGATTAACCCTACAAAGTTCATCAGCTTTATTTCCCGAAAGCATTAAACACCAATAAATTTTGGCAGGTCTTCTGACTTACTCCGTCTTTGAACATCCTTCCCATTCCTATAAGAACAGTGGTTTAGTTGTGCAAAGACTTCAATAGAGCTTACAGCAGCGGGTCTGTTCAGGATTTACACCTGATTCCCTTTTCATCACCTTTCCGTAGATAGGGAAACGTGACACCAAAATCTGACATCAAATTTACATATTAATAAATTAAAACCAGCAAACAAAAAAGAAAAAAACACCTTACAGCTTTCTTTTTAACGCAGTAATACATTTTAAACTTTTCAACCATCTTATTTGGTAAATTATTTACTGTCGATTACAGTACTCTATGTTATGAAGTTCATCTAACGCCAAGCAATAAGTTGTAGGAAAGAAGTTTCACATGAAAAAGGAATTGGCAACCAATCCTGGAGTGAAGCACTTTGCTGATGAACACGTACAGTTTGGTGGCGCTGGGGTCACTGTGGTGGAACTGGGCACGTCGATTAGTGACTTGGAGGACTAACAGTACTCTACGTACAGATATAACGGTATCATACTGAATGCTCCCTATACTACAAGCGAGCATACATGTACATATATGTCGGCATATATGTATATATACACTAACATAAATGTACACCTATGCATGCATAAGTGTACATTTATATTTTGTCATAATAGCTAGTAATCTGCTCCTCAGTCTAAAGAAAGTTGGGTTCAACTAGTGTCCTCTTCCTCCAAAATTATATTTTAGTCCCACTGACAGATAAGGACTCGGATCGACATTGTACTCAGACAAGTTATCAAAGAGCTTAGACAATTTTCTTTCTTTTACTTGTGCACTTTTATTGAAAGCATAACCAGCACACATGGACAGATTCAACTTCTTTGAAAGTTTAAATACAGGCTGGATACCAATCACTGCATAGTTGTAGGTAAACACAATCTTCTTATTGTCATCATCGCTCTTGTCTTGATAGGAAATTTTGTTATTGTACCCAATCAATGTAAGATCTACCGCTGGAGTTACATGGTATCCTATAGTTGCATCAAGATTGTAAGCAGTCTTAATACACACGAAGAATGGATTATAATCTCTCTCCCAACTCAAAGTAATCAGTGGCAATAAAGCTGGCGCACCAAAATAGTTGGTCAATGCACCTCCTAAACCTAGATGGATGCCATTATTAAAAGAATACATAAAGTTACAAAATCCACCATAGTTCATTCGGTAACCTTCTACACCACCATCGGTAGCCACACCTGTAGATGCACCTAGCATCATCATCCATTTTCCTTTTAAAGGACGCATATAGGAAAGCATAAGATTACCTGTTTTGATGTCATCAAATAAAGCAGTCTCGTCAGCACGTGCACTACTCCCATGTGTGTACATACCCGATACACTCAATCTCCACATATGGTGTAATCGTTTATTCTCCATTTTTACTGCGATAGGTACACTGCCATCGAAACGTTGGATAGTTATCGCTTGCGATCCTTTCATATCGCCCTTCTTAAGAGTATACCCAGCGTTACCGATGTACTCACTTCGGATGCTAACCTGTGCACGAATCACTGGAACACTGAATACAGATAGAAACAGAAAGACTAATAGCACCAATGAAAGTTTATTTTCTAATATAGATTGCTTGAACATATGCGTTGTGATTGAATTAATTGTCGACAAATGTATATAAAAAAGTGACTTATCATGTACGATAAGTCACTTTTATTGTGTTAGCTACGAGCTAATTGTCTATTTTTTGGTTTTTGACGATAGTCTTTAATCAAACTTTTATTCATTGGCCAATTCAAATGATATATCTACATCTCCAATATTATCAAAAACATCTATACCTGAATAGATGTATCCCATTTTTTGCATACTAAAAGATTCTCCATTTTGACTATATAATATCACAAAGCTATGCATTGGTGGGTAATAAACAATTTCTCCAACTTCATAACCACAAAAATTCACATCATCCGTTGGAAGTGCTTTGGAAAAACGATAACACATTTCGCGACTGTATAAGTCCAACATGCAAAGTGTTATAGGCAATTTCTCAATGAAAGCTCTTGTCGTTACATTATTCAATAAAGTAGCAGACAGTTCTTTATTGCCAACTTTCACTCTAAGATTATATTCAGTTTTATTCATATCATCTTTATTATTTTCATTTGAATTTATATTGGTTCCGAAATCCTCATTTAAATCAGTTATAACTTCCACATCAATATTGCTGTTACTATCTTCGACTTCTACAACCACAGAATTCAGTGTTTTCTGAATAGTGGAAGTGTATTCATCACTAGTAACTAAAGAAAAAAGCAATAGTATATAAATCAAAAACAGGGTTGTTCGATTCATCATGTATTGTTTATCCATCAAATGAACACAAATACTATTATAATCTTTTTATCACTTTACATGGATTGCCCACTGCTACACATCTGGGTGGAATGCTACGAGTAACGATACTACCAGCTCCAATCGTCGTGCCTTCACCAATTTCGACACCAGGCAATAAGATGGCGCCACCACCAATCCAAACTTTAGAGCCAATTTTAATAGGACGAACAGATGATTTTCCTGCTGATCTTTCTTCTGGATCAATCGGATGAATTGTCGTGTAAAACTTCACGTCCGATCCGATATATACATCATCACCAATTTCTACTTTTCCAGCTGGTTGAAAAGTACAATTTGCATTAATAAATACTCGATGTCCAAATTGTATAAAGCCTCCCCCATAGTTACAATGCATCGGTGGCGTTATAACAACGTCATTTAATGGCTGATTGAATAGAGTTTTTAAGATCTGTTTATCTCCTGTTGTATTGAATGCTAACATTGATTTTATTGTTACATCTCTCAATGCTACCATTTCTTTGTCCCAAGCTAGATATTCACTTTCTAGTAATAAATTTTTCTCCATATTTATCGCTTTTTTAGTTATCATTCTTTTAATCACTTATCCCAATAAGTACTGTCAGATGTTCTCCATATCCCGAAGGTACTTAAATAAGCAACAAGTGATCTCATCATTTTCATGCAATCTGATAATATGTTTAATATTCACGCTGCATTTTTTAAGCTCATTGCACAATGCAAATATAGAGCAAAAGCAAACGTGATTTTGTAGATAAAACACTGATTATAATACCAATATCTCTGCTTAGAGAGAATATATTCAGATAAAGTATTAATTTTGTACTAGTGAAAAAGATAAATTCTTATGAATGAACTAATAAAAGTAGATAATATTTCTGCTTATAACAAATGGGCAGGAATTGCAACTCAAAATCCATTAGTTGGATTTATTGATTTTTCTACCGTAAAGCCATTACGACATGCCCGTAAATTTTATAGTATGTACGCCATATTTTTGAAAGATATGAAATGTGGTGAACTTCGATATGGACGACAATATTATGACTACCAAGACGGGACTTTGATATTTGTTGCTCCTGGGCAAGTTTTTGGTGCAGATGATAATAATGAGGTATTTCAACCTACAGGATATTTATTGTTATTTCATCCTGATTTATTAAAAAACACACCGTTGTCTAGATTGATAAACGACTATACTTTCTTTTCTTATGAAACAAATGAAGCCTTGCATCTAAATAAAGAAGAACGACAGAATATCATGGATTGTTTCCATAGGATACAAGATGAGTTACAGCATCCACTAGATAAACATACTAATACCTTGATAGTAGATAGTATTAAAATGTTTTTGGATTATTGTACCCGCTTCTACGATAGACAATTTACCATCCGAGATAAATTAAATAAAGATGTGCTTGTTCGCTTTGAGCGCCTTTTGGACGATTTTTTCTCTAAAGGCATGGCAGAAAAAAAAGGATTCCCCACTGTACAATATTGTGCAGATGAGCTTCATTTATCAGCAAACTATTTAAGTGATTTGTTGCGAAAAGAGACAGACACTACAGCATTGGGATACATTCACTGCAAAATTGTAGACATAGCAAAAACACAACTTGTATCAACCTACAAAACAATTAGTGAAATAGCTTATGAGTTAGGTTTTCAATATCCACAACATTTCACTCGACTCTTTAAAAAGAAAGTTGGTTGTACTCCAAATGAATATAGGAAGCAGACTAGATAATAAACTAGAAATATATTGTACTCCTCTTTGTACTAAATATTATTCAGACATAGAGACTATTTCACCTCAAATGTACAATTTCAGAATAAACAAAGTTAGGGATATAGCAACAAAAAACGTGGAGCGATATGCTCCACGTTAAGTATAGGTGATCAATTAATATTTTATTTGTACATAAACTTCTTACGAGCCACAATATCTTCTGCCGAAGTGGCCACTACTGCGTGGAAGGTACCAGCTTCTGCGGTCCAAGCATGTGCTTTGTCGTCGTAGAAGGTCAACATAGACTTGTTGATATCAAAGGTGATGGTCTTAGATTCACCTGGTGCAAGGGCTACCTTCGTGAAACCTTTCAACTCTTTTTCTGGACGATACAAGCTGCATACATCATCTTGTATATAGAGCTGTACCACTTCCTTGCCAGCACGTTTACCTGTGTTGGTGACACGCGCCGTTAGTTGGATGGTGCCCCCTTCTGTCAAGGTCTTGTCACTGAGGGTCACTTGATCCACCTTGAAGGTCGTGTAGCTCAGTCCATATCCGAAGGCAAACAACGGTTTGATGTGTTTACTGTCGTTGTAACGGTAGCCTACATTGAATCCTTCGGTATAGTGTACATCTACACCATCTCCAGGATACTCGCCAAGGGCATGAGCCCCTACTTCATCGAGGGAAACGGGGAATGTAAAAGGCAATTTGCCTGAAGGATTGACCTCGCCTGATAGAACTGCTGCGAGGGCGTTGCCTGCTTCCGATCCGGCATACCAAGCTTGCAGAATGGCTGGAACTTTATGTACCCATGGCATGGCTACAGCATTGCCAGTAACAAGCACCACCACGGTATGCTTATTTGCTTGGGTTAGATCGGCTATCAGTTGATCTTGGTTATAAGGAAGTCCCAATGACTGGCGGTCATTTCCTTCGCAATCTTGTCCATCATTCTTATTGAGACCGCCAACGAAGATCACCACATCGGCTTCTTTGGCAGCGGCTATGGCTTCATCGTGGAGTGCTTTATTGTCAAACTTCTGGGTGGATGCCACTGCGCCTTTCACATCTTGTTCGGCAACGGCTGGAGATGCATACCCTCTGGCATAAGAGAGCAGCGTGGTATCTGGCATGATGGCTTTGATACCCGCAAGTGGCGACACCTCGTACTTGACTTTAAGGGATGAGGAACCACCTCCGATAGTCATGCGTTTGATGGCGTTTTCACCGACAACAAGGATGCGTTGCTTACCCGTTTTTAGATTGAGTGGCAATAGTTCTTTGTCATTTTTAAGAAGCACCATACCGTTGGCCGCAATATCTAAACCTGCTTTGGCGTGGGCAGGAGTGACGAAACTTCCGTAAGGACGATGGCGATTCATAGTCGTTCTAAAACTCAAACGCAAGATGCGACGCACTTTATCGTCTAGTTCCTTCGTACCAAGTGTGCCTTCTTGAATGGCTTTCAGGTAAGGAACAGCCATATAGTAATTGTCATACGCATTGCTTGCTCCCCAGTTGAGTCCATTGGTCCAACTACCAAACTCCATATCTAGGCCGTTCTTGGCAGCTTGCTCGGTGTCATGGACACCACCCCAGTCGGAAATAACAACTCCATCAAATCCCCATTCTCCTTTGAGGATGTCATTGAGAAGATATTCGTTGTGGCAACAATGTTGTTTCTTATACTGATTGTACGAACCCATAATGGCCCATGCGTGCCCCTGCTGTACCGCGGCCTTGAAGGCTGGCAAATAGATCTCACGGAGCGTACGCTCATCAACAATGACATTGATTTTGCCTCTATCAATTTCTTGATTGTTGAGGGCAAAGTGTTTCACACAAGCAGCCACTCCATTGCTTTGTACCCCTTGTATATAAGGTACAACCATAGTGGATGCAAGAAATGGATCCTCGCCCATATACTCAAAATTGCGCCCATTGAGGGGAGTGCGATAGATATTGACACCAGGACCGAGGAGTACATTTTTATTGCGGTATCTCGCTTCTTCACCTATGGATTGGCCATAGAGATAGGCCAACTGAGGATCCCAAGTGGCCGCCAAACTAGTCAGTGCTGGAAAGGCAAAACAAGAGTCGTTGGTCCAAGAGGCACCAAACCATTCGTCCCAAAGGACTTCGGCACGAATGCCATGAGGGCCATCGGTCATCCAATTCTCGGGGATACCTAGGCGAGGACATCCTGGGGAACTAAATTTAGACTGGGCATGAACCATGGCAATCTTTTCTTTGAGGGTCATGCGGCTGAGCGCATCTTCTACACGTGCTTCCATAGGATGCTTGTCATCCAGATAGATCGGGGTAGTCGTTTGTGCATGCCCTACTAAAGCTATGAGCGAGAGAACAGTGCATGCAAACATTTGTTTAAGTTTGAATATCATACGAATAAATTGTTATGTGATAATGGTCAATTTGTTTAGTGGAGCGATAGACAACACCTATTTGATGTCCATCACTTGCTCTTCAAATGGGATGCTTTTATCTAGCGCATATTTCTTGAGTTTGGCGCGATAGTTATAAATGGTATTGGGTGCATAATTGAGAAATTCTGCAATCTTTTTACTCTCAGTGATATTGATACGAATAAGCGCGAATATCCGCAATTCGGTACTCAAGACCCTAGGATCTTCGAGTTCCACTTGATGATCAGGATCTAGTAAAGCATTGAATTGCTCTACAAAATGTGGATACAGGTTGAGGAAAGCCTCATCAAAATGCTGGTAGAAATTATCAAGCTCATCATCATAAAAAGCTGGTGATTGTAGATAGTTGATCAAATCGGCTACTTGCACATGCTTTGCTCTGATGATAATCGTATTTCTAAGATGATGTATCTTGTGGATGTGAAAGGCACACATTTCCAAGAATTTACCAATGTACTGAATACGCTTTTTATTGCTCAAGAGCAATTTCTTGTTGGTATCTGCAATTTCTAGGTTGTTGGCATCTAGGCGATGATTGAGTTCCCTAAGGTCGTTATTTAGTTGTTCTAGTTCCCCATTGCGAACCCGCAGTTCTTCCTGCGAATCGGCCAAATGACGCTTCTGCTTGTGCACATACAACATGGCGGCCAGCAGCAATATACTGAGCATACTCACTGCGGCGATACCTCCTTTGAGCAATCGGACAGATTCTTCTTTGATACGGTTTCTGTCATTGATGATGGCCGGTAAAATAGAAGAGACTTGTGCCATGCGGAATTTGCCGTTGTACATCTTAGTGAGCTTCCATGAGAAAGTGATGTATCTGTATGCTCGCTCAGATTGATTCTCTTTGCTGAGTATATCTGCGAGCATCCACAGAGAGGCATGGTCAAAGCGTCCGCAACGAATATCGGAAATAGCAGAAAGGGCAAGCCAGTATTTTTCTTGTTCCACATCGTCGATGCCTTTATACAGCACCGCACGTTGGTAGGCCTGCATGGAGTATTCCTGGGTGCCTAGGGTACAAAGGTCCAACAAGATACGATTTTCCTTCAATGCGTCCTTATTGGCCCCTTTCTCGATAAGGGTTGTCAGTTTGGTATCTAGTTCAATATAGGAATTTTTCTGACATGCGTTCTTCAATGAATCAAGATACAAGTCTGCCTTACGGTAGTACTCACTAGATATTTGCGAGAGCTTGGAATAGAAGGCAATATCTCGGAAGGCCTTATGGCAGATCTTGTAGTATTGTACTTGATCATCCTGATTGAGGAGTGAGCCATAGGTGTCCTGTAGCAACTGCATGCCATAGAACGAATCTGAGTTTTGAACTAGGAGTCTAGCTAAATAAGTTTTACTCATAGTGATGTACTGCGGATTGCCTATCTTCATGGCCAAGCGAAGCGCCTGCTTGCTATAATGCAGGCACGAGTCGAACGAAACGGCATTATAAGCTAGGTGAATCTTCTGTGTTTGATGGTATCTTTCGATATCATCTTTACACAGATACAACTCCTCTTTCATGCGCTGTAGCTTCTGCTCATTGGCGTTGAAATACTTGTGGCTTTGACGCACCGTTTTGTCTAGTACCCGCAAGATAGAGTCAACTTGAACAGGCTCTGCATGAACCTGTCCAAGTAAACTACTAATCACTATGAATAATCCTATGAGAATCCTTTTTTGCATTCAGTCTTTATTATTTAACTGCTTCTACGGTCAAGGTTGCCGCATCTTTACCACCAGATACATCGACGGTCAATCTGAACACATCGCCATCTTGTACCGCGGCATCTGTGGCAAATCCTAGATTGCCAGCGTCGCGGCCGTTCTCTCCATCACCAACAAAGATAACTTGGCTATCTGTTGTCAAAGTGGCATTGGAGAATTCACCTCCCCAACCAGCTTGGTGGAAGAACTTAAAGTTCATGGCGTCAAGAGAGACTTGTTGGCCAACTGTAATAGTCAATTGGTATTTTGAGTTACCAATAGGTGCTAGACAAAGGGCATTGTCTGTATTCCATCCCACTTCATAATCCGTGCAGTTTGGTTTACCCACACCTTCACCGATAATCCAAAGGGCTCCAGTACCATCGTCTTGTAGAGTAGCGAGTTCTCCATCGGCAAGTACACGCGCAGTCATATACTTTGATTTCTCATTGATAATCAGGCGGTATTGACCTGCCATAGAAGCAAGGTTAACACTAGTTGCTGATTGCAAAGTAAAGAAATCTGAGTCAATCCACCAATCATTTAGGTCACTAAGACCAGTAAAAGTCATCTTTTGTTGGTCACTTAAAGTCAAGTCGGCTTGATATACTCCATCATCGACCAGTTTAAGGTCTGTACCGTTGACTTGTATTTTTGTGTCCTCGCCAGGGTCCGTACTTTCGATGGTCTCAACAGATAGTTTGGCTGCATCATTACCAGCAGAAAGGTCTAGAGTGAGGATATACTTCGTACCCTTAGGAATGATTTCTTCGGATACAAAACCAAGGTTACCTGAGTCGCGTCCGTTTTCGCCATCACCCACAAAGATGACCTCGCTATCGGTACTCAAACTAGTACTAGAGAATTCACCACCCCACCCAGCTTGGTAGAAGAACTTGAAGTTCAACTTGCTTGGATTGATGGAGATTTGTGCGCCTGCTTCCAATGTGATTTGGTATTTCTTGCCACCAATAGGTGCTAGAGCAAGGGCATTGTCTGTATTCCATCCAACTTGGTAATCTGCCACATTTGGTTTACCGACACCTTCACCGATAATCCATACTGCACCAGTACCATCATCTTGAAGAGTGGCTAGTTCCCCATCTGTCAATACGCGTGCAGTGATGTATTGGCCTTGCGCATCGATAAGTAATCGATATTGACCTTGGGTAGCTTTAAGAGATAGGCTATTGCCCGATTCTAGGGTAAAGAAATCGGGGTCTATCCACCATTCAGAGATATCAGCAAGTCCTTTGAAAGTAATGGCCTGTCCTTGTGTAAGAGCAAGATCGACAGTATAGTATTCATTGCCTGTACTGCTAAGGTCCTTGCCATTTGCTTGCAACACCGTCTTTGGTGAATATGTATAATCCTTCGTGTTGAAAGAGACTGTGTATTCGCCAGCTAGGGAACTGGAGAAAGCAATCGGTTTGACACTACCTTCTGTGACGTGTCCATCGGCATCCAGTCCGAAAGTGAGCTTCTTATCCGATCCTGGAATGGCAGCCGTTTCAATATATCCGTTGATCTTTAGTGGAAGTTCGCCAGTGTAGGCGTAGGTATAATCGCCCGTTTGTACAAGCTGGTAACTATCGTCCTCGCCATGCAGAGTGACGTAGGCGAACTCAGGACGAGACACAGGAACCTCTTGTTCCTGTGTCGATGAACCGAAGTCGACATTCAGCAATGTATAGCGCAATTTGACTTGACCATCTGCAATATTAGCAAAGTATGGCAATGGCAATTTGCCTGCATAATCGGCATCCGACACCTTGGTACGTAGCGTCGTCTTCTCCATCACCTCTTCACCGTAGACAACTTCTACAGTGAGGACAGACAAAGCTGTTTGGGACGTACTGGCATGTACCGAGAAAGCGATGCTATCGCCATAGTAGGCGGTCTGTGCAGCGGTGGTGATGTCGAAGGTCGGTATCTCGACATGTGCATCGTCATCATCGCTACAGGCCGTCATGCCAAATCCTATAGAAAGTGTAAGCAATGCGCCCCACATATATTTATTTATGTTTTTCATTGTCTTGTATTTGTCTATTATTTATTCCATTTAAATGATACGACACTCTTCATACCCACTTTATACATGAAGTAGTTTTTGCCATCACTAAAGGTGATACTTTTATTCTCATCTGAGGTGTTACAAACCACCAATGCGTAACTGCCATCGGTATTCTTGAAGGCTTGCATCAAGACATTTTCGGGAGTATATCCTGTGCATGCGATACGCACAGCATCTGGCTTCACAAAAGCAGCGAGGTGTGCGATGACATAATAATGCGAGTTGCGTGTAATGGTTTTATAATCGTAATTGCTTAGGTCAACTGCACCATAGCACGTTTGGCATCCACCTTCTCTATTTGGACCACGGTCATTGTCAAGCACAAGGTTCCACACAAGTACCCCAGTACTCCAGTTTTCAATGGTGCGTAAACCAGTGTCGGTCATATCGGCAATCAATCGAGTGGATAGGTCACGTCCTGAATTCCAAGTACCAATAGATGTTTCAGTAAATAGCAAGCCTTTGTTTGGATAAGCCGCATGTACTGCCCCCATTTCAGATACTTGACCACCATAGTTGTGATAAGCTGCCCCTGTGATATACTCACTAGCTGGCGTGTCGTATATCTTCATAGGGTATCCTTGTTGATCTTCAATGTTGTCGTAGTTGTAGTTATGGTCATAGGCATAGATTTTCACATCGCCCAAACCAGCTGCACGCATCACGGGACCAAGGACTTCAATAAATGCTGCTTGTTGCTCCCACCCCATATATAGAGAGGCTGAGTTCCCTCTATTCAATGGCTCGTTTTGTGGAGTAATGGCTGTGACATGAATTCCTTGAGCTTTAAAAGCTTCTAGCCACTTTACAAAATACGTAGCATAATCTGTGTAGTATGCAGGATTGAGTTCCCCACCTGTCCATGAATCATAAGCCACTAAATCGGTAAGATTGTTTACTTTCATCCATTTAGGACACGTCCATGGTGCAGCCATGATGCGAAGATCAGGATTGATTGCTAGGATTTCCTTTAGGATAGGAATCACGTACTCTGTCTCTTCGGCAGTGAGCGCGAAGTGATCTATCCCTTCTGTATCGCAACAAGTATATTCGCTGAAAGAGAAATCTGAACATCCAATAGCCACACGGACATAGCTAAAGCCATATCCCTTGGTTGGCGAGAAGGTTTCTTGCAAAAATGCTTGGCGATCGGCTGCTTTCATCTGCATCAAGTTGAAGGCTGTACTTCCAGTGATTGCAGCACCAAATCCATCCATCGTTTGGAAAGTCTGGCTGTCATCGATCATCACGGTATGTGGCGACAGATTATCGCCTGTAGCAAATGCGCAAGAGGTTGGTCTTAAATCGTAGCTACGCTGATTGTTTGTTTCCAATATTTGTACATCCGCAGTAGCAGGTGGCAAGATGACCTTTGTGTGATCATCGGTAGTAGCATCATCTGAATTGGAACATGAGATCAGGGCTACGCCTAGAACTGAAACGAGGATCAAAGATGCTTTGGCAAGTTTATATACGTTCATTGTTTTCATTTTTAGTCTTTTATATGGTTATGCTCGTTGAGTTTAATAACCAGGGTTTTGCACTAGATTTGGGTTGGCATCAATAGCCATTTGAGGAACAGGTAGTAAGTAATTATTGCTTGAATAGAGACGTCTTTGTGCCAGTCTTCCGCTGTCTTTACTAAACACACTATTCATGACACTTTCTACTTTGTCTAGTCTCACGAGGTCATACCATCTCTCTCCCTCGAAGCACAATTCCATGCGACGTTCGTTCATATATGCTTGAAGCATGCTTTCTTGACTTGATGTGGCCGAAGCTGGTAGATTGGCTAGTCCTGCACGATGTCTGATTTGGTTGATGATCGTTGCTGCTGCACCAAGATTCATAGGTTCCCCCATAATAAGAGCTTCTGCTTTCAGTAGCAAGGCATCTGCATAACGATACTTAATCATGCTACTGACATCGCTTCTGATTTTATACATAAAGGGATAGTTGCTCGAAGGATAGTAGTTGCTCCATGCACACTCGTAGTACACGATAGCTTCGTTATATCGCTGCGTATCCCCTTCAGCTTGAAAGAGGTTGATTAAGTCTCTAGATGGAGTGACCCACTTGGCCCATGTAAAGTTTTGGTCTAGGTTGAGCAAGTTACGACCGAACATCCAAGTGACCCAGTTGCCATTACCTGTGGCAAAATGTGCTTCATAGATACTTTCAGGTGTATTTCTATTGGCGATATCCGTACCTGCTTCATTCATATCATAGAGATCACCATAATGTGTATCCAACGAGAAGCCATCTGCTGTAAGTTGATCTACATATTGAATCACTTTACTATAGTCTCTAAGTGGTTTTTCGGCATATACTTTGGCTAGTATCATGCGAGCCACCGACTTGGTCAGTTGACTTTTGTCTGTGGGATCGTTGGTCAACGCATTCGGATTGGCCAAGACTTCCAGCAAATCTTTTTCGATTTGTTGGTACGCTTCCATCCCAGTAGACTGAGTTGGGAAATAACTGCTATACACGTCTTCTACATTGTCGCTTGTGATTTGCTCGGCAGTTGAGGTAATCACAGGGATATTGCCCCAGATACGCACCATATCAAACATGGCCATCGCACGAAGGATCTTTGCTTCGGAGATGTATTGTTGTTTGGTCGCCGCACTCAAATCTTGGTTAGAGACATCGTCGATATGTGTGATGATTTTATTGGCCGCAGCGATAGTGCCCAGATGTCTCTCCCAATCACGGTATAGCACAGAGTTGCCTCCATCTATGGTATTGACTTCAAATGGGATAACTTCGGCACCCGTCGTACCTGCATAAGCATTATCTGAGTGCGCATCGCCTATAAGTAAGTAGTCAAGATACCAGTGTTCTTGGGCATTTTTATAGGTATCTCTAAGAGAAACCATATAGCTTCTGACACTTTCTCCATCTGCAAATTCAGGTTCCTTGGCATCCGCAGTCTTGCCTTCAGTGACATCGCTGTAGTCGGCTACTGGATCATAGTCGTTGAGTGAGCATCCAGCTAGTAGGATGACTGAAGCTGCACATAGTATTATTTTCTTCATTTCTTTTTCTTTTTAGAATTCTACATTGATACCAAATAAATAGGTCTTAGATTGTGGGTATGAACCCCAGTCAATACCTTGTACTGCACCGCTATTGCCCCATTGGTTTACTTCTGGGTCGATACCTGAGTAATCTGTCCAGGTGTACAAGTTGCTCGCTGTAAAATAGGGTTGGAACTTATTGATCCCCATATTCTTCAACCATGCTGATTGAATATTGTACGATAGAGTCACTTCCTTCAAACGGATGTAGCTACCGTCTTCAATGAAATAAGTAGAATTTTTGAGGTCGTAATTGGCTCTTGGCACATTGGTGATTTGTCCTGGTGTACGCCATCTTTTAAGCACTTTGGTCGATTGATTTTTACCATCAAACATCCCTTCGGTTTCGATGCGAGAAGCATTGAAGATATCATTGCCCTGGACTCCTTGGATAAATACATTCAAACTAAGTCCTTTCCAGCTAAAGGTGTTGGTCAAGCCATAGGTAAAGTCTGGATTTGGATCACCGATATATGTTCTATCTGATGATGTGATTTTACCATCGCCATTGAGGTCTTTGTAGATCATATCGCCTGTTTCAGGATCGACTCCTTGAGATACGTATCCGTAGAAACCACCCAATGAACGTCCTGGCTCATTGCGCACGACATACTCACTGGTGAAGTCACTGGTTTTGGCATCGTAGTAGACTTGTTGAAGTTCCAGCTTCTTCAATTTGTTCTTATTGAATGAGATATTGAAGTTGGTATCCCACTTGAAGTCATCTACAAAGTTATGAGATGTCACGGAGAACTCGAACCCTTTATTGATCATCTCGCCTTCGTTTCTAGTGATGCTATTGGCAGTGGCTGCACCCGATGGCAATGTCACATTCATAAGCATATCTGTCGTATTCTTATAGTAATAATCGACGGTCACATTCAAACGATTACGTAGAAGAGTGGCATCTAAACCGATATTTGTTTGTGTAGTCGTTTCCCAAGTTAGGTCTGAGTTTCTAAGGTTAGTTTGGTAAATAGAAGGTACTGATTGTTCCTTGCCTTCTTCAAACCAAGCTTGACGAGAGATGCCATACATTTGCAAATAGGAGTAGTCGCCAATACCACTTTGGTTCCCTGTTTGTCCCCAACCAGCACGCAGTTTCAAATCATCAATCCACTCGATATCGCTCATAAACGATTCGCTAGAGATACGCCAAGCACCTGATGCAGAAGGGAAATAGCCCCAACGATCATCTGGATTTAGCTTAGAAGATCCATCGGCACGCATATTGAATGTAAGCATGTATTTGCTGTCGAAATTATACTGCATACGCCCAAAGAAAGAAAGGATGCCCCATGTTGAACCACCTGTACCAGTGCCTGTCCATGATATTTGATTGGCGGCATTGAGTGTCTTGATATCTCCGCTACGGAAGTGGGAACCGTTAATCCAGCTATTAGAATAATCAGAATCTGTCCATGACGAACCTGCCATGATATCTACGTGATGTTTTTGGATATCAAAGTTGTAATTGGCTACGTTATCAAAAGTCAGTACGGTATTTCTATTGCGATTATCTGATGCTGTACCTTTATTGATACGACCTGTTTCAGTTTCTTCAGGATCTACAAAAGTGGTACTCAAACCGTGTCTTCGATCCATCGACAAGGATGATTTGTATGTGAAGTTTTTAAATGGTTTGAAGGTAAGCGATCCAGAAAGAATAAGTCTGTCTTCGTCTGTCTCATTGTCTTTTCCTTGTGCCAAAATTTCTGCGGGACTAGTGACGTTGTTGATTCCGAAGAAGTTACCATTGTATTCATTTGGATTGGCAGTAGACATAATTGGAGCGTAAGTTGGCGTATTGATAACGGCCAAAACCATACCGCCTCGATTGGCACCAAGACCAGTGGTGGTGCTATTACCTGTGTAGTCTGAATAAGTAACTTTTGCATCCAATGTCAACCATTTACGGATGTCATTGTGCCAACGACCATTGAAATTATAACGCTTGAAATAAGTGGTTTTAATGCTTCCTTTTTCATCGGTATATCCAGCAGATAGATAATAGTTCATCTTTTCATTACCACCTGTAAAACCTACTTGATAGTTTTGAGACACCCCAGTGCGATAGGCTACATCCGACCAATCTGTAACGTCTTGAAGTCCATCAGGAATATTGACGATACCGATCTCATCTTGTAGTTCCTTGTATTGAGCGGTATTCAGTACATCAAAATTATTAACGACCTGATTGAGACTCAACTGCGCATTAAATGTAATTTTTGATGTACCAGCTTTCCCACTTTTGGTTCCTATTAATACCACACCATTGGCTGCTCTCGATCCGTAAATTGCCGCCGCAGAGGCATCTTTCAGAACTTGCAAGCTTTCAATATCGTTGGGAGACAAGAACTTGATATTGTCTACTGGCATACCATCTACTACATATAGAGGGTCGTTGTTGCCATTGAAAGAAGTGGTACCACGCACGCGGATAGATAGTTCTGCGCCTGGTGCACCGCTAGTTCGTGTCACGGCTACACCAGCTGCCTTACCTTGAAGCGCTTGTCCAGCAGAAACGATGGGACGATTGTCCATGTCTTTCGTATCAACTGTGGTGATGGCTGTGGTAACGTCTTTACGCTTGACCGCACCATAACCAATAACGACAACCTCTTCTAGAAGTTTCACATCCTCCTTTAGAACGATTGTCATGGATTTTTCACTCTGTGCTACAACCGTTTGACTAGCAAAACCAATACTAGAGATTGTAAGCTTTGTACCTTTCGGTACGCTAATTTGGAAATGACCATCCATATCAGTGATGGTCCCCTGTGAGGATTGGACTACAGTGACCATCGCACCAATCAAAGGCTCTTGATTGGGATCAGTGACTGTACCAGTCACATTTAGTTGTTGTGCGGACGCTGTAGCGCACACGAACAACATCAGTGCAAAAAGAAATTTTTTCATGCCATAATAATTAGAATAGACTGTTCTTCGACCATAAAACAATAAGGCGGAACAGATCAGTTAACGTGTGGCAAATATAGATGAATTTACAGCGGCAAAAAATGCGAAGTGATAAAGAAGTAGATTGTCACGAAGATTAAAAAAGAAAAGCGCACTGACTGTCAGACTGTTTCAAAACACCCATCAAATCAATTAAGTGGATAGACAAAGAAAAAAGGATGAAGTACTCTAGAGAATAAAACACAACGGGAAGTGTATTTTTTGAAAATCATCACACAAAAAAACGCGAAGCAATATATGCTCCGCGTTTTTAAATACTTAGTTCCTATTAGTTTACAGATTCTTTTGAATATCTTCAATGATCTGTTCGACAGATAGACCATTTTCTTTCATCAGTTCCTCTGGATTGAAATCACTTGGGAATGATTTCTTGATTCCGTAGTTCTTCACTTTTGTCGCTGATGTCCCAAGATAACTAGCAATAGTTTGACCAAAACCACCCTCTACAATACCATCTTCAAGAGTAAGAAGTAATGTGTGGTTTGTTTGTAATCGATCTAATAATGCTTCGTCTACCCCGGTGATGAATTTTGGATTGATCAAGGTAACTTGTTTACCAGTCATCTCCTTATACTTATCAGCGATTTGCTTTCCTAGACCGAAGAAACTACCCAACGCAAGAATAGCGACTTCTTCACCTTCCTCAACAACTTGGTATTTATTTAACTGCGCATAGTCGGTCGTATCTTCCACACCTGTTTCGGGCATCATTGGCGGTATGCGAAGGGCAATAGGATGCTCCTTCTGGGTAGTAGCATACTTAAACATGGCCAAATACTCCTCTTTATTCGTAGGGGCTAGATACACAAGATTAGGAATATGAGAAATCATAGCGATATCAAAAATGCCTAAGTGGGTATCGCTATTCAAGCCATACACAGAAGCGAAAGAGACCAAAAGTACCGCAGGATTATTATTCAAACACAAATCGGATGATAGTTGGTCATAGGTTCTTTGTAAAAATGGACTGAATACCCCAAAGATAGGTGTACCTCCATTCTTAGCGATACCACTGGCCATAGCCACTGCATGTTCTTCGGCAATGCCCACATCCACAAATTGTTTATCGTATTTTTTACGGATCTCTTCTGTAAACCCCATACCAGCAGGGGTGCCAGCAGTAATAGCAACAACATCTTTGCGCTCGTCCATAAGGTTAGTAAGGGAATCTCTTACGATTTCATTACGAGGTCTCCATAACCCTCCTTTGGACGAACCATCGGCAATATGAAAAGGACCTCCGGCATGCCAATATTCTTTATTTTTCTCAGCATACTCCAACCCCTTACCTTTAATAGTATGAATATGTAGAACTACTGGATGATTGGTATCTTTTACTGATTGAAATAAAGCAATCAATTGAGTAAGATCATGCCCATCTTCCAAATAATGGTACTCCAAATCCATGGCTTTGAAAAGGTTATTGACACTCGTTCCGTTTGATTCTCTCAATTCTTTCAAGCCTTGGTATAATCCGCCATGATTTTCTGCAATAGATTGATCGTTGTCATTGACTACGATGATCATATTGGATGCCAATTGGGATACGTTATTCAGCCCTTCCAACGCTTCACCACCACTCAGTGAACCGTCACCGATAACGGCAATGATATTTTCTTTTCCTCCAGTGAGGTCACGTCCCATGGCCAATCCCATAGCCAATGAAATGGAAGTAGAGGTGTGCCCGATTGTAAAGAAATCATGCGCACTTTCTGCTGGATTTGAATAGCCAGTGACCTCGTCGTATTTGGCTGGATCGAGGAAAGCATCTGCTCGTCCTGTAAGCATCTTGTGAGGATAGCTTTGATGCGACACATCATACACGATTTTATCTACTGGTGAATTAAAGACATAGTGCATGGCCAAAGTGGTTTCAACCATCCCTAAATTGGGTCCAATGTGTCCACCGTGTGCACTTACTTTCTGAATCAGTGTATTGCGCACTTCTTGGCTGAGCGTCTGTAGTTGTTCAAGATTTAGTTTCTGTACGTCTTGTGGTCCTTTGATGTTTTCTAAATACATAGTTTTGTAATTAATGATTTATTGAATGATAGCCTATATAAATTATCACGGTGCAAAGATAGGGAGAGATTACACACCAAGTGTGATACAAATTACTGGTAGAAAGACCAATTTCCCTGCTATTAAATCAGAGAAAAATAATATCCATAATTTTGATGACAGGACCAATCAAGAAGTTGGAGTATTCTCAAAAAAAGCTTATATTTGCGTAGGAATAATCAATAAGAATATGGAAGAAAATATCGTCAGAATACAGACTATTCAGCAGTTTAATGACATGAAAGGGGTAGTTACGCTGCATCCTTTAGTCACTGCTTTCGATCAAAGTGGTACGAAACTACTGGGAGATACCTCTCATACTTATGGGTTTTATTGCCTGTTTCTAAAAGAATCTGATTGTGGCGATTTGATTTACGGGCGTCAATCATACGATTATCAAGAAGGGAGTATCGTCAGTATTGCCCCTGGACAAATCATCAGGGCCGTACGTCATAATAAGGAGTATGAGCCTAAAGGATGGGCACTGGCTTTCCATCCAGATCTTATACGTGGCACTTCATTGGGTAAAAACATAAAGAAGTATACTTTCTTTTCGTATCAAGTCAACGAAGCACTGCATCTCTCTGACGATGAAAAACAAACGGTCTTGAATTTGCTCCGTCTGATTCGTTCGGAATTACAACAACCTGCTGATCGGCATAGTCAAACAATTATATGCAACAATATAGAACTCTTGCTCAATCACTGCAGCCGCTTCTATGAACGACAATTTCTGGTGAGAAAGGCTGCGAATAAAGAGGTGATTGCGAAGTTTGAATCGTTGCTTGACGATTACTACAAGGAGAATAAACAATATAAAAATGGTCTTCCTACTGTAAAATATTGTGCTAATGAACTGTATCTATCTTCCAATTATTTTGGAGACTTAATAAAAAGAGAAACAGGTACAACAGCTCAGGAATACGTTCAAGTTTATGTCATGGACAGAGCCAAGGAACTGATCTTAGGACATGAATTGTCAATCACTCAAATTGCCTATGAATTGGGCTTTGAGTATCCGACGCACTTTAGTCGTCAATTCAAAAAATTAGAGAAATGTACTCCGAGCCAATACCGTGCTGCTCACTAAACATCACCTATTATGACAGAAAAAGAAAAAATGCTAGCAGGAATAGAATATGCTGCTGATGATCCAGATCTACTGATGGACTTAAATCGTACCAAAGATGTTATCTGGGAATACAATAACTTACAACCTTCTCGCACCAAAGATAGAGAAACAATACTTCGTGGTTTACTCGGTACATGTGGCAAGGAGGTACATATCAATCCTCCTTTTTATTGTGATTATGGACAGCATATTGAAGTGGGTGAAGGATTCTTTGCCAATTTTAATTTCACCGTCTTGGATGAAGCTATGGTGAGAATTGGCTGCAACGCTTTTATTGGTCCTAATGTAAGTATATATACTGCTTGCCATTCTACAAACGTAGAGGAACGTAATTCACGCAGAGAATGGGCTCGCGAGGTAACTATCGGAGATAATGTGTGGATTGGTGGCAGTACAACGATCTGCCCTGGAGTGAAGATCGGTCATGGTGTGACAATAGGTGCTGGCAGTGTCGTCGTTAAAGATATTCCAGACAATTGTGTCGCAGTAGGCAATCCTGCCAAAGTCATCAAATATCTATAAGATATGTACTAAAGGGAGTCGTACTTCAAATCGGCTCCCTTTTCCTTGTGCAGAAGTCACGGAAATATGCCCACCCATGCGTTGTACTATTGTTTGGCAGATGCTCAATCCCAATCCTGCACCCTGTGAGAAACTATTGGCCTTATAGAAGCGTTGGAAAACGTGAGCACATTGCTCTTCAGACATACCAATCCCTGTATCTTCTACATATAAAGTATATTCATTATTTCCTTGCTCATAGGTACATCCAAGGGTAATACAACCTGATTCGGTAAATTTCTTGCTATTGTTTATCAAGTTGTGAAGTACTTGTCGTAAACGTATAGGATCGACACTGACATCGGGCATCACAAAAACATCAGGAGAAATCTGGCAGGAAAAATCAACCCCATCGGTCATATTGATTTTCTGAGATTTCATGACTTCTTCTAAAATACCATATAAAGGGTGTGGATCTATCTGAAATTCCATGCTACCTGATTCAATCTTAGATAACTCAAGAATATCCCCAATCAAATTAAGCAGCATGTCGCAATTCTTATTGATTAAATAGATATATTCGGAAATCTCTTCTTGAGTAAAATCTTCCATATTGTTCAACAAACTAGAGAAGCCAACTATGGAGTTGAGTGGTGTACGAATTTCATGACTCATATTGGCGAGAAAAGCTGTTTTAAGCACATCGGCTTCTTTAGCTTTATCACGTGCTTGCATCAACTGCAATTCACGTTCTTTTTTATCGTCAATACTTTGACAAATCCCTATCCCCACAAGGCTATCGTCCGTATCACTCATCTGCACAATACGGAAACGATTTTCAAACCATGACCATTCATGCTTGGGATTTAAAATACGGAAGGACACAGTTACTGTTTTTCCCACCTGCATCTCTTCCAAGGTATGTGCAACAATAGCTTCTACTCCTGCAACGTCTTCTGGATGAATAAAAGGCGACAAATCCTCAAGTGTAAATGCAGAAGGATTGTGTAAGTTTCTCATAAACGTGGGTTGAGCTCCAGTAAAATGATATGAGTTGTCCACAAAATCATACACAAAAGAATAGATGCGATGCACATCGACCGATAAACTAGCCAATTCTTCTTTCAAGTCTTCACCAGTCAACGGTTTAATCGTAAGAATATAGGAAGGGGTATGGTTATCAATAACATAACGTACCATACCACTGACACGCACATTATCACGAGTATTCTTTAATCGTAGATAAGAAAAAGAAGGGATATTGACCGAATGATTGGATTCTGAAACTTGATTAGTAAGTCGCTCCAACAGATGCAATTGATGCCCTCGAACCAGTAAACAAACATCATATAAATTGAGTGATGTCTTTTCCTGAGATACTTGTTCTTTTTCGGTATCGGTCAATTGAAGTAACTCTGCTGCACAATCATTTAGAAAGAGTACTTGGCCTAATTTATTATAGGAGATAACGGCCATATGCTCATGAGCAAGCACATCGGCAAAATGTTGACGTTGAACTAATAATGGTTTCTGTGCATCAGCGCGTGTCTCTGATATTAGCTTTTCATCTTTGGCTCGTCGATAACGACGAATAACTAGCACGAGAGTGACTGCTAAGGAAACAAAAAGAATAATCACGAGGCCAATCAACAAGAAACGAAGACGAGGATCAAGGGGTTTATTTTTCCAATACGTATCTCTGGGAAAATCTGTATTTTTCAGGCCATATTTCTTTAGTTGTTTATAATCCACTGACCAATGATATGACAGCTGATCAAAAGGGATAGGCGTACTAAAATGCAATCCATCTTGAATAGCTCGTGCTACATAATGCCCTAATTGAGTTCCTATATCTGCTCTATTAGGTGCATATACACCAAATATATTCTCACGAACAGCCTCTGCTTGAAAAGAGACGATAGGTGCGGGCATCTCTTGGAAAATAGGGTAGAAAATTTCTCCCCAGTAAGGAATAATTAGAATATTGTCTGGAGCAGAAGCACGTAGTGCATAGTAGTTCTTCTTAAAATGCATCTTTTCTACATCCAACTCAACAAGCTGAATATCTGGATGATCCTGCTGAAACCATTCAAACTCTTTTTCGAGTTGCCTAGCTGCTTTACGAGATAACATACGGGTGTCTTGAAGTATGACGAAATTTTTCCTTTCGGGAAAAAGACGTTGCATACGCACTAGCATCTCTCTAAAATGAATGGGAGCTTGACATCCATGCACATTAGGATATTCGTCAGTCCACCAAGGACCATTAATACAGGTACCATTATATATAAATGGGAGCGTGTCTGTAATTGGATCATCACAATGCAACATGCTATATAAGGCTTGGTCGCCATCACATAAAATCATGGAAGCATGAAGATCGCGTGCATCCTGACAAAAGGTGCGACATACCCTAAATTCATCTTCTTTCCCCCAAAACCGACAATTTAAATATTTGTGTACTACGCGTACTTGAGCGACATCTTGACCTAATGCTTCCTCAAAAGCTTTATTTTGCTTCGCATAGAAAGGTTGATCACTAGATAAAGAATGTATATATACAACTGTGATGGTATCTGCAGAAGCAGTATGTCCCCATTTTTGCCAAAAAGCAGCATGACTACTTAAAAATGGATATAAAGACAAGAAAAAAGCAAGTGTCCACCATATACACGAATGGCTGCTAGTGAAGATTGATAGAATGCGATATTTTGAGGTAAGATGTGTCATATATATTACAGATTATGGCAAAAGAATCTGGATTATGTAGTATTTCTAGCTTTAACGACAAATATACTAGATAAAAAGGAAAAACTTCCCTTTTTCTCGATTTTTTATTACTACTTTTGTTTTCGTACAAGAGATTACTATACACCTTTTTACTACAAACGTATATGAGATTGACATTTCTTTCCACAGTTCAAGCAACAATCTGTGGTCTCATCTTATTTATCATTATTGGTTGCTCAACAAATGGCTCACAAAAACAGGGGCGTCCTTATGTTATTTTAGTATCAATGGATGGCTTCCGCTATGAGTACACACAAAGAGGTATCACTCCATGGCTAGACAGTATAGCTACTGCAGGACATTTAGAAATGATGCGTGCGAGCTTCCCTACCATCACCTTTCCTAACCATTACACCCTAGCCACAGGACTCACGCCTGAACATCATGGAATAGTACATAATCAATTTTACGATGCGAAACTAGATAAAATATATAAAGTGGGTGATCACGAAGCGGTGTACAATCCAAATTTTTATGGGGGAGAGCCTATATGGGTAACGGCAGAAAAACAAGGAGTAAAAACAGCGTGTATGTACTGGGTAGGCAATCAAATAGCTCACCATAATATCATGCCTACATACAACTGGGAATGGGCCAACAAACCACATATAGATAGAAAAATGCGTATAGATACTCTTGCTCATTTACTCTCTTTACCAGCCAGTAAACGCCCACATCTACTGATGCTTTATTACAGTGATCCTGATTATGTAGGGCACATACATGGACCAGAAAGTACTCAAACAGATAGCATGCTGACTCATCTAGACCAACTGATGGGGTATCTATATAAGACTGTTCAAAATCATCCTTTGCATGATAGCATACAAATCATCATAACATCCGATCATGGTATGCAAACAATGGACACAGCCAAGATTATACGCCCTAAAGATTACCTTCGTCCACAATGGATAAAGTATCGATTGGGAAATGTGCCCACACTTATCTATGCACAAAAAGGGTGTACAGACTCTATTGTCCATGCACTAAAAGATGCACCACACGTACGCGTTTGGAAAAGAGAGGATGTGCCTGCTCGTTTTAACTACAGCCATAATGCACGCATTGGAGATGTTGTGGTACTCCCAGATCTAGGTTATCAATTCTGCAATACCTATCATTATACTTGTGGTGCTCATGGATTCGATCCATTTACCAAAGAGATGCATGTACCCGTGTGGACATTAGGCAGTTATATGGCAACAAGCCATCAAGGTCTTATGAATCAAGACACCCTTGTCAATGTCGACATCTATCCTTTGATATGTAAGTTATTACAAATAAAGGCTGCCCCTAATGATGGACAGCCTAGTCGTTGGAAGCGATTGCTTCAAGATTAATCAAAAGAAAGTACGCGAGTACCATCGTCTTGCATATCTATTTTGACATGCACCACATCATCTGGAAGCAACTCTTCTATAAGTTCTGGCCATTCTATAAAACACAGGCCACCTCCGTAGAAATACTCTTCATATCCCATATCATAGACCTCTTCTAAGCGTTTGATGCGATAGAAGTCAAAGTGATAGATGGGATACTCGCCATCAGGGATGGCATATTCATTGACAATCGCAAACGTAGGTGAGTTGATGACATCTTCTACACCTAGTGCTTTACAAACAGCTTGTACGAAAGTGGTTTTACCCGCCCCCATTTCGCCATAAAAAGCGAAGACACGGCGATCACCAATGGCGCTAACAAATTGAGCGGCTGCAGCGGCTATCTCATCGATAGAATGAATCGTTATCTGCATTGTATTAAAGGTTTTGGTTATTTTCGAATGAAATGTTTGATACTTCTGACTATACCATATAGCAATATGGCAAATGCGACAATACTTGCCCCACAAGGCACCTCATAATAAAAGGAGATCGCAAAACCACCGACACAACTAAGTAGACCGATAGGCATACTTAGCCACATCATAGAAGAAAATTTCTTTGTAAAGAGATTGGCTGTCATTTGTGGGATGGTCAACATAGACATGACTAATACAATGCCTATGAGTCGCACACTAGCCACTACCGCCAATGCTATAAGGATCATCATCAATGTCTCAACAAAAGCCGCACAACGTCCATATTGTGCTTTCATATAGGAGGCATCAAAAGCGATCCAAAGAATGGGTTTAAAGAAAATGATAAAACAAGCTGCTACCAAAAGCGTAACTCCCATCAACAGGAATATATCAACCTGCGTAATCATCAATATATTACCAAATAAAAAACTAGTCAGGTCACTGCCGTAGCCAGGTGTAATATAGGCAAGCATAATCCCTATACTCATACCCAATGTCCAGATTAAGGAAATGGCTGAGTCTTGACGCTCACCAGGGCGATTGGACAACCATTGAATGCCCAATGCCGAGCCTACAGCAAAAACGGCTGCTGTCAACACAGGAGGAATGCCCAAATAAATACCCAAACCAACACCGCCCAAAGAGGCATGCGTAATTCCCCCACTCACAAAAAGCAAGCGACGCGTCACGATATAGGTACCCACCATGCCACAAAGGACACAGATCAGCAAAGCGCCTATTAGCGCATGTTGGAAAAATGCATATTGCCACATAGTTCGTTATACTCGGCGTTCGCCAACAATCATCAAGACTTCTTCTTTGACATCATTTGGTAACTCTACTTCACGGTGTTGTAGGCTACGTACCCACCCCGCTACTTCATCGCTTTCCATGGTATAAAGCACATCGCGAAATTCTTCGGATTCGTCTTCTGAATACTCTTCGCTGGTACGACCTCGGAAACGATCTAATTCCTCATCGTTATAATATTCTATTTTGGTAGATACAGCAGCCAAAAGACTATCAGCCTCACATATTTCATGACTACCGCAACATTCTACTAGTGGTTCTACAACATCAGGTATGGCTTCAATCTCACCTGCCTCAAGCTGTTTTTTTAGTTTACGCTGACGTATGGTACCCGCAATGGCAGCCACAACGCCTAAAACGATAAAACTCACAATCAGAATAATCAATCCTGCATTCATAATATATCTATTCTCCTCTTTGTATACTCTATTTTTTACTTCTTAAGTTGAATGTTGTATCCAACTTCTTCCAAATGTTCCCAGTAATCGGGATATGATTTGGTCACCACTTCCATATCAGCAATATGCACATTATCTACTAATAAAGATGCTGGTGCAAAAGCCATGGCCATGCGATGATCATGATAAGTGGCAATAACTGGTGCCTCATCTGCTGTGCAGCGTTCACCTGTCCAGTACAACACGCTATCATCTTCTTGTTGTACGATATACCCTAGCTTACGCATTTCTGCAATCAACGCTTCAATACGATCAGTCTCCTTAATCTTAAGCGTCTGTAAACCTGTAAATCGAAAAGGAATATTCAGAAGACAACAAGTCACAACAAATGTCTGTGCTAAATCTGGAATCTCTTTAAAATCTCTATCCAAGCTCTCTACAGTACGCTGACATTTAGTCAAGACAATGGCATCACCATCAACTGTAGCTTGCACACCAAGCAACTGGAAAAGCTCTGCCCCCACATGGTCTCCTTGTAAACTTGGAAGACACAGTAAAGGCAATCGAATACCTGCTTCCTCATCGGATGATAAAGCGACCATTTGGAACCAATAAGAAGCAGCACTCCAATCACTTTCTACACGATAAGCGACCGACACATATCGCGTAGGATGAATACGCAGTGTATGTGCAGCAGTCCATTCCACCTTAGCTCCATATTCCTCCATGATAGCTTTGGTCAGCTCAATATACGGTTTAGATATCAACTCACCTTCCAATTGCAGATTCAAGCCATCGGGCAAACAAGGAGCTATCATCATAAGAGCAGAAATATATTGACTACTCACTTGACTATTGATACTCAACAAATTGCCTTGTAAAGCTTGACCATGAATTTTTAGTGGGGGGTACCCTTCCTTTTCGACATAAGTAATATCAGCTCCTATGCTACGCAATGCATCGACTAAGATATGGATAGGACGTTGCTTCATACGCGCAGTACCTGTAATCACATAATCTCCAGGAGTGATACTTAAAAAAGCAGTCAAAAAGCGCATAGCCGTTCCAGCAGCCATGATATCTATCTCGGGTCCCATGGTAGCTAGTGCCCGAAGCATCACATCAGTGTCATCACAGATACTGAGGTTAGTCGGTCGATGTGTTTTATCAGACAGTGCATATATGATAAGCACTCGGTTACTGATACTTTTTGATGCAGGTAGTGCAATGGTCCCGCGCATCGTTTGGGGTGCCTGTACAAGACACAATCCTTGGTAGTCGGTCATACGCTTCAACAATTCTTTTTATCGGGACAAAGATACAAAAACTTTTGCTATCTTTGTGTGCATCACTTGATTATTATAAACCCATTAAATACCCATATTATGAAGAATTGGATTAAAGAAGCCCTCATTGTAGGAGTCGCTCTAATTGTCTCAGCTGTGATCATGCACAATGTGCTCGCACAATTTGTAAATAAAGAACGTGTAGTCTATGTCAAAGGGCTGGCAGAGAGAGAAGTTAAAGCCGATTATGTAACTTGGCCATTAGTCTATACACAAGTAGGTAATGATATGCGCATCATGTATGCACAAGTCAAATTGAAGAATAAAGAAATCGTTGATTTCCTTGTTGATGGTGGCATTCAAAAAAGCGACATCTATATATCTACACCCAGCTTTGAAGATAGAGATGCCAACCGCTACAGTGATAATAAATCTCCTTATAGATACTTTGGTACAAGTGTCATTACTGTGAGCACATCCGCAGTAGATAAAGTCATAAAATTAATGCAACAACAGGAAAAATTACTCGTTAAGGGCATCTTAATGAAAACTGGCAACTACCAATATAGCCCTTCGTTCTCTTACAGAGGATTGAATAACATCAAACCTCAAATGATTGAAGAGGCGACTAAAAACGCACGTCAATCTGCAGAAAAATTTGCGAAAGACAGCAATAGTGCACTGGGTAAAATCAAGACAGCTAATCAAGGACAATTCTCTATCCAATCACTAGACGACAATACTGAATATATCAAGAAAATTCGTGTCGTAAGCTCAGTCACTTACTATCTTAAGAACTAATAGGAACATTTTATTAGAAACTACGAAAAAACTTAGGCCATGTCTTAACAAGCATGGTCTAAGTCATAACTACTGCAAGCATGGAAATTTTTGTAACACTTACTAATGACAACATCGAAACAGAGCACATTTGCTGTGCCATTTCAGACAAAAAATGCCAAGTGGGTTACACACTAAAGAAGGAATGGTTAAAGAAAGAAATTGGTAATGGGTACGTCTTTTATAGACTAGATGCACGTGCCAAAGTTTTTATTGAATATGGACCTGCAGAGTATGGATGGAGTCCAATTCTAGCTGACAATTTCTTACTAGTTAATTGCTTCTGGGTATCTGGAATGTATAAAAAACAAGGGTATGGCAAGGCCCTACTTAATCATGCGTTAGAGGATGCTCAATCACAAGGAAAAGATGGATTAGTAACAATTGTTGGAAAGAAAAAGTTTCATTTTATGAGTGATACAAAATGGCTACTCAAACAAGGATTTGAAATTTGTGATGAACTACCGAATGGTTTTTGTTTACTTGTAAAAAAAATCAATCAGTCTGCTAATTCTCCACAATTTAAAGGCTCTGTAAAAGTGAAAGATGCAATTCCAAACAATGGACTTGTCGTCTATTATTCCAATCGTTGTCCATATACAGAATATTATGTCAACAATGTACTTAACAAAACAGCTGAGAATCTGAAAATCCCATTAAAAATCAATAAGATAGAATCTATGGAAGATGCTCAATCTGCACCAACTCCAGCAACTATCTTTAGTCTATTCTTAAACGGACAATTCCTAACTACTGATTTGGGGACGTGTATAGAAGCTCGTTTAGAAAAGCTTATCAAATAAAGTGTCATATTGCTTTTAAATAGTGCTGATTCTAAAAGATGTAACGAGGGGCTATGTTGACACGTCAACATAGCCCCTCTAATATAATTAAGTGTAAGTATAGGTTCTACAAATCTATTAAATATGTAAAAGTGATTTCTACAGTAGTTGGTGCAGAGCGATCAAAATACTCTTTCTTAGCATTACTGTATATATCAGCCAAAGAATAGTAATAACGGCCTTCTAAAAGGAAATGTCCCATCTTTGTTTTAAGTTCGACACCAGCTCCACCAACGATACCATAATTGAATGTATTATCCACCTTTTCACGGTAGTTATCACTTTCTTTTAAATCATCAGTCCATCCTTCACCACCAAAATCAGAACTCTCACTGACAAGGAAACCAAATTGCGGTCCTAGGTGTAGAAAAAACTGATTGCCCGTTTCATGACCAAATCCCAAGTGAGCAAGTAAGGGAACTTCAATATAATTCAACGTATGGCTATAACTTCGCATATCCCCATCACCGTCAAACTTTTCAGCCCATCCACGTTGAGAGTAATTCAACTCCAACTGAATGCCTGAGATCATAGAAAAATAATTTTCATGGATATATCGTCCAGTCAGGCCAAAGTGCATCTTGCTGAAATTGCCCGTTTTTATTTCAGGCTGAAATTCCATATTGTTTCTATTTAGCCCCACATTGATACCAGCCGTCCAGAGGTTTAGCGGTTTACCCACCTGAGCGTGAACCGATGAAACACCAGCAAACAGTAAGGCTAACACAACCCCTACATATATCGTATATTTTTTCATTGTATGCTCGAATATTAATTATCAAAGTCCATTTTTAGTACCTCAAATTTAGGCGTACAATGGATAAAGAAAATACGCTTATTGATCATTCCGCCCCAATTGGTTACACGTTGAAACTTAAAGCCCGTTTGAATCTCATGAAAAGGAGTCTCATTACATTTTGTCTGAAAATCGCCACGATACATCGACTTACCTTTCATAAAGAAATACCCCGTATCAAAACCTAACATACCAAACTTCGGATAAGTTTGAGCCAAAGCATGCCCATAGACCGTAGCAAACTTCTTTTGAAAATTACGAGGGCCAGGCAATAGATTATTTGTATAAAACGAACTGTAGAAATAAGTATCCAATTCAAAGAAAGTATCCATAAACTGCTGCATATATGTTTGCCACTCAGGATAACCAAAAGTAGAAATTTTCAGTTTAGGATTTTGACGGTGGATAGCTATAGCCAAAGGCGCAACTGTAGCAAGCGCTATTTTAGAGGCTGATGTAGGAATGATGATATTTCGACGACCAGTTGAATCTAGTGCCGCCAACAAAGCTTCTTCTTCAGGCGCACATTGAGTGACACGGATATTGGCCTCAGCACAAGCAGCTTTCAGCCCAGTTATAAAATCCTTCTTACGCTCCATAGCCACCTCATCATTAGGACTATCTATAAAGATGACATGTTGATCATGAAAAATAGTTTTGAAATGATCATAGACCTCAGCATACAAATAACTTTGAGGAGTATTGACTTGAAAGATTTGTGTCATATTAAACACTTTGTCATCTTTACTCGAAAAAGGGACCACCATAGTGATATGACGAGCCTGAGTATAATCGGCAGCCATATCAATGTGATTAGCATAATAAGGGCCAAACAATACATCTAAATCACGCATTTCTGGTTTCACCAAAATATCATCAATCAACTGATCACTGCCTCCAGTGTCATAAGCATACAGTTCGATACTCGTGCCTTCATTACGTAGACTATCAACAGCCAACAACAACCCTTCATAATACTCACGCATGCGCTGAGCAAGGGCTGATCTATACTGTCCATTTTCCAACATAAAAGGCAACATCACCCCAACTTTAAGATGATTGGCAGGCATAGGAATTGATTTCTTCTTGCGTAAATCCTCCAAACGACGTGCTGCTTCATCTTGTGCTTTCAAAGCAGCCATTTGCTCACGACGTTCATTAGAAAGCATAATCATCGTTTCCTCTTCAGACACCTTGTGCACCTCTTGTTTAGGCACACGAATGACTTGACCGATCTGTAAGGAAGAAGAATGAAGCCCAGGATTGAGCTTATACAGCATATCCTCGGTCGTTTTGTACCGTTTAGACAAACGATACAACGTATCTTTTGGTTTTACAGTATAGAAAGCATACTTAGATGGAGCCTGCTTTTGTACAGGAATAACCACCACTTGCCCTAAGGACAATTTACTATCCTTATTCATGGATGGATTGGCAGTAACAATATCCGCTACGCTCACTTTATATATGCGTGACAGAGCATAAAGAGTCTGTCCTTTTTCGACTGTATGACGCACTGCATCAGTACGTTGTGCCAAAACAGGCAACCCCAGTAGAAAAACGAAAGCGAAACAGACCCAAAGCTTAAAGATGGTTGGTTTCAAACTTATTAGCAATTTATCAGAATTAAACTTGATGCATCCCTTTCTGAGACAGAAATAAAATCCTATCTTTGCAAGAATGCATGGCAAAGGTAGAAATAATTTACTAGCTGTGCAAACAATCATATGAATAGGTTTAACCTGTAGACTGTTTAGGATGCAAGAGAACGAAAAAATAGAAGTAATAGGTGCCCGCGTGCACAATCTAAAGAATATTGACGTTACTATACCACGTGACGCATTGACTGTAGTGACTGGACTGAGTGGTAGTGGAAAATCTTCACTAGCCTTCGACACTATATTTGCCGAAGGCCAGCGTCGATATATCGAAACATTTTCTGCATATGCCCGCAATATGTTGGGCAATATGGAGAAGCCCGATGTAGACCAAATCACAGGACTATCCCCAGTTATTTCTATCGAACAAAAAACAACCAATCGCAATCCACGTTCCACAGTCGGTACCATTACCGAAGTGTATGACTACCTGCGCTTGCTATATGCTAGAGCTGGACAACCCGTCAGCTATCTCTCTGGCGAACCCATGGTCAAATATACAGAAGATCAGATCATTGATATGATTATCGACCAATACCAAGGGAAACGTATCTACCTACTAGCTCCTGTAGTCATGGGCCGTAAAGGTCACTACAGAGATCTTTTTGAGTCGGTACGCCGTAAAGGGTATTTGCAAGTTCGAACAGACGGAGAGATACGAGACATTATCTTTGGGATGAAATTAGATCGATACAAGAACCACGATGTTGAAGTGGTTGTTGATAAATTGGTCTGCCACAACGATGATTATACACGCATTCGTGAGAGTGTCCAAAAGGCACTCAAGATCGGTGAAGGTTTGATCTTCGTCTTGGATGCATCGAGTGAATTAATGCGTCGCTTTAGTAAACGCTTGATGTGTCCTGTCACTGGATTGGCATACGATGTGCCTGCCCCTCATAGCTTTTCATTCAATAGTCCCAAGGGCTATTGTCCCAAATGTAAAGGACTAGGAGAAATCAGTCAAGTAGATGTCGACTTAGTGATTCCTGATCGTCGATTGAGCATTGCCCAAGGCGGTATTGCTCCATTAGGAAAAATAAAAAGTTTTATCATGCTGCAAATAGCCAGTTTGCTAGCACCATACGATGCCGATTTAAATACTCCTATTGAAAATTTCCCGGATGATTTAATAGAAGAAATTATCTACGGCTCATCTGAACGCATCAAAGTAATAAATCCCAATACAGGCAAAGAACTATATACAGAATATGATGGTGTAGCCAAATACATCCAAGATCAAATTACGGAGGATGCACCTAAGAAGCTACAAAACTGGGCTGAACAATTCAGCAAGATGAGTACCTGTCCTGAATGTCAAGGAAAAAGGCTCAATAAAGTGGCTTTGCACTATTTTATTGACGATAAGAACATTGCTGACCTCGCCCAAATGGACGTCATCACTTTGCATTACTGGTTGAGTCATGTAGAAGAACGATTAAGTAATCGACAGCAACTTATCGCCCACGAGATTATCAAAGAAATAACCACCCGCTTGAGCTTCTTACTAGATGTAGGAGTAGGCTATTTATCCTTAAACCGCACCTCACGTACCTTGTCTGGTGGGGAAAGTCAACGTATTCGTCTTGCCACACAAGTGGGTTCGCAACTGGTCAATGTACTGTATATACTAGATGAACCAAGTATCGGATTACACCAAAGAGACAATGTACGACTCATTCGTTCTTTGGAGCAATTGCGAGATGCAGGTAATAGTGTTATTGTGGTAGAACATGATAAAGACATGATGCTATCCGCAGATTGGATCTTGGACCTAGGTCCCAAAGCTGGTCGTCATGGTGGAGAGCTTGTCTATATGGGCACACCACAAGATATGCTACACACAGACACGATGACTGCTCAGTACCTCAATGGAAAGATGGAGATACCGATGCCAGATCAACGCAGTTTGGGGGATGGTACAAAAATCAGTCTATTGGGTGCTAGCGGAAACAACCTCAAGCACATTGATGTAGACATTCCACTGGGGTTGTTTCTCTGCGTCACAGGTGTATCAGGTAGCGGAAAGTCGACGCTTGTCAACGGTACCTTGCAACCTATTCTGTCGAAACACTACAACCACAGTCTGAAAGATCCTCTACCATATGATCGTATAGAAGGCATCGAAAATATTGATAAAGTGATTACCGTAGATCAATCTCCTATTGGTCGTTCATCTCGTTCCACACCCGCCACATACACGGGCGTGTTTGACGATATTCGTAACCTTTTCGTGTCTCTTCCAGAAGCCAAAATCCGTGCATATAGTAAGGGACGTTTCTCATATAATGTGGGCAAAGGGCGTTGTGAAGAATGCAAGGGACTGGGGTACCGAGTTGTTGAGATGAACTTCTTGCCCGATGTGCATGTGCCGTGCCACGTATGCAATGGCTTGCGTTACAACCGTGAAACCATGGAAGTACGCTACAAAGGCAAATCGATAGGTGACGTTCTAGAGATGAGTGTGAACGAAGCAGTCGACTTTTTCGAACATATACCTAGCATTGCCCATAAGATCAAGATGATCCAAGAAGTGGGACTAGGCTATATCAAACTCGGCCAAAATAGCACCACTCTTTCCGGTGGAGAATCACAACGTATCAAACTAGCCACAGAGTTGAGCCGTAAAGATACAGGGAATACCTTATATATATTGGACGAGCCAACGACTGGTTTGCATTTTGAAGATATACGTATTTTGGTCGATGTCTTACGTCGATTGGTTGAAGCAGGCAATACAGTACTCGTTATTGAACACAATCTAGACGTCATTCGTATTGCCGATTATATCATCGACGTAGGTCCCGAAGGCGGACAAGCTGGAGGAGAGATTATTGCCACAGGTACTCCCGAAGAGATTGCTCAAAACACAAAAAGCTACACAGCTTCATTTTTGAAAGAAGAGCTCATCCGATTCAAACCTGTACAAACAGAAACAAAAGAACAAATGGACACTCGTCTACAGGCCCTTAAAGACGAGAAGAAGCAACGTTTTGCAGCTCTTCGTAAAAAGAAAGAGGACTAATGAAAAAAGATAAGATACATAAAACAAATGTAGCCCGCCTGTGTGACGCAGCCAAGGTCGATTATACGCTTGTATCCTACGAAGTGGATGAAAGTGATCTGACTGCAACTCATGTGGCCGCCCAATTAAATCAAGATGTAGAACAAGTCTTCAAAACCCTTGTTTTACTAGGCGACAAGACAGGACACTTCGTATGTGTCATTCCTGCCAAAGCTGAGGTCAATCTAAAAATGGCCGCCAAAGCATCAGGGAATAAAAAATGCGATTTAATCCCTATGAAGTCACTATTAGGATTGACAGGATACATCCGTGGAGCTTGCTCCCCTATTGGTATGAAGAAACCATTTCCTACCTACATACATCCCACCTGCATGGACTTTGAGTATATCTTTGTCAGCGCTGGACAAAGAGGGCTGCAACTTAAAATTGCTCCACAGGATC
Organism: Bacteroidaceae bacterium; assembly: GCA_963675625.1. GTDB lineage: Bacteria > Bacteroidota > Bacteroidia > Bacteroidales > Bacteroidaceae > F22. Next base: position 596,289 of record OY776497.1, read on the forward strand.
TTAAAAACATGGCACATGCTGATTTGGTAGCACTTTTTGATTGATTTTTACTAGAATATGCGTACATTTGTGCTGACTATTAAACTATTAATCTAAACTGTCATACTATGTTCAAAGGACAACCTAAGGGATTATATGCCCTAGCCTTAGCAAACACAGGTGAGCGCTTTGGGTATTATACCATGCTTGCCATTTTTGTGCTGTACATCCAAGCTAAATTTGGTTTTAGTGCCGCAGCAGCATCTTCCATTTACAGCAATTTCCTTGCTGCTGTTTATTTCACGCCACTGATTGGTGGTATCCTAGCCGATAAATTTGGTTATGGTAAAATGGTAACCACAGGTATCGTCGTCATGTTCTGTGGGTATTTGTTACTAGCTTTCCCATTTGATGCTAGCATTAGTGAGTACATGATGTATGGAGCCTTACTAGCGATATCTGTTGGTACAGGTCTCTTCAAGGGGAACCTCCAAGTCATGGTCGGTAACTTATACGACAAGCCAGCTCTACAAAGCAAGCGCGACTCGGCCTTTAGCCTTTTCTATATGGCGATTAACATTGGTGCTTTGTTCGCTCCTGGTGCAGCGACATGGATTACCAACTACGTATTAAAAGGACATGGTTTTACATACAATGCAGAAATTCCTGCTTTAGCCCACAAACTCTTTGATGGTACATTGACAGAAGCTGGTCACGAAGCATTAGTCAACCTTCAAGCTGCTCAAGGTTTTACAGGTAGCTTAGAAGCATTCGGTCATAAATATATTGATATTCTTTCTGGTGCCTACAATTATGGTTTCGCAGTGGCATGTATCTCATTGGTTGTTTCTATGGCAATCTATCTAATCTTCAAACCTACCTTTGCATATGCCAATGTGAAGAAAGCAGAAGGTGCTGCTTCCGATGAACCAGTAGAAGAATTGACACCTAAACAAACACGCGCACGTATCACAGCGTTGATACTTGTATTTGCTGTAGTTATCTTCTTCTGGATGGCCTTCCACCAAAATGGTTTAACCATGACATTCTTTGCTCGTGACTATACAGCCCGTGCCGTAGAAGGTGCTGACCGTCTAGGTTTCAGCGTTTGGATTTTGGCCTTAGCTGTTATTTTAATTTACTCAGCAGTCAGTTTCTTCCAAACGAAAGAAGGGCGCACTAAAATCATTTCAGGTATTGTATCTGTAGCTGCTATAGTTGGTATTTCATCGATCTACTTCGGTTTACCAGAATCAGTTGACGTGCTTCCACAAACATTCCAACAATTCAACCCATTCTTCGTAGTGGCCTTGACTCCATTCTCGCTATTGTTATTCCAATCACTTGCAGCGAAAGGCAAAGAGCCATCAGCACCCCGCAAGATTGGTATGGGTATGCTTGTTGCCGCTCTTGGTTTCATCGTACTAGCTACTTGTTCATTCGGCCTACCTAGCCCAGCTGCACTGGGAACAACTCCAATGCAAGAAGCTGACTTGGTCTCTACAAACTGGTTGATCTCAACTTACTTGATACTAACTTTCGCTGAGTTGTTACTATCTCCTATGGGTATCAGCTTCGTCTCTAAGGTAGCTCCTCCTAAGTTCAAGGGTATGATGATGGGACTTTGGTTCGTAGCTACAGCTCTTGGTAATAAGTTGACTGATATACCTGGAAAGCTATGGGAAAGTGGCTTACCACTTTGGTCTGTATGGGGAGTCTTGATTGCCCTATGTCTAGTGTCAGCTATCTTTATCTTCTCTATTATGAAGAAACTAGAAAACGCAACCAAATAACGACGTTAATAATATGTACGAATGAGGGTGGGTCATTTTATTGATCCACCCTTATTTTATATAGACATAGCATTGTTTATCTAAAATCATCTTCACCGTGTCTTAAAAGTTTTTCCTTCATCCATAGATAACGTAATTCTTCGGCATATCTGGCAGCACGGTCCAAGTCTCTCTGCGTAGGCACCACAAAGCGTCCTAAATTCAAATTGTGCCGCAGGTCATACATCTTCACCCTAGTGGCCAATAAGTTGGTACTAATCTTACGAATATAGGTACGTCTATCGGGTGCAGATAAACGATTTAACAGCTTCAAAGCACACTCTATTTCTTTAAATTCCTCATCAGTAACCAACAAAGCTGTGGGGTGTTCACGTACATAAGCATCACAATCGCGACGCAATCGATTCATCAACTCATCCAATAAGATATCTGTATCTTCAATGGCATCGTGCAAGTACCCCAACACTTGCTCCTTCCATTCCTCCCCCAAAGAACTGACGTAAGACAAGTGCCCAAAGAAATAATCCACACCAGCTTTATCAGTCTGTCCAGCATGCAGTTCTCTTGCAATTCCAGCTGCAATCAATACGGGATAAAATACACTGCTCATGACGTAGGATATAATACAAATTACTTACTCAAAATACAACACCTCAATATCACCAAAATCAGTAATAATAGGATAGGCAGATAGCATGCGTGCAAAAAGCTGATTGAGCTTTGCGCTAGAATCTTCATGACTAAAGTGAGCCACAATATCTGTGGCATATCGCACAGTATTCAATGTGATAAGCACATTGAAATGCTCACTGAAATGTAAATTTTCCACACTCCTCACAATTTCATGTTCGTAGACACGTACATCTTCGCGAGACAACACCCCCTTTTCACAAAACAACTGATACCATAGAACCGCTTGTTTGGGCCTGTCCATACATGCCGAAGCCGCCCTATGCAACAATTGGTAAGGCATATTTTCAATAAAGGAAGACGTAGCCGAAATGGTCGTATCAAGAAATGGATTGAGCAAATCACACCAACCATCTAGCACCGCTAGTCGATTGGCATACGAGCCCTCTTTGAGCCATTGACTGACCGTTTGATGCTGATAATCGAGCATCTCGGTAAATTGTGCTTCAACAGCGATCTGTATATCATCAGCAGACAGCATTAAATCGGTTACAGATGCTTTTTCTTTGCCTTTGGGTGGGAAGACAGAAAACTCAAAGGCCTTAGTCATACTATTCCACTTCTCTTTTGAAATACCTAGGGGGAGACTTTCCAATTCCTTGAAAAGAGCCAAATGATGTTTTTCATTCCAGTACTCCATTAACGGCACAGTAGATGTCCGAAAAGTGTTCAAGATACAATTGTCTTTATCGATACTCATCTCTTGAAGCTTTTCAGTCGCACATGTCCCATTTTGCGGATCTCCATAAAAGCACTTTGAATATAGCATGTCTCCATAGATTAATTAGGTACGTATTTCTTCACCTTACAAATATAACGCTAATATTTAATTTTTCAAAACAAAACACATAAAACTAAAAGAAAGCATCTATTCTTATTTCATAGGATAATTGTACGCACTCGCCTCCACACGACATTTTGATATTAGATATTTTTAATCCTGTTTTACTATGCCATTGCGTGTGAATATTGTATTTTTGCCCAACAATGAATCCCAAAATGCCTATACAGTACGGGGCGCTATATCTTGCGCTTATTGCCATGATGTTTCATTGGTTTATCCCTCATCACGAACATATGTATCATAACAGTCGATATGTGCATATTGTCAACGTACTTTCCGAGGAGACCGATGAGCCAGCAGGGCACGACGCATCGTGTCATCATACAGAGCATAAACATACTAGCGGAACGATTCATTCTTGTGCCGAAAATTTCTTTTACCTTATCGTACATGGGGTGCAACTAGCCTCATCACACATCCAATGGATGCAACCACTATGGTTGTTCCTCCAAGAGCTAGGGGTCAAACTAACTCCTCCAACTATACACATTTTTCCCCATAATTTTCTCAATTATGATAGGGAAGACACTGTGTACAAGATATCCTATTCTATTGTTTATTTGGTTAAATCATTAGGCTTACGAGCACCTAATGATCGTTTAATTGCACGCTAAAATTAAACGAACAATTAATCAAATAACATTGTACAATGCTAGATAAAAAAATTATTTTAGTGTTGACCACATTGCTGGTCATCACATTGCCATCGTGTCATTCAGGGCACCATCATTCAGAAGAAAATCACGAAAGCCACACGCACGATAGTCATGAACATCATGGCACCTTCTCCACCACAACATATAGTAAGGAGTATGAAGTCTTTTCAGAAATGAGTCCATTCATTGCTGGTGAAGAAGCCTCCATTATGGCGCATATCACACAGACTGCAACATACACCCCAGTACCTGCACACACTACAGTGACCTTACAACTTGCAGATGGGAAAAAGGTGGTGGTCAACCACACATTGTCGCAAGCAACTCGTTTGGGTATATATCGCTTTACATTGACCATTCCTTCCCAGATAGAGGGTGACAATCTGCAACCTATCGTAACTGTACATACAGGTGATCAGGAAGTGGCTATTCGCTTGCAGACACAGCCTTTCTTCACCGCAGATGCACCTGCCCATGCTTATGTAGAAAGCCACACGATACATGCCGTCAATGCTGTTTCATTTACTAAAGAGCAAAGTTGTAAGATCCCCTTTCATACAGATATCATCCATCCACAACCATTCAAAAGTGTCATCAAGACTGTTGCACAAGTCCAATCGAGCCAGTCGAATGAACAAACAGTGACCATGCCTATTGCGGGAACTGTCTCTTTCAACCAACAGATACTCACGAATGGCATGTATGTCCGTAAAGGACAAGTGCTCATGTATGTAGAGCCACAAGGGATAGGCAGCGAAAATATGGCGGTGGTCTATGCACAAAAACAAGCAGACTATATAGAAGCCAAGGCCAACTTTACCCGCAAAAAACAATTGCTTCAAGAAGGCATTGTATCAGAAGCTGATTATCTACAAGCACAAACCACTCTGAAAAAGATAGAGCTAGAATTTGAGAGTATGCAATCCATGCACGTACAATCGAAACAGAAGATTGTGGCTCCACTATCGGGTTACATTAAGAACCTAACGATAGATAATGGACAATTTATTCATCGTGGATTACTCTTAATGAGCATAGCCCAAAATCAATATGTCTATTTGGAAGCCCAGGTAGCCCCTAGATATTTCCATCAATTACAATCTTTTTCGACAGCGACTTTTATTGATCCCCAATCTCATAAGAGTATAGCACTCGAAGATGTCGGTGGAGAACTGATCAGTTATGATCATAGCCTACAAGATGACCGTACCCTGCTATCTGCTATCTTTAAAATAAAGAACATATACGACTGGATTCCAGGGCGCCTCATTGATATGTATATACAGACTAGCGACGAGGCATCGCTTAAGCTCTATGTACCCAACACGGCTATTGTAGAAAGTATGAACCAATATTTCTTGTACGTTCAAATCAATCCAGAAACATTTGAGCAGCGATTGGTGACATTGGGAGAAACAAATGGACAGTCCACCACTATCCTAAAAGGTCTGGAAGCAAACGAACGCGTCGTTACAGAAGGGGCTGCACTGATTAAGATCTCACAGAGTACAGGTCAATTAGATCCTCATGCAGGACACTCACATTAATAAGGAGGAATCATATGTTAGATAAAATAATACGATTTTCGTTACAAAACCGTCTCCTTATTCTTATAGCGACAAGTATGCTCGTCATCACTGGGATAGTCACTATGAGTAAAATGGATATAGATGTATTTCCCGATTTGACCGCACCCACTGTGGTTGTAATGGCAGATGCCCACAATATGTCACCTGAGGAAACCGAACGCTTGGTGACTTTTCCTATTGAAACCGCTGTAAATGGAGCGACCAAAGTACGACGAGTACGCAGTTCTTCTCGCCAAGGCTATTCATTTGTTTGGGTCGAATTTGAATGGGGTACAGATATATATAAAGCCCGACAAGTTGTAAATGAAAAGCTAGTGACCCTATCGGAAAAACTACCAGAGAATGTCATCCCCGTCCTAGCTCCACAATCAAGTGTCATGGGGGAAATCCTATTTATTGGTATGCAAGCAGACAGCACCTCCATGATGGAATTGCGCACCCTAGCAGATTGGGTCGTCAAACCTACTATTCTAGGAACTGGTGGCGTATCGCAAGTAACCATTATAGGGGGTGATTACAAACAATATCACATGATTGCCCATCCTCTCAAAATGGCGCATTATGGGGTGACTATGGCTGATCTTGAGGAAGTGGGTAAAACGTTCAGTGAAAACTCCTCAGGAGGTATCGTGCGTGATTTCAGCCATGAATTTGTAATCAGAGGTATGGGACGTAGTACCGACTTAGAGGAACTCCAACAAACCGTCATCAAGCAAATCAATGGACATCCTGTTTTCCTAAGAGACGTAGCCACTCTCGCCATTGCTCCTGCTCAGAAGATGGGGTATGCCTCCCACAATGCCACCCCAGCAGTCCTGTTGTCTATTTCTAAACAACCTGGCATAAACACCTTGGAAGTAACCAAAAAGATTGAAGAGAATTTAACCCAACTCAAGGCATCCTTACCAAAGGATATACACCTCAATACACATATCTTCCGTCAATCTGATTTCATTCAAGGAGCTGTCAATAATGTGGGTTCCTCGCTGATAGAAGGTGCCATCTTTGTAGTCATTGTCTTGTTTGCCTTCCTCGGAAGTTTACGCACAACAGCCATTTCTGTATTGGCCATTCCCATCTCCTTATTGGCTACGATTATTGTCTTATACACATTAGGGATTAATATCAACACGATGACACTGGGGGGGATGACCATCGCCATTGGTTCCTTGGTTGACGACGCCATTATCGACGTCGAAAATGTGTACAAGCATCTGAAAAGAAATTATCAAAAAGCACCATCCGAACGAGTACCCGTATTGGACGTTATTTTTAAGGGATCCTCCGAAATACGCTCTTCCATACTCCATGCCACGTTCATTATTATCGTCTCTTTTATTCCATTATTCTTTTTGAGTGGACTCGAAGGACGTATGCTGCATCCACTAGGGGTGGCTTATATTGTGTCTTTGTTTATGTCATTACTTACTGCGATGACCGTCACTCCCCTCCTGTGTAGCTTACTTCTCACAAAAGATAGCTATCTCAAGAAGAAAAGCAATACCGGACGCTTCAGTCAGTGGTTGGCTACACAGTACGCCAATAGTCTGGAGTTGGCACTGGCCCATAAGAGATGGGTACTGGGAACTACCGGAGGCTTATTTGTACTGGCCATCCTCGTCTATGCAACGATGGGACATAGTTTCCTTCCAGCATTTAATGAAGGGCAACTCACGATCAACGCCCTCGCTCAACCAGGTATCTCGCTAGATGAAAGCAATAAACTGGGACAACTGATTGAACAAGAATTATTGTCTGTTCCTGGTGTTGTAAGTACATCACGACGTACAGGTAGAGGGGAGTTGGATGAACATTCTCAAGCTACTTTTGGTTCAGAGCTGGATGTCACCTTTAAAGACTTGCCTCATGGGCAGGAAGCATTCATGCACGAAGTACGAGAAAAGCTAGCTGGTATTCCAGGTATAGTCAGCACCGTGGGACAACCCCTCGGACACCGTATCGACCACATGGTATCGGGCACACGTGCCAATATAGCTATCAAGATCTTTGGTACCGACTTGAGCAAGATGTATCGCCTGGGTATGCATCTTCAAAATGCGATAAAGGACATACCTGGACTTGTCGATTTGGCTGTCGAACAACAGATCGAAACTCCCCAACTTCAGATTAGAGCCAACAGACAGCGATTGGCACATTATGGTATTTCGATGGGTGAGTTTCACGACTTTATTCGTCTAGCCTTTTCTCGCGAGAAGATAGCAGACATCTATGAAGGACAAAGAAAATTTGATTTGATACTCCGTCTCAATGAGGCCTATACAGGTTCAATAGAGCAGATCAAAACAGCACTTATAGATGGTCCTAATGGCACCAAAATTCCCCTAGAAGAAGTGGCTGAGATTGTCTCCACTGGTGGTCCTAATAGCATCTCCAGAGAAAACGTGCAACGTAAACTCGTGGTATCGGCCAATGTGGCTGGTAGAGATGTAACCAGTGTCGTACAAGACATCCAGCAACAAGTAAGTAAACAAATCAAACTACCAGAAGGCTATCGCATTGTGTATGGTGGACAGTTTGAAAGTGCCAAGAAGGCTTCCAATATATTGTTGCTGACCTCACTGGGTGCCATCATCGTTATCTTCTTATTGCTATATATTGAGTTTAAGAATATATCCTTGGCAGGTATTATCCTCCTCAACTTACCCCTTGCATTGATCGGGGGCTTGTTTGCAGTGTACATCAGTTCAGCGATTATCAGTATTCCAGCAATCATTGGTTTCATCACTTTATTTGGCATCGCTACCCGCAATGGTATCTTGCTGGTTTCCCGCTACCAGTCCCTGCACTCAGACAAGGTGAGTCTTCGAGAGATCGTTATATCTGGTTCCAAAGATAGACTAAACCCTATTATCATGACCGCCCTAACTTCTGGACTCGCACTGATACCAATGATTATCAATAGCCACAAATCGGGCAACGAGATCCAAAGTCCGATGGCCATCGTAGTACTCGGGGGACTGATTACCTCTACATTATTAAACATGTATGTGATCCCTATCGTATATCATCAATTTGTAAAAGGAAAGAAATCATGAGAATAAATACACTATATCTGCTAATCCTCTTCTTGGTCACTGGGAGTTTGTCTGTAACAGCTCAAGGCACATTATACCAAGATGTTTTACAGCAAATCAGTGCCAACAATCTTCAATTGCGTCAATTGGCACAAGAGAAGAAAGCAACACAAACCTTGAGTAAAACCCAACTGTATCTAGAAAATCCAGAAATGGAGTTTGCTTATATGTGGGGGGCTCCATCCACAGAAGGGAAACGTACCAATTTCTCCATCTCACAAAACTTTGACTTCCCTAGCCTGTATGCCTACAAAGGTCAGGTAGCCAAAGCCAAGCAGATGCAAGCCGTATGGAAATACAAGTGGGCTAGTCAGGACGTCTTGTGGAAAGCCCAATTGGCGTGCATCAAACTGACCTATCTACGAGCAGTAGAAGATGTGCTCGCTCAGAAAAGACAAGAAGCCGACAAGCTGGTCTTACAATATAAGAAGGCCTATGAACTAGGAGAGGTCAATCGCATCACCCGCAATAAGGTCGTCCTCTATAAACAAAAGGTCGATCAAGACTATGCGCATATAACTGGTCAAATCAAAGCGGCCGAACTGGCTCTACAAGGACTGAATGGTGGCGTAGCCATTAGCTGTAACGATAAAGAGTTCACGCCGATACCTCTACCCGTATCCTTCGTAAGCTGGCTAGCTCTGGAGAAAAATCAGATACCTGTATTGCGTTATTTGGAAGAAGAACTTGCGGTTACCAAGGCCCAAGTTAAAGTGAGCAAAGCCCGTGCTTTACCTACGTTTAAAGTTGGCTACGCCCAAGAACTTGTAGATGGCGATGGCTTTAAGGGAGTCACCGTAGGCATGAGTATCCCCCTCTTTGAACATAGGTACCAAACGAAAGCAGCGCGCGAAAAAGCAAAGACAATGCAATTGGCCTATCAAGCCAATAAAACGACTTTCTTGTATCAGATACAAGGCTTGTTTGAGGAGGCATCTAGCATGCAAGAAGCTTTGGCTAGTTATCGCGAAACACTCAGTGGTTATGACCATTTGGGTTTGTTGCGCAAAGGCCTGGAACTGAAAGAGTTGTCTCTACTAGAGTATATCCAAGAAAGTGATTATATATATGATGCCCAGTTGGATTATCTACAAGCTGAGAAGGAGTATATGGAGGCACTATCTGAGTTGTATAGGATAAAGCTGTAAAAGTCTGTATTAGAAGGACCGGTCATGTCAATCCATAGTTGACATGACTGGTCCTCAACTATTGAATAGTCCCAGGTGACACATTATGTTGGTGCCAAGTCGTAGGTCGTTGAGCCGAAAGATGACACAAATCAATAAAGAATCAGAACTGCAATATAAATTATTCATTTCAAAACATAAAATAGTTCTTTTGAAATTATCGTGGTCATAGACCCAACCAATCGAGGAACCAACACTTGTAAAATAAAAATGAACAATCTTATTAAACTTTTAGGAGTAGTATTATATTGTGTATTTGTGACTCATTATGTGGGGCAAATATACCCTTCTTTATCCTTCTATTATTACATACTTGAATTTGGTTTATTAATTCACGTATACAAAGTAATAACAAACAACAAATCAAATATAGATGATTATATGGGTGTGACGTATGCATACACACTATATCCACAATTAAGAGATGTAGAAAAAAAGCGCCAAGTACTCATCAAAGGATTAGTTTATGTCCAGGAGCCAGAATCAGATGCGGGCATTTGCGCAGCGCCACCGATACAGGCTGCGCCGAGTGAACCCCATATTTGCGCGCTTCATAACTCGCCGTCGATACCACCGAGCGCGGACCGTTATGCCCGACAGCCAAGGGCTTGCCTCGCCATTCGGGATGATCTCGCTGCTCCACAGCGGCAAAGAAACAGTCCATATCGATGTGAATGATTTTTCTCATTGTGGATAGTGGTTTAGGAAGTACAAAAGTAGGGATAATATTGTGTATATGCAAGAGTGAGATACTACTCTTATCTCCCAATCCGTTCACACAGCAACCCCTCAATCACCTTCACCTCCTCCAGATGCACCGCCTTCTTGCGATGCCCGAAATAAATCACATTACTTACCGGCACATAGCCCTCCCAGAGCACTTGTAATTCCCCACTAGCCAACTGCTCAGCCGCAAGGAAATCAGGCACGATAGCCACGCCCTCTCCATAACACAGACATTTGATAATAGAGCGGAAATTCGGCACTACATAATTTGGCTGGAAACTAGGCCGCTGCCCAAAGTTGGCCTGCCAGAAACGCAAGAAATGCTCATTGTCCGTCGACGACCCATACCAATTATATTGCGAGAGATGCGCACACACCTCCTTCACACTGTGCGAGTCGATATACTCCAGCATCGCCGCCTTGTCGATAGACTGGCTACCCACCACGATGATATGCTCCTCAAAGAGCGGCGTAAACACCAACTCCTTATTCTCCTTCGTGTGCGGCGTCACAATCGCATCCGCATAGCCCTTCTCTAAGTCATCCAGCAACTTCGGATAGTCCGAGAACCGATTCACCAGATTGCACGGCAGCTGATGAATCAGCGGCTCCATCATCAACTGGAACGTCTCATAACACATCCCCAACGTGAGCGTAGGACGCTGCGCATCCGCCGTGCGGTGAAACGACTGTTCGATTTCTTCGAGGACGTCGAGATGCGGCGCAATCATATTATACAGCGCCTTCCCCTTCTCCGTAGGCACCATCCGCTTGTTGACCCTGTCAAACAGCTTATCACCCACATAACTCTCCAGAGAACTCAGGTGCAAGCTAGCCCCAGGCTGAGAGATAAATATTCTCTCGGCCGCTGCAGTCAGCGTACCCGTATCATAAATAGCACGAAACGTGCGATACCATTCCAAATTAAGCATAGGCAGTGTCTTTTCTATTATTATTCTGATACAAAGGTATGATTTTTCTTATTTGTATGCAACAACTACATTGCGTATCTTTGCACCGTGTTTCTAAGAAAGGACTGAAACAGAGTATATAACAACTATAAAATAAGGAAAATGGAAACAAAGAAAACAACTACACAGGCGAAGCGTTTGTTTGAGCCTACCCAGGTCAGAAGCATGACCATCAATAACCGCATTATCCGTGCCGCCCTGTGGCTGAAGCGCGCCGATCCAGAGGGCCACCTCACACAAAGCATCTATGATTACTACGGCGAACTAGCCGCGGGCGGTGTCGGACTTATTATCACGGGCTACAGCATGGTCGACTCAGCCGACAGACCCAATCCTGGTATGATGGGCATCTACAGCGATGAGTTTATCCCAGAACACCAGCGATTGGTCGAGTTGGCCCATGAGCAGGGCACACCTATCGCCCTGCAGATGGCCTATGGCGGGTCGCAAACCATGCACCCAGAATACGTGAAGCATCCGCAGATCGGTCCATCGGCCGTGCAGAATCGCGTCACCAAAGTCATCCCACGCGAGATGACCAAGGAAGATATCCTCTCTGTACAAGAACACTTTGCAGCCGCAGCCGCACGTGCCCAAGCAGCAGGATACGACGCCATCGAACTACATGCAGCCCACGGATACCTGCTCAGCCAGTTCCTCTCTCCTTTTTGCAACCGTCGTGAAGACGAATACGGAGGCAGCCTAGAAAACCGTGCCCGCATCCTGTGCGAAACCATCCAAGCCGTCCGCACCCGAGTAGGGGAAGACTTCCCTATCATGGTGAAGTTCAATCACGACGACTATATGGACGAGGCCGAAGGATTGACCCTGCCCGAAGCCGTGGAGGTCGCCAAGATGCTCGAAGCCGCTGGTGCCGATATGCTCGAAGTGAGCGGGTGCAACGAGACCTCGGGCAAGGGTGTGGGCCCTGCGCGTACGGGCATCAATAAGCCAGAGAAGCAGTCGTACTACTTGGAGCCAACCAAGCTGATTGCGGAGGCGGTGTCTATCCCTGTGATTCTGATGGGGGGCAACCGCGATGCGCAGCGTTTAGAAAGTCTTTTGGAAAGTACTTCTATAGCCTATTTTGCTGTGGCTCGACCATTGCTTGCTGAGCCTGATTTGCCTAAGAAATGGCAAGCTGATTTGGGGTATAAGCCGATGTGTGTGTCTTGTAATGGGTGTTATACGAAGGGGGATACACTGGTGCATTGTGTGGTGCAGGCGAGGTTGAAGAGTCAGAAGAAAGAGAAAGCTGGTATGGCGTAACTTTTTGAGTTACGAATAATTGATTTTAGTTGTAGGCCTATCTGATTGCGTGAGCGATTGGCTAGGCCGTTTGTATATAGAGACTATTGAGTCCTTTGATTTTCTGAAATGTATTTGTAAAAAAATGATGGCTAGACATGATTATTCAATGTATTTGAGTATTTTTGGTTTGGATTAAATTATTGGCTTATGGATTTAGCTATATGTTTAATCTGCGCAACAATATAATGGAAAACGATTACTATGAAACAAGATTCAACAGATAAAGACTTTCGAGAAGTTTTACGTGAAGAACTTTTTAAGATTGCGAGCATTGAAAGCAAAAAGGGCGATTTTTCAAATAGTATAAGACAATGTGTAGAAACGCATTGTCCAGATTCTTTATTTAGGTATCGACAATATACCGATAATAATCTTGATGCTTTTAAGGAAGATAAGATGTATCTAGCTACACCTGCTTCTCAGAATGATCCATATGATAATCTTTACTTTTTTGATGATTTTATGCTGGATTTGGTTAGAGGAAATATGGAGTTTATAGAGAATAACCCTAATCATGGACTTGCACAAAACAAAGAACTAATTGATGTTGCTGTAGAATTCCTTCAACATGCTGTGATTGTTGCTTGTTATACAGATAAATATGATTCTATGCTCATGTGGAGCCATTATGCACAAAATCATGAAGGGTATCTCTTAGAGTATTCTAAAGACGATATCGTAAACACTGGAGTTGATTTATTTCCAGTACTTTATTCAAGAGAGAGGTATAATGCCTGTAGAACGATTAATTACATGGTAAGGAACGCTATAGCTTATTTTCACCCCAATATTCCGCATCTGCAGGAGCTTAGAAAAATAATTGAAAGAAGAAAACCGAGTGAATATGAAAAGATTATTTCAGGTATGGTAAAATCACCAGATTGGTCTTACGAAAATGAGTGGCGGCATATTCAAATAAATGACATATTGAATACTGCACCGAAGTTTATAGAGGATATTACTCCTATAGCTATTTATTATGGTAGTAAAATGGCTGATGAAGACAAAGATCAACTACATGAAATAGCTCAGTCTAAAGGTATCAAAGAGTATCAAATGTATGTGGATTTTGCTTCTTCGGAATTTGCACTAGAAAGGAAAGAGTTGTGATTCTTGTACTTTAAAAATGTCTTACTTTGACCTAATAATCACAGAATGTACATGAAGAAAACTATCAGTGCTTCTTGTGTGGACCTAAAGAGGACTTTATTGGAGACTGGTAAAGGACCCTGTAAAGCTAACTGTGTCAAATGTTAATCCCAATATTAACATTTGACACAGTTAGCTTTACAGTTCTAATTACAGTTTTATAAAAATAGGTTTTACCTAACTATAACTTAATTGAACCGCTATCAATGGGTTTTGTCTTGCCTTTACTAGTATGGTCAACCTGTCTAGTTGCATACTTACGTGTTTGTTGGTAGATAGTAATAGGGTATAATTGGGAGGAGTTGCACAAACGGCATTCCTTTTTTATGATTACTCTGAATTCTTTGTAAATTGGAGCAGCTTCTATATCTCTTTTAACCACATATTCTTTCTCTAAGTCTTCGTGATGCAGAGGCAGTGAATATGTTCTTTTTATCGTGTTTCGACATGTGTTACTCTGTTCTATAGATTGTTTAGAGTGATTTTTTAATTCACTCGTTAATGACGTTTTAAGCTTTGATAGATTATTCTCAGAAATTCCTAATTCACCCTTTAGCTTGCTTTCAATTTCACAGGTGAGAACTGTTTTATTTTGGTATGTCATTTCATACTCTATTTCAGTCTTTTCACCTGCATTAATTGTAGATTTTGTTTCCCAATCATCCTCAAATATATGTCTTTCTTTAGTCTTATGTATAGCAACCAGTGAATAATAAGTAATAGGGATAGGGAGAAATCTGCATAGCTTATCAGAATGTAGTAGTTTCTCTTCATTCAGTTGAGTTTTTTTTTGCAGCTGGATATGGTATTTTGTAAATAACTCAAATACAACATGTGGCAATTTCTCTATTTCGTCTTTGGGCAAATAATAGTCAAACTTTAGGTTTAAACCAGCGCCAACATGTTTGCTAGGTGCTTCGCCAGTTAGCATTATAGCTTTTGTGCCAGGGGATAAATCTTTGATTATCTGATATAATTCAGTTCCAAGCATATCAGGCATCATTTGATCCAATACTACTACTTTAATATGATGATTCTTTATTACCTTAATAGCTTCTTCGGCATTTGTTGCAGATTCAACATTAAATTTGTAGGCTAGTTGTATTAACTCTGCATAATCGCTTGCTGCTCCAGGTACATCGTCTACTACTAGAATTTCAGGTGACTTATTGTTTTCTTGTATCTTTATCATTGATTTGAAGTTTTAGTATAATTTTATTTTTAGCTATTTCGTATGAGAGTTGCCCTGTTTTATTTCTATTAACCAATCCCCTAGCAATCATAATTCCAGAACCTTGATGGTCTTTTTTTGAAGAATAGCCAGATGTGTTGAGATTTTCTAAACTAGGTGCGGGACCTTCACATTCGTTTGTTAGAGTAAAGGTGCTTGCGTCGTAATTAAGTGTAATCTGAGATGAATCTGGAGCTGCTGCTACTGCATTTTGTATTAGTGGAAGGAAAATGCAAAGCAGGTAGTCATTGGGGATGTTAGATATACAATCAGGAATGTTGTTAGTATTAAACTTTAATTGGGGTTTCTCAAATTCTGTTTGGTACAGTTCAAATGCCTTTTTACTCATAGTGTCAAAAGATTTACCTGATAATTCATCATTATCAATGAGGTTTGATACATTGACGTATGTCGAAATTACGCTTTTACACATTGTAATATAATCTACTATTTGATCAAGATGTTTACCAATATTCTTGGGGTCTGAACTTCGAATTAATTTTGTCTTTACAATGATTGAGGAAAACGGTGTTGCTAGAAAATGCTTAAGTTCCTTACTTATATCAAAGTTTGTTGACGGTTGGAACCGTATTTCATCTACTTTATGATTTGATGAAGGTGTGACTTGTTGCTCGGTACTTTTGGGGTTAATTTGAATTTCTGAATTTTGTAAGCTTGTTTTAATATCAACTATATCATTCAGTATTTGTGAAATTTCGTCATCGCTATGAAGTTCTTTGTTTGCTGTTGGACGACTTTTATTCGATTCTTGAATGAGTTTAACTAGATTGCTAATTTCTTTATTTGTTCTATAAAGATAGTTGTTAATATCTTCTCTGACCATTTTTGAGTAATAAATGTTAAATTCATTTAGCTCATCGAAGTTCGTGTTGCTAAATCGCGCTAAAGCTGCATTTTGTCTTTGTATTATTCTGTTTTTAGTTCTGATATATTTTATGACGTACAGAAATATGGCAAAAGTGATAATAAGAATTGATGAACCAAGTAGAATAAGTTCAATATAAGTTTTGCCAATAAGTACAACTTCTGTGCTTTTATTCTCTTTTATATTCTGAATGAAAGGTGCTATTCCGATTGCTGCTGTGATAATGAAGCCAACAGTATGACCATTTACTTCTTCTTTTTTGTCATAATTCAGAACAAGTACCAGTAATGATATTAGTATAAGAATCACATTTGTTATTTTCCACATTAAAACACTAGTCGACATAGAAAAAATCTCCCGTGCTGGAAAAAATAGGAGAGCAGCAAATAAAGTCGTAATTACAATAACAAAAGGTGCACCTGTTTCCCCTTTGTCGGTGCTTGCTAAAAGGCCGAAATAGCCTATGAATAAACCTAAAGTGATAATGCTTAACATGAAAAACATTATCCAGTATAGAGTTACCATCATTAGAAATTTTGATTAAGAAGTGAATATTTGTGGACAATATACAAGTGTGAATGTAGTTGGCCATTTTTTTGTTTCTTCTGCAAAAATATTTAAATAATCTCTACGAGCCAAGTTTGAAAGCTATATTTTTTTATTTTATAGTACTACGTAGCTTTTTCGACTTCCAATCGTCCCAACTCCAACCTCAACGGCTCAATAGCCTTTAGCTCTCCTTCGTCCTGTCTCCACCTCTTTACCTGCCATCCAGACTGCCTATAATCATCCCGTGAAGCAAGCCTTTGTGACCGGGCCGAAGCATGCTCAGAAGCTCCCATCACCTCGCAGCCTCTTCGCAAGTATTCTCCACGATACACCACATATTGCACCTCACCAATCAAAGACCTCACATTCTTCACACAAGCCGCACGCTCATCAATAGATGATTTATCCACAACTCCATCCCTGAGCCACTGGATAAAGTCGACCCTTTATTCGGAGGACACTGATACCGCAGCACATAAAGAAGAAGCTCCATGATGTAATCCATATGAAAAAGGTTCCTTTGTTGCCATCCTCGCAACTCAGTATTTACAGCCCACTTACCGATATTAAACCTCTGGTTCCTTATGCCTTTTTTACAGCCATAAGGAGCCAGTTTGCTTTCTGTCCCTAAATAAAGGAACAATATTTTTCGCCAATACGCAATAGCCGCTTACAAAATATTACACCTTTCCCCCAAATGCGATAACCAGCTGTTGTGGATTGTATAAACCTCTTCAACAAGCAGACGCATTTATTCTACTGGTAGATAGAGATCTTTTTCTGCTAAAGGAGAAGATGGATAATTGCGACCACAAAAACCAACTTCTAGGGTTTCTCCCATATAATCTTCAAAATACAAGACACACAATTCGTGGAAACCTTTATCAAGGGCTATCTTACCTTCAATCTTACGAGCGCCATGTCCTCCATCATTATCGACGACTTGTTTGCCATCAATAAAGAGTTTAGAGCCATCATCAGAATAGGTGTAAAAACGATAAACACCTCTCTCTGGTATCTGTATAAAAGTACGAAAATCATAGGCAAAATGATCTTTCACAGGTGCTTCTTCAATAGAAATCGTATTCATGGTGCCCTCACTTATTTTTTTACAATTGGGGATTTGAGCAATCGCTTTGCATGTCCCTTCATAATAAGTATAAGCCACTCCATGTGTTTGAGGTGTGAATTGCTGAGCTGGAGAATAAACCATGTCTTTTTCATCGGCTGATGTTAAAGCAGAAGGATAATAAAACGTTGCTTCTTTTCCTTCAGGGGTGCAAATCCAAGTATCAAATTTTCTTTTTCCTTCATAGCATTGAATCACTCGCGCACCTCTCTTCAACGAACCATAAGCATCTGCTCCTGTAACACGTCCATAACCTAATGCGATGCCATGTTTTTGTCCTATGAAATCATTCTCATGATCATGTCCAGCAAACACACCCATGACATCCTGCATTTCGATAAATGAAGCCAATAAGCCTGGGTTTATCTGAGAAGAAGCAACGCCTCCCTCTAATTGATTTCCTACAGTTTCAGGAGCATCTATGATTGCTTTATACTCTACGAGTGGAATATGCAAAAAGGCAAGAGATGGAAGTGGTTTTCCGTGATTGTTTTTAGTAAAAGATGCACTCTGTTGGCGATACCATTTGATTTGTTCAAAATGCACCCAATCATAATGACCATACGTGTTTACAGGTGGGGAATCATTCGAGTCAATACAATAAAGCGTCGCTTTCACGACTGATTGATCATGCGATGCATACACCGGTATAACACAATTGCCACATCCTTTTATATCTTTAGGCCCTTTCTCTCCAACATAATATGGGGAGGCCAAAAGAAGAGTATAAATAGAATCTTTCTTCAAATATTCTGCATCATGATTACCCATGGTTACTGTAAAAGGCATTTTAGCTTGTTCAAAGAGTTGAATGATCTCTGTCCAACCTTTTGTTGCTGGTTCATAAGTGACCACATCGCCTGTCAACACAGCCAGTGCAGGTTGCTCCATCTTTAATACTTCACGTATTGCTGCCTTGGTTTGAGCACAATTTGGTGATCCTGATTTCCAATGGATGTCTGTAAATTGGCAAATCTTAAAGGTGCCATTTTCAAAACTAAACTTTCGTTGAGCAAAAGCATCAGTAGATAGCAAGCATAGGCTGACCAATAAAAAGAGAATGTATTTTTTCATGACGTTAAGGTGGGGGTAAAAATTAGGTTTTTCGAATCATGCCAAAGATACATTATTTTCTTTGATTTTCTTTACTTCCCTCTTTATTTCTTCGACTTCCCACAATTTCTTGCCCATTTGTATCTTCGAGCATATCCGCACGATATTATTCAGCACAGGAATCTTCATTCGTATCTCCGCCTCCTCAAAAGCCGCAACAATAAACTCTTTGATCGTCTGACTTCAGTCTGCGGTCATAGTGCGCTTTGAGCTCTAGGCGCTTGCTTTTTGAGGCTTATAAAAGACAATAAAACAGTGGTAATACGTGGGTGCTTATCCACTTAAAACCCTCGTTTTCGTTGTTCAAAAGGACACTTTCCCCCTTTTTACCCTAGTTAAAAGGTGTAAAACTGCACAACCAACTGCACAACCAACTCCGACTTTTGGTTATTGGCCCATCCAGCGGCTTCCACCGAAACATTGCATTTTAAGCACCGTTTGAACGCCGTTTAAAGGATTGCATCAAGACACAAAGAAAAGGCCGCAAATGCGCTGTATATAGCGTATTCACGGCCTGATGTATCATATAATAGGACACCAGTGAGCTAATGTCACATTATGTAACGTTCAAAGTCTTCAAAGTAAAGCGAAATGTCGCACGAATGTAACACAATGTCGCATTTCGTTTTAAGTGTGTGCACCAGCGTCGAAAGTATTCAAACACCGATGAATAAAGCGATTGAGGGTGTTTAGCGTGCATGTGCTTCGTGCACATCTCGTTCTGTCCCCCCTATATGCATTGTTTGTATTCACAATTATATGCCCAGTTATAGTCATAGCAACATGCATTTTGTTAAAAGAGAATCCTTATATACTCTATTTTCTTTTAATAGCTCCTATAGTTATTGCAGGTATAGCTGCATTGGCTGTACAAATTAAGGAATGGATTAACATAGGGAATTCCACAAGAATAAAGCAGTAGTGATATCAGAAAGGTATCTTGAAAGAGATAAACAAGCTAAGACTACAGCTAGCATAGGCCTTAAAGTATCTCTGTAATAGCCGGCGACCGTGCATACATGTATATATATGCCTGCATACATGTACATATACACCAGCATAGATGTACATATATAACTTCATAAATATACATCTATGCATGATGACAAGTATATTAAAGGCTGATGGAATATGAATAAAGGTAGATGAAGTCACCTAGCACAGGTGCTCTACTCCTTATGCAAAGCCTCATTGATAAAGTCAACGAAAGTCTTGGTGACATAAAATCGCTGCATAATGCGTTCAATTACATGGGGCGCCTCCCAGAAGTCATTGTCTATGTCACCCACAACGATATACTTCTTCCATTTCAATAAATCAATATCCTTAAAATCTTTCGGGAATCCCTTAGGAGCTAGCTTCAAGCGATCTCCTATATGTTCTGGAAAGTACTCTTTAAACAAAGGGTTATTGATTATCTCCTTGTACCTTTCGGGGTCCTTATATATAGCTGTACGAATGGCCTTGAGGTCTACGTTGTCCACACAATAAATCCCAGTAGCTAAGCAATGGCTATCGGGTTGAAAGCGCACAAAATAGCCTGCTCCTTCATCGCGCACTCCTCGTGTGAAAAACGCATCAAAATAGGGTTTATAAGGCTCTTTATTCTTACTGAAACGCACATCTCTATAGATGCGGTACATGCTTTCTTTGGCCGAGAGGGTCACCAGAGGATCCATCTTCTTGACCTCAACAAGCAAGTCCTCTAGAAAGGTCAGATACAAATCATGCACCTCATCATAACGTGGTTTATTTTCCTTAAACCATGGGCGCTCATTATTAAAACGTAAGTCAATCAAGAAATGAGCAATCTTCTCAAACTGATACTTGTCTTTATCCTCCATACTCTCATACATTAGTCCGCACGAAATATGGCATCTATTTCTTGCATTTCCGCTGCAGTCAATAAAGCCATCGCACCCGTTTGGATATTATCTGCTAGTTGTTCCTTCGAGCTAACTCCTACAATCACTGAATTAACTTCTGGATGACTCAACACCCAATTCAAAGCCAACTGAGCGATGGTCATGCTCTTGGCATTGGCCATACTCTGCAACTTCAACAGCTGTTGATGCAAAGCGGGAGTCATCATATCTGACTTCAAAAAATGATCTTCGGCCATTCGAGAGTCCATAGGAATGCCGTGTAGATAGCGGTCTGTAAGCAGCCCTTGTGCCAAAGGAGAGAAACCGATATAGCCCACCCCGTGGGAAGCACACTGATGCAAAATATCCTGTTCGTCTCCACGGTCAATCATATTCAAGCGTCCTTGATATATCAAACAAGGTACGTCATGAGCTGCCAGGTAGTCATACGCCTTTTGAGCAGCCTCACGAGGGTAACGAGAGATGCCGACATACAGTGCTTTCCCTTGACGCACGATATCAACCAACGCTTGCATGGTCTCTTCAATAGGTGTATGCGCATCATAACGATGTGAATAAAAGAGATCCACATAATCCAGATTCATCCGTTTCAAACTCTGATCTAAGCTACTCATCAAGTATTTACGCGATCCACCATCTCCATAAGGACCAGGCCACATATCGTACCCTGCTTTGGTCGATATGAATAATTCATCTCTATATGGCGATAAGGACGTCTTCATAATTTGACCAAACGTAGCCTCAGCACTACCGTATGGAGGTCCGTAATTATTGGCCAAATCAAAATGAGTAATGCCATGATCAAAGGCATAATGAATCAATTCTTGACTATGCTGTATAGGTTTCTCTGTTCCAAAATTATGCCATAGTCCCAAAGAAATATGTGGCAATAAGACACCACTATGCCCTACTCGTGTATAAGGCATCTTCGTATACCGTTCTCCATCAGCTTGATAAGCTACTGGACAATGTGGACGTACTAAATCTTCATTTTTCATATGATGTGGTTATTGGTGAGTAAACAATTATAGATAAAAGAACCGCAATAAACGATTAAGCCATCCCCATCGGTAGCGAAACCATCGACGTGTGCTGACTTGATCACCACCAAAACTAGCCACTAAAGCCGTATAGTGATGGTGGGTAATGGATGCCCCCACGGAGACATACTCCATAAGAGGAAATTTCCTATGCCATGCATCTTGAATGGCGGCATAAATCGCCATGGTATTGGGAAATTGAAAAGGGAAACGTCGACCATGTCCTACACTAAACCATAAATAAGAAGTGCCTTTCCATAAAATGGCCAACGAACAACCAATCAATTTATCTTTGTAATGTACCAGATAGATCTCACCCTTGCCAGTGGCCACAAAATCATGATAAAAATGCACCAGAAATGCTGGTGTAGGCAATTGCTTCACGACACGTGCCGACATTTGAATACGCAATAACTTATAAATATCTGGTATCTCTGTGCTGCTATTGATACAACGCATACGCGCCTTGCCAGCCCTTGCGCGTACTATACTGCGGAATCGACTGGACGATATATCTTCTTTCCAATTATCCAAATGATGCACGATGCGCAACCAATGGTGTGGAAAGTAATTCTCTTTTTTGAAATGCTTATAGCCAAAAAGTCCATTGTGGATATTTCTAAACTCAATCAGAAAACATTGATGAGAAGCTTCCTGTGTGAGCTCTTGAAGGAGCGCATCAAACAAACACTCATGCCAGTGCACTTCCAAGAGACCGTCAGCAACCGGTTTCTTGTACTCAGATAAAGGGATGTACACCCCCGTATCGTACACCTCACACCGTCGTATATAAAAAGGAGGAAAAGGTCGCCAACTACTGCGTAGCACCGCCAACATCTGCCCTAGAAGTTGCCCATCGTCGCTAACCGTAACCATTACAGGCGTGTACCTCTTTGTTTTTTCGTACAACAAGAAGAGCTGCTTGGAATGAAACGGATGGACATCAAGCAACGCCTCTGGCAAATTGGCCCCTTTGTAATATGTAGTTAATTGTAAAGACATCGTGTCTAAGGTTGGTTAGCATAGTATAAAACAAATATACAAACTAGTCCCTAGACAGACAAATTATTAATCGTATTTCTTTTCATTTCCCCATAGTCCCTGCATTCTGGTCTTTTGTCTATGCTCAGCATCATTTTCTTGAGGTACCCATAAAGAGGTCTTTTGCAAGGCATCAGGCATAAATTGTTGCTTCACAAAATGCCCAGGATAATCATGACTATACTTATAATCGGCCCCATAACCCAATTGCTTCATCGTCTGCGTTGGCGCATTGCGTAGATGCAAGGGCACAGGTTGATTGCCCGTTTGCTTAACGAGCTCAAGGGCTTTATTGATAGCCATATAGGCGCTATTACTCTTGGGACTAGCCGCCAAGTAAATAGTGGCTTCTGCCAAAGGTATTCGTCCTTCTGGCCAACCTATCTTCATTAAAGTATCAAAGCACTGATTGGCCAATAGCAGGGCATTGGGATTGGCCAAGCCGATATCTTCTGCCGCACTAATCACCAATCGACGCGCAATAAAGCTAGGATCTTCTCCCCCCTCAATCATACGGGCCAGCCAGTAGATGGCCGCATCGGGGTCGCTACCACGGATACTCTTGATAAAAGCCGAAATAATATCATAATGCATTTCGCCATCCTTATCATAAGCCATCGGATTCTGCTGTAGATGACTAGTCACCACTTCATCAGTAATGGTCACCACATCGCCATCGGTCGATTCTACTAGAAGTTCCAAGATATTGAGAAACTTACGGGCATCTCCTCCAGCATATTGTATAAACGCACTCTTTTCGACCAAGTCTATTGTCCGTTTCTGAAGTTCAGGATCTGTGTGAATAGCCCGATGATACAATTGCATCAAGTCCTCTTCTTCCAGTGGCTTCAAGGTGTACAGCTGACAACGAGATAACAAAGGACGAATAACCTCAAAAGATGGGTTTTCGGTGGTTGCTCCGATAAGCGTCACATCGCCATGTTCAACAGCTCCCAGCAAAGAATCTTGCTGAGATTTAGAGAAGCGATGAATCTCGTCGATAAAAAGGATAGGACTATGCGTATTGAATAGACGATTGGCACGAGCACGCTCTATGGTTTCTCGCACATCTTTCACCCCACTCGTCACAGCACTTAGCGTATAGAAAGGAGTATCCAGTTGTTCCGCGATGATACGTGCCAGCGTCGTCTTCCCCACCCCCGGAGGTCCCCAGAGAATAAAAGAAGAGATACGTCCTGTATCGATCATTTTACGGAGTACTGCCCCCTCGCCTACTAAATGTTGCTGACCAATATAGTCATTCAAACTGACGGGACGAAGCCGTTCGGCTAATGGTCTCATGTTTTTAATTTATCTGCTATTAATAACTACGATTCAGTGATGTCTAGTTGCCACCAACTCTTAAAACTGCACCTCAATACGGAAACGCACCCCATTGCGGTCCACATCAGGATGATCCATATAGTTGAAACGATGCACATACTCTACCGCAAGCACCTTGAAGATATTATAGATCCCTACACTGCCTTCCATATAAGGTGTTCCGCCGTTCATGATATACGAACTTTGTACCCCATCATCTGTTGGCAAGCGGAATAACTTGGTCTGTGCATTGGGATGATTCACATCAAAATAATCAGGATTGTTCTTATTCGTCATATCTCCATAGTACGCCTTGAAGGTGAAATATTCACGCCACTTAAGACGATGCAACAATGGGATACGATTCAAGAGACGTCCATTCATATCATAGTACAACATGAGTTCGGCATAGCGGTCACTCATAAACTCCATGTTTCTCATCAGATTAAACGCCCCATAATAAGTCGAGTAGCTCAAACTAGCCTGTGGCATCATCAACAAAGGGAAAGGCACCTGCTTCCACTCAGCACCAGCACTCAATAAGAAATCGAGTTTACCCCAGCGTCCCAACCAGAAACGATTTTCGATATCAATCTGGCTACGATCTGACGTATAATGACTACCTAGTATCCCTTTAAAACCATGTGTATGACTGACAGTGACAATAGGTGCATCACGAGATACAGAGCGACGACGCTGCTTGCTGGTCACAATCTTCTCGCCGGGAGCATAACGCAACTGAAGCGTCACCTCACTCGTACTGAAATCGCCAACACGTGTATCTGTATCATCATTTTTGATATACGCTAATTTTCCCGTAGCCTCATCATTGCGCCAACGTCCCGAAAGCGTGTACATGAAACCCGTTTCGTTTTCATGTACATAATCAAGCTTGGCTTCTTTCACATAGCTCATCAGTTCATCGGGCGATGTGCGCAAAGAGTTGAACAAGCCTTCATTTCGTTCGCGTGACCATTTGTCCATAGGAGAATGGACATCATAATGATAAGAAGCCTGTATATATTCTTGCGGATAATCCCACAAAAATTCTTTACAATCATGGAAGGAATAGGCTATTTTGCCATCATACTTCCATTTCTTATCCTTAAATCCATAAGCACCGTATCCACTTAAGAAGAGACGTTTATTGAAAGCCGTTGTGGTGTTGCCGCCCAATTTCAACCGCAGTCCATCTACATAGGTATTGGCCATGAAGGTACTGATCGGCCCAATATCGAAATAATTGGGCGTCTTTTCATTGGGATTGGTTTCCAAATAATTCTCCACCAGAATCTTGGTAGCCGTTAAGAAAAAGCGGAATTTAGGTGTACGCCGTAGTCTATCCACAAATTCATCCATATGCTTTTCGGAGCTAGTCAATCGCGACGTCCGTCGTTCCTCCCAGAAACCTTCTGCTTGTTTCTCGGCTTTAGTGTGTGTCACGGTAGTCAGCTTCGATTTAATCCACATATCATCGGGTATGGGACTAAAATCGTAGGCCGAGTAGCTATTCGTTCGTTTGATCTGCACCCCCTGAAGATTATTATCCAATGCCAAATCTACTGTCATGGCATCCTCACTGATCACCCATTTACCGTTGGGCATCTGATAATAAGACAAGTCGATATTCATATCCTCCACAAAATTGACCCCAGTCTTAATTGGCAAATTCATGGTGCATCTCTTCACAGCATAGGTCGAATCCTTCAGTATATATAAGTGGCCAGTGAAACCAAAGTCCTGCGAATTGTAAGGGACAAAAGAAAGGTGTATACAAGTATCCCGTTCCACTTTGATCGTATCCATCAAATAATACTTATAGAACGTGACCGCATTGTCTGAAATAGGACTTATAAAACGACGTTGCAGCAAACGGATATTGTTGTCATAGATATCGACATCTGCAAAGACATCATTGAGAATTGTCTCAAACATATCTCCAGTATAAAACAAATCTTGAAGTCCATCGCTCCGTTCTCCTTGAATAATCGTTTGACTACGCTTAGGGTCTTTATTGAATAGCACCAACGACGCTGTTTCTTGCAAAGATACTGGAAGAATCAACTTATTATTTTCGGGAGATACTTCCACTTGATTTTTAAGCAAAGGAAATTGCTTGAAGAGTCCCTTCTCCATCTTCTCTGGAGTGATGTCATTCAAGCTCGTTTTCATCTTGCTATATTTGTGATAACGATACTGATCCAAATCGCTCAAACGCTGCGCCCGCTTGTGACTGATCACCTTTTTCATCAAGGCAACCGCAGGATTTTCCTTCCGTCTGTATCGCTCACGTTTAGGCTTTACAATCACCTCGTCCAATTGCACATTATCTTGTTCGAGCTGCACATTCAGATAACGAGTGCTTGGTGCAAGATTGATCACACGTGTTTTATAACCAACTGAAGAGAAAGTCAATTGATTCCATTTGTCATTACGTATTAATCGATAGTTTCCCCCGTTATCCGTAATAACCCCAACACCTTTACCAGCATATGACACCGTAATAAAGGAAAGTTTCTCTTTCGTATGCTTGTCCGTAACTACCCCCGACACATATCTAGGCACTTTTTGTGCCTGTGCCGTTACACTGTAGCCACAAAATAAAGTAAGTATATAATAACAAAGCAAGAAAAACACCAGAGGGAATCGTAGATGTAGACTTGAGTGATTATCCTTCATATAAACTAATTTCATTTGATATAATAATTTCTAGGTATAGAAATTTAGTCACAATTATCAGGTCAAAAGTAATGATTTTTTCGCAAATAATTTGTTTCTTTGCAGCAAAATAAGCGATTCGTAGTTATATATGACCTTTAGAAGAACATATGCCTAGTTTTGTAGATATAATCGAGTTCCTCGGAACCATTGCGTTTGCCATTAGTGGTATTCGTCTAGCATCTGCCAAAGAGTTTGACTGGTTTGGCGCCTTCGTTGTAGGTATGGCCACTGCCATTGGTGGTGGAACAATCCGTGATTTACTCTTGGATGTCACTCCATTTTGGATGGATAATCCTGTGTATTTGATATGTGGTGGAATATCTCTAATATGGGTGGTCTTTTTCAGCCGTAGCCTCATTCATTTAAACAACACCTTCTTCTTCTTTGACACGCTAGGTTTGGCCCTTTTTACCGTAGTAGGTATGCAGAAGACACTCGACTTAGAGTACTCTTTTTGGGTAGCGATTATTATGGGTACCTTATCGGGTGTAGCGGGTGGTATTATCCGTGACGTATTGATCAATGAAGTACCCCTCATCTTCCACAAAGAAGTCTATGCCGTGGCATGTATCAATGGAGGGATCGCTTGGTGGGTACTATCCGCTCTTCATGTTAATGAGTTCTTCTGCCAGATTGTATGTGCTGTCGTTGTACTCCTCACTCGTTTTATCTCCGTAAAATATCATTGGTGTTTACCTGTACTCGCTCATCAGCAAGATCCACAAGTAACTGTACCTCCTGGAGGGAAACCTCTTGAAGATAAAAAAGAAGAAACGAATATATAGACGTCGTTTACTTTCCTAACAAAGACAATAATGATTGGGAAAACAAGATAATAACCAAAAAAGTAGCGAGCAATCCGAAAGCCATATACCGCTCGGCATGTTTATTGAGCAAGAGATATGTTTGATGCTTGGCCACATCAGTAATCTGAAGGATATAATGTGCCAAAGGACATAGACTATTAGAGCATAGTCTACCGATCATGACTCCCGCACATGCGCCCAACACCACGTCACTGACAAAGTGTACCCCTAAATAAATTCTAGAGTACGCATTAATAACAGCCCACAAGAAGAGGACAAACGTACAATATTTATTTTTGAATAGTCGTGACACAAAGGTAGCGAATCCAAAGCTAATACATGCATGCGACGAAATAAACCCTAATCGTCCACCACGGTATCCATGGACCGTTTTCACAATATTAAAAAAAGACGGATGATGCGTTGGTCTTAATCGTGCAAAAAATGGCTTGCACAATCCAGAAGCGAATTGATCGCACAAAGCTACCACAATAATCATAAGCATAAAAATGAGCAGTCCCTGCTTGACATGCGTACGCTTCATAAACAATAAATACATCATCAGTACTAAAACTGGTGCCCATATTACCGTTTGTGAATGCAAAAGCATAATCGTATCAAGCTGTGGACTATGCGGGCTATTGAGCAGCAAGAAGAGCTCTCTTTCGTAATATAATAACCTTTCTACCATAATGCTTCAATCAATATCTCGTAATTGCTTATAAATAATTGAGTGTTAATGAACGATATTCTGTGGATGTCCCTCATTATATGTTCTGATATTATCTATCAAAATATATAGCATACGCCGTCTAGCTTGCAGAGTTGCCCAAGCGTTATGAGGTGTGATATAACAATTGGGGGTATGCAGAAGCGGGTTGTCATCCCTTGGGGGTTCCTGACTCAACACATCCACTCCAGCAGCCAATAGCTTGCCAGTAGATAATGCATCGGCTAGTGCCTGTTCGTCCACAAGTCCACCTCGTCCCGTATTGATTAGGATGGCACCTTCAGGCATACAATCCAAGTGCTCCTTATTAATAATATGTTGTGTTTGCTTTGTCAATGGACAATGCAATGAAATAATCTGATTGGATTGGAATAGCTCTTTTAAGTTCGTTGCTTTGCGCACACCATCGGGCAATTGACTTTGCTCTTTGCTCGTATAGACCATGACCTGTAAGCCAAATCCTTGTGCTATTCTAGCAACGGCTTGCCCAGTATGTCCAAACCCAACAATCCCCATAGTCATGCCAGCAATCTCGTAGTTCGTACCACTAGTAAAGCTAAAGACCTGTCTACGTGTCCACTCACCACTTTTGACCAACTGGTTATGCAGCCCCACTTGCGATGTAATATTCAGTAGATGCGCAAAAACCATCTGCGCCACCGACTCGGTACTATATGCAGGGATATTAGTAACAAGTATTCCATGCTTTTCTGCAGCAGCCATATCAATACAATTGTATCCAGTAGCCGAAACAGCAATGTATTTTAAATGAGGTAATTGGTGCAGAACAGCCTCGTTTATTAAGAGCTTGTTGACCACAAGCACCTCGGCATCTGCAGCTCGTTCGATCAGTTGGTCGGCAGCAGTATTTTCAAATACCGTCGTATCTCCGAGCGCATACAAATCCTCCCAAGCAAGGTCACCTGGGTTTAATTCAGCACCTTCAAGTACCACTATTTTTTTCTTTAGATTCACAGCAATCTATTTTTATATCTTCAATAAAGAGTCTATGCTTTATTATCTAGATGGCATCACAAGCCAAAGGATCAAGTAAGGAAGAACACCTACACCAAAACCCAGTGCAGCAATCAAAAAAGCTGCTCGTATTATAGTAGGATCAATATCAAAATACTCACCCAATCCACCACATACACCTGCAATCTTCTTATTATCTGAGAGGACTAGTCTATTCATAACAACCGATTATAATTCAAAATTAAATATCCATATGTACTCTTTTATTTGGCTAGAGTACTCTATTCGCTAGCGCAAACATACTTTAAAATATTGAGAATAGCAAATCCACAAAACCAATATAAAACATTTTAACTCTGACTTTGCACAAATGAGATAAAATGTCACCAAAACGTCATAAATGATATTTGATGACCAGATAGTAAGGCATCTATAGTATCGGTAAACATATGGAACAATAAACCAATACCAATCAGTCTATATGGTTCTTTGCAAAATAAAAAAACGATATAAATCAATATAGCATAGCCCGTATGCAAGGGATGGAAACCGATACTGCATCTTGTGGGATCAAAAATAGGCGTAGCCAACAAATGATCAAGATCCACCAACATGGTGGCCAACAATATGAGATAGCTCTTCAGCCACCGATCTCGATAGAAGATATATGCTATGGCCAGTGGCACAATAAGATGTAGGGAATAATGGATGATTGTTTGCATCATAAAAAGGACTGATTAGTATAAACAAGGAAGAGCAGAAACCTCCGTTTCTGCTCTATACACCTGTAGAAAATTCTCTCTCGTAAAGTATCACTAGGGATCACCTTCACTATTTCTTACAGGCTCTTTAAAACGTCCATAGCTTTATCATAATCTGGTTCGTCAGTGACTTCGCTACAGTGTTCTACATATTGTACCACTCCTTGTGCATCAATAATGATCGTACCACGTGCCAATAGGCGAAGTGGTTCCAAAACAAAACCATACTTCATTCCAAAGTCTAGCGTACGATGATCACTCAAAGTAATGATACTATTCAAGCCCTCTGCTGCACAAAAACGTGCCTGAGCAAAAGGCAGATCACATGAAATAGACAAGACCACCACATCGTCCATCTTATCTGCCTCGGCATTGAATCGGCGATTTTGGGCCGCACATACCGAGGTGTCTATAGAAGGATAGACAGCTATTACCACTTTATTACCAGCATAATCCGACAGCTTCACTGGCTGTAATTTCGCGTTCAATACTTCAAAATCTGGGGCTACATCACCCACAGACACCTTTGCACCTAAAATATCAATAGGATTACCAGCAAAGGTTACGTTTAAATCTGTTCGTTTCATAAATTAGTGTATTAATAATGTTCATAAAATGTACTTACCACATTTGCAACAACTGATCGCTCTCTGTATGAGCACCTTCTAGTTGCAAAAGATATTGTTTACGATTTGTACCTCCTGAATACCCACCCGTATTGCCGTCACTAGATATAATGCGATGACAAGGTACTAGAATAAGCACCTTATTTAAAGCCACTGCACTAGACACAGCGCGCACGGCAGTAGGTTGTCCACAACGCTCGGCTTGTTCCGTATATGAGAAAGTATTCCCAAACGGCACATCTGCTAGACACTCCCACACCCGTCGTTGGAACGGTGACCCAACGAACTCAATGGGTATATCAAAAGATTGACGATTTCCAGCAAAATACTCGTTTAATTGCTGTTGAAGTGCTGCAAATAGAGGGTGAGGTTTATTCACCAATTCTTTACGCAATAACTGCTTGCACTTCTTTAAATCTCGTTCATAATGTACCGCATCTTTAAATTGTAAAAACACCAAACGGTCATCGTGTACTACGGCCCCTAGTGTCCCAATTGGAGATTCGATATCTTGTATATATATAAATTGTATAGTCTTGGAAAGATATAATTCATTGTTCATATCGCAAATATACCAAATTTCACTTATGCAAACAAATAAACTCGCTACAAAAGCAAAGCAAGTATTATCTACTTACGACACTTTTGCAGCGAGCTAAAACGATTATTAACTATTAGTCTATTATAGTCACATCCAAAAAGACAGATTACAATTCTGCATCGCCATACATACGATGACGTGTTTCAGCAATTGCTTCAGATGTGATGTATTCATCATAAGTCATCATCTTATCAATGATACCTGACGGAGTCAATTCGATAATACGATTGGCAATGGATTGAATAAATGCATGGTCATGGCTAGAGAACAATACATTCCCCTTATATAACTTCAAGTTGTTATTGAATGCTTGAATCGATTCCAAATCCAAGTGGTTTGTTGGTGTATCTAAAACAAGACAATTGGCATTACGAAGCTGCATACGAGCAATCATACAACGCATCTTTTCACCTCCAGAAAGGACACGTGCCTTTTTCAAGACCTCTTCACCAGAGAACAACATGCGTCCCAAGAAGCTCTTCATATAGACCTCGTTACCTTCACCAAACTGAGACAACCAATCCACAAGATTCAAATCAGTGTCAAAAAACTTGGTATTATCTACAGGAAGATAAGCCGATGTAATCGTTACCCCCCATTTAAAATGTCCAGCATCGGCTACTCTATTCTCATTGATAATCTCAAAGAATGCAGTCATAGCACGTGGATTGCGAGAGATAAATACAATTTTATCGTCCTTCTCTACGTTGAAATTGACGTCGTTAAACAAGACTTCTCCCTCATCAGTCACCGCTTTAAGGCCAGATACTTCAAGAATCTGATTACCTGGATCACGATCCATTTGGAAAATAATTCCAGGATACTTACGGCTAGAAGGCTTAATTTCTTCTACGTTCAATTTATCAATCATCTTCTTACGAGAAGTTGTCTGCTTAGATTTGGCAGCATTAGCCGAGAATCGACGAATAAATTCTTCCAATTCTTTCTTCTTTTCTTCCGCCTTTGCCTTTTGATTTTGTTGTTGACGTAGAGCCAATTGACTAGACTCATACCAGAAAGTATAGTTACCAGCAAACATATTGATCTTACCATAATCAATATCTACAGTGTGTGTACATACTTCATCCAAGAAGTGACGGTCGTGAGAAACCACCAATACCGTACTTTCAAAGTTGGATAGATATTCTTCTAGCCACACGATAGTTTCCATATCCAAGTCATTGGTAGGCTCATCGAGAAGCAAGTTATCTGGTTCACCAAACAAGGCTTGCGCTAGCATCACCTTCACTTTTTCTTTACCCGAAAGCTCAGACATCAAAGTATAATGCTTATCTTCTTTTATACCCAAACCAGAGAGCAATTGTGCCGCATCACTTTCGGCATTCCATCCCTCCATTTCGGCAAATTTCTCTTCCAATTCGGCCACCTTCATTCCATCTTCATCGCTGAAATCAGGTTTTGAGTACAACTCATCACGTTGCTTCATAATGTCCCACAACACGGAGTGTCCCATCATCACCGTATTCAATACAGTAAATTCATCGAACTTAAAGTGATCCTGAGTCAAAACAGAAAGACGTTCACCAGGTCCCAAGGAGATGTTCCCTGTGGTTGGTTCCAAATCGCCATAGATTGTACGAAGGAATGTAGATTTACCAGCACCATTGGCACCGATAACACCATAAATATTACCATGTGTAAATTTGAGGTTCACTTCATTGAAGAGAACACGCTTTCCGAACTGAACGGATACGTTAGATACTGTAATCATACCTATTGTTTACTTTTAATTGATTTTCTGGCCGTAAAGATACTATTTTTTCGTGACACTTGCCAATAAAAATACAGCAAGTCTTGAAAACAAGAAAAATCCCCATCAGCTTGTCGCTAATGAGGATTTGTATCTTTTGTACACCCTCAGAGATTCGAACTCTGGACCCACTGATTAAGAGTCAGTTGCTCTACCAACTGAGCTAAGAGTGCATGCGCTATTGTCTATTCATTGAGAGTACACCCTCAGAGATTCGAACTCTGGACCCACTGATTAAGAGTCAGTTGCTCTACCAACTGAGCTAAGAGTGCATGATAGACATTCGTCATTTTTTTTGAGCCTCTTGTCGGATTCGAACCAACGACCCCGAGATTACAAATCACGTGCTCTGGCCAACTGAGCTAAAGAGGCGGGTGGGTAAGCGATCTATATCGCGCCGCTACAACCAACTACCCTTGCTGCGATCAAGCCCTGGGGGATTCGCTAGGAGCTGGCCGTATAGGACTTACCCATATACGGTGCATTCGAAGTTTGAGCCTCTTGTCGGATTCGAACCAACGACCCCGAGATTACAAATCACGTGCTCTGGCCAACTGAGCTAAAGAGGCTTGTTTTTCGTTTGCGGTTGCAAAGGTAGTACAAATTCGTGTACCACCAAAGGTTTACGAGTTTTTTTTCAAAAAAAGATTCATTTTTATGCGCGACCACATATAGACATCTATTTTTTACGATAACACTGAGCAGTACGAGCTGGACAATACAAACGCACCCATCCTTTATGCTCTTTTTTGTACAATGGATCCTCCATCGTTGAATATGTAAGGCTCTCGTCTACAAAGCCATTTCCACCGAAATCGACACTATCCGTATTCAACACAATTTCATATCCACCTTCTGGCACCAAGAATCCATAATCCGTGTAACTATTCATCGGACTAAAATTGAACACATACAACAAGTCGCCACGCATATATGCCAATACCTGATCACCATCATTATGCCAGATCTCCTGTACTGGCAATTTCTGATACCCTTCAATAGAAGTAATTAAGGCCATCATCGCCTCATCAAAGTCGCCCATATAATGATAAGTCAATTCCTTGCGGTCCAACAAGTCCCACTGACGGCGAGCATGATGACAACTCCAACCATTCCCCTCACGTGGAAAATCAATCCATTCGGGATGTCCAAATTCATTGCCCATGAAGTTGAGATACCCTCCATTAATTGTTGTCGCCGTCAAGAATCGAATCATTTTATGCAATGCGATCCCTCTATTTACAGTATAATTCTCATCCCCTTTCTGCATATGCCAGTACATATCCGAATCAATCAATCGGAAAATAATCGTCTTATCTCCCACCAAAGCTTGGTCATGACTTTCGGCATACGAAATCGTCTTTTCATCCGCACGTCGATTGGTCACCTCCCAAAGCATGCTAGATGGCTTCCAGTCCTCATCGATCTTTTCCTTAATCAATTTGATCCAATAATCGGGCACATTCATAGCCATACGATAATCGAATCCATATCCTCCATCTTCCACGGGGAGTGCCAATCCAGGCATACCGCTGACCTCCTCGGCAATAGTAATCGCTTGAGGACGCACTTCATGAATCACCTTATTGGCCAAAGTCAGATACGTAATCGCATTATCATCCTGCCCTCCATTATAATAGGCAGAGTAATCCGTATAAGCCGTGCCCATACCATGATCATAATACAACATACTCGTCACCCCATCAAAGCGGAATCCATCAAATTGATATTCAGTAAGCCAGTAGACACAGTTGGACAATAAGAAATGCATCACCTCATGCTTTCCATAATCAAAGCACAAACTATCCCATTGTGGATGCTCATGCTTATCGCCAGGATAAAAGAACTGATTAGGATCTCCAGCCAAATTGCCCAATCCTTCCACTTCATTTTTCACCGCATGCGAATGCACAATATCCATAATGACCGCAAGTCCCATTTCGTGAGCCGTATCGATCAATTCCTTCAACTCATCTGGCGTACCAAAACGCGAAGATGCCGCAAAGAAGCTCGACACATGGTATCCAAAGCTACCATAATAAGGATGCTCCTGCACGGCCATAATCTGGATACAATTATATCCCGCCTTTTTGATACGAGGCAATATATTTTCTTGAAATTCTTTATAAGAGCCAACCTCAGCCTCCTGTTGTGCCATCCCCACATGGCATTCATAAATCAACAGAGGTTCTGTATTTGGTCTATAATCTACTATTTTTTGTGTATAAGCTACTTCTGGTGCCCACACCTGCGCACTAAAGATACTCGTCTGTTCATCCTGCACCACACGAGTGGCCCAAGCTGGGATACGTTCTCCGCATCCACCATCCCACTCCACAAAGAGTTTATATAAATCTAGATGATGTAATTGGTCCTTCTGTAGTTTCAGTTCCCACACCCCATTATCGAGCGAAGTAAACCTAAACCCATCCTCCTTTTTCCACGCCGAAAAATCACCTATTAAATAGATATTCTGGGCATTAGGAGCCCATTCTCTGACCACCCAATAAGTATCTTCTTGATGCAATCCAAAATACAAATGTCCAGTAGCAAATTCTACCAAAGTCTTTTCACCTATTAGTTCCTTTTCTACCCATTGTGTATGATCATAGCGACCTTGAATAGCATCAGCATATGGTTCTAGCCATGGATCGCGTGTGATAATGTTCAGTTGTTTGTTCATGGAAATACGTTTTTATAATTATATCTAAATAGCATCAACAGCTACAAAATTAGAAGTTTCTACCAGTTTACCCAACACATCCCTCTTTTTTTTTACAGAATTCACTATCTTTGCCTCACATAATATAGAAGCAATATTTTGCCACATGGAAACAAACAAAAAAACAATTATTCAAGAATCGGGGAGTTCGTCCCCTACCAGTGTCGTTCACAATCTATCCCCGACCAAGAAAGTCGTCGTAGGGATCCAATTCCTATTCGTCGCTTTTGGAGCTACCGTATTAGTTCCCCTGCTCGTTGGACTAGATCCTAGCACCGCATTATTTACAGCCGGTATCGGTACTTTACTCTTTCACTTAGTAACAAAGGGCAAGGTGCCGATTTTTTTAGGTTCCAGTTTTGCCTTTATAGCCCCTATTGTAGCTGCCACCAAGATGTACGGCATGCCAGGCACCCTAGGAGGACTTATCGGAGTGGCCCTCGTCTACTTCGCCATGGCCGCCCTCGTCAAATGGCAAGGCATCTCCTTTATCAATAGACTCTTTCCCCCTATCGTGGTAGGCCCCGTCATTATGCTCATCGGGTTAAGCCTAGCCCACAACGGCGTCGATATGGCCAAAACGTGTTGGCCCCTAGCCCTCATCGCCCTATGTACAGCCATAGTGGTCACCATGTTTGCCAAAGGTCTGCTCAAACTGATTCCTATCTTTGCCGCCATACTAGTAGGCTATATATGCGCCTTGATATTCTTTCCAGAACTATTCGTTACTGACGGTGTGAGCAAACTAGAAGCCATCAAAGCAGCCAACTGGTTTGCCCTCCCCAAACTACAGCCCATCGCCTTTAAATGGGAAGCCATAGTCTATATGATCCCCGTAGCCATCGCCCCAGTGATTGAACATATCGGAGACATCTACGTAGTCAACACAGTAGCCAAGAAAAACTTTGTCGAAGATCCAGGTCTACACCGCACTCTCCTTGGTGATGGACTAGCTTGTGCAGTAGCAGGATTACTAGGAGGCCCTCCCGTGACCACCTATTCAGAAGTTACAGGCGCCATGTCATTGACCAAGATCACCCTGCCCGTAGTAATGCGTATTGCTGCCATCACAGGCATTATCTTCTCCATGATAGGCAAAGTAAGCGCCATTCTAGGCAGCATCCCCCAAGCCATCCTTGGAGGTGTCATGCTCCTATTATTTGGTACTATTGCCTCAGCAGGTTTCACCAATCTGATCAACAATTGCGTGAATATGAATAAGACCAGAAATGTCATCATCGCCTCCCTTATTTTGACCGTCGGTATCGGTGGTGCCGTCTTACAAGCAGGTGAATTTAGTTTAAACGGAATCGGTTTAGGAGCTGTAGTTGGCGTTTTCCTCAATCTGATTCTCCCTGACAGAAGCGAATAAGACAAAAATGTTTCTAATTTTGTGTTTTAAGTGACATTTTTAGTGTTTATCTACATTTTTCCAGTGAAAATCATTGTGATACTCGCTTTTTTATTTATTTTTGTGTTCAAAGGTAGAATGGTTGTCCAAATTTATGAATAAAAAACGCACAACCTCAAACTCTATTGAATTGTCTCACTAAAACAAACAAAGTATTATGTTTAAAGAAAAAGCGGGTGTCACTGCAGGTATAATCTGGGAGACACTGAACGGAAAAAAAGGGATGTCACTTAAAGATCTAAAGAAAGAAAGCAAGCTTATTTATAACGACTTGTATCTAGGTCTAGGTTGGTTGCTTCGTGAAGAAAAAATCGAAGTCACTGAAGTAAAAGACGAACCATTTATCAAATTAGTTTAGACATCCACGACTTACTAATCGCAAAAAAAGTGTTATCCTCTCATTTCGGGAGTAAATAACACTTTTTTTTGGCTCCATACTGAAGGACTTCTAACAATTTAGCCGTATATTTGTAGGCTAAAAGAAGAAAGATTATATATATGAAGCATATTAGAAACTTTTGTATCATCGCCCATATTGACCACGGTAAGTCCACCCTAGCCGATCGCCTGCTCGAAAAGACCAAGACGATTGACGTCACAGGAGGTCAGATGCTTGATGATATGGACCTCGAAAAAGAGCGCGGTATCACCATTAAGAGCCACGCCATCCAAATGGAACACACCTTTGAAGGCCAGACGTATATCCTCAATCTGATAGATACTCCAGGACACGTCGATTTCAGCTACGAAGTATCCCGCTCCATTGCCGCCTGCGAAGGCGCCTTATTGGTAGTTGATGCTTCACAAGGTGTACAAGCCCAAACAATCTCCAATCTATATATGGCCATTGAGCACGACCTAGAGATCATTCCCGTGATCAACAAGTGCGATATGGACAGCGCCAATCCCGAAGAAGTAGAAGACGAAATCGTCGACCTCCTCGGTTGTGATCGTGAAGACATCATCCGTGCTTCAGGTAAGACAGGCATGGGTGTAGACGAAATTTTGGAAGCCGTTATCAAACGTGTTCCTGCTCCAACAGGCGATCCAGAAGCACCGCTTCAAGCCATGATCTTTGACTCTGTATTCAATTCCTTCCGTGGAATCATTGCCTACTTCAAGATCCTCAACGGAAGCATCAAAAAGGGAGACAAAGTAAAATTCTTCAATACAGGTAAAGAATACGATGCCGATGAAATCGGTGTTTTAAAGATGGCCATGTCTCCACGCAACGCATTGCACACAGGTGACGTAGGCTATATCATCTCAGGGATTAAGACCAGCAACGAAGTTAAAGTGGGTGATACCATCACTCACATCGAACGACCATGTACATCGGCCATATCAGGTTTTGAAGAAGTCAAGCCCATGGTCTTTGCTGGCGTGTATCCTATTGATGCCGAAGACTTTGAAGACCTTCGTGCTTCCTTAGAAAAACTACAACTCAACGATGCCTCTTTGACTTTCACTCCAGAATCGTCACTAGCCCTAGGATTTGGATTCCGTTGTGGATTCCTTGGGCTCCTTCATATGGAGATTATCCAAGAACGTTTAGATCGTGAGTTCAACATGAATGTCATCACCACCGTGCCCAACGTATCGTATAAAGTATATGATAAACAAGGTCGTATGATCGAAGTACACAATCCAGGTGGTATGCCCGACGTGACCCTAATTGATCGCATCGAAGAACCCTATATCAAAGCATCTGTCATCACCCGTACCGAATATATCGGTCCTATCATGACTCTATGCTTGAGCAAACGTGGCGAATTGACCAAACAAGACTACCTGATGGGTAACCGTGTAGAAATCAACTACAACATGCCCCTCGGAGAGATTGTGATCGACTTTTACGATAAACTAAAGAGCATCTCCAAAGGATACGCCTCTTTCGATTACGTACAGTCCGAATTCCGTCCATCCAAGCTCATCAAACTAGATGTGCTATTGAACGGTGAACCGGTCGATGCCCTGTCTACCCTCACCCATGTAGACAATGCCCAAACTCTGGGTAGACGCATGTGTGAGAAACTGAAAGAGCTCATCCCAAGACAGCAATTTGACATCGCTATCCAAGCTGCCATCGGTGCCAAGATTATAGCCCGTGAAACAGTCAAAGCCGTCCGTAAGGATGTAACTGCCAAATGTTATGGTGGTGACATCTCCCGTAAACGTAAGCTACTCGAGAAACAGAAGAAAGGTAAAAAACGCATGAAGAAAGTGGGCAATGTGGAAGTTCCACAAAAAGCTTTCCTTGCCGTCCTTAAACTCGATTAATGATACTATGACGATAACCTAGTGCATCTGCCATAGGTTATCGTCACTTTTTATATACGAAACGACATACTATTCATACACCACCGTTTCACCCTCATGAAAAACTAAAAACAACTACATTATGATGTGGACCATCCTTATCTCCATTTTTCTTTTTGGATACATTTTGATAGCCATCGAACATGTAACCAAAGTCAACAAAAGCGCCATCGCTTTATTACTTGCTAGCATCCTATGGGCCATCGTCCTATTTTTTGCTACCGATGTAACCGCCCTATTCAACACCGAAGCATTTAATCAATACCTCCTAGATAACCCCAGCATCACGCAATTGCCCATAGACATGCAGAGCGTTCGCTTCCTTGTCGATAGACTTCTGCTTGAACACTTAGGAGATGTCAGTGAAACCCTCTTCTTCCTACTTGGAGCCATGACCGTCGTCGAACTCATTGACCACCATGGAGGATTCAACTTTATCACCCAGCACATCACCACCCGCAATATCCGCATTCTCATATGGATTATAGGCTTATTGAGCTTTTTCCTTTCCGCCCTACTTGATAACCTAACAACCAGCATCGTCATGGTCATGCTAGCCCGCAAGATTGTGGCCCATAAAGAAATTCGCTGGTGGATATGTGGCGTTATCATCCTTGCTGCCAATGCAGGAGGAGCCTGGTCTCCCATTGGTGATGTCACCACCATCATGCTATGGGTCAAGGGAGATATTAGTACCCTCCCCACCGTCAGCCACGTATTCCTCCCTTCACTGACTGCCATGATCGTTCCCCTACTATTTATTCACTATCGCCTACGTGGTGTCGTCGAAGCCCAAGCCATGCCCGATACTGGCGGTCGTTTCTATGATCAGCTCCCCGAAAGGCAGCGCCTGCTAGTCCTTATACTTGGTATCTGCGGACTACTGTTTGTCCCCATCTGTAAAAGCATATCTGGTCTGCCTCCCTTTATGGGCATCCTCCTCGTGCTAGGTGTCCTATGGGTCTATACCGAAATAGTTTACACCAAACACGTCAATATCGAAGAACACAAGCAGAACCGAGTAAGCCGCGTCCTTAGCCATATTGATATGTCGACCATCCTGTTCTTCTTGGGCATCCTGCTCGCCGTAGCAGCTCTTCAAGTATCTGGCATCTTGGATTATGCAGCCACCCAGCTCAATGACCATCTACATAATATATATATCATCAACGGCCTAATAGGTATCTTCTCATCCATCGTAGATAACGTACCACTGGTAGCCGCTGCCATGGGGATGTATACCATTCCTACCGCTACCGAACTCGCCAATAGCACCGACCCTACCTTTATGAGCCTATTTGTACAAGATGGTGCCTTTTGGCAACTGCTTGCTTACTGTGCTGGCGTAGGAGGTAGTATATTAATAATAGGTAGTGCCGCAGGTGTGGTCGTAATGGGTCTAGAGAAAATGACTTTCAACTGGTACCTTAAGAGCTTTTCGCTATTTGTCCTTATTGGATATCTAGCAGGAATTGCCGTTTTCTTTGCCCAAGAGATGATACTCACCATTCATTAAATCAGAATAACTATATTATAATATATATATGACATCAACAAGACAAGAACAAATGGTCGCCTTCGGCCGCCTTCTAGACATCCTCGATGAACTACGCGAGAAGTGTCCATGGGATCGTAAACAAACCTACGAAAGTTTGCGTCCCAACACCATAGAAGAAACCTACGAACTCACCGAAGCCCTATTGAAAGAGGACACCAACGAGATCACCAAAGAACTAGGCGACGTCCTCCTACATATCATCTTCTATGCCAAGATCGGTAGCGAGAAAGGCGACTTCGATATCAAAGACGTCTGTGATAAACTCTGCGATAAACTCATCTTCCGCCATCCCCACGTCTTTGGCGAAGAGAAAGTCGAAACAGCCGCCGAAGTGAGCAAGACCTGGGAACAGATCAAACTCAAAGAAAAAGATGGCAACAAAAGCGTACTAAGTGGCGTCCCATCTGGTCTGCCCGCCCTTATCAAAGCCTACCGCATCCAAGACAAAGCCCGCAATGTCGGTTTCGATTGGGAAGAGAAAGCCCAAGTATGGGATAAAGTACACGAAGAGTTTGAGGAACTGCAAACAGAAATCGCGGCCATGGATGCCCAAAAAGCCAAAGAAGAATATGGCGATTTACTGTTCAGCATCATCAACGCTGGACGCCTATACGGCATCAATCCAGAAAACGCCCTCGAACTAACCAATCAGAAATTTATCCAACGATTCAACTATCTTGAAGAGAAAACCATCAAACAAGGCAAGCATCTAAAAGATATGAGTTTGGAAGAAATGGACGTGTACTGGGAAGAGGCCAAAAAGGTCCAACGCAATAGTTAACATCTATTCGTCAACCATACGCGTATTTGAGTCGCATACATATCCATTAGTTGTCGATTTTGTTTATACTCTCTTAGCATTTTAACACAAGAAAAGAATAGAAAAAAACAAAATCATGACACCACATAAAAAAAGCGACGAAAGGGGGCAAAAAATTAGATTGTTACATTACTATGTCAAAACTTTTCTCTATATTTGCACCCTGAAAAACAAGAACAAAGTAAGGATCAAAAATTAAACACCCACAAGGATGAAAAAGTGTTATACTTATCATACTATCCAAACAAATAGTTGGAGCCCACAGGCTCAGGCTTTTTGGGCTTCTGGGAATATTGGCTCTACTGACGCCAATTGTTTTATGTGCTTCTTTATGTATATTTGCGAGTTATTATGTACAATATATACAGGTGCAACTGCTTGGGCAGTTGTGCCTGTTTTCTTTTAAGTTATGGAACAACTAAAACACGAGTGTGGAGTAGCAATGATTCGCTTGCTCAAACCACTAGAATATTATCAAGAGAAATACGGTACATGGATGTATGGTCTTAATAAACTGTACCTCTTGATGGAGAAGCAGCACAACCGCGGACAAGAAGGCGCTGGTCTAGCCTGTGTAAAGCTTCGCGCCAACCCAGGCGAGGAGTACATGTTTCGTGAACGTGCCGAAGGTGCAGGTGCCATCCAAGAGATCTTCTCGCATGTACACGAGAATTATAAAGGTATCCCTGCCGAAACCCTAGCCGATAGCACATACGCCAAGCAAAACCTCCCTTTTGCCGGCGAACTCTATATGGGTCACCTACGCTACTCGACTACTGGTAAAAAAGGGTTGAGCTACGTCCATCCATTTCTACGTCGTAATAACTGGCGTGCCAAGAACCTTTGCCTATGTGGCAACTTCAATATGACCAACGTTGATAAGATCTTCGAAGAGATCACCAACTATGGTCAACACCCACGTAAATACGCCGACACCTATATATTGCTCGAACAAATCGGTCACCGCCTAGATCGAGAAGTCGAACGCGTATTCCGTCAATGCAAAGCCGAAGGCCTAGAAGGCATGGACATCACCCACCGCATCGAACGCGACATGAAGATGGCCAACGTCCTACACAAGTCCTCACCTATCTGGGATGGCGGATACGTCATCTGCGGCATCACAGGTAGTGGTGAAAGTTTTGCCCTACGTGATCCATGGGGCATCCGTCCTGCATTTTACTATCATGACGACGAAATCATGGTTTTGGCCAGTGAGCGTCCAGTGATACAAACAG
Source organism: Bacteroidaceae bacterium (assembly GCA_963675625.1). Taxonomy (GTDB): domain Bacteria; phylum Bacteroidota; class Bacteroidia; order Bacteroidales; family Bacteroidaceae; genus F22. Next base: position 639,536 of record OY776497.1, read on the forward strand.
CAATGAATCTACGTGCCGACCAGATTACAGAATTGCAACCAGGCGAAGCCCTTCTTGTCAATAAACAAGGAGAGATTACCACCCAACAAATCAATGAACCTCGCGGCGTAAGACCTTGTTCGTTTGAACGCATCTACTTCAGCCGTGGTTCAGATATAGATATCTACCGCGAACGTAAGACACTAGGTGAGCAACTAGTAGAACCGATTTTGAAATCCATCGATTTTGAAGTCGATAAGACCGTCTTCTCCTACGTGCCCAACACCGCCGAAGTAGCCTTTTATGGCATGTTAGCAGGGTTTGACACCTTCCTCAACACCCTCAAAGGACGTCAGATCATGGAACTAGGACACAACCCTAGTGAAGAAGAACTGCAAGAGATCCTATCCAAGCGCATCCGCAGTGAGAAGGTAGCCATCAAAGATATCAAGCTACGTACCTTTATCGCTGAAGGCAATAGTCGCAATGACCTAGCTGCCCACGTATATGACATTACCTATGGTAGTCTCAAGCGTGGCGAAGACAACCTAGTCATCATCGACGACAGCATCGTGCGTGGTACCACCCTTAAACAAAGTATTATTGGTATCCTAGACCGACTAGGTCCCAAGAAAATCGTCATCGTCAGTTCCTCACCCCAAGTACGCTACCCCGACTACTACGGTATCGACATGGCCCGAATGGAAGAGTTTATAGCCTTCCGTGCAGCCATCGCCCTCTTGGAAGAACGCGGCATGACCCATATCATCAACGAGGTGTACCAACTGTCCCTCGCTCAACGAGAATATCCGATGAATCGCATGGTCAACTACGTGCGAGAAATCTATAAACCATTTACAGCCGAGGAAATCTCAGCCAAGATGGTTGACCTACTAAAACCTGCACACGTGCAGGCCGATGTACAAATTGTCTATCAATCGATAGAAGGCTTACACAAAGCATGCCCTAACCACAAGGGCGACTGGTATTTTACGGGTGATTATCCAACACCTGGAGGTGTACGTGCGATTAACAACGCCTACATCAACTGGTATTCCCGTGAGATGCTACATTCTTGAGCGCATCAAAACAAATCGTCCGCAACGATTATGCACTCAACACAATGAGATGCCTCTGGAGAGGTGTCCACCACAAGGCACCTCTCCAGCAACCTCACGGAGACCAGCATCTCAAGGACTTGATGTCCTACCCATATTGAACATTTATAAAGTCAAGCATATTATTAACCTATGAAGAATGTAACCCTCCTTCTAGAAGACGGAACACGCATGACCGGATATTCATTCGGTTATGAAAAGCCAGTAGCAGGTGAAGTCGTATTTAACACCGCGATGGTAGGCTATCCAGAAAGCCTTACCGACCCCAGCTACTCAGGCCAGTTGATGACCCTTACCTACCCATTGGTAGGCAACTATGGTGTACCTACTACAGCGAGCGGTGAGTACGATCTACCCATGCTGATGGAAAGTGAAAAGATTCACGCCGAAGCCATCATCGTATCAGATTATAGCCAACAATACAGCCACTGGAATGCCCAGGAAAGCCTAGGCGAATGGTTGCAGCGCGAAGAAGTAGTCGGCATCACTGGTATCGACACCCGCCAGCTGACCAAGATCCTTCGTGAGAAAGGAAGTATGAAAGGCAAAATCGTCTTTAATGGGGATGATGAGATCGCCTTTGTAGATCCTAACCTAATCAACCAAGTAGCCCGTGTAAGCTGCAAAGAAGTAATACGTTACAACGCAGGCGATGACAAGAAAAAAGTTGTCCTAGTCGACTGCGGTGTAAAAACCAATATCATCCGCTGCCTATTGAAGCGCGATGTCGAAGTCATTCGTTGTCCTTGGGACTACGACTTCAACACCCTCGAATTTGACGGTCTGTTTATCAGCAACGGCCCTGGCGACCCAGATACCTGCGAAGCTGCCGTACACAACATCCGCAAAGCGATGAACAACCCCAAGCTACCTATCTTCGGTATCTGCATGGGTAACCAACTGCTCTCTAAAGCAGGAGGCGCACAAATCTTCAAGTTAAAGTACGGCCACCGTTCACACAACCAACCCGTACGTCAGGTAGGCACCAACCGTTGCTTTATCACCTCTCAAAACCACGGGTATGCCGTTGACAACGCCACCCTAGGTCAAGACTGGGAACCACTATTTATCAATATGAACGATGGTAGTAACGAAGGCATCAGCCACAAGACCAACCCATGGTTTTCGGCTCAATTCCACCCCGAAGCTGCTTCAGGGCCAATCGACACCGAATTCCTATTCGATGATTTCGTACAGATGCTTTAACCCACCTTCAAACAAACGATTAGATTATGACAGATCAAAAGATACAAAAAGTACTCCTTCTAGGTTCTGGTGCCCTTAAGATTGGTGAAGCTGGCGAGTTTGACTACAGCGGTTCCCAAGCCCTCAAGGCCATGAAAGAGGAAGGTATTGAAACCATCCTTATCAACCCCAACATCGCTACCGTACAAACCTCAGAAGGCGTAGCCGATCAGATATACTTTCTTCCAGTCACTCCCGAATTTGTAGAGCGAGTGATTGAAAAAGAACGCCCTCAGGGTATCCTCCTTGCCTTTGGAGGTCAAACCGCCCTCAACTGCGGGGTCGCTCTATACAAGAGCGGCGTCTTAGAAAAATATAACGTCCAAGTACTAGGTACGCCAGTACAAGCCATTATCGACACCGAAGACCGTGAGATCTTCGTCAAGAAACTCGACGAGATTCAAGTCAAGACCATCAAGAGCCAAGCCGTCGAAAACATCCAAGACGCCAAGAAAGCCGCTGCACGTCTAGGTTACCCTATCATCGTGCGTGCTGCCTACGCCCTAGGTGGTCTAGGTTCAGGTTTTTGCGATAATGAAGACGAACTAGAAGTACTCTGCCAGAAAGCCTTCTCTTTCTCACCACAAGTATTGGTCGAAAAGAGCTTGAAAGGCTGGAAAGAAGTAGAATATGAAGTCGTGCGTGACCGTTTCGACAACTGCATCACCGTATGTAATATGGAAAACTTCGACCCACTCGGCATCCACACCGGTGAGTCTATCGTCATCGCACCATCCCAAACGCTTACCAATAGCGAATACCACAAACTACGTGAACTATCCATCCGCATCATCCGCCATATCGGCATCGTGGGTGAGTGTAACGTACAATACGCATTCGACCCAGAAAGCGAAGACTACCGCGTGATCGAAGTCAACGCCCGTCTATCGCGTTCATCAGCCCTAGCTTCCAAAGCCACAGGTTATCCACTAGCCTTCGTTGCCGCTAAGTTGGGACTAGGATACGGTCTTTTCGATTTGAAAAACTCCGTAACCAAAACCACCAGTGCCTTCTTCGAGCCAGCTCTAGACTACTGCGTATGTAAGATCCCACGTTGGGACCTTGGTAAGTTTGCCGGTGTAGACCGCGAACTAGGTAGCTCTATGAAGTCTGTCGGTGAAGTGATGGCCATCGGCCGCACCTTCGAAGAAGCCATCCAAAAAGGCCTTCGTATGATAGGACAAGGCATGCACGGATTTGTAGAGAACAAAGAGCTTAAGATCGAAGACATCGACAAAGCCCTATGCGAACCTACCGACAAGCGTATCTTCGTTATCAGCAAAGCCATGCGTGCAGGCTACACCGTAGACCAAATCCACGACCTGACCAAGATCGACAAATGGTTCCTATACAAGCTACGCAAAATCATGGACACAGCCACATCCCTTGAAGCCTATGACGCCCTTCAAGCCGTGCCTGCCAACCTGATTCGCCGTGCCAAAGTAGAAGGATTTAGCGACTTCCAAATCGGACGCGCCATCTTCGGTCCAGAAGAAGACGACATGGAAGACGTTATCCTCCAAGTTCGCAACCGTCGTAAAGCCCTAGGCATCCTTCCAGTAGTGAAACAGATCGACACCCTAGCTGCCGAATATCCAGCCCAAACCAACTACCTATACATGACCTATAGCGGTGTTGCCCACGACATCCAGTACGAAAACGATGACCGTTCTATCGTCGTACTTGGTTCGGGAGCCTACCGTATCGGTTCGTCTGTAGAGTTTGACTGGTGTGGCGTCCAAGCCCTCAATACCATCCGCAAGGAAGGGTACCGCAGCGTCATGATCAACTACAACCCCGAAACCGTATCGACCGACTACGATATGTGCGACCGTCTATACTTCGACGAGTTGACCTTCGAGCGTGTCATGGATATTATGGACCTAGAAGTACCCCACGGAGTGATTGTCTCTACTGGAGGTCAGATTCCAAATAACCTAGCCCTACGTCTTGACGAACAAGACATCAAGATACTAGGTACCACAGCCAAGAGCATCGACAATGCCGAAGACCGTGAGAAATTCTCTGCCATGCTCGATCGCATCGGCGTAGACCAACCTCGTTGGCAAGAGCTTACCTCAATGGAAGATGTCGACGGATTCATCCAAGAAGTGGGCTTCCCTGTCTTGGTACGTCCATCCTACGTCCTATCTGGTGCAGCCATGAACGTCTGCTCCAATGAAGAAGAGCTCCACCGCTTCTTGGAACTTGCCGCCAATGTGAGCAAGAAACACCCAGTGGTGATCAGCCAATTTATCGAGCACGCCAAAGAAGTAGAAATGGATGCCGTCGCTCAAAACGGCGAGATCGTCGCTTACGCTATCAGCGAGCACATCGAGTTTGCTGGTGTCCACTCAGGCGACGCCACAATCCAGTTCCCACCTCAGAAACTATATGTAGAGACCGTACGTCGAGTCAAAGCCATCTCACGCAAGATTGCCCGCGAACTCAACATCTCTGGTCCATTCAACATCCAGTATCTAGCTAGAGAGAACGATATTAAAGTGATCGAGTGCAACCTGCGTGCCTCTCGTTCCTTCCCATTTGTGAGCAAAGTGTTGAAGATCAACTTGATCGACCTAGCTACCCAAGTCATGCTTGGCCTGCCAGTCGAAAAGCCCAAGAAGAACTTGTTCGACCTAGACTATGTAGGTATCAAGGCATCGCAATTCTCCTTCAACCGTCTGCAGAAAGCCGACCCAGTACTCGGTGTCGACATGTCCTCTACTGGTGAAGTGGGTTGTATCGGCGAAGATGTCAACGGAGCCGTTCTACGCGCCATGTTATCGGTCGGTTTGCGTATCCCAAAGAAGAGCATCCTACTCTCTACTGGCGATATCAAACAAAAAGTCGACATGCTCGATGCCGCACAGAAATTGATTGCCAAAGGCTACAAGCTATGGGGTACAGAAGGTACCGCCAAATCGCTGGTTGAAAACGGCATCCCTTGTGAAGTGGCCCACTGGCCAAGCACAGATCAACAGCCACAAGCTCTTGACCTGCTTCGCAATGGTGAGATCGATATGGTCGTGAATATCCCTAAGAACTTGACCGTACGCGAGTTGAGCAACGGATATAAGATTCGTCGTGCAGCAGTCGATTTGAATATCCCTCTATTGACCAATAGCCGTCTAGCGAGTGCCTTTATCAATGCATTCTGCGAGATGACTCCAGAAGATCTTGAAATCAAGGCTTGGGGTGAGTATTAAGGTACTACTCTAAGATTAGAATATAATAAAAACGAGAGCTTGTCGATGGGTCGACAGGCTCTCGTTTTTTTATTCAATCATATGTTATAAGATCTGCTTACTAGTAGCATTCACTTTGATTCTGATTTTCTCTAGACTATCTTTTACTAGCTGTATAGAGTCTTCCCTTGCTTCTTTTTGCTTTGCAAGGATCATTCTATCTTGAAATGCATTTTTAAGCTTGTTGTGGACTTCTAAATTTGTATACAAAATATAAATAGACTTGACTGTTTCTTTTTTATGCACGCACTTATTATTGGATGTTATATACCTTTTTACATAAAAAGGACTTTGAATCTTCGCTTCCTTTAAATATTGAAGTGCTTTATACTGTAGAAAATCTTTCTTGACACTATATTTGTCATTTGTGCTCTTTACAGCCACAAACGCCAATCTCATTTTTTTAAACATCCAATATTTTCGTCTATTCATATATTCATAAGAACATTCATAATGATATGCATCATTATATTCATAGAAATTCTTCTTATTGTAATCAGATGATTTTCCTGATGAAGAATAATTCTTTCCTGGGTATTTTTTCCTATACAAGCAATACAATGCATTTTCATTGTCCCAAGAATAGTTTGAAATAATCAAATTATAAAATTGATTACCTACAAATTGCATTCTACAAGACACAGATACCTCCCTTGTTTCTCCTGCCGCAGTAGGTATATAAATTGGAGCTGAAAAACAGTAAACAGAATCCTGCATATAAAATTCATTATCACCAAAGTATTCATCAGCTTCAATGTAATCACCCTGTTTTTTAGAATAACGGTACAATTCATTATTATATATATCAACATTTGTTTGACGAACATACTTAAAACTGTAGTGATTTTCTTTTTCAATTAACCCCTCTTTCTCTAAACTATCTAACTGACTTAAAAGAGTCTGCTTGTCATCACAAGGGTTAATCCCTAAAAAAATTGATTTTACTATCGAATCATTATACATTATCTCTTTGAGCTGTTTTGTAGAAGCTGTAGTTTTGATGGATTCCTGCTTCTTAGCGCCACAAGAAAATAGAGATATAAGCACACAGACAAAAAAAGTTTTTTCATTTTCATATTCATATCATTTATTATTGTATAGACAATATACCTATAATTGCTCATTCAATAAACTAGGCTTGCAATCAGATAAGGCAACAATACTACTATTATTTAAGGCACACAACTAAGTCAAGAAAAACGTCAATTATTATGCGCCTGAGAGTCACAAAAAGAATAAATTTACAACAGAATTATCAAAAATAATAGCGTACTCCTCATTGAATATACCCTAAAGAATCATTCTTCTGATTAGAACGCTTACTCATTTGTAAAGAGTCACAATCAAACTCGCTATCTCTCTGTAACATCTCAGACTTATCCTTGTGTATAGCCTCTTTGATTGCTTTCAAATCATTTGAATAGTTTGTATTAGTAAAAAGCTGTACTAATACACTAAATATAACTCCAATTGCAGAAACAATTATAGCGCACCATGCATGCTTCATTTGGTCATTATGTTTTTTATTACTATCCTTCAATCTAAACTCATCTGCGGAAAGAAATTCTCTTTCTCTGAGCTCACTTAAAGAAGGTAAAGGATATATAATAGTCTTTTCAAATTTTTCAATTAAATCAATCACATCTACATAGAGAATTATTGGATAAATCGCAACCCTGTATGATGAACCATTATCATCTTCTAGCCACCTCCGAGTAACCTTGTTTTGTAAATCATCTTTGTCATATTTCTCTTCATCGTATATCGCATTACGCATTTTTGTTCCCTCTACCTCATTTTTACCAGTTTCAGAAATAGAAATTGGCAAACAAACAATATATTTCTCCCTTATCAACCGTTCGATAAAATATAAGAAATCAATCATTTCAAAATATTTACTTTTTGCGTCATCAGTGCTACTTAGTACAGCAATTTGAATAGACTTTCTTTCTTCTATTTCCCAAGTTATCCATTCCGTTTTTAAACTTTTACGAAGAAGCTTAAAACACTCCAGCTCCTGCACCTTGTTATCTTGCTTATATTCAAGCAATTTATCTATAATAACTCTCTCTTCTTTTGTAAAATCACTCATAACATTGTATTATATGTCAGATAAAAAAAACAGTTTATAATTTATGCAAGTTCTCCCCCATCCAACTTCAACGAAAACTCCAGCACATCCTCATCTATCCCCAACGCAGCAAACTACTGCTTCAAGAATTGAATCTTACTCTTCGTGCTATTTCTGAAAGAGAAGTACATCTTCTCTCCAATCTTGCTATATCTGTCACCATCAGGTGCTAGTGCACACCAAGAGCCAGTATTATTAGAGATGTATTGATACATAGCACTTGAATCTTCTGCTTCCAAAAGACTCAACAAACCTTCAAACACATCAGCCCAATCTCTTACAGGATACTCTGTGGCTTTATATTTGAAATTATATACGGTGCGACTTGTAAACAACTCCTCATCGTCTGCCAAACCCATAACTTCGACCTCTTTTAGCTGGTGCCACAAAAGTAGTCTGTGGAATGGCCCATAACTTTTTTGCCACAGTACATAATTCATCAGCGCGTTGAGTAATCTCTTCTTGCGACCAACGGGTACAGTTCTTTACAAACACATTCAATCGGAAAGCACTATAATTAAAACCCTTATCCATAGTCTGCAGTTTGGTAATGGCTTCATAAAGGTCATCAACCGACAAAATACCATTCTTTACGGTATTGTAGAAGTACATATAATTGCGTGTGATATTGGAACTTTGATTATACTCTTCCAGATTGTTGTTCAAGACAATGGAATCAAAAGACTCGCAGTCTTTTTTAATAGGTTTCAAACGGATTTTTCTTTTATCTTTGCCCCACTTTGCAACAATGTATTCCTCCCAAATCATATCTCGGAGTTCATCATTCTCTGTTGTAACGTACCCGTCTTCTATATTGCGGCAGATTGCAATAAGCAATAACAAGAGGGTAGTGATTCTTTGTTGTCCATCAATGATATTGAAGTCATGTGAGCCTTCATCTGTGAGTCGGGCATATACGATACTCCCAAAGAAATGGGATCTTCTATCTTCACGCACCACATCGACAAGGTCATTGAATAACCGTTCGCAGTTTTCTTTCTTCCAGTCGTAGTTGCGTTGATATACTGGGATATAGTATTTGTTGCTTTTGCCTTCAAGAAATTCAAGGATGGGTCTGAGTTCGCCTTTCATATATATTAGTTTAAGAAATTAAAGCTGTGATTACAGCTAGATAAGAGCTGTATTAGCTCAAGTGTACCAAAGGTAATAATATTTTCACATATAACAATCAGGTACAACGTAAAATAAACACACATATTATAATTAATCTAATCAGAAGTGTGCTAGTTATCTAAAATCATCAAACCCAAGGTACTATTAAACTATCTGTTATATTATATTCACACCTCTCTATAATAAGAAAATAATACTAGAAACGATTGGATTTTATTCATCTAAATACTATATTTGCAATATTGTTGTAGATTTTCAAGATAGACAAATAAAACAACGTTATGATAAAATCCTTTTCATGTTCCAACTTTCGTTCTATTAAGCACGAAGTGACACTTAGTTTCGAGCCTACATCTGAAGAAGTCAAAAAGACGAGTCAAGTGTATGAAGTAGCTCCAGGTGTACACTTATTACGTATGGCAATTATCCATGGAGCCAATGCATCAGGGAAAACAAATATACTGCGTGCTTTTGAATTTCTATCTGATTTTTGGCTTAAAGAACCAAGAAGTAAAAATGCTGGAATAGATATTATCCCCTTTAAGTTTCAAAAAGACACCAACCAAAATTCTTCTTTTGAATTGGTATGCTATGTCAAAGGACAGAAAATGGTCTATAAGCTCGAGCTCAACAGCACAGAAGTAGTGCGTGAATCATTAGATTATTACGCATCTACACAACCTTCCAATGCGTTCACTCGTACGACAGAAAATGGTATCTCTACGATCACTTTTCCATCCAAGATGAAAGTAAGTGCAGCTGCCAAAGAAGTGCTCACACTGCGTTGTCTACCTAATAGTTCGGTGATTACAGCTTACTCACAAATCAATGCACAGATTGCGATACTTGATGATTTTGAGAAGTGGCAATTCAGTACGCTATTTCCAGTTATGCATAGTCATATCTACATGGGGAATTGGGCAAAAAGTGAACTCAATAAACATCCCAAAAGTAAAACATTTATACTTGACTTTTTAAGAGAAGCAGATTTCAATATTGTAGACTTTACCAATACTGAAACTCCTATAAACTATCCTGAAAGTGCACAAGGATTTATTGGGCAATTCAACAAATACATAAGTAGAGAACTAGGCAGAAATGAGCAAGAACGACAAGAGTATCAAAAGAACTATGAGCTCATCAATAAATCCGTTTTTGACCTTGAACTCACTCACCGAGTAATTCAAGATGATGACACCTCTTCCGATTATCAATTAGAAGAAGAACTGCAATCAGCTGGCACACATCGTCTACTAATGCTAGCCGTACTACTATATCAAATTTTTGAAACAAAAGGCATAGCCTATTTCGATGAAATAGAAAGTTCCCTACACCCTTATCTATTATATTACTTCATCCGACGTTTTCTAGAGAATGAGAGTCCTACTCAACTTATCGTAACGACTCATTACGACCCATTATTGACCCAAACAAGTTGGATAGACAAAGAACTATTCTGGTTTACAGAAAAACAAAAAGATGGGAGTACAGATTTATACTCACTATCTGAATTCAAGGGGCTAAAACGAATCAATATTCAAAAGGCTTATCTATCTGGCAACTTTGGAGCACTACCCGAAATAGATTACTAAACACCTAGAATATGGCACGAGAAAGACGTAATAAAAAAGATAGTAGACCACAAAAGTCATTTACTAAGATTATTGGGGAAGGTCTTACAGAAAGATACTATTCTTCTAAAGTCCATACTGCATTTAAAACAGAGTGAAAAGTCGAGAAAAAACACTTCCGTGATAGCAGTCCCCAAAGCTTATATGAACTGGCTATAGAACAATTAAGTCTCAACCACACAGTGTACTGTTTAGTCGATAAAGATAAGGCCAGAGACGGTGATAATACAGCCAAGATATACATCGAAAAGCTAGAGAAGTTGGACAATGAAAATGACAAATTTACACTTTGTGCAACCATGCCCTGCATAGAATACTGGTTCTTAATACATAATAAGCAAATCAACAGATTCTTTGCCAATGACAAAGAGGTTATTAAAGAGCTATTGACATCTATTCCAAACTATGATAAAACTGAAAAATATCTCAAGACTAACGATCTAGAAGCTCATCTACTCAAAGCTCCTGACTATTCAGAACTAAAAAGAGCCATAACATATGCCAAGAATCATCCACATGATGCATCGCATTCAAGTATGCATCAATTATTTAAGGACATCTCATTGAATTAAACTCACTACGCTACATAAAAAGAACCCTCATGCACATGTCCTTTAGTTTTTAATATACTAGACCACACCTCTACTACATAATATCGACCTCTCTATAATAAGAAAATAATACTAGAAACGATTGGATTTTATCCATCTAAATACAATATTTGGTTGTAGATTTTCAAAATAGACAAACAGAATAATGTCATGATAGAATCCTTTTCATGTTCCAATTTTCGTTCTATTAAGCACGAGTAACACGTAGTTTCTTATCCATGGAGCCAATGCATCAGGGAAAACAAATATACTGCGTGCTTTTTGTGTATATTACGTGCCGTGTACTGTTAAAACGAAATTTTAATTTAACATTGCGAACTTTTTGTCAAGTCTTTCAGTTTTTACTTGTACACCGTTGGCTAGGGGATCAAAAGTTTCAAGTTGACTTAAAATGATGTTATTTTGTGTGTATGTGTATATCATTAATCTGTATTTATATGACATATCGCTATGTTTTGAGGGTGAAAATGCGAATTATTTGCGAACTCCATTATTTGTTCTTATCTTTGTTTTTATTGATTTTTGCATGCGAAGTGAATCGATATATGATTTGTGTGAGTCTAATAAAAACGTTGTTCAATATGAAGGCTTTATATTTTATCTGTTGTTTGTTAATCTGCAACCTTTCATTTGCACAAACAAAAGTGTACAATGCTTCTAAAGAGATTAAAGGAACTGATTACACCTATTTATGTGAAGTTAGAAATGGTGTGTTCGTGACTTTAAAAAACAAAAAATGCGTATTTAGGGGACTTCAACAAATTAGTAACGTCTCAAAATCAGAAGTTGAAGAGAAAGATGTGCCATTTCTAAAAAATGATGATGCAAGTCATGCGCAAGTATTGACTGTATGTAATGAGGTGCTTGGACAGTTCTTTACAACCAAGATGGATAAAAAGCACAATCCTTTGGTGTTGAATCTTTTTATTAGTAGTGAAACAGGTCGTATCACAGATGTTTACTTTTGTTTTGCAACGGTACAAAAATGTGGTGAAATACCTCCTGAGGTTTATAGAGACTTAGAGTTGAAATTAAAGAAGGATGTATTATTTGAACCGTCTGAAGAAGGCAAGAAAGTTAATTATATCTTCAGACAAACAGTATTTAACCAGGAATAAAGTTGTTTACTCGGAAATTGCTAGTTATGAAATATTTAATTTGTATTGTTGGCCTGTTGATGAATTGTGCATTTCTTTCTGCGCAAACATATTATTACGATGTCGCTGGCGAATTATCAGTTGAGAACGCTACATATGTATGTAAACGTACTAGCTACGGCTGGGTTACCTTGCATAACAAGCAGATTGCTTATGGTCAGGAATGTCCACAAGTGTATACCGATGGTAATAAGCCTGTCGATGATTCGACTGAACCATCTGAACCATGGTTAATTGATGATCAGCAGATGTTTCATGTATGTGACTCTATTTGGTTGACAACTACTGCCCCTTATGTGAGTAAAAAAGAGGCGGATCGTACTATGATTGAACTATATATAGATTCTCAAACAGGTAAAGTAGCTGATGTTATTTTTGAATTTAAAGGCAATGCCCCTGTCGGTAAAATCCCCCCAGCAGTGTATAGAAAAGTTGAGTTGCTTTTAAAGGAGAAGCTTAATTTTAAAGTTGCGGCTGCGGGTAAAAAAGTCAATTACATTTATATGATGTATCATTAAATAAACTTACTATTCTGCTCTATATATAGGGCAGAATAGCTTTTTGAAAGGTAGTGTAATAAATCGTGTGTTCTATCTAAGAAACCTAACCAAAAACTGTTGATAATTATGAAACGTATTATCCTGATTTTTATTTTAATCTTGAATATCGCTTTTGTTAAAGCGCAAACATATTATTATGATGTCGCTGGCGAATTATCAGTTGAGAACGCTGCATATGTGTGTAAACGTACTAGCTATGGCTTAGTTACGCTGCATAATAATCACATTACTTATGGACAAGATTGCGCACAAATCTACAATGACACTAAAAAGCCTGTTGACGACTCGACTGAACCATCTGAACCGTGGCTTATTGATGACAAGCAGATGTATCATGAATGTGATTCAATCTGGTTAGCAATAACTGCACCTTATGTCAGTAAAGAAAAAGCAAAGCGTACAATCATTGAACTATATATAGACCCTCAATCGGGTAAAATAGCTGATGTCATCTTTGAATTTTTAGATAGAGATGCTGTTGCTACTATGCCCCCAGCAGTGTATAGAAAAGTAGAGCTACTTTTAAAAGAGAAGCTTAATTTTAAAGTTACGGCTGCGGGTAAAAAAGTCAATTACATTTATATGATGTACCGTTAAGATTGATTACTATTCTGCTCTATATATAGGGCAGAATAGTTTTTCGAAAGGTTGTGTAATTATAGTCTACCCCTATATTAGGACCACATGTACTCTTCTTAAAGAAATTAAAGCTCTGATTACAGCTAGATAAGAGCTGTATTAGCTCAAGTGTACCAAAGGTAACAATATTTCCCCACACGGCAAGTGTATATAAGATAAAACAGGAGCATCTATATCCAGAAAATTCTCTGTCATAGAAATGTCACAATTAAACGTACTACCAACACAGCTTTTCCCCCTTTAAAGTTGTATCTTTGTTATACTAAAGTCAGTTTAAGTACGCCAACAGAGATGTCTAAGTTCACCAATATTAATATCTATATTCGCCAACTGAGACATCTAAATACGCCAACAACGACTGACATTCTATACTTAAAAACTATGCACACAGTATACGAGCTTATCATTGGGCTTAGTTCAGATGGGGATATAATATACACAATAAAAACTGCTACTACTTATGGATCTATTTTATGATTACAACAAAAAGAAAGTGCCTGGCAAAGATAAGGCAATGTATTACGCACAAGCGGTGCACTCAAATGATATTCACTTGACAGATATCGCCAAGAATATAGCTGAAAAGTCAAGTGCTACCCCAGGCGATGTAATAAGTATCTTGGACAATTTCTTTCTAGAAGTTGGGAAGAATGTGTTTGACTCAAACCGTGTGATTGTAGATGGTGTGTGTATCTTTTCTGCTAAACTGACCTCTGAGGGGGTAGATAAGCCAGAAGATTTGCATGGGAAGGAGATCACTTTCAATGGGCTTAAGGTACAATTCACAAAAAAATTCATCAATCAATTTGACTATAAGATACACCACGCACCGAGCGCGATGAAGAAGTATCATGTCAACTTGGGAGAACTAGATGAAAGACGCCAGAGGCTCATTCAGTATCTACAAGATCAGCCTGTCATGACTACACGCATCTATCAAGAAATAACTGGGACACAAGAATACAAAGCAAGAGAAGAACTATTGCAATTTGTGGAAGAAGGATTAATAAAAAAGCACGGCAAGAATAATCGTTACTATACATTAATAAAGTAGGTCTAATATACTAGGTATATAGCTGAGCTGTTATCTCACCATAGACTAAGTGTTGTGGCAGCCCATATTTAAGCTTAGGGGTCTCCCTTAAGATTAGAATATAATAGAAACGAGAGCTTGTCGATGATTCGACAGGCTCTCGTTTCTTATTACCTAAAGGATATTTTTGGTCTGACTTTTTACAGAAAACGCCCGTATTTTGGTCTGACTTTTTACAAAAAAGAGTTGTTTTTTGGTCTGACTTTTTACAGAAAAGTGTTTGTATTTGCACAGAACATCCTGATTACCAATAGAAAATAAAAAAAAACTACATATAAAGTCAGAAACAATGAAACAAGCAAACTATATCCCTAGAAAAATAGACAAAGGACAGGCTCGCTTTTTTGTAACAAATCCTATCTAACATATGACTTGACAAACCTATATACCTACTCCGAAGTATTTCCCATCACATCTCGTTTTCATTATCACCACAAATAGGTATTGCACATACTAAAGAGACACCATACCTTTGTATGGTAATTAATACAACATAGTGTACCTATCCAGATATACATACAACATAGTCTCCCTAATGAAGTTCTTTTTTGAACAATACAAAACATTGTTCTCTATTACGCAAAACCAATTGAACAACAAATAGATGAAAACATTAAAAAAATTACAAACTTACATGACAGGTAGAAAAATGCTTCTCCCTGTATCACTGCTGTTGTCAGGTCTCAGTGCCATTATGGCCATGATTCCCTATGTACTAGTGTGGTTTATTATACGAGAATTTATCACACAAAAAACAGCTTCCAGTTCCATGACACACATCTATGCTTGGTGGGCGGCAGGATGTGCCATAGGCAGTATTCTACTTTACTTCGTGGGACTATCTCTATCACATCTTGCAGCCTTCAGGGTAGAATGTACCATCCGGCGCAAATCCATGGAACAAGTAATCAAGATGCCCTTAGGCTTTTTTGACAACACTCCTAGTGGACGTATCCGTAAAATTATTGATGACAATGCAAGTATCACCCATTCCTTTTTGGCCCATCAACTACCAGACTTAGCTGGTACTATTATTTTGCCATTATCAGGGATTATACTAATCTTTCTATTCGACTGGCAACTTGGTCTCGCATGCATGGTACCTATCGTCTTGTCCTTATCTATTATAACAACAATGATGAGTACAAAAGGTCGATATTATATGAATCAATATATGACCTCTATGGAAGAGATGAATACCGAAGCAGTAGAATATGTCCGTGGTATCCCTGTAGTCAAAGTATTTCAACAAACGGTCTACTCATTTAAGAATTTCCATCGCAGTATTATAAAGTATAGAGATATGGTTGTATCTTATACAAAAATGTGGAAGATTCCCATGACAGCATATATCACAGTGATCAACAGTTTTGCCTTTGTACTTGTCCCTGTTACCATTCTCATTATAGGATCTGATGGCGATTATATGCGAGGGGTTCTGAACCTATTCCAATATATCTTGATAACTCCCATATTTTCTCATAGCATCATGCGAAGCATGTATCTCAATCAAGCCATGGGACAAGCAGAAGAAGCCATGACTCGGCTGGAAGCATTGATGGAGACTAGACCACTGCCTGAGTCAGCCAACCCCAAACAGATAAACCACTACAACATCAGCTACAACAATGTATCGTTCTCCTATCCCCATGCAGATAAAAAAGCCATTGATAGAATTAGTTTCGAAATACCAGCCAATAGTACAGTAGCCTTAGTTGGTGCATCTGGTGGAGGCAAGACAACCATCGCACGGTTAGTTCCACGTTTCTGGGATGCCGATGAAGGTACAGTATGCATAGGCGGTGTCAACGTACAAGACATTAGTCACCAAGACCTAATGACCCATATTTCGTTTGTTTTTCAAAATACACGCTTATTTAAAACCACCCTACTAGACAATATTAAATACGGGAAGCCAGAAGCCACGATGGAAGAAGTGAATCGAGCGATTGACTTAGCACAATGCCGTGAGATTATCGATCGCTTACCTAATGGTGTACACACAGAAATAGGCACTAAAGGAACCTATCTTTCTGGTGGAGAACAGCAACGAGTGGCTTTGGCTAGAGCCTTTCTGAAAGATGCCCCTATCGTTGTACTTGATGAAGCCACTGCATTTACAGATCCAGAGAATGAGCATCTCATCCAAGAGGCTTTACGCAAACTAACCAAAGGGAAAACAGTACTTATGATTGCTCACCGCCTTACAAGCGTCGTAGATGCCGATCATATACTAGTCATTAACGACGGTAAGATTGAAGAAGCAGGCACACACCCCACACTACTAGATCAACAAGGAGTATATGCTTCTATGTGGAAAGAATATCAACAGGCCGTGCAATGGGTCGTTGGTCAAGAAATCGCTCAATAATACAATAGACAAAAATGAAAACAAAAATACAAAGAAGATTAGCTCTTTCAGACAAAGGCTTTATAGATTTTATAAAGGGTACTCTAGGCACAACTTGTCTCAATATTGCCCTCATGCTACCCGCAGTATTTATGTACTATTTTCTCAACGAGTATCTCACCAAAGTATTAGATACTGACTCCTCTATAGTCCATACGGTGTGGTACTACATCTTATTGGCATTAGGTTGTATGGTCATCATGTTTGGAGTAGCCCTGATACAATATCAAAGCACATACACCACTATTTACGATGAAAGTGCCAATCGTAGAATTGCACTAGCAGAAAAATTACGTAAACTCCCATTAGCCTTCTTTGGTGAAAAAAATCTTTCAGATCTTACAGCTACTATCATGACTGACAATGCAGATTTGGAACACACTTTTTCTCATGCCGTCCCCCAACTGTTTGCCTCCATACTGAGCATCATCGCCATAGCCATTGGGTTATTTATATTCAACTGGCCCCTATCATTGGCCTTATTCTGGGTAGTTCCTGTTGCTGGACTAGTCATATTTATAGCCAAAAGAAGAATCGATAGTGACAATCAAGATTCATATTTCACCAAACGAGCCGTCTCGGAAAAGATACAAGAAGGATTAGAAGCCATCCAAGAAATCAAAGCTTACAATCAAGAAGACAGCTATTGCGCATCTCTCAAACAGACCATTAAAACCTATGAAAAAGACTTGATCAAAGGGGAGTTATTTACAGGTGCCATTATCAACTCCGCACAAAGTTTATTGAAACTAGGCTTGGCTTCAGTTATCATTCTGGGAGCCAGTATGGTACTAACAGGTGAAACGACCTTGTTTGTGTACTGCATATTCTTGATGGTATCGGCTAGTATCTACAATCCTATCAGCGAAGTATTCAACAATTTGGCAGCCTTGCTATTTCTCAATGTACGTATAGACCGCATGAACGAAATTGAAGCGTTGCCTATACAACAGGGTAAAAAAACATTCGCCCCCAAGCATTATGATATCAGATTCGAGCATGTTTCTTTTGCTTATGAAGAAGACAAACAAGTTTTAGAAGATGTCTCTTTTACCGCCAAACAAGGAGAAATCACCGCCTTAGTTGGTCCGTCTGGTGGAGGGAAAAGTACATCGGCCAAACTAGCTGCTCGTTTCTGGGATGTGCAACAAGGGCGAATCACCTTGGGCGGTGAAGATATCAGTAAGATTGACCCAGAGACATTACTCAATCATTTTTCTATAGTATTTCAAGATGTGGTACTGTTTAACGCATCAATAAAAGACAATATCCGCATAGGCAAACGCGACGCGAGTGACGAAGATATCATACGTATAGCGAAACTAGCTAAATGCGATGAATTTATTCAGAAGATGCCACAAGGATACAACACCATCATTGGCGAAAATGGGCAGACACTTTCTGGAGGTGAACGACAGCGCATCTCTATTGCACGTGCCTTATTAAAAGATGCTCCTATCGTATTGTTGGATGAAGCCACAGCATCACTTGATGTCGAAAACGAAACCAAGATCCAAGCTGGTATCTCTGCTCTAATACAAAATAAGACCGTACTGATCATCGCTCACCGCATGCGTACAGTAGCTAATGCACATAAAATAGTAGTGCTTGCCAATGGACATGTAGCAGAATGTGGCTCCCCAACCGAGTTACTAAAACAAGATACACTCTTTGCAGGCATGGTGAAAAAACAAACAACCAGTTCTCCCTTGACCATGATAAATAATAAACAACCTATGATGAATAGTTGAGTTATACTTGCTAGGTAGGTTATCAAGTATATGATAGCGAGCTCTTATATACTTCACAGTAAATGGAGATTACAGTCATCACAAATACATCTATTTAGAGCCCCAAAACTCAAGCGCTTGCGATTTTGTACACATCCCGATGTTTAGCAAATCGCAAGCGCTTCCGTTTCGGTTCGCAAAGGCTTCGTAAAAACAGAGACTTAGCCTAGATAAAATTGCGCCGTATTTTTACAGAAAATCGTCATTACCTCGTGATTATTTACTATATTTAGTCCCCATCATCAATACAATATTTTCCAATGAAAAGATACTTACACGCCCTGCTTAACCACAACCATCGTTTCGATTATTTCATGATGACTTGTATTACGCTAAGTATTATAGAACTAGGTGTAGAGACATTTTATGATTTCACGACAGCACACCATATCATCCTTACGGTCATTAATAATGTATTTATCATACTCTTTACATTGGAATATCTAGGGCGCATCTGGGTAGCCACCCTACTCTATCCAGAACTATCTCCAGGAAAAGCAAGACTCAAATTTATGACTTCGACCAATGGGATTATTGACCTAATGGCCATTCTTCCATTCTACATCCCGATGGCTATGCACCTTGATCTAAGAGCATTGCGACTACTACGCATGACGAGATTGCTACGTATTTTTAAGCTACATCGCTTTAACAATGCCTTGTATGTGCTCAGCACAATCATCAAAGAAAAGAAAACCGATTTGATAATGACAGGATTTATTACGATTACGCTCATTGTTATTTCGTCTTTTACCATGTTTTTTGTCGAAAATGAAGCACAACCCGACAAGTTCAACAATATCTTCTCGGCACTGTGGTGGGCAGTAGCGACACTGACTACAGTGGGATACGGCGACATCTACCCCATCACCGATATGGGACGTTTTATCAGTGGAATTATCGCATTACTGGGCATCGGACTCATTGCATTGCCTACAGGTATTATTTCTGCTGGCTTTATGGAACGTATACATAGAATCAACAAAGAAAACAATACATCCAAGGCGTATGTGGAAAAGCTCCAACAATTGGAGGAAATGAAACAATCAGATTTGGTCTCTGATAAGGAGTATGAGGCACTGAGAGAAAAAATACTCAAGAAGTTTGTGGAGTGATTATTATCGACTGCCCTCATTATCCCCATAAATAGGTATTGACACATCTTCTTTTTCGTGCTACCTTTGCAGCATAACAAACAAGCCTACCTATATGGCAGACTACAAAAAAGAAAACGATGAATATACCTATCCTACATGCGCCATACGGCAAGTTGCACAATCTATTGAGTGTGAGCTATCTACCCAAAGTTATTCATGCAGCCATTGAGATCAATCTGTTTGATCTATTATCGAGTGCTAATCTACAACTGAAAGGACGAGAAAGTTACTCGGTAGAAGAAATTGCGGAGGCCTTGCAAACTGCGCCATCGGTAACGAAGGCACTGATAAACGTGCTGCATAAGGCGGAACTGCTGACAATGGTGCATGGGGAATATGCGTTGTCCTCTATGGCTGAGGAGTATCTGGTGAAGACGGCAGAAGCTAGTCAGGTGATGATGATGGGTAAATTTACAGGTAGTCAAGGACCATTTGATCACTTGGTGGATAGCTTGAAGGGGGAGAAACCAACATTTTCTGGTAGAATATGGGAGAGTAAGGAAACTGCTCTAGCTATGGAACAAGGAGCGAAGGCGGGAGGATTGCAGCAGGTGTTGCAGTTTGTCAAGGGGATTCCACAATTTGCGCATTGTACGAAGATGTGTGATGTGGCAGGAAATATCGGGTACTATTCGTATGCGTTGATTCAGGAGAATAATAAGCTGGTATCGCATGTGTATGACTTGCCTAAGGTGTGTCAAAATGGGCGGGAATTGAAACGAGAGGAGAAGGACTATGACCGAGTGGTGTATCAGGAGATTGACTTGAAGCAGGGGGGCGATTTTGTGGATACGTATGACTTTGTTTTTGTGTCGCACTTTCTATATGAATATGGGGTGAATGGGCAATTGGTGGACTTTCTCAAAAGGGTACATCGCGCTATGAAACCTGGAGGTGTGCTGATTTCCAATCATATATGTGACGAGGCGATTGATAAGGAGACGGACTTGACGCTGGCACTGGTGGAACTGCAAACTCGTGTGATGGGCTATCCTACACATCAGTTGCCTGAGAAGGTACTGAAAGAGGCGCTTACGGAGGCGGGATTTGGTGACTTTACGGTACAAAAACCGACTAGTAGGCATGCGTACCCTACTCTCTTACTTGCAGCGGTAAAACAATAACACAACAACTACATGAAAAGGGGCCTATCAAAGACGGATGTCTGAGATAGGCCCCTTGTGATAGGATATATATATGTATTACAAACTTTCTACAACTAGGCTAGATTGCACTTGATCTAGTGGTAGGTTGGTAGATAGACGTATGGTGCGACTTTGTCCTGGTAGGATGTCGAAGTAATTGTCGGCAAAGAAGCTTTTCACATCGTCGACCATAAGGTGTACGGCACGGGCGAAAACGGGTGCGTGTACTATGATGGTGTAGTGGTGTGATGCGGTATCCATCGATTGAGTAATCGCTGTCGTATCGGCTATCTCTTTGACTTCATACGATAATTTGACGTCTGGGTAGTGCATCTCTTTTTGTTTCAACATAACGTAGACGTTGTCGTACTGGGCCTTGTGATCATCGGTCAATGTGGCATAGACGAAGACGTCGCTTTCTGGGGTGTCTTGTAGCAATGCTTTGACGTCGTAATCGGCTAGGATGTGACTGCCATTGGCTGGCACGTGTACACGCTTGGTTTCTTCGGATACGACTTGGCCATCGAAGGTCATGACTTGTATCTTTAGGATACCTCTGAAGCTCTTCAGGCGATCGGATACGACGTAGATATTTAAATGACCATCTTTGGCATATGGCGATACTAAGATATCTTTATAGGCCTTACGGGTGAAGTAATGCTGGGCTTTCCATCGACCGTAGTAGTCACGGCTAGCCCATGAGGCTACTGGCCAGCAGTCGTTGATTTGCCAGAAGAGGGTACCCATACAATAAGGCATGTCGCGACGGTGAGATTCGATAGCTGTCTTTATGGCATCGCCTTGTAGGACGTGGTTGACATATAGGAAGCGCTTGAAATCGGCTGGACGATGGTATTCGTTGAGCATGTAGGTTTCGATCAAACCATTGGCGTGTTCGCCTCCTCGCTGGTGGGCCATCATGACTTCGCTGCGGATGTCCCAGTCTTTGGCTTCTGGGGCGTATTTCTTGATGCTGACAAACTCAGGGAAGGATTGGAAACCGTATTCGCTGAAGAAGCGGGCACGCTCTACATTGTATTGGCTGATAGGTTTTTCACCATGCCATACTTCCCAATAGTGACGGTCGCCATCGTGGTCGTTGCTACCATGGCCTTTGCCTGCAAATGGCGATGATGGCCAGTATTTGGTTTCTGGGGCATAGGTTGCTACAACTTCTGGAAGGACGTCGTAGTACTGATTGCAGAATTGTGTCCATACGGTGTCGGCAATGGCTTGGCTTTGGGCTTTGTATTTGCTTTGCCATCCCCAGTTGTACCAGGCATCTTGACATTCGTTATTGCCACACCAGATAGCGATACTTGGGTGGTTGCGTAGACGCACCACATTGTCAATGGCTTCTTGACGGATGTTCTCTAGTAGGGCGCCTTCGGCTGGATACATGCTGCATGCAAACATGAAGTCTTGCCATACGAGGATGCCGTGTTCGTCGCATAGGTCATAGAAGAGGTCGTTTTCGTAGATTCCACCTCCCCATACACGAAGCATGTTCATATTGGCTTCGACGGCAGACATGATGGTTTTCTTATAGTCGGCTGGAGTCACACGAGTCAAGAAGTTGTCTTGAGGGATGTAGTTGGCGCCTTTGGCGAAAACGGGGTGTCCATTGAGTTCGAAATAGAAGCTGGTGCCGTCTTTATCTTTTTCGCTGACAACTTTAAGGGAGCGTACGCCAATCTTATTTTGCTTGACATCTAAGATGTCATCGCCTACGGCTAGCTGGGCTTGGAAGTTATAACGATGAGCTTGCCCTAGACCATTGGTCCACCATAGTTTGGGATGATGGATGGTAAATGGTAGGCTAAGGACTTGGTGACCGCTGGCAATATCGACATGTTTCTTGGCCAATACTTTATGGGTCGTCATATCGGTAATGGTGAGCATGGCATCTGGGATGGCATGGTCGGCTTGGATCTGAATCTGGGCGTCTAGTTTGGCACGTGAGGCGGTGACATCGGGTTGTTTATAATAGATGTCATCGACATAGGCATCGCTCCAACCTACTACGGAGATAGGACGCCAGATACCTGATGTGACGAGGCGTGGACCCCAGTCCCAGCCATAATGGTATCCTGCTTTGCGGGCAAAGACACTGACGCGCTTGTCGAAGATGCCTCCGTTTTCGCTCTGGTCGTTATTGGCAAAGTATTGATAATTGAGGGCGTCAAATTTACCCAAATCATGCTTGATAGGTGAATGGAAGTAGACACGCAGGGTGTTCTGGCCTTCGGTCACTAGCTTCTTGATAGGGGCTTGCCATTCACGAAACATATTGTCGGCTTGGATGATCAGGGAGTCGTTGAGATAGACATCGGCATAGGTGTCGAGGCCTTTGCAATCGAGCAGTAGGTGTTGTTGATTCAACATCTCTGGAGTAATCTGGAAGGTGGTTTCGTAGATCCAGTCTTCTTTGTCTACCCATTGTGCTCCACGCTCATTGAGGCGATAAAAGGGGTCATCGAGGAGGTCGTTTTCCATCAGGTCGGTATGGATAACGCCAGGTACTGTGGCTGGATACCAGTTGCTCAAGCGGGCTTGCTTGAACTTCCAGCCATCATTAATCTGTTGCACAAGGGGTTGTGCAAGCAAAGCTGCTGATGCCATCATAGCTGTTGATAATAAGGTGCCTTTTAATAAGGTGTTGTTCTTCATATTATATATGTTACGGGTTAATTGCGTCATTTTGTGTAGACGGATGAGACAAAAATAGGGTATTTATGAGAAAAATTCTAATACTATTTTGTCTATCTCTAATACTCAAATGTGCATGGTTAATAGATCTATCGGGTGAGTTTATGGTTGCTTATTCTTGAGGTATTCGGAAGGTAGGCAACCAAATTCTTCTTTAAAATATTTGGCAAATTGCTTGGGGGATAGGCCCACTTGATAGGCAATTTGGGAGATGCTTTCGGGGGTTTGATCGAGCAATTGTTTCCCTCGCTGGATACGCAAGGAGCGCATAAACTCAAGGGGGGACTTGCCGGTGATCAACATGAGTTTCTTGTATAGGTGTCCACGACTCATGCCTACTTCGGTACCTAGATTTTCTACGGTGAATGTGGCTTCACTGAGGTGGTCTTGGACGACTTGCATGGCTCGGGTGATGAGTTGCTCATCGAGACTGCTGATAGTGAGGTCGTGGGGGGATAGGTCTGTCTTGCCAAACTGCTGATGGTTCTTGATGCTCCAAGCTAGGAGGTGGTGAATGCGCAGCAGGAGGATGTCCAAATTAAAGGGTTTGGAGATGTATTCATCGGCCCCTTCACGCAGTCCTTCGAGAACGTGTTCATCGGCGGTACGTGCTGTGAGTAGGATGACTGGAATATGCGAATAGCGGATGTCGTTTTTGACTCGGTGACAGAGTTCCAATCCATCCATAACGGGCATGCGGATGTCGCTGATGATGATATGTACGTCTTGGTGGGCAAGCATATCGAGCCCTTCTTGACCATTTCGGGCTTCGTAAACGTCAAATTGTTCTCGCAGGGAATCGACCATAAAGCATCTGAAGTCATCGTTATCTTCTACAACTAAAATGGTTGTTTTTTGTTGTGCTTTCTGAGGATGTAGGGTGACTTCTTCTGAGTCTTCTTCTAGGGGAAGAGGAGCTACGGCCGTGTCGGGATGGGTGACTTCGACTTGGTGTTGTATGGGGAGGGTGACTTCAAAGATGGTGCCTTGGGGCAGGTTGTCTTTGACTTGTATCTCACCATGGTGGAGGGTGACGTATTCTTTGACGATATGGAGGCCGATGCCGCTTCCTACATAGGCGGTGGTGGCCTTTTCTTCTTGGAAGAAGCGATCAAAGATCTTGGTTTTGTTTTCATCGCGGATACCTTCGCCATTGTCGATGACTTGGATACGGGCGTAGCGGAGATCGCGGTGGGTGATGCTGTCTACGACAACGAGGACGTGCCCTTGGGGGGCGGTGTATTTGAAGGCGTTGGACAGGAGGTTGAAGAGGATGCGTTGCATCTTCTTGCGATCAAAGTCCATCTCGAGACTAGCGACTTTAAGGGTGATCTGGAAAGGGATGTTTTTCTTATCGGCATAGGATTCGAAAGAGGTACATACTTCTTGGATAAATTCGACCAAATCGCCATGTGCTAGGGAGAGTTGGGCTTGGTGGTTCTCTAGGGCACGCAGGTCGAGCAATTGGTTGATATTTTCCAATAGTAGCTGGGCATTGCGGTGCATGAGTTGGAGGTCTTTATGATGGGATGGGGCGAGATCTGCATGGAGCATCTTTTCCAACGGGGTGATGATAAGCGATAAGGGGGTACGCAGATCGTGACTGACGTTGGTAAAGAAGCGGAGTTTGGCCTCATCGATTTCGTGCTGTTGGGCGGCATCCATATCGCGCTTTTGCTGTTGCAGGGTGCGTACATGGTTGCGTTGGATTCGGAATATGGCTAGGATAATAAGGGCTAGCACTAGGGTGGCGTAGAGGATATAGGCTGGGATGGACAACCAGAAAGGGGGATGCACTGTGATCTGTAAAGTGGCGATGGCGTTCCTTTCGTTTGTATGGTTTTCCTCGACTTTGACTTGCAATGGGTAGGTGCCTGGAGCTAGGTTGTTGAAGTAGATGCGGTTGCCTTCTAGTTTGATCCATTGGCCACTATTGCTCAAACGATAGAGGTAGTGTATTTTGTGTAGATGACCGTAGTCCATGGCGGACACTTCCAAGGCGAAGTTTCGATCGGAATAGGGCATGTCTATATGGTGCATCAGTTGGATATTTTTATCTAGGATGATGCGATTCTCTGCGGTGGGTACGCCTACATGGACGCGCTCATTGGCAACGTAGAGACCGGTAAACATGACGTGGCGGTTGTGCTGGTATAGGTAGGAGGACTTGGAAGGTATCTGAAGATACCCCCCTGCTCCACCAACTAATATATCGTTGTGTGTGTTGCGGTAGATGGAAAAGTTGTTGAAGGAGAAGGAGCCGATGCCGTCTTCTTCGAAATAGGGGTAACAATAATATTCTAACTGGTGACTGGGGGTGCGATCGACAACAACGACGTGGGTGATGCCGTGATCGGTGGCCATCCACATATTGCCTTCGGCATCTTCTATAAGACCACGTATGTAGGGGTTGGATAGTCCCGACGTACTAGATAGATGAGTTACGGCATGGGTGTCTATATTGTAGATACTCACGCCTTTGCGCCCTCCTATCCAAAGGAGACCGCGGGTGTCTTGGTATATGCAGTTGGCAAAGCCGTCTTGTATGATATCTTGGGTGGCCGATGTGCCTTTCAATGGGGCGAGAACACGTGTGATGGTGTCTAGGCTATAGACGCCTGCGCTGGTGGCGATATAGAGTGTATGGCCATCTACGCAGGATAGATCGGCGATGTAATTGGTCAATAATGGGGTGTTATCTACGGTGTAGACTTGGAGGGTGCCATCGGCACTTAGGCAGTAGAGGCCTTGGGCGTAGGTGGCCAACCAGATATTGCCTGCTGCATCTTCGGTGATGCGACGGATATATCGGGGAAGGGCTTGGTGAGTGCCCTGGGGAGTATCGTGCAATTCGACAAAGTGTCCCTGTTGCATGTAGAAGGCTCCACCACCGAAACTACCCCACCAGATACGGTCTTTGGAGTCGCGGAAGGTGCATACGATCAAGTCGGATGGTATGGAGGCATTGCTGGTATTGAAGTAGGTGTATTGGTGGGTCTGGGCATCGTATCGGGCGATGCCTTCACCATCAAATCCTAGCCATAAATGCCCAGATTTATCTTCTAGCAGGCAACTGACGTCTTCTTGGTGAGGGCATCGGGTGTTGCGGAAAACGAGGTTGTCTAAATGGGCGTAGGCGACTCCTTGCTTGCCGGTACCAACCCACATGATGTTTTTTCGGTCTTTGAGGATGCAGGTGATGTGGTTGCTGGGAAGCGAATACATCTGATCGGCTTTTTGGTATAGGGGGGTGATGGTGCGTTGACCTTGGTGGCATATAAAGATGCCGCTATTGTCGGTGCCTATCCATATGTTGCCTTTCCCATCGTCGGTGACGGTGGTGATCATGGTATGGTGATTGAGCAAATCGCGCCCTTTGACTAATGGGAGCCATTGTTTCTGTGCTATGGAGTAGCATTGCAATCGGGAACTATGGGAGGTGTATAGCCATAAATGACGGGAGGTGTCGAGGTAGAGATGGGAACGTACGGCGGGGTACAATGTGGTTTGAAACAAGGGTTGTATGGCGTTCTGATTCCAATCTACGGAGACGACATGACCATCGGATAGTAGCAGGTAGGCATAGGCGTCACGGCACACCAAATCGAGGATGCGCACGTTGCAGGGCACATCTACATGGAGTAGTTTCTTATCTTGAAAGGAGTAATAGTATAATACATTATTAATAAGGCACCAGAGGTTGCTATCGGCATCGACAAACAGTTTACTGGGGGTACCGACTACTCCTAAGGAGGTCAGGGGGGACTGGATGGCTAGATCTAACTTGTCTTGCTCGCGATTGTAAAAGCAGTATTGAGTGGATGTTTGGATCCAGATAGTACCCGATGCATCTTCATCGACCCATTCGATGCTATTGGTTGAGGGGGCGGTATGGGGTAAGGTGTAGTTTCTAAAATGGTAGCCGTCATAGCAGTTCAATCCATCGCCTGTGGCAAACCACATGAAACCAGATTGGTCGTGTAGAATATCTTGCACACAATTGTCGGACATGCCAGATTTGACATCCAACACATGAAAATTAATTTGTCCAAATGCCTGTGTGCATAGGCCTAGGAGCATCAATATATAAATAAAAAGAGGTCTTCTCATACGTATTAGTTTTGCGTAGGTAAAGATAGAGCTTTTCTCGCATAATAGAACGCCCCATATGTATTCTTTTCATCCCCATATGTCTTTTATGACAATAGGGATAGTTTAAAATCCATTAGAGAAGGGGTATTCGGACCATTATACTTATCTTTGTTAGGACAAGAAGGATTGTGCGTTTGGTGCATAATCAAGGTCGTTAATTTATAAATCTAAGTACAAGAACATGAACCATTATTTCAAAAAGCAGTTTCTCACAACTGGAATCTGTCTGACGATTTTTGCTAGTGGCATATCGCAGGTGGCATGGGCCGAGACGAAGCATCTCGCCACAAACAAGACAGCAGCTATAGCCCTACAAGCTGAAAAAATTTCTTCGGATGATATACATATCTTCACCACGCATACGTCTTTGGTGCTCTCTGCTCCTATAGGTGGGCAACTCAAATATGTGTACTATGGGGATAGACTACATGCGGCTGATCTACGCAATATAGAAAGTGTGGCTAATATGGATCATGCGGCTTATCCGGTGTATGGCATGAACTGGCCCAAAGGGTCGGCATTGGCTGTCACACACGCCGATGGCAATATGACGCTGCAAATGGAGGTGGTGAAAGTCAATACAACGAAAGACAACAACACGACGCTCACAACGATAGCACTCAAGGATAAGGTGTATCCTTTCTATGTCAACGTGTATTATAAGGTATATGATGATGCCGATGTGATGGAAACATGGACAGATATCACGCATAAGGAGAAGAAGAATGTGGTGCTCGATCAATTTGCGTCGGGTTATCTACCTATCAGAAGGGGCAACGTATGGCTGTCGCACTTATATGGCTCATGGGCCAATGAGGGGAAACTGGCTCAAGAACCTTTGAAACCAGGCGTGAAGGTGATTCAAAATGAAGATGGTATCAGAAACTCACATACTTCACATGCGGAAGTGATGTTTTCACTAAACGGGAAACCACAAGAAAATGTGGGCGAAGTAATCGGTGCGGCGTTGTGTTATGGTGGCAACTATAAGTTACGTATCGATACGGATGACAGCGAGTATCATCAGTTTTATGCTGGTATCGATGAAGCACATTCTGCATATCACTTGAAGAAGGGAGAAACATTTACGACACCCGCTCTTGCTTTGAGTTATAGCAATGAGGGATTGAGTGGATGTAGCCGCAACTTCCATCGCTGGGGCAGAGCACATAAGTTGGCTCATGGACAGACTCTACGCAAGATCCTATTGAACAGTTGGGAAGGGGTGTACTTTGATATCAATGAAGCTGGTATGGACCAAATGATGGGGGATATTGCCTCTATGGGTGGTGAACTATTTGTCATGGATGACGGGTGGTTTGGTAATAAGTATCCACGCAAGAGTGATAATTCTTCATTGGGTGACTGGGTTGTTGATACTAGAAAATTGCCTGGTGGTATCGGCAAGCTCATACAGGATGCAACCAAACATGGTATTAAGTTTGGTATCTGGATAGAACCAGAGATGGCGAACACAACAAGTGAGTTATACGAAAAGCATCCAGACTGGATCATCAAAGCACCACAACGTGAGCCTATATTGGGACGTGGGGGTACACAAGTGGTCTTGGATTTGAGCAACCCTAAAGTGCAAGATTTTGTCTTTAATATCGTGGATACGCTGATGACCAATTATCCACAAATCGACTATATCAAGTGGGATGCCAATATGAGTATCATGAATCATGGTTCTAGTTATCTAAGTGCAGCAAACCAAAGTCATTTGTATATTGAGTATCACAGGGGACTAGAAAAAGTATGTCAACGTGTACGTGAGAAATATCCTAACTTGACAATACAGGCTTGTGCTAGTGGAGGTGGACGTGCCAATTATGGAATCTTGCCTTACTTCGATGAGTTCTGGGTTAGTGACAATACGGATGCTTTACAACGTGTGTATATGCAATGGGGAACTTCTTATTTCTTCCCTGCTATCGCGATGGCTTCGCATATCAGTGCGGCACCAAACCATCAAACATTCCGCACTATTCCACTGAAATATCGAATAGATGTGGCGATGAGTGGACGTCTAGGAATGGAGATTCAACCTAAAAATATGACTACGGAGGAGAAAGAGCTTTGTCGCAAGGCGATTGCTGATTATAAGATGATACGTCCTATTGTGCAACTAGGGGATATCTACCGATTGGTTTCTCCATATGATAAATTAGGGGTGGCTTCATTGATGTACACGACTCCTGAGAAAGATAAAGCTGTTTTCTACTGGTGGAAAACGGAACACTTCTGCAACCAACATCTACCTAGAGTGAAAATGGCTGGACTAAATCCTGAGAAGACATATCGCATCACTGAATTGAACCGTATAGATAATCAACCACTCAGTTTTGAGGGTAAGGCGTTTAGTGGGGCATTTCTTATGGCTAATGGTTTGGAAATTCCTTACAATCATAAGGTGGCATACCACAAACAAAATGATTACTCAAGCCGTGTTTTATATCTAGAAGAAGTCAAATAAGAACAGGTATATATTCAGTCAATACACTCAGAGATTGACGAATCAATAAAAGAAGTCACGTAGCATACATCAATGCTACGTGACTTTTTTAATAGGACATCTACATTATACGTGTTAAGACGTTGTTACCAACTATCTGTTCGGAATGGAACTAGAGGTAAGCCACGCTGACTCACTACATTTCCGAGTTGCCAATTTTTATAACAGTAACGTACTGCTACTGGATGAGGTACATCTGAAGAGGATACTTCAAGTGCTCCTGAACTTTGTGCGTTCTTAACCTGAGCGGGATGAAATACTCGATCTTTTCCTGCTATCTCGAATCCTTGAATGCCATCAAATGGACTAACATGTTCGGAAGCTGTCAAATGGATGATAGCAGTATCTCCTTTGATCTCCATACTTTGGTATTCTGGATAGGTCGTACAGATGCCTTTCACACCATAGGTTTTGACCAATGCGAGATAGGCCAATCGATAACCGACTTCTTGCTTACGGGCAGGATGTACTTGATTCTTTTCGTATGGATAGACTAGGTCGCTGATGCATATGATATCAGAATTGGGAATCATCTTGGTAGATAGATGCTGTTGTTCACGAAGGGCTGCTGCATCACGATAGGATTCGTAATTAAAGGGAGCAATCTCTACTTGATAGAATGGGATATTTCCTTGTCCCCACTCTTTACGCCACAAATCAACCATCGTTTGTAGTCGTTGTGCGTAGGTCGATTCATGTCCCACATTAGACTCACCTTGGTACCATAAAAAGCCTTTGATGGTGTAGTTGGTCAATGGGTGCAACATACCATTGTACATGATGATTACGCTTTGCCAATTCCAACTACCATCGTCATTTTTAAGCAAACGTTTCTCAATGTCAATATCAGGGTATGTAGACACGATGCGTCGAGGTAACCATCCTTCGACATACGAGCCGCCCCAGGCGCAACTGATAATACCTACGGGAATATCTAATACTCGATTGACCATGGTGGCATAAGAATAGGCTGCTGCTGAAAAATCAACGGCATTTTTGGGACAACTCAGGTGCCAACGTCCTGGCACTTCTTCTTGAGGAACCACATTGCCTGTTAGGGGGATGGTGGCTACACGTACTCCCTTAAATTGTCCAGACAATGCAATTTGTTCATTGCTCTTTTCCACGGGGCAATTGTAATACCCTCTTAGTGGCATTTGCATATTGGACTGTCCAGAACAAAACCACACTTCACCTATCAAGATGTCTTGAAGGGATACTGTAGTGCCATCACCATCGTCAAACTGTATGGTATAGGGCGTATAACTAGCTTGAGGGGTCTGTACCTTGGTCAACCATCTCCCATCTTGATCGGTATGGCAGGTGTAGGCTGTTCCATTCCAAGAGGTATGTATGGTCACGGTGCTACTAGGGGTGGCTTTACCCCATAATTTCACTTGGCTTTGCTGTTGCAAAACCATATGGTCACTTAGGATTTCGGGCAACTTAACCGTTGCTGATGCAGGCAAAAGACAGGCAAAGCTGAGTACTGCATACAATAATTTGTGCTTATTCATTTATTATATTAATGTTATTTCTTTACGACTTTATCTGGACAATGTTGGCGGATGTAATTGATAATCAAGAAACAGGCAGGTTCGACCACTGTGTTGTGATTGAATCCTTGCAATTCATACAAAGTAACTTGTTTATTGCCGATATTCTTCGATACGGAAGCCAACAGAGCATTTTCTTCCCAACGATCGGCCATTTCTAGATTACGATCTCCAGTAATCAATACAACTGGGGCGGTATGCTGACGCACGCGATTTACTGGGGCATACTCGTCAATAATAGGGATAGCATTGGGCAAGCCACGCTCTTTACGAATGGTAAAATGAGTCACTGTCTGACCACTGATGGGAAGATAGGCTGCTACCTTATCGGCATCTGCACCATAAGCTGTCATATACTTCTTGTCCATAGCTAGTATCAAGGTGAGATACCCTCCAGCAGAGTGACCAGAAACAAATATTTTATCTTTGCTACCACCATACTCTTCTATATGATTGAAGGTCCAAGCTACCGCAGCGGCTGCATCTTCAATGTAAGCAGGATTTTTGACTCTAGGGCTCAAACGATAATTGACCGATACTACCGCAAAGCCTCTATTCATCAGTTCTTGCGGGATGTATTTATTACCCCCTTCCAATCCGCCACCATGAAACCAGACGATGGTAGGAAAATCTTTTTTATCTGTTGGATAGTAGACATCCAATTTGCACCGCTCTTTTTGATAAGCATCCGCTTCGGTAGCAGGGATGTAGGATTGATCTTTTTTCGTTGTGTACACTTCCTGCGCATGAAGGGCACAAATAAAGAATAATAGAATGAGAAGGGTAGCTTTTCTTTTCATGGCATACTCATTTTGAGGGTCGCAATGAAATTGTCAACCCGTTGTTGGAATTAAAAAGTTAATAATGTGGTATCTTCAAAAGGGTATGCAATATACACATAATTTATCGATATACACGCTTTATCAACAGAATTCCACCAACGGGTTAATAATGTATGTTAGATTACTTAGTCAAGTCGACATCGGCACGGGTGATGCAATTATCCATGCCCAACAATTGATTCCACCAAGCAATATTTGCCCAAGTATGCTCTTCACTATTCATGGATGAGGTATCTTTGGTTCTGTCGTAGTCGTACCAAGGCATCACCCATGACCAAGTGGCTCCACTAGTCCACTGTGCGGGCATATCAGATACACCACCACATTCTGAAAGGGTGATCATCTTATTGGGGTACTTGTTGCTCAAGGTCGAATAGTCTGATGCAATAGCACTTGCTGAAGTGGTATTGTATTTATCTCGACCGATAATATCGACATACTCATCGCCAGGATACCAGGCATCATCCCCTACTTCACTCGTCCATACCCAAATGGTATTTTTGACTCCTTTCTCTTGGAAGATTGTGTACATCAATCGCCATAGTTTGACATAAGAAGCCGCGTCGCCAGCTCCCCACCAAAACCATCCACCTGATGCTTCATGAAGGGGACGCCAAAGCACAGGGATCTGCGCATCTTGGAGTTGAAGCATAATATCGGCAACTTGCTGAATATCACTGACAAAACGTTTGTAGGTCCAGCTAGTTGGATCATTGACTGCATTGGGTGTTAAGGTGGAGTATTGGCTCGTGCCTGTACTATTGTGATTGGCTTCACTATAAAAACCAAAATTAGAATCACTTCCTTCTGCTCGTGGTAGATTCCAATGCCACATTATAGTAACGAGTCCACCTGCATCGTGCCAGTTTTTCACTGGAGAGATGTCTTGGTATGTACTCAACTGATTATAAATATGGATAAAATCAAAACCAGCTATGGCTGGGTAAGATCCAGTGTGTTGATATACCCACTCACATTCATTGGTATTCCAATCGACATTGGCCATGGCCGATGTGAGGATATCCTTACCATAATGTGCCTTAATGTACTCGTATAGAGCAATCGTTTCGGCAGTAGCCTGTTTAGTAACTAGGGGATTGTTGGGATCGTCTTGATCATTATTTTGGTCATCTCCTCCCGTGTTATCACCAGGTTGTTCTTTGTTATTATCGGGTGCGGGACTATTGCCTCCGTCACCTCCACAGCTATATATGGGGAGGCATAAGGTAAGTCCTATAAATAGTCCTATGGATTTTAAGATGGTTTTATTCATACTATCTGGTATTATTATCTATGATTACTTGTTACTGCTCAAATCTCTCTATGATTTCCATACACATGCGACCATTGTGATATGGGCATTTCCAGAAACCTGCTTTGTCGTCTTTTTTGTTGACTTGTCCATCAGGAAGGATCCCCCAGTACCACTCTCCATTCTCTTCATCAACTAGATGATTTTTGATATATTCCCAAGTTGATAAAGCTTTATCTAGAGACGTTTGATCGCCTGTAAGTTGGTAGTGATCAAGCAAACCAACAACGGTCTCTGCTTGCACCCACCAGTGTCTTTCTGTATCTAATGTATTTTCATTACCATGGTGCTTCTCATAGATCATACTGCCATCTTCCATATAGCCTTCACAAGCGGATTGGACAATATGAGGAATAACACTTTCAACTGTCGACAACAAAGTTTTATCATCTAATACAACAGCGGCTTCGTGTAATAACCAAGCAGATTCAATATCATGTCCATATGAATCTATGGCATATTTACTGTTCCAATCATCATCAAAGAATAACTCCAAATGAAAAGTGACATTATTCAGGATCTTGCTAACAAACAGTTGAATGAGATTACGTAATTGGTCTTCTACTGTTTTATCTTTATAGACACGATACAGGTTGGTATAAGCCTCCAGAATATGTAGATGAGTATTCATTGTTTTGTTTTCATTCTCATCTTTATCGCTCAAACGCATATCTGAAATAGGTCCCCACTCACGTGTTAATGCTTCGCCATATCCATTCTTCTCACGATCAAAACTATGAGCTTCTATGGCTTTAAAGATACTTATGGCACAATCCAAAGCTTCTGTATCTTGGGTGGCCCGTACGTACTCACTCAATCCATAAATAACAAAAGCTAAAGCATATATTTGTTTCTTACTATCAAGGCATGAGCCATCGGCATGAAGCGACCAATACACGCCTCCGTGTACTGTGTCCATAAAATGTTGTAGTATATATTCTTTGGCACAAGTAGCTACATCTAAATAAGAAGTTTGACCAGATAGACGATAAGCTGAAGAGAAAGTCCACAAAATGCGGGCATTCAAGATGGCGCCTTTGGGAGCATCTGCATGAAGATGTCCTTCTCCATCTATCTGTCCATAAAAACCACCTTGTGTTTCATCAATCATTTGGTGCATCCAAAAAGGCAAAATATTGACATGAAGATTGTCTCTGACTTCGTCAACTAATTGTCCTAAACGTTCTATATTGTTCATTATGTTTATTATTATTGGTTCTGTATATCGTCTTCTCTCTTCGCGGCCAATTGACTCACGATCGTGTGCATGCGTTGTTCACTCAATGGATACATCGCTATAAGGACTACGGATAAGATGGTACCCACCGCAGGTAAAAAGCTTAAAAACATTTTGATCCCTTGTATCGTTTCTTCTGACTGTACGGCATTGGCTTTGAATCCAAAATAGGCTAGTAGCCAACCAGTAAGGGCGCTTCCCACGGCCCATCCCATCTTCTGACTCATAGAGGAGGAAGAGAAAATCAGTCCTGTAGCGCGATTACCTGTTTTGAGTTCTGAGTAATCTGTACAATCGGCATACATGGACCACAACAATGGGAATACACTACCAGCACAAATGCTAATAAGTACTTGGAAGACAAAAATCATCACCAACTGATCTTTATCAAACCAGAAGAAAATGATGCTAAGCACAGTGGCTATAAGCATAGCACCCATATAGGTCGATTTTTTGCCAATACGGTTACTGATGGGGGCTGCTAGCACCACACCCACAATATTGGCCGCCTGTCCTATGGCTAGGTATAAACCGGATAATACAAAAGAGACTCCAAAGAAATGTACTTGTGAGAAATCACTTTCTACAATGTAATATTTGAAATAATAGACGGTAGCTCCATCACGAATGGAGTTGAATATCAATGCTGCAATACCAGAACCCAGCAAAATCCACCAAGGACGATTACGCAACAAATCTTTCAAATCATCTTTCAGAGAGGTGGTTTCTGCTTTGATAGCTTTAACTCGTTCTTTTGTTAAAGCAAAACAGCCCCAGAATAAGACAATACATAATACGGCAATAACAACAACAGCGTATAGCCATGCTCGTTGCTGAGCATCCGCACTGGTGTCATTTGCTGAAAACATGTTGACCATGGGCATAAACATCAGCAGGGCTATAAAGCTACCTATGTAGGCAAAACTCATTCGAAAAGTGGATAGGACATTGCGATCTCTTGGATCAGGACTCATGACACCTAGCATGGAGGCATAAGGCACATTGATAGCGGAATACACCATCATCATCAACGAATAAGTGACATATGCATAGATTATTTTACCTGTAATGGACCAATGAGGGGTGACAAAAGTCAGAATCCCTATGATACCAAAGGGTAACGCTAAGTATAAGAGGTATGGACGAAACTTTCCCCATCGCGTATTTGTTCTATCTGCCACAATACCAACCATGGGATCAAACAGGGAATCCCAGATACGAGTGGCTAAAAACATGGTACCTACAACTGCAGCAGGTAGACCAAAGACATCGGTGTAAAAGATCATCAAATATGATCCAAACAATTTCCAAAACATGGAAGAGGACATATCTCCCAATCCATATCCTATTTTCTCACGAAGTTTTAACATAGTAATATTGTATAAGGATGTCAAGAGACGACATGCACATGCCCTCTCTTGACTTTCAACTAATAATATTCCATTCAAGGAAATAAATGTATGATATTTTTTTTACTTCTGCAACAATTCTAAGTTCTTGCTGATTTGTTGCTTCAGTTTATCGACAGATGAACCAGTAGCTAGACCATCTTCTGGGGTATTCATGCAGTAATCAACGAGTTTATCGACTGTTGAAGTTGCCACATGCATACGTGTATCTGATGAAGCGTAATAAAGAAATACGGTGCCATCCTCATCTGCAATCCAACCATTGGAGAATAAGACATTGCTGACATCACCTACTCGTTCTTCTCCAACAGGTCCCATCAAGTGTCCTGCTGGAGCTGCAATCACTCTAGTGGGATCTTCTAAATCGGTCATGTACATATAGAGCACGTAACGCAAACCTGCGGCACATCCACGCACACCGTGAGCTAGGTGTAACCAGCCTTTATCGGTTTTGATAGGATGAGGTCCTTCGCCATTTTTGACTTCCTTAATGGTATGATAAAAACGACGATCGATGATCTTTTCTTCCTTTATCTCAGCATGAGTGATATCGTCGACTAGTGCCCAGCCAATACCACTACAACTACCGGCAAAGATAAATCCATCTTGTGGACGAGTATAGAAAGCGTATTTGCCATCGACAAACTCTGGATGCAAAACCACATTGCGTTGTTGACTTTTGGTCTTCAAATCTGGAAGACGTTCCCAATCTACAAAATTCTTGGTGCGGGCAATACCTGCTGTGGCAGTGGCTGAGGACAAATCACCTTCTGGGGCATTTTGATCAAATCGTTCTGCACAGAAAACGCCATATACCCATCCATCTTCATGCTTTGTCAAACGCATGTCGTAGATATTGGTGGCTGGATCTTCATCTTCTGGCATAGTCACTGGGTAGTCCCAAAAACGGAAATTATCAATTCCATTATCGCTTTCTGCGACAGCAAAGAATGATTTGCGGTCAGCACCTTCTACACGTACGACCAACAAATATTTTCCATTCCATTTAATGGCACCAGAATTCATGGTGGCATTCATACCAATGCGTTCCATCAAATAAGGATTGCGCTTTTCATCCAAATCATAACGCCATATCACAGGTGTGTGTGCTGCTGTCAAGATTGGATTTTCATAACGTTGAAAAACACCATTGGTCTCTTCAACAGGGCTGTTGGGAATCTGAAGGAATGCTTCGTGATCGGCCAAAAGTTTTGCTACTTGCTCTGAGTACTTCATCTTAAAATCTAATTAGTCATATTACTTTTTCTCATTGAACTTAGGTCCCATAAGAATATCTTTTCGCATACAAAATGTTTTAAAATCATCGGCAGTGGCATGTCCTGGATAAGGCGCAAAGAAATGCATTGGTTTATCAAAAGCATTTCTCCATACCAACACATAAGCTGGATGAGTTTCTGGAATCACTGGGGCTAATACATGTGTAAACCAATTGTTTATGGGCAAAGATTCTGACCCGGTCTCACTAAAGACATACAATTTATGACGTTGCTGTGCTTCCTGAGCTATAAACTGCAACATCTTTTTAGCATTGGTCATGTACTTATTGGTACCTTCTGCCCCCTCACGATGATAATAATCTAGTCCCCAAATATCGATACAATCATCTCCAGGATATCGTTCTAAGTAGTCATCAAGAGAGGCTACATAATCTGGAGAATAAATATATAAAAGATGGTGAACACCTAAATCATGCAATTTTTTTTGAGTAAACTTCCACAGAGCTATATACTCTTTGGGAGAACAAAAGTCTTTGCCCCACCAAAACCAGCTACCACTATGTTCGTGAAAAGGACGAAACAATAGAGGAACAAAATGACCATCAGGACGTCTGATTTGCAAGAAAAAATGAGCGAGACGTTGCAGATCTTGCACATAATGAGCTTGTACCAACGAGTCATTCAAGATAGCGTGTACTGTTCCTTGGGTCATATCCCATGAGCTGTGCCCATTGACTGGATTGTCTAAGTGCCAACTAACGGTATTGATGCCTCCACGAGCATCTGCGGCAATCATTTGACGACGTATATCCTCAAATCGCACACTATCCAGAGAACACGAATCTCCCAATTCTATATGCCCCAACTCCCAACCGTACACGGCTGGATAACACCCAGATACTTCGCCTACATCGCTTCTGTGTGCTTCATTCCACCATGTGTGACCATACACAGTGGCATCTTGATGACCAAAACGCGTAGCTACTCCGCAATCACGACCTAATACCTGTAAAAGACTGTCGGCTGATGCACAAATTTGTGCATCAGCAGCGACATACTTCGGTTTACTTGGCGTACAAGCCGCTGCTCCCAAGGAGCAGACGGCCAATACACTGAGCTTTGTAAACCAGTTTTTATAACTATATAACTTCATAATGGTTATCCTGATTCATTTATTTCATAGGAACTGCAGAGAAGAATACATAATCCATATTGATTTCCACATCAGCCACTCCATTATTGCCACTTTTGAACTGAATGGCCAAGGAGAATTCATTGGAGAAATCAATGGCAGAGGCTTTATCAAGGATGTCCTCAAGACGATATGAACGCCACTCCCAACTAGTAGTTGGTGCCAACATATAATCATCACCATAAACGGTGCCCGCAAAATTAGACCATGTACCAGAGTCACCTTGATCTAATAGGAATTGGGCATATCCAGACTTGCCATTTGTATTGAGTAAAAAGTTCACATAAATACCATTAGCGAATCCGTCGCTCAAATTTACTGGATCATTCACAGCCAAAGAAGCTAGTTCATCCCATGCACCTGTAACAGAAGAGGCAGGAACTTTCAACGTTAGATAGTGATCCATATTGATAGGTGTTGTACCAGTTCCATTATCCCAAGTAATTGGTTGAGCACCTGAAGCTGTAAACTTGCTGTTATCTTCCATATCAAAGACACTCACTGGATTTAAATATCCATCAGTAATCATGACTTGGTCAATACTAATCTCAAAGGCATCACTAGCCGATACATTACCTCCACGAACCCATAGTTCAATAGCATCACCAGCAGCAATATCTGTAAGATCAAATCCCATGTCGGTCAAACTGTATGAACGCCATTCCCAACCTTGTGTTTGAATAACATAATCATCGTCGTAATGTGGACTAGCAGTGAAATGCTTATCTGCTCCATTGATAGAAGGGTTGAAGTATCCTTTTTTGCCATTCGTATTCACCATAAATGTAATGTATGGATCATGGAACTCACTGAAAGAGATACCTGCACCACCATTGTCTAACATGATTTTTTGATAGCATCCATCCCAACCATTACCTGCAGTAGCCTTAACGCTATAATAGTTACCAAATATCTGAGGTACACCTGCCACATTGACTCCTGATTCAAATGGAGTATCTCCCCAACCAGCATCATATGTAGGGATGACATCATCCCAGTTGGCCAATAACAAACTTTCTGTAGGTTTATAGGTATCATCACCAATCACTGCACCTGCTACGACAATTGGATCAGATTCTATTGTATTACCTGCTTTATCTGTAATTGTGATAAGCACCTTATCTGCGGATGGAGTAAAACCTGTCAACAAATATTTAGCTTTATCTGATGTAGCCACCCCTTGTGCATACACTTGATGACCATCTACATATACTGAACTTAGAAGGTCCAAATTGTCTCCTTCTAGTGTGAAGGATTGTTCCATCTGCAATTCAGCAGGCCATTTGGCAACTACAGCAGCAAAATAACGAGGCTCAAAATAATCTGAAGTATCGAACTTTCTACCATATTTGTTTTTAACTGTGATTTTCGCACGTTCTGCATTACGATTCACTTTAAAAGTTAGTTGCCCGCTCTCTTGAGTTAAGATATCACATTGAATGGCTCCAAGAGATACTGATTCAATCATATCCATGTTTTCTCCTGTTATCGTAACAGTACCATCCACATACTCAGTAGCTGGTGAAAACTCTGTTATTTCAGATACAGGAAGATTAATATCATAGTTTTCGCCATAATCACTGTCATCTGTACATCCTGCAAAAAGGCTAATGCCAGCAATCAATAATGGGTATATTAATTTTTTCATTATCTAGTCTATTTCTAATTTGATATTGATTCTTGTTCTCACAAACATTAGTATGGGTTCTGTGTCAGATTCCATGCTGTAATTTCAGTTGATGGAATAGTCATAACTGGAACAGGTACTTTGACGCCATCAGCTGTGCCTAAACAGTGCTTTTCACAATTTGCTTTGAAATTAGTATAACGCACTTCTTCACCATCTCCATTACCTACACGATCGGTGTCTTTCACTTTAGAAACAACATCTAAGTAACGACCTTGGCGAATCAAATCCCATGTACGTAAGTTTTCCATAGCCAATTCCAAACGACGTTCCTTCCAAATGGCATCCAATAAAGCTGAACCAGTCAAAGTGCTCGTATTAGTATCTATATTTGGAGTGGTATCTGGTGTAGGGAAACCAGCATTGTCACCTTCTGCATATCCTTTACACAAGGTAGATCCCTTAGCACGTTCGCGTACTAATTTTAGATCAGCTTGAGCTATATCTGGTTTATTCACATGATAAGCAGCTTCTGCATCCATCAATAAGACATCAGCATAACGCATAAGCATAATATCAAAATCGACTGACTTATCTACGACAGGTTTGTAACTGAGAGCGGCTTTACGATTAAAATAATTTGTACTCATTTGTGCTCTATCGTATTCCATTTTTTGTCCATATAGAATACCTGAATTAAATCCAATACCATACACTGTACAGGATAAACGTGGGTCTGTTGGATCAAACGCATCAACAAGATCTTGATTAGGATTATTGAATCCCCATCCGATATTAGCCCCTTCATTGGCCTTGCGATTACCTTGGAAAAGACAGTAAGCTACCCCAGTAGATGTTGGTGCATCAGGCGTACCATTTTCATACGTTTGAATTTCGAAAACGGATTCAACACAGTTTTTAGTCTCAATTTCGAAGAGCTTAGCAAAATTACCAAGCAATTGATATTGATGTGTCTTTTTAATAGCTTCAGTACAGTTGTACATCTTCTGCCATGTTGCTGCTTCATCTGCTTCGGCATCAATTCCTGCTTGATACATCAATACACGTGCTTCAAAAGCTAAAGCAGCACCACTTGTTGCACGGCCTAAATCAGCTGCTGCATATTTACTACGAGTAGGCAGAATCTTTGCTGCATCATCAAAATCTTTAATAATAAATTCCAACGTTTCATGAACAGTTCCTCTAGGAACATTGCCATATTGACTAACTGGTAGAGGGGCATCAAACAAAGGCACTCCACCAAAGTGACGTAAAAGATAGAAATAGTAATATCCTCTTAAAAATAAAGCTTCGCCCTTTAATCTAGTTTTTATAGCTTCATCAATAGTAGATGATTCAAGTCCACTTAGCGCATTATTGCATCGAGAGACGCCCCAAAAACCATGTACCCAAAATGCTTTTGAATCAACAAAGTTGCCATCAAAATTCCAGTTTAACCAATCTATTAGGTCTGTTTTATCCGCTGGTTTAGAACCTTTTTCTGAATCATCACTCAGAATGCTTCCAAAGAAAAATTCATAATGGTGATCCATCCATTGATCATCTGGTCCTCGTCCTTCGCTTTGTCCCAATAGATCATAGATACCATTTATTTGTGTAATGGCATTTTTTTCGGTATTCATATAACTAGCTGTTGTATCCTGACCTTGAGGATCAAGGTCCAAGAAATCATTGCAACTACAAAAGGTCAATGCAGCAGCTGCTAGTGTGATATATTTAATTGTTTTCATAATACAATTCTATTATCATTTATAGGTATAAGATTAAAAAGTAACATTCACACCAACGGTAAATGTACGAGGAATAGGATAATTGGCAATATCTACACC
This sequence comes from Bacteroidaceae bacterium, assembly GCA_963675625.1. Taxonomy (GTDB): domain Bacteria; phylum Bacteroidota; class Bacteroidia; order Bacteroidales; family Bacteroidaceae; genus F22. The sequence goes on from OY776497.1 coordinate 682,223, forward strand.
AGCTCCAAGATCATTGCTACCAGCTACTTCTGGATCGTATCCTGAATAGTTTGTCCATGTGTATAAATTATCACAAGATAAATACAAACGCAATCTTTGTATATATGCACGAGTAGTCAATTCTTTAGGGATAGTATATCCTAATTGCATATTTCTAATGCGCAAATAACTTCCATCTTCTACAAAACGATCAGAGAAGCGACCATTCTTATTGGGATTACTTGAGATAACCCTTGGAGTATTGCTGGTAGGATTGTCTGGCGTCCAACGATTTAGCATCGCTGTACTGACGTTCCATTCACTCATATCGCTAGAGTTCAATGTATAATACATACCATTTACAATTTCATTGCCATAGGATCCTTGTAAAGCAACATTGAAGTCAAATCCTTTGTATGCGCATGATGCATTAATACCATAAGTACATGTAGGGATAGCAGAACCTAGATTCTGACGGTCTTGTTCATCAATTTTACCATCATGATTAGCGTCAATAAATTTCACATCACCTAGTCCTGCATTAGGTTGTATAGGCGATCCATCTTCACCAACCCAAGCATCTAATTCTTCTTGAGTATTAAAGATTCCATCTGTCTTAAGTCCATAAAACACACCGATTTCATCTCCAACACGAGTGATAGTTGTGTTGCCCACTAAAGACACATTTCCGCCCTCTATTGGGTCACCACCACCAATACTGGTCACTTCATTCTTGATGCACGAAATATTAAAACCTATATTATAGGTAAAATCACCTATTTCATTGCTATGATTCAACGAGAATTCAACACCCGAATTTTTTACAGATCCTGCATTAGTATTAGGTTTCCAAAAACCTGCGTACATTGGTATCGGTGTAGACAAAATCATATCGTTTGTCTTACGTACAAATAGATCGACTGTTGCAGTCAATTTGTTCGCCCAGAAACCAGCATCAACACCCACATTGTATTGCTCAGAAGTTTCCCAAGATAACTCCTTATTTGCAATTTTTTGTTGAATAGAACCATCTACTGGTTGTCCATTGAACACATAAGTATATCCATTGGTCATTAAAGCGACGTAGTCATGATTACCTGCTGCATTTTGGTTACCAACTTGTCCCCATCCTGCACGTAGTTTTAATTGTGACAACCAATCTTGTGCACCCTTCATAAATGATTCTTGATATATATTCCATCCAGCTGAGAATGATGGGAAATATCCCCAGTGATCTACAAACTTAGAGGAACCATCAGCACGCACAGTTGCGGTAAATAGATACTTGTTATCGTAGCTATAGTTAGCACGTGTAAAATAAGACAACAATGAAGAGTGTGATTTAAGTCCACCAGCAGTAAACTGTGTAGAGTTTGATGAAGCTGACACATAACGAAGATCTGCATCTTTTGGCACATCGTATACAGTTAGATCTGTATATGTACTCTCAAATTTCTGCGCTTCAAATCCAGCCATAGCATTGATAGAATGCTTACCAAACAGACGATTATAACTAAAATAATCAGATGTTGACCATTCCTTAGTGTCTGCTCTTTTAACATACAAACTACTTTGCTGACGATTCTGATCCGCTGTCACATAATATTCTGGATAATAGTTTCTAATTTTAGAAAAGACTAGTTTTTCACCAAATTGTGCACGAAATGATAAACCTTTCACATCAAGCAAATCATCTAATTGAAGATAACTGTTCAACAAGAAACGATTTTCAGATTCTTCTTTATATTTATTTTCATCAACAGCTCTTGCAGGATTCAAACCAAACGCAAAATAGATTTCCCCAAAATCATTGGTATAATCATCCCAAGGAGCAGATACTGGGTCAGCTCTCAAGGCACCAGCCAATGGACCAGCGTAGTAGTCACTGTTATTACCAGTACGTTCATAATTGGTATAGAACACGTTAAGACCAAGTTTTACGTGATCATTAAACTTATACTCATTATTTAAGTGGGCCATCAATTTATCCATATATGTTTCTTTGACCACACCTTCTTCTTGAGCATAGGTAACTCCTAAGTCATATTTATTATTCTCGCCACCTCCAGCAATACTCAAATTATAGTTCTGAGTGACTGCATCGCGAAATATCTCATCCTGCCAATCGGTACCTTTCAAATTATTATCTGTCACATAAGTCAAAATGTTATCCCATTGACTACTCATAGATACGCCTGCATTATCCATCGCTTCACGCTTCAATACAGCATATTGACTTGCATTACACATATCAATTTTATCTACAATTTGCGACATAGAAACATAGGCATTAAAATTTACCTTTGTCTTTTGTCCACGAGCACCACTTCGTGTTTTTACTAGGATGACTCCATTAGCACCACGACTACCATAAATAGCTGTAGCAGAAGCGTCTTTCAACACTTCGATACTTTCAATATCATTAGGAGCAATATGCGAAATATCCCCTACTGGAAATCCATCAACCACATACAATGGAGAAGAACTATTGATTGTCCCTACACCACGAATACGTACTTTTGTACCAGCCCCTGGTTCACCAGAGTTCATCTGAATATTCACGCCTGCAACTTTTCCTTGCAACGCTTGAGAAGCGTCAACACTAGCCACTTTTCCAAGTTCATCTGCCTTAACTTTGGAAACCGCTCCAGTTAAATCGCTTTTGCGCATTACTCCATAACCTACAACGACTACTTCGTCAAGAGCAAGAGCATCAGTTTTTAATTTAATAATCATTTGGGAAGAAGCAGTAAGTTTTTGGGTAACATACCCCACATAACTCACTTCAAGTTGATTTTTTTTGTCTTTCAAGGCAATGGTGAAATGACCATCCAAATCGGTTATCACACCATTAGTAGTTCCTACCTCTAAGACCGTTGCACCAATTAAGGACTCTCCTGTTTGCTGATCAACAACTTGTCCTGTTACAGTCATAGACTGAGCATACGTTGTTATTGCAGCTAGGGTACAACAAAGTAAGAGAATGATTCGTCTCATACAATATTAGCTTTAAGTTTAACAATAAGATTTGTGTTTGGGAACATCTTAACCATGTCCCCTAGATTTAGGGTACAAAGTAAGAGATATTTCATTTCGTTTTCAAGTACTATTTTGTCACAAACTAACACTTTAATAAAAATAACAAAATAGATAAAGTCTTTCTCGTAGAGTTTAATTATCAAATGAGACGTTTTTCTTTTCTATATGTTGATCGAAACATTTTAGGAGATATTCCTTTGCGTTTTTTAAAGATGCGATTAAAATTAGAGAGATTATTAAATCCACTGTCATAACAAATCTCAGCAATAGACATGGTAGAATCCACTAAGAGGCGCGCTGCATGACCTAGGCGTATATCTATAATATAGTCACTCAATGTTTTCCCTGTACGCATTTTAAAGAACTTGCTAAAAGCAGAAGAAGACATTCCAGCAATTTCAGCTAATTGAGATAAACGAATATCTTCACGAAAATGGTCATTGATATATATTTCCACTTTAGTCACTCGACGGCTATCACTATGTACAGATGCTTTGACAAAAGAAGAGGAAGACAAAGTATAGGCTTCGTCACATAAAGACAACTCATATAATAATGTGTAAAAGTCAAGTACAGCATAAAAACCATCACTATGTTTCGATAACTTGTCTAAGATGTGATATACTTTCATAATGGCTGACAATGGAAATGCCAATCCGTTCTGTGCTTTTTCAAGCATCTTATGAATAGAGAGAAATTGATTTTTGCGCATCATGACTTGCTGAGCAAAGTCCTTAGAGAATTGAATAGTAATTTCTCGAATTTCTTTGGATTCACAGGTATGCTGTTCCCAAACATGTTCCAAATTAGCACTGCCGATAAGCACTAAGTCATAATCTCCAATTATTTCAGAATGATCACCAACAACCCGACGAACGCCAGAGGCATTCTCGGTAAAATTTAATTCAAATTCATTGTGGGTATGAATGGGATAGGTAAAAGCTGTTTTTTTTCTATCTGCAATATAGAAACAGTCTTTATCGGACAAGGGAGTAATCTCACGAATAATGGTATTATCATGCTTTTCCATGTGTATATCTTTATGGTTTACAATAAGGTCGTAGCAAAGATAAAAGAATTATACGTTCTTAACTATAATAATGTGCACGGATATTTTGAGAAAATATAATAGATATCAAATTACATTACGTATTGACAAAATAGTATCAAAAAAACGCTGAATGAAACAATAAGGTATACGCTTAAATAAAAAAACATCCGCTACAACAACTGTTTGTTGTGCGGATGTTTATATATCTTCTAAATGGGAATGTCAAATTCCTGCTCATTCAGGGAGAGAATTATCTACTGGATTTGGAAAAGCAATTTTGGGTTCAAAACTTTTAGCTTCTTCATAGTCCATCATGGCAAAAGACATAATAATGACAATATCATCTGGTTGAACCAAACGAGCAGCTGCTCCGTTTAGACAAATAGAGCCAGAACCACGTTCACCTTTAATGACATACGTCTCAAGACGAGAACCATTATTATTATCGACAACTTGCACTTTTTCACCTGCGATTAAACCGACAGCATCCATTAGATCCTCATCAATGGTAATACTTCCTACATAATTAAGGTTGGCTTCTGTAACACGTGCACAATGCAACTTCGATTTCAAAACTTCGATCATCATAGCTATTTTCTTCTTGTTGATTTTATTTCTTATAGCATATGTTATCTATCAAACGAACTGGTCCGCAAAAAACGGTAATACATCCCACAATATACGAAGAATCATCCCAATTAGCTACGGGCTGTAAAGTATCTCCATCTACTATTTGAAAGTATTCTAGTTCCAATCCGTCGACAGCTGCTATACTATCCTGAACCATAGCGAGCGTGTCGACTACACTATGTGACTCTGCAAAGTTAATACTTTTTCTCAACGTAGCCGAGATATTTAATGCAGTTTTTCTTTCTTCAGGATTCATTCGCATATTTCGACTACTCAAAGCCAAGCCATCAGCTTCACGAACAATAGGACAACCTACAATTTCTACTGCGTACTCTAGTTCACGCACCATGCGACGAATAATAGCTAATTGTTGAAAATCTTTTTCTCCAAAATAAGCACGATTAGGCGCAACAACATCAAGAAGCTTGCTTACAATCTGGCAGACACCATTAAAATGGCCAGGGCGCATGGCACCTTCCATCACTTTGTCCAACGGATCATAATCAAATTGACGAGTATCTTTGGTTGGATACATCTCTTGTGGAGAAGGTGCAAATATGATATCAGCGCCCACTTCAGATAACAATTCTACATCTGCATCAAACGTTCTAGGATAATGCTCAAGATCACTTAAGTCGTTAAACTGTGTAGGATTGACAAAGATACTGACAACTGTGACATCATTGTTGCGCACAGATTCTTTGACAAGCGATGCATGCCCATTATGGAGGGCCCCCATCGTAGGAACAAACCCAATTTGCTTCCCAGCTTCGCGAGCTACGGAAAGCACTTGTTGCAATTCTGCAACGGTGTGTACTATTTTCATACCTTTATATTCATGTAAAACACAAAATCGGTGCAAAATAAGTGAATTTCTACCATATAGAGAAACTTTTCGCCCGAAAACCAGATTTTTTTTGTTATCTTTGCCTGTCGCATTACATAGAAAAATTACTAGATATATGTCAGAAGCAAAAAAAGTACTGTTCATCAACCAAGAGATGACACCTTACTCACAAGAATCGGATATGGCCAAGCTATGTCGTGAGTTGCCTCAAGCAATCCAAGAAAGAGGTCGTGAGATTCGTACATTTATGCCTAAATGGGGTACCATTAATGAAAGACGCAACCAATTGCATGAAGTGATTCGCTTATCAGGAATGAACTTGATCATTGACGACACTGATCATCCGCTAATTATAAAAGTAGCAAGTATTCAAGCTGCACGCATGCAAGTTTATTTCATAGATAACGACGATTACTTTCAAGGTCGTAAAATGGTTACAGATGAAAATGGAGAAGAATATGCGGATAACGATAGCCGTATTATTTTCTTCGGACATGGGGTACTTCAGACAGTACTAAAATTACGCTGGGTACCAGATGTAGTCCATGTACAAGGATGGATGGGAGCAGTTACTCCAATGTATATCAAAAAAGCATTCAAAGATGAACCTTCTTTTGCTCACTGTAAAGTGGTTTACTCATTGTATGATAATGAATTACAAAATGAATATAATAACAACTTCAAACAAGAAGTGATGTTGGATGGTATCACAGAAGAAGACTTAACAGTTCTTGGTGATGGTCCATTAACAAGTGAAACATTGCAGAAACTCGCACTGCATTATTCAGATGGCTTAATTATCAACAGTCCAAATGTGAATGAAGAAATCGTAGCATATGCTCGCGAAATTGGCATTCCTGTTTTAGAATATCTTGAAGGAGATAAGTATGTTGATGCTGTCGACAATTTTTACAATGAAGTGTATTCTGAAGAATAATTAATACCAGCTCATTCCTCTTATGATTAAAAAGAAATGGCTACTTGGCGCTGGAATGTTCCTTTTGGCATTCGCGTCTTGTGACGATACGACCGATTCACTAGGTATGTCTATGCTTACCGACCGTGATGTTGTAGAAGTAGGTACAGCAACATTCAAAGCAAGTACCCAAACGGTGGCTACAGGTCCCGTGTATGCGAAAAGTAAAATTGGTTATGTCGGCCGATATACCGACCCGAACTTTGGTACCTTCGAAGGAAGTTTCCTAACCGAACTGCACTGTCCAGAGGGTACACAGTTCCCCTTCGACGAAATGGTCACGGGCAAAGCCTATAGTACAGAATTGTTTTTATACTACTCTGAGTATTTTGGCGATTCTCTAAGTACAAATTCGCTGAATGTGTATCAGTTAAACCAGAAGTTGACAACAAATCACTATACGGATATTGATCCAACATCTTTTTATAATCCAAGTGATTTAATTGCTTCACAATCCTACACAGCAGTAGATAACTCATTAACGGATGATGCTAAATCAGAATCTGGATATGTACCTTATGTACGCATCGTACTAGACAATGCAATAGGTCAACGTATCATTGACTTAAACAAAACTCACCCTGAATACTTTGAAAGTGATGAAGCTTTTTCTGAGCACGTTTTGAAGGGATTGTATATTAAACCTATACTTGGAGATGGTACTGTTTTATATGTCGAAGATATTTACTTAAATGTGGTATTCCAAAACTATGTATACGAAGATGATGGCAGTAAAATGCAAACATATGACGAATCGGGTGATTCAATCGTATACTACAGACGTACCTTTGCAGCTACATCCGAAGTGCTTCAAGCTAACAGCTTTACAAATACGCAAGACAAGTTGACCAAACGTATCGAAGATACTGATGTAACCTACTTGAAAACTCCAGCAGGATTGGTCACAGAAGCCACTTTACCAATTGATGAGATCAACAACACATTAAGCAATGATACTCTTAATGCAGTTCGTATCGATTTCCAAAATTACATTCCTGAAGATAATAAGGAATTTACAATGGACGTGCCTGATAATGTTGTTTTGATGCGTGCACGCGATATGAAATCTTTCTTTGAGAATAATGAGCTACCAGACGATAGTTTAAGCTATTTGACAACTCACAGTTCATCCAATAAATATATCTTTGGTAATATTGCTCGATTAGTACGTGCTGAACTAAAAGAGAAGGAGGCTGCTAAGAAGGCTGCAGGTGGTTCATGGACACCAATTGAAGAAGCAACTTGGGAGGATCAAATGCAATGGGGAAAAGTGTATCTAGTTCCTGTACAAACGACCTACTCGACTAGCACATCAAGTTCCTCATCGAAGACTCTAATAGAAGTACAAAATGACTTAACTTTATCTGCAGCCAAATTGGTTGGTAAAAGTAATAAGATTGACGTAGAAGTACTATATAGTAAATTCAACTTCTAAAAACATCTGTAGCTAGTAAATAATACAGGCTGTATCTATCCTCGAAGGATAATACAGCCTGTATTGTTTTATATACCATGCATAATATCTTTGAGCTTATCGGAGTCAGAGACTACTATCTTACGTTTCTGTATCGTTATAACTCCCTTATCTACAAGTCCTGATACCACCCGGTTCAAAGAAGGACGAGCCACTCCTAAACGCTTCGCAATATCACTTTGTGATTCGGGAGATTCACTATGAAAAAACAAGTAATGAGCTAAACGCATCTCTAAGGATTGCAAAGCAAAAGAATTGATCTTTTCTGTAAGCCATACACTTCTATCAGATATGATGCGTAAAAAATTCTGCATAAGCTGAACATCCTCTTGCATCCATCGCAGAAATTTATCCTTATTGATTACAATAATTTCTACTGCACTTACAGCGATTAGTGAAACGGGGAATTTATCTTTTGATCCAAATAATAAAATAGGTGCTACAGCCACAGGTGCTTCAAGCACTTCCACTACAAGCTCCTTACCATCTGGATGGGTCATCACTGCTTGTACCTTACCGGAATAGAGCATGTATAAGCTACGACATCTTTCGCCTTGCATTACTATAAGATCTTGTTTATTATAGCTTTTAAGACTATGTGGAGCATCGTTTAGAAAATTTTCCAGGCGCTCTTCCCCAATGTTTTGAAAAACAGGACTCTGTTTTAGTTGTTGGATATCTATTTGTGTATTCATTATGTAGTTATTGTTAATTGTATCAAAGATACCATTTAGCAGAGACACTGGCAAACAATCTCTATATAATCACTCCTTACAAATAATAGAAGAACTGATTACTCTCTTTTTGGGGCAACTGTAACCTATGTGACAATATTTATGAATAGTGTTATCTACCTTTGTACCATCTTCATTAAGAAGAAACAATATGATATACCCAATGCGTCTATTGGATAACCTAAAAAAGAGATAATATGAATATGTTTTGTTATCAATGTCAAGAAGCAGCACAAGGTACTGGATGTACAGTGGCTGGTGTGTGTGGAAAGAAAAGTGATCTTTCAGCTGAACTAGATTTATTGATTCTAGCAGTACGTCGACTATCTGTAGCTGCAACTGCACTACGTCAAGCCAAAGTAGACTTCTCAAATGAAGCAGTAGTAAACCGCTATGTAGTGGAAGGGCTCTTCATGACTATTACAAATGCCAACTTCGACAAAAAGCAAATACATGAGCGCATCACTGTAGGTTATGATTTGCTTGAAGACCTATACAATATGGCTTCTACAAATGATGTGACTCTTCCTGAAATAACAGAAGAAGCATGGCTAGGGGTGTTGAGCGAAAGCAATGAAGATGTACGTAGCCTACGTGAATTAACGATCTATGGATTGAAGGGATTGGCAGCTTACGTCAAACATGCGATGAACTTGAACTATGACGATATGAACATCCATGTATTTATCCAAGAAGCCTTCTTTGATATGACCACTAAGGATTTGTCTCTTGAAGAACTAACCGCACTCGTCATGAAAACTGGCGAATATGGGGTAAAAGGTATGGCACTTTTGGATACTGCCAATACATCTACATATGGCAACCCTGAAATCACCGAGGTCAATATTGGTACTCGTAAGAATCCAGCAATCTTAATATCTGGTCATGATTTACATGATATGGAAGCTCTCTTAAAACAAACAGAAGGAACAGGTGTGGATGTCTATACACATAGTGAAATGCTTCCGGCCAACTACTACCCAGCATTTAAGAAGTATAGCCACTTCGCTGGCAACTATGGTAATGCTTGGTGGAGACAACGTGAAGAATTTGAGAGTTTCAATGGACCTATTCTATTCACAACGAACTGTATTGTACCGCCTACTAGCAAAAATACTTATTTGAAACGCTTATTTACAACGGGTACTACTGGCTACCCAGGTGCTAAGCATATCGAAGCTGACGTTGATGGGTATAAGGACTTCAGTGAATTGATCGAACTAGCTAAAACGCTTCCCGCACCAACACAGATTGAAGAAGGTACCATCATAGGTGGTTTTGCTCATGCACAAGTATTCCAATTGGCAGATAAGGTAGTAGAGGCAGTAAAAACTGGTGCAATCAAACAATTTGTGGTAATGGCTGGTTGCGATGGTCGAATGAATGCTCGCAACTACTATTCAGACTACGCATCTGCACTCCCCAAGGATATGGTGATCTTGACCGCTGGTTGTGCTAAATATCGCTACAACAAATTGAACTTAGGTGATATTGGTGGTATTCCACGTGTACTAGATGCAGGACAATGTAACGATAGCTACTCATTGGCTTTAATTGCTTTGAAGTTGAAAGAGATCTTCGAATTGAACGACATCAATGAGCTACCTATCACATATAATATCGCATGGTATGAACAAAAGGCAGTTATCGTTTTGCTTGCTTTGCTTCACCTAGGTGTACACAATATTCATATCGGACCGACTCTACCAGCTTTCTTATCGCCTAACGTAGCCAAAATTCTAATAGAAACTTTTGGACTGGGAACAATTGATACAGTAGAAAAAGATATTGCTAGCATACTACAATAAGGAGTATACCTACAATTATGTAAAAGCATAGAATATGTAAACTAAGGGACTACGTGCTAGCATGTAGTCTCTTAGTTATGTATAAAGATATTATCAAAAGAAAAATAACATAGTATAATGGCAAAGCCCTATACATTGTCCAATGTACTACATGGTAAAATAAAAAATCATAAAACAGAAAAAACAAGCAAGAAAACATTCTATTTGTTACAATTATCACTATATTTGCATCACATATAAAGAATACAACAATTTAATGTAACAATATATTACTATGAGCTATTTATTTAAACCAGTAGGATACAGGGCATTGCTAGATTTGCCTCAAACAGAACTAGGTATACACAAGATCAAAGGTTTTTTTCAACAAAACCTTTCTGCTGAATTAAAATTGCGTCGCGTTACCGCTCCATTATTCGTATTGAAAGGTATGGGGATAAACGATGATTTGAACGGTATCGAACGCCCCGTTTCATTTCCCATCAAAGATCTAAATGATGCAACCGCTGAAGTTGTGCATTCATTGGCCAAATGGAAACGACTTACTTTAGCAGACTATAATATTGAAAGTGGCTACGGTATATATACAGACATGAACGCCATTCGCCCAGATGAAGAGTTGGGCAATCTACACTCACTATATGTAGACCAATGGGACTGGGAACGTGTGATGGAAGCAGAAGATAGAAATCCTAGTTTCTTAAAGGACATTGTACGTCGTATCTATGCTGCCATACGCCGTACTGAATATTTGGTGTATGAAATGTTTCCGCAAATCAGACCCCAACTACCCGATGAAATCTTCTTCATTCACGCCGAAGAACTGCGTCAAAAATATCCCGACATGACACCTAAAGAACGAGAGACGGCTATATGTAAAGCACACGGTGCCGTATTCATTATGGGTATTGGAGGAGCACTTGGTGATGGAGAAAAGCATGATGGACGAGCTCCCGATTATGATGATTATACTACGCTTGGCGAAAATGGTCTACCTGGGTTAAATGGAGATATTCTGCTTTGGAATCCTGTATTGCAACAAAGCTTTGAAATCTCAAGTATGGGTATTCGTGTTGATAAACAAGCTCTAGAAACCCAACTAAAACTGAGCGGTGAGGAAGACCGTGCACAATTGTACTTTCATAAACGCTTACTAGAAGGTACCTTGCCACTATCTATTGGTGGAGGAATTGGGCAAAGTCGTCTGTGCATGTTCTTACTTCGCAAAGCGCATATTGGAGAAATTCAAGCAAGCATCTGGTCGGATGAGATGCGCAAAGAATGTGCAGAAAATGGCATACCATTAATTTAAAGAACAACTAAAATTCTCTCAATTTTGTTTGACGAGGGTTGTGTACCTAAAGAGGTATGCAACTCTCGTTTTGTATGTATAATTTGGAGGGCAATTTGAATAGTGCTATATTTGCGTCTTGAATAAATGAATACGGATATAGATTAAATTAAACATGAATATTTTTACCACTAGCAAAAAAAGAATAGCTCAAGATACAATAAAGTTTCAGTATAAAACAGTAGGTACATGTAGTAAATTAATTGATTTGACCATTGTAAATGGAGTGCTTGAATCAGTTGTCTTTACAGGAGGATGTGATGGTAATCTAAAAGGAATAGCTCTATTAGTCAAAGGTTTATCCCCTAAAGAAGTTATCAACAAACTGGAAGGAATCACTTGCAGAAGCAAACCGACCTCATGCCCCGATCAATTAGTACAAGCACTCAAACAAATGGGTTATTAATACACTATACATATATGAATTATTTCATCCGCACGCTTAGTTCCATGACTTATGGACTATTCGCTTCACTAATTATTGGTAGTATATTAAATATTATCGGGATCAAACTGGGTATTCCCTTTTTGTCCGAAACCATATGGCCAGCTGCTAAAGCACTAACTGGTCCAGCTATTGCCGCTGCTATTGCGTACGGATTGAATGCCCCTACTCTCGTTGTCCTATCCACTTTAATTCCAGGTGCTATTGGAGGACATTTAGGTGGTCCTGTCGGTGCTTATTTAGCTGCAATAGCAGGTACTGAGTTGGGTCGTTTAGTGAGTCAACGTACTAAAATAGATATCCTGATAACACCCACAGTTACCATTATTGGTGGTAGCTTAGTTGGTTATTTTGCTGGTCCCTATATCCAAAATATGATGGTCGGTTTTGGCCATATTATCGAATCTGCAACAACATTACAACCTTTTTGGATGAGTATTGTAGTAGCTGTACTGATGGGAATGGCATTGACGTTACCTATTTCTAGTGCAGCAATTGGTATTATGTTGAGTTTAAGCGGACTTGCTGCGGGGGCGGCAACTGTAGGATGCTCTGCACAAATGATTGGTTTTGCAGTGATGGGTATAACAGTCAATGGACTGGGGGGATTTCTCTCACAAAGCTTAGGGACCTCCATGCTACAAATGCCCAATATTATGAAGAACTGGCGTATCTGGATCCCTCCTACTCTTGCGAGTGCGATTTCTGCTCCAATTGCCACCATATACTTTCACCTTGAGAACACGCCTATAGGCTCTGGTATGGGTACTAGTGGGCTAGTTGGACAATTTGGCACATTAGAAGCCATGGAAAAAGCAGGGTACAGTATGCACTACATTCTATTATCCATCAGTATGTGCCACATCATATTGCCAGCAGTACTAACAGCTGTATTTACTGTACTACTTATCAAACTGAAATGGATGAAACCGACAGATGTGAAACTATAATAGTGTATACATAGCCTTCTCTGGTTCAATATAAGACATGAAATTTCTTTGATTAAGTAATCCCACGATTTACGGAATAAAAAAACAGGTGTATCGCTACGTCATAAACAAAGCGATACACCTGTATTTTCTTTTGAACTATAGATTTATTCTTCTACTGGCTCAAAATCTTCTTTTCCAACACCACAAAGTGGGCATACCCAATCGTCTGGAATATCCTCAAATGCTGTTCCTGGTTCGATACCACCTTCTGGGTCACCAATTGTTGGATCATATACCCAATCGCATACTGTGCATATGTACTTCATAATGATTTACTTTTATCGTTAATACTTAAATTAGTTCATAACAAATAAAGAATAGCCCATACATATATATTGGTAAAAGCTATCTTATTTCTTGTTCAAAACTACATGATTTTTCTCAATAAACAAAATAAAACGCATTCTTTTTTTGTATCAAATACAATTATAGCGTACCTCTATTTTAGGAGCATACTTACTCTTAATTTGAGAAATAGCTTTTTACTACGTCCTCTTTCTTTTATTACTATGACAATTATTTGGAGATAAGCTTTAGTGACTTTTTTATAGCCTTTGCGCGTGTCGATTCAATCGTTTGGTCCCATCGATTCAAACGTTTGAATCGATGGGACCAAACGATTGAATCGAGGCAGACAAGCTCATTGTAAACTTATTACATCTTAGCAAATTTGTTATACGAAGGGTCCCAAGTTGGTGGTTGTAACAAGAAATCGACTGCTTCTTCTGGTGTACTTGCTACTTGCCACAATCCACGATAGGTCTCATGCATAAATTTTTCGGAAATTGCGTGCTCATACATTTCAAGAAGTGGTTCGTAATATCCATCAATATTGACTATAATGATGGGCTTATTGATCAAACCAAGCTGTTTCATTGTAATAACCTCTGTCAATTCTTCAAAGGTACCTGGGCCACCTGGCAATGCTATCAATGCATCTGCACGATGAATCAACTCTTGCTTACGCTCATGCATAGAAGGCACAATGATGAGTTCAGTCATTTCTGTGTGGTGCCAATTATTGTCGACCATAAACTGTGGAATAATACCCGTAGCCTGTCCCCCAGCCTCCAATACCGCATCAGCTGTAAGAGACATGAGCCCCATATTACCCGCTCCATTAATCAATCGAATATTATTTTCGGCCAATAATCGGCCTAGTGTACGGGCGTATTCATTGTATTTCTCAGCTATTTGAGTACTTGATGCACAATATACAGTAACGCTTGTAGGGCGTTTAAATTCATCTTCTTTCATGATCATTTGAATGTATTAATCGTAAATCACAATCCATTGATTGTGAAAATTAGTTCTCTTTTATTGTCTAAATGCGGGCTTAATATATATAGGTGTAGCGGCTGTAATAACTTGAAAAGGGAGCACATTCCATACCCGCGCCACCACATATCGATGTCCTTGCTTAGTCGTAATAGGTGCACAGTCAATTGTACTAGTCACAGAGTTTTTATATATATACTTAGCCACTGCAGAAAATACGTGCATATGACTATTCAAAGCTACATGTACATTAAACCCTGTTGGAATGGTTTCGTCTGCTGAAAGTTTATATACAATACAGTCATTGCAAGAGGGCTTATAGAAGACATTAGGGCTGATCTCTTGGGCTGTGTCACAAAATGTATCATCCAGATACAATTCATGATACAACACAGTACGCAAGCCACTAATAGGTAATTTTTGTCCCAGTACAATAGGCGTTTTTTTATTGTACAATGAATTCGGATTGACACCGATAAAATTATCTTCGGCCAGCACAACTCCATCTGTAGTGTGTCTTATGGTATTATTTTCTAACGTAATCTGGCGGTATCGTTTGACTGAATAAGGGATCCAATACACTGATACACCAACAAATAATACCAGCAAAGCTCCTTGTATATATTTGTACGTATTCGAAGAGAACTCAGAAGCCCCATATAATCGAACCAGAAATACAGCCGAAAATAATTGTAAAGGAAAATACATTCTTGGACCTGAACTATTCGATATACCAGCAAAACAATTGACAAAAATAAAGCCCAATAATAAAGCAAGTATTCCAATATTCTTTTTGAGAAAAAGAAGGCAAGATGCTCTATGCCGTGCAAACCAGATAGCAATCCATATAACCACTAAATCAAAAAGGTGCGCATAGACGCCCAAACGTGCTATTCCTCTAATTACATTATAGACGTAACTACCAGTTAAAGTTTTTGCTTCTTGTAATCGTCCTAAAGTAGAAGGTGCCAATATAATGGTCGCTGCTCCTAAAGCAACGAAAACACCCATCCAGAATGTTCTCCAATTTGGTTTAATCAAAAACGTAATGGCTAGCATAAGCCCCATAGGCACAGCGTAAGCTTCTGTCGTGGCACCAGCAATAAACGAAATAGGAATCATGGCATATATACTCCACTTTTTCTTTTCTACAAGATAAAAGTAAAACAAATTAATCATGCCAGCCCACATGTAATTGAAAGCTCCCATTTTCCAGAAAAAGGTCTTCTCTTTGGGCACTTGTAGTGTAAAAAACAACAGGGAACACAAGGCCATCACAACAAATACAAGATGCTTATTCTTTATTTGCTCTTTAGGCAACACATTGATAGCTAAACCATATGAAAGCAAAACCCATACTATAACATGGGCACTATTCATAATATAACTAGGAAGCATATAGATCAATGCAGATGGTATTAGCGCATTAATCAAAAAACGGCCTTCATTACCATACCAATAGTAATAAATCGATTGATGCAGACAATCTGCCCAGCTACTAATCACTTCACCTGTATATTGGTGATTGATATCTTTGAGTGGACCATGCATATAATCATCCCAATACAAAGGAGTATAAAAAGTACAAAGTCCGAAGACAATAAGTACAGCAAAAAAGACTCCCCATACCATCCAATGTCCAAACGGTGTGTATTTACTAATCATCGTTTTGTGCTCCATAGTTCATATAATTACTGATTCTTCTTACCTCTCATCTGTTTGTATATAGGCATGAAGACGAAAGCCCCTGATAGCAACAACGTTACTATCAGAGGACCATCAACTTTTTTTACATGTGTCGTTATATAAGCACACATCAGGAGCCATAACAACACGATACATACTATTTGAGAAGAAGATAACTTCTTACGTTTACTCATTTCTTATTTTTCACTTAAAACCACACAAGAATCTTCCAACTTCTTATCTTCTACCATAGCGTCTATAACGGCAACCGCAGCAATATTCAGAATATCACGTACACTACTTTCAGTATCCGTAAAGTGTACTGGTTTATTTAACCCCATTTGAATAGGGCCGATCATCTCAGCATCTGTCATATGTTGAAGTAATTTGTACCCTGCATTGGCAGCACTCAAAGTTGGGAATATCAATGTATTTACTCGCTTATCTTTGAGACGTGTAAATGGATATTTTTCATCTCTTAAAGCTTGATCCATAGCAAAATTCACCTGCATTTCACCATCAATAGCCAACTCTGGATAAGCACATTGCATATAATCTACTGCTTGGTGTACAGAAGCTGGACTACCCACTTGATCTGCGCCAAAATTACTATAAGAGACCATAGCCATTACAGGAGTACGGTTAAAGAATCGCACGGTTTTTTCAGCTAAACGAGCCACATCTATTAGTGCATCTGTATTTGGATGACGGTTAATTAATGTATCTGCCAAAAAATACATTCCTTTTTTGCTATTGACAATATGCATTGTAGCAAAGTGATCAAATCCATCTTGGATACCAATGACCTCTTTGGCCACTTTCATGGTATTGCTATATTTGGTGTATGTACCGCAGACAATAGCATCGGCATCGCCCATTTCCACCATCATCATACCAAAATAGTTACGTTCATACATTTTATCCCTTGCCTCGGCAAGAGTAGCTCCTTCACGAGAGCGCTTAGTCACCAAATACTCAGCATATCTTTTACGACGTACCGATTCTGAAGCATTACGAATATCTACGATATCAATCCCTGTTAGGTCTAAATCTAATGACTCAGCCAATTCATGTACTTCTTCGACGTTCCCAAGTAAGATAGGCTGACAAATACCTTCTGTTCTAGCTTCAACAGCAGCCTTAAGCATGTTCGGATGACACTCTGCAAATACGACACGCTTATGTCCACGACGAGCAGTTTCAAACAATTGGCGTACAAACTTACTCTCGTATCCCATCAATTGACGCAAGTTCATCTGATATTCATCCCAATCGGTAATCTCTTTACGAGCAACTCCAGATTCCATAGCAGCCTTAGCCACCGCCATAGAGACTTCGGTAACTAAGCGAGGATCCACTGGTTTCGGAATAAAGTATTCACGTCCAAACGATAGATTACTAACTTGATAAGTCTCATTAACGACTTCTGGAACAGGCTGTTTGGCCAATGCCGCTATAGCATAAACCGCCCCCAACTTCATCTCTTCATTGATTTTAGAAGCGTGTACATCCAATGCGCCACGGAAGATATATGGGAAGCCTATCACGTTATTAATCTGGTTAGGATAATCACTACGTCCAGTAGCCATAAGTACGTCTTCACGCGCCTCCATGGCTTCATCATAACTGATTTCTGGAACAGGATTGGCCAACGCAAATACGATAGGATCTTTAGCCATGCTTTTCACCATATCTTGCGATAAGATTCCTCCTCTTGACAATCCGAGGAACATATCCGCCCCCTTAATTGCTTCTTCCAAAGTGGAAGCATCACGGCGAGACGTAGCAAATTGTGCTTTGGATGGAGACAAGTTAGGACGATCATCACGAATCACCCCTTTACTATCTAACATCACAATATTTTCTTTCTTTGCACCAAGAGCAACATATAGTTTGGTACAAGAGATGGCAGAGGCACCAGCTCCACTAACCACAATCTTAATTTCATCGATCTTCTTACCTGCCACTTCAAGAGCATTCAAAAGACCAGCAGATGAGATAATGGCCGTACCATGTTGATCATCATGCATTACAGGGATATCAAGGTCGGCTTTTAGCTGCTCTTCAATTTCAAAACACTCAGGTGCTTTAATATCTTCAAGATTAATTCCACCAAAAGTTGGCGCAATAGCTTTGACCACTTCAATAAATTTCTGAGGATCTTTCTCATTAATTTCGATATCAAAGACATCGATTCCAGCATATATTTTAAACAAAAGTCCTTTGCCCTCCATCACTGGTTTACCGGCTTCAGCACCGATATCACCTAAGCCTAGCACAGCCGTACCATTACTAATTACAGCAACCAAATTGCCTTTAGCGGTATACTTGTAAACGTCTTCAATATTATCTTTAATTTCAAGACATGGTTCGGCCACTCCTGGACTATATGCTAAAGATAAGTCCATTTGTGTACTGTATGGTTTGGTAGGTATGACTTCAATCTTACCTGGCTTACCTAAACTATGATAGAGCAAGGCAGCTTCTTTTGTTATTTTCTTCTTAGTCATGCTTTTTATTTTATGTAGATGTTATGGTTAAATCTTTTCCAAAGCTTGCTCTAGATCTTTCACAAGGTCTTGAGCATCTTCAATACCAACTGATAGACGAATCAAATCAGGATTTACACCAGATTCTTTCAATTGTTCATCAGTTAATTGGCGATGTGTATGACTAGCTGGATGTAGAATACAACTTCTTGCATCAGCCACGTGAGTGACAATAGAAATAAGCTCCAAATTATCTATAAATGCAATACTGTTTTCTCGTCCACCTTTAAGTCCAAATGCTACAACGCCACTTGCTCCTCTTGGCATATACTTATTGGCTAGCTCATAATATTCGTCGCTATCCAGTCCTGCGTAATTAACCCATGCCACCTTTGGATGATTCTCTAAATACTCAGCAAGCACTTGAGCATTCTTAGCATGCTGCTTCATTCTCAAATGCAAAGTTTCTAAACCAAGATTTAATATAAAAGCATTTTGAGGGGAAGAAGTACTCCCCAAATCACGCATTAATTGTACTGTAGCTTTTGTAATATAAGCCCCTTTGCCAAAGGCTTTGGTGTAGATAAGGCCATGATAAGAAGGATCAGGCTCTGTAAGACCAGGGAAGCGTCCTGAATGTGCATCCCAGTCAAAATTGCCGCTATCAACAATACAACCACCTAATTGGGCTGCATGTCCATCCATATACTTACTTGTAGAATGAACAACAATATCTGCTCCCCATTCTATAGGGCGACACAACACTGGAGTTGGGAATGTATTATCGACTATCAAAGGTAGCCCATTAGCATGTGCTACACGAGCATATAATTCAATATCAAGCACTTGCACCGTTGGATTGGTAAGCACTTCACCATAGATCAGCTTAGTATTGGGCTGGATAGCTGCCGCTAACTCCTCTTCACTACATGAAAGTGGTACAAACGTAACCTCTATTCCCAATTTCTTTAGAGTAACGGCAAAAAGATTGTATGTACCTCCATAGATTGCATTAGAACACACAAAATGATCTCCTGATTCACATAGATTCAAAACAGCAAAGAAAATTGCCGCTTGACCACTACTAGTCAATATAGCTGCATGTCCACCTTCGAGCGCACAAATCTTAGCCGCAACAGCATCTGTAGTTGGATTTTGTAAACGCGTATAAAAATAACCCGACTCTTCTAAATCAAACAGCCGCGCCATTTGGTCGCTCGTTTCGTATTTAAATGTTGTACTTTGGTAAATAGGTACTTGACGTGGCTCACCTTTCTTGGGTTCCCAGCCAGCTTGAACGCATTTCGTTCCAGTTTTCCAATTCTCTTTATTTGTCATCTTAATACCTTTTTGGGTGAAAATTTATATACTAAATGTCTCACACAAAGATAATAAAAGCAGACAAATAACAAAACAGTTCCACTATTTATTTCTCAACTGTTCTATATAGGGTTCAACCTCCTTGAATTTATCACCCATATTCAATTTATAATAGACTCGATACAAACCTTGAGCCCATAACTGTGGGGATTTTGGACGTAGCTCACGTGCTTTTTCATAGTATGGCTGCGCCTTACAATATAAATCATGAATTTTATCAATCGTCTGATTATACTCAGGATTATTCATGGATAAAATTTCTAATTGACTCTCTAACCCTACGGTTTTTAAAGAATAGATCACCCCTAGATTGGCATAAGCCATAGCATAAGCACTATCACATTGTATAGCTCTTTTGTAATATACGATAGCTTGATCTAGTTTATTTCTTTTATGAAAGATAAGACCACGTAAATACAAGTGTTGAGCTTGTTTATGTGATGACTGCTCTGTATCCATAGACATTTGCGTATCGACCAATGCCATTGCTTTATCAAACTGCTTGACATCACAATAATATTCTATCAAGCTAGCATAATAAAATGGCTCATCACGATAATCTCTAAGTCCCCTTTTTAAAGAAGACAACCACAAAGTTGTGTCGTTTTGAGCATGATAAGTATCAGATATAATGGGCAATACATTTCTTGTAAGTGCAGTATCTGCTAATACCATTGGAGCATATTTCGTGATAACATTTGGCTTTTTCAAAACATACCCACACAATACTTGGTAATAGGCCACACGAGCTAGAGGAACTTTACTTCCAAGCTTCGACTGGCTAAATATAGGCCATTGGAAAGATTCTATATATCGTGTAAAAAAAGGATGAGCTTCTTGATACTTTTCTTTTAAAGCGTAATACAAACCTCCATAATACAAATTTACCATGTCAGGAGAAAGCATTTTTCTAATAGCCCTACGATACTTATACAGTTGACTATGCGATTCATACATATGTGCTAAAGAATCGGCTGTATGAAAGTATCCAGCCATATCGTAAATGGAACGATAATACGCAACTGTATCATAAGCTTGCTTTAAGAAGATTTTTTCTGCCTGAACAAGCTCCAACTTATTTTGAATAAGACCAGCCACAAACCATGTATTTGCTTCTTTATTAACCAAAGTGTCAGACAATAAAGGCTTGATTGTGGTCCATGCTGAAGCATAATTCGGTTTTCTACCGACAGCTAACCCTTGCGCTGTTTTGACCTTTTGCTGTAATTCTTTATATTGCTTTTTCTTTTGTTTTGCAGAATCTATTGCACGCTCTTTTTTATTATCATTAGCGCATAAAACACTTGCACTACACATCGGAGACATGCAGCAAAAAAATAGGACTAATAAAATAAGGACTTTATTCATATTACACAAGAAGATAGATAGTCTATCATTTTCAGCACAAAGATAACAAATTCATTGGGAAACTGCAAAAAGAAAGTGTGTCTTTCTGTTCCTTGAATAAATAGGAACAAGAAAGACACACTATTGATTACTTATTGTCAAAAGTGATTAGTCATCACAATCTGATCATCTTACTGAAGCGCTTCGTATTTAGTTGCTTTAGCATTGTCACCAAGTTTGTAGTATATACGATACAAAGTACCTGCCCACTTGCTTGTGTCATTTGGTTCTAGCGTTTCTACCGCTTCAAAAGCTGCTGCTGCCTTAATATACAATTCACGAACACCAGCTTCGATTTCTTTGTATTTAGGATCATTAGGGTCAGCAGGAGCATCATTCAAAATCAATTGTGCTTTGTTGATGTAACTGTTACCAATATTGGTATAAGCACCTGACATCTTAGGATCTAGCTCGATAGCCTTTTCATTGGCTGCAATTGCATCATCATACTTCTTTTGGTAGAAAAGAATAAATCCTTTGATATAGTAGTTAAACGCATTGTTTGGATCAGCTGCAATTAGACCTTCGGCAAACTTAATAGCTGTTTCATAATCGTTATGTGAACTATAATAATCAACAAGATTACCTGAGAAATACTTGCTAGTTGGGAAAGCACGTACTCCTTCTTCCAAGGCTTTTACAAATTGTACTGTATCACCAAGTTGCTTATAAGCATTAGCCATAAATTCGTATGCATATTGACTACTTTCAGCATCTGCTTTGGCCAAAGGAGCAAAGTGAACTACTTCTTTCCAGTTTTCAGTACGATACGCCATCAATGCTGCATAGTAAGCCACTTTAGGAAGCAACGTATCATTTTTAATAGCATCTTGGTCTTTCAACATTGGCAACTGCGCAGACAAAACGTATTGAGAGAAGAAAGTCAATGCATCATTGTCCTTTTCTTGGTTGTAAAAATGCAAACCACCATTGATTAACTGAGGACGTTCTTGAAGCAATTCCTTCGCATTTTCCTTACGGAACTTGTTTTTAATTTTACCTTTTTCATTAGGCTGTTGAGCTAACTCATCACAACGTTTATATGCGTTAAACATTTCGTTGAGAGACCAATAATAAGCCGCTGTATCATACTTTTGACGAAGATACATCTTCTCAGCTTGCTTCAAAGCACGCTTTTGTGCACACATACCAGCAACATCCCATGTCAATGGATCATTATTTGTTTCTGGGTTAATTTTCGCTTGTTCAAGCAAACTACTCACTTTTTTCCAATCTGGATTAGTAGAATCAGCTATTTTCTTTGCTTCTTTCACTGCACTTTTTTGTGCAAAAGCAGCTCCACTTGTTGCTACAAGCATTGCTAGAGTAAACAAAACCTTTTTCATAATAAATTCTTTTTATAGGGTGTATTAATTTGTTTGTTATTAAAAGAGATTTCCCATCGTTGCAGAAGGGTTTTTACTTTTAGACCCATCCTCTGATTCAGGATCCTCATCAGTGACTTCTTCTATATCTTGTTCAACGACAGACTCATCTGTTGTATCAAATACATCATCGTTGCCCAAGTCGTCTATTGATGTCTCAATATAATCTGTTTCAGGACTATCACCATCTGGTGTTGGTACAGAATCGAGGTTATCTTCATCCTCTTCTTCTGAAGACACACAACAAACAGATGCTATTTGATCATTACGTTTTTCAAGATTAATCAGACGCACACCTTGAGTAGCACGTCCCATAATACGTACATCAGATACATTCAAACGAATGGTAATACCACTCTTATTAATAATAATCAAGTCATTGCTATCGGTTACATTTTTGATAGCGACTAGTTTACCAGTCTTATCTGTCACATTCAGGGTCTTGACACCTTTACCACCACGATTAATAATACGATAGTCATCAATATCAGAACGCTTACCATAACCTTGTTCACTCACCACCATGATAGATTCTTTTTCTGCATCATTAACACAGATCATGCCTATTACGCAGTCTTGTCCATCTTCATCAATTCTCATTGCACGTACCCCAGTTGCAGTACGTCCCATACCGCGTACATTATTCTCAGGGAAACGAATAGCACGACCATTACGATTAGCTATCACAATATCACTTTCTCCATCAGTTAATATCACATTGATAACCTTATCATCTGGACGAATAGTAATAGCATTGACCCCATTAGCACGAGGACGACTATATTGCTCTAGTGATGTTTTCTTAATAATACCCTGCTCAGTACAGAATACGACATAATGATTATTGATATATGCTTCATCAGTCAGACTTGTGACACGCAAATATGAAGTAATTACATCATCACTTTCAATATTCAATAGATTTTGAATAGCACGCCCCTTGCTCTGCTTACTGCCTTCAGGTATTTCATATACCTTAAGCCAGAAACAACGTCCTTTTTGTGTAAAGAACATCATGGTATTGTGCATGGTAGCAGGATAAATATGCTCGATAAAGTCTTCTTCTCGAGTCTCTGTACCTTTACTACCGACCCCACCACGGTTTTGTTGACGGAATTCAGACAATGGAGTACGTTTAATGTATCCCATATGGCTAATAGTAATGACCATTTCATCATTTGCATAGAAGTCTTCTGGATTGAATTCTTCGCTAGAGTAAACGATTTCACTTCGACGATCATCACCATATTTTTCTTTGACCTCATCCAACTCTTCTTTAACCACGCCCATCAACATGTTCTCGTCTTCAAGCAATTGGTTATAGTAAGCAATACGCTCCATCAATTCTGCATGCTCTTTATGCAGTTCCTCTTGAGCCAATTGATTCAATTGGATTACACGCATCTGAGCGATTGCATTAGCTTGAATATCAGAAAGATTAAAACGTTCCTTTAATGCTTCGATAACTGCTGGAGTTCCACGATTACTTCGTACAATTTGAATGACTTCATCAATATTATCAGAGGCAATAATCAACCCTTCTAATATGTGAGCACGTTCTTCTGCTTTGCGTTTGTCAAAAATAGTACGGCGAGTAACCACTTCTTTACGGTGTTCTACGAAGTACTTAATCAGTTCCAATAAGTTCAATGTACGAGGACGTCCATTTACAAGCGCTACGTTATTGATTCCAAAACTTGTTTGCAAAGCAGTCATTTTGTACAATTTGTTCAAAACAACATTCGCATTAGCATCACGTTTCAAGTCAACAACGATACGCATACCACGACGGTCAGACTCGTCATTAACATTACTGATTCCATCAATACGCTTATCACTTACAAGCTTCGCAATATTTTGAATCAAATCAGCACGGTTTACGTTATATGGGATCTCAGTAACAACAATTTTATCGTGTGTTTTAGTTGTTTCAATTTCTGTACGTGCACGCATCACACATCGGCCACGTCCTGTCTCATATGCTTCACGTACTCCTGTCACACCATAGATATAACCACCTGTTGGAAAATCTGGGGCTTTAATATGTTCCATCATGTCAGCTACAGAAGCTTGACCCTTCATATCAATGTAGGTAGTACAAGCATCTACAACTTCATTTAGGTTGTGTGGAGGCATATTAGTAGCCATACCAACCGCAATACCACTTGCACCATTAACGAGCAAGTTAGGAATACGAGTAGGCATCACAGCTGGTTCCAAAAGGGTATTATCAAAGTTAGGAGTCATATCGATAGTCTCCTTCTTAATATCTTGCATCATCGCTTCACCCATACGGAACAAACGTGCTTCAGTATAACGCATTGCAGCTGGGCTATCTCCATCAACAGAACCGTAGTTACCTTGTCCATCTACCAGCATATAACGCATAGCCCATGGTTGAGCCATACGCACCATAGCCATGTATACAGAGCTATCTCCATGTGGGTGATATTTACCTAATACTTCACCGACAATACGTGCACTCTTCTTATATGGTTTATCATGAGTATTTCCTAGCTCAGCCATACCATATAAGATACGACGATGCACTGGTTTGAATCCATCACGCACATCAGGAAGGGCACGTGACACGATGACAGACATCGAATAGTCAATATAAGAAGACTTCATTTCGTCTTCAATATTGATCTTAATAATCTTATCTTCTTGCATTTACTTATGTATATAAATATATTGTTCTATTTTCCAATTATAAGGATACAGAGCATTTCAGCTCAAAAACATTCAAAGATACGGCTTATCCCCCACAAAAAAAAATGTTTTGTCCTAAAAAATGGCTATTGTGCCCGTATTTCGCCTTAATTTAACTCCCAGAGTATTTAAGGAGATCCATTTATCCACGTCAAACTGTTAAATTCGCGTTAAATCACAACCGCCAGAATATTTATAGTTTGATATTTTTGCAGTCCAAGTACATTTTGTATCTTTGACCTGTTCGATTGTTGTAAATACGTGTAACACAACAAAATTTACATAAATAATGACTATATTTTAACTATACACCGATATGAATCAAAACACTTATTGCGTCATTATGGCTGGCGGCATTGGCTCTCGTTTTTGGCCTTTGAGTCGTACAGAACGCCCCAAACAGTTTGTTGATGCATTGGGCATTGGAAAAACGTTTATTCAACTCACCTATGAACGATTCAGCTCTTTTATCTCCAATGATCATTTCTTGGTTATGACCGGAGCAGCATATAAGGACTTAGTACTTGAGCAACTCCCTATGCTAAAACCAGAACAAGTGCTTTGTGAGCCTATGCGTCGTAATACAGCACCATGTATTGCTTACGCTGCTTACAAACTAAAAAGCATGAATCCAGATGCGACTATGGTCGTTACCCCAAGTGACCACTATGTAGAGGACGTGAATACTTTTGAAACTGTTATTCAAGAATCTCTAGACTACGCGGCACACAATGACTGCTTAATGACTATTGGTATCACTCCTACATTTCCGGCTACAGAATATGGGTATATACAAATTGATGAAACAGATACACATCAGACCTTTAAACGTGTATCTGCATTTAAAGAAAAGCCAGAACTTGAACGAGCCAAAGCCTTTTTAGCAACAGGACATTTCGTATGGAATTCTGGTATGTTTGTATGGAGTGCAGATAGTATCTGTAAAAGCCTCAACCAACACTTGCCAGATATCGCAACGCTCTTCGACACAATAAGTGGAGAATATGGAACAGAGCATGAACAAGCTGCTGTAAATGACGCCTTCGAGAAATCACGTAGTATATCTATTGACTATGGAGTCATGGAACGCGCTGAACTCGTAAAGGTGCGTTGTGCAGAATTTGGATGGAATGATATTGGTTCTTGGGGAGCCCTATATACCCAACTAAATAAAGATGAGCACAACAATGTGGTAGCTGGTAATGATGTGCTCATCACCGACACGCAATCATGCCTCATCAAAAGTATAGTATCTGATAAACGTGTCATCGTAGATGGTGTAGAAAATCTTCTAGTAATAGACACTGACGATGTACTTATGATATGTCCTCGCAAAGATGATAATCATGTAAAAGATCTGATTGCTAAAAGCACAAAATAAAAAAGAAGCCATTCATTTAATAGTATACGGGGTACGCATTTTTGCATACCCCGTATACTATTTATTGGATAGATGCAACATCTACAGTAGATTCCCCAAGATCTATCATGGCATTTATCAGATGTACTTGATCATACTGGTTTATCTGATCAACATAAATATCTTTAACTATAACTTGATGAGATAACAATAGATGCTCTCTTCTAACACCAGCCAACAACGGTTTCTTTGGCGTATACAACACATCATCTTTCTGAAAGACAATATTACAGTAACTCGTATCGGTAACCAAACCATCTTGAACAATTAAGATATCGTCACAATCAGGTTTTCTATTATCGACTAAACGATTAATAGCAGTACGATCCGCAAACTTATGATGATAATCAAGATGGTGTCCATCCATTATCTGAAGACTATTTATCTCACGAATTGTATAAGGAGTCATTGTCACTTCATGTATGATTATAGGCACTTTTTCATCTTCCACCAGCTCATACAAGACACGACATTTGTAATCCTCATGAGAGATATCTGACTCCAGATAATCTTGAATAACCTCATCAAAAATAGCAACTATTTTTTCGGCTATAAGAACAGGTAAACCATAATCACGTGCTGTACAAAACACGCGGTCTTCATGGAGTTGTAAAAAAGGAGCCTTGCCTTGACGTACCAATATAGTCTCTAACAATAACGGGCTCTTCATTAATCCATCCTATCTTTATAATCAAAATAGGAAAATTGACGCAATATCTCAGGACTACCATCCAAGTGTTGAATTGCAATTGTAGGATGGCTCACTCCATTAAACATATTGGTCTTCACTGTTGTATAATGAATCATATCCTTCAATACGAGTACCTGCCCCACTTGAAGCGGTGCATCAAAAGTCCAATATCCCATATAATCTCCACTCAAACAGCTATTTCCTCCTAAACGATATGTATTTTCATCCCCTTGACTAGGCAATACATCAACATGTGATGCCCCATCAATTACTGGATGATATGGCATTTCCAAACAATCAGGCATATGGCAAGAAAAACTGACATTCATCACTGCCGTTTTGATACCACTATTTTCTACAATATCAACAACTCTTGCTGTCAAATCACCTACTTGCCAAGCAAAAGCGGAACCTGGTTCTAAAATAACATGCAGATGAGGATAACGGCTCTTGAACCCTTTAAGCACTTTAATAAGATGTTTACGATCATAATCATCTCTGGTCATCAAATGACCTCCACCAAGATTGATCCACTTCAACTGATCAAACCATGAACTAAACTTTTCTTCAATATGTTTTAGGGTACGTTCAAACTCATAAGAACTGGATTCACATAAAGTATGACAGTGAAAACCATCTATTCCTCTAGGCAAGAAAACTGGTAGTTGATCATGAGTCAAACCAAAACGAGTGCCAGGCGCACATGGATTATATATTTCTGTCTCCACTTCCGAATATTCTGGATTGACTCGCAATCCACAACTTACTTCGGCAGCAATTGCTCGCTTAAAATAAAGTTTATATTGAGAGAGACTATTAAATGTAATGTGACTACTACAGCGCAACATAGCATCAATCTCTTCATCTACATAAGCAGGTGAATATGTATGGGCTTTTGTTCCAAATTCTTCGTAAGACAAACGAGCCTCATTCAAACTACTGGCAGTCGTATAGCAAATATATTCTTTAAATATCGGGAACGTCTTCCACAATGCAAATGCTTTAAAAGCTAGAATAATCTCTACATCAGCCGTTTTAGCCACATTAGCAATCACAGATAAATTATCGCGAAGTTTAGCTTCATCGAGTATATAACAAGGATTTGGAAATTGGTTATAATTAATCATAGGCTCCATTTTAATATCTTAATTAAATCGTACAATACACCTCTATATTGACACAAACAAAAATACAAAATCTTTTTATTTATGCAGTTGGTTTGTACCAAAAAATAACTATATTTGTCGTGCAATATTGTATAAAACGACGAAATACTTTTGTGATCTATGAATCTGATAGATATTATTGAGCTAGAAGAACGCAATAAAGAATATAAAAATCGAATATATTTATATTTGAGCGGCAATATTTGGCGTGCGTATGAGCAATCTGCTCGACTACTCAAAGAACGCATTCCAGAAGCTGCTTCAGGGAAAGATGTTTTTCCTTACTATGAAGTAGAACTCGCAGCTGCATATATTACTCTTGAGCTAATTATTCAAAGACTACCAGGCTCACAGCTAATGGTGCGCGATTCATATATAGAAATTCGCCTTGACGAAGAATTTGAATAAAGACTGTTTGCAGAGTATAGATCGTATTTCAAACAATAAAAACAATAGCAATTTAGCACATATATAAAGGAGTTCCTTATTTAGGGAGCTCCTTTTTTATCCACGATTCCAGCATACACATTCCATACTTGGTCAAAATTGACTCTGGATGAAATTGCACACCATATATTGGATATTCCATGTGTTGTATAGCCATGATATTATTGTCTTCATCATATGCAAGGGCTTCAAGACTAATAGGCAATGCCTTCTCCTCTATAACCCATGAATGATATCTTGCTATTTCACTATTGACTGGTACACCATTCCACAAGAAAAACGCAGGATCGACCAATCGCAACTGACTCATATGCCCATGCTTAGGAGCTTCCATCTGTCTCAACTTCGCCCCAAAGAATGTAGCAATAGCTTGATGTCCAAGACATACACCTAGGACAGATGGCACATCTTCGCCAACATGCGCATATGCCACGATATCGCCCAACAATTGCATCATACCAGGATATTCAGAGGGCACACCAGCACCAGGTGAAAATAAAACATGCGAATAGGATAGCAAGCGCTCCTTTTTCCATTCTGAGGTATAGAGATTATCCACTAAACAGACGTCCATACTATCCCCCACAAGGTGACGTAGATACTCGACCAAGTTATATACAAAGGAATCTCTATTATTAACAACTAATACTCGTTTCATCGTCGCAAAAGTACTATATTTGTTGCATGTTTTCAGCAAGCAAAGTCATAAAAAGCCTCAACGAGGCAGGCAAAACGCATACACCTTGTCTTTTCGCATTGGATTACGAAATGGACAGAGGTCTTTTTATTGCCAATCCATATCAACAAGAGGAGATATTTTTTAGAGTCCCCAATCAGCCCTCACATCTTCCACAGACTTTGTCAATTACCCAACCGTGTACATTAGCTGCCCATCCAGAGCCTATATCAGACTACACACAACGATTCGAATGCGTGATGAATCACCTCAAGAGAGGGGATTCTTTCTTAACCAATCTGACCATAGAGACTCCTATCTCGCTGGATTCAGCACATGATCCTATGCACCAAATTGCTCTGCAGAGTCACTCACCATATATGATTTATTGGCCTGATCATTTTGTCTGTTTTTCACCAGAACGTTTTATCCAAATAGAGCGAGATCATATAAGTAGCCATCCGATGAAAGGCACAATAGATGCAGCAATACCTCATGCAGCACAACTCATTCTGAACGATCAAAAAGAGACAGAGGAACATTGCACTATCGTCGATTTTATACGAAGCGACCTGAGTCGTGTGGCCACAAACATCCAAGTACCTCGATTTAGATACATCGATAAAGTATCCACATCTCATGGAGATATTCTTCAAGTGAGCAGTGAAATTACTGGAGATATTTTGGGACCACTCAAAGACAACTTAGGGAACTTACTCGAAGAAATACTACCAGCTGGAAGTATTTCAGGAGCCCCAAAGAGAGCAACTTGCTCGGTCATCAAAGAGGCAGAACAGCGAAAACGCGGCTATTACTCGGGGATCTTCGGTCTATACAACGGGGACACACTAGATACGGGTGTGATGATTCGGTATATCGAGAGACGCAATAACGCCTATTTTTTTAGCAGTGGAGGAGGCATCACGATCAACAGTGATTGTCAGAAAGAATATCAAGAGGTTATCCAGAAGATATACCTCCCCAAATAGTAAACAAACAGGATTCAATAGTATTTTTAAAATAAAAAGGTATGAAAATAAGAAATGCATTTCGTCTTGCAATATTTGATTTGGACGGTACATTAATGAACACCATTTCAGATTTAGCTTGTAGTTGCAATCACATTCTAAAAAATTTAGGATATCCAACTCACGATGAAAAAGCTTATCTGCGCATGGTGGGCAACGGCATCCCCAAACTTATTGAACGAGCACTACCTGAAGAAGAAAGAAACGAAGAAAGAATTAAAGAAGTCACAAACTTATTCATCCCCTATTACAAGGCTCACAGCTGCGATTTGAGCGCTCCTTATCAAGGCATGACACAAGTATTAGCAACCCTTATTCAACGAGGTTACAAACTAGCCGTAGCAAGCAACAAATTTCAAGGAGGAGTTGATGAGGTAGTAGGTCACTTCTTTAAAGACATTCCATTTACTATTGCTCTCGGTGCCCGTGAAGGCATCCCTAACAAGCCCAATCCACAAATCGTATATGACGCCATGTCGGCAGCTCATGTACACGACAAGGGATTAGTGCTTTATATTGGAGACAGTGATGTGGATATGCTGACAGCCCAAAATGCACAAGTAGCCACTTGCGGGGTTACTTGGGGATACAGAAGTGAGGAGGAACTCAACGCTTTCCAACCGACCTATATCATACACGAACCTACAGATATTTTGGACATTCTTCCTTAAAGATCAACAGGGTATTGCTCCAGACTAAACTAGACAAAGAATAAAAATAAAGGCATATCAAAATCAATTTTGATATGCCTTTATTATGTGTAAAAAGAGGATCTATTTACTTTGTTAAGATCTCATTGCCATCTTCTGTAATCAAGATCATATGTTCCCATTGAGCAGAGAGTTGGTGATCTGCAGTACGGATAGTCCACCCATCATAAGCATCTTCTGTAATACGAGCTGTGCCCATATTAATCATTGGTTCGATAGTGAACGTCATACCAGGTACAATCAACATACCCGTATCCCAACGGCCATAATGAGCCACTTCGGGATCTTCATGAAAACGCAACCCTACACCATGACCAGTCAATTCACGCACGACACCGTATCCTTGTTCTTCGGCAAACTCTTGGATAGCTGCACCAATATCTCCAATACGTGCCCAAGGTTGAGCTTCTTCAATACCAATCATTAGAGCTTCATAAGTATCCTCTACCAGCTTACGTGCTTTATCATCTACATTGCCAATCATAAACATGCGACTAGCATCACTAAAATATCCATCTTTGATAGTAGACACATCAATATTGACAATATCGCCGTCCTTTAATATATCATGCTTTGCTGGGATGCCATGACAAACCACATCATTGATACTTGTACAGATACTCTTAGGGAAACCATTATAATTCAATGGTGCAGGAATAGCTCCATGATCACCTAAAAATTCATTGGCCAATTTATCCAATTCATAAGTGCTGACACCTTCTTGTACATGCTCTGTCAACATATCCAATAGAGCGGTATTGATGACTGCACTTTTACGAATACCTTCCAATTGTTCTTCAGTACGAAGAATATGACGAGGAGGCACTTTACAACGCATTCTTTTACGTTCTTGTACTTTATTCTCAATATGGTCAGGATAGCTATCGGGTGTGAGACGCTTAGGTCCACTTTGTTTATTTTTTTTCATATCACTAGGACATTATATATTTATATTTCATACAAAGGTAATACTTTTTTCTCGGACAGCATGCGAATACTATAAAAACTAAAACTAAGGATGATACAAACACCCTTGAGTAATAGCACGCTCACGCATGCGCTTCTTGACTTTGTCCACAAAAGCATAATTTTTTAATCCCCACTTAGGAGCGATAAGCAAATCTGCTGGAGATTGAGACACAAAACGCTCAACCACCAAATCGGGTCTCAGTCGAGCTATAAAATCAATCACCAAATCAATATACTCATCCACATCATACAGATGTACAAAATCGGGATTCAACTCCTGTTGACGAGCCATCTTAGTTCCTTTTATTAATTGCAGTTGATGCAGTTTAATGGTATCCAGTGGCAAATCGGAAAAGATAGATGCTTCGTTCAAAATCTCGTCATGACTTTCACCAGGCAAGCCCAAAATCATATGTCCTCCAACTGGGATTCCACGCTGGGCAGTTTGCTGCACAGCCCAAGCACTTTGGGCAAAGGTATGGCCACGATTGATCAATTCGAGTGTCTTATCATAACAACTCTCTATCCCATATTCCAACAACACGTAATGGGATTTATGCAAATCTGCAAAATAATCCAATAAGCGTTCATCCACACAGTCTGGACGGGTACCGATCACAACTCCTACCACATCATCTACCGCAAGAGCTTCTTGATACCGCGCATCAAGCATTTCAATGGTATCATAAGTATTGGTATAGGCTTGAAAATAGGCCAAATACTTCATCTCTGGGTATTTGTGACTAAAAAAGGCACGCCCTTCTTCCAGTTGTTGGGTGATGCTGCGTGATTCTTGGCAGTACGCTGGATTAAATGTTTGATTATTGCAATACGTACATCCCCCCAATCCCACTCGACCATCTCGATTGGGACACGTAAAACCTGCGTGTAAAGATATTTTTTGGACTTTATAGGGAAACTGTTGCCTCATCCAGGCACTAAAATCTCTAAATAAAGGAAGTTCGGCTTGTTGCATAGCACAAAAGTAAGAAAATAATAATGATAATCGCCCGAAATAAGCTCATTTTTTGTAGTTTTGCAGTTAGTATACATAACCAAAATAGTTAACATATGATCCCTAAAATTTTAAATCACTTGAGCAAGACGAGCTTCTTGGCGGTGATTTTTACTTGCACATCTGCCGTATATGCTCACCCTGCATCAACAAATGCATCTTCATCAGACATTTCACAGACTAAAAGTCAAGTTCCATTGCGACAATTGACTTTAAGTAATATCACCAATTATACCTTTTATCAAGAGACGGTACACGGTGTACGCCCTTATAGCGACGGTACAAGCTATACATCAATGAATAGTGATGGTACACAAATCATACAGTATGATTTTCGTACAGGTAAACAAATCAAAGTTTTATTTGACGTTGCAACCGCTAGAGATTGTAGCTTCAAAACTTTCAGCAATTACCAGTTCTCGCCAAACGGTCGCGACATTCTAATTGAGACCAATCGCAAAAATATCTATCGCCGCAGTTACACTGCCGTGCACTATATTTATGAAATGCGCAACAATAAGCTAGTACCATTAAGTGCTGGTGGTCCACAACAAGTGCCTTTATTCTCGCCAGATGGTAATGACATTGCCTTTGTACGCAATAACAATATTTTCCTAGTGAAACTTCTATACAACAATGCAGAATCTCAAATTACTAAAGATGGAGAATTTAATCACGTCTTAAACGGGATTCCAGATTGGGTGTATGAAGAAGAGTTTTCATTCAATCGTGCATTCTGCTTTAGTCCAGATAGTAAAATGCTGGCTTATATTCGTTTCGACGAATCGGCTGTAAAAAGCTACTCCTTCCCATTGTATCCTCGTGTCTATCCTCACAACAAGCAATATGAGGGATACCCTACAAGCTATACTTACAAATACCCTAAAGCTGGCGAAGACAACTCGAAAGTGGAGGTACACAGCTATGACATCAAGCATCATATTGACCGCAAACTAGATATTCCTTTGAGCAAAGAAGGGTATATACCTCGCATTGAGTTTACCAATGATTCCACTCGCTTGGCAGTTGTGACTCTGAATCGTAATCAAAACGTTCTAGAGTTATATTATACCAATCCACGCTCCACGGTAAGTAAACAAATTCTTCGTGAGACAAGTGATACATACATCAGTGAAAGTGCACTAGACCAACTTAAATTTTACGACAAGCACTTTAGCTTTGTTAGTGACAGAGATGGATATAAGCACTTGTATTGGTACACTCTAAATGGTCAATTGATCAAGCAAGTGACAAGTGGTGAATTTGAAGTGAAAGATTTCTTGGGCTGGGATAGCAAAAGCAACAGTTTCTACTATTCTAGTGATGAATCTAGTCCACTAAAACAAGCCATCTATCGTATTGATAAGAAAGGCAAAAAGACATGCCTTACACCTCAAGGTGGGATAAACCGTGCTATATTCTCTAAAAACTTCGACTATTTTGTACATTATTTCAATGATGTACGCACCCCCATGCAGGTGACTCTAGAAAGTACCAAAGACCAGAAAGTTTTAAAGGTTATGGAAGATAATGCACATCTAAAACAGCTCCTAGCTCAATATGCTATCCCTGAAAAAGACTTCTTCACTTTTAAGACATCACAAGGCACCCAGCTTAACGGTTGGATGATCAAACCGACAGACTTCGATCCATCTAAAAAGTATCCTGTATTGATGTATCAGTATAGTGGTCCTCAAAGTCAAGAAGTATTGGATGAATTCAAAATAGATTGGCAAACATACCTAGCTACACAAGGCTATATCACTGTGTGTGTTGATGGACGTGGAACTGGCGGTAGAGGTGCAGCATTTGCTAAATGCACGTATATGAAGTTAGGTGTATTGGAAGCCGAAGACCAAGTAGAAACAGCCATATATCTAGGAACTTTACCTTATATTGATGCCCAACGCATCGGTATTTGGGGGTGGAGTTTTGGTGGATTTACAACACTGATGAGTATGAGTGAAGGTCGCCCTGTATTTAAAGCAGGTATTGCTGTAGCTGCTCCTACATCATGGAGATACTATGACACTATATACACTGAACGTTTCATGCGTACTCCACAGGAAAATGAAGAAGGATACAAAGAAGGATCATGCTTCAATCGTGCCGACAAATTACACGGAGACTTGTTGCTCGTACACGGATTGGCTGATGACAATGTACACTATCAAAACTGCGCTGAATACTCAGAATACTTGGTACAATTGGATAAACCATTTGACATGCAAATATACACCAATAAGAACCACGGTATCTATGGTGGAAATACTAGATTACACTTATACAAACGTCTTACACGCTTTGTAAAAGCACATCTATAAAGCTCAATCATTCTTGCCTTGGATACGACAATTCAAGGCAAGAATGTTTATATTTAAAGCCAGAATCTCAATATCTAAGGCAAGAATGCCAGACCTAAAACCTTACATCATGAAAACGACTGAAAAACCCAAACTAGCTTTATCTCAACTAAGCAGAAAACCATCTTGGCTAAAAATTAGTATAGATGCCAATGAACGGTATACACAAACAAAAAAAATTATTGAAGACCATCACTTGCATACCATTTGTAGCAGTGGACGTTGCCCAAATCGTGGAGAATGTTGGGGTAATGGTACAGCGACCTTGATGATTGGCGGTGATATCTGCACCAGAAGTTGTAAGTTTTGCAACACACAAACTGGACGTCCACATCCCCTATCCCCTGATGAGCCTAAACAAGTGGCACGCGCAATCCAATTAATGCACTTAAAGCATGCAGTCATCACATCAGTAGATAGAGATGACTTGGAAGACGGCGGGGCTAATCACTGGGCCAATACAATTCGTGAAATAAAAGAAAGCTGTCCCCAGACAACTCTTGAAGTACTTATTCCAGACTTTCAAGGCAATACAGACAGCTTACACCTCATCATAAAAGAACATCCTGAGATTATCAGTCACAATATGGAGACGGTCAAAAGACTATCGCCACTAGTGAGATCTGCCGCCAACTACACCCGTAGTCTAAACGTACTAAAATATCTCGCTCAAAATGGCGTTGTCACTAAATCTGGATTAATGCTTGGACTAGGAGAAACTGAAGAAGAAGTCATCGACACCATGGATGATCTGCGTGCAGTCAATTGTCAAATATTGACGCTAGGACAATATCTTCAACCCACACTGGAGCATTGGCCAGTTACCGAATACATCACACCTGCACAATTTGAAAAGTACAAAAACATTGGTCTATCCAAAGGCTTTCGATTTGTGGAAAGTGCCCCTCTAGTACGCTCTTCCTATCATGCCGACAAGCACGTACAAAAATAAACTACGACATATATTCATGAAGTCGTTTTTCCACATCGGGATGTAGAGTATCTTGACAACTCTCCCCTGCTTCTATCGCTTGTCGTATCTCTGTACTGCTCATATTCATCAAAGGCGCATCTGCTAAATATGTTACTGACGAAGGCAACGCTGCTATTTCCTCGTTCGACAGGAGAAATCCTGGGCGAGGATATACGAGCAGCTTACACAGACTCAACAAGCGTTCTCCTTCACGCCAACGATCAAATAGCCGCCAATTATCTCCACCAACCAACAAAGTAAATTCGACTTCTGGATACTCTGTACACAAAGCATCCATGGTGAACACGGTATAGGTAGGTTTGGGAAGATGACATTCAAAATCACTCACCTTCACCTTAGGAAGATGAGCTGTTGCCATCTGAGCCATTTCGATACGCAAGGACTCTGGATACAAGAAATGGGTTGATTTTAATGGGTTTTGTGGCGACACCATCAGCCACACCTCATCTACATAACCATGATCTATAAGATACTGAGCCAATATCGTATGAGCTAAATGAATGGGACTAAAAGACCCGCCATAGATTCCCACGCGTTTTGAAGTAGCCATAGAACAAGAAATAAATTATTTCGCGATAAATGATGTCACGATATCGTATGCTTCACGTTGTGCTGTTGTCAAATCATCATTGACAACAACGACATCAAACTGAGAAGCAAAGCCCATTTCGTAACTAGCACGATTCAAACGATCTTCAATCACTTCAGGAGCATCGGTAGCACGCTCGATCAAACGTGCACGCAAAGCATCAATACTTGGCGGTTGTATAAACACAGCCAAAGCACGTTCTCCAAAGATTTCTTTAACGCGTACACCACCTTCTACGTCCAAATCAAGCACAACTGTTTGACCTGCTACTAGGCGATCCTCTACTTCACTACGCAGTGTTCCATAAAATCGCCCTTCATAGACTTCGTTATACTCAAGAAAGTCACCCTGTGCAATTCGCGCTCGAAAGGTATCGGGTGACAAAAAGTAATATTCCACACCATCTTTTTCTGTTCCTCGAGGAGCACGACTGGTTGCTGAAATAGAAAATTTCATGTCAACTCCCCTCTGAAGCAAATAATTAATGATTGTTGATTTACCAGATCCTGATGGTGCAGAAAAAATAATAAGTTTACCAGCCATATATCCTTTATAGTACGTTTAAAACTTGTTCTTTGATTTGTTCAAGTTCATCTTTCATTTGCACAACGATGCGTTGCATATCTGCTTGGTTACTTTTCGAGCCAAGAGTATTGATTTCACGTCCTATTTCTTGTGCTATAAAGCCTAACTTCTTACCAACTTGAGTATCTTCACTATCCATAGTTTCTACAAAATAAGTAAGATGATGTGCTAAGCGTTGTTTTTCTTCATTGACATCAAGTTTCTCTATATAGTAAATCATTTCTTGTTCTAAGCGATTCTTATCATAGTCTACTGTCAACTTATCCAATTGTTCCATAATACGAGTACGAATCTTGTCAACTCGTTCCACTTCAAAAGCATCAACCTTTTGCAATAGATCACTTATATTATTGATATTCTGTCTGAAACGATTGCCCAAAGCGGCTCCTTCTTGTGAGCGAAAATCACTCAATTGCACCATCGCTTCTTGTACACCCTCAAGAATGGCCTTTTTATCGTCATCTGTCAATTCTACATCTTGTTGTCTTTCCAAAACATCGGGCATACGCATCACTTGCTCTAAGATTTGATCGTTAGAGATCTTGAGATCATTATCTGAAGCAAAGTCTCTAAATTGTGCTAGATAAGCCCCTGCCATAGCCTTGTTGATTTGTGTAGCTGCTTGTACACTATCTTGTTCTACTCGAGCACTAAAATCGACTTTACCTCGACCAATACTCTTACCAGCCAAACTACGCATATCCATTTCAATATCTCGTAATGAAGAGGCTATTCTTGCAGAAAAATCAAGAGCTTTACTATTTAGAGTACGTACTTCTATTTGAATTGTACGGCCTGCTAAAGCTACTTGAGCTTTACCAAACCCTGTCATTGATTGAATCATAAATCTGATGTTTACATTTATTTCCCACAAAAATACGGTTTTTATTCGAGATTATCACTATATTTGCAGACATAATATATTCAATCTAAGATTCACAAATGTCTTGTATTTTATGCATTGACACTTCCACTCACGCATGCTCAGTAGCATTGAGCCAAGATGGAGCTGTCATTTTCGAGTTGGCACAAAAAGAACGTGCCCAACATACAATATTGCTTGGCGGTTACGTAGATCAAGCATTATCTTTTGCTGAAAATCACGCCATCCCAATAGATGCTGTAGCTGTAACAAGTGGACCTGGAAGTTACACAGGTCTTCGTATTGGAGTATCTATGGCCAAGGGTATATGTTATGCTTTACATGTACCACTTATTAGTATTCCTACTTTACAACTGCTTTGTGTCCCTCTATTATTGCAAGTAGACAATGCAGATCAAGCACGTTTTATTCCTATGCTTGACGCTCGTCGCATGGAAGTATACACAACGACAATGGATTTTTCATTGAATGAACTAGCACCAACGCGTGCTCTTGTTATTGAGGAAGATGCACCCAATCCATTTGAGAAAGATTTGGAAGCAGGTCCTGTCTATTTTGTAGGTGATGGAGTACAGAAATGCATGAACCGACTCTCTCACCCTAATGCATTTTTTATGGCCGATGCTGTACCGTTGGCTAAATGGATGTTCCCACTAGCTGAAAAGAAATTAGCATGTGGGGATACTGAAAATGTCGCTTATTTTGAGCCATTTTATCTCAAAGAGTTTGTAGCAACTGTCTCAAAGAAGAAATTGTTATAAACTGATTTCTTAAAATTTTATTCATCATAACCCAGTGTTTATGAATTCATTAGAACACAAATATAATACTCAACTTAAAAAGTTGCCTTTGCCAGAATATGGACGTAGTATCCAAAATATGGTGGATCATTGCTTAACGATTGAGAATCGCAAAGAGCGTCAAGCTTGTGCTGAAACAATAGTTAACATTATGGCCAATCAATATCCAGAACTTCGCGGCAACGTGGATTTTGTGCCTATGCTATGGGATCATCTGGCATTGATGAGTGATTACAAACTTGACATTGACTATCCTTGCGAAATTCTCAAGAAAGACGAAATAGAGCCGAAACCACATTCAGTCCCCAATCTTCAAGGTCCTATTCGTTATCGCCACTATGGTGTGATACTCGAACGATTGATTATTGAGGCATCTGAATCCCCTGATAATGAAGAACGCGATATGTTGGTGGCTATGATTTGCAATCAAATGCGTAAATTCTTAACAAATTGGAATAAAGAAATATGCAACGATGACAAAATAGCAGCTGATCTTGAAGAGTTGTCATTTGGTCGTTTGGCCTTAACTCCAGCTGTACAAGATATTATGCATGACCAACAACAAGGACAACATCGCAATCCACGCAGCAATAAAAACCAACGTAGTAGAAATACAGGACCAAACAAAGGTCAAAAAAATAATCCACCCAAGCGTCAAACGAGAAACAACAACTACAGCAAAAGAAAATAAGGATTTCATTTTGCTTTTCTATGTCTTTGTGCTATATTTGACTAATCAAATTGACTTTATAACGTATAATAAGAATTAGCTAAATATGGCATCATTTATAATAGAAGGTGGACATCGCCTATCTGGAGAAATCAGACCTCAAGGGGCGAAAAACGAAGCCCTACAAATCATATGCGCTACGCTTCTTACTTCAGAGAAGATAATTATAGAAAATGTCCCTGATATTCTAGATATCAACAACCTCATACAGTTACTACGTGACATGGACGTAAAAGTGGAAAAGCTATCTGTGGATAGTTATAGTTTCCAAGCTGATGAAGTTAATTTAGAATATATTCAAAGTGACGATTTTTTAAAAAAGTGCGCATCGCTCCGTGGCTCTGTAATGCTTATCGGTCCTATGATCAGCCGATTTGGACAAGCTATTATTGCTAAACCTGGTGGGGATAAAATCGGCCGTCGTCGTATTGATACACACTTATTAGGAATACAGCAACTGGGAGCTACTTTTATCTACGATGACAAACGTCATATCTACACTATCAAAGCCCCTAAACTAACAGGTTGTTACATGCTTTTAGATGAAGCCAGTGTAACGGGTACCGCCAACATTGTTATGGCAGCAGTACTTGCAGAAGGTACAACAACAATATACAATGCGGCATGCGAACCCTATCTACAGCAACTCTGCAAAATGCTTTGCAGCATGGGAGCTAAGATCACAGGTATCGCTTCAAACAGGTTGATTATTGAAGGAGTTGAAACACTTAGTGGGTGCACACATCGCATTCTACCCGACATGATTGAAGTAGGTAGTTTTATTGGTATGGCGGCTATGACCCATAGCGAAATCACCATAAAGGATGTACACTATGCCGATTTGGGAATCATTCCTAATAGCTTCCGTCGTCTTGGGATAAAGCTTGAACAACATGGTGACGATATCTATATTCCTGCACAAGAGCATTACGAGATAGAGAGCTTTATTGACGGTTCCATTATGACTATCTCCGATGCTCCATGGCCAGGATTAACGCCCGATTTACTTAGTGTCATGCTGGTTACAGCAATACAGGCAAAAGGAAGTGTCTTGATTCACCAAAAGATGTTTGAAAGTCGTCTGTTTTTTGTCGATAAACTCATTGATATGGGTGCACAAATCATTCTTTGCGATCCACACAGAGCAGTCGTTAACGGACACGACAATTTTATGAGACTACGAGGGGGCAATATGATTTCTCCAGATATTCGTGCTGGTATTGCATTGCTTATTGCGGCTATGAGCGCTGAGGGCATTAGTCGTATAGACAACATTGAACAAATCGATAGAGGCTATCAAAATATTGAAGGACGTCTCAATGCTATCGGTGCAAGAATTACACGCTTAGATTCTTAAGTATCAAAATTATCAATTAAAATGGCCTGTACCAGCTCAGCTAACTCTTGCTGGAACAAGGCATTGGAAATATACTGTATGATAAAAAAAAATGATGTATATGAAATTGGGCTTTTTAATAAGCCACATGGTCTGCAAGGTGAGATCTCTTTGACTTTCAATGATGACATCTTTGATCGTGTGGAAGCTCCTTATCTAGTTTGCGAGATGGATGGTATATTAGTACCCTTCTTTATCGAATCGTATCGTTTTAAGAACGACTCGACAGCTTTAGTAAAATTAGAAGATGTAGATTCCGCTGAATGGGCAAAACGTTTTACCAATGTACACGTATTTTTTCCTAAAGCACTAGCCAAAGGAAATGCTCCTGAACAATTTACATGGAATTATTTTATAGGATTCGCATTATACACGGCACAGAATAACTATGTCGGTAAAGTGATCGACGTGGATACATCCACTCCCAATGTATTATTCTTAGTACAAACGGAAGATGACGATGAAGTCATGATTCCTGCTCACGAATCTATGATTCAAGAACTAGACAACGATGAGCGTATACTGTATATGGATCTACCAGAAGGCTTAATAGACTAAATAAAAGCCCACAAAAAAAAGTGTCATCTATCCTAGAAATAGAATAGATGACACTTTTTTATTTATATGTATACGTATATCTAGCGAATACGGTCCATAGACTTATATGCATTGATATCTTTATTAATAGCGCCACGGGCCATTACAGTGAGCACAAAAGCACACAACGGAAATGCAAGGAACATAGAAACGTGAAATTCACTTAGCACCTCTGGTTTAGTGCCTGCAAAAAGTAATACAGCTAGAGAAACATAATATCCGACAATCAACAGAAGCGCAAACACACACATGCGTACTTGCATCATAACCTGATGTTTACGGAATAAAAATATAGCAACCAAATCAACCAAGGCTGACAGGCTTAAAAGTGCTCCCAACTGCCATGATACAGACGAAAATGGTTTAAGCGAAGTTGTTGTAGCTCCACTAGCTTCCATAAAATACCCTAGTGGCATAAAACAAGACACAACAAGCAACACAACAGCTAGCAGCAAGTAAATAGTTTGTTTACGTTGAATCATACTACTTCTTCTTTTCTTCTAGCTCTTTCTCCTTTTCTGGATTACGAAAATAGACCTTACCTTCTTCATATTCCTGAGCAGCTAACAATGTAGGCTTTGGTAATTTCTCATAATAACGAGAAATTTCAATTTGTTCTCTATTCTCAAATGTTTCCTCAAGATTGTCATTTGTCGAAGCAAACTCTTGTAGCTTAGACGACAAATCATTCTTAATGTCAGCAGCTATCTGGTTTGCACGCTTACCAATAATATGCACAGTCTCGTATATATTATTTGTATCTGTACACAACTCCATCATATCACGAGTTATCGTGTTAGTAGGCGCATTGCTTCTTTTATAATCCATAATGATAAAACTTATTTAGATTAAACTTCTTTTCTATAATTCATTGTCGACTACAGGAAGCTCTTTAATCATCTTCTCAGCTTTCTTAAGAAGATCTTCAGCTTCCAAAAGGTATTTACTATTTGGATAATCCACCTTGAATGCATAACATTCATCAGCGACATCTCTATATCTTTTAGCCATTTTATGCTCAACTGAATAGTGAGCTGATTGGTATTTGCTACGTAAAATCAAAATTGCCAACTCTTCTCGGTACTTTGTATACGGGAAATCGCGCAAAGCATTCTGCGCTGTAATTACACAAGACTCATAATTGTTTTGTCCTAGATAATTACCAAGATTATAATAGAGTTTAGCAGAATATAATTCTTTTAGCACCAACTTATCTTCTAGTTGAAGAATAATATCATCAGCCTCTTTTTTCAATTTGCTTTGTGGATACAATTCCAAAAACATTTGCAATTCTTGAATGGCTACATAAGTAGTACTCTGATCAAGTTTTGCCTCTGGAGAATTGAGTGCTAATGCTTTACCCGAATTAAAACGAGACATTTCCGCATACACACCTCTAGGATAAGTTGTGTAGTATTTCTTAAATGTCTCAGATGCCATCACATAGTCGTGTCGTTTATAATAACACATACCCAACATGTAGACAGACTCTTCAGCTTTATCTGTCCCTTTTAAGATGTTAATCAATTCGTTTAGAATTGTCTGAGACTGTGTATATTTGCCTTCGGCGAAATAACTTTTTGCAGCTTCATACTTATAGTTATAATCCATCGTTTTCAACAC
This sequence comes from Bacteroidaceae bacterium, assembly GCA_963675625.1. Taxonomy (GTDB): domain Bacteria; phylum Bacteroidota; class Bacteroidia; order Bacteroidales; family Bacteroidaceae; genus F22. Next base: position 726,568 of record OY776497.1, read on the forward strand.
ACGATTGTATTGAGAACAAGAGGTCGTCATTAAGAGGACTGTTACTAAAATAGGAAAGATTTTCTTCATACTATTATAAATATGAGACAAAAGTACTGTTTTCTCACCAGCATTCAAAATTATACATCTAAAAAAATGGTAGTTTCGACATCGAAACTACCATTTTCTGGGTGAACGATGGGACTCGAACCCACGACATTCAGAACCACAAACTGACGCTCTAACCAACTGAACTACGCTCACCATAAAAGCTGTAATGAGAGGCATTTGCTTTGCTTAAAAGCCCGTTTCTCTCAAACGCGATGCAAAGATACAGCTTTATTTTTATTCTCCAAACATTTCCTCAAAAAAAATGACTAAAACATTTTTTTACTTGCTTTTAGCGTATTGAGCATTAAAGACACAATCGTCATAGGGCCTACTCCACCAGGTACAGGAGTGATAAAACTACATTTATCTTTCACCGTTTCAAAATCCACATCACCTGTTAACTTAAATCCTGATTTACGCGTTGCATCGGGTACGCGTGTTGTACCAACATCAATAACAACGGCTCCCGGCTTTACCATTTCAGGGGTTACAAATTTAGGTGCACCTAATGCAGCAATTAAAATATCCGCCGAAGCACACACTTCTTGTATATTAGGCGTACGACTATGACAAACAGTTACGGTACAATTTCCAGGGTTGGCTTTTTGCATCATCAATGAAGCCATCGGCTTACCCACTATATTACTACGGCCCAACACAACACAATGTTTGCCCTCAGTCTTGATGTTATAACGACGAAGCAATTCTACGATACCACTTGGAGTCGCACTTACAAAACAAGGCAATCCAATAGACATACGTCCCACGTTGATCGGATGAAAGCCATCAACATCTTTATGATAATCGATTGCTTCAATAATTTTCTGTTCATCTATTTGTTTAGGCAAAGGAAGCTGCACAATAAAACCATCGACATCATCATCGTCATTCAAACGATGCACTTCTTTCAGCAACTCTTCTTCAGTCACATCTGCTTCAAAACGAGTCAAAGTAGATGTAAAACCACACGCCTCACAAGCTTTAACTTTGGCAGCGACATAGGTTTCGCTACCTCCATCATGTCCTACCAATACGGCAGCTAGATGTGGGCGCTTCTCTCCGCGAGCAACACGTTCAGCTACTTCAACTGCAATTTCTTCCTTGATTTTCGCAGAGATAGCTTTTCCATCAATTATTTCCATATTCGTTCGTTTTATTGTGTAATAAGCATAATTCCAGATAGCAGTTCCCTTATACAAGGTATCCCCTATCTGGAATCATCACTATTTATTTGCCCATTCTTGGCATCTTAGGCATCTTACCTCCCATTCCTAGAGACGTAACATTCTTCATAACCTTACGAGTTTGATCAAACTGCTTTATTAAGCGATTGACTTCCTGTAAAGTTGTTCCACTACCTTTAGCAATACGTTGTCTACGTGATCCATCTATCATAGAAGGGGTACTGCGTTCTTCTGGAGTCATAGACTGAATAATAGCCTCAATGTGCTTGAATGGTTCATCACCAATTTCAACATCTTTGATAGCCTTACCTACACCAGGAATCATTGCAGCCAACTCCTTCACATCACCCATCTTTTTAATTTGTTGGATTTGTGACATGAAATCATTAAAATCAAATTGATTTTTCTGAATACGCTTTTGAAGTTTCTTCGCCTCTTCTTCATCATATTGCTGTTGTGCACGTTCAACCAGTGAAACCACATCACCCATACCTAAGATACGATCGGCCATACGCGATGGATGGAATACATCTACAGCGTCCATGCGCTCACCAGTACCTATAAATTTGATAGGTTTATTGACAACAGTACGAATAGACAGAGCTGCACCACCGCGGGTATCACCATCAAGCTTGGTTAAAACAACTCCATCAAAATCTAAACGCTTATTAAACTCAAAAGCAGTATTGACAGCATCTTGCCCAGTCATTGAGTCAACGACAAACAATGTTTCAGTTGGATTTACAGCTTTCTTTAAAGCTTCAATCTCATTCATCATCTGTTCATCAATAGCCAAACGACCCGCTGTATCAACAATAATCAAATCACAACTCTTCGATTTTGCTTCGACAATACCATTACGTGCTATCTCAATTGGATTCTTATTATCGCGCTCACAATAAAAATCGACTTCGATTTCGCGACTCAACACCTCAAGCTGATCAATCGCAGCTGGACGATAGACGTCACAAGCTATCAACATTGGCTTTTTGTGCTTTTTCTCCTTAAGCATCTTAGCTAGTTTACCAGAGAAAGTAGTCTTACCAGACCCTTGCAAACCAGACATTAGTACAATCGTAGGCTTAGCTTCTGTATCCAATTCGATAGCTTCGCCCCCCATCAAAGTGGCTAACTCATCATGGACAATTTTTACAAGCAGTTGTCCTGGCTTTACAGCTGTCAACACTTTCTGACCTATTGCCTTGTCTTTAACAGTGTTAGCAAATTCTTTGGCTACTTTGTAATTGACATCGGCATCAAGCAAGGCACGACGTACCGATTTAACAGTCTCAGCTACATTCAGTTCGGTGATACTTCCCTCACCCTTCAATATCTTAAAAGAACGTTCTAGTTTTTCGCTTAAATTATCAAACATACTTTGTTGATCTTATACTTGATTAGTTATTATACTTATTTACTCTATGAGTTCATACTCAAAAGGAATTCATCATTATCCAAGGTGTTACTCAATCGATCTCGTACAAAAGTCATGGCTTCCACTGGATTCATATCCGACAAGAACTTACGCAATATCCAAGTGCGATCTTGTACTGTTTTCTCTAATAGTAAATCATCACGACGAGTACTTGAAGCGATCAAATTGACAGCTGGATAAATACGTTTATTAGCCAACGCACGATCCAATTGAAGCTCCATATTACCAGTACCTTTAAATTCTTCAAAGATGATATCATCCATTTTAGAACCAGTATCTGTCAAAGCCGTTGCAATAATTGTCAATGATCCACCTCCTTCAATATTACGTGCCGCACCAAAGAAACGTTTTGGGCGCTGCAATGCGTTTGCATCCACCCCACCAGACAACACTTTACCTGAAGCAGGAGTTGCCGTATTATACGCACGTGCTAAACGAGTGATGGAATCCAAGAAAATAACGACATCATGGCCACATTCAACCATACGTTTTGCTTTTTCTAAAACAATGCCAGCTACTTTTACATGACGCTCTGCTGGTTCATCAAACGTAGATGCAATAACTTCTGCATTAACACTACGAGCCATATCAGTGACTTCCTCAGGACGTTCATCAATAAGTAACATAATCATATGCACTTCAGGATGATTCGCAGCTATCGCATTGGCTACTTCTTTCATAAGAATAGTTTTACCCGTTTTGGGTTGTGCCACAATTAAGCCACGCTGTCCTTTACCGATAGGAGCAAACAAATCTATCACACGACAAGACAATGCATCATTACGATTACCACGAGATAAATTGAATTTTTCTTCAGGGAACAACGGAGTAAGATGTTCGAATGGAACACGGTCACGCACGAAGTTTGGTTCACGTCCATTGATGCGATGTATTTTTACTAAAGGGAAATATTTTTCTCCTTCTTTTGGAGGACGAATAACTCCTTCTACTAGATCACCAGTCTTTAAACCATACAATTTGACTTGAGATTGAGATACATATATATCATCTGGTGAACTCAAATAATTATAATCCGCAGAACGTAAGAAACCATAATTATCAGGCATAATCTCCAGCACTCCGGCGCCATCAAGGATATTTCCAAAATCATAGTTACGGCGTGGAATACGCATAGGTTCTAAAATAGGCGGCTCCTCCATGGAAGGATTCTGTCTAAAATCGCGATCGTCAAAACGTCCTTCGTGTTCAAATTCAGCGCGATGTGATTCATAAGCTTCTGGCTCATTATATCGAGTTTCCTGTTGTTGCGCACGTTGATCTCTTTTCTCCTCGCGATTAGGTCTTTGTTTAGTTCCTGTTGGTGGATTTACGGTTTCCACTTTTATTCGCTTACGCTTATTATTATTTTTGTCTGCTTGAATATGCTTTTGAGGTACAGGAGGTACAGCATCCTCTGCATTCACGACAGGTGCATCTTCTAATTTTGTTTGACTAAACTTGTCAAATAAAGCTTCTGGTAATTCTATTTTATCTGTCGCTTCTTGTTCCAACATACCCTCTGGTACATCAGATGCTTGTTCACTTTGTTGAATAAATGGAGGGACATCGTCAACCATACCTTTTATTTCGTATTCTGCTTGTTCCATCAATTCATCAAAGTGACTCGATGTTGATGCATCTTTCGCAAAGGTATCTATACCATTGCTTTCAGGGTTATACTGGGTCTCCAAATCAACCTGAATGTCAGCTTTTCCCTCAACAAATTGCTCTTCAGCCATTGTCTGTTTAGCAACATTTTGGTTAGATACAACTTTTGCCACTGGTTTAGCCTCTGTAGCCTTAGGTGTTCTAGCAACTGTTTTTGATTTTGAAACAGTTGTTTGTTTCGCTTCAGCACTTTCTTTTTCTAAACCACTGTCCTTCTTATTTTTACCAGCTTTACGCTTTGTATTGGATTCAGAAGAAACTTCTATTTGAGTATCAGAATCTCCTTTTTTATTGCTTTCTTTAGCAGCTGTTTTTTTAGGTCTTCCAGTTTTACGTTTAGATGTACTCTCAGTACTTTCATTTACTGTAGTGGAATCATCAGAAGCTTCCGCATTTTTGGAATTTGAAGGTATATCTTCGTTTACTCCTTCATTTGTCTCTGTATCAGCTGTACTACGCTTAGTTGATGCAGCTTTTGTCTTACGAGGTTTTTTAATTGTTTCTTTCTTTGCCGTTTTTATATTGGCCGACACAATTGCTTGCTGATCTAATATTTCATATACCAGTTTTTCTTTTTCAGTCGATGCAATATCAGGCACATTTAGTTGTTCAGCGATCTTACGTAGATCTTCAACAGCCATCTTTCGCAGTTGAGTTATGTTATAATTGTCCATATGTGGAAATAATGATTATTCAGAAGAATAATGCTTTTGATAAATATTATAAGTCTATATTCGGGGGAATGTTTACAGGCTACAAGGACTGTAGCTTTCAATGCAAGCAGTGCTTCACATGCACAAATGCATTATCAACGGGGCAAATATACTAAAATAATTTGCAATGCACAAAAATGGTTACAAATATTTGACGCCAGTACCCTCACCTACAGAAGGATTCTCTTTTAGATCCTCTGAAAGGGGCACACAATGCATACACAATACAGTTGTAGATTCTTTGCGCAAACGATATGGATGAGCAATCTCATGACCAACCAGCCATACAATTTTGTCATCATCATCACAAAGTACCCATGTATTTTCTCGTTTCACCATAGATACTTTCTTATCAGTCAAAAAGTCACTCACCAACTTGCTCCCTTTTTCCATGCCATATGGAGAGAATCGATCACCCTTCTTCCATCTACGCAAGTGTAAAGGCAAATGCACTGCATCCGCATCAATCAAAGCTGTCTTTTTGCTAAACGATGGTAAAGCATCCCCGACTTTGTACTGAGTAAACTCTATTCTAAAATTAGGTGCGGCCTCTTCTTCATGTTGGGATGGACGAATCAATAATCCGTCCCGGTCACGTAAAATGCTCCAACCAGTCTTACTTTCAAACTGTCTTCCACTCTGCCCTGAACGAGCGCATTCCAAAATATTACTTTGTTGACTACTATTAAATCCAAGCGGAGCAATTAGCTCATGCAAAATCAATTCTGGAGAAGCCTGAGCAAGCAAAGCATCAATAGGAATAACTCCTTGTTCAACCCAAATATGATAATTATGGGTAGAAGCCTGCATCATTGACGCAACTTCCTGCATATACAAGGTCGTATTAGCTAAATTTTCTACAATGGATGGATTCATCTCTGCTAATAAAGGCAACACTTCATGTCGAATACGATTACGTAAATAATCATGTGATAGGTTTGAGCTATCTAGTACGCTATCAAAATTACAGGCATCTAGATAAGAGTCGATTTCTTCTCTACTCATACCCAATAAAGGTCGAATAATCATCCCCTGCTTTGCTTGAATACCACAAAGCCCCTTCACACCTGTACCACGTATCAAATTAAGCAACAGCGTTTCCACACTGTCATTTTTATGATGCCCTACCGCAATACTATCAGCATGATACTGTAACCTAAGTGCTTCAAACCAATCGTATCGCAAACGGCGCGCCGCCATTTCTATCGATTCACCATGTGTTAGTGCTTCTTGACGAGTATCAAAATGTGCGACTTCGAAAGGGATGTCTAATTCATGACACACTTTTTTCACAAACTCCTCATCACGTATAGACTCCTCATCACGAAGATGAAAATTACAATGCGCAGCAATACAACTATAATTCAGTTCATGTAGGCAACGCAGCAATGCTATCGAATCAGGGCCACCACTAAAACCAACAATAATCTTATGATCAGGGCGAGCCAAATCATTTGCTTCGATATACCTTTGGACAGATTGAGAAAAATCTATCAGACATTTCATTACTTTTCAACTTTATAAGTCAATGAAGCTAGATAACCAAAATGATTATCTTCAGCGACTAACTTGGCCTCAAAGCCATGTTGTGCGCAATAATATTGTAACGTTTCAAAATCAAGATAGAGCCAATCAAATTGATCTCCTTCAATGTCTTTATACACCATTTGGAAATCAACTTCGCCATAATAAGCTCCTGCGATATCGATAAGGAAACTTCCATCCTCTTCCTCAAACAAATATTTCAAATCTGATGAATCCAAATACAGCACACCCTCTGGGGCTAGTAATTGTTTCACCCGTTCAAAAAATAAAGGAAGTCGTTCTACAGTACCTACAATACCGATACCGTTCATCAGCATTAATATTGTGTCATACGTTCCAGTAAAAGTTGGTTCAAAGAAATTGACTTGGAGAGCTTTTTCTACTCCTCGTTCTTTCATCACTTCTACCGAAAGCGCTGACACATCAATAGCCGTCACATCGTGCCCCTTTTGTTGTAAATGTAAAGCATGACATCCACTCCCAGCTCCCACATCTAATACTTGTCCTTTTGCTTTATCCAATGCTAAACGCTCAAGGCGAGGCATTTGCTTATAACTACGAAACAGGTGTTTTACTGGAATCTCATCGTCATCAAATGATTCGGAACGTACAATTAAACGTTCTGCTTCACCCGTGTGATAATAATCAGCAATTGCTGTTCCCATAGGATCGTGCTTAGGATCCAAAACTGGCATGATTAACGAAGACATATTGAGTTTTTTTGTTCTTTACTATAGGCAAATATACGATTTCTCATCGGAATACACTACCTTTGTTCCAAAATAGTGAAAATAAACTTAATCAATAAATGCATGAGTGATATTAAAAGCGCCATCCTAAATGGTATAACCTTTAAAGGGAGTAAAGGCCCAAAAGAAGGGGAGGAAAATAAAGTAAAGACAAAAGCAAAAAAAGCGACTTATATAAAAGGACTTCATGGTTCAGGTGCCGCTAAGAAAAAAGCTGAAATAAGAAAAAAACGCGCTATGCGTCATAAGAAATAATTATTCTTGAATTTCTTCAAAATCAACATATTCTCCCTCGGTTTGGGAGAATACTTTTTTATGAGAAGCTTGAGAAGATTGGTTATCTCCATGTGTTGATTCTTGACGTTGTTGACCGTCCATATTGTGTGATCTCTGATATCTTCCTTGCTCTTGTCCCTCTTGTGAACCAAATGGATTGCGCCCTGTTTGTTGAAACGGGCCACGCTGTTTTTTTCCTCCCAGCATAGCTCTCATTCTTGAGAAGCCAATCAAAACCAGAGCAACTATAAAAACAACAGCAGCAAGAAAAAGAGTAAATAAAAAGGATAATATGGACATCATAAAGCTTTCTTTTTTTGTGTATAAGATTAAATTACGAGACCTTCCTTGCAAGTCTTATGCCAAAACATTTCTAACAATCGAGACGATTACATAAAGCACGATTGCATATGATATCCCTGGCAAGTAAAAACATACAATCAATCCAATAGCTGCAATCAAAAAAAGGAAACGCAAACTATTGTCTTTCCAACTCAAGTTATGAAACTTGAGAGAAAACATTGGAATCTCTGCATTGAGCACCCAAGAAGCCAAAAGCACGCCAACGAGTAATACTAGTTGTGCAAAAGTACACTGCAACAAGACTGGAGGAGCTGAAACAAGTAAAGCCCCCCAAAACAAAGCATTAGCAGGAGTAGGCAAACCAATAAATTCAGTTGTCTGACGTTCGTCCACATTAAATTTAGCAAGACGCATGGCAGATGCAGCCACCATCAAAAAGGCTAAATAAGGACAAATTTGTTCCCAAGCACTTACATAATGTACTTGTGGCAAATGACTCATCACATAATACAACATGGCTGATGGAGCAAAGCCAAAAGTGATCAAATCGGCCAAAGAGTCTAATTCCTTGCCTACTGGGCCACTCACTTTCAATAAGCGAGCAATCATTCCATCAAAGAAGTCAAAGCAAGCGCCCAAAATGATAAGCACCAAACTATACTTCAATTCTCCACGAAATGCCAACAACACTGCACCAACTCCTGACAAAAGATTACACAGTGTAATCATATTGGGGACACCTTGATACCAAGGTGAACTATATCTTTTCATATATAATCTATTAAGGCAATTTAGCCACTACTGTTTCACATCCTACAGTTTTTTGTCCAAGAACAACCGTAGGTTCTGTACCTATTGGTAAGTACAAATCGACACGTGAGCCAAACTTTATAAACCCTAGTTGATCATTAATATCAGCCTTGTCTCCTGGATGACAATAAGTTACAATACGACGAGCCACTGCACCTGCAATTTGTCTCGCCATCACATCTAAACCATTTTCTGTACGAATAACCACCATAGAGCGTTCATTATCCGTACTAGCCTTTGGTAAATAGGCCTTATAAAATAATCCTTTTGTATGGCTTGAATGTATTACAGTTCCATCACAAGGAAACCATTGAGCATGTACATTGGTAACATCCATAAAAATAGATATCATCAAACGCTTATCATGAAAATATTCTTGCTCGTTGACTTCTTCGATAACAACGACTTTTCCATCCACAGGAGAAACAATTGCGCCATTCCGATCCCCAGTAAAGGTTCGGATAGGACACCTAAAGAAATTAATAATTAGGCCTAAAAAGACTAAAGCACCAATGCCGTAAATCAATTGTACAAGAACTGGAGCATCAAAACGATACAGTAAAGCTCCAAACAAAGCTAAAATTAAAACGACTGCAATAATAGTATGGTATCCTTCACAATGAAGGCGCATATTTTTCAAGTTTTTCATGCGTTGAATAAATGTATTATAAAACTTCGGTGTACAAAGATATAGCATATTTCTGTGAGTAACAACCTTGTAGCTGATTTTTTGTTTTTCTCACATCTTTCCTTGTGCATCACACAGATAATCCGTACCTTTGGAATCCTAATTTAAAATTCCCATTCTTATTTATAGCAATGACAAATTTCGCCCATTTACATGTTCACTCACAATTTTCCTTACTAGATGGTCAAGCCAGTATAGAAGGGCTAGTCGACAAGGCTATTGCCCACGATATGCCAGGTATTGCCTTAACAGATCATGGCGTGATGTTTGGTATCAAAAAATTCACCGATTACATCGCCAAAATCAACAAAGGACGTACCACTCCCTTTGTGCCTATAATAGGTTGTGAAATGTATGTCGCTCGACGCAGTCAAACCGATAAGACTGAAACACAAGACCGAAGTGGTTGGCACTTGGTTGTACTTGCTAAAAATAAACAAGGGTATCAAAACCTAATAAAGTTAGTCTCCAAAGCTTATTCAGAAGGCTTTTACTTCAAACCTCGTACAGACAAAAAAGAGCTTGAAGCACATAAAGAAGGACTTATTATTTGTTCAGCATGCCTTGCTGGTGAAGTGCCAAAAAAAATCAATAGTGGAGATCTTGAAGGAGCCGAAGAAGCTGCGTTGTGGTTTAAAGAACGCTGGGGAGAAGATTATTATCTTGAAATTCAGCGCCACAAAACGAACGATCCAAATGCTAACATGGCAGCTTATCCACTGGAGGAGACAGCCAATAAAGAGATATTACGCATTGCAAAAAAACATGGTATCAAAGTAGTATGTACCAATGATGTTCACTTTGTCAATCAGGAAGATGCTGATGCACATGAACGCCTCATCTGTTTGAGTACGGGAAAAAAGATGAGTGATACTAACCGCATGCGATATACCAAACAAGAATGGTTAAAAACTCCTGAAGAGATGGCCAAAATCTTCAGTGATGTCCCTGAAACTTTAGAGAACACATTGGAAATTGTTCAAAAAGTTGAAACATATAGTATAGAGCATGGCCCTATTATGCCCAACTTCCAAATTCCAGAAGAATTTGGCACAGAAGATGAATACCGTAAGCGATTTACTCAAGAAGAGTTAATAAAGGAGTTTACAAGCGACGAACACGGAGAAAATACACTTCCTCCTGAAGCAGCACAGAAAAAAATTAAAGCTATCGGTGGAGCCGATAAGCTCTATCGTCTTAAACTTGAAGCTGATTATTTGGCAAAACTAGCTTTTGATGGGGCGAAAAAATACTATCCAGATATGGATAAAGACACCCAAGAGCGACTGATCTTCGAACTCCATATCATGAAAACGATGGGTTTTCCAGGCTATTTCTTGATTGTGCAAGACTTTATTGCTGCTGGTCGTAAAATGGGAGTATCCGTAGGTCCTGGTCGTGGTAGTGCCGCTGGTAGTGCCGTAGCTTACTGTTTGGAAATAACCAAAATAGATCCGATTAAATACGACTTGCTTTTTGAGCGTTTTTTGAACCCTGATCGTATCTCCCTACCCGATATTGATATCGACTTTGATGATGATGGACGTGGCAAAGTATTGAAATGGGTAACTGAAAAATATGGATCAGAAAAAGTTGCCCATATTATCACTTATGGTACTATGGCCACTAAAAGTGCCCTGAAGGATGTAGCACGAGTAGAGGATGTTCCACTACCAGTGACCAACAATCTGGTAAAACTCATCCCAGACAGCATCCCAGATGAGAAAAAAGTAAATCTTCTCAAAGCTATAGAGTATGTACCAGAACTCAAACAAGCATCGCAAAGCCATGATTTGAAACTACGTCATACGATGAAATTTGCGGCCCAACTTGAAGGAACCGTACGCAACACAGGTGTGCATGCCTGTGGTGTAATCATCTGCCGTGATCCTATAACTGACTGGGTACCGGTATCTGTCACATACGACAAAAAAACAGAAGAAACAATTACAGTTACTCAATATGAAGGGCGCGTCATAGAAGATACAGGGTTGATAAAAATGGACTTCTTGGGATTGAAGACCTTATCTATCATAATGGAAACGCTCAAAAACATCAAGCGTTCTCATAACCTAGATATTGATATAGATACCATTCCTATTGACGATGAACTGACCTATCAACTTTTTTCTGATGGCCGTACTGTCGGTGTATTTCAATTTGAATCTGGTGGTATGCAGAATTATCTACGTCAATTGAAGCCAAGTACTTTCGAGGATTTAATTGCGATGAATGCCCTATATCGCCCAGGACCTATGGATAACATTCCGAGCTTTATTCGCCGTAAACACGGAGAAGAAAAGGTGGAGTATGATTTGCCTATTATGGAGCGTTATCTTAAAGATACGTATGGTATTACTGTATATCAAGAACAAGTGATGCTTTTGTCACGTTTATTGGCCAATTTTACTCGTGGAGAAAGTGATGGTCTTCGCAAAGCGATGGGTAAAAAACTTCGCGATAAGATTGACCAAATGAAGCCTAAATTTATTAATGGTGGAGTGGCCAATGGACATCCAGCTAAAGTACTTGAAAAGATATGGGCCGACTGGGAAAAATTTGCTTCTTACGCCTTCAATAAGAGTCACTCCACGTGCTATAGTTGGGTGGCCTACCAGACGGCATACCTAAAGGCACATTATCCTGCTGAGTTCATGGCAGGTAATATGAGTCGCTCCGTAGATAACATCACTGAAATCACCAAGTTGATGACAGAGTGTCAAAACATGGGGATTAACCTATTGAGCCCAGATGTCAACGAATCTGAAGCTCTTTTCTCTGTTAATAAGGATGGACATATTCGATTCGGCATGTCTGCTGTCAAAAATGTGGGTTCTAGTGCTGTTACAAATATTATAGAAGAGCGAGAAAAAAATGGTCCATTTAAGGATTTCAGTGACTTTATAGAACGAATTGATATGAGAGCTTGCAATACACGCTCCATTGAACATTTGGTCATGGCTGGCGCTTTTGATAGTTTTGGATTGGATCGCGAACAATTATTATTTGAAGATCCAGAAACAGAAGAGAATTACGTAAAAACCATGATGAAATTTGGGAAACGACTTCAGACTCAAAAAGCTGAAGCTACCATGTCGCTTTTTGGAGAGGATATGGTACAAATTGCTTTTCCAAAGATTCCTAAAGAATACCCAAGATGGTCTGACATAGAACGTCTAAGTAAAGAGCGAGATTTAGTAGGCGTGTATCTTTCTTCTCATCCATTAGATCGTTATCGCATTACTCTAGATTATGTGTGCAACACCAAAGTGACTGAACTAAAAGATGCAGAATTACTGCTTGGACGCTCTAATATTATGGTTGGCTGCATTGTCTCCGATGTCGTAGAAGCATACACCAAAAATAACCAACCATATGGGCGCGTTACATTTGAAGATTTTACAGGCACTCATCAAGTTGCTATATTTGGCGACCAATGGGCCAACAGTAAAGGCCACTTGGATAGACCAGGCAATATGGTTATACTATACGGAGAGTTAAGAGGACGTTTTCGTTGGTCTGAAGAGAAAGAATTTTGCATTAATCGTGTAGAATTTATGAATGAAAATCTACAAAAAGGTATTCAGCAACTTGTCCTCACAATACCATTGCCAAGACTATCAACAGAAGATGTTATGCGCTTTCATGGTGTTTGTGGTAAATCACCTGGAACAACAAAAATAAGTTTTCATCTAGTAGAACTTCGTGAGGGATACCAGCCACGCGTATTAAAACTACATGCTCAAAGTTTACAATGTGCACTCAATAATGAGATAATGGATTTTATCAAAGAAGTTGGCTGGAATTATCAAATTAATTTGTAACTTTGAACACGGATTTGATGCTCAATATTCAACAAAACAAAATGTACTGAGCATCATATATTTTTAAAAACAGACAAACTAAACAGACTAAAAATTATGGCATTTGAAATTACAGATGGCAACTTCAAGCAAGTTATTAGCGAGAACAAAATAGTAGTGATTGACTTTTGGGCTGATTGGTGTGGTCCTTGTAAAATGATTACTCCTTTTATAGAAGCGATCGCAGAAGAATACAAAGATCAAGCATTGGTTGGTAAATGTAATGTAGATGACAATATTGATGCTACAGCAGAATTTGGTATCCGCAATATCCCTACCATTCTTTTCTTCAAAGATGGTAAGCAAGTAGACAAAATGGTTGGTGGCAACACCAAAGCTGCAATTGAAGACAAGTTGAAGGCTTTGCTATAGTAGCAAAACCAACTTAAATAATGAACATATGAAACCAAACGACTTTTTGGAGGATCAAATGGATGATCAACAAACAATCCAGTTTATCCGCAACTACCTGTCACCAGAGATTCATGAAAAGTACGATGACGATACTTTGGTCTATATTCTTGACTTGGTGGATGAGTACTATACTGAAAGTGGCATTCTAGAATCTTCTCCAGATGATGAAGGTTTTGTAGAAATTGATTTAGAACAGATTGTTGATTATGTCGTTAAAGAAATAGCGAAGGATAAGCTACAAAAGCCTCTTGATCCAGAAGAGGTCTTGTTGATTATTCAAGCAGAACTCGAATACGCAGAATCACTAGAAGACTAGAAAAGCGACGATATTACATTGTACATTAAGTACACCATATAAAAAAGAGATCATATAGTTATTGCACATGCAATACTTATGATCTCTTTTTATTATGTAGTATAATCTCTTATATTAGACAAGGTATTACTTACTGGTATATTCATAGATATACATATCCGATGGCGTGAGTCTCTTCAACACATCCAGTTGAACGTCTTCACCAACAATATGCCCAGTATCCATTAATGCTTGCTCCATATTTTTATACGCCAACTGAGGATGATTATTATCCTGACTAAGATGACAAAGCCAAATATGGCGTACGTCTTTATGGGCAAACTCTCGCACAAAACGTGCTGCATCTGCATTACTTAAATGTCCATTATCACCAACGATTCTTTGTTTAAGGTGATATGGATAAGGTCCACGTTGCAACATATCTTCGTCATAATTGCTTTCTAAAACCAACAACTGTGCCTGCGAAGCATAACGAATAACCGTTTCAGATAAATGACCAACATCCGTGCATACGCAAAAATTTAAATCACCAATCTGTAATAAATACCCAACACTATCTGTTGAATCATGAGAAACTTCAAAAGGAGTAATTTGCACATCGCCTAAACTAAATGTCACTTCTTTTTCAACGACACGCGCGCTATTTGTGAGTTTATATGTCATACAATAGCTACGATTCATTCCAGCATGCACTTTCTCAGTAGCATATACTGGGACATTGCATTTTTCACCAAAATACCCCACCCCTTTTATATGATCGGCATGATCGTGAGTAATTAAAATAGCATCAATTCCATCATAATTCAAGTTATATTGAGCTAGTCTCTTTTTCATTGTTCGTGGTCCTATACCTGCATCTATCAGTAAAGTGACAGCCGATGTGCGCAAATAATAGCAATTTCCACTACTTCCACTAGCCAAACTTATAAAAGTAAACTTTTTCTTTTCAGCCATCAACTATTTACTCCCCCTTTCCAGCATTGCGCTGACGCACGGCTTCATAAATCAGAACTCCAGCTGCAACTGATACATTCAAACTTTCGATAGTTCCAGCCATCGGAATCTTTAACCATTCATCACATAGAGCGAGGTGATCGTAGTGTACCCCCTTATCTTCTGCTCCCATAATGATACAGGTTGGTTTAGTCAAATCACCTTCTGTATAATCATAATCGCCCTTTTCGGTAGCAGCAACAATATGGAAACCACTATCTTTGAGGTATTTCAAAGTTTCAGTCAAACTACGTTCCTTACATACAGGCAATTTCAACAAAGCACCTGCAGAGGTTTTCACAGCATCTGCATTGACAGATACACTGTTGCGTTGAGGGATAATGACTGCATCCACGCCAGCACATTCACATGTTCTACCGATAGCACCAAAATTGCGCACATCAGTCAATCCATCCAGCATAAGCACCAAAGGTATCTTGCCTTGTTCATACAAAAAAGGCACGATTTGCTCTACCTTATGATAAGTCACCTGCGAGATATACGCAATAACCCCTTGGTGATTCTTGCGTGTGATACGATTAATTCGTTCTACAGGCACACGTTGCACAGGAATCATACGCCCCTTCAACGCAGCAAACAATTCTTTAGATAGATCACTTTGTAAGTCTCTTTTTACAAGAATCTTATCAATTTCCTTGCCCGCCTCTAAGGCTTCTAATACGGCACGAACACCGAATATCATTTCATTTTTTTCCACTGTATATCGTTTAATTTTTACTTTTTACATTTAAAACAGACCGACCTTTATCTGCTATTATAATAAGCCTCTAGCTAGTCTGATGGACAAAGATAGAGACTTTTTGTAAGATAAGCGATTGAATATTTACTTTTAACCTCGAATTACGTTTTAGATTAATCCTTTGTCTCCTCAAAATATTTCAATAGATCAGCCACCACAAAATTACTCCCAAAAACGACCAATAAATCATCTGGTCCGCACTGATCATATGCTTGTTCAAAAGCTTCAGCCACTGTAGGATAGGCATCTGCCGGGCGCATCAACTGCTGACAATATGCTTGTAGAGTGGCAACTGGCAAAGCGCGCTGACTCGATGGTTGTGTCAACGTATAGCTTACGCGTCGTCCAGGACGGGGTAATAAATTCAACATACTCTCCACATCTTTATCGTTGACCACCCCGAATACGAGGGACAAACGTTGATACTTCTGCTTCGCAATCGTATCTAATAAAGCTTCAACACTCGCTTTATTATGTGCTGTATCACAAAACACTCGTGGTTTTGCAGCCAATTGTTGCCAACGGCCCAATAATCCAGTGTACTTCTGTATATTTGCAAGTCCCGTGCGAACAGCTAAATCAGTAAAACGAAATCCTTTCTTCTGTAAAATGATAATAGCCTGAATAACGGCTTTCATATTTGTTTCTTGCTTTGAGCCACGTAAATCAGTCTCAAAAGGACATTGCTTAATAGTATCAGCAGCAATATATAATTCAGAAGGATTACTTTCTATAGAGCGCATTTTATCTAGCACAGCATCCACCAAGACATCTTGATGTTCACTGACGATAATAGGTACATTCTGTTTCACAATTCCAGCCTTTTCTCTTGCTATTTCTTCCAGTGTATTGCCCAATTGAGCAGTATGGTCATAGCTGACATTCGTTAGAATAGATAACTCAGGTGAGATAATATTCGTACAATCTAGACGTCCCCCCAACCCAACTTCGATAACAGCAACATCTACTTGCTCTTCAGAAAAATACTGAAAAGCCATGGCCGTTGTTAATTCAAAAAATGAGGGAGACAATGCGCCTTCTTCTCCACTTCCTTCTATGATGGGCTCCATACGATGTACAAAATCAATCACAAACTCCTTTTTTATAGGTTCACCATTAATTCTGATACGTTCACTAAAATCTAAAAGATGTGGAGAAGTGTACAAACCAACTCGATACCCTGCAACTTGAAGCACAGACGCTAAAGCATGGGATACACTTCCTTTTCCGTTTGTTCCTCCTACATGGATCGTTTTATAGTTCTTATGAGGATGTCCTAGCATTGAATCTAGAGTGTGCATCGTATTTAAGCCCGGTTTATATGCCGCAGCACCTATTTTCTGAAAAGCAGGAGTTGCCTCATACAAGCGTTCTAGAGTGGATTTATACACCTCTTGCAGGCGTTTATCGTCAGATTCGTTCATAATCTAATATATTAGTCGTGTACTTCTATCCATAGAGTACATATTAAGGCACAAAAATACTTGTTTTTGTGGAGATACACAAACAATATCATCAAGGTACTATAAAAAAACAGAGCCTCACTATTCAAGTGAGGTCTCTGTATGCACACATAGTCATTATAACAATTGTAATGTGCTTATAATAAATTACTAGCCAATTCACTTAACTCACTTCGTTCCCCTTTGACCAAATTAACATGTCCAAAAATAGGCTGATTCTTCATTCGATCTATCATATAGACCAGACCATTCGATTCATGATCCAGATAAGGCGTATCGATTTGTTGGATATCTCCAGTAAAAATCATCTTCGTGCCTTCTCCAGCACGCGTAATGATTGTTTTTACTTCGTGAGGAGTTAGATTTTGCGCCTCATCAATGATACAGTATGTTTCGCTAAGACTACGTCCTCTAATGAAAGCAAGAGCCTCAATAACCAATTGGTCGCTTTTCTGCATTTCTTCGAGTTTTTTCAACTCAGAAGAGGTCGATGAGAATTGATGCTTAATCACATTTAAATTATCAAACAAAGGTTGCATGTAAGGCTTCACCTTATCTTCTGCTGTACCTGGTAAGAAACCTATTTCTTTATTAGATAATGCCACAATAGGGCGGGCTAATAGTATCTGTTTGTAATTTGGAATAGCACCTAAGGCAGCAGCCAAGGCCAATAAGGTTTTACCCGTTCCCGCCATACCCGTTAAAGCGACGAGTTTAACTTCAGGATCATTGAGCAATTCAAACGCGAAACTTTGCTCTGCATTTCTAGGCTCTATACCAAAATGTTTGCCTTTCTTGACACGGCACACTTTATGAGTAAATGGGTTGTAACGCGCCAGTACGCTATTGCGTTCGCTTTTAATCACAAAACATTCATTAGGAAAAATCGTTTGAATTTCCATCACCTCTTCTGCATCGACTCCATCTTCCAGAGAATATATATGGTCTATTAACTCTGGATCCACATTATCAATAACCGTATTGCTCTGTTCGTAAAGGGAGACATCAGATACTTTATCGTTGTTGTAATCCTCAGCCATAAGTCCTAGTGAACGAGCCTTCATCCGCAGATTGACATCTTTGGTTACTAGAATAACGGGTACGTCAGGAAAGCTGTCTTGAAGATGTTCGGTTACAGACAAGAATTGATGGTCGGCCTTGTGTTCGGGAAAAGAATCACTTACGCGATTCGATAGGATACGTCCAGTTACGATATATAACTTTCCCAATCCCTCTCCTAGCGGTACTCCTTCGGTAAACACAGCATCATTTTCCTCTGAAATTTCATCTAGCACACGCAAGAAAGCACGTGCATTGAAATTGATTTGCTCATTACCTTTCTTGAAATGATCTAACTCTTCAAGTAAAACAATGGGTAGGTACACATCATTCTCTTCAAAGTTCAACAAACAATTGTAGTCATGTAAGATAACGTTAGTATCCAATACGAAGTTTTTTTTCTTTCCCATAGTGCGATGTGTTTAAGTAGATATTAGGGGAGAAATAGTTATACAAACCATTTCTCCCCTAATATAGTATTTTTTGTCGGGAACTAGATTATTTAATGCCCTATTTCTCTAAACGACAAAGAAATTAACGTTTGGTCAATCCTATCTTGGCATTTAAACGGAAATAGTACACACCATTTTCTTTTTCCAATTCACCGTAATGATCTTTGTACAAATCGCCCATTTCAAAACGGCTGTTGAAGTACAAGAAATCACGCAATACT
The DNA here is from genome assembly GCA_963675625.1 of Bacteroidaceae bacterium. Classification (GTDB taxonomy): domain Bacteria; phylum Bacteroidota; class Bacteroidia; order Bacteroidales; family Bacteroidaceae; genus F22. Next base: position 745,570 of record OY776497.1, read on the forward strand.
TCACGATCATCCATACTCAAATAATCGATTGTTCCATCTCCTTGAATTAAGAGCATACCATGTACAACAGAATCATCCCCTGTATATACCTTTGCTGGACGCATTCCTAAAAACAAAGCCAACAGAAATTGTTTCATTTTATACTCATAATAATGATGCTTATGTATAAGCTCATCTTTGATTTTCAATGGATTGATTTCTTTAATGACATCCACAAGTTCACTGACTTTCACAATGCCATCCAAATGCATTACGCGCAACATTTCGGCCAATACGCGGGGAAAATGTAGATCAATCATATCCAAATTACAACGAAATACTTTATCATGCACATCATAGTACTTAAGTATTCCCCCAAGACGCTCTATAAATAACATTCTATCAGCTACTGTATGGGCACTTTCTAGTGCGTTTACTTTAGCCACTGTGGGATTAGCAAATTTGATGCCTTGCAATTGAAATTTCAAATTGGCTGTGCGTCCTCCATCCAATAATGGGTTCATTTGAGTAAGACGAGAACGTACTACCACCCCTTGACTAGATGCCGTAGAATGGAACAAACGAATATGCATATCAGTACGGTCTTCGGTCTGCGATTCCAAATCAAAAAGTTGGATCTTATCCAAAAATGCTTCAACGGCATCTGGCGATTCGATATCGTACTCTTTATTTTCACGCATAGCTGAGAGTATCAACTGAGCCATTTCTTCACATTCATCACGAGAGACAGAAGGATATGCTGTATTTTCACCTTCTATGCGCACATTTTCTCCATCTATAGTATATATACGAGGACCATCGTGCTCTATACGCATGATGTCCACAACAGGTAACGTTTCAACTGGCGAAACGTTTTCGTCATCCTTTTTATTTTTCTTATTAGGTGTCATAACCTGTCCTACTTGAACAGTTCCTAAATATAGGGTGTGCAAAAGAGTATACACTTCACTCCAGGCACGTTTGTTGGCGATAAACGTCATAAATACTTATTTTATATATTAATCTTCTACTATAGTTACACCATGAATATCCTCCATACGCTGACGCAGATAAGGCATAGCCGAAGCACGAGTGCTCAAGGTCAAAAGACAATCCATTTCAAATTGTTGAGTCACAATTGTAGGTTCTTCTTCTTTAACTACCCGCATGACTTCATTCATTAAAGGATACTCATATCTAATAGTCAAGCAATCATCAACTGTACAAGTGATGATCTCTGCCTCATCCAATGCTAGTGAAGCGGCTTCTCGATATGCCACAATCAAACCTCCAGTACCCAACTTGATCCCACCAAAATAACGCACGACTGCAACAAACACATCGGTCAGTTCGCGTGAATTGATCTGTCCCAAAATAGGCTTTCCTGCTGTACCCGATGGTTCTCCATTATCATTGGCTCGAAAGTCCTTTCGCTCAGCCCCCAACATGTACGCATAACATATATGACGAGCATCATAGTATTTCTTTTGTAAAATGGCTAGATGCTCTTTAATTTCATCCACTGATTGAACAGGATACACAAAAGCTATAAACTTACTCCGCTTCTCGGTAAACGTTGCTTCCGTATCAGTTTGGATAGTGTAATATATATCATTAATACTTGGGTCTGTATGAATAGACATAATCGATTCTAATATTTTTCTTGTTTGGAGAAATAGAAAGTATCCCCTCTCTCTTCTCCTTTAAATGTTCAATAATTCATGCGTATCATTAAACGACATGAACAGTAATGAGGTATACTCAACAAAGATAATGCAATATACACAAAAGTCATAGCCTTCAGTAAGAAAAACGATGAAATAGGTGGATTCTGGAGCGAGTTTGGTGTCAAGTATATAAGAGCGAACTGAGAAGTATATAAGAGCGCGCTGTCATATACTTGCTAGGTAGGTTGTCAAGTATATAAGAGCGTGCTCTTATATACTTCCCAGCTAGCTCTTATATACGTCTCCTCCAGACGAGATATATAAGTCCTTTTTTTTGCATTAAAATCGACTGCCTTAAATGTGTACATTCAAGCCTTAGATGTCGAAATTTACGCCTTAGATGCACACATCTAAGGCGTAAAAAACGGAAGCGCTTGCGAAAGTGTACTTATCGGGATGAATACAAAATCGCAAGCGCTTGAGTTTTAGGCGAAATAAATAGAGGGTTATATTCTGGAACTTATCACTGTAAATGGTCGTATCCTACTCTTCATTCAACTTATGAATGACTAGTCCTGAGCGCAACTTTGGTTCAAACCATGTCGTCTTAGGTGGCATTATTTCTCCTAGATCAGCAATATCCATCAATTGCTGCATGCTCACAGGATAGAGGGCTAGAGCCATACGCATTTCTCCACTGTCGACACGATTGACAAGTGACTCTAATCCACGAATCCCGCCAACAAAAGCAATATTTTTGTCTGTGCGTAAATCTTTGATATTGAGTATATCGTGTAAAATATATTTGCTTGATATAGTCACATCCAAACTATCAATGGGATTATCCTCCGAATAAGTATGTGGTTTGGCCACTAGCTTATACCATTGTCCTTCAAGATAAAGCCCAAAACTATGTAAGGCTTCTGGATGATATATGTCTTTTCCTTGAGGATACACATCAAAATGAGGTTGTAACAATTCTAAAAACTGCTGGGGAGAATATCCATTTAGATGGTTGACCAAACGATTATAATCAATCACAGTCAATTGACTCGCAGGGAAGCAAACAGCCATAAAATAATAATATTCTTCATCTCCTGTATGATGTGGATTTTTTTGTGCCATTTCGGCACCCACCAAAGCTGCCGCAGCAGAACGATGGTGCCCATCGGCAATGTACAACGAATCCATACATGCAAATCGATCTGTAATTACCTGAATATCCTCCGCATTATCAATGATCCAGAAAGTATGCCCAAAGCCATCATCTGGAGCCACAAAATGGTATACAGGATTAGTGTGTGCGTACTTATCTAATAAATTGACCAGTATAGGGTCATCATGATAAGCAAAGAAAACAGGTTCTATATTCGCTTGACATGCTCTCACATGTTTCATTCTATCCTCTTCATGCACACGACGTGTCAACTCATGCTTTTTAATATGCCCATCTAAATAATCTTGAACAGATACAGTTACGACTAACCCATACTGGGTTTTACCATCCATAGTCTGTGCATATATATAATAGTGGGGAGTCTTATCTTGTACCAACCATCCTTCAGATTGAAAATGTCTGAAGTTTTCTTGAGCCTTGTTGAAAATAAATTCCTGATGAGGATCAATACCTGGCTCATAATCAATTTCAGGCCGGATAATATGATATAAGGACATGGGATTATTGGAAGCTTCTTGACGTGCTTCCTCAGCACTAAGCACATCGTATGGACGCGACGCAACTTGCTCTATCAAGTCTGCTGGAGGACGTACCCCTTTGAAAGGACGAATTTTTGCCATAGTTTAGTGTTTTAAGTTAGGTTTTAGATTACTAAGGATATCCTGACATCCTATCAGCTAGTTTTATTCTAGCTGATAGGATCGGACAATTTTTTCACTGGTTAGTTAAGGTTTTTCTAGTTTAAGATTAAGGTAACAATACATTTTACAAAATCCTTATATAGTATTTTGTATTCAACGTACACTTACGTCATTTTCTAAGATAAGGTAGAAGAATTGCATGTATCTACCAGCCCCAAATAGGCTGGTAATACATGATCAATAGGGTTATTTATTTACTTGATATGGTGCTTCACCATTTTCCAAAAAGTCAACAATCTGACGAGCTGCTGCTATACCAGCATTGATATTAGCTTCGGCAGTCTGTGCGCCCATTTTCTTTGGAGTAGCAAAATACCGTTCGTTAAATTTCACTTGTAATTGGGTATGAATAGTTGGCGCCACATCAGTTAGATACACGAAGTCCGAACGTTCAGCCATCAATTCCATTAAACCAGTTTCATCAATGACTTCCTTACGAGCCGAATTAACCAAAACTGCTCCCGCTGGCATTGTGGATAACAATTCTTTATTGATAGATTTCACTGTTGCAGGAGTAGCTGGAATATGCAAAGACACGATATCGCAAGTTTTGTATAGCTCTTCTACACTGTTAACGGGTGTAACACCGTCTCGTGCTATAACATCAAAGCTACAAAATGGGTCGTATGCATAGACATCCATTCCAAACCCTTTAGCTATTCTTGCTACATTTTTTGCCGTATTTCCATAGGCATGCAAACCCATTTTGTGACCTTTAAGTTCTCCGCCTGCTTTTGGCTGAAAATAATGACGTTTGGCATACACTAGAAGCCCCATCACCAATTCGGCTACTGCATTGGCATTCTGTCCTGGAGTATTCATGACACATATATGATGTGAACTAGCTGCCTCCAAATCGACATTATCAACACCAGCACCTGCACGTACAATAACTTTCAATTGTTTAGCGGCATCCATCACTTCGGCATCAATCTGATCACTACGGATAATTAATGCATCCACATCTTTTATTTCATCGCATAGCTGTGCTTTGCTAGTATATTTCTCTAACAAAATCATATCGTATCCGACTTCAGTAAATATGGGATGCATACCATGTATGGCAGCTTGCGCAAAAGGCTTTTCTGTGGCAATTAATACTTTCTTCATAACAAAGACCTGTTTATTGTTGTTTTTGTAGTTGTTTGTTTAATGTTGAGCTTCAAAGTCTTGCATACATTGTACAAGAGCTTCAACACTTGAGATATCCAATGCGTTGTAGCAACTTGCACGGAAACCACCTACAGAGCGGTGACCTTTAATACCAACCATTCCTAATGAAGTGGCATAATCCAAGAATGGCTTTTCTAAGTCTTTATACTCTTCATTCATCACAAAGCAAATATTCATGCGACTTCTATCTTCCACTGCAGCAGTACCTTTGAACAACTTATTGCGGTCAATTTCAGAATATAGCAAATCAGACTTCGCTTGTGCACGACGATCCATTTCTTCAACACCACCTTGTGCTTTAATCCAACGTAATGTTTGGAATGCAGCATACACTGGCACATTAGGAGGAGTGTTAAACATAGATCCCTTATCAACATGAGTTTGATAATTTAGCATAGTAGGAATTGGACGACCTGATTGTCCAAGAAGTTCATCTCGTACAATGACAAAAGTAACGCCTGAAGTTCCCATGTTTTTTTGTGCACCAGCATAGATAATGCCATATTTTGAAACATCAACTGGACGAGAGAATATATCAGAAGACATATCTGCTACAATGGGCACCGATACATCCAAATCTTTTCTAAACTCAGTACCATAAATAGTATTATTTGTTGTGATGTGTACGTAATCAACATCAGCTGGTACTGTAAAGCCCTTAGGTAGGTAAGAATAGTTTTTATCGGCAGAAGAACCTACAACATGTACATCACCAAAAAATTGTGCTTCCTTGATTGCTTTCTTAGCCCATGTACCTGTATCAAAATATGCTGCTTTATTTTTCAGTAAATTGTAAGGGACCATGCAGAATTGCAAGCTTGCACCACCACCTAAGAAAAGCACCGAGTATCCTTCAGGGATATGAAGCAGCTCCTTGAAAAGGGAGACAGTTTCATCTACTACGGCCTGAAACTCTTTAGAACGGTGACTCACTTCCATAACAGAAAGACCAGTTCCACTAAAATCACGAACAGCGTCGGCGGTTGCTGCTATCACTTCTTGAGGAAGGATAGATGGACCCGCATAAAAATTATGCTTCTTCATGTGGTAATAATTTGTTATTTGAATTGATAATAGTGATGCGAAGTTAGTACTTTTTTTCTAGTCAACAAACGTTTTGCCACAATTTATCGACATATCAGCCTTTTTTCTTTCTGTTTTATAGCACAAAAGCCTTTTATGCGTGATATTGTCATTTCACTCCGATAAAATCATTTTTTTTGAAAATAAATCACTTTATACACGCCCAAAAAGTTTCAATTTATAACATAACGACTGGTTCATAAAAGAAAATATGACAGACAAATATCATATTGTGCTACTCAGCATATCATATAATCATAAACAACACCATAAAACATTTGATTCATGCTAAATAACAACTTAAAACTGTCTTAATGACAGTTCTAATTATATACACCCACTATAAATACATTCTTTTATCACTTGCATATAGAAAAACAAAAAGGCACGCCCCAAATGGGCGTGCCTTTCATATCATAATGGTGTCCTACGACACGTGATTACTGATTATCCACCAAAATCATCAAACATTAGGTTCTTACGTGGTACTCCAAGGTCAAATAACATACCTTCAACAGCCTTACTCATAGGGCCAGGACCACACATGTAATACTCGATATCTTCAGGAGCTTCATGATCCTTCAAATACGTATCATGCATTACTTGGTGTACAAAACCTACCGTGTATGCTACCCCTGCTTCGTCTGCCTTTGGATCTGGACGGTCCAAAGCCAAATGGAAGTGGAAATTAGGGAATTCCTTTTCAATTTCGTGGAAGTTTTCCAAATAGAAGACTTCATTCAAGGCACGAGCTCCATAGAAGTAATGCATTTCACGATCACGTGTTTGCAATGTCTTCGTCATGTGCATGATTTGTGCACGAAGTGGAGCCATACCAGCACCACCACCGACCCAGATCATCTCGTTCTTAGAGTCGAATATTGGTTGGAAATCTCCATAAGGACCAGACATCGTTACTTTATCTCCTGGTTTCAAAGAGAAGATATAAGAAGATGCAATACCAGGATTGCAATCAATAAATCCACCCTTTGCACGATCCATTGGAGGAGTTGCGATACGTACTGTCAACATAAAGCGATTACCTTCTGCAGGATAGTTGGCCATTGAGTAAGCACGAATGGTTTCTTCGTTATTCTTACATTTCAAATCAAATAGACCAAATTGCTTCCAAGCTGGCAAATACTCTTCTCCAATAAGTTCTTTATCAAAGTCTTTATCGAAATCAACTTCGAACTTAGGGATATTAATTTGCGAGTAACTACCTGGCACAAAGTCCATCTTGGCTCCCTCAGGAAGCTCTACGATAAACTCTTTAATAAAGGTTGCCACATTCTTGTTGGAGATAACAGTACATTCAAATTCCTGTACACCCATTACTGATTCAGAGACTTTGATCTCCATATCGTTTTTCACCTTAACTTGGCAACCAAGACGCCAGTGATTTTGTTGTTCTTTACGACTGAACTGTCCCTTTTCTGAAGGAAGGATTTCACCACCACCTTCAATGACTTGACATTTACATTGACCACAAGATCCTTTTCCACCACAAGCAGAAGGAAGAAAAACTCCATTTTCTGTCAATGTATTAAGAAGTGTATTTCCAGAAGCCACTTCAAGCTCAGTTTCTCCGTTAATTGTGACTTTCACAGACCCCGATGGCACCAAGTAGTTCTTGGCTACCAAAAGAATCACAACGAGAGCTAGAATAACGCCGAGGAATACGGCAATACTCAACCCTACCATTCCGAAATCTATATTCATTTTTCTATGCTTTATTCATTAGATTTTAAGACCTGAGAAGCACATAAATGCCATAGCCATCAGACCTACTGTGATAAATGTAATACCTAAGCCTTTAAGCGGAGCAGGTACGTTGCTGTATTGCATCTTTTCACGAATAGCTGCTAAACCAACGATAGCCAACAACCAACCGATACCAGAGCCAAGACCATATACTACTGCTGATACACCATCATGTACATCACCACCATACTTTTGTTGCATGAAAAGTGAGGCACCCATAATAGCACAGTTTACAGCAATAAGGGGCAAGAATATACCCAAAGACGCATAAAGCGAAGGGCTAAAACGTTCAACGACCATCTCAACAAGCTGCACAATACCCGCAATAACGGCTATAAATAGGATGAAGCTCAAGTACTCAAGGCCATTAGCCTTCAAGAATCCGAAGAGATAATAGTTTACAGGAAGAGTCACAACCAATACGAAAGTAACGGCTAGACCTAGTCCCAATGATGTCTTGACATTCTTTGATACGGCCAAATAAGAACACATACCAAGGAAAAATGCAAAGACCATATTGTCGACGAAAATCGACTTTACGAATAGACTTAATAGTTGTTCCATTGTCTTTTAATTTTTATCGATTATCGTATAGATTACTTCTCTTGAAGTTCTTTGTTTTTTGCACGCTCATACCAAATGATACATCCGCAAACCACAAGGGCCATTGGAGGAAGCACCATCAAACCATTGTTCATATAACCGAAGTCTTCCAAATGAAATTGTTGTACAAAGTTCCATCCAAAAATAGAACCAGCACCCAAAATTTCACGGAAGAAAGCTACAATGATTAAGATTTTTGCATAACCCAAACCATTACCAAGACCATCTAGGAAAGATTCCCATGGTCCGTTCATCATAGCAAATGCTTCCAAACGTCCCATCAAGATACAGTTGGTAATAATCAGACCGACATACACAGAAAGTTCAACACTCACATCGTATGCAAAGGCTTTCAAGATTTCACTAACAATAGTAACCAAAGCGGCAACAATAACTAACTGCACGATAATACGAATACGATTAGGTATTGTATTACGAAGCAATGAAATAATTACATTGGCAAAAGCCAAGATAATTGTTACTGACAATCCCATTACAAAAGCAGGACGTAGACCTGCTGTTACTGCAAGTGCAGAGCAGATACCCAAGACCTGTACAGTAACTGGATTGGTAATACTTAGAGGGTTAGAAAATACCTCTTTATTTTTCTTTGAAAATAGTTGGCTCATTATTTATCCCTCCTTATTTAGTTAGAAATGGTATATAATTAGCGAAACATTCTTGAATCATTCTACTGACAGACACAGATGTCACAGTAGCACCAGAAATACCATCTACAGGTGTTGTTTCACTAACAGCATGTTTACCTTTGGCTACGCTAAGAGTAATAGTAGATCCATCACGTAGTTGTTTACCTAAGAATCGGCTCTGAAAACCAGCTTCAGTGATTCTTGCACCTAGTCCTGGAGTTTCACCTTTATGTCCGAAATAGACACCTTCTACATTGGTCTTAGTAGCATTGATAGCCACATATCCCCAGATATCATCCCAAAGGCCACGGCCATAAACAGGAATTACATATTGAGTCTTATCTCCATTCTTGATAACAAAAACGTGATATTGTTTTTTATTGATAGCTACTTTGTAGTTTGATTCAAACTTATCAGCTGGTACAGATTTCAATGAGCCATCGGCTTCCATAATATTATCTGTAACAACTTCTTTAAACTTCGCATCAATATCTTCTGCATCAGCTAATCCAACTGACGACAAAATTTGCTTTTTTGTATCTCTCAATACATTTGCCGCTTGTGTTGGCTTTAGTGATTGAGATACAAATGCAAGTACAAACGCTACGATAATAACCATTACCGAAGCATAAATAACAGTATAAGTGTTACTATTTGTATTCATTTTTTTTCGGTTTACAGGTTAGACGTTAGATTTAACACGTTTCAAACGCTTGCTAATATTAGCTTGTACGACATAGTAGTCCATCAATGGTGCAAAGATATTCATCAATAGAATAGCAAGCATCATTCCTTCTGGATAACCTGGGTTCAACACACGGATAACAATAGCCATTACCCCAATAAGGAATCCAAAAATGTACTTACCAGTTTCTGTACGAGCTGATGTCACTGGATCGGTAGCCATAAAGACAGCACCAAAGCAGAATCCACCAACAACTAAATGTTGATACCAAGGCATCATAGCCATTGCATTGTCAGTTAGCCCCATAACGTTGAAACCAAATGCCATTACTGCACCACCTACGAATACTGACAACATAGTCTTCCAACTTGCAATACCAGTAACTAACAGTAAAATAGCTCCGATAACAATAGCTATAACAGATGTTTCACCAATGGATCCAGGAATCAATCCCCATACCATATTCATGTCAAAGGCGTCTGCATGGCCAGCCAAAGCATGTCCAAGAGAAGTGGCGCCTGAATAACCATCAGGTAAATCGTATCCTAAGCCAAAGATTGATTTTGTGGCAACCCATACTTTATCACCCGACATAGCTGTTGGGTAAGAGAAGAATAAGAATGCACGAGTCACTAAGGCTACATTGAAAATGTTCATACCTGTACCACCAAATATTTCTTTTGCAAAAATAACAGCAAAAGCAGTGGCTACAGCCAAAATCCATAGTGGACATTCTACTGGGATAATCATTGGAATCAATATACCTGACACCAAAAATCCTTCATGAATTTCTTCGTTTTTCCATTGAGCTACAACGAACTCAATACCCAAACCGACTACATAGCTGACAATCAGTTTTGGAAGAACTGCGATAAATCCATAAATAAATAGGCTCCAAAAGCTTGTTTCTGCCAACTTACCAGCAGCTGCAGCATTTTGATAACCAATATTGTACATACCGAAAAGTAATGCTGGAACAAGTGCTAGCACTACGATAGACATCATACGTTTACTATCCATTGCATCGTGGATGTGAGAACCTTTCTTGGCCGTGTCGTTTGGAACAAACAAGAAAGTCTCAAAACCATCGAATACAGAGCGAAACGCGTGAAGCTTGCCCCCTTCTTCGAAGTTAGGCTTGATTTTATTAAAATAGTTTCTTAAAGCTTTCATCTAGTTTTCTTTCTATATATAATAATGTGTATCGCTCACTTGACTAGCACATTTCATCACGAAGCATATCAAGACCTTCGCGTACTATACGCTGAACCTCAACCTTAGATGAACATACAAATTCACACAAAGCGAAATCTTCTGGAGCGACCTCATAGATACCTAATGCTTCCATCTCGTCAATATTGCCAGCAATAATAGCCTTCAACAAGAACTCTGGAAGAATATCCATTGGGAATACAGCATCGTACTCACCGCTCATAATCATGTGGCGTTCGCTACCCTTGATACGAGCATCGAAAGAATACTCTTTCTTGCCAAATAACCAACTGAAATAACTGCGGTTGACTGAGAATTGATTGAAGCGAGGCATAATCCATCCAAATGGTTCATCTGGATCGGCATTTTCTGGGATTACAGCAAGCTGAGTGCTATGAGCTCCCAAGAAACCATCACGTTGTACTTGATCACCAGTTAAAACATTACCACTAATAATGCGCATTGCATCACCAGCAAGCTCCATATTAGAAGCGAAGCTCTCAATTTGAGCACCAACAACTACTTCAGCATAACCAGTTTGCTTTGTACCCTCACCTGTAAGAGCAATTAAACGAGTGAAATCAACCTTACCTGTTGTCATTAATCGACCGATAAAGAGTACTTCTTCTGCTCCAATTGTCCAAACAACTTCTCCTTTATTCACAGGAGCAACTTGATTGATTTGAACGCCAACAAGACCTGCTGGGTGAGCTCCATCAAAATAATTAATTTCCACATTCTTTGCTGCGGTAAGAGCTGCACTAGATTGGCGTACGCTTACACCTAGATACGTTTGGGCAATTTTAGCCAAAGCATCCAATCCTGCTTGAAATACCGTTTCTTGTCCTTTCAGTACAATTTCGAAATCAGGCGCTAGTGGAGCAGAATCAAAAGCTGATACAAAAATTGCACGAGGCTTGATTGATGGGTCAGGTACTACATCATATGGGCGTTGTCGGAAATACCCAAACAAGCCCGACTCCATAAGAAGAGCTTGAACAGATTTCGCATCCATACTTGCGATGTTTTGAACGCCAAAATCACGAGCAACTTGCTCTGTATCTGGCAGTACCGTAACATTCATTACTTTACGACGAGCGCCACGTGTCACGCTCTTTACTGTGCCACTCACTGGAGACACAAACTTCACTTCTGGGTGGTTTTTGTCAATAAACAATGCACCTCCGGCCTCTACATGATCTTCAGGTTTTACTACTACTTTTGGAGTAACACCGTAGAAATCATCTGGCATTAATGCATATAATGCTGCCGATTTTACTGCGACCTTATCCGTAGTAGGTGCTCCCTTCACTTTAATGTCGAGACCCTTACGTAATTTGATTACATTTGTCATCTGTATAACTTGATATTTGGGGTATACACTTTACGGGCGCAAAAATACAAAATTCCTTTTGCATATGCGCCCTTTTTATTGTTTTATTACTGAAATTTTTCTCTAATACCGTGCGATTCCTACTCTTTTTTGTCCATCCATCTGAATTGTAACTGGATTTAATAATCTGACGTGTCTTATTAACTCACTTTCATACATTGCTTCACATGCATCAAGACTGGCATAATCAATATGACCATCGTTCAAATAAGGATTGATAGTGAAGTATCCTACCCCAAAAGAAGTGAGATTTTGAAAGAAATGGGTTCCTTGACTAGGATCTATACGATACTTGGTCAAACCCGCCTCAACAATAAGGCGTGCGCCTGATATTTGAGGCCATCTCACTGGGATGCCAAGCCATGAATCACTACTTCCCCATCGACCTGGACCAATTAAAATGTAGTTTTTGTTTTCTTGAATCAATTGTTCGTTAATACGAGCTATTTCAACAGCTACCTGTTCATTATTTTGAGCATTGAAGTGTTCAGGACGTACATATATGACATCTGTAATACCACTGACATTACCATGTCCCAAGGAGTGTGTAGATTGAAGCAACAAGTGTTCACGGGGGATCTCCATCAAATTTTCATCCACCGTATTATCTTGGTCAACAATAGGGCGTACTTGTAAAATGTACAAGACACCAGACACATCCTCATGCTGATCTAAATTACCTGCAAACTCGATTTCAACGGGTCTTCTTATAGCTTCCTGACTAGACTTAAGCACCAATTGCATAATCTCAGCCAATGGGAACACATTATGTTTCAAAATATTGGCAAATGTAATCAATTTACGCCCCTTGGGATAAAGGCCATCACGTATCACTCCATTATAGGGATCAAACGTAGAGGCTATATACCGCAAAGCACCATCCTTTTCTGCTTCAGAAATAGGTAAAGAAAGATAATTAAAGCTATCATTGCTCGATATAGACTTGATAGATTCACTCAAATCTAGAGCATAAAATTTCTTCTGCGTTTCTTTTAGTGCAAGCTCCAATTCACTCGTTTGAAGTATTTTTTGCGGATGATAAGGCGAAAAACGCAATGTTTGCCCTCCATCTACAATGTATTTTCCCAACCCTAATGCAAGATTGACCACACCTTCCTCTGTGCGTTCATCTTCTATAGGATAAAAATTTAGAGAACGAGCTACACCACTGAAGGAGGGATAAAATCTTTCTCCATGTTGATGTCCAATAACTTCTTGAAGCACAACGGCCATTTTTTCAGAATCAATCACATTGGAGGTCGCCTGCATATATGCTTTTGAATCTTTAAAATACACCGATGCATACACTCCCTTAATGGCATCGCTTAATAAACGAAGCATCTCATACCTATCATCTAGATAAGGGATCATATATGTATTGTATATGCCAGCAAAAGGCTGATAATGAGAATCTTCCAACAAACTACTAGAACGTACTGCAATCGGAGATTTCACTACATCAAAGAAAGTAAAGAAGTCGGCAACTAAACTATCTGGTAATTTGGCCCGTAGAAAATTTCGAAGAATTTCTTCATCATCATAATCACTCAAGGCAATCTGGTATAGTTCATTTGTTTCCATAAATTCGTCAAAGACATCCGTACAGAGGACAACCGTCTTAGGGATTACGACCTGGGCATTAGCGATGTGGTCAAACGTATGATGTTGCTTTATCATATTGTCTATAAATGCCAAACCACGCCCTTTTCCTCCCAATGATCCTTCGCCAATACGAGCAAAATTAGAATAACGGTCGAATCGGTCTCTCTTAAAAATAGCAACGACTCCCTGATTCTTGACCTTACGATACTGCACAATTGCGTCGGCAATAACAGCTCTATAATGATCCAAATCCTTCTCTTGTTCATACGCTACAGCTCTTAAGAATTTAGCCAATGGGAACATCGCACGACTATATAACCAACGAGAAATATGATTGCGTTGTACATGATACTCAAAGCTTTCGGCAGGCAAAGCATATATAATGTTTTGCAATTCTTTCAAATTACGCACTCTTGCAATCTCCTTCAAAGTGGTTGGATTGCGAAAAACAAAATCGCCAAACCCGAAATGCTCTGTCATACATGCTTGCAGATCAACTTCCATCTTTTTACTATTCTTATCTATAAAGCTAGCTTGAAGCTGTTCTGCATAACGGGCATTTTCTGACTCACTTGATTGGATAATGATTGGAATAAACGGATCGAATTTCCTAATTTCAGTACACAATTTGACCCCTGCTAAAGCATCTTTATCTCCTCCTTGGAAATGAAGAGGAAAACGCACATCGCTTATCACACCAAGGACATTGTCAGCATAGCGAGAATACAGTTGCATGGCCTCATCATAACTACGGGCCAACACGATTTTAGGTCGACCACGCATGCGAAGAGTACGCTGATGGGGATTTAATGCTTCTGTACTAAATTCTTGACTTTGCTTTAATACAAATTTATACAGAATGGGAAGAATAGAACTGTAAAAACGAATACTATCTTCAACAACCAATAACATTTGCACACCCACTTCATCCACATCACGCTCCAAGTTCATCTTATCTTCAATAAGCTTAATTATAGAGAGTAATAATTCGGTATTGCCAAGCCAACAAAAGATGTTATCAAAAGCAGACAAATCTTCGTTTTCTATTCGCCCAGTAATCCCATGGCTAAATGGAGTCAAAATGATAATTGGCACATCTGAATACAACGACTTGATATGTCGGCCGATATCAAAGCTATCATTATCTCCAGTACCAGGCATACATATCACCAAGTCAAAATTTGTTTCTTGCATCAATGTTATAGCTTCCTCTTCGGTAGACGCTTTAGTAAATCGTGGAGGATAACGCAAAGACAATGCAGTGTATTCATTGAATAGCTTTTCATCAATACGCCCGTCATCTTCAAGGATAAAGGCGTCATATGGATTGGCTATTAATAAGATGTTGAAAACACGCTTTGTCATAAGGTTAGCGAAAGCTGTGTCTTGAGTCAACAAACTCTTCAAATTAATTTCTGCCATAAGGTTAAGTGTTAGTTCAAAAGTGAAGTGGACGAAATTGTATCGTTTTTATCTCCAACCAAAAGAGTAGATAACTGTGCTGCGATAAGTATCTCCTGGCATTAATTGTATGGATCGATTTAAATGTTTATCAATGTCTGAAAAACGCCCTGGTTCTATAGCGATTCCAGCATGTGTTCTATACACAACCCCATGTTTCCCTTCACATTGAAAATCGGGACGATTAAGTGTATACAAATAAATATCTGGTTCATCAGTCAAAATGGTCATGCTCAAACCACTACGAGGTGATTTTAATTGAAGAGCTGGCTTTTCAAGCATGGCGCGAGTATCTAAAATATAAATATAGTCTAACCCATTATATGTTCGTACAAATGTAGTGGTGTCTTGCATCACATCCCCAATCATATGGGGGGTACGAAAATCAAAACTCTTATCTTTCACTAAAGGCTCTACTTGAATATCTTTAGAGCCGTTAGTATGTACAAGACTATCTGCATTCACATAGAGCAAATGATCTTGAATGGACAAATTAGGATCACCGCTCATATTAAAGACAGTGCCATAAGGCAATTGCATAACCGTTGGAGTTGTTACTTTTGACTGCATCCCAATAACCAAAGAGTTTTTATCACTGGCAATGGTATATACTATAGTCATATCGGTACTATCAATTCCATTAGAATAATGCGACTTCATGGCCAAATTCTCAGCATCCAACCACTCGGCCTCAAATACTTGATGCTTTAGTGACAACATCTGCAAAGATTGAGAGTTATTGTGGTGAACAGCATTCTCATCAATGGATACAGAGTGATTATCAGAAAGATCTGCGTGCTCTGCAGAAAGGTCAAGACAATGCGGTTTATTTATATACTCATGAATAGATTGAAAGCCCAACACCACGTCTAACCATTTCTTATTGGTTGTATCAGGAATCGCTATGGAAACAATACGAGGGCCATAATTAGTTACACACACTTCCATACCTTGATGGTTACGCAAAGTGTATAACTTAACTTGCTTTCCATCAATAATTGTGTCAAAATTTGCAGGGCATAAGCCTGAATATGTCGCAAAGTTCTGGGAGTTATATCCTCGACAACTAGTCTCTAAAAACAAAAATAAAATAGAAACGCCAACGAAAGAGCACATACATGTCAGCAGTGAATTAATTTTCATGAGTATATTTATTTTAGTTATATAGCTACAAACTTACAGATTATTTTTGATAATAGCAAGATTATGACTACTTTTGGGAGTAATATAAAACGCTAGTATGACAGCCATTTAAATACAATATTATGACTCAAAAAAAGACTATGACACGTGCATTGCGTAACCCTTTGAATTGGGTTCTCACTCTATTAACCCTCATTTTATTCACCGCGTGTGGTGAAGATAGAACAAAGGAGTTTGAGGAAAAGACTATGCCCAATCCATGGATTTACGAACTCATGAAACAAAACTACCTCTATTATAATGACTTGCCAGAAGTAGAAGACAAGGATTATTTCGAAGACGTAACAGATTTTTTTGAGTCATTACTGTCAGACAAAGACGGAAAAAACGGAAATGCTTTTTCATATGTCGAAGTATCTGCAGAGACAAAATCTGAGACAAATTTAAGCTATGGCTGGGACGTAACCTATTACCAAATAACAGATAGTGAAGGAGTAACTCAAGAAAACGTTTTAGTTCGTGTCAATTTTGTATATCCAGGCAGTCCAGCAGATCAAGCTGGATTAAAAAGAGGTGATGTCATTACTATGAGGAATGGAGTATACTACACATCAAGCAATTATCAAGAATTTGCTGCACAAACCGACGCTGCTACCTTAACACTATTGACAGAGGAAACCGTATCGCTACCTGCTGCTACAAGTGCAACCTATAGCCCTATTCTCAATGCGAGTGTACTAGACTATAGTGGGTATCGCGTGGGATATCTTGCATACTCTAAATTTATACGAGGTACAGACTTACAAAATGACGAAACATATGACAATGCACTAAGACAAACATTCACTCAGGTATTTGCACCAACTGGATTAGACGCTTTTGTTTTGGATTTACGTTACAATCGTGGTGGTGATATCCGTGCTGCTCAATTATTGACATCTATGTTAGCTCCTGCCGAAGCTATTGGTCAACGCTTGTTCTATCTTCAGTATAACGACAAGCAAGATCCACAGACAACGGATTTCATGGCTACTACAGATCTTATCGGAAGTGGACACAATCTGAATTTATCAAAGATCTATATATTAACAAGTAATATGACTGCTTCTGCTTCAGAATTGGTCATTAGTGCGCTTAGACCATACATGGGGACGGATAATATCATACTCATTGGTAACACCACGTATGGTAAAAATGTAGCTATGGCTGGATTTACACACACTGATTATCCTCAATACACATTTTGGCCAGTTGTAGCATCAGTGCATAACACAGACGGATTCAATGATTATGTAAACGGATTTGAAGCCAACTATGAAGCCAAAGAAAGTTCATTAGCAACTCTTGAACCTCTAGGCAATACAAGCGAGTTATTACTAGCAACAGCTTTAGGAATTATAACTGGACAAGACACTCAAAACGAGGACATGACGGCTTCAACACGCTCTATAACAAAAAATAGTCTATATAGATGTGCAAAGAAATGGCGTGAACTACCTTCTCCAAGAAAAATTCATCCTGTTAAAGTAGATTTATAACAAGAGAAATCCCCGTATAAAAGGGGTATTACATATCAAAAAACATCTTCATAATTTAAAACTTGAGATTTCTTTATTTAAAAACATTCTAAATAACTTCTTCGTTTGCAGTTTTTCTTGTACCTTTGTCACAAGAAATAAAAGGTAATAATATAATAGCGTATGCATTTATCTGATTTAGCCACTGGACAACGCGGAGTTATCGCTAAAGTACGAGGACACGGAGGATTCCGTAAACGCATCATTGAAATGGGATTTGTCAAAGGACAGCCTGTAAAAGTCTTACTAAACGCCCCATTAAAGGATCCTGTAAAATATCGTATTATGGATTATGAAGTTTCCTTGCGTCGCGAGGAAGCTAGATTGATTGATGTCATTACGGAAGAAGAAGTCAAGGCTAAGTCAAAACAAGAAAATACCAGCTACTTTGGAACACTTACTGATGAAACGACAAACGATGATTATCAAAAACTGATGCAGCAAGCTGCAGAAGAAAAACATCGTGTAATTAATGTAGCCTTAGTCGGTAATCCAAATTGCGGTAAAACGTCATTATTCAACCAAGCATCTGGTGCTTGTGAACATGTGGGCAATTACTCTGGTGTCACGGTAGATGCCAAAGAGGGACATATGACTTTCAAAGGCTATTCTATTAACATCGTTGACTTGCCAGGCACCTACTCTGTTTCAGCTTATACTCCTGAAGAATTGTATGTACGCCGATATATTATAAAGCAAACTCCAGATGTCATTATAAATGTGGTCGATTCTTCAAATTTAGAACGTAATTTATATCTGACTACTCAATTGATCGATATGAACGTACGTACTGTCATGGCACTCAACATGTACGATGAATTGAAAACAAGTGGCAACATTGTAGATATAGATCAATTAGGTACTTTATTTGGGATGCCAGTTATTCCAACAGTCTCAAAGACAGGTGAAGGGATAGACGAATTGTTTGATACAGTTATTAAAATATATAACGACAAAGAAGAAAAGGCTCGACACATTCATATTAATCATGGTCCTGATATAGAACTATGTATTAATAAAATCCAGGAGGCAATTAGTCAAAATGAAGAAATTCGTCATCGTTTTTCAACCCGATTTTTAGCTATAAAACTCCTCGAAAATGATCACAAAATTAGGCTACGTGTTATGCGTCTTCCTAATGCTGAGCAAATTATGCGACGAGTATATAAAGCAAAAAAATATCTTCAGAGCACACTTAGAGATGATAGTGAATCTTTAATCACCGATGCAAAATATGGATTTATATCGGGGGCACTTAAGGAAACATTTACTGTAAACTCGACCCATGAGCGTAAGCTCACCAAAGCCCTTGACGAAGTATTAACTCATAAGTATTTAGGCTTCCCTCTATTCTTTTTGTTCATGTATATAATGTTCCAAATGACCTTTACACTTGGACAATTTCCGATGGATTGGATAGAGCAACTTGTTGCAGGACTTAATCACATAGCTCATAGCTACATACCAGAAGGCCCAATAAAGGACATGATTGTTGATGGTATCATTAGCGGTGTAGGTGGCGTTATCGTGTTCTTACCTAATATCATGATCCTCTATTTCTTCATTGCTTTAATGGAAGATTCGGGTTACATGGCTAGAGCTGCTTTTATTATGGATCGCATTATGCATCATGTGGGACTTCATGGCAAATCTTTTATTCCACTTATCATGGGATTTGGATGTAATGTACCTGCTGTTATGGCCACACGTACCATAGAAGACAGAAAAAGTCGCTTGATAACTATGCTTATCAACCCTTTTATGTCTTGTAGCGCACGCTTACCTGTCTATTTAGTATTTGTTGGATACTTCTTCAAAGAGTATGCAGGAGCCGTGCTCTTCAGTATGTATATTATAGGAATCATCATAGCCATGTTAGCAGCTATTGTATTCAACAAATGGCTTATTAAAGGCGAATCGACACCTTTTGTTATGGAATTGCCACCATATAGACTGCCAACAATGCAATCTCTATGGAGACATACATGGGAAAAAGGGAAACAATATATAGCAAAAATGGGAGGAATCATCATGATAGCTTCAATCGTTATATGGTTTCTAGGTTACTACCCAAGATATGATATTTCTGGAGCATCAACAATCGAGACAAGCCAAGTGAATGCTCAAACAGTTAATAATAATACAGAACAAAATAATGTAAACCAAATTACTCGCTCAGACAAAGAAAATGCAGCTCTTCTACAGCAAGAACATTCTCTAATGGGTATGATTGGGCATGCAATAGAACCAGCACTAAAACCTCTTGGTTTCGACTGGCGCCTTGGTATCGGATTATTATCTGGAGTTGGGGCAAAAGAGCTTGTTGTATCTACATTATGCGTAATATATGGAACGAGTGAAGATACTGTAGAAAATGGAGGATTAGCTCAACATATGCACATCACTCCACTTATCGCTTTTGGATATATGCTATTCTGTCTTATATATTTTCCTTGTATCGCGACATTGGCTGCTATCAAAAATGAATCTGGACACTGGAAATGGGCACTATTTTCTGCCACATATACCACCGCACTTGCTTGGATACTGAGCTTTTTGGTATTCCAAATTGGCTCAATATTTATCTAGGCTAAATTAGACAAATAAACAACAACTGATATAGAACATATGACACTTTATGGACCTCAAGATTTAATCATACTCCTTATTATTTTAGGATGTGCCACATATGTCATTAGAAGTATGTGGAAAGCATGGCATGTGACTATCGACCCCTCTCGTCCAGTACACTGTGCAGCGTGCACTTCGCCTTGTAAGCTTAAAAATATAGCCTTTATAAAAAAGACCGACTGTGTGACTCCAGTCCCTGCACAAAAAAACAAGCGTAAAAGCGCATTTTATACAGAAAAAGCTTGCACTGTAAAATAAATTGTTTACCTTTGCAACCGCAAACAAAAAGACAAGGTACCTTGGCCGAGCGGCTAGGCACTGGTCTGCAAAACCAGGTACGGCGGTTCGAATCCGCCAGGTACCTCTTGTACGAAAATAAAGAAGGTGTGTTCAAGTTATATTGACACACCTTCTTTCGTTGTTGTATATAATCGGTTTCCCTTATCATTAGGTCTGGCATACATTACACAAGACAATAGCATAAGAATATAGCAACAACCAACTGCATAAGTCTCACATGAACACCATATGCTGTATAAGTGGGTATATTTTTTCGTCCAATTGACAATAGAAAAAGGGTGTTTATGTTATCACTTTGATTTTTTTTACTATCTTTGCACTCGCAAAAACTGAGATATGGTACCTTGGCCGAGCGGCTAGGCACTGGTCTGCAAAACCAGGTACGGCGGTTCGAATCCGCCAGGTACCTCACTCAACAAAAGAGGATATGTCATCACCGACATATCCTCTTTTTATTGATATCAACTTTTGAAAAAAAATTTATTCTACTATCGCTTCATCTTCTTTATAATGTAAGAAGAATTCAGTCACTTCATCTTGATAACTCTTTGAAACAGGGAGCATCTCTACCCCCGACACATCCATAACTAAATACAAAACATTGGATTGTTTACGAAGAGCTTCAACGTGCCCAAAATTAACCATGCGTGAACGATGACATCGCTTAATGGTCGTATCTTTCAAAACTGTAGTAGACAGCCTTTTCAATGTATTACGCAACAGATAGTGAGTCAACTTCCCTTGATTAAGGTAGGCGATGTCGACATAGTTATCTGCAGATTCAATATATATAATCTGAGTGGTTGTTACCGAAAATTTAAACTCCCCTTTTTCATCAGTAAATGATATAACAGCATGGGAAGAAGATGTATGCTCTTTCTGAAGCATCTTACGAATACGATTTCGTTTATCTACATTAGAAAAATACAACCAAGATACAATATAAGGAAGCATAATAACCAAAATCGTCTTCATATTCACTTCCTCAAATGTAATAATCACATCTGTCACATTCCACCACGACCTATCGTCGTGGGCTGAAATGGTATATATTGTATAGAAAATGGACAAGACCAAAATTTCTGATATGATCCAAAGTACATACTCAATGTAATGCATCGAATGAGATTGTACAAATCTATACATAGCATACCGACTTGCAGCAATCACTAAAATACCAGTCAAAACAAGCAATGAGGAAAAGAAAAAATAATAAAGCATGGATACATTATACCACGTTGTTGAATCAAAAGGCCTATATATATTGATAAAACACAAAGAAAATATCGCCGTGAAAATAATCAGACGAATAGTGTTATTCTTATCAACAAGATAAGCGCGAACCTGATATTTGTCACGCGATAAATATGCTTTAAGCCACTTCATGAACATAAATAGATGTATCTTATGGAGATAATAAATGATGCTAGACAAAGGTACATTTTTTTAATGAAGGGATAGATAAATAGAGAATAAATTTCAGCCCAATATCTAAACATTCAGCCCAAAAACACGTTGAATGCCCCATATTAAGTGGGTATAGCCCTAGAAATAAGATAGCTATTGTATAGTCCAAAAAGAGCAAGTACTTTTGCCTTTGAACCAATCGATATAAAACAATGAATATCTTACAAGACATGTATTTGGATCTTTCTAAAAGTGTTCCATATTTAAAAGAGATCATAAGAAATAGGATATCAACAAGATTAGAGGATACTCCTGTAGAAGTTGATTTCCTTCCATTTGATGAAAATAAACTAATGGATGCTTCGTGTAAAGACGATCTTAACCATATTAAAGAGTCCCAAAGACAACTAGATGTTCCATTATTTATGGATAAATCAGATGATCTCATCACAGAGAACACCCGCTTTGACTATCCAATATTTCGTCCTGCTGGATTTACACGATCTTCATCGGCCATCCTTCTAATGCATGGACTTAACGAAAGAGATTGGGAAAAATATGCCTGCTGGGCTCAACAATTAGTACTTTTAACAGCCAAACCTGTTATTCTCTTTCCAATAGCCTATCATATCAATCGTGCACCCGATACATGGAGCAATCCAAGACAATTGATGTCATGGGTAAAAGTGCGTAATGAGATGTATAAGCGTCCAGATAATTTGACTTTTGCCAACTTGGCTTTAAGTGAACGAATGACTAAAGACCCAATGCGTTTCTATCTATCTCAAAGAGAAACGGTATTGAATATTTGCCAACTGATGACGAAAATACAAAAAGGACTACATCCTTTTTTGGCAGCGAATTGTCATCTTGATATTTTTGCCTACTCTATTGGGGCAATGATATCTCAAATTTTACTTCAATCAGATATAACACCAGCTTTTAAAAATAGCAAATTATTTATGTTCTGTGGTGGTGGCACGTTCTGCCAAATGGATGGCAATTCACGATACATTATGGATAAGACAGCTTTTGATACGTTAACAACATTCTACTCGAACAAGTTTAACGCCTCTAATGATTCAATAAGCCAAGCAGCATATTCTTTATTCAATGCACCATTTTTGGCAAAAGAAAGGACAGAGTTTTATAGCCGTAATCAAAACAGAATACGAATAATCACATTAAAGAAAGATAAAGTAATTCCATCGACAAATGTCATTCAGGCTATAGGTGAGGCATCAGCAGTATGTCACAAGCAACTTGACTTCGATTTAAATTACTCACACGAAGTACCATTCCCTATAGCAAAAGAGCCCAATAAAGAGGTGAATGCGATGTTTCAAACAGTAATGAAAGAAGCTAGCCTTTTCCTTAGCTAACTAGCAAACAGGATTAAAAAGGATAACCAACTGCTAAATGGAAAGTAAAATCACGCCCTAGATCTGGATGAAGGACTGGCCATCGATCACTGCCAGAGGGATAAATCGGGTTTAGTGCCTTCATTCCGCCATCTAGGCGAACGACAAAATAATCGAAGTCAAAGCGTAATCCTAAACCATAACTAAGTGCTATTTCTTTGTAAAACCGATCAACAGCAAAACAACCACCAGGCTGACTTTCATAGTCACGGATTGTCCAAACATTTCCTGCATCTATAAAAACAGCACTATGTAATTTCCAAAACAGTTTACTTCTAAATTCAACGCTACCTTCTAGTTTGATGTCACCACTTTGATTCATGAAATTGCCATCCCCAGCAAAACGCCCTGGCCCTAATTCACGCACACTCCAGCCACGCACACTGTTGGCACCACCAGCAAAATATCTTTTTTCAAACGGCATCATTTGTGCATTGCCATAAGGATAAGCTACACCAGCAGCAACGTGAAATGCAAGGCTATTTCGATTATCAATAGGTCGATTTAAAGCATAATCAACTTCGCCCTTTACATATTGGGCAAATGGGATATTTACCAGCTCATACTCACCATTAGAATTTTTTCTAAAATTCATCAGACGTGAGTAGCCATATAAAACATTCCCTGCAGATTCTGCACTAAATCGAAAAGTATAATAATATTGTCGCTTATTGCGTTCTAATGCCGATTTTCTATTCAAACTATTGTAGTAATAGGTATATCCACATTTTAGTATTAAACGATCTTCATAGTTATAGGCTAATATAGAATTGGCCTCAGTCAAATAATCTTCTCGAAACTGGTCTGAAATCCATGGCATATACAAAAAGTTCAAATCAATCAAATCAATTCGATGTTGCACTCCATTATTTGTACGCCATTTATATCCCCACCCTAAGGAAGCAATATTACGAGTAAATTCAGGTCGTAACTGATAATCATATTTTAGATTGACAACAGAACTAGCCTGTATTCGCTTACGAATATTAGATGACACAAAAGGAAACAGAAAACGTGGGAAGGTTAATTCCGATTCTATACTATACTCTTTAAAATTATCCCCTTGGTATATATTCTGATCAAGCCCAGAGATCATCTCAAAGGCTCCACGAAATTTCAACATTAAATGCTCAGAGCCATGAAAAAGATTACGATGCTGAAATGTAGCAGAGACAGCGGCACCAAAATCTCCAGCCGAATTAGTTCCCTCCAATTCTAAAGAGACTCGTTTATTCTTGGCAGGCGACAATAAAATATATGTATCTAATAACATACTATCACCACGCTGTACTGGTTTGTATTTTATACTTACAGATTTTAAGGCATCCATACGTCCCAAAGAACGATATGTAGTTGTTGCCTTTTTCGCATTATATAAATCCCCGGTAGAGAAATGTACATTTTGAGTCAGTATTTTTGGTCGAAGAAATGGATGTTCTTTATAGAAGATTTTCACATCCCCTATCTGCATTGAATCTCTATTCGCTGTTCCAAATGAAGGATTTGTCTTCAACACATCATAATCAGTGACAAAACTCACTTTACCGATACGGTATATAGGATGGTTTGTCGATGTAGTTGAGTTATCCTCTGTAGTAGGTGAATAGTTACGCAAACGCATATCTAAACGTACATCTTTCTTCCCTTTCAAAGTATCAACAACATACTGAATATAATCTTTATTAAAAGCATAATAACCTTGATTCTTCAAGACTTTTACAACTCTTGCCCGCTCTGCATCAAGAACTTGTGAATCAAGAATCATCCCTTTATGCAACAAACTTTCACCACCATGGGTATTCACTATTTTTGCGACAACACTATCTTCAACAGTCTTAGTGATGTCTTCTACGAGATACGGATTTCCACAATGTACACTGTAAGTAATAGATACTTTTTTGGGCTTCCATTTATGAACGATTTCTACATCAGCATGCATATATCCTTTACTTTGAAGCACCTTACGTAACAATTCTGCTGTTTTGGTAGCTCTATCCTCTGAATAAATAACAGGGGGTTCACCTAAACGACGTAAAAAACGATTGATCCAACGGGTACTATCCCTACCTGACCAGTCATAGATATGCAATTCAGTTTTCATCATGCGAAACCATCGGCTATTAGGCGTTTGCTTGACATACGTTTTTAAATCATACTTAGATACATCTCTACTATCTGTTTTAACTTGAACAGACTCCAGAAGATATTCACCCTCAGGCACGTATTTGGTGGTGCTACATGCAACAAACAAGCAGCAGACTAGCATACAAAAAACAATATGGCAGTATCTATTGAGCATCAAATTCTATATTTTTGAACTACAAAGATAGTTTCTTCAAAATAATCTTCTTACTTTTGCATCAAAATAATTGTAAATTCCTAAAAAAATAATGACGATTAGCAAAGCCAAAATTAAGATTATAAAGTCGATGCACTCTAAGAAAATGCGCACACAAATAGGATCGTTTCTCGCAGAAGGGCCCAAACTTGTTGACGAGTTACTGGCTTGTACTACTTGTTCTTTTTTGGTAGCTACATCTTCGTATTTGGTTTCACACCCTCATCTACCTAAAAACATTGAAATATATGAAGTTACGGAAGAAGAACTAGCGCATATAAGTCAACTTCAACATCCCCAACAGGTTTTGGGTATTTTTGATCAAATAAAAGAGGATATCAATTATTCACATCCCATAGACACACTTTGTTTAGCACTTGAAGATGTACAAGACCCTGGTAATTTGGGCACAATACTGCGTGTCGCCGATTGGTTCGGTATTACCAATGTGTATTGTTCAAAAGGAACCGCTGACATGTATAATCCCAAAGTAGTACAAGCTACAATGGGAGCAATTGCTCGCATTAATGTGTACTATGTTGATTTGCTCGACATGATAATGAATCTCCCCGAAAACACACCAATATATGGCACTGTACTCGATGGAGACAATATCTTCGAGAAAGACCTAAGCACTACTGGATTGATTGTAATGGGTAATGAAGGGCGTGGTTTATCAGACGATATGAAAACATGTATAACAGAGAAAATTTTATATCCAAGTTTTCCTCCCGAAAGAGAAACCTCAGAGTCACTAAATGTAGCAATGGCCACGGCACTAATTTGTGGTGAGTTTAGAAGAAAAAATTTAAAATTCACATAAACTAATAGGATAAAAAATGGCATTCTTTGAATAAAAGACTTATCTTTGCATTGTCCCTAAAGCAAAAAAACTCGCATTGCAAATATGTATGTCTAGTATTGGTTTGTGATGTATGCAAAATGAAAACTAAAGAATATGAGCGATTTGCAACAAAGTTATTCTGGTAACGAAGAATTGACAGAAGAAACGATTAATTATCGTGCTATTTTCAACTCCATTATGGATCATTGGTGGTGGTATGTGGTATCTCTTGTATGCTGTAGTCTTGTAGCATTTTTCTACATCAAATCCAGTACACCTATTTACTCTGTGAGTAATACCATCATGATTATGGATGAAAAACGTGGTGGAGGAAGTATGTTGGGAGATGCCAAGATGCTAGAGTCACTAGGTGTGTATTCTAGCGAAAACAGCATTGACAACGAAGTCATTGTCTTACAATCTCGTGATTTGATAGCACATACTCTCGTAGATGCACAGCAATATGTCTTATACCACGTAGAAGGCTTATTTAAAGATACTGAACTATATCGCACATCTCCCATTAACGCTCGTATGTTATCTACGACACTAAACGAGATGAACAATCCTCTTCACATAGAGATAACAACTCCCCAAAAAGATCACTGGTTAGTCACTTACCCTTACACAAAAGAGGATTTGAGTCTTTTAAAAGACACTCTAGTAAAGACATTGCCTGCAACTATTTATACAGCAAAAGGAACAGTAGAACTTTATGCCAATAAAAAAACTGGGACACAAATAGGTCAAAATAAACTCAAAATTGATATTGTTCCTCCTCAATTATTAGCATTATCGATAAAGAGTAATCTAAGTGTAATGCCTGCTTCTAAGACGACTTCAATAGCCTCATTAAACTTACAGACAACCAATAAACGAAAAGGAGTCGATTTTCTCAATACTCTAATTGATGTTTATAACCGTGATGCCAATAATGATAAAAATCAAGTTGCTTTACGTACGGATGAATTTATTAATTCTAGATTAATGGTAGTCACCGGGGAACTCTCAGAGACTGAATCTAGTATGGAAGCTTTTAAAAAAGCAACAGGAATGATTTCTCCTGAGAATAATGCCCAGATGTCGCTTACCGAGAGTGCAGAATATCAAAAGAAATGCATTGAGAATGAAACTCAAATTAACCTTGTCAATTATCTCAAAGACTACATATACAACCCTAATCACACAGGTATGCCTATACCCGCCAATGTCGGATTGGCTGACTTACCCCTATCAGCACTTATTAGTGAGTATAATGCAAAATTGATACAATACAATCAACTTAAAAAGAATTCTCTTGAAAATAATCCTGTTATTGTAAGATTGTATGAATCAATGAGAGATAACTTTAAGACAATCAAGAAACAAATTAATAGTGTAATGACGGGACTTCGTATCACTAAAAGTGACTTGAAGAGACAGCAAGTAAAATATCAAAATATTGTGCATGAAACACCTGGCATTGAGCGTGCTCTGACTGACATTACAAGACAACAAGAAATAAAATCTAGCTTGTATCTCCTACTCCTCCGAAAAAGAGAGGAAAACTCAATCAATATGGCAGCACAGTCAGATATCGCTAAGGTTATTGATCCTGCGATGGCCAAATCAAGCCCTATTGCTCCAAAGAAAAAGATGATTGCATTAATTACATTATTCTTTGCTTTAATTATTCCATCAGCATGCTTATATTTAATGTATCTCCTACGAAATACAATTCGCACACAAGAAGATATTGATAAACATACCAAGCTTCCTCTATTAGGATTGATACCACACAACCCAAAAGCTTTGGAGAATCGCGATAGTTCTATATCTGTTGGAGGACACCAAAACACACGACATGACGAAGCATTTAGACGGGTTCGTACCAATATACGTTTTATTCTAAGACCTGGTATAGATAAAGTTATTGCAGTAACCTCTACTACGTCAGGAGAGGGCAAGACGTACGTTGTAACTAACTTAGCGATATCACTTGCTATGTTGGAAAAGAAAGTCATTGTAGTAGGTGCTGACTTACGTAAACCACGTATTGCTAAAGCTCTTGGAATAGAAAGCAAACCACATACAGGTATGTCTATATTGCTTTCTAATCCATCCTATTCTGTAATGGACTGTGTTATCAAAGTTGACAAATTAGACTATCCAATTGATCTGTTACCAAGTGGTCCAGTTCCTCCTAACGCTGCTGAATTATTACACAATGCTAGACTAGATCAGATCATGCAAGAGTTACGTGAGAGATACGACTACATCATCCTTGATACTGCACCTGTTGCTCTTGTATCTGACACTACTATATTAGGACGTACAGCCGACATGACGTGCTATGTGATACGAGCTGGAAAAGCTCATCGACAAGATTTAAAATTTGCAGAAATGTTAAATAATAAGATGCGTTTACCACGTGTAAGTATTGTGCTTAACGATGCAGACACTCGAAGAAGAGGCTATGGATATGGTCACTATGGATATGGTGAAACAATGTACAGCTATGCGTATGAGGAAGATGGCAAGAAAAAATAAACCTTGTTTCATTTTATATTCTGAATAGCAAAGTTATACAATAGAAATGCCAGCATGTTTGCACTAATAACAAACATGCTGGCATTTTCTATTGACATAAAATATGAAAATACATTTTATATCAAATTGAATCTCTATGTATTCTTAAAAATGAGTCATAAATTCAACTACAATCTTATCATGCTCACTAGGGTTAGCATATTGAACAGTTTCTTTTTTGTAATAATAATTTTCGTAGTTCACTCTTAATTCTGCTATATGATATTTTTGGGCAAAACAAAAGGTCATACCAGTCGTAAAACGTTTACGTTCAGGGTGTTTGATAGCTAAAGCACCATTTTCATCACGTGTTACACCATCACTATGATTCCCCATTTGATCATATCTACCTAAAAAACGAATTCCGTATAATTGATGACATTTTACAGGTAATTGATAATATGTCTGGGCATTGAAGCAATTCACATTATCGAATGCATGTCCACCGAAATGCTTATACATATACTCTGCTTCAAGATGAACAGCTCCCAACTTAGTGAATGCTCCAGCATTGTACATATATTGACGCACACCATTTGCTTCTGGTTGGGAGGCAGTCATACCTAAAGTAATGTTACTTGTTGCATTAGGATACACCTGTCCTCTAACAGCAAAACTTTCTCCACGATGCCATTCCTCTTGCTCATCACGTGTCAAACCATTTCCATTAAAAATAGCAGCTTCAAGTTTAAAAGGAATTATAGATGCAGATGAGTAAGTAAGACATGCACCAATATCACGGACACTTCCTACTTGTTTAGCCATAAACGATCTGTTTGCAAAAAATTGAACATGTGGAGAACGATGAGCATCTATAGACACAGGGATTCTAAACTGTCCCATTTTGATCTTCCAACCTGGAGCTAATGCAAAAGCTGTCCATGCGTCT
This sequence comes from Bacteroidaceae bacterium, assembly GCA_963675625.1. Lineage (GTDB taxonomy): Bacteria > Bacteroidota > Bacteroidia > Bacteroidales > Bacteroidaceae > F22. The sequence goes on from OY776497.1 coordinate 775,838, forward strand.
TTCATAGACATTTTTCCTTTGTCACTTAAATCAATCTGAACTTTATACGTAATTGCTGAACTTACAGCACCGTTGACACTAAAACGTGCATTACGTACCTGAAATCTATTAGAAGCAGCTTGCTCAAATTGACTCTCATATTTAGCTCTAATCGTCCCATGTACTTCTGGTAACCATTGAGGTGTTTTTCCTCCCTCTTGAGCTGATACATTAAACATCTGTATAGCACCTATACAAAACATGAAACACTTAAGTCTCGTTCGACTAACAATGTTGTGTGTAATCATAAATAATTTGTTTTTGGGTTATTGTTTTTATGCCGCAAAGATACAAAAAAACATCAAAAACAAGGTTATTACTATTTGTAGAATGCTATTGAATCACGTTTTGCGGCTTCATATGTCCATTTTTCTGGTACAAATTTCCAATTATGTAATGCACGGGGATTCATTTCTTTGTGCGTCAAAAGATAGTCTATCAAATAATGACGCACATCTTTTGTGGTAGATTGAATTAATCGTTTACTCAGCTCAGCCTGTGTCAAACCACTACCTTTAGTCAGTAGCTCTCCGCCTCCATTTCCTCTATAAGAACTAATTGCAACTTTATACATAGCATTCAAATCAAATGCTCTGCCATCACTCATACGTAATACTCGCACTCGCTGACCAAATGGTTTACGCACATCAACTTCATAATCAATACCTGCAGCAGAGTCAAAATTAAAGGAAAAATTCTTTAGATTATTTGTACTTCCCTCTCTTAAAAGTAAAAGATGATCACTAGATTTTTTCATACCAGCCAACCATAGATTATAACTGTACTCAAGTTCATCTCTAATCTCAGAACCACGCAAATTCATGGTATATAGAAAGTTCTCATAACAGATATATCTGAACATATCTTTCATATACACAGGGCCAGCAGATATTTTGTTAAAGAGTGATTGCGGTGCAGTGATAGAAATATCAGCCCCAGTTATATCAAGCTGCAATTCATGAATAAAATCCACATAAGCACTACTTCCCCAAAGTACTTCCTTTGCATCCAGATCTGAAGTAATGACACCAACTTGATGATTCACAAAAGATTTAACCCTATTCATGTCTTGAGTAAATCGTTTATTAAAGCAGCTATCACTGGCCATATAGCGTACATCAACAACAGATCCTCGTGTTTTTTTATCTACAATACTATCATTTTTTAAAAGAATAGTAACGTCTAAATTTCCAACATAATGACCATGAGCAGCTGGATTGATAAGAGGTGTTTTTTTACCACTTTTATCTGAAATCATGATTAACTGTTTGCGATGATCATGTCCAAAAAAGATAGCATCAAATCCCCCAACTTTTTCTGCAACTCTTTTCACTTCATTTTCTACAAACTGACTGTTATGGATTCCGCCTTGACTACCAGAATGAAAAAGTCCAATAATAACATCTGGCTTTTCTTCTTTTAGAATTACTGGCATCCACTTTTTGGCAGTTTTAACAAGACTTTCGAAATGCATTCCACTCCATAAATTTTTAGGCAACCATGCAGGTACAGCAGATGTTATCATACCAAACACGCAAATTTTGACTCCATCTCTTTCCAAAATTGTATATGGTTTAAAGTACGGAGCACCAGTCTTTAAACTAATAACATTAGCTCCTAATACAGGACAGTCAAGTTGATTAACCCAACGATCATAAACAGCATGTCCTGTTTCTATATCATGATTCCCTATAGTAACAGCATTATAGCCGATGAAATTCAACATTGCTGCATTTAGATGTGTTCCAAGTGTATCAACATAGTTAGCCCAATAAGCAGCAGGTTGACCTTGTAAAATATCCCCATTATCTAGTAGAATCAATCGATCTCCATAGTCGACACGAAGACTATCCACTAAATGAGCGACGCGAGATAAACCTCCAACAGCTGGTTCATCATTCATCATATTGTATGAAAAAAAACTACCGTGCAAATCAGTTGTTTCTAGAATACGCAACTTTACAATCTTCTGAGCTTGTACTCCCAAAGCAATACAAGCAAACGTACAAATGCAAATAAATATATTAATAGAATTAGTTCTCATGGCTCAATGATTATTTTCGACTTCAGTATAAGGTATTGTAAAGCAAAACTTGGCTCCTTCAGTATATTCTTGTTCAATCCAAATACGTCCATTCCACATTTTCACTAACATTTGACAGATAGACAACCCCAACCCAGTTCCACTAGATAATTCGTTTAGTTTTTCAAAACGTTCAAATACAAGTGTTTGTTTTTCTAAAGGAATTCCAGCGCCAGTATCTGATATAGCGAACACTATTTCTTGTTGTTCTTTCGAAGGATATATCTCAAACAGGACTTTTCCATCTCGAGTAAATTTATTTGCATTGTTCAAAATATTCATCAACACCTGCTGTAAACGCTGTTGATCAGCAAGTACAATACAATTTTCATATGATGACTTCATATAAAAATGATTGCCATTATTCATTGCCTGCTGCACCGAGATAAAAGTTTGTTCAGCTATCTGAATAATATCTATAGGGGCATATCTAAGCTTTACCCTTCCAGATTCTAAACGCGATAAATCAAGCACATCATTGATGAGACGCAGTAACAGATCTGAGTTTAATTGTATTAGGTCAAGATAATGCATTTGGTCTTCTCTTTCCACATCTTCTTCCTGCAACACAGAAGAAAATCCGACTATGCTATTCAATGGAGTTCGAATTTCATGAGATATATTGGCAAGAAAAGCCGTTTTCATTCGATCACTTTCTTCTGCTTTCTCCTTAGCAACTTTCAAGTACCGACCTAGTCGACGAGAGCGAAAATAATAAATAAGACAAACAATCAATGCTATGACTAAAACACATAATACACTTACCCCAATAGTCACTTGCCAAAAATACTTTTCCATTATACCTCTAGGCCTATTAACAATTTTAGTCCCATCTGGTATGTTTGAAGAAGTTAGATTATATTTGGATATTGCATTATAATCTACTTTTTTTACACTGGGGATTATGCAAACCTCATTATCTTTACCTTTTTCGATATTTAAAGCGATCTTGGCTAATTGCTTACCTTGTGCTCTATAATCAGGTATACATCCTCCTAGTGCCCAGTAACCCATACCCACACTAGCCATACTCATACAAGGTATATTTAAAGAGATTTCTTGCATCATATAGGTAGCATTGTGCATAAAATACTCTCCTCCCAAACCAATACGCCAAGTACCCACCATAATACAGGTCTGATTATCGAGATTATATATGCAATCTAATGCTTTTTCAAGGCTTAAATCACGTCCATCAATATATTCAACACCCAAGTTCTTGTATTCTTTAATGGCATCACGAAAAATAGCTTTCATAGTTACTCCACCGTATGTATTGTCAGAAATAAATGCTATTTTATTGGAGTATGGAAAACATTTCTTGAGCATCTCAATATTTTCCTTTCCAGCATACTCATAAAAAATACCACCACGTAAATCTGAAGGATATCCATCAACCTGAACATCTCTCAATATAGGAGAATAAGAAGATGTTTCTATGTCAAATTGAGGCAAAATGGTATATTGACTACTCACCAATCCGCAAATAACTGGTATTTTTGAAATCTTATTTTTTACAGGTAAGCTCAAGTAACTTGCCCACGCCTCTTGTCCCAAGAAAACGATAAGACTTGGAGGCGCAACTTCAAACTGATTATCCAACAGTTGATTCAACCTACTTGTCCATTGTGACGACTCAGAATAGCTTTTACAATCCATCGTACGAACTACACAATTGGCTTTCCCCCCATTAGCAAAATAAGTATCTTCAAAATCAGCTATAGTTTGAGACATTCTCCATGCCTCTGGATTATATGAACTAATCAACAATATATAGTTTTTGGGCTCACCCCTATGTAAACTATCTATAGTATCATCGTGAGTTGTTTGTGCTTGAAGAGACGTGAGACTTCCCAAGAAAAGTAAGCATATACAAAAGCTCGCAACACAATAAAGATGAAAGGTCTTTATAATGTTGTCGTTTTTTAAAACAAAAGTTCTTCTAGTATATGCCATATATTTTATTTATGCCATTCAGTAGCTAATCCTCCTTCTGATGTTTCCTTATACAACGAAGGTAAATCATGCCCAGTTTGTTTCATCACAGCAATTACTTTATCAAAAGAAACACTATGCAATCCATCGGTAAAGGATGAATAGACATTTGCATCTAGTGCTCGTGCTGCCGCATAAGCATTACGCTCAATACAGGGAATTTGTACTAATCCACATACGGGATCACAGGTCATCCCTAAATGATGCTCCATTCCCATTTCAGCTGCATATTCAATTTGACTAATACTGCCTCCAAAAAGTTGATTGGCGGCAGCCGATGCCATTGCACAGGCCACACCGATCTCTCCTTGACACCCGACTTCAGCACCTGATATTGATGCATTGGTTTTAACTACATTACCAAATACCGCAGCTGTTGCTAATGCCCTTAAAATACGCGTCTTACTAAATTTACGTGTTTTCTTTAAATGATATAACACCGCAGGTAATACACCACACGAACCACAAGTAGGAGCTGTTACGATTTCGCCGCCACTCGCATTCTCTTCACTAGATGCTAATGCATAAGCAAAAACTAATCCTCGTGATTGCAAAGATCCTTTATATCCTGTAGCCTTTATATAATATGTTGACGCCTTACGACGTAATTTTAAAGGGCCAGGTAATACCCCATCAGCGTTTAATCCTCGCTTAATAGAAGCACACATTACCTCCCAAACTTGATCTAGATAGTCCCAAATACCCTCATCCTCATAAGTGTCAACATATTCCCAATAGCTACGACCATTCTCTATACACCAACGCATGATGTCTTTAATCGTACTATAAGGATATATATTAGGTAATTGCTTCTCAATATCTTCACCATTCTGTGCTAATGCACCTCCCCCAACACTATATACAGTCCATTCCTCTTGTATCTTATCATCTTGATCATAAGAAGTAAAAGTCATCGCATTAGGATGAAAAGGCAAAAAGACTTTAGGTTGCCACACTATTTTTACAGGGGCTACAGGCTCTAAAACATCTAGAATAGCGACATCCGTCATATGCCCTTCTCCAGTAGCTGCCAAACTACCATACAATGTAACTTTAAAATGCTTAGACATTGGATTGCGTGACAAAAAACGCAACGCTGCATACCGTGGTCCCATTGTGTGGCTACTTGATGGTCCCAAACCGATACGATACAACTCTCTAATACTTTTCATATACTTTAAAATGTGAAGAGAAAATGATTTTATTGAAAATCTGATGGATCAAGATGTAATCCTTGCATCAGAGCTGGCACCAAAACAGGTGGCATAGTAATTCCAGGAACAACAGGTGTTTCTTTATTGATCAATGGAAAATAGAAAGACTTTTCTTTAGCTTCAGGCTTAAGCAACATTTTTTGAAGGTCTTCAGTTATCTCAAGTTCATTACCAATAACCATAATCTCTTTGACTTCAGGATGTTCAATAGTAACTTGAAGTATATCAAGAAAAAAATCTCCGTATTCAGCCATTTTTTCACTACTTACAGCAGCAAAAGCAAATTCACCCATAGAATCTACAAAAGCTTTTCCATCCAAATCTGGAATAAAGTGACTTGGAGTTAAATGATTAAAGGCCTCATTTCCTGCTTCGTACGGCAATACAACTTGAAAATGCTCACTATGCATTTTTCCCATTTTTTTCATGATCATTACCAATACACAAAGTACTTCTGCAAAATCAACAAGAGGAAGTTCTCGATTATTATTACGTGAGAAATCTTCACGAATTAATCCGCAAAATTGATCTAAAAATTGGGTATCAACCACTATAACACTACTAGGAGTTAGAGCATCTATCTTTTGCTCATCTGTCTTATTATTAGATATATTCATGCCACAAAGATAGTATATTGATATGGATTCTAAAATATTAGACCCCAAATGATTTAAAAATAAAGATATAAGCACAATTAAAATTAAGCCTTGCTGATATATCTCTATCAGCAAGGCTTAAATACCTAAAATATAAGGTTAATTAACTGCGAAAATCAAATTAGATAACACACCTTGAGCCTGCGAGACCCCATTTGCATCCATTGTAACAGCCATATCCATACCATTTGCTTGATGTAAGATTGCTGTACCGTCACCATTTATAGACAACAAAGGATACACTTGATTCTCAGACTCTACACTCCAAGTCTGTGTAGTGGTATCAAAACTAAGCTCCATTTGTTGACCATCTTCTTTAGTAATGATATATCCATCAGCTTTACGACTAATAGAGTAGTTGCCATTGTCCGTTTGAACACTGCTTATTTCTCCTGTAACGACTGGATTCTCACCCGTCCAAAATTCAATAGAGTTGAACACAACCACATCAGCAAAAGCCGCAATGGAATACACTGGCACAATGTTTAAAGCCACAAATATTAGCTCATTTACAAACTTATTGTTTGTTGTCTTCTGATTCCAATCCAATACCGAATGCCACAAGGCAAACGATCCGATACAAGAACTAAACATAAAAGAAGCACATAATGCAAACGCAAGTGTTTTTATTTTCATTATTTTCATACCATCATCTTTTTAAATGAATAAACTAATTTTCAAATCAAATTCAAAGGTAACAAAAAAGATTCGAATTCCTAGTCTCAATATTTTTTTTTCGATAACTTTGTCCTAGTTGTTACATCCCGTAATATACATATAAACGCATTCAATATCACAAGATTATGCTTCAACAAAAACACCTATCCACTATATCCAAAGATCAAACGATAAAAGACACCCAGTACCTCCACACACTGATAGCAGAAGGAGAACATCAACAACAAGATTTTAAATTTATCATTAGTGATGCCCGTAAAATAGCACGAAGTCTTTCTGCATTTGCAAACACGGATGGAGGCAGACTACTAATAGGTGTCAAGGACAACGGAAACATTGCAGGAATACGAAACGAAGAAGAAATTTATATGATCGAAGCAGCCGCTACTCATTACTGTACACCTAAGATAGAATTTGAAGCCAGGCCACATAGTATAGAAGGACGACAAGTACTCGAAATTATTGTTCCTCCCTCTAAAGATAGGCCTGTATATGCAATTGATGAAGAAAAAAAAGCATGGGCTTATGTAAGAGTTCATGACGAAAACATCTTGGCATCTCAAGTACATTTAAGAGCATGGAAGGGTAAAACTCGAGCTATAGGTGAACTCATTACTTTAAGTTCTACTGAACAATTACTCATGACTAAACTGCAAACTCACGAGCCAGTCAATTTAAACAAATTCTACAAGGAAGCACAGATATCCAGACATACAGCATTAAAGCTGTTCGCTCAATTCGTCCAATTAGGCATCATGAAACCATATTATCATAAAATGCAGTGGTTGTACATACAAGAATAAAAATAAATTATCACAAAAATAGGGTGTATCCAAAGTTTTTTGGATACACCCTATTTATATTATCAGTCTGTTCAGTATTACTTCAGACCTCTCATTCTCAACAACGCATCAACACTAGGTTCAGCACCTTTGTATCTTTTGTACAATACCATAGGATCTTCACTGCCACCCTTTTCTAGTATATTCTTTCTGAAACTCATAGCTGTTTTTTGGTCAAAAACACCCGCTTTCTCAAAACTAGCAAAAGCATCGCAATCCAAAACATTGGCCCAAGTATAAGCATAATATCCAGCTGCATATCCTCCCATAATATGATTGAAATAAGTAGCACGATATCTTGGAGCAATCTCAGGGATAAGCCCAATCTTATTCATTTCATCTTTCTCAAAAGCATTGATATCAATTGTAGATGGATCTTCCAACATATGCATTTTCATATCTAAAATAGCTGCTGCTAACAACTCAGTAAGAGTAAAACCTTGATTGAATCCATGAGTTGCTTCCAGCTTATTAATCAATGAATCAGGAATGACCTCACCTGTCTTATAATGCTTAGCATACATCTTTAAGACCTCAGGATGCATAGACCAATGTTCATTGATTTGAGAAGGCAATTCCACAAAATCTCGAGCAACATTAGTTCCAGAAGTACCAGCATAATCACATTGTGATAAAAGTCCATGTAACGCATGACCAAATTCATGGAAAAGCGTTTCAACTTCATCAACAGTCAACATAGAAGGAGTATCTCCAACTGGTGGCGTAAAACTACATACATTGACAATAACTGGACGTTGACCTTTCTTCTCAGTTCGATAATTGTTCATCCAAGCACCACCACGTTTTCCTGCGCGTGGGAAGTAATCAGAATAAAAAATTCCCAACAAAGAGCCATCAGCATCAAAAACACGGAACGATTCAACACCATCGGTATATCCCTTGATATCCTCGGCTGGTTCAATCTTAATACCGTACAATTTTTCTGCACACATAAATGCTCCCTTACGTACATTCTCAAGTGTCAAATAAGGCTTCAACTCATCTTCACTCAAAGAGAACTTTTCAGCACGAAGCTTTTCGGTGTAATACCACCAGTCCCAAGCTTCCATTTTTTCTCCTGGATGAAGACGACTCATTAACTTCTGCATATCTTTCAACTCAGCTTTTGCTTTTGGCAACGCATAGTCCCATATTTTTGTCAGAAGTGCCATTACCGCATCTGGTGTCTTAGCCATATTGTTATCAAGGATGTAAGAAGCATAATTCTTAAACCCTAGTAAATGTGCCTTTTCTGCACGTAAAATCAAAATATCTTTTAAGATGGCTTTATTATCCAATTTATCGTTATGGTCCCCTTTAGAAGTGTATGCTTGATACATTTCCTTACGGATAGTACGATCATCTGCATATTGAAGGATAGGAATACGATTAGATGTTTGTAAAGTAAAGATCCATGCTTCTGGTTGATTAGCCTTCTTAGCTTCTTCTTTCGCCGCTTGAACTAACCAAGCTGGGATACCACTCAAGCGCGTGCTATCCTTTACAACCAATTGAAAACGATTTGTTTCTTCTAACAAGTTATTGCTGAATTTCAAAGTCAATGTAGCTAGTTTACCATTGATTTCTTTTAGACGAGACTTATCCGTATCATTCAATGCCGCACCATTTCGAGCAAAGCGATCATATGTACGTTTTATCAATGTACTTTGCTCGGGAGTATATGTAGCAGTTCCCAATGTTTTATACACTGCTTCTACTCGCTTAAATAACTTTTCGTTTAAAAGAATTTCATCAGAATGAGCTGATGAAAGCGGAGCCAACTTAGTAGCTAATGCTGTCATTTCAGGATATGTATCTGCTTCAGCTAAATTGCCAAATATACCCTCTACTCGATCAAGTATAGGAGCAGAATTATCCAAAGCTAAAATGGTATTCTCAAAATTAGGCGCCTCTGTACTATTGACTATTTTTTCTATATTTACGTCTTGCTCTTTCCATCCTGCTTGAAAGGCTGGTTCATAATCGGCAAGTTGAATTTTATCAAAGGCAGGCACCCCCTCAGGAGTATTGAATGGTTTAAGCAACACATTTTCTTTTTCACCATGCTGTACACCACATCCACAGAGTGTCAAAGCACAAGCTGCAGCTAAAACAGGAAACGTTTTAAATCTAAACATAATAGGCTGTAAGTTTTTTATTACTAATAATATATAGGATAGTCACCTACCCTTCTCTCTCTCAAGTTACAAAGGTAATAAAAAAAGCTGATTTTATAGAACAGCCCCCTTTAATCTACAAAAAATGAGGACACTCCTTAACTGGAGTGTCCTCACCTTATTGTAATCACAATTTTTCAAATATATCCTCTTACTGATCAAGTTCAAGCACCAAAGCCTCACAAGGTTTCATTTTGAAATTTTTCGTCAAATCAATAACACGATTAGTCGTTACATCCTTACCATATGTATTGTTCTTAATGACTTCAGCGTAAACAGAAACTGGCACTTCAGATTCTTGATCCATTCCATTCAACAAGACTAATACAGTAGTGCCTTTATATTGACGACTATATACATACACGCCATTCTGTGGAATAAATTGTGTCATACTTCCTTTGGTAATTGCCATATTGCCTTTACGCCAATGCAATAGAGTACGGAAGAATGTAAAACATGCTTGTTCTTGAGGCGTTCTATCCGCAGGATTAAACCAACTACGGGCATCTGTTTTCCATCCTCCTAAGAAATCACGACGCACATCACCATCCCCCTTTTCTTTTGTACCATTCATAAGAAGCTCTGTACCATAATACAATTGTGGAATACGATGTGTTGTCAACAAGAGAGTGGCTGCCCATTTCAATTGGGTTAAATCTTTACCATCATACAAGAAGCGCGGAGTATCATGATTTTCCAAAAATGCTAAGATCATTGAAGAATTTGGATATAGATAGTCATATACAAAGTTATTATAGATCTTATTCAATCCACTAAACCAACCATCGGTCTTTTCATACTTAGCTTGACTTAGTTTTTCATAAAAACTAAAATCCATAACACATTTCAAATTACTATTTTTTGGGGCAGACAGTTTCGAATCTTTTTGATACCAAGCTGTATAAGCAGGCTCGGCCACCCATGTTTCCCCTACCACATTAAAATTAGGATATTCCTTATTCAATTGACCTAACCAAGTACTCATTGCATCATAATCAGCATATGGATGTGTATCCATACGAATACCATCAATATCCATTTCCTCAATCCACCAAAAGCTGTTTTGAATTAGATACTTCAACACATATGGATTACGTTGATTTAAGTCAGGCATAGCGGTTGCAAACCATCCATCATCCATCTTATCAAAATCATACTTTGACGCATACGGATCCACATGTGGAGTCAGTTTAAAACTTGTTTGTACAAAATTTTCTTTGTAGTCAGCATGATTGAACCAATCTTTCGAAGGCATATCTTTAATCCATGGATGGCCACTACCACAATGATTAAAAATCATATCCATGACTATTTTCAATCCATCTTTATGCGCCAATTTAATAAGATTCTGATAGTCTTCATTAGTTCCTAAACGAGGATCTACACGATAATAATTAGTCGTTGCATATCCATGATAACTTCCACCTTTCATATTATTTTCCATGATTGGAGTAAACCAAAGGGTTGTTATACCTAAATCGGTGAAATAGTCCATATGCTCTGTTATTCCTTTTAAATCACCTCCGTGTCTAGCATTAAGGTCATTCCTATCCAAAGTATACGTAGACATACCCTCTACTTGATCATTTTCTGTAGAGCCATTAGCAAATCGATCAGGCATCAAAAGATACAACACATCACTCATATCAAAACCAATTCGGCTTTCTGGAGCACGATGACGTTTCTTAAGCATATACGGAATCACGGTTTTCTTTTTTCCTTTTGTGAAAGTTATAGCCATTTCACCTGCTGGAGTATCCTTAGCAAGATCGAGATAAACTAAAAGGTAATTAGGGCTTTCCAAGCGCACCAAATTAGCTAGATGAACACCAGGATAGTTAACGCTGACATCTGCCGAAGAGATATCTTGACCATATACCATCAACTGCAAACTAGGATCTCCCATACCAACGAACCAACATGTTGGTTCAATACGATCAACGACTGGTTGTTTAGCTGCAAACACGGTATGACTAATCATACTCAACATACAAGCAAAAATTAAAGACAAAGGGCATTTACTGATAATATTTCTCATAATTACAGATAATAATAGGTTATATTTCTAAGTATTCAAAGGTAGTAAAAAAACGAGTTTTTTTAACTCACTACGATTCCATAGTTGTCAAACAAAAACAGAAAACGTTTGCAATCAAAAAAGAGGCACGCTTTAGTGAAAATCACTGAAAGACATGCCTCTTATATATCTAAAAAATCTTATCTATAGTACTATATCTTCATGTTTAGTAGGATAGATTTCAGGTTACATTAAATTATATGCTACTACTAAGTTAAGAAAGCCAATAGTACACCAGCAGCGACTGCACTACCAATAACCCCTGCAACATTCGGTCCCATAGCATGCATCAACAAATAGTTGCTTGAGTCATACTCAAGTCCAATATTCTGAGAGATACGAGCCGACATAGGAACTGCCGAAACACCAGCATTACCAATCAAAGGATTGATCTTCTGTCCTGCAGGTAAGAATAGATTCATAACTTTCACAAAAAGAACCCCACTCGTGCTAGCAATAACAAAAGCACAAAGTCCTAAGAAGAAAATAAAAATCGTATCCATTGTCAAGAAAGTAGACGCCTGCGTAGACGCACCCACTGTCACACCTAACAAAATAGTTATAGCATCGGTTAAAGATCCACTAGCAGTATCAGCCAAACGACGAGTTACACCAGATTCTTTAAGAAGGTTACCAAAAAACAACATCCCCAATAAAGGAATAGCTGTTGGCACCAAGAAACAAGTTAGCAACATGCCGACTATAGGGAAAAGTACCTTTTCATTATGTGATACTGCGCGAGGAGACTTCATACGAATCACACGCTCTTTCTTTGTCGTCAACAATCTCATAATTGGTGGCTGAATGATTGGTACCATAGCCATATAACTATAAGCAGAGACCGCAATAGCACCCATTAGATTGGGGGCCAATTTTGACGACAAGAAGATAGCCGTTGGTCCATCAGCACCACCAATAATCGCAATACCCGCAGCTTGATCAGGTTCGAAGCCAAGAGCACGAGCGATTATAAAGGCACCAAAAATACCAAATTGTGCTGCTGCACCAATAAGCATAAGCTTAGGATTAGCAATCAATGAAGAGAAGTCCGTTAAGGCTCCTACTCCAAGAAACACAAGTGGTGGATACCAACCCGTACGAACACCTTGATACAAGATATTCAATACAGATCCTTCTTCATAAATACCGATATCGAGTCCCTCTTGAAAAGGGATATTGCCAATCAGGATACCAAATCCAATTGGCAACAATAGCATTGGTTCAAAATTCTTTTTGATAGCCAAGAATAAGAATACCAAACCAACTACAAGCATAATAAGGTGCTGAGGCGTTGCGTTAGCAAAACCTGTATAGCCCCAAAACGTTTCGAGATTTGATAAGATATAGTCCATTGGTAGTTGTTTTATTCGACAACGACAAGATCAGTACCTTCAAGAACTGAATCACCCTTGTTTACGTTGATAGCAACAACTTTACCATCCTTATCTGCATGAATTTCATTTTCCATCTTCATTGCTTCAAGGATCACTACTGTTTGACCTTTGGCTACAGTATCACCTACTGCAACACGAATATCTACAATAACACCTGGAAGTGGAGATTGAACAGCACCGCCTCCAGCAACTTGTGGACGACTTACTACTGGTGCACCTGCATCAGTTGTTGGCGCTGCAGCTGGACGAGTTACTTTCTTAATAACTGGTTTCTTCTTCTCTTCTAGTTCTACATTATATGGCGTACCATTGACTTCCACTTTAGCCATGTTTTCTTCTACATCGTTGATAGTTACGTTGTATGTATTGCCATTGATTTTATACTTATACTGTTTCATTGTTGGGATTACTTTTAAAAGTTACAGATTGTTGTTAAAGTTTAGTCCTTAACGACCTGGATAATGACGTAATGTATGGAACTTCGCACTCCATGGAGAAAACATACTAGATTCACGCTTAATGGTCAATCGTGTATCTTCCCAGTCATGTACATCTGCATTTTCTTCATGCAGAGCCATAGCGATAGCTGCAAACACTTCTTCTGTTGGTAAATCACAAGCTATATCTTGCTTTTGCTCAACTTCTTTATTCGTCAAGTTGTCAGTCATGATTGCTCTATTTTAATTTATAATTCTACTGAGTTTATTATTTTCTAGGGTCATGACGCAAAGTATAAATCTTCGAACTCCAAGGAGAGTACGAACGCTTCACACGATTAATAGTCAAGACCGTTTCTTCCCAGTCATGTTCGTCCGAGCCAGCTTCATGCAATGCCATTGCAATAGCAGCATATACCTCACCAGATGCGATTTTTGCATTTTCTATGCTCGCACCAGTCGCTTTCATTTTATTGATACGCGCTTGACGTACAGACAACATACTGACAAGACGAAAACAAAGGAAAAGTACGAGTAGACCACAGAACACGATCAACATTGCTGTAATAGCGATTTGACCACCTCTAGGATCTTCCCGTTTCATATCTGCAATACGCTCATTAGTTGGGAAATTGTTGAGAGTACCAGGTGACACCTTATCAGGACCGATTGCTGCCCAATTAGCATAATCCTTCTCGATGTATTTTGCAACATCTGAGAAATCGTTTTTGCTTGGACGTTTTAATTCTCGATGATGTTCATCAATAGACTCTCCATCTCGAACACGAGCGAAGTTAATCCCTTTCTTTACATCAGTAGCCTTAAATTCGACCACATCGATTAGGTCATTACCATTGGCATCAAATAAACCAATCCATACTTTGCCTTGTAAATTTTGCTTGGCTGGTACCAAACTCACCAATGCTGACATATGTAAAGGTCCACGATTAGAATGACGATCGAACTCTATCACCAATTGTTGGCGAGGAGCAATCTTAGTTACATTATCTCCCGAAGGGATACGATACATCATCTTGGTACGTTCTGCAACATTCTGCGTGGTTAGTACCGCAGGATTAGTAGCAATATAGCAGCCACGGATATCTACCGTAGCATGAGTCGTATTGTATATCTCAACCCAACCAGGTGTTAATCCAGTTGAATCCTCCACTGAGAGTTGTACCTCATTTATACGGAGCCCCTTTGCGCCCTGTGCAAAGGCAGAGCCATGCACAGTAGCGACAAGGAGAAGACAAATAATCAGAATATTTGTTTTTTTCATGGGAGCTCTTCTTTTGGTTACAATGGAATGTTACCGTGCTTTTTAGCTGGATTGAAGAGCTTCTTAGTCTGTAACTGCTGTAAAGCACGAATGATGCGGAAACGAGTATTACGTGGCTCGATTACATCATCAATATATCCATACTGAGCAGCGTTATAAGGATTAGCAAAGAGTTTAGTGTACTCTGCTTCTTTTTCTGCAATAAATGCTTTAGGATCTTCTTGTGTTTTCGCTTCACGAGCATACAATACAGCAGCTGCACCAGCAGCACCCATAACAGCGATTTCAGCAGTTGGCCATGCATAGTTTACATCACCACGAAGTTGCTTACAAGACATCACGATGTGAGAACCACCATAAGACTTACGAAGTGTGATAGTCACCTTAGGCACTGTAGCTTCACCATAAGCATAAAGCAATTTTGCACCATGAAGAATAACCCCATTATATTCTTGACCTGTACCTGGAAGGAATCCTGGGACATCTACTAATGTTACCAATGGAATATTAAAGGCATCACAGAAACGTACAAAACGAGCCGCCTTGCGAGATGCGTTACTATCCAATACCCCTGCCAAGAACTTAGGTTGATTAGCTACGATACCAACACTTTGACCGTTGAAACGAGCAAAACCAATAATGATATTCTTAGCATAGCTATTTTGTACTTCAAGGAATTCTCCATTATCGACACAAGCACCAATAACTTCGTACATATCATACGCCATATTTGGATTGTCAGGAATAATTTCATTCAAGCTATCTTCCAAACGATCAATAGGATCAGTACATTCAATTAATGGAGCTTCCTCTAAATTATTTTGAGGGATATAACTAAGTAGTTTACGGATAATAGCAAGTCCTTCTTCACCAGTAGGTGCTGTGAAATGAGTCACACCACTCTTAGATGAGTGTACACTTGCTCCACCTAGTTGTTCTTGTGTAACATCTTCACCAGTTACAGTTTTAACAACTGCAGGACCAGTCAAGAACATATATGAAGTACCTTCAGTCATCAAAGTAAAGTCGGTCAATGCAGGAGAATATACTGCACCACCAGCACAAGGACCAAAGATACCAGAGATTTGTGGAATAACACCAGAAGCCATAATGTTACGTTGGAAAATTTCAGCATAACCAGCCAATGCGTTAATACCTTCTTGAATACGTGCACCACCCGAGTCATTGATACCGATACAAGGTGCCCCCATCTTCATAGCTTGGTCCATCACCTTACAAATCTTCATAGACATTGCTTCAGAAAGAGAACCAGCTGCCACTGTAAAGTCTTGAGCAAAAACGTATACAAGACGTCCTTCAATAGTACCAAAACCAGTGACAACACCATCACCAAGATAGTGTTTCTTTTCCATACCAAAGTTTGTACAGCGGTGCTTTACAAACATATCCATTTCCTCGAAACTACCTTCATCAAGTAGTTGAGCTATACGCTCACGAGCTGTGTACTTTCCCTTTGCGTGTTGTTTCTCGATAGCTTTTTCACCACCACCAAGACGAGCCTGAGCACGCAACTCAATAAGCTCTTTTACTTTCTCCAATTGGTTACTCATAATAAATTTTCTTTTTTCTGATTGAATGGATTACTTCTCGCAAAGTTCAGTTAGGATACCCTGAGTTGACTTTGGGTGAAGGAATGCAATGTTTAGGTTTTCAGCTCCCTTACGTGGTGCTTTGTCAATAAGACGGATTTCGTTAGATTCCATCTCACCAAGCGCATTTTGTACGCCATCAGCTACAGCAAAAGCTAGGTGGTGAATACCTTCACCCTTTTTTTCGATGAACTTAGCAATAGTACTCTCTTCACTTGTTGGTTCCAAAAGTTCTAGCTTTACATCTCCTACTTTCAAAAATGCAGTACGCACTTTTTGGTCTTCTACTGTCTCGATGTTGTAGCATTCTAGTCCTAGTACCTTTTCGTAGTATGGAAGTGCTGCTTCAATACTCTTTACTGCGATACCTAGGTGCTCAATGTGAGAAATTTTCATGACTTATTATTGTTTGAATATTACTATATAGAATTTTATTTGCAAATTCAAGCACAAAGGAACGGATTATCTTTGAATTAGGGAAATAAATCTGCAATTTATTTTCCATACGAACTAAACTTAGACATATTTTACACAGTACCCAAGTGATATTGTCTATTTTTACTTTTAAATAAGATTCTTTCCTACACCATTTCCCTTTATATTAGCCAATCAGCAGTCTCATTACTAGCACATTATCCATAAAATAAAGGGGATCATGTTTCACAACATAGTCCCCCTACTATACTTACACTTAACACAATTTCCTGCACCCAGGAAACCTATATCTAAATTAAAAACGAGTGCAAATTTAGTGACAAGATATTCACAAGTCAGTTTACTTTTTTATGTAAAACGAGGGTCCCATGTCCAATGACACCCTCGTTTTTCACTACCTATTTTTCGACGTCAATAGACGTTCGACACATATTATATTATAGAGCTATTGTCCGGGTTGTACATGTACATCCTTAGTGACAACACGTTTAGCAAATGGAGTATCACATGTCACAGTCATTTCTCCAATCTTTTCAGTACTAGTCAACTTAGTACCATCATTTTCCCATTCAAAGACGCCATTATACAATCCTACATATGGAGTCATATATGGAGGCAATCTATTGAAGAATGGTTCATATGGTGTGTTTGTTGATAGGTATTCAAACATGACTGTTTGATTTGGATTTAGACCATAATCGAAGAAACGTGCACCATTATTAACACCAGCGTTGATCAACTCTTGACTATTGATATCTACAGATACGTTATCACGAAGATTTTGAATATCCTTGTTTGCACTTGCATAATCTGTAAATAGAATATCTGCTACTGTCATTGCCAATGGATTCACAAACATCAAATTATAGTTATGTACATTTATTTCACCATTTGGATAATAAGTAGTAAGCTTCAATAGATATGTACGATCATCTTCCCATAGCTTGTAAGCAGGAGAAATCATATATCTAATGCCTTGTTGATCATTCCATCCAAATATATGGTTGATATTTCGATCACCTACTGGACCTGTATTCACGTAACGATAGTGAGCAAAACCACCACCAAAGTCGTACATAGTCAAACGTTTATCCTCTGTAGTACTTGAACGTAATGTGATTCTATGATCCGTTTCATTAATCAAACCAGGAACCCATATAGGAGCACCGTTAGTATCTTCACCGAAGAATGAACGATATGAAGTTGCCCCATTGATAGACTTACCTCTATTGAATGCTTCACCAGCATAAGCCTGCATTCTATAGTTACCTGGGAATCCATAATCTGTACCTTGAGTTACAATAGTCTTAGGATCAGCAGATGGATCTAACAAGAATCCAGGAACCATTGGTACCACTAGATCAGGTCTTAGGATTTCATAATGGAATGTAAATGTAACCACTGGATGATGATCACCAGGATCAACTTGTACCTTCACTTCATACTTACCAAACTTAGCAAATGGAGTTACCCCAAGACACATTGCGTATGTATCCACATTTGGAGCAGTAAACCAGTTTTGACTTATCCATGCGAAGATAATTGGATCATTGGCATCAATAGTATATGCACCAGCACCATCCATCATCTTATGAGATACAGTTTGATAGTTAAGAGCATCAAATGGCCATGGCACTAAGTCTCTATAATATGTACCCATAAATTCATCATGAGATACACCTAGAGGTTCGTAAACATCGTCATTGACTGTTGCCCAATCAATACACATCCACTTGTAACTACGTGATGACAATGGATGATTTGGATCTACATTAACCCAATATGATGGAACTAACCAATCCACAAACAGATCACTATATGGAAT
Source organism: Bacteroidaceae bacterium (assembly GCA_963675625.1). Lineage (GTDB taxonomy): Bacteria > Bacteroidota > Bacteroidia > Bacteroidales > Bacteroidaceae > F22. Next base: position 794,582 of record OY776497.1, read on the forward strand.
TTGACCCAATTCAAATGGAGCAATGCTTACAGGAACTGGAGTAATAACAAACTTGATATATGCTACCTTCACAATTCTGTCTTCACTTGGGCAACCATAATCCTTATTTGCATACCATGTTACCTTCACAACTGGTCTACGAGCCAAACTAGAAGCAGTCGTATTCACAGTCAAAATACCAGTTACAGGGTCAATATCAATGAAATATGATTGATCTGTTTCATCATCATATCCTAGATAATCAGTTACCTTAGTAAATTCTAAACGATAGTCACCAGTTACGAAACCATAATTTTCAACGAAATTTAGATCAGCATCTTGCATGATAAGAGGACGAGCAGATGCATCTGCTTCAGCACAAGCAAAAATATGCTTAGTCAAATCAAATGGCACACCAGGATGAATTTCGTAAGTATGAGGAGCACTGATATGAGGAAGTTCGTCGTAAATATTGCTCAACAACAATTTATTTGGATTAGCACCTAGTGGTTCATCCACTTCCATATCTGTTCTAGCAATCACTGGTTCGAAGATAGAAGGCACTGCAACTGCATAATCAGAAATAACAGTTTGTGAATCTTGTGCACCCAATTGTACTGCTTGAACACCCTTAAGAGCAAACGTAACAGCTTCTTGTCCACCTGATAAACCTTCTGGAATTAGATATTGACTAAGATCAACAAATTCTGAATCTTCTTCTCCAAATTGCAATAAGAATGTCAATGCACCAACACCATAGTCTTCACAAGTAGTAATTGGTTCAAAATAATCCATATCACCTGTTGCACGAGTGATCAAAGTACGGCCAATGAAGTCCCATTCTACTTCGTCCTTATCGATAGAAGTAGGATTGATACGATAATGTACTTCTTCTGCACTATGCATTGCTGGCATACCCCAGCAAGGAGCTTCTTGATGATATCTAAATGGAATATACTTCACTTCTTGTGCATTGTGTCCATCCATAGTATATTGAGGAATAAACACTAAATCTGAAAGTACAGATTGTCCAATCACAAGTGTTTCATTGTTAGTAGCTTCACCACTCAAAACCAAACTACCATCTGGATTCCACACAGCAGTCAATGGTTCTTCGTTGCCACCCAATGGCACCTTCCAGTCTAGACCTGTATCTGCATCAAGCAGCGTACCGTCAGCACTATATAAATCCCAAGTACCATCAATGTTTGGTTTGTAGTACCCACCAGGAGCACCGTCAGCACCATTTACACCGTCAGCACCATCTTGACCATCGACACCGTCTTCGCCGATAGCTTTAAAATCTTGTTTCACACCATCTTTATACCAATAGCCATCTTCTCCTACAGTCCAAAGCACTGCATCTGTACCATCTACACCATCAGTAATGGTATATTTTTGGCCATTACTCAAGGTTATTTCTAATCCTTCAGCACTCGTGGCAACACCAGTAATTACGCTACCACTAGCAACCAATTGGTTAATAGCAGAAATTGCGTTCTCGTTCTCATTTATGAGCGTTTCCAGACGATTAATATCATCGTCATAATCTTCGCTACAGCCTACAAAACCAGCTGTACCTACTACCATTGCGCTTATCATAAAAAGCGCTTGAAAAATCTTCTTGTTCATAGTAATAGATTTCTAATTAAACAATCAAATTAAAATTATAGGATCTCAATATATTATCATGAATTCATAAAAACTCTATATAGTCAATTAGCTCAGGAGGAAATTTCTTCTTAATTCTATATTTCATCGTATATAAACTGGTTGGTTCTACGTGAAATATTGTGGCAATATCTGCCATACTCATCCCCACAATAAAACAAATCATATATCGCTTATCACTTTCTGTGAGCCTATGTTTTGCCATACTCCCCACTTCTTCAAATCTTCGTTTGTCAAAATGTGCCAAAGCATTCAGATATCTCTCTTGCAAACTTGTTGGCAACTCGCTACTCTCGACTTGTTGTTTAACCTCTGTCCATTGCTTTATACTAGGTACAACACGAGAAGCTACATGTAAAATAGAACTTGCATGTGAAGTATAGCTTTCTTCTCTCGTTTCTTCATCTGCACCCCTATTCTGTGAGTTTGCAGTCTCATTAAAAAGTGAAGCATGATTCTTACCTATCCCTCCACGTTTAACTAGAATGACGACTAGTATTGTAATTAAAATATACGTCAGTACTATCAATGCTATGGACACCGTAGATACCCAATCATAACTACTAGTGCCAGTTACCACAGGTTGACTACTAGACAACATAGTCAAATTATAACCATGCCAATCCTTGCCTATGCCCCTCTGAATTAATCCAAGGTTCAACAACTCCAGAAAACGAGCTTCTAGAGTCTCGCAGAAGAAAAAAAAACAAAAGCCAATCATCACACATGGTTGTTATTTAATAAACAATTACACATACAGCGCAATTTATTAATATCAGCAAATTAAGCAAACAGTATAAGAGCAAACAAGTCAGCATATACAATAGCCAAGCTAATTAATATATGCTAATTTTGGAAAAGTTTGATTTGATCACAATTTATACCAATCTCTTTTTAAACCAACGATGCAAAGATATTAAAGGGATATGAATATACATATAGATAAACCTTGATTTACTTTATTAAACACTTCAAAACTCTTTAAAACAAAGGTTTTTATTTTACATTTATTTGCTATTTAATACTTTTTTACAGACAGGTGTATAGATTTGTATAGATTAACTCAGAAATAAAGGATAGAAAAGTTCGGCAAACGAATACACTTGTATAGAATTGTAAGTACATATATATAGACATTTCATTTTTTTCCACCAATCCCCACTTTTCGACGAAAAACGTGTCACAAAAAATCCCTTGTATTTACAAATGCCATGATATAGTAAGAAAGTGAGTATTTGCTCAGAATCAAGTTTTTTCGTATATTGCGCTCAATAACAAAAACAATATAGTATATGGATAAAGAGAAAATTATACACCAGTTTACAGACAGCAGTCAATGGACAAATAAAGCCAAGGAACTACTAGAAAACAATAAAGATAAAATTGACGACGTAAAAGAGATATTGCGCAAGACTTGGGAAAAAATTCAAGCCAACAAGCACTTTAAGCAAGTACTCAAAGAAGCCGAAACGCTTATCAGCTACATATCTGATATTATCCATAATAAATACACCAAACATTCTAAGTGGGCATTAACCGTAGCACTGGCAGCATTAGTGTATGTACTATCTCCTCTAGATATTATTCCTGATTTTATCCCATTTGCAGGACTTTTGGACGATGTAGTGGTCTTAACCTATACATTTTCTCTTCTTCGTGACGAATTGACTCGTTACAAAAACTGGCAAGCAGGCATAGAAGATGGAATCATTATTGAGGAATTTTCTCAAGAAGAGGAAACTGAAAAAGAGGAGACTCTCTAAACACTTCTATGTATACAATTCCCCCTCAAACAGTATTATATACTTATTAAAAGGCCCTATTGAAAAGACCTCACAATGAAAAGATCAATAAAGATTGCTCTCTGGATTCTTATTCCTATCTGTATACTTGCATCTATAGGAGTAGGCATGACATACTATTACATATTTTCGCCAGCAACCAGCGTATCAACAGAAAATACTATATTAATTTACCCCAACGAACCTATTGATAGCACCTATGCTCATCTCAAGCAAAAGACGTTATCGCCCAAAGTATTAAAAGGTCTAAGGTTGCTCACAAGCTATCGAAAAATAGAGCATTTTAAGCCAGGACACTATATCTTAAATGGACAATCTCCAGCTCGATTCATTTTCATTCAGCTGACTAGGGGATATCAAACTCCCATTGAGCTGACCTTCACTGCCAAAAGAGATATTCATGAAGCTGCCGAGGACATCGCTTCACAACTCATGATCAGCACAGAATCGGTAAACAGTATATTGCAAGATACAACAGCCTTATATTGGTGTTTGGCCAATACCTATGAGGTGTACTGGACTATTACACCGTCTCAACTCAAAGCTAGACTACAAAAAGAATACGATGCTTTTTGGACAAAAAGACGCAAAGATCTAGCAAAGAAACAAGGCTTGACCACACAAGAAGTAACCACTCTTGCCTCCATCGTGCAAGAAGAGAGTAATAATAAAGAAGAACAACCCATCATTGCTGGATTGTATATGAATAGACTACGTATTGGCATGCCACTACAAGCCGATCCTACTATTAAATATGCCGTTGGCGATTGGACAATTAGACGCGTCTTAAACAAGCACTTAGCTTATGATTCTCCATACAATACTTATAAGCATGTGGGATTGCCGCCCAGTCCAATACGTATGGTTTCAACACAAGCGATAGACGCAGTGCTTCACGCCCCAAAACATCCTTATTTATATATGTGTGCCAAAGAAGACTTTTCTGGTACACACCGCTTCGCCAAAACATTAAGCGAACATAATAGGAATGCACGCCTCTATCGCAAAGCACTGAACAGAAGGAAGGTCTACAAATAAGCGACTACCATCTAAAGCGACGTTCGATAATGGTCTCATTGCCAGCTTGATCACTTGCAACAAAACGTAAGTGATGAAGTTGGCCTTTTTGTATTCGATGCGCATCTAGTCGACAAATGATTTTTTTGCGAATAGCATTCTCCATTCCAAAAAGAGCAAATTTCCCATCAATTTCTCCTCGATAGAAAGCTGGGATTTCTTTTGCTTTAAAAACGATGCGCCCACATTTCCCCCAAGTCGATGCACCCACAGGATATACACGAGGAGGTATGGTATCTATGGCGAGCTGTGCAGCTAATATGCCATCTCTAATAGACGGATTATAAAAAGCAGATACAGCATCGACCGACGCACTATTCACCCCACCAGCCACTAGAGTCTGCAAAGGCATATCGACCATCCTAGCCCATGGACTCCAAGCGTGCTTGAAATCGTAAGGTACTTCTTGTGCCTTGCCTATAATTGTCCGTCTATAGGTACGAGTATTTCCATATCTATCTGTCAACTTGATCTTAACCACATACGGACGAGCCTCATCAATGCTTATATACCCGCGCTGCTTATCGGGATGAAGCATACGCATATGCACCTCATCTGGCACGTAACAATGGATGTAATTATCGGGGGCCCATTGAGCAAATTGTGCATTTTCTTCGTGATTGAAGCGATCAATCACATGGGCATATACTTGCTTACCATCGACTTCAACTTGCACTTTATACACGCCATATATATTGCTCGTTTTGTCCATACGATCAAAAGCCTTTAGAGCAATGCCTACTTTACCCCACGCACGTTGCTGATCGTCAACAACACCATAGTTGTACAACGGATCTATGCGCATTTCGATAAGTTCGGGAGCTTTGCTATCCTTTAATCGATCAGCAAAATAAGGGAGTGGATCTATTTGATCGCCTGTTTTATTGTCAAACAGATCAAGGTGTAAATGTGGAGCCCAACTATAGCCAGTATTACCCGAATAGCCCACAACATCACCTGCGTCCACGGGGTATTGGTGTCTAGAAAAAGGGATACTCACCAGCCAAGTCTCATCTTTATACTGTTGACTACGTATCGTGTCCTGTATTTCTGGAAGAAAACGCGAGAGGTGACGACAAATGCTAGTCAATCCATTATCATAGTGAATTTCTAAGACATATCCCGAACCATGGGTAACACTAGCTCTAGCTATATATCCATGTGCCAACGCACTGATAGGGTGCCCAATAGTTCCTTGTGTTTTAAAATCAATTCCTCCATGGAAATGGTCGGAACGTAATTCTCCAAAGTTCCCACTCAACAACAATGAAAAGTCAAAAGGAGAGGCTAAATGTACTGCCGACATCTCCTCTGTTGTATCTAAAAAATGTTTGGGAAGGGATTCATGTGCATGCGCGGTTGCTAAAAACATGTTGCCCAACATCGCAAGTATAAAAAATGCATTCTTACACATATTATTTTTATTTTTGTTGCTACAAATGTACCCATTTTTTTCTATATTTGAGACGCATAAAGAAGAAACCTAAACCGCTTCTTCAGCTTATCGCAAAATTCTAACCCCTAAACTTACAAACTATGATTGTCGGAATTCCAAAAGAAATCAAAAACAATGAGAACCGAGTAGGTATGACCCCAGCTGGCGTAGCAGCGATGATTGCTGCAGGTCACACTATGTATGTACAAAAATCAGCTGGCGAAGGCAGTGGCTTCACCGATGAAGAGTACGAAGAAGCTGGTGCTACCCTACTACCAACTATTGAAGAGATCTATGGTATCGCAGAAATGATCGTGAAGGTCAAAGAACCTATCGCGCCTGAGTATCCACTCATCCGTAAAGGGCAACTTCTATTTACGTATTTCCACTTTGCTAGTGATGAAACCCTAACACATGCCATGATCAAACAAGGCGGTGTCTGCTTGGCTTATGAAACCGTTCGACCAGAAGACGGCAGTTTACCTCTATTGATTCCTATGAGTGAAGTAGCAGGTCGCATGGCTATTCAAGAAGGTGCTCGTTTCCTTGAAAAACCTCAAGGTGGACGTGGTATTTTAATTGGTGGTGTTACTGGTGTAAAACCAGCTCGTGTACTTGTACTAGGTGGAGGTATTGTAGGAACCAATGCTGCACAAATGGCCGCTGGTCTTGGTGCCGACGTAACGATTACTGATATCAATATGAGTCGCCTGCGCTATCTATCAGAAACGCTTCCTGCCAATGTACATACCTTATACTCATCTGTAGGAAATATCAAAGAATTACTTCCAGAGATGGATCTAGTCATTGGTTCTGTGTTGGTACGAGGTGACAAAGCCCCTCACTTGATTACTCGTGAGATGCTTCAAACCATGAAACCTAACAGTGTACTCGTGGATGTAGCGATCGACCAAGGTGGTTGCTTCGAAACATCCCACCCTACAACGCACAGTGATCCTACTTATGTCGTAGATGGTGTACTCCATTATGCTGTGGCTAATATTCCTGGTGCTGTGCCTCGCACATCGACTCTAGCTTTGACCAATGTAACCCTTCCATATGCACTAGCACTTGCCAAAAAGGGATGGAAACAAGCTTGTAAAGACGATAAGGCATTATTCCAAGGACTCAATGTTGTGGAAGGTAAAGTGGTATTCAAACCAGTAGCCGACCTATTCAACCTTCCTTACAAAGAATTAAAACTGTAAGCAAGCATTTATTTTGAAGTAAATAAGAATGGTATTTAAATAATGATAAGGGCGTGTCAAGAGTTTTTGGCATGCCCTTTCTCTGTCCTTATATCTTGATTAGTATACGTCAGCTTCGTGAGCTTTAAGCCTTTTTTCAGTGGTCTCACTCAACGAGTGGCGAGCTGGCGCAAAGCGACTGAGTGGTTGAAGAAAACTATAATATATTATCTCAATCATCATCCGTAAACCTTATTCTTAGAAGACTTGTACACAGCAAATTACTAACCTTCTAGTCACACCTTTCCGAGAAGTATATAAGAGCGCGCTGTCATATACTTGACAACCTACCTAGCAAGTATATAAGAGCGCGCTCTTATATACTTCCCAGCTCGCTCTTATATATAAGTCAGTGAGACGGGATATATATGTGTACATCTTTCGCGCTTTAGATGTTGAAATCTAAGGCGCAAATCTCGATATGTAAGGCTTAAATTCCAACATCTAAGGCAGGAAAGTATGCCCTATTTTAGACATCTATTGTACGAAAAATCGCAAGCGCTTGTGTAGCAAAACGCAAGCGCTCGCGTTTTGCTACACATCGGGATGCAAACAAAATCGCAAGCGCTTGAGTTTTTAGCGAAATAAAATCGCATTCGGCGCAATAGAATACTTATCTGTTAAAACCGATACGACGCTCCCAAATACACACATCCGTACAATGATCTATCTCTGATTGTAACTTTTTCGTTGTCTATATACAAACCTCGTGTATCATTATAGGGGTCGTAATTGGACAACTGATAGCCTAATATCAAAGAAAATCTATCGCTCACATTTCCATGTAGAGCAAATCGACAATGATAAAACAGCCAGTCATTGCTCTCATTTTCGTAATAGTGGTATATCACATCTTGACGCACAGACGAATGGACCACAGGGGAGCATTCTACCGCCACTCGATTTCGAGGGGAAGCGAGGGTGAGACCTGGAGATATTTCAAATTGAAAAGTCATATCTTGAAAGTGATTAATATCAAATTCTGGGGTCAGGAATTGCAACTGGGGACGGAAAGCCAAACTCCACTCCAACTCACTCTCGTCAAGAGAATACTCAAAACGCCCATCAAGGCTTTTCTCTGGAATGTGAGGGTTAGAATAACTACGCCAATTTACGCAGACGCCCATGCCGACTCCTAGATACGGTGTAAGCTTATAAGTAAGCACTGGCTCTATCTCCGTGGTAATGTAATTACTAAAACCTAAGAGAAACTGAAAATCCCATCTATGCGCCAGTTGTGCGGATACAGGAGTTAGCAAAGCTCCCAAACAGGCCCAAATAAACAAGCTACAAAATCGTTTCATACATTGTTATATCAGAATAAATACCCTATAGATAAAGTACCTCTATTCAAATTCTTATTATTTGAAAACAAAAGTAAGCATTTTCAATCATATATGAAAATTTATTGCAGAATGGCTATAAAAATGCCCGCATACATTATTCTCTATGTATGCGGGCAATACACTGTATCAACCTAATTTATTGTCTTAGCTATGATCTTGCAATACAGAACGCATAGTCCGAGCACCTGAAGTTGGAAACTCCGTATATATGAGGGACAGTATACTAACACACACTCAATGTACTACGAAATCCTTCTTGTAAACAACTACTTATGCCACAATTTGGACATATCTTCCAAAGTTTTCCCTTTGGTTTCAGGTACCATGCGCCACACAAAGATTGCAGAGAGCAATGAGAAGCCACCATAAATCAAATAGGTTGCTCCAATATTCCACTCAGATAATGATGGGAATGTACTCGATACGATGAAGTTTGATATCCATTGAGCAGCCACCGCAACAGCCACTGCCTGACCACGAATGGTATTAGGAAAAATCTCTGAGATCAATACCCAACAGATTGGCCCCCAACTCATCATGAAACTTGCTGTATAAATGATAATGAAAATCAAGGCAGTCATACCGATCATATTCATATAGGATAGAATAGCAAGAGATACCATACCGATACACATACCGATACTACCTACTATAAGCAATGGCTTACGTCCCCACTTATCTACAGTGAAAATAGCCACAAGGGTGAAGATGATATTGACGATACCCATCACGACCGTCTGAATCATGGACACATCGCCTGTAGAGCCCATCTTTTCAAAGATACGTGGTGCATAGTACAATACGACATTGATACCAACCGCTTGTTGAAACACCGACAATAATATACCAACGATAATCACAATAACGCCATAACGAAATAATGGTTCACGGCGTTGATGCATCGTTTCTTTGATACTATTCATTGTGCTTTTAGCGATTTCAAAACCATTGATGCGTGTCAACACATTCATGGCAGTAGACTCATCTCCATTCAACATCAGATAACGTGGAGTCTTGGGTACAAGAAACAAAAGCAGGCCAAAGAGCCCAGCAGGAAATGCCTCACTAAGGAACATACGGCGCCAACCAATAGCCACCATGGCGTCGGCTCCTGATAAGCTATGTCGAATCAGATAATTAACAAAATACACCACCAACATACCAAAGATAATGGCAAATTGGTTGCAAGAAACCAAACGTCCACGCATATGAGGTGGCGCAATTTCGGCGATATACATCGGACAAACAGCAGAGGCTAGTCCCACACCGATACCGCCTAACACGCGATATAAATTGAAGGCAACCAACAAAGACATCGTTGGTTCACCATGTTTGAAGAATAAAAATTCGGGATTGAAACTGCCCAATGCGGACAAAAAGAAAAGCAACGCTGCTAGACGCAGAGAGTTACGACGTCCAAAACGTCCCGCTAGCAAACCAGAAATAGAACCACCGATCACACAGCCGATCAACGCACTAGACGCTGTAACGCCGTGCCATCCAGAGGTATATTCAAAATCTTTTGCACCATGAAAGAAAGTTTGTAGGGCTTTTTCTGCACCTGAGATGACTGCCGTGTCATACCCGAAAAGCAGACCACCCAAAATGGCCACAGAGGTGATCATATACAGGTATCCAGAACTACCTGATTGAGGAGAAGATGTATTCATTTGTATTTGATTTTAAGGAGATAGTCCGGTGCACTCATTTCATCGAAACAAGTACACCGGTTACTATATTATTAGTAGAAAAAGGTCAATGATGTATGTAGCTTAACAATACATGTTCAAAATAGCTTCATACAATTCTTGACGGCCAGATACTTGAGCTGGTTCACCTTTTTCTTTTGAATATGCCACCAACTCTTCAAGGCTCAACTTACCATGTTCAAAATCAGCCCCCTTACCAGAGTCAAAGCTAGCATAGCGATCTGAAAGCATTTGTGGCATTGGAGATTGTTCAATCAAAGCAGCAGCCGATTCTAATGCACGTGCCATAACATCCATACCTGCAATATGAGCAATAAAGATATCTTCTAGATCAGTAGAATTGCGACGAGTTTTTGCATCGAAGTTGGTTCCACCATTCCCCAAGCCACCATTACGGATGATTTGTATCATGGCTTGTGTAAGCTCATAATTGTCGATTGGGAATTGGTCTGTATCCCATCCATTTTGGTAGTCACCACGATTGGCATCAATAGATCCAAGCATTCCATTGTCAACAGCAACTGCTAGTTCGTGCTCAAAAGTATGCCCTGCTAGTGTAGCATGGTTGACTTCGATATTGACTTTGAAATCAGCATCAAGACCGTGAGTTTTCAAGAAACCAATCACAGTTTCTGTATCGACATCGTATTGGTGCTTAGTTGGTTCCATTGGTTTAGGCTCGATCAAGAATGTACCTTCAAAACCTTTGCTACGTGCATAATCACGAGCTAGTGTCAAGATCTGTGCTAAGTGTTCTTTTTCACGTTTTTGGTCTGTATTCAATAGGCTCATATACCCTTCACGACCACCCCAGAACACATAGTTTGCACCACCCAACTCGATGGTAGCATCAATAGCGTTCTTAATCTGTACCGCAGCACGAGCCACGACATCAAACTCTGGATTTGTAGCAGCACCATTCATATAACGTGCATGACTAAATACATTGGCAGTTCCCCAAAGAAGTTTTATACCAGTACCCGCCATCTTTTCCTTAAGATATGCTACCACTTCCTTCAAGTTGGCTTCATACTCTTCGATAGAATTTCCTTCAGAAACTAAATCAACATCATGGAAGCAGAAGTATTCGATACCCACCTTGTGCATAAACTCAAAACCAGCATCGATTTTATGTTTAGCGATTTCCACTGCAGATGCCCCTTCGTTCCATGGGAAAGTCATTGTACCGCCACCAAATTGGTCAGCACCTTCGGCACATAGTGTATGCCACCATGCCATAGAGAAGCGTAACCAATCCTTCATTTTTTTACCCATCACTACTTTCTCAGCATCGTAATAACGGAATGCCATTGGGTTCTTGCTCTCAATGCCTTCAAAGGCAATCTTATCCACTGTTGGGAAATAAGTCTTTGTCATAATCGTATGTGTTATTAAATAAATTATTGTTGTTGTTATGTATCTCGTTTATAATTGGTTTTCCAAAAGCGTTTTCCAACGTTGATAGGCTTCTTGATAAGCCTCATGGTCAGATGCAATTGGATGAATCTCTTCTAGGCAATGCAAAGTAGCAAATGCTTCGTGGTGGTCTGTATACAAACCAACACCCATACCTGCACCACGAGCTGCACCTATTGATCCGTCTGTATCAAACAATGAAATCGTGGCCCCAGTAACACCTGCTAAAGTAGTACGAAACAGTGGACTCAAAAACATATTGGCTTGTCCTGCATGGATGCGGTTGACTTCCATACCGATAGACTGCATAATTTCAATACCGTAAGCAAAGGAAAATACAATGCCCTCTTGTACGGCACGCAACATATGTGCTTGAGTATGTTGCGAAAACTGAATGCCATGCATACTAGCTCCGATCTCACGGTTGCACAACATGCGCTCTGCACCATTCCCGAATGGCAATACCGATAACCCAGAGGCACCAATAGGTGCTTGCATCGCCAATTCGTTCATAGCAGGATAGGTACACTGACTTGGGGCTAGATTGCGCTTGACCCATGCATTGAGAATACCCGTTCCATTGATGCACAATAAAACTCCTAAGCGTGTTTGATCAACTGTATGATTGACGTGGGCAAAGTTATTCACACGGCTTTGCGGATCGGCCTTAACCATACCGTTCACTCCATAGACTACCCCCGATGTTCCAGCAGTTGATGCAATTTCACCTGGTTCGAAAACATTGAGTGATAAAGCATTGTTGGGTTGATCGCCTGCACGATAAGTCACTGGGATACCTGCAACAAGTCCTAATTCTTGCGCGATGGCTTGGGTCATTTCTCCTTGTACAGAGAAAGTCGGTTTGACTGTAGGGAGGAGATCTGAAGAGAAACCATAATACTCCAATAGCTCAACACATGGAGCATTCTTTTGAAAATCCCAAAACATGCCTTCAGAAAGTCCTGAAGCTGTTGTACATGCTTCACCTGTAAGGCGCATAGCGATATAATCGCCAGGAAGCATGATCTTATCTATTTGCTCAAAAATATCGGGTTCATTTTCTTTGACCCAGGCCAACTTGGCTGCTGTGAAGTTACCAGGTGAATTGAGCAAATGGCTCATGCAAAAATCGGCTCCTAGCTCTTGAAATGCACGCTCTCCATAAGGTACAGCACGGGAATCACACCAGATAATGGCTGGACGAAGTGCTTGCTGTTTTTTATCGACACAGACAAGCCCATGCATCTGATACGAAATACCAATGGCTTTAATATCGGCCGCTTGGATGGTGCTGGTTGTCATCACATCTTGGGTAGCTTCTTTCAATGAATTCCACCACATGTTTGGATCCTGTTCGGCCCATCCTGCATGATGAGCAATAATGGGCGCCTCTTGTTTGGGGTAGAAGGCCGAAGCTACACATGCTCCTGTTTGAGCATCGACTATACTCGCTTTGACAGATGAACTGCCGACGTCATATCCTAGTAAATACATAGTTGATGAGTAAATATTTTGAAGTATTGAATAATCGGTTTTTGTATTGAGAAGTACACATTTATTTCATGGCACGTACACCATATACTTTGTTATAGATTTTGCGATCGAAACGGTAGTATCTAGCAGCACGGTGGGATACGCTTTTTTGATACTCTTCTGTGGAAACCACATAAGGCATCTGTTTCAATTTCTTATGGAAGTTGCGCACATCAAGTTCTCTATTTTGGACCAAACTGAACAATGTACGTAATTGTAAAATAGTGAATTTACGGGGGAGCATATTAAACAGTAAACTTGGAGTCGTTATGGCCAACATACGCATGTGCTCTAATGCATCTAAAATAATCGTATTATGATCAAAAGCTAGCTCTTGAATGTTGTTCAATGGTACCCATGTAGCCTCAAACTGAGAAGAGATACGTGGTAATTGACGCACAGTACTAAAATATGCAATAGTCACAATGCGTTCAATATGCTGATGCCAAGCTTGCTGTAACCAATGGGTATCTAATGAATTTTTCGTACGGTTGTGCGAACCATATGTTTTGAACTGACTCAGGTTGTCTATCTGTACCCCTGCCAATGTATCTAAGGTACGGTGTGCAGCCTCATCCAGATCTTCATCTTGATAGATCAAAGATCCTGGCAATTTCATGTCATGAAGTTCCTGGGTATTGCGTTTGATAAGCAAGACTTGCAGTTGGGTGCCATCAAATCCGATGACTACACAATCGACACTAATATGGTTATGAGCTATGGGTTTGGTATTAGATTCCATACGGTCTCTTTTTATGGTAGGTGACTAAGGTTAACAGGCAATCAAAAGACAAATCGTACCCATCGTACGATGTTTTCTGATGCTTACATGGACAAATATAGAGAAAAAAGTAATACCTTCCAAATCATTACAGCAGACGACAAAAACACAAATACAACCTGATTATCAGCACTTTTCTTATCTTCAAAAAGACACAAAGCACCATCACTCATGCAGTATAAAATACAATAAGGTAAAACGCATATTTCATACTTATTCCTTTATATAACGTCATTCATACACTATCTCCTATGAATGGGCAAGATTTATACTATACAAGAACAAATAAACGGGCATTTTTTTTCTTATCTTCCTAATAAATCGTATTTTTGCCCCAGCATTTAAATTTATTTAAGGACAAAAGAATATGAAAGCATTCGTTTTTCCAGGTCAAGGTGCTCAATTTGTGGGCATGGGTAAAGACCTATACGAGCAATCAGCTCAAGCTAAAGAACTATTTGAGAAAGCCAACGAAATTCTTGGTTATCGCATCACAGATATCATGTTTGATGGTACAGATGAAGAACTCCGTCAGACAAAAGTGACTCAACCTGCAGTATTCCTTCACTCTGTTATTTCTGCATTGTGTAGCAATGAAGAATTCAATCCTGATATGACCGCTGGTCACTCACTAGGTGAATTCTCTGCTCTTGTAGCAGCTGGTGCTTTGAGCTTTGAAGATGGCGTACGCCTTGTATATGCACGTGCTATGGCTATGCAAAAAGCTTGCGAAATAGAGCCATCTACTATGGCTGCTATCATTGCGCTTCCAGATGAAAAGGTAGAAGAAATCTGCGCATCAGTAGAAGGAGAAGTCGTTGTAGCGGCCAACTTCAACTGCCCAGGTCAAGTCGTTATCTCTGGATCTGTTCCTGGTATCGAAAAGGCCTGTGAATTGATGAAGGAAGCTGGTGCTAAACGTGCATTGCCTTTGAAGGTTGGTGGAGCATTCCACTCTCCATTTATGGAACCAGCACGCGAAGAACTAGCCAAAGCTATTGAGGCAACAAATATTGCCACTCCAAAGTGTCCAGTATATCAGAACGTAGATGCTCAACCACATACTGATCCTGCTGAAATCAAAGCTAACTTGGTAGCTCAATTGACTGCATCAGTACGTTGGACTCAATCAGTAGAAAAGATGATTGCTGATGGAGCAACTGAATTTGTTGAATGTGGCCCTGGAAAAGTACTTCAAGGTATGATTAAGAAAATCAATCGTGAAGTAGAAGCTCGTAGCGTAGAAGCTTAAACGACTATATTATATGGGGTGGGCTATACAATATAGTCCACCCTTTTCTTTTTATTCTTCTTGAACAGATTGTGTGTAGCATGAAAAAAATTTGGCAAAAGATTCTTCAGATGTACGAGAACTGGAAGTACATTGTGGTGGTAGGCTATTTCCTAGTCTCCATTATATTTGTGGGGAATTATACTGTAACACACGTAGTCAAAAATAATCAGACTATCCATGATTTGGAAGAAAAAATTGATCAGCATAAAACTGATTATCAAATTTTTAAAGAGAAGATTAAAGTATATCGTCAAGATCAAGATAGCTTGGAACATATTGCACGTGAAAAGTATATGATGAAACTTCCCAACGAGGATATCTACCAATTTGAAGAAGATTTGAAAAAACGATAATCATCAACCTAATCCTATCAAGTATGAGTACAAACAAATTACAACAACTATGGAATGCCCTTGTAGTTATCGGCGGAATCGGAATCATTATAGCTATAGTGACTATAATTAGCGGATGGACATGGGGACCTCATGTGTACACAGTGTCCGCAGGATGTTTTGCACTAGGACAAATCAACACTCCTATACACAGTACTGATCCAACAATCAAACGTTTAAGACGGCAACAAATATTTGGAGCGTTAGCATTGGTGCTTGCAGCTCTATTTATGTTTACAACAAACGGCAACGAATGGATTGCTTGTCTAACCATCGCTGCCGTCTTAGAATTGTATACTGCATTTCGCTTATCCCATCTTCTCGAATCGGGCAAAACGAAGAAGTAGTTGTTTTTCTCCAACTTGCTCAAAAGAAACCACTGCTTTTGCATTACTTCCTTCACCTTCTAAACCTTGGATAACTCCTGGGCCGAATCGACTGTGAAGAATGCGATCGCCCACTTTCAATTGGTTATTTCCTCCAGGCATTTGTTGAGAGGCGGATACTGAGGCTGATGCAGAAGAGTGTATTCTGGTCAGTCTTTTTTTCTGCTGGAATGTTGGATTGGATTGTATTTCCCGACCCGTATACAGGTTGGTTTGTGAATTCGTTGGTTGCACTCTACGTGGTGATTGCAGCCCTCCAGCACTTCTTGGGGAAAATCGCCTACTATCATTCTCCCAATCAAGATATTCTGGCGCAATATCTGTCAGGAAACGACTCGGTCCGTGAAATTCGGATTTACCATGTACAAATCTATTTTTCGCAAAACTTAAAGTACAGGCACGTTCCGCACGCGTAATAGCGACGTAAAACAAACGACGTTCCTCTTCGACTTGTCTTGGAGAATCTATAGCCATACGATTGGGCAACAAATCTTCCTCAAGACCAACAACAAACACAAAAGGAAATTCCAACCCTTTAGCTGAGTGTATGGTCATTAAAGTCACTTTATTGGGGTCATCTTTATCGTCACTATCTTGATCGGTCATTAAAGAGACTTCCATCAAATAATGCGGCATCATAATTTGATGATCTCCTAGTTCTTCCCTACTCTCTACAAAATCAATAGCCGCATTGAGGAGTTCTTCTAGATTCTCCCGACGACTCATGTCTTCAGGGACATCACTTCCTAGGAGTTCTCCCATGATACCAGTCTGTTGAATAGATGCTTGTACGACTTTATCGGCAGGCTGCTCTTGTGCCAATTGCTGTAAACTACTGATCAACTCAGCAAACTCAATCAGTCGAGTTTGTGTGCGCTTCGCAACATCTAGCTCGTATTTCTCAGGATTAGATATTACATCCCAAAGAGACACTCCATGATAATGAGCACAAGCTGTCATCTTACCTACACTAGTCTGCCCTATACTTCTTTTAGGTACATTAATGATACGTTTTAAAGCCTCTTCATCATGCGGATTAATCGTCAGACGTAAATATGCTATGACATCTTTAATCTCTTTACGCTGATAAAAAGAAAGCCCACCATAGATGCGATAAGGAATGGCATGCTTACGTAGCTCCGCCTCCATGGATCTAGATTGCGCATTGGTACGATATAAGATAGCAAAGTCTTGATATTCAGATTCCTCACTTCGCTGTAATCTCTGCAAGTATTTGACAACCATACTTGCTTCCTCTAGGTCACTATATGCTTCCAAAACCTTCATCTTATTTCCTTCTGCATTTTTTGAAAATACGGTTTTAGGAATTTGACGCAGATTGCTTTTAATCAAGCTATTGGCCGCCTCTACAATACGTTGAGTTGATCGATAGTTTTGCTCTAATTTAAATAATTTGGCATGTGCATAGCCTTTCTGAAAATCTAGGATATTATCGACATTAGCACCACGGAAAGAGTAGATACTCTGTGCATCGTCACCCACCACACAGATGCGTTGATGACGTTTGCTCAACAGAGCGACAATGGCATGCTGGACTTTGTTGGTGTCTTGGTACTCATCTACTAAGATATATTGAAATTGTTCTTGATATCGAGCTAGCACATCAGGATGTTCATGAAAAAGTTTAAACGTGTACAACAGTAAATCAT
The DNA here is from genome assembly GCA_963675625.1 of Bacteroidaceae bacterium. GTDB lineage: Bacteria > Bacteroidota > Bacteroidia > Bacteroidales > Bacteroidaceae > F22. The sequence goes on from OY776497.1 coordinate 812,320, forward strand.
CAAAATCCATAGCATTGGCTAGTTGACATCGTTCCATATAGGCTGCATAAATAGCCCCCATCTTTGGCACTTGACTACGCTCATTATATATAGCTATTTGACTATCTTGTTGATATTGACCAGGAAGTATAAGTGCGTTTTTCATTCTTGAAATTTCACCTTGTACCATAGTCGGTTTATACTTCTTTTCATCCAGATTCATCTCTTTGACTATGCTTTTCAACAAGCTCTTACTATCCGCAGTATCGTACACGGTAAAGTTGGGACGAAAACCTATTGCTTCATATTGCTCTCTCAAGATTCTGTAAAAGATGGAGTGAAAAGTCCCCATGTACAAACCACGAACTTCTAAACCTATTTGACGATTGATACGCTCTTTCATCTCTCGTGCAGCTTTATTGGTAAAAGTCAACGCAAGTATATTCCACGGTTGGTAGCCTTTGTCTAAAAGATAAGCAATCTTGTATGTTAAGACACGAGTTTTTCCAGAGCCTGCACCAGCTATGACTTGTGAAGGACCTTCACAATACTCTACTGCTGCACGCTGCATGGGATTAAGTTCGTCCAAATAATTAGGGTTCATATAATAGGGATATAAGAATTTAGGACAAAGATACAATAAAAATATCTCCTAGCAATAGGCATCCTATCGTTTAAATGATTCGTTTTTGAGCAAGCACCACATTTGCATTTCATCGCAAAAAATTGTAGCTTTGCACACATGAAATTCAACGACGAATATTACATGCGTAAAGCGCTACAAGAAGCAGAAATGGCTTATGAAGAAGGAGAGATCCCTGTTGGAGCCGTCATCGTTTCTAATGATCAGATTGTGGCCAAAGGGCACAATCTGACGGAAACTTTGCACGATGTCACAGCGCATGCCGAAATACAAGCGATTACGGCTGCTGCCAATACGCTTGGAGCCAAATATCTGCCCGATTGTACTTTATACGTGAGTATGGAGCCTTGTGTTATGTGTGCTGGCGCAATCGCGTGGGCACAAGTTGGTACTGTCGTCTTTGGTGCCTCAGATCCTAAGCGTGGGTATCAAAAGTTAGCTCCCAATGCCTTACATCCCAAAACAGTCGTGAGACAAGGTGTGTTTGAGGAGGAAGCTAGCGAAATCGTAAAAAAGTTTTTTAGAACAAAACGATAAATATATGCTGGTAGTGACATAAAAAAATCATTCTCCTATAGTATAAACAACCAAAGGAGAATGATATGAAATATAATACGATATTTGAAATCAGAATAACCGCATATTTCTTTCAGAAGTTGAGATTAGCATAGATTAAGAGCATCAAAAAATTCTCGCCCTTTGACAGTAAGCAAACGCTTGGATAGGCTACTCCTACTTTCCCAGCTATAATATCCTTCCAAAAGATTAATGATCAAATCGGCATCATTAAGTGCTTCAAAATGTAGACTTTTTGCCTCTGGTACCTGATGATGGTGCCCCACTACATTGACAAGCCACGTCTTTTCTTGATCTGTAAGACCTTGAATGTTTTTCAATAAATGAGAAGCCACTAAACACCCTTCTTTTTCTTGATTTACGGGACGTGTGTTCCCATACATTTTCATTGATTGTGGACAGCCAATATCATGTAACCAAGCCGCTATTTCTAGTAAGGATTTTTCTTGATTAGAAATATCAAGACTATCAGCAATGAGCACAGTCAACGACGCCACTTGTATTGTGTGGCTTATTTGCGATTTGTCTGTCTGACTAAAATATCGCAAAACCATCAACCTAACTTCTTGAAGCACTTGCTGCATATGTATATTATTTACGATCTGCTATTTTTGAACATTCTGTATTGTAGTAAAAGCAACTATCTTTGCTGTAATACCTTTCATAAAAATAAAAGATAGCCAAACCACAAAGCGCTAGCATAGTAATGCCTATATGCCTCCATGGCATACTAGAAATATTTTGCAAAATCATATCCCAATAAGATTGATTATGCATAATTTCTCTATGCGTTTCAAAATCTTTGATTCCTTGATCAAGCATCTCTACTGTACGCGTCTTAAACAAAGACAAGACACTTCGAGATACAAAAAGATATCCAGTATACAGCAAAATAACTGCAGGAACAATATATGTAGTACACCATTCCAAAACACGCAACCAAGAAGACTTCGTATGCTCGGACTCTACGACCACCTGCTTCTCTTCAGGTAATCCTTGCATGACACGTTGCATAAAATCATCTGTGGTGCTTACGCTTTCATAAGCGTTCATTTGCTGTTCGCTATGTTGACTGAGCAACTGACGAAATGCATCTTCATTCCATTCTTTCTTTGTCATAGCACAGTTCTTTTTAATTTAATAAATATCTGATGGTCCATAGCCCTGTTGAGACAGAGATGAGGCCATTTTTTCTTTAGCACGACGTAAGTGCGATTTAATGGTACTACTCTTAAAAGTAGTAATCTCGGCAATTTTATCAATAGGTTGATCTTCCATATAAAAGAGAGTAATGCATAAATGCTCAGCTTGCGATAGTTGACGCATGGCCCATTGAACATCCATCTGTGTACTAACTCCTCTCTCATCTGACCGCTCCACTGGGGCTTCGGAAGACTCTACGATATCTTCTGTCATTTTCTTGCCACGAATATAATCAAAAAAACAACGATGCGCAATAGTATAAAGCCAAGATTTTATTTGTTCACCTTTTTCACATTGTTCCATGCGTTGATAAGCTTTAATGAATGCTTCTTGTGCTAAATCATCCGTCAATTGGCCATCTCCATGAGTTAACGATAGCAAGAAGCGGCGAATATCATGTTGATATCTGCGAAGCAATTCCGCAAAAGCAGGATGGCTGCCATTGGCTGCCACCTGCTCTACTAATGCTTTATCACTGACTTGCTTCATTCAAACAATGTTTAATCGGTTCAAGATATTTCGTGAATCCTATTTTTTCTTGGTTTGTATATAATAAGTAATCACTTGGCTGATACCTATACAAATCACTAGAGCTCCTATTGAGGCCATAGATGTGTCTGTTGACACTCCAAGCAAAATAGCCAAACCAACACCAACACCAATATTACGTATACCCTTATTACGAAGGATTTCTAAACGTCTAGTCTCATCTCCTTCTGGGGTACCATTACCACTCGGTACGTAGGCCCCTCCACTACGTCGCACAAGTTCCTCTGGGATAGGTTGTCCAGCGGCAATTGCCTTCTCTATCAAATCGTATCGACGCTTCTTATCTCGATGTCTAAAATAGAAGATCAAAAAGATAACAATAGCTGGGAAACCAAATATGCAACCAAATACGATTAATACAATAAGCACAGCGGCAACTTTAGCATCTTTATGAGTAGTGGTACTTCCCCAATTTCCACTGAACGCTTCTGCTAATACATCCTCTACGTTATCATCTGATACGGATAAACTCACACTGGCATTATCCTTTTTGGCATCAGCATTTAGCTTTACGATTTTTACTTTCAAAGTATCACCTTTATCTGTTACAATGCTTGTGTGAACTTCTTCTTTACCGTCTTTACGTACAGTCGCAGTTTCAATTTGCTTACCATTTATAGTCACAGACTTTGTCACGTGGTTAGTATCAGCTACGACAACCGAGTCTTTTTGCTCTACCTCACTTGCTCTTAGTTGCGCGCCAAGCATCAAACTAAAAAATAGTAACGGCAGGATTCTTGAAATTGTTTTACTTTTCATACTATTGCATTTTATATATTTCTTTTAGAATACGAAATCAATATCTCACTAGCTACAAAGATAATCATTTATTTCTGTTTATCAGACGAGATTAAACAATTAGAAAGTTGCATGGAGGATAAAAAAAATCGTATTTTTGCGCCATAAAGTAATTTATTTAACAGAATAAGCATGAATATTCCAGAAGCATTTTGTCAGCAAATGAGTCAAATACTTGATCAAGACACTTGCCAAACATTTCTTAATGCATTAGAGGATAAGTCGTCGACTTCTCTTAGAATAAACCATCAGAAATCAATTCTTACATCTGATTCACTTACAGCAGAGGATTATTTACCATTTGCTAATATGACACCAGTACCTTGGGCTACATCTAGTAAAGGTTTTTATCTTGCGGAACGTCCTTCTTTTACAATGGACCCGCACTTTCATGCTGGAAGATATTATGTACAAGAAGCATCTAGTATGCTCGTTGGTGCTTTATTATCTCCACTTCTCAATGATCCTGTTATAGCTCTGGATTTATGCGCTGCTCCAGGTGGGAAGTCTACAGATTTATTGAGCACTCTACCTCAAGGGAGTATATTGTTATCCAATGAAGTCATACGCTCGCGTGCACAGATCCTAAAGGAAAATATCATCAAATGGGGAAATCCTAACCACATTGTCACAAACAATGATCCAGCTGATTTCAAACCACTAAGAGAAGCCTTTGATGTAATAGTTACAGATGTTCCATGTAGCGGAGAAGGAATGTTCAGAAAAGATATAAACGCTGCAAATGAGTGGAGTCCTGAACATGTTGATTTATGCGTGCAACGTCAACAACGTATTGTAAGTGATATATGGGAAAGTCTTCGTCCAGGAGGATTCTTAGTGTATAGTACATGTACTTATAACCTAAAAGAAAATGAACAGATGGTTCAATGGATTTCAGATAATCTTGGAGCCATTCCTATATCTAGTCCTACTAAACTAGATGAAAAATGGGGAGTACTAGGAAGTCTTTCAAAGGAATATACTAATATACCCGTGTATAGATGTATGCCACACAAAATAAAAGGGGAGGGATTCTTTTGCGCTATTCTCCAAAAATCAACTGACACAATAGATGCAAACATACAAATAGGTACAGAATTTACACAAAATCCACTCTTATCTATTTCAAAAACAACTCTTCAGAGTAAAAAGAAACTTAAGCTTAAAAAGCAAGACAAGAAAACAGGTTTGTCCACACAAGCGACAACGGATATACCATGGATAGACTGGCTAACTCCTTCAGACACATGGGACTCTATATGGTTTCAAGAAACTCTATATGTCTATGATAAAAAGATGGCGCAACTAATCACTCTAGCAATGTCTCACTTACGTATTTTAGATATGGGCATTGCAATTGCTTCCATAAAAGGAACAAATTATATTCCTCATCATGCATTGGCCATGTCAGTTCACTTGCGGACAAATGCTTTTCCTATGGCAAACGTAAACCTAACACAAGCCATCGCTTACTTACGTAAAGAAGCGATTGTATTAACCGACCAGCCTAAAGGTTTCGTCTTAATTTGTTACAACAATATTCCACTTGGTTTCGTTAAAAATATAGGAAACAGAGCTAACAATCTATATCCCAATGAATGGAGAATAAGAAAGCAAGTGTAGAGTATAGAAGACTCTTTTGAAAGATTTTGCCCCTTACTATATATTCGATATAATAAGGGGCAAAAAAAATGTATCTTGAAAATCAAGATACATCCATTCTAGAATTGGTGACCGCGCCAGGATTCAAACCTGGAACCTCCACAGCCGTAATGTGGTGCTCTATTCAGTTGAGCCACGCGGCCAAATCCATTCGACTAAATTACTTATCCAGATCCTCTTAAAGAGTGACCGCGCCAGGATTCAAACCTGGAACCTCCACAGCCGTAATGTGGTGCTCTATTCAGTTGAGCCACGCGGCCAGATAAGTAATTATCATCTTAAATTGTCTCGAAAAGTGACCGCGCCAGGATTCAAACCTGGAACCTCCACAGCCGTAATGTGGTGCTCTATTCAGTTGAGCCACGCGGCCTTTTCTTATTGACGGGTGCAAAGATAGAGACATTTCTGAGATTGACAAAATAAACCAGCTTTTTTTTTGCTAAAAGTACAATTTTCTCGCGAAGTTCTCCACCTATACTACATTACCAAGACAACGACTCATATAATATAGAATAATCTGCATATCTATTCGACAAAATGTCAAAAGTATAGATTAAGTTATTCTTAATTATTTAAGCAAACAAAGATAAAAAAGAGAAGTTTAATCTTCATATTCAATCTCAAAATCATCTTCAAGATCCTCAAGATCATACATATCCATATCATCATCAGAGATAGGTTCCACAACAATATCATCAGCTTCACCTTGTGCACGAAGTTCTTCGGCCAAATAAGATCGTTCTTTATTTCTATGTACCAAATCTGACTTATCAGTTGACGCTATTTGATTGCTTTCGCTTGTCAATTGTTGCCACAAAATATCTTTGAGTTCCAGAATATTTTGTTGTGCTACGGACGAAATAAACACATGAGGGATATGCTCAGGGAGTGTTGGCTCAATCATCTCTTTTAGCTCTTCGTCAAGCATATCACTCTTAGTTATAGCAAGTACACGTTGCTTATCAAGCATTTCAGGATTAAAAGTACTTAACTCATTAAGTAACACTTCATACTCTTTACGAATATCATCAGCATCAGCTGGAACCATAAATAATAACAAGGAATTTCTTTCGATATGTCTCAAGAAACGCAATCCAAGCCCTTTACCTTCACTAGCTCCTTCAATAATACCAGGAATATCAGCCATAACAAACGACTGATTGTTACGATAGGAAACAATACCTAAATTGGGTTCAAGAGTAGTAAATGCATAATTAGCTATTTTTGGTTTTGCTGCACTAACTGTTGCAAGTAAAGTTGATTTTCCTGCATTTGGGAAACCGACCAAACCGACATCCGCTAAAAGCTTCAATTCCAAAATTACTAACATTTCTCGCATAGGTTCTCCAGGTTGAGCAAATCTAGGAGCTTGACGAGTGGCCGTTTTAAAATGAGTATTACCTTGTCCACCACGGCCACCTTTTAGCAATATGACCTCCTGCCCATGTTCAGTAACATCACAGATATACTCACCAGTTTCTGCGTTATACACTACAGTTCCGCAAGGAACCTCAATGATTTTATCTTCTCCATCCTTGCCTGTAGAACGTGCTTTGCTACCAGATGCACCATGTCCCGCCATGATATGACGATCATAGCGCAAGTGCAACAATGTCCAGTAATTACGATTACCCTTAAGAATGATATGGCCACCACGACCACCATCACCTCCATCAGGTCCTCCATTTTGGACATATTTCTCACGTCGCATATGGGTAGATCCTCTACCTCCCTTGCCACTACGACAATAAATTTTTACGTAATCTACAAAATTTGATTCTGCCATGGTTACTTCTTTAGTAAGATGAGAGAAGCAGTGGTATCTCACCAATGGATAGTGAAATGCCCCTGCTCTCTTATATTTATTCTATTGTACGGCTTACATTTTTTTAATAAAGCCATAAGTATTGGTATGCAATCTGCTTACTTTACTGCATTAATTTTAGTAAAGATTTCATCTGCGATACCTTCCATTGTACCTAGACCATTGATGTGTTGGTATAAACTTTCACCTTTGTACCAATCAATAAGTGGTGCAGTTTGAGAATGGTATACATTTAGACGCTTAGCAATAGTTTCTGCGTTATCATCTGCACGACCACACTCTTGACCGCGTTTAATTAGACGAGTCATCAACTCTTCTTCTGGCACTTCAAGATCCAACATGATAGATACACTTTGACCACGTTCTTGAAGCATAACCTTCAATGCTTCTGCTTGAGCAATCGTACGTGGAAAACCATCAAAGATGACACCTTTACTGTCTTCAAAGCTATCAAACTTGGCAGCCAAGATATCAATCATCAACGCATCTGGAATCAACTTACCTTCATTGATGTACTCTTGAGCAGTTTTACCGAGTTCAGTTCCTGCTTTAATCTCACCTCTCAATACATCCCCAGTAGAAATGTGATTAAGACCATACTTTGTTACAATTCGCTCACTCTGTGTGCCTTTTCCAGAACCTGGTGCACCAAAAATTACAACATTCAACATGTCTTATTTCCTTAATTATATTATTAAAAAACTTACCTATTTTGAAGAGAGCATTTATTAGTCTTCAACAACCGTATAAATGTCTTTATAATTACGACCAAATCCATCATAATCAAGACCATATCCTACGATAAAGTCATTAGGAATAGACATGGCTACATATTTAATATCTAAATTGACCTTCAACTTATCAGGCTTTACCAACAAAGACGCAATATGAATTTCTTTAGGATTTCGTGTACCGACTTGTTCCAAAAGACGTTCCATCGTAAAACCAGTATCCACAATATCTTCAACAATTACAACAGTGCGACCAGCTAAATCCTCGTTAATACCGATAACTTCTTTGATCGTTCCAGATGATGCCATGCCTTCGTAAGAAGCAAGTTTTATAAACGAGATCTCGCATGGGATATTGATGCGCTTCATCAGATCTGCAGTAAACATAAACGAGCCATTCAACACACTAAGAAAGAGTGGATTCTTTCCCTCTAGGTCACGATTAATTTCATCTGCTACTCTTTGTACGTGCTCAAGAATCTTCTCTTCGGGAATAGAAATAGAAAACTCTTTGTCTTTAATTTTGATAGTATCCATTCTTGTTTAGGTTTGATAAATCAGACCGCAAAGGTACAATTTTTCTACTTATCTACCATGTAAAACCTGTTTTTAAACACTAAAAATTACCCAAAGCATCAAAAAAGGGGTTGCATCCACTTAGCAATTTGTAATCTATCCCACTCTTGTATGAAATTAGGCGTGAAAATAAGGTCATCTATCCCCTTTTCAATATCACTCAACAGCCAAAATCGAAGGGCTTCTACCTCATGGTTCGGATTAAAATCGCCTCCATAATATGTACGATATACATAGACCAACTCTTTTTCGATATCACTTTCAAACACATATGAGGTCACAAATTCGGGGCGAAAATTAGTGACTCCGATCTCTTCAGACACTTCTCTCATCAATGCATCTTGAATAGCTTCCCCCTCATCTACATGACCACCTACAGCCGTATCCCATTTGTCTGGTTGAATATCTTTCCATACAGGTCTTTTCTGTAACAATAAAGCACCACTTTCTGGATGAATCACATGCAGATGAACAACTGGATGCAGTAATTTACTGCCATTATGACATTCTTCACGCGTTGCTTTTCCAATTTGGATTCCCTCTTCTGTGACTATAGGAAAGACTTCACAAGCATTTTCTTCACTCTGTTTTTGTTGAAATATCCTGATCATCTTATTTAATCGTTACTTTTGTCGCTCCATATCCATATTTTCTAAAAGAAGCATCCTGCACAACACAAGTTGGGTACTCCTTTTTAAGTGCTTCTAAGATACGTTGTCTCAAAGTGCCATCACCTTTTCCATGTATAAACACGAGAGTCGTTTCACGTTTATTTTTATACAAGGCCATTGTACGATGAAAAGTATCCATTTGAAAACCCAACATTTCTTGCGCATCCATCACATCGTAATCATCTAACAAAGCATTCATATGAAGGTCTATTTCTATAGGATCATGTTTGGATGATTTACTTTGCCTTTTATTTGATAGGCCTTGCTTTATATCAACATCTTTAAGTAACTGTCCTTTACGTTTTCCACTTTTAGTAGCATTTAAGTCAATATGGCCCACTACCTTCAATGTCGGTTTTGTAATCTCGTCATGCCAGACATCACCAGATTTAGATTGCATCTCTTTGGCAACTTCCTCAGGATCAAATTCAATACTTTCTACAACATGATCGTCTTCAATTATGGGAAACAGAAGCACAGCTTCTCGGAAGAATGGAGTCATACGATAGGCATGCAGCTTATAGAATTTCTTCATATCCATCTTGATTTCACAATCAATGGCTCCCTTCTGTTCAAATGGCTTATTCACTTTAAATGCCACCCCTTGTAACAAGACGTGCTCACGATCAACCAACTCAGTTCGTAGCACAACTTCCAAATCCAACTGACTATTAGGATCTATAAGCCCATGAGCCGCCACTTCCCAACGTCCTAGGTTTAATGATTGATAAGTAAAATACATATAGTAATTACTATCATTGACCAAAATGGCACGAAGTGCTTTGGAACTCACAGCATCTCCTTCTTCAGGTATATAAGCCAAATATAGATTCAGACGATCAGCCCCACGTCGTTCTTCAGGTCTATCTTCTATTGTAGGCACTTCTACTTCTGAGAATTCATGCTCATCTTCATTGACATAAGCTAATGGTTTGCCAGCTCGAGGTTGTTTAGTGACTTTTTTTTCAATATATTTTTCAACCTGTTGCAATGGTTTACCGCTCTGTGGAGTTCCCTCTTGAATAACGACACATTCCTTAAGTAAAACAGGAACTTCGAATCCATCTTCATCTTCTACAAGTGCTAATTCTTTGCCCTTAAATCCACGTACTATCCCTCCGCCTACTGAGTTCAGAAAACGAACCGTATCTCCTATATGTATTCTTGCCATAGCTTATTTTTTTGTTGATTACCTATAATATTTGTATTCAAATAGAGGTTTTTTCCCTATCTGCTTTCTATGTCGCACAAATATCGCTATTTTTGCGGAGTTATTCAATTATGACAAACTAAAAAAAGAAAACTTATAAAGACAGTGAACCCAAAACCTGAATTAGATTCCTCAAAGGCTTCTAAAGCCACACAAACGATTCATCCTCAGTATATCAGCATCAGTGATTATGCCTACGCATTGCCAGATGAACGTATTGCTAAGTATCCATTAACTCAAAGAGACCAATCCAAATTATTGCTTTATCGTGGAGGTGACATTCATCATACACGTTTTGACAACTTGCCAGAATACATACCTGCCGGTTCTTTGCTCATTCGCAACAACACCAAAGTAATTCAAGCTCGATTGCACTTTCGCAAAGAAACAGGAGCTCTAATAGAAATTTTTTGTCTTGAACCAGCAGCGCCAGCAGACTATCAACTGAATTTTCAAAGTAAAGGACACGTAGCATGGCTGTGTATGATTGGCAATCTGAAGAAATGGAAACAGAACGAATTGCATGAAAAAATTACTGTCGGTGATAAGACTTTCACCATCACAGCGACACGTGGAGATAGGGTGAATACTAGTCACTGGATCGATTTCACATGGGATGCTCCAGAAGTCACTTGGTCAGAAATATTAGAGGTATATGGTGAACTGCCTATTCCTCCCTACTTAAATAGAGAGACAGAAGAAAGTGATAAGGATACTTATCAGACTGTCTATTCTAGTATAAAAGGATCTGTAGCTGCACCTACAGCTGGATTGCACTTCACTCCCTCAGTTTTTGAAGCACTCCAACAGGAAAACACTGAAATCAGTGAAGTTACTCTTCATGTTGGAGCAGGTACATTTAAACCAGTAAAGGCAGAAGCTATAGGGGCTCATGAAATGCACACGGAATATATATCTGTGACTCGCCACACAATAGAGCGCCTAATAGCTCATAATGGACAAGCTATCGCTGTTGGCACAACTTCGGTACGTACATTAGAAAGTCTATACTTTATGGGTATGCAAGTGAGTGCTTGCGATTACACACAAGTCAACAAAGAATGTGACCATCTACATGTTAGTCAATGGGAACCATATGAAGTCCAACAAATGGCTGAACAATTAGGTGAAGATCTACCAGGAGCTGTAGCTATGTTGAGTGCCCTACTAAACTACATGGACGAGCATCAAATAGATGTTATCAATGGTAGTACACAGATTATCATTGCACCAGGCTATCAGTACCATATAGTACGAGGTATGATCACTAATTTTCACCAGCCAAAAAGTACCCTATTACTCCTAGTATCGGCTTTTGTAGGTGAAGATTGGAAAGAAATATATAATTATGCCCTGACACATGATTTCCGTTTTTTAAGTTATGGAGACTCGTCCTTACTCATGCCATAAAATCTCAATAAATATTTTATAGGTATCCTAAATAATAGATTGTAATAACATATATTTCATGTCCAATTTAGCAAGTAAAGATTTAACTAAGGGGCCAATAATGCGTCAGCTGATGACATTGGCTGCTCCTATTATGGCCACATCTTTTATTCAGATGGCCTACAGCCTAACAGACACTGCATGGGTGGGACGATTAGGTAGTCGTGAAGTGGCTGCAATAGGCACAATTAGTCTAGTCATGTGGGCAGCACAAACCTTTACTAACCTAAACAAAATTGGCTCTGAAGTAACTGTATCCCAAGCAATAGGTGCTCAAGATAGTAGCTTGGCAAAGCAATATGCTACGCATAATGTGACTATGTCTTTAGTTATCTCCGTTGTTTTGGGCACATTACTTTTTCTCTTTGCTCCCCAAATAGTAAGCATCTTTGAATTGGAAGAGAGCATAGCTTCTATGAGCATAAATTACCTACACATTCTTAGTACATCGTTGCCATTTTTTTTTCTAGCGAATACTTTTACAGGGATATACAACGCTTCTGGGCATACACGCGTCCCATTTTATATAAGTGGTGTTGGTTTGATATTCAACATGATTTTAGACCCTATACTCATTTTAAAATTTCACTGGGGGACACAAGGTGCTGCTATTGCTACTTGGCTAGCTCAAGCACTTGTATTTGGTCTGTTTCTATATCGTCTACATAAGGATAAACTCCTTGGAGGGTTCAAACTATTAGGAACGCTTAAACAAAAAGAGAGTTGGCATATTTTTAAAATAGGTGCCCCTGTTTCTGGGTTTACTCTTTTGCATTGCTTCGTGAATATATACTTGATGAGAATGGCTTCTACGGTAGGAGGACATATCGGAGTCATGAGTCTTGGGACAGGAAGTGAAATAGAAGCTATCACATGGAATACTAGCCAAGGTGTATCTACAGCTCTTAGTACATTTGTGGCTCAAAATTATGCTGCAAAATGCTACAAACGCGTCGTAAAATCTATACAAAAAGTATTATCGATTGGGTGCATATTTGGATTTTTTACAAGTTTATTGTTTATATTTGCAGGAAAACAAATTTTTGCTATCTTTGTTCCAGAAGAAGAAGCTTTTCGTGCTGGAGGTGAGTACCTTTTTGTTCTCGGATTTTCTCAATTCTTTATGCTTATAGAGATTATCATGCAGGGCATATTTTATGGTATAGGTCGCTCAGTTCCTCCTGCAATAAATAGCGTTGTGTTTAACTATATGCGCATACCATTAGCTATTTTCTTCGTATCATTAGGCATGGGCCTAGATGGTATTTGGTGGGGGATTACAGTCGGCACTATCCTAAAGGGAATATGTATATTTTCATGGTTTATCTTGATACGCAAGAGCATATTTAAAATCAAACGATACAAGATAACCATGTAAGTTGCCGTACAATAATAAGCCCGAGTTTTCCTTAAGTAAAACATTTTATTAGTACAAATATAAAAAGGACAACTATGAAAACAAACTTTGTAAAATCCAAAATGATTACCCTTTTGGTATGTGCGGTTATGCTTATTGTGAGCTGTAGCTCCAACTACACGACAAAGGGTGCAGCTATCGGAGCTGGTAGTGGTGCAGCTGTTGGTGCATTAGTTGGTGCATTAATTGGCAAGGGTAAAGGGGCAGTCATCGGCGCTGCTATTGGTGGTGTTGCAGGTGCTGGCGCAGGTGCTATTATTGGAAACCGCATGGATAAAGCAGCTGCAGAAGCAGCTAAAATTGAAGGGGCTAATGTAGAGCGTTTGGACATTAACGGAGTACCTGCTGTTAAGGTAACTCTTGACGGAGCTATCACTTTTGCAACCAATAAATCAACACTAAATAGTCAATGTAAACAAAGTCTCTCTAACTTTGCTTCTCAACTAGATCCAATGGTTGATTTAGCTTTATATGGATACACAGACAACACTGGTCCACTTGAATTCAACAAAACTCTTTCTTACGAACGTGCTAATTCCGTTGCAAATTATTTGAAAGTAAACGGAATTCATCCTACAAGAATAAAAGACATTCAAGGTTTATATTGGCAAGATCCAATCGCCGATAACAACACTGCAGTAGGTCGTGCACAAAATAGACGAGTAGAATTATATATTTTAGCTAGCCAAGAAATGATCCAACAAGCCAACGAGCAAGCTAAATAAAGACACAGATTTAAATAGAAAGACTTCCCACAAGGTACCAAACCTACGGGAAGTCTTTTTTGTATTATCACTATATCTTTAGTTGTAACTCATAGACATTTTCTTTGCAAAGGAAGTCTTTTTTATTATCTTTGTGACGGAAAAATAGCATTTAATATTCAATGTGTAATTGTTAAAGATGTTATCGTACAAAATCTAATCGAAAGGGACTCTTTATTGAGTCTAAGTATAAATCAAACAATAAATTAAAGATGAAAACAGGTTTTTTGAAAACTAAAGTAACTGCCCTATTGGTGTGTGTTGTACTGCTTTGCGCAAGCTGTAATGCTGACTACACAACCAAAGGTACAGCTATTGGTGCTGGTGGTGGTGCAGCCATAGGCGCATTAGTTGGTGCATTGATTGGACATGGTAAAGGTGCTGCCATTGGTGCTGCCATTGGGACTGCGGTAGGTGCAGGTGCTGGTTCAATCATTGGCAATCGCATGGATAAAGCTGCTGCAGAAGCTGCTCATATCCAAGGTGCAAGTGTAGAGCGTGTAGACATTAACGGTCTTCCAGCAGTTAAAGTCACACTTGATGGTGCTATTACCTTCGCTACCAATAAGGCAACTTTGAATGCCCAATGTCAACAAAATCTTTCAAGTTTTGCGGCTCAATTAGACCCAATGGTTGACCTAGCTCTTTATGGATATACTGATAATACAGGTCCTCTAGAACTTAATAAAAACCTATCGTTTAATAGAGCAAATGCAGTAGCAAATTATTTGACAATGAATGGTATTTCGGCTTCACGCATTAAAGATATTCAAGGACTATACTGGCAAAACCCAATCGCTAACAATAGCACAGCAGAAGGTCGCGCACAAAACCGTCGTGTAGAATTGTATATCTTGGCTAGTGAAGCCATGATTAAACAGGCTAACGAACAAGCTAAGTAAATAATCCTAACTGAACTGGATAAAATAAAAGGTGCGTCAAAAGTGAAATTTTGACGCACCTTCTGTATCTATATAAAGTACACTTATAAGTCCTTTTGAGAAAAATATCTAAGGAATTGACTTCGCCCAAAAGTATTGATACCATTTACATTTTTGATATTAAGTTGACCTTGTATATCAGACAATTTTTCAATTTTCTTTTGCTTCATCCATTCCTCGATAAATTCTAGAGACTCCGATATAAAGTAAGCCCCCCCACGATATATGGCTGAACAAACTTGGACAGCAGAAGCCCCTGCTAAGATAAACTTAATAATATCAGCAGGTTTAGCAACCCCTCCAGAAGCAGCAATGTCTATATCCTCCACTTGTGCACTGGCTATCCCTACCCAACGTAAAGAATTGGCAAGATCTGAAGGTGATGTAAACACAGATCCATGAGTTTGGGTAAGCGAATCAATATCGATATCTGGTTGATAGAAACGATTAAAAAGCACAACACCAGACACACCTTCACGATACAATTGCTGAATTAAAGCCACTGGATTGGTTAAATTACTCCCTAGCTTCATAATAATAGGTACACTGACAACTTCTTTCAAACGCTTTAAAATATCAACATGCCGTTGCTCAAAGCTACCATACACAGCATCAGGATTGGTCTGTAACGCTAATATATTTATTTCCAATGCATCAGCTCCAGCACGTGCTAATTCACGTGCAAATTCAATCCATGTATCATTAGAGAAACAATTGATACTAGCAATGACAGGAATATCAACAGCTGCTTTTGTTTGGGAAATAAGGTCTAAATATTGAGCAACTTTATGTCCACGATAATAAGCAAAAAAATATTCATCACCTTCTGTATGTTCATAATCTTGAGGCTGCGCTAAAGCTTCCATCATGATCTGCTCTTCAAATAACGATTTTAAGACAATCGCACCAGCACCTGCACGAGCATGTTTAATGTTTTTCTGGACTGAGTCGGTCATTCCAGAACTAGCCACTATAATAGGGTTTCTCAATTTCAACCCTGCGAATGTTGTTTCTAATCTGTTCATACTCTGTATATTTAGGTTATTTTCAACTCAATGTGCATTACACAAACCTACAAAAACAAATATAAAACCATACAATGATCAAGTAATATTTAGTCTAACAACTGAAAAATAGATTCATCCAAAGCGGGAATCAACTTACTAGATGTTTTAGTTGGCTTATATACCACTGTTCCTTCATCTGCTATGGTTTTCAAATTAAATGATTGCTCTTTATAAGCTGCACGTAGTTGTTTATACAAAAACAAAGAAGTATATCTAGTAACATATTCACTATCTTTTTCTTTATACAATACGGTTGTACTCAGCGCTTCAAAATCTTTATTGGGCAATGAGATGCAGAACTTCTTAATGCGTCCTTCCTTTTTATTCGTCCGTACCGTATAATTGATAGCTACCGTATCATTAAGATTCAACTCTCCATGACGAAAAGTAAAATCAGCAATTAAAGTGGAGTGATTACTAGCTTCAAAAGCAAATGGCTTGATAAAATACTGCAAACCTTCATCCCCCACATACTGGCTCATATATCTTTTTCTCACAGAACTAGTCGTAATACAACTTATACAAAAAAGACTAGTAACAAGCAGTAAAAATAAATTTCTAAATAGTTTCATGATATTATTTTATTGCTCAATGTTTGATTTGAATTCGTCCAACTAAATCACGATTTGTAATAGACACGTTATTTTGATTGTTTGGTAATCCCACTATAAGAATACGATTTTTATTTTTAATGTATAAAAGCTGTATTATCTCCTTATCATCTGATTTCCAGCATTTATACACTGTACTATCAGAAAACACACTATCAACACAAAGCATATCAGTGAATCGACATGAGTCACGAAACTCTTTTAAAGTCAGCTGTATTGGCATAGCCACATATACAATATATTCATTAGATTGAATACATCTATACAAAGGGCATTGTTGTTTTATATTAGCAATACATGGTAAATAATCTTCAACATATAACCCGACTTTGTTGACAACTGTTTCATTTGGATTAATGTTCAAAGATATATTGTTTGGACAATTTATTGTTTTGCCTCCATTCTGTTGACAACTACAGATGCCGAAAAAAACAAGAAGAAATAGTATGTTTCTCATGAAATTTTTTTTAATAAAATAACAAGAAGGCTTAAAATAAACAGCACTCTATTCCTTTAAGCCTTCCCCAATGTCTTGTCCCAGTATTACTTACCAGTTACGATTGTTTCATAAGTCACATAAAGTCCTAGGATACTTGTTTGCTTGATATCCACAGTAGAAATTTTATGGATCCCACCATTTTTAGCAGCTTTTTGAATACTAGCATCTTGGTCAAAGAAAAGAACACCTAGGAAGCCTTCTGCTTTTGCTGTTCCGACTTTTGAACCAATTTCATTACTTGTTGCATTAACTGGCAATGTGAGTGCACAACTAGTCATCATCAATACCACTGCAGCTAAAGCAGCTACTTTCTTTAAATTCTTAAGCATAAGTTATAAGATTAACATCTGCGCTTACTCTATTTAGGATTTTCAGCAATCTTCCCTTAATAACACCACATTATGTTATCAATACCTACAAAGATAATAAAACGATCAAATATGTTATTATATTAGCCAACAAACAAGAAATAAGACAACATATTTTAACGAGAAAAAAATTTAGACACAACACTATTGCATGTAAAAACACCCTATCCAATAGAATAAATCCATTGAATAGAGTGTTTAGTAATAAATATATGTATTAAGCTCTACTATTATCTCAACTAGCTATGCTAAAGATTTATCAACAAGTTCAATCATTTTATCAGCTGCTGCTGCAAGTCCATTGACATCTTTTCCTCCAGCTGTGGCAAAATGTGGTTGGCCACCACCACCACCTTTAATTAGGCTAGCTGCAGCTTTAATTAATTTTCCGATGTGTACACCATCGTCCACTAGTTCATCTCCAGCCATAACAGTAAGCATTGGTTTACCAGCCGCTTGAGTAGCTGAGACAAACAATAAACGGGCTCCTACTTCATTTTTTAGTTGGAAAGCAATATCTTTAATAATATCTGCTGATACTTCACCCACAAAACGAATCAGAGTATACTTATCAGATTTTACTGCCTGTTGAATCAAAGTAGCTTTCAACTGTTTTGCTTGCTCTTTCATAAAACTGTCAACTTGAGCTTTCAACAGCACATTCTCATCAATAGTCTTATGAATGGTTTGCTCTAAATTAGGAGTATTATTAAATAACGCACGTAATGCATTAAATCTATCTTCCATTGCATATAGCATTTCTTCCACACGGGCCCCAGTATATGCCTCAATACGACGAACACCAGCTGCTACACTGCTTTCAGAAACAATCTTGACCATACCAATCTGTCCAGTATATTGCACGTGAATTCCACCACAAAACTCAATACTGTCTCCAAATTGAATAACACGTACTTCATCACCATATTTTTCACCAAATAGTGCAATAGCACCCAACTCACGAGCTTCCTCAATAGGAATATTACGATATTCTTGTAATGGTAGGTTCTCACGAATTCTGGCATTAACTAGATGCTCCACTTGACGCAATTCCTCATCCGTCACTTTCTGGAAGTGAGAGAAATCAAAACGTAAGGAATCTGGAGTGACTAGAGACCCCTTTTGTTCTACGTGTTCACCAAGTACTTCACGAAATGCTGCATCCAACAAGTGAGTAGCCGAGTGATTGGCTGCAGATGCCATTCGCTTATCAGTATCTACACACGCCATCATTGGTAATTCTGGTTGTTTAGGTAGTTCATTCACAAAATGCACTGTCAAATTATTCTCACTCTTAGTGTCAATAATTTCCACTGTTTCTACTTCACTTACGAGCACACCCTTATCGCCCACTTGACCACCACTTTCTGCATAAAATGGAGTCTTATCAAGAACTATTTGATATAATGTTTTCTTCTTTTGAGTAATTTGACGGTAACGTAAAATACGTGTTTCATATTCAGTATAATCGTAACCAACAAACTCAGAAGTTCCTTCGGCAAGCACCACCCAGTCACCAGTATCAATATGTGCTGCATTACGAGCTCTATCTTTTTGTTGCTTCATGGCGGCATCAAAAGCAACCTGATCTACCGTCATGCTATTTTCGCGCAAGATCAATTCTGTTAAATCAAGTGGAAAACCATATGTGTCATATAATGTAAACGCAACCTGTCCATCCAATTCAGTCTTGCCAGCAGATTTAGTTTCTTCAATATGTTTTTCAAGCATATGGATACCAGTTTCCAAAGTACGAAGAAAAGAGTCCTCTTCTTCCTTGATTACTTTGGTTATAATATCTTGTTGAGCTAAGAGTTCAGGATATGAGCCGCCCATTTGTTCCACTAACACAGGTATCAAAGTATACATAAATGCCTGTTTTTGATTCAGGAATGTGTACCCATAACGGACAGCACGGCGCAATATTCGACGAATTACATAGCCAGCTTTTGCATTACTTGGCAACTGTCCATCTGTAATAGAGAAAGCAATAGTACGAATATGGTCAGCAATCACACGCATTGCGATATCTGTCTGTTCACCTTGAGCATACGGAATATTTGACAATGTAGCAATTTGTTGCAACATAGGCTGAAAGACATCAGTATCATAGTTGGAAGTCTTTCCTTGAAGCGCCATACATAAACGCTCAAAACCCATACCTGTATCAATAACCTTAGCAGGAAGGTCAGTTAAAGACCCATCTGACATACGCACAAACTGCATAAATACAAGATTCCATATTTCGATAACTTGAGGATGGTCTTTATTAACTAATGAACGGCCAGATACTTGAGCACGCTCATCATCAGTTCGTAAATCAATATGTACTTCGGAGCAAGGTCCACAAGGTCCTGTTTCACCCATTTCCCAAAAATTATCTTTTTTATTTCCATTGATAATATGATCTTCTGGTAAAAATTTAGACCACAATGCTGCTGCTTCATCATCACGCGGAACATTATCTTCTGGACTTCCTTCAAATACAGAGGCATAAAGACGATCAGGATTTATTTTCAATGTATCTACAAGATATTCCCACGCCCACTCAATCGCTTCTTTCTTAAAATAATCGCCGAACGACCAGTTTCCTAGCATTTCAAACATAGTATGGTGATAAGTGTCATGGCCCACTTCTTCAAGGTCATTGTGTTTCCCGCTTACACGCAAACATTTTTGTGAATCGGCAACTCGCACATACTTGGCTTCTTGGTTACCTAGAATAATATCCTTAAACTGGTTCATACCAGCATTTGTAAACATCAAAGTAGGATCATCTTTTATCACCATCGGAGCAGAAGGCACAATTTGGTGTCCTTTTGACTCCATAAATTTTTTAAATGAATCTCTTATCTCATTAGCGGTCATCATACCTATATACTATTATGAGGTTAATATCTGAAAATACGGCACAAAGATAACAAGATTTTAGTACATTTGCTTCCTGATTGAACATAAAGATTAGCAACATGCATAAACTTTACTATAAATACGATTCTAAAAAGGGTCGATATAGACGATACACTCCATCACGACATGAAAGATGGTGGATATATACTCGTAGATTTCTTTTAGGAACTGGGTCTGGTATAGGTGCATTCCTTCTTTTGTCTATTTTGGTACAGTCCCCTCGTGAAAGAGAACTTATTGATAAAAATAATGCATTAGAGGCTCAATACGACGTGCTAGATAAACGTTTAGACCTTGCTTATGATATTCTTGATAAATTGCAGCAACGCGATGATAATTTATACCGAGTTATTCTTCAAGCAGACCCAATAGCGCCAGCCATTCGTCAAGCTGGATACAATGGCACCAATCGCTATGAAGCACTTGCGGACATGCCTAAAAAAAAGCTTTTAATTCACACAACAAAAAAATTAGATGTTTTAGAGAAACAGCTATACATTGAATCCAAATCAATGGACGACATTGTAGCAGATTTAAAGCAACAAGATGAAAAGATAAAATGTGTTCCTGCTATCCAACCGGTCTCAAATAGAGATCTTAAATACACCGCGTCTGGTTATGGGTGGCGTACAGATCCTATATATGGCACAAGAAAATTTCATAAAGGGATGGACTTTAGTGCTAAGATAGGTACAGACATATATGCCACTGGAAATGGGAAGATCACTTTTGTTGGCTGGAAAAGTGGCTATGGTAGATGCGTCATTGTTGATCATGGATTTGACTATGAAACGCTATACGCTCACATGAGCAAAACAAAAGTACATAGAGGTCAAAAAGTTGTACGTGGCCAAATTATAGGGCTAGTAGGTAGTAGTGGTAAGAGCACTGGTCCGCATTTACATTATGAAGTACATTACAAAAATCATATAATGAATCCAGTAAACTATTATTTTATGGATTTAAATGCTGAAGACTATGATAAGATGATAGACATTGCTGCCAATCATGGAAAAGTCATGGACTAGTTAGAATAAACAAAAGACGCCTTAAATTATTAATTAGTAATTTAAGGCGTCTCTCATTGACTGCAATGTATCTCTAATAGACTTAAGCCTACGCACTAACTCGGCTTTTTCATCAGTCTCCTTGATACGTATTTGTTTTAGTTGTTCTTTAGCCCCTTCTATGGTAAACTTCTTTACTTTGAGCAAATATTGTAGACGCTTCAGCAACTCAAGTTGGGATGGTGTATACAACTTACGTCCACTTTTTCGAACCTCTAATTTAATATCAAACTCCTTGATCCAATAATTTAATGTTGACATCTCAACATCTAGGATTTTAGCAGCCTCACTTGGTTTATAATACAATTTTTCTTCGTGATCCATAGTGGCATATTAAATCAAATCATCAAATCGTTTAATACGGACTACTTTTGTTATAAACTGCATTGATGATTTCAGCTTCTCCTCTACTATTTTAATATCACTAGCACAAGACACCAAAATCTTAATACGTCCTTCAAAAGTATCTTCTCCTCCTTTAAATGTTAACTCACTCATATTCAATCCACATTCTTTAGAAATAACATGAGTAACTTCTGATACAACACCAGCCAAATCGACACCAGCTACATATAGGCAAGCTTCAAAATAAACATCGGGTTGACTCGGCCAGTCTACCATCACAATACGATCTCCATAGGTACTCTTAAGTCTCTTAGCTATACTACACTGTCTTTGATGAACAGTCAAAGCATTATTTTGATCGTAAAAACCCACCACATCATCGCCTGGAACTGGATTACAATGACTACAAATACTATATTGCTTACCAATATATTCAGGAAGTATGTAATGCATCTTCATTAAATCCTCCTTAGTCATTACATATCCATTAGGCAATGGATTTTCTAGAATACAACTTTCAGTTCCACCTTCTAGCCTAGCAGTTTTAACTGGTGCAGAAGCAGTTGTTCCCATGCGCATGAAACTTTTATACCAAGGTTCAGTACGTTTTTTAAGACGAGCAGTATCTTCTTCTGTCAGTTTTATATCTTTAGTTCCAACTCCCAAAAAAAGATCTTCATCAGTTTGTAAATGACGAGCTACACAAAGTCGACTAATAGCTTCATCTATTCCGTCTTTCCAGCCTGATTCTGCAATAAAATTCTCAACCTGCAAACGTCCTTCACTAATACGAATAGGACGATCTCTTTTGAGAATCTGTTTTATATGCTTTATGGCTCGAGATGTCTTGACATGATCTAACCATTCTTTCTTGACACACATATCGCCTGTAGAGATCACTTCCACTTGATCACCATCGGACAACTTATTAAATCGACTAACTGGTCTCCCATTAATCAAAGCACCAATAGTATGATCCCCTATATCAGTATGAACACGATACGCAAAATCCAAGACAGTACTTCCTTGTGGGAAAGCCCATGTGGCACCTTTTTTAGTATATACAGTAATTGTTGGCGATGTAAAATTGGCATGAATCTGTCCTAACAATTCCATTGATTTTGTAGAAGGATTTTCTAACAAGACTTTTACAGATTCAAGTCTTTGGGCTAGATCAGCTTCATCTTCTCCCATACCAACACCTTTGTATCTCCAATGAGCTGCTGGACCATTTTCAGCAATATCATGCATACGTTCACTACGAATCTGCACTTCTACCCACTTACCACGCTTGCTCATTAAGGTTGTATGTAAAGCTTGATATCCATTGGATTTGGGGGTTGTTACCCAATCACGGAATCGACCATCATGATGACTATATAATTTCCCCAACTGATTATATATTACAAAACAATCATGTTGTTCTTGCTCTTTAAACTTCGCAGTCATCTCTTGAACCGCTTGTTCTTCAAGAGGCTGCATTGCATTATTATCAAACACATGTTCACTTCGTGGAGTATATATAATACGGACTGCCAAGACATCGTATATACCATCAAAAGAGACATGTTGATCTTGCATTTTCTTCCAGATTGAATAGATAGTTTTTATACGGGATTCTATGCGATATTTTATACCAGTAGCATCTAATGCACGCCGAATGGGTTCGGTAAATTCTTCAAACAAACTATCTCTCCATTCAGCAGTTTGTTTTAATTGATCCTCTATTAATCTATAATCTTCAGCATGCTCATACCGCAATGCTAAATTCTGTAATTCATTCTTGATACGATTAAGGCCAATACATTCAGCTAAAGGAGCATATATACTTATTGTTTCGCCAGATATCTTAATCTGCTGACGCTCATCCATAGAACCTAGCGTACGCATATTATGAAGGCGGTCAGCAATCTTAATAATCAAGACGCGAATGTCTTCAACCATCGTATAGAACAACTTACGATAATTGCTTAGTTGTTTGGAATCAAACTCTGTGGCTTCTTCTTTGGGAATCTTAGTTAAACCATCTACAATAATACGTACTTTTTCATTAAACAACGTTTCGATATCATCCAAAGTATAATGCGTATCCTCAACCACGTCATGCAACAAAGCACTACAAATAGAAGTAGACCCCAAACCAATTTCTTTACTTGCAATATAAGCCACTTCAAGTGGATGCGTAATATAAGGCTCACCAGATTTACGTTTTACACCTTTATGGGCTTTACTAGCAAAGTGAAATGCTTTCTCAATAATCTCCACCCGATTACGATGGTTACTACTAGTATAGGACTTGATAAGTGCTTCAAATTTTACTTGAATGATAGCACTCCACTGGTCATCTGTCAATTCTTCTTGCCCCATTTCAGCAAGAAGTTGTGAAGGTACTTCAGGAGCTATTTGCAATAACTTCTCAAAGGGTAAATTTTTATATTCACCACTATCCATACTTATCGTTTTGAGTGTTTCTTCATTCATAGTAAAATGAGTTTCTAACGAAATATTTTCAATCGTTTACCAGCGCGAATATTTGAGGTACGCAGCGCATTCCATTTCTTAATCTGGGTGATACTCACATGATATTTGCGAGCTATTGTAGATAATGTTTCACCATTACGGATACGATGATATATATAAGAGCCCTTAGGTGCTGTATCGAAAGTTGATGGTTTTACTGTGGCACGTTTTGTAAAATACTTACTTTTATCATAAGTATATACAGAATCCTTTAAATCAATAAACTTAGTTACAGCCGTATCTGGCAAACGCAACACGTAAGAGTGAATATTCCCAGGTAAGACATTTCGGCGATACTGAGGATTCCAACTCTTCAACTCATCAAGCGATACATCACATGTATGTGCAACTTGATCAAGGTGCAGAAGTTTATGTACATGAATAGTGTCAGTTTGCGATGGTATTGCAGTACTCATAGGACAAATATTATGATCACAATAATAATTCATCGTATATGTCGCTGCAATGAATGCAGGAACATATCCACGTGTCTCACGAGGTAAAAATGGATAGATTTTCCAATAATCGCGAGAATTCCCAGCACGGTGAATTGCTTTGTTTACATTACCTGGTCCACAATTGTATGCGGCAATAACTAAATTCCAATCACGATATATTTGGTACATATCATATAAATAATGTGCAGCTGCCCAACTAGACTTTATAGGATCATTTCTTTCATCAACAAGCGAATTAATCTCAAGATGATACAATTTACCCGTTTGGGGCATAAATTGCCAAAGTCCAGAAGCACCAACACGGGAATGAGCAGTAGGCTTGAGTGCAGATTCTATGATGGGTAAATACTTCAATTCAAGTGGCAAGCCATAAGCTTCCAGTGCTTGTTCAAAAATAGGCGCATAAAAATTAAACGCTGCAAGCATAAATGAAACTTGTTGTCTTAAATCTCCTGTATATCTATCAATATATCGTCTTACAACTTCATTATATGGTAATTCCATCACAGTAGGTATACGTGATAGACGGTCAATATACACAGAATCTGGAAATGTAGGATTAATATCAGATGTTTGGCAATCTTGCCCAACAGACAAGAAAGAACGCGACTTCCAATCTGTCAATAAACTATCTATCGGCATCGTCATTCCCATCGGCTCTTCAATCACAGTCATATCTTCTTGTGCATAGCTAGAGGCATATGGCAAGCAACAAAAGAGAGTGAGAAAAAAAGTACCTATAATTTGTCTGTTTAGTATCATATAATTCAATTCATTACTCATTAAAATTTTAATCGACAAGAGACTCCCACAGTATTGCTACTATTCCATGGTTGAATATGACTCTCATCTTCTAGATTAGCTGGTGCAAACTCTAAACTTAAGTCTGGAGTTAGGTCAAAATCCGACAACTCAGCATCAACATAAGCATCAACGACTGTCAAAAGATATACACCTATAAAGGCAAAAATACTCAAATCCCTATAACGTCGATACATATCTTTACGATTCTTCAAAACATCTTCTAATTGGGAATCTGAATAGGAATAATTCGCAGGGAGCAAATCTTTATAGCTATTAGTCGCAGGATTATCATCCATAAAATCGAGATATGCATTTCGGTAATCTTTGTACATACGACTATTCCAAGTCAATGCATAAGCACAACCGACAAACCCACCATAAACAATAGGCAATTTCCAATATTTACGATTATAAATCTGCCCTCCACCGGGAATAACTAGAGCATACCAAGTAGCTTTGCGTGAATCTGGAATCCATTTTTTATGTGGAATGGCCACTGGAGGGACACTATCTAGTGCTGCGGTTGCCTTCTTAACCGACAACGGTTTATTTTCATCAAATTTTTCTGCTGATAACGTCTTACGCAATGAATCAGCAACTTGATCAGTGAGGAGTCTAGGAATTGAGTCCGCTTTTATTACGACTTTAGTTGTATCTACTTTTGGAGAAGTAACGTGCTTATTGAGTAAATCTACAGGCAACATAGCAGGGTCACGTTTAATACTATCGACTACATGTTTTAAACTATCACTCCACTGATCAATATATGCAGCATAACGTCGAGCCAAACTGTCTCCAAGTACTTTACGTATGCTATCTGGGGATAATGCAAACAAAGAATCTGGTAATATTTTAGTCAAACTATCCATCTGCAATTTACGTTTCTGCATTTCTAAAGAATCAATTTGCAAAACGGGCAAACCTGGTTTTATAGATTGACGAATAGAGTCCAGCTGAGAAAGTGAAGCATTCTTTACCTTAAGCATCTGTTGTATAGATACATTCTGCCCAAAAACATGGTGTGTACAACTCATTACGCACAAGATAAAGCTGAACATCAGCCATCTTCCGTTTAAAAGATTCTGTTGATTATTCATCTATTTTTTTAATGTATCAAACAATTCCATTATTTTTTCCAATTCACCCTCATTCTTAAAAGGGATACTGATTTTTCCCTTACCTTGTTTATTACATGAGAGTTGCACAGATGTACTAAAGAAACCAGATAATTGCTGCTTAAGCAAAGCAAACACTTCGTTGTTCAATTGATTGCTCGCTTTATCAAAAGTATTATTTTCTACAGCAACTTCGTTTTGAGCATTAATTTCTTTCACTATCCTTTCTAACTGACGTACAGAATAGTGGTTTTTGATTGTTTCTTGTAGTATTTGCACTTGCATCTGTGGATGTTGAATGCCTAACAGCGCACGTGCATGTCCCATCTCAATTTCTCTGTTGCGAAGAGCCATTTGTGCAGGTGCCGATAGCTTCAAGAGACGAAGGTAGTTCGTTATGGTAGCGCGTTTTTTGCCCACGCGATCAGATAATTGTTCTTGGGTAAGACTATGTTCATCTATAAGTTTTTGATAAGCCAGCGCTATTTCTACAGCATTGAGATCTTCACGTTGAATATTCTCAATAAGTGCCATAGACATCATTGTCTCATCGTCTGCAGTACGGATATATGCAGGTACACTATCAAGCCCTGCTATTTGTGAAGCACGGTAACGACGCTCTCCAGCAATAATCTGATAAGTGCCGTCATTCATATCGCGCAAAGTAATAGGTTGAATAATACCTATTTCTGCGATAGATGCTGCCAATTCTTGCAGGGCATCTTCATCAAAAGTACGACGTGGCTGATCAGGATTAGCATAGATATCATCAATATCTATCTCACTAATACTTGACCCTAAGCGTGGAGCCATACTAGAGGGAAATAGGACATCGTCAGCGCCATCCAACACTTCGTTCAGTCCACGTCCCAATGCTTTTCTCTTTGGGGATGCCATGATTTATTTCTTCTTTCTTTACGTTCTTATTTTCGTCACTATACCACCTTGCATGTACATTCTTATTTATCGGCAGTCACCTCATTGGGTACATCTTTTGATTCAGAAGCAGCTTCATCACGAGTAATAATTTCCTTGGCTAATGCCATGTAATTACGTGCTCCACTTGAATCTGCATCATACAAAATGGTCGGTTTTCCGTGGCTAGGCGCCTCACTAAGACGCACATTGCGCTGAATCACAGTATCAAAAACAAGCTCCTGGAAGTGACGTTTTAACTCATCATATATTTGATTAGATTGTCTCAATCTCGAATCATACATTGTAATCAAAAAACCTTCTATATCTAATCTGGTATTGAGTCTAGAACGAATAATACGAATAGTATTGAGTAATTTACTAATGCCTTCCAAGGAAAAATATTCAGCTTGAACTGGAATAATTACAGTATCGGCAGCTGTTAAAGCATTGACAGTAATTAAGCCTAAAGACGGCGAGCAATCTATTAAAATATAATCATAGATTTTTCTCAACGGCTTAAGGATTCTCTTCATCACTTTTTCGCGATTTGGTAGATTCAACATTTCAATTTCCGCACCAACCAAATTAATATGCGAAGGCACGATCTTAAGCGTTTCAATATCTGTATCTTGAATAGATTCTAAAATATCATTTCCATCAATCAAACACTCATATATAGATTGCCCAGTTGTTTTGATATCTAACCCTAGTCCTGATGATGCGTTTGCTTGTGGATCTGCGTCAATAACTAGTACTCGCTTTTCCATGGTAGCCATCGATGCAGCAAGATTGATAGTTGTCGTAGTTTTACCGACCCCACCTTTTTGGTTAGCTAATGCTATTACTTTTCCCATATTCCATGTTGTTTATCAATATCGTCACTAAAATATGCGCAACTTGTGATGCAAAGATAAAGTTTTTTTCTACATTTGCCTTGTAATCTAACGAACAACTTAAAAGAATTTTTGAACATGGTTAGAAAAAGACCTCTTATTTTAGTATCCAACGATGACGGCTTTCAATCTAAAGGTGTTAGTGAATTAATTCGTTTTTTGCGTCCTATCGGCGACATCATTGTCATGGCTCCAGATAGTCCACGTTCAGCACAAAGTGCAGCCCTTACAATCACTACCCCAATTACTTTTCAACAAACACGAAGAGAGGTGGGGTTAACAGTCTACAAATGTACTGGAACCCCTGCAGATTGTGTTAAATTAGCACTAAACACTGTTTTACAAGAAAAGCCAGACTTGGTTATTGGTGGTATCAATCATGGAGATAATTCGGGAATTAATGTACACTATTCGGGTACTATGGGAGTCGCTATAGAAGGATGTATTTCTGGGATTCCAAGCATCGGTTTTTCACTATGTAACTACTTAGCAAACGCAGATTTTAGACACTTAAAATCTTACATACAACTTATTGTTCGCCAAGTCCTCAATAATGGTCTACCTCCTCAAACATGTTTGAATGTAAACTTCCCTGATGCACATCAATACAACGGAATTAAAATTTGCGAACAAACACATGCCAGATGGATTAAAGAGTACATCCCATACGAGCATCCTTATGGTCCTAATTATTATTGGTTGACAGGAGAAATGCAAATATTGGATGAGCATAATGAGAATAATGATGCATGGGCACTTACCCACAGTTATGTAGCTATTACTCCTGTAAAGGTAGACATGACCGATCATGCTCAAATAAAAGAAATGCAAAATTGGGATTGGACACTACCTAAAGAAGAAGATTAAACCAACATATCATGAAATATTACATTATAGTAGGTGAAGCATCTGGAGACTTACATGCAGCACATCTGATGAAAGCCATATTACTTGAAGATCCGAATGCAGAGTTTCGATATATTGGCGGAGATAAAATGCAAGCAGTTGGTGGCACATTAGTGCGTCACTATAAAGAGCAAGCTTATATGCAATTTATTCCAGTCCTTCTTCACTTGCGTACCATCTTGAGAAATATGCGTCTGTGCAAGGAGGATATTAAACAATGGAGACCTGACAAACTAATTTTAGTCGACTATCCTGGATTCAATTTAAATGTGGCTGAAAATATTCATGCAACAACTGAAATCCCTATCTATTATTACATCGCTCCCAAAATATGGGCTTGGAAAGAACATCGCATTAAGCGAATCAAACGCGATATAGATGAGCTATTCTCTATCCTACCATTTGAAGTTCCTTTCTTTGAGGAAAAGCATCAATATCCCATCCATTATGTGGGCAACCCTACGGTGGATGAAATTGCTGATTTTCAGAAAAACAATCCACGTGATCCACATGCTTTTCGCACAAAACACCACTTGGATACACGGCCAATTATTGCCATCCTAGCAGGTAGCCGTACACATGAGATTAAAGATAATCTTCCTGGCATGATGCGTGCACTAAAAAAATATGACAAAGAGTACCAATTTGTGCTAGCAGGTGCTCCAGGGATTGATGTCGCATTTTACTCTACATTTCAAAAAAGTTTTCCAGAATTACATATAATATTCAATGCAACCTATCCTTTGTTACAACATGCTCATTTTGCATTGGTCACTTCTGGAACGGCTGCATTAGAAACAGCTATTTTCCGTGTACCTCAAATTGTGGCTTACGCTACTCCACTTCCACCATTTATCTCTTGGTTGCGCAAGCGCGTACTTAAAGTTAAGTATATTTCTTTACCGAATCTAACATTGGACGAAGAAGCTGTACCTGAATTAGTAGCTGCAGACTTTACAACAGAAAACTTCCATAAGCATATGGACGCTTTGCTTCCAGAGGAAAGCAAATACCGCAAAATTCACCTAGCCCAATTAGATAACATGGCTGAAAAATTAGGTGTACCTGGTGCACCTAATAGAGCTGCGAAACTGATGGTAGAGCTTCCCAACCATAGATAAAAAAGACAATATATCAGCGATATTATTACTATTACTGAAATTTTGTCCATTAAACCTGTCAAAAATGGCATAATACAGCTACGCTGCATGACAATTTGACACATATTAAATATTTCCAAGCTCATTCTAAGAGATAAATTACACTATCATTTGATTTGGTCTTCTCTTTGCTAGATGTCTCCCAGATATCTAAAACGAGAAAATAACTAATAAGAAACATATGAATACAAATCAAATGACAATCAAAACACAAGAAGCACTACAATATGCCGTGCAACTTGTTCAGCAGAATGGACAACAGTCTGTAGAAGTCATACACATTCTAGCAGGTGTGATACACACAGCTCCTGATGTTTGCCAATTTCTTTTCCAGAAAATGGATATGAATATTGCAAACATGAGCCAAGTTATCGAGGCACAAATTTCATCACTCCCCAAAGTAAGTGGCGGCGAACCTTACCTTAGCCGAGAAAGCAATGCTGTCATACAAAAAGCATATGATTTAGCACATAAATCCAACGATGAATTTGTTTCAATAGAAATATTATTGATGGCCATTTTATCGGTCAAAAGTACAGCCCAACAAGTTTTACAAGATGCTGGGGGATCTAAAGAAGCCTTGAATGCTGGTATTCAAGAATTAAGAAAAGGCAACAAGGTACATTCTCAAAGTGCGGAGGACGAATATAATGCATTGCAAAAATATGCTATTGACCTATGTAACCGTGCAAGAGATGGCAAATTAGATCCTGTTATTGGTAGGGACGACGAAATTCGTCGTGTCTTGCAAATTTTAAGTCGACGTACAAAAAACAACCCTATCCTTATAGGTGAACCAGGAACTGGTAAAACAGCTATTGTGGAAGGAATTGCTCATCGTATTGTCAGCGGTGATGTACCAGAGAATCTAAAAAACAGACGATTGTTCTCCCTTGACATGGGGGCTTTGGTGGCTGGTGCCAAATATAAAGGTGAATTTGAAGAAAGATTGAAAGCCGTCATCAATGAAGTCGTACAAGCTAATGGAGATATTATTCTCTTTATTGACGAGATTCACACCTTAGTAGGCGCTGGTAAAGGTGAAGGAGCTATGGATGCAGCAAACATTCTTAAACCAGCTTTAGCACGTGGCGAACTACGTAGTATCGGTGCAACTACTCTAGACGAATACCAAAAATATTTTGAAAAAGATAAAGCTCTAGAACGTCGATTCCAAACAGTTACAGTAAATGAACCTGACAAAGCAAGTTCCATTTCAATCCTACGTGGACTTAAAGAACGCTACGAAACCCACCATAAAGTTCGTATTAAAGATGATGCAATCATAGCTGCTGTTGAATTGAGTAGCCGATACATTAGTGATCGTTTCTTACCAGATAAAGCTATTGACTTAATGGATGAAGCAGCTGCAAAGCTACGTATAGAAGTGGATAGTGTACCTGAAGAACTAGATGAAATCAGAAGACGTATCCAACAAGTAGAAATAG
Organism: Bacteroidaceae bacterium; assembly: GCA_963675625.1. Classification (GTDB taxonomy): domain Bacteria; phylum Bacteroidota; class Bacteroidia; order Bacteroidales; family Bacteroidaceae; genus F22. Next base: position 844,403 of record OY776497.1, read on the forward strand.
AACGAGAAGCTATAAAAAGAGAAAATGACGCTGACAAGCTTCAACAACTCACTGCTGAAATTGCAGAACTAAAAGAACAAGAAAAGGAATACAAAGCAAAATGGCAAAGTGAAAAAGAAGTTGTCAACAGTATTCAAGAGGCTAAACAGCAGATTGAGTCATTAAAACATGATGCTGAAGTAGCTGAACGAGAAGGTGATTATGCAAAGGTAGCTGAAATCAGATACAGCAAACTACAAGAATTAGAAAAGCAAATCAATGACAACAAAGACAAGTTAGAGAAGCTTCAAGCTCATTCTGCCATGATTAAAGAAGAGGTGGATGCGGAAGACATTGCCGATGTTGTAGCCCGATGGACTGGTATTCCTGTGAGCAAAATGTTGCAAAGTGAAAGGCATAAATTGCTCCACTTAGAAGAAGAGTTGCATAAGCGAGTGATTGGTCAAGATGAAGCTATTCAAGCAGTAAGTGATGCTGTGCGAAGGAGTCGAGCTGGTCTTCAAGATCCACGACGCCCTATTGGAAGTTTCATATTCTTGGGTACCACAGGTGTAGGTAAGACAGAATTGGCCAAGGCACTGGCTGAGTATCTTTTTGATGACGACTCTATGATGACACGTATCGACATGAGTGAATATCAAGAAAAGCATACAGTAAGTCGTTTAATCGGAGCGCCTCCGGGATACGTAGGATATGATGAAGGGGGACAATTAACAGAAGCTATTAGACGTAAGCCTTATTCCGTTGTGCTTTTTGATGAAATAGAAAAAGCACACTCCGATGTGTTCAACATACTACTTCAAGTATTGGACGACGGACGACTTACAGATAATAAAGGACGAGTTGTGAACTTCAAAAATACGATTATCATTATGACTAGTAATATGGGCAGTGACTATATTCAACAGCAAATGGAACGTATGATGAATGGACACACAGATGGACAACCTCTATCTAGTTCTGAAAGAGAATTATTAATTGACGAGACAAAAAAACAAGTGAATACATTGTTGAAGCAACATATTCGACCTGAGTTTTTAAATCGTATAGATGAAACGATTATGTTTCTTCCACTTGAAGAAAAAGAAATTGCTCAAATCGTACAGCTTCAAGTCAATAATATTACTCATTTGTTATCAGATAGCGGTTTAAGCATTGAATTGGACGAAAGTGCGTATCAATTTCTTGGCAAAAAAGGATATCATCCCGAATTTGGTGCCCGTCCTGTTAAACGTGCCATCCAGAAGTATTTACTTAACAGTCTAAGTAAAGAACTTCTAGCGGGCAAAATAACTAAAGATGAAATCATCCATGTTACAGCCGAACAAGATGAACTACACTTTTTTACAAAGCCCAAATAGAGTATAGGTAACCCCTTACTTGTAGCGTACAATAGACTTCTTAGGATACAGTATAAGTTCCTGAGAAGTCTATCGTTGTTATATAGATTATGCAAAGCAATGCCTTTAAATGTACCTGTTGCTATATTCCTCTTTCTTTTACTACTATGGCACTTTTGGGGAGATAAGCTTTACTAAATTATTTGTTCCCTTTGTCTTATACTGAATAAGGTTTACATCAGTGTTCACCTTTAAAAGTATTATTATACAAAGTCATCGTGTATTTAGCGAAGGTTTTCGCTTAGACGTTGTCAGCGACTATTATGATTGTGGCTGTCCTAGCAAAGCTGTCTTTTGCCGCAAATGGGATATTTCTCCTACCAATTTAAATCGTTGGCTAAAAAAGTATTTCATATCAAATGTTTCTCTATCTTTAAGCTCTAAAGAAAGATTAGAGTATATGGATGAAAAAAAAGTAGAGATTCCTGAGTCTCGTATTGAGCAGTTAGAAAAAGCTTTAGCAACTTTACAGTTAAAGAACAAAGCTTTAGAAACTATGATTGATATTGCTGAAGAAGCTGAAGGTATTTCAATCAGAAAAAATACTGGAGCCAAACAGTCAGCGCACTGCACAAAGAATCGGAAAGCAAAGAAACGATAGCTTATCTTTGTGGATTGTTTGGCAAAAGTAGGCAAGCCTACTATCAGTATAAACGAAGAACGTTAAGTCAACATGATCGTGACGAATTGATTTTATCTGTTATTCGCTCTGTTCGTAGCGATGCCCCTAAAATCGGTGCCTACAAGTTGTTTTGTATGGTCAAAGAGATTTTCATGGGTGAAGCTTTTATGGGCAGAGACCGTTTCTTTGATTTTTTGCGCAAGCATGATTTGATGCTCAAACGAAAAAGGCCACGATGTACTACAAACTCCAATCATATGTTTCGTAAACATCGTAATCTGATTAAAGATTATATACCTACACGGCCTAATACCCTTTGGGTAAGCGATATTACGTATATAAGGACAACGGGTAACTTTTTGTATTTACACCTTGTTACTGATGCTTATTCTCGCAAAATCGTGGGCTGGAAGCTCAGTGAAACGCTTGAAGCAAAACACTCAGTAGATGCTCTGCTTGGAGCTATACATCAAGTCAAAGACGTCTGCTTTAGTAATCTAATTCACCATTCAGACCGGGGTATCCAATATTGTTGTGGAGCGTATACAAGCGTGCTTTATAATCATGGGATACAAATAAGTATGACCGAGGATTACGCACCAACAGATAATGCGATAGCTGAACGAGTGAATGGTATCTTAAAAAGTGAGTGGTTAGATAGTCCAAGTCTCCCTGCTGATCTTTCAGAGGCTAATTCTCGAGCAGAAAAAGCTATTCACTATTATAATAATGTGAGAACACATATGAGTAACCAGATGAAAACTCCAGAAGAAATACATACTGGACTTATAGTGAGCTCTCAAGTGTGGAAAGAGAGATATTTAAAACAGATATAAAAGAATGAAATAGTAAATCTCCCGCTCGTCGGGGATGGCATTCCACTTCCTTGCCGCTCAGGCGCTCCCAGAATGCAACTTGGTTTTACGCCAAATTATAACTATATTGCAAGCTCACTAACAAAATGAAGCAAGCTAAGAAGTTAGTGCCCTTTTACTGAAGTGTAAACTAAATCAGTACAACTAAGCTGAGAATGTAACCCCATTCAGTATAACTATAAAAGGAATGTAAACTTATTCAGTATACTTCCTTGTGTAATGTAAACCTATTTCAGTAAAAGACAGCTTTACTAAATTATTTGTTCCCTTTATGCGTCTCGATTCAAACGTTTGGTCCCATCGATTCAAACGTTTGAATCGATGGGACCAAACGTTTGAATCGAGGCTGGCAAAGCGTGATACTAAATTACGATTCTAGTTAAGCGGTAAACCAGAGTATTTTTGTAACAATAATGACACATTTTACCCATTCTACTTGTCTTATGTCAAGAAAACATATAGTATAGTCGATTTATTCATCCAATATTTTGCGTATTTCGGTTTTTATCTCTACTTTTGTAACGAAATAAAAAAGAAAAATAAACTCGTTATTCGAAACGCGAATAACACAACAAAAAGATGTATGAACAAGATGAACTTAATGAACGGCCTATTGGCCAGCGATGAAAAGAAAAAAACAATGAAGCGTCTACAATATCAATTCGCAAGATACAGGGCGCTAGGTAACGGACCTAAATGTCAACAGGTTCAATCAGAGATGAATAAGCTTCTGGCTATAAGCTAGGAAGCTTTTTTTTTGCCCTAAATTATAAGGCTATCTTCAAGATTCACAAAAGATTTCCCCTTGAAGTAATATACTTCTTCTTTTACCCCCCTCCTTATTTGCAAACCACAATTACTCCTATTTAAGAAATGGTTCATCCATTTGTTAGGTTAGAGTAGTTCTATGTGCGCTTAAATCTCACAATAAAATCTCTATATCAAGATATGGATTATACAAATGCACCTATTACAGAACATACAAATATATAGGCTTTAAAGTCAAAAGTCACTTAAAACAAAAATATCGCCGTGCATCACTGCGCGACGATACCTGTAAGGCTAGGTTTTAAGAAAAATGGAAGTCTCACGACTTCCACAATTCTTCTAACCTTAAATCTAAATCTCTATGAAAAAAACGTGGTGCAAATATAAGGATTTTGCACATAGCTAAATGTTAATCAAAATATTATTATAGCTAAATAGATAAAAAAAACAAGCATTATTACAAACACAAATAAGCCAAATGTAAAAACAAAAAAAATAATGTTCTTATATGTTTTCAAAAAAATATTTTATCACTGACTTTATAACTATCTTCGTTTATCAGTTCCTTATAGCATGGAACTGTCTCCAAAACACTAGATACACCAAAAACATATAATTGCTTACGGGCACGAGTTAATGCAACATTGAGTTTTCTATCTATTAATTGTCCTCGGTCTTCGACTAAATTTGATAACATAGCCATCTGTGCCTGTGTATTCGCAGAAATTGAATACAAAATAATATCTCGTTGACTCCCTTGAAATCTTTCCACTGTATCAATCATAATATTCTGTGCATCTAATAATGGAATTTCTAACGATGAAATGGTTTCGTAAATTAGAGTAATTTGTGCTCTATACGATGCAATAATCCCTATTGTAGACGAAGTAAAATGCCCTAAATGATTATATAATAGCTGTAGCAATCTACCTATATTCTTTGCTTCGGACTGATTATACTTTACAAAATCCTTTTCGCATTCGCAGGGTATAAAAGTAGTACGACGATAAAGCAACGAAAACCATGGATCTTGATCTGAGGCACCATTCTTATTATCAAATGAAGTTAATACCTCCTGTTGATGTGGCAAACCAACAGGCACTAATTGATTATTATAAAAGTATCGATTAGGAAATGCTGCAATATCTGGATGCATACGACCGTGACGCACCAATATATCCACTGCTTGATTATTTGTCTGTTGACGATACAAACGTTCAAAAAGAGACAAACGAAAATTGGCAATCCCAATACGATTCAATTCATCATTATGTATACCACTTTCGTCTTCATCTTGAATGACAATAGCAGGTAATTGTTTGTAATCACCAATCATCACAAAGCATTTGATGCCCATCTTATTATCTGATGAACGTGCACATAACAAGGGTAACAATTGAGGTTCTAAAATTTGAGTAGCCTCATCAATAATGGCAATATCAAATGATTTTAAGGCAAACAATTCTGGTTTGTTCGTCACACTAGCTACAGTCCCCACAAATACACGTTGTTTAGACAAAAAGTTATTCACGGCCTCTCTAGTATTCAAATCAGCTATCTGCTTACTCAATAAATTAGTACGATAAGTCTGTGCACATGCCACCTCATTACCCACTCTCGTATAAGAGATAGTGGGACTAATCTCTGCAATAGCTCCGCAAATTTCATCTACTGCCCGATTAGTGTAAGCCAGAAGCAATATTTGTCGCTCGGGATCTGCATAATGCACCTCAACCATACGCTTCAATGCACAAGATGTTTTACCTGTGCCTGGAGGCCCAATAAGTAAAAAATAATCTTTAGCAGCTAAAGTTTTCATGGCCATACGATCAAAACAATCGGTATAAACTTCAGCCATTTCCATTGTACAAGAATCAAACTCAGGCGCACGAAGCCCCAAGATCAAATCACGCCTTCTTTTATCCGTCACAGTAAAAGCATACAGTCCACGCAACATGGAATGATAAGCACTGTCCATACTATCAAGTTCCATAGTAAAACGTGCTGAGCTGTCCAATAAAAAATGCTCGTGTTGAGGCGCACGCAAAGATAGTGTAATTGCAGTTTGACTAATGGACTGTATGTGTCCTCTTATGACTTGTTGACGATGAGCACAAGCACGCTCGTGTTCATCACTACGATAAAACAGAACTAAGTCACCCACACGAAAATTAATAGGCGTAGATATATTAGCTAATTTAAAAGACACCTCAGCATGTTCGCCATCATGCCGAGACTGGTTCTCTAAAACTATATCATGTAAGATACAACCCATTTCTATTTTTTCTTCTAGTGTAGCCAACCATAAGACAGCCCCTCCTGACAATCCTTCTTTGCCTTGATACCCTACTTTAGATAACCACATCTCACGCATGATAAAACGTATCAAAGCATAATAATACGAAGATTCTAGATTAGACAAATTTCTTAATGGATCTACTACTTCCAAAATACTAGGTAAAACATATTGTGTCCAAAAACGATCTTTTCGATTATATGAATTTAAAACCTCAGGAGATAATTTGTTAAGAATAGCGGCTACTTCTTCTAGACTATTTGCAAAAGCTAATTGATAGATCAAGGCCACAATCTGATTACGAAGATTTAATGCTACATGTGTAAGGTGCATATCCCCTTGTGATGCATACAATATAGGATATTTGGTATATAGCAAATAAGGATGAATCAAATCATATGGCACATCTTGTCCATAATGCAATATAGCTTGATATAATTGCATTTGAACTTCATGATTCTGAGCTGCAAGTATTGCGGGTTTATGACTATATTCATCAGCATGCCCAGATTTCATTTCTATCAACGCATGCATATCTTCTTGCATATAATCTAGTCGCCCCTGCAACCCCAATTGTGGACAAATAAAAGACGGTTCTAAAATAGCCTTGTTTTTATCTAGTGAGTAGGTTGTATTGGTCAGTTGATTGGTTACTATCGTTTTGACATTATTAAAATGCATTGTACAGTCTGAAGCAAATTGTCGAGCTGCATCTTTATCTTTTAGTGTAGCATCGGCAGCCAACTGCAAAGGATACATCTTAAAAGCTTTACGCATTGTTTCAGTATAATCGGGAGATTCGTTATGTACCCACTCATCCAGAAAAAGGTTTACAATGTTACCCAGCAACAAAGGTGTACCTTGTGGTGCAGGAGAAATTCGCTCCAATAAGTATTGCATAGGGTGTATTCCGTAAGGTTTAAAACACTCAGACAAACTACTTACATCGATTAAAAAATCAGGCTCTAAAACCAATATTTGTTTATCAATAATATGGCATACTGCATCTGGTCTCGCCACATCAAGCGTAGCCTGATAATAGCGATGCCAATGGGGATTGTTGTCAATATCAATATACTGAGAAATCTCAGAAAATCGACACCTAATAATATCTGATGGCATATGATGGTGATTTTGTGCAAAGATACTATTTGCAAAGTAAATACATAATAACTAATCTTTTTTTAGCAGTCGTTAAGTACACATCATAGATAAAAGTCTTATCTTTGTCTTCAATATGATAGACCAAGCTACTATAGACCGTATAATTAATACTGCTCGAATTGATGAAGTAGTAGGAGATTTCGTGCAACTTAAACGTAGAGGGGCCAACTTTGTTGGATTATGCCCATTTCACGAAGACCGTACTCCATCTTTCTACGTCTCACCCGCTAAAGGAGTGTGCAAATGCTTCTCGTGTGGCGAAGGAGGAAACGTCGTGCACTTTATAATGGCACACGAACAACTCACTTGGATAGAAGCTATCAAATGGTTAGCTCGTCGTTATCATATTGAATACCAAGAACAAGAACTAACCCCTGAACAGCAACAAGCTAAAAGTCGAAGAGAATATTTATTCGCCATCAACGAATGGGCAAATGATTACTTTCGCCGTCAGTTAAATGAACATATAGACGGTAAGACTTTGGCCCAAGCTTATCTAAAAAGTCGTGGCATACGCCCAGATATTGTACAAAAATTTCAAATTGGGTATTGTACAAGTGATGGAGAAGCTATGGGAAAAGCTGCACTAGGTGAAGGATTCAAAAAGGAGACTTTAATAGATACTGGACTATGTTATGATACTGACAATCGTGGACTACGTGATCGTTTCTGGGGACGCGTTATCTTTCCAGTATTCACAATATCAGGAAAAGTCGTCGCTTTTGGTGGACGTGTGTTAAGTACCAACAACAAAAAAGTCGCAAAATACGTAAACTCTCCAGAATCTGAAATCTATCATAAAAGCAATGAACTTTATGGCATGTATCAAGCCAAAGGAGCTATAGTCAAAAAGGATCAATGCTTCTTGGTAGAAGGATATACAGATGTCATATCTTTACATCAATCAGGGATAGAGAATGTTGTAGCTTCTTCAGGTACAGCGTTAACCTCTGGGCAAATTCGTTTGATCCATCGATTTACAAAAAACATCACGGTCCTTTATGATGGAGATTTGGCAGGTATTAAGGCTTCTCTTCGAGGTATTGACATGCTTCTAGAACAAGGTATGCACGTAAAGGTCATGCTTTTGCCAGATGGTGAAGACCCAGATTCATTCGCCCGAAAACATACAGCTCAAGAATTTCAACAGTATATAGCACAACATGAAGTTGACTTTATCCGCTTCAAAACTGATTTGCTTATTCAAGATGCAAAAAATGACCCCATCAAACGTGGAGAATTGATTTCTAATATTGTTAAAAGTATATCTGTTATTCCTGACGAGATACTACGCAACGTGTATATTAGAGAGTGCAGCGAAATGATGCAAATTCGTGAATCTGTAATACAAAGTGAAGTAGATAAAATCATCAAAGAAGGGATGAATAGAGCAGCTTCAACACATGTATCTCTCAACAATACAGCCACTCCTAATCAAGAACCTTTGCCAGCTACAGAATCTGACAAGATGGTAGAAGATGGTAATGACCAGCAAATAAATGGCAAAAATACATCTATTGAAATCAGCAAGGAACGAAAAGAAATTGAAAGGCGTATTATGTGGGATCTAGTACGTTATGGGGAATGCATATTAGGAGAAGTTGAACACGAAAATGAAGATGGCAGCATCACACAAACTACTGAATACGTAGTTGATTATATAGCTCAGGAACTTGAAAGAGATGCTATTATGATTACTTATCCTCCATATAAAAAGTTATTTGATACAGCTATCGAAGGCTTTCACCAATCTGGGCTAGAGGAAGGATGGACAATGCAAAAGTTCCTAGTAAATCAACAAGATATGACCGTTAGTAAATTGGCGGCCGAAATGATTTCTTCAAAATATCGTTTAGACAAAGACAGAATTCTCAAATACAAGTCAGACAAAGCACGTCTTCATATGCTCATTCCTGACACAATTTTTAGGATGAAACACTATATTCTTTCAACCAATATACACGAAGTAGATCAAGCTATTTTAGACGCCTCACTGTCAGGTGATAAAGATAAAGAAAATGCACTTTGTCTACGACGTCTTGAATTAATGAAATTACAACAAGCCTTTGCTAAAGAGCTTGGGGATAGGACTATACTGCCTAAATAATACGAGGAAAGTTTATTGATCTATGAAGACCTCGTCACGAACCACTACTGCCTCTTTAAACTCACCTGTAGCTCTTAACTGACGCATCATCATATTTGCTTCTTCAAAGCTTACATAGTCGCCTACTCTACATAACCAACGTGGTGACACAAAGAGAGTATACACTTGAACATCAGTGTTGTATTTCTTCACCTTTTCTGCATATTCCTGAGCTAACTCATGAGCACTTCGAGAATTATTACCAGCAAAAACTTGTATACGAAAACCAGATGTCTTTAATCGATCAGACGATTGAATGTGCATAACTCCTCCTACCAACAAACTATCTAACAAAGCTGGTTGATTGATAGAGACTTGTCCAGCCCCTTCCTTTTTTTCAGCAAGTCGTTGCAAAATGTTCTGCATCTCTACATGTACAGAATCACCTTGAATATTATTATTAGGATTATCTTGTGCACGTGCTTCTGGTATAAAAACACTGATACAAAACAAAAGTATCACAAAACTAAATGATCCAAATATCTTCATAATTTTTTCTCGATGTATATGCAATTGAATAGAGGAAAAACAGGGCGGATTTGCTTTAGAATATATAATCTAAAACAAATCATCGCCCATAATATTATATGCTACAAAAGTAACAATTACGCATTGAATGCATCAATGATACCCTTGAAGTCTTCTACTTTCAATGCAGCACCACCGATCAAACCACCATCAACATCTGGTTGAGAGAAAAGTTCTTTTGCGTTAGATGGCTTACAGCTACCACCGTAAAGAATAGACATGTTATCAGCAACAGTTGCATCATACTTGTCTGCAATTGTAGAACGGATGTAAGCATGAATTTCTTGTGCTTGATCTGAAGTCGCAGTTTTACCAGTACCGATAGCCCAAACTGGTTCGTAAGCTAGTACACACTTAGCAAAGTCTTCTGCAGAAAGTTCATATACAGCTTGAAGTTGTTCAAGAACGACTTCATTTTGCTTATTTGCTTCACGTTCTTCAAGCACTTCACCAATACAGAATACTGGAGTCAAGCCATTAGCCAAAGCTAGTTTTACTTTCTCTGTTAGGATAGCATTGTTTTCGCCATAATATGCACGACGTTCTGAGTGACCTAGAATAACATATTTTGCACCTGTAGATGCTACCATAGAAGCTGATACCTCACCAGTATAAGCACCTGATTCCTTGTCTGCGCAATTTTCTGCACCAACACCAATCTTAGCAGGATCTACCAATGGAGTCACTGAAGCCAAGTGAATAAATGGAGTACAAATAATCACATCACAATTTGGTTGTGCAGAAGCAAGTGCTTCATTCAAGCCTTTAGCCAACTCAATACCCTCTTGAAGGGTTTTGTTCATTTTCCAGTTTCCTGCAACAATGTTCTTTCTCATTTTCTTTATATTTATTGGTTTGTGGAAGTCCAAAGACTCCCAAAATTAAATTGAATTTTCAACACTAATAGATATCTCCGGACTCCTGCCCATTTTCTTTTAATTTAGTTTGCTTCATCTTCCAAATCAAGATTAAGCGATCTATCAACAAGACTAGAACTAATGGCGCTATAAATAATATTATTATCTGCCAGAAAACAGTCATACGAGAGATTTTCTCTAAGCGTCCCACACCATTTTTATCTAATGATTGACCTTTCAATTGATATTCGTCAGGAATATCCCTAAATGCCCATTTATTATAAATCGTATCTCCTCGTAACAAAATAATACCAGGGTTGCTACGTACCATCGTTTTTAATGCCAAATGGTCGGCTATACCAAATGTATAATCGGCCCCAGTTCTATCTTGCCACTGACTGATAGCGGTACTATCCGAAGCAGTTAAACATATAAAAGGATAATTATGGGCCACACTATAGTCATACAGCTCATTAAGTAAATCAAATCTATCTTCACTCGCTGAATTTAAATCTGGTGCTACCAACAAAAAACTATACCCATCATAATCTAATAAGGATTCTGTTATATCCTCACCTGTTTTATAATCTTGAACATAGAAATCCAAAATTGTGGGCATTTTAACCTGATTATCCTCATTTAATCCCATTGCTGTTTTCATCGAAGTACCTATACTATATGGACGAAAATCTAATATTGGTAAATGTATATAACAATATCCCCATAATAGTAAGGAAAACACAATGACATATCTAGCAACTATCCACTCAACATGCTTACTCATAAAATATCGAATCTGCCTATGCCACATGTAACACAGTAAACTCATCGGCAAAAGCAGTAAGTTTTTAGAAAAAGTCTGCCAATTAGATAACACCAATGCATCCCCAAAACACCCACAATGATGAACTGGATTTGACAAAGCTATATACAACGTCAATGGAGTCAACATCACCATCAATAGGGCCGACAAGAAAGTTGTCACCCCACGCATAATGCCCCAAAAGAGTAATACACCTAAGGTGAACTCTAAACTGGCCAACGCAAAAGAGAATATTATTGAAAAGGATTTAGGAAATACATCTAGTACACCAAATGCACTTAGATAATCAGCTATTTTGTAGGCGCTGCCCATAGGATCAACCCCCTTTACAAAACCAGAAAAGATAAAGGTCACTGCTAGTAAAATGCGGCAAACATTTACAATCCAGTATTTTGCCTTAGTACTCAACATAAACTAATTATTAGTCAGCATTATTGCCCAGCTTTATTAAAGCAAAGACGGCATAATTAATCATATCCATATAATTGGCATCTATGCCCTCAGACACTAAAGTCTCACCACCAAGCATCTCAATCTGCTTTGTGCGATATAATTTCATCAATATAAGGTCGGTATACGAGCTGACACGCATCATACGCCATGCTTCATCATAATCATGATTTTTTGCCTTCATCAAATTAAGGGCTTCCGTCGCATACTGATCATACAGCTTTAAGGCTTTATCGACAGATAAATCATCGGTTTCAGAATATCCCAACGCCAACTGAATAAGTCCAATGATTCCATAGTTGACTATAGCAATAAACTCACCATATATACCATCACCGACTTGGGAAGCATCTTCTCCTTTGATTTCTAAAGAACGAATCCGGTTAGCTTTTATAAAAATTTGATCTGTTACTGATACTGGACGTAAAATTCTCCAAGCAGCACCATAATCATATAATTTTTGGCTAAACAAAGTACGACATGAAGCAACTGCCTTCTCAAATTGTACATTTGTTTTTTCAAACTGAGCATTTGCCATTTCTTTCATCTTTACAAACTAAACTGTATTGAATTTAAATAATAAAAAAGACTAGCTACATTTCAAAAGCATACCTATTCGAAGCGTTGTTCGAGTACTTATGTGATTCAGCTGACATAGACGACGAACACTAGTTCCTTGTCTAACAGCAATCTTTGAAAGAGTATCTCCCCTACGTACTTTATAATAATGTATTTGGGGGTGAGATACTTTTTCAAAAGTATAACTATCTGCCAAGATGTCTTGATTTTTAAAATCAAACAACTTGGCAGGATCTATAGCTTGACCTAAAAATCTCACCTCAAAATGAAGGTGCGATCCTGTGGAACGACCTGTATTGCCACCAAGGCCAATAGGAGTACCTGCATCAACATATTGATTTTCTTTCACCAAATGTTTTGACAGGTGTCCATATATCGTTTCCAATCCATTATCGTGACGTATTACCACATAATTACCATATCCTCTACGTTCATAACGAATCATACGTACTTTTCCTGAAAAAGCAGCACGAATGGTATCGCCTGTATACACTTTAATGTCTAGACCATAATGAACACGATGGCGCCAGCGACGATAACCAAAACGATCGGTAATACGAGTTCGAGTGGTCGGTAAACAAAAGTCTTTCAAGTCTATAACATACTTTGCGGGCATCGATATGCCTTGATAAGCATGTACTCTCTGATTTTGCCATGATGGGTATATATCCATTGCTGGATATTCCATACGTTCCTTATCAATTTGTTGTTGAAGTACTAAGGAATCAACAATTCCCAACTTTTTATCGACTGGGGCACGATCAGCCAAAAGATCTTGGGCTGATACGGACATCTGGCCGACTACAATTAGTAGAGTCAGCATAACAAATCGCAAAGAGCAATTTATCATAGATACTTGAATACTTTTCTTCATTATATATTTTATCTTTTTTGTAGCTGATTAATCTACTTCATCAGCCGCATACAAGAATTGTGCAGTGGCTTGAGCCCACTCAAATAATTCTTCATCAGCAAAAAAACGAGCAACTTCCAGCTTTGCAGTCTCAAGACAATCTGATGTATGAATCAAGTTCTCTTGAGAACTCATACAATACAACCCACGCAAGGTATCAAGACGAGCTGTTCGGCCATTCGTTGGACCTGCAATCTCCCTTACCACTTCGACAGCTTCAACGCCTTCAAGACACATTGCAATAATTGGAGTAGCCATCATTGACTTCTTGACAGACTGGAAGAAAGGACGCTCCTTTAGATGCGCATAGTGTTCATCCAATATGGCATCATCAAGTTGCATCATCTTCATGCCTACAATATGTAATCCTTTTCTCTCAAAACCGGTAATCATTTTACCGACTAGTCTACGTTGAAGCGCACTAGGCTTCATTAGTACAAGCGTTCTTTCAAGCATAATAATTCAAAGTTAAATTGGTTTTATGACTAACAACAGCCATCAATAATATTAAGGTTTTTTTCAAGTACTATCCTCCACACCATATTCAGTGCCGTAAGATAGACTACAGGTTGCGCCAAAGATACAAATATTCTAAGTAAAAAGCCATACGAACTAGCCTTTTTTCGGTTTATTCAACGCTTTTTACTAAGATATTTGTCCCCAATCTCTTTGTTGTTTACGTATAGCCTTTAGATTTTGCCACATGATTTGGTTTTCAGTAAGTGTACACCGAGGATCTGCATCAGCAATCCGCATGGCTAAATTACGACATTCCTCGACTAATTGTCCATCATGTGCTATATCGGCTATCTTAAGATTAAATGCTTGCCCACTCTGAATCGTTCCAGACAAATCACCAGGTCCACGAAACTTCAAATCGGCCTCAGCTATATCAAAACCGTTATTGGATTTAACCATGATATCGACTCGATTTTTAGTTATTTCGTTGATTTCAGGCGATGTAACCAACACGCAATAAGATTTTTCTGCACCACGTCCAACTCGCCCTCTCAGTTGGTGCAATTGAGAAAGGCCAAATCTATCAGCATTTTCAATAATCATTACGGAAGCATTCGGTACGTTTACACCAACTTCGATAACAGTAGTAGCTACCATAATCTGAGCCTCATTAGTTGAGAAACGATGCATTTGAGCTTCTTTTTCGGCTGATTTCATTTTCCCATGCACCATACATACTTTGTATTTTTCAAAGCGCTGACTAATGGACAAGTATCCCGATTCAAGAGCTTCTAAATCAGACTTTTCACTTTCTTGAATCAAAGGGTATACAACATATACTTGACGACCTTGTGCCAGTTGTTTATCAACCGACATATACAAAGAAGTACGATGATCACTAAATTTATGAATAGTCGTAATTGGTTTTCTCCCAGGTGGCAGTTCATCAATAACCGATGTTTGCAAATCACCATATATAGTCATAGCTAATGTACGAGGTATAGGAGTTGCTGTCATCACCAAGACATGAGGTGGCTTTTCACCTTTTTCCCATAATCGAGCACGTTGCTCGACACCAAAACGATGTTGTTCATCAATAACCACCATACCAAGACGGTTAAAGACTACCCATTTTTCAATCAATGCATGTGTACCTATTAATATATGAATATCTCCTTTTTCAAGATCATCCAATATTTTTTTTCGTTTTTTCCCTTTTATTGAACCAGTTAATAGTTCTACATGTACAGGCAAATCACCTAACATATCACGTATAGACTTTAGATGCTGCTGAGCCAATATTTCTGTTGGAGCCATCATACAGGCCTGAAAGCCACTACCAGCAACAATAAGCATAGCCATAAGAGCCACTAGTGTTTTTCCACTTCCTACATCTCCTTGTAAAAGTCGATTCATTTGCACACCAGTATTCAGATCTTTATAAATCTCTTTTACTACACGCTTTTGCGCATCTGTTAAATCAAAAGGTAAACAATCACGATAAAAATCTAAAAAGAAGTGACCTGGAGTTGTAAACGAGTAACTTTGATGTGATTGTCTTCGCTCAATCATATAACGCACTAAATTGAGTTGAATATAAAAGAGTTCCTCAAATTTTAACCGAAAAACGGCTTTTTCATATATGGGTGCGCTTTCTGGGAAGTGTATATTATATAGTGCATCACCTAAAGGTATTAGATGATATGTATCAATAATCCACTGAGGTAATGTTTCTTCAAAATCTCGTCCATAAGTTAGAAAAAGTCCACGAATAATATCGCGACAATCAGTGGAAGATAAGTAATTACGTTTCATCTTATCCGACGTATGATACATCGGCATCATACCCAAATTGGAAAACGTATGTTCATTATAAAGCGTCAATTCTGGATGCGTTATATTATAGCAACCTGAATAAGCTTTTGGTTGACCAAATGCTATATATTCGACTCCAATCTTAAGGCTCTTTTGAAAAAACTTAATACCATTGAACCAAACTAATTCAATGGTTTCATTGCCATCAGAAAAATAAGCTACTAAACGGCGAGAACGACCTTCACCGACAGTTTCAATACTACGAATAACACCTTTTACTTGCACCCAATTGTGAGAAGAATTGATTTCATGAATACGGTATATTTTTCTTCTATCAATGTGACGATAAGGATAATGCAATAACATATCAAATACATTTTGAATATGCAGTTGATCAGCCAACACATCTGCTTTGTGCTGACCAACTCCTTTTACGTACATCAAATTGGTATTTCGTAGTTTAGAAACACTAATAGCCATTAATCTCCATTTATATTATTGTTTTAGCAATCTTCATATCCCAAGGAGTCGTCAATTTTATATTCTCACGATTTCCTAGAATAAGACAAATAGAGTGTCCTCTTTTTTCGACAACCGATGCATCATCCGTAAATTCCACACAGTAAGGTTGCTCATAGGCATCCTCTATAATATCTCGACGAAACACTTGAGGAGTTTGCACTTGCACATATTCGTTTCTTGACACCATGGTATTGGGTCCGTTGTAGCTTTCCTCAAATACGTTTTGCTCAGGACTACTCATAGATGTAATTCTACGCATTGAATCAATAACTGGCACAACAGGTATTGCCGTCCCTCTCAACTGAGCTTGTTCAAATGCAGAACGCACAACTTCTTGGCTTACAAAAGGGCGTACGGCATCATGAATGGCCACTAAAGCGATGTCCTCATCAAGCATATTTAAACCATTCTGAACGGAATGAAAACGTGTTTGTCCACCATAGACTATTTTATGTGGCACATCGTAATGATATTTTTCACATAAGTCAGTCCAAATATCAAGATGCGCTTTAGATAAGACGAGTATAATCTGTACTTCTGTATCAAATTGATGAAAAACGTCCATAGTATGCATCAAAACACATCGATCTCCTAAAGGTAGATATTGTTTGGGTAAATCTTGCAGCATGCGAGTGCCACTACCACCGGCAACAAGAATAACAGCTTTCTTCAAATTCATCAGCTCAAGTTTATTTGCATTTCTTCAGATATTCTACTAGCTATCTCTTCACCTACTAAACGTGAGACAATAGCTAGGCCAAAAGGAATAGCTAGACCTGGTCCCTTACCTGTAACAAAATTGCCATCAATAGTTATATCTTCAGCTGTGTAACGCGCTTTCAATAAATACTTTTCAAATCCAGGATAACAAGTTGCAGATACACCAGACAACACACCTAAGCGACCAAAAGCCATAGGGGCAGCACAAATAGCTGCCAAATGTTTGTTTTCATTAACAGCAAAATTTAAAATAAGCTTTTGGAGTGGCACACAATCACTAAGATGTTGTGCTCCAGGCATACCACCTGGCAAAACAAGCATGTCCACTTCTGTAGCATCAAAATCATTTATATGCACATCAGCAACTACTGGTATTTGATGAACCCCAACAGCTATTGTATCATCCATTATAGATACTGTAGTAACTTGAATGCCTGCTCGTCGAGCTATATCTATTGGAGCTATTGCTTCGATTTCTTCAAATCCATCAGCTAAAAACACTGCAATATGTTTCATCTATATAGTTTTTATTAGTTAGTTTATCTCAATTTAAAGACATAAGTAATTGTACCTTGCTGATTATCCTCATTTTTTACAGCATTAAAACGAGCTTTGAGAGCCGCTGCTTCTGCAACACGACGTGCCTGAGCATTACTTGATACCGTGCCACCCTGTACACGGGCATTAACAACATTTCCATCAGGAGTTACTAAAATCTGCACAATCACAGTACCTCCTTCATCAAGTCCTGGCACTCGTTCTGGCTTAGGTAACCCTTCACCTCCAGTATGACGCCCAGGGAGATTGTAGCTAGTTTGACCATCATATCCTTTGGGTATCAGTCCTTGATTAGTTCCATGTGCGCTCCCTTGATGAGTAGTCTGCTTACCAGTTCCCTCCCCCGTCTGCATCGCCTTGCTTTGCTTAAAAGCATTACTCACAGAAGCAATACGTTTTGCAGCTTCCTCACGTTCTTTGAGTTTTCTTTCTTCTTCACGACGTTTTTCTTCTTCACGTCGTTTTTGAAGCAACTGTTCATTTTGTTCTTTATCTTTTTGATCCTGATCACCAATGGTATTGTTTTGATCAGTCATAGGAGAAGGATCTTCTTGAATCACATGCTTTGAATCTTCTACTTTCTTTACCGTAGATGCATCTATATCTTCTTCATCAACTTGCTCCCCTACTTCTTCTTGCACTCCTGGAAGAGCAGCTGTGGGTTCTACTTTATCACCTTGCCCTTGAGTTGGCAATGTCTCAATTCCTAACATTATAGGCACACCACTTTCTTCCTGCTGCTGTGGCGTAGCAATTTTAACCCACCACAAAACAACAAGAATTATCAGTAATGCAACAATAGCCGCTATTAGTCCATAAAACTCTTCTTTTTCTATCTTCATAGGAGGTGATAATTATCTCTCAGGTGGTCGAGTAGCTAAGACTACTTTATAATGATTATCATTGGCGATACTAAGTACATGAACAACTTCACTGTAAGGTACTTTTTCATCGGCATACAACGCCACATACATCTCAGGTTCCTGAACTGAATAGTTCCGCAAAATAGCCGCTAAGTCGCCAACTTCAATTTCTTTTTCTTCACCATTTCCAAGAGCAGTATAATATCTCAACTGTGCATCTATTATTACCCGTGCTAAAGGACGAGCGGCTGTTTGACTTTTTCCTTGAGGTAATAAAACCTTGATCGCATTGGGCGAAACAACAGTGGAAGTGATCATGAAGAAGATCAGAAGTAGAAATATAACATCCGTCATGGAAGCCATGGCAAATGATGGAGATATTCGATTTCGTCTTTTTAATTGCATAAGTATAAGCTAAAATAAGGGTTAAGCAGAGACTTCTTTATGATCACTCATATCGTTCAGCATATCCATAAAAGTCATTGTTTTAGCCTCCATATCATTTACAACACTATCAACACGACTGACCAAATAGTTGTATGCAAACATAGCTATAATCCCTACAATAAGCCCAGCTACAGTAGTAATCATCGCTTCATAAATACCACCTGAAAGCAGTTTTATATTAATATTATTTCCAGCATTAGACATCTCATAAAATGCACGTACCATACCTGTTACTGTACCAAAAAAACCGATCATTGGTGCTCCTCCTG
The DNA here is from genome assembly GCA_963675625.1 of Bacteroidaceae bacterium. Classification (GTDB taxonomy): domain Bacteria; phylum Bacteroidota; class Bacteroidia; order Bacteroidales; family Bacteroidaceae; genus F22. Next base: position 863,477 of record OY776497.1, read on the forward strand.
AAATAGTAGCCAGTACATTTAAGTGGCGTTCCAAAATTGAGACTTCCACATTGCCTACATTCTCAATAGTCGTAAGAATATCACGAGTTGGATGTCCTAATCGACTAATCCCCTTTTCGATCATTCTAGAAGCTGGGGTATTTGTCATCTGACAATAATTGATAGCCGATTTGACATCATGACTAGTTATATAGTCAACCACTTTGTCCATAAATAATGGATCGGCTTTTTTAGCCTTACGTATAACGCAGATTCGTTCCACTAAAAAATACACACACAAAAGAAGCAATGCCAATAAGACGAGCATAATCCACCCTCCTTTCATTGCCATGGCTAGTAAATTCATAGTAGGTTTATTTACAGTTGCTTCTACTACTTGGGCTTGAGCTAACGAATCAAGAGAACTCTGCGCTAACACAAGCGCTGATAACAAATACGACATGATGATAGATGATATTTAGGTTACTACTTTAAACATTTTTTGTATTGGCGAATGGTTTCTTCCATTCCCAAATACAATGCATCAGCTATTAGGGCGTGACCTATTGAGACCTCATCACACCAAGGGATCTTTTGATAAAAAAAAGCTAAATTCTCAAGACTGAGATCGTGTCCAGCATTTAATCCCAAACCTAAAGCATGCGCCGCTTCAGCCGCCTCAACAAAGGGAGCTATTGCAAGTTCTCTATTATCTGCATAATGTGATGCATATGGCTCAGTATACAGCTCAACACGATCTGCACCCACTATAGCCGCGCCACGCACCATACTCACTTCAGGACTAACAAATATAGAAGTACGAATACCTGCCTCACGAAATGTATCTACCAAAGCTTTCAGGAAATCGCGATGAGCTACTGTGTCCCATCCACTATTACTTGTTAATTGATCTGGTTTATCTGGTACAAGAGTTACTTGATGAGGATGCACTTTAAGTACAAGTGCTACAAACTCCTCAGAAGGGTAGCCTTCGATATTGAATTCGGTAGTCAAATTAGGGCGCAGTTCAAAAACATCAGAACGACGAATATGCCTTTCATCTGGTCGTGGATGTACTGTGATTCCATCTGCTCCAAATGTTTCACAATCTAAAGCCATTTGTAAGACATTTGGTATATTTCCTCCACGTGCGTTACGTAGAGTAGCAATCTTATTGATATTAACACTAAGTTTTGTCATATGTTCCTCCTATTCTTAGTTTATATCGAACAAAAGTACAAAATTTATCGGGTGATAATGCAGGATTCTAGAGAAAAAAGTGCATTTTTGTAGTCAGTAAATAATTAAATATTATGAACATAGCTCTTTTTGGTAATTGTCATCAACCCGAGAAATCCATACATTCGGCAAGACTATTTGATATCCTAACAACTCTACAAGTCACAATCCTAGTAGAGAAATCTTTTTATGATTTTTTGAAAACAGTCTTGGATTTAAAAAAATGGGATATCACAACCTATTCCATGGATGACCTTTCTCAAAAAGACTTTCATGCAGACTTGTTGATTAGCATTGGGGGGGATGGTACATTTTTGAAAGCAGCCAATGCTGTTCAAGAAAACATAATTCCTATTCTTGGAATAAATACAGGACGACTGGGCTTTTTAGCTGACGTTGGGACCGATGATATGAATGAGCAACTAGTTCAAATTTTAGGAGGCAACATACAGATAGAAGAAAGAAATTTGCTCGAAATTAAAACAGATGGATATCAATTAAAACAACATCCATACGCACTCAATGAAATTGCTATACTAAAGCATGATTCATCTTCTATGATAGCTATAAAAACCCATATCAATAATCAAGAGTTAGTCACTTATCAAGCAGATGGCCTCATCATAGCCACTCCCACTGGAAGTACAGCATACTCATTGAGTGTGGGTGGCCCTATTATAGCCCCACAATCAGGAGTAATAGCTCTTACACCTGTAGCTCCACATAGTCTCACCATGCGCCCAATGGTCATACGTGACGATTGGTCTATATCACTAGATGTAACAAGTCGTTCACATTATTTCTTGGTCGCAATAGATGGAAGAAGTGAAAGCATTCCACAAGGTACAAGTATAACAATAAGTAAAGCACCTTTCAAAGTCCGAATTGCTCGTAGAAAAGATAGAAATTTCTTCGACACCCTAAGACAGAAGATGATGTGGGGAGTCGACAAAAGATAGATCCATTAAGTTAAAAAGAGACTAAAACACTTAGTTATAAATATAGTAGGGTGTGTCAAAGTAATTCTTGACACACCCTATCTAAATATTAAATACCAATATTTATTTAACGACTTCTACGATAACCGCACGACTTAAGCGACGATCATTATAGTACATATTTTCTACGCCACCTTTGTGGGCCATTTTCAACTGATCAGGATTTACACTATGTTCCTTGACTAAAAAATCATACATTGCTTGCGCACGTTGACTAGAGAGTCGTTCATTGATAGAAGTATTTCCAGTCCATCTATCCGCGTAACCTGTGATAAGGTATACAGCGCCAGCGTCACCATCTTTAATTTGTTTAGCTAAATAACTTGCGTTAGTCTTCATAGCCCGAGTCAATTTAGGTGAATTAATTGGGAAAATAAATAAAGTTGGTGCAATTATTTGCTCTTTCTCTATTCTTTCTACAACTTTTGACGAATGTTCTAACACTGAGATCTGTTCTTTAATCTTTGCATTCTGGGCACGAGAAGCTTCCAACTGGTCACGTACAGATTGCATTTCTGCATCACTAATACCTGAAGGTACTACAGAACGTCTCTGCCAGCCTCTATTGGGGAAGTTATATGTAACACCCACTGTCAATCCAAAAATCACATCGGTTTCAGAGGCTGAATTATACTCTAATTCATCAAAGCGATCGTGCACCATATCCACGCGTGGCTCAATATTGATATCCCAAGCATCATTCAACTGAAATTTATTGATGACACCAAATCTAAAACTTTGTTCATCTTCTTGACCATAGTTAAAACAACGTGCCCAGCCTGTACCGATGTATGGAATTAAAGAATAGCAACGATCTGCCTTATATCCTTTAATCAGGTTGAATACATCAAACATGGCATCAACATGAAAGACACCAATATCATACTTTTCCTTGTAATAGCCATCACCTAAGTCTGTAGTAATAGCAGAACTATAAGAAAGATCTGTGACTCCTTCAAGCTTATAACCGTAATATCCAAGACGAACCCCAAAACCTGGAGTAAACCATTTTCCTAGACTAATATCAAAGGCAGGAGATATTCGATCAAAGAAGTCTAACTTGTTATCCAAGTCAGAATCCAAAAATTGAGCACCAAATCCTACACTTACAAACCAATTATCACGAAACATATTTGTTTCTACTTTATGATCTGTCTCTTTATCTTTTACTGTTTGCGCTGAAAGCGAAGTCCCCCCCAATAAAAGCGCAACAAGGAACAAACTCTTTTTCATATTATATCATTTTTTTTGCTACTGGTTATTTCCTCGATCATCTATACTGTTTATTCAACAATTACAGAACGATTCAAACGACGATTATTGTAGAACATATTGTCCGTCCCCCCCATGAAGGCAACCTTAAGCTTGGATGATTCTATTCCAAACTCATTAACGAGACAATCATAAACAGCATGAGCACGTTTCTCTGACAGTTTCATATTCCAAGTTGAATTACCTGTTTCTTTATCTGCATAGCCTGTAATAACATACACCTTATTTGGATCACCATCTTTAATCACAGCAGCTAAATGTCCCACATTGGCCCGCATCAAACGACTCATCTTGTATGAATTAAATCTAAAGACAAAAATCGTTGGAATCAATGATTTTTCTATAATCACATGTTCTTCTATATTAGGATTACGTTGCAATGTAGCTAGACGGTCTTTTAATTGTTCATTCCTTTCACGAGAGTCTTTAAGTCTATCACGCACGTCATCCATTTCGGCACGAGTCACACCTACAATTTCTGGCTTAGCTTTTCCCCACCCCACTGTAGGTAGCTGATAAGTTACGCCAACTGTAGCTCCAAACAACAAATCAAAACTTTTACCTCCTTCAAGGCCATCAAAACGGTCATTGGTCACCGCAGAACGGAGTTCCAAATTAAAGTCCCATCGATTATTAATACGAAAAGTGTTGATTATACCGGCTGTAGCGCACAATTGTGTTTCAGAAGGAGTTTCCCAAGCACTCATCAATCCCAATCCAAAATAAGGGACTACAGAGTATACCCGATCCGCACGATAGCCTTTGATCATATTTAAGAGGTCTAACATCACATCAGCATGAAAAACGCCGATATCAAAATTTCTTTCATAATTTGTAGCATCATAAGCCCCTGTCACCCAATACATCTGGGGATCTTCGGTTACAGAAGTAGCAGTCACTCCATAATACCCAAAACGCATACCCACTCCAGGTGTAATCCATTTTCCGATATTCAAATCAACAGCGGGATTTATCATATCGACAAAGTCTGCAGTTCCGTAATTTTCTCCTGCAAATATTTGTCCACCAATGCCAGCACTGATAAACCAATTGTCTCTAAACATATTAGTTTCCACTTTGTACTTGGCATCTTTGTTTTCAACTGTTTGTGCAGACAAGGCAGTAAAGCACCCTAGAAACACAACAATAAACAACAAATTTCTTTTCATATCCATACTAGTTTAAATTAGTAATCTAATGTTATCTCAAAATATAAAAATCCTTCATATACAGTTTAGCTATTCATTTTCAGCACGAACAAGGTGTATAATCGGACTACATAGACATTATATGGAAACAAATATACACATAAATATATTAGAATCGCAAAAAAAACAAAAGAAAAAAATTGTTACAGGGCAAAATAATAGAGTCTATCCAATCCACACATCCTTTATCAACACAATACTTTTTAAATAATTCATCCAATTTTCCAAGTAAACGATCGATATGTATTTAACTAAAAAAGCACATAAAAAAAATTACAGATGTAAATCAAAAAGTCTACGTAAATCTCGTACAGCTTCATTTTTGTCTACCATATGATTATACAGTTCAACACCTGATATTTTCTGCTCATGAGACTTGAGTTTTTTTATTGCAAAGCGAATATTAAACAAAGAATTATTCAACTCACTACGCATGCGATTTACAATGTATTGGTAAGCTAGATTAGCTTGTTGTAAATCTACATCAGACAACAATTCAACAAGAGCTTCGCGACCGTTCCGCTGTAAAATAGGACGCCCTTCAAAAACAGCTCGTAAAATTTTATATTGTTCGGGAAGAGTTTCTATAAGTTTATTCCAAACTTTTACAATTCGATCCTCAGAAACGAATTCATCACCACTACTCTTTCGTTGATCATCTACTCTCTCTATCTTTGAAATAGACTGATTATTAGGATTTACAATTTCTTCTTTGACATTTTCATGCACACTCTTATCGTCTGAATCAACTTCTTTTACTTTCGAATAACCATCTACATTAGTTACACTTAAAGACATACGTTTTGTCAATACATTTGACTTTCTAGTATACACACTCTGCTCTTCCTGCACCGTGGACAACACATCAACAGATGGGGTTGTTTGATTCGACACAGCCATCGAAATTGGTTTTTCATCTACATGCTTTTGTACAGTTTGCTCAGAGGAAGGCGAAGTCTCTAACCTATTTTTCCCTGTCACTAATTGGCTAGATTTAGATCCTTGAACACTAGTTTGTTGTACAAATGTTTTTTTTATTTTTGCAGTAGTTTGATCTAAAGGATCAGGCAACATAGTAGGCTGCATTATCTGACACAATTTAATAATAACCATCTCCACAAGTAGACGCTTATTATTACTCTCCCTATAATCCAAATCGGCTTGTACACAGATAGCTAACGCACGATACAAGAAGGCCAAATGTGTAGTACATCCCTGATCCACATATCGCTGTCTAATTGTAGCTCCGACCTCCAAAAGTTCACCTGTTTTTGAGTCGCCAGCGACCATTAAATTCCGAAAATGTCCAGATAAACCACTAAGAAACAAACGTCCATCAAACCCATAATTGAGTATTTCATTAATGACAAGCATACTTGAGCGCACATCTCCTGCTAAGAACAAATCAACTAGCCTAAAGTAATACTCGTAGTCAAGTACATGCAAATTTTCAATAACTTTTGCATAAGTCAAAGCACCTCCTGAATAACTCACTACTTGGTCAAATATAGAAAGTGCGTCACGCATACCTCCATCCGCTTTTAAAGCAACTACTTGAAGCGCATCTGACTCATAAGATATGTCTTCGCTTTTAGCGACATATTCCAGATGTGCGACAATATCTTGAAGAGTGATTCGATTAAAATCATAGATCTGACATCTTGATAAAATAGTGGCTAACAACTTATGTTTTTCTGTAGTTGCTAAAATAAAAACAGCATGAGCAGGAGGCTCTTCCAATGTTTTTAGAAAAGCATTAAAAGCAGCAGACGAAAGCATATGCACCTCATCAATAATATACACTTTATATTTTCCTAAAGAAGGCATTATTTGTACTTGTTCAATCAACTGCTTGATATCGTTTACGGAATTGTTGGAAGCAGCATCCATTTCGTATATATTCAGAGAACGTTGTTCATTGAATGCACGACAGGAAGCACACTGGTTACATGCTTCACCATCTGAAGTACGGTGCGTACAATTAATTGTTTTAGCAAAAATACGTGCACATGTAGTCTTTCCCACTCCACGTGGTCCACTAAACAAATAGGCATGAGCCAATTTATTCTTCATTATCGCATTTTTTAATGTAGTGACTAGTGCCCCTTGCCCTACTACAGATGCAAATGTAGCTGGACGATATTTACGTGCTGAAACAACATACCTTGATTCTTCCATATTCCTTAAGTTTAAAACGTAAAAAATCTTGCAAATTTAAACTGAAAATCCACACAAAGGTAGTCGTTTTTTTTACTTTTACCCCGTACTCAGAAATAAAAAAAATCACTCTACTCAACAGACCTTTTAAGCATTAATACTTTTTCACATTAAATACCTTTTAAATGTAGACAAAAAAAAGATATAGCCACATAGTATAAAAGAATTGTTGTATATTTGCATCGTTAATATGTTAAAGTAAACTCTTTATATGGCTAACAGATCATTTATTCAACTATTTCTCGTGATAATGGTAGTTTGTACTACACCAAGTTTTTTGTGTGCACAAACTCAAAACACTCAGCCATCTCAACCTCAAGAACAGATAGGTAAACTATTAGATGATGACAAGGTAGGTGAAACGGATTATGCAAGTATTCTTGAAGAGAAAAAAGCTAGTGATTTAAAGCTTCCACCTTTAAGTGTTTTGTTTGAAAACATGAAAAACACACCTAAATACAAGATGGCTTTGAATGAATACAAAATATCTAAAAGTACTTTAGGTTCAACGAGACGTGCCCCTTTAAATTGGGTATCTATTGGTGCATCGTATGCATATGGTCAGTTTGGTTCTCAAAGCCAGAGTACAGCAGAAACAACTCCTGTCACAACAAGTGTAGCCAACGGAGTTACAACTTCCTATGGAATGACTGCTAGTGTCGGTACAACTATTGGCAATATTATCGACTATAGATCTACAGTAAGACGAGCAAGATTGGCCACAGAAAACTCAAAACTCACATTTCTGGAAGAATATCAAAATCAGAAACTTCAAGTGATGGAACTATATAACAAAATTGAATCACTGATGAATACTTTAGGAAGTTTAGCACAATCAGAAATTTTAGCAACAGCCGACTACGAGTATGCCCAACAAGAATTTATGGCGGGCAGCAATAACAATCCAAACACCATGTCTAGAGCAAAAGAAAGACAAAATGCGGCTAAAATGGGTTTTGCAAATGCAAAAACTGAATTGAATACTTATTTAATTCGGTTAGAGATCTTAACTCATACTCAGATATTAGAAAAATAAAGATATGGATAATTTAATATACATCCTACGTTTTTTTTATAGGATTAGGCTTTGGATTATTATTTGTCCTTTGCTAATGGCTTACTATGTGTATAAGAAATACGATGGTGCACATGGGAATTATTCTTGTACAAGCACAGTGTACACAGGAGTAATAAACAGCAATTTAAGTGGAAATACAAAAGATGAATCTGAGAGGCAAAGGGCTAATCTGCTAAAAATAATGTCTGCAAAAAGCACTTTAAAAAGAGTTTCTTTTCGACTTTTTGCGCGCGTCATGATATTTGGGTCGCCAGATAAAGACACTCAAGTATGTAGTGCAGCTTCATACAACGACATATATAACCGATGCAAATGGCACAAGGATTTATTAGCTATTATAGACAAGACCAGTGAAACTCAAACTGTCAAAAACTTATACAGATACGAAAAACAGGATAAAAACAATTTTGTATATGGTCTTTTTAATTATTTTCACCCTCACTATAGCTATAATGCATTAAAACAGATTGTTATTACTCCTGTTCCTGGAACCGACCTTGTAGATTTGAGTTATGAAAATAACGATGCAGCAATTGTGTACAATACTCTAGAAATTTTACTTGAAGAATTCGTTAATGAGTATAAGGACATCAGATACGGTGAAACTGACAATGTCATTCAATTTTTCTATGGCGAATTTTCAAGAGTAGCTGAAGAGCTTGCTGTAGCAGAGGATTCTCTTACACACTATCAAGTTAAGAACAAAATCATCAATTATAGCGAGGAGACACGTGCCATGGCGCTATTAAACTCTAGCATGAATGTTACTCGTATGAATAATACAATTGATTTAGAGACTGCCAAAAGTAAATTGGATCTCCTTGAAGCAAAAATGCAGGGAAAACTTAACCAAATAAAATCAAACAGAGAATTTATACAGCTTCTTACTGAATCTTCTAATCTTTCTAGTAAAGTATCTCAACTAGAACCATTCTCCCAATCAAGGAGTGACAGTAAAGGGATTAATAAAGATTCTATAAAATTAGACAACTACAAAAGAAAGCTTCTAATCACCAACAACAAGTTATACAACCTCACTCATGACCTAGCTGAGGCCCAACACACAAAGGATGGGATAGCACAAGAATCTGTAATCACAGAATGGCTTACAATAAAACTTCAATTGCTCGCTGCTGAACAAGCAAAAAAATCAATTGATTTCAAAGTTGATAGTATAGAACATCAATACATTCGTTTTGCTCCTATTGGCTCTACTTTAAAAAGGAAAGAAAGAAATATTAATTTTAAAGAAAGTAATTACATGGAGTTTTTAAAGGCGTATAACGCAGCTGTTTTAAGAAAAAAGAACCTTGAAATGACTGCAGCTACAATACGTGTGCTCAATCCTCCAACATTGCCACTCACACCTAAATCAATAGGAAGAAAGAACTTAGTAATAACAGCTTTTATTATCACCATGATGCTAGTTATTGTCTTCTTTTTCTTAATTGAAATTTTAGACCGTACACTCAGGGATGTAATAAGAACAAAACGATTAACAGGCTTAGATATCATTTGTGCTTTCCCAGGAAACTCCAATTACAGAAAAAGGAAATACAATGAATCTTGTCGAGAGATTGCGGCTAAGCAACTAAGCACACATATTCTTCAATATTTTAATGAACACGAGGAGAATACTCCTTACATTATAGGCTTACTGAGTACAGAGCAGGAAGATGGAAAATCTACTATAGCAGAATATCTTAAAACATACTGGGAAAGATTAGGTATTTCGGTCAAACACCTGAATTGGAAAAATGATTTCAATGCCTTATCCAAAGAGTATTTACTCGCTGAAAAATTGGATGATATATATACTCCTGGAGATGAAAATATTCTAATTATTGAACACCCCAACATTAGCCAGTATAATATAAGAAATCAGTTGCTTACCCTCTCTAATGTAAATATCTTTGTTGCTCGAGCTACTAGAGCTTGGAAAAACACAGACGATCTATACATGAGAGAATTAAAAGAGCTAAATGGAGACACTCCTTTACTTGCCATTCTAAATAAAACACATCGTTCCGAAACAGAACAGTTTACTGGTATGCTCCCTCCTTATTCTTGGTTCAACCGCCTTATGTACAAATTTAGTCAACTAGGTTTGACTGCTTCCGAACAAAACGAAAAAGCAATGGAAACCAATAAAGAGGAGGTACAACCCGAAGAAGAATTAAACGATATAGAATCGGACAAGAAAGAAAATGATATAACTTAAAAAGTTATTAGTATGCAAAAGCTAATCCAGTCTACAATACGACAGGCCACTCCAGCAATTATACTTGTTGTGTTATTACTAATCGCTTACAAATTTATCATTGTAGGTAATTTCGTATTGCCATTAGGATTGATTGGCATAATTGGAGCGGTAATATGCGCAATTGCAGTACTTCCACGTCCCAGAATATTTCTTGTTCTGCTGTATATAATAAACTATTATATATATGCAATTCAAAGATATTATGTACATGGGTTGAAAGTAGGTGTAGCCATGCTAGCTTTAATTATCTTTGGCTTTGTACTTACAATTCTGTATAATTGGACAAATAAACTATCATTCAAGAACTTAAACAACATAATGATATATGGATATTTGGCTTTATTAGCCGAATATTTCGTTCATTTATTTAGATATTCTGGCGTACTAAAAGCTTGGATTATTTGGACTTTAGTTATTGTTTTTCTACCCCTTGCATCAGCTTTTTTCATACATGTCTTTTTCGCAAAAGAAAAATACCTTAGATATATGCTCATAATATGGGGCATATTAAGTGTCACTGGAGCTATAAAAGGCTGGTATCAACGCTCGCATGGTTTTGACCCTACAGAGTTGACTTGGTTATGGGGAGGTGCATATAAAACACACTTCCTAAGAACTGGTGTACGATACTTCTCTTTTTTTACAGACGCAGCAAACTACGGAACAAGTATGGCTATGACAGCAGTTGCCTATGGAATATGTTTCTTATATGAGAAAAAGATACTCATTAAACTTTTTTACCTTGGCGTTTTTTTAGCAGGAATGTATGGACTACTTATAAGTGGAACACGAAGTGCGTTTGCAGTTCCAGGAGCTGCAGCTCTAGTATTTATAATTAGTTCTAAAAACAGCAAACTTATTATAGCAAGCGTTCTACTATTGATCGGTTCCTATTCTTTTCTAAAATACACTGACATCGGAGAAAGTAACAGATTTGTTAGCAGAACAAGAACGATAGTACACTACGATGAAGATGCTTCATTTCAAGTGCGCATGATCAATCAAAGAGCTGTCAAAAAAGTCATGAGAGATTACCCCTTTGGTGTAGGTGTTGGCATGAGTGCAAGTAGGTGCTTAGAATATGGATTTCACTTCCCAACTGCTCCATATGCTACCGATTCATGGTTTGTTATGGTTTGGCAAGATACAGGAATTGTCGGTTTGTGTTATTATCTTATTATTATTGTAGTCGTATTGATTGGAGGCATGCGCATCACAATTTACAAGATTAAAGACCCCTACGTTAAAGGGTACATGATGGCTATGCTATGTACATTTGCAGGAGCAATGGCAGGTGGGTATTCTAATGAAGTATTAAGTTATCCCAATGGTATACTATGCTACTCTTGTCTAGCTTTTGTCTACATTGGCACCATCATTGATAAAGAAGTTTTAGAACGGAAACGTCATAATATGCCGTTCAAATATTTCGGTCTATCTTGGAAATATGGAGAACTAGAAATCTTGTAAATAAGGAAAAACTAAATGAACTCAACATCTACAAATAAGCCTATAATATCCTTTGTAACCATCTCATACAATGGCTACAAAGACACTTGCGAATTGATAGAATCACTTCATAAAAATATAACATCTGTACCATATGAGATCATAGTTGTAGATAATGCGTCTAAAAACAATGACGCTAAAACACTTCAAAAGAACTACCCAACTATTCATGCAATCCGCAGCGAACATAATGGTGGGTTTTCTGCAGGCAATAACATAGGTATAAAGCAAGCAAAAGGAAAATATATTTTTCTTATAAATAATGACACATATATTGAAGAAGACAATCTACAATCACTTATAGAGCGTATAGAGTCCAAGCCTGAAATTGGAGCTGTATCTCCTAAAATAAAGTTCTCCTTTCCTCCTCAAAACATCCAATATGCAGGTTATACGAAACTCTCTCCAATTACACTAAGAAATCAACCAATTGGATTTGATCAACCAGATCACCCACAATACAATACTCCTCAAAAACAATGGTACTTACATGGCGCTGCCTTACTACTGAAAAAAGAAATTATTGAGAAAGTAGGTACAATGCCCGAACTATTTTTCTTATATTACGAAGAATTAGACTGGACAACTCAAATGAGAGACGCTGGATACGAATTATGGTATGAGCCCCGCATGACAGTCTTTCATAAAGAGAGTCAGTCTACAGGTCAAGCTAGTCCTTTGCGTACCTACTATTTAACAAGAAACAGGTTACTCTATGCATATAGAAATCTCAAAGGGATAAATCGTTATTTATCAATCATATACCAAATAGGCATTGCTATTCCTAAAGGATATATAGTAAACCTATGTAAAAGAAACAATAAAGTAGCCAACGCTCACCTACAGGGTGCAATAGATTTTTTCAAAATTGAAGACAAAAATGCTCAACATTATGAATAATATACCTTCATTTATAGACACAGCAGACAGCATATTATTTATTGTATTTTTAATATGCGTCGTGTATCTTTTTATATTCTCATTTGCTTCATTGTTTGACAAAAAATTTGACTATATGCCTGCAAAAAAGAAATTAAGATACTTAGTATTATATCCTGCTTACGCTGAAGATAATGTCATTATTGAATCCATAAACTGCTTTTTAAAACAGGACTATCCTAAAAACAAATATGATGTGGCCGTCATATCAGACCATATGCAAGAAGAGACAAATAGACAACTTAAGGGACTTCCAATTACCGTCCTTGAACCTATATTTGAAACCAGCACAAAAGCTAAAGCTCTTAATTTTGCGATTAAACAAATGCCTAATGATTATGATTGCGTCATAATTTTAGATGCAGATAATCACGTGGATATAGATTTTTTAAACCGTCTAAACGATGCTTACTCATCAAGCAAAGCTGCCATCCAAGTAAGACGTATTGAGAAGAAAATCACCTCTGAAATCTCACTAATTGACGCGATAACCGAGGAAGTCAACAATGGGATATTCAGATCTGGACACGTCAGACTTGGCTTATCTTCAGCCTTATCTGGCAGTGGAATGCTTTTTTCATACGATTGGTTTGCTAAAAATGTTGACAAACTCAAAACAACTGGTGAAGACAAAGAACTTGAAGTGCTGCTGTTGACACAAAGACAATACATAGATTTTCTCTCTGACGTGTATGTGTACGACGAAAAAACTCCAAGTCAAGATATTATGAAAAATCAGAGAAAAAGATGGGCAGCCGCCAAACATCGTATTTTCATGACTTCGCTCCCTAAACTTCCAGAGGCTTTGATTAAAGGAAACATCGACTTTGTGATGAAAATTATTCAGTGGATGATTCCATCTATGTTTATTCAAATAGCTGGAATCTCAGTTATAGCAACCATCACAACAATTATAGATTTGTTTTACGATAGTCCTCTACTTTGCATTAAATGGTGGTTATTACTAATCCTTCTTGGTCTCACGATTATGATCCCAATTCCTGACCGGCTTTCTGGGAAAGAGCTCAACAAGGCCCTACTAAAGCTTCCAGTCATTCTGATGGACAACATAAAAAATCGCTTTAATTTAGGAGGTGCTCACAAACACTTTATACACACGCAACATGGTGATTAATTAAATCTACAGAGTCATGAGTTTAAAATATAAAATAACATCCAATCCAAAACTAAAAAAAGCAGCCTATTGGTTGTTGATGAGCCCTAAATGGCAACGCCCACGTCTCTGGGTACGTCTTGCCAAACGTTTTTATACAACGATCGGTCAACATAGCGTTATCTCAAGAAAAGTACGATGGGACTGTGGTCCATTTCATCCTTTTACGGTAGGAGAACATTCAATAATACCTGACCTTACAACTCTTAATAATCAAGTTGGTAAAATTAAAATAGGCAACCATGTAATGATCGGATTAAATAACACAATCATGGGGCCAGTAGAAATCCAAGATCATGTTTGGTTAGCTCAGAATGTAGTTCTATCAGGATTACATCATATATATGACGATGCAGAACGCATCTGTGAATTTCAAGGCGATATTATTGGGAAAATATTAATTGAACACAATGTATGGATAGCTGCCAACACAGTAATTACACAAGGAGTCACAATAGGACACAATTCTGTTGTCGGAGCCAATTCTGTTGTCACTCAAGATCTTCCTCCATACACCTTGAGTGCAGGTTCTCCAGCTAAACCAATCAAAAAATTCAACAAAGAGAAAAAAAAATGGGAGAAAATAAAGTAAACCATAAGATCATTCAAGAAAGTCACTTAAATGAATATCCGATTTCGATACTTGTCCCTATTTACAATGTGGAAAGGTATCTAAAAAGATGTCTTGACTCATTATTTACACAAACATATGCTCATATAGAATACGTTTTTATCCATGATTGTGGCACAGATAATAGTTTTGCTATTTTATTAGAAGAGATTGAAAAACATCCTTCAAGAAAGCAAGACTGTACAATTATCGAGAATATAGAAAATCTGGGTATATCAACTACTAGAAATAAACTCATTCATTACGCAAAAGGCACATACTCCTTATTTGTTGATAGTGATGACTGGATTGAAAAAGATAGTATAGACAGTTTTATACAAGAAGCACTCCTCACAAATGCAGATATTGTAGGTGCAAACGAAATAGAAGAATGGCTAGATGAAAATGAACTACACCAAAAGAAAATTACGATACAATACCCAACTGATTATAATGAACGATTAGCTTATGTATTTTCAAACGAATGCCCCCCAGTTCTTCATAAACAAATCGTAAAGCATAGTTTATACTCAGAAAACAAGATAAATATTCCCTTAAATCTTTCTCACGGTGAAGACTTTTTGCTATGTCTCCACATATATTATTATGCAAAAATCGTTAGTAGTATACCAATGTATTTCTATCATTACAATAGAAGTAACGAAAACAGTTTAACTTTCCATCAAAGTCAGGAACACAATATTGAGCGAATTAAATACATTAAATACATGGAAGAATTTGCTCATGAAAAGAATCTCACTTCCATTGTGGCCGCTGCTATCACCCAAAGAAAACATATAGCTCGTGGTCTCCTTCTTCTTCATCCACAATATAGAAACATACAATTGGCATCCAGCACATTCTTAGAAGCAAACCGAGAATGGAGAAAGTATACTGCGTTTTATAGCAAAGCAAACCTAGTTATCTTTTGGTTAGCCGAAAAAGGTTTCTACTCTTTAATTAAGTTTATCATTAAATAAACAATTAATCTACTAACAATAAATCACCTCCATAAAACTGCAACATCGCTGCATGTTTTATGGAGGTGATATTAATGAATAAATAATTGTTGAGTGTTCTATCTATCCACAACGTGAAGTTCCACAACTAGTACAAATCAAGCATCCCTCTTGGTAGATTAGGCTCATCTCACCACAATTAGGACATTTCTTTCCCTTTGCCTTAGTACCATCAACTACATATTTCTTAAGTGCACGTTCCACGCCATTCTTCCATGTATTGATACTCTCACTATCCAATTGTAAAGAACTAACCAAAGCAATCACTTGATCAATAGGCATACGACGACGCAAGATACCAGAAATTAACTTAGCATAGTTCCAATATTCTTTATTGAATTTTTCAGAAAGTCCCTCTACCGTGGTCTTGTACCCACGTTTATTAGTAAACTGGAAATCATAGCGTTTTGTACCATCGACATCAAATCGCTTTACAATTTTACCTCTAGTAACACTTTTGGGTAATACAATACCTTCATCATCATCTTGCAAACCAGTAAATATCTCATATGGCTCACCATCCAAAATACCGACAAAAGCAACCCATTTTTCTTTATTATTCTGGAAACGCACAACATCACATTCCAACTCATCTGGTCTAGATTCTTCATACTGATGTGCTGGATGTTCCTCTTCATTTGCTTTTTTATTAGCTTCCTCTTGTTTTTTCTTATCTTCTGCAGCTATCAAAACTCCAGCACGCGATCCATCGCGATATACTGTACATCCTTTACAGCCAGATTTCCAAGCTTCAATATATAAAGTATTCACTAATTCTTCCGACACATTATTAGGCAGATTGATTGTTACCGAAATTGAATGATCAACCCATTTCTGAATACGACCTTGCATTTGCACCTTCATTAACCAATCCACATCATTGGATGTTGCGTTATGATATGGAGATTTTGCCACCAACTCAGCAACATCTTCAGAACTATAACTTTGAGCGGGATTATATCCATTTGCTATCATCCAAGTCACAAACTTATGATGAAACACCACATATTCTTCCCATGAATCACCGACTTCATCAACAAAATCAACACGTACATTTTCATCGTTAGGATTCACTTTACGTCTGCGTTTGTAATAAGGCAGAAAGACTGGCTCAATTCCAGAAGTTGTTTGTGTCATAAGACTAGTTGTACCAGTTGGTGCTATAGTCAAACAAGCGATATTTCTACGTCCTACTTGCTGCATCTTTTTCAGCAATTCAGGTCGTTCATGTGCTAAACGCAGGATAAACGGATTGTTTACTTCGCGTTTTGGATCATATATTTCAAAGGCTCCTCGTTCTTCAGCTAAATCAACAGATGATTGATAAGCAGCTAAAGCCAACTCCTTATGTACTTTTTCAGAAAAGCTTGTAGCCTCTTCAGTTCCATACTGTAAATTCATAGCTGCCAACATATCACCTTCAGCGGTAATACCTACTCCTGTGCGACGTCCTTGTCCACTCTTCTTATAGATTTTTTCCCACAACTCACGTTCATTACGCTTAACCGATTCTTCCTCTGGATCACTTTTAATTTTATCAAGAATTCTATTGATTTTTTCTAATTCAAGATCAATAATATCATCCATTATACGCTGAGCTAAAGCAACATGTTCTTTAAACAAGTCAAAATCAAATGTAGCTGCAGAAGTAAAAGGCTCTTTTACATAAGAATATAAATTGATAGCCAACAGACGGCATGAATCATACGGACACAATGGAATTTCTCCACATGGATTGGTAGACACAGTTTGGTATCCTAAATCTGCATAACAATCAGGCACACTTTCCCGTATAATAGTATCCCAAAATAGCACACCAGGCTCTGCAGAGGACCATGCATTATGTACAATCTTGTTCCATATTGATTGAGCATCCACCTCCTTTGTAAACGTAGGATTATTGCTATCAATTGGGTATTGTTGAGTATATGTTGTACCATCGACAACTGCTTGCATAAATGCATCATCAAGTTTCACCGAAACATTAGCTCCTGTCACCTTACCAGTTTCCATTTTTGCATCAATGAAAGACTCTGAATCTGGATGCTTGATAGCTACACTAAGCATTAAAGCTCCCCGTCGTCCATCCTGTGCGACTTCTCTTGTTGAATTGGAATAACGTTCCATGAATGGCACCAAGCCAGTAGATGTTAGAGCTGAATTTTTAACTGGAGATCCTTTTGGTCTAATATGAGACAAATCATGCCCAACACCTCCACGGCGCTTCATTAGCTGCACTTGCTCTTCATCAATTTTAATAATTCCACCATAGGAATCAGGCATACCATCTGCCCCAATAACAAAACAGTTTGATAAAGAAGCAACTTGAAAATTATTCCCTATACCAGTCATAGGACTACCTTGGGGAACAATATACTTGAATCTATCCATCAACTCGAATAGACGTTTAGAAGAAAGAGGATTAGGGTATTTTTTTTCTATTCGTGCCACTTCATTAGCAATTCTCCAATGCATATCAACTGGAGTTTGTTCGTAAATATTTCCGTAGCTATCTTTTACTGCATATTTGTTGACCCATACACGTGCGGCCAACTCATCACCTTGGAAATACTTTAAAGTAGCTTCGTAGGCTTCATCGTGAGAATAAATTTTTGGTTCCATATAAGTATGTTGAATGTTGAAAATCTTTTGATTGGAAAAATTCATTGATTATCAATACTCAAATCTCTATAAAGAAAGCGACACTTCGCTTTACAACGACTATTCTTAAACGCTTGATAAAATTTTGATGTTTTGCAAAGATACAAACTCAAATTGAATAATCCAAAAAGATCACAATTCTTTTTCACACAAAAACAAAGTTCCCCATTTTAACATTCTTTTCTTCTGGCTATCAGTATATTTCATAAAAACAAAAAGATAATTGTTTTCCAAATAAAGAACATAATTATAAAACAAAAAAAATGTACTCAAGTACATTTGTATATCTAAAAGTCATTAGTTATCTTTGTATAAAGAAATCATTAATCCCATTGTATTATGATAAAGACTATGCTTAATAGACGTTCAATTAGAAAATATAAGTCTACAGAAATTGCTGAATCTACGCTTCAACACCTCCTTCAAGCTGCCATTCAAAGTTCAAACGTTGGAAACATGCAAGGTTTTAGCATCATCATTAATAAAACAGCTGAAGCGAAAGCACGTATTGCTCCGATTCACTATAATCAACCAATGATTACTGGAGCTCCCGTAATATTAACATTCTGTGCAGATTATAATCGTTTCAATAAGTGGTGTATATTGAGAGATACAGAAAGCGGAAATAAAAATTTCCACGCTTTCTTAAATGCAATGACAGATGCTCTACTAGTCGCTCAATCATTTTGCAATGCAGCAGAAGCTCAAAGCCTTGGCATATGCTATTTAGGGACTGACTTATACAATCCTGAAATGTCAATAGATCTCCTTAAGCTTCCTAAAGGTGTTTTTCCCATTACAACCATAGCGGTAGGATATCCTGATGAAGCGCCAGAACAAACAAATCGTCTTCCATTAGAGAGCTTTATACATAATGAATATTACCACAATTATTCAGACGATGAAATTGAAGCAATCTATGCTGAAACCGAAGCAATAGAAGAAAATCGAAACTTTGTTATAGAAAATAAGCTAAATAACTTAGCTCAAGTATTTACACAAATAAGATATAACAAAGATGCTTACGAACAAATGTCCAAGAATCTTCTTCACATGCTCAAAAAACAGGGATTTTTAAACGATTAGGAACAAAACCCATATTAAAATAATAAAGGTGCATCAACAATGTTGATGCACCTTTATTATATATCTTTACTATACCGACAATTCATTGAATCATGTCACTTAGCTTGCCGATTTTATTCTTGAAATAATCTGTTCGACGTCACTTCTGTATGTTGGATTGACTTCCATTTGACCTTTCACTCCATCAACCCCATGCATCACTGTCGTATGATTTTTCTTAAATAATTTGCCAATCTTACTATACGACATGTCTGCAAACTCTTTTAGCATATACATTGTGATGTATCGTGCTTTCACCAACTCTTGCTTACGGTTCTTCTGCAACATAGTAGACTTGTCCACTTGAAGGAAATCATACACAACTTCGATGATATCATCTTGTGTAAGCACTTTTGCTTGTTTATCTACAAAACCAGAGACAACTTTTTGCGCAAGATTTACAGTAACAGGACGATTTTGAAATGTAGATCTAGCAATAATAGAAGTCACAATACCTTCCAAATCACGTACATTATCAGAAACATTTTCAGCAATAAAGTCTATTACATCTTCAGGAAATTTATTCCCATCACGCTGTACTTTATCACGTAATATTTCTTTACGCAACTCAACAGTTGGACGTTCCATTTCAGTAACCATACTCCATTTGAAACGAGTCAACAACCGGTCTTCAAAACCTTGAAGCTGCACTGGAGCACGGTCAGAAGTCAAAATCAACTGTCTACCATTCTGATGCAAATGATTGAATATATGAAAGAAAGTATTTTGGGTTTTAATCCCAGTAAATTCTTGCACATCATCAAGGATTAAAACATCAATTGATTGATAAAAATTAATAAAATCATTGACACGTCCACTTCTTGCCGCATCACTAAATTGTACTTGAAACAAGTGAGCTGAAACATACAGCACACGCTTTTGAGGAAAATCCTCTCTAATCTGAAGACCTATAGCATTGGCCAAGTGAGTTTTTCCCACTCCTGATGGTCCATATAAAAATAGAGGATTAAACGTCTGTCCAGGACGTTCAGCAACAGCTCCAGCTACACTTCTAGGTAGCTTATTATTGTACCCATCAATAAACGTATCGAAACTATACTGCTCATTAAGATGAGTATTAAACGAAGCTACTTGAGGTTTACGAACCTGTTGGTTCTGTAAAGCTTGAGTATTCGATTTCATCTCGTTTTGATTAGTAGTTCCACGTGTACTGCTAGGTAAGTCTAATCCTTGTCCAGCACGCTGATCGACCATAACTTTATAGTTAAGCCGTGCAGCAGGTCCGATCACCTTGTGCAGCGTCTGTCTTAGGACATCAAGGTAGTGCTCATCTATGTATTCTGCATAGAATGCACTTTTTACCTGAATAGTCAACGTATCCTCCTCCAATGAGAGAGCAGAGGTTGGCTCAAACCAGGTGGCAAAAGCATTATCTGAGAGATTGTCTCGTAGTATACGCAGACAACTATCCCAGACCATCGCCGCATGAGTTTTGGTCATATTAAAAACGTCGGTTTAGTAAATTACAAATATTGGATAATCAATGAACTTTTCCACTCGCAAATATCGGAGAAAAAAATGAAAAAAACAAATGGTCTTTTTTGTGTATTTTCTTGTTCTGATTGAAATCCCCTTATTAATCGGGAATAGCGTTTCTGTAGAAAATTCAACACATTTCACACACTTGACTTTTACAAATACCCTGAGCACCAGTACATTTCAAACATTTAGTTTTACACGAAATCATTAACAAAACTCATTCAAACTAAAGAAAGCAACTGTAAATCAGTACATTTCATTAAAAAGTTGATTAGATATACATCTTTGTCTTTATTTATACAAATTCTAGATAAGTGACTACCAAATAGAAAAATGCACATATCTTTTTGGATGAGCCTTTAAGTCTATCATTAGACTGTCTGCACTACAAATGGTCGCATCCAAATGATCATAAAGTTTCCTGTCATTCAGCAATAAACCAAGATTATTATCTTTAGAATTCATTTTAGTCGTCATACTCTTAACATCAGCAAGAGTAGCATCAACTTTCTTCATAGTAGCTGCAAAATCGACTTGTGCTAAATTAGCAGAGATCCCTTTAAATTGTTCAGTTGTTTGAGCCAAATTATCAGCAATAGCTGGTATCTGTTGCGACATCAATCCATCCAAAGATTTGGTTGTTTTTTGTAGTTGTTTTAAAGTGCTTGCAAGACTCTCCATAGACTGAGTTAAAGAAGAATTTCTAAGCACATCATGCATTGCTACAAGCACCGAGTCTATTTTGGGAAGTAATTGTTGTGCTTGTGGCAACATAGCACTAGCTTCTTCAGCCATACCCTTTGGTCTTGTACCAGTTATTGTATCTCCAGAATGGATATATCCTTGAGAAAGTGGAGCTACAATCAGATTCATACGCGCTCCCCCCAACATTTCAGGGACAATTTCTGCAATAGTTCCTTTCGGCAATTTTACTTGGTCATCTAGTGCTATTTCCACGTATATATTTCCGGCATGTTCAAAGTCATAATAAATACTTCTTACAATCCCCACTTGAAACCCATCAGCAAAAATTGGATTAGAAGTCATTAATCCCTCGACATTGTTGAAATGTGCATACACATATTGAGTTGGTTTAAATAGGTGTATTCCCTTAAAAAAATTAATACCAACAACAAGCAATACTAAGGCTGCAATAGCCATCAACCCAATCTTTACTTCTTTTGTAAATCGTTTCATATATAAATTTATTTTTTCTTGATTTGGATGCGCTTTCCATTTTTAAAAGCAACGACAAAACATCCTGGAAAACGTTTAGATAAAGTCTTTCTAAGCTGGTTCACTTTATTAAAATTCACATTATCCCCACATGTATACTTATAAAGTTTACCCTGTTTATACACGCCAGCTTTTACGAGATCATTGAAAGGCTTTTTAGATAAGTCTTTTTTTTCGGGCAAAGCACATAGCTGTACCTTGTACAACACTTCGTTTTGACTAACAGATCTAACAGATTTTGAAGGATCAATCATTTTCATTGATTGAACATCCATTTTGATAGGTTGTTGGCTCAAAGCCAATTCTCTCTTATCATACTCAGCTTTATATGCTTTGAAAGCATGATAAATACTCAATGCGACCTCTTTACGTCCTCTATTAGACATCAGATACCGTTCCTCTTCTCTCTGACTTATAAAACCTACCTCAACCAATACACTAGGCATAGCTGTTTCCTTAAGCACCAAAAAAGGGCCTTTTCGTACCCCTTTGTTTTTACGTGAGTCAGGTTTCCGACTCTGAATCATTTCTGCAAAATGTTCACTCTGTTCGTAAAATTTATCTTGCATCAATTCAAAAATGATATAAGATTCATCCGATTTTGGATCAAATCCCTGATACCTTGTCTTATAATCAGACTCATAAGTTACAACAGCATTTTCGCGTTGTGCTACAGCTAGATTTTTGGCAGCTTTATCAAATCCCAATATATACGTTGATATCCCTTTAGTCGTACTTCTGTGAGAAGAGACAGAGTTTGTATGTATAGAAACAAAAAGATCAGCATTTTCTTTATTGGCAATTTCCGCCCTTCGATATAATTTTATAAAACGGTCTGTTTTTCTGGTATATACCACCTTGACGCCAGGTATACATTTCTCAACCGTTCTCCCAAAGCGCATAGCAATATTTAAATTAATATCTTTTTCTTTTCCAAATGATCCAACAGCTCCAGAATCTTTACCACCATGTCCAGGATCAATCACCAATACAAAATCTTTCGCCATGCTTTGCGGTACAACACAAAAACATGACAAAACAGACAACAATACAATGCCAATGTATCGATAATAACATTTCATAGGAAAAGTTTTACTCATATATATGGTACTGAATACAGCGCAAAGATAAGGAAAACGTGCAAGACCAAAGAGAATAATAATAACTTTTTACGATACATTCTCGAAAAAACAACAAATGTTTATACCCCTCGTCGTAACTTATCTACCGATATAAACAAAAACTAATACAGTTCCAATCATAAAAAAGAGAAACAAATTGACTATATTTGTTCGCAAATACATTTATTCATAAAGCCAATTCTATTTATGGACGAACAAACAAGCAACCATAAACGCATCGTAAAAAATACCCTGATGCTCTATATTCGTATGATTCTAGTCATCGTAGTATCATTGTACACGTCCCGCATCGTCTTAAATGTACTCGGTGTTGATGATTTCGGTCTGGTTAATTTGGTCACTGGAGTCACTGCAATGCTCTCTTTCTTAAACCAATCTTTACTAGTGAGCACCGAACGTTTTCTAACTTACATGTTAGGTAAAGGCAACACCAAAGAATTAAAACATACTTTCTCAACAGCATTTTATACTAATGTACTATTTGCGATTATCATCGTGCTCATTCTCATTGTAGGTGGACTTTGGATGATCAACAACAAACTAGTCATAGCCCCAGAAAGAATAGAAACAGCTCGCATACTATTGCTCATGTCCTGTGCCCCTATTCTACTAACCATCAGCAATGCTCCCTACTCCGCCATGGTCATAGCCCATGAACGCATGGGCATTTACGCCTACTTCAGCATCTTTGAAGTTTTGAGTAAACTAGCTGTCGTTGTAGTCATTCAATTTGTTGCTGGCGACAAGTTACTTTTATACTACAGCCTATTCACATTCACTGGAATTATCTCTGCGTTATTTCCTGTAGTATATAGTCACAAACAATTTAAAGAATGCAGAATACAAAGATGGTTTGACAAAAAAGTATTTAAAGAAATCTTATCATTTAGTGGTTGGAATCTCGTTGGAAGTTTTTCAGACACCAT
Organism: Bacteroidaceae bacterium; assembly: GCA_963675625.1. Lineage (GTDB taxonomy): Bacteria > Bacteroidota > Bacteroidia > Bacteroidales > Bacteroidaceae > F22. The sequence continues at coordinate 887,572 of OY776497.1, forward strand.
GTGTAAAAACGGCGTCAACATAGTGCTCAATATGTTCTTAGGTACCGTTATAAACGCCGCAAACGGCATTGTGACGCAAGTCGTAGCCAATGTTTCTAGATTTACTTCTACCATGATGATAGCCGTCAATCCACAAATAATAAAAAGCTACGCAGCCAATAATTTAGACGATTGTAAAGTGCTTGTACGCAAAGCCGCACTATATGGACAGTATCTATTTTTCTTTTTTGCAATTCCTTTAGCTGCAGACCTTCCATTTATCCTGAAAGCTTGGTTAAAGCAAGTTCCTCCATACACTGTTCCATTGATTTACGTTGCCCTTGTTCAAGCAAGCATCAGTTTATTTTCCAATTCTTCCGTCTATTTCAGACAAGCCACAGGCAAAGTCAAAAAGCCACAAATACTCACTGCACTAAGCACATTGCCCATAATCGTAGTGACCTATATACTACTTTATCTACATGTAGATGTCGTGGTTACCCGAGCTGCCGCTCTCATATTTTGGGTGGCCAACACTTTTATGTGGCAATGGCATATGGCAAAAGACCTACAGATCAATATATATCAATTCATTAGCACTTTAGTATCCCGCATGGTATTAGTTGTTTTTTTAGCATGCATAGCCCCACTAATTATCACACACTACATGTCACCAGGATGGATACGTTTCCTATGTATGGGGACAGCATTTGTACTGTGCTATCTCCCTATCATATACTTTATAGGACTCTTTCCAGAAGATAGAGCCGTGGCCATAGATAAACTAAAGTCACGATTCCATAAGAGATAATTCATTCAATGACACCTCATAAAAATAGCAGATGCGTTCATCGCATCTGCTATTTCTATACTCACATATAACTATTTGGAATATTCTACTTCATCACCTGCACTTTATAACCATCAGGGTCCACCACAGTAAAGCTCGCCTCATCGACAGGTGCTTTTATCACCCCAGATTTCACAAGACGTTCAGACAAACGTTTATAACTACCAGCCTTCCAAAGCAAAGTAACTCCATTATCTGATGTAGCTATTACTTGTCCCTTTTTCTGAATCAATTGTAAAGTAAAAGCACTATTTTGAAAAGATAACTGACACATTTTATATTGTCCATCAGGAGATGTAAAACTAGATTGCATTTTCAATCCAAAATTCGTTGTATAAAACGCAATACTCTTAGCCATATCCCTAACCATAATACTATACCCCAATGGCACCACTATGCTAGATGCTGGAGCCACTGTAGTCTGTACGAGTTGAACAGGCACACCTGTTTTTGATGTGCCAATTTGACTAGGACGTACCGATCCATTGCCCCCACCTTGTATAGTAGATACAACAGCCTTTGGGTTATTTTCGTCCAACATATCTACAGCCACTTTATTCAAAGCGACCTCTGCTTCATTATACAAAGCATTAACCATATCAATAGTGCCAACTCGAAATTTACGTAATCTACGACGCAACTTCGTACCATTTTTATACAGAGCAGCCGAATCCGTAATTTGTTGTTCAGCCATAAGATGCGCATCTTCATAATCATATGTGATGCGACTCACCGTCATGCGACAATCATTTTCCTGCACATTGACAGTCAATAAATACTTCATCATCGCACGATCGAGCGATAAAGCATTTGATTGAAAGATAAGATACTCTTCACCCATCGCAGCAATCATGCCTTTATCAACATTGCTATACGCCACGCGACTAGCATTACCATTTCTCGCCATTCGTTGCTTCACCCATGTGCCCAACGTCTTCCACAATTGCTCAACAGGTAGCCCATGTGTTGGCAATTTCTTTTCAAACACAACTTTTCCATCTACAACTGGTACAGCTCCTTGCATATAAGCTGAATAATCATTATCACTTTGTGCAGATAGCGCCGTAGAAATCGCAAGAAAAGCGATCAGAACCAGCGATTTCAGACGAAATATAGCTTTCATATACTCGTATTTTTAAGATTACAACTAAAAAAATGATTTGGTAAAGGTAGCAACTAATTTTGAACCAACCTATTTATTTATAGACTTTTCGCTCTAATTTTATTGCACACATATCAACGAATCGTGTATTTTTTTAGTTCGATTTGAAACAAAACATTTGGAAGATGGATCATTTTGCTCTATCTTTGCGGCCATATTAATCAATAATAAAAAGTATGAAAAGATTTTTCATGGCTGCCATTGCGGCCATTTTTGTTGCAGTAAGCAGCATCCACGCAGGTGGACTACTCACTAATTCAAATCAAAGTGCATCTTTCTTGCGTATGATGGCTAGAGATGCATCAACAGATATTTTTTCTGTTTACTACAACCCAGCAGGACTATCTTTCCTACCTCACGATGGTTTTTTCTTATCTATTGATAACCAAAGTGCATTTCAAACACGAGATGCCAACTCACGCCTATTAAATTATGGTTGGAACTTAGACGGCGACACGTCTAAAAAAATGGATTTTGAAGGCGATGCATCAGCACCAATCATCCCAACAATCATGGCAGCATACAAACAAGACAAGCTTACTTTCTCAGGTATGTTAGGTTTCACAAGTGGTGGAGGTAAAGCCACTTTTAACAATGGACTTCCAATGTTCCAAACACTTGTTGTCAGCACATTTGCCAATCTACCTCTAGGTGGAGACACCCGTCTACAACTCAATCCTTCACAGTATGATGTAGATATGAATATGAAAGGTACACAATACATCCTTGGTGGCCAATTTGGTATCACATACCAAATCAACGATTGGTTATCCGTATATGGTGGTGGCCGCATGAACTTCTTCTTTGGTAGTCAAAAAGGATCTATCCTAGTCAATGCTACCGACCCAGCAGTTCAAGCTCAAACAAAAGCCCTAGGCCTTCCAGGTAGTCAACTAGCAGACGTTGCGCTAGACGTAGACCAAAGCGGATGGGGTGTAACACCCATCATCGGTGTAGATGCTAGTTTTGGCAAATGGAACTTTGCCGCAAAGTATGAGTTCATGACCAACCTCAACATTGAGAACAAAAGCAACTCCCCTCTTCGTGCAAATATTCTATACCAAGAGAGTGCTCAACTAAAAGCCCTATTGGCATCATACGACGATGGCGTCAATACCCCAAGCGATATTCCAGCCATCCTAACCCTAGGAGCACGTTACGAAATCATCCCTACCGTACACGTCAGTGCAGGTTACCACTACTACTTCGACAAAGACGCAGGTATGGCAGATGACAAGCAAAAACTCCTTACTCACGGTACAATCGAATGGTTGGCAGGTGCAGAATGGGACATCACTGATCGCGTCACCCTCAGTGCAGGATACCAAAACACCAACTATGGTCTAAGCGATGGATATCAAAGAGACACTTCATTCTCTTGCGATAGCTACTCAATTGGTTTTGGTGGTCGCATTAAGATGAACGATGCAGTAGCATTCAACATTGGCTATATGCAAAGCTTCTACGATGATTATACTGGAATGACTACATACCAAACAGAAAACACCTATTCTCGTACCAATAAAGTATTTGGTTTTGGTGCAGAATTCGTATTCTAATCATTGGTCAAAAATATTCTGACTTATCTCTCTCAGTCAGAACACTTCATAACCCATAACGGTAGAGGATGTTTTATGTGTTGACATAAAACATCCTCTATTCTTTTTTTTCGTATCTTTGCCCAGAGTTCATCATTTATCCCAATAGCTATGGCAAAAAAAGAAAAACGCGTGTATGTGTGCAGCAACTGCGGCTACGACAGTCCCAAATGGATGGGCAAATGCCCCAGTTGCAACCAATGGAACACCTTTGTAGAAGAAATCATCCGTCCACACAACACCCAACGAGAAGTGACAGGCAATACCGACCTGCCACCCAGTCAAGCCATGCGCATTGAAGACATCACTGAAGGCGAAGAAATCCGTATCGACCTTCAAGATGAAGAACTCAACCGCGTACTTGGAGGTGGGCTAGTCATTGGCTCGCTCGTCCTACTAGGAGGAGAACCAGGCATAGGCAAGAGTACCCTAGTATTACAGACCGTCCTCAACATCCCCAACAAACGCATCCTGTACGTCAGTGGCGAAGAAAGCGCCCGACAACTAAAGATGCGTGCCGAGCGCATCCACCCCGGCTCCAAAGAACTCATCGTCCTCTGCGAGACAGCCCTAGAACAAATCTTCCTACAGATCAAACAAGTAGAACCCGATATGGTCGTGATCGACTCCATCCAAACCATCAGCAGCGAACTCCTAGAATCGAGTGCCGGTAGCATCAGCCAAGTACGTGAATGCTCCGCCGCCATCCTACGTTTTGCCAAAGAGCGCCAACTCCCCGTAATCCTCATCGGACACATTAATAAAGAAGGTAGCATAGCTGGTCCAAAAGTATTGGAACACATCGTCGACACCGTCCTCCAGTTTGAAGGCGACCAACACCATATCTACCGCATCCTTCGTGGCATCAAAAACCGCTTCGGCAGCACCGACGAACTTGGAATCTACGAGATGCGCCAAGAAGGCCTCCGCTGCGTCCAAAACCCCTCAGAACTGCTGCTAAGCACCGACCACGAAGGTTTGAGCGGAGTAGCCATCGCTGCCGCAGTCGAAGGCGTGCGCCCTTTCCTTATCGAAACCCAAGCCCTTGTAAGTACCGCCGTATATGGCAACCCACAACGCTCAGCCACTGGTTTCGACATCCGCCGCATGAATATGCTGCTAGCCGTCCTTGAAAAACGCGTCGGCTTTAAGTTAGGCCAAAAAGACGTCTTCCTCAACATCGCAGGAGGCATCAAAGTCAAAGACCCCGCCATCGACCTTCCCGTCATATGCGCCATCCTCTCCAGCAATATGGATACAGGCATTATGGGACAAGTATGCCTAGCAGGCGAAGTCGGATTGAGCGGAGAGATTCGTCCCGTGAATCGAATCGAACAACGCATCAGCGAAGCCGAGAAACTTGGATTTACCGAATTCATCCTCCCCGCCCAAAACATGCACGGTCTCAACACCAGCAAATACACGATCAAACTCACTCCAGTACGCAAAGTAGAGGAAGCATTCCGCCAAGTATTTGGTTAAACCATCCCCCCATTTGGAACAGTAACAGATAGCCCATCAATTATTTGGCTCAATAAGAAAATAACAAAACAATATATGACAGAAGAATTTCAATTGCGTGTCACGCCCAAAGTGGCGGCCGTCGCACAAGCCCTACGCCAATACCTTATCGACGAAAAAGGCTTGGACGAACGCACACTCACGTCCATACGCATCCTCAAGCGAAGCGTCGATGCTCGTCAGCGCCAGATCTACATCAACCTCAAGGTGAGATGCTATATCAACGAAGTGCCCCATGACGAGATGTACGATCCTATCGACTACCGTCCCGTACAGGGCGACAAGCAAGCCATCGTTGTCGGTGCTGGTCCCGCAGGTCTTTTTGCCGCCCTCGAACTAATCGAAGCAGGCATCAAACCCATCGTCATCGAACGAGGCAAGAACGTACGCGACAGAAAGCTCGATTTGGCCCAAATCTCCCGTACCCACACCGTCAATCCAGAAAGCAATTATAGTTTCGGCGAAGGCGGTGCAGGCGCCTTCTCAGATGGCAAGCTCTACACCCGAAGCAAGAAACGCGGTTCCACTAAGAAAGTCCTAGAAGTCTTCTGCCAACACGGCGCTAGCACCGACATCTTAGTTGACGCCCACCCCCACCTAGGTACCGATAAACTCCCACGCATTATCGAAAACATGCGCCAAACCATCCTCGATTGCGGCGGCGAAGTACACTTCGAACAATGCATGAACACCCTGCTATTCTCTGGAAAAGAAGTCGTCGGCATCACCACCAAACAAGGCATGGAACTCCGCGGTCCCGTCATCCTAGCCACAGGCCATAGTGCCCGAGACGTGTACCGCTACCTAGCCGAAACCACCATCCCCATCGAAGCCAAAGGCATCGCCGTGGGGGTACGTCTAGAGCACCCCGCCCATCTTATTGACCAGATACAATACCACAATAAAGAAGGCCGAGGCAAGTATCTGCCAGCCGCCGAATACAGCATGGTTCAACAAGTGAAAGGCCGAGGTGTCTACAGCTTCTGCATGTGCCCAGGCGGAGTCGTCGTACCCGCTGCCACAGGTCCCGAACAAGTAGTCGTCAACGGCATGAGTTCCAGTAGCCGAGGTAGCCGCTGGAGCAACAGCGGCATGGTCGTCGAACTGCTCCCCGAAGACGTCAACAGCCACTACGCCGAAGACCCCTTGTGCATGCTACGCTACCAAGAAGAACTCGAAAAATCCGCTTGGCTTCAAGGCGGTATGACCCAGCGTGCCCCAGCCCAGCGCATGGCCGACTTTGTCAACAACCGCCTTAATGCCGAACTACCCGAAAGCAGCTACAGTCCAGGCGTCGTCGGTTCCCCACTCCATTTCTGGATGCCCGATTTCGTAACCACCCGCCTCCAAGAAGGCTTCAAAGCCTTCGGCCAGCGTGCCCGCGGCTTCCTGACCGACAATGCCCTTATGATAGGTGTCGAAACACGCACCAGCGCCCCAGTACGCATTCCGCGCGACAACGACACCTTGCAACACACCGATTTCTCTGGCCTCTACCCCTGTGGTGAAGGTGCAGGATTTGCAGGTGGTATCGTCAGTGCCGCTATCGACGGCATCCGCTGTGCCACAGCTATTGCAGAACAACTCAATACATAACCCCATCCCCATGCACACCATCGAAATTGCTATTATCACCCCCAACACCCTAGAAGCCGAAGGCCTCAAGCACCTATTGCTTGAAGCCTGTGCCGACGACATGCAACTCATCGTCCGCCCCTTCACCGACTATGGTGCCCTTATGGACGACACCCCCGATATGTACCAATGGTATTTTGTCACCCCACAATACTATGCCCTCTTCAATAGCTTTTTCAACCAACGCCAAAACCGTTGCATCATCCTGATGCAAGGCACCGCCCCCCTGTCCATGCCCACTGGCACACATTATTTACAGACCAGCATGGCACGCAGTCGCCTCCGTGTGGCCCTGTCCCTACTATTGGCTGGCGTAGAGTCGCCCGAAACCACCCACCCCGTAGGAATAGAAGAAAATCCCGATCTATCGCAACGCGAGATAGAAGTGCTCCAGCTCGTTGTGCATGGGCTTATCAATAAAGAAATTGCCGATAAACTATGCATCTCACTCACCACCGTGATTTCGCACCGCAAGAACATCACCAATAAGTTAGGCATCAAAAGCGTTGCCGGGCTCACCGTATATGCCGTGATGAATGGACTGGTGCGGGCAGATAGGATATAAACGCACCATTTCTGAGAAAAAGGAAACATATATTATCCATCTCAATCATCATCCATAAACCTTATTCTTAGAGGACATGTACACAGCAATTTACTAACCTTCTAGTCACACCTTTCCGAGAAGTATATAAGAGTGCGCTGTCATATACTTGACAACCTACCTAGCAAGTATATAAGAGCGCGCTCTTATATACTTCCCAGTTCGCTCTTATATATAAGTCAGTGAGACGGGATATATATGTGTACATCTTTCGCGCTTTAGATGTTGAAATCTAAGGCGTAAATCTCGATATGTAAGGCTTAAATTCGAGCATCTAAGGCAAGAAAGTATGCCCTATTTTAAACATCTATTGTACGAAAAATCGCAAGCGCTTATGTAGCAAAACGCAAGCGCTTGCGTTTTTGTACACATCGGGATGCAAACAAAATCGCAAGCGCTTGAGTTTTTAGCGAAATAAAATAAGCGTAAAAAGCCTATATACAGAAACGTATATCGACTTAATTTATTGTGATACTGGCGGTAAAATCTTACCAGTTAAGTATCCATTTTCATCGCATTCGGCTCGACAAGCCTGTACGTATAAGATATTGAACTTATCACACCAGGGCTTGACCCATTCTTGCATTCCTGAGGACTGTACTATAACATCAATCCCTTGACTTTGAAGCAGAATAACTTCATTAAGGTGGGGCATATGTAGATACTTGTCCAATCGTGTGGCCGCAAATTCCTTGGCCACTCGTTCGAAACGGTCTTTGCGCATCCCCTTGATTATATATTGCAATAGGCGATGATAAAAATTCTGGGTGGACATAAGTCCCAATTTTTTCAAAATCAAGGAGATAATATGGCAACTCAATATGTGCCTCATAAACTTCTTTCGGCAATAATAATGGATGAAAGCTTCGGTGCTATCTCCTTTAATCAAATAGTTTTCGAAATGAACTTGTTTAGTTTTATTCATATAATGGTTATTAATCTGATATCTATGTGTGCATTTTGTTTACAAATATAGTCATAATTGTTGTTTATACAAACAAATAGTACATCTCTATATATAGAAAAAACAATAGATACCGATATATAGACCATAAAAAAATGTGAGTATTCAAAATAAGCCCCATGTATGTCTGCTATCGCACACAAAGCAATAGAGGAACGACTAGTCCTGAATATGCGTTACAGTTATAATTTAAGTACAAACATTTTATCACAGAAAAAAAGATTATATATATTTATGGTCAAATAAATAATACACTCAAGCATATGAAAACTGTAAAAAGAAACACTGAATGTATAAAGTATGGAGTGGTTACTATATCTTATTAAGCATACTCGTACTAATCATACTTTATGGTGTGTACTCTTCTTTCTTTAAGAAAAAGAGCACCTTGTAAGAAGTTGATTCTCCACAAAAGCAACCAAGTGTGGAGTAGTGATATCACGTATAAACTATTCCTTCTCTTTCTTGACAATCATCACGCAACGCTTGCAATCAAATGCCAAGGGGAATCGCTTGCCATCTAGTCCGACGAGTGTGAGTGGTTCTGGATGTTTCAAGCGTTTCTTATGGTGCACGGGGCATCCACCGAGGGCATAGCGGATGCAATGTTTGGTTTCCATCAAGACGGCATCGTCGACGGGCTGCACTTCGTATGCTGGGGCGACTTTCTTGACGCCATGGGCTTCGTAAAAGCGTTTGGCCACGTCATTGGCCACATTATAGCGGTAATCCATCTCGGTAGGAAGCACTACGTGGCTGGCTTTCTTTTTGCTAGCGACCGGACTAGGGGTGAAGTGCATCTTGCGATTGGCTTCGAGTCGCGCGGTGGTCTGTCGACGCAAATCGGCCACTACGGATGCGGGAATAAACCAGGCTTGGCTCAAATCAATATCAATATGGCTGGCACGGAAACCGGTACCTCCTAGTTTGGCTAGTTGGCGCTGGATGGCTTCGTGCTGGGGCTTCTTGGCAATCTGATGCTCCCACTCGACGGTACAGGTAGCAGCTTGCCAATCGGTATCTTCCATGGTCAAGGCGAACCCTGTGGGGGTGTCGTAAAAACGCATGGTCACGTCGATCTCGCGCTGACCAGAGAGGTCGTCGGCTAGGAGCTTGGCAAACTCGTGGTCGTAGTTGCGATAGAGCGTGGCACGTGGGGGGATATTGGGGGGCGCTTGCTGGGGAAACAGTTTGTTGTTGTCGACTTTATTGATGCGGAAGCCTTCGAGCTTGCCTTCGGCATTGATAAAGCATACGCCATCGCCATTGTGGAAGGGTTTGACGCCTGCAACGGTGATGAAGCGGCCACGGCGTTCTTTGAAACGGCCCATCTCTTCGCCCATGGCTTTGGGGGTGTCGGGGTTGTGAACGGTTTCCTGACGACCATGTAGGAAATAGTCGGTATAGCCTCGGCTAAATGTTTTATCGAGCTGAGGGGTGAAGCGAAAGAGGCAGTGACCAGACGAAGCGGGCATATACTCGGGACGACGGGCCATGATCTGATCGAGGGCTTGGCGGTAGGCGGCTACGACGTTTTTGACGTAGTCCATATCTTTCAAGCGACCTTCTATCTTCAAGGAGGTGGCGCCTGCATCGAGCAGGGCTTCTAGTTGGTCGATGCGGTTCATATCTTTCAAGGACAGCAGGTGTTTGCTGTGTTGCAGCACGTGGCCTTGGGCATCTTCGAGGTGGAAGGGCATGCGGCACACTTGGGCGCAGGCACCACGATTGGCGCTACGGCCGTAACAGGCTTGGCTGGCATAGCATCGACCGCTGTAACTGACGCATAGGGCGCCATGAACAAAGACTTCGAGGGGTACTTTGGGGTTGTCCTCATGGATGGTGCGGATCTCTTCGAGGGAGAGTTCGCGGGCAAGCACCACTTGGTCTAGGCCTTCGTCGGCTAGAAAGCGTACTTTCTGCGAGGTACGGTTGTCCATCTGGGTACTGGCTTGCATGGCCAGTGGGGGCATCTTATCCATAGCCAAAAGGGCCATATCTTGGATGATGAGGGCATCGACATGGGCACGGTATAAGGACCATACGATATCGCATGCGGCATCGAGCTCGTCGTTGTACAAGATGGTATTGAGGGCGACATAGACTTTGGCGCCATAGCGATGGGCATGCTCACAAAGGGCGGCAATATCTTCGATAGTATTGCCGGCAGCTGCGCGGGCTCCAAAGCTGGGACCGCCTATATATACGGCATCTGCGCCGTGGTTGATGGCTGCTATCCCAATCTCTTTGTTTTTGGCTGGGGCCAGCAGTTCGATCTTTCTTACTTTTTTCATCTACTGAATATCCTCGATATTATATGGTGTGGCTTGGTATACGAAATAGTTCAACCAGTTGGAAAACAACAGGTTGGCGTGACTTCTCCAGGTCACTTGGACGCCTTTGGCTGGGTCGTTGTCGCGATAATAGTGCTTGGGCATGGCGATAGTTTCGCCTTTGCGCAAATCACGTATATATTCGTCGTGGAGGGTGAGTGGACTGTATTCGCTGTGTCCGGTGACGTAAAACTCGCGGCCTTCACGGGCTACAACGAGGTGTACGCCGGCTTCGGACGACTCGGAGAGGATGCTCAATTCGGGTACCTTGGCGATATCTTGACGGCACACTTCGGTGAAACGACTGTGGGGCACGTAGAAGGTGTCGTCGAATCCACGGAAGATGGGGTGCAAAGGACGCAGGGGTTTATGTTCAAAGACGCCAAAGAGTTTGTGGTCGAGCGCCACCTTGGGCACACCGTAGTAGTGGTACAAGGCGGCTTGGGAGGCCCAGCAGATAAAGAGTGAGGAGAAGACGTGGGTCTTGGCCCAATCGAGGATCTCTTGTATCTCGTTCCAATAAGAGACGTCTTCATAGTCCATCTTTTCTAATGGGGCACCGGTGACAATGAGGCCGTCGTACTTCTGATCTTTCATTTCTTCAAAAGTCTGATAGAACTCATCGAGGTGTTCTGCAGGGGTGTTCTTGCTCACGTGGTTTTTGATGCACATGAGGGTGAGTTCGACTTGCAGGGGTGTATTGGACAGGAGGCGGATAAGGTCCGTCTCAGTGGTTATCTTTAAAGGCATCAAGTTGAGTACTGCGATTCGCAAAGGACGGATGTCCTGACTTGCCGCGCGATCACGCTCAATGACAAATATATTTTCCTTTTTAAGCGCTTCGACCGCTGGAAGTATACCTGGTAAATTTAACGGCATGACTCTTTAATATTAGTTTATTTCAGTCTACAAAGATAGTGCTTTTCCATCCGTTGCCCTAGTAATTGGGTATAAAAGTACTAAAAAGCATTGGAAACAGGCGAGAGATTGCTTACCTTTGCAGGAAGCAACGGGATGTATGTCCTCGTCTTATAAACCCTAATTAATAGCCTTCACATTATGATCGTATGCATTGCAGAGAAACCTAGCGTAGCCCGTGATATTGCCTCCATCTTAGGAGCCACCTCTCGTCATGACGGGTATATAGAAGGCAATGGGTATCAGGTGACATGGACTTTCGGACACTTGTGTACGCTCAAGGAGCCGCATGACTATCTGGCCAACTGGAAGTCGTGGAGCTTGAGCTCACTCCCTATGATTCCTGAACGTTTTGGTATCAAACTGATTGATTCGGAAAGTTACCAAAAGCAATTTCATGTGATTGAGAAACTGATGCAGAATGCTGATGAGATTATCAATTGTGGGGATGCTGGCCAGGAGGGGGAACTCATACAACGCTGGGTGATGCTCAAAGCGGGGGTGAAATGCCCGGTGAAGCGTCTGTGGATCTCTTCGCTGACGGAGGAGGCGATCAAGGAGGGCTTTGATAATCTGGTGGATCAGGATAAGTATCAGTCTCTGTATGAGGCGGGCTTGTCGAGGGCTATCGGGGACTGGATATTGGGGATGAATGCGACGCGTCTATACACGATTAAGTATGGACAGCAACAGCAGGTATTGTCGATAGGCCGGGTGCAAACGCCGACGTTGGCGCTGATTGTGAACAGACACTTGGAGATTGAAAACTTTGTGCCGGTGCCGTATTGGGAACTAAAAACGGTGTACCGGGATACGACTTTCAGTGCGACGAAAGGTAAATTTGATACCAAAGAGGAGGGGGAAGCTTTCTTGGAGCAGGTCAAGGATAGTCCGTTTGAGGTGACTAAGGTGACGGCGAAGAAGGGGGTGGAACATGCGCCTAAATTGTTTGACTTGACGTCGCTACAGGTCGAATGCAATAAAAAATTCAGTTATAGTGCGGAGGAGACGCTGCGGTTGATCCAGAGTCTATATGAGAAGAAATTAACAACGTATCCGCGTGTGGATACCACTTTCTTGAGTGAGGATGTGTATAATCGCTGTGGAAAGATTATCGGTGGATTGTCGGACTATGAGGCTTTGATTGGTCCATTGCGGGGCAAGAAGTTGCCTAAGAGTAAGCGTTATTTTGATACGTCTAAGGTGACGGATCACCATGCGATTATCCCTACTGGGGTGCGTCCGCAGGGGTTGACGGATATGGAACGCAATGTGTATGACTTGGTGACTCGACGATTTATCTCTATCTTTTATCCCGATTGTAAGGTGTCGACCACGACGGTGGAAGGCAAGGTGAAAGATGTGCCGTTTAAAACATCGGGTAAGCAGATTTTGGAACCTGGATGGCGGGTGGTCTTTGCGCAAAGTGCAACGGAATCTACGCTCCCTGCTTTTGTAAAAGGGGAAAGTGGACCGCATACGCCGGACTTCCAAGAAAAGAGTACGCAGCCGCCCAAACCATACACGGAGGCGACGCTGCTACGGGCGATGGAAACGGCGGGGAAACTGGTGGAAGATGATGACTTGCGGGAGGCACTCAAGGAAAATGGTATAGGACGTCCGTCTACTCGGGCCAATATCATTGAGACGCTGCTAAAACGTCGATATATCCGTAAGGAGCGCAAGAATCTGGTGGCAACACCGACGGGTATCGAGTTGGTGAGTCTTATTCACGAGGAACTGTTGAAAAGTGCGGAGTTGACTGGGATTTGGGAACGCAAATTGCGCGAAATCGAAAAGAAGGAATATTCGGCTAAGCAGTTTATCGATGAACTAAAGGAGATGATTCAAGAGATTGTGCTGGCTGTATTGGGCGATAATAGCAATCGCCATGTGCCTATCATCAACCTGGAAGAAGAGAAGAAAAAGGCGACAGCTAAACGCAAAACAAATGAGATAAAAACGCCTAAAGAAGAGACATCCACACCACCAATAGTGGTTGGGGCTCCTTGTCCGAAATGTGGGAAGGGGACAATCATCAAGGGACGTACGTGCTATGGTTGTAGCGACTATACGGTATGTGACTGGCGGGCGCCATTTGAGCAATAAGCTAGCCCAGCAGTATAAAGAAGATAAAGCAAAAGAGGATACATCACAATGGATGTATCCTCTTTTTATATTTAGTCATAGAAGGTTTGTATACCGTCTTACTTGTCTGTATTTTCTGGATCGACATAACCAAGTACATCGCCCTTGCGTACTGTAGCGCCTTGCTTCTTGCTGACTTCTACAACGCGACCTGTAAAGGCTGCTGGCACTTCGCAATGTTCTCCCCAAGGAGTGGTGATATAGCAGAAACGTTCGTTTGCTTCGTATCGGCGACCGATAACTGGAGCTTTAGAATCTTCTACAACATCGTATTCCCATACCAATTTACCTTGTACTGGGGCCATAATTGGTTGAGCTTTACCACGCTTAAGTAGGATAAGTTCTTCTGGATTTACACCACCCTTTTCCATTTCTGCTGCACGCATCTTGTCGACTTCTTCTTGGAAACGTTGTTTAGCCACACCGCTCTTGTAGTCGCGGTATTGACGATCGTGCATAGCCAATTCGAATAGCTCTTCATCGTCTTCACCATATTCCCAACCGTTTTCGTCCATTTCCTTGCGATATACATCCAACTGGTCTGGATAGTTATCTTGTGGAGTGGCGTCGGTAAATTCGTAACCTTTTTCTTTAGCAAGTGCAATGATTTCTGGTGCTAGTTCACCTGGAAGGCGACCGCTCTTACCTAGAATCATACCCCATGCGTTAGGGTCGATCATTGAAAAACGTTCCTTACCTTGTGCTAGGCACAATACGTTCATCAAGGCGATGTTCTTGACATACTGGCTAAATGGAGTAACCAATGGAGGATATCCTAGCTTAGGCCAAGCGTATTCTACTTCATTAAACAATTTCAGAGTCAACTCTTCCATTGTATATGGTTCTTTGCCGTTTGCCTTTAGGGCCATGTTGATGGCACCTTGCATATTTTCTAGATCGGCCATCATAGATCCCATCATACCACCAGGTAGACCACAAGTCAATAGCAATGCAGACATCAACTTGTTTGTTGGGTTCATAAATAGACCTAAGAAGTCATCGATAAATTCTTGTGTCAATGTACGCGCTTTCATATAGGCGTCCATATTGATTTCTGGCACGTCAAAACCAGCATCGGCTAGCATGGCACGTACAGAGATTACGTCTGGGTGTACTTTACCCCATGACAATGGTTCGATGGCACAGTCGATAATATCGGCACCGTTCTTACATACTTCCAATACAGAAGCCATAGAAAGACCAGGACCTGTATGACCGTGGTATTCGATAACAACTTCTGGGTGTCTGTCTTTGATCGCTTTAGTTAGTTTACCCAAGAAACATGGACGACCAATACCTGCCATATCTTTCAAACAGATTTCTGGAGCACCAGCGGCCACTAGTTCGTCGGCAACTGCTGTATAGTACTCTACCGTGTGAACTGGAGAATTGGTGATACAAAGGGTAGCCTGTGGGATCATACCTGCTTCCAAAGCATACTTGATAGATGGGATGATGTTGCGGGTATCGTTCAAACCACAGAAGATACGTGGAATATCTACACCTTGTGCATGTTTTACTTTGTACATCATCTTACGTACATCTACTGGGCATGGGAACATACGGATACCATTCAAACCACGGTCTAGCATGTGTGTTTGAATACCGTACTCGTGATAGATTTTGGTTACTTCACGAACGGCCTTATTTGGGTTTTCACCATACATTAGGTTCACTTGTTCGAATGCACCACCGTTTGTTTCAACGCGTGCAAAACAACCCATTTCTGCAATCACTGGAGCAATTTTTACCAATTGATCCACGCGTGGCTGATACTTGCCTGAAGACTGCCACATGTCTCTATAAACTAGGCTAAATTTTATCTCCCTCTTCATCGTTGTATATCGAAAGGTTTACGTTATTGGAATATGCAATTAATATGCCTACAAAAGTACTTTATTCAGATGATATGGCGAAATGTTTCCTGAAAAAATATCCAGGAATTACAATGTTTAGCAGTAATAATTTGGTAATTGCACAGCCCACATAGCAATGTGCACAAAAAAAGCTATTTTCCTGTGTTTTTTAGGGCTTTGAAGTATGCGGTTTTTAACTCTTTCTTAATTCGATGCAAACGGCTTTTAACAGTTCCACTGGGCACTCCCACGATTTCTGCCATGTCTTCGTAGCTCACTCCTTTGAGCGCATACAATCCGAAAAGTTCGCGCTTATCGTCTGGCAATGCTTTCAACAAAGACATCAACAGACTCAAATCATACTCCTCATTATCAGGCTCTTGAAAACTATCCATGGCTGCATAGTCTTCCAAATAATCGATTTCATCAAGCGATTGAATAGATACTTTTTGCTCTGCACGCATTCTGTCATAGAACATATTGCGCATGATGCGCTTCATCCATGGTAAGAATTTATTTTGCTCCTGATACTGGTCTATCTGACTCATCGCACGGATGGAAGCCTCTTGCAATAAATCATCGGCAAAAGACGCATCGTGAGTAAGATATAAAGCGTAAGCACGGAGTTCTTGTTGAACTTGTGTCAACTGAGCAAAAATGGGTAATAGATTCATCCTATTATATAATGTGTAATGCGGAAATTCAAACTGAGACAAAGATAGTCTATATCCCCAACGTAGCCAAATCTAAAGCAAAGAGAATATGAAAAAAATATAGGCCGTAATTCTGTCAATATGAAAGCGATATTGGAGCAGGACATATCAAACTGAAAGCAAAACAAGAAAATAACAAAAAAGAAAGTTATTTCCTTTGCGGATTATACAAAATGATGTATATTTGCATCGTAAGCAAACAAATAGCAACTTTAACAAACCAACAAACAACGAAATGATAAAAGAAATAGCATTCACTAAAATGCACGGTTTAGGTAATGATTATATCTTTGTAGATTGTACAAAAGAGACATTACCCAATCCCGAGGCTAATGCTATTGCGTGGAGCAAATACCATGTAGGCATTGGTAGTGATGGACTTATTTTAATTGAATCTTCTGAAGTGGCCGATTTCCGCATGCGCATGTTTAATGCAGATGGCTCGGAGGGAGAAATGTGTGGCAATGGTACACGCTGTATCGGGAAATTTGTCTACGAAAAAGGATTGACAAAAAAGTCTAGCATTACTCTTGAGACTTTGGCTGGTATCAAAGTCATCCAGCTAACGATTAAAAAAGATGATGCGGGCAACGAATATGTGCCTAAAGCTTGTATAGATATGGGAATTCCTGTGAACGAGCAACTGACTTTTCGTAGCAATACTCCCGAAGAAATGATTGACCAAGAATTTACTGTAGATGGTCAAACATTCCGTGGAACTGCCGTATCTATGGGCAATCCACATATCGTCATCTTCGTGGATGACATGGCTCAAGTGCCATTGGCCGAAATCGGGCCAAAGATTGAAACTCTCCCTATGTTTCCCAATCGTACTAATGTTGAATTTGTCCAAGTAACGGGCAAAGATGAACTTCGTATGCGTGTATGGGAACGTGGATCGGGAATTACTCAAGCTTGCGGAACAGGGGCTTGTGCTACGGCAGTAGCAGCGTGCCTCACTGGACGAGCTAGTAATAAGAGTATCGTCACGATGGATGGTGGACCAGTAAGCATCGAATGGAAAAAAGAAGAAGATAAGCATCTATTTATGGATGGACCAGCCACTACGGTATTTGAAGGTACTGTGTGGACTGTAGAATAAGGCTTACACTTAAAATAACAAAGCAAACTTAAAACTATAAACAACCAAATTCAGAGATCATTATGGTAAAAATTAATGACAATTTTTTGAAACTTCCTGGAAGCTATCTTTTTAGTAATATTGCTAAAAGGGTCAGTGCTTTTCAAGAAGCTCATCCAGAAGCACAAGTCATTCGTCTTGGTATTGGCGACGTCACTCAGCCATTACCACAGGCTGCACTAGACGCTATGCATAGCGCTTTAGATGACTTGGCTACGAAAGAACGATTCTACGGATATGGCCCAGAACAAGGCTACGATTTCCTACGAAAGGCTATCGTGGACAATGATTATGCGGCTCGTGGTATCCAGATCGATATGGATGAGATCTTTGTAAGCGATGGGGCCAAAAGTGATACGGGCAACATCGGTGATATTCTTGGCGTAGGCAACAAGGTGGGGGTTACAGATCCTATCTACCCTGTGTATATCGACAGCAATGTTATGGGTGGTCGCTCTGGCGAACTAGATACAAAAACAGGTATGTGGAGCAATATCACATATACGAGTTGTACTAGCCAGAATGATTTTGTGCCTGCCCTACCTGAGGGAGACATCGATATGATGTATCTATGTTATCCAAACAATCCAACAGGTACTACGCTGACTAAGTCGCAGCTCAAAGTATGGGTGGATTATGCACTAGCAAACGATGTGCTGATTCTTTTTGACTCGGCATATGAAGCATTTATTTCTGAAGAGGATGTCCCTCACTCTATCTACGAGATCGAAGGGGCTAAAAAATGTGCTATCGAGTTCCGCAGTTTCTCGAAAACTGCAGGATTTACTGGGGTGCGCTGTGGATACACAGTGGTGCCTAAAGAATTAATGGCGACAACGGCTACGGGTGAAAAGACTGCACTCAACCCAGTATGGAATCGTCGTCAATGTACCAAATTTAATGGAACAAGCTATATCACTCAACGCGGCGCAGAGGCGGTGTATAGCGAAGAAGGTAAAAAGCAAGTACGCGCTACTATCGACTTCTATATGGGCAATGCCAAAATCATGAAGGAAACGCTTGAAGCGGCTGGCCTAGAAATATATGGTGGTGTTAATGCACCTTACATCTGGATCAAAACACCTAAGGGGATGTCTTCTTGGGAGTTCTTTGATGAGATGCTTGAAAAGGCTCATGTGGTGGGTACACCTGGTGCTGGGTTTGGTCCTAGTGGTGAAGGTTACTACCGATTAACAGCCTTTGGTGAACGGGACAATTGCCTAGAAGCAATGGAACGCATCAAAAAGTGGCTTGCACAAGACTAAAAGCAGTCACTAAAACGAAAACATTCAATAGACATACAAAGATTACTAATAAAAACCTCAATTATTATGTCAAAACTTAGATTTAGAGTCGTAGAGTCAGCTTTTGCAAAGAAGGCTGTTGAAGTTCCAAACGTCAAAGAACGTCCGTCTGAATTTTTTGGTAAATACGTTTTCAATAAGGAGAAAATGTTTAAGTATCTACCAAGCAAGGTATACAATCAATTGATCGATACTATTGAAAATGGTCAAACACTAGATCGTGCTATCGCAGACGAAATCGCAAAAGGTATGCGTGCATGGGCTATGGAACTTGGAGTCACTCACTATACACACTGGTTTGCTCCGTTGACTGAAGGTACTGCTGAAAAGCATGATGCTTTCGTTGAACACGATGGCAAGGGTGGTATGCTAGAAGATTTCTCTGGTAAATTGCTTGTTCAACAAGAACCTGATGCATCTTCATTCCCTAATGGTGGTATCCGTAATACATTTGAGGCACGTGGATATACTGCATGGGATCCATCATCACCTGCATTCGTTGTAGATGATACACTATGTATTCCTACTGTATTTATCGCATATACTGGTGAGTCTCTTGACTACAAGGCTCCTCTATTGAAATCACTTCGTGCAGTTAATAAGGCGGCAACTGATGTTGTGCGTTATTTCAACCCTGAAGTAAATAAGGTGTACTCGTACCTAGGTTGGGAACAAGAATATTTCCTTATCGATGAAGGTTTGTATGCTGCTCGTCCTGACTTGTTGTTGACTGGTCGTACATTGATGGGACACGATTCTGCTAAGAATCAACAATTGGAAGACCACTATTTCGGTGCTATTCCTACTCGTGTGGCTATGTTTATGAAGGACCTAGAAATCGAAGCTTTGAAACTAGGTGTGCCTGTGAAAACTCGTCACAATGAGGTGGCTCCTAACCAATTTGAGTTGGCTCCTATCTTTGAAGAAGCTAACTTGGCTAATGACCACAATCTATTGACAATGTCATTGATGCGTAAAATTGCACGTCGTCATGGCTTCCGTGTATTGCTTCACGAAAAACCATTTGCTGGTATCAACGGTAGTGGTAAGCACAATAACTGGTCACTTGGTACAGATACTGGTATCGCTTTGATGGCTCCTGGTAAAACTCCAGAAGAAAATCTTCGTTTTGTGACTTTTGTAGCTAACACATTGATGGCGGTTTACAAGCACAATGGACTATTGAAGGCTAGTATCTCAAGCGCAACAAATGCACACCGTCTAGGCGCTAACGAAGCACCTCCAGCAATTATTTCAAGTTTCCTTGGAAAGCAAGTGTCTAAGTTGTTCAAACACTTGGTTGAAAGTGATAAGAACGAGCTATTGGGTATGAGTGGCAAACAAGGTCTTAAACTAGATATTCCACAAGTTCCAGAACTTCTAATTGATAATACGGATCGTAACCGTACCTCTCCATTTGCCTTTACAGGTAACCGCTTTGAGTTCCGCGCAGTAGGTTCACAAGCCAACTGTGGTGCAGCAATGATCGCTCTTAACACTGCAGTAGCCGACCAACTTGCAAAGTTTAAGGTGGAAGTAGAAGCTTTGATCGAAAAGGGTGAACCTAAAATTGCTGCTATCCTTGATGTGGTACGTAAGTATCTTATCGAATGCGAACCAATTCACTTTGATGGCAATGGATATAGCGAAGAATGGAAAGTTGAAGCTGCTAAGCGTGGTCTTGACTGTGAAACTAGCGTCCCAGTTATTTTTGATAACTATATATCAGAAGAAACTATGGAGATGTTTGAACGCGTGAAAGTACTTAGCCGTAAAGAGCTTAAAGCACGTACTGAAGTGAAATGGGAAACATACACTAAGAAGATCCAAATTGAAGCTCGTGTTCTAGGTGATTTGGCTATGAACCACATCATCCCAGTAGCAACAGAGTATCAATCTGCTCTTATAGATAATGTGTATAAGATGAAAGATCTATTCCCTGGTGAGGATTCGACTAGACTATCTGCTCGTAACCTTGACCTAATCAAGGAAATCGCAGAACGTACTGCCTTTATCCAAGAAAATGTGAAGGCAATGATCGATGCTCGTAAGGTAGCTAATAAGATTGAAGGCGAACGTGCTAAGGCAATTGCTTATCACGATGATGTACTTCCATTCTTTGATAAGATCCGTTACCATATCGATAAGCTTGAACTTATTGTAGATAATGAAATGTGGACGCTCCCTAAATATCGTGAGCTTCTATTCATAAGATAAGACTCGTTGGAAGGCACACAAGGCATATAGATCTAACCTATTTATATGCTGCCTTCCATCTTTTGTTGGTTGTTTTAAGTTTGCTGAGGAGAGCGACCGCGAGGTTACTCTCCTCTAACTTTTTATATACACATTTGTTTAGATACATTTATGAGATATGTATTATTTAGTGGATATATATTTTATAGATTATTTTTTTGTACCCATACAATACATTATATTTGTGCATAATTCCTTATAATAAACAAAACTACTCAACATGAAAAAGTTACTGATGATGAGTTTGTTTTTGGCTGCGACCTCTCTATATGCTCAAAAGCAAGTAGTGGTAGTGGAAGATGCACCACAAAAAGAACAAGCTCAAAACGAACGAGTGATTAAACGTAAAGTGGCTATTGGCCGTTTCTCTAATGAGACTCAGTATTCTAAAGGTCTGTTTTATGACAAGGACAATGATCCTATGGGAAAACAAGCTTTAGATATTTTGTCTTCGAAATTGGCTGCTTCTGGAAAATTTCTACTTTTGGAACGCGGTGACCTGGACAAAATCATGAAGGAAGTCACAGAAGGTGGTGCACAAGCACATACCATCGGGGCTGACTATCTAATTATCGGATCTATCACGGAATATGGCCGTAAGAACCAAGGTAACCAGGGTGTCTTTAGTAGCTCCAAATCTCAAATCGTAGAAGCTGGAGTCAGTATCCGTATTGTGGATGTATCTACTGGATTGATTATCTACTCTGACGAGGCTAAAGGTGAAGCGACAACAAAAACGAAAACAACCTTGGGCATTGGTGGTAAAGCTGGTTTTGACGCGACTTTAAGTGATAAGGCGATATCTGCTGCCATTGGTCAACTAGTAGATAATATCATCAACAAATGTACAAACAAGCCTTGGAGATCATATATCCTAAGCGCTGATGATGATGCTGTAGTCATTTCAGGAGGTGCTAGTCAGTCTATTCAGGCAGATGACGTGTTTACGGTTATGCAAAAAGGAAAGAAAATCAAGAATCCACAAAATGGGATGATGATAGAACTTCCTGGTAAAATCGTTGGACACATCAAAGTGGTGATGACTGGTGGAGATACTCCAGAAACTGAGTACTCTATTGTGACTTTCCTTGATGGTGAAGTCGATCCTGCGCATCTTGATAATTATTATGTAACTGAAAAAAACAAGTGATATGAAAAAGACATTTCGCCAATATATCGCCCTACTCTTACTACTAGTACCTATGTCTTTATTGACTGGATGCCGAGTAGGTGTGATGACACACACTTCTGGTATGAACGATCAAGGCTATATTGAAGTGGTCTGTACAAATGCACACAAGCCTGTCATTGTATTTATTGATCAAAACACTCGCTTTGAGGCAAAAGTAACCAAAGAGACTAAACGCAATGTCAAAGGCAACAAATATACTGTTGCTCCTGGCAAGCGTCACCTTGTTGTTCAAGACGATAAAGGACAAGTGTTGTATGATCGCACTGTCATGATTTATGCTCAACAATCAAAAATTATTCGTATCAACAAATAAACAGTATAGAATATGAGTAAATCAATGATCTTATTGGCTGCTACGGCCTTGTGTATAGTCTGTGGATTGTCATCATGTGTCACTCCAGTAAGTACACTATATTCTTGGGACAATTACGACTCGGCAGTATATACATACTACAAGAAGCAAACGCCCAAATCACTAGAGCAAGTCACTAAAATGTATCAAGAAATTACGACTTCACCTAAAGGAACGCGCCAAGTGCCTCCTCCTGGTGCCTGTGCCGAATATGGATATCTACTGTGCCTGCAGGGTAAAAAAGCAGAAGGTATGCCACTGCTAGAAAAAGAAATAGAACTGTATCCAGAATCTAAAAAGTTTGTGGAACGCATTATATCAACAATAAATAAGGACTAAAATGAAAAAAGGATTATACATTGTTTTGAGTATTCTGTGTGCACTACAACTGACATCATGCGTGGCCACTTCATCTATAACTCGTGCAGAAGCATATCCTAAGCTTTATGAAGAAAAGCCTAAGGTGATTTTGATTATGCCTCCAATCAATAACACAAACAATGTGGAAGCAAAAGAATACTTCTATAGTTCGCTATCCCACCCTATTTGTGAACGTGGCTATTACGTGATTTCTCCATTAATGGCCCTTGATTTCTTAAAATCTCAAAGTGCATACGAAAGCGAACACTTTATTGAGGGAAATGTGGCGCCATTCAGAACGTATCTAGGGGCTGACGCTGTATTATTTACAACAATCAGCAAATGGAGTAAAACTTTAATCTCTGGTACTATACATGTAACGGTGAGCTATGTAATGCGTTCTACTCATACTGGTGAAACGCTATTTGAACGTAGTGGTGACTTGACATTGGATAAAAGTTCTGGTCAAGGTGGTTTGGCGGGACTAGTTGCAACTATGATACAAACTGGCATGACAGATAAAGTAGAAGCTGCACGTAGGTGCAATAGTTTTGTCTTTATGGATCTACCATCGGGTATATATCGTGATGACTTCCAAAAGGATCAAGAAACACCATCTGCTGGCAAAGTCTTTAAAGGAAGTGTACAGTAACAACAAAGCGAGTTTAAAATAACGAAATTATTAATACACTCATAAAAATGCCAGCGTGTAAGCAATACAATGCAAACACGCTGGCATAACAATATAAATAATAAACTTTTAATATTACCCTTTGATACGAGCAATAGCCTCATCAACAGACACCAATTCTTGCTCGCCAGATTCCATATTCTTAAGCATCATCTTGCCTTGGGCCATCTCTGATTCACCAACAAGTGCAACGAAAGGAATAGACTTCTTATTGGCATAAATCATCTGTTTTTTCATCTTTGCGTCATCTGGATATAATTCAGCACGTATACCCGCATTACGCAGAGCGACAGACATCTGCATACAGAAAGCTGCTTCCTGATCTCCAAAATTGATAAACAAAATCTGAGTACCGTGTACGGCCTCTTTGGGATAAAGATCTAATTGATTCAAAACATCAAATATACGGTCAGCACCAAAACTGATACCTACTCCAGATACACCAGGAAGTCCAAAGACTCCAGTCAAATTATCATAACGGCCACCACCAGTGATTGAACCAATTTGTACATCAAGTGCTTTGACTTCAAAAATTGCTCCTGTGTAGTAATTCAATCCACGAGCCAAAGTAAGATCTAGTTCCATCTCATTATGTAGCCCCATCTTTTCTAGAGTATCAAGGATAAACTGAGTTTCTTCAATACCCTTCAATCCCACTTCTGTTGATGCCAATGTTGTCTTCAAAGTATCCAACTTCTCAGCATTTGTTCCAGAAAGAAGAATGACTGGTTGCAATTGGTCAATGGCTTCTTGAGGGATGCCTTTATCAGCCAATTCCTGGTTGACGTTGTCCAAACCAATCTTATCGAGTTTATCGATAGCAACGGTTATGTCCACGATCTTATCAGCCTGTCCTATCATCTCGGCAATACCAGACAATATCTTACGATTATTGATTTTGATACACACGCGAATGTCAAAGCGCTTAAAGACTTCATCCACAATCTGCATCAATTCGACTTCGTTGATCAAGGAGTCACTACCAACGACATCGGCATCGCATTGAAAGAACTCACGATAGCGTCCCTTTTGTGGACGATCGGCACGCCATACTGGTTGAATCTGGTATCGCTTGAAAGGAAAGGTTATCTCATCACGATGCTGTACGACGAAACGTGCAAAAGGCACGGTCAAATCATAACGGAGCCCTTTCTCACAAAATTTACTAGCCAACTTGGCTGAATCGCGTGAAAGTAACTCGTCGTCAGATAATTTCTTGAAGTAATCTCCTGAATTTTGAATCTTGAAAAGAAGCTTATCTCCCTCTTCTCCATATTTCCCCATAAGGGTCGATAGATTCTCCATGGCTGGTGTCTCTATCTGTTGAAATCCATACAGATGATATACGTCGCGAATCGTATCAAATATGTAATTGCGCTTCGCCATCTCTACAGGCGAAAAGTCTCTTGTACCTTTTGGAATACCTGGTTTCTGTGCCATAATATGTATATTCGGATCGTTATATGTTGTTCTTACTTATGATAAGTGCCTGCAAAGATACGCATTTTTTTCTTTATCTCAGAGATTGTCCTTACATTTGTACTGTAAACAAAAACTATCGTTCTAAAAAAGAATATATGATACAACATGGATTTGTCAAAGTAGCAACAGCCAGCCCCATCATGGCACTTGCCGATCCACGCTCAAATGCGCAACGTCTGTATGCGTGCATGCAAGAGGCCCATCAGCAAGGTAGCCGATTGCTTGTGACTCCGGAATTGGGAATCACGGGATACAGTTGTGGGGATCTGTTTCAAAATAATCAGTTGCTAGACACCGCGTTGGAAAATCTGACTTGGTTAATACAAAAATCTTCGGAGGTCTCTGGCATGCTCACTGTAGTGGGCTGTCCGATGGCGTTAGGTGGGCAACTTATCAACGCAGCCGTAGTAATCGGTGACGGACAGGTGCATTGTATCGTAGCCAAGCAATACCTTCCTAATTATAAGGAGTTTTACGAGAAAAGATGGTTTACACCAGCATCGGACATTTTACCTCAAAGCTGCCAAATTAACGGACAAACAATAGCTATAGGTAACAAACCAACTGTGTTGCGTACACCATATTTCAATTTTGGAATTGAGATTTGTGAGGATCTATGGAGCCCTGCCCCTCCTAGCACTTTCTTGACTATGGCCAATGCGGATATTATTGTCAATCTAAGTGCTGATACGGCTGCTGTGGGTAAACATGATTATCTAAAACAATTGGTCAGTCAACAATCTGCTCGTTGCATAGCAGGGTATATATACTCCTCTTGTGGAAATGGCGAGAGTACTACCGATGTGGTTTTCCAAAGTTGCCTATATATCTACGAAAATGGACGATTGCTCGCAGAAGGGAAACGATTTATCAACGATGCGCAAGTCATCTACTCAGAAATAGATATTCAATCACTTCGTAACGAACGTCGGACTAATTCTACGTTTAGCACAGCGATGCGTGTACACCAAAAGTCGCTACTTGAAACGATTTTTTATGATGTGCAACCACAAGATAAAAAGCTGCCACAAGCTTCTTTGACACGCTTCTTGCCCAAGACTCCATTTGTGCCAGGCGATGCACAAAGCAAAACAATACACTGCGAGGAAATCATATCGATCCAAGTAGCTGGGCTTGCTAATCGTCTACAACATATAGGTTGTCAACAAATTGTTATTGGTATTTCGGGGGGACTAGACAGTACATTGGCTTTGCTTGTGTGCGTGGAAGCTTTTGATTATCTACAGTTAGATCGCAAAGGCATCATCGGGATTACCATGCCAGGATTTGGAACAACCGATCGTACATACACCAATGCCATGAATCTTATGACGGAGCTTGGCGTTACTATTCGTGAGATTTCTATCGCTGATGCTTGTATGCAACACTTTGAAGCCATCGGGCATGATCCATCTGTACATGATATTACTTATGAAAATGTACAAGCTCGTGAACGCACCAAGATACTTATGAACGTAGCCAATCAGATGGGAGGTATCGTCATCGGTACAGGAGATATGAGTGAAATGGCTCTTGGGTGGGCCACATACAATGGAGATCATATGTCTATGTATGCAGTCAATTGCAGTGTCCCTAAAACATTGGTACGTCATCTAGTGCTATGGTATGCTACACATAAACTCAGTGGTGCTACAAAAGTGACGCTACTAGACATTGCTGATACACCTATCAGTCCAGAATTAATTCCTGCGGATGAGAATGGAAATATCAAACAAAAGACTGAAGATTTAGTCGGTCCATATATCTTACATGACTTCTTCTTATATTACTTCTTACGTCACGGATTTGGTCCTGCAAAAATATACTTCCTAGCTCAATATACTTTTGCAGAGGATTTTGATAAAGAGACGATACTGAAATGGTTGAAGATTTTCCATCGCCGATTCTTTCAGCAACAATTCAAACGCAGTTGTGTGCCTGATGGACCTAAAGTTGGTTCGGTAAGTCTTTCACCGCGTGGAGACTGGCGTATGCCTAGCGATGCGAAATGGTCTGCATGGGATGTCGATATAGATGTATAAATAAAAAGATAGGGTGTAGCCTTTTTGAGGCTACACCCTATCTTTCTGTATATACAAGAACACTTTAGTCCAAAATAATTCCGACAGGACAATGGTCAGAGCCGATCACCTCAGAGTTGATCCAGGCTTCCTTTAAACGTGGTAGCAGTGATTTACTCAATAAGAAGTAATCAATACGCCATCCCACATTCTTAGCTCGTGCCCCACCACGATAACTCCACCATGAATAGGCTTCAGTTACATCAGGATGAAGGTAGCGAAAAGAATCAACAAGCCCACCCTGTGTAAAGCGGTCCATACCATCAATCTCCTTCTGTGTATATCCAGCTGATTTATTATAGTTTTGTTTAGGACGTGCCAAATCAACAGCCTGATGTGCTACATTAAAATCGCCGCACACAATCACAGGCTTGGTTTTCTCCAAATTCTTTAAATAGTCAAAAAATACCTGATCCCACCCACCACGATAATCTAATCTTGCCAATTCACTACCAGAATTGGGAACATAGACATTGACAAGGTAAAAGTCAGGATACTCAACACACTGCACTCGTCCCTCTTGATCATGCTCTTCAATACCGATATCGTGCACCACACCAATGGGTTCTTCTTTTGAAAGGATGGCAGTACCTGAATAACCTTTTCTCACTGCCGAATTCATATATAGGTGGTACCCTTCAATATCTTGCAAAGCTTCACGTACTTGATCATCTTGTGCTTTGGTTTCTTGCACACAAAGAATATCTGGGTTTAGTGTAGCCAAAGTAGCAGGAAAATCTTTTTTCATCACGGCACGAATACCATTGACATTCCAAGAAATCAATTTCATATACTATATATACAGTTTATACAATTGGTGCAGTAAAGGTTCTTGTGGCACATTCCTTATCCAAGAAAAATACTCCATTACCATTACTACCAGTCATTTTTATATTATTCAATAAGTCACTCACAGTAGCTTCTTCTTCTACTTGTTCATCAACATAGAATTTCAGAAAGCTCTGCGTAGCGTGGTCGCGCTCTTCGATAGCCACATCCATACATTCATTAATTAGTTCGCTGACTTGTTCCTCATGTTTTAAGGTGTCTTCGAATACATGTAATAGGTTATCCCAGACAGTAGGCACTTCAGCTATTGGTTGTAATAATACCCGTCCACCACGTTCATTGACATAGTCAATCATATGCATCAGATGAAAAGTTTCTTCTTCATATTGCACTCTCATCCAAGTTGCAAAGCCATTCAATCCTTCAGCAGCCAAATAATTAGACATAGAAAGGTACAAATAAGCCGACCATGCTTCAGCATTAATCTGAGCATTCAATTTGTTTTCAACACGTTTTTTTAAGGCCATAATTACTGTATTTAGTGTTTATATTCTACTTCTCCAGTAAGTGTTTCCACGCTTGGGGAAGGTACTCAATAATATCACCTGCATGCATCGCAATTGGAGTCAATGCTTCGGCAGCCAAATCTCCAGCTAAACCATGTATATAGACTCCTAATCGTACTGCATCTTCTGGAGCATATCCATGAGCAAGCAAGCCAAGCAAAACACCAGAGAGGACATCTCCACTACCACCAGTTGCCATACCAGCATTGCCAGTAGGGTTTATAAACAAGGAACCATCTGGGTAACAAATGGCACTGTTATGGCCCTTCACAACAACATAGCAGTTGTAATCCTTAGCAATACGCTCTGCTTGCACAATCAAATCCATAACAGAAGCACAACGACAAGACAAGCGCTCAAGTTCCTTCAAATGTGGTGTCAAGATAGAACCATCAGGAATATGACGCATCATCTCTTTATGATTGGCCATTAGATTTAGTGCATCAGCATCTAAAACACATGGAATATTCATCAACTTAAGGGCACGTAAAGTATGATCGAGAGCCACACCTGTATCTGGATTTTGCCCTAAGCCAGGACCAATACACACATGTGAAAAATGTTCTAAGTCATCTATATTATCTCTCCAGCAATGTGGGTTCTCATCTAAAAGCACCATTGCTTGTGGCACTTGATTCTGTAATATTTCTCGATTACAGAGGCAAGAGAAACAAGTCAATTTACCAACCCCACTTCGCATAGCTCCTTTGGCAGCCATCACAGCTGCACCAGCCATACCAGTACTACCAGCTACAAGCAATGCATTGCCAAAGGTGCCCTTATGAGCCCATTCAGACATCGTTTGTACACGCGCCTTAATACGTGCTTCGTTGATCATGCGATACTCAACTTTCTCTTGATGCCAGATACTCCCTACTTCATCAGGGGCATAGGCCACTTCAAAAACTCTACCCATTGCTCGTACAGCATCACTAAGATACTTGACAATCAATGGTAAAGTTAAGATGGTGGCTTGTGGTTCGACCATCACTTGATTTTTTCCAAGATTGCTACCATCGGCATACATACCTGAAGGTAAAGTCAAAGAAATCGTTAATGGATCTACACTATTAATATAGTTGATCATTGCTTCAAAACCACCAACCAACGGCGTTTCGCATTCGATACCAAACAAACCATCAATCACGACATCTGTAGGGTCAAAAGCAATAGGTTCAAAATTTGTTTCTACAGTGATCACATCTATAGATGCAGGAACACGCTCACGCATGCGACGATTATCTTCACTGTGTGCACCACGTGGGGTGACATGCACTAAAGTAATACCATCGCTTACTCGTGGAGAGAGGGCAGCCAAGGCACTGGCCGTGCCCATAGTCAACACCCCATTTTCTTCTGGTCCTGCAAAAAAGTAAATGCGAGACAATCGCTGCGTTTTTTGTAGCGAGGTTATAGCTTGCACTAAGGTTTGTGCAACCGATACATAAGATGCCATGTGTTATCGTACGCCTAAGAGTTCAACTTCAAATATCAATGTCGAGTAGGCCTTAATAGGTCCAGAACCTCGTTTACCATATCCTAATTCCCATGGGATATAAATCATCCATCGAGAACCTAGTGGCATCACTTTTAAAGCCTCTTGCCACCCATCAATAACTTCATTGACACGAAAAGTTGCTGGCTTTTTGCGTTTCCAACTATTATCAAACTCTTTACCATTAATGGTTTCTCCTCGATAATGTACTTTGACCATGCTTTTCGCTTTAGGAATAGGGCCATTACCCTTTAAGATGACCTTGTATTGCACCCCACATGGCAATTCCATGATACCGTCTTCATTGGCATTGTCAATCAACCAACGTTCATTTTCTTCTCTATAATTCTGATAGTCTCTATATGTTGCTGCCATATTATTTATAATGCTGTCTTTTCGTAATCTGCCTCTTTAAAACCAAACAAAACTCCTTTGTCGCTAACTAATATAGGACGCTTCACGAGCATTCCATCTGTAGCTAATAAATCCAATAAAGTTTCGGTATCTTCTTCTTTCAGACGGTCTTTCAAACCCATTTGGCGATACAACTGTCCACTAGTATTGAACAGTTTATTGATAGTCAAGCCACTTTTTTCAAACCACTCCGCAATTTCTTCTCGAGTAGGATTGTTTACTTGAATATCTCTTTTTTCAAAAGTGACCCCTTGTTCGACTAACCACTTTTCGGCTTTCTTACAAGTAGAACACTTCGTATGACAGATAAATAACATAGTCTTGTATAGTCTTGGTTAAACAAAAAATTAATTGAAGATGACCGTCTTATTACCATACACAAGTACCTTGTGCTCAATATGTTTTTGTACAGCATGCGATAATACAATCTTCTCTAAATCTTTTCCCTTATTGACTAATACTGGTATTTGATCTTTGTGCGTTACACGCACCACGTCTTGCACAATGATAGGGCCAGCATCCAAGTCGGCTGTTACATAGTGACTAGTTGCTCCAATAATCTTCACGCCGCGCTGATGGGCTTGATGGTAGGGACGAGCCCCAGCGAAAGCTGGAAGAAACGAATGATGAATATTGATGATCCTATTTTCATAGGTATCAATCATCTGCTGAGAAATGACTTGCATATAACGAGCCAGCACAATAAAGTCAATATCATGCTCCTTCAACAAGTCCATTTCTTTGATTTCTTGTTCCAGTTTATTTGCTTTGCTAATTGGAAAAAGATAGAAAGGAATGCCAAATCGATCTGCTACATGTTGTAAATCTGGGTGATTGCTGATAATTAAAGGAATTTCGACTTCCCATTCTCCAGATGTATATCTAGACAACAAATCAAAAAGACAGTGTGACATCTTGCTGACAAAGATAGCCATTTTTGGTCTACGATCACTAAAATATAGACTAAATTCCATATTATATTTCTGCGCATACAACGTAAAAAAGTAATCATACACCTTGTCTTGAGGAATCATAAATCCCTGAAGTTGCCATTCTATCCTCATAAAGAATCGATTCTCTTCACGGTCTACCCACTGATCCAAATAAATAATATTTCCCTTATTGACTGTAATAAAATTAGTCACCTCGGCCAAAATACCGGGTTTGTCTGGACAGTGTAGTAATAATTTTGCAGTTGTACTCATATCCTATTGTTTTTGGTTTATCATGAAACGCAAAGATAACAAATTAACAGAGATATAGTCCGCTAAAAGCATAAATTATTACTAAACTACCCATTTGTAATACAAACTATGGTTTTTGCTGTTTATCTGGTACATCCTCACAAGTACAACGATAGGTAATCATAACGACCCCATTATCGTAAGAGCGACACGCATGTAAGGCCCAAAAATGTGATGATTCATGTGCTTGGAATAGCGGAATTCCCTCTCCTAGTGTAATCGGCATGACACATAACTGAATTTCGTCTACAAGTCCAGCATCCAATAAAATACCATTGAGAACACCACCTCCCACAAGCCAAATATCTTGACCATCTTGCGCTTTAAGATCTTGCACAAAATCAACAAAATCTGTCGTCACAAAAGTCACATCCATTTGTGGAGCAAATAAAAATGGGTCTCGCGTCATGACGTAAGTCTGATGCCCTGAATATGGCCAAGGGATATTCATTCCCAAAATACTCAAATAGGTACCACTACCCATTAATAGCGTATCTATATGTTTATACATACTTTTGTAGCCATAATCCTCACCTTCGAGAATATTGAACTTATCCAACCAAGCCACCCCTTTATCGGTCGTAGCGATAAAGTTATCAATAGACGATGCAATGTATAAAATAATTTTTCTCATATGTTTGTAATTTAGAAAGTGAATCTTCCAAAAAAGCATCTCATTACACCTAGACGATGTACAAGTGTCTACTGAGACAAAGATAAGAAAATTTGTAAACAAAACAAATAATAAGATAAATACTTAATAGATCTTCTATTCACTCTACTGTTATCAATTAAATATGGGAAAATATTATTACATTTGTCGATACTCAAAACACAAATCTTAGATCATTTAAATTATTATTTTTTAAACCAAAAAGAAAGACATGAAATCAATGCATTATTCTTGGGGCATTTTATTTGCTCTTCTAATGGCATGCAGTCAGACTATGACTGTGCAAACAGTTCAAGCACAGGAAAAAAAAACCGATTCTGGATACAACAATCCAGTTATTTCTGGCTTCAACCCCGACCCTAGTGTATGTCGTAAAGACAGCGATTATTATTTGGTAACCAGTAGTTTTGAGTATTTTCCTGGTGTACCGATCTACCACTCAAAGGACCTTATTCATTGGGAACAAATTGGTCATTGCCTTACCAGACGTTCACAATTAAATCTTGAAAAAGCTTGGGTCTCTGGAGGTATCTTTGCGCCAACCATTCGTTATCACAAAGGTATTTTCTATATGATTACCACCAATACCAGTGATAAGGGCAACTTTATTGTTCACACCAAAGATCCAGCTGGAGAATGGTCAGATCCAGTATGGTTAGTGCAAAAAGGAATAGACCCTTCTCTATTTTGGGATAATGACACTTGTTATCTAGTAAGTAACCCTAATGGTGGTATTTGCTTAAGCGAAATCAATCCAATAACAGGTGAACAGCTTAGTCCCACAAAATGCATATGGTATGGTACAGGAGGTCGATATCCAGAAGCTCCACATATCTACAAAAAAGATGGATACTTTTATCTGACAATAGCTGAGGGTGGAACTGAGTATGCTCACAAAGTTACTGTAGCTCGAGCTATAGATATTTACGGACCATACACTAGCAATCCTGCCAATCCAATCCTGACTCATTCAAGAAGATTGGTCGAATCAAATCCTATTCAGGGAACTGGACACGCAGATTTTATACAAGCTCATGATGGATCGTGGTGGACTGTCTTCTTAGGTTTCCGTCCAGGCGATGGCAGACATCATGTAATGGGTAGAGAAACTTTCTTGGCTCCTGTAGAATGGGGTAAAGGTGCATGGCCTGTAATTTACAACAAAGGCTATGTTGATACGCTCATGATCACTAAAACTTTGCCAGAAAGACCTCTTAAAGATAATTTTAGCGATGCATCAACTGATTTTTCAGAATCACAACTTGGTTATTCATGGATGTATATCCGCAATCCTCACTTTGAGAATTACAGCTTAAAAGAAAAACCAGGCTATCTAGTTCTAAAAGCTACCCAAAAACAAATTAAAGATATTGCTTCTCCTACTTTTGTGGGAACTCGCCAAAATCATATGGCACAAACCGTGAGTACCAATGTACAAATCATTCGACCAGGGAAATTATTACAAACTGGTTTGACTGTATTCCAAAACCCGACTCATCATTATGATGTGCAACTGGTACGTAAAGGGAATGATACATATGTACAAGTACATGTACGCGTCGGTAGAATAGATTACATCGCTAAAGAAATGAGTATCCCATCACAACCTACGACTCTTAAAGTTGTTGCGGATAAATACTCGTATGTTTTTTATTGCAATGATACACGCCTCATAGATTTGGACACACGCTATCTTAGTAGTGAAACAGCTAGTGGATTTACTGGAGTATTATTTGGATTATTTGCACAATCAAACGACGGCAATGGAGCTGCTGCATTTGATTGGTATAAGACAAAATAAAGAAATGATTTAGATACAAAAATAGGATGAATCTTCATGATTCATCCTATTTGTATATATGTTCAAAATCACTTGTGTGATCTTATTCTTCCATCAATTTTTTCAAGAAAGCATTGAGCTCTTCATCCAAGTTTTCAAGTAAACCTTCACCCAAAATCAAGGTATCATCATCAATCAACAACAAATCGATGATAGTCTCTCCTTCTACATCTGAAAGAACAAAGCTATAAGGCTTCATAATATGCACATTTTCAAAAACGTGCTCATCACGCAGTTTCTGCAAAAGGCTAGTCAAACGCTGACTCATGGCACGAAGCAATCGCTCATCTGCACCACCATCATCTAGTTCTTTCCACTCGTCAATATCACACTGGGCAAGGACCTCATTTTCCTCATCCATAATAGTCAACATTGCTTGGTCTGTATCTGCATACATGTAAATGTCTGTAGCTATTGCAGTAGCTTCAGTCAGAGCAGTATAAGGTTCTATAGCGGTACGAACAGCCTGCTCAATAGCCAAAAGAGTTTCTTTAGATAGTTTCATGGAGCAAATATACTATTTTTTTAATTAATAAATCAAAGTCATGCTTTTTTTATTCTGCGAACTGCAAATCTAAAAGCGTAAGTTCTTTTTTTCGATTCTGTAAGAACACCAAATAAGCTGCTGCATCTTCAGTGGCTTTATGACTCTTAGCCTCTTTAAAGTGCTTTGCTGATATGGTTATCCATTCAATAGCTTTATCTATTTCGGATTCTTTTTCATAATAGACAGCCAAATCATAAGCACAATATGCTTTTAACTTTGTACTATTGGTCTTTTTATATGTATTTTCCCATTTTGCTTTAGCTTTATCCCACTGGTCATCGTGAATATTAACAGCGGCTTCTTTTAATTCACCAGCTTCACTAACAAATAAAGCACGTGTAACAGTTGTCCAATGAGGTACTAATTTGTCTGCATACTTTTCACCGACATAATTTGTACACTCTAATGCAATCTCTCCCAGTGTTGGAAGTTTATCATGAGCCTCTCGTTCATCAACTCCGTAACCATACCAATTCAACGTATCCTGTAAAAGCATGGTTGCCATAGGTGCATCTCTACCTGGCAGGTACAAGTGCATTTTTGCTAAAATATTTACATGAGCCTTTGATTCATACTCTCCCTCTTTAGTACGAGATGCAGAGCTCAGCAAAGTCAATTCCAAAGAATCCAAACTAGCTAAGAAATCGACCTCCAAAAAACGAGCTAAATCATCAACGTGTTGTGAAGTCATAGGTGCAACAATTACACTATCCAATAAATGTACATCGTTAAAATACTGGGCATCAGCTACATCCTGCGCCATCACTTGAGTAGCCCTAGAAGACAAATCATACAAAGAATCAGGAGCATGATTAATAATTCCTACGCACGCCAACTCCACTGGCAACGTAATATCGGCTGGCACCATACAATCATACGTAAACACTGACGTTGTACTACACGAAGTACCCAACATCAATGCTCCCAGCCAAACAACGCCAGATAAAATAAAAGATTTTTTCATAGTAAGCAAGTAAATTCATTAGATCTTCTAATAAGTAAATTCTTCCTTTCTCTTATTGAGTATCACCACAATAGCCTGTTGTTTTCTAATCCACACAAACCATTCTACATCACATTCTCTCTAACTAGATGATAGCCTCATCAAGTATAGATATCTTTTTCGAAAGATAGAAATAAATAATGACCAGACAAAGCTTTTAGGCAAGAAGCATATCATTTTTATACATCTTTATCCAACATTTCATTGTCCATATACTATACAATATAAAAAAGGGGTTACTCCCAAGTAAGCATATACATACTACTTAAAGAGTAACCCCAATATTGCATATAACTAATAAGTCATAATTTAAGCATTCTTACCATGGCAATTCTTATACTTCTTACCACTTCCACAAGGACAAGGATCATTTCGTCCTACACGTTTTTCATTACGAATAGGTGTGCGTGATTCTTGTGGCTCACGAGTATCTTGAGATGCCGCTGCACGCTGATGTTCATTTTCCAATGATTGATGTGTCTCCTGCATTCGAGGACGACGCTGAGAAGCCACTTCATTAGGAGCTGCCTGCACATCCTGAGGTGCTTGCTGTACCTGCATAGGAATAGACGCACGCACAACAGTTGAAATGGTTTGTGCATTGAACTTATCCATCATAGACTTAAACAATTCTGCAGATTCCAACTTATAGATCAACAAAGGATCTTTTTGTTCATAGCTCGCATTTTGTACAGACTGTTTCAACTCATCTAAATCACGTAAGTTCTCCTGCCAACATTCATCAATTGTGTGCAAAATAATCTGCTTTTCAAATGCTGTAATTACCGCATCACACTCTGTCTCATAAGCTTCCTTAAGAGGTACAGAAATATTGAACACTCGTTTTTGATCAGTGATAGGGATCATAATATTTTCATACATCGCCCCTTGAGTTTCATACACTTGTTTGATTACCGGGTAAGCTGTTTCTGCAAGATGTTTTGCACGGCGCTTATATGCAGCCATAGCCGCTTCGAAAGCTTTTTCTACACGTACTTGTGGCTTCAAAGAGATATACTCTTCTTCAGTGAAAGGAGCTTCAATAGACAAAGTACTTAGCAGTTCCATTTGGCAATCACTATATTCTGAAGTCTCTGTAGCATAAGCAGCACGATCCCAAACCATATCGGCAATATCCATACCAATACGTTCCCCCATTAAAGCATGGCGGCGCTTAGTATAAACCGCATTACGTTGCATGTTCATGACGTCATCGTATTCAAGAAGACGCTTACGAATACCAAAGTTGTTTTCTTCAACTTTCTTCTGTGCGTTTTCTATACTCTTAGAGATCATTGGATGCTCAATCATTTCATCTTCTTTGAAACCAAGACGGTCCATCATTGAAGCCAAACGATCCTTTGCAAACAGACGCATCAATTGGTCTTCCAAAGACACAAAGAACACTGAGCTACCTGGGTCACCTTGACGTCCAGCACGCCCTCTAAGCTGACGGTCTACACGACGAGATTCATGACGTTCAGTACCAATAATAGCTAGACCACCTGCTGCTTTCACCTCATCGGTCAATTTGATATCGGTACCACGACCAGCCATATTGGTGGCGATAGTCACTGTGCCTGGCTGACCAGCTAGAGCCACGATATCAGCTTCTTTCTGGTGTAGTTTTGCATTCAGTACGTTATGCTCTATCTTACGCATACTCAACATCTTGCTCAATTTTTCAGATATATCTACCGAAGTTGTTCCGACAAGCACTGGGCGGCCTTTTTTCACTAACTTCTCTACCTCCTCAATAACAGCTTTATATTTTGCACGTGCTGTCTTATAAATACGGTCATTTTGATCATCACGAGCAATAGGGCGATTGGTAGGGATAACAACAACATCCAATTTATAAATATCCCACAATTCTCCTGCTTCTGTTTCTGCAGTACCAGTCATCCCTGACAACTTATGATACATACGGAAATAGTTCTGAAGAGTAATAGTAGCATATGTTTGCGTAGCAGCTTCCACTTTCACTCGTTCTTTCGCTTCAATAGCTTGATGAAGTCCATCGCTATAACGACGACCATCCATAATACGACCAGTTTGCTCATCTACAATCTTGACTTGCCCATCCATCACCACGTACTGATCATCCTTTTCAAACATAGCATATGCTTTCAGCAATTGATGAATAGTATGTACACGTTCTGCTTTTACCGCATAGTCTTGCATAAAAGCATCCTTCTTGGCTAGACGTTCTTCATCAGAAAGATTTTCCGTTTCAAGAGCAGACAATTGAGCTGCAATATCTGGAAGAACAAATAGGTTTTGATCTTCTGAATCGCCAGTAATCAATTCGATTCCCTTATCAGTAAGATCCACACTATTCATCTTTTCATCGATTACGAAATATAGTGGTTCTACAACTTCAGGCATACGTTTATTGTTCTGCTCCATATAGATAGCCTCAGTCTTCAACATACCAGCTTTGATACCAGATTCAGATAGGAACTTAATCAATGCACGGTTTTTAGGGAGTGCCTTATGAGAACGGAAAAGGGCAAGATACCCCTCTTCTTGTTTTGTCTTATCCTCTAAAGCAATCATAGATTTTGCGTCAGCTAACAACTTAGTTGCCAAATTCTTTTGTACAGCAAACAAGCGTTCCACCAAAGGACGAAGTTCTTCAAAAAGTTGCACATCGCCACGCGGTACAGGACCAGAAATAATCAATGGCGTACGCGCATCATCAATCAATACAGAATCGACCTCATCGACAATCGCATAATTATGTTTGCGCTGTACCAAATCACTCACACGAGTCGCCATATTATCACGTAGGTAGTCAAAACCAAATTCGTTGTTAGTACCGAATGTAATATCAGCTTTATATGCCTGACGTCGTTCTTCAGAGTTTGGTTGTGTCTTATCAATACAATCTACAGAAAGACCATGAAACATATATAAAGGTCCCATCCACTCAGAGTCACGCTTAGCCAAGTAGTCATTCACGGTAATGACATGCACTCCATTACCTGTCAAGGCATTCAAGAAAACGGGCAATGTAGCAACCAAAGTCTTACCTTCACCAGTTGCCATCTCAGCAATCTTACCTTGATGTAAGATGGTTCCACCAAATAACTGGACATCATAGTGTACCATTTGCCACTTCATATCATTACCACCTGCACGCCAGTGATTTTGAAAAATAGCTTTATTCTCCTCTATGCGTACGAAATCAAACTTCTTGGCCAATTGACGGTCAAAGTCTGTAGCTTCAACTATAAGTTCTGGATTTTCAGATAAACGACGAGCAGTACTCTTTACGATAGCAAATGCAGTAGGCATTACTTCATCCAAAGCCTCTTCATATTTTTCTAAGATCTTCTTTTCTAAATCATCGA
Source organism: Bacteroidaceae bacterium (assembly GCA_963675625.1). GTDB lineage: Bacteria > Bacteroidota > Bacteroidia > Bacteroidales > Bacteroidaceae > F22. The sequence goes on from OY776497.1 coordinate 926,639, forward strand.
TTTTGTCAAAGACAGCTGCTCTTTGTTCAAGAGGTAAGTCTTTTACTTCTTCTCGTAACGTCTCAATTTGCTCACGCTCTGTAGTTGCTGATTCTTGAATAAACTTTTGAAGCTCTTTTGTCTTAGCGCGTAATTCATCGTGCGACAAAGCATCAATCTCTATATAAATTTCTTTGACCTTATCCACATAAGGTTGCGTCGCTTTTGCATCACGACTTGCTTTATTACCGAAAAGTTTCGATATAAATTCGTTAAATCCCATTGTTTGGTATTCTATATTGATTATTATTTTTTTGAGTTCAATCGAGTCAGTAAACACACTCGATCAGCAGCAAAGATACGAGTTATTTTCGGGAAAAGCGTTGTGAATCAATTAGTTTTTAGATACACGATACCATTTTCCCTTTCTTTGCTATTGTAAAGGAAAGGAAGCCGCTGCGTTCGGGCCTCGAATATGAATAGAAGAACAAATTGTTGGACAAACTTGCGTCATATTCACAGGCACACGAATAATTTGTGCCTTGACATTAGGTCCCATCAAGATGATAGGTGCATATGTTGTACCATGTTGTACCACTTGTACGACACGGTCTTGTTCATCTACTTGCTTCCAACCAGGAAGAATATCAATAAATAAATCACCCGAATGTGCTATATGGAAACCTGCACGAAATAGTTCCGTTTGAGGCGACCATCCACCTAACAACAATTGGTGGCTGCTGTATACTTGTTGCACACCACTAAATTCAGCAAGAAAATGAGCTGCACGAAGCTGTACTTCATCCAACTGCATTTGTCGCTTTTCGATCAATGCATGATTAAGATATATCTGTTGATCATGATATCCAGACACCCATTTTCCATCGCCATATTTGGCCATAAGATATAGGTTAAGCAACGCAGCGCAGCGATTTATACGAAACTCCCCACTTGGGATATGGTATCTACCCAAAACTGGATGTATCTTCTTCTGAGGTGCAGCACCACTAAGTACCACAAGTGTACGATTCAGTCCCACATGACGTTCTATCATACCCAAAAGATGCTGTATAGACAGATCTAAACGCACATACGCATCTTGTTGTTCCATTGGTTGCTCCGTAAGTGAAGCATCCATATCTCGTCCCACAGTATATCCAACCGTCAACACGTCAGGAGTTTCATCTCTCCCTAAACGAGTATATTGTAAACACTTATCTACAATCTTATTAACCTCATCATTGACAAGCGGTGAAGCCATGAAACGTTTAACCATAGCCTCCCTGTACGCACGCATAGGGTATTTAAATGGTTTCTTATGATAAGTGGACGTTTGGTAATGAAAATCTTCAAAGGACAGAAAGGGTTTCCACACAATATCCTTGACACGCGTACCTACTCCATCAGACAAATTATAATTGGCCAACCAATCAGGCAATTCAGGATAATAGGTAGTACTACACCAATTGCCACTATTATCATCTATCCAGTAGGCCCCATCAGCAACATGTCCAGCAGCCAAAATAGCAGCATCTTTCCACGGCGCAATACTGTATACCAAACCTGTGTTTTGCGTTTGTTCTTTGAGTGCATCAGTATATGTTTCAGCTATTAGATAATGAGGGCTTGTGGTATCATTGGTATAATTGCCCATATAATGGGTATCATCAACAGCACCAACGGGATGAAGTGTTTCGATGTCAAACCATTTCTCAGAAATAATACCATGTTGAGCAGGTACCGCCCCAGTCATTAATGTTGCAACAGCAGACGCGCGATCCACAGGTACATACGGCATTTGACCATGCGTGTAGACACATCCTTCTTTCCATAAACGTTTTATACCTTGGTCCCCATATACTTTGCTATATACTCTTAACTGATCTGTACGCAAACCTTGCACCTGTACATGCACCACTAGACGTGGGGATACATGCAACTCTTGCGCCGTTGCATCCGTTGCAGCCAGCACAAGTAAAACAGTCATCAGACTAGTAAAATGATGTACTCGTAAAGTCATATATAGGCTTATCTACATTTTTGTACATGTATACAGAATTATCGAATCGTTCCGACAGTCTGGACACGTCTAGTATGTTGTGGTTTCTTGGGGATTAATGTCCAAGCGATAAGGCGTATCAACAAAGCAGATGCCAAAAGCACAATTGGGCAAGAAACCATTTGAATTTTAAATATTATAAACAAAATCATGGATAAGAACACAACACCAGCAAACAATCTTGGAATCCAAGATGCCTTTTGTCTATCGCGATTTTTCAACAAATTAGGTATCAACACAAAATAAAGAGGATGAAAAATCAACAATAATAAATTGGGTGACACGGCCGGATGTACAGAAAAGAAATTTAAAAAGGCAATAACCACGCCTACACATCCTACAGTAAAATAGATGAAAAAGTCAAAAACCCAAGAGAAGCGTCCTCTCAAATTATCCCAAACGGTAATCAGAATAGCCAATAATAAAAGAATCAGGCTAAATATTATTGGCGAAATAGGGATATGTGCTTCGCGTTTTTCTTCGGCCAAACGTTCATTATCTTGTGCTAAAAACAAAGTGCGAGATTTTACTAGCGGCACACGAGTCCCATCTGGTCGTTCAATCTGCGCCCCACGCATCATTGCTTCCAAATAAAAAGGCACAAACATGTGTTCTCTTTGAGTCATTGCCCTATCAGCAGGCTGCCCAAGTAATAAATCCATCCCCAACTGATACCATTTAGAATCTTCTGTGTATTGATGTACCGCATCTCTAAATGTCATCAAAGTATCCGAAACTGGATAAATAATTTTACCATGCACGCTCTGTTCTATAATGTCGCGTGGACGTGTTGCACAGTTGTCGAAGAAAAAGTTATATCTATATTCTGCATTCTTGGGCAAAGCATTGACTTGAATTTTACGCACTAAAGTATCAGTTTCTGCGGAAGAGAGGTTAAGCTCCAGCGCATACACTTCCCTGTTTAAATATCTATATATCCGATAAAAACGCACAAAATCATCATATCCTAATTTATAATCTGTCTTACCTTGTATAAAGCGCATCATAAAATTAGGTTGATTCATATCAAATTGTCCATAATTATAGACCAGATTGGGTACCTTGCTATCCTCAGAAGTTGGCATGGTGTGTATGGCCGTATGACCAAATAAGGCATACACCTCCTGTCCTGCTGAACACGTCAACAGGAAAACACGAGCCGAAGGAATAGTATCTTTAGGATTGACCACTGATTGATTGCTTTGTCCTCGAGAATTTGTATTCGCGGCATAAATACTAGTACATACCCCTCCTAAGAGCATCAAAAAAGTATATTTTAGGAGAGAGCTAGTAAATTTCTGATAGAATATCTGGCGCTTTTGCATCATTTTTGATTGAATTCTGTGCGAAGGTATGAAATATTTGTATCTTTGCAAAATCAGAAAGAAAAAAGATGACAAATACCCATATAGTTTTAGACATAGGGAATACAGTGGGAAAGATGGCACTCTTTATGGGAGACACGATGAAGGACGTGTGGTATGGAGAAGATATCATGAGCCTATTAGCTCAAATACCAGAACACATACAGATACATCGTGGGATTTTCTCCACTGTGCGTACTCTTTCTCCATTGGAACGCGAAACATTAAATGCATGTAATTTTGAGATGCTTGAGCTAAATCATCACACATCGCTTCCCATAGAGATTGCCTATGACACACCAGAAACACTAGGAACTGACCGTATAGCTGCCGTAGTGGGAGCACATGGTGAAAAGCCAAAGACCCCTTTGCTAGTAATAGACGCTGGTACAGCTATTACTTATGAGTATGTTACCGCTGACGGGCGCTACATGGGTGGAAATATTTCCCCTGGGATCCGTTTGCGTTTTGAGGCTTTGCATGCCTATACAAGTCGCTTACCACTTGTAGACAAGACAGGTAGACAAGTTGACTTTGGAGTAGATACAGAAACTGCGATTCGTGCTGGTGTCGTAAGAGGTGTAATGTTTGAAATAGAAGGTTATATACGAGAGATGCAAAAAAAACACCCCAATCTTTTCGTTTTTTTAACCGGAGGAGAGCATTTTTGCTTTGAATCAAGCATAAAAAGATGCATCTTTGCAGACAGATTTTTAGTTTTGAAGGGTTTAAACCGGATATTATATTATAATCAATGACAAATAGAAGCATAAAAAATTGGCTGTTGCTTTCGATTTTACTTCCTCTAGCAGGATGGGCTCAAAACAACACCAATTCCCCATATACCCAATACGGGCTGGGACAAATTAGAGACAATATCTCAGGTAGTAGTCGCGCAATGGGTGGTGTCGGAGTAGCCCTCTTTGACCATTCTGAGGTGAATCTTTCCAATCCAGCATCATACGCTGCAGTTGATTCATTGACTATGCTTTTTACCACAGGGATGTCCCTACAAAACACCAACCTGACAGACGGTACTATCAAGCTAAACGCAGGCAACTCTAGTCTAGACTACCTTGCCATGCAATTTAGAGCTACCAAAGGCTTAGGGATTACCTTTGGGATGCTTCCATTTAGCAATATTGGCTATAACTTCTCAGAGACTACAACTGATGCTGAAACAGCCAATACAACAAAAAAATATTACTCCGATTGTAGTGTTGATAAAATATTCATTGGAGCTGGATACCAAATTATACCTCAATTATCAATAGGGGTAAATGCGACATACATATACGGCGCTATTGACCGATATATGTCATTAAGCTTTCCAAACAATTCTAGCGCTTACACAACCTTACGAAATGAACATTATTATGTACATGACTTCAATTTAGAATTGGGTCTTCAGTATGCGTTGCAAATTGGAAAAGATCATACAGTACGTCTGGGAGCCACATATAGCCCTGGGCATGAGTTGTCGGGAAGCAGCTATATGAGAAATTACTTACTTAACTCATCAGGAACAGTCCTTGAAAGCCAAAAAACAGATATGGGTGAATCAGGAAATGCCAGTACATATAAGCTGGGGGTGAGTTATGAACAACCAAAGCTACGTGTATCCGCCGAAGTACTATACCAAGATTGGAGCAAGTATAAATACCAAGGCAATAAAGACGCATATAGCGACCGCTACCGTGTAGGTGTTGGAGCTGAATATGCATCAAATAAAGATGGACGTTCTTATATGGGACGTATACGTTATCAACTTGGAGCATATTATGATCAGCCATATTACAATTATAATGGCGAAAGAGCATGTAAAGAATATGGTGTTACAGGTGGTTTACGTTTACCTATCTTCCACTCAGGTTCTGTACTCAACCTTGCGGCTGGGTATCAATACCGTAAAGCCAACATCAACAACTTGTTAGATGAAAAACAGTTTACAGTAAGCATTGGAGTAACATTCAATGAACGTTGGTTCTTCAAGAGAAAGATTCAATAGGCTTTCTACTTAATAACTTAAAACGTACATGAAAAATGATAATTACTAAATTCTATCAATAATGAAAATGAAGACTTTGATTGCATCCCTATTAATGGTAGTAGGGTTCAGCTTGAGCCTATCCGCTCAAAACGAGGAATGCCTAAAGAACTCAAGTATCTCGCACAATTTTTGTAAAGTAAAGAATTACAAAGGTGCTTACGAGTCATGGCAAAAAGTATTAGCCGAGTGTCCAACATTACGTTACTACACCTTTACAGACGGTGAAAAGATTCTAAAGAGCTTTCTAAAGACAGAAAAGAAAGGTTCACCAGAGTACCAAGCTCACTTTAATGAATTGATGGCATTATACGACAAATTGATAGAGGTCACTCCAGAATTTGCAACACGTATGAAAGTGCCTAATGTAAACCGTGTACTCGGCGACAAAGCAGTAGACTTCTTAACTCTTTCACCAAAGCCTGATTTGGGCACAGCCTACAAATGGTTAGGTGAAGTAATTGAAAAAGAAGGTGACAAAGCAGGGACAACTGCTATGTTCTACTACCTACAAGTATCTCAATACATTGTAAAGACAAATCCTGATCACAAGGAAAAATTTGTTCAAGATTATTTTACAACAACAGAACTATGTGACAAAGCTATTGAAGCGCTTCCAGAAAAGTCAAAAGCGGCTTACGAAAAGGCAAAAGAAGCTTTGAATGGTCTCTTTATCAACAGCGGTGTTGCTGACTGTGAAACACTTCAAGCGCTTTACGGTCCACGTGTTGAAGAAAACAAAACAAACCTTGAATATCTAAACAAAGTATTGAACATTCTAAGCTGGATGAAATGTACAGAATCTGACGTTTACTTGAAAGCTAGCTTGTATTCATACCAAATCAAGCCTACTAGTTCTGGTGCTTATGGTGTAGCCGTACAAGCATACAAGCAAGGTGATATTGATGGTGCTGTTAAACTTTTCCAAGAATCTATCGACCTAGAACAAGACCCAGCTAAGAAAGCAGAGACAGCATATAAAACTGCTTACGTATTATACGGAAAAAGCCGTTACTCACAAGCACGTGCCATGGCTATGCAAGCAGCTAAATATAACGAACAATATGGTGCGCCATATATTCTTATTGCAAAAATGTATGCAGCAAGTCATAACTGGAACAAAGAACCAGTCTTGAACCAATGTGCATATTATGCTGCAGTAGATAAATTATATCGAGCTAAACAAGTTGACCCATCAGTAGCTGAAGAAGCCAACAAATTAATCAGTAGCTATTCTTCTTACTTCCCAGCAAAAGACAAATTGTTCTTCCTTGGACTTAAGAAAGGTGACACAGTAAAAATTGGCTCTTGGATTGGCGAGACAGTAACTATCCGATAAAAAACATATGCTGAAGAGAAATACACATGCTCTTTCAGCGGCAAATAGAAGCATACTCCGCGCAATCTTTGTGTGGAGTATGCTTTTACTGTTTGCTGGCTGTGGAGGCAATAAAAAAGACTTGGCCAAGGCTATCACAGAACGTGATTCACTTCCAGTCATGGATACTAGAGATGTAACAACTTTAATATCCGACTCTGGTGTGACTAGATACCGCATTAAAACTGCTCAATGGCAAATCTTTGACAAAAAGGTTCCATCATACTGGGCTTTTGAAAAAGGGATCTATTTGGAAAAATACGACACTCTGCTTCAGATTGAAGCTAGTATTCAAGCCGACACAGCTTATTTTTTTGATAAGAAAAAATTATGGCATTTAATCGGGCATATACAAATAAAAAATCTAAAAGGAGATAAGTTTGAGACCTCTGAAATGTTTTGGGATCAAAACACAGAAAATGTCTACAACAACAAACATATAGAAATCACCCAAAAAGATCGAAAAATTGTAGGTTATGGATTTGAGTCTAATCAGGGACTAACTAAATATGCCATTCGTAATATCGAAGGAATTTTCTACATAAATACAACCGATACAATACAACCAACCAAGAGAGACAGCACTACACTTTCCAAAGATAGTGTACCAGTTTCTAATGTAGAAAAGACACTGCCCAATAAAACAGTGCAAATACATAAGACAATTCAAGACACTGTCCGTGCAAGACAAGCTCAACCTTAATTTTATTTGCTATGCACACATTACTATCAGTACTCATCATATTATTGATTTCTATAGTGCTCTCCGCCTTCTTTTCAGGTATGGAGATTGCTTATATTTCGGTAGACCAATTGCGTTTCAAAGTAGAGGGAACACAAGGCTTGACCAACCGAATCGTCAATTTATTTATCAAAAGACCAAGTGATTTTATCAGCACTATGCTCGTGGGCAATAATGTAGCCCTGATTGTCTACGGTATTATGATGGCTCAACTGATAGAAAAAGCTATTCCCACATTAACCCAAAATGAGCTAGCTCTTTTGATTGTAGAAACAGTTATTTCTACCCTAATTATCCTGTTTCTTGGCGAGTTTATACCAAAAACTCTCTTCAAAATACATCCTCATAGCATGTTACGCTTCTTTGCGATACCCTTACTAATTTTTTACGTAGTACTCTACCCTATACAAAAAATTGCCTCTGGACTATCTTTTTTGTTTCTCCGTTTATTTGGAGTAAAAGTTACACGTGAAGTCTCGGCAACTGCCTTTAGTAAAATAGACCTAGACCACTTTGTCCAAAAAGGGATAGACGAGGCCGAGCAAGCAGATAGCATTGAAAATGAAGTCAAAATTTTCCAAAACGCATTGGATTTCAGCACAGTAAGATTAAGAGACTGCATGGTACCACGAACAGAAATTATAGCTGTTGAATCGACCGATGTTTTACAAACACTCCTTTCACGTTTTACCGAATCAGGCGTCTCTAAACTGATCGTATTTGACGGAACAATCGACAACATCATTGGATACATCCATTCCTCAGAAATGTTCCGTCAACCCAAAGATTGGCGTACCCATATCACTAAAATTCCTATCGTTCCTGAGACAATGCAAGCTCATAAACTGATGAACTTATTTATGCAACAGAAGCGTACATTGGCTGTTGTTGTGGATGAATTTGGCGGTACATCAGGCATCGTTTCGTTAGAAGATTTAGTCGAAGAAATTTTTGGAGAGATTGAAGACGAACACGACAGCACAAGCTATATATGTAAGGAAATGCCCGATGGCACCTACTTAATTTCAGCACGTATGGAAATAGATGCCGTAAATGACACATTAGGTCTCAACCTGCCCGAATCAGATGAATATCTGACCATAGGAGGATACATCTTAAGTGAAAATCAAAGTTTCCCTACCCTCAATGAAGTCGTAGAAATAGGCCCATATGAATTTAAAATATTAAAAGTCGCTTCAACGAAAATTGAACTTGTTCGATTAAAAATAAAAGAATAATGCACATAAGCGCACATTTTTTTAAGGAAGGCCTAGGATTTGTGCTTTTTTTTGTATCTTCGTGCGCTGTATTTAACGCGAAATAAATTGTAACAAATAGATTATAAACAAAAAAAGATGGCAGTACTAAACACAATCAGGTCGTGGACCTGGGCTTTGATCGTCTTTGTCGGAGTCGCTATGTTTGCCTTTATTGCAGGCGATGCATGGAAGATGATTCAGCCACACACAATACCAAGTGCTGGTGTGGTAGATGGAGAGAAACTTTCTTACAATGAATACCAACGTATGGTAGAGGAGTTAACAGATGTGTACAAAATGCAATATCAAACCAACTCTTTCAATGACCAACAAATGAACGCGATCCGCGATGAAGTTTGGAATACTTACGTAAACGACAAACTTATCAAGCGTGAATGTGACAAGTTGGGTATCGAAGTAAACGATGCAGAGTTACTTAACATTGTAAAAACAGGCAATTCTCAACTTCTTCAACAGTCACCATTTATAAATCCACAGACACATCGCTACGACTACGATGTATTGACTAAATTCTTGTCTTATTACGACAATGCAAAGAAGCAGGGATTTGCTTCACAAAATGCATCTTACTTGATTAAACAATATACCTATTGGAAGTACATTGAGAAAAAAATCAAGACTACTGCCTTGAGTAACAAATACTTCACATTACTTTCTGCAGCCATGTTGGGCGATAGCATTCAAGCACGCGATGCTTACAATGCACAGAACTTGATGGCCGAAGTCGTTGTTTCTGGTCTTCCATATTCTACAATAGCTGATTCTACAATCACAGTAAGTGACGCTGCACTTCAAGCTAAATACAACGAGATGAAGGAAAATTTCCGTCGTCCACAAGACACTCGTACTGTAAAATACATTGATGTACAAGTTCGTCCTAGTGCTGCAGACCGTGCTGCAATCAATGAAGATGTAGATAAGGCTATTCAAGAATTGGCTCCAGCCAATGCAAAATTAGTCGACATTGTAACAAATGCGCAATCTAGCGTACTATACAAAGATCTATTCCTAGCAGCATCTGCACTTCCTACAGATGTGGCAACACGTTTGAAAGACGTTAAAGTAGGTGACACGTTTGGACCTTACGAAGACGCACAAACCAATACAGTAAACGGTTTTAAAGTTGTAGCCAAAGAAAAATCAGCCGATTCTATCGCATTCCGTCAAGTATTTGTAGCAGATGCCGACAAGAAAGTAATGGCCAACCGTACAGATTCAATTCTAAACGTTCTTAAGAAGGGCGGAGACTTTGAAAAGGTAGCTCAAGCACTTGGCCAACAAGGCAAACCTGCAGTTATTACTTCAGCCATGCTAGCTCAATCTCCACAACTAAATGCAGATCAAGAAAACTTGATTAAGACTGTGTACAGCATGAAGCAAGGTGAGCTTAAGACAATCACACTAGGTCAAGCCAATGTCATTCTTGAAGTAACTGCCAAAGCAGTCGTTACAGATCGCTATAAAGTAGCCATCATAAAGCGTCCTATCGAATTTAGCGATGATACTTATCAAGAAACATATACTGCATTTAGTCAATTTGTAGCTGAGAACAAAACAATCGCAGACATGGAAAAGAATGCGGAAGATGCAGGTTACCGTGTACGCACGACTATGGTATCTCCAAGTTCACACTACATTGCTAATGTTCCAGAAACAGCTCAATTGGTAAAATGGAGTTTCGAAAATGATATCAATGCAGTATCAGAACTTGAAGAAGTAGGCAACAATGATCAATTTATGATCTGTGGTCTTACAGCAATTACCCCAGCTGGTTATGCTAGCTTCGATGATGTAAAACAACAGCTTCGTTTCTTGGTTATTCGCGATCTTAAAGCTGAACAATTGAAGAAACAACTTGAAGGCAAAACAACAATTGCTGCTGTGTCTTCAATGCCAGAAGCAGTAACAGATACATTGAAACGTGTCACTTTCTCAGATACTCCACAAGTAGCAGGTTTTGGTTATGAACCAAACATCGCAGCTTATGCATCTGCAGCTCAAAAGGGTGCAGTAAGCAAACCCGTTCAAGGTCTTGGTGGCGTTTATTTAGTACAAGTTGTTGACCGCAAGCAAGGTGGTCTCGAATACAACGCAAAAACACAAATGAACACCATTGCACAACGCAAGATGATGATGCTACTTAATCAACGTACACGTCAACCTAATTTTGAAGCTCTACGTGAAGGTGTAGATATTCAAGATACCCGTTACTTGTTCTATAACTAAGACAAGCAACAACAAATAGCATCTACAATACATAAAGGGTGTGTCAAAGAGTTCGGCTTTTTGACACACCTTTTTGCTCTCAATTGTAGCGATTTAACAAGAACTCTGTGGTTTTAACCCTAAAAGCAAGATACTCTAAAATAAAATCGCTATTTTTGCATCTGACATTATGACATGAAAGTTATGACAGCATTACATAAAACGCCCCTTATAGGTATGACCCTCAGCCAGATACAAACAGTAGCTGCTGAACTAGGTATGCCCAAGTTTGCCGCAAAGCAAATTACAGATTGGTTGTACAACAAAGGTGTAACCACCATAGAAGACATGACCAACCTATCCAAGAAGCATCGCGAACTACTTTCTGCGACCTATTGCGTCGGTTTGGAAGCACCAGTAGAAGCTCAACGATCGGTTGATGGCACCATCAAATACTTATATCAAGTAGACAACAATCAATTTGTCGAGGCTGTATATATTCCAGATGGAGAACGCGCTACCCTATGTGTATCATCGCAAGTAGGATGCAAAATGGGATGTGCTTTCTGTATGACAGGTCGCATGGGCTTTATACAACAATTGACTGCCCACCAAATACTAAACCAAATAGCTGCTCTTCCTGAGCGCGACAAACTCACCAACGTCGTCTACATGGGTATGGGTGAACCATTAGACAACTTAGACAACGTACTTCAAACCCTAGATATATTGACTGCATCTTGGGGATTTGGATGGAGTCCTAAACGCATTACCGTATCAACTATCGGAATCAAAAAAGGGCTACAACGTTTTATTGAAGAGTCAGATTGCCATTTGGCAGTCAGCCTGCACGCTCCATTCCCGATGTTACGTCAAGAACTGATGCCAGCAGAAAAAGCCTTTTCATTGACAGATATCGTCAGCTTGTTAAGCGACTATGACTGGGGCGGCCAACGTCGTTTGTCCTTTGAATATATTGTATTTGATGGAGTTAATGATCATATGGAACATGCCAAATCTTTGGTGCGCCTACTTAAAGGCTTGCCATGTCGCATCAACCTCATTCGTTTCCATCGCATTCCAGATAGCCCCCTAGATGGTGTATCAATGGACAAGATGCAACGTTTTCGTGATTACCTGACAAGCCATGGAGTCATGACTACCATCCGTGCCTCACGTGGTGAAGACATTTTCGCGGCCTGCGGTATGTTATCAACAGAGAAAGAAAAAAAGCACCATACATAATCACATAAACATCTTACATATGAAAAGCTTATATTCAGTATTGATTTTTACAGTAGCACTGCTAGTAAGCAGCTGCTCTAGCAAGAAAGGCACCATCTTTACCAATGCATCAAGCGGTAAACCTTTCGAATTGCTCGTAGTCGTTCAAGATGAACACCAATGGGACACAGCTGTTGGGAAGGCCCTTTTCAATGCCTTAGACACTGATGTACCTATGCTTCCTCAACCAGAACGTTCATTTCATATTATGCACTGTTCCAAGCATGATTTTGACAATACCATGAAACTGCTTCGCAATATTATCATTGTCGATGTCAATCCCGATCGTTATACACAATCAAAGTTTAAGACATTGCATGATGAATATGCAGCACCACAAGCTCTTTTACGTATCCAATCGCCTTCTGCATCAGAACTAGCCACTTTTATCAACGCACATAAGAATGTCATCATCGACTTTTTCACCCGTGCAGAAATGCAACGTACTGCTTCAGAGCTCAAGAGGAATCACAGTAATATCGTATCACAAAAAGTAGATAGTCTTTTCGGTTACAATGTATGGGTATCTCCCGAGTTTGCATCTACAAAATGCCGTAAAGACTTCTTCTGGACTCGTGCGGATCGCTCCGATTGTCTATTAAATTATGTCATGTATAGCTATCCATTTGAAAGCGATAGCACCTTTACCTTGCAATATTATATAGCCAAACGTGACTCCTTTATGAAAGCGAATATTCCAGGTAGTGAGCCAGGTATGTATGTCGAAACCGATCCTCGCTTTATTCAAAAAGAAGTGATAGAGGTACAAGGACAATACTGTATGGAAGTACGTGGACTTTGGGATATGAAAAATGACATGATGGGTGGCCCTTTCGTATCACACACCATGTTAGATAAAGTAAACAATCGCATCGTAACGTCCGAAGTTTTCCTTTTTGCTCCTCGTAAGCCCAAAGCAGATATGCTGCGCTTCTTGGAAGCTTCATTATACACCATGCAACTACCTGGCATGCCATTAACCGAAGCTATACAAAAAGAGACGTCAGAAAAGGCAACTCATAATTAAACCCTATATGTTCCTAAGTACCGATAATACATCGGACACAAACGGAACAACAAAAATACAACCATTAAACATTTTCCACTATGGACAAAAGAAAGATCCGCGTGGGTATCACCCACGGAGACATCAATGGTATCGGATATGAAGTTATTTTGAAGTGTTTCGATAACCCAGAAATGCTTCAACTATGCACCCCTATACTATACGGCTCTCCCAAGGGAGCAGCTTATCACCGCAAAGTACTTGGTCTAAAGACACCATTTAGCATCATTCAAAATGCCAAAGAAGCCAGTCAAGATCGATTAAGTATCATCAATAGTTGCGATGACGATGTAAAAGTAGAACTAGGCAAAGCCGACAAGCAAGCTGGCAAAGCAGCTCTAGATGCTCTAGAACGCTGTATAGCCGACTATAAGGAAGGATTGATTGATGTGATTGTCACAGCTCCAATCAATAAAAACACTATCCAGTCAGATGAGTTTCATTTCCCAGGTCATACAGAATATATCCAAGAGCGTCTAGGCAACGACCGCAAAGCATTGATGATATTGATGAATGATCAGTTACGTGTCGCCCTAGTCACAGGACATGTTCCTTTGCATGAAGTACCCCATCTGATTACCAAAGACAACCTAACAGAGAAGATCAAGAGCTTTGCAGCTATCCTCAATTATGACTTTGGTTTAGACAAGCCACGCATCGCCGTACTAAGCCTAAATCCTCATGCAGGAGATGATGGTCTGTTGGGACAAGAGGAAGAAATCATCATGACCCCAGTACTTGAAGATCTACGTAAACGCGGCTACTTATGCTACGGTCCATTTGCAGCCGACGGTTTCTTTGGTGCTGGCAACTGGAAACACTTTGATGGTGTACTTGCCATGTATCATGATCAAGGTCTAGCACCATTTAAAGTGCTAGCCATGGAAGATGGTGTCAACTACACAGGTGGCCTACCTGTAGTTCGCACCTCGCCAGCTCATGGAACAGCCTATGAAATTGCAGGTAAGAATCAGGCTAGCGAAACATCATTCCGCTCTGCCGTATACAGCGCTATTGATATAGCACGCCACCTTCGCGAAGAACGCGTTCTACATAGAGATCCGCTACAAAAACAATTTTTTGATAAGCGCGACGATAGCCATACACTTAAATTAGACGCACCAGAAGAAGGAGAGGCATAATATGGATCCAAAGATACAGTCAGTCAAGATGCGCTTTAGCATCATCGGTAATAACGAGCAACTTGAACGTGCTATAGATATCGCCATGCAAGTTGCCCCCACCGATCTCTCTGTATTAATTACCGGAGAGAGCGGTGTGGGTAAAGAAAACTTCCCACAAATCATTCACCAGAACAGTGCAAGAAAGCACAAACGTTATATCGCTGTCAATTGTGGTGCCATCCCTGAAGGCACCATCGATTCTGAGCTATTTGGGCACGAGAAAGGCGCCTTCACAGGTGCCATCTCTAGTCGTAATGGCTATTTTGCCGAAGCCGATGGCGGCACGATCTTTCTTGACGAAGTTGGTGAACTACCACCTGCCACGCAAGCTCGATTGCTTCGTGTACTCGAAAGTGGAGAATATATTAAAGTAGGATCCTCACAAGTCCAAAAGACCGATGTACGTATTGTAGCTGCCACCAATGTGAAGTTGCAAGAAGCCATTGCCGATGGTCGATTCCGTGAGGACCTCTTTTATCGACTCAATACAGTACCCATTGTCATTCCTCCTCTACGCGACCGAGGTAATGATATATGGATGCTATTTCGTAAATTTGCAGCCGACTGCGCAGATAAGTACAAGATGCCTACCATCCAAATGACAGATGAAGCCAAAGAAGTACTTTTGCACTACAGTTGGCCAGGCAACGTACGTCAGTTGAAGAACATCACCGAGCAAATCTCCATACTCGAAAGCAGCAGAGAGATTACTCCAGAGATTCTGAAACGGTATCTTCCAGCTCAGAATCAAACGAATCTTCCAGCACTGACGACACAGCAGAGTCAAAACAGTTTCGAGAATGAGCGCGAGATACTATACAAAGTTCTTTTCGACATGCGTAAAGACATGACCGATTTGAAGAAACTTGTCAATGATCTCATGGAGGAACAAAACATGCCTATGACCGATAATCAGGCCAATTATTTGAATAATACTGATTACAACATGGTCATACATACCGACAATATGGCCAAACCCACTCCTCGTAATCGCATTATGGAACACGAGCATATCCAAGACACCGAAGAATGGGAAGAGCTTATTTCGCTAGGCGATGTAGAACGCAATCACATCCTCAAAGCTCTAAAGAGATTTGACGGCAATCGTAAACAAACGGCCGAAGCCCTCGGCATATCAGAAAGAACCATTTATAGAAAAATGAAAGAATATGGATTGGACAAAGACTTTTAAGCATACCCGCAATCGCGTTATCGCAAGCATCATGAGCGTCCTGCTAATGGGGGCCATCACTTCGTGTGCTGTATCCTACAAATTTAATGGTTCTTCCATCAATTACGAGAAGGTTAAAAGTATACAAATAGCCGAATTCCCTATTCGTGCCTCCTACGTATATGCTCCGCTAGGTGTGCGCTTCAACGAAGAGTTGAAAGACATCTACGACCGTCAAACCCGTCTACAGCTGATCAATGCTGGTGGCGACTTACAGTTGAGTGGAGAGATTACTGGCTATAACCAGTATAACCAAGCAGTCTCTGCCGATGGCTATTCAAGTGAAGTGAAACTACAAATCACCATACATGTCAACTTCGTGAATAACAGCAATCATGATGAAGATTTCGATAAGAATTATACTGCATTCCGTACTTACCCGGCCACCTCGTTGCTGACCGACGTACAGGATGAGCTCATCGAAGAAATGATCAAAGAAATCATAGACCAAATATTCAACGATACAGTAGCCAACTGGTAAGTCAATCTTATGAACGCTGAACAATTAATTCATCACATCAAACATCCCGAGCTTTTAGATAAGGATACCCTCTACCAATTACGCAACTTGGTAGAGCGTTATCCCTATTTTCAAACAGCTCGCATGCTGTATCTCAAGAACCTATACTTGCTCCATCACGAACAATTTGGCCCTGAGCTACGGCGCGCAGCTCTATATCTTTCCAATAGACGCCAGCTATTCTACTTTATCGAAGGCATTCGTCTTGGAGAAGAGAGCATTCTGCAAAAAGAAGAAAAGCCAGAAGCCGATCAACCATCTGTCAATCGTACTTTGGAACTCATCGAATCTTTCTTGCACGACAAGCCACAACCTGATGACAATATTGCCGAAATGAGCTATTCGACCGACTACACCACCTACCTTATTCAACAGATGGAAGAGGAACGAGCTCAACACCCAGATCAAGAAGTCTCATCACAAGAGGATGACCGAAGCAGTGCCCTAATAGATGATTTCTTGGCCCATGCCGACGATAGCCCTTTGTTGCCCATTTCAAATGAAGAAGACCCTATCGGTCCATCTTGTTCAGAAGATGAAAAGCCCCTGGATGAGAGCTTTTTCACCGAGACATTAGCACAAATTTACATAAAACAACGTCGATATGACCGTGCAATAGAAATAATACAGCGTTTATCCTTGAAATATCCAGAAAAAAATGTTTACTTTGCAGACCGTATTGCATACATAGAGCAATTAAAAGAAAAAAATAACCCATAAATAATTTAGAAACAAGATTATGAACTTACTTTTAACTATTCTGATCGTGATTGCAGCTATCCTGCTTTGCTTGATCGTATTTGTCCAGAACTCTAAGGGCGGTGGTCTTTCTTCAGAGTTTTCATCATCAAATCAAATCATGGGTGTACGTAAGACAACAGACGTACTAGAAAAGACAACTTGGACTCTTGCAGCAAGCATCGTGATACTAAGTGTAGCGATTTCTTATTTCCCACCAACAAAGACAGGTGCAACATCAGATGCTATCATGCAAGAAGCTGTTAAAGATAATGCAACTAACCCATTGAACAACCCAGCTGCTCAATTCGGTCAAACAACAGGTGATGCACCTGCAGCAGACGCAACAGACTCTACTGCAACTAAATAGTTGTATCATTCACAGTATACAGAATGGACTATACCCTTCAATGCGTCTCCTGTCGCAAAGAAGAATAGTCCATTTTTTGCATACTATTCTATCGCATTCAATACTTAATCCAATCAATAAATTTCATTTTAATGACAACAAAATTAAACGATTCAGCCACTATGCGCTGGGCAGCTTTGGGAGTAGTTGCCTTTACCATGATGGCGGCCTATTTCGTGAATGACGAAATGGCTCCCCTCAAAACATTATTAGAAAGTGGTCTTAGCTGGAACAGCGACGACTTCGGATTTTATACAGGTGCCTATAGCGCCTTGAACGTATTCTGCTTGATGCTTATCTGGGGTGGATTTATCCTAGATTATTTCGGTGTACGTTTTACAGGTATTCTATCTTGTGCCTTGATGGTTGGTGGTACAGCCATTCAATACTATGCCATCACCTCACTAGTAGGCAGTAGCGATATGCTATTGGGGCACCCTATCAGCGTAACCGTAGCCGCAGGTGGTTTTTCCATCTTTGGGGTAGGTGCCGAAGTAGCAGGTATTACTGTAACCAAAATTATTGCAAAATGGTTTAAAGGCAAAGAAATGGCCACAGCCATGGGTGTACAAGTAGCTCTAGCACGTATTGGTTCTCTAGCCGGATATGCAGCAGCATTGCCAGTAGCCAAGGCCATGGGGGTGTCTTTCCCAACTTTGATGGGCTTGATGCTTCTACTAGCTGGTTTGGTTACTTTCATCGTGTTCAACTTCATGGATAAGAAACTAGACAACCAACTAGCAGCCGAAAAAGCAGCCAATTTGGCCAATGGTATTGAACATGAAGACGACGAGAAGTTCAACTTCAGAGATGTCCTAGCTATTGTCAAAAACCCAGGTTTCTGGTTGATCGCCCTTCTATGTGTATTGTTCTACTCATGCGTCTTCCCATTCCAGAAATACGCCACAGAGATCATGGTGATGAAATATCACGTAAGCGAAGACTTCGCAGGATTTATGGCAGGTCTTCCTGCACTAGGTGCCCTAGTCTTGACTCCAGTATTTGGTGGTCTTGTAGACCGTATGGGTAAAGCAGCTTCCATCATGCTTCTCGGTTCTGCGCTTTTGATTGCAGTTCACTTCACATTCTCTATCCCTACATTGACAGCATCTTGGATAGCTATCGTCTTGATGATCCTTCTAGGTATCGCCTTCTCTTTGGTTCCATCAGCAATGTGGCCATCAGTAGCCAAGATTTTCCCAGCTCGTCAATTGGGAACAGCATACGCATTGATTTTCTTCGTACAAAACCTAGGTCTTTTGGCTGTTCCAATGTTGATTGGTTCTGTACTAGATAAATATTGTATCACTGGTCAAGAAGTGACCGATGGTGCTACACACAATGTATATGACTATACTTTGCCAATGCTTATTTTTGGTGGCTTGGCCGTGTTGTCTATGATTGTCGGCTTCGTCTTGAAGGTAGTTGATAAGAAAAAAGGCTACAACTTGGAAGTTCCAAACTTGAAGTAATAGAGTTCCTCTATACATACTATTATCGGGAGCATGTTTCGACGTGCTTCCGATTTTTTTTGTACTCATTTCATGTAGAGTGTAACATATATGACATTCTCGCAGATAAAAACACTATATATTTGTCCTTGAATAATTAGCAGACTAAGTATAACTAAAAATCAAGTAAATGAACAAATTGCATATTCACGAAGTGTTGCGTATGATGATCTCAACGCAAAAAACCTATTCAGGAAAGGCCGACTTTATCCAAGACATCACCACACAGTTTGGTACTGATGTAGAATTTCATGCTTGTTCTGCCAGTGGCATGAATATTGAAGAAGCATATGACTTCTTACTACAGAGAGGCAAGATTAGTCTACATGCAGAGGAAGCAGTTGGTATCGCTCCTAATATGACTATGTGTGATTAGAAGGGCACCGCGGTCATAATCATAGTCACAAGGCGAGTCAAGAGGAAGCTTTTGACTCGCCTTACTGCATAAAAAACATCTATGCTTATATAACACCAATCCACACCAAAAACGACCTAAATATTTTGATTTAAACTGAGCCCTCATTACAATACGCCTCTACAACTAAGCATATATCTCTAAAAAGGTACTATAGATATAAACGTATAAAACACGACTAATTATTCAAAGTAAATTATTACATTTGCCGTACACACCTAATACTTATTTACGAAAGCTACAAATATGATAGAGAAAAATTTTTATGTATCCAAAATCATACAACCAATGAAAACACTAAAATTTATGAGTCGTTACGTAACACTACTACCTATACTCCTTTTGTTATTATCTTGTCACAGAGGAGATGATCCGTTTCAACCTAAACCAGCTGACAACTATAGCGTTACTCTATTACTAGTTGACTCCAACGACAAGAATATTATAGATTACAACTCAGTAGGCCCTGAATATGACTATAGAGCTATTTCAGATTGCAGGGTTGAACTAGTATCTCCTAAGACCGATGGAATCAAAGTAGAATTGAAAGCTCGCTATGTAGCTGATGGTGATGAAGAGAAGGTTCCTTATCTTCATATTAGCTCATGGAAAGAATTGGAAGATGGTGAAGCTAAAACATACGAAGCTGAATTCACGATTTATAGTGAGTATATATTCCGTGATAAACAGCCTCATCATATCAAGGTGGTTCACGAACCTGTATTTTTGCGCCAAAAAACGGTCTATGTAGATGGAGTAGCTTATCCATCTGTACAAAAGAGTAGTATTAATGAAAACTTTTTCTACTCCACATATGTAGTGCCTTGGAACTAGAAACAACCTAAAAAGCGTAGACTGTATGCAGTAAGTACACTTCTCGCATACAGCATCTAAAAAAGTAACCTTACACGTTATACAAAAGGGAGTATGTCATCACATACTCTCTTTTTTTATCCTTAAATACGTAAAGCAGGCACCCAACTTTCATATTTTATACTAAAAACATAAAATGCGTACTTTTTGTCAATAAAAAAAAGCACAAGTTATTCAATAAATGTGTACTTTTACGTCGCATATATATGAAATCATTATGTATTTATAAACTTATTAAAACAGACGTATGAAAGTACACCATTTATTTATTGTAGGACTTGCGTTTATTCTTGCAAGCTGTAGCAACGGCGGAAGCACAAAAGAAGAAATCTATGCCAAATTTTATCCTCGAACAGTTTTTCAAGTTTCGTTAACTCCATACGGTTCTATAGAAAACAAACACCTAGTCAACTCAATGCTCTATTTAGTACTTAAAACTTCCGACGGTCCTATAGAAAGAAGAGAAAATGTGAACTACTATGGAGATTTTGATATATCAAATTACAATGATGCCGTAACACCATTGGAAAAAGAAATCGAAGATAGCTACTTTAACTACATGGAAGCTATGTACGGCGATAAGATTATAACTCGCTCCATCATACAAACCATAGAATACCGTACGACTGGTGTAAACAATCTTGTAATCACAGCAGATAAGTCATTGGGAGGTATTCCAGCTGGTGGATCGCTAAACTCCCTATTTATACTTAATGATTTCAATCCTAAAGTAATTGTTGACAAAGACACTAAGGAAATTCTTGTAGGCTGGGGAGATACAGCTAATTATCCGACATCGCTTTCTGAATGGCTTGCACGCAATCCGCTAGCACAAGCATCTATGGTATTGAAATTATCTAATTCAGTTTCCGATGAAATCCCTGAAACGATTACTTTCTCAGTGACATTGACAACAGACACTGATCAAGTATTGAAGGCCAATGCGGAAAAAATGTATACAATATATTAAGGTATCATTCTTTTTCTTTCGGTGCTATTCAGTACAAATCCTAATTAAGTACATTGAAAATTCTCTTCCCTTTGTTTGGCAAAACGCAAGCGCTTGCAGTTTGCCAAACATCGGGATGATTAGGAAATCGCAAGCGCTTGCGTTTTTCACAACTACTATACACATAAAAAACACGGTATACGGCGCGTACAATTACTATATACGGCAGCCACATATACCGTATACGCTAAGTTAACGCGCCATATACACCAGCACAAATCTAAATATTCTATCCAATAAATCAGTAAAAGAGATGAAGTCTCTATGTATATTCATGTCATCCATATCGTATCTAAGTCTTATAGACAAATCTATAGAAACAAATAAAAGTGTCAAGTTTTTGTCAAGTATTTCTTGGTACAACACTCGATGATAATCTATATATTTGTTGCATACATATACCTCAAACCATATTAATATGAAAACAAGTATTTATAAACCAAAGTTGATTTCCAAACTACTGCTTATTGTATTTGCGCTTTGTGTAATTCTTATTTTTTACTATCTGGTCCACCCTCGTTCTGGGGTTTCTCTTATTATGTATTCTATACTATGTGCTATTCTTATCTTCAAATTCTCAATAGATAGAATAGAAATCCACGACCACTACATCTATAGACGCAATGCGTATATGAACAAGAGAATCTCATTGGATAAGATTGAAGATATTGAGTATAAGAGTCACTGGTATAGTGGTGACAGTGCTGTGATTACATTTAAAAATCGATTTAATATTCTCAACACAATGCACATCACTTGTGATTACAACGTTGAAGATATAGTTGAAGAAATTCAAAGTCGTCAATCTAGGATACACCTATAGAGCATTTGTCTAACAAAAAGACTAGACAAATCCAAATATATAACTTGACAAAAACTTGACATTTTCATTTGTTGGAAATTAAACGACAAATGCGAATTATTTGCCAACAACCTCAGCATACAATCTACTTAAAAAAACAATACATTTGGAGCTCAATACGTTGTACGACGTATTGGACTCCAAAAATTTCAATGTAATATGCAGAGAAACAACGCATGTAAATAAGAACACCCATGAACAACAGACGTACAGCAAGAAAAAAAGATCATATACGCTATGGACTAATCACCATGCTTATCTGGAATATTTTAGTAATCACAGCATATCTAATTGTCTCCAATATAAAACAAAGATCTATTGCAGCAGAATTGAACGAGAATGGATATATGCTCCTACTATTCCCTATATCTTGGTCTATCATGTGGTATTTCGTAGGGTATCAAATGCGTAAAGAGTATGTTGCCGAGAAGACTTATTTCAGAAAATTTGCTTTAGATATGCCCAATAGAGTATACAAAAAAGCATTTAATCAATATTACTCAGCTAAGTACTGTAAGATGTTGGGGATAGTAAGTCTTATAGGCATACCACTTTATTTACTATATCCATTGCGAGAAGGGATCAACGATTATGTAATAGCAGCTTGTGTAGCATGTACTGCTTTATTTTATGGCTTATATTTTAAGAACAGACACCACGCGCTGGTGGATAAAATAAAAAAGTAGCACTCGCAGCATTATGTATACTTATTCGAGTTATCAAAGCTTAAACAAAAATATGTAAGCACCTCACTTTACAACAAAAAATCAGGGGCATAGAAGCTAGCGCTTCTATGCCCCTAATTATATAAGTATCAAGCTAAACTATTCCCCCTCAGCCTCAACTGTAGTCAGTTTTTTTTTCGCATCAATGCTCGCCGTTACATGTGAAAAGATAAACAGCGCAATCGCACTGACTATCCCTACCCCTGCAAAAACAAACCAGATATAATGCGCATGTGCACTAGCCTCTGCCCACGCCTCATGCGATTCGAAAGTCTTTGGATCGGGACAATACTTCATCAGCAAGAATCCACTCAATCCAAAGCCTAGGATAGACGATAAGAAACTGTGTAAATGGCTAAAACCTAAGTACAACCCTTCTTCGCCTTTGGGTGCTTGAAAAGAGAAATATTCTAGATAACGCGGAGAGATAAAACACTCGGCAAGCCCTTGTACGATGATACCCAAAATCATCATCACAGTAATACTAGACATCCCCAGAATAGTCGCCGAACCTAGAAGATTGCCCGTAGCCATCAACAAAGCCGAGATAGGTATCAAACACATACCCACCATAATAGAAGTCAACGCCTTAAACTTAGACATCATCTGCGTGATGGTTCCTACAGCAAGTACGACAACCAATGGGTTGACATTGGCAATCCATCCTGGCTTGGCAGCATCACCAGCCATACGAATCACATACTTAGGCATAGTGGCATATAGTTGATGTTGAACCATCCAAAATCCAGTAACGATAAGGATCAAGGTCAACAAACGACCATTGCTCAATACACGCACAAAACCCTGACCGATTTCTTTCATGCTCTTACCAGCACCTTCAGTATGAGTTGACTTATAAAACAGCACAATAGCTATCAAAGCGATACATGTCATCGTAGCACTAAAATAGTTGATCCAGATATACCCCTTATCACCCAATGCAGTGCGCAGAGGATCCACCACTGTCTTGCCAGTAAAAGCACCAATATTGACTAGCATATAGAAAATACCATATCCTTTGGCACGATTTTCGGGAGTTGTCTCACGTGCTACAGAGCCCGAAATGATAGACTTGATAAAACTACCACCCACCATCAAGATTAGCAAGATAGGAGTGATCAACCATTTTTCAGAGCTCTCTATCAACCCAGTAAACTGCGTATCTGCACCAGCATAGTTGACTAGTCCAGCACTTTCTAAGAAAGTAGGCAATGCCCCAAGCCCTAGATAACCAACAGTCAACAGGCTAAAAGCCAAAATCATAGACTGACGAAAGCCGATCTTATCGGCATACGCTCCAGAAAACATAGGTAAAAGATACAACCCTCCTGAGAAGAGTCCAGAGATCATACTGGCTTCCACATCATTGAAGCCTAGAATGTTTGAAAGATACAAAGTGAGCACGATGAAAATGGCATAATAAGCCATGCGCTCGAATAGTTCCACAGTATTTGCAACCCAGAAAGGGCGAGAAAATCCCTTCAGGGACGTAAAATAATTGGCCATAAGCGGTCGATTGAATGTATTTGGTTTAGTAAATCAAATTGCGGGCACTAAGATACAAAAAAAAATCGTATTTTTGTCGGTAAAATTTAGCGCATGAAGAATTATCTGAATCAAGTCGTACAATTAGTAATCCTCGTCATTGGAGGGTTAATACTGCTGTATTGGCTGCCACCGATGCAATTGATGGGGATCCAATTAAGACCCGTCGATATACTCTCGGATATACGAGTATCTACTCCCGAAGATGCTCCAAGCGACCTTTTAGCATCCACCAAGACATGGCAACCAGATACCGCATTGCCCGAAGAAGAGGAAAAAGAAGCTAAGGAAGAAGACAAGACAACAGACACCCCTATTGTCCATGAGCCTTCTGCACCAACTTATATATCAGAACGTCTACGCGAACATCTAGCCACATGCACTCCCCCACAAGGAGTAACCCCCATCGTGGACTATGCCGACAGTTTGGAAAGAGGCATGAAACCTTTCTACAATGCTCTTCAAAAGTTAGCTCAAAAAAGACGCCCAGTGCGCATTGCTTACTATGGCGATTCCTTTATTCAAGGAGATATTCTAACCGCCGATTTACGCATGTTCTTACAAGAAGAATATGGTGGCGCAGGAGTTGGCTTTATGGATATAGCCAATGCCTTCCCTCGATTTCGCCGATCGGTCATCCACAGTTTTAATGGTTGGAAAAGCCATATGTTTTCCGATACGATAGATTTCTATCGCGATGCACAGAGTCTGAACGGCCGCTATTTCTGCCCCGACTCACTGGCCTATATTCAACTCAAAGGACAAAAAAAGCGATACGCACACCTAGACAGTTGCCAACGCTCTCAAATATTCTTTCAAAATAACCGACCATTTCATTTGACAGCCAGTGTCAATGGACATATTCTGAAAGATTTCTCAATCGAGCCCAACAAACAGATGCAGTCGCGCACCATCGTATCGCCTATGCAGCGTGTGCGATGGACTGTTCACGCAGAAGCACATAACGATTCATTGCCATCACTCAGATTTTATGGAGTGACCATGGAAGATACCACAGGCATCATTCTCGATAATTTGGCCATGCAAGGATCGGCTGGGGTGCATCTAGCTACTTTGCCTTATGCCACAATGAAGCGTTTCGACCAAGAACGCCCATACGATTTAATCGTATTGCAATACGGACTGAATGTCGCAACGAGAAACGTGACAAATTATACCTACTATGTACACATGATGAGCCGCATTATCCGTCGATTAAAAAAGCAATATCCAGAAGCTGGTTTCTTGCTTGTCGGTATAGGAGATCGCGAATATAAAGATGGTAATGGAGATCTGCGCACCATGCCTGGCGTACTTAGTTTGATGGAATACCAAAAAGAAATTGCCCAAGAAAACCACATCGCCTTTTGGGATATGTACCAGGCAATGGGTGGCGAGGGCAGCATTGTTGAGATGGTCAATCATAAACCAGCATTGGCCAACCAAGACTACACACATATTAATTTCTTAGGCGGCAAGCGTATCGCACGTCTGCTGTTTAATTCATTGGAATATGGAAAAAAACATTATGACCAGATTACACAAGATATGTAAATACACACTGCTTGTCATTTGTCTTATGCCAATAACCGTTTTATTGGCTCAAGACAGGCTGCCTGCCAGTGCTGTAATAATGGATCAAGCACAGCCTGCTAAGCGATTGCCCTTTTTGGGACGCACACGCAAAGTGCCTATTTTACCGATTGATTTGCCCAAACCATTTAGTGATACGATACCTAATATCATTCGAGACAATGGAGAACCATTACACGCACTGTGGCAACGACTATCCATGACTCGTTTGGGCATTACACTCGATTCTATGCGTATTGTACATATTGGTGATAGCCATATCCGCGGGCATATTTTTCCACAAACCACAGGAGGACTTCTCACCGAAGCTTTTGGTCCTATAGCTTATAAAGATTTTGGGATTAATGGAGCAACTTGCAAATCGTATCTCAAATCGGGACTACTCAATAAAGTGGCTCAAATTCATCCCGATATGGTCATTATGTCTTTTGGAACCAACGAAAGCCACGATAGAAACTATCGCAGCAATGTGCACGAGAAACAAATGGATGAGTTGCTACAAGCTATTCGTGCCCGCATGCCTCATGCCCCCATCATCATGACGACACCTCCTGGGTCATATATCAGACGGTATAGTCGTAGACGAGGTCGATACTACATCGTCAACACTAGGACCATCAAAGTAGCCAATGCCATCCGTGACTTTGCCAAGACGAAGCATCTCGCCCTATGGGATCTCTACGCCCTTGCGGGCAACAAGCAGGCATGTATCAACTGGAACAAAGCGGCATTGATGCGCCATGACCACATCCACTATTATAGTGATGGCTATAAACTGCAAGGAGAATTGTTTTATGATGCTATCATCAATACCTACAACCAAAATATGGCTTACTAATATGAATCTACTCATTGCAAACAATTCTTGGACATCTCATCTGGGCAATCTATTATGCTACGATCCTACCCAACCTATTCTGTTTAATAGTGGATTGTTCTTGTGGCTATTTGCAGGATTTATATTGATATATTATCTCCTGAGAAAGCAGTTGCCTATGCGTCTGCTATTTGTCACCGCATTCTCATACTACTTCTATTACAAAAGTAGTGGATTCTTCTTTTTCTTATTGGCCATTGTAACGATTAGTGACTTCTTGATAGCCAAGAAAATGGCACAGATCTCAGACAAGACCAAACGAAAATTATTGGTGACTCTCAGCTTGATCATTAACCTCGGCATGCTGGGCTATTTCAAGTACACCAATTTCTTGGGACACCTAGTAGCAGACCTTATCAACAACCCATTCCACGACTTGAATATCTTCTTGCCTGTAGGCATCTCATTCTTTACTTTCCAATCGCTATCCTATACTATCGATGTATATAGAGAAGACATTAAACCTCTATCTAATCTACTAGACTATGCCTTCTATGTGAGTTTCTTTCCTCAACTCGTAGCTGGTCCCATCGTCCGTGCCCGCGATTTCATTCCGCAGATACGCCAACCGCTGATGGTCACTAAAGTAATGCTGGGGCAAGGATTATTCTTTATCCTCTGTGGAGCCATTAAAAAAGTCATTATCTCCGATTATATCAGCGTCAACTTTGTAGAACGTATCTTTGAGAACCCTACCCTCTACTCGGGTCTGGAGAATCTATTGGGTGTCTATGGCTATGCCTTACAAATTTATTGCGACTTCTCGGGATATAGCGATATGGCCATCGGCCTAGCCTTGCTACTGGGATTCCGCTTTCCGATCAACTTCAATTCCCCATATCGCTCGTTAGACATCACCGATTTCTGGCGTCGTTGGCATATCTCCTTATCGAGCTGGTTACGCGATTACCTCTACATCTCCTTGGGGGGAAACCGCAAGGGAAAGTTCCGTCAATATCTCAACCTCATTATCACCATGTTCTTAGGTGGACTATGGCACGGGGCATCGCTCAACTTTGTCTTCTGGGGCTTGCTGCACGGCATCGCTTTGGCCATTCATAAAGTGTGGATGAAGCTAATGGGTATCAAAAAAGGCACGGTACTCCCTGCATGGCGACGTGTGCTAGGTATCGTTATCACTTTTCACTTCGTGTGTTTCTGCTGGATATTCTTTCGCAATACCAGCTTTCAGAACTCACACGACATGATTGCGCAGATTACCACCGCCTTTCACCCCGAACTCTTATCACAAGTCATAACAGGTTATTGGCGAGTATTGGCCATGATGCTTCTTGGCTACCTGATTCACTTTATTCCACGTCCTTGGAAAGATACAGCAGCGACCCAACTCACCAATATGCCATTGATTGCCAAAGCGGTCGTCATGCTCGTCGTGATATGGGTCATTATTCAGATGCGTAGCACAGATATTCAACCCTTTATCTACTTCCAATTCTAATGACTACCCTACAAGCCCATAAGACCCTAGAGCAACTGCTAGAAGCTGTGCGCAACCATTCCACCATGCCCAACGATTCGGCCTTGGTGAATATGGCACAGCACTACATGCAGGTCGAACAAATACACCATGACGAAATGGTGTGGAGTCGTTTTACCCTCGTATGCATCATCGCCGCCATTAACCTTGTGGCAGCTTGGATCATACTCACCATCCGTTATCGAAAGGATCTCAAGATACAAGAAGAAAAAAGGAAACGTCTCTTAATGGAACAACAGCTCCTAGAACAAGCAGGCATTGGTGAGCCTGTGGGCAGCGAAGGCTTGGAAGCCTTAAAAGCCTCCTCCATCTACCTGCAAATACTGGATTGTTTAGATAAAGGAGATCGTCCACTATCTGAGGACGAATGGGAACAGTTTAAAGAAACCTTTCAGGAAGCCCTACCCTATTTCCGTACTAAGTTGCTGGACTTTCATCCTAAGCTCAGTCTGATACAGTATAGAATATGTATCTTGGTGAAATGTGAATTAGCGCCAGTGCAAATCGCACAACTTGTTGGGCGTTCCAAGTCGGCAATAAGTATGGCGCGTAGTGAGTTGTATCTCCGCATCACTGGCGAGAAAGGTACACCTAGTCAACTGGATAAGCTGATGAAAGGGTTTTAATGTATTGGGGCTATCAGATACGTTTCCCCCGCCCTAGAGAGAAAAGGCGAGGGAATGACATAGAGATTACGTAAGCAGCATAGTCAAACTATACTGCTAATTTCTTTTCATCATTTCTACACGTTTTTTCATCATATCCGAGAAGTCTTGTTTGGATATCTCAGTGCCAGTTGTAGGTTTAGTGATGACATGATTGACCTTTTGATCAATCTTGGTGGCAGTGTAGATCATATTACTATCTGAATATTTCAATACCAAACCATCAAGGCCAGTCGCTATAGGTTCATCGCGTACTGGAATTTGTTTGGTATACCAAGCTATGCTTTTACCATCAAGAGAAACCGCCTTCTTGCATTCAAAACCTAATATTATCTGATTCTTTCCTTTTTCTACTTTAAATTTTGTACTAGTCAAACTATCAGTTACCAGAAAGTTCTTGCCAAATGCCGTAGTTTGACTCAGGATACAGTTAGTTTGATGATTTTTGTATGTACAGTTTTTAGCTTGCTTTTTCATTGCCGCGCCTACATCTATAGTCTGTCCCATGAAAATCACTACCATATCTCCTTCGGGAGGTAATACACGAAATTCACTCTGACCATCTTTATATGCCAATTCATACTGTAGAACAACATCTTTGTACGCTTGAGCTAAACTGCTACGCATCTCCTTGTTAAGACCTGATTCTATAAAGACATCAGGGGAATTTGTGTTATACTTTGCGCTATACGTCACGGTTAATTCTTGTGCTGAAACCAATGAGGACAGCATCAATAAAATCACAGCTAATAATTCCTTTTTCATTGTTTTGTTTTTTTGATTAATATTTATATTTTAGCCCCAGCATAAGAGAGCCTGGAGTATACCAAATTGTATTGTTAACAGCATAGTGAGATTCAGCACTACCGGTTTCTTGTTTGCGTTCAGAAAGATGCAGAAGGTCGTATCCTAGCAGATTTAGCTCTAAAGAGTGATTCAACTGATACCTCATTTCTAGTCCCCATCGTACAGTATGCATCTGTCTTTGATTCAGATGATTGATGCTATATTTCATATTGACCGCAGCATATGTATTCTTATTTTGCCATGAAATAAGCCCTACAGCATCATCTACCTGAAGGTCGTTTCTCATCGGACTGTCTACATAGGACAGCTTTTGAAACATCCATTTAAAATCATAGTTCACCCCCATCTTATAAAACGATCGCACACCTAAAAGCCAATTTATATTGTGACTTTTTGTTTCATACAATCGATTTTGACTATACATTGGTCTATCAGAAAAATTGTAACTAAAGTTTGCTCGTATATTTACAGGTAAGTTTACAAATCTATATTCCAAAGTAGACATCCATGCAAACCTCTGAATATCAAGACACAGTCTATGCTCAGTAATTGAGGTATAACCACTTTGTACATAATTCTCTGTTTTATCGTCATGTGACTTTTCATACGACACCATATTCATCATATTGAGTCCAATAAATGGAAACATAGAAACTTGTAACAAAGATAATTTGTGTGAGCTGTAGAATAACTGGTTATATCCACTTGCAATAACTTGATTGTATGAAGTCAACACAGAGTTATCCAAAACAGATGAGAGTGGTTGCTTTTGTTTACTATATTCATAATTGAACGTAAAGTGATGGTATGGACTAAACGCATACTTAACTTGAAACATGGGAGAAAAGACATCATTGTTTTTTCTTGACAATTTCCTCGAAAGGTTTGTTTTGGCAAATAACCACTGATAACGCAAACGCAAGGAAAAATTCAAAGAACCTCTATCTCTACCAACCAACGATTCTATATAGTAATCGTTATACGTCAAATGAGCATCATTATCGTACAAACTAGTAGGTCTTAATTGGTACAAACGCGAGGTTATATTCTGCTTAGTCATACTACTTTTTATAGCCGTTTTCAGAAAATAATTTCGATTCAACCTATACATGTAGAATAACTGAGTCGTCAGATAATGTTCCTTTTTCTTATGGCTATAGTGGTATGCGCTATCAAGCGACAATGTTGGTGTATAAAAATCATTTTCACCCTCAAACATTAACGGACTACTATTTGTCCGCATTCCATAGTCTATCATTAAGTTGATGTTTCCTTTATCCAATCGTCTGATAAGTAATAAATTGTTTGTAAGATCCATAGCACGTAAATCCTGTAAACTAGCGATGTCACCTTGATTAATTACATGTTGGTAATCATCATTCTTTAAACTATACATCAACTTACTATGATAAATTGCCTGCCAATTATCATAAGGTTTATACAAAGCTTTAGCATTGAGTAGTATATTTTGCTGTATACCTTTCATCAAAGAAGAATCAGAATACTGCAAACCAGAAACATATTCATAGTAATGATTACTGATAGCCATTTGGTCGTTGTAGTTGTATACCCCATTGACAGTCAATTTTAATTTAGAATTTGGATTAACAATATAGTTGAGAGAAGCTAAACTATTGGTATTACGTTTCAGATCTTCGCGATTACTTGTATATGCAGCATAGCTCTGCACCATTTTTTTTATTCTTTCTGTCGGATTATCACCTGTCAACAAATTGTTCATTCCACCAGAGAACTGTAATAAGTCCTGAAAAGTCAGCAATTTATTTCCAATATTATTTGATGCCAATATGCCAGAAAACATGGCTTTATGCCCTATATACATCGATGAATTTCTTACCTTATACTTATTTATAGCACCTGCATTTACCTTTAAATTACCACTCAGCCTATTCTTTACTTCATCCTTCATATCGACATTGATGACCGTTTCTTGGCTAGTTCTGAAACCATCATAAATATTGTACTCAGAGTAATTGTCAATTACACTCACACGTTTTACATCCTGTCCATCAAGATTATCTATGGGTAGTGAAGTATTTCCCTGAAAAAGATCTTGCCCTTCTAGTAATATTTTACAAACACGCTTACCATTAACGGTAATTGCTTTGGTATCAGCATCAACCTGAATATTTGGCAACTTTTCGAGCACATCTTTCAAGGATTTCTCTTTACCACTCACAAAATGATTGAGGGCATACAGTGTTGTATCTCCATGCATTGTGATGCCATTTGATACAATTTTTACCTCATTAAGCAATACTGAACTGGTCATTACAAAATCAACTGTCAATCTTGTATTGATCCAAATCATTGCTTTTTTGATCTGAGGCTTACAACCCAGTGACGACACCTGTATAGTATATGTTCCACTAGAGAGTGACGAAAAGCTATATCTTCCTTGCTCATCTGCCAACCTGTAGTCAACTCTTTTTCCCGCTTTTTCAAGACTTATTTGTGCTGCTGCCACTGCACATGAATCAGTATCAAGCACGCTTCCAGAAATTGAAGCTTGCCCGTATACAGCACATACCGTGAAGCATGATATTAGTACTATCAAAATAAGTCTATTCATTGAAACTTGTTTATACGCTCTTTAATCAATATGATTTCGGTGTGTTCTTACCCAATATAACATAGTCTTGAAAGTGACTTTTTTGGAAACCATCAATGTCCCTTTTGCATAAAGGATACATGAACAATACTGTCCCCCATATTTCGGATCACTTGCTAAAAAAGTGTATTTTTTGTACATTTTAGAATGTAAAATAGTTCCATAAAAACATTTCACGCAAATAATTATTGACTTATTGATTGCAAAAATAGCTAACATAAAAACATAATACAAAATATTTAGTTCGCAAATAGTTCGCAAAACAGCAATATTAAATGCGAACAAAAAGTCAAAACATACAATTGCTTGACAAATATATTTTACATACCCAATTTTATTGTCATATTGACACAATTCATACACAATCTAATATCTATAACTTACAAAATGCAATTGTTTTACCTATGTATATAAAAATTTACATCAATGTTATTAGGCGAATTCAATAAAGAATGGCTCAAATCACGCAAAAAATATTTCCACAATAATCATTTTAGAGCCATTTAAAAAGCAGAATTTAGTATTATGTCAAGTTTTTGTCAAGTACTACTGTACTAATAACTATGTAATTCTTGATTTATACGATTGTCGTAAAGCATATTATACCAATATAGGATCTTCGCATCGCTGAAAAAAAACGTGAGCAACATAAATAATATTTGGTTGAGTTACAATATGATGACATAAAATGTATGGCTAAAAATATTAGAGAGTGGCAAACTCATTTTATATCCAAACTTCAACACGTGACTCAAAGCAAAGAAGAGCTTCACACTTTACTACTTACTAACTAGAAACAAACGCCAAAAGAACAGGAGTAAGAAAGTTGTGTTAAAAAAATCTCTCGACTATCACTTTTTCTCATTTAAACATACTCTTGAGTCTGTTGCCCCCTTAGTGGAAGGAGGAAAGTCATTATAGGGTGTGGTTTAGCGGATGCTTACTTTCAGGAAGCCCTACCCTATTTCCGTACTAAGTTGCTGGACTTTCATCCTAAACTCAGTCTGATACAGTATAGAATATGTATTTTGGTGAAGTGTGAATTAGCGCCAGTGCAAATCGCACAACTTGTTGGGCGTTCCAAGTCGGCAATAAGTATGGCGCGTAGTGAGTTGTATCTCCGCATCACTGGGGAGAAAGGTACACCTAGTCAACTGGATAAGCTGATGAAAGGGTTTTAGGGATAAGTTTTGGAAACGTTTTCCCCTCGCCTAGAGAGATTAAAAGGCGAGGGAATGACATAGAGATTATATGATTGCTATATAACTATATTTCATAATCGGACACAGGTCAAATACCCATCTCCGTGTGCTATTAATTACTTTCAAATGAAATGAATATTATGTATCATATCTTCAATCCTATAAGTATTCGGCCAAACCTTTCCATCTACAATAATCATTGGTACATCATAAATATTATTCTCATCCTCAAAAGCTCTATCTTTCAAGCAATCCTTATGCCCAGTCCAAAAACTTTGTACTATTTTTTTGCACTTGGTAATCGATTATTACTACTATTGATATTGACATCGCTACGCTTCACCTTGTGATTGCCAAACTTATAAGTCAGTTTTATATTCAAAGACCGATTGTCATAATCGTTCCGGTTGTTGAACACGAAGTTGTCATAGGCCACATGATTGCGGTTATAGTATGTTCCAAATAAGTCAATGACATTTGCGTTTAGCATTAGTTTATTCTTCACCAGTACAGAGTTGATACCGATAGAGAAGTTCTGGATTGACTTATAATGGAAATATTGTTCCTGGCCAGGGAAATAGTATAGATAGCTTGCATAGACCAATGCTTGACTGCCAACCCTATACGACAGTCTGCTCGAAGCAAAGGAACTGAATCCTTCCAATGAGCCATCATCTATAGAGGAATCAGATGACTTAGACTTGTTATAGTTCGCAGAAAACTGAACGGCTGCATTGAATCTATTATGGCTATAATTATAATTCACATTCCCAACCAGACTATTTGTAGAAATACAATTGCTGTATGTCTGTTCTATCTGTGAATCTTCTTTGTCATTAACTAGCACACCGATACCATCAGATGTATGGATGTACGAAAGACCAATATTCAAAGTCTTGTATTGATATCTGAGTTCCATATAGTCCATTAGAGATGGGTTCAATAGAGCATTACCTGCCATATAGGTATAAGCATCTGTATAGGACCTCGTTGGGTTCAACTGATACATATCTGGACGATTGATTCTTTTGCTGTAACCTAAATATAGCACACTGTTGTCATCAGGCTTATACGTCACATCGACAAATGGGAACCAATCGGCATAGCTCCGCGAGAAATGATTACTTTCTTCCTGAGGGAAACCTTCAGATTTCGTGTGTTCATATCGCGCCCCTATTTTCCAAGACAATCTTTTCCAAGCCTTACTGATGTCAGTATAAAAAGAACCTACCGTCTCTTTATACAGGAAATTGTCTACTGTATTGTAGCGAGCATGATTATCAGCATGGTAATACGAATATTCCCCACCTGATTCAAAAGTGAACCATGAAAAAGGTAATGTCAGGTTCAGATTACCAGTATTCACGAAATTATTATTGTCATACAGGCTATTGACTACATCAAGATGATCATCTGATAAATAATCACTGTTGGATCGGTTCTTTGCCAAATTATAGCTATAGTTGACGACTAATTTCTTTCCCATGCTGTCAATTTTCCATTCATAGTATGGTGAGAATGAAAAACCTTTGTATCTGACATCTGAATGAGTCTGCTCGGAAGAAAAAGAGCTCCTACTTCCAGATAAATCCTGATAGACATCTGATGCTATACCTTCATCCATATAATTGAATGAAGTCATAAATCCCAGATTCATTTGATCGTTCAGAAAGATGTTCGTATTCAAGTTCTGGCTAACATAGTCTGATTTTTGACATGACTCATTATTAACCACCTTAGTGTAATCGGCGTATTCAAAACTATTTCTGACATCATGTTTACGCTTTTCCTTCCAATAGCCGATACTATAGTCCATCATAAGCCAATCATTTGAGAAAGTCAAATGACCGCCATCCTCGAAACTTGGAGTGCGTCTCTGGATATACCCAGTACGTAAAGTACCGTCAAATCCAAGATTCATACGATTCTTCAAAATGATATTCAAAACACCATTATTCCCCGATGCACTGAACTCAGACGACGGGTTGGTCACGACTTCTATCTTGTCTAAGTTCTCTGAAGGAATATTATTCAGATAGTTTACCAAATCCTTTCCACTAAGATGTGACCTGCGACCATTTATTAGAACGATTACCCCATCCTTACCTATCAGAGATATTTCGTCTGGCTTTGTCGGATTGATTCCAGGAATGTTTTGAATGGCATCCTTTGCGCTGAATCCATTGGCATACGGACTGTTTTTGACGCTATATATTAGTTTGTTTTTATCGAAAGTGATGATCTTTTTCATCCCAACGATGGTCACCCCCTGAAGGGTTTTATTGGCTATTGGAACTGTGATGAGACCTAAATCTACATCCTTTTTCACATCAATGGTATCTTGCTTCAAGATCTCGCCAAATTCCCGATATCTCAAGAGGTATCGACCTTCTTTCAATGCAATTGAAAAAGAGCCTTTTTCATCGCTTAGGACACTTGCTATAGTCTTGTTTGCTATATCTGAAACAAGTACTTCAGCGTACTCCATAGGATCGTCTTGCGTATCATAAACTAAAACACCTGTGACATGACGTGTCACTTCTTGTCCCATGCCCTGTAAGGATATAGACAGGAACCCCAACAACAACCATAAATGTAAACGAATATTTTTTTTCATAATCAGAATTATTTTTTTTGTTATGACTATTAATACTGTGTATAGTTTGATTTAAACTTCCACAAGTATTACCTCTTAGGCTCAATTTTCTTATATTGTTGTATTGAGTTAGTATCATCTTGTTTCACCAATTTCTTACCCCCAGAGAAATTCCAAGTAATCGCTATACTCACACGTGCGTTCTTTGAATGTCTATCGAGATAACTACGGTATGTATCCGTTGTCGTCTTGTAATCCAATTCTCGTTGATACAACGTGTATCGAAGTTTCAGATGCAATTTCTTATTCAGCATCGATTTGTACACACTACCACCTACCTCCATAGTCTTCTTGCACGACACATTACCCCATTCATAAGGAGAATCATAGGATGCTTTCAACTGAGCACCAGCTGTTGGAGAGAAATTGAAACTATTGTTGATATTGAATTTCCAATGTCTATCATTGTGTAGTTTGCGTCCCTCCCAATTGCCCGAAGTAAGCATCAATTCAGCATGCGGTTTCATCTCCCACCACTTGCATACATGCAGATTGGTTTCAAATCCGATATTGTGAAACGCGATCCATTTATTATTCACAGGCGTATCGTAGCTGATGCCATTCTCATCTATTTTAGTAGTATAGTCGATATAATCCATCGCTCTATGCGTACCCAGTGTGATCGTATATTTGTTGAACAGCTTAAGCATCGTCATCAAGTGCCACTGCGTTGGGATATCAAGATGAGGATTGCCCACCACATAATGATAAGGCGAAGTAAATCGTTTATACGTACTCACAGCACTGTAAGGCATATCATCTGTCGAGTAGTTAAACATAAAGTTCAGCATATGCCCCTTCTGAGGATTGAGCATATACATGGCCTGTATGCTAGGATACACCCCCGAATTGGACGTACTTGTGGCCTGCTCCCCCTGGTTGACCTTCATCTGATTATACTGATACCGTAGTCCCGCCATATACATCAATCGTTGCCCGATCTTCGCCTGATACTCCAAGAACACAGCAGGAGCTACCCCCCTCATATCAGCATCAATAGGAGCCTGATTATCTTCAAAATGGATATAGTGAAAGTCACCCCCCACTTTGAAACCACCACCGAAAGCAATACCCGACAACATCGGCTTCACCCTATACATCGCCGTTTGCTGATCTGCATGAAGCGTCGAAATATCATTGGTATATTGATGCGAATGCGTATCCTTATTCATATAATCAGCATCTACCCGAAGCTGCGTATTCTTGTCATCAAGTTGCCACACATAATACCCAGTACTCTGTATCGTTGTACCATGTTCATGATTTTTGTATAGCGTACTAGTGACCTCTTGATTCTCCGTGATATTCGAGCGAGTGCTCGGCTTTAGATCCTCATAATCAAGCGACAGACTCACCCCGATGGTGTGATGCGATGCTAGCTGATAGATCGCACTAAGTCGGTCATAAAAAGACTCCAGCTTCTTGTCCAATCGTGAATCGAGCGCCACAGTTCGGTCCGTATCCAAGAAGTCTTTAGTCTCCTTCGACTCAGTCGTTCTCATATCCTTGTTATACACAAAAGTATTGTACAAAGACAGATTCTTAAGCTGTAGATTAAAATTACCATCCGTGAAATTTCCCCCATATCCATAAGCCGTATGGCGAGACACCGTCTCAAGCCATCCCGAATATCCCCCAATGACAGGTTGTTTTAATGTAATCTTCAAGACACCCCCCTGGTTGTTCATCGCTTCATCTGATCCCGCCATATACTCAATCGCGATCTTCTCGATTTGGGCCGCAGGAATCGAACTGAGTTCCACGAGATTGGTCAACTTAATACCATTAACATACACAGCCGAAGGCGGATTATTTAAGATACGGAGCTTATCTCCATCATAATTTACACAAGGTAAGAAATCAAGCAGTTCCGTCAGATTCTTGCCCTCTTTCAGCGGACTATTGCGCAAGTTGACACTATATCCCTTGAGGTTATTGCTGATCTTACTTCTGCTGATCACCACATCTGGCAGATTATAGGCATCCGTTTTCAACTCGATATTCTCCAGATCACTCTGCACATCCAGATACCTCAACTTATACCCAATACTCGAAATCTTGATCAGTCCATTTCGGGCAGTACTATTCAATTCAAAACTACCATCCTCATTACTGATGGTTCCGCATACAAATGCGCTGTCCGTTTTCGCGAGCAATACCACATTAGCATAAGCCAATGGATGTGCATCCACATCAACAATTCGTCCGTGTATTCTCTGCGCCATAGCCACAATACTCATTAGGCTACATAGTACTACTGTAAAAGATCTCTTGTACATGGTGTTTAGTTTAAGTACATCCATAAAAATGCTCAGCCGATAAATCATAGATTGCTGATATTCATTTTTAGATGCATTCTTGTTATTTTTTTAGTTTCTCATCAATTTAAGATATCCTATTTAAACTATAGGTATACTTATATGTAATCATATTTTCATATAAAACATCAAAAGCTAATACTTAAGAATAAAACGCTCCAATATATCCATATCTGTAAAAATGAAATTTGTCGGCGTTTCAACCTCAATAGTATAACTCCCCTTAGGTAAAGATTTGACCTCAATCTTTGTTTGAGAGCATGCAGATAGTGATACTTGTCCTTTCATCATCACAACACCTTCTCTATATACAGTGAAATAACAGATACCAGAAGTATTATTTTCTGAACACACATAGAGTTCATTACTAGTAACTTTGAGATAATCGAGTAATACTTCCCCTCCCCTAGTCTGAGGGATTTTTGATAATGATAAGTTTTTCGTGATTATTACAATAAGAAGATATTGGTAATAAGGAGAACAAGATTAGATAAAAAAATTTCGTCATGTTGGTAAAAAATTAAAGTAATGCCGCAAATCTATCAAACGTTTATCATGAAAGTATAGAATACATAGTGAATAAAAAGTGAATTCTTTATTTTGAGCCTAAACAAGTATAAATTCTAAAAAAACCTGTCATTATTTTTTCACATGGGCATAATCAATTACTTTTATGGCATGAAAAAAATCAACAACCTATTTCCTATAATAGCATTATGTTTTTGCATTTTATCCTTGATGAATTGCACACACTCTTCTAAATCAAGTTACTTCTTAAAAGAACAAAGCAATTTAGATATTCACCCTGACAGTATATATGAATTTTTATTGACTAAATCGGACAGCATTACCCAATGGACTGATAAACAAAAACAAGCAGATTATTGGCTAACTCTTTTGCTTGCACAAAGCAAATGTTATGTACATATTGAAAGTGACTCGCTTCCCTTAGCATTGGAAAATTATTATAAGGAAAATAATCAACCCATTAAGGCAGCTACAGCCCGATATTTACAGGGTATATCGTTTATGGACAAAAACGATTATCCAAGAGCTCTTAAAATTCTACTTAAAACATTAGAGTGTTACAACATCCCAAAAAACAATTCAGTAAGGGGACATTTATACAGTATAATTGGTTACGTATATGGACAAATAGAAAACAATGCTCTTGAAAAAAAATATTATCAAATGGCCGTTGAAGCATATAAAAATGCCAATGATTCCACACTACTACCAACAGCTTTAAAAGATTTAGCAAACAGTTATTTAACAACACAACCTGATACATTTTTTATCCTGTCAAAGCAAGCTAAATCAATAGCTCATATACGAGGACTTCAAAAAAGAGCATATGATATAGACATGTCACTAACTAACGCTTATCTAATAATTGATAGTATAAAACAAGCATATAAGATACTACAAGAGTTAAAAGTAGAATTAGGGGGAAATATTAACCAATATCCCCAACCTATAAAAAACGAATACAATTTTCTACGAGGAAGATATTATATTCAATCTGAACAATACGATAAAGCATTTGAAATATTCAAAAACTTATCAAACAGTAAAATTGTGCATACAAAAATGACAGCCAATTCCATTCTAGCACAATTAGCTAATGATCATGGGAATTACAAAGAAGCAAATAGCTACTACAAAACTTTTTTAACTGCATACTACTCACAAATGAATCAAAAAAACCTTGATGCAGTACATAAATATCAGGCTCTTTATGACTATAATATAGCTCAAGAAAAAGAACATCAAGCTAAGCAAAAATTAAAACGTACACAACTTATATTCAGCTATATAGTAATAGGAGCGACTTTATGTATATCTTTGATCATTATACTAATCATTTATTCTAAAAACAGAAAAATACAAGAAAGTCATGAACGCATAGAAGAAGCTACAAATAAATATTTACTGGCTGAAGAAAACATGTTAAGAGCAGAAGCTCAAATGACTCGCTTAAAAAACGAACAAGAGACATCGAAGCAAAAGATAGATGAGCAGCTTGACGAGATTCAACACATGAAAAAAAATATGATTGAAGCAAAGCAACAAGTAAGATCTCTCCTGGGTCAGAAAGAAGAAACAGAGAAAGCGCTTACTCTTGATCCTGACTATCTAAGACTTCATCAAGATGAGAAGCTTAAAAAAGAGCTATTCAAAGAAAATTTACGTAATAAGTATATGAAACTAGTAGATTACTACGAACCCAACTTTAAACAAAATATCTTGACGCTATATCCGAAAATAGCTGACTATGATTTATTGTTATGCTATCTATTGAAATTAGATGTACCAATGAACCAAGCTGCCATTCATCTAGGCAGAGAGCGCTCAACAGTTTCTAAAGCTAGAAAGCGCATCGCTGAAAGATGTGGGTTTGATCCTAAAACAAATGCATTGGAAGAAATGATTAGTCAAAGCTAGTATTTTTGCATCACCAGCGAGAAAGGGGCCATCTGTTTCAAAGACAACCAACAGTGCCCCCTACCTTCTCCAAAGTCTAAATGAAAGATCTTGATAAGTCCCGTACGTCTACCTCCATAAACTATAATTTCTCATGGGTTGTTAGTTTTAAGATTGATCCTGTACTGTAAAAGACTACAGAACAGTTATAAGGGAGGATCATATTTTTATACGGCTTATACATAACTTCTAATTGATAGCACTTACTTCTGTCTTGAGTTGAAATTAAATGATATTTGGCATATGTAACGTACCCGTCTTGATTCACTTTAAAAACGATATTAAATTGATCTTCAGGAGAACTTCCACTAAAATACTTTTTTTTGTAATACTTAGGCTTTTGAGCACAAGAAAAGACATACTGGTCTTCCTGTTTTCCCATATACTTAACTTTGAAGTATTTTATTATTTTGGGATTACAAAAACGTTCAGGAAAACAAGACGATTTATATAGTGTTTCAATGATAGCTGCTTTGACCACAGGTTCTTTTATGTGCTCACTAATCAAGAGGGAATCATCTAGTACATGTGTATAATTCAAAACCATATGGTCATCTTTTTTAACTATAATACTATCACCAACTCGTCTTCTGCAGTATGCTGATAATTGTAAATGTCTTCTTTTATTATAAGGCTCCAAATGACGTTTCATTTTCTTTTTTAAAAACTTTACAGCATCAAACTGAACATCTACTTGTACAGCATCAAGATTATATACTTGTTCTTCCAATGTAATTCTTTTTGTACTTTCTCTCATAAGGTGCTCATCAACCACCAGTACATAAGGTTTATAACCTAAGAAAGAGACTACTATAGAATCATTCATATGTAATTTACTTTTATCAAGGTCGATTTTTCCAGTTTTGTCTCCTAATATCTGCACATGATGATCAATAACAACGCTACTGTACGGAATAACACGACTACATTTATCTAAGACAACTAATTGGAGGTCATTTAGAGCATAGATTCTAAATGAACATAGCACTAATAATAAGCTACATATGTATATTTTCATTTGTACATGTTTTTAATATTATCCACATGAAAATCATCAAGCGGATGAATGAAGTAAATAAACGCATTCTACACTATCTAATCTAAACCCTCATCCACAGTAATATGAATTGTCTTGTCACAATAATAAAAACGCAAATCTATATCTGTGGGTGTTATAAAATTCTTATAAGGTTCGTAGTCAACATCAAACTGGTAGCACATATCCTTATTATCTTCGTTTATTAAATGATACTTTGCATGTGTTACAAACCCGCTATCATTTACATTAAACAGGATATTGAACTGGTCATCTTGATTTAATTTGAATATTTTGTACTTATAATATTTCTTCTTTAAAATACTAGAAAACACGAATTGCTTTCCTCGTCTACCGAGATACTTTAAATCAAAGTATTTGCTGTATTTTTTATTGCAAAAAAAGTATGGAAAGAACGAAGACTTATCAAAAGCTTTCATCACTTTATTTCTTATAATTGAATCAGTAATATGAGTACTAATAAGAAGTGTATCTGCATATGAATATTTATAATCAAAAAGCATAGTATCTAGTTTATGAAGCGTTTTATTGTCTACTATCTCTTTTAAATCTACAATAAGCTTGACTTTTCTTTTTTTGTTATACGATCCCAAAGACTTTTTTTTCACTTTCTTCAAGAATCGCTCTGCATTAAAGCTAGTTTCAATTTTAATTTCATCAAGACAATACACTTGTTCTGTTAACACAATTTTTACTCTTGACTGATTCAAAAAATTCTGGTCTACAACAATTAAATACGGCTTGTATCCTATAAAAGACACCACTATTGAATCATTGAGACTTAACCTATCCTTGTTTATTTCTATAAGCCCCGACCTATCTGCCAAAATTTGAGACTTACGGTTAATGATAACATTGCTATAAGGTATGAAAGCATTCTTTTTATCTACAACAGCTAACTGTATACGTTCTTGCGAAAAGATATTCAGACATGCTACTAAACTAAAAAAAAGACAAATAAAGTAATTCATAATCAGAATTATTTTTTGTTATAAATTTTAGTTGAATCACTTCTGCACTCGTAAAATTCCTTGTTCATAATCGGCATTTTGCAGTTTCTTTCTAGGACTTCTCTTTTGCTTACCGAAATGTAAGTTCCATCTAAAACCAACAGTGACCATATTGCTGTTATCTCTGATGCTAATATCCTCATTGTAGGTATACGCAGTATTATAACTCTTAGATGAATACTCCCACCCCTTATCGTTACATAAATAGGTGACGGATGCCCAAAGGCTCACATTCTTTCTTTTCCATTGTAGGCTAACAGCTGAGTTTGCGCCATATTTAAACTCCTGTTCCACACCCAACCTCTTACTAGAGTCTTTATGAGAGA
Organism: Bacteroidaceae bacterium; assembly: GCA_963675625.1. GTDB lineage: Bacteria > Bacteroidota > Bacteroidia > Bacteroidales > Bacteroidaceae > F22. The sequence goes on from OY776497.1 coordinate 970,190, forward strand.
CAGCCAAAGTCCAGTTTTTGTAGTACATTTGAAAAGCCAATGACCAATACAAGTCATCTAAATGATGGCTAAAATCATCCCCCTTAGATAAATAACTATTATAGCGTACAGTTGTGTATATATTTAGGAACTTCCATAGTCCCATCATTCTAGAACTCCAACTTGCCCCTACCGTATGCATATAGTCAGAGTTTTCTCGTGACGCTAGGAAATAGTCTTCATTCGCTACATACGTATAATCATAATATCTAGGATTGAATGTACGGTTATAATACATGCTCAAGTCAGTAGTAAACCAATTCTTTTGGAGATGCATGCTTAGGTTATTATTCCAGTATTCTGTCTCGCCAATATTGGGATTACCGACCATATACATCAAATCATCAACTTGCTGACTCACATTGGTGTACTCCGACAGATTTGGCATTTCTGCAGAATAGGAGCTAGACAACTGAAAATTCATTTTGGGTGTAGGATAATACATCCATGATGTACTTAACTTAGGCTTCCAATAATGCTGATCTTCGTCGTCAGTGTTTACAAAGTAAGCCTTCATACCGACACCAAATCGATATCCCCATTTCCCTTTATTACCTGAAAGGGACGCATGCATGTAATTATTGTTCTCTGTCATCTGGGTTGAAAAATCTAATGGTGCTAAATACTCATTATGCGTATTGCTCCATGTATTCTGATACCCCAAACTAAGCGTCCAGTTCTTATTCAACGGGTGCGTGTAAAACAGTTCACTAATCAATGAATATCTATCGTTATCAATAGGGTTTGTGACCTCCGAAACTTCATCATTTTCTATATCAACCAAGTCGCGTCTACTTTCTCCTTGTTTCAGCGTCCCTACAACATTGACAGATAGGTTATCTCCATTCTTGAAGGTATGGTCTACATAAAGATCCAATGAAGGCACATAGCCATCATAAGTAGCTTCGCTGCTTCTATCTATAGTTGACGTTGTACGGCTATCGCTGATTAGTTCTTTTCTTGTTTGAAACTGCTTACCAATATTGTTTAGCCATGTGGCACTAAAATGTGTCTGCGCATCAAACATATGTGAGTAATTCAAACTGATACTATGTGAATCGTAACCAAAAGGACCATTCTGACCGAGACCATCTCGTGCTATCGAACTAGTATTGCTATGATACACAGCATGGGAATTTCTTTTCCACTTATCGTAATCTCTGATATTAACTGAATAATTTACAGTCATACTTGATTTAGCCCAATTATAAACAGCTCCTGCACTTCCATTAATAAAACCTGTAGATAAAGCAGAACTTCCATTAGCCCAAGCAGTACCACCAGTTGTTTGCACTTTTAAGATGATATTAATCACACCACCTACTCCCTTATTTTGATAACGAATAGAAGGTGTATCTGTATATTCTACGCGAGCGATATCTTTAGGATCAATATGCTGAATTTCTTGTTGAGTCTTAGGTTGCCCATTGATTTGCCATTGCACTTGCTTGCCATGGATATCAACCGTCTCTTCAGTGGTATCAATATTCAGCCCTTTAAGATTCATTGTTTCTAGTAAGCTATAGAGATCTCGGGATATTTTTATTTGTTGCTTCTTGGGAAACAAAAGAGTTTTATCTACACTATAGTTTTGTGCAATAACTTCAACACCTTCGAGTTCTTGGGTATCTTCTGAGAGATAAATATCTCCAAAGTTTACTCCTTCTTTGCCATGTTGTATGTTGAATACAGCTGGTTTGTATCCCACAAAAGAAATTTTCAATTGCACATTATCTTTATCCGATAAAGCTAGTGAAAAATGTCCTTTTAGATTAGTTTGACCTCCTGTACTCATTATTTTTCCTAGGTACGTCATGACACTGGCTCCTACTACTGCAGTGGAATCATTGGCAAAAAGGACACGCCCCTCAATCTTACGATTTGCGGAAACGGCACATACACAACTAGAAATTATTAAAAATATAAATGCTAAGTTTCTCATCATTATTTTTCTACATAGACTCACAGTCTGTTTATAACTTACTGAGCACTGTGTTTTCTCTTATATGTCTTTTTGAAATTGTTGAATTTCCATATCAAATGGATTGAATTTAAACGTTCTTACTTTACAGTTTCTCATTTGTTTTAATATGCAGTCTTGATTTTTTATGGTAAAATTTCAAATCCATATCAACAGGTATAATTAACCGCTTATGAGTTGCATACGAAACAGACAGTTGATAGCATTGGTCTTTATCGCTTGCCCTTATCAAGTGATATTTAGCATAGGTAATAGCTCCCCTCTCATTTATATTAAAGACGATCTTTAATTGATCCTCTTTATCCAAATTGAAGTGCTTCTTCTTATAAGACTTTGGTTGGTAAATCATTGAAAAGACATACTGATCATCTTTTTTACCAATATACTTGACCCTAAAATATTTTCTCAATTTATGTGACAACATGTAGCGAGGAAAATTTAAAGCCTTATCATACGTCTCTATAGTAACTGACTTTACAAGAGGATTAGTAATAACGCTACCAAGTAGTAAAGAGTCTGCAAGTGAACCCGTATAATTCAATAACATAAGGGAATCACTCTTACAAATAAGACTATCTGCCAAGACTCTTCTATAAGACACGCACATTTCAATCTTTCTGCAATTCAAAAAAGGAGCTACAGTACAATCCATTTTTCTTTTCAAAAACTTCAATGCGTTAAAGTTAGTCGAAACTTCGACCTCATTAAGATTGTAGATTTGTTCATCTAATTGAATCCTTTTCATTCTCAAATCCAGAAAAGCCTTATCAACGACTATCGTGCGCGTGTGGTATCCTAAAAAAGAGACAGATATAGAATCTCCTATATTCAATATCTTTTTATCAATGTATATACACCCAGATTGATCTCCCAAAAATTGACTATCATGGTCTATAATAACATTACTATATGCTATTGGAGAATTATCTTTATTGTACACATTGAGTACTATATTCTCTTGACCAAAAGCATCTAAGAAGAAATATGATAGTAAAAATAATAATATACTTGTCCTCATAATATTGAAATTAAAAAGCAGAATGTAACACCGTCTACACAGAAAAGATATATAAACTACAACTTGAATATCCCTTTATCATCATCACTATTATCTGTTCTTTGTTCAATTGTTTTTTTGCTTTTACCTCGATTAAAGAACCAAGATATAGTGATACCAAAAGCATGGTCTTTTCGACGCATATGTAGATCTTTCTTATGAGTCACTAATGTTTCTGGAATCGTCTCATAACTGACTTGATCATTGACAAATGGGAAATAACAATTCATACCAAAGCGAACCTTTTTATACTGGTAACCCAATGTTAAATATGATGCCTTTTCAATCGTTCTCTTATATAATCCGACCATATCGTATCCCCCAAACATTTGGAAGAAAGATAAGGACGCTTTCTTGTAATTGGCAGATAGATAAACAGTAATCGGATAGGACCAATCTTTGTATGTAGAGACCGCATCACTTGCTTGAAAACGATATTGTGTTGCTCCCACACTACCGCCAATACGCAAGAAATTCCAAGGGGTCATGTTGATATTCAAGCGCCCGCCTAGTTCTTCATTCTTTTTCGCATTATCTGTTTGCAACAAGATAGCCTCATCGCTCTGTGTATAGGCATTGTACAATGCATTACGTCGATGTCTATAATACAACGATGTGTATAGGGATAACCAAGAACCATTGTAATTGTGAATCAGTGTCCATTTTTGTGTCTGCTCATTGCGTAAAGATGGATTCCCACTTTGATAGAAATCATTCATAATTAAGATACGTGTATTGGACATTTGTTGCGCACCAGGCATATCAGTACGCACCTTATAAGAAAGACGTACACTTTGACTTGGATTGATGCGGTATCCCACCATAAATAAAGGGGTGAATGTGGTATGCTTGAATCCTGCTGTACCAAGCTTAGTATCGTATGTACCAGCAATACTGGCACGATACATCCAAGCATTCAGATGACCAGTCAGTTCACCATATAAATAATGCTTCTGAGTTTGGATATCTTCTGTATGTTTGGAAGTAGTTAACGAATTGGTCACATCGTTGGAGAGAAAATTGAAATATCCTCTATACCCTGCTGTAAAGTGAGTTTTCCCTAGTGTTGTTTCATAGATTAATTCACTGATTAGTGAACGCTTGCTATTATCTAATGCTAGATTATCTTCAAAACCATCGTTACCTGTTTGCATAGAGTAAGCGTCTTGGTTGTTGTCATAATATGTACCTAACAGATCAAAGGTCAGTTGACTTTTCGGGCTCAATGCCTGAGAGTAATAGACTTCTACATTTGCAGATTGACTCTTTACCCTGTTGTTTAATGCCCCGATATTGTTTTCTGTAAGTTGATTTTTAGTATTGACTATGGAGCTTGACTCTTCATTGTTATCTTGCATCCAGTCTGAGACCGCAGTAATCTTTAATTCATGTTTGTCTTCTATACTATGGGCATAGGTGACAGATCCAAAGTGATCGGATGACCAACATTTCATCACCTTATCGTAGTTATAGTGATATTGATTGCTACCAATTTGGTAATTGTAGTCGCCAATTTCTGTATTCTTCAGACTCCGCTTCATGTTGAAATGATCTCCGTAAGAAACAGTCCATTTAGTATTGCCTTTAACATAGGATAAAGCGACATCCCCCCCTGAAAACATTTGTCCATAAGATGCATGGACAGAACCCGCTAAGCCTGTATCTAATGGTTTGGTATGCACATTGATCACAATCTCTGCATCATTCATATACCTAATGGGCGGCACATCATAGTAATCCACCTTTTTGATCTTATCTGCTGGAATGAGTTTCAAATCATTATCAGTCGACTGCACTCCATTGATAAGAATCATCACTGACTTACCATTGACAGTAGATAAACTATTAGTGATCTCATTAATACGTAAATTCGGAAGGGTCGACACCAAATCTTGACACTGTAGTGCTTTAGTTATTTGCTCGCGAGTAAATGTATAAGCTGTTTTATCTATACTTTGTGTACTACGTTTACCAGCTACCACGACTTCATTGAGTGCCACAACATCGGGGTGTAATGTAATCTGCTTATCCACTTTATGTGTAGATATTGTTTGAAGGTCTATAAGATTGTTACTCGTTTTATACCCAAGATATGATATCTTAAGTAGGTACTTTTTGTGTGACAAATGAGCCATAGTAAACGTACCATCTAAGCTAGAACTACTCCCTTGAATAAATTTTGTTGTATCATTGGCAGCAAACAAGGCCACACTGGCAAAAGGAATCGCTTCGTGGCTATCGTCTTGTATTTTCCCTTTCAAGATGATATCTTGCCCCATCGTCATGCTACAGCAACAGAAAAGAGCAAGCATAACAAGAATAAGTTTTTTCATACCTGTTGTTTTTGTTAGACACAAAAGTAAGGTTAACTAGTTGTACAACCAAAGATACGACTTGACAAAAAATTCGCATTTTATCTTTGTGTTAAAACACGAACTATTTGTCAAGTCGGACTAAGGAATATGGCAGTAACTTCTACTACACCCTATCATTATGTAAGAAGAGAATTTATAATCATAGTCTGTTTCAACTATAAGACAAGCTATTTTTCAGTCAAAGCCTCATACCAATGAAAGAGCTATTCATCTGAATGTTTTGATTAGAGAACGATGGGCAAAAGTAAATATTAGCTATTCTCTTGACAAGAAATATACTTGACAAAAACTTGACAAAGTGCATAAATAGCAAAATGCGTACTTTTTGTCAAGTGTAATTACATTGTATTTTGAACGGATTCACCCTGCAATCAAAACAATTGCATACTCTCGGCTATCTTAATTGCTTCCAGCGAGTTATTAGCTTGGAGTTTTTGGAGTATATTTTGGCGATGTCTATTCACAGTGTTCAAACTGATAGAGAGTTTATCTGCTATTTCTTTGCTTAGAAAACCTTTGCGAATTTCACCAAGGATTTCTTTTTCACGCTTAGATAGAATTGAAGAAATGGGCTGCATCGCATCTTCTTGTACTAATTCCCCTGTGATTCTATTGAGAAGATGTCCATTCGTAGAAAAGTCTTGCAAAGCAGAGAGCTGACTACTGCAAGGACGATAGATACATAAAGCTAGTTGTGCGTCTTTACTTGCATCTTTCAAGAGATATATAATTTGGTGAGTAATTGGTTGATACTCACCATATACATTCTGCATACGCAGTCTTGATATTGCACTATAATCAAAACGTAAAGGCTGAGGCAACTTTTGAATAAAATATATGAGCTTGAGTTCTAGCACGTGCTTAGCTAAAACATCCTCTGGGTGCATCTTTGAGAAAAGATTTTCCTCCCAAATAGAATCTATGATAGTTAGGTTACTTGCATCAACTGGGAGTCCAAACTGCGCACCAAACTGCCCTATACATATATAACTCTTCTTATCTGCCAAGTCAGAAAGCACAATCATATGTTGATGTAATTGAACATCTGCTATGATTTTTTGGAGCAAATCACTGTCTAGTCGACTGTGTGTACCTTCAGTCTTATGCTGGTGACTCATGAAAAGGGCTTCTAGTTCTTCTTTAGCATTCATAATTAATAGAAATATGGTTATAAATCAGTATTGTTACTTTATAGCAGCAGAGGTATCTTTGTCCCACAAAATTAATCATTTAATAAAACAAAGAAATGAAGAAACACTTTTTTATCTCAGTAGTTAGTATATTCGTCTGTTTTATGCAAGTAGGCGCACAAAAATTAGAGAGAATGAATTGGATTAATGAACCAACAAGTTGGACTATTGATTCCCCCAATCAAATGACGATGCAAATAACACCAAAATCAGATCTTTGGTGTTTTCTTCCGCACTGGTTTAGCATCAACGATGTACCATTCTACTATGGTGAATATGGAGGTGACTTTGAGGTAAAGGTAAATATCACTGGCGAATATAAGGCAAAATACGACCAAATGGGATTAATGCTTTATATAAACGAAAAAAACTGGATAAAAGCTGGTATTGAATATGTGAATGACGTGCAACATGTAAGTGCTGTAGTAACCCATAAAAAAAGTGATTGGAGCATTATTGGCTTGAAAGATGCTCCTGAATCAATATGGATAAAGGCAGTCAAAGTAGAAGATGGTGTATCACTATACTACTCTTTTGATAATAATGAATTTACTTTATTTCGTACATCTTGGATTGAAGAGCATGCACTTATAAAAGTGGGCGTAATGGGAGCAAGTCCTGAAGGCAAAGGATTCAAGGCTATATTCAAGGACTTTCAGGTAAAACATCTTCCCAATAAGCAACGATTAGAATGGGCAGCTAAACAAAAATAGCCCTACATAGATAGTCATTATCAAAATAGTACCCCAAAAGTTTCAAACAACTTTTGGGGTACAAGCAATTGGAGATTATGGACACCAATTACATAATTAACAGAATTCCAAGTCAACTAAGCCAGTTGAAACTTGGTGTTTATTCACAGAGATAAAAGAGAATATATTTGTCTATTGTTGATCATTTGAATAAGTACAGGATGACAAAAGTATAGTATATTTTTGAAACTGCTCTACATAAAGACTTGACAAAAAGTACGCATTTTGCTATTTATGCACTTTGTCAAGTTTTTGTCAAGTATTTTAGAGGACACACTAATTGAGGTATAAGAGTACATTGTAATGAAATTGAACAGTTCAATATCACTTTTGAATCTTTACTGAACTCTGTATTGATGGAGGTTTTATAGAGTTGCACTACTTTTGTGATCAGAAGCTGACACATACCCAACATGGAAGTGACGCATGAGCTTTTAGCCAATATAGGCGCAAAATAAATAAAAGATAAAAAGATGAATACTCTAATTAATTTCCTGTTTTACCCATATGAACGCCCTGTGTCTCGAACAAATATTCGCAAGATGGGTATTGTATTATCACTTATTGGTTTAGTAATCTATTCAAGTACGGCCGCTCCACTGATTCTAGCCGACCTTAGCTTAGAGATCACTTTAGTAATGGATTGTTTGATATACCTTAGTTTTATCACATTTATGATTGGCTTAGTTATGGTCAAAACGAGTTTTATTCCCGCTCACCGCTCACCGACACTATTATACCGCATGCGTATGGGCATAGCCACTTTTATGGTAGCAATAGGACTACTTACGTATATCGTATTTTTTTCAGGATTACCTGATCACTACATATACATTAGTATCGTTATTTTCTTTGTAATAATTATATCCATAGCTGTAATCAATATGCGATTACAAACAAAATACAGACGACTAGAGATTGAAGAACGTAAAGCAAGTAGTAAATCTCAACAGATTATGACCAAGTCTGAGGGCTTACCCGACTATAATGTGCCGTTTAAAGGGATAAGAACAGTAAAGCGTAGAAAAATCTTAACACTACTCGCAGGTCTGTCGTTATTATTTGTATACCCATTTATACTTTTCATGTTGACTAAATTCCTTGATAAAGAATATCCTGGTCTTCACAGTATTGGATATATTTGCTTGATTATAGGACTAATTCTATCGAACTCATCTACAATTCTTTACAATAAATGGAAAAAGGAGGAAGCGAATACTAATGATTCGTTTTAAATCGATAGGATATATGGAATAAAACATAACTGGTGAGCGCATCGTAATGCACGATGCGTTCGCCTGTGCTGTATACACTTCGCTTGACTGTAGGTTGCTGGCCTAAAATATCCATAGCTTGAAGACTAAAGGTCAGTTTCTTACCTTTAAGCATTGAGTATGAGACTTGCCCATTGAGTACCATGTCAGTACCATCTTCTTGCGAACCAAAACCATTGCGATTGATCACACTACCATCAACTGCTAGGCTCAACCCAAATGGGAAACGATATAGTCCATTAAGATTTCCGTTGTATTCAAACGTTTCAGTGCGAGTCGAAGTGAGTCTATCATTCTCACTTTTACTATATTGCACATTCCCAGCCATTCCGATTTCCACTGATTTATCCCGATAGTTCATTTGTACTCTTTGTATCAGGTCTAAATTTTTAGTTGTACTTTTGGAGCTTTTCAGATCTATCATCTGATAACTAGGCATAGCCGAATACATAGAACGACCATTCCATGTACTAGTCCAATGCTTTTTGGCCAATGGAGTGGTCAGCGTATAATTGGTTGACATAGTCCACTGCCCATTGATATTCATAGGACGAGTACGCGTTATACCAGTCTCTTCATCATACACACGACGATAACTAAATCCATTGCTAGTCGTAGATCCGATGATACTAGCAGTAAAAGAGCGACGTTTTTTAGGCGAGTAGGTGACGTATTGCAATTGAAGATATTGACTATATGCTGGTTTCAGATTAGGATTTCCTTCTCTGATATAAGTGGGATTGGAATAATCAGTGATAGGACTCAACATACTCATTGAAGGCTGTTGTGTGCGTCCATTATAGTTTAAATTCCAACGTGTTTTGCTAGATATTTTATGCCGTAATTGAAAAATTGGAGCATAATTAACGACATGCTGAGACTGTACGACATCTCCATCAGACGTTTTATATTGTGTATGGACACTTCGTGATTGTACCATCATGCCTACAGTATAAAATAGTGCACGCGTTTGACTATTAAATGCCACATTAAAATCATGATCGTTATATATCGTTGTGTAGCTATTACCTAAAGAATCAATCTCAAATGCTTCTGATTGAGCCATGTCATAAACATGTTTTTCTTGTTTGTTTCGACTACGACGATATGCATAACTGAGACGTACATACTTATTCTTACCAACGGGTTCATTGTACCCTATATTGGTCGTGTACATATAATTGCTATTGTCATTTGTTTGACGCTGTATTTGAGTCAGATCCTGATTGGTCACTGAACGATAATAATAAGTATGATTTTCTGGCATCAACTCATCATCACTGTTACTCAATGTTGTGTACAATGAGAAAGTAAAGCTTCTCCCTTTACGTTTAGCAGAACGGCGGACAACAGATCCATTCATGGAATAATCAGAGTCATCACGTTTTGATTGATTCGTACCATAAGCTTGGTACAACAATTGAGTTGTATCTGTCGCAAAAGTTTCGGCAGGTTCATAACGCGTATGAATATCTTTCCAATCAAACGACTTGAATTCGGCATCTGAATGGATAACATGATTGGTACTTAGATTATCACTTTTACCTATTCTAAATTTAGGAAAGACCATAATAGTTGTTAGAGAATCGGGAGCCCAATTCACATCAAAAGCCCCATTGACAGCTTTAGATGAATTGAAACGACTACTCTGCGATCGCGAATAACGTGTTCCAGTAGAATAATAACTTTCTGCTGAAGTCCTTGACGCATTAGTCATATCATTATCTTCGACACGTATACTCCCATTCGTATCAAGGTGCTTACGACTACACTGAAAATTCACACCTAAGTTTTGATTTTCTCTTTTTCCATTAGGAGTTCCCCCCATGTTTTGAGAGGAACCACCTATGCTGGTAGAGCGGACATTATTTTTATTATAAATCAAACTAGCCTGATCATTTCCTCGAAATCTATTCAGCATACCTCTGTGTGCATAACGCGCATGATTGCCTTGAGCTACATCAGCCTGCCCAAACCAACCTTTTTTCATCTCTGGTTTGATGCTAATATCTAAAACTTGCTTCTCTTTCCCATCTTTGACGCCAGTGGCTTTCGCCATATCACTTTCTTTCTCATATGTTTTGACGTGATCTACAATATCGGCAGTCAAATTTTTAAGGGCAATATCCGACGAAGTACCAAAAAACTCTTTACCATCCACAAGTATCTTGGATACATTTTTACCATTAACGGTAATTTTTCCATCGCCATCAATATAAACTCCTGGGAGACGCTTGATTAGATCTTCAACCACAGCACCTTCTGGCAATTTGTAAGCTGAGGTAGAAAAAACAGCTGTATCGCCCTTCATCACAACTTGAGCAGCTTGAGCTGTCACTACAGTCTCCCCTAACTGTACTGCATCTGATTCTAAGCGAATGGTACCTAAAGAATATACTTTTGTCTTGGGAGTCAACTGTACAATACGCTCATAAGTTTTCATGCCCAAATAGCTCAGACGTATTGTATATCTACTGGCCGTTAATGAAGAGAGTGTAAACAGACCTTTGTCATTGGTCAAAGTACCTGTTACGTATGTACTGTCAGAAACGGTATATAATTGAACCATCACTTTGGGAAGTGGTAGAGCAGAGTTGTCAACAACTATTCCTGTTAGGCCAAAAGATTGCCTCCCAGAAATCTCAAGACGTTTACTTGCATGAAGTGACGAGGAGATGAATGAGAGTACACTAATTATAAAGAAAAAGGATAATATACGTTTCATGATTTTGTTCATACCGTAACAAATGTAACGACAATATATAAATCAACAAAGAAAACAATCTAGTTTGTGAGAAGAGTGAAGATATTCTATGGTTTATTGACATATATACAAGGCTTTACGAGTAAATCCACAAGAGAATATTTGATTTTATCGTTCATCTCATTGTGCACACCATAGGTAGAAGAGACATTTCCAAAAGAGATGTATGAATATTTGGTCATGTGGCACTTTTCTCTTATGTTTGTAACAAATTAAAACAATAACTCCCCAATTACTATGTGTTTGGAACAAAAAATTCGTGTCACCGCAAATATATTATCAGATCTCAAAGTACAAATAGAAGCTATACCACACGACAAGTTGTTTGTACTCACTGACCGTCATACCCACATGCACTGCTTGCCTAAAGTTGCTGCAATCTTGGAGCAATTCAGGTACGAAGAAATCGTTATTGAAGCTGAAGATACCCACAAAAATATCGAGTCGCTTACCTACATATGGCAATATTTGAGTGATCACCAAGGTACTAGACATTCACTGATGATTAATCTAGGGGGGGGAATGATTACAGACATAGGTGGATTTGCAGCTGCTACTTTCAAACGTGGTATTCCATGTATCAATATACCCACCACACTTCTGGCAATGGTTGATGCTGCTGTAGGAGGTAAAACAGGGATTAATTTCAACGGACTAAAAAATGAAATTGGTGTATTTTCAACTCCTAGAGTCGTCTTGTTAGATACGGCTTTTCTACTCACGTTGGACGAACAAAACATTTGTTCTGGTTATGGAGAAGTTCTGAAACATAGTCTATTGGCCAACGAGGCTCATTATGTAAAAGTGATGGAGATGGATCTACATGCACCCGATCTACATGTTTTGCGTACATTGGTCAAAGAATCAGTACTGATTAAAAAGAAGGTTGTCGAACAAGATCCTACGGAACGTGGCATCCGCAAAGCATTAAACCTTGGACATACAGTAGGCCATGCTTTCGAAAGTTTGGCACTAGAGCAAAATCGCCATGTCCTCCACGGATATGCAGTGGCTTGGGGCTTGGTCTGTGAATTATATCTATCGCATGTGCAATGTAACTTTCCATTGCCTAGATTGCGTCAAATCAGCAAGTATATCCAATCGTATTACGGTCAATTTAGCTTTAGCTGCAAAGATGTAGATCGCCTAATTGAATTGATGATGCATGATAAAAAGAATGTAGGGCATACCATTAATTTTACCTTACTTGGAGATATAGGCGATATCCGTATTGATCAAACAGCATCCAAAGAAATGATTATGGAGATGTTGGAATTTTACAGAGAAGGATTATAATATATCGTTATAATAAAGAAACAGGTCATTTGTACAAAATATACAAATGACCTGTTTTATCTTAGTAAACCTAATAGTCTACAGTGGCAACTTCTCCTTTGATACAGTTGACTTCTTGATTATTTACATACACTCTTATGGGGTCAGAATCAAGTAGTTCAAAACTCATTTGTTTTTGACTTATAGTGACACGTAAAGTATGCTCTAAATAGTTCACTGTAAATTGAGTTTTTTTCCAATGACTAGGCAAAACTGGTTCAAAACACAACTGACGATTACGTACGTGCATGCCTGCAAAACCATGTACCAAAGCAAGCCAACTACCTGGCATACTCGTGACATGAAGTCCATCGTGTACTTCTTGGTTATAGTCATCCAAATCCAAGCGAGTGGCATGCATAAAGTGCTTATATGCCTCATCTATTTTACCTATTCGTGCTGCAATGATACAGTGGACAAATAAAGATAAGGAAGACTCATGTACGGTCTTAGGTGCATAAAATTCATAATGTCTGCGTACTGTCTCCAAATCGAAATGTTCACGGTATAAATACATACCTAGAAGCACATCACTTTGTTTGATAAAGCAAGAACGAAGAATACGATCCCATGACCAATGCTGATTAATAGGGAGTTCCTCTTCAGGAATCTCATCTACAGTTTGCATGATTTTGTTTTGATATCCATCTTGCTGTAGATAAATACCCCACTCTTTATCATATGGTTCGTACATATTATTGGCTATATGTTGCCAATTGTCACCTTCTTCTAATTTATAATTCGTCTCAAAACATAACGACTCATATGCTTCTGGACTATTTTTTGCTGCTTCCTGCAATAAGCTGGCTGTACGAAGTAATATTTGCTTGGCCGAAAAATTGGTGTACCAATTATTGTCTACATTATTCTCGTACTCGTTAGGACCAGTCACTCCCAAAATCATATATTTCTGATGACGATCAGCCCAACTTACTCGCTGTGCCCAGAAACGACAAATGGCCACAAGAACACGGAACCCTTCGGGCAGAAGATAATCGGTATCTCCTACGGTATCTACATACTGAATGATCGCATAGGCAATAATACTATTTCTATGCACTTCTTCGAAGGTGACTTCCCATTCGTTGTGACATTCTTCACCATTAATCGTCACCATAGGGTATAAGGCCGCTCCATCTTTAAAGCTCAATGTTTGGGCATTGGAAATGGCTTTAGCCAGATGCTGTTCTCTATAAAGCAATAAATTCTTAGCAATATATTGACGAGAAGATAACATAAAGTAGGGCAAGCAGCATAATTCGGTATTCCAGAAAGTATTACCACCATACTTTTCGCCAGTAAATCCTTTCGCTCCAATATTCAGACGTGAATCACGCCCTTGATAACTTTGGTGCAACTGGAATATATTAAAACGAATACCTTGTTGGGCCTCTGGATCACCTTCAATAACCACATCGGTATCATACCAAATACGACTCCAGTAACGAGCATGTTCATGTAACAAGTCATCCCATCCCCGAGCCATCAGTTTCTTTAATTTGGCTACGCTGGAATCGACTAGATTAGTTCGATGCCCATATAAAGAGGAGGTAATAACAGCATATTTTGTCAATACAATACGCTCTCCTGGCTTCACATATTCTCCAGTGGAAAAACCTACTTGCTTTTCTTTCTCAATTTGGATTCCTCCAGGAATAGGTTTGCCATTACAAGTCGCTTCATACCCCATAGACATACAAACTTGCGTGCGCTCTCTACGTGTTTGTACCCATAGATAGGCGTGATCAACCAGTGCTTCTGTACGCAATATATTCCACATGGGCTCATTGTAATTGGAAGTCTCATGGGTCACATCGGCATTTAAATAAGGGATAAGTGAAACCTTACCCGTATAATTGATAGATTCAACTTCCATGCGTATCATGCACAAATCAGGTTCCATCATGTGCAAGACATGGTGGATAGTGATATGCAGTTGATGCCCTTTAGGAGAAGTCACTTCCATGACACGTGTAGCGACACCATTTTTCATATCCAAAGTGCGCTCATAACTATCAACATCCCAAACGGCTAAATCGAGTTCTTCGTCAATCAGTCGCAATCGGATGCTACTCCAATCAGGAGCATTAGGCACACGAGCAAAGAATTTTGGATAACCATTCTTCCACCATCCCACTTTCGTGCGATCCAAGAAAGAAATACCTGCAAGGTAGCTCCCTTGGAGACTATCACTAGAATACGTTTCTTCGAAATGTCCTCGTTGCCCCATGCGGCCATTGCCCAAGGCAAAGATACTCTCCGAAGCACGTTGTTTGTCAGGGTGAAAACCCTTTTCTATGATGCGCCAGTCATCAATGTGCAAATATCGTTTTATCATGTGGCTATAATTAGATAATGTAGATGCTTTTTGTGGGAGTATTTAGGCAGGCTCCCACCCTGCTATATTATTCGTTCGTTACTTTTTGCTTGTTAGCATGCCCATCTGTTTCAGTAATCAACCAAACTGACAGACCACCTAGTACAAAGAAAACACCTGCGATGACCAACATCATGACTTGACGCTTTTCATCTCCTCCGACTAGACATAACAGTCCACCACCAACAAGACTGGCTACAATCTGAGGCAAACAAATGGTCCCGTTGAAAAGGCCTAGATAAGCTCCCATATTCTTACCAGACAAAGAATTGGTCAAGATAGTAAATGGCATAGCCATCATAGCAGCCCAAGCACATCCCACTAAGGCATATGAGATAAATAAGAAATATTGATCATGAATAAACAGTGTGGAGATAAAGCCGATTCCACCAAGAACTAAACTTAATGAATAAGCGACTTTACGATTCTTGAAGAAAGGCAAAACAATCGCCCAAATAACAGCTCCTATGGCTTCAACAGCGAAAAGTACACCAGCCCAGTTGCCAGCTTCTTGATAAGCTGCACTAGAAGTATCACTAGTGTGCCATACTTCTTGTGCAGTGGCTCCAGTAATATATGTCCACATATACATCATGGCCGCCCAGCAGAAAAATTGTACAAGTCCTACTGTCCAAAATGTCTTTGGAGCTTTAACTAGCAATTGAAATAAGTTGCTGCTTGTATGCTCTTCTTCTTCACTAATTTCATGGAATTCGGCATATTCCTTTGGAGGGAGCTCACGTACTGTGGCTGCTGTGTAAATCACACAAGCAATCAGAATGGCTGCCCCGATATAGAAAGAGTAGACAACTGAGTCGGGAATAACCCCCTTGACAGCCTCATTCTTGACGCCAAGCCATGTAAATACAATAGGGAATAAGAAACCAACGACACTACCTGTGTTGATCAAAAAGCTCTGTATAGAATAGGCTAAGCCTTTTTGTTCATTATTGACCATGTCACCTACCATCATTTTAAATGGCTGCATGGCTACATTGATTGCTGTATCTAGAAGCATTAAGGACACTGCACCAAATACGAGTGCTGCGCCTACAGCTAGTCCTAAGCTACCTGCATTGGGAAGTAATGCCATAACCAAAACGGATATCAAAGCTCCGATAAATAGATAAGGCATTCGACGACCAAAACGTGTCCATGTTTTGTCGCTAAGGGTACCGATTATTGGTTGTACTAATAACCCCATCAATGGAGGTAAAATCCAAAAATACCCCAATTGGTGTGGGTCGGCTCCCAGTGTCGCGAAAATACGACTAATATTTGCACTTTGTAAAGCGTAGGCAATCTGTACGCCAAAAAAACCGAAACTGATATTCCACAGCTTGATAAAACTTAGATTGGGACGATGTGTATTCATTCTCTGTATTAGTTTAATTATTGGTTGTTACTTTGTTGTGCCTCGTACGATAAGGCGAGTTTTAACGATCTTATTTTTAACGCTTGCTTTGTGATTTTCATCATCTGCATCTGCGTCAAGTTTATCCATTAGCAACTGAAAAGCAGAAACTCCAACTTCAAAACCATCTTGGCTCACAGTAGTCAATTTGGGATCGGTAGCTTGTGCCAATGCTCCATCTGTAAATCCACAGATAGATACATCCTTCGGAACAGCCAATCCCATACGTTTACATACGTGCAGAATACCTGTTGCCGTCTCATCATTAATGGCAAAAAATCCATCGGGACGGTCACTGGCTTCCAATAACTCAGGTACAAGACCGATGGCTGCTTCTCGGGTATCACATTGAATCATCATATCCTCAGTCACAGGAATAGCATAACGTTTCATGGCATCCAAATACCCATTACGTCTATTCTTTGTAATCTCCAAAGATGGGTCACTGTGAAAAAAGTATATATGCTTACATCCCGTCTGTATCATGTATTCGACTGCTGCAAAACTTCCTGCATAATCATCGACCACCACACGCTCTGTCTTTATATCTGGACAGATACGATCGTAAAAAACGAGCGGTATATTCTGTGCGACTAAATCATGATAATGCTGATAATCTTTAGTTCCTTTGGCCAAAGAGGTAATCACACCACATACTCGAGCATGAGCAAAAGAACGAGTAATACGAAGTTCATCTTCATACAATTCGTTACTTTGTGCAACAAGTAAGGTATATCCTGCCTCACTCGCAGCATGTTCAATACCACTTAACACGCAAGAAAAAAAATAATGTACCATCTGAGGCACAATCACTCCAATCGTTTTGGACTGATTCATGCGAAGATTCATAGCCATGATATTTGGCTGATAATGATGCGCTTGAGCGTAAGCCTTCACCTTATCTCGCGTTTTCTGTGAGATATCAGGATTGTCTTTTAGTGCACGGGATACTGTAGAAGCGCTAATATTGAGTGCTTTAGCAATATCTTTGATGGTAATTTGCGTCTTTCCTGCCATATGGACAAAGGATATAAGATTAACTATTTGAGGTTACTGTACAAAGCCACTTCACAGTCACTTCGGGAAGCGTCAATACTTCCAAGCAAATATAAAAGCTTCATAAGTACCAACAAAAACAATAATAATTGATTACGTTAATACAGATTGCAATCGTTTGCAAATCTAATAATTTAATTTGAACGCACAAGTTTTTGCTCAAAAAAATAGACTATACTGATTCAACTTCACTAATTTTGTGTACATTTGTCTTAGTGAGCAACTTTTGTTCTAGTTTATCAATGAAAGAAATATACGTATGAAAACAGTTTATTTAATTACTCTCGAAAATGATATCCAAGCGAATATTCTTAAGGATGTACTACACAATGAGGGAATAGAATGCCTTATCAAAAATGAGATCATCAATTCGGTATTACCTAACAGTCCTGGATTTCAGGTAGAGGTGCATGTACTAGAATCTGATCTTGAGAAGGCCAAGAAAATTGTGCAGGAAGGATTCCCCGAACTTGTTGGAGAATAAGCCCATCCTTGAGGCTCGTATATCACAGCAAACCGAGATATACTTAAGAGCTCGCTCTTATATACTTGACAACTACCCTAGCAAGTATATAAGAGCGAGCAATCATATACTTGCCAGCGAGCTACCATATACGACTCGTTTAACGGCGATATATGTGTAAGGAAATCTTCATTCCTTTGTCTAAAATTTCACCTTGGTGACAAGGCTAAATCAAACAATTATGACTCTACAATTTCTTGAATAAAACGATCATATGAAACGATCATTATATGTTGATACAAGGAATTCTGATTCTATACAACTAAAAAGAAGCCATAAAAAATGGGGTGCAGCTCAGTGAGCTGCACCCCATTATATTTCGATGGTATATTTACCTATCTTTTATTTTACTTCTTCAAAGTCTGCATCTTGTACATCGTCTGTATTACCTTGAGAAGATCCTTGTTGAGGACCTGCTTGTTGGCCAGCTTGAGGACCTTCTTGAGCCCCGCCACTTTGTTGATACATTTCTGCACTTGCTGCTTGGAAGGCAGTATTCACCTCATTAATAGCTGCATCAATAGCTGCAAGATCTTCAGCCTTGTGAGCTTCTTTCAACTTAGTAAGAGCTGCTTCAATTGGAGCTTTCTTATCTGCAGGAAGTTTATCACCAAGTTCTTCAAGTTGTTTTTCTGTTTGGAAAATAACCGAATCAGCTTGATTCATCTTATCAATCTTTTCACGTTCAGCCTTATCAGCATCTGCATTAGCTTCGGCTTCTGCCTTCATACGATTGATTTCGTCTTCTGAAAGACCAGATGATGCTTCAATAACAATCTTTTGTTCTTTACCTGTTGCCTTATCCTTAGCAGAAACATGTAGAATACCATTAGCATCAATATCAAACGATACTTCAATTTGTGGTACACCACGACGTGCAGGAGCAATACCATCTAAGTTGAACTGGCCAATTGACTTATTCTGTGCAGCCATTGGACGTTCCCCTTGTAACACATGAATGGTTACTTGTGTTTGGTTATCCGCAGCTGTAGAGAAGACTTGACTCTTCTTAGTTGGGATAGTTGTATTGGCATCAATAAGCTTGGTCATGACACCACCCATTGTTTCAATACCCAATGTCAATGGAGTGACATCTAGAAGGACTACACCATCAATATCATCAGAAAGTACGGCACCTTGTACTGCGGCACCTACTGCAACAACTTCGTCAGGATTAACACCCTTAGATGGAGCTTTGCCGAAGAACTTTTCTACTAGCTCTTGAATAGCTGGGATACGAGAAGAACCACCAACCAAAATCACTTCATCAATGTCAGAATTAGAAAGGCCTGCATCTTGCATTGCTTTCTTACATGGTTCAAGACAGCCTTGAATCAATGAATGAGATAGACTTTCAAACTTCGCACGAGTTAATGTCTTTACTAAGTGCTTTGGCACACCATCTACTGGCATGATATATGGAAGGTTGATTTCAGTAGAAGTAGAAGAAGACAATTCAATCTTAGCCTTTTCTGCTGCTTCCTTCAAACGTTGTAACGCCATTGGGTCCTTAGACAAGTCGGCACCTTCGTCATTCTTAAACTCGTCTACCAACCAGTTAATGATTACTTGGTCGAAGTCATCACCCCCAAGGTGAGTATCACCATTTGTAGACAATACTTCAAATACACCACCACCAAATTCTAGAATAGAAATATCAAATGTACCACCACCAAGGTCGAACACAGCGACTTTCATATCTTTATCGGTCTTATCGATACCGTAGGCAAGTGCAGCAGCAGTTGGTTCGTTGACGATACGTTTCACCTCAAGACCTGCAATTTGTCCAGCTTCTTTAGTAGCTTGACGTTGAGAGTCTGAGAAATATGCAGGCACAGTGATTACAGCTTCTGTCACTTCATGTCCCAAATAATCTTCAGCAGTCTTCTTCATTTTTTGAAGAACCATTGCAGAGATTTCTTGTGGTGTATATTGACGTTCATCAATTTGTACACGTGGAGTATTGTTGTCTCCCTTTACTACTTTATAAGGAACACGAGCAATTTCTTTAGATACTTGATCGTATGTTTCACCCATAAAACGTTTAATAGAAAAAACTGTTTTTGTTGGGTTCGTAATTGCTTGACGTTTTGCAGGATCACCTACTTTACGTTCACCACCATCTACAAAACCTACGATAGAAGGAGTGGTGCGTTTACCTTCACTATTAGCGATTACTACTGGTTCGCTACCTTCAAATACAGAAACACATGAGTTTGTTGTTCCTAAGTCGATACCAATGATCTTTCCCATAATTATTTATTGTTTAATTTGTTTATTCTTGTTTTAAGCGCCGTTGACTACATGATTAGTCTCACTACATATGAGTTATCAGCCACACGACGACAAAACCCATCAATGCAAGTGGCGTGCCAAAAATAAAAAATGGGGGATCAGAAATGAACAAAAAAAGACTATAAACTGACATAAAAGAATATATCCTGCCATTATGACAGGATATATTACGTTTATTAAATAGCTTGTTCAGAAATTTCTTTTATAACTCGAAGCCCTTCCTGAATGTTGGGAATATTCATCACATGCATAGAACGCACTTTATTCTTTTCACGCAACATCATCTTACGAGGATGTTGAGATGCGTAATGCAAAAATTTAGCAAAAGCATCGCTCATGTAATAGGCACTATCTTGCTGACTGACAAAAAATAAGTACATGCTGTTATTTTTCAAACTAACGCGTTCTAAACCTAATTTTGCAGCCAAACGACGTAAAGGAACGACATGGAGTAGTCCTTCTGTCTCTGGAGGCAATGGCCCAAAACGGTCTTCGAGTCGTTTTCTAAATGCATTGACTTCTTCATCATCATGCATTCCATCCAATTCACGATATAACAACATTCGTTCTGGATTTCCAGGCACATAAGACACTGGAAGATTGAGGTGATAATCACTCTCAAATAGAGTTTCTTCTACAAATTCATCTCCACGAGGATGTTGAGACACTTTATCTTGCGTCTGCTGGTCAATACTTTCTTCGGATGGCGCCTCTTGATAAAGCTCAGCAAACTCTTCTATTTTAAGTTCCTGCACAGCCTCAGTTAAGATCTTTTGGTAGGTCTCATACCCTAAATCAGCAATAAATCCACTTTGTTCTGCTCCAAGTAAGTTGCCAGCACCACGAATATCCAAATCTTGCATAGCGATATGAATGCCGCTTCCTAAATCACTGTAATTCTCTATAGCTTGTAAACGACGTCGAGAATTATCAGGCAAACTAGCCATAGGTGGCGCAAGTAAATAACAAAAAGCTTTGCGATCGCTACGACCTACACGACCTCTCAGCTGATGCAATGCGCTGAGTCCAAAATGATGCGCATCGTTCACAATAATAGTATTGACATTGGGCATATCTATACCACTTTCGATAATAGTAGTTGCCAATAACAGATCATACTCATGATTGACAAAATCAACGATTAGGTCTTCAAGCTCTTGTGGTTTCATCTGTCCATGTCCTATACAAACACGGCAATCTGGGACGTCACGTACAATCATGGCTTTCAATGTTTCTAGAGCATCTATGCGATTATGTACAAAAAAGACTTGTCCATTGCGACTTAATTCAAAGCGTACTGCGTCAGCAATAATTTCGGGATTAAAGGGATGAACTTCAGTTTGAATAGGGCGTCTATTGGGTGGCGGAGTGGATATAATGCTCAAATCTCGCGCACCAATTAAGCTAAATTGTAGGGTACGTGGAATAGGTGTCGCTGTAAGGGTCAAAGTATCCACATTGACACGCATTTGTTTCAATTTTTCTTTTTGTCCAGCTCCGAAACGTTGTTCTTCATCAATAACAAGCAATCCTAAGTCTTTGAACTGCACATTTTTGTTTAAAAGTTGGTGTGTACCTATTACTATTTGGATTTCTCCCTCTTTTAATCCTGTAAGCACATCTGTTCGTTGCTTAGCTGAACGCGCACGACTCAGATAATCAACTCGACATGGGAGTCCCTCCAAACGCTTCTTAAAACTCTGATAATGCTGATATGCCAAGACGGTCGTTGGAACTAAGATTGCAACTTGTTTATCATCGGCTACCGCTTTAAATGCTGCACGAATAGCAATCTCTGTCTTACCGAATCCGACATCACCACAGACCAATCTATCCATAGGTAAAGAACGCTCCATATCACGTTTAACGTCTTGAGTAGTTTTTAATTGGTCGGGGGTGTCCTCATAACGAAAACTAGCTTCTAGCTCTTGTTGTAAAAAGCTATCACGACTAAAAGTATAGCCCACAGCTTTTCTTCTTTGAGCATACAACTTTATGAGATCACGCGCTATATCTTTAAGCTTGGACTTTTTACGCTCTTTGAGTTTTTGCCAAGCCCCTGTACCAAGCTTACTTAAACGAGGTGGTTCTCCTTCTTTGCCTTTATATTTGGAGATTTTATGTAGCGAGTGAATGGATACAAAAACAGTATCGCCATTGGCATAAACCAATTTGATGGCTTCTTGATAGCTATCTCCTTGAGGTAGACGTACTAGGCCAGCAAATCGACCGACTCCATGGTCTATATGCACCACAAAATCATTTAACTCAAACATAGTCAGTTCTTTCAAACTAACAGCCGCCTTTCCGCGTTTGACTTGTTCGTTGCGTAAACTATATTTATGATATCGATCAAACATTTGATGATCGGTAAAATAACAACACTTTAATGTCTCATCGACAAAACCGGCATGAATGGTTTTTGCAACAGAGTGGAAAGTAAATGTTTCCTCTCTATCTTCAAGAATGTTATGCAAGCGCTCATGCTGTTTCTCGCTATCACTACAGAGAAACAACTCGTAACCTTGGTCAAAATAATCTTGTAAGGTGTGCATAACCAACTCGAAGTTTTTATGAAACATCGGCTGAGGAAGCACATCTACCATCACTTGACTAACAGCGGCTGGAGCTTGTGTACCAATAAAAAGCTGTTTAAAAGAGCTGAAAGAAGCAGTGACCTTTGTTGCAGACATTTGAGGAACTTCCATAGAAGAAATTGTATCAACAACATACTGCATATCATACGTACAGCACAAACACTCTGCATCTAATAAATCGAATAAGGTCTGTGTCACTTCTGTCTGATTGACAAGACTTGGTACTATGTTAATCTTCTCTAGCATTTCTACTGATAATTGAGTATCAATAGCAAAAGTACGAATAGAATCAATATCGTCGCCGAAAAAATCGACACGATAAGGCATATCATGTGAATAAGAGAAAATATCTAAAATAGATCCCCGAAGTGCTACTTGACCAGGGTGATATACATAGTCAACTCGCTCAAAGCCAATCTCTACTAAATGATTCACGGCTTTCTGAGGAGCAATGTTTTGACCTTTCGCTAACGCTAACGAATAATTGTCAAGCTGCTTGCGACTTACTACAGGTTCGGCCAATGCCTCGGGATGTGTGACAATAACCACAGGGCGCTCTTGTTGCAAAGCAGAAAGCACTTCGGTGCGTAATATAATTTGCGTGTCATCTAATTGACCATCTCGCATAGAACGACGATAAGAGATAGGCAAAAAGAGTACTTGATCAACATCAATCAATCTAGAGATATCATGATAAAAATAACCTGCTTGTTCCACATCATCAAGTACACAGAGTACTTGACGAGTTACACCGTACTTATACAGCATTGCAACCCAAAAAGCAGAAGAAGACTCCTTTAATCCTGCCAAATGAATGGAAGCTTGTGCATTATTTAATGCTGTTGTTAGCTCCTGAAAACGAGGATGCCCCTCAAAACGTTGAAGCAAATCGGGAAGTGAGTATGTATCCGATGCTTTCATTTCTGATTTATTTTGAACCATATGCCTGCAAAAATACAAAAATACACTAACATAGATATGGACTTACGGATAAAAACTCGTAACTTTGCGACATATACCACCATTTAAACTTTTTTAGATAAATAAGACGAGCATGAGTAAGGCAAACAGTATAATCATCATCCCAACGTACAATGAACGTGAAAATATAGCAGCCATTATATCAGCAATTTTCGATTTAGAAGATTGCTTTGATGTATTGGTTATAGATGATGGTTCACCAGATGGTACTGCTGATATTGTAAAACGTATCATGACGGATAAGGACTATAAAGATCGAGTATTCATCGTGGAACGTACAGCCAAACTAGGCTTAGGTACAGCTTATATTACTGGGTTTAAGTGGGCATTGACAAGAGACTATGAATACATCTTTGAGATGGATGCTGATTTCTCTCATAATCCAAGTGATTTACCACGTCTACTAAAAGCGTGTAAAGAAAGAGGAGCTGATGTGGCCATTGGGTCACGTTACGTAAGTGGAGTGAATGTGGTTAACTGGCCAATGAATCGCGTGTTGTTGTCTTATTTTGCTTCTAAGTATGTACGTATTATCACTGGATTACCAATTTGTGATACAACAGCTGGTTTTAAATGTTACTCTAGAAAAGTGCTCGAAAAAATGGATTTAGATGCGATTCGATTTAAAGGGTATGCATTCCAAATTGAAATGAAATTTACGGCATATAAAATGGGCTTTAATGTAGTAGAAGTTCCTGTTATTTTTATCAATCGTGAACACGGTGAAAGTAAAATGAATGGCAGTATTTTTGGCGAAGCAGTATGCGGAGTCATTAAACTCAAACTGCATAGCTTGTTTCATAAATATCCGCAAAAAGAAGATTAGCTGCACGCAATAAAATTTATAACCTCAAAGACAAATTTCTATCATGCAGAATAAAAAAACTTATATTTCTAATGCAACTATAATCAATGAAGGAGAAACATTTAATGGTGGTGTATTAATTCAAGGCGACCGTATCCTCCATGTATATCATGGTGACGAACGTCCAGATGCGCATATCGACATGTCTATCAACGCCAAAGGTAATTATCTGTTGCCAGGAGTCATTGATGACCATGTACACTTTCGTGACCCTGGATTGACTCACAAAGCCAACATGCGCAGCGAAAGCAAAGCTGCTATAGCAGGCGGAGTGACATCCATTATGGATATGCCCAATACTAAACCAAAGACTACAACTATTGAAGCATGGAATGATAAAATGCAACTAGCTAGTGAAAAATGTCTAGCAAATTATTCATGCTACTTCGGAGCAAGCAGTGACAATTATGAATTGCTTGATAAACTAGACCCTAAACGTTTTTGTGGCGTTAAATTATTTATGGGTGACAGTACAGGCAATATGGGTGTCTCTGAAAATTATATCTTTGAAAAGTTTTTTTGTTCAACAGACAAAATTATTGCTGTCCATGCAGAAGACCAAGAAATCATTCGTGCCAATCTTTCTGCTTTTAGTGGAATAGATGACATCCCACTAGCTAAACATCCTGAAATCAGAAATGAATTAGCTTGCCACACAGCAACATCACAAGCCATTAAAATGGCAAAAAAATGCAACTCAAGACTGCACATTTTACATATCTCTACGGAAATGGAAATGAAACTATTGGCTCACGAAATAGATTATACAATTCCGCTTGCTGAACGTAAAATAACCACTGAAGCTTGCATCCCTCATATACAATTTTCTCAACTAGACTATATGGCACTGGGAGCGCTCATCAAAGTCAACCCTGCTATTAAAAAGAAAAAACATCGTGAAGCATTGCGCCTTGCTATAAAAGAAGATCGCATTGATGTCATTGCTACCGATCACGCCCCTCATACATTGGAAGAAAAACGTGGTGGAGCCTTAAAAGCGATGTCTGGCATGCCGTCTATTCAATTTGGCCTCATCGCAATGCTTTCCTTGACATCTAAAAAGAAAAGTTTTAGCATGGAACAGGTTGTCGAAAAGATGTGCCACAATCCAGCCATTATTTATGGGGTAGAAGATCGAGGTTTTATTCGAGAAGGCTACAAAGCCGACTTGGTACTTGTTAGTCCTACAGATATGTACAAAGTGGAAGACAAAGATGTACTTAGCTCTTGTGGATGGACTCCTATGAAAAAAGTAAGAATGACATGGAAAGTTGAAAAAACATTTGTCAATGGGCGCCTTGTGTATAACAACGGGGAAATTGACGAATCGCTCATGGGCGAAGAGCTTTCCTTTAGCCGATAAAAGTATGGCGCTTAAAATAGCTGCACTCTTTTTACTAATACTGATTACATTTCTCCCTATACTAAGTGCTCGTTTCTTTCTCTTTTGTTTACGATTTAGAAATTGGTTATTATATAAAGATCATTTTTCACAAGCGACTTATAGAACTCGTGAACAAAGAGCCCAAACGATTCGTAAAATAATGAATACGGGCTGGATACTTACAGGGATTCTTGGACTTTATTTATGGGGGTATTGTTATATCTTTGGACGTACAGATTGGGAAAATGTTTCAGTAACGTTTCAATCTAAAAATATCCCACCTGCTTTCGATGGCTACCGTATCGTACAAATTAGTGACATACATTTGGCGACATGGACATGGGACAACTTGGCTATAGCCGATCTTGTTTCTCACATTCAAAAAATCCATCCAGATCTGATTTTATTTACTGGTGACTTGGTTACGAATAAGGCCAATGAAGCTAGAACATTTATTCCAGAACTATCTAAACTACACGCCCCAGATGGTGTATACTCAATTATAGGGAATCATGATAACGGTCCTTACTTTGGGATATCAACTATGTCAGAAGAGATTGAGAATGGAGCACAGTTAGCCCATTATGAATCCGAAATGGGGTGGCATCTTCTCCAAAATGAACATGTATTTCTGACTAAGACTAAGGCGAATAAAACAGATTCGATAGCATTGATTGGTGTTAGTGATATGGCAAAATCATCATATATTGAACAGTATGCTAAATTGTATGCAGCAATGCAAGGTACTACTCCTTATTTTAGGATCTTAATGGCACATAACCCTGACCAATGGAGATACGAAGTCGTTCCTAAAACGGATATACCCATTACTCTCTCTGGACATACACATGCTTTTCAAATTAAAATAGCGGGGATGTCTCCAGCTGCTTTTAAATTTAAATATTGGGAAGGTACACATTATTCAAAGGACAGCACTCAAATGCTTCATGTAAATATTGGAGTAGGACAAATAGCAATACCCGTAAGAATAGGAAGTGCAAGACCAGAAATCACTATACTGGAACTAAAGAGAGAGAAATAGAAAAAGAGACTGTATCAATGAAGATACAGCCTCTTTTTTTATCAAAAACACAGACATGAAATACTTATTCAAGACGCTGTCCGTTATAAAATCTCAAGATTTTTGTACGGAACAAATACGTGTATTTTGCTTGAAGTTGTTCTGAAATACTTTTCATTAGATTCAACTTCGATTCGTTAAATTCAACTGAATTAGCCTGTCCTTGCATAAACTTCTTATTCATCACATCAAAGGCTTCTTGATTGGCCAATACAGCCTTCTTGGCACTACGATATTGCACTTGTGCAGCAACAGCATTATACCATGACTGTTGTATCTCTTTATACAAGGCTTTCTTTTGTGCTTCTAGTTCTAGTTTATATTGTTCTCTTTGAAGACGTGTAGATTTGATATTGTTATAGGTTTCAAATCTATTAAAAATTGGCACACTCATTGAAACACCTATACTCTGAGAAAAGTTATCATCCATTTGCTGATTAAAAGTACGCGCTTCTAGACCTTTAATCTTATTATAAGACGTAGATAGGTTCGCTCCCAAACTTAGACTTGGCAACAAAGCACTCTTAGCTATACGAATACTATGTTCACTACCTTTGACACGCAACTGCGATGCACGCACTTCAGGACGAGATGCCAATGCATTGATATATACAACATCAATGGAAGGCAAATCTACATCTGCACCTACTGGTATATTACTAGGCACATCAAGCTGTAAATTATCTGGAGATGGCAATTCTAATAATTGAGACAATTCAAGCAATGCTAAATGCACATTATTCGATGCTTGTGCCATACTATATTCATCTTGAGCCACACGTGCTGCAGATTCTGAAACATTTGACTGTGCTACTTTGCCTACCTTATATAAGGTATTAAAACGTTCATATTGCTCTTTGGAAAGTGCAAGCTGTTGCTGAGACACCTTGTATAGCTCCTGATTATACAATACTTGTAGATATTGCTGAGCTATTTGAACGCTTATATCATCTTGTGCCTTTTCAAGATCAGCCAAAGAAGCCTCTAAATTGATTTTAGCCAATTTATACTGATTGCAGATTCTACCACCTGTAAATAAAGGAACGTTTGTAGAAACGCCAAAACTGGTATTCTCGCTACGCATTGTAGTATAGCTGTTATCCACCGCTGAAACAGAACGTCCCCATGAATAATTGTGGCTAGCAGAACCATTCAAATTAGGTAGACGTGCCCACTTCTTGGTATGCACATCAACTTTAGAAAGCTTTGTGTCAACTTCTCGACTTTTAAGTGTTATATTGTGTGCTAATGCATAGTCGATACATTGACGAAGAGACCATGCTCCAGCTGGGACTCCATCGTCTGAAGCTGACACTTGTGGTGCTTCTTGTGCCATAATAGGCTGAGTAGCACACAAGCCAAATGATAATAGGCCTATTGTAAATAAAGAAATATACTTCATAAGAATCAATTTTTATTTTTTAGCCATTTTAGGATCAAACACTTTACCTCTAAGTTGTTCATCTCCTTTTAGACCTGACAATATTTGAATATTCACACCATCTGTCATACCGACTTTAACTGGAATGCGTTCAAATGCTTGTGGTTCTTCTGAAGTAAGTTTATACACAAAAGTACTGTCACCTTTGAACTCGATAAGTCCTTCTGGAACGGTCAATGCGTTCTCAACCTTACGAAGTACGATCTCTGCATTGGCTGAATAACCTGAACGAATGGTTACTGAATCTGGCACATGAATAGCTGCTTTGATTTCAAATTGTGTAGTACCATTATTGTCGACACCTTTTGGACTAATATACTCTAGACTAGCAGTAAATTTACCTCCTTGTACCGCACCAATTTTAAGAGACATAGGCATGCCTTCATGCAGACTTCCAACTTCTGTTTCATCTACATTACCCTTAAAAATAAGGTTGCTCATATCGGCAACTGAAGCAATGGTAGTTCCTTCGTTGAAAGTATTACTTAGAATAACTGAATTCCCTTCCTTGACTGGCACATCAAGTACTAAACCATCAATAGTACTACGAATATTAGTATTTGAGATATTTTTTGTTCGTTGGCTCACACCAGTACGAATAATTTCTAGGGCATCTTTTGCCGTTTGCATCTCTTCTTCAGCTTGATTAAAAGATACTTCTGCCTTTTCGTACTCTTCTTTACTAATAAGCTTATCACTAAATAATTTCTTTGTACGGTTCCACTCACGTTGAGTTTGCGCCAAATTAATCTCAGCTAAACGCACACGACTTTGAGCACTGTTCAAATTATTCATCTCAGGAATGACCTTTACACGAGCGATAATCTCGCCTTTTTTGACATAGTCACCAGCTTCTTTATAAACTTTGTCAATAATACCAGAAATCTGTGGTTTAATCAAAATCTCATCACGAGGCTCAACACGTCCAGTTGCCACACTTGTGTTTTGTAAAGACTTACGTGCAGGTGATTCAATATTGTAAACGACTGGTTTGGGTTGACTGTTACTGTATAGAAACCAGAAAGTCCAAACGAATATCAAGGCAACTACGACCAAGATAAAAATGCGAAAAAATTTTTTCATTGTGGTTATAATAAATAGGGTTATACATTCAATTTTATTTCTTATCTCATTTTATTTATTCATCACGAATAGCCTCAATAGGCTTAATAGCCATCGCACGATAGGCGGGGGCAAGACCTGCCCCTACTCCAAGTACAGCTAGGATAAACAACGTACCCACTGCGGTCCAAAAACTTATTTGGAATGGAATTAATGTATTTTGAACTGAACTAATGGCAACTTGTGCAACTTGAAGTACCAAGACTGTTAAACACAGTCCAAACATTCCAGCAATAGCAGTAAGCACAATACTTTCGGCCATAATCTGACGCATTATAATTCGAGGCGTTGCCCCAATAGCCCGACGAATACCGATTTCGGTAGTACGCTCCTTGACAGTGACCATCATGATATTACTTACCCCGATGATACCTGCTAATAAAGTACCAATGCCCACAAGTATTGTCAACAAAGAAATACCGGTCATTACATTATCAACCATAGTAAACATAGCCTGTGCATTGAAATGCCTGATGGCCATCTCATCGTTAGGAGAAGCATTGTGATAGCGTAACAAAGATTGTGTAATGCTTTTTTCAAGATCTCCCATTAAATATCCTGGTTTGGCAACGACAGCATACATATCTACATCTTTTGCTAAATTGTAGACCATTTGTACAGTCGATAACGGTATCGTTGCTCTTGCTCCAGCACGTCCACCACCAATGTTGATATTGCTTGATGTTTTAGCTGCAACGCCAACAATTTGGTAATAAACACCATCACACTCAACATATTTACCACATGGGTCAACACCATCATGAAATAAATCGGTATAGACATCATGACCTAAGACACAAACTTTACGACTTTTTTCCTGGTCAATTTGGTTGATCCTGCGCCCAAATTTTAGCGCCATTTCTTCAACCTCGTCTGTATAAATAGGTTCAATTCCACGGATACTGCCGCGCTGTGAACTCTTTCCTTCATATTTAAATGTCGATCCATATCGACCAACAACTGGAGTAGCAAACTTAACTCCTTCACTTTTTTCTATTACCCCTATATCATCGGTAGTAAGACGAATCTGCCTTCCTTCTGGGAAACCTTTATAGGCTATTGTTGTAGATTGAGCCCAAAATATAGAACTGTTTGTAGCAAAGCCTTTAAAATTTTGCCCCATTAATGCTTTTAGGCCTTCGCCTCCTCCTAATAAGGCAAGAAGCATAAAGATACCCCAAAACACACCAAAAGCAGTCAGTAAACTACGGGTTTTATTGCGGGTGATGGTGATGAGAATCTCCTCCCACACATCAATATCGAATCGAATTTTCATATTATCTTATTTTTCAAGATTCCTTATTTTGTTATTCAGCACGCAAAGCCTCAATAGGTGGAACTTTTACAGCTTTCAGAGCTGGAAAATATCCTGCTAAAGTACCACATATAATCAATGTCAATGTAGCTTGAATAGCTACATGTATATCAACTGTAGGGTTCTTGAAATATTGCATTTGAAAAACACCTGCATTGACAGTTTGGTGACCAATAGTAGCATCCATCAACTCTGTGACACCTACGCCAGCTACTAAACCGATATATCCAAATAAAGTCGTGATAAAGACACTCTCAGCAATAATCATCCACAATATGGATCGAGGAGTAGCACCTAGGGCTTTACGTATACCAAATTCTTTTGTACGCTCCTTCACTGCAATCAACATGATATTACTGACTCCTACAATCCCACTAATCATTGTAAACAAAGCGATAATCCAAATAGCAACAGTAATAAAATGGGCTCCCTTCATTTGGTCCAAATACTGACTAAATCTATTCCAAACCCACACCCCTCCAGTATCTTCGGGATCGAATCGCTCTTGGTGTGCTATAACGCTTCTGAATGTTTTCTCAAACTGATCACAATCGGCTTCATTTTTTATATTATGAATGGAAAACAATAGCTGATCAACTCTGTCACCAGTATTATTTAACAATGCGAAGGTAGAACGAGGTACAAAGAAATCATCATCACTATTTTGCTGATCTGTTTTACTTATACCAACAACGAGATACATCAAGCCAGTTAACTTAACATGTTGGCCGACTGCACGTTCAGCATGTTTAAAGAGTTTTTTGGCCAAATTTTCTGGAAGGACTATACTCTTTCTTTTTTGATCGACATCTATTGTATTGATAAAACGTCCGTAGAGCACGTTGATTTTTTCAATATTTTCATAATTAGCATCACAGCCTATAATTGTTCCAGATACACTCTGGTCTGCATAACTGACCGTTTGTCCACCAGAATAATGAATACCACCAACATTACTCACATTATCTTTCAATGTTTGAGTAGCAGCGATATCTTTATTATGCAATTGAATATATCGTCCTTTATCAAATCCGGCATATGGTTTTGTTGTAAAACTACCGCCAGATTTCACACTATTGACAGACCATCTTGCTCCATTATCCAAGAAGGCATTATTCAAACCATTTCCAGCACCAAGCAATACTATAAGCATAAAGATACCCCATGCCACAGCAAAACCTGTCAATGCTGTACGCATCTTATTTCTGCGAATAGTCGAAATTAGTTCTTGCCAAAGATCATACATAATTATATACGTTTAATATTCTTACTTCATGTAACCATCCATACTAAATGGAGAATCTAATCGGTCTTCTATATCACCAATGAGTCCATCCTTAATATGTATAATCTTATCTGTCTGGTTAGCAACACCACTTTCGTGAGTCACAACAGCAATAGTCAATCCTTCATTATGTAAATCTTGAAGAATTTGCATCACTTCCTTACTAGTAGCACTATCCAAGGCACCAGTCGGTTCATCGGCTAAAATAATTTGGGGTTGAGTAACCAATGCTCTGGCTATAGCCACACGTTGTTTTTGTCCCCCACTCATTTCATTAGGCATGTGATGTGCCCAATCTTTAAGCCCCAACTTATCTAAATATTCTAGAGCTATTTTGTTGCGTTTTTTACGACTTACTCCCTTATAAAAAAGAGGTAAAGCAACATTTTCAACTGCATTTTTAAAACCTATCAAATTAAATGATTGAAAAATAAATCCAATCATCTCATTACGATAAGTAGCTGCTTGTGTCTCAGACAAACCATTCATATTGACTCCATTCAAAGTATACACTCCCGTGTCGAACGTATCCAATATACCCAAAATGTTTAGAAGTGTAGATTTTCCTGAGCCAGAGGCACCCATAATAGAGACAAACTCTCCTTTTTGAATGTCAAGACTGATCCCTTTCAACACATGAAGTGGTGCCCCATTATGGTAGGTCTTATTAATATTTTCTAGATGGATCATTGTGGAATATGTTATAGGGTTATTATTAGAGTTTTATTACAAAACACGATGATAAGACGCAGTAAAGGTAATGAAAAGTTGCAAAGAGAGTAGATTTTTTGAAAAAAAAGAAAGGATGCTCAAAATGAGCATCCTTTTCAATAATATTATAATGATTTTTACACGTATGTTTCAAGAAACTTCACCCCACCTTCGTCAGGAATAATTTTAATGGACTCATTCACAGCAGGAATTAAAATGGTTTCTCCATATTCCATTGAATACTCTTCACCGTCTTCTGTAAATAAAGAAGCACCACCTGATAAACAAACATAAATGACAAACGAATCTAAGCTACTATAATCGCATGTCATCTCTTCTGTCAAATCATATACGGAAGTCACAAAGTGAGGACATGCAACCACTTCTACTGGCTCATCTTTTTTCTCTTCATACTTTGTACGACAATCAGGGAACACTGTAAAATCGATAGCGTCTGCAGCAAGCTCTGTATGTAGTTCACGTAGATTTCCATCCTTATCTCGTCGATCATAATCGTCTATTCGATATGTAATATTACTTGTCTGTTGAATTTCTGCAATAAAGCAACCAGCACCAGTAGCGTGAACACGACCAGCAGGCAAATAAAAAATATCCCCTTTCTTTACTTCATAAGACTGCACTAAATCAACAAAAGTCTTATTTTTGACACGCTGACGATACTCATTAACATCTATTTCTTTATTTAGACCAACATACAATTTAGCTCCAGGTTTATGGTCTACCACATACCACATTTCAGTTTTTCCTGGGCATTCATGGCGCTCTTGTGCAAGTTCATCATCAGGGTGCACCTGTATAGACAAATTCTGTTCAGCATCAATAAATTTTATTAGCAATGGAAAATGATAACCAAATCGATTATAATTTTCTTCACCGACAATTTCTTCCTTATACTCACCGATAAGGCGCGGAAGTGACATACCCTTATGTGGCCCTTCTGCTACAATTGATTCATCACCAGGGACACCCGATAGTTCCCAACTTTCACCGACGTTGTCAAGCGAGACGTCCAATCCTTTAAATGGGATAATACGCTCTCCACCCCAGATGGTTTGTTTTAGGATGGGTTCAAACTTAAATAGTTGCATGATTTGTTAAATGGGTTTTAGACTTTATTTAATATCATAACCTTTTCCGAACGAATTATTCGGTGACACAAAAATACAAAAAAAACTAATTGAAGCAAGATTTTAAGTCTAATTATTTCGCTACACCAGATAAAATCGCGTTATTTGCATAACATAAAAAATCCTCAATGATTATGAA
This sequence comes from Bacteroidaceae bacterium, assembly GCA_963675625.1. Classification (GTDB taxonomy): domain Bacteria; phylum Bacteroidota; class Bacteroidia; order Bacteroidales; family Bacteroidaceae; genus F22. The sequence continues at coordinate 1,004,691 of OY776497.1, forward strand.
CAACACCACAACACCAGAGAATCTTGCGAATCTCAAACGTCAAGACTTTCAAATAAAAATTGACAATAAACAGACAGACCTTTTTATCTTGAAAAATAAGCTTGGTATGGAGGTTGCAGTTTCAAACTATGGCGGAGCTGTACTCGCTATCATGGTTCCAGATCGTGATGGGAAAGTAGCCAACGTTATTTTATCACACAGTGATATAAAAAGTTTAGTAAACAGTCCAGAGCCTTTCTTAAGCACGACAATCGGCAGATATGCAAATCGTATCTGTAAAGGAGAATTTACATTAGATGGGGATACGTATAAATTGGCAACAAATAATGGCCCCAACCACTTACACGGTGGTCCAACAGGATTTCATGCTCGCGTATGGGATGCTGAACAAACTGACGAAAAGACAGTCGTCATGAAGTATCAGTCTCAAGATATGGAAGAGGGATTCCCTGGTACTCTTGATGTTAAAATCACATATAGCTTATCTGAAGAAGCGAATGCTTTCATTATTGAATATGAAGCAACAACAGATAAAACAACTATCGTGAATCTGACTAATCACGGTTTCTTTAATTTGGCAGGTGTGACTAATCCAACCCCAAGTATTGAAGACAATATTGTAGAAATAAACGCTAATTTCTACACTCCAATAGATAGTACATCTATCCCGACTGGAGAAATTGCAACGGTTTCAGGTACACCTATGGATTTTCGCACACCACAAGTTGTGGGCGATCGTATAGATGGAGACTTTGAACAACTGCAATTTGGAGCAGGCTATGACCACAATTATGTGCTTGATAAAGGACAGTGGGGAGAACTAAGCTACGCAGCTTCTTGCAAAGACCCTAAATCTGGTCGTATTATGGAAGTATACACAACAGAACCAGGTGTACAATTGTACACAGGTAACTGGCTAAACGGTTTTAGCGGATCACATGGAGCAACATTCCCTAAGCGTAGCGCAATATGCTTTGAAGCTCAATGTTTTCCTGACACACCTAATAAGGGACATTTCCCTAGCGCTGTATTGACACCAGAAGGTGTTTATGAACAAACAACAATCTACAACTTCTACACTGACGCAGACGAGGAAGAAGAAGACATGTAGTTTTTGAAAAGGATTTACAAAAAACAAAATACCTTAATAACAAAACCTATTTTTACAATGACAAGTACTGACAACAAGAAGAATTACCTTCTTCCTATTATTATGATGTTCGCATTGTTTGCGATGATATCATTTGTAACAGGTCTAACCAACCCAATCGGTGTGATCGTTAAAAATCAATTTTCTGTACCAAACTGGATGAGTCAGTTGGGAAATGCGGCTAACTTTATTGCCTATTTCTTCATGGGATGGCCAGCAGGTATTCTTCTTCAGAAAAAAGGATATAAATTTACTGCACTGATTGCTGTTGCTATTGGTTTTGCTGGAGTTGGTATTCAGTACTTATCAAGTAGCTTTGGTGATAGTACATTTACCGTATACTTAATTGGATGTTTCATCTCTGGTTTTTCAATGTGTTTATTGAACTCTGTGGTAAACCCTATGTTGAACACCCTTGCTGGCGGTGGCAAACGAGGTAACCAACTCATTCAGTTTGGTGGTTCATTAAACTCGTTGTCTGCAACAATCGTTCCTGTTTTTGTAGGATATTTGATTGGTAGCAACGTAAAAGAAGCTAAGATATCACAAGCTGCTCCTGCACTTTGGATTGCTATGGCTATCTTTGCAGCAGCATTCCTTGTATTATGGTTGATGGCCATTCCAGAGCCATTCCTTGATGCAAATAAGACAAAAGAAAAAGATACACACTCACCACTTTCTTTCCGTCACTTTATCTTTGGTATTATCGCAATCTTCCTTTATGTAGGTATTGAAGTAGGTATCCCTAACTTTATCAATCTTCTTTTGACCAACCCAGTTGATTCCGAAGGGGCTAAAGGTCTAGGTATTGACGCTGCAACAGCAGGATCTATCGTAGGGACTTATTGGTTCTTAATGTTGATAGGTCGTCTTTGTGGTGGTTTCTTGGGCAGCAAATTCTCTGCAAGAACTCAACTTCTAGGTGTATCATCTCTTGGTATCATCTTTATCCTTATTGGGATCTTTGCTCCACTTGGAGCAACAATGGTGTCAATGCCTGTATTCCAAGGTGGTGCATCTATTGGATTTGGCATGGCTAAAGTTCCTTTAAATGTAATGATGTTTGCACTCTGTGGACTTTGTACATCAATTATGTGGGGCGGAATCTTTAACCTTGCAGTTGAAGGCCTTGGGAAATACACATCTATGGCATCAGGTATCTTTATGATCATGGTGTGCGGTGGTGGTATTCTTCCACTTATTCAAGGTGCAGTAGCAGATATTTCTGCAAATTATTTGGCTAGTTACTGGGTTATTGTAGCTTCTTTAGCTTATCTACTTTGGTATGCCATTGCAGGTTGTCACAACGTCAACAAAGATATTCCTGTAGAATAATACACAACATCAGTCAGTCTACTACTAAATTAAAACTTTGTAGTAGACTGATTGACTTTTAACTTTACACACAAATATAACATGACTCCACAAGATTGCATCTGAAAATTAGCGAAAGAAATAAACATATCCATCGCCCTATATTCACATCAATCACCGAGTCTAATACAACAATTTTATTCATTCTAAAATTCAAATACAATGTTTAGACAAGATGTAAGAAACCGATTCAAAAAGCACTTTGATGGCGCAGAGGGAACTGTATATGCTTCACCTGGACGTATCAACTTAATTGGAGAACACACTGATTATAATGGCGGATTCGTATTTCCAGGTGCCGTAGACAAGGGGATGATTGCAGAAATTAAACCAAACGGAACTGATAAAGTACGTGCTTATTCTATTGATTTGAAAGATTATGTAGAATTTGGTTTGAACGAAGAAGATGCTCCATCTGCAAGCTGGGCACGTTATATCTTTGGTGTTTGCCGTGAAATGATCAAACGCGGAGTAGACGTAAAAGGGTTTGACACAGCATTTGCAGGTGATGTGCCACTAGGTGCTGGAATGTCCTCATCAGCAGCGCTTGAAAGCACATACGCTTACGCTATTAACGAATTATTTGGTGAAAATAAAATAGACAAATTTGACCTTGCACGTGTAGGCCAATCAACAGAGCATAACTATTGCGGCGTTAAATGTGGAATCATGGATCAATTTGCTAGTGTATTTGGCAAAGAAGGTAGTTTGATGAGACTTGATTGCCGTTCACTTGAATATAAATACTACCCTTTCAATCCAGAAGGTTATAAGCTAGTACTTATTGATTCTGTTGTTAAACATGAGCTAGCTTCATCGGCATACAACAAGCGTCGCGAAAGTTGTGAAAATGTTGTAAAAGCGATGCAAGAAACTCACCCTAACGTAGAATTTTTACGTGACGCTGATTTAGCTATGCTTGAAGAAGTTAAAGGTAAGGTTTCTGCAGAAGATTATATGCGTGCAGAATATGTTATCGAAGAAATCCAACGTGTACTAGATGTATGTGATGCATTGGAAAAAGGCGATTACGAAACTGTAGGTGAAAAGATGTATGAAACTCACCATGGAATGAGTAAATTATATGAAGTAAGTTGTGAAGAATTAGACTTCTTGAATGATATTGCTCGCGACTGTGGCGTAACAGGTTCTCGTGTTATGGGTGGAGGATTCGGTGGTTGTACCATCAATCTTGTAAAAGAAGAACTTTATCCTCTATTTATTGAAAAAGCAAAAATAAACTTTACTGAAAAATTTGGTAAAGAACCAAAAGTATATGATGTCGTAATCGGTAACGGTTCACGTCGTCTCGATGCCTAAGACATAGGTCTGGCGTCATAAAAAAGAGTGTGTACGTAATTGTACACACTCTTTTTTTTATTTAACTTTTTCAGCTTCTTGTAATACATATATAAAATATAACGGACCTAGAAATTAAGGACAATGGGAATAAATAGCACAAACATACTGTACAACTTACGCATTAAGAAAGAGAATAGAAATACCGTAGGACGTTAAGACTACTAAAATGACAAAGAGGACTAATCAACTATTCCTAGAAAATTCGTATCTTTGCAGCAAACAAACTAAAACAGTAATAATTACCTATCGTATGAATAGCAGTAACCTCATGAATCGCGCAGCAGACAATATCCGTATCCTCGCTGCATCAATGGTTGAAAAAGCAAACTCTGGACACCCTGGTGGTGCAATGGGTGGAGCTGACTTCGTCAATGTCCTTTTCTCTGAATTTCTAATTTATGATCCTAGCAATCCTTATTGGGAAGGTCGTGATCGTTTCTTTTTAGATCCAGGCCACATGTCGCCTATGTTATATAGCCAATTAGCATTGACTGGAAAATTTTCATTGGAAGAACTTGCACAATTTCGTCAGTGGGGCTCAGTAACTCCAGGACATCCAGAAGTAGATGTAGCGCGTGGAATTGAAAACACAAGTGGCCCACTAGGACAAGGTCACACTTTCGCAGTTGGAGCTGCTATGGCTGCTAAATTTTTGGGGAGCAAGTTTGGACAAGACATCATGGGTCAAACTATTTATGCTTATATTTCTGATGGTGGTATTCAAGAAGAGATTTCTCAAGGAGCTGGTCGTATTGCAGGAACTTTAGGTTTAGATAACCTAATCATGTTTTACGATTCCAATGATATACAGCTATCAACAACTACTGAGGAAGTAAATAGCGAAGATGTTGCTAAAAAATACGAAGCATGGGGATGGTGGGTAAAAACGATTAACGGAAACGAGCCTGATTCTATACGTGAAGCAATTAAAGAAGCTAAGGCTGTGAATGACAGACCTTCTTTAATTATTGGTAAAACAGTTATGGGAAAAGGTGCTCGTCGAGCAGATAACACCTCATACGAAGCGTGTACTGCAACACATGGAGCTCCCCTAGGTGGAGATGCATATAAAAATACCATAACTAACTTAGGTGGTAATCCAGAAGATCCATTTGTTATTTTCCCTGAAGTTGCTGAATTATACAGTAAACGTAAAACTGAACTTACAACATTAATGGCTGAGAAAAAAAATGCCAAAAAAGCGTGGAGTGCAGCGAATCCTGAGTTAGCAGAGAAATTAGATAAATTCTTCAGCAAAAAAGCGCCAAAAGTTGATTGGGAAGCTATTAAACAAAAAGCAGGTGTAGCTACTCGTGTGGCATCAGCAACTGTTCTTGGTCATCTTGCTGAACAAGTTGAGAACATGGTGGTGGCATCAGCAGACTTGTCAAATTCTGATAAAACAGATGGTTTCTTAAACAAAACTAAATCTTGGGTCAAAGGAGATTTCTCAGGAGCATTCTTCCAAGCTGGAGTTGCTGAGTTAACGATGGCTTGTTGTACAATAGGTATGGCTCTACATGGAGGTGTGATTCCAGCATGCGCCACTTTCTTTGTCTTTAGTGATTACATGAAGCCAGCTATTCGTATGGCAGCATTAATGGAAGTGCCAGTCAAGTTTATTTGGACACATGATGCTTTCCGTGTTGGTGAGGATGGCCCTACGCATGAACCTGTTGAACAAGAGGCACAAATTCGCCTAATGGAAAAACTACAAAACCACAGTGGCAAAAATTCGACTCTTGTTCTTCGACCAGCAGATGCAGAGGAAACGACCGTAGCTTGGAAACTGGCCATGAACAATATAGATACTCCATCAGCATTAATTTTTTCCCGTCAAAACATAGCGATGTTACCAGATGGAACCAAATACGACAATGCTGCTAAGGGAGCATATATTATTGCAGGTGCTGATGAAAATCCGGACGTGATTCTCGTTGCAAGTGGTTCCGAAGTATCTACTTTAGTAGCTGGTGCTACAAAACTTCGTGAGGAAGGTATTAAGATACGCATCGTAAGTGCACCTTCTGAAGGATTATTCCGAAGTCAAGATGCAGCTTATCAAGAAGAGACTCTACCTGCAAGTGCTAAAATATTTGGATTAACAGCGGGACTTCCAGTAAATCTTCAAGGCTTAGTTGGTTCACAAGGTAAAATTTGGGGACTAGATTCATTTGGTTTCTCAGCACCTTATACAGTGCTTGATGAAAAATTAGGATTTACAGCAGAAAACGTGTACAAGCAAGTAAAAGAATACTTGAATAAATAATACAAATCTGTAAATACAATATCAATAAGTATGACAAAGAAAATAGGACTGTGCTCTGACCACGCTGGTTACAACACAAAGGAATATGCAAAAAAATGGCTTGAAGAACGTCATTACACTGTTGTAGACTTTGGTACAAACAATACAGAAAGTTGCGACTATCCTGATTTTGCTCACCCACTTGCTAAAGCAGTAGAAAATAAAGAATGCGAACTTGGAGTAGCTGTTTGTGGTTCTGGAAATGGGATTGCTATGACTTTGAACAAACATCAGGGTATTCGTGCCGCTCTTTGTTGGGAACCAGAATTGGCTGAGTTGGCTCGTCTGCACAACGATGCAAACATATTGGTCATGCCAGGTCGCTTTGTAAATGAAGATGAGGTCAATGAAATATTAACCACCTTTTTTAATAGTCCGTATGAAGGAGGGCGTCATCAAAGGAGAATTGACAAAATTCCAGTGCAATAAAGTATCAATATGTAAGCAATTACACTTAAATACATAAAATTAACAGGCTGTTTTAAAGCTTTTCTGTCACTACAGGAGCCTTAAAAACAGCCTGTTTCTATTTGTCGTGTACAAAAAAATCTTATCTTTGTAGCTGCGTATGGAAATTATAAACTATGGAAGAGGTTGAACAAATTAAGAGACAGATAGCTACTGGGAACACAGAAGAAGCTATTAAGCGCTTAAAAGTCATCATAAATCGACTACGACAAGCAGTGCAAGCTACGCCATCTAATAGGGCCCAAAAAGACCTTGCAGAACATTACGTTTTGTTGGGCAATGCATATCGTAAAAAAAATGTATTTAAGCAAGCACTTGATTACTATCAAAGCGCTATCGATCTTGATCCCGATAGTCCAGCCGTCGAAGCTCGACAACATCTAATTGAAATACTTAATTTCTATCACAAAGACATGTTTAATCATTAAAAACAACGAGTATGGCAAAGATTCGTGGAACTATCGTCGTAGACATAGAACGCTGCAAGGGGTGTAACCTCTGCGTAGAAGCATGTCCCAAACAAATCATTTCCTTACATAAAGAAGTGAATATGAAAGGGTACAATTATGCCGAATTAAAGGACGAAGACGCCTGTATTGGATGCGCAGCATGCGCTCAAGTATGTCCAGACGGATGCATCACTGTTTATAAAATCAAGACTGACAATTAAGAAAGGGAAATATTATGGCAAAAGAAGTCCTATTAATGAAAGGAAACGAAGCAATAGCTCATGCTGCTATTCGCTGTGGTGTAGATGGCTACTTCGGCTATCCCATCACTCCTCAATCAGAAATTCTAGAAACCCTTGCTGTAGAAAAGCCTTGGGAATCTACTGGAATGGTAGTTCTACAAGCCGAAAGTGAGGTGGCAGCTATCAACATGGTATATGGTGGTGCTGGAGCAGGTAAAATGGTCATGACCTCTTCTTCTAGTCCTGGAGTCAGCTTAAAACAAGAAGGAATCAGCTACATTGCTGGTGCGGAACTACCTTGCCTTATTATAAATGTGATGAGAGGTGGCCCAGGTTTAGGAACAATCCAACCTTCACAAGCAGATTATTTTCAGACAGTAAAAGGTGGAGGCCATGGCGACTATCGCCTGATAGCTTTGGCTCCTAGTAGCGTACAAGAAATGGCAGACTTTGTAGGCCTTGGTTTTGAACTTGCTTTTAAATATCGTAATCCAGCAATTATTCTTGCTGATGGTGTTATCGGTCAAATGATGGAAAAAGTTGTTTTACCAGAACAGAAACCTCGTCGCACCGATGAAGAGGTTATTGCATCCTGCCCATGGGCAGCTACTGGTAAACCCAAAAGTCGCAAATCCAACTGGATAACTTCTCTTGAGCTTCAACCAGAGGAAATGGAACTTAACAACCTTCGTTTTCAAGCTAAATATAAAGAAATTGAAAAGAACGAAGTGCGATATGAGGAAATGAATTGCGAAGATGCCGATTACATCATTGTTGCATTCGGCTCTATGGCACGCATTGGTACCAAAGCAATGGAAATTGCGCGTGAACAGGGTTTAAAAGTTGGTCTACTACGCCCTATTACACTTTGGCCTTATCCTACAGAAATTATTTCTACATATGCAGATAAGGTAAAAGGGATGCTTTCTTTGGAACTTAATGCTGGACAAATGGTAGAAGATGTGCGTCTTGCTGTAAATGGCCGTATTCCAGTTGAACACTTTGGTCGTCTTGGTGGTATTGTACCAGATCCAGATGAAGTAGTTGAAGCTATAAAAGAAAAATTAATCAAATAAACTCCGGTAAACGATGAATCCAGATAAAATAAGATCCATTTTAAACACTCTATTTCTTATAGGTGCACTGATCACAATCCTAGTTTACTTCTTTGTTGAAGATAAAACTTGGTTTTTTTATATTGGAGGAGGCTCCATGTTTTTAAAACTTGCTGAGTTTTTCATTCGTTTTACCCATAGATAAACCGCAAAGATATGACAAAAGAAGAGATTATCAATGCTGGGCAGGTGGTATACAAAAAACCTACCTTGCTGAACGACACTCCTATGCACTATTGCCCAGGCTGTAGCCACGGTGTCGTACACAAGCTCATAGCTGAGGTCATTGAAGAGATGGGCCTTGAAGAAAAAACTGTTGGTGTGTCTCCAGTGGGATGTGCCGTGTTTGCTTATAAATATATTGATATAGACTGGCAAGAGGCCGCCCACGGACGAGCACCTGCCATTGCAACAGCTATAAAACGACTATGGCCTGATAGACTGGTATTTACTTATCAAGGAGATGGTGATTTGGCTTGTATTGGGACTGCAGAAACAATACATGCACTTAACCGTGGTGAAAATATCACTATCATCTTTATAAATAATGCCATTTACGGTATGACCGGCGGACAAATGGCACCAACAACATTGGAAGGCCAGAAGACAGCCACAAGTCCATATGGGAGAGATATTTCTCTACACGGATATCCATTAAAAATTGCTGATTTAGCAGCCCAACTTGAGGGATGTGCTTATGTAACCCGACAAAGTGTACACTCTGTAGCTAATATCCGTAAAGCCAAGAAAGCTATCCGCAAAGCATTTGAAAATTCAATGGCAGGTAAAGGTAGCAATCTAGTTGAAATCGTATCAACCTGTAACTCAGGCTGGAAATTGTCTCCTACAAAATCAAATGAATGGATGGTAGAAAATATGTTCCCATACTATCCTTTAGGGGATCTTAAAGACAAAGACGCAGAATAACCTCCTAAAGCAGAAAATTATGAAAGAAGAAATTATTATAGCTGGTTTTGGTGGACAAGGTGTCCTATCAATGGGTAAGATTCTTGCTTACTCTGGTCTTATGGAAGATAAAGAAGTAAGCTGGATGCCAGCATATGGTCCAGAACAACGTGGAGGAACAGCGAATGTAACAGTCATTGTAAGTGATGAAAAGGTATCTTCACCAATCTTATCAACCTACGATGTAGCTATCGTACTTAATCAACCATCTCTTGAAAAGTTTGAGCCAAAGGTAAAACCTGGGGGTATGATTATTTATGATGGATATGGCATTATCAACCCTCCTACTCGTAAGGATATCAAGGTATACCGTATTGATGCTATGGATGCGGCTACGGAGATGAAAAACACCAAAGCATTCAATATGATTGTATTAGGTGGATTACTTGGTCTATGTCCTATGGTTAAGATTGAAAGTGTGTTGAAAGCGCTAAAGAAAACACTTCCAGAACGCCACCACCATCTTATTCCAATGAATGAAGAAGCTATCAAAAAAGGAGCGGACTTAATTTATGAAGTTAAGTAAGTTAATCTTTAGATAATTTACCTACAATATTTGCTAGTTAGTAGCAACACTTTTGAAACAGGTCAGTAATTTCACATTTACTGACCTGCTTCTGTTTTTCTTATTTCATTAGCTTTTTCGATTATGTGCAATTCAAAATTCCATTTATCTCACTTATACGACTTGTTAAAAAAAGAATATGAATACGAGAAAGAGATGTTTCATCTTGATTCAATAGAGATGCCTATACGGCAAAAGATACGTAGAGGTATATGTTGGGCACCAATTACTATCAGTAAATTCTATTACAATTCTCTAAATCAATACGTCGTAGAAATTCATCGCACAGAAGACACCGATATAGAACATCATTTTGAATTTGGACAACCTGTTCTTTTTTTTACAAAAAGTGATGATAAGAAATCAAACGACCTAACTCCCAACAAAAAAAACGTCTTAAAATTTATTGGTGTTGAAGGCACTGTAAACTATGCGTCTTCACAACGTATGGTAATAGCAGTCAACAATCCAAGTGTAATCACAAAGCTTGAGAAACCATCTTTTCTAGGTATACAATTAGGTTTCAATGAACAAGATTACAAAGCAATGTTTGCAGCATTAGAAGAAGTACAAACGACTAAAAACAAACATTTAATTCTACTCAGAGAAATAATACATGGACAAGTTACCCCTTCATTTAACTATGCCATTAATGTATCCATACCATGGATAAACAATAGCCAACAAAAAGCTATAAATACAATCTTAAGAGCTCAAGACATTGCTATAGTTCATGGACCTCCAGGTACTGGAAAGACAACTACATTAGTAGAAGCAATTTATGAAGTTCTACATCGAGAGAGTCAAGTACTAGTCTGTGCACAAAGCAACATGGCAATAGATTGGATTGCAGAAAAACTCATTGATCGTGGTGTCCCCATATTACGTATAGGTAACCCTTCGCATATTACAAAAAAGATACAACAATACACATACGAGTCTCAATTTCAAAATCACAATAAATATAGCGATTTATGGAGCCTTAGAAAAGAAATTAGGCAAATACAACAGAGGCGAAAGACCGACTATACAAGTAGAGAAAAAGACAGAAATCAAATACGTAAGCTACGAGAAAAGGCTGACGAAATACAAATGGAAATTCACACAGCTTTATTTTCTCAAGCTCGTGTAGTAGCTAGCACACTTAGTGGTAGTAACCATAAACTGATGTTCAACCAACATTTTTCGACTCTGTTTATTGATGAAGCTGCCCAAGCAACTGCTCCAATGACATGGGTCGCTATGCGCAAGGCTAGAAAAGTAATCTTAGCAGGTGATCACTGTCAACTTCCACCTGTAATAAAAAGCTCAGATGCAATTAAAGGTGGTTTATCAAAATCATTAATGGAAGTCATTGCAAACAAACATCCACATTGTGTAGAATTACTAACTTTACAATATAGGATGAACGAGGAAATCATGCAATTTTCATCCGACTGGTTTTATAATGGATTACTCAAAGCAGCAGCAAGTGTACAACATAGAAACATTCTTGATTTAGATAAGCCAATAGAATGGATAGATACATCTTATTTAAACCCAACAGAAACGATAAAAGAGGATAGTAACTTTCAAGAAGAATTTATTGGCAATTGCTTTGGGCGCATTAACCGAGGCGAAGCATACTTATTATTAGAGTATTTGCAAAGATATATCAATCGTATTGGCAGGCAACGTATATTAGATGAAAATATTGACTTTGGAATTATATCTCCCTATATGAATCAAGTTCAACTTATGCAACAGTTGATTCAAAAAAATGATGCATTAATCCCATTAAAAAATCGGATTACAATTCATACTGTTGATGGATTTCAAGGACAAGAAAGAGATGTTATCTTCATCAGTTTAGTACGTGCTAATTCTAATGGGGACATTGGATTTTTAAAAGATTTAAGACGCATGAATGTAGCAATGACAAGAGCGCGCATGAAGCTTGTTATAATAGGCAATGTAAAAACACTATCGAAACACAGATTCTATAAAGAACTCATTGAAAAATGCAAATAATATAATAATAGAGCATGCCAAGATGATTGACATGCTCTATTCTACATCGTACAGAATTAGGTAGTTGAATACTAGTCTAATAATTGATTCATACGGGTAATATATTTCCCAATAATATCAAATTCGATATTTACAATTGTTCCTAATTTAAAGGTATGAAAGTTTGTATTTTCATATGTATAAGGTATAATTGCCACTTCAAAGGTATCCACTGTTGGATTACATACAGTTAAACTAACGCCATTCACTGTAACAGACCCCTTATCCACAGTAAAATAACCACGTTTAATCATATCCTGTGTACTATCATACTTAAATCGAAAATAAAAGCTTCCTTCAGCATCACGAATCTCAACACACTCAGCAGTTTGATCCACATGCCCCTGAACGATATGGCCATCCAAACGACCCGCCATAATCATACTGCGCTCAATATTGACTTTATCTCCTTTTTTAAGAAGTCCAATATTACTACGTTTAATTGTCTCAGACATTGCAGTTACAGTATATGTATCCTCTGTTAGGCTAACGACTGTAAGACACACACCATTATGTGATACACTTTGATCTATTTTCAACTCATTGACAAAACTACAAGTCAATGTCAAGTGCAAATTCTCTTGTTCTTTCTTCACTGCCACAACGGTGGCAAATTCCTCAACAATACCAGAAAACATATGTTTTTTTATTTTTAATTATTAACTAATCAGACAAAAAAAAGTTTGGACACAGATTAAATACGTAGATATCATTATGCTATGACATAATAGGATATCAACCAATATAAAAGGTCTATTAGTTTCAAAAAGTAACAACGACACCTCTCATAAGACAATACAAACAAACTATTTGGTTGAATGCTCATACGATAAATCCTTCATACATAGTATAAATGAATTCAATATACCCATTACAAAAAAAACTTTGTAAAAACATATCAAGCTCGATTTATATGGAGAATCTATCGCATAGCAAAAGTAAAACAAAAACGAGAGTATTCCTAATATAAACAGAGAAAATACTATTAATAAAAAGATCTCAATTAAAGAAAATCATAGCAAAACTAAATCTTAAACAGCCTTATAAATAAAGTATCAAAAAAAATAAAGAAACCATATAATAACAAAAGCGGCCCTTTTCACAAAGAGCCGCCTTCCATTCAATAGGTATTAGTTTTTTTAAGGTAAAAAGATTGTTTTCAGGATAACAGTGCAAATATGAGGATTTTTATCGAAACTTCCAAATCCTCAAACATGTTGAAAAGCATATTTTTACTTTTCAGCCTCTTTTGAGGTATGTTTTAACACTTTTGCATCTACTATAAAGACAATATCCTCTGCAATATTTGTTATATGATCACCAGCTCTTTCAAGCTTACGCATCACATTATTTAGACCAATTGCAAAAGCGACATCGTCTTTATTTTCTATAATATAAGTAGAAATAACCGAAGTTACAGCTGCATTGATCTCATCCAATATATTGTCTTTTTCAATAACTTGTGCAGCATATTCTACTGATTCCTCTTCAAAAGCACGATTAGCCAATTCCAACATTTGTAAAACAGTTCGTGCCATTTCACCAATTCGCAAACTTTCAACTAAATCTGCTGGTACAGCTGGTATCTTACATTTTGAGACGAACTTAGCTAGATTTTCCGCAAAATCCCCTAACCGTTCAAGGTTATTATTGATGCGCAAAACAGCTAATGCAAAGCGCAAGTCAACACCTACCGGACTATAAAGTTCGATCAATTCTTCAACATCACGGTCAATTTTCAATTCAAATGCATTGACACGTCTCTCTCTCAAAACGACTTGTGCAGCCAACTCGCGATCTAAGGTAAGCACAGACTCAGTTGCTCTGTCCATTTGATTGTAGACAATTGTCCACATTTCATTTAGTTGTTGACGTAATATTTCAAGTTCCGACTCAATAAATTGTATCATGCGATAAAAAATAATGGATTAAAAATTAAAGCGAAATAGCAGCAAGATAAAAAGACTGCTTTTCCCTTTTTAAAAGGTTGACTGTATACATGCAAAGGTAGAAAAAACCACCTAAAACACAAATAATTAAAGGAATTAATATAGTAAAATGAAACATCTTAGTATTAATGACATAAAAAATGACGGTATGCTATCACTAAGTTGTACTTAGTCAAGAGAATACAAAAAAAATACATTATATTTGCAGGGAATGAAAAGCAAATCTGAAATAAATTAGATGACAGAAAATATGACAAATGAAACTTCAACTGAAAAGCGTAGCTTGCACTTTATTGAGCAAGCTGTAATCGCCGATTTAGAAGCAGGTAAAAACGGCAAAAAAATTCAAACCCGTTTCCCTCCAGAACCTAACGGGTACTTGCATATCGGACACGCCAAAGCCTTCATTCTTGACTTTGGTATTGCTGCTCAGTATGGTGGTACATGCAACTTACGTTTTGATGACACCAATCCTGAAAAAGAAGACACAGAATATGTAGATTCAATTAAGGAAGACATCAAATGGCTAGGGTGCAAATGGGATAATATATACTATGCCTCAGATTATTTCCAACAAATCTGGGATTTTGCTGTTGAACTGATTCATAAAGGGCATGCTTATATAGATGAGCAAACAGCAGAGGAAATAGCTAACCAAAAAGGTACTCCAACAACACCTGGAAAAGAAAGCCCATATCGCAACCGTCCAATAGAAGAGAGCCTTGAGCTCTTTGAAAAGATGAACAGTGGAGAATTAGAGGAAGGATCAATGGTTTTACGTGCAAAAATTGACATGTCACACGCCAATATGCACTTCCGTGACCCGATCATATATCGCATCATTAAAACTCCTCATCATCGAACTGGAACAACATGGAATGCCTATCCAATGTATGACTTTGCTCATGGCCAAAGCGATTACTTAGAAGGTGTCACACACTCGTTGTGCACGCTTGAGTTTGAGGTACACCGTCCACTGTATAACTATTTTGTTGAATTGATGAAGGACTCAACACTAGCTCGCACAGATGGCCGTCAACCAAGACAGATTGAATTCAATCGTCTTAACTTGACGTATACAGTAATGAGTAAAAGAAAATTGCTCACTCTAGTGAAGGAAGGGTTAGTACATGGATGGGATGACCCACGTATGCCAACACTCTGTGGTTACCGTCGTCGTGGCTATTCTCCTGAATCAATCCACATGTTTATTGATAGAATTGGATACACGAAATACGAAGCCCTCAATGACATTTCGCTTCTTGAATCTGCAGTACGTGAAGATTTAAACAAACGAGCTATTCGCGTTTCAGGAGTCCTAGATCCAGTAAAATTAACCATTACCAACTACCCAGAAGGCCAAGTTGAAATGATGGAAGCAGTCAATAATCCAGAGGATGAAAACAGCGATGTTCATACTATCCCATTTAGTGGGCAACTATGGATGGAACGCGAGGATTTCATGGAAGATGCTCCAAAGAAATTCTTCCGTATGACCCCTGGACAAGAAGTACGTCTAAAAAATGCTTACATTGTAAAATGTACTGGTTGTCAAAAAGATGCCAACGGCAAAATAGTAGAAATTTTCTGTGAATACGACCCTAATACTAAAAGTGGTATGCCTGAGTCTAAACGTAAAGTCAAAGGCACGTTACACTGGTTGAGTCGTGAACACTGCATACCAGCTGAAGTAAGACTATACGATCGCCTTTTCCGTGTAGAAAATCCTGGTGCAGAAGCATCAGAAGATTTTCGTACTTTATTGAATCCTGATTCTTTGAAAGTATTAAAGGAGTGCTACGTAGAACCATATGCTGGAAGTCTTGATGTAGGTAGCTATATGCAATTTCAACGCTTAGGTTATTTTACTCTAGATCCAGACACTAAAAAGGAAGGTCGCCTGATATTCAATAGAACAGTGGGACTTCGTGACACATGGAGCAAAATGAAATAACAAACATATTTCGCAATGATTGAAACACTTTTGCAAGGATTGATAGACAATCTGAATTACTGGACCATCACTATATTGATGGCAATTGAGAGTTCATTTATACCCTTTCCCTCCGAGGTTGTCATACCACCAGCAGCGTGGAAAGCAGCACAAGGAAACGAATTGAATATTTTCTTAGTTATTCTCTTTGCCACTATCGGTGCTTGCATCGGTGCTTTGATCAACTATTTCCTCGCTTTATGGCTAGGTCGTCCTATTGTATATAGATTTGCCGATAGTAAATTTGGACGAATGTGCTTACTTAATCAAGAAAAAGTTGTACATGCAGAAGAATATTTTGAAAAAAATGGCGTTGTATCGACTTTAGTAGGCCGACTTATTCCAGCAGTACGTCAACTGATATCTATTCCAGCTGGTCTTGCTCGTATGCCTTTGGGCACTTTCTTGTTATATACAGCAATTGGAGCTGGGGTTTGGAATAGTATTTTGGCACTCATCGGGTATTTACTGGCGCAAGTTCCAGGTATGCAAGAAAAGGACTTGATTCCAACCGTAAAAGAATATAGCCACATTATTGGTGGGTGTATAGCACTCGTTGTAATTGTAGCATTAGTCGTTCTGTTCTTTAGAAAAAAAAGAAAATCTCATAGACAAAA
This sequence comes from Bacteroidaceae bacterium, assembly GCA_963675625.1. GTDB lineage: Bacteria > Bacteroidota > Bacteroidia > Bacteroidales > Bacteroidaceae > F22. The sequence continues at coordinate 1,021,298 of OY776497.1, forward strand.
AATCAGCTAATTACATTATACTTAGACATTAAATTAAAGAAAGTATCAATATGAATTCATGGAACAAACTAACAGCAGTTTTCATACTGCTCTTCACGGTGCTTATAACCAGTTGTAGCTCGTATAAGCAGGTACCTTATTTGCAAGAAGCAGAACATTTTAAGTCACAGCCAAATCAAAAGATGTACGATGCCAAGATTATGCCCAAAGATCTTTTGACTGTTATTGTGTCTTGTGAAGATCCAGTTTTGGCAGTGCCATTCAACTTTGTAGCTGCAACACGTGGGACGCAAAATGTAGTTACAGAAGTATCTATGGGGAGTCGAGGTACTTTACAAAGTTATTTGGTAGACAACGATGGATATATTGAAATGCCAGTATTAGGTCGGGTAAAAATTGGTGGATTAAACAAACGTGAAGCTGAAGCAGTAATTGCTAATCGAGTAAAAGCATACATCAAAGCACCGATGGTAACAGTACGTATGGCCAACTACAAAATATCAGTGCTTGGAGAAGTTATGCATCCAAGTACATTCACCGTTCCTAACGAAAAAATCAATATTTTTGAAGCTCTTGCCCTAGCTGGTGATATGACTATTTATGGTATGCGTACCAATGTCAAATTAATTAGAGAACAAAGTAATGGTGAGAAGCATATTGAAATTTTAGATTTAACATCCTCCGATGTAATCAATTCACCTTATTATTATTTACAACAAAACGACATCTTATACGTACAGCCTAATAAAACTAAAGCTAAGAACTCAGATATCAGCCAAAGTACAACTATTTGGATTTCTGTCACAAGTATTCTGTTGTCTGTAGCTAATTTAGTCATTGCTATAACTAACTAAGCAAAATGAACGAAAATATACATTCTCAATTAAATAAAGATGCCCAACAGGAGGAATCTATAAATTATGCAGCAATCATTGATGCTGTGTTAAGTCATTGGTTTTGGTATGCTCTGAGTATAATAGTGTGCTTGGCTCTAGGCTACCTATATATAAAAAGATCAACTCCAGTATACAGCATACAATCAACCATCATGATTAAAGATGAAATGCGTGGTGGGGGTAGTGTTGGTGCAGATGCTCGTATGCTTGAAGGACTTGGGGTTATCGCCAACTCGAACAATATTGATAATGAGATCATTGTAATGGGGTCACGTACTATTGTTGCACAAACACTGCTTGACACAAAACAATATGTAGTCTATTACAAAGAAGGAATGCTGCGTGACACAGAATTATATAAGAGTTCTCCCATTCTTGCAGACATGGCCACAAATGATTTACGTAATTTGGCAGGTGCCATTGAGCTTGAATTGGAACAAAAAGAAGATAACACATGGAATGTAACTTATCCAAGTGAAATAGTAATAGATGATGACAATATAGAATCAACTATAAATGTCAAAGGTTTTCCAGCAACAATCCCAACTGCTCTTGGTAATGTTATTTTGGCAACTAACAAAGACCAATCTGTAGAACTTGATGGAAAAAAATTGAAAATTTGGGTCGTATCCCCTATGCTGATGGCACCAGGGGTTGCAGGTGCTATTAGTATTATGCCTGCGTCAAAAATGACTTCAATAGCTTCTATTACATACAACAGTACAAATCCCCAAAAAGGAGTAGATTTCGTAAATCAATTGGTACGCGTATACAATCGTGATTCAAATAATGACAAAAATCAAGTAGCACTACGTACAGAAGCGTTTATTAAGGAACGCCTTGCAATCATTAGCGGTGAATTGAGCGTAACTGAAAACGAGTTGGAACAATACAAGCGCAATACAGGATTGGTCGATTTAAAAGCAAATGCTGCTTTGTCACTAAAAGGGAATAGCGAATATTCCAAAAGAAGTGCTGAAAATTCAACACAATTAAATCTTGTAAACTACCTAGAACAATATATTCGGGATGAAAAAAACACTTCAGAAGTCATCCCTACAAATGTTGGTCTAAATGATATTCCTTTATCTTCTCAGATTTCTGAGTACAACGAGGCATTATTGGAATATAAACGTTTGCTCAAAAATTCAAATGAAAATAACCCAGTACTTAAGCGTTCGCACGAAAAAATCGAGTCTTTTCGCAATAGTATTTTGACTACAATTTCTAGTGTCCGCAATGGTTTAGAAATCATGCAAAAGGATTTAGATAGACAAGTAGGCCGATTCGATAATTTGATCAAAAATGCTCCTGCTCAGGAAAGAGCCCTTGCTAATATCACGCGTCAACGTGAGATTAAGTCTGGATTATATCTTCTATTACTAGAAAAAAGAGAACAAAATTCTATCAATATTGCTGCGCAAGCAGATAATGCGAAAGTGGTAGATACTGCAATGTCAACGCGTAATCCAGTATCTCCACGTAAAAAAATGATTATGCTCATTGCTTTATTTTTCGCATTAGCTATTCCAAGTGCTATACTATATATTAAGTACTTATTGCACTATCAAATAGATCATAGAGGTGATATCGACAAATTAACTACTTTACCAATTCTCGGTGATATTCCACTAGAAGAAGATTTCAAAGATTCTCGTGAAGTTAGTGTAGCCGTAAAAGAAGGAACAAATAACACTGTAGCGGAAGCTTTCCGTCAATTACGAACTAATCTCAACTTCACTTTAGTTGCACCAAACAACAAAGTAGTTGTTGTGACCTCAACGACTGGTGGTGAAGGGAAAACGTTTGTAGCAGCCAATTTGGGTATCTCTCTCGCATTACTTGGAAAAAAAGTTATTGTAGCAGGATTAGATTTACGTAAACCACGTATAGCATCAGCCTTTGGCCTAAACGAACATGTAGATGGTGCAAGCAATTACCTATTAGATGCAAGAACAGACTTAGATGCTTTGATTAAGCATCCACAAGGAGTACCTGAGTCACTAGATATTCTTCCAGCTGGCCATATTCCTCCTAACCCCGCAGAATTGTTAAGTCATGACTCGCTCACAACTTTAATGAATGAATTGCGAGAACGCTATGACTATGTTATTCTTGATTGTGCACCTAGTGCTTTGGTTTCCGATACACAAATTGTTGCCCGAGTAGCCGATTCTACATGTTATGTCTTACGTGCTGGGGTTACTGCTAAGAAGGATGTCAATTATGTAAATATGCTGAGCCAAAACTCTCGTCTTCCTAATATCGGATTCATTATTAATGCTGCGGAGTATAAAAGAAAACGCTATGGATACGGATATGGGTATGGATACGGATATGGTGGCTATGGATATGGATACGGGTATGGAGATGACGATGACCAAACAAAATCCAAAAAGAAAAAGAAGAAATAGAACGATCTAGTTACATATTTTAAATCGGACCTATCAAAACATATTGATAGGCCCGATTTTATTTTATACAAATGTGAGTGTATCTATTAAATAAACAAATTGATATTGGACTTATCTGCACGGTTAATGTATGTTGCAACACCACCATAGTTCACTTCATCCATCAACTCCTCAGCTTTAACCCCCATCACATCCATTGACATCTGACAAGCTATAAATTCCACTCCATTATCAAGAGCTTGTTGACGAAGAGATTCCAATTCATCTACACCACGTAATTTCATGATATAACGCATCATCAACGGTCCCATGCCCAACATATTCATTTTAGACATACCTAACTTCCGTGAATGACTTGGTAACATCCACCCAAACATACGTCCGAAGATATCTTTCTTTACACTTGGTTTATTGGCCTTCTTAATCACATTGAGACCCCAAAAAGTAAAAAATATACTCACTTTTTGTCCAGTTGCTGCAGCGCCATTAGCGATCACAAATGTAGCCAAAGCCTTATCAAGGTCATCACTAAACATAACTAATGTACGATTAGCTGGTGCTGCTACACCGTCTCTTGTCTGTTTCATTTCTTCACAATTTCCTTTTTCCAACACAGCCGTATATCTCCCATCATTGGTTGTCTTATCCAAAACATGATTACCAGTAGAATCACACCAAGCATCGATGTCTCTATAGAAGGCAGAATCTGTAGAAGTTACTTTTAATTTTTGTCCTGCACTAAGCACATCCATTTCATGCTTAACACGCATTATTGGACCAGGACATTGTAAGCCACAGGCATCTACTACAACCATTTCTGTTTCAACATCTTCAGAGGCAATTTTAGCATTATAAAGTTTAACTGGTTCACTCACTATTCCATCCTCATTAGTAAATTGATTCCAATCGGTCAAGTCAGATACCACAGGAGCTGTAGCAGCCTTATATATTTTTAATCCTCCCACTAGATTGCGTACTTGAAAGCCTTCACTCATTAAGATACGTTGAGCTAAATATCCACGCAGGCCAACTGCACAGAAGACAATAACAGGCTTACTTTTATCTATCTTATCTAACTGACTACGCATTCCATCTAATGGTACATGAATAGCTCCAGGTAATGTACCCATGTTCACTTCTTCATCAAAACGCACGTCGACCAACTGTGGAGTATCCTCTGTTTGAAGTCCAGCTTGATAAGCTCCAACAATCTCTTGAACTTCACGCCAATAGGCAACTGGCATAGATTTATTCAACACGTTCACAGCAGCATAACCTGCGATAGCGATAGGATCTTTTGCTGATGAAAATGGAGGAGCATAAGCATGTTCCAACTCCATCAAATCATAGACTGTCAACCCATGCTTAATGTGAATAGCCAGTTGATCAATACGTTTATCAACACCATCAAAACCTATAATTTGTCCACCTAACAATCGTCCCGTTTCTGGATGAAACATCAACTTAATCGTCATCTGATTGGCACCTGGATAATAACCCGCATGACTTCCTCCATGAGTTGTAATAGTTTTATATGGCATACCTAGCGCCTTTAGTTTCTTTGCCGCCAATCCAGTACTTGCGACTGTCATATCAAAAACTTTGGCAATAGAAGTCCCAATGGCTCCTTCGTACTTTGTCACATTACCATGCACCATATTATCAGCAACAATACGCCCTTGACGATTGGCTGGATTAGCTAAATAATTCAACCAAGGCTGACCAGTAATAGGATGTGGAAATTCAATTGCATCACCCACTGCATAAATATCTTTAGCCGAGGTCTCCAAATATTCATTCACCCAAATACCATGAGCTTCGCCTATTTTCAACCCCGAATTTATGGCTAACTGTGTAGCAGGACGAACACCGATAGATAAAATAACCAAATCCGCCTCTAACTGCTGACCACTATTCATTTTAATTGTTAGCCCTTTATTTGTCGATTCAAAACCACTTACAGCTTCTTCAAGACAAAGTTTCACTCCTTTTTGTAATAAATGTTCATGAGCTATACTAGCAATAGAATAATCGACAGGTGCCATTACTTGGTTCTGCATTTCAACAATAGCCACTTGTGCACCAGCCTCATGCAGATTTTCTGCCATCTCTAATCCTATAAAACCAGCTCCTACGATAACAGCACGCTTGACATCATGTGCTTTCATATAAGCATAAATAGCGTCTGTATCCTGTACATTACGCAATGTAAAGATACCTGGAGAATCGATACCTGGCAAAGCAGGACGCACTGGATTTGCACCAGGAGATAACAACAATTTGTCATACGATTCTTCTATATTAGTTCCATCTGCACGATGCAAAGTCACCACTTTTTTCTGTGTATCGATTGCCATAGCCTCTGTTAAGACACGTACATCAACACGGAAACGTGTACCAAATGCTTCAGGTGTTTGTACAAACAATTGGTCACGATCTGTAATAACTCCACCTAAATAATAAGGGAGTCCACAATTGGCATAAGAGATGTATGGTCCCTTTTCCACAAGTATAATTTCAGCATTTTCGTCAGTACGTCGAATACGTGCTGCAGCAGTAGCACCTCCCGCTACGCCACCAATAATAAGATGTTTCATATTCACCAGTATAATTGTTGAGTTTTATTATATTCTGGTGCAAAGATACGCACTATAAAAGAGGCTATCAAACAGATATTATCTATGGTATAATAGACGCTACCTATAGCCTGAAAGCGCGCTAGATATAAGGAGAAAAAAGAGAATTATAAGATAGGAAAAGTTTATCGAAATATAATATCTTTAATAACTTTTGCACGAACCTCATTATTGAGTCTACGCACCAAGTCATCACGTCCCATCATAAGTTCTTGACGAAGTGCTGCAGAAGTTAGCTTAACATATAAAATATCTCCTTGAATATACACTTCACGTGTGTGTTTAGTAATCAACGGGTTAAGTTCCATCCATGCTTTCTTGATCATGACATGTTGATACGGATGCTCCAATCCTTGATTGCGCATGATTGTTTGTACGATCAAATCGACCTTAATGGATCCTTTTCTTTTCATAAGTATACACTAAATCTTTATTTGATTACTCTGCAAACATCCCATCTTGTACCATAAATATCTTATGGTTCTTATAGATACCATCTAGAATACGATCAAGATGTTCACGATTAGTATCAGTAATGAATATTTGTCCAAATCGATCTTCTTTCAACAAATCCATTAAACGAGTTACACGATGAGCATCCAATTTGTCAAACAAATCATCTAATAATAAAATAGGAGTATGCTTTGTATGAATTTTTAGCCATTCGAACTGAGCCAATTTCATCGCCACTAAATACGTCTTATTTTGTCCCTGTGAGCCTTCTACTTTTATTGGATATCCCTCAAGCTCCATAATCAAATCATCTTTATGTATACCTCTAATAGAATATCCTAAAATACGTTCTTTAGGACGACTTGCGCGTAACAAATCCACTAAAGAGCCTTGAGATTGATGCGACTCGTAGGTCAGACAAACTTGTTCTTCACCTCCCGTAATCACGCTATAATAACGTTGAAATATTGGGATAAAATCTCTCAAGAAATCCTTACGCTTAGCATAAATATTGGCCGCATGCTTAGCCATAACCTCTTCATATGTTTCTAAAATTTCGTCCAAAACAGCATGCTCCATTTTAAGCATAACATTGCGTTGTTGTAATGCTTTATTATAATGTTGTAGAGCGTACAAATATTCAGAATCAAACTGCGAGATCACCATATCCATAAAACGACGGCGCACATCACTACCACCAGCAATCAAAGTACTATCTGCAGGTGAAATCATAACCAACGGAATCAGTCCAATATGTTCAGCAATTCGCTTATAACTCTTCTGGTTTCGCTTAAATGTTTTTTTACGTCCATACGATAAGCCACAATAGATTTCATCTTGAATATCCTGTTCTTCTTCATTTTCAGATAACGAATACACCCCTTTAACCACAGCAAAATCTTCACCGTGCCGTATTGAAGGAGTATCGGTAGATCCCATCAATCCCTTAGTAAATGAAAGCATATAGATTGCTTCCAACAAGTTGGTTTTACCCATTCCGTTAGCCCCTATAAAACAATTTAGTTTAGGGGAAAAGTGCATATTCGCTTCCGCTATATTTTTGAATTGTGTAATGGATAATCTATTCAGTTTCATACATATTGTGTCAAATCATCGGCTTAGTATACTCTCTAATAAGCCTTATAAAGAAGGACAAAAATACAAAGAAATAATGGTTTCACCCGCGGCTCTACTGGAAAACTATCCTAAAAAAGAAAGAATGATAGATAAAATAAAGCATGATGAAAAAAAGGTGTGAATAAATTTCCAAGAAAGAGAGAAAAAAGTTACTTTTGTTCCCCAGATTCCTTTCGTTTTATTATGATCAATCCAGAAACTGATAAAGTGACAGGTTTCTTTTTTGCGAATCTAATAGAAATAATAACAAAATCAAATTATAGAAATGACAAACAAGAATCAAGAAGCAGAACACATCGAGAGTGAGTCTACAACTCATGCCGAGGGTTTTATTATCAAAAACATCAATAAGTTTTTGACTGCTCTCCTAGCTATAGTCGTAGTAGTTATTGCTGTTATTGCTTACGGTCACCATATTGTTGAACCTAAAGAAGCTAAAGCTCAAGAAGCTTTATACCCAAGTCAAAACTATTTTATGCAACAACAATTTAAATTGGCACTTGAAGGAGATAGTATTAGTAGTATCGGTTTTATCGCTATCACTAAAAAATATGGTAACACTCCAGCAGGTAATCTTGCTCATGCTTATGCAGGTCTATGCTACAAAAAACTTGGTCTAAACGACAAAGCCATCAAAGAACTTGAAGCTTTTCATGCAGAGGATAAACAAATTGCTCCAGCTATTCTAGCTGCAACAGCAAATTGTTATGCAGATGCAGGTCAAACAGAAAAGGCAGCTGGAATGCTTATTGATGCCGCTGACCGTGCTAATGCAGTAACACTTAGTCCGATCTACTTGTTAAACGCTGGTCAATTGTACCAAGCAGCTAAGCAATACCAAAAGGCAATTGCAACTTTTGAACAAATCAAAAAAGAATATCCTAATAGTCAATTAGGACGTGGGATTGAACGCTATATCGAACAAGCGAAAGCTCAAGCTGGCGTATAATCTCAAGTAGGTTTATTTATAACCTATAAAAAAATAGTCGGGCGTGCGCTATACATCTTTCAATGTATGTCGTACGCCCGAAATCTATTACGATAGGAAACGTACAATAATCATTTATAAAACATATAATTATGGCAACAGCTTATCATAATTTATCTGACTATGACCCATCAACAGTTCCAAATGCTGAAAACATGCGTTTTGGCATCGTGGTATCTGATTGGAACGAAAACATTACTTTCGCCCTTCTTGATGGTGCCATTGAAACGCTAAAGCGTCATGGATGTTTAGAAGAAAACATCACCGTAATGCATGTACCTGGTAGTTTCGAACTTATTTATGGTGCACAACAATTCACACTAGCAAAATCATACACAGGACAAGGGCATAAAGTAGACGCTGTTATTGCTATTGGATGCGTCGTACGTGGAGACACTCCTCACTTTGATTATGTATGTCAAGGTACCACACAAGGGATTGCACACCTCAACGCCACACAAGAAATTCCCGTAATCTATTCATTGATTACTACAAACACTATGCAACAAGCAGAAGATAGAGCGGGTGGTAGTCTTGGCAACAAAGGAGATGAAGGAGCTATCACAGCAATTAAGATGGTTGACTTTGCACGTCAACTATAAGTGTAGCTTTTGATACACTCTCTTCCTTTTACTACGTTTTTTAAGAGATATGCTTTAATCAATGGCTTCTTTCCTTTATGCGTGTCGATTCAAACGTTTGGTCCCATCGATTCAAACATTTGAATCGATGGGACCAAACGTTTGAATCGAGGCTGGCAAACCGTTTTGCAAGATTACTGAATCCGTAGGCTATATTACTGGACTATGAAGATAATCTTTCTGTCTGTACATTTCGCACAAGCTCTTAGGAATGCATCAAATGTGCGAAAAATATATTTTCTTATTCTTAGCAAGTGATTCGAAATATGAGGGCACACCATATAGATATGTACTTCTTTTTAGTTGTATATTATATTCAGACACTAACACTTGATATAAGCAGGTCATTTAAACAAGAAAAAGTAAAGATTTTTGCAAAATAAGCCTTTGTAAATTTGCGAGTAGATAACAAAGTCCTTATATTTGCATCGCTTTTGAAAAAGCATGGGCGAATACCAGAGTGGCCAAATGGGGCAGACTGTAAATCTGCTGTCTTTCGACTTCGGAGGTTCGAATCCTTCTTCGCCCACATTAAGATATGTCTTGATCTTCACAGATCAAGACTTTTTTTATATCTCCTACATAACATCTACACGCAACTGCAACACCTCATTGATCATCAAAGACGCTGCCCCTAAAACGGCTGCCTGATCCTTCAAAATGGATTCAGTTAATGGGATTTTTCGATCTGTATTGCGCAATTGATTCTTTTCAAATTGCTCACGGATACGTGCTATAAAATCCTGTCCAGCAAAACTTATCCCCCCACCAATAACGACTGCTTCTGGATTGATCACATTGGTTAGTACAGCAATAGCCATCCCCAACACAGCAGCAGCAGCAGTCAAGACATCATTTGCTAAATCATCACCCAATGTTGCAGCTTGGAAGACGCTTTGCACATTTATATCATCTACAGTCTGCAACACTGACTCTGGATAATCAAGAAACAATTCTTTAACTCGTTCAACAATACCATTGGGCGAAGCATAACACTCCAAACAATCAGTCTTACCACAAGAACAAATATGCCCAGCTTGCTTATTGGACACACGAATATGTCCTAACTCACCAGCATATCCGTCAAACCCTTTAAAAAGACTACCATTAATAATAATTCCAGCTCCAATCCCTTGCGCAATATTGACAAATACAAAATCCTTGACATCTTTTCCAATGCCATACAAGAGTTCGCCTTGGGCCATCACTTGAGACATATTAGCTACCAATACTGGAACTCCAAATTCAGATTCCAAAGGATGTTTTACATCTACATCTTCCCAACCAAAACAAGAGGAAAACTGAACTTTGTTCGTCTCTTTTTTAATGTATCCAGCAATAGCGACACCAATTCCCATAAGACTATCAGAGGGTATAAGCGATTCTATGATTAATCTACGTATCAAAGCTATTAATTGCTTCATATCTGTCGTAAAAACACCTGAAGCTCCAACATGTATATTGATACGCTTAATGACCTCTCCATGCAAGTCTGTAACTACACCTAATATATGCGTATGTCCCCAGTCAAGTCCAATAACATAACGATTGGTTCCTTTAAATTCAAGAATCACAGGAGGACGCCCTCCTTTTGACTCGCCTCTTCCCACTGTAGAGACAAGTTTTTCTGAATGAATCAAGCTATCAATAATACGTGTCACCGTCGGAGCACTAAGCCCAGTTAATTGTACAATCTGAGTTCTTGAGATTTGACCATATTGATGCAACACCTTCAAGACTTTACTCTTGTTCATTCGATAAATAAACTCAGCATTTCCATTTTGGCTAGTCCCCTTTTTAGTTACTTTATCTATATTATTCATAGCATATTCATCATTAATTGTGACACAAAAATAACAGGATACAATTAAGCCAGCAAATATTTATGACACTTTCAAAACAAGAGCCACCTATTGACATATATCCAATAGATGGCTCTCGCTTATTTTATCAATACACTTACGTATTTGAACTAGTTTATCGATTCACTAATAGACGCATGCATTGCTGCCGCTGCTTGACGTCCATCTCCCATCGCCAAAATGACTGTAGCACCTCCACGCACAATATCACCTCCAGCATAGATTGTTGGGATAGATGACTGCATATGCTCATCTACAGCAATCGTCCCTTTTCGTCCAAGTTCAAGTCCCTTGATCGAACTAGGCACAATCGGATTGGGCGATACACCAATACTAACAATAGCCAAATCAATATCTATAGTTTCAATAGCTCCCTCAATTGGCACTGGTCTACGACGGCCACTTTCATCTGGTTCACCGAGTTCCATCTTTTGTAAACGAACAGCTTTCACTCGTCCTTTATCATCAGCTAGGTATTCGATAGGATTGTGCAAATTCAAAAATTCTATGCCTTCCTCTTTGGCATGTTTCACTTCTTCCAGACGAGCAGGCATTTCTTCTTCCGAACGACGATAAATAATCATAGCACGCTCAGCTCCTAGGCGTTTGGCAGTACGTACCGAATCCATTGCAGTATTTCCACCACCAATCACAGCGACATGACGGCCAAAGGTAACTGGAGTATCTGAATCCTCACTTGCTGCATCCATCAGATTGACACGAGTTAAATACTCATTAGATGACATCACATTAATCGCATTTTCACCTGGAATATCCATGAAATTAGGTAAACCAGCACCAGATGCGACAAACACGCCTTTATATCCTTCTTCTTGTAGTTGCTCCACAGAGAGTGTTTTACCAATAATGGTATCTTTTACAAACTTCACACCCATCTTTTCTAGATTGAGAATTTCCACTTCCACAATCTCATTTGGAAGACGAAATTCAGGGATTCCATATTTCAATACCCCACCGATTTCGTGCAATGCTTCAAAGACAGTTACATCGTATCCATATTTGGCCATATCACCAGCAAACGCAAGTCCAGCTGGTCCAGATCCAACAACAGCAATTTTCTTTCCATTGCTTTCAGCTACAGCTGGGATAGACATTTCACCGCTAACACGTTCATAGTCAGCTGCAAAACGTTCCAAATGCCCAATAGCCACTGCTGGCTTACCCATCTTGAGATGGATACACATACTCTCACATTGTTTTTCTTGAGGACATACGCGACCACAAACAGCTGGCAATGCACTTGTCATTTTCAAAACACGGGCAGCCCCCAAAAACTCGCCACGCTCAATATTTTTTACAAATGATGGGATATCAATACTGACAGGACATCCAGTCACACATGTAGGGTTCTTACAATCCAAACAACGACTAGCTTCCACAAGAGCTTGATTTTCAGTCAATCCAAGATTGACTTCTTCCTTACGGCTATGACTACGATATTCTGGATCAAGTTCTGGCATTTTTGCACGTTCTTGTTGTGTGCGTTCTTTAGCCTTCTTCAATTTACGAAGGGATTCACGCCATGCAGAATCTCGACTAGTGAGTTCCTCATCAGAAACAAGCGCCAATTCAGCAGCTGTTTGACAAGGGGTATATTCTGGTAAAGCATGAGCTATTTTCTCTTCATCCTTTTTGGGTTTACCGTCAGCATCAAGACAATGGCACTCTTCTTTTGCAACAGGTTGTGTCATTCGTGCATGCGCATCTTCGAGTTTCTGCACTTCTTCAAGTTCTATGTCTTTGAAAGCTCCCATACGTTTGAGCATCTCATCAAAATCTACTGCATGTCCGTCAAATTCTGGCCCATCCACACACACGAAGCGTGTTTTTCCACCGACAGTGATACGACAAGCTCCACACATACCAGTACCATCAACCATAATCGTATTGAGAGATACATCAGTAGGTATTTCATACTTCTTTGTAAGCAGACATACAAATTTCATCATAATTGCTGGACCAATAGCAAAGCATTTATCAACTTTTTCGCGTTTGATAACCCCTTCAACCCCATTAGTCACAAGGCCTTTTTCACCATAGCTACCATCATCGGTCATTATGATCACTTCGTCGCTAGAAGCACGCATTTCTTCTTCTAGTATAATCAACTCTTTTGAACGCCCAGCTAATACAGTAATGACACGATTGCCAGCTGCCTTCAATGCTTGTACAATAGGTAACATGGGTGCAATACCGACACCTCCACCAGCACAAACGACAGTTCCAAAATGTTCAATATGCGTAGCTTTTCCAAGCGGGCCTACGACATCATCGATCATATCCCCTGCATTCAAATCACATAGACGCATAGAAGATACCCCTACTTTTTGAACCACAAGTGTAATCGTACCTCGTTTTTGATCAGCCTCAGCAATAGTTAAAGGAATACGCTCGCCCTTCTGACCAACGCGTACAATCACAAAGTGTCCAGCTTTGCGAGACTTCGCTATCAGCGGTGCTTCGACCACAAATTTGAAAACTTTCTCAGACAACTGAGTCTTACTTACTATTTTGAACATGATTTTTAATTATTTATTTTCAGATATTACAAAAGTATTGGGTTTATTTGGACCGACCAAATTTTCAGTCCAAAACAACATCCACCATTAATTACGCTTAAGGACTTTATCTTTAAACCATCCTGGTAATAAAATAAATCCTCCAATCAAATAGATATAATACGTCAAGATACGCCATAGACATGCTAAGATTAAAATATCTCCTCCTGCTGAAACATAATCTGTGTAGTATGTCTTAAACAAATACTCACTAAACCCAGCTCCGCCTGGAGATGGAGAAATAGTCATAATGATCCAACACATTAATTGACGTACAAAAATAATCAGTTGATCGCTAAAATTAGGTGCAAACGTCCAAAGCAAAGCACAAACAACAGCATAACGAGATGTCCAGTTGATAGCTGTAACGCCAAAAGCTTTTACCCAAAACCAAAAAGAGTTAGTCTGCAATTGTTGACTGCTTTCTACGAGGTTATCCCCAAACTCTATTAAGCCTTTGCCAAAACGTTTCAAAGGGCCATGAACAGCTAGGTAATTCAAGATTTTACGTATATGCACTGGTGCAACGAATAAAGCTAAAAACAAGACAATAGTCCATGCCAAAAGCAAGAAATAAACGCCCTTTAGCAATCCTTCTACAGTAGGTCCTATTGACGAAGATGCTCCCCATAATTCTTCTGGGGGAAAACAATAAAGCATTATCGGGCACGTCACAACAAAAAACAATTGATCGAGAAATAATCCTGACATCATCACTGCGGTGCTTCGTCCTAAACTGATGCCCTCACCTTTAAAAAAAGCAACAACTAAACTTGATCCTCCTACAGCAGACGGTGTGACAGCACTCGAAAATTCAGTCAATAAATTTATTCGGAAAGCCTGTAACCAAGAGAGATGTTCTGGACGAGTCAACATCCGAAATCGGTATATATTCGCCAAATCACGGATCCCCATGCATATTAGCCCCACAATTGCAGATAAAGTAACCCACCAAGACATCTCAAAATGAAAATCTTTCTGGCTAGCAAATTCATGATAAAACATCCATACAGTAGCTCCTAACCCTATCACGATAGGAATCATTAATCGCCACACTTTAAACTCATTCATACCTTTGGCGGTAGCTACTTGCGTTATTTTTTTTGACTCTTTTATCTTCTTTTTATCAGGTGAGCTTGTTTGCATTGTCGGTAAATTAAAGCATTATATCTATCGATGACCTCTTCAACGACTTCGCGCCAAGAATGTGCCATACTTCGTGATGCAGACAGTCCTGCCTCACTCATTTTTTGAGGATTACTAAATAATGTATTGATACAGCTGGCAAAGGCTTCTTCATTATCTGGAGCCAAAAAACCATCTATATTGTTTTGAACTAAATGGGATGATGTCGATCCTTGAAGCAACAAGGAAGGTGTGTGCAAAGCAGCAGCTTCATAAATCACTAAGCCCAATGTGTCGTATTTTGACGGGAACAGAAACAGATCAGCCGCTGCATAATATTGCTTTAAAACCTCACGTTCATACACTGGCCCCACAAAAGTCACTTTATCTTGTAAACGATATATCTCAACAGCTGCTTTCAAAGCTTGTTCGGCATCTCCACGACCAATAAAATACATTTTAAACTTACCTTGTACATATCGCAAAGAGTCAATCAAAAACGGTAAATTCTTCTGATTGATATGCTGACCGACATACAGTAATACATGTTCATCGCTTTGTAGCCCTAAGTTACTTCGAGCTTTCAGTCTGTATGATTCATACTCTGACTCATCAATTGCAAAATCATTGCCATGAGGAACAACCTCAATAGGACCTTTGTATCCGTAATCTCTCAAGACATCCGCCACTGCTGGTTGCGCAACCCATACTTCATCGACATTTTCATAAAAATCAACAACTTGTTTCAATAGCCTATCTATTAAAGTCTCTTTCAGTCCTAGAGGACGTAACCATTCGGGAATACTTTCTTCAAAATCATCTCTATATTTAGAATGAAAAGTTGCCACCAAAGGAATGCCTTGACGACGTGACACTTCCATGGCCAATTTACCAGACGAAAAAGGACAATGTGCGTGCACTAATCCAAAATCATACTGCATCAAACGATTACGGTAACCAGGAGAGCATGCTGGCATGCCCAAGCGATACGGTGCTCTGCCTGGTATAGGCAAGGAAGCATAAGGAAGTATTTCATATTTTTCCTGATAGACATGTTTTGGTGCTTGAGGTGTAATTACTTTAACAGCTCCCATCAACTCATGGAGCCAATGTGCATAGTTGTGCACACAGACAGAGACACCATCCATGATAGGAGGAAACACATCGTTAAATTGTCCGATTAACGGCTGATCATATGATATATTGCCGGTATTGGAAGAAGACTTCAATTGTATATTCATTTATTTCTCTTTCAATATCAAAAAAATGAAAGGGCATTTCAATCCAATACTGACACCTTTCATATATAATACCATGCAAAGATAGAAAATTATTTGCTGACTCGCATTTTTTCAGTACATTTGTAAGTATAAATGTACTCAACAATACTATTAGAAAACCATGGAAAAAGATTATTTTAAAGTATACCCTAATAAAGAGGGCTTCTTCCAAGAGTATGGTGGATCATTTATTCCACCAGAACTGCAAGAAGAAATGGATAAGATAACAGCAGCTTATTATTCCATCAGTAAATCACATAAATTTATTAGTGAATTGCGTAGTATACGCAAGCACTATCAAGGACGCCCTACTCCAGTGTATTACTGTAACCGTTTAAGTGAAAAATACGGAGGTCGTATCTACTTAAAACGTGAAGATTTAAATCACTCTGGAGCGCACAAGCTCAATCACTGCATGGGGGAAGCACTCCTTGCCAAGTATATGGGTAAGAAGAAGCTTATCGCTGAAACGGGTGCAGGTCAGCACGGTGTAGCATTAGCTACTGCGGCAGCCTATTTTGGTCTTGAGTGTGAGATTCACATGGGCGAAGTAGATATAGCCAAAGAACACCCCAACGTAGTACGCATGCAAATTCTAGGAGCCAAAGTTGTTCCTGTATCTCACGGCCTTAAGACTCTCAAGGAAGCTGTTGATTCTGCTTTTGAGGCTTATTTAAAAGATCCTATCAACTCAATATACTGTATTGGTTCTGTTGTTGGTCCTCACCCATTCCCTATGATGGTTCGTGATTTTCAGCGTGTTGTAGGTATTGAAGCTAAAGAACAATTTTTTGACATGACTGGTGAACTTCCAGATAGCGTTGTTGCTTGTGTAGGTGGAGGTAGTAATGCCATTGGTATGTTCAGTGCCTTCTTGGATGACCCTTGTAAACTATATGGTGTAGAGCCAGGTGGACTATCACTAAACCTTGGTGAACATGCTGCTACTGCTACATTAGGTCAACCAGGTACTATACACGGTTTCAAATGTTACTTACTACAAGATCAAAAAGGTGAACCTGCGCCTGTATACTCAGTTGCATCTGGCTTGGATTATCCTGGTGTAGGACCCGAGCATAGCATGCTAAAAGATATGAACAGGGTTTGTTACGAACCTATCAATGATCAAGAATGTATAGATGCGTTCTACGAACTCAGTCGACTTGAAGGCATCATTCCAGCATTGGAAAGTGCACATGCAGTAGCATATGCCATCAAACTGGCTCAACAAGAACCACGTACTTCTATCTTAGTTAATCTAAGTGGGCGTGGAGATAAGGATATTGACTTTGTTGTTGACAAGTACGGGCTTCCTGACTAAACTCAGATGACAAGGTCTAAACCCCAAGATTTAGGCCTTAAATACTGAAACTCCTGCCTTGAATATTGACATTCAAGGCAGGAGTTTTTATCTATATTTCTTATCAAGAATACCCCTAATTCGCAAGCGCTTGCATATTCGTATGCAAGCGCTTGCGAATTGCTATATATCAGGATGCTAGTCATTTTGCAAGCGCTTGCAAAAATGACTAGCATCTATGTCATATAATTCATCACCTCTTAGGCTGTAGAACTCTTTTTAGTCGATAATATCGAATCCTGTATATGGACGCAATATCTCAGGAATCACGATACCTTCTGGTGTTTGATGATTCTCTAACAATGCAGCCATTATACGAGGTAAAGCCAAGGCACTACCATTCAAGGTGTGACATAATTCTGCTTTTTTATCTTTCCCTTTGTAACGACACTTCAAACGATTAGCTTGGTAAGATTCAAAATTAGAAACAGAAGATACTTCCAACCAACGTTCTTGTGCAGCACTATATACTTCAAAGTCAAATGTAATAGCCGATGTAAAACTGACATCACCGCTACACAAACGAAGAATACGATATGGCAATTCCAATTTTTGAACCAATCCTTCTACATGAGCAAGCATCTCATCCAAAGATTCGTAAGAATGTTCTGGAGTATCTATACGTACAATCTCAACTTTATTAAATTGGTGTAGACGATTCAAACCACGTACATCTTTACCATAGCTACCAGCTTCACGACGGAAACATGCTGAATAAGCACAATTCTTGATAGGCAACTGACTTTCATCTAGAATCACGTCTCGATAAATATTTGTTACAGGCACTTCAGCTGTAGGAATCAAATATAAGTCATCTGTTGCATCATGATACATTTGTCCTTCTTTATCAGGAAGTTGTCCTGTACCATAACCCGAAGCTTCATTAACTAAATAAGGCACTTCTACTTCAGCATAACCAGCCTTAGCAGCCTCATCCATAAAGAAATTAATCAGAGCACGTTGAAGACGTGCACCTTTACCCTTGTACACTGGAAAACCTGCACCTGTGATTTTTACACCTAATTCAAAGTCGATCAAATCATACTTCTTAGCTAATTCCCAGTGAGGCAAAGCATTTTCTGGAAGATTAGCTGGATCGCCTCCTTCACGTTCTACCACATTATCTGCATCTGAGTGGCCCTCTGGCACACTTGCATGAGGCACGTTGGGCACAGTGTAAAGCAGTTGCTTCATATCTTCCTCTGCTTGATTCATTGCTGTTTCAAGCTCTTTATTGCTGTCCTTGTAAGCAGCTACTTTCTCACGAATAGCAGTAGCTTCTTCTTGCTTACCTTGTTTCATCAACATTCCGATTTGCTTAGCCGCTTTCTTTCCTTCAGCTAATTGCTCATCTAGTTGTGCTTGCGTTTTTTTACGCTTATCGTTAAAGGCTAGAATCTGTTCAACAACTGCCTCTGCATCAGCAAAATGCTTCTTCTTCAATCCTGCGATAACAGCCTCTTTTTGGTCTGTAATCTGTTTGATGGTCAACATACTAGTATATTGTTTTAATTGATTATCTTTCTAGAAGCGCAAATATAATAGTTTTTTCTGGGCCGAACAAATCAACCCTTGCTTTTGTATCACTTACAACACACCTTTGGTCGATGGAAGTTCATACTTGTAGATATCCCGACGTATAGCCATCTTCAGCGCACGTGCAAAAGCTTTAAATACACCTTCAATCTTGTGGTGTTCATTCGCTCCTTCGGCTTTTACATTTAGGTTCATCAAAGAAGCATCACTAAGGGATTTAAAAAAATGCAGAAACATTTCTGTTGGCATATCTCCGACCCTCTCTCTTTTAAATTCAGCATCCCACACCAACCATGGGCGACCACCAAAATCGAGAGCAACCGCACAAAGACAATCATCCATAGGTAGGCAATAACCATAGCGCTCAATACCACGTTTATCTCCTAAAGCTTTTTTGAGGCACTCACCAAGAGCCAAAGCAGTATCTTCAATAGTATGATGTTCATCTACTTGTAAGTCACCTTGGACACGTATCGTCAAGTCAATACCACCATGTTTGCCTATTTGTTCTAACATATGATCAAAAAAGCCAAGACCAGTCGAAATATCACAAGTTCCATTTCCATCAAGTCCTACAGATACATAGATATCTGTTTCTTTTGTCGTACGTTGTACCGTAGCGGTACGTTCTCCCGCAAAAAGGAACTGTGCAATCAATGCCCAATCCGTCGTAATGAGTGCGCATGTATCAGTCAAATGCTTATCTGCTAAATGTTGACGAGTATCTGGATTGTCAAGTTGCATATATATGGCTTTGCATCCTAGATTCTTGGCCAATTGTACGTCTGTATAGCGATCACCTATAACAAAACTTCCTGCCAAATCATAGGCTTCATTATCGATATATTTGGTCAACAGACCTGTTGCTGGTTTACGCGTAGGGGCATGCTCTTCTGGCATAGTCTTATCAATAAAGATTTCGTCCCAAGTAATGCCTTCACCAGCTAGTGTTTGTAACATCAAATTATGTGGTGGCCAAAATGTATCTTCTGGAAACGAATCAGTGCCCAAACCATCTTGATTCGTTACCATTGCAAATTCAAAGTCTAGCTTCTCACGAATAAACCCTAGGTGTTTCATAACCCCTGGGACAAAAGCTAATTTTTCCAATGAGTCTAATTGATAATCTATTGGAGGTTCTACTACAAGGGTACCATCTCTATCTATAAATAATACTTTCTTTTTCATGCTCGTTTATTTTACAGAATATGCTTCAATAGCTTTCAACAATGCGGTATTTTCATGAGGAAGTCCAACTGTAATACGCAAACAATTCTCACAGTGCAACTGTTTATGACGATTACGGACGATTACGCCTCGACCAATCAAATAATCATATAGTGCATTGGCATCTTTTACACGCACTAGTATAAAATTGGCATCTGTAGGGAACACCTCTTCCACCTCATCCATATGCTCTAAAGCTTCAAGCAAACGACTACGCTCACTCAAAATCTCATCCATTTGTACTTGTACTTGATCAGCATTCGCTAAAACTTCAAGTGCTTTTTTCTGAGTAAGTAAATTGACATTATATGGGTATTTCACTTTGTTCATCAATTCAATGATCTCCTTAGATGCCCATGCTAAACCAAGTCGCATAGCTGCTGCTCCCCAAGCTTTGCTAAAGGTTTGCAGCACAACTAAACGTGGATATTTCTCCCACAATCCACACCAGCTACTACCTTCGGGGGCAAAATCGATATAAGCCTCATCAAGAATGACTATACCATCAAAACCTTCGATGATATTAAGCACATGTTCTCTTTTCAACAAGTTTCCAGAAGGATTATTGGGAGAACATAGAAAAATCATTTTAGTATGAGCATCGCAAGCTTTCTGCACTGCCTCAACATTCAAAGAAAAGTCATTATTCAGAGGCACTTCCTTTAATGCCACATCATTAATGTGTGCACATACAGCGTACATTCCATAACTTGGATTGATGGCCACAACATTATCTAATCTAGGCTCACAAAAGACACGAAATAATACATCAATTGCTTCATCGCTACCATTGCCAAGGAATAGATTATCTGGATGTAGCCCGCGTTGACGCCCAATCTCTTTTTTTACAGTTATTTGTCGAGGATCAGGATAACGGTTTATCGCAACCTGTTCTTGTTCATTAGGATTCTCATTCGCATCAAAATAAACATAATCCATCCCTTCTTGAGCTTGAAATTCATCACGAGCTGACGAGTAAGCTTTTAAAGCCAAAATATTAGGCCTCACTAATTGTGCTAGAGTTCTCTGCATGATTATTTGTTTTGTTGCCTAAGGCAATTATTTCTATTTCTTATTCAACCGAACAGTCACTGCATTCTTATGCCCCTGTAATTGTTCTGTAGCTGCCATCAATTCAATAGCTGGCCCAATGGTATTGATTCCTTCTTGAGTCAATTCTTGAAAAGTAATCTTACGTATAAAACTATCTAAGTTAACCCCACTATATGCACGAGCATATCCATTGGTAGGCAAAGTATGATTTGTACCTGAAGCATAATCTCCAGCACTTTCACAACTATATGGACCTAAAAAGACTGAACCCGCATTGATTATACGTGGAACTATATCTATATAATTTTGAGTTTGTACGATTAAATGTTCGGGTGCATATGCATTGGTCATCGCTATAGCTTCGTCCATATCATGAACCAATAAAATTCGGCTATGACTCAAAGCCTGTGCAGCGAATTCCTGTCTAGGTAGAACATCTAGTTGTTTGGTGACTTCATCTTGCACTTCTTGTACTAGTTTTTCAGAAGTAGTTATCAGTATAGCCTGACTATCAACACCGTGTTCTGCTTGTGATAATAAATCAGCTGCAACAAAAACGGGATTCGCCATTTCATCAGCAAGGACTTCTACTTCAGAAGGTCCTGCCGGCATATCTATAGCGACATCACGCAGACTTACGTATTGCTTAGCAGCTGTTACGTATTGATTGCCTGGACCAAAAATCTTATAGACATTAGGGATCGATTCTGTACCATAAGCCATAGCGGCAATTGCCTGTACACCGCCTGTTTTATAAACCTTGGTAACACCTGCCAAAGTTGCAGCATACAAAATGGCTGGATGTATCTTTCCTTCTTTATTAGGAGGGGTACACAAAACTATCTGGTGGCAACCTGCAATAGCTGCTGGTACGGCAAGCATTAATACAGTGCTAAACAAAGGAGCAGTACCACCTGGTATATACAAACCTACTCGTTCGATGGCTCGTGCTTCTTGCCAACAACGAATACCCGGTTTATTTTCCACGACAACAGACTCGAATACTTGTGACTTATGAAAAGCAACAATCTGTTGATGCGCTATTATTATAGCTTCTTTTAGCTGTTGACTTATTTCCTTTTCAGCAGATAGAAATTCTTCCTCTGTAACTGCTAGGCTTGTCAATGTACATCCATCAAATTTCTTTTCATAAGCTATCACTGCCTGATCACCCTCTTTTTGTACATCCTCTATTATAGGTTGCACAATAGATTGCAGATCTTTGCTCGCTAAAAGAGGTCGAGCTAAAACGTCTTGCCACTGTGATTTCTCAGGAAATCGTATAGTTTCTATCATTTCTTCTTGTATATGTGTTATTCTATTCGAGCAATAATCTGAGATCGGTATAAATCTCCAGCATCTTGTACTGTGTGACCGCCCGAAACCTCATTGACATTCTTGGTAGCTAGGTTTACTTTTTGGGTAGCTCCCATTCTACACCATTCATATTCGACATCCACGTGCCCCATATCCAAGGACTGGTACCCCAATTTATGTAACTCGTAAGCCAAAATAGTAGCCGCAGGGCCTAAGGCCAATATAATCAAGACGTCTTTGTTGAGTTTACTCGCTTCACGAATAATTTCATTTCTTTTTTCAAAAGCATTTTGCGGAGGACCTATAATACGACGAATAGTGCGTGCATTATCAAACAAATCGTTACCAACTCCCAAACGACTTTTGGCACCTTCGATAAAAACGACATCTCTATCTTGCCATATTTGCTTCATATGTTGAAACCATTCCAAACTATGAGAACGATCAGCAAAATCCATATATGGACGAGATACAAAGGTATTGTAATATTGCTTATTGGGATTTAATCTATCCAACCAAAGATTTTCAAATAAATAAAAGTGAGTACGCCAAAAACGTCGTGCTTTTCGATTGTATCTATACAAATCACAAAAAACATCTGATAAACCAATCAAATGTCCTTCTACATTAGAAGTCAACACCTCAGTCAATTTGGAAGCCAATTCTTCGCTTCCCACTTGATAACGTATATTTTTATGCGATAATGTAAGCATGACTTCTCCATCTCCGAATCGGCTAATGGAGCACTTGTCTTTTATTATTTTGTCGATAGTCTCATCAATTGAAGCTATTTTGGGAATATACACATGCTTCTTTCTTGTAAGCAAATACAAAAAGTTAAACCATTCGACTTGGGTACCATAACGAACTTTATACCGGATTTTAGCTAGTAGGTCATTCAACATAATGGCAAGATTTTATAAATAACTAGATCATTTTTTCAATAGGAAGTACCAAAATATCTTCGGCACCTAGTTCTTTCAGTTTACCAATAATTTCCCAAAAGCAATGCTCATTTACAACGGTATGTACCGAGCACCAATCTTTATCAGCTAGCGGCATAATTGTTGGGCTCTTCTCTCCTGGTAGTGCCGCTACCATATCTTCAATTTTATTTTTGGGTAGATTCATCATGACATATTTCTTATCTTCAGCACGTTTCACACTGTCAAGACGAAACATCAATTCATCTAAAATAGCTTGTTTATCTTCCGACATTCCTGGGTAACCGATCAACAAAGCTTCTGATTGCATAGCGACCTCAACTTCTTTTAATCTGTTACTCACTAACGTGGAGCCTGAACTTACAATATCAAAAATACCATCTGCTAAACCAATGGATGGAGAGACTTCCACAGAACCTGTTATCACGTGAATTTCACAATCCTTTACTTCGGCTTGATCCAAAAAACTTCTCAAAATAACAGGATAACTTGTTGCTATTTTTTTACCTTCTAACCACTCTGGCCCTGGGTAATCAATACTGTTTGGAATAGCAATAGACAAACGACACTTGCTAAATCCTAAACGCTTCACAATAGTCGCATTCTCTTTCTTTTCTGCATATTCGTTCTCTCCCACAACTCCAATATCAGCCATACCTGTAGCAACTGTTTGTGGGATGTCATCATCACGCAAAAATAAAACTTCGACAGGGAAGTTTGGTGACTGCACGAGTAATTTACGTTTAGCACTGCTGACTTTTATATCAGCCTCTTGAAGCATGTTCATCGTCTCTTCGTAAAGACGTCCTTTGGCTTGTACTGCGATACGCAACATAGTCTAAATATTTAAATGAGTAAATTTATCATTACATGCCATACATATATAGCATAACATAGGGGCACAAAAAAAGGAGAGACATCCTTTCGGTTGCTCTCCTGAGATCTTATATGTGTTGTTGATATTGTCTGTAGACTGCTAAGATAAGATGCATCACGATCAGCTCCCGAATTTTATTCGTGAGAATGATGATGATGATGATGTGAAGCAGTATAAACCATATCTTCTACTTTTATATCTTAACACTGGCAAAAGTAACACATATCTTTCACATTGGCAAATATTTCACTGAAAAGATAAAAAAAAGGATAAATTACAAGCTGCATTCCTACAATTCAATACTGATATACTATATCCAAATAAACAGGTAAATGATCGCTATATCCACCGTGATAGCATGGTCCTATATACGTTCTATTAGGTCTGGTACATCCACGAGCATCTTTTTCCAATAGATAGGAAGTTCTCCAGATGCCACCTTGATCGATTCTATTCATTAAATCTTGTGAGACCAATATATGGTCTAATACACTCCAACGCCCATTATAATAATGAGTACCAATATCGGTCTTTTTTTTCGTACAACGAGTGACGCAATCAACCAAATGGCATTTATTTATAAGCTGTTTAAGTGCTGGGGCTTTGCTTTCTTCATTATAGTCACCAAGGACTAAGACATTTCTATTAGGATGCTTTTGAATGGTCACTGAAATATCTCTCTGGAAACATTTGGAAACAAACAGTCTTTTATATTCTGATGCCCTAGCTCCTCCCCATTGACTAGGCCAATGACAAAGATATACTTCTAAGGTATCTTTGGACGACATCACTCCTGTAGCATGCAAATAATCCCGAGTAAGCATTGTCTCATGGCTCACACTGACTTCTTTAACATCCAGTATAGAAAAATATCTTGGATCATACAACATGGCCACTTGAATGCCTCGTTTATCGTGCCCATGTGTGCAGATGTATTTATATGGTGCCAAGTTGATGAGTGTATAACGTATTAAATCACGCAACGGGTCCTCTCCTTCTACCTCGGCTAAACCGACAAGACTAGGAATGGTATCTCCCATGGAAGAAAGCACTTTTCCTATTTGCCATAGTTTTTTATAATACCTATGCTTTGTCCAATGTTTTGAAGCGTGGGGCAAAAATTCGTCATCCATTGCTAAAGAATCATCTTCACAATCAAATAAGTTTTCCACATTCCACCACAGAATTCTTACTCGGTGTTGTTGAGCTGTGGCACTAAAAGTAATGAGAGCTGTCCCATACAGTATGAGACAGCTCCATATTATTTTTTTAATCACTTTTTATTGGGAATATTTTTCAACACATCCAATAAGTGTTTCCACCATTTTTCAACAGTAACAATTTCCATACGTTCATCAGGAGAATGTACACCTCGCAAAGTCGGTCCAAAGGAAACCATATCCAAGTGTGGATACTTTTCTAAGAAGAGTCCACATTCTAAGCCTGCATGAATTGCTTTTACAGCCGGCTTACGCCCAAACAAACGCTCATAACTTTCAACCGCGATGGCTAAAATTGGAGATTCTGGATTGGGTTTCCATCCTGGGTACCCATCACCATGTGATATCTCAGCACCAGCCAACTTAAATGTAGCTCGAATCGTTTCAGCCATATTATCTCGTGAAGATAAAATACTACTTCGTTGAGATGTTTCCACTTGGATGGTATTTGCTTCTTTCATCTTGACTGAAGCTAAATTACTGGAAGTTTCAACCAATCCTTCAATATCTTGACTCATCATAAACACCCCGTGATGTACAGCATGTAAAGATAACAATAATTGATTGGCAGTATGGTCATCAATACAAGTTGATACAGCATCGTGGCTTTCCAACTCTAGGGCCATACGAGGTTCTGTAACGTGATACTCAGCCTCAACCTCTGCACTAAAGACATTCAAGTCTATACGTACATCATGCTTATATTCAATTGGCACAGCCACAACAGCATAAGCTTCACGAGGAATGGCATTACGTAAGTTACCACCATTTATCTCACAGATCTTAACATCATGCTTACTGCGTAAAATATTTAAGTAGCGAACCAATATTTTATTGGCATTAGCCAGATTTTTATTGATATCGTCTCCTGAGTGTCCGCCATTTAAGCCTTTGACAGTCACTTTAAAATAAAAATAGCCAACAGGCACTTCATGCGGAGTATATGTAAAGGTAGCTACAGTATCAATACCACCAGCACACCCTATAAATAACTCTCCTTCGTCTTCTGAATCCAAATTCAACAGGATATTCCCATCAAAAAATCCAGATTTTAAGGCGAATGCACCAGTCAGGCCAGTTTCTTCGTCTATAGTAAACAAACACTCAATAGGGCCATGTTCAATAGTATCACTAGCTAAAAGAGCCAACTCTGCTGCAATCCCAATACCGTTATCGGCTCCAAGAGTTGTACCATTAGCTTTCAACCAGGCGCCGTCAATCACTGGCTCAATAGGGTCTTTTGTAAAATCATGCTGAGTCTCTGTATTCTTCTCACAGACCATGTCTACGTGAGATTGTAGCACAACCGTCTCCTTACTCTCATATCCAGGAGTTGCTGGCTTTTTTATCAGCACATTACCGACTTCATCAATACTTGTTTCGAGATTGTGTTTCGCACCAAACTCTTTAAGATATGCTATTATTTGTTCTTCATGCTTCGAAGGACGAGGCACTTGACATACTTCATTGAAGTAATAAAAAACTTCTTTCGGATCTAAATCTAGAATGGTTTTCATATGGATTTTAGTTTTATTATCTATCCAATCTTTCAAGATAGATGGTAAACAATTATCTTTGCACCACAAAAGTAATGATTATGATGAAACAAGTACTTATTTCGGTGTTAATTGTTGCTATTAGCATGTTATTCCTAGCAATCAAGATGATTTTAAAGAAAGGGGCTAAATTCCCCAACGAACATGTTAGTAGTAGTAAAGCACTACAAGATCGTGGCATTAGCTGTGCTCAAACTCAAGACAAAGAACTTAGAGCAAAAAGTCGTCATGCCATTCCTGAGCGTCGATAATAAAACTATTCAGCATTCCATTAACAAATGTACATAACCTCAAAGTAAGTAAAGAATATATGAAGAAAATTACTGCCTTATGTCTAGGCTTATCTGCAACAGCATGCGGCCTACTTTTTACTCAGTGTCAAAACCAATCTCACGGAGAATCTGTTCCACCAGCAGGTACGACTCAGTCTATTAAAATTGCTTACGTGGAAGTAGACAGTTTGTTGACTAGTTACACATATTGGAATGATCTCAACGAAGCAATGATCAGTAAAGAGGAGAACATCCGAGCTACAATCAATGACAAAGCCAAGAAGCTGGATCAAGCAATGCAATTATTCCAACACAAACTTAAGAATAACGCTTTCTTAACTCGTGAACGTGCAGAACAAGAAAACAACCGTTTGCTGAAGCAACAAAAAGATCTACAACAACTTCAGCAACGACTACAAGCTGATCTTATAAAAGAGCAACAAGACAACAACCGTCAATTGCGCGATTCTATCAATGCATTCATTGAAGAATACAACAAAAAAGCTGGCTTTGACTTCATATTTACAAATACAGGCTATGATAATATGCTGTACGCTAACAAGGCATATAACATTACTGGTGAAATTATTAAAGGATTAAATGATCGTTATATGGGCGGCTCTAAAAAGTAAAGAGTTAATCATACATCATACAGAAATATTGAAAAAAGCATGTCGATTATTCGACATGTTTTTTTTATGCCATAAAATAAAAGAAGAATAATTTTGTGAGTTAAAAATCAATACATACCTTTATGACAACAACAACTAAAAGGTATGAAAAAGGTGTTAGATTTTCCTTTATTATCAACGAAAGTTCCTAGGTTTAGCCATAGGTATCAACAAACAAACATCCAAGTTATTAACAACTACTCGGATGAGTGTACTTTAATACTCATCACTGTACATACTAAACTAAAACATATAGTAAAATATAACAACTTCATTAATAAAAAAAATTAGACAAAGATGAATCCCAAAATTTGAGATTCATCTTTTTTTATGGGATTATATGAGTACACAATGTCTGACACAATTTAAACATTATGGATACAAGTTAGAAAATAACACTTAGTTAAAATGCCCAAAGGTCTACAAGTCTTTACAGCATTTTAAGCATGCGTATTGGGCATGTAGTTGACTGTTTCTATTAAGCATAAACTTGCTTCTTCTGTTTTTAAGATATCGAGTATTTTATAACCAAAAAAATATGCATTATGATAAACAAATTGAATGCAATAAAAATTGTGCTATTACTCCTAAGCCTAACAGGCTGTACTGCTGGAGTCATCCCTACTGGAGAAGTTGATGATCAACAAGACGATAAAACAACTTCTAAAACACCAATTACAATACAAACATCTAGTATTCACAATACAACAAAAGTTGATACTTCTGGCGAATATTTGTTTCAAGAAGGTGATCAAATAGGCGTGAGTATGATTGTAGACAACCAATCTGCGGTAGTTAACGTACCTTTTACATTGACTGATGGAAAATGGATTCCACAAGAAAAGATATACTACCCTGATCATGGTAAAAAAGCAACACTCAATTTTTATTTCCCTTATAGAAAAGATATGATGCCTAATAATGACCTTAAAGGCTATATTTTCCTAAACACTAACCAAGACAATCTAGGGAAATTGGAACAGTTTAGCACTTGTGAATTGGCAAATGTGAGTGAATCTGAATCTCCACTAACCATAAGTTTAGAACTTCAGTTGATAAAAATATACTTCCAGATACAAGCAGGTGTTGATTATTCTTTAAACGATTTACAGGCTGCAAACTTGGATTTAACCAACTGCTTCACACATGCTGTATACAACTTCATACCTATGGCATTTGATGATTACTATGGATTAGATATTATTAATCCAGCTGGAGTGTGGAATATCAATAATGAAAAAGAAGTATTAGAAGGAAAATATTGCCTGATTTTTCCTAATGCATTATCTGATATGACAGAAATAGTACATCTTGGAGATCAACAATTTTCTGCAATTGTTCCAACGAAGACTCTATCTGGTGAAAATATTCAAGCAGGACATGCCTATACATTTAAGATGGCTCCTGACAATTCAAATAGAACCTATAGCCAATCCACAGTAGGAATAAAGGTTAGTTTGACAGATTGGGTATATCATGATTCAGAAGATGTAGATCTTATTGACCATGAAGCAACCAATGGATTAATCGCTAAAGAATTAGACTTTAGTAAAAGTCACATTTTATCTGTCATGTATGATGAACAAGAAGTCGCTATTTTGACCAAGGAACTAGAAATTGATGACACAAGTAACATGGCTATACAGCACATCAAAGCTTATCCTATTCAAAATGGAAACATAGCATGGGGAGCTGGACTAAATTTACAAGAAAATGGGCTCCCCGATGCAGCAACTGTTTACTTAAAGCCAGACAAAACATTAAGTAGTTTTTACGTTAATGGAGGACTACCAATATATGCTGAGCCAAAAGTATTGGTAGATGCACGCAATGGGCACACATATCCATTGGTACGCGTAGGTAATCTCACTTGGACAGCAGAAGATTTGCATGAAAAAATGACGACAGATTATACCCTACTCGAAAAAACTTCAACAATTCCTCCAAATAGTCTAAATCCCCTATATGTTACTTGGGCAGACGATACATCTTATGATCATTACTTCTACCCTATGGCTACTCTTAGCAATTATAACATGGCACCAAGCGGCTGGAGATTACCATCCCAGAACGACATCATTAACCTCACTAAACTATTCAATAATCCCGAATGCCTATTGAGGTCTAATTCAGTAAATAATTCCAATGAAAGTACAGGATTGAATTTAAACCAATCAGGTTACATAAAGGAATCAGCACATGTTGAAGAAGGGCAATTCACAGGATTATGGGTAGCTAGTCAAAATAATTTCTTATTATTTACTATCGAACCAAATACAACGGGAGGATATACATACCATCTACTCACAAGTCAAACAGAACGCTTTGATTTCAATACTTCAGCAATGCCTGTACGCTGGGTGATGGAATAGAAAACAAAAAACACTAATACATTTCTTATCTATTAAAGCCCGAGTTTTTATTCTGCATAAACTGTACAAACAAATACAGAATAAGTCTCGGGCTTGCTTATCTCATAGATTTTTCGTATATTTGTGTGGTTTAGCCAATGGACGAAATTAGATTACAAATAAAAGATTATAAATATATTAAGAAAGGAAAAGTGCTGATGAAACAAAAAGATATTTTGTATCTTACCCCTAAGCAACTAAAGGATGCTTATAAAAAACAACTACCTAATCTTTGGAAATTCGCTCAAGAGAGTGCCTCTTTAGAAAGCTTCAAAGAAGCCATTACAAACTACATTTCAAGACCAGAATATCAAGAAACAGCTGCATCGAAAACAATGCACAGACTTCTTAGTCATGACAGCAAACCGGTGTTTGATTTATCCACAGAACAACAAGTAGCTATAGATACGTTTGCCCACATTTATCACTTCCTAACTTCCAATATTACAGAAGATCAAACATCCGAGACCATTACAAATTACCATCCACATACTCGTATGGAAAAATTGGCATCGGCTGATAATACAGCAACCGATCTTTTTATTGATTTTTTCTTTCAATGGATGCAATTAGATTATCCTGTAGAAAATACCCTTACAAAAGGCCAAGCTTTAGGAGCTATGAAACGCTGGCCTACATCTATGAACTGTGAAGTCGAAACTATTTGCAAACAAAATAAAGCACGCATGATTCCTTTGTTAATTGCAAAGGTAGCCAAACGCACACCTGGCAATAGCAAATACTATTTTACAAAAGACATGAGTGAAGCAGAAAAGGTAATCTCCATAGAAAACTGGTGGAACGACTACTTATTTCAATTAGCTATGGCTATTCGATCTCCAGAAGAATTAAATCTATTTCTCGGGCATTCACTCAGCAAAGAGATGATGAACTTACTATTGCTTGCAAAAGAAAAGGGTATCCCAACTTTTGCTACTCCATATTACCTAACATTGCTCAACACTGGTATGGATGGATATGATGATAGTAGCGTACGTAGTTACATCCTCTATACTCGGGAACTTGTAGAGACTTTCGGCGAAATCCGCGCTTGGGAAAAAGAAGACATTGTAGAAGCTGGCAAACCAAATGCTGCTGGATGGATTCTCCCTGGACATAACATTCACCGTCGTTACCCAGAGGTGGCAATTTTAATCCCTGATACAGTAGGTAGAGCATGTGGAGGGTTATGTGCTTCTTGTCAGCGCATGTATGATTTCCAAAGTGGGCGCCTCAATTTCAACTTGAAAGATCTACAACCTAAAGAGACTTGGGCAGAAAAGTTGACACGTTTGATGGATTTTTACGAAAAAGATCCACAACTAAAAGATATCCTGATTACAGGTGGAGATGCATTAATGAGCTCTAACCGTAGTCTAAAGGAGATATTTGATGCTGTAATCAATATGGCTGAAAGAAAACGCGAAGCCAACAAATCGCGTTCGAAAGGAGAAAAGTATGCGGAAATGAAACGTGTACGATTAGGCTCGCGTCTTTTGGCTTACCTTCCCATGCGTATCGACAAAGAATTGATAGAAACTCTCCGCAATTTTCGTATCCGTGGAGAAAAAGCTGGGATTGAACGTTTTGTTATCCAAACACACTTTCAGTCCCCACTTGAAATTACGCCACAAGCTGCTGAAGCGGTACGCATGATCTTAGATGCAGGATGGTATATCACAAATCAATTGGTATACACTGTTGCGGCATCTCGTCTAGGTCACACGACCCAATTACGCCACGAATTAAACAAAATTGGTATTCTTACTTACTATACATTTTCCGTAAAAGGTTTTCGTGAAAATCATGCTGTATTTACTCCTATTGCGCGTTCTATGCATGAACAAAAACAAGAAAAAGTATATGGAAAATTAGAAGAGAGAGAGAAATCAGATTTGTTTAATAGATTGTATATTGAAAAGGAAAATCCTCGTATAGCATTAAACTCTTTTATGCAAGAATTCAATGTACCTTTTCTTGCTACTGACCGTAATGTACTGAATTTGCCTGCTATTGGCAAAAGCATGACATTTAAACTCATTGGTTATAAAGCCAGTGGTGAGCGTATCTTAGAATTTGATCATGACCATACGAGACTTCATAGTCCAATTATTAACCAATTAGGCAAGGTAAACATAACAGAAAACAAATCTCTAAGTGCATATCTCCGTCAGTTAGATGGAATGGGTGAAGATATATCACTCTATGAAGACATCTGGCAATATAATGAGGGAGCAACAGAGAAGGTATTTGAATTGTATAAGTTAGGGTAGTCCAACTATTCATAATATATCGACAAAAAGGTAGTGGTTTTGAGAAAAACTACTACCTTTGTTGTGTTTATAAATCAACTACATAAGACAAGAATTATGTTAACAAGTTTAGCTCTCACCTTTCTATTAGGATTAGTATTAGGATATGCATCTGTGCGAATCAAGTTGCCAAGTTTAATAGGTATGTTATTAACAGGTATTATATTAGGACCTATATTAGGCCTTATTGATCCACTTAGAGCAATATCAGTAGATCTTCGACAATTGGCATTAGTCATTATTTTAACTCGTGCTGGACTCGCTCTCAATTTAGATGAACTTAAACGAGTAGGACGTCCAGCAATACTGATGTGTTTTGTTCCAGCATGTTTCGAATTGGTGGGTATAACTTTACTGGCTCCACGTCTATTGGATGTTAGCGTACTCGAAGCAGCAATTATTGGAACTGTAGTTGCAGCAGTATCTCCAGCAGTTATAGTTCCTAAGATGTTGCGACTAATGGACGAAAAATATGGGACAAAACAAAGTATCCCACAAATGATAATGGCAGGTGGATCAGTAGACGATGTTTTTGTCATAGTCCTTTTTACTGCGTTTACAGGCTTAGCTATGGGTGGACATATTTCTACACTGAGTTTCTTACAAATACCTTCAAGCATACTATTAGGATTGGCCGTCGGCATCACGATAGGTTATCTACTTGTCCAATTCTTTAAGTTTTATCATATGAGAGACTCTGTAAAAGTTGTTATTATCCTGAGTTTCTCTTTTTTATTAATGGCTCTAGAACACCAATTAAAAGGCTTAGTAGAAGGGACACACTTTGCCTTTGTTAGTATCTCTGGTCTGTTGGCCGTAATGAGCATGAGTGGAGCTATATTACACAACTACGATGTCTTAGCAGTACGATTATCAGGCAAATTTGGAAAGCTGTGGGTTGCCGCAGAAATTTTACTATTCGTCCTTGTAGGTGCTGAAGTCAATATTGATGCAGCTATTTCGGGTGGAATTGCTTCCATATTATTGGTTATAGGAGGTCTATTATTCCGAATGGTCGGTGTTTTTGTATGCGTCCTAGGTACAAACCTCACTATGAAAGAACGGCTGTTCTGTATGATAGCATATCTACCTAAAGCAACCGTTCAAGCAGCCATTGGTTCACTTCCTTTGGCATGGGGACTTGAGTGTGGACAAAAAGTGCTTACAGTAGCGGTTCTTGCAATATTAATCACCGCACCAATAGGGGCTTTTGGTATTGAGATGACTTATAAAAAACTACTCACACAAGAAGAATAGTATATGAAGACCTTAAAAAAAATTTTGTGTACACTACTATTAATCGTTCAAATCGCGACACCTCTCTATGCAGAGGAAAAAGAACATCCTAAAAAATCATGGTTTATTTGGAAGAATGGTTTAGATCGTCCATGGTCAGCAACATTAGGAACTGGTGCGGGCTTATCCAATGCTGATAACACCCAAGAAACTTCATACTTTCAAAAACACAACACGCCATTTGGAAACACTTGGCGTGCTGAAGTACGTATGCATTTCATTGGAATGGAATATCTCTTGAATTATAACAGTTTAAACAATGATAAATTATTAACCCAGTATATAGCGCCGACATTAACTTTTCCCATGATATATGACAACAACTGTCAAGCATGGTATATTCAATGTTCACTAGGTATGTTAAACTATCAACAAGAACTTATGACAAAAGTGCCTCAAGTTCAAAATCACTTTATGGAAATACCTAAAAAAATGAACTTCTCAAAAAATTATGTAGCTTTCGGGGTGGGAATAGGATACGAATTAGCATTACACAATCGTTGGGCTTTGGACGCCAAACTAGAACTGATTAGTGGAGATCTATTTTTTAATGAGAATTATGACCTAGCAGAAGGACTATTTGGGGATGACGAAGAATATGACGAGAATGATGGAGAAACAATGTTTAAAAGTAATCTGTTTTTTGTGCACTTTACCATTGCTCTTCAATTAGGTTGGTAATACTCACCAATAATATAAAAACAACTGTGCCTTAAGTTTGAGTTTATCTCTTACTTAAGGCACAGTTGTACATAATGCTATATAATCAAGAATTACTTATCATCTTCTACATGTTTTTTATTTGCAGCATCCTTTTTAGCAAGGATTACAACATGATAGACGTATTCTTGCATCCACGCTTCAGAGTATTTTAAACGCGCTTGTAGATGACGTACTTGACGGCACATATTATGCACACCATCATCTTTCCACACAGATTTAGTACATACATCATGAACTGTTTGATCAGTCAACTGACGCATCATTTTCTTAAATCTAGAAGGTAATCTCATTTTCCAAGACATGATATTACCAATCACCATCATCAAGTCATTGCTAAAGTTTTGGTACATACCCAAATAGCTCTGGACATCATTTTGTGTCTTACAATTTTTCTTGATACTCTGATCTATTTCTTTAAAGAAACCCTCAGGTATCTTATAATCAGCCATCATCATCTTTTTGCATGCAGTACGTTCAGCAACACCCAGTTTGTTATTTGCCGTTGCAATTTTGAATGTGCGTTTGAACTTGACCACTTCAGGCATAAATCTAGGATTGTTGATCCCTAAAGTCGTAGCGATAGTAGCTTGAAAATACACTTGAATTAAAGCTGAGAAATCATCGACACCGCTTACCGAAGCCGCTTTTTGCTTTCCTCCAAATAGATTTGATAAGAATGACATATACTGTTTATTTATTGTTTATAAATGAATCTTTCTTGGCTCATAGATACAGAACTTGGGCACAAAGGTAATAAAAAAATATCACTCTTCCTGCCTTTCTGGATATGACTCTTGAAACCTTGCCCGGACTTCCTCCCATTCTACACTATGAAACATAGGTATCATAGCTTGTTTCTGTGCTTCTTTACTATAATGAAATGCATCAAAAGCCGCATATCCCCAATCTTCGGCTTTGTGGCTGTACATATACTGTATAACATCATTGTATCCCAAAACAAATTTATGAAGACCACTATGCAAAGAATCGTTGACTAAAGAAGACTTGACCCACACAAAGTCACCTAAAAATTTGTAATTCCCTATAGACTCAGAATTCTGCTCAAGAATTAATAAATCAAGTTTTTCATGTTCCGCTGCATTCAAAAAGTCCAACAAATCGCTATAGATATGAAAATCAATGTGCAAACCATACTTATCAAAAATCTTTAAGCTATCTCCTAGCCAAATAGGCACTCCATAAAGACTTGAAGCACTACCTATCACAAAGCTATCAATACGTTGAATATCAATAGGATCTTCAACAGCTTTACGTTTTTCTTGTTTTACAAAAATAATTCCCACAACTAAAAGCAGTGTAAAAATTCCCAACAAATATGTAGGTGTACTTTTCATACAACGAATATAAAGTAATTAAAAAAGACAGGACCTCTCTTCGTTTTCAAAAAAACAAGAGTGGTCCTGCAATATATTCTAAAGGTTAATCAGAATAATGATTATCCTTTAATAGCTGCGATACCTGGAAGAGTCTTACCTTCGATAGCTTCAAGAAGGGCACCACCACCTGTTGATACGTAAGATACTTTGTCTGCAAGACCGTACTTATTTACACAAGCTACAGAGTCACCACCACCAACTAGAGAGAATGCACCGTTGTTTTGAGTTGCGTCAGCAATAGCAAAACCGATTGCCTTAGAACCTTCTGCATAGCGGTCAAATTCAAAAACTCCAGCAGGACCATTCCAAAGGATAGTCTTAGACTCTTTGATAACTGCTGCAAATTCAGCTTCAGCCTTAGGACCGATATCTAGACCTAGGTGACCAGCAGGGATTTTGTCTGCATCCACGATTTCCATTTCTGCATCAGCAGCAAACTTATCACCAGTACGTGCATCAACACCCAAGAGAAGCTTCACACCATTTTCTTCAGCTTTCTTCATCAAATCACGAGCTAAGTCTAATTTATCATCTTCGCATAGAGAAGCACCAATTTCACCACCCATAGCTTTGATAAACGTGAATGTCATACCACCACCAATAATCAAATTATCTACTTTACCAAGAAGGTTTTCAATAATATCGATCTTAGAAGATACTTTACTACCACCCATGATAGCAGTAAATGGTCGCTTAATGTTACTCATCACATTATCAACAGCAGTAACTTCTTTATTCATCAAATAACCGAACATTTTGCTATCTGTGTCAAAATAATCAGCGATAAGTGCAGTCGATGCGTGAGCACGGTGAGCAGTACCAAATGCATCGTTTACATATACATCTGCATATGAAGCAAGTGTTTTAGTAAATTCTTTTTGACTTTCTTTACAAGCAGCTTTAGCAGCTTTCTTTTCTTCGTCTGTAGCATCGTCAGCAACACGTGGTTTACCTGTTTCTTCTTCATAGAAACGAAGATTTTCAAGTAAAAGTGCTTCACCTGGTTGAAGTGCAGCAGCAGCTTCAGCAGCCTTAGCACAATCTGGAGCAAACTTAAGTTCAACACCTAGTTTTTCACCAACGTAAGCTTGAATATGCTTTAAAGAGAATTTCTCGTCTGGATTCTTTTTAGGACGTCCCATATGAGAAGCGATGATCAAAGCGCCTCCATCAGCTAGTACTTTCTTAAGAGTAGGTAGAGCACCACGAATACGAGTGTCATCAGTTACGTTAAAGTTCTCATCCAATGGAACATTAAAGTCCACACGCACAAACGCCTTTTTACCAGCGAAGTTGAAATTGTCAATTGTTTGCATGATAATTTTCTATTATTATTAATATAATCTGTATCAATCTAATAGCGCAAAGATAAGGATTTCTTTCGAGTTTTGAGAAACGAAAGAAGAAAAACTATGTTGAAAAACACGCCTAATGTAGCATTATAATCAATCCTAGTTTCCCGACAAAGATAATAAAGTCTTCTTTTGTATCTTGTCGTATTCTTTACACCAAGGAGTTAAGCCACATTTATCGCACTTCGGTTTACGGGCTACACAAGTATATCGTCCATGTAGAATCAACCAATGATGTGCCAATGGTACTAAATCATGAGGAATATAACGCATCAAATGTTTTTCAACCGCTAAAGGGGTAGTAGCACTCATCGGAGCTAACCCTATACGATGTGACACCCGAAAGACATGTGTATCTACGGCCATCGCCGCTTTTTGGAAGATAACAGCTTGAATAACATTGGCCGTTTTACGACCGACTCCAGGCATCTTTGTTAAATCATCTAAATCACTAGGGACTTCACTATTAAAATCTTGTACCAACATCTGCGCCATCCCTACCAAATGCTTGGATTTATTGTTAGGATATGTGACTCCACTTATAAAAGTCAGCACCTCGTCAGGCTCTGCTTCTGCTAAACGCTCAGGTGTAGGGAAACGTTTGAAAAGATCTGGAGTCACAATATTGACACGCTTATCAGTACATTGCGCTGAAAGAATTACCGCAACCAGTAACTCGTACGGATTGCGGTAATTCAGTTCAGACTCGGCTACTGGCATATGCTCTAGAAACCAAGAGATAATACCTTCATAACGGTCTTTTTTTTTCATATTATAGCTTAATCAGCTGACTCAAATTGACGCAAGAAACGTACGTCATTCTCACTAAACCAACGTAAGTCACTAACTTGGTACTTCAAGTTTGTAATACGTTCAATACCCATACCTAGGGCATAACCAGAATAGACTTTACTATCTATACCATTGGCTTCAAGTACATTTGGATCAACCATACCACAACCAAGGATTTCTACCCATCCTGTGTGTTTACAGAAATTACATCCTTTTCCTCCACAAATATTACAGCTAATATCCATCTCTGCACTTGGCTCAGTAAATGGGAAGTAACTAGGACGAAGACGAATCTGAGTATCTTCAGAGAACATTTCCTTCGCAAAAGAAAGTAGTACTTGCTTCAAATCTGTAAAGCTAACATCTTTATCAATATACAAAGCTTCCAATTGATGGAAGAAACAGTGCGCACGATAACTTATGGCTTCATTACGATATACACGTCCAGGACACACAATACGGATAGGTGGTTGTGAATGCTCCATCACACGACTTTGTACAGAAGAGGTATGAGTACGAAGCAAAATATCAGGATTGCTCTGAATAAAGAAAGTATCTTGCATATCACGTGCAGGATGATCTTCTGCAAAGTTTAATGCACCAAACACATGCCAATCATCTTCAACTTCAGGTCCCTCAGCAATATTAAAACCAAGGCGTGCGAAAATATCAATGATTTCATTTTTTACAATAGACAAAGGGTGACGTGTTCCTAGATCAATAGGGTATGGAGTACGTGTCAAATCAAACCCTTCAAACTCGTTATGATCACGCTTAAAGCTATCACGTAAACCATTAATCTTTTCCTGAGTTTGGGTCTTTAATTGATTAACAAGCATACCGATTTCTTTCTTTTCCTCGGCAGCAACATTACGAAAATCGGCCATCAACTCATTGATAGCTCCTTTCTTACTCAAATACTTGATTCGCAGTTCCTCGATTTCTTCAAGGCTTTCTGCTTTGAGGTTTTGCACTTCCTCAAGAAGTGACTGGATCTTCAGTTTCATATCTTGCTATTATAGACTTGCTTAAAGTTTCTATTCTACGATACTGGAACTATTTTGATTCATTTTATCAAGATAGTTCGCTTCGAATCGCAAAGATACATATTTATATTGGTTTTTCGGCAAGAATACTATATCTTTGCGGCAATTGTCTGGATTGCGGCACATATTTTGCCCCCTAGAGAGGCATTACAATAAAAATAAGTAAATCATTATGATAAAAGAATTTTTTCAAGTACTACGTAAGTATCTACCTCCTTATAAAAAATTTATGGTTGGTGCCGTAGTATTCAATATCCTTTCGGCTATTCTCAATATTTTCTCTTTCTCGCTAATTATCCCTATCATGCAGATTCTATTTAACGTAGACGGAGCTAAAACATATACTTATATGGAATGGGGAAGCGGTAGTTTCAAAGATGTATTGATCAACAATTTTTACGCTTACGTTAAAGAACTTATTGATATTCACGGTGCTGTCACAACTCTCGCTTTATTAGGAATCTTTTTAGTTGTTATGACTTTCTTTAAAGCAGCAGCTTATTATGGAGCAGCTTACGTAATGGTACCGATACGTACTGGTATAGTAAGAGATATGCGTATGGAAGTATACAAAAAAATTGTGAGCCTACCATTAGCTTTCTTTTCAGAAGAACAGAAAGGAGATATAATTGCCCGTATGAGTGGTGATATCAATGAAATAGAAACTTCTATTACTAGTTCTTTAGGGATGTTACTTAAAAACCCTATCCTAATATTCTTCTACTTAGGCACATTGCTTGTGATTAGTTGGGAACTTACTCTTTTTACTCTTATTATCCTTCCTTTTATGGGATGGCTTATGGGCTTAGTAAGTAGACGTCTAAAGAAAAAATCTCGTGTTGCACAAGAATATCTAGGAACAACGATGAGTATGTTAGACGAGACTTTAGGAGGTTTGCGAATCATTAAAGCTTTTTTGGCAGAGAATATGATGGTAGGTCGTTTCTTCGAAGCAAGTAATCGATATCGTAAAGCTGTCAACAAGGTGGCTGCTCGTCAACAACTGTCTAGCCCTATGGGTGAATTCTTGGGAACGATTTTAATTACTATCGTCTTATGGTTTGGTGGATGGCTTATCCTTTCTGGGCAAGAAGCTGGAGGTCTTGATGCTCCATCATTTATCTTTTACATGGTTATTCTTTACAGTATAATAAATCCTCTTAAAGAATTAAGTAAAGCAAGTTTTAACATCCCACGTGGTATGGCTTCAGTAGACCGTATCAACAAGATTCTTCTTGCAGAAAATCCAATTCAAGATCCTGCTAATCCTGTGGAATTAAATGAACTAAAAGGAAGTATTCAACTTAAGGATGTAGGTTTCAAATACGGAGATAAAGAAGTACTAAAAAACATCAACCTTGAGATCCCTAAAGGAAAAACGATTGCCCTTGTGGGTCAATCTGGTTCTGGAAAATCGACTTTAGTCGACTTAATTCCAAGATACCATGATGTACTAGAAGGAAGTATTAGCATTGACGGACACAATATCAAAGATGTACGCAATCGTGATTTACGAGCATTGATTGGCAATGTATCACAAGAAGCTATTTTGTTTAATGATACCTTCTTTAATAATATCGCTTTTGGCAAGCCTAACGCCACAATGGAAGAAGTTATAGAGGCAGCTAAAATCGCCAATGCACATGACTTTATTATGGAAAATACAGAGGGATACAACACCTCTGTTGGTGATAGAGGTGGCAAGCTTTCAGGTGGTCAACGTCAACGTATCAGCATCGCAAGAGCAATTCTTAAAAACCCTCCTATTCTAATTCTAGATGAAGCGACATCGGCTCTAGATACTGAATCTGAGAAGTTAGTTCAAGAAGCCCTAGAAAAGTTGATGGAGTCTCGTACTACTGTAGCCATTGCTCACCGCTTATCAACAATCAAAAATGCAGATGAAATATGTGTTATGAATGAAGGTAGAATTGTTGAAAAGGGAACTCACGAAGAACTTATCGCTTTAAATGGATACTATAAACGTCTAGTTGAAATGCAAAGCTAGTTGATTATCTTTCATAGAATACCACTATATGAACATCTTGCTATAATACAAAGAGATCTTCATTAATAGTTAAAATTAAAGGTGTGTCAAAATAATTTTGACACACCTTTAGTATATACACATGAACGAGGTATGAAGGAGTTTATCCTTGTGTTTTAATTAACGACGACAAGGTGCATCACCTCCCTTATTTGGCTGATGATTTCGCCCCATTTGTCGATGAATGCCCTTTTTACAATGGTGTGAGCCTTGTACAGATTTCAAAGCAGCAGCTGTTTGCTTTACTGTCAAAATACCAGAGAATTTCTTGTAATACTTCTTTGTTACATCAAGACGGTTTTGCTGTGCAGTAAAATGGTTTTCAATCATTTCTTTTACTTCTGCATCGGTTTTACCCTCAAAATTTTCAGGGAGACCACCCATCTTGCCACATGTAGGTTGAGAATGCATACGGTGAGCAGGGCGTGAACCCTCAGCAGCTATTTTATCTGCAGAATCTTTGCGAGCTTCTCTACGAGCCTTCATCTTTTGCTTAGCTTCTGCAGGAAGTGCATTATAGAGATCATTTTCAAAACTAATGTACATAGGGATAAACTTTGCCTTTGTAGCATCGTCAATCATTAATTTCTTTGCAACCATTTGAGCTTTTAGTTCAACACGTTGTTCACGAGTCATGTCAGACATTTTAGCACGCCCTTCTTGAGCCATTGCTGAAGAAGTTGCTAACAAAGCAAGCGATGCGATAAGAATTGTTTTCAGTTTCATATTTCTATCATTTAAAAGATTTGTAACTTTCCGTTTTATTCTATATGGATATCGAGTACTCATGACGTCCAAAATATAAGTGAACAACTATATCATGTCATTCAGTATTTAGAGTACCTTACAACGTAATAGTTTAACCAAAATGATTATTTTAACTATTGTTTTTGTTTTAACAACAAAGTAACCACATATATAAAACCTCACGCACCTTAATAACACACCTAGATATTATACTTACTCACGATATTTATGGTATGTTCCCTCTGACGAAGAAGTAGCCCAAGAAGTCGTACAAACAAAAGCGTAACCCTCTAGCATTATATGGGATATAGAAGAGACTCCACAGGTTGGAGTCTCTTTTCTTTTGCGCCTACAAATATGTGACTTTATCTACTATAATCATATCTTGTCAAAGTAGAATATAAGTTGACTATAGGACACTCCCAGTCAAAGTACGCGAACTTTGATATCGAAGTTGGTGAACAACGACTGACGAATACATGATTAGTGTCCTGTGCAAAAAGAAATAGTTATACACATACTTGTGCATAACCCATTCCCCCTGTGTATAAGACAA
Organism: Bacteroidaceae bacterium; assembly: GCA_963675625.1. Classification (GTDB taxonomy): domain Bacteria; phylum Bacteroidota; class Bacteroidia; order Bacteroidales; family Bacteroidaceae; genus F22. The sequence goes on from OY776497.1 coordinate 1,064,021, forward strand.
AAAAAGAGACCTCCGAGATACATATCTCGAAGGCCTCACTAAAAACGGCGACTACCTACTCTCCCACAGTTACGCAGTACCATCGGCGTGATTAGGCTTAACTTCTCTGTTCGGAATGGGAAGAGGTGGAACCCTAATGCTATAGTCACCTAAATAAGGTAGACATATCGTACAAACAAATATCATTACTAAAGTAAAGAACATATACTAGAAGAAAGTGAACGGGCAATTAGTACTGCTCGGCTTTGATGTTACCACCTTTACACCTGCAGCCTATCAACGTTGTCGTCTACAACAACCCTAAGAAATCTAATCTTGTGGCCGGCTTCGTACTTAGATGCTTTCAGCACTTATCCGATCCAGACGTAGATACCCAGCAATGCACCTGGCGATACAACTGGTAAACCAGAGGTCTGTCCAACACGGTCCTCTCGTACTAGTGTCAGAGCCACGCAAATTTCATACGCCCACGATAGATAGAGACCGAACTGTCTCACGACGTTCTGAACCCAGCTCGCGTGCCACTTTAATGGGCGAACAGCCCAACCCTTGGGACCTTCTCCAGCCCCAGGATGTGACGAGCCGACATCGAGGTGCCAAACCCCTCCGTCGATATGAGCTCTTGGGAGGGATCAGCCTGTTATCCCCGGAGTACCTTTTATCCTTTGAGCGATGTCCCTTCCATGCGGAAACACCGGATCACTATGCTCTAGTTTCCTACCTGATCGACTTGTTAGTCTCCCAGTCAAGCACCCTTATGCCATTACACTCTACGGACGGTTACCAATCGTCCTGAGGGTACCTTTAGAAGCCTCCGTTACTCTTTTGGAGGCGACCACCCCAGTCAAACTACCCACCAAACAATGTCCTCGTAAAACGAGTTAGAACTCAAACAAGTAAAGGGTCGTATTTCAACAGCGACTCCATCAACACTAGCGTGCCAACTTCAAAGTCTCCGACCTATCCTACACATCACGTGCCCAAATTCAATGTTAAGCTATAGTAAAGGTTCACGGGGTCTTTTCGTCCCATCGCGGGTAATCGGCATCTTCACCGATACTACAATTTCACTGAGCTCGCGGTTGAGACAGTGTCCAGATCATTACACCATTCGTGCAGGTCGGAACTTACCCGACAAGGAATTTCGCTACCTTAGGACCGTTATAGTTACGGCCGCCGTTTACTGGGGCTTCAATTCAAAGCGTCTCCGAAGATAACTTCTCCTCTTAACCTTCCAGCACCGGGCAGGTGTCAGGCTGTATACGTGATCTTTCGATTTTGCACAGCCCTGTGTTTTTGGTAAACAGTTGCCTGGACCTATTCTCTGCGCCCTACTAAAAGTAGGGACCCTTTATCCCGAAGTTACAGGGTTAATTTGCCTAGTTCCTTAACCGCGAATCACTCAAGCGCCTTAGAATACTCATCCCGACTACGTGTGTCCGTTTACGGTACGGGTAGTATAACATTTAACGTTTAGCGGGTTTTCTTGGGAGCATGGTTACACATACTATCTCATCAGTCCAAGGACATCTGAGTACTATCAGGTTCGACACATTCGGCGGATTTGCCTACCAAACGTATATCTACACCCTTTAACCATCTATTCCGTCAGATGGCGATGCTTTCACTTCTCCGTCACCACATCACTACATTATACTAGTATGGGAATATTAACCCATTCAGCCATCGACATCGCCATTAGGCTTAGTCTTAGGACCCGACTAACCCTGATCCGATTAGCGTTGATCAGGAAACCTTAGTCTTTCGGCGAGGGGGTTTCTCACCCCCTTTATCGTTACTCATACCTACATTTGCTTTTCTACACGCTCCAACACACCTCAAGGTATATCTTCAACGCGGAGTAGAATGCTCCCCTACCATCCCATAAGGGATCCATAGCTTCGGTAAACCACTTATGCCCGATTATTATCCATGCAAAACTCCTCGACTAGTGAGCTGTTACGCACTCTTTAAATGAATGGCTGCTTCCAAGCCAACATCCTAGCTGTCTTAGCAATCTTACTTCGTTAGTTCAACTTAGTGGTTATTTAGGGACCTTAGCTGATGGTCTGGATTCTTCTCCTCTCGGACATGGACCTTAGCACCCATGCCCTCACTCCATAGATCAAACTAATGCGCATTCGGAGTTTATCAAGACTTGATAGGCGGCGAAGCCCTCGCATCTTATCAGTCGCTCTACCTCACATTAGTAATTCTATAGGCTGCACCTAAATGCATTTCGGGGAGTACGAGCTATCTCCAAGTTTGATTAGCCTTTCACCCCCACCCTCAAGTCATCCAGAAGCTTTTCAACGCTTATTGGTTCGGTCCTCCAGTTAGTGTTACCTAACCTTCAACCTGCTCAAGGGTAGATCACTTGGTTTCGCGTCTACTCACACTGACTATGGCGCCCTATTAAGACTCGCTTTCGCTTCGGCTGCTTGTCTCAAGACAATTAACCTTGCCAGTGAAAGTAACTCGTAGGTTCATTATGCAAAAGGCACGCCGTCACACCATATAGATGCTCCGACCGCTTGTAAGCGCATGGTTTCAGGAACTATTTCACTCTTCTATTCGAAGTTCTTTTCACCTTTCCCTCACGGTACTGTTCGCTATCGGTCTCTCGGGAGTATTTAGCCTTACCAGATGGTCCTGGCAGATTCACACAGAATTTCTCGTGTTCCGCGCTACTCAGGATACCACTAGGGCCGAAGTCGCTTCCTGTACGGGATTATCACCCTCTATGATCACACTTTCCAGTGTGTTCCAGTCACTACTTCAGGTCCCACAACGTGGTCCTACAACCCCATTAATGCCGGAACATTAATGGTTTGGGCTACTCCCCGTTCGCTCGCCACTACTAGGGGAATCACTTTTGTTTTCTTTTCCTACAGGTACTAAGATGTTTCAGTTCCCTGCGTTGGCCTCCTATTTTAGGATAATATGTCTTCAACATACTAGGTTGTCCCATTCGGAAATCCACGGATCAATGGTTATTTGCACCTACCCGCAGCTTATCGCAGCTTATCACGTCCTTCATCGCCTCCGAGAGCCAAGGCATCCGCCATGCGCCCTTAATTACTTTCTTCTATACTCATTTAGTATTGCTACTAAATGCGCTCGTATAAATTCGTTACTTTACGGTTAATCTATCATTTACATGATTTCATAACAGAAAATTGGTTGTACAATATGTCAAAGATCAATCTGAATAACGCCTCGATCCTATCTAGAATCAAATGATTATTCCAAGTGGAGAATATCGGATTCGAACCGATGACCCCCTGCGTGCAAGGCAGGTGCTCTAGCCAGCTGAGCTAATCCCCCAGTAAAGTAGTCCCACGCAGATTTGAACTGCGGACCTCTACATTATCAGTGTAGCGCTCTAACCAACTGAGCTATAGGACTAGTTCAAAATAATCTGCTGTGTGATGGTACTCAGCTTCTTACTTTCTCTTATTTTATTTTATAACAACAAGCAAGTGTACAAGCTTATCAAACCGATAAGGGTAATATACTTGACACCTTTAAGTGTAATTAGTCATCTCTCCAGAAAGGAGGTGTTCCAGCCGCACCTTCCGGTACGGCTACCTTGTTACGACTTAGCCCCAGTTACCAGTTTTACCCTAGGCCGATCCTTGCGGTTACGGACTTTAGGTACCCCCGGCTTCCATGGCTTGACGGGCGGTGTGTACAAGGCCCGGGAACGTATTCACCGCGCCATGGCTGATGCGCGATTACTAGCGAATCCAGCTTCACGAAGTCGAGTTGCAGACTTCGATCCGAACTGAGAGAGGCTTTTGAGATTAGCATCCTGTTGCCAGGTAGCGACCTGCTGTACCCCCCATTGTAACACGTGTGTAGCCCCGGACGTAAGGGCCGTGCTGATTTGACGTCATCCCCACCTTCCTCACATCTTACGACGGCAGTCTCACTAGAGTCCTCAGCATGACCTGTTAGTAACTAATGATAAGGGTTGCGCTCGTTATGGCACTTAAGCCGACACCTCACGGCACGAGCTGACGACAACCATGCAGCACCTTCATAGGAGTCCGAAGAAAAGAATATCTCTACTCTATGCACCTATAATTTAAGCCCGGGTAAGGTTCCTCGCGTATCATCGAATTAAACCACATGTTCCTCCGCTTGTGCGGGCCCCCGTCAATTCCTTTGAGTTTCACCGTTGCCGGCGTACTCCCCAGGTGGAATACTTAATGCTTTCGCTTGGCCGCTGACTGTATATCGCCAACAGCGAGTATTCATCGTTTACTGTGTGGACTACCAGGGTATCTAATCCTGTTTGATACCCACACCTTCGTGCATGAGCGTCAGTTGCAGTATAGCAAGCTGCCTTCGCAATCGGAGTTCTTCGTGATATCTAAGCATTTCACCGCTACACCACGAATTCCGCTTACCTCCACTGCACTCAAGAATGCCAGTTTCAATTGCAATTTGAACGTTGAGCGTCCAACTTTCACAACTGACTTAACATCCCGCCTGCGCACCCTTTAAACCCAATAAATCCGGATAACGCTCGGACCCTCCGTATTACCGCGGCTGCTGGCACGGAGTTAGCCGGTCCTTATTCGTAGGGTACATACAAAACATCACACGTGATGCACTTTATTCCCCTATAAAAGAAGTTTACAACCCAGAGGGCAGTCATCCTTCACGCTACTTGGCTGGTTCAGGCTTACGCCCATTGACCAATATTCCTCACTGCTGCCTCCCGTAGGAGTCTGGTCCGTGTCTCAGTACCAGTGTGGGGGACCTTCCTCTCAGAACCCCTATTCATCGACGTCTAGGTGAGCCGTTACCTCACCTACTAACTAATGAAACGCATCCCCATCTATTACCGAAATTCTTTACTTAAAGTCCCAGGCAGGACTTCAAGACCATTGGGTATTAATCTTCCTTTCGAAAGGCTATCCCCAAGTAATAGGTAGGTTGGATACGTGTTACTCACCCGTGCGCCGGTCGTCATCGGAAGCAAGCTCCCATGTTACCCCTCGACTTGCATGTGTTAAGCCTGTAGCTAGCGTTCATCCTGAGCCAGGATCAAACTCTTCATTGTAAAAATATTATTTCACGATATACATATTATATATATATAACATGCACATCTAAGTTGATCTGTTTAATCAAGATGACCTGATTTCAAGTATTGGATTACACCTGTTTCAATATTAATATTGACGGTTTAATAATTGCTATTATAAAAATCATAATAGCCTTGTACTACTTGTTGTTATGTAAATATCTTCAAAGAACACTTTTCTTTTTTTGTCTAGCTCTCCGCATGGTAGCTGGTTCACCATTGCAAACCTTGTTTCTTTCGGAAAGCGGATGCAAAGATACAAGCTTTTAATTTACGCTCCAAATTATTTGAGCAGAAAATTTGAACTTTATTTTTGAACCGAAACTCAAAACGTATCCAAGCAAATACAAACACAAAACTAGAAGAATCAATGCGGTTGGTTAACCGCAGGCACCCCGTTTCCTGATTGCGGATGCAAAAGTAGGGCTTTTAAACATACACACCAAATAAATACAACAGAAATGTCACAAGAAGATGGGCTTTTAACAGAAAAAGACAATGAAAAGGCGAGACAAGGAAAGAACACATTATATATATAACACAAAGGAGGAGAAGCGATGTGCGCAATAGGTACTCAAGAGGGCGCGAAGCTATGGCAGAAAAAGACGGAGTAGTATGAGAACGACCTACTCTACATGCATAGCAGGTACATCTCCTTTATAGAAAACGACGTGGTCTATAGGGAGGAACGCTGCTAAGAGTAAGGAGAAACGGGGGAAGAAAGCTATAGAACACTTCATAACACTACTCACAAACAGATTAAGACTTCATTTTTTAGCACATAAAAAGATTTTAACGAAACGACTAAACGACTATTCTAACACTAGCAAACACGACAACAAAAGCTCATTTTATCGGTATCACCGATAAAACCGCCACATTCATTCACTTTTATTCCAAACATAACCGCCACTTCAAAAAACACAATATAATGTAACAGACCAATAAATCAAGTTAATTATTTTTAGACTACTATATGATAATGATGTGAGCAAGTAGGAAATAAAAAAGAGAATGCCTATATTTGCACTTGGTATTATGTACGAGTAAAAAGCAACTTGCACTTTAATTAACAACCGAGCAGGGGCAGAAATGCAATTATTCCATTTTATGACAGCAAATAAATTATGGCGCATATTGGCACTTATATGCGTACTACCAGTGACTTACACTTCTGCACAGCAGAGGTTTCTTGAAAAGAATTTCACGTTCAAAGAGAGACTAGCTCTAAAAACCAATGCGGTTGACTGGCTACTTATGACTCCAAATGTCGGGATTGAATTTGACCTCAATCCAAGTGAGCAAAATAAATATACGCTTTCTCTCTCTGGGAAATATAATTGGGATACGTCAGCCTCATCGACGTATACCCCATACATGGTGTACAATATTTCTGAAGTTAGACTTGAAGCTAGAAGGTATTACCGCACTCAACAAATTCAGTTAACTGGAGTAAAGGATAACAACCAATCTCCAATTAGTCGTGTAGTAGAAAAAGGACTAGAAGGCATCCAACGTCTCTTTGCAGTAAAAAGCAAAGGATTCCCCAAATTTTGGCGCGCATACTATGCTGGTCTTTTTGTAAACAGTCTAAAATACACATATAAGTATAGCCGATATGGATATCAAGGCGAGGGCTTTGGTGCGGGAATCAGTTGGGGTATGGGAATGCCTTTGTACCAATTATCAAACGGTTCTGCAATTGATTTTGAAATTGGGGCTAGCGTTGGAGCTGCTCATATCAAATACGACAAATTCATCAGAAACCGCGAAGCCGATTCTTATGAAGTGATAGACAGCAAAGCTGACCACTGGACCATGCTTGCACCAGGAGTGAGTGAATTACGTATTGCATTTGTATATCGCTTTGCGTCAATTAGTAAAAAATATAAGACTATACACCGATGAAAAATAGATATATTATCTGGAAGATAAATGCATTTCTAATAAGTTCGCTATTTATGGGATGTACAGAAGTTGATTTTAATAATTCAACAAGCACTATTCCGACAGCTACATTTGATCTATCATGGCCAAATGATCCTTATTCAATACAGTCAGATTCACTGCTTATAATAACTAATAGAATAATCGATACTTGGCGCACCGCAATGTTAGTCAAAGCTTCCAATGGAAATGGCGAGCTTCTATTTCCGATAGACAGCAATTCTCCTGATACAGCAGAAAATCAAGAATCAACTCCTATATCAAACTGGAAAGAGTGGCCATTAAGAAAAGGCGATTTCGATTTTATAGCCACAACAGCTAAGCAATCCACATATACTTTCAGTGATGTATCAGAATTGGAGAACGACTACAAAAAGAAATTAGCCAATATCAAAACATCATACAAGTTGTTCCCATTAAGCGACAACAGAATTCTTCAAGAAGGAGAATACTGGAACGATATCAATCAATATTCTGAAAGTGCAATTTATTTTGACAATACTGCAGGGCCTCTGTGCACACTCCGTAACGACTTTGTGAAAATAGAGCCAAATCAATCAAATAATATTTCATTAGAAGGGAATTACATTACACAACGAATTAATATTACCTTCCAAGCAAGAATAGAGACTGGTATAAATGTACAAAGTACACTCGCAGAACTCGCGGGCATTCCTATAACCGTATATCCTGCTTCAGCAGGTTTTTCAAAAGACAATACCTGCAAAGTGATTGTACGCCCATCAATAACCAGTCAAGTTGCATTACCTACACCTATAACTATAGGAGAAGGAGCTGAATCGGCGACAATCGAAGCCAATCTAGTAACTTTTTCTACTAGCATTGACGTGATTTCTTGGATACGCAACAAAAGTAGTACTGCCGACAGTGGATCTGGTATATTGTCTATTGCATTAACATGTCAATTTACTGACGGTACTGGAAGCACACAAACGAAAACATATCAAGGAAAAATCAACCTGTATAACACCCTCGCAAAATTGAATCCATCAGAGTATGCAGGCAAAGTAGATGGAATCACCCTATACAAAAACAAGAATGCTTTGATAGACATATCTATTTCTGATATGATGACAATGACTAAACAAGGTATAACAACCACAACAACAAGTACAACTCCAGATAAATGGATGGTTAATAAATAAATCACCTTTTTAGACTATTGAGATAATGAATAACTTAACACAAAAAAGGATTATATGGTTGTTTACAGCCATGATTTCAGTAATTGTATTCCCCAAGATAGCTAATGCACAACAAGTAGCTATCCATACAGACGTGATGCAAGATGCGCTCAAAATTCCAAATTTAGGATTGGAGTTGTATATAGACGATGCCCATACTGTACAATTTTCAGCTTTTGCCACTAGTGGTCCATGGACTATGGATATGAAAGCTGGAGGTGTACAAGCCACATACCGATACTGGCTAAGCGGACGTGCTTTAACTAGAGAATTTATAGGTCTTAATAGTTTATTTACGACATATAGATATACAAACAAAAGCAACAGAATCAGAAAAGGCGATGCTGTTGGTCTTGGATTTGCTTTCGGTTATGCATGGCCTTTAACTAAACGTATGAGCTTAACTGCTCATAGTAGTCTAGGGGTAGCTTACTATCGTCAAAAAGAGCACTACAGTTATGACGATATCACTAGTTTATGGGAGCATGATCAGTTCCCTAATTCTAAAGGTTTATGTCTTGTCCCTTTGAACTTTGGAGTGACCATCAGTTATATCATTAAATAATTCATCCTACATGAAAAAATTATACTCATATAAATGCTTTATTGTATTCTCAATATGTATCGTACTACATTGCATATCCATACCTACATGGGGACAAATAAAACATGTTCATGGTACTGTTATCAACACAGATACTAAAGGGGCCTTTGAGGGGGTAAATGTATATGGATTTCATGATGCAGCTAAAGCAGAAGACTTATTTCGACGGTTAAACATGGGGAATATAAAGCAAATTGTGTCCCCAGATGCCAGTGCAGTAACCGATCAATTGGGTGGATTCGAACTTGAATTATCAAGAAACGGAGGATTAATTTTTTATACACCAGGTGCTACACCTATCCTACGCAAACTAAATGGCGTCCTTCAGGTTAATGTTTCAATGGCTGGTGGTATACAACTTGAAGAAGTTACGATCAAGGCTCGTCTAACTAAACTGACCGCTTTGGCCGCAGAAACAACCAAATTGGGAAATAAAATGTATGTTGAAAATTTTCCTTTCCCAATTTTACAGAAATGGGGTAAAACCAATGCCCGATTATTGATCCAAAGTTTTTGTGTGCCTTGGGGATGGAGAGGAGACACTCTTCACGGTAGACGTAATGACACCGTGTTCATGAAACATATTGTGCGGGACGGTGAAGAGTATAAAACGACTCAAATTCGTCGTCAAAACTTTGAAAAGAGAAGAGATAAGCTTTTAGCAATGAGTGCCCATGCTCCAAGATTGACAGGACAATCAGACACAATATACTGGGTAGACTCGGTCACATTAAATCAACCAGAAAAACCATATATTGTCAAAGCAGTCGTTTTAGTTGAAGACTACCACCGGATATTAAGAAACGACACAATATTGTTAAGTACAGGGCGTAGCCGAGATCCAATGAAATATCTTGAATACAATTTCTGCGAAGCTTTAGATATGCAAACATATCGCATGCCACCTAAGAAAGAGAAGCGTGATGTTTCAGGCAATATTACACTTAGTTTCTTAGTAGGATCCTCGAAACTTGACCCTGAGAATCCCAATAATGAGATTCAGCTAAATAAGCTGCGTAAGGAACTACATGACATTGTATATGGTGAGGAATCATCGCTTACATATTTACAAATAACAGGAGTCAGCTCTCCTGAAGGTAATTACCAAACAAATATACAACTGGGTAAAAAACGTGTTCTATTTGCTCGTCAAGAAATCACAAAATCAATTCCTAATACACACGTTGCAACAGATGCTGAAGCCATTGTTGCCGACTGGGGAGAAGTGGCCGACATTTTACGACAAGACACCCTAAATGATGAAGCACAAAAAATACAAGCCATTGTTGATAAATACAAAAACATCAATGATCAATATGTACAAATTCGTAGACTTCCATTCTATAAAACGACAATTAACGACATACTGCCTAAATTACGAACAGTAAAATACAAATATAGATATGATATTTTCAGGAAGTTAACTCCAGAAGAAATCTTAAAGAAATACCAAACTAATCCAGATTATCATCAGTGTAAAGTACAAATTCCACTGTATGAATTTTGGTGGCTATTTCAACTTGTGAAAGACAAAAAAGAGCTTGAACACCTGTACAAGGCTGCAATTGCACAATCAACGCAAGTACTTGGAAAACCTGGTTGGGTACTTCCAGCCAACTTATTAGCAGAATCTTACTTGAGTCGTGACACTCTTGATCTAAACCTGCTTCAACCTTATATCAATTATAACATAGTTGAAGTTGATAAAGAGGTACGCAAATTATCTGGCAATGGAACAATCATTGTAAATCCACGCGGAGTTATTGTCAATCAAATTGCAATGCTTTTAAAGGCGCATGAGGTAAGTGAAGCAAGTAAACTTGTGCAAATGTTGCCCAACGATCAAAAGAATAAAGAAATAAAAAGTTACGTATATGCGTTGCTTGGTTACTATAAAGATCCAGATTATTATGATGGTATATACAATGTACTAACTCATAGTACACCATTAAATAAAGTCGTCATTAACATGGCTTTCAATACAAGATATTATGATGAAAAAGCACTTGAAGCAATTGAAGAATTGCCTAAGCAAGATGCACTTGCTATGTATCTTAAAGCCATTGTTATGAGTCGATTGGATCCAAATGACACGTATACTCCAGCCATTACCCTTTTAATGGCATTTGGTAAAGACAATAATTATATTGTAAAAGCTGCAGCAGATGGAGATATCTCGGATGAGTTATTTGAGCAAGCCTATGGTATGCTTGAATTTAACCCGCAGCTAGACATGGAAGGAAAAATTGCGAAATCTATGGAAAAAATCATCCTTGAAATGAAAGGTGATTTATGTCCAACAATATACAAGCAATTGACTGCGCACGGTCATGCAAAGGATAAAAAGATGAGCTAATAGAATAATGGATTTTAAAGAGAAGATTATTAAGATGACGCGTTTAAAACTGTTCAGTATAGTTCTATTGTGTACTCTAGCTGGGCACAACACATGGGCAGCTTCAAGCAGTAGCCAAGATAAGATTAAACAAGATACTATCACTCAACCTCAAAGTCGAGTAAACGTACTTCGTTACTCTATGTTGGCACACTACAAGCCCCAAAATCAAAAGTTCTCTGGTAGAGGATTTAAAGGACTTATCAATCATACCTTTGTACAAGGTGGGTATGACTATGCTCTACAAGCGCCCGTTGGCACATTGAATTATATAGTTGGACATGGCATACATGCTAGTATTGGTGGAGATGTGAGTCCATACTGGGCGTTTCGTTTACATGGGGGATATAGCTTCATTGAAGAAAAGAGTAATCTAAATAATTTACATTCAGCTTTTGTCCGCACAGATGTAATGCTTAACGCGACTTCATGGTTATTCGGCTATCGTCCAGATAGACAATGGAATGTATACCCATATGCTGGTGTTGGTGCTAGCGCTGGATATTATAAAAAGACACTGACTATAGGGCCATCTGTTGAAGGTGGGCTTGAAATACGCACCCGTATCAGCAAGCACGGTCACATATATATTGCTCCTTATTTGACAGCAAGTAAAAGTAAAATAGAATATAAGGACAATAGAAACTGGCGGGATTATGATGTAAACGCGGGATTACGTATTGGTGTATTGTACTATATACACAACAAAGACATAAGCAACGATGGCATGTTTAAGGTTATTGGGCATGTACTAGACAATTCATTTGTCGAAGTAATCACCGGACAAAGTAGATGGAAATATGAAAATCATATTGACTGGAATAGTTTTACACAAATCAATGTTGGGAAATGGATTAATCCTTATTTTGGAGTAAAAGGAGGTATTTCAATGGGATCTGGTTATTGGGGACAAATTGAAGGGCTCATCAATCCAGTGACTATATTATTCGGTGTACCAGATGATTCGTCACCAGTTGATCCAATCGTAGAGGATCTACGTAGATTCCATGTAAACATCTCAGGTGGTTTGGTAGCAGGATATATTGATAGAAACAGTCAAACAAATATTCAGATTAAACGACCCGTACATGGATGGACTGCTAGTGTTCAAGGACTGTACGATTTAACTTCCAATTGTAGCGTATTTGTTGCCCCTAGAATAATGAGCAATTACTGTTGGATAGAACAAAGCAAAAACGTTCATACGTACTCTGACATTCAATTACAACTTCAATTTGGGCTTCGTTTCAACCTCAAATACTAAGACTTTATAGATATAGTGCGTAAGTGTTTATAAATTCTATAGCGAAAAAGGCCATTGATCAAACATAAAATTACGGCTAGTAGTACTGGCACTATTTGGTAAGTTACAAATGAATAAGCAACAACAATAACTGCCAATAAAATAAACATTGCCCAACTAAAGCGATAAGCTTTGATCATAAACACAGGACTTCCCTTAAGATAAGAGACAACTTTACGAAAATCTTTGAGTTCTTGACTCCATTCACGTTTTGAGCGACAAGGTGTAACATATGTAAATGCATCGGGATGGCAAACCACCGAAGTATTGGATATGTTAGCTATTTTATTTATATACAAACTATCTTCTCCACGTGAAAGACGTAATTGATTCGAAAATCCTCCAGACTGCAGGAAAGTAGATTTACGATATGCTAAATTTCGTCCCATAGCTGAAAATGGTTTACCTGCGAGTGCCCACCCCATTATTTGAAGATTTCGACGACACCATAATTTAGCTAAGTGTTTCTGCCATTTCTGCGCAGTATCGTCATTTACATTACAAAACACAGCCCCTATAACTACGTCTTTTCCTGCATACATACCCTCTGAAAGACGGGATAACCAAAGAGGAGAAGCGGGGACACAATCAGGTTCAATAAAAACCAACCAATCGTATCGACTTGCTTTAATTCCTAAAGTTACTGCCAACTTACGACGGCTGAGATACAGCGATCCAGCTGGAATAAATGTATGGTATAAATTATCATATTTTTGTTCCATCTGGCGCAATACATCTGCGCTACTATCTTCACTATCTGCATCCAGCACAACAATGACTTCAAATTCTGAATATTGCTGTTCCAATACTGCAGGCAAATGCTTTATCAAATCATTTTGCTGATCATTTGCACAAATTATAACAGAGACTGGAGGGCAAGCATCCTTATTTAAATCACAACTTTTACCTTGTTCATGTTTAATTGTACGAGGTAAACGACTCAAAATCATCCATAAGTATGTAAGGATAGCTAAACCCACTAAGCAAAATAGAACCAACAAGATTATGTCGGTAATATCAGGTATAAACATATGTATTTTCATAACGCAAAAGTAATAAAAAATATGGATATTTCCTTGGTTGCTGATTTAGAAACATGTAATTTTGTTCAGTAGAAACAAATGTAACAGAATGTACAGTAAATGAGCCAACTGAATAGTCAAACGAAAAATACACAAGGAGATACCTCATTGAAAACAATGCTTGAAAATAAAAACATAGACTGCACTGCCTGTAAGACTACTCATGAGGACAATGATATACTCCCACAAGAGAATACATTATTGAATGAAAAGAAACAGTGGTTCGCAATTCGCGTAACATATAGCAGAGAACTTAAATTCAAAAATTATCTAGATCAATTGGGAGTTGACAATTTTATTCCCATGGTATTTAACGAAATAGAACGCAAAGGTCGTATCCAAAAAGAACTACTCCCAGCTGTACATAACTTAGTATTTGTACATATTACTGCAGCTCACATGGAAGAGTTACGCAAAGACCCCAACTTAGTTATTCCGATTCACTATATTCGTGATTATGCAAGCCAATCTCCAGTTATTGTTCCAGATAAACAAATGAGAGACTTTATGCAAGTTGCACAACAACATAATCCAGATAATTTATTCTTATCAACCAAAGATGTTGCATTACGTAAAGGAGATAAGGTGCGAGTACTCTCAGGACCTTTCAAAGGCATTATTGGCACATTTGTACGAATCAAACGCAACCGTCGTGTAGTTGTTGACATACCAGGAGTTATGGCTATAGCATCTGCTTTTGTTCATCCAAATGACGTGGAGATCATAGAAAAAAAAGATTAAGTTTATTTTTTTCTACGACCTCGATTTGTATAGCTGTTGGATTATAGTTAATTTTGTCCCCTAAAATTTAGAACAAATATTTAATTAGAAAATCAGAAATTATTATGTTGAGAAAAATATTATCTGTAGTAGGTCGTCCAGGTCTATATAAATTACTAGCTCAAAATAAGGCAAATATTATTGTTGAACAAGTGGGAGAAAACAAACGTTTACCTATTCGTAGCAATGAACAAGTACTTTCACTCAACGATATTGCAATGTATGTAGATACAGAAGATGGACAAGGTGAAGTACGTCTTCGTTACATTCTTGCTGCTGCATTTAGATTATACAATGGAGAAAACTCACCTATCAACCCTAAAAAAGCTAGCACTGACGAACTTGCTAAAGCTTTTTCAGAAGTATTGCCTGAGTATGATCGTGACAGTGTATACCCATCTGACATAAAAAAATTCTTCCAATGGTATAATTTGCTACTAAAAGGTAACGTTTTAAACGAAGAAACTATTGCAGCTATTGAGAAAGAAATGTCTGAAGAAGAGGAGACAGAAGAAAACTCTGATAATGAGCAATAAAGATCTGTTGACATATAGACACATGACATATGGTTGGTGAAACAATCGCTTTAGGGGTAGCAGTGGCTTGGACAGCCACTGCTATCTATTTTGAAGATGCTACTAAAAGAATGGGAACCTTACAGGTCAATGTCTTTCGATTAGGAGTATCAATGCTTCTATTGGCCATTACGGTTTGGATAGCATCAGGCCCCTTTCTAAACCAAATTCCAATTAGTGCATGGGAGTGGCTAGGGTTAAGTGGATTTATTGGATATATCATAGGCGATTATTGTCTATTTAGATCATACAAAGAAATTGGAGCTAGGTTCACACAACTATTTATGACCTTATCTTCTCCTTTTGCTGCCATAACTGCTTACTATATTTTACAAGAGAATTTATCTATCCGTACCTGGATAGGTATGATTATAACGATTGGCGGGATTATGTTATCAATCGTGTCTCGCCCACAAAAGGGGACACAACAAGTTCATGGTAATCAATCAAGACTAAAAGTTCCGTTAACAGGAATACTACTAGCCATTGGCGCTTCTTTAGGGCAAGGTGTTGGGCTGGTATTTAGCAAAATGGGCATGAACGCATTGTCACAAGTAGACAGGCCGCTTTCCCACTGGTTACTCCCTTTTGAAGCCACTTTTGTACGTAGTGTTATTGGATTTACTGTTTTCCTAAGTA
Organism: Bacteroidaceae bacterium; assembly: GCA_963675625.1. GTDB lineage: Bacteria > Bacteroidota > Bacteroidia > Bacteroidales > Bacteroidaceae > F22. Next base: position 1,079,649 of record OY776497.1, read on the forward strand.
TCCTTCTAATTACTAAAGGCAAGAAAGGCTTAAAACAAATAGTTGCAGATAAATTTGGGGTGCGACAAGCCATCCTAGGAACTATCTTAGGGCCTTATCTAGGGGTAGCAGGTTCATTAATGGCACTTCAATTTGCCCCTGCTGGAATTGTATCTACCCTACTAGCATTAACCCCTATAATGATTCTAATACCCGCTAGATATTATTACCATCAACGTATCTCTTGGGTTGAAATTATTGGTGCAATAATTAGCGTACTAGGAGTTATTATCATGCTGACTTAAAAAGCCCTATATTTGCTTTACTCATTTATTTTGTGTAAGTTTGCCCAAAACATAAACAAATTCACCTATGAAACCTCTTATTATTGACACAAGAAATACAGAGGCATACATGCCTATAGTAACTGCCATTGAGGGAATATGCAAAGCACCTGCAGGACAAATTGTTCACGTGTTGATGCATGATGATGTATCATTTCACGAACTTAAACGTTACCTTATAGCTCATCATATTGGATTTAGAGAAATATATGATGTCGATACAGTGCGTATAGAATTTACTCAACCATAAATAAAGACTGATGATTTCAGACATTATTCAACAACTAAAGAAACTCTCGAAACCTCAACAACAAAAAATTGAAACAGTATTTGGTTCATTAAACAAATGCTATGCAACGATATATCTGGTTGCACGTAATGGACATATGTGTGAAGTGGAAAATATAGCTGCTGCAGATCAGCGTATGAGAACAATCCATGCCATGCAAGGAATGATCCGATTCATTCTAGAAGAAATGGGCTTAGATGGCAAAGATATACAAGACCAAATCACAAGCGATTACTTAGATGATTATGTACATTACAAGGAGCAGGATTTTGGTATGAGCAATCAAGATTTTATTCAGATTTTGCAGAGAGTGCAAACATACAAAGCTTAATAGTAAGCTTCACAACAGACAATTATATTCAAATGAACAAATATCAACTTACAGACTGGCTCCCAACGACCAAAAAAGAAGTCAATTTAAGGGGCTGGGATGAACTTGACGTCATTTTTTTTTCGGGAGATGCCTATATTGACCATCCTGCTTTTGGGCCAGCAGTTATTTGCCGCATTTTAGAATCTATGGGGCTAAAAGTTGCCATTATCCCCCAACCCAATTGGAGGGATGATCTAAGAGATTTTAAAAAGTTAGGGAAACCCCGGCTATTCTTTGGTGTGTCTGCTGGTGCCATGGATTCTATGGTAAATATGTACACAGCTAATCGTCGCTTAAGAAGTGAGGATGCTTACACACCTGACGCTAGAAATGATATGCGTCCAGAATACCCTAGTATAGTATATACACAAATTTTGAAACGATTCTACCCTGACGTACCTGTCGTTTTGGGAGGAATCGAAGCGTCTTTACGCCGTTTAGCTCATTATGACTATTGGAAAGATAAGTTAATGCCCTCTTTCTTACTGGAAAGTGGTGCTGATTATTTAATGTACGGTATGGGAGATCAATCCATGCGTGAACTAGTACAACACATGGCAAATGGAGAAAGTAAAGAATCTATTTGTACTATGAACCAAATAGTCTATGCAACCAAAACATATACTCCACAAGAAAACGACCTTATGTTAAATGATTTTGAAACATGTCTACATGATAAGAAGGCACATGCTCAAAATTTTAGACATATAGAAGAAGAAAGCAATCGTGTACATGCTGCGCGCCTTATTCAAAAGACTGGCAACCAATACGTAATTGTAAACCCTCCTAACCCACCTATGTCCACAGAGCTACTTGATGCTACACATGATCTACCCTATACTCGACTACCTCATCCAAAGTATAAGGATAAGAGAATACCGGCATACGACATGATTAGGCACAGCGTAACATTACATAGAGGATGCTTCGGTGGATGTGCTTTCTGTACAATCAGTGCGCACCAAGGTAAGTTCATCACAAGCCGTAGCAAAGCTAACATCATGCGTGAAGTAAAACAAATCACACAAATGGATGACTTTAAAGGATATATTAGTGACTTAGGAGGCCCTAGTGCTAATATGTATCAAATGCACGGATATAACGTAGAAATGTGTGCTCTATGCAAACGTCCCAGTTGTGTTCATCCAAAAATTTGTCCCAATTTAAATACTGATCACCGTCCAATGCTTGATTTATATCATGAAGTAGATGCTTTGCCTGAAGTAAAGAAAAGCTTTATTGGCAGTGGTGTACGATACGACCTATTGCAGCACTGCTCAAAAGACGAAAATGTTAATCAAGCAGCCCAACAGTACACAGAAGAATTAATTAAGTATCATGTAAGTGGTAGATTAACCGTAGCTCCCGAACACACTTGTGACCATGTGCTCAAAGCTATGCGTAAACCAAGTTTTAAACAATTCAAACAGTTTAAGGCTAGCTTTGACCACATAAACGAAGAAGCAGGATTAAAGCAGCAACTTATACCGTATTTTATATCTTCTCACCCTGCTTGTCATGAAGAAGATATGGCTGAATTAGCTGTGGAAACAAAAAAAATGAATTTTCGGTTGGAACAAGTACAAGACTTTACTCCTACACCGATGACAGTAAGTACAGAAACATGGTATACTGGCTATGATCCATACACCCTTGAAGCTGTATATAGTGCTAAGACACCTAAACAAAAACAAGCACAACGTTTATTCTTCTTTTGGTACAAACAGGACAAACGTGAAGAGATCATCCGAGAATTAAAACGTATGAAAAGAGATGATTTAATAAATAAACTATACAGTGGTGGAGCTTATATGCCAAGGGATTACAGAATAGGATCTAAACATGAAGAACGAAATGTAAGAGCTAAGACACCGCGTTTAGATACGGAAGCTAAGAAACAAAGAAAAAACAAGAAAAGATAAACAACTTTCAAATAAGAAGAATAGACAAGCGCAATGAATTATTCATAACAGACCGCTTTGTCTATTCTTTTTATACTACAAAAAAACGAGGGAAAAGCTTTGATTCTTGCACAAAACAATTATCTTTGTGTCAAAACATTAAGTTATACCACTATGTTTTACAAACAAATTTATTATCTCTATCAGATCTTTATAGCATTTCCTATAGTACTTGTACTAACCATACTAACAGCACTGGTAACTATCATAGGAAGTGCATTGGGCGGAGCTCATATTTGGGGCTACTACCCAGGTAAATTGTGGTCCATTGCCATCTGTCGTATTTTATTATTACCAGTTAAGGTGGACAGAAGCAAATCCGTATTAAACAAAGAAAATTATATCTTTGTTGCCAATCATCAAGGAGCGTTCGATATTTTCTTAATATATGGATTTCTTGAACATAACTTCAAATGGTTGATGAAAAAAGCACTACGGAAATTACCCTTGATCGGTAAAGCATGTTGTAGTGCTGGACATATCTATGTAGATCGTACAGGGCACGGCCTAAAAGAGACGCTCGAACAATGTGAGACAACTTTAAATCGTGGAGAATCAATGGTTGTTTTTCCTGAAGGTTCTCGTTCAGCAAATGGTCTTATAGGAGTTTTCAAACGAGGAGCCTTCTTGTTAGCTGATGATTTAAAATTACCTATAGTTCCCGTCACAATTAATGGCAGTTACCAAGTTCTCCCACGCCAAGGTGGCTGGGTTAGACGTCATGAATTAATAATGACAATACATGAACCTATACCGTACATTGAAGGCATATCAGCTACAGATCGAATGCGAATGGCTTATGAAAAAGTTAAAAGCGCTTTACCGTATGATCATTACGATGATTCAGAAATGTACAGTACTGAACTTGTTATAGCCAACTGCTCTGAAACAAATGACTAAATCAATAGTTTAATAAATCAACATCACCATCTTGTAGAACTGGAAACTTCTTCCTGAAGCTTTCCAGTTTCTTTTTGTCTAAAGTAAAAATCATAATTCCTTCTTGATTTCGCAGCACTTCAGAATGCTTATGTCCATACGGATCAACCACACCTGAACTACCTTCATAATTTGCCTGAGGATCCTCACCTACTCGATTAACGTAAGCTACGTATGATTGATTCTCAATGGCACGAGCAACTAATAAAGCATCCCATACAGCAATGCGCGAACTGGGCCACGAAGCCACATACAAAGCAAGATCATAACTTTCTGGAATATTTCTTGAAAATACAGGGAAACGCAAATCATAACATATCTGAAGTAATATACGCCATCCCTTATATTCAACTATTACACGTTGTTTCCCTGGAGTAAAATACTTGTGTTCTCCACCATAGGTAAACAAATGCCTTTTATCGTAATATTTTACATAACCATCAGGATACACGAAAAAGAATCTATTTCGAAAAGTATTTTCTTCTGATACTAAAACACTACCTGCAATGGCAGCATGTAATTTTTCTGCCTGCTCCTTCATCCAACTAAGTGTTTCACTACACTCTACGGGTTCGGCAAAAGAATTAGGATTGGCACAAAAACCAGTAGTAAACATTTCGGGGAGCACATATATATCTGCCCCTAAATGTGCATTTAATAAATCGGCAATATGTTTTCTATTGTACTCTGATTTACCCCACTGTATGTCTAATTGAAGTAATGCTATTTTCATTTGATTGGATGTATCTTAATGTAATACTCGAGTAAACCAGCAGCTAAACCCACAAGCTGGGGACAAGGTTTTTCAACAGCTGGAGAATAAATCAATTTAAGCGAATCAGAATTTCCAATAGTTCCCAATTCCCTTTTCAATAAATCTCTGCAAATAAAACTATTACAATTAGTATATGACCTAAACTGCTCTCCAAGCTCATAGATACGTGCATAATGATCTTCTTTAGTCTTTTTATCCACCAACTTACTAGGACCGTACAGAAGACCTACAGCAATAAAAACACCAGAAAGGGCACCACAGAGTTCACGCAATTTCCCCATACCACCTCCAAAAGATGACGCCACACATATCGCAGTTTGCTCATCAATTGAAAGTAAATCTATAAAAGCAAGTAGGGAAGATTGCGCACAACTATATCCCCCACAAAATAATGTCATTGCTTTCTGTGCACGAGGGAATGCAAGTATTTGCTCCGCTGTAATTTCCGAATACATAAATAAAATTATAAATGATCTACTACAGCAAAAGTACAATATATTATCGAAGTCTACAATAAATTCAAATAGAATCAGATATTAAGAATAAAAACTAATCAAATAAAAAGGGTACATCAAAATTTCTTTTGACATACCCTATTATTATGTGTAGTTATAATCTACTCTTCTATATTACTGACGTTTTGCAGCAGAATAGTTAATCTTCAACGCATAGGCTTGACGTAATGCTTGCTTAACATCTGTCACAATACCCATCTTAGTTTCCTTATCAACTTTAAGAGATACAGTCATAAATGGCTGATCACTTTCCTTCATGTTGTTACGTTCTTGATTAATATAGTCAAATATATCTGCTACTTCAGCAAACTTATCATTCAACTGAATACGGCTCTCAGAACCCATCTTTTTACGGAACTCAGGTGTTGGCTTACCAATATAGATAAAAGTCACCAATGACTTCTTTTCTAATTTTTCAAGCTCAGTACCTTGAGGTACTTGAAACTGTACCTTTAATGAAACTTCACGCATTGTTGTAGTAATCATAAAGAAGAACAACAGCGTAAAAATCAAGTCAGGAAGTGAAGATGTATTCAAAGCCGGCATTTCTTTCTTACCAGTCTTATTAAATTTTCCCATGTTTACTTCCCTCCATAGTTTTTAGGTTCCGCTTCAGAAATTCGTTGTGGGTAGTACTGACGAACTGCCTTTTGTTGATCAGGCGTACATTCTTCATACTCTTTACCGAATTTTGATTTTGCCAAACGGTTACGCAACACATTATATGCTGCCACTAGTTCATTTTGAACCTCGATATATGCCTCATAACTTGTACCACGGTCATTCTGTAGAGAGATGATGTGTTGATCTGTGATCTCACAATCTCCAAGAAGATCTATGTGCTTCGCTTTCTTTTGAGGAAGCGTAGGGTCATTATTAGGGTTATCGATAAATTCAATTGTTTTCTCACGAAGCTGTTTCACATCCATAATCTCACCACCAACCATCAACTGGTTATTCTTATTGATAAGAATCTGCAAAACGTTACGTTTATTAAAATCCTTATCCTCAGGTTTCTGTTGATCTTGCTCCGGTGGAGGAGGAAGACGACGAGCCAAACCCTGGTCAGTGTCCATTGAGGTAGTGATAAGGAAGAAGATCAACAGCAAGAATGCGATATCCGCGGTAGAACTCGAATTAATATCCGGCACTTTCTTTTTTCCTCTTGCCATTTTATTTTCCTTTCCTTAATTATGATTATGAAATAGCTTTCTTGATACCACTAGCAATGATGGCTACAATTGCTGCTCCCATCAAAAAGTAGATAGAATACAACATCATACCTGCAATCTTCAACCAGCCTGCATCTGTATATGCACCATCACCAGTCATAACTGGTTCTGATGAAGCCATAGAATATGTGATACCCAAGATCACCGCAATAATTACAACACCAGTCAATGACTCTAAAGCTGTACCTGGGTGATCAATAAAGTTAGATATAAATTTTACAGCACCTGCTACGACAGTAACCGCAACACAAATGCCAAGCACTGCATACATCCAGTACATCAACGTATCTGTGTGAGCTGGGACAGTAAAACCTTCCTGCATACCCGCATCAAATCCGTCTAAAGCAAACCAAGCCACAACAATTGCAGTAGCAGCTAGCAACGCCCATAGTACGTAATATGAAATTAAATATGATTTACGCATTATAATTCTCTCCCGTTATTAGTTATTGTACTTCAAGTTGTATTTGATGACTAAGTCAAGCAATGTAATAGAAGAATCTTCCATATCACTTGTTAGTGATTCAATCTTAGCAAGGATATAGTTGTAGAACAACTGAAGAATAAGCGCTACGATCAAACCAAAGATAGTTGTAATCAAGGCAACCTTCATACCACCAGCAACGACTGTTGGAGAGATATCACCTACTTTTTGAATCTTATCAAATGCTTGTACCATACCAATTACAGTACCCAAGAAACCTAATGATGGAGCCATTGCAATGAAAAGAGTAATCCAAGAACATCCCTTTTCAAGGTAACCAGCTTGTACACCACCGTAAGAAACGACTGAACGTTCTACAACGTCAAGACCTTCATTTACACGCATAAGACCTTGATAGTAGATAGAGGCTACTGGACCACGAGTGTTACGTGCGAAATCCTTTGCACCTTCTAGATCACCAGCTTCAAGGTGTTCTTCGATCTTAGAGATAAATTTCTTAGTGTTAATTTCTGCCCAGCTAAGGTAGATAATACGTTCAATACAGAAAGCAAGACCAACAACTAGTGCAACAGATACCAAAGACATAAAAGAGGCAGTACCTTCAATAAACTTAGTCTTAAGTGTCTTGTGAATTGGCTCTGGAGCTGCATCGTCAGCAGCAGCATTGTCAGCAGCAACTTGAGTTTGCTCTGTAGCAGCTGGTGTAGCTTCTTGAGCGTTAGCATACTGTACAGAACCGAATGTTACAGCTCCAATCACAGCGATGATTGCAAATAACTTTTTCATGTGTGTCTAAATTTTTGAATTAAATAATTGATTGTTATTGATTAATATTTCTCACATGTACTTTGAATAAGTCTGACCACGCGGAGAGAGCGGGATTCGAACCCGCGATACGCTTTTGGCGTATACACGCTTTCCAGGCGTGCCTCTTCAGCCACTCGAGCACCTCTCCAAGGCTGCATGTGGGGGTATAGGCATAGTCGCCTCGACACTATTTCAGACAATTCAGCTACAAAAGTATCCTTTTTTTTCATCGTACCAAGCGTTTCGGTAGAGTTTTTCGCTTGTATACGGCAAAAAATTAATATTCTTTATGGTCTAAAGCCAATAAATGAATCGATTTGAAACAGACGTAAAGCATTTTCTGTAGATTTATGAATTATGTCTTCCTTTGTACGACCTGTTTTATCGGCAATAAATTGAGCTACATAATGTAAATACTCTGGTAAATTTCGTTGACCTCTTTTAGGAGTTGGTGCCAAATAGGGAGCATCAGTTTCTAACACAAACCGATCCTCAGGTATAGTTGGTAGTAAGTCAGCAATATGCGCTTTTTTAAACGTAACAACTCCTCCTAACCCAACATAAAATCCATAATCTAAGACTTTATTTAATTGGGCTTCGCCTTCTGAAAAACAATGAAAGACTCCTGTTAAACTCTTACCTTTAAACTCATCCAAAACTTCTATGATTTGTGCAAATCCCTTACGACAATGAACAGACACAGGCAAATTATAATCCAGAGCCCACTGTAACTGTTGACGAAAAGTAAGCTGTTGTTCTTCAACAGCTTCTTTACTCCAATATAAATCTATACCAATTTCCCCTATTGCAATGGGACGTGAATCGTTAACAAGAGCCTCTTTCACCCTTGCAAGTTCATATTGCCAATTATCCTTTGTTAAAGACGTAGGATGTACACCATACATAGGGAAACATACATTAGGATATTTTTTACACAAATTTTGCATTTGGAGATATGTACTTTGATCACAGTTTGGCAATAAAAAATACCGTATTCCTGCTTCCAGAGATGACATTAACACCTCATCGCAATCTTGTTCAAATGCCTCATCATAAAGATGTGTATGAGTATCAATAATATACTTATTCATTTTCTAAGTCGTCAAATAGATCTAATTGAGTCTGATTTTTTTGCATTGCCATACGACGTTTTTCGCTAGATCTGTAATAGTACACGATACCAAATTGACGACACACATCCAACCTTGCCTCCATTGGTTCAATGTCCATGTATTTTTCTTCTATACCATTCCACAAATCCAATAACATTTCATCAGCTTCTGGACGAAGTGCTGAAATTTCATCTAGACTCTTACTAGTCAATCGTTGATAATTTTTTTGTCGTTCATAACTCTCACGAAATGTGTCATAAAAGACCTTTACCTTAGCTATCGTTGGGGTATAAATTGGAGTACCTCCTTGAGAAATACGTGCTTGTTCACCATCAATGATCTGTTGTCCCCATTCACATAATGAAGCATCACTAGCCAAATCAGGCAAATTGAAATTATCAGGATTAAGACCATATAGTGTTTTAGCTTCACGCGGAATTTCTTCACGCAAAATTGCGAGATTCAGCACTTGAACAAAATGTGATACATATAGCCGTGCGTGTTTAGATTTCTCGTGATGTACAGCACTAGAACGGCTTTGTTCATCATAACACACCTTATAATTACGATGAGCCGCTTCAAAACGACGTAAAAAATTACGAGCTTTAGAAAGCATATTCAAAGAATAAGGCAAACCTAATATATCTGAAGCTTGTTCTCCTTGTTCTACAATTGTTTTTAAGGCACGAACTCGTGCAGAGTCAGTATTTGGCAATCGTCTATATGGCATATTCTTTATTTTTTTCGCGTCAACAATTGAGCAATTAGTTCATGAAAAGGCGCTACATCTTTTTGCTCTTGTTCGATTATTTGTAAAGCATCCAAAGCCTTTTGCATATATAAATTCATTTGATCTACTGCAAATGCACGAGAATTGGTCTCTTCAAAAAGGTTTCTAAAAAACAGAACTTTTTCCTCTCTCGTTCTAGAATTTGACACTACCCAATTCATGATTTCTCCCGACAAAACGGCATCAGCATGAGCATAAGCATGAGTCATTAGAATCGTTTTTTTTCCAGTCATCACATCATCCCCCACTTGTTTTCCAAGCTCTTTTTCATCTCCATATAAATCAAGCAAATCATCTTGAATCTGAAAAGCTATACCCAAAGCACGCCCAAAGGCATCTAACGCTTTGACCACATGGCTGGGAGCCTTAGCAAGCTGTCCACCTATTCGAAGTGCACCAGCCAAAAGAGCTGCTGTTTTGAGCTCAATCATCGTTATATATTCTTCAATAGTCACTTTCGATCGCTCCTCAAACTCCAAGTCCAACTGCTGACCTTCAAAAACTTCCATCATTGTATGCGTAAACTGCTTCATGATCTCTTGCAGACATGCAGTTTTGGCATTTCCCATTTGCTGCATAGCAAGTACAATCATAGCGTCTCCAGACAAAACAGCAATATTCGGGCTATACTTAATATGCACTGTATCATGCCCTCTGCGAGTAGCTGAATCATCCATTAAATCATCATGAATTAAAGTGGAGTTATGAAAAGTTTCAAAAGCCTGTGCTTGTTCTAATACCAGAGACACATTCTCATTATACAAGCTATAAGCCATTAAAAATAGAATAGGACGCAAATGTTTACCCCCTAATGACATAATATAATCGACTGGTTCATACAAACTGGGGACACGTCCTATATAAGGGTGCTCTATTTTTGTATTGGCATACAAGTCTAAAATTTGTGAGCTAGTGTACATACTATAACGTTAAAATGAGGCATTCGTAAACTATTGACATATATAAACAAAGTGAGGCAGCTACTAAAGGCTGCCTCAACTTAGTAATATGTATAATTACTGTAGACGGAAAGTAACAGGTACGGTGTACTTCACACGTACTTTTTTACCCTGTTGCTCACCTGGTTTCCACTTAGGCATGGTTTTAATCACACGTAGGGCTTCCTTGTCCAAGTAAGGGTCAACACTTCGAACAACAACTGGATCTACTATAGAACCATCCTTGTTTACCACAAACTGAACAATTACACGACCTTGAACGCCGTTTTCTTGTGCTATTGTAGGATATTTGATGTTCTTACTTAGGTATTTCATCAATGCTCCCATTCCACCTGGGAATTCTGGCATAGTTTCCGCAATCATCAAAATTTCTTCCTCTTCAGGTTCCTCTTCTTTTTCTGCTTGTGGAACAAATACTACATCTACCTTTTCTCCTGTTTCTTCAGTAGATTGAAGTTCCGTTTCATCGACCTTAACATCATCTTCAACGATATTTATCACTTCAATGACTTCAGGTTTCTTAGGCTCTGGCGGCTTTTGTTTTGGTTCTTCCTGTACTGTGCGCTCAACGAGCTCTTCCTCGAATGAGACATCCACGATCATATCTGAAGTATCGACTACTGCTTCGCGCTCAGACAGCTCAAGTGCTGCAAAGAAAAGCGCTAAGACAACTACGATACCAAGCATGACACGAGTGGTACGTGTCCCCTGACCTTCGAGATTGGCTTTGGGTGATTTTTTGATTTCCATAATTGTTTATTATAAATGAAACATAAGATACAAAGTTGGATTCAAGGCATTTCGACTTTCCACAGTCGACTTCCCTTATTTGGGACAAAGATAAAAATAATAATAAGTTTCCCACAAACGATATCCAATAAAACACTATTAAAAAATAACTTTTTGCACTTTTTTAATGCATTAAAGATGCTAAAAGAGAGGAAAGGCGTATCTTTGAAGCGAAAAACGAAGAATATTTAAACGTAAAATGATGAAAAAGATTACCATAGCCATTGATGGGTTCTCTTCATGCGGAAAGAGCACTATGGCCAAATCCCTTGCTAAACAAGTGGGGTATATATATATTGACAGCGGTGCTATGTACCGTGCAACAACGCTATTTTGTATCCAAGAAGGTCTAGTAATCGATGGAAAAATTGATCGTGAAGGACTGAAACACAAAATGTCAGAACTAAAAATTAGATTTGCTAAAGAAGAGACGACAGGTCAAATTCACACATTTTTAAATGATGTGGATGTGGAAAATAAAATCCGTGGCATGGAAGTTAGCAATCTAGTGAGCCCTGTAGCCGTAATCGATTTTGTCCGTGAAGAAATGGTGAAACAACAACAAGCCATGGGCACACAAAAAGGCATTGTTATGGATGGACGAGATATAGGTACCACCGTATTTCCAGATGCAGAATTAAAAATATTCCTTACAGCATCTGCCGAGATTCGTGCACAGCGACGCTATGACGAACTGCGCGCCAAAGGCGATGATGCTAGCTACGAATCTATTCTAAAGAATGTACAGGAGCGTGATCATATAGACCAAACTCGAGAAGTCAGTCCACTTCGCAAAGCGGATGATGCATTGCTTCTAGATAATACATATATGAGTATCGCTGAACAAGATGCTTGGCTAATGTCTGCTTTTCAAAAAGCGACTCAAGAATAGCACAATTATGGAGATCACAATAGATAAAAAATCGGGTTTTTGTTTTGGCGTTGTCAATGCAATAGAAAAAGCTGAAGAAGTCTTGGCCGAAACAGACGGTGAACTATACTGTTTAGGAGACATTGTTCACAACAGTAAAGAAGTAGAACGTTTAAACACACTAGGACTACACTGTATCAATGAAGAGACTTATTGTCAACTACACAACGCGACCGTGCTTCTTAGAGCTCATGGAGCCCCTCCACAAATTTACGAAATTGCCAAGCAAAACAACCTTACATTAGTTGATGCTACTTGCCCAGTAGTACTCAGACTGCAAGAGCGTATTAAAAAAGCATGGCAAACACATAAAAACGAGAACGCACAAATTGTGATTTATGGAAAAAAAGGGCATGCTGAAGTTTTAGGCTTAGTAGGACAAACGGAAGGAGATGCTATTGTTATTGAGAGTTTTTCAGAAGTTGAAAAAATTTCCATGCATCGTCCTGTCTTTTTATATTCCCAGACCACTAAATCTCATGATGAGTATATGCAAATCGTAGAATATATAAGACTAAACATTCAAGACGGCTTAAGCTTCGAATACAGAGATACAATTTGTCGACAGGTCATGAATCGCATGCCTAACGTTAGAAATTTTGCAAAAAGTCATGACACTATTTTTTTTGTCAGCGGCAAAAAAAGTTCAAACGGGCGAATGCTTTACCAAGCTTGCAAAGAAGTCAACCCACGCACTTTTTTTATAGATGATATATCTGAAGTCAATTTAGAAGACATCAAAGATGCTGAATCTATTGGTATTTGTGGTGCCACTTCTACCCCTTCTTGGCAAATGAGACAAATTGCAGAATATATTGCTAATAATATCCTGAGAGAAGATATACATATCAATTATTAATAAAAACCTCGGATTTTCTATTGTTTTTTTAGCAACTTTCTCTTAGAAAGTAATTGAAAATGCTTACTTTTGTACACATCAAACATTATATAATAGCTAATTATGGGAGTAATAAAATGTGTGGGCGTATTAACCTCTGGTGGTGACGCTCCTGGTATGAACGCGGCAATACGTGCAGTGACTAGAGCTGCAATTTCAAATGGGCTTAAAGTAAAAGGTATCTATAAAGGCTATAAAGGTCTTCTGACCAATGATATTAAAGATTTTAAAAGTCAAGATGTAAGCAATATCATTTATAGTGGAGGCACTATCCTTAAAACGGCTAGATGTGAAGAATTTAAGACTACCGAAGGACGTGCGCAAGCTTATGAGAATTTAAAAGCAAATGAAATTGATGCCCTTGTAATCATCGGAGGAGATGGTTCATTGACTGGTGCTCGAATTTTTGCGCAAGAATATGATGTCCCATGTATTGGATTGCCAGGAACAATCGACAACGACTTATTTGGCACAGACGTAACAATCGGCTATGATACTGCACTCAATACAATTTTGGATGCAGTCGACAAGATTCGTGACACTGCAACCTCGCATGAGCGTTTATTTTTTATTGAAGTTATGGGACGAGACGCTGGTTTCTTAGCGCTAAACGGTGCTATTGCATCTGGTGCAGAAGCGGCAATCATTCCTGAATTTGCAACAGAATTTGACCAATTAGAAGATTTCATCTCCCACGGATTTCGCAAGTCTAAAAATTCAAGTATTGTTCTTGTAGCTGAAAGCCCCAAAACAGGTGGGGTAATGCATTATGCAGATCGAGTAAAGAAAGAATTCCCAGAATACGAAGTGCGTGTCAGTATTTTAGGTCACCTACAGCGTGGTGGTCGTCCAACTGCCGAAGATAGAATTCTAGCAAGTCGCCTTGGAGTTGGAGCAATCGAAGCTTTACTTGAGGACCAACGCAATGTAATGATTGGTATCGAAAACAATCACGTTGTGCAAATTCCTTTTACAAAAGCGATTAAAAATGTAAAGCCTATTGATCCAGAATTAATAAATGTTTTGCGTTCGCTTAGCATTTAATTCTTAAAAGTAATTGTTACATAAAAATAGAGACCATTTAGCGCACAAAGCGTTAAATGGTCTCTATATTTATTTTGTTATCTCTAGGACATTAAACCTTAACAGTACTTTTTATAGGCCACTGAAAAATCAGCAACGACACCGTTATTACAACAATGCCGATTATAGAAGACCAGTCTGGATACTCACCAGGCAATATCGCCCAACTCAAGACACAACCAGTAACTGGTATTACAAATTTCCACACATTGATCTCTCCCACCTTCACTCCAGGTTTCTGAAGAATAGTGTACCAAACAGAAAAGCCATAAGCAGAAATAAAAGCTAACCAAAACAGAGCTATAAGGAAATCAGACGGCATCCCATTGTCCACTGCAGGTTCCACGATTAGCGCAAACAGATACAATAACACCCCTCCACTTAGATTGGCCAAAGCAGTCAAACCAACAGGGTGTAAATCTCCTAAATATTTCGCTACGATTATATTTGTTCCGCCCCCTATTAATATACTCACAATCAACAAGATAATCCCACCATAAAAAGACCACCCTTCGCCAATCATCTGCCCCTTAGTCAAAGCGATAAAGAACACTCCTGCAATTCCTAAGAAAATAGCAAAGACTTTGCGCCTTGTAAGTAAATCATCGGGCATAAAAAAATGAGCCATTACGGCGATAACCAAAGGTCCTCCACCGACAACAAGAGCAGCTGTAGCAGCAGGTACTAGATTAAGCCCCCAAAAGAACAACCCATATTGTAGGAAGGTTTGCATTATGGAAAAGAGCAATATCATCCTCCAATGCTTCAAGGTCTTTTTTAAAGAAACTCTTTGCACAAGCAATAGAGGAACAAGCATTAATCCTGCTATAATAAAGCGAAGCCCAGACAGACGCAAAGGCCCCATGTACAAAAAACCAATCTTACCACCCACAAAAGCCGTTCCCCAAAGCATACAGGCAGAGACTGCCCAAAATATGTATTGAATATTTCTTTGCATCTTATATACTCAAGAGCACATTACTCAGAATAGCTCACTCGTTTCACGCGAGATGAGATACTTGTCAAGACTTCATAAGGGATAGTATCCATCCACTTAGCAAGTTGAGTTACGGGTAGATTTTCACCAAAGAGCTCCACTTTGTCATGCACCTCACAAGAAATATCCGTCACATCAATCATACACACATCCATGCAAATATTTCCAACATAAGGAGCAGGCTGCCCATTTACCAAGCAGTATCCACGGCCATTGCCCAAGCGTCGGTCAATACCGTCAGCATAGCCTACTGGAATAGCGGCTATTCGAGAAGGACGCACAAGTACCCCCTTTTTGTTATACCCCACTGTCTCTCCAGCCGGCAAATCACGAATCTGCAAAATCGTACTATACAAACTACATACTGTTTGCAATATTTCTCCACTAGCCGCATCAATGCCATACAAGCCCAATCCTAAACGCACCATATCATAATGTGCTTCTGGAAAACGTACAATACCAGCAGAATTGCACAAATGACGCAATATCTTATGATTAAATGCAGATATAAATTGTGTCGAAGCTTCATCAAAGAGAGCAATCTGATGTTTTGTAAAACTATCAAGGGCCTCATCATCCGATCCAGCCAAATGCGAGAATACACTACGTGGAATCAACGCAGTTTGTCCTTTGAGACGTTCAATCAACTCAGGGATCTCACTAGGCAAGAAACCAAGTCGGTTCATGCCAGTATTAATCTTGACATGAATAGGGAAATGAGCTATCCCCATATGCTGTGCAGCCTTAAGCAGAGCATCTAACAGTTCAAAGCTATAGACTTCAGGTTCCAAATGATGTTGAAACAGCGATGAGAAAGAAGACATTTCTGGATTCATGACTATAATGTCAACAAAAACACCTGCTTGGCGCAATTCTACACCTTCATCGGCTAATGCTACTGCCAAATAGTCTGTGCGATGCTCTTGAAGAGTCTTAGCCACTTCCACTGTTCCCGCTCCATACCCAGAAGCCTTGACCATAGAAACCATCTTTGTCTTTGGAGACAACATAGCACGATAACTATTTAGATTATTCACCAAATTATTCAAGTTGACTTCCAAAATCGTTTCGTGCTGACGCAGCTGCAATTCATCTGTAATACGTTCAAAGTGAAACTGTCGCGCCCCTTTGACCAATACAACTTCATGACTTAAATGCTTGATAGCTTGCGACTTCATAGCATCTTCGGTAGACATGAAAAAGTATTTCTCACCCTTATACTCCTTCAACCATTTAGTGATATTCGGTCCGACAGCAATGAGTTTGTCCACTTTGCGCTGAGTCAACAGTTGTCCCACACGTCTATATAGAGTAGCATTGATATGCCCTGATTGCATTATATCAGATAAAATAAGCGTACGCTGCATGCCTAAACGCTGAGAGCGACGCATTAAGAAATCAAGTGCTATATCTAGAGATGCTAAATCAGAATTATAACTGTCATTTATGATTTGGCAATGATTTTTACCTTCTTTGAGTTCCAAGCGCATACCCACAGGTTCCAACTTAGCCATACGTTCGGCTATTTGATCTGGAGTAAGCATCATATACAAAGCGACAGCCAAGCAGTGAATAGCATTGGTAATACTAGCTTCATCTTGGAATGGGATATCAAAGGAACCAACAATCCCTAAATACGAATATTTAATGGACGTATGATCATCGACCTCCTTCACGCTACTAATATACAAAGGCTGATTACTATCTTTTGTAGACCAAGCAATCTCTCTTGCCCCCAACATACTACATGCCACACAGTTGCATAATAATTGATTATCTGCGTTGTAAATAACCACATCACAATGTTTGAACAGCCGCAACTTTTCCATACATTTCTCTTGCATTGAAAAGAAATTCTCTTGATGAGCCCCTCCCAAACTAGTAAAGACCCCCACCGTAGGACGTATCATTGGCTCTAATTTTTCCATCTCATCAGGACGAGAAATTCCAGCTTCAAAGACCCCTACTTCATCTTTTTCTGACATCTGCCAAATAGACAACGGCACACCCACTTGAGAATTATAACTTCTTGGAGAACGCACCACGCGCATATAAGGAGATAAGATCTGGTGCAACCATTCCTTGACAATAGTCTTACCATTACTACCTGTTACACCTATGACAGGAATCTGAAAATGATCTCTATGTATTTGTGCTAATTTTTGTAGAGCTTCCTTGGTATCAGGCACAACTAAAAAATTACAATCTGGGTAAGCACCCATATTATTAGGTAATTTACTAACCACAAAATGATTTACCCCCCTCTGATACAAATCTGGGATATAATCAGCACCGTTTCCTCTTCTAGTCTTTAATGCAAAGAAAAGAGTCTCTTCAGGAAAGCTCAAAGAACGGCTATCAATCAAAATCCATTTAATATAATCTTCTCGATCGCCAACCATTTCGGCTCCGAGCATTCTTGCTATTGTTTTTATTGAATATTGCATAAGTCAAGTGCTTTACTAAAATCTAAATAAGGATATTGAACTTGCATTTTTTCTATCTTTTCACGTAATTGGCGTAAAAAGACAAGATGTCTCTCACCACCAACATCTATAGGGCGATGTTTTAATTGCTTAATAATATGTTTCCATTGATCCATATACTCAAAGTCATGTTTGGAAATACAAGTATGCTGAAATTTTTGCCATATAATATCCACTGCAACTGGAGATGGATGTGTCATATCAGCATTAAAAAAACGATAATCTCTAAGCTCGTCAAGAACAATTTCATATGCTGCAAAGTAGTGCACACGATTAGGGAATTTCATTTTTAATTTATCTATAGCTAACAGTAGCGTAGACTTACTTAATTGATTATCATGTGCACCATCCCGTAAATGCCTCACAGGGCTGACAGTACAAACGACCTGGATAGATTCATTAATCTGCCACAAACGCCGTAACAAATCGCTATAGACATCAACAATTTCATCAACAGATAATCTACGACGAGTAAATAAGGACGCAGGTAGTTTATGACAATTACTCACCACTTCTCCAGTACCCTTCTCTTCATAGACATAGGCTGTCCCAAAAGTCAAAACCAAATGTTTTATATGAGGTAAAGCATTCCAAGTTCGCGCCATCATCTCCTCGACACGATCCAAAACGACCTGTGAATCCGCATCTGAAAAATCACCATGATGCATTAAACTATGATATCTCCCTTGGTGTTTCACTAAATCATCGACACTATAGGTCCGTTGATTCATTATTTGCTCAAGAGCCTTAGCTATACTTAAAGGGTTATACTGAATACCCATTGGATTCAATATAACAGGGAAAAGAAATTCATCCAGCTTTTTACCAATATGCTCGGCAAAACAAGAGCCTATGATCAAAATTTCTCCATGCGTATCTAAAGGTTGTGGCAAATGAACACTTTCAACAGGCGTACTTAAAGGGATAACGTCTTGGGAATAATTGGACATATAATATACAATTTGATATTCTACTCTTCCTATCTAAGATACAAATGTAAGCATTTCAATTGTAAACTGATACATATATGGGCTTTTTCTAGCTCCAAATACAAGAGTTTAGCTGCATTTAAACAAACTATAAAAGAACGTTTTCATAACATAAAGCAGAAAAAAATCAATAATACAATAGAGAATAGCCAATTATATAGTACCTTTGTATGTTGAAACATTATGCAAAAGATGAAATTACCAGAATATAGCACCCCTATACTCGATCAAATTCAGTGGCCAAGTGACCTCAAAAAATTGTCTATCGACGAGTTGCCCAAACTCTGCGAGGAGCTTCGTTGTGAAATAATAAAACAATTGTCACAACACCCTGGACACTTTGCAGCCAACCTTGGTACAGTCGAACTCACCGTAGCACTTCACTATGTATTTGACACACCAGATGATCGGATTTTATGGGATGTTGGGCACCAAGCGTATACGCACAAAATTCTAACTGGACGTAGAAATCAATTTCATACAAACCGCCAAAAAGGAGGCATCAAACCATTTCCGAGTCCTGACGAATCTAAATATGATTCATTTACATGTGGACATGCATCCAATTCAATATCAGCCGCACTAGGCATGGCAGTAGCCAACAGAATCAATCACAACCCTCATAAAGTAATAGCAGTCATTGGCGACGGTGCAATGAGTGGTGGTCTGGCTTTTGAAGGATTAAACAACGCCTCATCATCCCAAAACGATTTACTTATTATCTTAAATGACAATGAAATGTCTATCGATAGTAGTGTTGGTGGAATGAGAAGATATTTGCTCAATCTCACAACAAGCAATCCATACAACTCATTAAGATACAGTACCGCTAAAGCACTCTTTAAAATGGGTGTTTTAACAGAAAGTCGTCGTAAGGCACTGGTACGTTTGGGCAATTCTTTAAAGGCTGCAATATCAGAACAACAAAATATTTTTGAAGGATTCAATATTCGTTATTTTGGTCCAAATGATGGGCATGATATAAAAGAGCTAGTACGTATATTAAGAGACATCAAAGATATGAAGGGTCCTAAACTGTTGCATCTGTTGACAGTCAAAGGGAAGGGATACCAACCCGCAGAAAAAGACCCAACTCCTTGGCATGCACCTGGGCCGTTCAATCCTGAAACAGGAGAAAGGTGCCAATCAAACCCAGATACTCAAAAGCACTTAAAATTCCAAGATGTATTTGGACACACATTACTCGAACTTGCCAAACAAAATGAAAAAATTGTGGGCATCACTCCAGCAATGCCTTCTGGATGTGGTATGTGTATCATGCAAAAAGAAATGCCCGATCGAGTTTTTGACGTGGGCATCGCCGAGGGACATGCCGTTACGTTCAGTGGCGGATTGGCTAAAGAAGGACTAGTCCCATTCTGCAACATCTATTCGTCATTTATGCAAAGAGCATATGATAACTGGATACATGATGTAGCTATCCCCCACCTACCAGTTGTTCTATGCTTAGATAGGGCTGGACTTGTGGGCGCCGATGGCCCCACTCATCATGGAGCATATGACATACCTGCTCTACGAGCAATCCCCAATACGATCATAACCTCTCCTATGGATGGTCATGAACTTCGACATCTAATGTACACAGCAAGCCTTGGTAACAACGGTCCATTTGTGATTCGCTATCCACGAGGAACAGCTTATGGCACCTATGCACCAGAAGATTGGGCTTGTCCAATGAAGAAAATTGAAATTGGCACAGCACGTACATTACGTACTGGAGAGGTATTGTGTATATTGTCCCTAGGTCCATTGGGCTTTGAAGCGACTAAAGCCATTGAGGCCTTTGAAAGCGAACACAAAGTAAAAATTGGGCATATTGATGTACGATTCATTAAACCTTTGGATACCCAATGCATGCATGAAGTCTGCAAAAAATACTCCCATATACTCACCCTTGAAGACGGTGCAATAATGGGTGGATTGGCTAGTGCAATCAGTGATTTCGTACACGAAAATGATTACTGTATACACATACACAGTGTGGGCATACCCGATCATTTTATACCTCATGGAACTCCCGCTGAACTGTATGCAGATTGCGGAATGGATGCTTTGCACTTAACAAGGACAATAGAATCAATTATAGACAAAGTATAACACTCAAAAGATAGAATTGTGAAGATAGTTATCGTTGGAGCTGGAGCTGTAGGCACACACTTAGCCAAACTCCTTGCCAAAGAAAAACAGGACATCATTCTTGTTGACGAGGATGAGAGTAAATTAGAGCCGCTTGCCAGTGGCCATGACTTACTTACGGTTGCAGGACTACCCACATCAATACATTGTTTGAAGGATGTTGACGCAGGCAGCGCCGACCTCTTTATTGCTGTAACACCAGATGAAAGTCGCAATATGGCTGCTTGCCTTATAGCCCACAATTTAGGGGCTCGAAAGACTGTGGCACGTATTGACACACCAGAATATTTAGAAGAAAAAAATAAAGAATTCTGGAAAGAGCTGGGTGTTGACTCGCTCATATATCCCGAATTGCTTGCTGCACAAGAGATTGTACTATCAATGCGCATGAATTGGGTGCGTCAATGGTGGGAATTTGGCGAAGGGGCTCTCGTACTTTTAGGAGTAAAGATGCTACCTGAATCTGAGATTGTCAATAAAAATCTTATTGAAATTGGTCGTGAAGATATCCCTTATCATATCGTAGCCATTACGCGCGACAACGAAACAATTATTCCTCGTGCAAAAGATCAAGTACTTGCTGGCGACATCGTCTATTTTACAACAACAAAAAAATATATTCCTTACATCCGTCAGGTAGTAGGGCGCGATGAACAAGCCGATGTGCGCAATGTAATGATTATGGGTGGAAGTCGTATTGCCACTAGAACGACACTCTCGGCACCTGACTATATGCGCTTCAAAATTATAGAAGATGATCTTTCACGCTGTAATCGCCTGATAGAGATGCTTGATGATGATGTAATGGTCATTAATGGGGATGGCCGAGACATGGATTTGCTTCTTGACGAAGGGTTGAGAAACACGGACGCTTTTGTTGCTCTAACAGGAAATAGTGAAACAAATATTTTAGCTTGCTTAGCAGCGAAACGTGCTGGCGTACAAAAAAGCGTGGCTGAAGTCGAAAATATTGATTATATTGGTATGGCTGAAAGTCTTGATATCGGCTCGGTTATTAATAAGAAGTTGATTGCTGCAAGCCACATCTATCAAATGATGCTTGAAGCCGATGTCAGCAATGTAAAGTGTTTAACTTTTGCCAATGCTGATGTGGCAGAATTTACCGTTAAAGAAGGATCAAAGATTACGGAAGCTCCAGTTAAGGACCTTGGATTGCCTAAAGAAGTAACTCTCGGAGGACTAGTGCGTGATGGCAAGGGAGAAGTAGTCACAGGAGATACTATTATTATCCCTGGTGACCATATTATGGTCTTCTGTATGAACAACATGATAAAGAAAATAGAAAAGTACTTTAAGTAGTAGAGTGTGTAATGATTAACTATAGAATAGTATACCGCATCATGAGCATGCTTCTTTTTATTGAAGCAGCGATGATGCTTTTATCCACAGGCGTCTCATTATGCTATGACTGGGGGAGAGAGGGCGACTTACATAGCCTCTTTGTATCCACCATAGTAACAGCTGGTGTAGCTACTTTATTGGCAATCGCGGGCAGAAAAGCAAAGAAAGAGTTACGCAAACGAGAGAGTTTTTTACTAGTGAGTTTGGCTTGGGTTTTCTGGTCTATTTTCGGGATGCTTCCTTATTTAATTGATGGTCATATACCAAATGTTACAGACGCGTTCTTCGAAACGATGTCTGGATTCTCGACAACAGGCGCATCCATTCTCAATAATATTGAAGCGATGCCTCATGGACTACTTTTTTGGCGTTCGTTGACTCAATGGATTGGAGGATTAGGAATCGTCTTCTTCACGATTGCAATTTTACCTATCTTTGGAATTGGTGGTGTGCAGTTATTTGCTGCCGAAGCTGCAGGACCTACAAAAGATAAGCTATTCCCTCGAATAGGTGTAACGGCTAGATGGATTTGGGGAGTCTACTCAGGATTGACAATCTTGGAAATCATTTTCCTCATGTTTGGTGGCATGAGCCTGTACGATGCAGTATGTCATGCTTTCACGACCACAAGTACTGGAGGTTTTTCGCCCAAGCAAGATAGTATAGCCGCCTATCATTCACCGTATATTGAATACGTCATCGCTATATTTATGACGTTAAGTGGTATCAACTTCATGCTGTTATTTTACGCAGTATCTGGTAAGATATCAAAATTCTTTTCCGACAACGAATTGCAATGGTTCTTAAAATCAATGCTGATCTTTGTTACAATCATTACTGCGGTACTGTTTTTCAGACAACACATGGGATTTGAAGAGGCCTTTAGAGCTGCATTCTTCCAAGTGTCTTCATTGCACACAACGTGCGGATATGCGACTGCCGACTTTATGCTGTGGCCACCTATTACGTGGGCCTGTCTTAGTTTCGTGATGATTACCGGTGCATGTGCTGGATCCACAACTGGGGGTATTAAGTCTGTACGTATGGTCAGCATGTGGCGTATTATGCGCAACCACTTTAAGCATATCATTCATCCCAATGCAGTACTACCTGTACGTATAAATGGACAAATGATTCAACCTCCACTTGTCATTCGTATTTTTGCTTTTGGATTTGCCTATATTGGCATAATCATAGTAGGATCTATCCTGCTAATGGCATTCGACATGGGTTTTATTGAAAGTTTAGGATGTACCATTTCAGCCTTAGGTGGTGTGGGACCTGGACTTGGTAAATATGGACCTGCCGCAACTTGGTATGATATGCCAGCTGCGTGCAAATGGATATTATCATTCATCATGCTACTTGGTCGTCTAGAAATGTTTACTGTATTAGTACTATTTACCCCTAGATTCTGGAAACAGCATGGGTATAACTAAACAAAGTAACCCCCAAATATAGTCACTAATAAACGTGCACAAACAATATGGATTCTTGTTGCAAAAGCTTTTCTTTTGCACAAGAATCCTTTTTTACAGACTACTTTTTCAAATAATACATCGTATTAGTTCCTCTTCCTTTCTTAACCAGCCAGCCTTCTTCAAGATATGTTTTGATATCTCGTGAAGCAACCGTCTTACTCAATTGGGTAGCCATCTGATATTCTTTGCGTGTAATAACAACCTCACGTTGAAACAGTCGTTCTATAATAGTGCGACGTTCGGCCTCTGTATATTTCTTTTTACTCTTTGACTTTAGCGATGCGGGACAACTCGTGACTCTATACTTCCAGTGCTTCATGAATGTCTTACACAATCGGAAAGTAATCCCTTTAATGATCACTTTGCTAGAAGTCATGCGAGCTCCCTTACTCTGAGGGGCACTACTTAAATGCACCTCAAAACTACCTAATCCGTCTATGCGTACCCGATGACTATCAGCCAAGTGCGACTTAATAGAATAAACCAACTCTGTCACAAGTCCTTTTACATCTCCTACGGTAAATGAAGAGCGCTCGGAGATTTCTTCGGAAAGTAATGCCAAATCTACCGTGTTGGTGATCACAGCTTTCGCTTTATACTCTTCGGCTTCAGGATTGCTAGGATTTTGCGTCCGATGCAAGTCGTAATAAATGCTCATACTACTTCGATTTTATTGTTCAAGTTCTTTATGTTTCTCTGGCTTACTAAGTGAGCCTCGATCCAGCACGCTGTTCCCATCGATTCAACATGCTGAATCGAGGGGAACAGCACGTTGAATCGAAAGCGCCCTCCTAGTATACAGACAAGCTCTTTGGTATAAAGATACTCATAAAAGCTATAAGCGATTCTTATTTAAGCAATAAACGCTTCATAAAGAGCAAATGACACATCTATGTAAAGTATATGACATCATTTTGAAGTATTTACCACTAACATACACAAAAAAATAATTCTTCGAACCGCAAAGACGATATCGACTGTAAATAAAAGACAGCAAAGTACTACCTGTACATAATCACAAAGAACAATAAAAAAAGAGAGTATGTCAATGACATACTCTCTTTTAATATATAGAATTGATCTATTTAAAATTAAGCTTCAGCAGCATCAGATACAACTTCTACTGTTACTTCTACTGTTACTTCTTTATGTAGACGTAAGTAAGCTACATAAGTACCAACTTGCTTGATTGTTTCCTTCAATTGAATCTTCTTGCGATCCACTTCGAAACCTTTAGCTGCAAGTGCTTCAGCAACCATAATAGTGTTAACTGAACCATAGATAGCTCCTGTTGCACTAACCTTAGTAGGGATAGTTACAGATACGCCTTCCATAGATGCAGCTACTGCTTGAGCTTCTTCTAACATCTTAGCAAGCTTGTGAGCCTTCTGACGTAGGTCTTCAGCAAGCATCTTCTTTGCAGAAGGAGAAGCAATGACAGCCTTACCTGTTGGGATTAGGAAGTTACGTGCGTAACCTGGCTTTACACTTACAATATCATTTTTGAATCCTAGGTTTAGGATATCCTCTTTCAATATAATTTCCATTGTTGACCTCCTTCTTTATTATTTCATCATATCGGTTACATATGGAAGCAACGCCAAGTGACGTGCACGCTTCACTGCCTGAGCTACGCGACGTTGGAACTTCAATGAAGTACCAGTGATGCGACGTGGCAAAATCTTACCTTGCTCGTTCAAAAATTTCTTCAAAAATTCTGGATCTTTGTAGTCGATATACTTGATACCGCTCTTTTTAAAACGGCAATACTTTTTCTTCTTAACATCGATTGTTGGCGCTGTTAAATAGCGAATCTCTGATTGTTGTTGTGCCATTGATTAGTCCTCCTTTTTTGTTTTGTTACCACGACGCTTCTCAGCATAAGCAGCTGCATATTTCTCTTGCTTGATAGTCAAGAAACGAATTACTTTTTCTTCACGACGGAAATTAAGCTCCAAATTAGCGACAATGCTAGGATCTGCTTTGAACTCGATCATGTTGTAGAAACCTGTAGATTTCTTTTGAATTGGATAAGCAAGCTTCTTCAATCCCCAATTTTCTACATTGACAATCTCAGCACCAGCATCTTTCAAGATGCTCTCAAACTTCTCTACCGTCTCCTTCATCTGTACATCAGACAAAACGGGAGTTAAAATGAAAACGGCCTCGTAATTTTGCATACGGTCAAATGTTTATTTGATTAATAAATTATTAGCATTAATCAAAGCGGAGATAAAAAGCTGATACAGAGCTGATAAAAAGAATCAGAGCAGTAAACAGCGTACTCGCTTTAATTATTGCGGTGCAAAGATACAACTTAATAATAAAATGACAAAGGATTTCATTCATTTTCTTGCATTTACTGAGTCTGTTTGCTATCTTTGTAGGCATTAACTATTAAACAAAAACTCCCAAAAGGAGAAGCACTAATGATAAAATAAAATAATATGTCATCAGCCAATTTCAATGTGGATATCAATATGGTATTTGCCATTCTCAATGGCAGAGTATCGTCTAGCATTAACAAAAGCTTAGCTACAGAATTTAAGAAAGCAGGTATAGACCTCACTCCAGAAGGATGGACTGTTATGATATTTTTATGGGAAAAAGACGGAGTATCTCAACAAGCTTTATGCAACGCAACTTATCGAGATAAACCAGGTATGACACGCTTATTGGATACCTTAGAAAAAAAGCATTTAGTAGTACGTGTCACCGATAGAAGCGATAAGAGAAGCAAATTAATCTTTCTAACCAATGAGGGCCGTCAAATAGAATCTCAAGCTAGAGCTGCAACTCAGCGTATGCTATCTAACGCTTTAAAAGGTTTGGACTCGGACGAACTGATTATCAGCCAAGAAGTACTTAAACAGGTTTTCAAAAATCTTTCGGACTAATAAGCTTATATAAACTATCCCAACGACTTCCACAAATACTACTAAAATGCGATAAATCATAACAATGTGTACATTTTTTTGGAAGATATATTTCGGTATCTCCAAAATTATCCGTTTATTTGTGGCTAGAAATATAACGCTTTAAATATATTGAACAATGAATAACTTGAAGTACATTGGACTTGTATTAGTCTTAATCGGTGCCCTAATGCTTATCGTAGCTGCCTTTACAGGCTCTGCAGCTATAAACAACAATTCATTCCTAGGTTGGAGTGTAGCAGCAATCGTAATTGGCCTAGCTGCATATGTTGTACTTGGAAAGCAACGCATAGACGCGTAACCATTAAGAGATGTAATAAAAAAACAATGGCCACCAGCAAATGCTGGTGGCCATTGTTTTTTTATTACTTCTATGACTAATCTTCAGGAAGTGGAGTAATCAACTTGTAACCTTTTCCATGAATATTAATAATTTCAACTGTTGAATCTGGACGTAAATGTTTACGCAACTTTGTAATATACACATCCATGCTACGTGCATTAAAGTAGTTGTCATCAATCCAGATAGTCTTCAAAGCAAAATCACGTTGAAGGATTTCATTGTTGTGGGCACATAAAAGGCTCAACAATTCACTTTCCTTTGTTGTCAATTTAGTTGTATTTTCGCCAATAGACAATAATTGTTTTTGAGTATCAAACACAAAACCACCGAGTTTATACACCGTATTTTCTTTGGTCTTCTTACCACGTACACGACGTAAAATAGCTTCCATACGGAAAGTCAATTCTTCCATAGAGAATGGTTTTGTGATATAATCATCAGCACCAATTTTAAATCCTTCTAAGATATCTTCTTTTAAAGTCTTTGCTGTCAAGAAGATAATTGGAATATCTTGATTAACTGCGCGCACTTCTTGTGCTAATGTGAAACCATCTTTCTTTGGCATCATCACATCAAACACACAAATATCATATTTATTTTTGAGGAAAGCCTTATATCCTGCCTCACCATCACTACAAAGGTCTGCTTTATAACCCTTCGCTTGCAAATACTCTCTAAGCAACATGCCTAGATTCTCATCATCCTCGCATAAAAGGACATTCATCGTCTTTTTTTCCATAACTTACTCTTTTAGTAGGGGTAATGAAATTATAAATTTTGTTCCAACATTTAATTCGCTCTCTACACGCACTGTACCTCGATGGTCAGTGATAATACGTTTTACATAAGCTAAACCTAAGCCAAATCCTTTGACATCATGTCGATTGCCTGTATGTACTCTATAAAAGCGATCAAACACTTTTTTTACATTTTCTTTCTTAATACCAATACCATTATCAGCTATTGATATAAGAAGTCTATCTCCTTCGTTCCATGTAGACACTTCTAATTTAAGGTCGACATCATCGCGACGATATTTGACTGCATTATCTAAAAGATTAAATACAACATTGGTAATGTGCATATCATCAGCAAATATAATCGGGTCATCGGCTGCTAAATCTGTATTTAAAACGCCATTGTAATTTTGTACTTTAAGAGAGAAAGTATTCACTACATTCTCAATCATAGCATGTGCATCAATCTCTTTAAATTTCAAAGCAACACGTGATTTATCAAACATCGACATTTGTAACACCTTGTCAACTTGAAAACGTAGACGTTTGGTTTCATCAAATATCACATTAGACACCTGCTTAAATATCTGTGGCGACTTGTCTACATCGGCATCTTTCAACATCTGAGCAGCTAACGAAATTGTAGAAATAGGAGTTTTAAACTCATGAGTCATATTATTGACAAAATCATTACGCATCTCACTTAATCTCTTCTGCCTGAATATACTATACACGACAAATACATAAGTAAAGACAAGCAAAAGCATAAACACAACCGAAGGCACTACAAAACTAACAGAGCTCTTAATATAGGAATCTAGTGCTGGAAAATGTACTTTTATCACACTTTGTCGAGTTGGAGGATCGTTCAAGAACAGCACTTGTGTATAAGCTTGCTCAACTCCTCGCGGATCAAAATCGGAGCACCTGTACACTTCTTTACCATTTTTATTCCTAATGGAAAAATGATAAATCAAATCGACTCCATTATTAAGTAATTCTGCCCTTAGATAATCATCCAAAGTCTTAAAATCAATACGCTCTGCCACAGGCTTTAAACTAGCGTGACGAAGCATCTTCCAGACTACATCATCTATTAAATAGCGTTGATGCAAGTAGCGTTTATTAATCTCGTCTTGAAGTGACTGTGACGTATTAGGCAAACTATTCCGGCCATGATGCTCCGAAATAGACACTTTAGGCCTTTTAAGCGAGCCCACAGACACTCGAGATCGAATAGTCATAGTCGAAAAACTTTGTCCATCAGGAGATGCTTGATAGTAATGTTCTACACGACTAACATATTCACCACCTAAAGAATCTGGTGTCGTTACCGCTTTTGCTTGCGCAATATCATGCTGACGAGCTTCTTTTATCTCATGCTCTAACCAACGACGAGTTTCATACTGTTCTACATCAGTAGACACAGCATAGAGCGCACGTTGTACAGATTCATTAAACTGTTCACGGCGCATGCGTATCATCTCTTGGATATAATTGATTTGAAGAATCAATATACCACCGAAACTCACGGTCATGATAGCAACAATAATCCAAATCGTTTTCTTATTCATGTTGCAAATTTAAGAAAATCCAGCGAATAAAACGTACAAAAAGGAGGAATTAACGAAACAAAACCAGCACTTTAACTATATCATTTACATTTTCGATAAAACATTTACCAAATAAATAGTTAAGAAAAAAAAAGCCGCCACGCAACTCACGTTGAATGACGGCCGCACTTCATACCACTTAACGCATATTTTAATTACTCCTTAATTTTTGGAGTACTTTTAAGCAAATAATTTTGTTAGAAAGGAAACCGCAACGCGAAATTTGGCAAATATTTAGAAATAATTAAGCAAGGTTTTTTCATCAATCCTCATGAACTTGTTGCAATTCAAATTCTTTTATAAGAGCATCTTGAATATCACTAGGGACAAGTTCGTAATTTGCGAAATCCATCGTAAATGAAGCACGTCCTCCAGTTAATGAGCTCAATCCCGTAGCATAGGTACTCATCTCCTTCAAAGGCACTTTGGCCTGAAGTTTCTCGTACCCTTTCTCACTATTCATTCCCATAATCAATGCACGACGACCTTGCAAATCACTCATCACATCGCCTAATTTATCACTTGGAGCGTGTACTTCAACATCATAAATAGGTTCTAATATCTTTGGGCCTGCATTTTTAAATGCTTCACTAAAAGCATTTCGTGCCGCCAACATAAATGACACTTCGTTAGAATCAACTGGATGCATTTTGCCATCATAAACAATAACCCGCACATCACGAGCGTAACTTCCAGTAAGAGGTCCGTGTTCTAAACGTGCCATAACTCCTTTAACAATGGCAGGCATAAAACGAGTATCAATAGCTCCACCAACCACACTGTTAACAAAGAAAAGCTTACCTCCCCAATCTAATTTATATTCTTCGGAGCCCTTCACATTAACTTTAATATCTTTACCACCTATTTTATAGGTTTCAGGTATGGGATCACCATCATGGTAAGATTCTACAATCATATGTACTTCTGCAAACTGCCCAGCTCCACCAGACTGTTTTTTATGTCTGTAGTCTGCCATAGCTACTTTCGTGATTGTCTCACGATAAGGAATCTTTGGTTCAAGATAATCGACCAATAAATTTTCATTGTGTTCTAAGCGCCATTTTAAAGCACGTAGATGAAACTCACCTTGACCATGGACCAACGTTTGGCGCAATTCTTTACTTTGTTCAACTTCCCAAGTAGGATCTTCCTCATGCATTCTGTGCAGTACAGACATTAATTTTTCGACATCTGCCTCGTTTTTGGGAACGATCGCACGTGTATATTTATATCTAGGATATTCTATGAAGTCAAATCGATGATCACAATCTTTACTATTTAAGGTGTTCCCAGTACGAACATCTTTTAATTTTACAGCAGCACCAATATCACCAGGTTGCAATTCAGACACTTTTTGACGATGCGGTCCAGCTACAACATAAAGCTGTGCTATACGTTCCTTACTTCCTCTATTAGCATTAAGAAAGTCATCACCTTCATGTACGGTACCACACATCACTTTAAAGTAAGAGATTTCACCAATATGTGGTTCAACGCTAGTTTTGAAAAAATACAAGCTAGTCGCTCCATCCTTATTCGGTGCGACATCTTCTCCTTGAACATTAGTAACCAAAGGCACTTCAGATACAAATGGAACTACATTTCCCAAAAATTCCATCAGACGTCGCACACCCATATCTTTCTTAGCGCATACACAAAAAACTGGATAAATACCTCTTTGTACCAAGCCTAAGCGAATACCTTCACGCATTTCATCTTCACTAAGATACTCAGAGTCAAAGAATTTTTCCATAAGGGTATCATCATTCTCTGCGGCAGCTTCCACCAAAGCTCTATGCATTTGATTTGCTTTCTCAAGTTCACTTTCAGGAATATCGCAAATAGTTGGTTCACCACCATCGGGCGCCCATACATACTGCTTCATTAGTAGCACATCAATTACCGAATTAAATTGGGGGCCAGTCTCCAATGGATATTGAACTGGTACTACATGACTACCATAAGCTTCTTTTAACTGGACTAAAATATTGTCGAAATCACATTTTTCATGATCCAAATGATTAACCACGAAAATAACTGGCTTTTGAGCTTTTTCGATTAATCTATAATTATTATGCGTCGTCACTTCAACACCATACTGACCATTCAGTAATAACATCGCAGTATCTGTAACACCCAAAGCAGTCAACACCGCTCCAACAAAATCATCCCCACCAGGAGTATCAATTACATTTAATTTTTTGTTCATCCACTCCATATAAGTAACAGTAGAGAAAATGGAATAACCATATTCATGTTCTACTGGTAAATAATCACTCACAGTGGTATGATTCGATATATTACCTCTACGTTTTATAACACCACTCTCGCAAAGCATCGCTTCTACAAGAGTGGTTTTTCCTGAGCCATCACTACCTAGGAGGGCTATATTTTTTATTTCGTCAGTTTTATATACTTTCATAAGCATAGATTTTAAAGGATTGTGTTCGCAAAATAGACAATTATAAACACCTACACAAAATTATACAGATGTTAAATAACATATTTTCAGAATCCAGATCAGGTTTCCATATATTTGTCTATAAATGAAATCAAATCCTTGGAAAGCATTGGAAGTTCTACAATTAGTTACTACTTTTGTGCCCTTATGGCAGGCATCTATATACACATCCCTTTTTGCAAGAAACGTTGCTTTTACTGTGACTTTTATTCTACAACGAATAACAGCCATGAGGCCTTTTTATCGGCATTGCAAGAAGAAATCAAGGAAAGAAAAAAAGAGCTCAATGGCGAACAAGTATCTACCATCTACTTAGGTGGTGGCACTCCTTCTCAATTAAAAGTTGAAGATATCCAACTAATATTTGAGACTTTGCACAAAGAAGAAATAATTGATGACAAGTACATAGAAGAAATAACTATAGAAGCGAATCCTGACGATTTAACCCAAGAATACGTTCAAAAGCTAACGACTTTAACTCCTATCAACAGAATAAGCATCGGAGTACAGACTTTCAACGACAACATCTTACAATTAATAAATCGAAGACACACGGCCGAACAAGTCTTTAAAGCCATCGCCAATTGTCAAAAAAACGGATTGACGAATTATAGTATTGATCTAATTTACGGTTTACCAAATCAAACCATCGAAATCTGGAAAGAAGATCTGAGACAAGCACTACTGCTAGCTCCCGCACATATATCTGCTTATCATTTAACTTATGAAAAAGGTACCGAGTTAGAAAGAATGAGACAACGCGGAGAAATAGCAATGCCATCAGAAGAACTGAGTGTATCTTATTTCGAGATATTACGGGATACTTTATTAGAAGCTGGATATATAGAATATGAGATCTCTAATTTCTGCCTTCCACATAAACATGCAAGACACAACTCTAATTATTGGCTAGATGTACCTTATCTTGGACTAGGACCATCAGCACACAGCTACGATGGCAATAAAAGACAATGGAATAGCTCGTCTTTAGAAACATATTGTGATACAAATAAAAGGAGAAAAAACATAGAAGTAGAAAAAATTGATCTACAAACTAAATATAACGACCTTGTCGTCACTAGACTTCGCACAATTTGGGGAATTAAACTTTCAGAAATACGCGAAAAAATTAGCCCAGAATATGCTGAATTTATTTGGAAAGAAGCACAAACATATATTCAATCAGGGCATATTACTTATAATGAAGCAAATGATATTATAACTTTATCTCCTAAAGGCTTATTTATTTCAGATAAAATTATGACTGATTTACTGCACGTAAATGATTAACGCAGAAATATTCAACAGGAAAAAGGAGCTCATATTAAATAAGTCTTAACCCTACTTCAGTTAAACAATAAAATAAAAGGAGTGACGTAAGCCGAAGCTTAACGTCACTCCAATCATATAAAGAGTATGGAAATGCTAAGATTTTAATTTAGCCAATTTAATATATATCTATTGAACCATTATATATTCTAGTGATAAGCTGTTTCTCCATGTTCGTAAACATCCAACCCTTCTTCTTCGATACGTTTTGGAACTCGTAAACCATGAGTTTTCTTTAGTATGAAGAACAAAATAAAGCCAGTACCAGCAGCCCAAGCGCCAACAGACACAGCTCCAAGAGCTTGCACGCCTAGGAGGCCAAAACCGCCACCATAGAAAAGTCCTCCATCTGTTGCAAAAAGTCCTACAAGAAGAGTTCCAAGCAAACCACACACACCATGTACAGAAGATGCACCTACAGGGTCATCGATCTTCAAAACTTTATCAATAAACTCTACAGAGAAGACCATTACCCCTCCACATATTAGTCCAATTAGGGCAGCACCATACATATCTACTGTATCACAACCAGCTGTAATACCAACAAGACCTGCAAGGATACCATTGAGTGTAAATGACAAAGTAGGCTTCTTAAACTGTATCCATGAAACAACCATCGCAGCAATACCACCTACAGCAGCAGCAATATTAGTTGTAACAAAAACATGTGAAATGGCAACTGCATTTTCTGAGCCTGTAGCGCCGAGCTGTGATCCTGGGTTAAAACCAAACCATCCCATCCATAGGATGAAAACACCAAGACATGCCAATGTCAAATTATGTCCTGGTAGAGCATGTGCCTTACCATCTTTACCGTACTTACCCATACGTGGTCCTAACAGTGCGGCACCTACTAATGCAATCCACCCACCTACAGAGTGTACGATAGTAGAACCTGCAAAATCGTGGAAGCCCATAGCACCTAACCAACCACCTCCCCAAGTCCAATGACCTGAGACTGGGTAAATTACAGCAGAAATTACGATTGAATACATGAGATATGTACTAAACTTAGTACGTTCAGCCATAGCTCCAGAAACGATAGTTGCAGCTGTAGCGCAGAAAACGGTCTGGAATATCATAAATGCTTCAGTTGGAATTGTAGCTCCATCTGTAGAATAAAACGATAAGTCAAAGAAATTAGGCAAACCCATAAAGCCACCTGCACCAAACATAACTCCAAACCCTATAAACCAATATAAGAAAGAGCCAGACATGAAATCCACAAGGTTCTTCATCAAAATATTTGCCGTATTTTTTGCTCTTGTCATACCAGCCTCAACTAATGCGAATCCTGGCTGCATCCAAAAGACTAGAATTGCAGCAAGCAATACCCACACGGTATCTAACCCACTTATTGTATCTACTACTGTTGTAGCATTTGCACTTAATATTGTCATAATCTATATATTTTACCTATTGTGAATACCTATGTTATTTTTCGTTCTCAGCTAGATATAGAGAAATATCTCCTCGTTCGCCATTGCGAATACGAATTGAATCTTCTACTGGAAGTATAAAAATGCGGCCATCGCCAATCTCACCAGTTTGTGACGATGAGAGAATTGCTTGAACTGCTTTCTCTACATTTTTTTCTCGAACAACAATAGATAAAAGAGTACGCTCAATAGTACTAGTATCATATGCGATACCACGATAAATTCGTCCCTCTCTTGAACGGCCGACGCCGCGTACGTCGTAATAAGAGAACCATTCAATATCCGCTGCCAAGAGGGCATCTTTAACATCTTCAAAT
Source organism: Bacteroidaceae bacterium (assembly GCA_963675625.1). GTDB lineage: Bacteria > Bacteroidota > Bacteroidia > Bacteroidales > Bacteroidaceae > F22. The sequence continues at coordinate 1,114,517 of OY776497.1, forward strand.
TTTGTTTTGCGGATAATAGCTTCAATCTTTTTCATTTGGTTGGTGGTTTTGATTTAAAAACTAATATATCCTCTAGGCGTACAAACACAAGTACACCCTACCATCAGGATATTTATAAATATTGTGTAATTTATACCAGAAAACTAACTCTTAAAAACTCAATCCAAACGTAAGATACGCTTTATCAGTATATGGATTAAGAGTTATTTTTGCAAAAGCTGGCAATTTTAATTTATCGGTCACAGAAATAGACTTACTTGCACCTAGACCGATATTTGTGATATTAGCTCCATCTGAATACATCCCTTCGGCTGGAGTTCCTCCAAGTTCAAAGCTCATATCAAGATCCCCTACAGTAAAGGGCACAGTAGCCTGAATATACGTTGAATAAGAACGGTCACCATCCTTTCCAAAATAGTCACTACCTGCAAAATTGGTGTTACATGCTAAGGAAAAAGTGCCGAAATCATAAGCTAAAGTTGCTTCATACACGTGAGCTGTTTCACCAGAAGCATATTTAAAATATTTATTTTCAGCATCATAGACAGAGAACCAATAATCTGTTACTGTTACAGAAAAATCCCCTACACTATACCCAACATACAAGTCTAATTCCTTTGTGTCAGTTTTTTCAAGCCCTACTGATCCCCAAGTACCAAAAGACAAACCACACGGAGTTTCAATAGACATTCCAGGTTGAATACTTACGCCTCCGCAGTCCATCCCACGCCAGATATAACTACTGACCAAGTCAGCCCCAACACTCGCCTTAACCTTTTTCTCTTGTGCAAACAAATGACCAATTGGTAATGTTGCTGTTAACCCTATTGCTAGTAAAAGCACCGAAATTTTCCTTTTCATAATCGTCATCTTTAGAAGTTAGAAATAAATTGTGGAAGACACGCCCGTCTAACTCTTCTGTGTTGTTGAAATAAGTTTGCATTCTATTTTAGCGCTTTGTCTAGACTAATCTTTCCTCCTCTCCTTATAAATCCCTCTACAATACCATTAACTCGAATATTCCTTGTACAATTTTCACCTATTTATATTCTCTCTCATTTTACAGCTAAGTTAACTTAGATCAATACCTATCAAATAAATAACAAAACTCGCTACATACACAAGACGCTAATTTTAGTACAATATAAAACCTCTCTCTTATATAAAGAATAATTTAATTCTCTTCTCTGTACGCTGCAAATATAGTGCTTTTATTTTATCCAACAAATATAAATGTGATATTTTTCTGTTAAATAACACATTTATGCAGCATAAAGACATTCTAAAATCCAATAACACTTCATTATGACACAAAAGAAATCATTTTTCAATCGTATTGATCATTAACAAAAAGGAGAGTTTCACTATTAATTTATAAGATATAAATAAAAACAATAAGTAAATCATAAGCCCTAAAGCTGTCATTTGGTTATTTTTCTAATAAAGGTTACCTTTGCGACATGAAAACAAATACCCACTTTTTTATAGCCTGCGCTATCAGCTTATTTTATTTTTTCATTTGTAACAATACAGGAATGTGCGCTCAAAAACTTCCAACTATTGATTCGCAAATAAGTGTTTTTTCCAAAGTAGTATCACCAACACCTCCACAAAGTACCAAATTCTGCAATAAAACATACAATTTGAGAAGATTTGACGCACGGGAACGCTTAGAAAGAGAAATGCTTTCGTTTTGCTATATGCATTCAACGACTTTACAGATTATAAAAAAAGCCAACAGATTCTTTCCTTTAATTGTGCCTATACTAAAAAAAGAAGGTATACCTGAAGATTTTAAATATCTAATGATTATTGAAAGCAACTTAAATACAAAGGCACATTCCAGAGCTGGAGCTGCTGGATTATGGCAACTTATGCCTACAACAGGGCGAGAATTAGGACTTGAAATCAATGCCAATATTGACGAGCGTTATAATATTTACAAAGCTACACAAGCCGCATGTAAATATTTAAAGAAAAGATATGTTCATTTCCACGACTGGGGACTAGTAGCTCAAAGTTATAACGCTGGTGAAGCAAGCATTGCGCAAGAAATTGAAAAACAACACTCAAAAGATCCATTAGACTTATATTTAAATACTGAGACATCAAGATATTTCTTTCGTATTATAGCATGCAAACTATTATTTCAAGATCCTTCAACTTTTGGTTTCTATCTTAAATCATCCCAATTATACCCTCAACTAGATTATACAGACAAAACTGTAACATATCCAATTAGTGACTTGGCTAGATGGGCGCAAAAACATGGCACAACATATAGTTTACTGAAACGTTCCAATCCATGGCTCCTTCAAAACACTCTCCAAAACAAAAGTCATCGCACATATATAATTAAAATACCAACAAAGTCTAGCATATACTACATACCATCGGAAACAAAACCATACAATAGCAATTGGGTGATTCCTCACCAATAATCAACTAACACGTTAAACATATCACAATGAACACGCAGAATTATCAGTAGTCGTCATGATTGTTATTGTTTAAATTAATATTATCTTTGTGGCTTCTTTTTCAAATAATGCTAATAAAATTGCTCTCGTGTAGCAAAACCTATTAATAAAAGCGATTTATATGGAGTTTATTTCAACCCTCTTTAGTAAAAAAGGAACTCACAATACAAGTACAGAAATATTATCTGGATTGACAGTAGCTCTAGCCTTAGTACCTGAAGCGATTGCATTTGCCATGATTGCGGGTTTTTCACCCTTGACTGGTTTATATGCCGCGTTTGTTATGGGATTTGTGACCAGCATATTAGGTGGTCGTCCTGGAATGATTTCTGGAGCAACTGGTGCAGTAGCGGTCGTGTTTGGTGGCTTATGTCTAGCTGTACGTAATGAATTAGGCTCCGATATCCCAGACTCAACACTAATGCAATACGTATTTGCTACTGTAATTTTAGCTGGCTGTATTCAAATACTAGCTGGTATTTTAAAACTTGGAAAATTTGTAAGACTAGTACCTCAACCTGTTATGTATGGTTTTGTCAATGGCCTTGCAATTGTTATCTTTTCAGCACAGTTTCCTAATTTCACAAATATTCTTCATGACACAACTATAAGTAATGACATGCGCTCCACACAACTTATAGTAATGAGCGTTCTTGTCGTATTAACAATGCTTATTATTTGGTTATTACCTAAGTTTACTAAAAAGATACCTTCATCATTGGCAGCTATTGTGATTATATCAATTTTAGTATATGCCTTTAACATTCAAACGACTACTGTAGCTGACACACTTGCGGAAGGGATGCATCTTAAAGGTTCGTTTCCTCCTATATCTATTCCCCACATTCCAATTAACTGGAAGACAATTATGCTAATCTTACCATATTCATCTATTATTGCAGGAGTTGGTTTAATTGAAAGTCTTCTTACTTTAAACTTAATTGATGAAATTACAGAAACACGTGGCAGTGGCAATCGTGAATGCATTGCTCAAGGATGTGCAAACATCACTTCTGGACTCCTTTCTGGTATGGGTGGTTGTGCAATGATCGGGCAAAGCCTAATAAACATTACTGCTGGTGCACGTCAAAGATTATCAGGAATAGTAGCTTCAAGTATGCTCCTTATATTTGTTATCTTTGGATCAAAGATAATTGAAAAGATGCCAATGGCAGCATTGGTAGGAGTTATGTTTATGGTAGCTATCGGTACATTTGAATGGGCCAGTTTACGTGTTTTTCGAAAAATGCCATGGACTGACGTAGCTGTCATGATCACTGTAACTCTAATTACAGCTATCACTCATAACTTAGCAATAGCAGTATTAATTGGTATTATTTTATCCGCTCTAACATTCTCATGGGAAAGTGCAAAACACATTCAAGCCCATAGCTATATTGATGAAAATGGCATAAAGCATTACGAACTTTTCGGTCCTCTATTCTTTGCATCGACTAAAGGCTTCACAGAGCAATTCAGCCCATCAGACGATCCTAATATAGTCATTATGGATTTTAAGCACAGTCGCATACTAGATATGAGCGCAATTAGTGCATTAAACAATATAACAAAAAAATACCGTGACGTCAACAAAGAGCTACATCTACGCCATCTAAGTGAAGATTCACGTGTATTACTTTCAAATGCTGAAGCAATCATTGAAGTCAATGTATTGGAAGACCCTCACTACAAAGTAGTAACAAATAAAATCAAAGAATTACAACTTGGTTATAAAAAGGAAAAAGCTAGTACTTATCAAGTAAAAGAGTAATATTTTCCAACCACATTTTATCAACTATATCAAAAGTACCAAGAGATACTGAATCAATATCCAAAACTCCAGTAATCTTCCCTTTTTGAAAAACAGGAACTACGATCTCTGATTGGCTTAAAGAGCTACATGCGATGTGTCCAGAAAATGCATTCACATCTGGGACTACTTGTGTTAGACCTGTCTCCCATGTCATACCACAAACACCTTTCCCCCTACGTATACGAGTACATGCAATGGACCCTTGGAATGGGCCCAACACCAAGTATTCCGAATCAATTACTCGGTAAAAGCCAACCCATAAATGATTGAAGGTCATATGTATAGCTGCAGCAACATTCGCCATATTGGCAATCATATCACTTTCACCATCCAACATCGCTACCAACTGGCTATATAACGTCTTATATTGTTCTTGTTTATTATCTCCAGAAAAGACTTCTAATGATTCTGCCATAAATATACGCTCTGATTATAGTTCAACACTGCTTCTTACGCGACTTAGAGTCTCTGGCGTCATCATTAAATAGCTAGCTATATAACTAAGAGGTGCTCTACGCACCACTTGTGGTTGAGTGTCAAATAAGTGCTTATACCTAGCTTTGGCTGTTCCATATCTCCATAAGCGTGCTTTAAGTTGAGACTGTAATAATGAGTATTCTAAAACCCGACGATAATAAGTTGCGATTTCTTTTGAATAGCCCATCATCTGTTCTAAGTCTTTCTTTTCTAAAATCCACACTTTTGTATCTTCTAAAGCTTCCGCATATAAATCGGTAGGTATTTCATTGATAAAACTTTCTAAACAAATAAGAGTACAGTGCTCATACGAAAAATGCTCTGTTAAATCTTTTGAATCATTGTAATAAAATTGACGAATCATTCCTTCCTCAATAGCCACAATTTTATCTGCAACATCACCTTCATCAAAAAGACGCTCTCCTTTTTTCAACTCACGTGAAGTCAATCTGTCATTCATCATGACTTTGGCTTCCATACTCATCTCTGGGTATCTTGTTTTAATGAAAAAATCAACTGCTCTATTCATATTTGTATTTGTTTTGTGTACAATAGCATTTACACAGAAAGAGTACTCTCATTTACGATAAGTATGTATAAATTACTCACTTCTTTTAATCTGCATAAATACAGGATAATGGTCACTAAATGTCCAAGGTTTTATTTGATAGGCTACAGCCTCAAAAGGTTTACTATATAAAACATAGTCAATCCGAAAAAGCCCCCCGCCAAATCGATAACTTCCAGATAAGCTATTTCCTGATGCCACAAAGCCATCTTGCAATCCCTTGCTGATAGTCCGATACACGTAACTAGACGGTTGTGAATTAAAATCACCACACACTATACTAGGGTAAGGAGATTGCAAAATCTGCTTCTTCAATTCTTCAGCTTGTCCGACTCGTTCGTCTAAATTACTTAAAAATATTTTACGTGCATTTCGAAAAGCTTGAAGGCTAGACTTACCACCTCCTTCGTTGTGCTTAACTCCATACAACGGCGAATACTCTCCCCATGTATTATCCAAACGTGTATCAGCTTCCATATGTTCTTGATCCACTCGCCATGCCTCCTTAATCTTTTTATACTGTCTTCTTAAACCTGTAGTTTGCAAATGTGCACAGAAAACGCGTGTCATACCTTCTGGCAAGTCTACATCACAATAAATAAAGCTATTACGACAATTTACAAAATGGACATGATGACCATTCGATATAGGATATTTACTATAAATAGCTAATGGTAAAAAGTCAGGATAATGTTCTGTTCTATAATGATAAGGCCACACATTAAAAAGACTATCTGTCATTTCTTTATTCCACCACCCGCCGTCATAGAAAAATTCTTGGAAACAAACAACATCAACATTCTCTTGTGCAAAAGCATGAGCTAGATTGGATACTGTACCTGCATCACGCGTCCTAAATAACATAGCCATATTATATGTAGCTACTGTGTACACTTTATTTTGCCGACCCTTCTCCTGCTTTGAAGTATTCCATGAATTAGAATGAAATTGAATTGTTTTAAATAAATAGGGGATATTAAATAAAATCGCAATTAGAGGAAATAAAAACCAACGCTTTCGTCTAAATATTCCCCAATAAAACAACAAACAAAAATTAACAACTACAAAACCGGGTAAAACAAAACCCAACAAAGCTATATTAGGAACAGCTATAGGAGATACAAACTGCGCAACTCCCCCAATAACCGCTAATAACATACACGCTATACTGGCAGCTATTGTCAAAAAATATCCAAACTTTAAGAATGACTTGTATCCCATTATAAATGACAGCTATTACAAAATTAACTAGTTAACATAGTAAACACGCACTACGTTTGCGCAATGGCAAATATACATAATTCTTGTCAAACAACAATGTGTTATGCGCGTTTTGATTTTTCCCAAGCTCCAGTACCTTGTTTCTTTTTCTTATACAGATAAGGTATTGCACGAATACAATTCCAATTCATAAACAAGAAATAGTATGGAACAAAGAGTATTTTGTTTTTTATTCGCTTTTTAGCCATGATATATCCAGCTACACCCAACGTATAAAAAAGGACTTGGCACAGCAAAAAGACAAAGTACATTATACTCCATGTTGGGGAAAAAGCTAATATCAAATTAATAGGGAACAATAAAAAGAGGATAACTGGTGCCAGCGTCCAACGTAAGACACGATGTGAAACATACTGAAACGATAACACTCCATATTTAAAAGGGTTTAGCAATGGCCTCAATCTCCATACTGATTGCAAACCACCAGCAGCAATACGCACTTTTCTTTTTTCTTCCTCAAACATATCTGCACTACCAGATTCTTCAGCATATGCATCGGGAGTATAGGCAATCTTATACCCTTTCATTGCTATTGACAATGATAAGATAAAATCATCCAATAGCGTATCTTTATCCATCTCAAAAAACAAATTACGACGAACCGCAAATAATTCACCCGCAGCCCCAACTGCACTATACAGCCTATCATCATAAGCTTTCAAAGCTGATTCATACTTCCAGTATATACCTTCTCCTCCACCTGCAGCATTATCTGTATTATTATTAACAATACGTTTTTCTCCAGCGACACAGCCAACTTTAGGTTCCATAAAGCGCTGCACTATAACTCGTATCGCTTCCTTATTGACCATTGTGTTTGCGTCAGTAAAAATAACAATCTCTGTATCTACATAACGCATTCCACGATTCATAGCTGCTGTTTTTCCATTCCTAATAGGTTCATATAAAACTCGAACGCGCTTATATTTTGCGAGTAATGCATTAGTACTATCATCAGAACCATCTGTACACCAGACTAAGTCAAGCTTATCTTCTGGATAATCTAAGTTCAAACAATTAGTCATCTTATCATGCACTACGTCTTCTTCATTAAATGCTGTAATAAAGAGCGTGACAGACGGCAATTTATCATCTTCAGGTAGTGCAATACGCACCTTTTTTTTAAAGAGTTCCTTAACTTTTACAAGAATGAGCAACATGATCCCATACCCCAAATATGCATAGAATAAAATAAATAAAAAGACCCAAAAGAGCACTGTAAGCACAATGTAAGAAGTGTTCATAAGCTATTAATAGTTTGTTATAGTTCATCTAAGACTCGCTTCATTTGTACCTTCCAATCTAAATGGCGAATCGATTCACGGATACTTTTGGGATCAATTGTACAATGAGATTTAAAACGTAGTAAAGCTTCAATATCCAATGGAGTTTCGTCTGCAGGTGCTTTCATTACATAGGGCATTTTCTCAAAATCTTCATCAATTTCACTATATACAAACGGTAGTCCACGCACTGCGTATTCTCTATTCTTTAGTGTTTTAATCTTCGTAATTCCAGAACGATGCCTTGCTAAAGATGCAATACAGATATCCGCTTTATTAAAAAAAGCAGTCAGTTCTTCCCCGTGTTTAGGACCATGTAAAAAAACATGTTTTTCAAGATTTGGGTATTGAGATATCACTTTTTTAATAACATCTGCATCGTGATTAAAATTAGGGCCAACTATATCAAATACAATTGGTGCATCTGGATATTTTTGTAAATATTGCCCCATCCCATGTACTGCACGATCAAAACCATGCCAATAATGAATTTCAGCAACGGCCAAAAAATGAATTGATCCATCTGTAGAAGGAAGATGCTGAGCTAAAGGAGTTTCATCAAAATCTACTCCATTGGATATACGCACAGTTCTTTGTCCAAAAATTTTTTCAGCATCCGAAAATGTCACAATACAGTTACACTGTGCTGCCAAGCGATATCTGAAAATACGATCAACACAAAGAACCATTTTCCAAGAGATTGGCATTCTGTTGTATTCAGTATCATATGGATAAGTCGGAATTTCTAAGGCTATTCTAACACCCAATTTACGTAACTCTTTAAAGAAACGAATAACTCCAGGATTTGCATTATGAAAAGAACGAATATAAGCCACATCAATAGCATGTTTGTCTACAAAGCGTACTACAGAATCAAAATTGCATCTGCTTTTAGCTGCTGCCCACAAACCAGTACCGTAATCCTCAACAACTTCATTGTCAATCATACGACATCGATGGTCATCTTCAGTACGCTCATAATGACACAGATATACACTGTGATTAGCTTTTTGAAGACCAGCAATTTGTGCCATAATCTTCTTGCTAATCCCACTTGCTTCGTCAAAGCCATGAAAGAGCATATATAATATTTTCATTATAGAAGTATCGTGTATATATAAATTGTGGTCTTTTATATAGGTGTCATTTGTCACAAATATACAATGCTTTTTTGTCAATTAAAAACAAAAAAGTATTTTTCTCCACAGAAAATTTACTTAAGTTTCTCTTTTAAAAATTGACCTGTAAATGAAGTTTGACATTCAGCGATTTCCTCTGGTGTGCCTACAGCCACTATCTGCCCACCTCTAGCACCTCCATCCGGACCTATATCAATTACATGATCAGCACATTTTACAACATCAAGGTTATGCTCAATAATTAAAATAGTATGTCCTCTATCTATTAGTTTTTCGAAAGCTTGGAGAAGTATATGTATATCATGGAAGTGTAGCCCAGTGGTTGGCTCATCAAATATAAACAACGTATTAGACACACGCTCTAAACTTAAATAATAAGCAAGTTTGACACGTTGATTTTCACCCCCTGAAAGGGTCGTTGAAGTTTGCCCCAATTTGATATATCCCAATCCTACATCCAACAGTGGTTGCAATGACTTTACAATTTTCTCTTGTTTATGTTTACTAAAAAAAAGGCTTGCCTCTTCCACACTCATTTCAAGAAGATCATACACAGATTTTTCTTGAAAAGTAACTTCTAACGTATCTTTTTTAAAACGTTTACCTTTACATGATTCACACGTCAGGGTTAAGTCTGCCATAAACTGCATTTCTACGTGAGTCACCCCTTCACCTTTACATTCCTCACATCGTCCACCATCGCTATTAAAACTAAAAAACTTAGCAGACATGCCCATCTGTTTAGCGAGAGGTTGAGTTGCATACAATTTTCGAATTTCATCCCAAATCTTTAAATACGTTGCTGCATTGCTTCGCGATGATTTCCCTATCGGATTTTGATCTATATACTCGACTTTAGTAATCATCTTAACATCTCCTGTCATAGAGACATAGTAACCAGGACGATCTCCTCCTTCTCCTAATTCACGTCTCAATCCTAGATAAAATATATCATGGACAAGGGTACTCTTCCCAGAGCCACTGACTCCAGTAACAACCGTCATAGCGTGAAGCGGTAATTTAACATCAACTCCTTTTAGATTATTCGCACGAGCACCCTTAACTTGAATATAACTGTTCCAAGAACGTCGTATACTGGGAACAGGGATTTTCTCTTCATGCATTAAATACCTCACAGTATGACTAGTAGAATTTTTTGTCAACTTAGACATATCCCCTTGATATACGATTTGTCCCCCATGTATACCAGCTCCAGGGCCCACATCAATAATATAGTCAGCTGCGCGCATAATGTCCTCATCATGTTCAACCACAACCACAGTATTCCCCAGCTCTTGTAGTTTTCTAAGTACCTGAATTAATTTGAAAGTGTCCTTACTATGTAATCCAATACTAGGTTCATCCAATATATAAAGACTTCCGACTAAACTTGAGCTCAATGAAGAAGCCAAATTAATACGCTGACTTTCTCCTCCAGATAAAGTATTACTCAATCGATTAAGCGTAAGATATGTTAATCCAACATCACGCATAAAACCGATGCGTTTGCAAATCTCATCCAATAACCTTTCAGATATGATAGATTCATGTTCTGGCAAATTCAAATGATCGAAGAAGACCTGTAATTCATCCATAGGCAAGTCGACCAAATCAGAAATTGATTTGCCACCGATTTTGACATAATCGGCTTCACGACGTAGGCGGGTTCCATGACATTCTGGACATGTCGTTTTCCCTCGATACCGTGACAACATCACACGATATTGAATCTTATATTGTTGTCGCTGTAAGAAATCAAAAAAAGCATTAATTCCTTCCAAATCATCAGCACCATCCCAAAGGATCTTTTTTTGTTCTTTTGTCAATTCATAATATGGTGTAAAAATAGGGAAGTCATATTTTTGAGCATGTTGTATAAAGTACGTCTTCCATTCTCCCATTTTTTCACCTCTCCAGGGAAATACAGCTCCATCATATACTGATAAACTGGGATCGGGCACTACCAAATTTTCATCAATACCCATCACCTTGCCAAATCCTTCACATTTCGGGCATGCACCGTAAGGGTTATTAAAAGAAAACAGTTGTGGAGAGGGCTCCAAAAATCTCATCCCATCTGCTTCAAACTTATTGCTAAAACTATATACGATAGATCTTGTATTTGATGTATATATCCGTATAGCACATTCACCAATTCCCTCATAGAATGCAGTTTGTACTGAATCGTTTACACGCGAACGTGTATCTACATCATTTTTGACCACCATACGGTCAATCATCAAATACACATTCGATGGATCATCAGTAGACACAAAATCTTCAATAAGGCTCAACTTTCCATCAATATCAATACGTGAAAAGCCATTTGACAAATCCATTATTAATTGGTCTTTCAAAGCACGTTCTGGAATACGGTTTGCTTTGGTCAAGATCGTAAATTTAGTACCTTCAGTCTGAGCCATAACAAAATCGACCACATCATCAGGCGTATGTTTTTTTACTTCATTCCCCGTTATTGGGCTAATCGTATGACCTACTCTTGCAAAAAGCATACGCAAATGTTCATAAATCTCAGTTTGAGTTCCAACTGTACTTCGTGGATTACGACTAACCACTTTCTGTTCAATAGCAATAGCAGGAGGTATCCCCATAATAAAATCACACTCTGGTTTACTCATTCGGCCCAAAAACTGGCGTGCATAGCTTGAAAGACTCTCCACATAACGTCTCTGCCCTTCGGCATATAATGTATCGAATGCCAATGAGGATTTACCTGATCCTGATAAACCAGTAATTACAACAAGTTGATTGCGCGGAATAGTCACATCAACATGCTTTAAGTTGTTGACATGAGCGCCTTGTATTTGAATTTCTTTTTTTTGTACCATATATTTTGCTATTGACTAACGGACAAAGATAGTGCTTTTTTCGTAAGATTTTTCTATCTTTGCAGAGAAACAAGTCTTAATAATCCTCATAGATTCTATTTTTGATGAAGCTATTCATAACAACTAATTCAATAAAGAAACTCATAACAAGTTTCTTCATAATAGTTCCAATTACTCTTTGCATATTCTACTCATGCAAATCACTACGATCTCAAGTTTCAAATACAGACATTGAACAATCATGTAATCCTAAACGTGAGTTTCGTGGAGCATGGTTACCCACAGTGACTGGTGATTATTATCAACTGAGTGAAACACAAATGAAAAGCAAGCTAATCCTACAATTAAACGCTCTTCAAGCAGCAGGTATCAACGCTATATTATTTCAGATACGCCCTTCATCAGACGCCCTCTATCCCTCAAATCTGGAGCCATGGAGTAAATGGCTCACTGGCACACAAGGCATATCACCAGGTTGGGATCCGACAGCATGGATAATACAAGAATGCCATAAACGAGGAATGGAAATGCATGCATGGCTGAATCCTTATAGAGTAAAACAACATCTAAGTGAAAGATTGGCACCAAATCATGTTTACTTTAGACATCCAGAATGGTTTGTAACCTATGGAGACAAAATGCTTTTCAATCCAGCATTACAACAAAGTCGTGATTTTATCTGTCAAGTTGTTACAGATATTTTGGCCAAATACGATGTGGATGGGATTCATATGGATGATTACTTTTACCCTTATCCAATAGCAGGTGAAAAATTTCCAGACGAAAGTGAGTACTTAGCAATGGGATTCCAATTTAAAAACAAAGCAAATTGGAGACGACACAATGTTGACCTGCTAATACAACAACTCCACAAAACGATCAAGCAACAAAAACCTTGGGTTAAGTTTGGTATTTCGCCATTTGGGATCTATAGAAATAAAAAAAATGATCCAGATGGAAGTGCAACAAATGGGCTAGAAAATTACGGAGATCTTTACGCTGATATTCTAAAATGGACTCGCTCAGGATGGGTCGATTATATTATTCCACAGATTTATTGGCAAATTGGACATCCTGTAGCTGACTACAATGTCCTCGTTGACTGGTGGGCCAATCATGCAAACTCTAGGCATATATATATAGGTCAATCTATACTCCGTACCATAAAATACTGTGATTTAACCAATCCAAAGAATCATCAATTTACAGCAAAAATAAAACGACAGCGTAACTACTCGTCTATAAGTGGTAGCTGTCAGTGGCCAGGCCAATGCATTGTAGACAATTTAGGAGGAATAGCAGATAGTCTTCGCCTTAGATATCATTCCACGCCTGCTTTACAACCAAAATATCCATGGATAGATAATGAAGCACCTGAAGTAGTGCGTAATTTGAAATCTCGCTGGTTTGCTGACGGATACTATCTCATATGGGATGCTCCAGAAATAAAGAAAGTGTACAAAAATATTGAGATAGTACATACAAAAAATTACTCACATGAAATAGCTTTGGAACTTACACGAACTGATAAGTATGTAATCTATCAATTCAAAAAGGGGCAACAAATTGACTTGTCTAACCCTTATTACATTGTAAAGATCACTAAAGAAAACAAGTGGAAACTCCCTTACCACACAGGCACTGATAAGTATATTTATGTAGTTACAGCCTTAGATCGGATGCAAAATGAATCAAAAGGAATGCAAATTACAGTACGACTTTAACAACAAACCTATATACAAACAAAAAAGCCACCCCTCTCTTCTATTGAGGGCTGGCTTACAAAATTCCACCAATGCAGTGTTTATTTGCTCAACTTAATTCCTTTGTTGTTCAAAGTCGTTTCAACCAAGAGAGCATACTTTTCATACTGCTTTTTGTCAAGAGTCTTACTCATCAATCTAAGATTTGTTTTCACCGCCTTAGTAGTAAGTTCAGCACGTGTTGAATCAGCGTTATTAGCTGTTCTCATTTCTTCTTTAAAAAAACTACTAATGTGCCCAACCTCTTTAGCTTGCTGTTCAGAAAGTTTTAGATACTTAGAAAGCATCTCGACATTAATATTTGCCGTCCAATTAGCTGCAGTAGGTTGCATTCCTGCTGCAAATCCTGTTGTCATTAGGCAGAATACTGCCACAAAAAACAATACAATCTTTTTCATAATACCTAATCATTGATTATTATCCTATATATCTTATTATAAAAGACCTCTTTCGAGATCATCAGAAGCCCTTTTTAAAAGGGATAATCACACGCGATTTCCAAACGCATTTTGTACAATCTTATTACCTATTAATGGTGTCCTAGTCACACTAGGATTATCATTTTGCACAGCAAACATACAAATATGCGAAACAATACCCAATTTTTTTTGAGATAAAAATCAAATAACATTGTAAATATTGATTATTATCAAAAGAAACAAAAAACCACTCTATAACAGCACTTTACATATGTTGCCAGACCATTTACAAGATACAATATTTCAGCGTTAATCATTGACATTTGTGTAATCTAGAAAAGAGTTAAATTAGCAATAAAAGTAGATTTTGCTATACAGAGTTTACAGAAAAACATTACATTTGCATTCGTGAAATTGTTATTTACAATGATTTCTATTAAAATTGACTTATTCATTTATAAAACAGACTATTATGGCTTACGTAATTAACGACGACTGTATCGCATGTGGTACTTGTATCGATGAATGTCCAGTAGAGGCTATCTCTGAAGGGGATATTTATAGCATCGATCCAGATCTTTGTACTGAATGTGGAGCTTGTGCTGATGTTTGCCCATCAGAAGCAATCCACCTAGGTGAATAATTAGTGTCACACGAAAAAGAAAAGGATGTATCAATTGATACATCCTTTTTCGTTTATAATATTTTCACTTATAAATTCATTAAAACAGACAGTTTTCATCGCAACTTTAATTGATCACCTACTCTAGGCATATAATCATTTGGTAGACGATTCCTTTTATACAAAAATTTCATTTGCACTCCGTATTTTTGGGCAATCAGATGCATTGATTCACCAGGCTTTACATAATGTATTTCACATCCTCTTGCTGCCTTACACTTCTTTCTATGAAGATAAACTACATCCCCTTCATTTAAAACATATTCCTTATCCAACTCATTGTATCTAATCAAAGAGGATGCACCAATACCCGTTTCTTTTGCTAAGCTCTTCCAAGTATCTCCATCATGAGCAACTAAGTATGCTAAATCATTTGCTAAAGCAATCACGTGACTATAATGTGTTTGATCAATCTCAACCAAAGTCTTACCAACCTTGCTGTCATATTTATATAATTTGTAATCTTCAATAATACTAATCAATTGATTAGCATAAGATCGGCTCGTAGCGTATCCTGCCTCTTTCAAACCTTCTGCCCATCTTTTATAATCTGTAATCCTATATCGAAAAAGAAAAGCATATCTTCCGTGTGTTCTCAAAAATTTACTATGGTCTTCGTATGATTCTCTAACATGTCTATATGCTCGAAAACATTCATGCTTCCTATCATCATCATGATAAACTTTACGCCCACGCCAGCCGTGACATTTTATTCCAAAGTGATTATTACTTTTACACGCCAAATCACTACGTCCTGCAGCACTCTCTAAGAGTCCTTGTGCTAGTGTAATACTTGCTGGAATCCGATATTCTTTCATCTGATCTACAGCAATTTCACTATATTTTTTAATATAAGCACGGTATGCATTATTGGTACGTCCTGCGACAACAGGCATATGATTCATCCCAACAATAACCATGATAAACAAAGTAGTTTGTTTTAGGCGGATAAAAAATAAACTCGTTTTTGGGTACATATTTCTATTTTATTCAACATTTTATAGCAACAAAAATGCTTATAATAATTGGGAATTCCTATCATATCACTAACTTTGTGGTATAATTTTAGCTTATTAAACAGATGAAACAGCAGAAAATCATTACAAGCATGAGCATTTGTACGCTCGATGAGCTTACAGAACAAGAACAGCTTTTAGTACGTCAGGCACAAAAAGCAACTCAACGAAGTTACTCACCATATTCTCGCTTTCAGGTAGGAGCGGCAGTTCTGCTAGACAACGAAACAATAATCACAGGTAGCAATCAAGAAAATGCTGCCTACCCATCAGGTCTATGTGCCGAACGCACTGCTCTATTTTATGCGGGTTCACAATACCCAGATATGCCAGTTAAAGCACTAGCGATCGCAGGATACACAGAAGGAGAGTTTCTCGATGAACCGTTATCCCCTTGTGGTGCTTGTCGACAAGTAATGCTTGAAACAGAGACACGATCAAACATCCCAATGCGTGTTTATTTAGTAGGCCGAAAAAAAATATATATACTTGAAAGTGCATCATCTTTAGTACCTCTTAGTTTCAAAGGAGATGTACTCCCCGAAAAACATGATTAGCCATGATGATATTAGATGTAAATAAATACTCTGAATTTAAAACGATGCGCGAAGCTGAGAAAAAGATAGAGGAACATCGTCCATTAAATGAAGATATTGTCAGTAATGATTATTGGATTATTCTTCATGGTGAACTTCTTTTACTCAAAGAAGACACCAATGATGACTTTACTACATACTCACTCCCACAGGGTAAGCAACCTCCCATCAAAGTAACCAATTCCATTATTCACCCCATTACATTACCATTGGAGTCTACTCCAATAGCTCAATCTATAGAAATGGATACAGCTCCACATATTGAAGGGTATATCTGGGTAGGAATGCGAGATGCCTATGATGTACTTGCCAATAAGCTGTATACCGCAGTAGGAAAAGCACACCAGATGCACTATTGGGCATTAACTCATCGTTACTGTGGTAAATGTGGCACACCAACCATACAAGCTTCACCCAACATGATGAAATGCCCTGCATGTCACGAAGAATATTTTCCTCGTATTTCGCCTGCGATGATAGTGAGAATAACTCGAGGTAAAGATGAAATATTTTTAGTACAATCTCGTGGCTTCCGCAAGGCATTTAAAGGTTTAGTTGCTGGATTTATGGAAGTTGGCGAATCACTAGAAGAGACAGTACTTCGCGAAGTACGAGAAGAAACTGGTTTAGAAATAAAAAACATAAACTATTTTGGTAGTCAACCTTGGCCCTATCCATCTGGATTGATGTTAGGTTTCACTGCAGAATATGCAGGTGGAGAAGTACATCTTCAAGAAGAAGAGCTAATAAGTGGACAATTCTATCATAGAGACAATTTACCTGCTATACCAAAGAAATTAAGTTTAGCCCGTCTCTTAATTGATGATTGGTTAGAAAATACTGAAACAACATAAAAAACAACACGTCTATGCTCAGCAATACTATAGCACCAGAAAAAATTAAACTAGCCAATACATGGCTACACGAAGCACAAAATGTGGTCATTGTATGCCACGTAGGTCCAGATGGTGATGCCATTGGTTCTTCGTTAGCCATGGCTCATTTTGTACGTATTCTACATTGTATTCCACAAGTCATTGTACCTAATGATTTTCCGAATTTCCTAGCTTGGGCACCTGGTGCCAACAATATTTTAGTATATGCAAATGGCGCCAATGAATGTCGCACTATACTACGTGACGCGGATATTATTATTTGCCTAGACTTTAATATACCATCACGCACTGGTGATATGAAAGAAGCTTTAGTCGATTCACCAGCACGTAAGATTATGATTGACCATCACTTATATCCAGATGATTTTTGCGATATTGTCATTTCTCATCCTCCTATTTCATCAACGTGTGAATTGGTCTTTAGATTTATTCATCAAATGGGTTATTTTCCACAAATAAATCATGATATTGCCTCGTGTCTATACTTAGGCATGATGACAGATACTGGAAGTTTCACTTATAACTCAAACAACTCCGAAATATATGCTATTATTTCCATGCTTATGGAAAAAGGCATTGATAAAGATGAAATTTATCGCCGAGTAAACCACACATACAGTGAAGAAAGACTCCGCTTAATGGGCATACTACTTAGCCAAATGAATGTTTATCCTGAGCATGCTGCATTAATGACCCTATCACATGCACAACAAGAGATCCATAAATTCAAAAAGGGAGACAGCGAAGGGTTTGTGAATCTTCCTTTACAAATTCTGGGTATGAAGATGAGTTGTTTTTTAAGAGAAGATAAAGACAAAAGCATGATTAAAGTTTCCCTTCGTTCTATTGGTGATTTTGCATGCAACGAAATAGCAACTAAATACTTCAATGGAGGAGGTCATAAAAATGCTTCAGGCGGAGAATTTTTTGGTTCAATGTCTGATGCCATAGCAACATACGAAAAAGCCATACAAGACTATAAAGATTCCCTAATGAAGTAATATAACTCGCTAATCTATGGATATACCAGCATTAATCCTTTTCTGGAATTCAACCTTCCAAATTATATATATAATTATTCTTGTACCAGTTGTTTTGATGATTTTATTGGATAATCGCCCCCCCATCAAAACACTGGCGTGGATTCTTGCGCTTGTATTTCTACCAATTATTGGTCTTATTTTTTATTTCTTCCTAGGTCAACGAAAAAAACATAACATAAAACAATTAAGCCGTAAATTCAGCCGTTTGATTGAAAAACCCAAAGCTAGGCAACAGACCCCAATACATCTCCCCCTAGAACAAGCGCATGTTTATAAACCACTAATTAAGCTATTTGAAAAAAATAGTGCTGCTATTCCCCTAGCAGGCAACAAAGTACAGTTCTTCTATTCAGGTTATGAAAAACTACATGCTCTATTAAAAGCAATACAAAATGCCCAACATCATATTCATCTTCAATACTACATTTTTGAAGATGACAATATAGGCCGTCAAGTACAAAGAGCCTTGATAGAGCAAGCCAAACATGGTATTGAAATTCGAGTTTTATATGATGATGTAGGCAGTTGGTCTACATCCAAAAATTTCTTTGAGGAAATGCGAGAAGCTGGCATTGCCGTTCGTGCTTTTATGAAAGTAAGATTTCCAGGTATGGCTAGTCGAATTAATCACCGTAATCACCGCAAACAAGCTATCATTGATGGAAAAATCGGTTTTATTGGAGGTATGAATTTAGCTCAACGATATATGGATGGAGGGCGTCACCAATATTGGAGAGATACTCATATGGAAATATGGGGAGAAGCAGTGCATGGACTTCAAACCAGTTTCTTAATTGATTGGTACACTGTAGATAAATCTCTTTTAGTTCATAACGATTATTTTCCAGACATACTTGAGTACACAAAATCATCAGAATATATTAATGCACCAAATACATATTCTAAATCCATAATACAGATTGTAGCTAGCAATCCATTACAAGGAATTCAAGAAATTCATCAAGGTATCGTACAAATGATTCACCTAGCTACAAAGCAAATTTTACTACAAACACCATATTTTTTACCATCGGAGACTCTGCTTAACGCTATTGAAACAGCTAGTTTATCTGGCGTTGACGTACAACTCATGCTCCCTCAAAAAGGAGATAGCATTATTACACAATACGCTTCACAAAGCTATATAGAAATGTTGTTAGATGTTGGAGTTAAAATCTGGTTATATAAAGACGGCTTTCTACATAGTAAAGCACTCACATTTGATGACAGCTATGCTACAATTGGATCGACCAATTTAGACTATAGAAGTTTCGATCATAATTTCGAAGTCAACGCAATAATTTATGACGTAGATTTAGCACGAGAATTACGACTACAATTTGAAAAAGATATAAAACACTGCTCCCCACTCACTGCAGAAACATGGAAAACTAGAAGCAAGAAAACACAACTAAAAGAATCGATTGCACGATTATTTAGTCCTTTGTTGTAATCACAGCAGAAATACCCATATATAAAAAACACCTCATACAAGACGAGGTGCATATATTATTCCCATTTATTATGAGAGAAGAAGGTAAAATTAACACTACCATACTCTCTATGCTCAACAAAACAAGGATGATCTACGAAAGAATTATCTTTCCCATGTTCTAAAACAAAGAGACTAACATTTTTCATCATATCACCATTTAAGATCAGATCAGGTAGATCAGCAAGACGTTCCAATGCGTAAGGAGGGTCAGCAAAAATCAAATCAAATTGAGTTGTACATCGATTTATATATTTAAATACATCAGTACAAAGCGGCACACACGTGTCCGTCTTAAGTTGCGTCATTACTTGCTGAATAAAAGAGTAATGTTTTCGATCTTTTTCTACACTAATCACTCGACTACATCCTCTAGATACTAGCTCAACACTTATACTTCCAGTTCCAGCAAACAAATCTAGAGCTGTGAATCCATCCGCAGAAAAATCACAATACTGCTCCAAGACATTAAATAAATTTTCTTTAGCAAAATCGGTTGTTGGCCTTGCCTTAAAACTTTTAGGTACATCGAAACGTCGACGTTTATATATTCCACTAATCACTCGCATTACTTATTCTTTCTTATTGATTCATCCTTATATATTCATCCCAATCCAACACAGGTGACGTTACCACACCTACATGCTTAATATACTGACGTAAATTAGTAACTACATCTTGCATTGTTACTTGAACATTGAGCAACTGCGTCGTTTTATCACGATTTGACATATCCACAATAATAAGCGAATCTGACAATTGTTGATAACCAAGTATCTTCCATATATATAATGTGTAATAAATACAATCACTAACAACAGGGGCATAGACCCTATTAGTTAATTCAAGACCTCCTTTTTTGATCGCATAAAAATCAAGATATTCCCCTTGCAAAACTACAAATAAAGCAAAACGATTACTATGGCTAACCTGTGAGACAAAAGAAGATAACAATAAAGAAGACACTGCATGCACACATAGTGCTTCTCCATAGTAGGCACGTAGTTCTTCCAATAATGTTTTATCGACAGCATGCACTACTTCCATTTCTAAATTAGACACATGATCACGCAACACAACTTCATTATCACGAACTGGAAGGTTTTGGTAAAAATATGTCAGCTTTTCATGAGAAATCCACATAGAAGAAGGCACAATAGTCCATCGCCCCATTTCCATATACACAACCACATTAACAAAATCATGGCGTAAACAAATTTCCTCTTGATAAAGTTTCTTCAAATTCACCGCTACACTAAGCGTTGTGTCTACAGATACATATTGTGTATGTATAGGTCTACTACCCAACAATGGGCAGTATATAGAAAAAGAAAATCCATCCACAAAAATGCGGATGGATAGACTATATTTTTGATTGGGTTCAAAAGCTACCATATCATATAGATATTACTCCCAGTTACCCGCGTTGTTATTACCACCATCTTCGATAGAACCCACTTGAAGACCAGGAAAACGGCCTAAATTTTTAGCTTCATCATTCAGGTTAATAATTGCTTGCTTGTCATTAAGACCAGCTAGATATACATCGTTCTTCACGTTAGCTTGGAACAAGAAGACTGGCATACCACTCTTAGTCACAGTAATAACTGTATCCATTTCAAACTTAGCGTTATTTGTATTAGGTACGTAACGGATAGAATCAGGATTGAATCCCTTAGAAAAACCAGCAGTATCCAATACTGACACCCAAAGCGTATCACGACGGAACTTTTCTAGACCTTTTTTCTCCACCTCGCGATAGTTACCAGTCTTTTTTGCCTTATTGATAATCTTCATAGCCTTCTTTTCTGTAAGACCAGAAGCTAATTGATCATCAGTCAAAACTCCTTCTTTAAGGACAAAAGGTTTCTTAGCTGTCTTGATAAAATCAATAAGTGTATCAAAATTGTTTGTATACGCTTGATCGTGTTGTGCACGATACTCAAGCTGAGCAGTACGAATGTCTTTCAAACGCTTAATAACTGCGTTGTCATACACCGTTTTTTGCTTATCAAATTTAATCGGAGCCATAATACTATTATATGTCACCACCACTAAAACCAAGGCCACTAGGACCAAAACTACGTTAATTACCGTTTTCATGTTGACTATGTTTCGTTTATTAGTTATATTCGTACCGCAAAGATAAAACTAATAACCAAAACCAGCGAGAAAATCGCATTTTTTTATTCCGTATAACATGAGAAAAGTCGAATTCCAACAGGAAATTAAAGATGATTTTGCATTTACCCCTACTCATCAACAGGATTTAGCAATTCAGATGCTCTCAGACTTTATGTCAGTCAGCGTTAATCAAGGCTTATTTATCCTTAAGGGCTATGCAGGAACGGGAAAAACATCTCTAATCTCATCCTTCGTACGGATACTTAGAAAACACAATTATCAAGTAATCCTTTTAGCACCAACTGGACGAGCTGCTAGAGTGTTATCAAATTACTCCGAAATGCCAGCTTTAACAATACACCGTAAAATATATCGCCAACATCGCGTCGGAGATATTCATACTAGCTATAGTTTAAACACAAACGCGCATACGCACACTCTGTTTATTGTTGATGAAGCATCTATGATTTCTCATACAAGCTCTGTGACAGATATTTTCTCCAGCAATCCATTGTTAGACGATTTAGTTGAATATGTGTATTCTGGAAACGACTGTCGCCTCATGCTTATTGGAGATACGGCACAGCTACCTCCTATTGGAGAGAATGAGAGCAAAGCATTGAATGCTGAATATTTGCAAGGGTTCGGATTAGACACCTTTGAGATAGAGCTCAATGAAGTAGTGCGTCAGCGTGCAGAAAGTGGCATTTTACTACAGGCAACACATATTCGACAGTACATCACTGCTATCCAAAAACAAATGTATGAATATGGACAGACAGAAGAGATCAAGCAACCACTCATACCTGCGAAAACATTTCCAGATTTACAATGTGTCGAAGGAGAAGAATTGCTTGAAGCATTAGAAGATTCCTACAGTCAAGTGGGTATAGAAGATACTATTATTATCACTCGCGCTAACTGGCGAGCCAACCAATATAATATGGGCATACGAAATCGTATTCTATGGAGAGAAGAGCTACTAGAACGTGGTGATTTATTGATGGTAGCTAAAAACAATTATTATTGGGCTGAGCAGGATAAAAGAGATGATTTTTTAGCGAATGGAGAGATTATACAAGTCAGAAAAGTCATTAAGAGATACAAACTGTACGGGTTTGAATGGGCGCAAGTTGAACTAGAGGTTCCAGATCATGAGGAATGGTACCCTGAAGTACTTTTACTTGTTGATACTTTACTAGCAGAAGCTCCTGCTCTAACCAAGGAACAACAAGAAAAATTATATTATGCAATCTTAGAGGATTATCAACACATTACTACACAAAAAGCACGTCTTAAAGCCCTCAAAGAAGATAAACATTTCAATGCATTACAAGTCAAATATGCCTATGCTATTACATGCCACAAATCACAAGGTGGACAATGGCGTCGCGTATTTTTAGACGGAGCTATGCTCCAAGAAGATATGCTTAATTTAGATGGACTTCGTTGGTTATACACAGCCTATACCCGTGCAACAGATAAGCTATATCTTATCAATTACCCTGAACGTGGAAAGGAGGCCGTCCCAATAAGATCAAACGAGGAAAACGTTTAGGTAAATAGGCACCCTTAACTGCTAAACGAAGATTTTCTTGCCTTACTGATTTGTATTGTTTGTGTATCAAAGATTTTCCATCCTTTCTTGCTTTAAGAACAGCCTTCATATGTGCCCATTGTCCCTTAAAAAAGAACATTCCTGCAGCTAAATAATCCAACAGACAACGCATACGCATCACTCCACACAAATCTCCTTCAGGCAGATTTTTATAGAGCATAAGTAGATTATTTCGGAAATTAAGATAAGTTTTACGTGGTGATCCGTAAGGCAATGATCCCCCACCCAAATGATACACCACACTTTGTGGGATACAACGCAATTTATATCCTCTAGCACGTAAGCGCCAACAGAGATCAATCTCTTCCATGTGGGCAAAAAAAGTACCATCCAATTGTCCAACTTCTCTGTATGCTTGATTACGCAAACACATAGCTGCCCCAGACGTCCAAGCAACATCTATTGGCACATCATATTGTCCTTGATCCCTTTCTACAGTATTCATTATCCGTCCTCTACAGTACGGATAGCCATAATAGTCTATAAATCCTCCACAAGCTCCAGCATGTTCAAAGTACTCAGGTTGTCTAAGACTAAGCATTTTAGGTTGACATGCTGCATAATCTGGATGGTTATCTAAAAAATCTATCAATGGAGATAACCACCCCTCAGTCAACTGTATATCACTATTCAATAATACAATATATTCACTATCCACTGCTTCTAATCCCTTATTATATCCATCTGCAAAACCATAATTTTCTGACAATATAACAAGTCGTACTTCTGGATAATGTACTTGCAACCAGCACACAGAGTTGTCTGTGGAGCCATTATCAATAATCACAACCTCCACTCCTGGAAAATTGCAATGAGACAAGATATTAGGTAAGTATTCTTCCAACATCTTTTCTCCATTCCAATTGAGAATAACGACACTTACTTTCATTTTTATTTTTCTATTTGACAAACCTTTTTGATTTCACCCAGCATCGCATGTTTATCTTCACTCATATGTAAAAGTTTCACTTCTACTATATGATTGTCCAAAGAATTGTCTACGGGAAGTTCAACGCGCACATAGTTATCTGTAAAACCATACATCGTATCTCCTCCTTGATTATGTTCTAATAAAACCGTACGCGTTTGACCTGCAAACGATTCATAAAAAGCTTGTCGTTTAATCTCAGAAATATCCAGTAAGCGTTTACTACGTTTTTGTTTATCTTGGGGATCTACTGCATACTCAATTTCTAAAGCTTTTGTTCCAGCTCGTTCAGAATAACTAAAAACATGTAATTGGCTAATATCTAGACCTTCAATAAATCGAACGGCATCTTCAAAATAAGCGGGTAATTCTCCACGTGTACCCACAATCACATCTACTCCAATAAAGCAATCTGGAATAACCTGCTTAATATAAGAGATTTTTTTTGCAAACAGAGCAGTATCATAACGACGTTTCATTAACTTCAACACTTCATCACTACCAGCTTGCAATGGGATATGGAAATGAGGCATAAAACGCTTGCTCTGAGCTACAAACGAAATAATTTCTTCTGTTAAAAGATTCGGTTCTATACTAGATATACGATAACGTTCTATACCTTCTACTTCATCCAATGCTTTACATAAATCCAAGAAAGTCTCTCCAGTAGTACGCCCAAAATCACCAATATTCACGCCAGTCAACACAATTTCGTGCCCACCTTGTGCAGCCACTTTTTCAGCTTGCTTCACTAGCGAAGCAATCGTTCCATTACGGCTAGCCCCACGTGCCATCGGTATAGTACAATAAGTACAATAGTAGTTACATCCATCTTGTACTTTCAGAAAATAGCGTGTGCGATCTCCTCTAGAACAACTTGGTATAAACTTGTGAATATCTTTTAGCTTTGAGGTAAAAGCTTGCCCATGTTCGCTCTTAGTCAAATTACCGAGATGCTCCAATATCTCTCCTTTTTGATCAGCACCAAGCACAATATCGACTCCCTTCAAATTGGCAACTTGATTAGGCTTCAACTGAGCATAACATCCAGTAACCACAACGTAAGCCCCAGGATTTTGTCGGCGCAACTTACTAATGACTTGTCGACATTTTTTATCTGCAGCTTCTGTAACAGAACACGTATTGACAACAATCAAATCGGCACACTCTCCTTGACGCACTGTACGAAAACCCGCCTCACTCAAGACCTGTGAAATCGTTGATGTTTCAGCAAAGTTCAGTTTGCATCCTAATGTATAATACAGGGCCTTTTTGTCCTGAAACGCATTGATATCTATCATTTTTACTTGCTAACTTAATTTTTTCGGCTACAAAGGTAGCATATATTATTGAAAAATCCTATTTTTGCACATCAGACGAAATTGCGTGCAATGATTAAAGAGAATTTTATCAAACTGTACGAGAATAGTTTCCGACATAATTGGGAACTTCCTTGTTACACAGATTATGGCTACGAACCGACATATTCATATGGAGACGTTGCCCAAGAAATTGCCAAGCTCCATCTTCTATTCCATTCATTGGGTATGAAACGTGGTACAAAAATAGCTTTGCTTGGTAAGAATAATGCCCGTTGGTGTATCGCTTATATGGCCACAATCACTTACGGAAGTATTGTAGTACCTATATTACAGGATTTCCCTTCCAAAGATGTGCATCATATCATCAACCACTCCGAATCTTACATACTTTTTGCAAGTGAGCAATACTGGAGCAAGTTGGATGCACAAGAGATGCCAAACCTTAGGGGAGTATTAGCATTTGAAGGGTTCAAATGTATTCACGAAAAAGGGGATAACCAATTGGCATCTTTTCAAAATGAAGCATCTGCACATTTTTTAGCGGCTTATCCAAATGGTTATACAGCAGAAAATGTAGATTACACTTCCCTTGGTAACGAAAAAGTGATGCTACTCAATTACACTTCTGGAACAACTGGTTTCAGTAAAGGAGTAATGTTAACAGGTAATAATTTAGCTGGTAATGTAACATTTGGGATTCGAACAGAACTTCTTAAGCGGAGTGAACGAGTACTATCCTTTTTACCTTTAGCTCATGCATATGGATGTGCTTTTGATTTTTTGACCGGTACTGCCGTTGGAGCTCATGTAACTCTTTTAGGCAAAGTTCCTTCACCAAAGATTCTTTTAAAAGCGTTTAGCGATGTGCGTCCTCACTTAATCATTACAGTACCGCTTGTTATCGAAAAGATTTACAAAAATACAATTCTACCTTTAATAAGAAAACGCAGCATGCGTTTGGCCTTAAGCGTACCCGTATTAGATGCGCAAATATACGCGCAGATTCGTAAACGCCTTGTAGATGCATTGGGTGGCAATTTTAAAGAAGTCATTATTGGTGGAGCCGCTATGAGTGCAGAAGTTGAACAGTTCTTTTATCGCATCAAATTTCCATTCACTATCGGTTATGGTATGACAGAGTGTGGCCCACTTATCAGCTACGCTCCTTGGAATGAATTCCATCCTTCATCGTCTGGTCAAATCATTGATGTAATGAATGTGCGTATCGATAGCGATGACCCATACAATATGCTTGGCGAAATCCAAGTACACGGTGAAAACGTTATGGATGGTTACTACAAAAATCCAGAAGCTACAGCTGAAGTTTTTACAGAAGACGGATGGTTAAGAACAGGAGATTTAGGTACGCTTGACGCAAAAGGCAACATATACATCCGTGGTCGTAGTAAAACCATGATATTAACTACAAGTGGGCAAAACATCTTCCCAGAAGAAATTGAAAGTCGCTGGAACAACATGCCGTTCGTTCATGAATCACTAGTCGTAGAGCGTGAAGGAAAACTTGTGGCACTGGTACATCCTGATTTTGACTCGCTCAAAAATGCAGGAGATGATGCCCCAGATAGCGTAAAACGCATCATGGATGATAACCTCAAAGAAATCAATAGTCAAGTGGCTGGATACGAGCGTATGGCTCGATACGAAATTATGCCAGATGAGTTTGTCAAAACTCCTAAGAAAAGTATTAAGCGCTTTATGTACGAAGAAGGGTATGTTCCCTCTGAAGAAGAAGTAGCCCAAGAAGTCGTACAAACAAAAGCGTAACCCTCTAGCATTATATGGGATATAGAAGAGACTCCAACCTGTGGAGTCTCTTTTCTTTTGCGCCTACGCATATGCGACTTTATCTACTATAATCATATCTTGTCAAAGTAGAATATAAGTTGACTATAGGGTACTCCCAGTCAAAGTACGCGAACTTTGATATCGTTGTTGGAGAACTTCGATGTCGTTGTTCGTGAACTTTGATATCGAAGTTGGTGAACAATGACTGACGAATACATAATTAGTGTCCTGTGCAAAAAGAAACAGTTATACACATACTTGTGCATAACCCATTCCCCCTGTGTATAAGACAAAAAAAAGAGGCCTCCGAGATACATATCTCGAAGGCCTCACTAAAAAACGGCGACTACCTACTCTCCCACAGTTACGCAGTACCATCGGCGTGATTAGGCTTAACTTCTCTGTTCGGAATGGGAAGAGGTGGAACCCTAATGCTATAGTCACCTAAATAAGGTAGACATATCGTACAAACAAATATCATTACTAAAGTAAAGAACATATACTAGAAGAAAGTGAACGGGCAATTAGTACTGCTCGGCTTTGATGTTACCACCTTTACACCTGCAGCCTATCAACGTTGTCGTCTACAACAACCCTAAGAAATCTAATCTTGTGGCCGGCTTCGTACTTAGATGCTTTCAGCACTTATCCGATCCAGACGTAGATACCCAGCAATGCACCTGGCGATACAACTGGTAAACCAGAGGTCTGTCCAACACGGTCCTCTCGTACTAGTGTCAGAGCCACGCAAATTTCATACGCCCACGATAGATAGAGACCGAACTGTCTCACGACGTTCTGAACCCAGCTCGCGTGCCACTTTAATGGGCGAACAGCCCAACCCTTGGGACCTTCTCCAGCCCCAGGATGTGACGAGCCGACATCGAGGTGCCAAACCCCTCCGTCGATATGAGCTCTTGGGAGGGATCAGCCTGTTATCCCCGGAGTACCTTTTATCCTTTGAGCGATGTCCCTTCCATGCGGAAACACCGGATCACTATGCTCTAGTTTCCTACCTGATCGACTTGTTAGTCTCCCAGTCAAGCACCCTTATGCCATTACACTCTACGGACGGTTACCAATCGTCCTGAGGGTACCTTTAGAAGCCTCCGTTACTCTTTTGGAGGCGACCACCCCAGTCAAACTACCCACCAAACAATGTCCTCGTAAAACGAGTTAGAACTCAAACAAGTAAAGGGTCGTATTTCAACAGCGACTCCATCAACACTAGCGTGCCAACTTCAAAGTCTCCGACCTATCCTACACATCACGTGCCCAAATTCAATGTTAAGCTATAGTAAAGGTTCACGGGGTCTTTTCGTCCCATCGCGGGTAATCGGCATCTTCACCGATACTACAATTTCACTGAGCTCGCGGTTGAGACAGTGTCCAGATCATTACACCATTCGTGCAGGTCGGAACTTACCCGACAAGGAATTTCGCTACCTTAGGACCGTTATAGTTACGGCCGCCGTTTACTGGGGCTTCAATTCAAAGCGTCTCCGAAGATAACTTCTCCTCTTAACCTTCCAGCACCGGGCAGGTGTCAGGCTGTATACGTGATCTTTCGATTTTGCACAGCCCTGTGTTTTTGGTAAACAGTTGCCTGGACCTATTCTCTGCGCCCTACTAAAAGTAGGGACCCTTTATCCCGAAGTTACAGGGTTAATTTGCCTAGTTCCTTAACCGCGAATCACTCAAGCGCCTTAGAATACTCATCCCGACTACGTGTGTCCGTTTACGGTACGGGTAGTATAATATTTAACGTTTAGCGGGTTTTCTTGGGAGCATGGTTACACATACTATCTCATCAGTCCAAGGACATCTGAGTACTATCAGGTTCGACACATTCGGCGGATTTGCCTACCAAACGTATATCTACACCCTTTAACCATCTATTCCGTCAGATGGCGATGCTTTCACTTCTCCGTCACCACATCACTACATTATACTAGTATGGGAATATTAACCCATTCAGCCATCGACATCGCCATTAGGCTTAGTCTTAGGACCCGACTAACCCTGATCCGATTAGCGTTGATCAGGAAACCTTAGTCTTTCGGCGAGGGGGTTTCTCACCCCCTTTATCGTTACTCATACCTACATTTGCTTTTCTACACGCTCCAACACACCTCAAGGTATATCTTCAACGCGGAGTAGAATGCTCCCCTACCATCCCATAAGGGATCCATAGCTTCGGTAAACCACTTATGCCCGATTATTATCCATGCAAAACTCCTCGACTAGTGAGCTGTTACGCACTCTTTAAATGAATGGCTGCTTCCAAGCCAACATCCTAGCTGTCTTAGCAATCTTACTTCGTTAGTTCAACTTAGTGGTTATTTAGGGACCTTAGCTGATGGTCTGGATTCTTCTCCTCTCGGACATGGACCTTAGCACCCATGCCCTCACTCCATAGATCAAACTAATGCGCATTCGGAGTTTATCAAGACTTGATAGGCGGCGAAGCCCTCGCATCTTATCAGTCGCTCTACCTCACATTAGTAATTCTATAGGCTGCACCTAAATGCATTTCGGGGAGTACGAGCTATCTCCAAGTTTGATTAGCCTTTCACCCCCACCCTCAAGTCATCCAGAAGCTTTTCAACGCTTATTGGTTCGGTCCTCCAGTTAGTGTTACCTAACCTTCAACCTGCTCAAGGGTAGATCACTTGGTTTCGCGTCTACTCACACTGACTATGGCGCCCTATTAAGACTCGCTTTCGCTTCGGCTGCTTGTCTCAAGACAATTAACCTTGCCAGTGAAAGTAACTCGTAGGTTCATTATGCAAAAGGCACGCCGTCACACCATATAGATGCTCCGACCGCTTGTAAGCGCATGGTTTCAGGAACTATTTCACTCTTCTATTCGAAGTTCTTTTCACCTTTCCCTCACGGTACTGTTCGCTATCGGTCTCTCGGGAGTATTTAGCCTTACCAGATGGTCCTGGCAGATTCACACAGAATTTCTCGTGTTCCGCGCTACTCAGGATACCACTAGGGCCGAAGTCGCTTCCTGTACGGGATTATCACCCTCTATGATCACACTTTCCAGTGTGTTCCAGTCACTACTTCAGGTCCCACAACGTGGTCCTACAACCCCATTAATGCCGGAACATTAATGGTTTGGGCTACTCCCCGTTCGCTCGCCACTACTAGGGGAATCACTTTTGTTTTCTTTTCCTACAGGTACTAAGATGTTTCAGTTCCCTGCGTTGGCCTCCTATTCAGGATAATATGTCTTCAACATACTAGGTTGTCCCATTCGGAAATCCACGGATCAATGGTTATTTGCACCTACCCGCAGCTTATCGCAGCTTATCACGTCCTTCATCGCCTCCGAGAGCCAAGGCATCCGCCATGCGCCCTTAATTACTTTCTTCTATACTCATCTAGTATTGCTACTAAATGTGCTCGTATAAATTCGTTACTTTACGGTTAATCTATCATTTACATGATTTCATAACAGAAAATTGGTTGTACAATATGTCAAAGATCAATCTGAATAACGCCTCGATCCCATTTAGAATCAAATAATTATTCCAAGTGGAGAATATCGGATTCGAACCGATGACCCCCTGCGTGCAAGGCAGGTGCTCTAGCCAGCTGAGCTAATCCCCCAGTAAAGTAGTCCCACGCAGATTTGAACTGCGGACCTCTACATTATCAGTGTAGCGCTCTAACCAACTGAGCTATAGGACTAGTTCAAAATAATCTGCTGTGTGATGGTACTCAGCTTCTTACTTTCTCTTATTTTATTTTATAACAACAAGCAAGAGTACAAGCTTATCAAACCGATAAGGGTAATATACTTGACACCTTTTAGTGTAATTAGTCATCTCTCCAGAAAGGAGGTGTTCCAGCCGCACCTTCCGGTACGGCTACCTTGTTACGACTTAGCCCCAGTTACCAGTTTTACCCTAGGCCGATCCTTGCGGTTACGGACTTTAGGTACCCCCGGCTTCCATGGCTTGACGGGCGGTGTGTACAAGGCCCGGGAACGTATTCACCGCGCCATGGCTGATGCGCGATTACTAGCGAATCCAGCTTCACGAAGTCGAGTTGCAGACTTCGATCCGAACTGAGAGAGGCTTTTGAGATTAGCATCCTGTTGCCAGGTAGCGACCTGCTGTACCCCCCATTGTAACACGTGTGTAGCCCCGGACGTAAGGGCCGTGCTGATTTGACGTCATCCCCACCTTCCTCACATCTTACGACGGCAGTCTCACTAGAGTCCTCAGCATAAACTGTTAGTAACTAATGATAAGGGTTGCGCTCGTTATGGCACTTAAGCCGACACCTCACGGCACGAGCTGACGACAACCATGCAGCACCTTCATAGGAGTCCGAAGAAAAGAATATCTCTACTCTATGCACCTATAATTTAAGCCCGGGTAAGGTTCCTCGCGTATCATCGAATTAAACCACATGTTCCTCCGCTTGTGCGGGCCCCCGTCAATTCCTTTGAGTTTCACCGTTGCCGGCGTACTCCCCAGGTGGAATACTTAATGCTTTCGCTTGGCCGCTGACTGTATATCGCCAACAGCGAGTATTCATCGTTTACTGTGTGGACTACCAGGGTATCTAATCCTGTTTGATACCCACACCTTCGTGCATGAGCGTCAGTTGCAGTATAGCAAGCTGCCTTCGCAATCGGAGTTCTTCGTGATATCTAAGCATTTCACCGCTACACCACGAATTCCGCTTACCTCCACTGCACTCAAGAATGCCAGTTTCAATTGCAATTTGAACGTTGAGCGTCCAACTTTCACAACTGACTTAACATCCCGCCTGCGCACCCTTTAAACCCAATAAATCCGGATAACGCTCGGACCCTCCGTATTACCGCGGCTGCTGGCACGGAGTTAGCCGGTCCTTATTCGTAGGGTACATACAAAACACCACACGTGATGCACTTTATTCCCCTATAAAAGAAGTTTACAACCCAGAGGGCAGTCATCCTTCACGCTACTTGGCTGGTTCAGGCTTACGCCCATTGACCAATATTCCTCACTGCTGCCTCCCGTAGGAGTCTGGTCCGTGTCTCAGTACCAGTGTGGGGGACCTTCCTCTCAGAACCCCTATTCATCGACGTCTAGGTGAGCCGTTACCTCACCTACTAACTAATGAAACGCATCCCCATCTATTACCGAAATTCTTTACTTAAAGTCCCATGCAGAACTTCAAGACTATTGGGTATTAATCTTCCTTTCGAAAGGCTATCCCCAAGTAATAGGTAGGTTGGATACGTGTTACTCACCCGTGCGCCGGTCGTCATCGGAAGCAAGCTCCCATGTTACCCCTCGACTTGCATGTGTTAAGCCTGTAGCTAGCGTTCATCCTGAGCCAGGATCAAACTCTTCATTGTAAAAATATTATTTCACGATATACATATTATATATAAAACATGCACATCTAAGTTGATCTGTTTAATCAAGATGACCTGATTTCAAGTATTGGATTACACCTGTTTCAATATTAATATTGACGGTTTAATAATTGCTATTATAAAAATCATAATAGCCTTGTACTACTTGTTGTTATGTAAATATCTTCAAAGAACACTTTTCTTTTTGTCTAGCTCTCCGCATGGTAGCCGGTTCACCATTGCAAACCTTGTTTCTTTCGGAAAGCGGATGCAAAGATACAAGCTTTTAACTTACGCTCCAAATTATTTGAGCAGAAAATTTGAACTTTATTTTTGAACCGAAACTCAAAACGTATCCAAGCAAATACAAACACAAAACTAGGAGAATCAATACGATTGGTTAACCGCAAGCACCTCGTTTCCTGATTGCGGATGCAAAAGTAGTGCTTTTAAACATACACACCAAATAAATACACGAGAAATGTCACAAGAATGTGGGCTTTTAACAGAAAAAGACAATGAAAAGGCGAGACAAAGAAAGAACACATTATATATATAAGATTTATCCGCATAATCTCAAAATTAAATCGATGACTTTTCATCATGCATTCTTTTGTATTTCACTAATACTCGGTATATTTATAGTATAAAAAAATCCAAGCATTGCGGTAGTCGGAACATCGCTGCCTTTGGAGTAGGTGAATAATGTCCTGCAATTTTTTTCGAAGAATCCGTATTTGTATTCCTAGACATTAAGAGTGACAAAGCAAACAACGGGACAACACTAAGTATTAGTAAGTATTTTTCCATTATTATTGTTTATTTGCTTGTTATTATAACTCCACCTTCTGGCTCAATAGACAATGTTATCTCTCCACTGGTATTTAGTGTGGATTGCTGTATCTGAGGAGAACGATCGCTCTTGTCAGAATAGATATATACTGGCTTCCCTGACAACATCGGAAGGTTTAATCTCAATTCTTTCACTTGCTTTTCGGCATTTATCCCTACCACAAACCACCTATCGGCATGACGGCGTGCCAACACTACATACTTGCCAGGATAACCGTCTATAAAAACTGTTTCGTCCCAAATGGTAGGCACTTTTTTCATAAAATCAATCACGAAGGCAGGATAATCGGTCAGATTATTAGGCGTTATCCCGAAATTCTGTACCGAACTCTGGAATAGGACAGCCGTAGCCAGCTGAAATATTTCGGTAGTTTTACGAATAGTTCCTCCATTGTTTTCTCTATTGTGACGCTTATTTAGCAATACGGGTCCAAAATCCATGGAAGCAACACTATTTCTGATAAAAGGATGCAGACAAGCATTGTATGCCTCCATATCATTGGCATGTTGTGTAAATATCAGGTTTTCGGAAGCCAAGACCGCTTCACTAGCCACAAAATTAGGATACATGCGTTCCCACCCGCGAGGCAATGTACAACCATGAAAAATAACGACTAAACCGAAATCATTGGCATCAGAGAGGATATCTTCATAAAGTTTCATCGTTTCTTGCTTATCTCCACCAAAGAAATCGACTTTTATACCTTTTATCCCGATGCTCTTCATCCATGCCATTTCTTTTTTACGGGCAACAGATGTACACATACAGTTTTTAGGTCCTTGTGGAGCGTCATTCCAGAAACCATTAGAATTGTACCACAAACAGAGGTTAACATTCTTCGACATGGCGTATTTAGACAGTTCCTCTATTCTATCACGTCCTATACGGGTATCCCACCAGTTATCAACCAATACAAATTCATAACCTAATTGAGCGGACAAATCGATAAACTTTTTTTGGTCGTCATAATTAATGCTTCCGTCCTGCCATTCGAGCCAGCTCCAGGTTGAACGTCCGAATTTATACTCTTGAGAAGGTTCATACAAGGGATCGACTACATCGAAAGGAATAGTAGTTTCTACAATTGGTTTTAAATTATCAGCAACAGTAATAGTGCGCCATGGTGTTTCTCCGGGCAATGATATAGCGGGACAAGCATTCCCTATTCCGTTGTTTTCTCCTTCTTCCGGAAAAGCGACCGTATACATTCCATCTTTGCTAGCTTCACTTAGTTTACTTCCACAGTATAGGCTACTCACTCCTGTTTCGGAGATTAAAACCCAGCCGTTATCTCCTATATGAAATAATGCAGGGAAGGTATATCCGACACTGTATTTGGATGCAGTACCGATAGGTTCATCAGGAACATACTCTTCTTCATAACTTGGTTTGGTCTTCATCCACCCGATCATTGGTGTTGCCTGTGGAGTGAGAAAAGTTGTACTAAAAGAGGGAAATCGAAACCCAGTGAGTTCTTTTTCAACAATGCAACGAGCTGTCTCGCCATTCTGAGCTAAGGAATATTTGAAAGCAATATCGTTATTGCTCACAAGAAATATAATACTAATCTTTTCTTTATTGGGAGTTTCATAATCACATATTATCTCGTTAGCCTGATAGTTAACCTTACTTTTTTTAATACGATTTGTCGTATAATTTTTATTTATATACGATTCTTTTTTATCTATCAATTTCAGGTTTTTGCTGAAATCACTCACATTAGTGACCATTCCCAGAGGAGAATCTTCTATCATTTGTTGTCCTTTATAAGATACATTATAATAAGGTTCTCCCAACATATTCAAATTAATATTTACTACTAGGTTTTTATCAGGGCTATTTATCTGAATATTGCCCGCATAAGATCCTAGACAGAAGAAAAAAATACAATTTAAAATAATAAAATACTTGTTCATTTCCTGGTATTTATAAGATTATAATTCTATTGTTATTTTGAGATGAAAGCGTTCAACGAATGAGTAGCCAACATTTTACTGGGTCCAATATTTCGAACCAGTTGCTAAGGCAATATATTTTTCGGCCATTTGATGCAACCATAAAATCTTACTTATACCATCTCGACATACATTTAGCAGCGAATTCAAAGTTCACGTAATACGCAAAACATTGAAAGGACAATATACAGAGTTCACTACTTCAGGGCCTTATGCCATAAGCATTTACATCACGTATATAGCTATGCTTAAAGGTTTCGTGTTCCTTATGATATTGATTAGTATAGCCGAAGATTATAGCTTGGAGGACTGTCTAAATCACTAGAAGCTTCTGAGTATATTTTATGCATACACGAATCTATACAAACACAAAACGTGAAGAATCAATGCGGATGGTTAATGCGTGTACCTCATTTTTCTGATTGCAGGTTCCAAAGTACTGTTTTTAAACAGACACACCAAATAAAGACAACAGAAATAGTACAGGAGAAGGGGCTTTTAACAGAAAAAGACAAGACAACGAAAGGCTACATCATATATATAAGAAGGAGAAGCCATACATACAATAGGTGCTCAAAAGAAGGCAAACCTATTGAAGAAAAAGACAAAGTAGTAGGAGAAGGATCTGCTCTACACGTGTAAAGCACATAGATCTCCTGTAAAGGAAACACTGTGGACTATAGACAGGGACGCTCCAAAGAGTAAGGGAGCAGCAAAGAAGAAAGTACACACATTATGTACATCACAAAAGGAATCAATACAGCATGACCAAGTCACATCAAATGCTAAATCAATGATATATTCTTCGCATATATGTATTTCTCCATAAGAAAATAAAAGGCAAACAACTGAGCAATGCTAATAAAGCAATCACCCACGGATAAATCGTAGAATATCTTAGTGCAAAATCCCTCCCAATTGAAACACTATGGAAACCAAAATCATACAATCGCAACAATGGTTGATGTATAGGGATTATAATTAATGTATTTCTTCCGATAAACTCTATCCATGAGCAATTTCGTATCCAAATTGACACACTAACCATGAAGAGTACCCCCGCAAAGGCTACCAAAACACCACTAATAAGGGGACTAATATAGGCCGATTTGATATCCATATCAGTTGGAAGAAAAATATATAAGACAATAAAAAGAACCGCAAAGAAAAAAGGTGCTATATACCGAGAAACTTTCTCGCGATAATTACACAAAAAGGCAAATTCAGAATTGGCACATTTTTGAATAACAGGATGTAAATAGTGTCCAAGCATATAAAATGGCAAGACAACTAATGCTTGCGTCATCCCCCATGGTAATAATGACAGCCCTCTTTTTCCTAAAAAGCATCCAACACCAAACAACATGAAAATGATGAATATCTTTAACCAACTAAGTTTCACTCTTTTCTGTACTGCATAGTAAACAACCTCCACTGAAATTAAAGTAGGCAGAAACCAAATAGCATTGAATAACATAAAATCCTTATACGGACTTCCATAAAAAAGCCCCACCAACTGATGTGTAAAGTTGACATACTTATAATCATATAATGGTACTTCAATGTAAGTTTGAAAAAGCAGAAGAAAAATATAGAAGATAATATAAGGGACAATTATTGTGAACAACCGTCGCTTTAACAAATCTACAACATGCTTATCTTTCTTTGCGTCAAAGAGGATACCAGAAAGAAAGAAGAAAAGAGGCATATGAAACGAATAAATCAAATCACCAACCCGACTTTGCACATGAGAGTGCCCTATAATAACAAGAATAATCCCTATACCTTTGAGAATATCCAAAAAACACAACCGTTTATTACCCATAAAATTGACCACTAGAATTATTACACTCCCCCTATTTTCCTTTGCACACGATCTACTTATCTTCTTGCGTCAATGTCAACAGCATACCAGTTGGGCATACAAAACGACAATAAGGTCTAGTAATTATCAAAGATAAAGCAATAAAAGTAACAGCCAACACCAACGCAACAACGCTGGATACAGTCATTGTAGTTGGAGAAAACAAGAACGCAGAAAATGCTTCGTAATGCATCCAATCAAAACTAACACCTACCCACATAGAAGCCAATAACAATACAGTTATTCCCTTACGTGTATGCTTAAGTACTTTCATCCAAGATTGAGATATTCTGATCTTTTTAGGACCAATTTTCCCAGCTAATTCTTGTGCAGCTCCTAAAGGGCACACATGCGTACAATAGTATGTTTTCTTCCCGAAAAAAGGCATCAAAAGCGCAAATAAAAGGGCAATTATTAACACAAAAGCAGTCGCTATATTCCAACCATTAGACATCCATCCAATCAGCAACGACAAAGACAAAAAACTACCTGTCCATAGCCCCAAAACAAAGAAATTCAATATCAACTGAATAATACGTAAAATTGAACTTTTCTTTTTCCATACCGTCGCACACAACAAACCAAAAAGCATGACTAGCAACGCAGCAATATTTTTCAGACTCCAATCGAAGCGCATATTTGACACAGGATCTAAATTTGTAGATGTCATCAAAGGCAATGTCTGCTGCATATTAGCAATAACAGCTGACGAAGAGAAAGTAGCTCCTGAGACCACCTCAACCTTTTGTTCACTAGCCTCATCAGGCGTTAAGCCATTCCAAGAAGAAAGAAGATGACGTCTCACAATCCTTCTCCAAAAGCCAGGTGTTTCATCATTTTTAGCTCCGATAACTTGAGATATCTTACCATCAATCAAATAAATATATAAGGGAGTTGGTCCAGAATATCCCACTATTTTCCGCCCTGTTATATACGACGAAAAAATAAATCCACCTGTAGAGAGTTGCCATTGTCCATCACGATTGACCATCCGAAGAGATGCATTTTCAGGTACACCTAAAGCTTTCAATTCTTTTTTTGTGGGCGCTGGGGGAATATTAGTACTCTTCGCTACATCTGCATTTGTTTCACCTGAAGCAGTAGTTAAATCATAGACAATGTCACTTGTCTCTTTTCCCAAAATACGCTGATCACGCGATACAGCTGCTGCCATTAACACAACAACAACAACCAATATACTCAAAATATGTTCTACTATCTTCATTAAACTATTCAATTCTTTCTACACCCGAGTCTATCACCCCCCAGTAGTATCACATTATTAAAACTGATTATAGAATACATTCTCCACTTTATATTTATTCTTAGGTCTCTCATGCCCACTTGGGTAGCCAATAGGAACAGCAGCCATCGGCATAAGATGATCTGGAATATTCAACATCTTTTTTACTAATTGCACTCTATCATTCTCTGGATACAAAGCTGTCCATACAGCACCAAGTCCCATAGCCTCTGCTTGTAGCAACATATTTTCAGTCGCTGCACTACAATCAAAGGCCCAATAGTCTACGGCTCCGTCAGATTTAAATGTTTTATTTAAATCACCACACACTATGATACACACAGGAGCTTTATCTATCATTTTGGCATAAGGCAACTGCTCTGCCAATGCTTTCAACACATCTACTTTATCAATCACAATAAAAGCCCATGGTTGACGATTTACTGCTGTCGGTGCTGCCATTGCAGCTCGAAGCAAAGTATCTATCTGCGCCTTACTTACAGCTTGTTGAGTATAATGACGCACACTCTTTCTATTCATGATATTAGTAAATACCTGTTGAGAATGAGATAAAACAGGTGCTTGCGACTCTGAATGATTATCAGAAGTATGACAAATAATAAGTAAATAAACCAAGGCTATAGCCAACACTAAGCTTAGCAACTTAAAAATATTAAAAGGTAGTTGTTTTGACATGTGCACTAAAACTAAATTATTGTATATCACTTTTTTTCATATGCCGTGTCATACGATACACGCCACGAGGTAATAAAAACACAGGCATTGTAGCTCCTACCGCCAACAAAAAGACAACAGATATAGTCACAATTCCATTAGAAAAGAATTCATCCATATACATATCTCGGTGTGCTTTTTCGCCCATATTCTGCAAAAACATCATTATACTAAACAAAGTATTATAAGCAAACTTACCAGGAATCATAGGTAAAAGTGCTGGCATATACAATACCGTAGTAGGACAATGACAAAAATAGCCGAAGGGCACACTGGTAAACCCGATCAACAAACCAGCATACAAAGATGCTGTAGCAATATCATAGTGAAAATGATGCATGAGTACAAAACGTAATGCATGCCCCATTGCTGCTAATAAAGCAATAAAAACAAATGCTCGACGTGGAGGATTAGAAATAGCCCCAAAACCAATTCCAGCTAAAGCGGCAAAAAATGCATCTGTCAGTATTTCAGTAGTAATCTGTAATATAGTCATTGTAAAAAATTTAGAGCAAGCTGTTTTTAAATATCATCAATGTGGCACCTAGACCAACTGCCAACGAAAGGATTAAGAGCAAAGCTTTTATTAAGCGAGCAACTCCAACAAGAGTAAATCCTTCAATAATATCAACGACACCATTAACTAAAGGTACACCTGGTATTAAATACAACACACTAGTGACCATCACAATTTCACTATCTGCTGGGGTTATAGTAAAACTACTAGCACACAACATTGACGCAATAAAAGCAGACAGTATAAAGACCATGTAATGATTAAATTTCCACTTAGTCATTAATTGACGACAACGGAATCCTATTGCTGTAGCGATGAAAACAATTCCCATTGCAATCGCCCCACCACCAAACAATTTACAAAAAGACATATTCGCAAGAGAGGCCAGCAACAAAATAACCCATGGATTTAT
This sequence comes from Bacteroidaceae bacterium, assembly GCA_963675625.1. Lineage (GTDB taxonomy): Bacteria > Bacteroidota > Bacteroidia > Bacteroidales > Bacteroidaceae > F22. The sequence continues at coordinate 1,155,059 of OY776497.1, forward strand.
TAAAGGCAATGCTTTTATTTTCTCAAAACGCTCGCGCAACACTTCAAGAGACAATTTTTGATCTAACGCATCCCAACTTAGAGCACTCAGATTGGCATTATGCGCAAATAAGATAGGACCAGTAGGCACATCTAACACAATGGTATAGGCAGACTCTTTGCCATCTTCATCTTTTACGAGATTTTTAGGTTTGACAGATACAGTCATAGTCCGCATCAAAGTAGTCACTGTCACATCCATATTAAAAGATTCCGCAATTCGCTTAGAGTTGCGCACGACCCTACTAGTATGCACCCCGCATCCTAACAAATGTCCTGCGTAGTCTCCAAGAAAGTGTGCAACAGCAGGCAACTGTGGATGATCTAATTGCTGAGAAGATTTGAATTCTTGCATGTTTGTTAATTCATTATATGTTGACTTTCGCTTCGCAGACAAAGATACATATTTTTATGGAATTAACGGATAAAATCAACCGTTTCGATATATGCATACAGACAAACTTATAATAACAATACAAGAGCTATACTATCGAAACGGTTGATGATTCTTCTACCTGAGAAGTATTATAAAATAGAATTAAAAAAATATCCAGAAAGAATGATACATAAAGTGATGATCCCAAAGAATACCCCTATTAACTTCCATGTCATCACTTTTTTCAGAAGTGTGGCTTCTGGTAAAGACAAGCCTACTACAGCCATCATAAAGGCAATAGCAGTTCCAAGAGGCACCCCCTTGGCCACAAAAACTTGCACAACAGGCACAATTCCAGCAGCATTGGCATACATAGGTACAGCCAAAATAACAGCGAGAGGCACAGCATACCATTTATCGGGAGATAGATATTCTTGAAAGAACCCTTCTGGCACATAACCATGCATAGCTGCACCAACAGCAATACCTATAATGACATAAAGCAGCACTCCGCGTACGATATCCCAAGCATCCTGAACAATATAGGGTAAACGTTTTACAAAAGGCACAAACTCCACTTCGAATGTTGCACTCTCATCTTCCTGCTGTTTCTGTATTGCTCTCACCCAATCGCTAAGCCAACCTTCGAGCTTCATTTTACCCATAATAAAACCACCTAACATGCCCAACAACACGCCACTGATTACATAAATAAACGTTGCTTTCACTCCAAAAGCACCCAAAAACATAGCCACAGCAACCTCATTAACCAAAGGTGAGGTAATCAAAAAAGAGAAAGTAACGCCCAGCGGAATCCCCCCTTTTACAAAACCAATAAACAAAGGAATAGACGAACAGCTACAAAATGGCGTGATTGCACCAAACCCTGAAGCAAACAAATACTGCAAGCCATAGAGTTTACGAGTCGTCAAATAATTACGCAGCTTCTCAATAGGGAAATAGGCATTAATAATACCCATGATAGAACTAATCAAGAAAAGCAATACAATGATTTTAGTCGTATCCAAGACGAAGAAGTGCAATGCTTGTCCCAAATGTGTTTCTGGAGACAATCCAAACACATCGTATATCAGCCAAGTGGCCAAGTCGTCAAATATATTCAGCCAAGAGTTCATCTTGGTCAGAAAGCCTGTCTTTGGTTCAGTTACAGCGGTTAATAGTGGTAACATGATGATCCTTTTTGAAAGATACTGCTGCCTTGGGGGCAGCCGCCCTTAAGTGATATGAAGAACGATTACAATCCTTCTTCAGCAATAAATTGTGTGAAGCGAACTTTGATTTCATCACGTACACGACGGAACTCACTCTCGATAAACTCAGGAGTACCAGTTGCGTGAGATGGATCATCAAAACCAATATGCAAACGCTTGCCCACTTCACCTACGAATACTGGACAGTTTTCATTGGCACCACCACAAACTGTGATTACATAATCCCAAGCTTGAGCAATATACTCGTCAACATGGGTAGGGATTTCTTTGCTGATATCAATACCAAGTTCAGCCATATACTTAACAGCACCTGCATTGACAGCTGGAGCTGGAGCAGTGCCAGCTGAGTGCACTTCAAGATTGTCGGACAATTCTTTCAAGAATGCAGCAGTCATTTGACTACGGCAACTGTTTCCCGTACATAATACTAATACTCTTTTCATCTTTGTTTCTATTTTATGGTGAAAAAATTACTGGATGTAGTACAGGTACATATAGTATGCACCCACTACCAAAAACAAGGCACCGACTAAGAGACGAAAGTACTTTTCAAAGACCTTCATCACATTGTAAAACTTGCCCAAGTTTTGTATACTAAAGGCTAGTATCCAAGCAACAACAATCACTGGGATTCCTGTCGCAATAGCAAATACAACTGGTAGGAGCAATCCCCCCGTTGCATCAGCAGACATCGGGATAAGCATCCCAAAGTAAAAGAAGCCACTAGCTGGACAAAATGCCAAGGCAAATAGCATCCCAAGCAACAAAGCCCCTAGCCCACCTTGCTTAGCCAAGCCTTCTCCACCCGATTGCACTCCCAAGCTAGGGAGATTCAGCAGATTTCCGAACAACATAAATAGTCCAGCTATTAACAATGCAGGTCCTAAAATCTTATCTCCATATTCACTTACAGTTTGCTGAATATGAAAAATATTCGATCCAGCCCTCAACAACACAATCAATACGGCACCTAAAGCCGAGTAAGACACAACACGTCCTAGCGTATATAACAGCCCATTGACAAACACACGACGCCCTTGCTCAATATCTCGCCCAATAAAACCCACCGCGGTTACATTGGTTGCAAGAGGACAAGGGCTAATAGCCGTCAGCAATCCTAGTAGAAAAGCAGTAACAATAGGCAGCTCACTGCTATTCATCATCTCTTGTAGCCATTGTTCCATGCTGCCCTTATTTAGCAGATGCAACTAAGCTCAAATCCACCTTCCCTGTTTTCAAAGCACCATCTAGCATGGCAGCAACACCAGCCTTGAAGACTTCTGGTTGACGACGAGAAGTAGAGAAGGCAAATCTTGTAGCATTGCCTGCATTCACTTGATCACCTTGTTTATTTAACAGAATCAAACTTGAAAAAGAAACTTGAAACTGTGTAGCCAAACTCTTACCAGGCTCTTTTGAATAGTCAATCACATGAACGTATAGCTTTTTATCGGCCAGTTGTTGTGCATAGTGAGACTTGATTAGATCCTGTATATTCTTCTCGATGCTCATACATGTAGGACAGCGCTTAGCACCATGAAAATAAAACACATGCAAGCCATCCTCGAGATCAACGCCAGTGGTTTGTTCACTTTCGCATGATGCTCCTGAGCATCCACAAGATATCTTTTCTTCTACCACCTGGTTTGCTTTATCTGCTTGCTTTGCTTTTGCACCACAAGATACCAACATCGCAATAGCAGCAATCGCAAGAATTCCTTTTCTCATAATGGTGATTTCGTTATTAGATTTTCGTTTGATTACTTCAACAAGTCCTTCATTTCTGACAAGGACAAAGCCTTACCTGCCGACACAACTTTTTCATCTACAACTACAGCAGGAGTACGCATCACGTTGTATCCCATGATTTTAATCATGTCTTCTTCTTTTACAACAGTTGCATCAAGTCCCAATTCTTCTACTGCTTTTTCAGCAGTTGCTGTCAAAGCTTTACACTTTGCACAACCTGTACCTAAAATTTTAATTTCCATCTTCATCTTATTTTATGAATTACATATTATATATCTTCTTTATGACCACTACAACAAGATTGCTTGTTGCAGTCCACGAAGAAATTATCAAACAATTCACGCGCTTCTCTCCAAGCTGTGCAGTTGATACAATACTTCGTATTTTGTCCTTGAATCTCACCTTGAATCAGTCCAACCTTTTTCAATTCAGACAAATGCTGAGAGACTGTAGCCTTTTGCAGAGGAAGCACATCTTCAATATCTCCAAAAAAGCAAGTTTCTTGACTTGCTAAGAAAAACATCACAGCTACTCGAGCAGGATGCGACAAGGCCTTCGCATAACTAGCAATGCGCTCAGTACGCGCATCGTATTTCTTTATTTGTGACATAATAAAACGCTTTATTAACTTGTTCTCTTGATTAATCGTTTGCAAATATACGAACAGTTCACAAACTACCCAAACTTTTGTTTGCCTTTTTACGAACAATCAACATCTTAATAAAAGAAATAGAGCGTATCAAAAGTTACATTTGATACGCCCTATTTACATTCAGTACTACCTAATACACTACCTAATACTTATACACTAATTTTCTATCCTTAAGCAATGGTGAAGTAAATACAATCTCAACTTCTCCAGAGTCTTTAGTCAATTCAATGTATGCTTTCAAAGTTCCACGATATGCACGTTGATGATTATTTCTATAATTTAATCGTGCATCTTTAGCACCGCTTTCTAAGCCAACTAGTCGTGCTGCCCCTTTCACATGACATGTGATTTCTGGTTGAACAACCTCAACAACACGTCCTTCGGCATCTAGCACTCGAATGGGAAGTTGCAGCATGCTATGCTTACCTATTTGTTCGGGTGCGATGATAGAAGCGTCAATGATAGCTGGCTCGTCAGTTGTCTCAACAGCATCTTTAGCTACTGGCTGTCCATCTTTATAAGCTACGACTTCTAACTTACCTGCATGATAAGGCACTTCCCAACGTATGAGAGCTGTTGCATCATCATACTTTTTTCTTTCTCCGACAATCTGTCCATTCAGAAGCAGTTCTGCCTCATCACCATTAGTATATGTTACTACAGTAATTTTTTCTCCGTCTGTATAATTCCACAAATGTGGCATGTAATATAGACTACGCTCTACATTAGGTGCATTGGATGGCATAGTGCCTACATAGGCAGTTGGCGTTTCTAACCACAATGCCCGACGAAAATATCCATTAGGCTTAATATTATCATCCTGTTCAATCAACCCTGTATCTAAACCTCGTGAAGGCCAACGTCCTGATTCACCAAGATAATCATAACCAGTCCATATAAACTGACCAAAGATAAACTCTTTATCTCTTACAGCCTTCCATGAAGACAAGCCATCACCAGTTTCACTTCCATACAACACGCGTTTAGGATACTTTTTGTGATCCATATCGTAACGGTTCTCTGTATAATTATATCCCACAATGTCTAATGCCCCAGGATAAGTCGTTTCATTGGACATAACAGCTCCAGCCAATGCTGCAGTTGTAGGACGTGATGTATCATATTTTTTGACAACCGCTACCAAATTAGTAGCAATTTCACCTAAACGATCAGCATTTGGATGATCTTTTTTATAACCACGCACATGAATCTGCACGGTACCACTTTCATCATCTAAAATCGGATGGCTATATGGATCATTTGGATAGTCCACCTCATTGCCAATACTCCACATTATGATAGAAGGGTGATTTCTATCACGACGCACCATATCAGCCAAATCACGTTCACACCATTCACGGAAGAAGTGAGCGGACCCTTGGAATCCAGGAACACCTACATTCCAACCAGAAATCCATTTTTTCTTAGGATATTCCCATTCATCGAAAGCCTCATCCATAACGACTAACCCTGTAGCATCACAAGCATCGTAAACAGCTGTAGCTTGTGGATTATGGCTCATACGAATCGCATTGACTCCTATTGATTTCAGTTTTTTCATGCGCACTTTCCACACCTCTGCAGGCACAGCAGCCCCCAACGCACCCGCATCATGGTGTATACACACACCCTTCAGTTTGGTCCATTTTCCATTTAGAGCAAAACCTTTATTGCTATCATAGGTCAACTCGCGCAAACCAACTGTCGTTTTAGTTTGATCGACGAGTTTACCATTTCGATATACCTGCGTCTTTAATACATACAAGTATGGAGACTCTAAACTCCATCTATGTATATTCTTTAATCGAAGTGTTTGAGATGTTTTTTGTGTTGTGGCAGCATGCACTCCTGCTTGTGTTGTAGCTCTAGCTACTTCTTTTTCGTTTTTATCGTATAACGATTGCACAATTCTAACCGTAGCATTGGCATCCATTTTATTGATAATCTCGGTATGCGTATGTACAACTGCAGAACGATTATTTAGTTTAGCATCATAAGAGACACCCCACAAATCAATATGCACAGGTGCAGCAAATATCATTTTTACATCTCTGTAAATTCCAGAGCCTGTATACCAACGAGAGTCTGCATAATCACTGTGATCCACTTTTACAGCAAGCACATTACGTCCGCCATAATTAATATAAGGAGTCAGGTCATACATAAAAGAGATGTAGCCATTTGGACGACGCCCTACCCATTTACCATTAATAAAGACCTCACTGTTATTATAGACGCCTCCAAAATATACATAAACTCGTTCTCCTTTTTTAGATGCAGGGATATCTAAATTTCTACGATACCAACCAATACCTCCAGGCAAATACCCAGTACAACTAGCAAAGGCTGGACTAGCAGATTGTTCAACACTCCAATCATGTGGCACTGTAACTTGATCCCATTTACTATGGTCCAAAAATTCAATACCACCATATTTTAAGTCTCCCAAATGGAAATACCATCCGTCGCGCAACAATTGCTGTTCGCCAAAACCTTGTGCAAACGTAGAAATGATAGAAGTGACCATTACTACAACAAGCATACAGATTTTCTGGTGCACACTTAAATACAATGATTTGTAATTATGTTTCATATTCAATCTATTTTCTTGTTCTTATCGTATTCTCATCAAACAATAAGATTACTTACTTAATACAAAAGTAGTTACAGAATGTGCTGGTACTTCGATAGCATCCAAACTAGATTTATCTTCTTGCAAATCACTTGTTTCACTTGTAACATATCGCGTTATTGTTGTAGCCTTAAAGCCATTTATTTGGGGCACAAAAACTTTCTTGATCTTGTTGTAGTTTGTTAAGACAACAACCAACTTATTTTGATCTGGTGAAATAAATGCAGATCCAAACAAGTCACGGTCTATTCCACTACTTATATCCACACGAGTATATCCAGGGCGTACAAAAAGGCTATAATTTCCAAGTGCCCATAATGTTTTTCGTGCCGCATATGTACCACTGTTAGAGATATCTCCATCGACACCACCAGATGGAACAAGTGAGATCAATAAGAAACGATCTTTATGGCCCCAGCGTTCTACATCCATAGCAGTCCAGAAAGACCAAGAACTAACATGTGCAGTGACGATATCATGATACATCACTTGTGTCATATACATAGCAATATCCATGTAGCTTGCCTTATCATAATCAACAAAATGACTGTCATCATAGCCATCACCCAGCATACTCCATTCTGTCTGATACGTTTTCAAATTTCTAGCGCTAGCAGCAGTCCAAAAATTTGTTCTTGTATTTAGCAACGAGCTCCAATTTGAATCATTCCAATATGCATGTCCACCAATTATATTGGGTACATGAGATAAATTGCCAATATAATTGGCTGAATTTGCATCAAAAAAGTCAGCTATTACATTGCTTCTATTTTGGTCACCTTTATTCTCATATAAATACTCGTAACTTGCTGCTTCCGACAATAAAATTTTAGTATTCAAAGATTCATTACTCAACGCAGAGTCCAATTCTCTAGTTAAAGAAGCCACTTGAGCATTTGTCCAACCAGAACCTTCTTGTCCTCCATCAGCCCAATTATATTGAGGCTCATTCACGGGACTAATAAAATCAATTGGAATACCTAATTCTTCATAATGCTTAGCCACAGTTGCCATATATTGTGCAAAATCATCATATTTATCTGATTGCAAGTTGGCATTAGCTCCTTGACTTGAATAGCCTTTACCATTTAGGGTGTACCATACAGGAGCAGAGTTACTAAATAACACGAAAGACTCACACCCTTTAGCTTTAGCTTGTTGCATAAAATACTGTTGACCAGCAGCTTGTGTCCAATCATATGACCCATCCTCCTTCAAGAAGCATTCAGCTCTGCGACTCTTATCGCTAATACCACTATTATCTCCTTGATTAGCAGAACCAGCTCCTAGGTTACTACGCCACATGGACAATCCAATCCCTTTCGCATGCCCACCTTCAATGTCTTGCGAAAAAAGTAAATCAGCTATTGAAGCACGTTTCGATTCGTCCCAATCACGTCCAACATAATTGCCTGACCAACAATCAGAGGCTCCAAAGCCTTCCATTGTTTGATAGGTTTTATCGACATCAACAACAAGTGCCACTCCATCATCTGTGGTGTTTTTTTGTCCATTTGGCAATGGGAGGTCCACCCCTCTACTACATGCAGAGCATGCCGTACAAAAAGCTAATAGACTAAATGTATAAATAGTATTTTTCATCTTATTGGTAATTTGGATTTTGTTTAATTGAGCCGTTACTCATTGTGACTTCTGTATTTGGAATAGGAAACACTAAGTCTCTATCTTCTCTAAACATACTGCCTTCATTGCTGGCCTCTTTCTGGTTTGTAAGCTCATATTCATCTATCGATTCCTGTGTGTTGTAGATGACAAAGCTTCCATTTTCTCCCATAACATTGGCGATAGCTTTATGGCCGTTATCATCATTCCAACGACGTAAATCGTACAAGCGGTTTCCTTCTAGAGCTAGTTCCAAACGACGTTCCAAACGAATAGCATCGCGCAAAGCATTTCCAGTCAAATCAACTCGTCCCAATTTGGCACGTTGACGTACTTTATTTAAAGAGACAATAGCTTCGGCATCTTTATGTAAAGCGTTTTTCACTTCTGCATGCATCAACAAGATATCAGCATATCGCAACAATCTATAATTCAAAGGATTATGATTAGAATCGTATGGCACTGGTCGCTTATCAACTGGTTCATATAATTTTCTAGAAACTCGAGCACTTTTATGCTTACTTGGTGAAATAAGGTATGGATTTTCCTCATCCCAAGTTGGGTCTCCAGGAACATCTGTTGCACCATTTTTAATGATAGTCCATTTTAATCGCTCAGTATCGCCAGCATCTACAAATGCTTTTTCTAGATTACTTGTAGGCAATCCCCAAGACCATCCTGAATCATCGCGCGATCCACATACAACAGATAGTCGACCTCCCATATTATAATTAGGATCATCGCTATACTGTACTTCGAATAAAGATTCTATACTATTGTCATAATCCATATCCCACACTTCTCCAAAGTCGGGCAACAAATCATAATCAACTCCTTCACGTAGAATCATATCGTCTAGGACAGCTTCAGCTTTTTCATATTTCTCTTGGTACAAATAAACTTTTGCAAGATACCCTTGCGCAGCACCTTTAGTAATTCGACCGATTTCGTCACTTGGCAATTCACTACGACGTGGCAAGACACTGATTGCATCATTTAAGTCTTTTGCAATAAACGAATAACATGAGTCTACTGTTTGACGTGCTATCCCCTCAACCTCATGAGGCATTTTCATTGCTTCCACAATAGGTACACTACCAAAATTTTTCACTAACTCAAAATAATGGAAGGCACGAATAAACTTAGCCTCACCAATAAGACGAGCTTTTAAGTTGTCATCTGACATATTAGTATTTGGAATACGTTCTATACAGACATTACAGCGAAGAATACCTTTGTATCTATACTGCCAATAATTGGAAGTTCCCCCCGTTTGCCCATTACCTGTATAAAAGACCAAATCGTAATATGAACTATTATCTTGTGTAGTATTCCCCATCCACATATCATCCGTACACATATCAGATGTCAACTGGAAACTACCGATTTGCCACCAATCATCCCAAAAGATAGTCTGATAGCATCCAGTAATCTGTTTTTGACACTCCTCGGCATTTTGAAAGTATGTCTCTAGGTTCTCTTTACCTTGAACTGGTTTATCTAAAAAGTCACTACAACTGCTCAAAGACAGAATCATTAAAGCAGGAACTACAATTGATTGTAATATATTTTTCATACGAGTATTCATTTAAAACTTAACGTTAACACCAAATAAGTAAGTACGAGGATTAGGATATCCATAATAGTCTACTCCAGAAGATGTAGCTCCTCCAAGTGAAGCAGTTTCTGGATCGGCTCCAGAATACTTAGTCAATGTAAATAGATTCTGAGCAGATAAAGATATACGAATGCTCACATCGTCCAAGACAGACTTAGGTATTGTATATCCCACCTGAAGTAGTTTGCATTTTAAGTATGAGCCATCTTCAACAAACAAAGAAGACACACGCTTATAATTTAGATTGGCTTCATTCACAGATAATCTTGGCCATTTAGTACTAGTACCTTCTCCATGCCAAGTTTTATTTAATGCACCAGCATACACATTACGTCCTTCTACACCAGAGTAATATTGAACGGTGTTGTATATGTCATTGCCAAATGAGCCATAAAAATTAGCCTCAAAATCCCAATTTTTATATGAACACTTTGCATTTATCCCTAAAGTAAAATCAGGGAATGCTTTACCGATATATGTTTTATCATTTTCATCCAATACACCATCGTTATTTAGGTCTTTAAACCTCACATCTCCAGGTTGTGCATTAGGTTGTAGTAAAGTACCGTGTTCATTAGTATGCGCATTGACTTCTGTCTGATTCTGGAAAAGACCATCTGCAATATATCCATAAAAACGGCTTAGTTCTCCACCTTCTTCATTACGAATAATATAATCGCCATTATACTCCTGAGCATAAATAGGACTATCCCCTAGAAGTGTCACAGCTTTATTCTTCACTGAAGACAAGTTAAAGCCAATGTTATAATTAAAATCATTTATTTTATCTTGCCAGTAAGCTGACATTTCCCATCCAGTGGCACGTAAACTTCCGATATTTTCCCATATTTTCCCATTCCATGCTGGATATCCTAAGATGGACATATTCTCTTTTTCAAGCAACATATCTTTAGATTCTTTTCTAAACACATCAGCAGTGATGGATAAACGATTGTCCAATAATGCCATATCAACCCCTAGGTTAATATCTTCAACGGTTTCCCATTGCAAGCTTGCGTTTCCAACAGAGCTTACAGATGTACCGACTACACGATCTTGTGCTTGACCAAAAACATAGCTACTTGTTCCAATAAGGCTCATAAAACTAGAGCTACTGATGTTCTGATTACCAACACGTCCCCAACCAGCACGTATTTTTAGGTTATCAAAAACATGTTGATCTTTCATCCATTCCTCACTAGTCACACGCCATGAACCAGAAACAGCTGGGAAAGTTGCATACTGATTATCGCTTGCGAACTTAGAACTACCATCCACACGAACAGATGCTGTCAAATAGTATCTTTGCTTATAGTTATACATCGCACGGAATAAATAAGACATCAAAGAGGTAGAAGTCTCAGACCCACTTGCCTTTTCATTCATAGTACCCGCACTAACTTGTTGTAACTCTTTGATATAGCTTGGCACATCTTCTCGCGAACCATTCAACCAGTAATTGTTAAACTCTTCCATCGTAAATCCAGCCATAACATTGATATTATGATTTTCGGCCAGAGTAGTCATATATGTGGCAATATTATTCCAATTCCAATCTATCCAGTGATTTGTTTGACGTTCAATTTTACTCAAAGCATTTTGCTCCAAGTTGTCAATGAAAAATTCTGGAGTAAACACGTCACCCATTTGAAAACTAGCATTCAAACCAAACTGACTTCGAATAGACAATCCTTTAATTGGTTTTATATCAATATATGGATTCATTAAGACAGCATATTGCTTAGTATCATTATTCATGCGAGACATACTTGCTACTGGATTCCAAACTTGATTGTTATTGGAACGTGCAAAATTACTATATGGGTTATCTCCCCACTCTGCTTCAGGAAGATACACATTTGTCGTTGGATCCATACGAATGATATCACCAAGCATACTAGGTGAATTTTCCCAATGCTCATATCGAGGATTGATATCCACACCGACTTTCACAATATCATTGAAAGTCAACTCTGAGTTGTAACGCATAGTTAGCTTTTCCCAAAAACCAACTTGGTATTGTGAATTCTGGCGATAATAGCTAAGGCTTCCACTGTAAATTTGTTTATCATTACCACCTTGAAAGCCAATAGAATAATTCTGCATCAATGCATAATCATTAATACATTCATCCCACCAGTCAGTCCCTTTTGTTGTTTGATTTCCACTTACATTCCAAATAGGTTCATTCCCATCATTGATATAACGTTGTTTAAAGACTTGTTCGTACTCTGACGCATCGGCCAAGTTTGGTTTTTCCAATGTTTGAAATCCTATAGAAGATGAAAAAGTGAACGCTGTTTTCCCGCTCTTTCCTTTTTTCGTTGTGACAAGGATAACACCATTAGATCCACGTGTACCATATATTGCAGCTGCTGATGCATCTTTCAAAATTTCAATATTTTGAATATCATTTTGACTCAAAAAATTGATATTAGTTCCTACTGGCACTCCATCTACAACATATAATGGATCTGACCCATTAACAGTTGTAAGTCCACGAATCACAACCCTAGGAGTAGAACCAGGGCCCCCACTACTAGTCACTTGGACTCCATTGGCTTTTCCCTGTAATGCTCCCATAGGGTTGCCAGAAACCGTACTATTTAAATCGTCACCTTTTACTGTCGAAATAGAACTGGTCAAATCACTTTTCTTGACAACTCCATAACCGACTACAACAACTTCTTCAAGTGCTGTAACGTCTTCTTTCATATTGACATCAATATGATGACGTCCATTGACTTGAATCTCTTGAGTGGCAAAACCGACCATAGAAAAGACCAATGTTGCTTTGCTTTCAATTTGCAATTGATAATTGCCATCTAAATCAGTAATCGTACCATTAGAAGTTCCTTTAACTTGTACAGTCACTCCAATCAGAGGCTCATCTTCACTAGCTAATTTCACAGTTCCTTGTACAAGAATACCTTGTGCCTGAACCAGCATGGGGATTAGGCACAACAGTGCCAAAATATATTTTTTCATCATGTTTTTCTTCTTGTATATGATTATTCAGTTATAGGATAAAATCTTGAGCGCAATAAATAGGAATCAAACTCAAAACGATATTTTCCAGTTGTTGGTACAGTCCATTTGCCTGGATTTTCTCCCCCATTACTCACATTAGATTCTGGATCAGACGAAGAATCATTCCAACGCCAATATGGTTCTGGCCACCATCCCCAAGTATGTTTAGTAGAAATGATAAAGCTTACTTGAGCACCAGCTTCAAGAGTAAATTCTGCGTAAAATAGGAATGGATTATGTGCATCTTGTGTCAACATCTGAGGTTGAGCAGGGCTCCAATTTCCAGCATCAGGAAGTCCATCACCAACCAAACCAATCTCTAGTGGAATGGTACCGCTAGAATGATCACCACTATTCAACCACATTGGTTCGCCAATAGGTACTGGTGTAGCTTCTGGTGTGAATTTTTCAACAGAATAGGCACCAGTTAGTGTATTAAATTCTATTGCATAGTATGAGTAAGCATCAGGTAAGATAATGCTCAAAGATTCTTCTGGATTATCAGCTAAAACAGTGTCATCTGTTTTACTTGGACCGAAACAAATTGGACCGAAATCTGTTTTTTGAGCAACAAAGCGAAGTGCTGTATTTGGTTTTTGAGTATAATACTCGGCTCTATATGTATAAGCATTGGTGCGACTAATAAGTTGAGGGATACCAAAAATATCACTATTCATTTTAGCAGCATCGCTAACATCACATAAATAGATTTTTTCAAAATCGGGCATTTCAGATACATTAATCGTCGATTTTTTTGTCGTGATCAACCCAGAAGCATCAATAGCTTCGATAGTCATGACATATGCCCCCTGCACTGATGGCAAAATGACCTTTTCATCAAATGAATATTCCATTCCTGTAATAGTATATTCTCGATCAAAATCAAGCTCAGGAATCTTTAATGTCACTTTTGCCAAAGCTTTGTTATCTGTAACTTTAAATCGTAAATTAAGTGCTGTCTCTTTCTTAATGAGAACGGTTATTTCAGTACTAGGAACAGTAACAAATCTCGGAGCTTGGAAATCACCATCTAATGTCACTTGTACTTCTGATTCAGTCGTAAGTCCGAGCACATTGGTTGTCAAGACATTAACTGTGAAAGGATCTCCTTCAATATCTTTAGGTAGAGTATAACTATATGATAAGTTATAATTGAGTAAGACTGTATCAGAATAAATCTTTTGAAAATCAATAGTTTTGTCTAGATACAACTCTGGACAGATCAGTTGAACACTTTTCAATCCAATATTATCGGATAATGCACCATTAATAACAAATGATCTACCCGCTTCAGATTTTATATGATCTGTTTCTAAAATTTGTCCAGGCACCTCTCCAGATCCTGTAATTGAGTGGTTGTCGCTATCACAAGCTATTAGCATTGGAATGCAACACACAACAAAGAGCATGTGTTTAATACAATTCATACGTAAAAGATTAAAATGGTTATACTAAGGTTTTTATTGGTTGCAAAAATAGCTCATTTGCGGAGTGAAGACTATGTATTTTCGGTCAAAAACACATTAATTTTCGTGCACTGCATGATTTTCTTTTGATTTTCTCATAGTTATTGCGTACATTTGAACTAATAAATTACCTAATAGCCCAATCAACCAAATGAAAAACAATCACGTGTATTATATAATACTTGTAGCCATCATGTGTTATATATTTCCTGATCATACAAATGCCCAAAACACCCTTAACCTAGATATAGCTTCTGGGTTATCCAATACTTATGTGCAAGATATTACCCAAGATATTGATGGATGCTTTTGGTTCGCTACAGAAGAAGGTGTAAATCGTTTCGATGGTACTGCATGCATAAGCCCTAGGACCAAAGATTACTTACCATTGACAAAAGATGACGTGAATTGTATTCTAGCATCAAAAGACAGCACACTAATATATATTGGTACGCGTTCCAACGGTTTATATCAATATAACTACAGTAATCACACATTAGTAAAGTTCCCAATAATCACCTTAGAATCAATTAATAGCAAGTGTAAATATGGGATTTCATCTGGATCAATAACTACGCTAGACTGGGGGGAGGACAATCAATTATGGATTGGTCATTATAGTTCCGGAGTAGACTGTTATAACGTCAAAAGAGACAATTTTATCCACTACAACAAGACTGTACTTCCAGCATTAAAATGGGAATCTGTTTGGTCTTTAAAACAGGTAGGAACCAAACTCTTTATTGGGCACAGCAATGAAGGCTTATCATCAATTGATTTAAAGACGAATAAGGTTGATCACTTTTTTGCCCAGACAAATACAATAGACCAGTTAGCAGGTAATAATGTGTATTGTATATGCAGTGATCTACATGGGTTACTCTGGTGTGGAACTGATCAAGGACTAAGCTTATTCAACCCTAAAAACAACACATTCAAATCATTTAATTTCAGACACAAAAATTCCAATTTAGACAATAATAAAATACTCAATCTAAAAATTACAGAAAATGGGGTCTTATATATAGGTGTTGAATTTAAAGGGATATATACCGCAGACTTAAACAATTTAGTCATGAGCTCCAAAGCATATTTAGAAGCTCAACAACTAACAAGAGTAAATAGTGGCACAACATTAACCAACTTCTCTGTAAGAAATATCTTACTAGACCAATATAATAATGTGTGGATTGGAACATATGGTGGTGGCGTATTGATTGCTCCACATCGTACAACCCCATTAAAACACATTGATTATCGAGAAAACAATACAAACAAATACTCTTTATCTAATCCAACAGCATGGGGTATTGCAATTAACAACCGAGGAGAAAAAATTGTAGGAACTGACGGAAATGGCATTGATATTATTCAAACAGACACCATCAAGAAACGCATACCAACATTCGACAATATCAAAAAGCCTGCAGTACTTTGCATTCATACAAACAATAAAAATCAGACATGGATCGGTTGTTATACCAATGGCCTGTACCTATCCAATAATGCATTAAATAAATACAGAAAAATAGCACTAAAAAACAATGAAAAACTGGATGTTCGCTGTTTTCAACAACACAAAGACACTCTTTTTGTGGGGACTGATTCTGGATTATTTTCTCTTGACATCAATACATGTAAAGAATTAAACTACTGGAATCAAAACAACAGCAGTTTATTTTCAAATTTTGTCCGCTGCATTTGCATTAATAATAAAAATGAAAGAATAATCGGGAGTTACGGCAATGGAATGGGCATATACAACCAAAACATGCATCTCATCAAACGCTTTTCAATAGACAACGGCCTCCCTTCAAACCGTGTTAATTCAATAATCCAAGATAGTTTTGGAAACTATTGGATAGGAACAATGAATGGCATTGTTAAGTTTAACCCTTCATGGGAGATTCAAGACACTCTAACTATTGCAGATGGCCTTTCAAATAAACGTATAAAAGCCATCATTGAAAAGCCAATTGGACAACTATGGATTAGCACAGAAAATGGGATTAATAATTTACACATTACAGAAAACAAGGTGCACTCATTTGTATCACGCACAATTCCTTTATATGGTTTTAAAGCTGGTTCAGTTGCATCAGATAGCTCACATATTTATTTTGGATCAATCAGTGGATTATGGGAATTTAATCCTGTAACACTACTTCATGAACACAATATAACCCACCCACGAGTTACTTCTATACAAATTATTAAGAGTGGGCATCAAAATGAGCCAAGTGTCACAAATTATTCTCGCCCATATCCGAACAAACTTGATTACACACAAAATAATTTAGAATTTACCTTTAATGAAGCAGATATTGCTCTTGCCAATTTAGTCAAGTATAGTTATAGATTAAAAGGGACAGGCGATGATTGGAGCCTACCATCACCTAAAAACACTGTCGCTTACAGGAACTTGCCTCCTGGAAAATATACTTTCGAATTAAAGTCATGGACAATGTCTGCAAAACAAAACGCTTCAGACACATATTTTTCCT
This sequence comes from Bacteroidaceae bacterium, assembly GCA_963675625.1. GTDB lineage: Bacteria > Bacteroidota > Bacteroidia > Bacteroidales > Bacteroidaceae > F22. The sequence goes on from OY776497.1 coordinate 1,171,979, forward strand.
TTAACATCTCCCCTCCTTTTTGGAACACTTGGTGGTTTTATCTACTAATGGCAACTATTTTAATTATAATCATCACCGCTATCCTATACTACTTTAGTGAACAAATCGTATTGAAACATAATTATGAGATGGAAAAACAACAGAGAGAAGCCGATTTACGTCTCAATGAGGAAAGAATGCAATTTTACACTACAGTCACGCACGAATTACGTACACCATTAACACTAATCCTAGGGCCTATTCATGATTTGAAACAAAGTATTCATCTTAATGAACAAGAGAAAAAGAGACTAAACATAATGGCAATTAATGCCGACCGCCTACTATCTCTTACAAATCAAATCCTTGAATTGAGACAACTAGAATTAAACAAAAGAGAACTCAATGTACAAAAAGGACACATCAATCAACATGTACAACAGATATTCAATAGTTTTTTTGAACTTAATCACAAAAATAACGTCAAATTAATTTCAGATATACCTCAAAAGACAAATCCGATTTTTTTTGATAAAGAAGCAGTTACAATCATACTATACAATTTACTCAACAACGCAATAAAATACACATTAAACGGAACTATTAGATTACTTGTAACGCAAGATTCTTCAAACAATGATATAACCATACAAGTTATAGACACGGGCATTGGTATTCCAAGTCATAAAATTAACAACATATACAAACGTTGGTATAGGGCTCATTCAGAAGAGCACATTCAAGGTGCAGGTATAGGACTAAGCATCGTCAAATCATTAATAGATTTGCACAAAGCACACATTTCAATCAACAGCATTGAAAACGAAGGGACAACATTTAGAATAGTCTTTTCGGGAACAAACAAATACCCAAATGCTAATCACCTAAATGATGACACGGATCATCCAGAAATTGAGACCAGCTACGATACAAACTGTGAAAAAAAAATAGTAGAAGAGAACTCACAAACAAGTATCCCAAACAATGACCTACTTAAAAAATATCGAATACTCATTGTTGAAGATGAACAGAACATAGCTGAATACATCTCTGATTCACTCGCGAGTGACTACGAAACCGTTATCACCAACAATGGGGAAGAAGCTGTAAATTATTTAACACAGCACCCTGTTGATCTAATCATTAGCGATTTAATGATGCCCATTATGAACGGAATAGAGTTATGTAGGCAAATCAGAAGTAATGATAATACGAGTAGCACGTTATTCATTATGCTCACTGCACAAGAAAAATTCTCTTTTAAAGAGCAAGCATATTTAGCTGGTGCAGATTCTTATCTAACCAAACCATTCAGCAGCACTTTGCTTAAAAGTCGAATAGACAACCTGATAAAAAAGCATGAAGGAGAGCACAGTCAAGCCTTTTCAAAGGCCCAAAAACAAATAGTCAAAGAGAAACAAGAAACAATTCAGAAAGAACTCAATAGACAAGATCAAGAATTTATCGAAAACGCAAGATGTTTAGTACTTGAAAATATAGAAAGTGGAAAGGTAAATGTAAACTTCTTGGCTGATAACTTAAATATGAGTACCTCAACCATTTATAGGAAATTCAAAAAGATATTGGGTCTTTCAACAAAAGAGTTTATTAGCCAGCTCACAATGGAAAAAGCAGAAATCCTACTCTTATCTATGACATATAATATCAACGAAGTAAGCGACATGCTTGGATATAGTAGCACTGATTATTTTCGCTCATGCTTTAAAGAACACTTCGGTGTTTCTCCAACTTTATACATTAACCAATTAAAAAACAAAGAGGAAATATAAAAAATAGGCTGTATCAAACAAATGATACAGCCTATCCTATTTTATATGTACTCGAAGCGGGAATCGAACCCGCACGGCCATTTCTGGCCAAGGGATTTTAAGTCCCTCGTGTCTACCGATTCCACCATTCGAGCGACCTTGTCTTTTGTAAAAAAACCTGCATAGTGGAATAATGCAGGCCGTTTGAGCGAAAGACGGGATTCGAACCCGCGACCCTAACCTTGGCAAGGTTATGCTCTACCAACTGAGCTACTTTCGCGTTTAACGGGTGCAAATATAGAGAGTTTTTTGTCCCCCTCCAAATTTTAAGACGACTTTTTTTACTTCATCGAGAAAAACAAGGATACACAGGATAATAAATCCATTAGTATTCCTAGTAGCAGCATTAAACTTTCAATAAAGCAGTTGTTGCTGCATCAACTTGTTCAAAATGATATCCTTCTAGAGTATTCTGCATCAACAAGGCAATCTCGTCATTACACAAATTACCAATACTCCCTTTATGAGTATGCTTAATTTCCTTTACAGGCACAAACTGCCCAGACTCAATAGCCAAACCGACCTGCTTGTAAGCATCGCGAAAAGGTATTCCTTCCAGCACTAAGCGATTAACCTCCTCGACACTAAAAATAGCATCATACAACGAATTATCAAGGATATCCTTATTCACTTGAATCTTATTCATTATATAAGTAGTCATTAACACACAGTCTTTCATTTCATTAAAGGCTGGCAAAAACACCTCTTTGATCAATTGTAGATCACGAAAATAGCCAGAAGGGAGATTATTTGCAATCATCATGATTTGCTGTGGTAGTGCTTGTAATTTATTACATTTAGCTCTAGTCAATTCAAATACATCTGGATTTTTCTTGTGAGGCATAATGCTAGATCCAGTAGTACAATCATCTGGTAACTTAATAAAAGAGAAATTTTGGCTATTAAACAAGCAGGCATCATAAGCCAACTTACTAATAGTTCCAGCGAGTCCAGCCAAAGCAAAAGAAACATTACGTTCAGTCTTACCACGTCCCATTTGTGCGTACACAACATTATAATTCATGCTATCAAAGCCAAGCAAGTCAGTCGTATATTGACGATCAAGCGGAAATGAGCTACCATAACCTGCAGCAGAGCCTAATGGATTACGATTACACCCCTTATATGCCGCTTGCAAAAGGACTAAATCATCAACTAAACTTTCTGCATAAGCCCCAAACCACAATCCGAAACTAGAGGGCATAGCCACTTGTAAATGCGTATAACCAGGCATCAATACATCTGCATATTTTTCACTCTGAGTTTGCAACACCTTAAAAAGATCATAAACATCATGAACGATTTCTTCAATTTGACTACGAATGTATAGTTTGAGGTCAAGCAAAACTTGGTCATTGCGAGATCGTCCACTGTGTATTTTTTTGCCTATGTCCCCCAATTTACGAGTCAGCAAAAGTTCGATTTGAGAATGCACATCCTCAACTCCATCTTCGATAATAAACTCTCCTGCTTGTGCTGATAGATAAATTTCTTTAAGAGCAGCTAGCAACAAGTTTAATTCTTTTTTTTCTAAAAGACCTACACTCTCCAACATCGTGATGTGAGCCATAGAGCCCAGTGCATCATAAGGAGCAAGAAAGACATCCAATTCACGATCACGCCCAACTGTAAAGCGTTCGATCTCTGATGCCATCTGCACATTCTTTTCCCAAAGTTTCATAAGTTATCTTTTTAATTGGTGGTTATCTGTTGTATGTAATCTGAAATACTATTCAGACCTCTATGGACAAGCATGGCGCTAGAGACTTCTCTCTAGCGCCATGCCTCTATATCATTTGATTCCAATTAGTATGGAATATTTGCCAATACCTCAGCCAGTTTATGTACCCCGTCAGTCAACGGTTTGGACACCATTCCTTTTGTAAACGGATTTAATGTGGCCCCAATAGTCAACTTCAGACGCGTTTGTTCTGCTTGCATGCCAGGCAACAGCTGAATCCATAGATTAAATGGAACAGGTGATTTCTCTGTCTCAAACTTTATAGTCTTAAGTTCTTCACGTTCAACTATACGTAATTTGATAGTACCAACAGGTGAAACAGAAAAAGACAAACTATCAGAATCAAAATGCAAATCTTTGACTTTATCTGTTGGAATACGATCTTTTACCGATTCTACATTACTTAAGTCTGATAACTTCGCATATACACGTTCAATTGAAGCTGATATAAGTTTTACTTCACTCTCAAATTTAGTTACACTCATAATTTATTTTTTTATGCCTCACTATCCCAATTGGCAGGATCTTTACGCCACTCTTCCAAAGTACGTACATCCAATTTATCAATATAGCCTGTTTGAAGAGCCACTTCCAACACGGCCTCATAATTTGTCATTGTAACAAGATTTACATCAGCCTCTGCAAAAGCCTTGACAGCTACATCAAAACCATAGGTAAATGCTGCGACCATACCAATAACCTCACATCCATCACGACGTATCGCCTCAACAGCTTTTAGACTAGATCCTCCTGTAGAAACTAAATCCTCTATGATCACAACTTTCATTCCTGGACGTAGCTCACCTTCAATAAGGTTTTCCAAGCCATGATTTTTAGGAGTAGATCGTACATAAACAAAAGGCAAATTTAATGCATCAGCAACCAATGCACCTTGTGGGATGGCCCCAGTAGCAACACCTGCAATGGCATCAACTTGACCAAATTGCTCCATAATTATTCTACTTATCTCTAGTTTTACAAAATTACGTAACGCTGGGTAAGAAAGAGTCTTACGATTGTCGCAGTAAAAAGGTGACTTCCAACCAGACGCCCAAGTAAATGGATTTGCTGGTTGTAACTTTATCGCTTTAATCTTTAATAGCTTCTCTGCAAAGATTGTGTCTAGTCTGTTCATTTGTTCGAAAAATATAGTTTCTATTTTTGCGCAAATATAAGAAAAAAAAGTGCTAAAGCATAGCTTCATTCCTTGTTTTTTTCAAGCCATGCTTGTACAACATATGTTTCAAAACCTCGCCCCATAGCAAAACGAAAGAGCTTAGCTTTTTTTTCATAAAAATCCTTAGCTTTTATTTGTCGCCATTTTGCAGTCAAGCTCTTTTCAGCAATCATTTCATAAGTAGCATAATCAAATGTTTCTAAGATGGGTTTATATATCTGATCAGATACCCTTTTTACCGCCAAAGCATGTGCTATTTTAACACGTCCCCATGAAGCATACATAATTTTTTCTCGGATGTACATTTCTGCAAATCTCTTCTCATCCACAAAACGATCTTCAATGAGTTTTTGTATGATAGTATCAATATATTCTTCAGAGGTTCGCCATTGTATCAATTTTGTTTTCACATCACTAACACAATGCTCGGCACATCCACAATACGACATGGCCTTATCTAATGCTTCTTTAAACGTTAAAGCTTTTACCATTTAAAACATGTTTTTTTGAGCAATGACTATTCGATCATTGCCATATATATCCTTGAAACTTTCAACTTGTTCATAGCCAGCATCAACAAACACATTCTTAGTTTCCTTGGATAAATATTGGTTGATTTCTACCATAATCCAAGCATTAGGCTTTAGCACCCTATTTCCAATACGGGCTAATGCTTTATAACACCACAAAGCGTCTTGATCAGGCACAAACAAAGCCATATGAGGTTCATGATCAAGCACTTGCGAAGCCATCGTATTCCTTTCAAGTTCCCTAACATAAGGAGGATTACTGACCAACACATCAACTTGATGATCCAACTCTGCAAGCACAGCCTCATCTGGTTGCAACATATCTTGTTGAGAAAAACTTACTTTAGCATCTAATCTGACTGCATTTTCTTTCGCGACCAATAGTGCGTCAACAGAAAGATCCCAAGCGTACACTTCCGCACAAGGCATTTGTTTGGCAATAGAAATAGCAATGCACCCACTTCCTGTTCCGATATCCAACACAACTGGTGCAGACAGAAAATTTTCTTCCAAAACATGTACCACTTTATCCACAAGTTCTGCTGTCTCAGGGCGAGGAATCAAGACACTAGGTGTCACTTTAAACTGGCATCCATAAAAAAAAGCTTCACCCAACACATACTGTAAGGGCTCTTTAGCCACCAATCTTTGCAGTATTTCATGTAAAAGAGCCTGCTTTTCTGCCGAAAGTTTAGTATCTTTGTCGCAGTAATAATCTGCGACAGACACTTTTAAGGCCTCTAAACAGACAGCTCTCTCGATTGCACGCACATCTGAGGCTGAATAAAAAGGAGACAAAGTATGACGAATAAGTTTTTTTATATCTTTCATCTTACAAAGATACTATTTTATCCCATACAAACTAAATAACGTCGCATTAAGTACAAACAGGTACAATGGATATAAACCACAAAGATATATGGTACATGCAAAGGGCCATACAACTAGCTTATCATGGCCAATTGACAACACCCCCCAATCCCATGGTTGGTGCCGTTATTGTCCACAATGACAAGATTATTGGTGAGGGCTATCATATACGAGCAGGTGAAGCTCATGCTGAAGTGCATGCGATAAACTCTGTCGGCAATAAAGAATTACTCAAAGAAAGCACTATATATGTAACTCTAGAGCCCTGCTCACATTATGGAAAAACTCCTCCATGTGCCCAATTAATCATTGACATGGGTATACCTAGGATTGTTGTTGGATGTATAGACCCTTTTGAAAAAGTCAGTGGTCGCGGAATACAAATGCTCCAAAATGCAGGCCGAGAAGTCGTAGTAGGAGTTCTTCAAGAAACATGCTACAATATCATTCGTCGTTTTGTTACATTCCATCTTCATAAAAGACCATACATTACACTAAAATGGGCCATATCTGCCGATGGTTTTGTCGATAGATTACGTCCAGAAGTACAATCCGGTAAAATAACTCCTTGTGACATGCCAGCAGCACGACTATCATCTGATAGAAGCGCTATCTTCACTCACAAACGTCGAACATATCATCAGGCAATTCTCGTAGGGCGGCACACTGTCGAAATGGATTACCCCAATTTATTATCTCGCTATTGGGATGGTCCTCAACCACAACGATATGTCATGTCCCAAAGTAATGCATTAGAGCATTTGTCACAGCTTCCTCTATTTCAAGGGAAGCATCCCGCTCGCATACTCTCAACGCATAGTGTCTCAGAAGCCATGAAACAACTTCATTCAGATGGTATGCAGTCTGTTTTAGTAGAAGGTGGTCCCACATTACACCAAGCTTTTATTGACGCTGGCTTATGGGACGAAATCATTATTGAGCAGAGTGACGCAGTCTTGGGACAAGGAATTCTACCAGCTACAATTTCATGTGTTACACCCCGTTTTGTCACCAAATGGGCACAAAAAACATGGTTTACCCTGCAAAATCCTATAAATTACTATAATAAATAGGGTCAGAGTTTCTGTGCGCTAAAAATCTTTTTATTTTTGCATCTTGAAGTTATAACGCAAAAGACCAATGAATTATAAATCAGTATTCGCGCTGGCAAGTTTATCTCTTGCAGCCATCACACTCGGCAGTTGTTTGGGTAGTTCAGACAACAGCACATCGTATGCGGACATTGCCGCTGTTACCTCTTTCTCTATTGACACTGTCATGCTAGATAGTGTTGATCAAGAAAAGACATTCACAATAGATCAAATCAACAAGAAGATATTCAATATTGATTCTTTAAGCTACGGCAGCGGAGATTCAATTAAAAAGATTTTGATGAGTGTATCTACTACGGGGTATCTTGGACATAATGACCTGTTGATTTCTCTGAGCGACTCGGTAGATCTTTCAGAAACCATGACAACTCCTTATGTACTCCAAGTTGTTTCACCAACAAATAACAAACATCTCATTGCATATGATGTTGAAGTACGAGTGCACCAACAAAAAACGGATTCACTTCATTGGAATTTGATTACTTCAGACTTCAGCAACGCAAAATTGACAGCTCCTTTACAAGCCGCATGGTTAAACGGAACAATGCACGTATATGATACCGCTGGGAATTATTTTACAACAGAAGATGGTAAAGTTTGGAACGAAAGGACAGCAACATGGCCAACAACCCCCAACTATATAAGCATTCGTTCGTTTGCTAATACGTTATGGGCCGTGGGTACAGATGGTAGTCTTATGACTTCAGTAGATGGGCTAACTTGGGTGAAACAAACAACATCAAATACATTGATCAATCTAATCACCGTATTAGATAACAAGATGCTTGCCTTAGTCGAAAATAATTCTGGTCAAACAGTTTGGGGAACCATTGAGAGCGATTACACAATAACTCTTGGAGATGTTGTCGATGGAAAATTTCCTCTAACACATCTCAACGGTTTCGAATACTACACAGCCAATGATGACGCGCGAGCACTTTGTATAGGTGCAACATCATCAGAAGACAATAACACCGACGCATGGTTTACTGCAAATGGTCTTCACTGGAGCGCACTTCATTCTAGTTTAACTTCAGCACAACTTCCAAATGTAGGTAGTCGTCCATACATATTTAAACAAGGCGATCAGTTTTATACACTTCCAACTGATCTAGCTGCGATCTACGAATCCCCAGAGAGTCTCACATGGCAACAAGCCACCGATTTGGTTCTTGTTCCTACCGAGATGGCACATACAGCAGGTGCAGCAATGGCTATTGATGCTGAACAAAGAATTTGGATCATTGCTCCTGCCAGCGGCAACAGTCCAGAACAAGTATGGAACGGTCGAGTAAATAAACTAGGATTTGTAAATCAGTAATCCTGTGACTATGAATCAAATAAAAATCAATCCTACTATTGACAGTAGTCGTGTGCCTAAACATGTTGCTATCGTTATGGATGGCAACGGTCGTTGGGCCAAGGCGCGAGGCTTGGAAAGAGCGGCAGGACATCAAGAAGGAATTGCATCCGTTCACGAGATTGCCGAAGTAGCTGCTCACATGGGGGTTGATTACCTCACACTATATACTTTCTCCACAGAAAATTGGAATCGCCCAGCTGAAGAAGTGAATGCACTGATGGGATTATTGATGGAAGAACTCAATGAAAAGTTATTCAAAAAGAATCAACTACGTTTTGATGTTATAGGCGACATTAAACGTCTTCCAATTGAGATTCAAGACCAAATAACTTATTTGCGTAAAGCGACAAGCCAATATAAGAATATGACCTTAGTACTAGCTTTGAGTTATTCTTCACGTTGGGAAATCACTTACGCTATGCAACAAATAGCACAAGAAATAGCTTCAGGAGATTTATTACCAGAAGAAGTGAACGAATCATGTATCAATGCCCACATGAATACTTCATTTATGCCCGACCCAGATTTACTTATTCGTACTGGGGGTGACATACGCTTAAGTAATTATCTATTATGGCAATCAGCATATACTGAATTTTATTTCTGCAACATATTTTGGCCTGACTTTCGCCAAAAACAATTTGAAGATGCCATTCTAGACTACCAAAATCGAGAAAGGCGCTTTGGAAAAACTTCAGAACAAGTACAAAACGAAAACAGTGCCCAGTAGCACTTAACATGCCCATATCTAAGACAATATATGATGAGAATGAATAAACATTTCCCTTTATTACTGATGCTAGTCTTGATGCTACCATTTGTTGCACAATTGACTCAAGCGCAAGACAAGCCTAGTATCCTATACTCAGGAACTCCAAAAACGTATGAAATCGCTGACATTCAAGTCGAAGGTGGAGGTGATTACGATGATTACGTATTGATTGGTCTATCGGGCCTTTCTGTTAAAGATAAGATTCGTGTTCCAGGAACAGACATCACAAATGCACTAAAGCGCTATTGGAGACATGGCCTTTTTAGCGATGTAAAAATCACTGCAGAAAAAGTAGAGGGTGATAAAATTTGGCTAAAGATTTGGCTAAAACAACGTCCACGCATCTCAAAAATTTCATACCACGGAGTTAAGAAATCAGAACGCGAGGATCTAGAGATTAAACTTGGGTTAGTCTCAGGTAACCAAATTACTCCAAACGTTGTAGATAGAGCAAAACTTCTGATCAAACGTTATTTCGACGATAAAGGCTACAAGAACGCAGACGTGAACATTGTGCAACGAGAAGATCCTAAGCACAAAGGTCAAGAGACTGTGGATATTTATATAGACAAGAAAGAAAAAATTCGTGTCCACAAGATTTATATTACTGGCAACAAGGCATTGAAGGCTAGTAAAATCAAATGGGTCATGAAAAAAACAAACGAAAAGGGCAAGCTTATTAATTTATTCCGTACAAAGAAGTTTGTTAAAGAAAAATACGAAGAGGATAAAGAACATGTTATATCAAAATATAATGAACTGGGGTATCGTGATGCTGTTATTACATCAGATAGTATAGCTCATTATGATGATAAAACAGTTGATGTTTATCTTAAAATTGATGAGGGGACTAAATATTACATTCGCAATATATCATGGGTAGGTAATACAAAGTACACATCCGAACAACTCGAACAAGCATTAAAAATGCATAGTGGAGATGTGTATAATCAAAAGTTGATGGAAGAGCGTCTTTCAACCGATGACGATGCTATCGGCAATCTATATTACAATAATGGGTATCTATTCTACTCACTTGATCCAGTGGAAGTCAATATAGAGGGTGATAGTATAGACCTTGAAATGCGTATTTCAGAAGGCGACCCTGCTAAAATCAATAAAATCATTATCCATGGTAACGACCATGTATATGAAAATGTGGTTCGTCGTGAATTACGTACTAAACCAGGTGAACTATTTAGCAAAGAGGACTTGATGAGATCTATGCGTGAACTTCAACAAATGGGACACTTTGATCCAGAACAAATCAAACCAGATCCACAACCTAATCCTGAAACTGGTACAGTAGATATTGGTTATAACCTTGTATCAAAATCAAATGACCAAGTTGAGATGTCATTTGGTTGGGGACAAACTGGTGTGATTGGTAAGTTGAGCCTTCGCTTCAACAACTTCTCTATGCAGAACTTATTGCATCCAGGGCGAAACAACCGTTTTCTTCTTCCTCGTGGAGATGGTCAATCATTGACACTTAGTGCACAAACCAATGCTTCATACTATCAATCATACAGTATTAGTTTCACGGACCCATGGTTTGGAGGAAAACGTCCTAATTCTCTATCTGTTTCAGCTTACTATTCTAAGCAAACTGATATCAGTGATAGATATTATTCATCCAATTATTACAACAACTACAGTAGCTATTATAACAATTATGGTAGCTATGGGTATAACAACTACAATAATGTAGAGAACTACTACGACCCAAACAAATCGATGCAAATGCTTGGAATGTCTATTGGGCTTGGGAAAAGATTGAACTGGCCTGATGACTACTTTTACACTAGAGCCACATTATCTTTTCAACATTACATCCTTAAAAATTGGAGATATCTACCAGTTGAAAATGGAGACTGTAATATCTTTACTTTAGAATTCTTGCTCGGACGTAATAGTACAGACAACCCAATATTCCCACGTAGAGGGTCAGATTTCACCGCATCTGTTACTTTGACACCACCATACTCTGCTTTTGATGGCAAAGACTACTCCAGCCTAGATCCTACAGTACAATCTGATGCAGATGAACTATACAGATGGATAGAATATCACAAATGGGAGTTCAAGAGTAATACATACACCGCTTTGACTGGTGGAGCCAAATGTCTAGTATTACGCACTCGTGCACAGTTTGGTATTCTTGGAAGCTATGACAGTGCTAAGAAGTCACCATTCCAAACCTATGAAGTCGGAGGTGATGGTATGACTGGTTACTCCAGCATGGCTACTCAAACGATTGGGCTACGTGGATATGAAAATTCAGCATTGACCATGTATAATCGTGGATATGCCTATACAAGATTTGGTGTAGAACTTCGCTATCCTTTAATGCTTGAATCAACAACTACAATTTATGCTCTAGCTTTCCTTGAAGGTGGTAATGCTTGGTCAAAGGTAAAAGACTTCAATCCATTTGAGATGAAACGAAGTGCAGGTCTAGGTGTTCGTATCATGTTACCGATGGTAGGTCTAATGGGAATCGACTGGGCATACGGGTTTGATAAGATTAACGGTTCTGATCAATACAGTGGTAGCCAATTCCACTTTGTACTGGGCCAAGAATTCTAAGAAATTCTTAGGAAATTCGGATTATTTGCTTACTTTTGCAAACGTGGTTTAGTTTCCACAACAAATAAAGAATAAATCATTTACATAATAACAAAAGACTATCAAAATGAAAAAGATCTTATTAGCTGTACTTATGGTACTCCCATTAACAGTGTTCGCTCAGGTTAAACTGGCACATGTTAATTCTCAAGAAATTGTGATGGCTATGCCAGAAACGGCTGCCGCACAAAAGACCTTGAAAGACCTTCAAGATAAGTACACTCAAGAAATCAAACGTACTCAAGACGAACTTCAGAAAAAATTTGCTGAGTACCAAAAAGCAATTAGTGACAGCGGTGATAAATTACCAGCAAATATTCAAGATCGTCGCCGTAAAGAACTAGAAGATATGTCACAACGTGCACAACAGTTTCAATCAGAAGCTCAACAAAATCTTCAAAATAAAGAACAAGAGTTGATGCAACCTATCTTCAAGAAACTTGGTGATGCAATTTCTGCAGTAGGTACTGCTGGTGGATATACATATATTATTGACTTAGCTCGTACTCCACTTGCATACGTTAGTCCATCTGCTACAGACGTAACAGCAAATGTTAAAACTAAATTGGGTATTAAGTAATTATTGCTTAGGCTCATAAACAATAAATTTAATAGCCCTGACGCCTGATAGGCGTTGGGGCTTTTTTGAATAATGTTCCTTTCAAATATCACCTACTATGTCCTTTTCAAAAACATTACTCGGTCCAATCGGAATCTTCGACTCAGGTTATGGAGGATTAACTGTATTAGACAGCATACGACAACAATTGCCACAATATGATTATTTGTATCTAGGTGATAATGCACGCAATCCATATGGGCCTCGCTCATTTGAAGTCGTTTATGAATTCACACTGCAAGCTGTCAAAAAATTATTCGACATGGGGTGTCCTCTAGTCATTCTTGCATGCAATACGGCATCAGCAAAAGCCTTACGAAGCATCCAACAAAATGACCTACCCTATTTGGACAACACACGTCGTGTATTAGGGGTTATTCGACCTACTGTTGAAGCAGTAGGTACATTAACCCAAACACATCACATTGGTGTTATGGGGACTGTTGGAACTATTCGTTCACAAAGTTATACAATGGAAGTTGAAAAACTATATGGAGATATACAAGTTGTAGGCGAAGCTTGCCCAATGTGGGTATCTCTTGTAGAAAATAACGAATACAATAGTCCAGGTGCAGACTACTTTATTAAACAACATATAGACAACTTACTTACACAAGACAAAGACATAGACTGTGTCATTCTTGGCTGTACTCATTACCCTCTTCTTTTGAAGAAAATTCATGAATATATGCCACCCAATATACAAGTCATCTCACAAGGCAACTACGTGGCATCTTCATTGGCCAACTATTTAGAACGTCATCCAGAAATCAGTTCTCGCTGTCGACAAGGTGGCCATACCGAATTCTTCACAACTGAATCTCCGGAACGATTTCAAGAATCTGCCTCCATCTTTTTGCAGGAAGATATTGATGTACAACATATCACATTATAATAAATAAAGCGTATTGAGAATAAATCCCAATACGCTTTTTTGTTCACCATAACAGACAATTATACTATATACTTGTCGTGGTTCAAAATTGTTTCATGTCAACTGACTACAACAAACCGTTTATACAAAGTTGTAAGTGACTATTGCCCAATTGATGGTTAATATCTGTCTGCATAACTTTTGTCAAAATATCCTTTGCCTCATCATACTGTCCGAGGCCAAGGCAACCAAGTCCTCGCACTAAATTACAATGAATCTGATTACGGACATTCAGATCGTCCTCCCACACAAGTAAGTCTGGCAAGGACACAGCAAAGTAATCAATCTTCACATCGTCAAACAAGTGCTTCTCGCCATGCTGGATGAGCTTATAAAAACATCCTTTGGCTTTATCTTCATGTCCCAGTTTACGCCACGCTAACCCCTTGTAAAACATCTTATCTGGTTGCTGGTCATTATAGAAGAAGGCAATAGCCAATTCATCTGAACCTACAGTAGCCATTTGGAAATACTTATTGGCATTCACTGTATCTCCAAGTCCCTCATAAGCACATCCCATATAATAATGAATATCATTTTCTTCTACGGTAGAGAGTTTACCTTCACCCAAGTTATGTGGATAATGTTCAGTCTCTTTAAGCAAACGAAGCGCAAGCTCATATTGTCCTTCTCGCAAAGCCTGTCTAGTTAGTTCCAATCGACATAACACGTATTGTGCTATAACTTTTCCTTCGCCACCTTCCCAAGGATGGAATTGTCTTTGACCTAACAAGTCATACGCCATTTTATAATCACCTATTTGATTATAAAGCGTAATACGTTCAATATTCAAGTCATCTCTTTGATCAACCAAATCACTATATTTCTCCAATACAGCCAATCGTGTCTTATGAGGATATTGAAGCTTTTTATATAACTGATCCAATTCCATCAAAATACGACTATCGGTAGGATCTAAAGCGAATGCCTTTTCAAGTGATTGCAAAGCTTTCTCTTTGTCATTCTGTTTATTGAAATAAGCCAAAGACAAATTTCTATGTACCGTAGGGAAAGACTCATCCAATTGAACCGACCCTTCCCAACATGCTATAGCCTCATCGTATTGACGGGCATTATACCAGAAATTACCCAGATAATACAGCGCTTTTTTTCCAGGTACGTACGTCAGAGCTTCTTGCAACATTAAAATCTCTTCCAACTTATTTGGGAAACAATAATCTGAAGGCATTGATTCTGCTTGTTTAAAATATTGATTAGCAGCCTTTGGGTTACCTTCCTTAGATGCAAAATACCCCATTGCATAATAAGCCATTGGATATGTAACATGATTCTCTTCTAGGAGAAAGTTCATTAAGATTTGTGCCTCTTCGTACAATCCTGCTGAAGAATAATCTATAGCATATTCAAGATAGCTATGTACAGCATTACGCGCAATAGCTTTGACTCTTGTTTTAAGTTGTGCAGCAATATCTAAATGCTCTTGCTCCATTTCAATAAGATAACTTTCAAATAAGCATCCCACATTAAATAGATCAATCTTTAAAGAGTCTTCAACCACTTGATTGGCAAGTCCGAATTGACCCAATTTACGATAAAATGCTGCTTTCAATTGACGTGCTTTATGATTATTCCAGTTACGACACAAAGAGCGATCAATATGATCTAATCCTGCTTCGTAATCTTTTCTGAGCATATCAATTTGAGCAAGATTCATATAGCCTGCATCTTGCCAAGCAGCATTCCATGTAGATTTAAAAAAGGCATCGTAAGCCTCGTCATGGTTGCCCAACATCTTTTGGCACCATCCTAAATTATAGTACGGTTCACCATCATATGGGTTGGGATTTCTTTGTGTTTGTGTTTTGACAGCTTGATCAAAATATGTCTTTGCCTCCGCAAATTTTCCTCGTCTCATCAACAATAACCCAACGGCATTATTGCATCGTATATCTGTCTCATCTCTTGCCAATGCTTCCATGTAATAATCCATAGGAGAATACGTAGCATGATGATATTGTTCTAGATGCTGCCCTGTTAAGAAGAGCTGCTCTATGCTTCCAATTTCTTTAGGAAGTTTAGCCGCAACAGCCTTATCGGGAAGTGGTTTCACGGTAGGCGCCTCTGCCTGATAAGAAACCAATAGTTTACCTGCTTCGTTATGAACAGTCAGTTTTAATTGTTCCATCTTAGGACAATCACAATCTACTATTTGAGTAAAAACAGCGGCAGGAGATATATCTACTGTTACATCAAGATAATTCTTATTTTCGTCAGTTAGCTGCACATGAGCATGGGCATACACAGCAGAAGTATACACAGTAACTTTTACTTTATCTTCCGACATGCGTTCTAGATTCACGACAGCATCTTTGGACGCATTTTTAACCATACCTACACTCTGATAAGGCATAAAATACTGCACCCAAGATTTTTCTTCATATGGTTGTAGCCAAGTAAAATCAGGTTGATTATCACAATATTGACCTGTCATCAATTCAATATATGGACCATCTTCATCAGTCAGATTTCTATCCCATTCTTGGCCGAAATCACCATGCCCCCAAGTCCACTGTTTTTTTCCCACACTAGTGTGATGATCAGCGACATGTAGCATACCTGCACTCACACCTTCGTCATACCCTCCAATAAAGTTATACTTAGAGTTACGTGCCATATAAGAAGTTGGCACAGGGATATTTTTATATCTTGAGATATCTACACCAGCAGAATAATCTGCTTTGTAATAAGTACCTGTAGCAATTGGGAAACTAGAAACATCTCTTTTTCCATGATCAAAGACAGCATTTACATCGGGTGGAAATACAGAATAATAATCATCATTAACCACAACTGCAGGGTTTGCCCACCACAAGAAGTTTTGTGGTAAAGAAGTTCTATTGTACACCTTGGCTTTAATTTCAATATACGACTTACCAGGATACAACGTAAAGCCCATCATCCCCTTTGTACGATACATTCGTTCCACTTCACTACACCATACAGTCATACTTCCGTCTTCGAAAGATTCTATTTGATAATCTATAGGAAGATATGTACTAGGACGGTGATGCTGCGGCCAGTTAAACTCAATACCACCAGAGATCCAGGGTCCAGTAAGTCCCACAAGCGCTGGTTTTATAACTTGATTATAGTACACAAAATGACGTTGTTTTACCTTATCATAGGCCATTTGAATACGCCCACCTAGTTCGGGTAAAATCATGACTTTAATATACTCATTCTCAATGAATAAAGCACGATATTCTTTATCTACTTTTTCATCACTAATTCTTTCCACTACTGGATATGGATAAACAGAGCCAGAGCTTCCTTGATACACTCGTTTCTCAAGAAAAATAGGGTTTTTCTCTTCTGCACCAATCTCATAGGTTGGCAACATCACTTTCTCTTCCCATGCTCTGACTTTTGATTCATGCACGGTACTTTGAATTAAATATTCAGTTATTTTTTCCATGATATAGAAAATATATTGCTTGAAGGTAGGTATATGATCCCCCTTATCCACACGAAAAGATGCAGAAAACAAGCATAAATTATGTAATGATTAATATTTTATTTGATCAATTCTTTCTCAAGATCTTCAAGGGATTTGTCTTTAGTTTCCGGTATTCGTGTCCACACAAAGATGAAACCTGCCAGACAAATAAAAGCATACAACCCAAAGGTGCCACTAATTCCTAATCCCAAATTCAAGAATGGGAAAGTATAAGTCAACAAGAATGAAGCAATCCAGAGAGCTGTGGTACAAACTGCCATCGCTATTCCACGAACTTTATTAGGGAAGATTTCAGACAAGAGTACCCACGTGATAGGTCCCAATGACATGGCATAGAATCCAATAGCCAAAACGACTAGGACAATCATAATAAGTCCCTGGAAATGAAAAAGATAACAAACACTCAAAATTGCATAGACACAAGCTAACCCTATAGAACCAATGAGCATTAAAGTCTTACGTCCTAAGCGATCAACGGTAAAGATAGCCACAAAAGTGAACACTAAATTGGCAATACCAGTAACAACGATATTCATCAAGACATCAGAGATACCATAGCCTGCAGCTTGAAAAATCTCTTGAGCATAATTAAAAATGACATTAGTTCCACTCCATTGTTGGAAAGCAGCGACTACTATACCAATAATGAGTACTGGTCGCATTTTTTTCGAAAACAACAGTGAAAGTGTTCCTTTTTCCTGATTAGAGGAATCTTGAGCGACTTCATAGTTTGACAATTCGCTAGATGCATATTCTTCCCCGCCGATGAAACTAAGGATTTTACGAGCACGATCATTATACCCTTTACTAAAAAGCCATCTAGGACTTTCAGGAATAAAAAGAGCACAAATTAAAAATAGAGCAGAAGGTACACAAACAGCCCAAAACATCCAACGCCAGCCAGTCTGACCATTCCAAGAATGTAAAATATCTAGAGCAGTTGCATGTTCAGCCACTGGTTCTGCTATCAATAGATTCACAACTTGTGCCCCAAGGATACCGAGTACAATAGTCAATTGATTTAAGGTAACCATTTTTCCTCTAATATGAGTTGGAGACACTTCAGCTATATACATTGGAGATAATGCAGCCGCCAAACCGATAGCAATACCGCCCACAAATCGAGCCGAGATAAACACAGCCATAGACTGACTAATACCCGTTAGCCATGAAGACATCAGAAACACAAAAGCAGCAAGTACCAAAAGTTTCTTTCTCCCATATTTATCAGACATAAATCCAGCAGCTGTTGCCCCACCAAGGCACCCTAAAAGAGCGACACTCATAGCCACAGCTTGCATCGTTTGATCATTAGCTATTCCAAAATAAATTTCATAAAATGGCTTGGCACCACCAATAACCACCCAATCATATCCAAATAGTAATCCACCCATGGCAGACACAATGCAGATAAAGAATAAAAAGAACTGATTATGATTTTTCATGTTATATGTGTTGATTTAATATATACTTGTTGCAGATTGTTTTTGTTTCAGCGTACCATAAAATATTGAACGCATTGTATCGAAATTTGTCAGTGGCTTTGGATTAAACTCAGCACTATTCATGTAGCTCACTATGGATGAAAGCATCTGATTGGCAACTGGTCTATGGTCAAGATCTTTGGACAAATCAAAAGTTGCCAAGACCAATTTCCCTTTACCCACTTGACCTTCATAAAGAGAAGCTAGACGACGGTTATTGACAAAGTTATCAATCACTTCCACAATAGGGGCACCTCCTTGTACACTGTCTGTAATCAACACAGTAGAGTGTATATTTAAATCCCACCATTGCCAGTTACTATGACTTTCTGTAGGGAATTTTTGTAGTGCAGGATGACTCGGATCACAGAGTATCCCCATAGTTCCAGCCTGTTTTGGGAAATGCACAGGACTCCAAAATACGGGAACAAACTTTCCCTCTAAACCTGTCATTGTTTTCCAATCTGGATTGAAAAGAACAGTTTCTCCACGACGTAAGAGCGTCAACGCTTGATCGTAATCACGAGTAAATTTCACCTTTCCAAAATCGACATGTGTAGTAGAAGGGTAACTCCAAACAGACCATCTATTTTGACAATCAGAATGATCAAGTTGTACTTTAATCTCCAACTGACTAGCTTT
The DNA here is from genome assembly GCA_963675625.1 of Bacteroidaceae bacterium. GTDB lineage: Bacteria > Bacteroidota > Bacteroidia > Bacteroidales > Bacteroidaceae > F22. Next base: position 1,191,137 of record OY776497.1, read on the forward strand.
TTTGACCTCTATGAGTGGGAAAGAAATTTCTCCCAACAAACCATTATAGCCAATAGATAAGCTATCAACTTGAATACGGCCTTTTTTAATAACTTTTCCCTTATTTGAAATACTCCATGAAATATGACGGTTTTTCAAAACCTCTGAGCCATAATTACACACATCGATTTCTGCTTGAAAAGTTTCATTATTCTTATACACTGCCTTTGGAAAGCGAAGTAATGGAACAATCGGACTACAAAATTCTCTAAATGTCGTATCTGACACAATTCCTTTGCTTTGCCAGAAAGCATTTAACAGTCCAACTAGCGCTGTGCCTTGACCAGGATAATCATGCAAATCTAATAGTTGGAAGCCACTAATACCCTTTGTTTTCAGAGCACGCTCAATTTCTTCTTTATACAATATAGCAGCCAATTTTCCAGAAGCTTGTGTATAGGCAGGAGCTTTTTTCAAAAGCCCTTTCTTTTCAAGGTCATTTCTTATAGCCAGTAAATTGAGTGGTTCCAAGACACCAGTATATTGATCTATTTCAGACAAGTCTGGATACACAGAATATTGTCCCACTTCATGAGTCACTAGAGGCACCTGCATTCCTTGAACAGATTTTTCATAATCCTTATCAAAAGATGGAGAAAACTCATTAAAGACTCCTTGACCTCTTACCCATCCATTTTTTGTCCACTGAGTAACAAAGTAATCATCATCAGCTTCTGGCCAAGTGCCATGCCCTTTCTGAAAGGTAAAAGAAGTCGTTGTATATAAATGGCGAGTATCCGCTTTCTTTAGAGTTTGCATAATATTCGATAAGACATTGAAATCGCCCTCAAGTTCATTCCCCATACTCCAAAGGCAGAAAGAAGGATGATTCCCATAGTTCTTTATAATGCGGCTTCCCTCTTGAAGAAGAAAATTCGTAGTGGAAGCATTCTTGCCAATTGTTAGCGACCAAACCGGTAATTCTATTTGCAAATAAAGGCCCATTTCATCAGCAACCTCAAACGCAGCCTCAGGAGGGCACCATGAATGGAATCTCAAATGATTCAACCCATACGATTTAGCAGCTGAAAAAACTTTTCTCCAATGAGATTTATCCATCGGAGGGGTACCAGTCAATGGAAAAATACAACACTCCAACGTGCCTCTTAAAAAGAGCGGTTTACCATTGATCGTCATTTGAGAGGCTTCATTGCCCAACTGACGCATTCCAAAACTCTTGGCAACAGAAGATGCAGAATCACCGACTTTCAAAGAAGCTTGTGCTATATATATATTTGGATGAAATTCATCCCATAACTTGACATGCTCACCCATATCATACACCATAGTCACAGTATCCCCATCTCGACTTATTTCCAATGATTTAGAAATACTCTTTGCAGGGATAGATTGTTCCGCATCTTTCAAAGACACTTGAAGATCTAGTTGACCATGTACAGGAGCATCACTAGCATTTTTCAATGTTACAACAGCCTTTACAGTATGGTCAGCTATATTGGGGAACAATTGAACTTGATCTATGCGCACCTTGTTTTCCGCAGTCAAGTTTATTTTGCCCAAAATCCCATTCCATATAATTTGAGTTTCATCCGTATACGCATGGCCTAGATCTTTGACCGAAATATCATAACGTTTAGTATTGTCGACTTGAATAGTTAGGGTTTGTTTTGTACCATATTGGATGTAACTCGTGAGATTATAACAATGAGGAGTTGACAAGCTCTCTTCATGTTGGCCCACAAGTTGACCATCTAACCAAACTTGGCTATCCCAAAGAATTCTTTCCATATGCAGTACCACGTCACGCCCTTTCCAAGATTTAGGGACACAAATAGTACGCGTATATTTCGCGGGACCTACATACTTATGCTTTCTTGTCAAATGTGAAAGTTGTTTCTTCTTTAGTGCTGGAGTTAATAGACTAGCCTCTCCGATATTAGCCTCATCAAGCGTACCAGGAAGACGAATGGGCATCACGGTATCAAGCACCTGCACATTCCATTGTCCAGATAAATCAATATCATCAATGGTCGGTGATGTACAAGACATCATCTGAAGAAGAATTAGAAAAGAAAAAATTACATTTTTCATATGTGTTTTGTTTTAGCTATTAGATTATATAAGGGTATTCATTGAAAAACATCTGTTGTTCAACATTATGATGCAAAGTAACAGAAAAAGTGCCATCTTAAAAATGTAAATATAGATTTATATGATGTATAATATCTCGAAATCAAAAAAAACTTAGCGAGAACCTTTTTTAATCGCATTCATCTATTTAAATTGCATAGGCAAAATAAAATCATTATCTTTAAAACAAAAAAGATGGAAAAAAAGAGAGATGGATTTACCAATCAGCATGCAATTGTTCTCCCTGGTGAAATCAAGAACATTTTGAAACAAAGAGAATTGACCAGTATGCTCTACATTACAGATTTAGGGTATTATCCACATGCTTCCGACCATTATAGAGTTAGAGAAAAAGGTATAGAAGAACATATTTTTATATACTGCGAGAAGGGTACAGGCTGGTATAGTATCAATGGGGAGAGACACCTTATTGGCACGGGTGATTTCTTTATTATTGAGGCCCACCAGCCCCATGCCTATGCAGCTTCCGAAAAAGATCCTTGGAGTATCTATTGGGTTCACTTTTCTGGATCAAAAAGCAATTTATTCAAATCTATTTTCAATCAAACATTTCGCATAGATGTGGATAATCCTTCAGCACGCACATTGGACAGAATATCCTTACTCAATGAAATCTATCACATCTTGGCAATGGGGTATAGTGATGACAATCTTGACTACGTATCACTATGCTTCTGGCACCTAATGGCTTCTCTCAAATACATCTCCCAATTTCGAATGATTCATCAAATCAAACAAGGAGATATCATTCAACAATGTATCAATTACATGAAAGAGAATATGGACAAGAAACTCACTTTAGAGGATTTCGCGCATGAGGTACACTATTCCCCATCGTATTTTGGCCAACTATTTTTAAAACGAACGGGGCACAGTCCACTCAATTACTTCAATCAATTGAAAATACAAAAGGCTTGTCAACTATTAGACTTCACGAATATGAAAATAAAAGAAATCTCTTACCAACTAGGCTTTTATGACCAATATCATTTTTCTAAAACTTTTATCAAAATCATGGGGGAGTCGCCAAGCCTTTATAGAAAGAAGAAGAAAGGATAGTGTACACAAGTATCCTTTGTACGGCGTTTAAAAGTGCGATTACAAGCCTCATTATAGCCTAGTATATGGCCGTTTGCTGTCAAGTATATAAGAGCGCGCTGTCATATACTTGCTAGGTAGGTTGTCAAGTATATAAGAGCGCGCTCTTATATACTTCTCGGTTGGCTCTTATATACTTCCCGGTTGGCTGGCATATATAAGTCAGTTAACCCGCCCTTTATACAAATAAAAATTAGGTCATAAGACTTCATAATCTTATGACCTAATTAGTTTATAGTAAAAATACAAACCAGTAAAATGCACTAAGAAAACATAGCTGCCACACGCTTAATTGCAGCTATTAACTTATCGACTTCATCTTTTGTATTATACAAAGCAAAACTAGCACGCAAGGTTCCCTCGATGCCAAGACGGTGCATTAAAGGCTGTGCACAATGATGACCAGTTCTCAATTCAAAGCCCAATTGATCTAGTAATGTACCCATATCAAATGGGTGTATATCACCAACCAAAAAACTGACAACACTACTTCTGTGTTTGGCTGTGCCAATAAACCGAATAGTAGGAATCGTACTTAACTGCTTAATGGCATATTGAGTCAGCTCATTTTCATATGCAGCGATCTTAGCAACACCTATTTCTTGAACATACTCTAAGGCCTTGCCCAAAGCAGAGACCCCAACATAATCGGGTGTACCTGCTTCAAATCTAAATGGGAGTTCATTGAATGTTGTGCCATCAAAGGACACACGATCAATCATTTCCCCTCCCCCTTGATAAGGTGGTAACGTGTCAAGAATTTCCTCACGACCATATAGTACCCCAATGCCATTAGGACCATAAATCTTATGTCCACTGAATGCATAGAAATCGCAACCAATATCTTGCACATCAACAGTATCGTGTGCTATGCCTTGAGCTCCATCAATGCAAATAGGTACCCCATTATGGTGCGCTATCTGTGTCAATTCTTTTATAGGATTGATAGTCCCTAAAACATTACTCACATGTGCAATACTCACCAACTTGGTACGCTCATTGAAAAGTCCTTGAAAAGCGTTTATATCTAATTCTCCCTCATCGGAAATCGGACACACTCGCAATGTAATGCCTTTACGCTGTTCTAGCAACTGCCATGGTACGATATTACTATGATGTTCCATTTCTGAAACAATCACTTCGTCGCCTGCCACCAACCGCTCACCAAAAGTCGCTGCCAACAGATTCAGACTCTCCGTAGTACCACGAGTAAAAATAATTTCTTTTATGCTACGTGCATGAATAAATTCCTGTACAATTCTACGCCCCTCTTCATGTGCATTGGTTGCCAACTGAGACAAATGATGCACTCCACGATGCACATTACTATTAATGGAACTATACACATAATTTATTTGATCCAACACACACTGAGGTTTTTGTGTTGTTGCTGCATTATCTAAATAAACCAACGGCTTTCCATATACCGTTTGTGACAGTATGGGGAAATCATTTCTATATTCATCCATAACCCTTCTCCTTACTTATTGCATGTTCTGCCTCCGCAAAGAGCGCATCCTGTACACTTGTTAGTCTCACCACGTAAACGTTGTTCAACCAATTTACGCAATCGTTCTTGCAACACGGGAATGCGTATCGTATTGATCACGTCGTCCACAAACGCAAACATGAGTAGCATGCGTGCTTCTTTTGCAGGAATGCCACGTTGCTGCATATAGAAAAGAGCCTGATCATCCAACTGACCAACAGTTGCCCCGTGGCTACACTTTACGTCATCAGCGTAAATCTCCAACTGGGGCTGTGTGTACATACGTGCCGATTTTGTCAAACAGATATTCTTATTGCTCTGTTCACTCAAAGTCTTTTGCGCATCTCTTTCAACAAGTACACGACCACTAAATGCACCAATAGCCTGATTATCTAATATATATTTAAACAATTCATGGCTCGTACAATTAGGTACAGCATGACGAATAAACGTATGATTATCTATATGTTGTTTTTTATCGGCAATAACCATCCCACTAAGCAACACGTCTGCTCCTTCCCCAATCATATCTACATAGATATCATTGCGGCTCAATCCATTATGCAACGTCGTTCCATTCATTAAGAAGGAACTATCTGCTTCTTGTTGAACATATACATTGTTGATACGTGATGTTTCATTGTGCGTCTCCTCTAAATCATACATCTCCAAACGGGCACCTTTACCCAAATAGATTTCTATGGTTTGTGTAGACAAATAGGTAATATCGTTATCTACATGATCACAAAGCAGCATTTTCATAGATGCTTGATCTTCAAGTATAATCAATAGACGACGATTAATCAACATATCCACTTGACTACGGAACAGACTAATCAATTGTAAGACGTCTGTATATTCTACCCCACGTGGTACATACACTAGCAGGCCATCTTGAGCAAAAGCTGTATTAAAACAAGCCATTGGATCATTCTTTTCTCCTGCTAACTTATTGTAATAGGGGGCAAATTTTTCAGGATACTCCTCTGTCAGTTTACGTAAACTCCCCACCAACATACCATCGGGTAAGTTAGGGGTTTCACTTGCACCCTGATATACTCCGTTGACTAAGAAATGTAAAGATGACTCGATATCATCAACATCACAGGAAAAATCATTATATGGATTATAGTTGGGCAGTAAAGTTTTAAGATTAACCCCATATTCGATATCAAACACATGAGAAAGGTCTGTATATCTATATCGTTCTAGCCCTTTAGTAGGAATTCCTTGTTGCACAAAACTCTCTAAGGCCAACTCTCGAGGCGCATTCATAACCGCACTACTATGTGTGGCTATGACACCTTTTTGGTCCTCATAGAGATCAATATATTGCTGAGCTACATTCATTATTATTCTCTTTTTAGAAAGTTGACTATTTTTCTTTTGTAATCCAATCGTATCCCCTCTCTTCTAATTCAAGGGCCAACTCAGGACCTGCCGATTTCACGATACGTCCATCATATAATACGTGAATAACATCTGGTTTGATATAGTCTAGCAAACGTTGGTAGTGAGTAATAACAATTGTACTAGTATCAGCTGTCTTCAATTTATTCACCCCATCAGCCACAATGCGCAATGCATCAATATCTAGACCTGAGTCTGTTTCGTCCAAGATACTTAGCTTTGGTTCCAACATAGCCATCTGGAAGATCTCGTTACGTTTTTTTTCACCCCCAGAAAATCCTTCATTCACCGCACGGTTAACGAGTTTACTATCCATTTCTACAAATGCACGTTTTTCACGCATCAATTTTAGAAATTCACCTGCTTTCAAAGGGTCTAATCCTTGATACTTACGACGTTCATTCATCGCAGCGCGCATAAAATTAACCATACTCACTCCAGGTATTTCTACTGGATATTGGAAAGATAGGAATAGTCCCTCATGACTACGTGTTTCAGGAGCCATTTCCAAAAGATTTTTTCCGTTAAAGGTAACCGTTCCTTTAGTCACTTCATATTTTGGATGTCCCACTAGCACGTTACTCATCGTACTCTTACCAGCACCATTTGGCCCCATAATAGCATGTACTTCACCTGGACGGACATTCAGGTTGATACCTTTGAGAATCTCTTTGCCATTGATACTGGCATGTAAATCTTTGATCTCTAACATATCTATATTTGTTTCTATTTTTATTCTTTAGATTGTTTATCCCACCGTACCTTCTAATGATATAGAAAGCAATTTCTGAGCTTCCACTGCAAATTCCATAGGTAATTTATTCAAGACTTCTTTTGCGTACCCATTGACAATAAGTCCAACGGCATCTTCAGTATTGATACCACGTTGATTACAATAGAATAATTGATCTTCAGAAATTTTACTGGTTGTTGCCTCATGCTCTACTACAGCAGAGTCATTCTTAATATCCATATAAGGGAAAGTATGTGCTCCGCATTGATCACCTAATAATAGCGAATCGCACTGACTATAGTTTCGTGCACCATCTGCATTGGCAGCAATCTTCACAAGACCTCGATAAGAGTTGACACTCTTTCCTGCACTAATACCTTTACTGACAATAGTAGAACGAGTATTTTTACCCAGATGAATCATCTTAGATCCTGTATCAGCTTGTTGATGATTATTTGTGACAGCTACTGAATAAAATTCACTAACAGAATTATCGCCCTTAAGAATAGTACTAGGATACTTCCAGGTAATGGCAGAGCCTGTTTCTACTTGTGTCCAAGAGATCTTAGAGCTTTCCCCTGCACACAAACCACGTTTGGTTACAAAGTTATAAATACCTCCATTGCCATCTTTATCGCCAGGATACCAGTTTTGAACTGTGCTATATTTTACCTCTGCACGATCATGAGTATACACCTCAACAATAGCTGCATGCAACTGATTTTCATCACGTTGAGGAGCTGTACACCCTTCGAGATAACTCACATAGCTATCTTCATCAGCAATGATCAGTGTACGTTCAAACTGTCCTGTATGTGCTGCGTTGATTCTAAAATATGTACTTAGTTCCATAGGGCAACGCACCCCCTTCGGGATATAAACAAAACTACCGTCGGAGAATACAGCACTATTCAATGCTGCAAAGAAATTGTCACGATAAGGAACAACTTTGCCCATATACTCACGCACCAAATCGGGATGTTCCTTCACAGCCTCACTGAACGAACAAAAAATAATTCCTTTTTCAATTAGAGTATCTTTAAATGTTGTCTTAACCGATACTGAATCCATTACAGCATCCACAGCAATGCCACTTAAAGCCATTTGTTCTTCAAGTGGAATACCTAATTTATTGAACGTATCTAAAAGCTCAGGATCAACTTCATCCAAACTCTTTGGCCCATCTTTCTTTTTAGTCGGATCGGCATAGTACGAAAGAGCTTGATAGTCGATCTCATCAATATCTAGATGAGCCCATGTAGGCATCTTCATTGTGATCCAATGACGATAAGCCTTGAGTCTAAACTCAAGCATCCAGTCTGGTTCATCTTTCATTTTGGAGATAAGACGTACAACATCTTCATTAAGACCTTTCTCTATGACCTCAGTCTCCACATCAGTAGTAAAGCCGTACTTATACGTCTCTTCAGCTACTTGTTTCACATATTGATTGGGTTCTTCCTGCTTCATATGAATAGGATTCTATAGTTGATTATTATTTACTTTTTACACTACAGATATTTTTCATCTGTAATAATGCACTGCATCAAAAAACACGCCATAAATACAATGACCATGCTAAGATACGAGTTTTATACCATATAGTTTGTCACATATATGACTTTTTGGGGCAGCAAGGACAAAAGTTTGCAACTTTGTTGCTATATTTGCATTTTCCTTATCATGTCAAAACAAAACGAAATAGATGGAAACTTTGGATTTGATTCTTGCAGGTATAGTGGTCTTAGGTTTTATTTGGGGATACAAATCGGGTATGTTTAAACAAACATCACGACTACTAGGATTTATATTAGGCTTTTTCGCTGCTAAACTATTCTTTTTATCATTAGCCAATTATGGGCCTAAAATAGGCATTACTAATATTGGCTTGGCACGTATTGTATCTTTTTTTCTTATATGGATTGCCGTCTCTCTACTATTACAAGTTCTTGGAGACATTCTAAAGAAAAGCTTCGAGTCCCTACATTTAGGCATCTTAGACAGACTTCTCGGTGCTATTATTGGAGGCCTTAAGGTGGTATGCATCCTCACAATAGCCTTAAATATTTTCGAATGGGTAGATGACCAGAATGAGCTGTTGCACAAAGACAAGAAAACCGCTTCCGTACTTTACTACCCAATAATATCAATAATACATAAAGCAATTCCCTATACCAAAGATACCCTACAACTATTTAAACAGCCAGAAAAGACAGATAAGGATACTCATCAAGACAAACAAAGAAGCCATACAATATAATGGACATAGATAATCCATAACAAAAAATTACACAAAAAGAGAGCATATCAAATTCAATTGATATGCTCTCTTTCTATTTTATACAGCCTATACTATTTCAACTTGGCTGCTACTTCAACTTCTTCAAAGGTTTCGATTACGTCATCTACCTTGATATCATGATAGTTGACAAGGCTAATACCACATTCGTAGTTTGTAGCGACCTCTTTGACATCATCCTTGAAACGCTTCAATGCGTTGATTTCACCTGTGTGAATAACAACACCTTCACGAATCAAGCGTGCCTTATCGCTACGTTTCACCTTACCTTCACGTACCATAGCACCAGCTACTGTACCGACCTTAGTAATATGGAAAACTTCACGGACTTCAATAGTTGAAGTGACTTCCTCCTTGATTTCAGGAGCAAGCATACCTTCCATAGCAGACTTCACTTCTTCAATAGCCGCATAAATGACAGAATACATACGAATATCTACCCCCTCAGTTTCTGCATATCGACGTGCTGCCGCAGAAGGACGAACTTGGAAGCCAATAATGATTGCATCCGATGCCGCAGCAAGAGTTACATCACTTTCAGAAATTTGTCCAACAGCTTTATGAATGACATTAACTTGAATCTGTTCTGTAGATTGCTTAATCAACGCATCACTTAATGCTTCGATAGAACCATCCACATCACCCTTCACGATTAAGTTAAGCTCTTGGAAGTTACCCAATGCAATACGACGACCAATTTCATCCAATGTAAGATTCTTCTGAGTACGAAGACCTTGTTCACGTTGCAATTGTTCACGTTGGTTAGCCACTTCACGCGCCTCTTGTTCAGTAGACATCACATGGAATGTATCACCAGCAGTTGGCGCACCATCTAGACCAAGAATCAAAACTGGTTCAGATGGACCTGCTTTTTCAATACGCTGGTTACGTTCATTAAACATCGCTTTTATACGACCATGATGTGTACCAGCCAATACAATATCAGCCTGATTTAGGGTACCATTAGAAACAAGCATTGTAGCCACATAGCCACGACCTTTATCCAATGTTGATTCAATAATAGAACCTGTCGCTTTACGATTAGGATTAGCCTTCAGATCTAACATTTCCGCTTCAAGCAAGACCTTTTCAAGCAACTCTTGTACACCAGTTCCTTGCTTAGCTGAAATATCCTGACTTTGGTATTTACCACCCCAATCTTCAACAAGGTAGTTCATTTCAGCAAGCTCTTGTTTAATCTTTTCTGGGTTTGCAGTTGATTTATCGACTTTATTAATAGCAAAAACAATAGGTACACCAGCAGCTTGTGCGTGGTTAATAGCCTCGCGAGTCTGTGGCATAACACTGTCATCTGCAGCTACAATAATAATGGCAATATCAGTAACCTGAGTACCACGAGCACGCATCGCAGTAAATGCCTCGTGACCTGGTGTATCCAAGAAAGTTATACGTTTCCCATCTTCCAATGTCACATTGTATGCTCCAATATGTTGTGTAATACCACCCGCTTCACCAGCGATGACATTTGCACTTCGGATATAATCGAGCAAAGAGGTTTTACCATGGTCAACATGCCCCATTACAGTCACAATAGGTGCACGAGGTTGTAAATCTTCCACTTTATCCTCTTCCTCTTCGATAGCACTAGCCACTTGAGCACTTACATATTCAGTAGTATAGCCAAATTCTTCAGCTACCATATTGATTGTTTCTGCATCAAGGCGCATATTGATACTTACCATCATACCGATGGACATACAAGTTGAGATTACATCTGTAACTCCAACATCCATCATCGTAGCAAGTTCACTAACAGTTACAAATTCTGTTAGCTTCAATACTTTACTTTCTGCAGCTGCTTGATCTGCCATTGCTTGTTGGCGATCTTGCTCATGTTTACGCTTTTCTTTTCTGTATTTAGCCCCTTTGCCACCTTTTGACTTGCTAGTCAAACGTGCCAAAGTTTCTTTTACTTGCTTTGCTACATCAGTTTCAGTAACTTCCTGCTTAGGTTGATTTCGTTTATTGTTGTTGTTACGTCTATTGTTATTTGCACGTGCACCACCCTGCTGATTATTAGCATTCTGATTGCCTCCACGCTTATTATTATTCGCATTATTCGCATTACCGCCACGTGCATTTGTACCACGTTCTTTGGTTACATCAACTTTTTCAGTATTGACGCGTTTGCGTTTACGAGTACTGGATGCATTACCTTCAGAAGAAGTATCCCCATCTTTACGAATATCTTTAAGGATAGAATCTTTCATCTGCTTGCGATGCTCTTGACGTTGGCGCTCTTTTTGCTCACGCTCTTTCTTACGCTCTTCTTTTGTTTTGCGTTTTGGGCGCGTATTTTGATTCAGCGTATCTAAATCAATGGTACCTAGTACCTTAAGCTTAGGTTTTTCCTCATCTCCATGAAGAGAAAATACACCCTCTTCATTGATTGAACCTTGCTCTTTCTTTGGTTCGTTGTTTGTTTCTTGCACGGTTGGCTTAGCTTCATTAGTGATATTGTCTGCCTTTGATCCCGAAATCTTTTCTTCTACAGGTTTCTCAACAGGCTGTTCGACAGGCTGTTCGACAGATTTTTTTTCAGTATTATGTACTGAATCTACAGTTTTAACATAAGCCTTTTTAGTTTTCTTTATCTCTGGAGATACTTCTGGAGATACTACTACTTCTTGCACTGGCGATTTAATTGGTGCTTCAACGACCTTTGGGGCCTCTGGAGCTGGTGTTGCCACAAGTACTTCAGGCTCTTTATTATTTGTAGACTTGGCTGCAGGCTCAGCAGGCTTAGCTTGTTGCTTCTTGCCATCGAGTGCATCGAGGTCAATTTTTCCGATAGGATTATACTTTTGACGACTTTCCTCTGTAGGTGTTTGAGCATGCTTGCTCTTCGCATCCGCCTTAGCCGCAGCAGTCACTGCTTTCTTTTGACTTTTTTGGTTGCGTTTGTCTTGCAGCATCTGCTCAGCCCCTTGCTTTACATTCTTGTCTTTGTTAAATTCACTGACAAGTAATGCATACTCTTCATCTGAGATTTTAGCATTAGGATTGGCATCGACTGTATATCCTTTTTTCTGTAAGAAGTCGGCTATCGTCGTGATTCCTACATTCAGTTCTCTCGTTACTTTATTTAACCTTATCGTCATATGTTATTTTATTCCTCTCCAAATTCTTTTTTCAATATTGTGATTACTTCATCGATAGTCTCTTCTTCCAAATCAGTACGCTTGACAAGCGCTTCACGATCTACACGCAACACAGCACGTGCAGTATCTAATCCAGTACTCTTGATTTCATCGATTACCCATTGGTCGATTTCATCATTAAACTCGTCTAGATAGATATCATCAGTTTGTTGACCTTCCTCTAATTCACGGAAGACATCGATGGTATATTCAGTCAACATACTTGCAAGCTTGATATTTTGGCCACCCTTACCAATAGCAAGAGAAACCTCTTCTGGTTTCAAGTACACTTCTGCCTTACGCGCTTCTTCATTCATACGAATAGATGAAATTTGCGCAGGACTCAAAGCACGTTGAATAAACAGCTGCATGTTGCTACTATAGTTTACTACGTCAATGTTTTCATTGCGTAATTCATGAACGACACCGTGAATACGGCTACCTTTCACCCCAACACAAGCTCCTACTGGATCAATACGATCATCGTATGATTCTACAGCCACTTTAGCACGTTCTCCAGGGATACGTGCCACTGCCTTGATAGTGATTAAATTGTCAGCTATTTCTGGAACTTCAGCTTCCATTAAACGCTGCAAAAATAATGGTGCAGTACGCGACAAAATAATCTTAGGGTTATTATTACGATTGTCTACTCGATCTACCAAAGCACGTACTGTTTCTCCTTTACGAAAATAATCTCCAGGAATTTGTTCGGTTTTAGGTAGAAGTAGTTCGTTACCTTCTTCATCAAGAAGAAGCATTTCACGTTTCCATATCTGGTATACTTCAGCCACAATTACTTGGCCTACCATTTCATTATACTTAGCAAAGAGCGCATCTTTCTCAAGCTCAAGTATACGAGAAGCCAATGTTTGACGCAAAGTCAGAATGGCACGTCGGCCAAATGAAGTAAAATCGACACTCTCACTGACCTCTTCACCAATCTCGAATTCATCGATTTTGTTTGCCTCTGTAAATGAAATTTCTACATTATCGTTCTCTACATCATCGTCAGCCACAACAATGCGATTACGATAAATTTCACAGTCACCTTTATCTGGATTGACAATCACATCATAATTCTCATCAGTTCCAAACAATTTAGCAATTACACTACGGAACGATTCTTCTAGAACGCTCACTAGGGTCATACGATCGATATGCTTCAGTTCTTTAAACTCTGAAAACGTATCAATCAAGTTGATTGTTTCTTCTTGCTTCTTAGCCATATTGTATTTTATTATTATTTTCAGGGATAAAAGCCGAACTCAACAGCATCAGCTATTAAAACGGCTGTAGCCACCACTACATAGAGGGAGGCTACTTAAAATTAATGACGTATTTTGTATACTTCAAGTCATCTAATAGGAAAGTGTGCGGCATTTCAACCAACTTGGGACGTTTACTTCCCTCCTCACGCACCTTTTCAGCAATACCAATAGTAATCTTTTGTGTGTCTGCTTCACGAAGTACACCTTGTAATTTCTGTCCTGCTTTGGTCAACACTTCAACTTCCTTACCAATATGATTCATATACTGCTGTAGTACCATAAAAGGCTGACCAAGTCCAGCTGAGCCAACTTCCAACTCATAATCTTCCTCATCGCGATCTAGACGCGATTCAATGAAACGGCTTAAGGCAACACAATCTTCAATCCACACACCTTCTGCGTGGTCTATTTCCACAACAATACGTGCATCGGGACTAACAGTGACTTGTACCAAGAAATATTCCTGATCTTGCAGCCACTCTTCAACAATTTGGATTACTTTGTTCTTTTCTATCATTCAATTTATATATAAAAAACCACAGTGCTTACTAGCCTGCATAGGTCGGGTACAAAAAGAGGAGGCCTAATTCGCCCCCTCACCTTCTGTCCAATTCCGGTGCAAATATAGTTATTATTAACAGCACTACCAAAGATTCTTGTGTTTAAATTATCCCACAAGAAAAAGAAACAGCACATTTAACATTATTATTTATAGTTTAATACCACATCTACTAAAAAAAGCACTAAGTTTGCAGGTATATTTTACCAGTCACATATGAATAAAAAGATATTAATCACAGGGGGCAGTGGATTTATAGGCAGTTTTTTAGTTGAAGAGGCTCTACGTCAAGGACACGAAGTATGGGCTATTATTCGCAGAACAAGTTCCTTAACCTATCTACAAGACTCTCGAATCCATTTACTAGAGGCCACCATGGGAGATGCAAATGCTTTGAAAGCACAATTACAAAAAGCTCTCACTGCTATGCATACATCGGACTCATCAACAACTCCTAATCGTTGGGATTACGTCATACACTGCGCTGGACTAACTAAAACAGTGGATAAGCGACAATTCGATACAGTCAACTATCAACACACCGTACACCTAGTAGAAACCTTAGAGGCACTTGATGCACGACCAGAACGATTTGTATTAATGTCTTCACTAAGCATTTTTGGTCCAATACATGAACAAGACTATGCTCCTATCACTCTCAAAGACTCACCACAGCCAAACACAGCCTATGGAAAGAGTAAACTCAAAGCAGAGCAATATCTTCAAAGTCTTGAAGAATATCCATATATTATAATGCGTCCAACAGGTGTTTATGGACCTCGGGATAAAGACTATTTCTTAATGGCAAAATCCATCGCTCAACATATAGACACTGCAGTTGGCTATACCCAACAAATTATCACCTTTATCTACGTACAAGATTTAGTTGACGCTGTGTATGCAGCTCTAGCAAAAGAAATAAACCGCAAAAGCTACTTTTTAAGTGACGGAGAAGAATACAGTAGCACAGATTACTCGGATTTGTTACGCCGAGAACTAGGCAATCCATGGATGATCCGATTACGTTTTCCTCTTTGGGTACTTTGGAGTGTATCTGCCCTACTTGAAAACATTTCAACAATTACCAAGAAACCTTCGACATTAAACTTGGACAAATATCAGATCATGAAACAACGCAATTGGCGTTGTGACATCTCTGCAGCTCAAAAAGATTTTGGGTATCAACCTAAAGTCACTTTAGCTGAAGGAGCACAAAGATGTATTAAATGGTATCAACAAACAAAGTGGTTATAAAAGCAGAGTGGTCAATCCAATAGGATTGACCACTCTGTATATTGAGTTGCGGAGGCCCGACTCGAACGGACGACCTTTGGGTTATGAGCCCAACGAGCTACCACTGCTCCACTCCGCGATATTTCTTTGGATATATCGTAATATATACTCTTTACGCTTGAAAACAATATCTAAGATAAAACTTTCTATCTATAAAGCAACTCTAAATTGAGTTGCGGAGGCCCGACTCGAACGGACGACCTTTGGGTTATGAGCCCAACGAGCTACCACTGCTCCACTCCGCGATATTGCGAGTGCAAAGATACAACAAATCATTGATACTCCAAACTTTTTCGCATCTTTATTGCTCAAAATGACGTATTTCACCCTAAAAAAAGCCTATTTTCACATCTATACATAATCATTTTGACACAAAAAAAAGAAAAAAAGATGATTACACAGTCTCAGTTCATACAACATATGTACCTTTTTGAGGATCAGCCAAATCACCAGCTTTAGTGATACGCACCTTGTCAACCCCAGCCTCAACCGCTTGCAACGCATTTTGTATTTTAGGAATCATACCTCCTACAACAATTTCGTCAGTTACAAGTTGTTCAAAACTTTCTTTATTAATTATAGGGATAACAGTAGCAGCATCTTCTGGATCGCGCATCACACCAGATAATTCAAAGCAATACACCAGTTGCACTTGATAATCTGCTGCCAAAGCTTTAGCCACTTCCGCCGCAATCGTATCTGCATTGGTGTTGAGCATAGAACCGTGTCCATCATGCGTCAACGGGGCTATTACTGGTACAACTCCTTGAAGCAACAGAGGAGACAAAACAGTAACATCCACCTTATCTATATCTCCCACAAAACCATAATCAACCTCTTGAACTGGTCGCTTGTGTGCTTGTACAAGATTCATATCGGCACCCGTAATTCCTATAGCGTTGACACCAACAGACTGTAATTTACTAACGATACTCTTATTGACCAATCCTCCATACACCATAGTCACCACTTGAAGCATAGACTCATCGGTCACACGACGTCCATCGACCATCTTGGTTTCAACGCCCATTTGTGCAGCAATCTTTGTAGCCGAACGACCACCACCATGCACTAACACCTTGTAGCCTGGCACTTTCTTAAATTGATCGAGCAAGTGCATCAAGGCAGTAGGATCTTCTACAATTTTGCCACCCACCTTAATCACTTGTACTTCTGCTTTCTTTACACTATTCATCACCCTTGTATCTTTAGGATTTTGACCTTATAGTATCAAAATATATTGTCTTATTATTTTTCTAAGTATGTATAGCCATACAAGCCGCTGCGATAATTAGCTAGGAATTCCTTACCCTCAGCCAATGTAATACGCCCTTCTTTTACTGATTTTGACACCCAAACTTCCAAAATACGCACAAGTTTACGTACATCAAATTGTACATAATCCAAGACTTCAGCAACTGTTTCTCCATCAATCACCTTGTCTATCCTATATCCACTCTCAGTAACATCAATATGCACAGCGTTGGTATCTCCAAAAAGATTATGCAAATCGCCTAATATTTCTTGATATGCCCCAACTAAAAAGACGCCAATATAATATGGGTGATTTGATTGCAAAGTATGGGCTGGTAAGTAATGGGCCACATCGCGCACAGATATAAAATTGGCTATTTTCCCATCCGAATCGCAAGTCATATCTTGAAGAGTTACCATACGATCAGGTTTCTTATTCAAATCTTGAATAGGTACAATAGGGAAAATTTGATCAATAGCCCATGAATCAGGAAGCGATTGGAATAAGCTAAAGTTACAAAAATACTTATCCGCCAATAATTTACTCAATCCACGAAATTCATCTGGTATATGTTTAAGACCTTGTGCAATACGATGTACATCTCGAGTGACAGTCCAATACAAACGTTCAATCTTGGCTCTCGTATCTAAGTCGACCATTCCATGGCTGAATAAATCCAATGCTTCCTCGCGAATCTGTTGGGCATCGTGCCAAGCCTCCAACATCCTATTCTGATTCAATTTGTCCCAGATTCGATACAATTCTTGGGTCAATTGATGATCATCTTCAGAAATTTCTTCATGCTCTCCCCAACTTGGCTGTGAAGCTGTCTCTAAAACTTCGAAAATCAAAACAGAATGATGGGCCGTCAATGAGCGTCCACTTTCTGTCACGATATTAGGATGGGGCAAATTATGCTTATTGGCAGCATCAGAGAATGTATAAATAGAGTCATTTACATACTCTTGTATTGTATAATTCACCGAACTTTCACTATTCGATGAACGAGTGCCATCGTAGTCGATACCCAAACCACCTCCAATATCTACCAATGAAATATTAAAGCCCTGTTTTTGCAATTGAACATAAAACTGTGCAGCTTCACGAAGAGCTGTTTTAATGCGACGAATTTTGGTAACCTGACTACCTATATGAAAATGGATCAGCTTCAAACATTCTACACGATTAGCCTCTCTTAATAAGTCCATAGCCATAAGCAGCTCAGATGAGCTCAGGCCAAATTTGCTTGCATCACCACCTGAATCTTCCCACTTACCACTACCAGAGGAGGCCAATTTGATACGTATTCCTATATTGGGAAGAATTTTTAACTGATCTGCAAGGCGCAAAATCAAACGTAATTCATTAATCTTTTCAACAACAAGAAAAATACGCCTTCCCATTTTCTGAGCAAGCAATGCTAATTCAATATAGCTTTCATCCTTATATCCATTACAGATAATCATGGCATCAGAATCTGGATTTACCGCCATTACAGCATGTAATTCTGGCTTAGATCCTGCTTCAAGACCTAAATTGTACTTTTGCCCATGTTTAGCCATTTCCATAACTACAGGCTGAATCTGATTTACTTTAATCGGATAGACAATATAGTTGTCAGCCTGATAATTATATTCTCTCTTGGCTTGTTCAAAACACTTAGAGATGGCCTCAATACGATTATCAAGAATATCAGGAAAACGAAGAAGTACTGGTGCAGATACATCACGCAGCTGCAATTCATCAATCACTTCTTTCAAATCCACAGCAGCCGCATCTTTACGAGGCGTCACTTGCATATGTCCCTTACTATTAATAGAAAAATAAGAGGCACCCCATCCAGGGATATTATACAGCTCTGCTGAATCATCATTAGTCCACTTACTCATTAGGTAATCTTTATACTTTATATATTATTTAATTGTTTTCTCAACGCTACAACTGACTCTTTAATCTGATGGACATCCTCAAGTTCATCAGCTCGAAAACGAATCATTGCTTGACTATAGAACGGCTCACGCTGTCCTAACGCCTCAGTAATGAATAACTTCAATTGCTCATCATCTTTGTCACAAATAACAGGACGTTGCTGCTTTGCTACACGCAATCGTCTAAAAAGTGCCTCTTCAGAGGCATCCAACCAAACCGTAATCCCATGTGCATTCATGAAATCCATATTATCAAAGTGACATGGAGTCCCTCCACCACATGAAATAATAGTATCTTCATATTCTCCGACTTCATGAAGCATTCGCTGTTCGATCTCACGAAAGCCAGCCTCCCCCATCTCAGAAAATATCTGCGGTATCGTCTTATGATATCTCTGCTCAATAGCCCAATCAAGGTCTACAAAAGCAAGTCCAGCGGCCACTGAAAGGGCACGCCCGAGGGTCGTTTTACCAGATCCCATATATCCGATTAAGAAAAGTCGATTCATGTCGCAAAGATAGCTATTCTTTTCGTGGTTTTACATATTTCTATGTATCTTTGTGCACTGTATTCGATTATTTTATATCAAATAACCAACTCTTTTATGGCTTCGAATAAAAGCAAAGTAAAATTTTATGTCGTTTGGACTGGACGCACTCCTGGCATATACGACACCTGGGAAGAATGTAAAGCACAAGTCCACGGTGTTGCTGCCTCCTACAAATCCTACCCAACACTCGAAGAAGCCCAAATAGCCTACAGACAAGGAGACAAACATACGGTGCAAGAAGGTCAGCCCAAAGAAAAGGACGAAAAGGGCACTAGTCGTCCTAACCAAAATGGACTATCTAAAGACCAACTCCCCTCCTATCCAAAAGATGTTATAGCCAATGCATTAGCAGTGGATGCTGCATGTTCTGGTAATCCTGGAGCGATGGAATACAGAGGAGTGTATGTAGGAAATTTCCAAGAAATTTTTCATTATGGGCCTATACATGGCACAAATAACATAGGCGAATTTTTGGCCATCGTACACGGACTAGCCATGATGGACCAGCACCCAGAATGGAAAATGCCTATATACAGCGATAGTAAGATCGCCATAGGATGGGTCACTCGTAAAAAGTGCAACACAAAACTTGAGCACACTACCAAAACCAACGAATTATACAAAGTCATAGCGCGAGCAGAAAAATGGCTTAAGACTCACACTTATGATATCCCAATCCTTAAATGGGACACTAAAAAGTGGGGAGAAATTCCTGCCGACTTTGGCCGAAAAGGCTAACCCCACAAATAAACAGTTCTATACATTCAGACATTTAATTATATGAAATATTATATCCTTCAGTATCCTGGACATAATCGTGCCTTTTATCTATCAGCAGACAAACTCGCACTTGCAGAATTAACTTTGACGACAATGCACCTCTCCACTCCCTGTCAAGCATTACAACTTGTAGAACTTGCTGGAGTGCGTTACCTATCCTTCTCCACACCAGAAGGCACTACACTGACTAAAGATGATTATGCTGCATTATCACATTTATCGTTTATCTTCGCATGCTTCGAAGAAAAAAAAATGTCTGACGAAACAACGACATTGCTTCCCGTACTCCTTCCTAAGACAACATATTTAGATCCAAAGGTTAGTACCTTGCTTAAATATAAGGGGAAGACAAACGAATTGTTCACTAAGATGATGATTCATGTGGCTATGCTTAGCAGTACACGGGCAGTCACCTCACATAGCAAGCTCCTAGATCCTACAGCTGGAAGAGGTACAACTTTATATGAAGCAGCTATATATGGATTGACTGCTTATGGTATTGAAATTGACGCTATTTCTGTACATGAGGGAAGTACTTTTTTTCAGAAATATCTTAAGACAGAACACATTATCCACAAGTTAGAGAAACAAAAACTAGATGCTGGAGTACAGAAACGAGTTACAATGCAACACTTTAGTTATGCACTATCTCGTGAAGAAATGAAGAAAGATAGCACAACTCACCATCTATGCATGATAGAAGGACGTGCACAAGATGCTTCCTTGTATTTTCGCAAACCTACATTTCAGTATATTGTTGCCGATTTACCTTATGGAGTACTCCATGGCAATGTCAATCAAGAAAACACATCACGAAGCCCCAAAGCGTTCTTACAAGAATGTCTGCGTGCATGGCATGCTGTAACAATTACTGGTGGCTCTATAGTATTGGCTTGGAATACTCTGTTATTATCGCGTCATCAACTAAATAAGCTACTCGAAGAAGCCGGATGGACTGTTTTAAAAGATGCTCCATACACAGATTTTGAGCACCGTGTAGATCAGTCTATTATGCGTGATATTATTGTAGCTCGCAAGTAATCACTACTCGGGGTACAATAAATAAGGTGCGCGTTGGAGTTTAAACTTTTGAACATCGTTTTTCCAACGTGCAGCAATATCTTCAGCAGATGCCCCTTTTTCTATCATTTTGCGTACATAATCTACACCTATCAACAGTTCAAAAAATGAAGCAAAAGTAGTTTTTTCTTTGAGCTGCTGATAGGCTTCAATAAGGTAAGTCAAATCAATTCCTTTTGTACGCAAGCTCTCCTCAGGTTCGTTTGTCAAAAGCCGTCCATAACAAGTCTGATCCATAAATTTGGGTTTCTTTGCACCTGGTCCAGATTTCGGAACAAAATGATACGGCATGCCTTTCAATTTGGGATGTCCAAAACATTCAAAAGGATGTCCTGTCCCTCGCCCAACACTCACAGTTGTTCCTTCAAAGAGACACAAAGAAGGATATAAATAAATAGCACGCATAGTACGTAGATTTGGGGATGGGGCGATTGGTAGTTTATAATACGTATGCCGTGTATAATGTACACATGACACCACTTGTATATCGCATGTATAGGGCAGCCATTTTTCTCCATTGGCCATCAGCGCAATTTCACCCAAAGTCATACCATGCAGTACAGGAATGGGCAAATACCCTATTCCACTCTTATATTTCATGTTTAATATTGGTCCATCAACAAGATGAATATTGGGATTAGGTCTGTCTAGCACAATGACCTTCTTATTATATTTTCCACAGGCTTCCATCATCTTGCACATAGTAATATAATAGGTATAGAATCTCAATCCAACATCTTGCATATCGACAAGTAAGACATCAAAGGTCTGCATTGAGGATACGCTAGGGCGACCACCTTTTCCAGTGTATAAAGAAAAAATAGGCACACCGGTTTTAATATCCTTCCCATTTTTCACATGCGCTCCCGCATCTGCCAAACCACGGAATCCATGTTCAGGTGAAAAAACAGCTGTAACATCCACCTTACGGCTCAGCAAAGTGTCCAACAAATGAGTCTGTTCCACCATGCTTGTTTGATTACCTAATATGGCCACGCGTTTGTGTGTTAGTACTGGAAGATACTGATCAAAACGTTCAGCACCAACAATTACCCGTTGTGCATGTACAGGCATAGAGAGAGCAATGTATAAACAAGATATACAAAATAGTAAATATTTCAATTTATCGCAAAAGATGGCTTTCATATCATATCGTATTATTGATTCTATGTGTACAAAGATAATTGTTTTTGTGACAAAAGACGTCTCAAGCCTAATAAGAGATTACACGCACCGTGAAACAGCCGTAGTATACGCACAAGAGTTGTCTTATTTCAAATGAAATTTATTATATTTGTATAGTTCATTAATTTATCCGTACATGAAAACAATTCCTTCAAAAGTTCGTATCAAAGATATTGCTCAACGAGCAGGAGTATCGGTCGGCACGGTGGATCGTGTATTGCATGGGCGCCCTAACGTATCTGCCGCGAGCAAAGCTAAAGTAGACAAAGTTCTAAACGAAATAGATTATCATCCCAATCGCATGGCCAGTGCTTTGGCTCGCACCAAAGACATACAAGTCATTTGTTTGCTTCCACATCTTCCCCTCGGAGGATATTGGAACGATGTAATTCAGGGCATCAAACTAGGTGAACAAGCTTTTGCTGATTTTCGTTTGAACATATCTATTACATTTTACGACCCTTACAATTATTATTCATTTGAACAAGCTGGTCAAGAAATCATAACCGCTTCACCTGACGGAGTTATTCTTGTTCCACCTGACAACAAGTACACGGCTCGACTTATTGACCAACTAGAGATTCAATCTATCCCCTTTGTGTATTTGGACAGTGAATATAAAGCACGAACTCCCCTAGCTTTCTTCGGACAACATCCACAAAAAAGTGGCTTTTTTGCGGCCAAGATGTTGATGTTATTAAATCCGCAAGAACGTCCAGTCTTGAGCTTCCGTAAGAAATCAGAAGGCGTTGTAGGGTCCTATCAGCAAGTCAAACGTGAAGAAGGTTTCCTGGAATACATGCACACCTTCCACAAAGACTGTCCTATACACACTTTGGATTTACCAGCCAAACACCCTGAAGAAGACGATACACTTTTAGAGATTTTCTTTGCCCAACATCCTAATGCCTATGTGGGGGTATTTTTCAACTCCAACTCATTTATATTAGCTAATTATTTAAGGAAGGAACAACCCAATAAAGACTTTCACGTAATTGGATACGACTTGCTCGCACAAAACATTGAGGCATTACAAGGCGGGAGCATTGATTTTCTCATTGCTCAAGACCCTGAACGACAAGGATACAAAAGTGTACAAACCCTATGTGAATACATTTTGTTTAAACAGAGACCAGAACATATCATTCATTATATGCCCATTCATTTAATTTCAAAAGAGACTTTACCTTTTCATCTGAACAACAAACTAACCGACACTGAATAACCCCCAAAAGAAGCCTATAGCACTATCAAACATATAGATAAACACAGGGGTAAATATATAAAATCCACTATGGCATAGTGAAAAACTAACAAAACATTTGGTCAGTCCGCCAAGTGTTCGTATCTTTGTGCGCTGAAAATGCCCATTACACTATTCTTACCAAATAGTATTAAACAGCAAATCAATAAAAAAATATAGTAAGATGAAAAAAGGAATCCATCCTGAAAATTATCGTCCTGTAGTATTCAAGGACATGTCTAACGGTGACTGTTTCTTGTCAAAGAGTACAGCCAACACGAAAGAAACTATTGAGTTTGAAGGCGCAGAGTACCCTCTAGTAAAGCTTGAAATCTCAAATACATCTCACCCATTCTACACTGGTAAGTCTAAGCTTGTGGATACAGCTGGTCGTGTAGATAAGTTCATGAACCGTTACGGTAATCGCAAGAAGAATTAATTCTTATTTCGATATGATTTGCCTTAGGGCATGAGATTAAAGAAATTAAAAAGGGATGCAACCATTTAGGTTGCATCCCTTTTTTGTGTGTTTAAAGAAATTGCATGATACCCACCACACAATCATGATAACATCAATCCTGTTATCATGACTGTAATGGTGGGTATCATGCATTCATACTCATGATCTACTCAAGTTAGAAGTCTGTGAAGATCTTGAATCCATAAGCAGGCACATTTACTATCATTGTTTGTGTGTTTACTGGGAACGCATCATCAGACATGTATTCTGTCCAAGTACCTGTATGTTGGAAAGTCATAGAATAAGTCTTAGCACTTCCCGAGAAGTTAGCAACTACAAGCAAGTGTTTGGTACCATCTGGTGAAGTCAACTTGGTAAAATTACCTTGATCCCAGTGACTACCATCCCAGTCCATAGAAATAGTACTAGAAATATCAAATAGGTCTTCATTGTTATTACGAAGTTCCATAATCTTAGAGAAAGTATTATACAAATCTCTACGTGGTCCATTTGTATTGAAGTAATCCCACTTGATTGGCTTAGAACCAGTACGGCCATTTTCCTCAATAGAGTAGTCATATCCTAATTCATCAAACTGCCAAACCATCTTAGGTCCAGGCGCTGTTAAGAATAGCGACAAATTGACACCAATTTGTTTCATTCCATTTTCTAGCTCCTGACCTGATAGTGCAGCTTGTGAATACTGGAAGTAATCGTGCCCATAGGTAAACTGCTTAAATGCAGGACGTTCTTCATCATGACTACACATATAAGATACCCAGTTGCCCTTTGGTTCATACATACGGTTAAGCGTTGATTTGACACCAGCCCAGCCCATTGCCGTTTCACAAAAAGCTTCGTTACAATTTCTCCAACAGAAGATACCTTCATCTGCATAGGCTGTTTCTTCACTATTGTCCATAAATCCTTCCAAAATCATCATGGCATTTGGATTGGCTTCCACCATTGCACTATGGTAATCATTGATAATAGCGACACGAGAAGCATCATATGCTCCATTATCGACAGACGTGCTACCACCGTTTTGCGCATTTTGTGTAAGTCCCTTAGCAAGGTCAAAACGGAATCCATCAAACTTATACTCATTCAACAAGAACTTCAAATTGCGCTTAAAGTATTGACGCGTAGAAGTACTTTCATGATTGAAATCATGGTACACATTATATGGGTGTTTAGCATCTACATTAAAATAAGGGTTATTGCTTGCAGTTTTATTATTTGCACTATCCCAATACAAACGAGCTAATGGAGAAGCTCCCGTAGCATGATTGTACACCACATCTAGAATAACTGCTAGTCCCTTTTCATGACAGGCATCGATAAAATCTTTATAATCTGCATCTGTACCGTATGCTTTATCCATGGCAAAATAGAAACATGGGTTATATCCCCAACTATCGTTACCATCGAATTCTTGCGTTGGCATCAACTCAATAGCATCCACACCTAGTTGTACTAAGTAATCAAGTTTGGCCTTTGCACCTGCAAGATCATGTGTTTCTGTAAAATCACGCAAATGCAACTCATAGATAACAAGATCCTTCTTGTTTTCAATCTGGAAGTTAGGCACTCGCCAGTTATATGAATCTTCTTGAATCTTAAAACAAGTCACTGTTCCAATAGCTCCAGTAGGATATTGTATTTCTGAAGATGGATATGTAGACTCAGGAATATACTTGTCATTACTTTGATCTAGAATCTTACGACTATAAGCATCAGCCATGCGGAATGTATCAGCTCCATCACCAATATAGTATTGGAAATGATATTCTTTTGTGGCATCTAATCCTGAATAAGTAATCCACCAACATCCAGCAGCGTCATCACGTTTCATCAAACTAGTATCGTCATTGGCCAATGTCCAATTATTCATATCACCAACCACGTAAGCATACTCGTGATGACTGCCCACAGTATCTTTATCATAAAGTACGATGGTCACTTGCGTTGAACCAACCTTATTGATACCATATTCAAGACCAGCAGGCATTGTTTCTTGCTTAATCTTAGATGCATCAGGTACAAATCCTTCATATTGATTATCAGTAACAGATACGAAATAATCATTGGCAAGACCTTTTTTAGTTCCGTCAGCACTACGAATGATTAGGCCTAATTTATTAACTGGAGATTCTCCTGAAGCAAACCATTCACGAATACTTGGCTCCAATTTAATTTCCCAAATATTACTGGTTAGTTTTTTCCAGTGATTCTTATCTATATTTTCATCCCATTCTGTTGGCACATAGTTCCATTGTCCTTCAATAATCACACCAGTGTGTAGATAACAATCACCAGTAAAATTATATAGATCTGAATTAGTATCGGCTTTGAAACGAATGGTTACAGCTTGGTCGGCGTTCAATGTCTCTGGATTGAAACTGAATCCTACAGGCACTTGTGAATAATCTTCGGTAGGAATATTTGTATGTTCTACACCCCAACCGGTAATAGCCTCCTGCTCAATAATAGTCACTTCTGTATTATCTGTTGGCAATTTGACCACATAGTTGTACTGAGTATTGGCATCCATATCGATACCTGTTTCATCAATAGACCACGTATAGTCTATACCATCATAAGAAAATGTGACTTTCTTTAAGGTGTTGACAGTACTGGTTCCAGAAGTTGTTGATGGCAGCAAAATACCATGTGCAATCGTTGCACCATCCTTCGATTGTACTGTCAATTCAGTATCTTTTTCAATGGAAGAAACAACTGTTAGTGCGTTACTAACAACAGAATATGTACCTTGATTATTAACATGTGCAGCTACGGTCAACTTACTAGCATCAACAGGTGCACCAGAAGCATCTTGCACAGTAAATTGGATCTTACTCAACACATGAGCAAACGAAAGTGCAACAGCAGTGTTATCTTTACTATAAGAGGCTCCAGTTTTTGCGACAATCAAATCATGATCTGTAGTTGTCGAAGACAAATCAATAGCAATGCTACCAGAAGATGCAGATACACTATATGGATAATACGCCACAAAGCTCACGGCACTACCATCGGCAGGATACAGTTGTTTAGTTGATGTTGGACTGAGTACTCCATCTACAGCAGCAGTGTACTTGGTATTGGACATACCAGATACTGTTTGGAAAACAGAAGTACCACTTTTAACCATAAATATACCAACTTCTTCACCTCCTACCCAATTGTTGTTCTCTACCTTAGTAGCTGGAACTTCAATAGTCGAAGTAAATGTAGCCTCTGTGGGGTCGACATCAGGTTTTGGCAATGGATCATCACCACCGCTACACGCAGCTGTGGCGAATAATACAGCCATTAACAGGAACAGTCGAATGGAAAATGCTTTCATAAGGTTCTTGATTTTTAATTAACAGTTTATTGGATTGTACACAAAGATAAGGAATATACCTATACTATATAACAATATAGATAAAACCAGATAGGACTAAGGATACAAACGTTTGCGCTCAGTTAAACATGCCCAATATAAAAAAGAGAGGGCCGTCCCCTGCAAGGACGGCCCTCAAGCATCTACATTATCTAATCATCACCTCGGTGACGATGCAGGATGTTATTTCATATGGATTATATTGGTGCATCAAGCTTGTCCATTGTTGCATGAACTGTACCATCTACGCCAAAGAACAACTTGATAGTCCACTGACCTGCGCTAGGCACTTCAATATTTGCACCATTATTTTTCAAGTCATTTAGATCTCCGCCAAAATTATAATTCCAATCATCATTACCACGGAACTTAAATTGGTTAGTATCTGTTCCTGCAGTCAAAGTAACATCTTCAATTACCCAGCAACCTTCTGCTGGATCGTAAGTCATGTTTTGTTGTGCATCCCAACCTCCTTCGGTAGCAGATCCGATGATCCCCCATGTAAATGGTGTTGCTTCCAAACTATTTGTTGAAAGAGTGTACTTCAATTGGTAGAAACCTGCCTCAATGTTAAAGTTGCCACCACCACCTTCTGTGATATTAGCACTCTTAGATGACACATTACCAAAGTTATACTCTACAGGTCCCCAGTCTGGTTGACCAGTCATTTTAAATTCTCCATTTAGATACATGAAGCCTGAGTAAATTCCAGCCATATCAGGATTCAACATTTGTGGAGCTGTAGATGGGCTCCATCCTTGATGATTACCTGGTACATATAGTTTTGGAGACATGTTGTATGCTTCGATTGTATATGCCAAAGTTTCCATATTGACAGTCAACTTATACCACATTGGATCACCAAATGTAATAGGTTGTGCATCTAATTCAACAAGAGTACCTTCGGTTGCCGTTTCAGAGCCAGTAGCTGCACCTAAAATTTGTGTACCATCATTAGACTTGATAATAAAAGTTTGACCAGTAGTCGTAACTTCAAACATCAATTGGAAACTAGTATCTTCATATACACTCGATTCACTATGGTTCAATGCCACACCAGTAGCGCCAGCATCAGTGCTATATAACAAATAGCTAGGTGCAATAGTACGCATATTTGGTGTCAATGTCAATGTTTTAACCCCAGAGCCAAGAGACAAAGTATTCTCGTTGACATCAGTAGCAGCAGCCATCACACGTGCATATACTGTACGAGCAACCGGTTCTTTACCATACATTGCTTTGACAATAGCATCTAGATCGGAACTAGTTGCAGAAAGTGCTGTTCCATTGGCAGTCAAAGTAATTTTTTGAGCATCAGCCAAGTCATCCGTTTTGGAAAGCAAAGCATGATAAACTACACTAGCCCCTTCTACAGTCGCAAATTCTGGAATTGCCGTCACATCAAACAAAGAAACTTGTGTTTCTGCTGTACGCAAATCGATAGCTCCAGACTCACCTACAGTAAACGTAGTGCCATAAGCGCCATCCTCTGTATAGCTCTGTGGCGCAACCACATCACCATTATAGTCCTCATCAAATGTATTACATGCTACAAATCCTGCAGCCATGAAAAAGGACATCATATAGATTGAAATATTCTTCATTTTCTTTTGGATTAGTAGATTATGATTCTTGTGCAAAGAAATAGTATGTTAGATCAATATCATTAAAGATAATGATGTACGTACCAGCAGGAACGCTGATGTTTTCACCACCAGTCATACCATAAGGGAATTCATCTTCACCTTGAGCAGCTGGTGCACTCTTCGCTCCCCAGTTGTAATCCCAACTTCCATTGGCACGGAACTTCAATTCTGCATCTTCTGTGAAAGTCTTTGTGATAGTCCACACATGAGTAAAGTCACCAACTTGAGTCATTGGTTCCTGATCAGCCCATTCATTGAAGGTACCAATAATACCTAGATTGTCATATGCGGCATGTGGCTCAGCATCCAAATGATCAAATGTCATCGCGTTGGTTTCTGTATTCAAATTAATCTTATACCAACCAGCTTCTGTAAATCCGATGTGACCAGATCCACCATCATTATGGCGTAAGTCTTCATTTCCTGGAGTATCACCGTCATCACCGTTACCCCATTGTGAATCCCAACTAATTGCGCCGTCAATAAGACCAATCAATTTGAAACCTTTATTCTCTGAAGCAGCAGGGAAGTTTCCTGTAAATGTAAATAGGCCATCACCAGTCTTCACATTATAAGAAGCACCATCTACTAGCGCCATAGGTACTGTAGCTGTACCAATCTTGTCCATACCGTTGCTCCATGAGGCATCACCAATACAGTTACCTATAAGGAAGAAGAAGTTTGGCAAAGCTGCCTTCAACTCAATATAGTAAGGTACTGCTGTCAATGCAATCACATTAGAATAGACCGATTCTTGTCTATCAACAGTTGCTTTCAAACGCACATAAAATGTTTGTGTCACTGGAGTAGCCTCTTCACTAGCGTATTTCGCTAATTCAACAAGCGCACGATCGATTTCGGCAGAAGACATATTAATCTTTGCAGAAGTAGATTTAGTATCTAATTCACGCATGGTACCTTCATTATCATCTGTTTGTGCTACCCAGCTATCTGGTGACAAAGAGATTTGAGCCGCATACACAACTGGAGCTGTATAGCCATAATCTGGTTGTGTAGTTGTCACTGTTACATATTCAGTATCTTCAAGCAAGTAATTGCCACTTGAAGCTGCTGGCTGATTCAGCGTAAATGTAGTTGGCTGCTTATAGGTAGGATTGCTGTCACGGTCGCTGTCGCAAGCTGTGAAGAATGATAGCCCTAAAAGCACAGTAGCCAATATTGTTAATTTCTTCATTTTTCTATGATTTTTCTGTTTGCTATTAGACTCTAGGATTAATAACCTGGGTTTTGAGACAATTTATTGTTGTTGTTCAAGTCCTTACCAGGAATAGGGAATACATTTAAGTAAGATGCAAACGATGTACCTGTTTGTAAACCACCTTTCCATTCCCAATTGTAATTATTCACACCACCAAATTTACCAAAACGAATCAAATCAATACGGCGACGACCTTCAAAACTAAACTCACGGCTCCATTCGTCTAAGATAAAGTTTAAGTCATACACTGCTTGTGTAGTCGTATGTGCACGTGTGCGCAACGCGTCAATGGCAGCTGTACCTAGGGCATCTGTCACACCGCCATTTAGTCGAGCATTTGCCTCAGCATATGTTAAGTAAGCTTCAGCAGCACGAAGGAATGGAATATCTGTATCAGCAAAATTAGAGTCTTTAGAGGCATTGCCATCACTTCTTACATTGTTAAATTTAGTAGAACTATATCCATTAACAAATTCTGTAGTCTTATCGGCAATGTACAACTCACGATCAATACCAAAGAATAAAGCACGATCATCATTTGCAGCAGTTACCATATCTGCTTCATCAGCATGAGGAGCATCATCATCAGGGAAGAACTTTTGCATCATGTTTGCAGTTGCTCTGTTTCCAGCCCATGCACCAGTAATACCATATGTACCCATATCACCTTTGTGAGTGGAGGCAATTAAGAAAGTGCTACCACCATAAGACTGTGTTTTGATACCATCTTGCATAATCGGCAAAAGGACTTCTACTTGAGCACCATTTTCATTATTATCAGCAACAAATAAGTTACGATAAGTAGGTGCTAAGCTATATTTCGAGTCCATCACTTTCTTTGCATACAACGCTGCATTTGTCCAATCAGCTGTACCTGTGTACACCTCTGCATTTAGGTACAAACGAGCAGCAAGCAACCAAGCAGCTGCTTTGTCTGCACGACCATAAGTAGCTTCTCCTGGTTCCAACATATCATTCACACATCCTTCAGGACCTACTAATTCATTGATCAACCAAGTATACAAATCTGCACGATTGATAGGATCTGGATTGGTTGCAGATAACTGTAACGGAAAGGCTACATTACCAAACATATCCATCAAGTAATAGTAGTTCAATGCACGCATAAAACGAGCTTCTGCTCGCTGAGCAACAGAAGTTGCATCGTCTTTCCCACTAGTTTTATCTAGGAAAAAGTTACACAATGTCACATCAAAATATAAACGATAATAAAGTCCTTCTACCACAGAAGTAGTCGCATTCCATGTATTAGTATTGAACTCAGGGATACCAGGGTCACCCCAGTTACATTTCAATTCATCTGTAGGCAATTCTTGCGCATTCCAAACCAAACGGTAGAATGCTGACTGACCTTCGTCAATACCATCAACATCACCCATACCAGCAGGACCTTGCGACCCTGTCAATGCAAGCGTGGAGTATATCTTTGTAAACACCTCGTTCTGAAGGAACTCAGACTGTGTGTTAGGATCGATTGGAGTTACATCCAAGTCATTTGTACATGATGACATACCTAATGCCACAAAAATCGCAGCAGCTGGGAGCCATTTTGTAATATTATTGAATTTCATATGATTATCTTTTTTATGTCGTTCGTTGATTATTAGAAATTAAGGCTAAGACCAAGAATAGACACCAATGGACGTGGATAGATATTGTTATCAATACCACTTTGGATTTCTGGATCTAGTCCCTTATAATCCGAAACAGTCAATACATTCTGTACTGTACCATATACACGGCCACTAATACCTGTTTTGAATAAGTCTTTGAAAGAATAACCCAAAGTTACATTATCCAACTTCAAGAATGACGCGTTTTGTACATAATAATCTGACATGTAGTAATTTCCAATACCACTAAAGTCATTAGCAAGAACCATTGTAGGACGGTTACTCAAGAAATTTTGAGGGCTAAATAGTGTATGTGTATTTGCATTGTTTGCTTCAACATCATTATAGACGTAGTTGTTTAAACTAGCACGTAAAGAGAAACTAAAGTCCCATTTTTTCCAGACAACTTTTGAAGTAAATCCAAGAAGTACATCTGCAGCTGGTTTCTTATAGAAGTAACGGTCACCATCATTGATTACACCATTTCCATCACGGTCGACATAACTATTTTCAATTGGTTTACCTGCTTCATCATAGACTTGTTGGAATACATAGAATGAAGAGGCTGGATGACCTACAGCATGTGCCTGTATAGTTGTACCAGTACCTTGACTAATATTACCAGTAGCTACGTAATAGCTATCATCATCACCTGCAGTCAATTCTGTAATTTCATTGTCATTGTATGTAGCATTAAAACCTACAGTCCAAACTAAATCATCAGTAACAATTGGTTTTGCATCAATAGAAAATTCAAGACCTTTATTTTCCAAAGAACCAACATTACTATTCACTTGATTACGGAAGTTCGTACCAGCTGAAATATAGACAAAGTTCAACAAATCATTAGTCTTACGATAATATACATCAATAGAAGTATTGATACGCCCCTTCAAGAAACCGAGGTCAAGCCCTGCATTGTAAGTCGTTGTTTTTTCCCACTTCAGGTTGTCATTATAAGCATCAGGACGTTGTGTAACATCACCGAAACCAATATCATAATAGCCACCATTACGGTTTGTTTGGTAAGTAGCAAAGTATGAGAAGTCAGCATTGATATTTTGTTGACCAGTAATACCATAGCCTAAACGAAGTTTCATATCAGACAACCAATCTACGTCTTTAAGGAATGCTTCTTCCTTCATCTTCCAGCCAAAAGCAAATGATGGGAATGTACCCCAACGATTATCTTCGCTAAAACGAGAAGATCCATCACGACGTACTGTGGCTGTAAACAAGTAGCGGTCAAGAAGTGTATAGTTTGCACGACCAAAGAATGAAACTAGGTAGTTTTCAGTAGCCCAATCGTTGTCTGTAGGTTGGTATTTTTCACCAGGAAGTTCTGTGTTGGTTTCAGGATAATATCCATACCCTGTATTATTTCCTTTACGGTGAAAGTGTTGCCACTCATAACCACCCATAACATCAAATCGGTGTATACCTATTTCTTTGTTGTATTGAGCATACGCATTGAATGACAAATTGTACTTATCTGTCTTATCAACACCATAGTATCCGTAGTAGTTGTTGCTAGCTGATACATTTGAAATGGTATTTGTCTGACGACCAGTTGAATAATCAGCACCAGCATTTGCATGTACATGAATATCTTTAAAGAAAGGCAATTCATAATCAGCTTCGATATTACCTACAAATGACTTAGATGTCGCACGATTGTTTTGTTGATTCAAAGTAGCGACTGGATTGGCTGCTGCTAGACTTTGGAACGTTACTGGCCATGTTGGGTCATTTAATGAAGATCCATCTGTAGTCCATTGATAGTATCCACCAAATAGTTTTTGCATATTTGCG
This sequence comes from Bacteroidaceae bacterium, assembly GCA_963675625.1. GTDB lineage: Bacteria > Bacteroidota > Bacteroidia > Bacteroidales > Bacteroidaceae > F22. Next base: position 1,224,782 of record OY776497.1, read on the forward strand.
TCATCACTATGCACTGATTGGGTAGGGTCATAACTTGCAGCAGCACCAATAGCTCCCCCTTCTGCGTAACGGTTCTTAGCCAACATCAATTTTGTATTAATGTTAAACTTCAATGAATTGTCCAAAAAGGCTGGAGAAGCGTTGGCAGAAATTGTATAACGTTCAAAATTAGAAGTCTTCAAAATACCATCTTGGTTGGTATATCCAACAGAAAAACGATATGGCATATTTTTAAGACCTCCAGATACGGTGATATTATGATCAGTAGCAAAAGCTAATTGGTAAATTTCATCTTGCCAATCGGTATTTGCATTACCTAGCGCAGCGTAAGCTGCACTGTCTTCTCCGTAGAAATTCTTGATGTATTCTCTATACTGATTTGCATCCATCACATCAAGAGTCTTTTTGACGGAGCTTACAGATACATTACCATTGTAACTAACCTTTGGGGCTGATCCAGCCTTACCTTTAGACGTGGTAATAATGATGACACCATTAGATGCACGAGAACCATAAATAGCTGTTGCAGACGCATCTTTAAGGACCGTCATTGACTCAATATCATTAGGATTAACCATAGACAATGGATTAGCAAGACCTTGCACTCCTTCATTATCCATAGCTAGTCCATCAATAACTATCAATGGGTCATTGCTAGCGTTAAGAGAAGATCCACCACGAATACGGATAGTTGCACTTCCACCAGGAGTACCACCATCACTAATCACGCTGACACCGGCAATCTTACCTGTCATCATATCCTGAGCATTCGTAGTTAAACCACGATTCATCTTGTCAGGCTTGATTGCAGTAACCGAACCGGTCATATCTTCCTTTTTTACTTTACCGTAGCCGATAACTACAGCTCCTTCTAGCATTATGGCATCTTCTTTTAGAACCACTTTAACTCTTGGAGCAGCAGCTACTTCATAAGTTTTGTAACCGACATATCTTACTTGGAGTATAGCTCCTTTGTCGGCTTTTAGTACGAAATTACCATCAAAATCTGTGATTGTACCATTAGACGTCCCCTTGATAAGAACATTGGCACCGATGATAGGTAGCCCCGTGTTGTCAGACACATTACCTTGAACAGTAATTTGCTGTGCATACGCGGCAACAGATAAAAACAATCCCAACACAAAAGTTAGAATCGCGCGGGATAACATCCCAGTCTTGACCTGCTTCATGCAATTTGAATTTAAAGTTAACGATTATGATAATATAGTTATATGCAATCTAAGGAAGAACGTATTGTGTTAAGGTCTTTAAGTAAGGCTTATACTCATAGTAGTCAAAAGTATACAATTCATCCAAGGTTACGGTGCAAATATAGTCAGAAAGGGAATAGAGAATATAGATGTGTGTGCAAATGTCAAGAAAACCTTCCGCAAACGTTTTCCGTTCAAATTAACAGTGCAAGTATGTAAATCTCCCCTTCTAAATATCAAAAATAATAAAACGAGAAAGAATTACAAAGAAAATATGCTAAAAAAATAACATATTAATCAAAATCGGCGGGGCAAATAAAAATAATACTTTGAAAAGGATCTTTCAAAAAGGGCAAAAAAAAAGGTCAGAAAACTCAATTTGAGCTCTGTCCTTATCGCCATTAGGGTCAAGGACAAAATTGTCCTTGCCACGCATCTTACGTCATCCAGTCTTACTCGATAACAATGCCTTTGTTGTTAAGTGTTGCATTGACTACTCTAGTATACTTTACATACTGATCACGAGTAAGTGTCTGCTTCATCAATTTCAAGTTGCTATAGATAGCTTTACGAGTTAGCTTCTTCTCTGTAGAATCTGCTGTTGCGTTGTTAGCCTCTGCCATATCAGACGAAAGATTTTCACTGATTTTTGAGACATCTGCTTTTTGGTCTGCAGAAAGTGCCAAAAATTGGCTCAACTTATTGACATTGACGTTTCCTTCCCACTTCGCTGTAGTAGGCTGTATGCCTGCTGCAAAACTCATAGTAGCCAGGGAAAATACTGCTACAAGTGTTAATCCTAATTTTCTCATTTTCTTTTCAATTTAAAAAAACAATCCTTATCTGTTATCCTAATTACCACATTGGGTTAATACAATCTCTTATAACCCCTAATTCTAATACCTTTTAATACCTAATCAAAATACCTAAATAAACAATCTATTAATTACCTTTTCGTTTCCTAATACCTGTCGAATCAAAATTACCTTGCTAATACCTGGAGATTCTATAATCTCTATTTGTGTTACCTATTGAATGCTTATCCTAATCCTCAACCTTAATCCTATTGAATGGTTTGTTTGGTCTTTATATGACCTTTGTTATCTTTTTACACTGCAAATATATGAATTGTCCAGCACGTATACAAGCAATATAAACGAAAAACATGTTTTTCAACATCATGTTTTGATATAAGTCAACTTAATATGAATATGAAGCATAAAACAGGCCATTATTGTAATATTTCTGTAACATCATTAGCTCTAAAATCATATTGCCACATGACTTTTTTTGACGTATCAAAAAAAGTCGCAAAGTTTATAGAAAGAAAAAAGGCATATTGTGCACGTTTCTCAAATTTTATGCGTTTCTTTGTCGCCAGAGATAGTTCATGAGGACTATCATTTATTTAATTTCTTACAGTATGAATATTTTTATTGGGAATCTTAATTACAAGATTCGTGAAGAGCAACTAGGAAACTTGCTTTCAGAGTTCGGTGATGTTCGCTCAGTTAAAATCGTTATGGATCGTGAAACAGGACGTTCTAAAGGTTTTGGATTTGTTGAAATGTCAAATGACGCAGAAGCTTCTGCAGCAATCAAAGAATTGAACGGCTCAGAATTTGAAGGTCGCACCATGGTAGTCAATGAAGCGAGACCTCGCAACTAAGCCGCAGCGATAATTTTCGATTCACTCCGGTGACAAATTTTATTGGAGCAAGTAAACAGATTCACATGCTGTTTACTTGCTCTATTTATTATACAATGTATACACGAAAGCAAACTTCCCAGTAATATAAGGCTAAATAAAACGCACGCTATAAAAACAAGTGCGACAGCGTGAGTCATACTTCAGACACATGCCGTCGCACTTCTTTACAATGTGCTAGCCGCAGCTTTTTTTACAATATCAGAGGCAAAAATAAATTCTTTGAGAGGTTCACAATCGGTATGTAAAATCTCACTTCCTTTACCTTCCCAAGCTTTATGTCCTAGGTGCACAAAAGAGACCTGCTCTCCAATACCAACCACAGAGTTCATATCATGGGTATTGATAATAGTAGTCATATTAAATTCTTTGGTAATATCTTGAATTAAATGATCAATAACTATAGAAGTTTTAGGATCAAGACCAGAATTGGGTTCATCACAAAACAAATAGGTTGGATTCAAGGCTATAGCACGAGCTATAGCTACTCGTTTTTGCATGCCTCCACTTATTTCATCTGGCATTTTGTCCACCGCTTCTAAAAGATTAACGCGATCAAGGCATGCTAATGCTCGTCGTTTTAATTCACGGTAAGTATCGTTAGAGAATACCTGTAAAGGAAACATCACGTTATCCAAAACACTCTTTGAGTCAAACAAGGCAGCACTTTGAAAAATCATGCCAATCTCTTGACGTAAAGCTTTTCTTTCTCTCTTTGAGAAATTAGAGAAATCACGACCATCGTACAAAATTTCACCTGAAGTAGCTTCCAAAAGACCAACTATACATTTCATAAGTACAGTCTTTCCAGACCCACTCTGCCCTATAATAAGGTTGGTTTGACTTGGTGGAAACAAAATATTGATATCATGAAGAACTTCTTTTTCTTCAAAGGACTTATATAAATGCTTGATTTCAATCATATGCTTATGGGAAAAGCCTCCCTAGTTTAATTTGATTTTATTATTCTATCCCATTAATAACTGTGTCAATATTAAATCAGAAAATAAGATTAATACAGAACACCGTACAACTGCATTGGTCGATGCTTTACCAACTTCAATAGAACCTCCTTCAACAGTATATCCAAAATAAGCAGATACACTAGATATTAAGAATGCAAAAAAGAAAGATTTAATAATAGCACACCATATATACCATTCAACAAACCAATATTGCATCCCAGCTGTCAATGAACTAGGTGTCATCATATCGGTAAACCAAGCAATGCAATAAGCTCCAAAGACGCCTGAGGAAAAACTAAAGATGACAAGCAAAGGAATCATCGTCATCATCGCGACTATTTTGGGAAGGATTAAATATGCCGCGGAATTAACCCCCATTATCTCCAAAGCATCTATTTGCTGTGTAACGCGCATAGTACCAAGTTCACTAGCGATATTAGATCCGACCTTTCCTGCCAAAATAAGACACATAATGGATGAAGAAAATTCTAACAACATTATCTCACGAGTCACATAACCAACGGTCCAAACTGGCATCCAAGGGCTTTCTATATTAATTTTAATTTGAATGGCAATAACTGCTCCAATAAAAAGAGAAATTAATAAGACTATCCCTACAGAATCAACACCCAACTGCATTAATTCCTTCACATACTGCTTCCAGTAAATACGGAATTGCTCAGGACGGGCAATGACTCTTTGCATAAGTTGGACATACTGCCCAAGTGAGTGTAAAGCTTTAATCATATACTTGTGTTATTTTTGTCAGTGCAAATGTACCCATTTTCCCTAGATTATTAGTACATTTGCTGCAAAATAGTTAAATATGTCAGAGACTGAAGAAAACAAAATGGTACTCCGCACCGAAGGATTGGTCAAGAAATATGGCAAACGAACAGTTGTGCAAGGAGTCAGTATTGATGTCAAACAGGGAGAAATTGTTGGATTGCTCGGGCCTAATGGCGCGGGTAAAACAACCTCATTCTATATGACTGTAGGATTGGTTACTCCTAACGAAGGACGTATTTTTTTAGATGATCTTGAAATTACAAAATATCCAGTATACAAGCGTGCACAAACAGGAATTGGGTATCTAGCACAAGAAGCTTCAGTATTTAGAAAGATGTCAGTAGAAGACAATATTGCATCTGTACTTGAAATGACAAACAAACCAAAAGAATATCAGAAAGAGAAACTGGAACGTCTTATTGCAGAATTTCGTCTTCAAAAAGTACGTAAATCACTTGGAGATCAATTATCAGGTGGTGAAAGACGCCGTACGGAGATTGCAAGATGTTTGGCTATTGACCCCAAATTTATTATGCTAGACGAGCCTTTTGCTGGTGTTGACCCAATTGCTGTTGAAGACATCCAACAAATTGTGTGGAAACTAAAGGACAAAAATATAGGTATCTTAATTACCGACCACAACGTACAAGAGACATTAAGTATTACAGATAGAGCTTATCTCTTATTTGAGGGTAGAATCTTATTCCAAGGAAACCCAGAGGAATTGGCGGCTAACCAAATTGTGCGAGAAAAATATCTAAGTAATAGTTTTGTACTCCGCAGAAAAGACTTTATGAAATAAGACAGAAACTCAAATAAACATAAGAAGCATTGACGATTCGTCAATGCTTTTTTTATATCTATTATTCCTTACACAATAAAAAGAAGAAGGATGCACTCCATCACGGAGCACATCCTCTTCATCGTATAATAATATCATAAGATGTCCTATAAAATAGGCACGATCTTGTCTTATTTATTCATCAGCCGAGTTAGATGCTTCTACAAATTCAGGTATAGCCTGTTCATCGTAGTCAACAACATTCTCCTTATTTCGTTGCATTTGTTCGTATTCATCACGAGATCCTACAGAAATTGTGTTAAATGAACGCTGACCTGTACCAGCAGGAATCAAATGACCACAAATCACATTTTCCTTCATACCTAACAAAAGATCTTCTTTACCATTAATAGCGGCTTCGTTGAGTACTTTTGTGGTTTCTTGGAAGGAAGCTGCAGACATAAAGCTAGAAGTCTGAAGAGCTGCACGTGTAATACCTTGTAGAATTTGAGTTGATGTTGCTGGAACAGCATCACGTACTATAACTGGTTGCATATCACGACGCTTCAGCATAGAGTTTTCATCTCGTAATTTACGAGCTGTCACAATCATACCTGGCTTCATATATTCGGAGTCACCCGCATCTATTACAACTTTCTTACCCCAAATGTCATCATTTTCAGCCATAAAGGCCTGCTTATCAACAATCTGTTGTTCCAAGAAATTCGTATCACCACCGTCATTAATAACAACTTTACGCATCATCTGACGAACGATAATTTCAAAGTGTTTATCATTAATCTTCACACCTTGCAAACGATATACATCTTGAACACCATTTACAATATATTCTTGAACAGCTGTAGGCCCCATGATAGCAAGTATATCTGCTGGTGTTATCGCTCCATCAGATAATGGAGTACCAGCACGCACAGCATCACCATCTTGTACCAAGATTTGCTTAGAAAGCGAAACTAGATATTTATGTTCCTGACCTGTTTTAGACTCAACAGCAATCTCACGGTTTCCTCGTTTGATTTTCCCCATACGCACGATACCGTCAATTTCTGATACTACAGCAGGATTAGATGGATTACGTGCCTCAAACAACTCAGTAACACGTGGAAGACCACCAGTGATATCACCAGCTTTACTTTGTGCACGAGCTGTTTTCATCAAGACTTGACCTGCAACTACTTCAACGCCCTTTTGAATATCTTTTTCTTTAAAGGTAATCGTTGCACCTACTGGGAAGTTATATACGTGTTCAGCACCCTTCTTATCAGTAATACGAATAGAAGGGATCAAAGTACGATCACGTGATTCTGTAATAACCACAGTAGAGACACCAGACACAAGGTCAGTCTCTAAGCTATATGTCATGTTCAAAATCATGTTTTCAAATACAGCTTTACCACTGAACTCAGTAACCAATACTGCATTAAATGGATCCCACATATTCAATAAATCACCCTTCTTTACAACAGCATTGTTTTTGACATACAAGAATGATCCGTATCCAATATTCATAGAAGAAAGCATAATACCTGTCTTTTCATCTACCAAACGGATTTCTCCAAGACGAGAGACCACAACATCTACAAGGCGTCCTTCATCATCTTTACCTGGAACAGTCTTGATTTCCTCAAACAGGATCTTTGCGTCGTGTGGTGACTTCAAGCTATTATCTGTTGAAGCGTTACCTGCAATACCCCCAGCGTGGAAGGTACGCAATGTAAGCTGTGTTCCTGGCTCACCAATAGACTGAGCAGCAATAACACCTACAGCTTCACCACGCTGTACCATACGATTTGTTGATAGATTTCTACCATAACATTTCGCACATACACCATTTTTAGACTCACAAGTCAAAACAGAACGAATCTCTACGCTTTCAATCGGTGACTCTTGTATAATGTGAGCAGCATCTTCTAAAATTTCTTCTCCAGCAGCTACTATGATTTCACCTGTGCGTGGGTGGATAACATCGTGAACCGATACACGGCCAACAATGCGTTCCTCCATAGAAGCAATAATTTCATCATCATTTTTGATGTCACTGCATACGATTCCTCGTAAAGTTCCACAATCTTCCTCATTAATAATCACATCATGAGAAACATCTACAAGACGACGTGTCAAATATCCAGCATCGGCTGTTTTCAGTGCTGTATCGGCAAGACCCTTACGTGCACCGTGAGTAGAAATAAAGTACTCAAGTACAGAAAGTCCTTCTTTAAAGTTAGAAAGAATTGGGTTTTCAATAACCTGTCCACCTTCCGCACCAGCTTTCTGTGGTTTAGCCATCAAACCACGCATACCAGACAACTGACTAATCTGAGCTTTTGAGCCACGGGCTCCAGAGTCAAGCATCATGTATACTGAGTTGAAACCTTGATCGTCCTCAGAAATGGTTTTCATTAATACGTTTTGCAAGCTATTGTTGACATTTGTCCAAGCATCAACGACTCCATTATAACGCTCATTATTAGTAATGAATCCCATATTATAGTTATCCATAATACCTTGTACTTTTTCATAACCCTTCTGTACAAGCTCTGCTTTTTCTTCAGGAATGATAATATCACCAAGGTTAAAAGATAATCCACCTTCAAACGCCATACGGTAACCTAGGTTCTTCAAACCATCTAGGAAATCAGCCGTTTCTGGCACACCACACTCTTTGATTACTCTTGTAATAATACCGCGTAGTGACTTCTTTGACATCAATTCATTGATATACCCTACCTTAGCAGGTACAATGCCATTTACAATAACACGACCTACAGATGTTTCAACTAAATGGTTAATAGCTTGCCCATGCTCATCAATATCATCGACCATTACTTTTACAGGAGCATGAATATCTACTCGACCTTCATTGTAAGCGATCATTGCTTCTTCAGGACCGTAAAAAATCAGTCCTTCACCAAGTGCTCCTTTACGAATCTTAGTAATATAGTACAATCCTAGTACCATATCCTGCGATGGAACAGTAATTGGAGCTCCATTGGCAGGGTTCAATATATTATGTGAACCCAACATCAACATTTGTGCTTCAAGTACAGCTTCATTGCTCAATGGCAAGTGAACGGCCATCTGGTCACCATCAAAGTCAGCATTAAAGGCAGTACATGCAAGTGGATGCAATTGAATAGCCTTACCTTCAATCATCTTTGGTTGAAATGCCTGAATACCTAAACGGTGAAGTGTAGGAGCACGGTTAAGCAACACTGGATGTCCCTTCATAACATGTTCAAGAATATCCCAAATAACAGGCTCTTTACGATCTACGATCTTCTTCGCAGACTTCACTGTTTTCACAATACCACGATCAATCAATTTACGAATGATAAATGGTTTATACAACTCAGCAGCCATTAATTTAGGAATACCACACTCGTGCATACGAAGTTCTGGACCAACAACAATAACCGAACGTGCAGAATAGTCAACACGTTTACCAAGTAGATTCTGACGGAAACGTCCTTGCTTACCTTTCAAACTATCAGAAAGTGATTTCAAAGGACGGTTCGAATCAGATTTTATTGCTGTTGATTTACGTGAGTTATCAAACAAAGAGTCTACTGCTTCTTGAAGCATACGTTTCTCATTACGTAAGATAACTTCTGGCGCCTTGATATCCAACAATCTTTTCAAACGATTGTTACGAATAATCACACGACGATACAAGTCATTCAAATCAGATGTGGCAAAACGACCTCCATCTAGCGGAACCAACGGACGCAACTCTGGTGGAATAACTGGTACAATGCGTACAATCATCCACTCTGGTTTGTTGCGATGCTGAGAAGCTCGGAAAGATTCTACAACTTGTAGTCGCTTTAAAGCTTCATTTTTACGTTGTTGAGAGCCTTCTGTACTAGCCTGATCACGTAATGCATATGAAAGTTCATCCAAGTTGATGTTTTTCAACAACTCATAGATACCTTCAGCACCCATCTTAGCAATAAACTTATTTGGGTCGTTATCATCAAGATACATATTCTCTTCAGGAAGTTGGTCAAGAATATCTAAATACTCATCTTCAGAAAGCAATTGCTTTTCCTTCAATTCTGGGTTAAATTGTACAGCAGCACCTGGCTGAATTACAACGTAACGTTCGTAATAGATAATACTATCCAATTGCTTAGTAGGAATACCAAGCAAATAACCAATCTTATTTGGCAAAGAACGAAAGTACCAAATATGAGCTACTGGAACAACAAGCTGAATGTGTCCCATACGTTCACGACGTACTTTCTTTTCTGTAACCTCTACACCACAACGGTCACAAACGATCCCTTTATAACGAATACGCTTATATTTACCGCAGTGACATTCATAATCCTTTACTGGACCAAAAATACGCTCGCAAAACAAGCCATCACGCTCTGGTTTGTAGGTGCGGTAGTTGATCGTTTCAGGCTTCAACACCTCACCACTAGAGCACTCAAGCAACTCTTCAGGAGAAGAAAGTCCGATTGTGATCTTAGTAAAGTTGTTCTTTTTTCTATGATTATCTTTTCTAAATGCCATAATATATATTGTGAAAGAGGTTTTACTATTCTAGGTTTACACTTAGTCCAAGACCCTTCAACTCATGCAATAATACATTAAGTGATTCTGGGATACCAGGAGTAGGCATTGCATCGCCCTTGACAATCGCCTCGTATGTCTTACTACGTCCTACGACATCATCTGACTTAACAGTCAAAATTTCTTGTAGAATATGAGCAGCACCAAAAGCTTCAAGAGCCCAAACCTCCATCTCTCCAAAACGCTGACCACCAAATTGAGCCTTACCACCCAATGGTTGTTGAGTAATCAAAGAGTATGGACCAATAGAACGAGCATGCATCTTATCCTCAACCATGTGTCCAAGCTTAAGCATATATGTCATACCGACTGTAGCTGGTTGGTCAAAACGTACACCAGTACCACCATCATAAAGATAAGTCTTACAATAACGTGGAAGTCCAGCCTTGTCTGTCCATTCGTTTATGTCCTCCATGTGTGCACCATCGAAGATGTTTGTAGCAAATTTCACTCCCAACTTAGCACCTGCACGACCTAATACTGCTTCAAAAATTTGGCCAATATTCATACGTGAAGGCACACCTAGTGGATTCAAGACAATATCAACTGGAGTACCATCATCAAGGAATGGCATATCCTCCTGTCTAACGACACGAGATACAATACCCTTATTTCCATGACGTCCTGCCATCTTATCTCCAACACCAATTTTACGTTTCTTAGCAACGTAAACTTTAGCTTGTTGAATAACACCAGCTGGAAGTTCGTGTCCTACAGAAAGAGCAAATTTCTTACGCTTCATGTCTGCTTCAAGCGACTTAGTTAAACGCAAGTAGTTCACAACAAGCTGGCCAATCATACCGTTTACACGTTCATCTGAAGTCCAATTTGCTAATTGAACAGCATTGTAATCTAACAATTCCAAATGACCATGTGTGATTGCACTACCAGCAGGTATAGCTTCTACACCTAAGTAATCAAGAACAGATACAGCTGTTAGACCATCACATAATCTTACAATTTTATCTTCCAATTCATTTCGAAGATTAATCACATTTTGATCATACTCCTCTTGCATTGGTTGGAAGATCTCTTTCTCACGTTTTCTTTTTGCCTTGATACCAGTGTTTTGAACACGACTTAAAAGACGCTTATCAATAACGACCCCTTTAAGTGATGGAGATGCCTTCAAAGAAGCATCCTTCACATCGCCAGCTTTATCACCAAAAATGGCACGAAGCAATTTTTCTTCAGGAGAAGGATCTGATTCACCCTTAGGAGTAATCTTACCAATGATAATATCACCTGGGTTCAAAGTAGCTCCAATGCGCACTATACCGTTTTCGTCCAAATCAGCAGTTGCTTCCTCACTAACGTTCGGAATATCAGCTGTAAACTCTTCCATACCACGTTTAGTCTCGCGCAAATCAAGTGTGTATTCAACTACGTGTACGGATGTAAGTACATCTTCGCGTACCATACGTTCGTTAAGCACAATAGCATCCTCGTAGTTATATCCTTTCCAAGGCATATACGCTACAAGTAAGTTTTTACCAAGAGCTAATTCACCTTGTTCAGTTGAATATCCCTCAGTTAAGACTTGGCCCGGTTCTACACGGTCACCCTTTGCACAAATAGGACGCAAGTCAATTGTCATATTCTGGTTCGTTCTACGGAACTTAGAAATTTTATATTCTTTTGTTGCAGACTCAAAACTTACGTATTCTTCATCTTCAGTACGATCATACGTAATCACAATTTTGTTTGCATCAACAAATTCTACAACTCCATAACCTTCAGAGGTGACTTGAGTACGAGAATCTTTTACAAGCTGTTCTTCGATACCTGTACCCACGATAGGAGCTTCAGAACGCAACAATGGTACTGCTTGACGCATCATATTGGATCCCATCAATGCACGGTTGGCATCATCGTGTTCAAGGAAAGGAATTAACGACGCTGCAATTGAGGCAATTTGTTGTGGTGAAACATCCATCAGTTCTACCTTACCTGGTGCAACAACAGGATAATCTGCATCTTGTCGAGCTTTAATACGCTCTCCTAAGAAATGTCCTTCTTCATCAAGTTCTGCATTACCTTGAGCGATGAACTTACCTTCTTCTTCTTCAGCAGTTAAATATATAATACCATCCTCAGTAACAGCTGCTTTTGAATCTTCGACTTTACGATATGGAGTCTCAATAAAGCCTAGATCATTCACTTTCGCATAAACGCAAAGTGATGAAATCAAACCAATATTTGGTCCTTCAGGAGTTTCAATCGGACAAAGACGTCCATAGTGAGTATAGTGTACATCACGCACCTCAAAACCTGCTCGCTCACGAGATAGACCACCAGGGCCTAGAGCTGAAAGACGACGTTTGTGTGTTATTTCAGCCAACGGATTGGTTTGATCCATAAACTGTGAAAGAGCATTCGTCCCAAAGAACGAGTTGATTACTGATGCTGCTGTCTTTGCATTGATCAAATCAATTGGTGTAAAGACTTCGTTATCTCGTACATTCATTCGTTCACGAATAGTACGAGACATACGAGCTAAACCTACCGCAAATTGATTAGAGATTTGTTCACCAACTGTACGCACACGTCTGTTGCTTAAGTGGTCAATATCATCAACTACGGCATTAGAGTTAATCAATTCAATCAGATACTTAATGATTTCAATGATATCATTTTTTGTCAATACACGTGTATCGATTGATTCTGTCAAATTTAACTTCTTGTTTAAACGGTAACGTCCTACCTCTCCTAAATCATAACGTTTATCGGAGAAGAACAAGTTGTTAATAACTTCACGAGCTGATGCTTCATCACTCGCTTCTGCACTACGCAAAATAAAATAAATGTGCTTTACCGCTTCAATTTCCGAATTGGTACTATCTTTTTGTAGTGTATTATATATAATTGAGTGGTCTGATAACGAGTTTATCTCCTTATGAAGCAAAATAGACTCTACACCAGACTCTAAAATAAGTGCTGCATTTTCTTCGTCAAGAACTACCTCACGATCTAGAATGACTTCGTTACGTTGGATAGATACTACTTCACCAGTATCTTCATCTACAAAGTCTTCATTCCAGCTTTTAAGCACGCGAGCTGCTAACTTGCGACCGATAGCTTTCTTGAGGTTCGTCTTATTGACCTTCATATCCTCTGCTAATTCGAAAATCTCAAGGATATCCTTATCAGACTCGAATCCAATTGCACGTAAAAGAGTAGTTACAGGGAGTTTTTTCTTACGGTCAATGTAAGCCCACATCACATTATTGATATCGGTGGCAAACTCAATCCAAGACCCTTTAAATGGGATAATACGCGCTGAGTAAAGCTTGGTACGGTTAGAGTGCATACTCTGACCAAAAAACACACCTGGTGAGCGGTGCAATTGAGATACAACTACTCGCTCAGCACCATTAATAATAAAGCATGCTTGATCGGTCATATATGGAATTTGTCCCAAAAATACGTCCTGAACAACTGTTGAAAAGTCAAGGTGTTCTTCGTCCGTACAAGAAAGCTTTAATTTAGCTTTCAAGGGAACACTATACGTCAGGCCATTTGCGAGACACTCTTCTATTGTGTATCGCGGATGGTCGATGTAATAATCCAAAAATTCTAGTCTGTAGCTATTGCGAGTGTCCTCAATAGGGAAATTCTCAGCAAAAACTTTATACAGGCCATCCTTCTTACGCAACTCGGGCGGCGTGTCTAGTTGGAAGAAGTCACGAAAAGACTTCAGCTGGACCTCGAGAAAGTCCGGAAACTTCATCGGACACTTGGTCGAGGCAAAATTAATTCGGTCGTTTTTGATAGTTGAAGACATCTATAAATGGATTGGTTGAAACTGAAAATGATTTATACACAAAAAGGTAAAGAACCCTTTTTGAGAAGGGTCCTTTACCGATACCTGACTAAGCAGGTTGTTTGTTACTTAAGCTCAACTTCTGCTCCAGCTTCTTCAAGTGCCTTCTTAAGGTTTTCAGCTTCGTCCTTAGCAAGACCTTCTTTAACTGCCTTAGGAGCGTTGTCTACTAGTTCTTTTGCTTCTTTAAGACCAAGACCACAAACTTCCTTAACTGCCTTCACAACTTGAAGTTTAGCACTACCTGCTGACTTCAAAATCACGTCGAAAGAAGACTTTTCTTCAGCTGCGTCACCGCCAGCTGCAGGACCTGCTGCTACTGCTACTGCAGCTGCTGCTGGTTCGATACCATACTCTTCTTTAAGGATTGTAGCTAGTTCGTTAACTTCCTTAACTGTCAAGTTCACTAGTTGTTCTGCAAAATCTTTCAAATCTGCCATTTTGTTTATTGTTTAATTTGTTATTATACGATACTGATAATTAAGCGTTTTTCTCACCGATAGCTTCAAGCAATCCGTGAAGGGTGTTTCCACCAGATGTAAGAGAAGAAATAACGTTCTTCGCTGGAGATTGTAGAAGTGCCACGATCTCTGCAATAACTTCGTCCTTGCTCTTGATAGCCTTAAGAGTATCTAGGTGTTCTGCACCTACATAGATTCCCTCTTCAGCATAAGCTGCCTTAAGTGCAGGGATGCCGTTTACCGCTTTGTCTTTTAGGATTTTAGCTGGGACATTAGCGATTTCGCTAAACATAACAGCTGAATTCCCCTTCAAGGCAGAATACATCTCTGAAAAATCAACACCTTCTACATTTTCTAATGCGATACGAAACATGGTATTCTTTACAACCATTAGCTTAACGTTTGCATCAAAACATACGCGACGAAACGCACTTGTTTTTTCAGCATTCATAGCCGTCATATCAACTAGATAGAAGTGTGGATATTCACTTAGTGTAGCAGTTAGCTGCTCAATATTTGTTACTTTATCTTCCTTTCTCATTTTTAAACCTCCGTTATTTATGCTTCGTCAATAGATTTAGGGTCAATTTTAACACCCTTACTCATTGTACTTGAAAGGAAAATACTCTTGATATATGTACCTTTAGCAGCAGTAGGACGAAGTTTATTGATTGTATCAATAAAAGCCTTCGCGTTATCAGCAATCTGTTCTGCACTGAAAGAAACCTTACCAATAGATGTGTGAACGATTCCGCTCTTATCTACCTTAAAGTCAATTTTTCCTTGCTTCACTTCATTTACTGCTTTTGCAACATCCATAGTAACAGTACCACTCTTAGGGTTAGGCATCAATCCACGAGGACCTAGCACACGACCTAAAGCACCGATCTTACCCATGATAGAAGGCATAGTGATGATAACATCAACATCTGTCCATCCACCTTTGATCTTTTCAATATATTCGTCTAGACCAACATAGTCAGCTCCAGCTTCTTTTGCAGCAGCTTCAGCATCAGGAGTACATAACACTAAGACACGAACTGTTTTACCAGTCCCGTGAGGTAATGAAACAACACCGCGCACCATCTGATTCGCCTTACGTGGATCTACACCCAAACGTACGTCGATATCAAGAGAAGCGTCAAACTTCGTAAAAGTAATTTCTTTTACTAGCTGCGATGCCTCCTTCAGTGAGTATACTTTCCCTGCTTCAATCTTCTCTGCAGCCAACTTTTGATTCTTTGTCAGTTTACTCATTCCAATTGAAACTTATTAATTATTACCAGGGAATTCACCTGTTACAGTGATACCCATACTTCTAGCTGTACCAGCTACCATGCGCATAGCAGACTCAACTGTAAAACAGTTCAAGTCAGGCATTTTAACTTCAGCAATCTCTTTAACCTGATCCCAAGTGATTTCAGCTACCTTTTTACGGTTAGGTTCAGCAGATCCACTTTTCAACTTAGCAGCTTCTTTAAGCTGTACTGCAACTGGAGGAGTCTTAATGATGAAATCAAAAGACTTATCAGCATAAACAGTAATGATCACAGGAAGTACCTTACCAGCCTTGTCTTGAGTTCTGGCATTAAATTGCTTACAGAAATCCATGATATTCACACCCTTAGAACCTAATGCAGGTCCTACTGGAGGAGATGGATTAGCTGCGCCACCTTTAATCTGTAGTTTGATTAGTCCAGCAACTTCTTTAGCCATTTTCTTTATTATTTATATATGTAACACACAAAAGCAACAGTATAGCGTAACACCTACACTATTCCTTTTCAACTTGCATAAAGTCGAGTTCGAGCGGAGTTTTACGCTCAAAAATCTTAACCATCACCTTGAGTTTTTTCTTCTCAGGGTTGACCTCTTGTACAACACCACTAAATCCACTGAATGGACCATCTGCCACCTTCACAGTTTCACCAACCATATAAGGAATTTCTACAGAATCTTCCATAACAACATCATCATGTGCAGTCGTTGCACCAAGCATGCGATCTACTTCGCTCTTACGCAATGGTACAGGATTTTTTCCGCCCAAAAAACCAATCACATTATTCGTATTGGTCAAAGCATGAGAAACTTCTCCTACTAGGGCACATTCTATCAAGACATAACCAGGAAGGGTTGAACGTTCTTTAACGACTTTTTTTCCGTTAACTACGCTTACATATTTTTCAGTTGGTATCAACACTTGCGATACAAAATCTTGATAAACACCATTTTTAATGTCCAAATCAATCAATTCTTTCGCTTTGTATTCCTTACCACTGACAGCACGTAAAACGTACCACTTCATTACTAGTTCTGCCATAAATTAAAATAATTAATGTAGATAAATCAAATCCTGCATCAAATGCTTAAAGCAAAAGTCCATCACAAACACAACACCCGCAATGAGTAGGGAAGCATACAGAACTACCACTGCGCTGTTAGCCAATTCGGCTACTGTGGGCCAAGTCACTTTATGAACAAGCTCGTCATAAGACGATTTGCAATAAGATATTAGTTTCTCCATATCGTATACAATAAATGTTTGCACGGGAAGAGAGGCTCGAACTCCCGACACCCGGTTTTGGAGACCGGTGCTCTACCAACTGAGCTATTCCCGTGTATAAAGTCAGCCCCCGTTAGAGGACTGACTCTATTTATTTTTGGTTTATTCTTTACAGAATTAGTCGATAAGCTCAGTTACCTGACCTGCACCAACGGTACGTCCACCTTCACGGATTGCAAAACGAAGACCAACATTAAGTGCTACTGGGTAGATAAGCTTAACAGTGATAGTGATGTTATCACCAGGCATTACCATGCTTACACCATCTTCTAGTGTAATTTCACCTGTACAGTCCATAGTACGTAGATAGAACTGAGGACGATACTTGTTTCCGAATGGAGTATGACGTCCACCTTCTTCTTTCTTCAAGATATACACTGAAGCCTTGAATGTAGTGTGAGGAGTAATTTTACCTGGGTGGCAAATTACCATACCACGCTTAATTTCATTCTTATCGATACCACGAAGAAGAAGACCAACGTTATCACCAGCTTCACCTTCGTCAAGGATCTTACGGAACATCTCTACACCAGTAATTGTAGAAGAAAGTTTTTCAGCACCAAGACCAATAATATCAACAGCTTCACCAGTCTTAACGATACCAGCTTCGATACGACCTGTTGCTACTGTACCACGACCTGTGATAGAGAAGACATCTTCGATAGGCATCAAGAATGGTTTATCCGTATCACGTGGAGGAAGTGGAATCCAGCTATCAACAGCATCCATAAGTTCCATAATTTTATCTTCCCACTCAGCTACACCATTAAGAGCACCTAGAGCAGAGCCACGGATGAATGGAGTATTGTCGCCATCGAATTCGTAGAAATCAAGAAGCTCACGCATCTCCATTTCAACTAGCTCAAGCATTTCTTCATCATCAACCATATCACACTTGTTCAAAAACACAACTAGCTTAGGCACGTTTACCTGACGAGCTAGAAGGATATGCTCACGTGTTTGAGGCATAGGACCATCAGTTGCAGCACATACGATAATAGCACCATCCATTTGTGCAGCACCTGTTACCATGTTCTTTACATAATCGGCGTGTCCTGGACAGTCAACGTGCGCATAGTGACGCTTTTCTGTTTGATACTCAACGTGTGAAGTGTTGATAGTGATACCACGCTCTTTTTCTTCTGGAGCGTTATCAATCTGATCAAAGTTTTTTCTTTCAGACAGACCCTTCTTCGCCAGTACCTCAGTGATAGCAGCAGTCAAAGTTGTTTTACCGTGGTCAACGTGACCAATTGTACCAATATTTACGTGTGGCTTGGTACGTTCGAAATGTTCTTTAGCCATAGCTTTTGTTATTTATTTGATTAATAATCAGCTTTCTTGTTTAAAGAGCTGTTACCCGGACTTGAACCGGGGACCTCTTCCTTACCAAGGAAGTGCTCTACCGCTGAGCTATAACAGCAAAAGAGCGGAAGACGGGGCTCAAACCCGCGACCCTCAGCTTGGAAGGCTGATGCTCTATCAACTGAGCTACTTCCGCAAAAAAATCTTGCTGTCAGAGTTTCAAACTCGCGACAGTGTTTGAGTGGGCGAAGATGGATTCGAACCACCGAAGTCGAAAGACAGCAGATTTACAGTCTGCCCCATTTGGCCACTCTGGTATTCGCCCATGTGCACATGGCACAACATTTACTGTATACAAAAGCAATCTTACAGATTCACTTTTGAGCCTCTTGTCGGATTCGAACCAACGACCCCGAGATTACAAATCACGTGCTCTGGCCAACTGAGCTAAAGAGGCAAAACGCGACATTATCGCTTAGATGCTTATAAGCACCCGCTTACCCTAGACTGGCGACACTTTAAACTTAGTCAGCCTACTGTAAGCGGGCGCAAATATAGCAATATTATATCATCCAACAAAATTTAGTTGGTTTTTTTTACTTATTTCTTATTCTTTTCTTTGTGTTTAGCCAACTGCTTACTCAACGCCTCAAGAGAAAGATCAACTGCCTCCTCGAAAGTATCACATACTTTCTCTGCAAAAAGATCACCATGAGGAATAGTCACACGTATTGCCGCATGCTTATTTTCGGTAGTTTCTGGCTTAACAACCTTCAATGACACCTCTACTTTCTGTATATCTTCATTAAACTTTTCCAACTTCGCAGCTTTCTTTTCAATAAAAGATTGCAACTGTGCTGTAGCATCAAAGTGGATGGACTGAATTCTAATCATCATAAACGTTCCTCCTTGGATTTTAATCGCCCCTCGGGTGAGCTTGGTTATACACTTTTTTCAACTCTTCAAAGGTCGTATGCGTATAAATCTGAGTTGTAGCTAAACTCTCATGTCCCAGCAGAGCCTGAACAGACGCCAAATCCGCCCCATTATTAAGCATGGCCGTTGCAAAACTATGTCGCAACACATGTGGACTTCGCTGTGATACAGTAGTCACTTGACTTAGCCAATAATGCACTACTTTGTACACGAATTTTTTATTAACTGGACGTTTGCGATCTGTCACAAAAAAGCTCTCTAGCGAGACACCTTCCAAAAAACGATCACGCTCGTTCCGATAACGAGAAATAGCCAAAGTCAATTCTTCGGAAAAGGGAACATCTCGCTGTTTATTTCGTTTTCCAAGCACCCTCAAAGAACCTCGCAACAAATCTACATCTTCATCTTTTAATCCGACCAGCTCCGAAACACGGACGCCAGTCATATAAAACATTTGAAGAATCAACTTATCACGGATTGCTTGAAAGCCTTCACCAAAAGACACAGCATCCAAAAGATGATCCATCTCCGCCTCCTTAACAAAAGACGGCAGCCTCACAGGCTTTTTAGGAGCAACTACACGCTGCATAGGATCGACCTCAACCTTCTGTCTTTTCAACAAATAGCGATAAAAGCTACGCAAAGCACACAGCTTTGCCCGAATCGTAGTTGAAGCAAGTCCAACTTCCATCATTTCCGCTATCCAGTCGTTAACATCAGCACTTGTTACATGATTCCAATCAACCTCCACTGCAACACCAGAAGAGTGATTTAAGAAACTTGCAAAAGTTTGAAGATCGGCCCCATAATTTCTCACGGTACTCCCCGAGTAATTCCGCTCAAACTGCAGATAGTCTATAAATCCGTCTAACATATTCATACGCTACGCAATATCGAATCATGTGACGAATATAAGAAAAGAATTCTAAAATCCCAAAGGAATCTACGAATTTTAGTCTTCGTTTTGTTGAAGCTTCTGAACGTATACAGCGTGCTCCATCTTAAGGCGATTACAACGTGATGGCTTGTCAAATTGTTGACGACGGCGCAATTCTTTCACTGTGCCAGTCTTTTCAAACTTACGCTTGAATTTTTTCAAAGCTCTTTCAATGTTCTCACCTTCTTTTACAGGTACTACAATCATTATTTCTTTTATTTTTAATGAGTGAATATTATGCTCTACATTGAGCGCGGCAAAATTACACAATATCCACCGACCAACCAAACAAATCTTACTTTTTCTCTCATTACCACGTGTTTTTAAGGAAAAAACGCCGTAATGAGAAGCGTAATTGATAGAAAAGTCGTACTTTTGAAGGAAATAAACACTCAAACCATTATTAGTATGCAAATACTCACAATACAAGAACGAATAAATGCCCTTCGTAAAGAAATGCGGCACACAGGGCTAGACGTATATCTCGTCCTACATAGCGATCCGCACTTCAACGAATACCTCCCAGCTAGATGGGAAAGCATCGCTTGGCTTACTGGATTCACTGGTAGTGCTGCCAATATGCTAATCACTGAAAACGAAATCTTTTTATGGACGGATAGTCGCTATTGGTTGCAAGCAGAAAAACAACTTCAGGACACAAGCATACAATTAATGAAAGAAGGCGACAGCCAAGTTGTTAATTTCCTACCATACGTGCAAAGTTTGAATCAAAAAAACACCTTGCGTATAGGAATAAATAGAGAGCAGCTATCATTACAAACAAGCGATAGCCTCCCGTTCTTAATCCAAACAGACGATTTAATTGACGCTATCTGGGAAGATAGACCTAATTCTCCCACAAGTCCTATTACTATTGTTCCAAACGACATTGCCGGTCTATCGCCAAGCGAGAAAATTGTTCAAGTTTATGACCTTATCAAAGAAGCTGGTTTTGATACATTATATATAAATAAGCTAGACGAACTTTGCTGGCTGTTAAACCTTCGGGCACAAGACATTCCTTATAACCCAGTCTTTCACGGGAAGGCAGTCTTACACTGCGGACACCTATTCCTTATTATAGACAAAAATCGCATTACTATTAATATTCAAAAACACCTTGAGACCTACAACATAGAGACTATAACTGATTTTTGGGCTTGGTTCACTCGACTTCGCCAACCAGGCGGAACTACATGTTGTAAAAATGCAGATTCCATTCGTCCTTGCGCCGATCACAGATACGTGGCAGACACTTGGGGACCTGTACGCCCAGTAGACTTCAACCCTATCGAACGGCTAAAAGCAATAAAGAACCCTACAGAAATCAACGGGTTACGCGAAGCAATGCTTTACGACGGAGTTGCACTTGTACGTTTTGAACGCTGGCTAGAGCATCGCGTTAGCGAGGAGACACCAACAACAGAGTTAGACGTTATGAAAGAGTTGCACAAACTTCGCAGCACCCACCAAAGCAATAGAGGAGAAAGCTTTGAGACCATAGCTGGCTATGGTACTAATGGAGCAATTGTTCACTACACTGCAACCTCTAATACTCATAGCTCTTTATCACCTAAAAGCTTTTTACTGGTAGACTCTGGCGGCCAATATACTATGGGAACAACAGATATCACACGTACATACCCATTAGGGACACTCACCACTGAAGAATGTCGTGATTATACTGCTGTATTAAGAGGGCATATACATTTAAGCATGGCGCAATTTCCTGAAGGAACTCTTGGACATCAACTAGACCCTTTAGCCCGATTCCCCATTTGGGAAATTGGTGGGCAATATGGTCACGGAACAGGACACGGAGTCGGTCATTATCTAAATGTCCATGAGACACCACCAAGCATCCGTATGAACCCAACTCCTGGATGCATTGTCCCAGGAATGGTTACTAGTGACGAACCTGGATTATACAGGGCAAATAAACATGGCATTCGTATCGAGAACCTTATATTATGCGTGCACAAAGAGACTACAAATTTTGGGGAATTTTATGGTTTTGAGCCACTCACTCTATGCCCGATCTCAACAACACCAATCATAAAAGATATGATGACAGATAAAGAAATTAAGTACCTAAACACATATCACAAGTTAGTTTTCGAAAAGCTCAGTCCTTTTCTCGAAGCCGAAGAAGTTGCTTGGCTTAAAGAAAAGACAACAGCTATTTAACAAGTCTGCGATTCACAATACTAGAATCACTGAAGACACAAAACAAATAAATTATCAAGAAAAATATATTATGGCATTAATAAAAACAGTAAGAGATTTTACTCCAAAAATTGGCGAGAATTGCTTTCTTGCAGATAACGCAACTCTAGTAGGCGATGTCACGCTAGGAGATAATTGCAGCGTGTGGTTTAACGCCGTTATTCGTGGCGACGTTAACACAATCCATATTGGTCGCCAAGTAAATATTCAAGACGGATCTGTATTGCACACCTTATATGAAAAATCAACTATCACTATTGGCGATTATGTATCTATAGGGCACAACGTAACAATTCATGGTGCAGATGTAGAAGCATATGCCCTCATTGGCATGGGAGCCACTGTCCTTGACCATGCTGTGATTGGCGAAGGCGCTATAGTTGCCGCAGGTTCTCTTGTCTTAAGTGGAACTAAAATTGCGCCAGGTACTATTTGGGGCGGAGTCCCAGCTAAATTCATCAAAGAAGTAGACCCTGCTCAAAGTAGAGAAATCAATGAGCGTATCGCGCATAATTATTTAATGTACTCTAGCTGGTACGATCCTAGCATCGACCCAGACAATAAGCTTGCCGAACAAAGATAAGTTCTAGTAATCAAGATAAAGAAGACGCATCATCTGAGACATCTGACTCGGATGATGCGTCTTTCATCTATAAAACGACACAAAAAGTGAACCCCAACATTTCCGCCTTGAATCTTTAGATTCTCGCCTTAAATATTGACATTCAAGGCAAGAATCTAAAGATTCAAGGCAGGAAGTTTACCTCTCTTTATCAAAATTTTCAATAAGCGTCTCTGCATCGGACAACTCTTTACAAGAGTCCTGTATTTTCTTGAGTGGTTTAAAGTTTATCCATCTAATCATCAGCACACCACACGTTATTCCAAACACCATACCGATTACACCACCAATAACTTGTGCATTCAAAGGCATATTCTTCCAAGCACCTTCAGTACTCAAATAGAAATAATAAGTAGCGATTAGCACGAGCAATACAACAATGAGTACTACAAGAACTTTATAAACCCAACGTTTATACCGCTTTGCCTGTGCTGCAATTTCTTGCACTGACAAATCAATTTGCGTCATGACTGTTAGAATCTTTATAGAGTGACGATCGACAAAGAAGGCACTTGCACCAAACACAAGAAGTACCCAAGCAACAATATTTTGCCAAAATGAGAGGGCATCTCCTACAAAAAAATGAAACAAAATGGTACACACTGAAAAAAGGCCAACAAAAAAAGCGATCCACATGTCTATGATGTTCCATCGCAATATCCAGTTCGTTTCCTTCTTAATCTTTGTCCGACACTTATTGATAATGCTATTCATCAACTGTTCATTCACTATTTGTTGCCTACTAAGTTCCTCATTAAGCATCTGATAACTCTCTTTTAATTGATCTAGTGATAACATAATATTCTCCTTTTTTCTGTTACATCATTCATATTTTTCAACTTCTTCTTGATACGATTGATACGACTACCTACATTATTACGATGTACACCAGTAATCTCGGCAATCTCATCATAAGTCTTCTCTTCTAAATACAAGATCACAATGGCTTTATCCAATTCCTCAAGACAACCAATCAAACGATACATCTGCTGTATCATTGCCTGCTTGTCGCTAGGGATGTCAGAAAGACACTGTTCTATATCTGCCGTGATGGGCAAAACCTCTCTCAACTGTTTACGTTTTCGACTATACGAAATACACGTATTGAAAGCTATTCGATACACCCAAGAAGACACCTTACTGTCTCCACGGAATTTATCCAAACCTTTCCAGAAATTGATTAACGTTTCTTGAAACAACTCGTCAACTGTCGCCTTATCTGTCGCAAACATACGACAGATCTTATAAATAATCAACTGGTTATCTTTAACCAGTTTCCTATATCTACTTTCTCTTTGGTCCATTGGAGCATTTTTTAATGTGTTACACCTGTAAGACGATAAGAACGTACTAGAGTTGCAAAAAGGAGAAATTATTTTAAAAAATTATTATGTGACTACATAGAGACCAAAAACGTAACCACAAATGGAACGCTAAAATCACAACAGATACCATGGATAATAGACAATCCTACGTAACGTCTACCCGCATATTGACTCACAACAGGAAGCGTGGTATCCATACTTGTCGCTCCACCAGAAGACACCAAGGCCAATGGTCCTATAAAACGTACTATCCAGGGGGCTGCCAACAAGGTAATCAATTCACGGATAATATTGGCCAATAAAGCAACAGTACCTAGTTCTGCACCTTTATACTGCGTAACTAAAATACTAGATAAACTATAATACCCAAGTCCCGCTCCAGTAGCCATTACATCGGCAACCGCATACTTATGCCAAAGCATTCCCAAAACAGAAACCCCAGCCAACGTACCTAAGATGGTCATCAAAGGCAATAAGAGAAGGCGTCCATGCATCTGATGAATATATTCTTTAATAGCAGGATCATGGCCTACACTAAAGC
Source organism: Bacteroidaceae bacterium (assembly GCA_963675625.1). GTDB lineage: Bacteria > Bacteroidota > Bacteroidia > Bacteroidales > Bacteroidaceae > F22. Next base: position 1,249,574 of record OY776497.1, read on the forward strand.
CAACTGCTGCAAGCAATAAACAAAGTGCTACTAAAGACACTTCATCTGGCACACTATCTATTGGTAAGACATGCCACAAACTAAGAGCTACTCCAAAAAAGAACCAAGTTGCAATAATGAGACTACCCCACAAAGACGGAGCGCTTTCATCCTCGTAAATGACAGGTCCCTGAGATTCATCATAATAGGCACTCTTTTTTACCCACCATTGCACCCCACGTGCAGCTAGCATACTGCCTATCAAGCCACACACAGCAACCAAAGTTGCCGAACCACCTAGTTGATAGAACTGACTCACTACTGACTCATTCGCCCCAACTTCTAATCCAAGAATAAAAAGCAAGATCCAAATTAAGCAAGTCACTACATATTGTACCCAAGCGAAAGCAAATCGCCGAGTAACATAACCGAACACCATCCCAGATGTCAAAATTAATATCAGTATCCACATAACAGCAACAAATATAAGCGTTTTCTCAAATAATATCCGTATTTTTGTCACATTATAAGTCGAACAAAAAGCAAAATTAAAGAGAAAATAATGACAGAAAATGCAACGTCAAATCCAACAAAGCAATCAACTCCCAGACGTCCACCAGTGTGGCTATCACTTATACCAATAGTGACTTTAGTTGGACTACTATTTATTACAATACGTATCTTTGGTAGCGATGCTTTAGGAGGAGGCTCACAAATAAGCCTCATTATAGCAGCAGCTGTAACAAGCATCCTCGCGATGAGCTACAGCAAAATCAGTTGGCATAACATAGAAAAACATATTGCTCAAAATGTACAAGGAGTTGCCTCAGCATTAGTTATCCTGTTATTGATCGGTGCACTGTCTGGAAGCTGGATGATCAGTGGCGTCATCCCAACATTGATTTATTACGGCATGAAGATCATGAGTCCAGAATTTTTTCTCCCCAGCTGTTGCGCTATCTGCGCCATAGTATCTGTGATGACAGGAAGTTCATGGACGACTATTGCCACAATTGGAGTCGCTCTTATGGGAATTGGTCATGCTCAGGGATTTTCAGATGGATGGATTGCAGGATCAATCATCTCAGGAGCCTATTTTGGAGATAAGATGTCTGCCTTATCAGACACCACAGTACTCGCTGCTGCTGCAACTGGGACTCGACTCTTTGACCACATCCGGTATATGATGTTGACAACTGTACCATCAATGGCTATTACATTAATTGTGTTTACTATTGCCAGCCTTTCGATCTGCACAACTTCAACTATAGATACGACTGCTTTTACCCAAGCTATTGCTGGGACTTTTCACATCCATCCTTGCCTACTGCTTGTTCCTGTAATCGCTGGCATCATGATTATCAAAAAAGTGCCTTCACTAATCACTCTTTTTGCATCAGCAATATGTGGGAGCATAGCTGCATTAATAGCCCAACCAGAGATCCTCTTACAAGTAGCAGGCAAAGCAAACATCTTAGCAAATGAATCTATTGCATCTGCTCTTTTTGAAGGAAGTTATATTACTTTATTTGGTAGTACTCATATTGCAACAGGATTAAGCAGTCTAGACGAATTGGTATCAACTTCTGGCATGAGTGGCATGATGGATACGCTTTGGTTAATTATTTGCGCAATGTGTTTTGGTGCAACTTTGACAGCTAGCGGCATGCTAGAGAGCATCATGCATAGCTTAAAAGGACTTATGAGCAACCGCTTCGGTTTGGTAAGTACAACAGTTGGCTCAGGAATCTTTTTCAATGCTTGCACAGCCGACCAATATATTTCTATCTTCTTAGCATCTCGTATGTTTGGTACTATATACAGTAAACAAGGATATGAATCACGTTTGCTAAGTCGCACCATAGAAGATGGAGTTACAGTAACCTCCCCTTTAATCCCTTGGTCCACATGTGGGATGACCCAATCAACCATTCTAGGAGTAAGTACTGTTGTTTATCTCCCCTATTGCATTTTTAATTTTGTCTCTCCATTAATGTCTATCCTTATCACATCTATAGGGTATAAGGTCTTCAGAAACAAACCAGACTAATCCATAAATAGAAACCATTTGCCATGCACATTAAAATATCTTCTCAGTTCAAGGAAAAATGTCCTCAATTTAAGGGAGCAAAAATATCGGCGACAATAATCAACACCCCATATTGCGAAGCTCTTTGGGAAGAAATTGACGCTTTCACTCATATACTCCGAAGTACAGAGACTACTGAAAGTATTAAAAATCACCCCGTAATTCAGGCTACCCGTGACGGATATAAAGCCTGTGGTAAACAGCCAAGTAGATATCGCCCATCTAGCGAAGCCCTACGACGACGTTTACTGCGCAACTTGGATCTTTATCAAATCGACACTATGGTTGACATCGTCAACCTTGTATCTCTTACTAGTGGACACTCAATTGGTGGGTTTGATGCTGATTACATTGAGGGAGACACTCTCACATTAGACATAGGAAAGGAACATGAACTATACACAGGTATTGGGCGAGGAGATCTTAACATAGCCAATATGCCCGTATATCGTGATCAAAAAGGAGGTGTAGGTACCCCGACAAGTGATCATGAACGAACAAAAATACGTATTGAGACAACACATTTCTTAGGACTTATCAATGGTTTTGATGGAAATATAAGTCGTTTGAAAAATGCTGCTGATCAACTTGCCGAACTGCTAAAAAAACACGCATCAGCAAGGCATATTGATATTATGTTTTACGAATAGACAAAACTGATTAAAAAAAATCGCCCGTCTTGAAAAGATCAAGACAGGCGATTAATTATATTTTACAGGAAACGAACTATACTATCTTACTGACGGCTAGCACGTTTACGTTCGTTTTCATCAAGAATAATCTTACGCATACGCATTGCCTTCGGTGTAACTTCCACATATTCATCTTCCTTGATATACTCAAGTGCTTCTTCCAAAGAGAACTGAATAGGTGGAACCAATTTGGCTTTTTCATCTGTACCTGAAGCACGCACATTACTCATCTTCTTACTCTTAGTAACATTAACTACAAGATCTTTATCATGTGAATGTTCCCCTACAACTTGCCCTGCATACACCTCTTCTTGTGGGAAAATAAAGAACTTACCACGATCTTGCAATTTATCAATCGCATAAGCAAACGCAGTACCAGCTTCCATGGCAATAATTGATCCGTTTTCACGGCGTTCAATAGCCCCTTTAAAAGGAGCATAATGTTTAAATCTATGCGCCATAATCGCTTCACCAGCTGATGCTGTCAACACATTGGTACGCAAACCAATGATACCACGAGAAGGAATTTCAAATTCTAAATTCACGCGTTCACCATTGTTTTCCATCATTAACAAGTCTCCCTTACGACGAGTGACCATATCAATAATCTTACTAGAATATTCTTCTGGTACATTTACCGTCATCTCTTCGATAGGCTCATTTTTTTGTCCGTCAATCTCACGATACAAAACCTGTGGTTGACCAACCTGCAGTTCATACCCCTCACGACGCATAGTCTCAATTAACACAGACAAGTGAAGCACACCACGTCCATAGACCAACCATTTACCATCTTCATTAGACTTTTCAACACGCAGAGCTAAATTTTTATCTAACTCAGTCATCAAACGATCGTGAATATGTCGCGAAGTAACTAATTTTCCATCTCTACCGAAAAATGGGCTGTCATTGATAGAAAAAAGCATACTCATCGTTGGCTCATCAATAGCGATTGTTGGAAGTGGTTCTGGATTTTCAAAATCACAAATTGTATCACCAATTTCAAAACCTTCTATACCAACGACAGCACATAGGTCACCAGAACTTACAGTTTCCTTTTTGGCACGACCAAGTCCTTCGAATACATGCAATTCTTTAATCTTTGCTTTTTCGATACTGCCATCGCGTTTTGACAAAGAGACCTGCATACCTTCACGAAGTGTACCACGATGTACACGACCTACTGCAATACGTCCTGTATATGAAGAATAATCTAAAGAAGTTATCAACATCTGAGGCGTACCTTCCAAACATTCAGGACCAGGAATATTTTCTAATATACAATCAAGCAAAGGAGCAATTGTTTCAGTTGGTTCATTCCAATCTTCACTCATCCAACCCTGCTTAGCAGAACCATAAACACAAGGAAAATCTAATTGATCTTCTGTTGCATTCAAAGAAAACATCAAATCAAACACCATTTCATGCACCTCTTCAGGGCGACAGTTAGGTTTGTCTACTTTGTTGATCACAACTATGGGCTTCAAACCAATTTCAAGTGCTTTTTGTAACACAAACCGAGTTTGAGGCATAGGACCTTCAAAAGCATCAACCAAAAGAATACATCCATCAGCCATATTCAAAACACGCTCAACTTCACCACCAAAGTCAGAGTGACCAGGAGTATCTATAATGTTGATCTTAGTGTCCTTGTATGTAATGGAAACATTTTTGGAAAGAATAGTGATACCACGCTCACGCTCCAAATCGTTGTTGTCAAGAATAAGATGTCCCGCATCTTGGTTGTCTCTGAATAGTTCTCCCATAAGGAGCATTTTGTCCACCAAAGTGGTTTTTCCATGGTCGACGTGCGCGATGATCGCGATGTTTCTAATATTCTGCATACCTATTTAATATGATTTCGCCGCAAAGGTACACATTAAACTTGAAATAAAGTGATAATGAGCAAGTTTTTTATATAACCCTTTGGCGTTTAAAGAAATATATGTATCTTTGCACGCTCTTTATGAGGAATGAATCTCATAAAAGAGCCCATTTTTAATTATATATTTAAACCATTTCATTATGTATTTGGACGCAGCTAAAAAGCAAGAAATCTTTGAGACTTACGGAACGTCTAAGACTGACACTGGTTCTACAGAAGGCCAGATAGCATTGTTTTCATACCGTATCTCACACTTGACTGAACACTTGAAAGTCAACCGTAAAGATTATAGCACAGAGCGATCTCTTACAATGATGGTAGGTAAACGTCGTCGTCTTCTTGACTACTTAAAGTCAAAAGATATAGAACGTTATCGTGCTATCGTTCAGAAGCTAGGTCTTCGTCGTTAATATACGATGTAAAAGACACAAAACTTTTAAAAAAGGGTGTATTCATTATTGGATACACCCTTTTTTTATTCAGAATTTTGAAGAAAGCTGCACACTATATTTATAATGTGCAGTAAATCTGCTCCTGTTGTCATTTTTTTAGTATCGGCAGTCACTTAAAAAAATAAAATCATTACATTTGTCCAACAATAACAATTATTTATTACTCAATTAGATATAAATATAACAATATGGACAATAGTAGTATCGTAGGAGCAAAAATTAAAAAGTTACGTGAAGAGCGTGAGCTTAGCGTTGCGCAACTAGCCGAACTCACTGGCCTAGCTAAAGAACAAATACAACGCATTGAAGAAAATATTGACATTCCATCACTAGCTCCACTTATTAAGATAGCTCGTGTATTGAGTGTACGTCTAGGAACTTTCTTAGATGGAGAAGAAGAAACAGGCCCTACTATTTGTCGCCAAAACGAAGAAGCAGACACTATTTCCTTTTCAAATAACGCTCTGTTATCGCGCAAACATATGAACTACCGCTCGTTGGCTAAATCTAAATCAGATAGGCATATGGAGCCATTTATTATTGATGTAGAACCAATAGAAGACATTAAATTTACCCTTTCGCAACATGAAGGTGAAGAATTAATTTATGTACTAGAAGGAACTATGGAAATTTGCTATGGCAACCAATCTTATATTTTAGAGCAAGGAGATAGTATTTATTACGACTCAATTATTCCTCATCATGTACACGCAGCCAAGGGTGGCGCAGCTAAAGTACTTGCAGTTATTTATACACCAATTTAACCCTAATCCAATGCAGCAACTATCTGAACGCACTTTGGGAGAATGGCTTGAACATTGGGCAAATACGACTCCCGACAAAGAATATCTCGTATATAGCGACCGAAATCTACGTTTTACTTGGTTTGAATACAACCAGCGAGTAGAAACAATGGCCAAAGGCCTCATCTCTATTGGTGTAGGACGCGGCGACCATGTCGGTATATGGGCGGCCAATGTACCTGATTGGCTCACTCTACTCTTTGCCTGTGCCAAGATTGGTGCTATTTATGTTACCGTAAATACAAACTACAAACAACATGAGCTTGAATATCTCTGCCAAAACTCAGATATGCACACTTTATGTATAGTTGACGGTGAAAAAGACAGCAATTTTGTAAACATGGTGTATTCAATGCTTCCCGAACTAAAGACACAACCACGTGGTCATCTTTCCAGCAAACGCTTTCCAAAGATGCGTAACATCTTGTTTTTAGGACAAGAAAAACATCGTGGTATGTACAACACTTCAGAACTGATGCGAGTTGGGGCCATTTCACACACAAAAGATCTTGAGATTTTAAAGAAATTGGTCACGTGTCACGATGTAGTAAACATGCAATACACAAGTGGCACAACTGGTTTCCCTAAAGGTGTCATGCTCACTCATCACAACATAGCAAACAATGGTTACTTAACTGGAGAACACATGAAGTTTACAGATCAGGATAAACTCTGCTGTTGCGTGCCATTATTTCACTGCTTTGGAATTGTACTTGCAAGCATGAATGTGCTCACCCATGGCTGTACACAAGTTATGGTTGAACGATTTGATCCATTAGTTGTGCTTGCCTCTATTCACAAAGAAAGATGCACCTCAGTGTATGGGGTACCAACTATGTTTATTGCAGAACTTAATCACCCGATGTTTAGCATGTTTGACCTAACATCTTTACGTGTCGGAATTATGGCTGGTGCTTTGTGCCCAATAGAACTTATGAGACTTGTCGAAAAAGACATGCACATGAAGGTAACAAGTGTATATGGACTTACTGAAGCTTCGCCTGGAATGACACACACGCGAATCGAACAAAGTTTTGAGGAACGTTGTACAACTGTTGGATACGAATTTGAACAGACCGAGGTTATTGTCATGAATCCTGAAACAGGTGAAGAATGCCCTATTGGAATACAAGGTGAACTATGTAATCGAGGATACAATACGATGAAAGGATATTATAAAAATCCCGCTGCCACAGCAGAGACTATTGACAAGAACCAATGGCTGCACACTGGTGACTTAGGAATCAGGGACAAAAATGGAAATTTTCAAATTACGGGGCGAATTAAAGACATGATAATCCGTGGTGGAGAGAACATTTATCCAAGAGAAATCGAGGAATTCTTATATAAAATGCCAGGTGTTAAAGATGTTCAGATAGCAGGAATTCCATCAAAACGATATGGTGAAGCTGTTGCAGCTTATATTATACTTCAAGAAGATGCAGACGTACAAGAAAGCGATATTAGAGACTTTTGCTTGGGACAAATAGCACGTTTTAAAATTCCAAAATATATCTTCTTTGTTAAGGAATATCCTTTGACAGGTAGTGGAAAAATACAAAAATTTAAATTAAAGGATATTGGTCTACAAATGGCCGAAGAGCAGGGAATAAACATTATATGATGATACCACACCCGAAGGGGGGGGTATCTGCGATCTATCCTAAACCTACAACTTAGTAAAACCAAGAGCGATGAAGCAACTCTTTAAAAGATGTCTACCAGATGTATTAGCCATCCTTTTTTATGTCGTGATCTCCACAGCATATTTCATTCAACCAATTTCACAAGGAAAAATTCTCTTCCGTCACGACACCTCGGCTGGTGCAGGTGCTGGACAAGAAGCTAAAAACTATCATAACCAGACTGGAAAAACAACTAGATGGACAGATGCACTTTTTGGTGGTATGCCCACATACCAGATTGCCCCTAGTTATCAATCCACTAAAGCCCTACAAACTGTTGGAAACTTCTACCATTTAGGACTTCCCACAAATGTGTGGTATATCTTTGCCATGATGATAGGTTTCTTTATTCTTATGCGTGCCATGGGGGTTAATACATGGCTATCAACACTAGGGGGACTGGTATGGGGGTTTTCAAGTTATTTCTTCATTCTTATAGCCGCAGGACATATTTGGAAACTTGTCACTCTAGCATATATTCCACCAACAATCGCTGGGTTAATCTGGACTTATAAAGAACGATACATGCTAGGCTGTGCTGTTACTGCGCTTTTTGTAGCACTACAAATCATGTCTAATCATGTACAAATGACCTACTACTTCATGTTTGTCATGCTCTTTATCGTTATTGCTTTAGGTATTAAAGCTTACAAGGAAAACAAAATGCCCGAATTTGGAAGAGCCACACTAGTTGTTATATTAGCAGGATTTATTGGCATCGCAATAAATAGCAGCAATTTATACCATACTTATACGTACAGCAAGCACACAATGCGTGGTAAGCAGGAATTAGCAGAAGCTATTGCAAAAAGACAACAATCACATGAACAGAGTAGACAAGTCAAAGGTGGATTATCCACTGAATATATTACTCAATGGAGTTATGGAATAGACGAAACACTCACCCTGCTTATACCCAACTATAAAGGAGGAGCCTCAGAGCCATTGGCAAAGAATAAAAAAGCCATGGAACATGCCAACAACATTATGCAACAGTATGGCTTATACAACTATTTTACACAGTATTTTGGGCAACAACCAATGACTGCAGGACCAGTGTACGTTGGTGCTTTTGTTCTTGTTCTTTTCTTATTAGGATGTTTTATTGTAAAACGCCCCATCAAGTGGGCCTTATTAGGGGGAACTGTATTTAGTATACTACTTGCTTGGGGACACAATATGCTGTGGCTCACAGAACTGTTCATCAGGCACGTTCCTTTGTACAACAAATTTCGTGCTGTATCATCCATTTTAGTCATCGCTGAATTTTGTATACCTGCATTAGCTATTCTAGCCCTTGTAGAAATCACCCGAAATCCTAAATCACTTCGTAACACTCCATGGCCATTATACCTATCTATAGGAGGCTGTGCAGCCATTTGCTTTCTTGTCTACATCAGTAATCAAAACGGCGCTGGCACAAGTACTCCGATGGACATGCAGTTATATTCACAACTAGGACAACAAGGATTAGATGCTCAAAGCATAGAAAATCTTCGAAAAAGCGTGATTGAAATGCGTGGAAGTATGGTAAGTAGCGATGCTCTTCGTAGTTTAATTATTATTCTCGTTGGAGCTTCGTTATTATTAGCCTATATACAAGGAGTACTTAAACAAGGCTGGACGTTAGCCTGGGGTATTATAATACTTTGTCTCATTGATATGTGGGGGATTAACAAACGTTATTTGTATGACGACCTATTTGTAGAACCTAGTCAAAAGACACAAACCTTTAAACTCACAGAAGCAGACAAAAAGATTCTCCAAGACAAGACCATAGATTATCGCGTTTTAAATTTAGCCAGCAACACTTTTAGCGAAAACAACACTTCTTACTGGCATAAAAGTATTGGTGGATATCATGCAGCCAAATTACAACGTTATCAAGACCTGATTAATTACCATATAGAACCAGAAATGCAGGCTTTTGCTCAAGCTTACAAAACTGCCAATGGGCAAATGGATAGTATTCCGACCAATACCATGCCAGTGATTAATATGCTCAACACGCGCTGGTTAATTATTCCTGGAGCTAAAGGGATGACACACGCCATACAAAACCCACAAGCTTATGGAGCAGCATGGTATATTGGTCAATTGTCAATTGCAACGGACGCTTTAGAAGAAATTACTCCTTTAAAACAACTACCTAAAGACACGGCAATAATGGCTAAGGATATGGCTAAAGGCTTAAGTAAGCGACAGTGGAACAACTCAACAAATGATAGTATCCGTATAACGTCCTATGCACCAAATGAACTTCACTATAACAGTAAACGTGACACTGAAGGCTTGGCTGTATTTAGCGAAATTTATTATCCTGGATGGACATGTCGCATAGATGGAAAAAAGACCAAGATTCATCGAGCAAACTATATCTTACGAGCTGTAGAAGTTCCACAAGGTACACACGAGATCGTCTTCACCTTCCATCCAAAATCACTAAAAATCACCGAGGGAATCGCTTATACAAATATTTTGCTCTTATTTTTGCTCATATTTGCTGCGGTTTATACTGAATGGAAGTATCCTAAAAAGGAGGATTTCTAACCACACTGAACAGTATTTCACATGAAAGAGTAATCTTTGCAAATAAAGAGTTTTATTACAATGAGGGCATATCATAAATATTTATGGCATGCCCTTATATCATTCTAAAAGAAGCACAACTATTTAAAATTCAAACAAAGACATCAACAGCATAACAGTGCTCTAATATTTTCATTAATAACTCATAGACAACACGGCATTCATTTCCCTTAAACTGTGCAAAACTTTCTATTTTTTAGACCTAATTCATTTCGTATATCTCCTTATTATTCTGTATCTTTACACCGATTATAAACTAAAAAAAGGCCATGAGTAAAGAAGATCAAGTTTACCATATACCAGTATTGTTTGAAGAAAGTATCAATGCTCTTAACATTGATGCTGATGGTACATACGTAGATGTCACTTTTGGTGGCGGCGGACATAGTCGCGGAATTCTTGACAAACTTCAAAGTGGTAAAGGAATGCTCTACAGTTTTGATCAAGATTTAGACGCAGAAGCTAACTGCCCAGAAAATGATCACTTTACTTTTGTTAGAAGCAACTTTCGGTACTTACGTAACTTCTTGCGCTATCATAATGTAGAAGAGGTGGATGGTATATTGGCCGATCTAGGGGTATCTTCCCATCACTTTGATGACGAAGAACGTGGCTTTTCATTCCGATTTGAAGGGCCATTGGATATGCGCATGAACAAAAGGGCAGGAATTACAGCTGCAGATATTCTCAACAACTACGATGAAGAGCGTCTCGCTGATATCTTCTACTTGTATGGAGAATTAAAAAACTCGCGCAAAATAGCCAAATTGATTGTCAAAGCCAGAATTGAGCAACCGATCAAAAAGATTGAAGAATTTTTAAATATTATCAGACCTCTTTTCAATAGAGAGCGTGAAAAGAAAGAACTGGCAAAAGTATTCCAAGCTTTACGTATAGAAGTAAATCAAGAGATGGCTGCTCTTCAGGAGATGCTTAATGCAGCTACACGTGTACTTCGTCCAGGTGGACGCCTTGTGGTTATTACATACCACTCATTAGAGGACCGTTTAGTCAAAAATTTGATAAAAACGGGTAATTTCGAGGGAAAGTTGGATCAAGACTTTTTTGGCAATATCACTAGCCCATATAAAATTATTAACCGTAAAGTTATTGTGGCTAGCAATGAGGAGTTGGCTTGCAATCCACGTGCCCGTAGTGCTAAGTTACGTATAGCTGAGAAAAAGGAATAAAAACATGAGTTACACTCCAAAGAAAAAGAAAAACAACCTTGGCTACATCCTCAAAGGAGGTTTCTTGTTTCATCCATTTGTTTTAAAACAAGTTCCTCTACTGCTTTTAGTGATGATTTTTTCATTTATGACCATATGTGTACGATATACTGTCGATCTGCAAATTGTTCATATTCAAAATCTCAAGCGTGAAGAAGTAGACATGAAATATAAAGCATTATCCAAACAAGCTGAATTACTTGAAATGAGTCGTGAATCTAAAGTTATTCAACGCTTACACGAAGTTAACAGTAAATTAGAGCTAGCCAAAGAGCCTCCCTATATCATCAAATAATCCTATCTAAAAGGTAGTAACATGCATAAAATATCTGAAGACGAAAAGAAGATCTTAGGATTTCGCGCAAACTTAGTTGCGTACCTCATCCTCCTTATCGGGGGTGGACTTCTTGTGACCAAAGTCTCACAAAAGATGTTTATGCAACATCAATATTGGCTTAATGTACAAGCACGTTTAGTAAAAGACAGTGTACAAGTCACACCGAGAAGAGGAAACCTTTTGTCTGATGAGGGTGACTTAATGGTCACAACTTTACCTGAATACAAAGTTTATATGGACTTTGGTATGCCTGCACTAAAAAACAGAAACAAAGTAAGTAAAGCTGTGCTGAAACGTTACAAAAAAGACTCGCTAGCCAAACGCAATGCTTATAACGACAGTACTCGTTTACTATTCGCCAAGGAGCTTCATAGGATTTTCCCCAATACATCAACAAAACATTTTTTGTCAAAGATCAACAATGGCTACAAAACACAAAGTAGATATTGTCAACTGTATAGTCCCCTAATCACTCACTCAGATTATCGTGAAGTAGAAGCTGCAGCTTATCGACTTTTTGGATCTCAACATGGATTAACTCATTCATCACAAGAAATTAGGAATCACCCTTTTGGCTCATTAGCCTCACATACTTTAGGGTCTTTTCGTACTGTAGAAGCCAAAGATAAAGATGGGAAAATACTCCCCAAAGACAGACCAACTGCAGGATTAGAAGTTGCCTTCAATCAAGACTTAAAAGGAGAAGCTGGGCTCAAGAAAAGAAGGCGTATTTTCAACAGATATAGAGATGACGTTTTAATTCCTGCCGTACAAGGCGCCGACATTGTAACGACCATAAACGTTAATATGCAGGACATATGTGAAACTCAACTCCGCCAAGAGATTGCGACTCTTAAAGAAAGAAATAAAACCGTGCTTCAAGGCATGGTAATTCTAATGGAAGTAAAGACAGGATACATAAAAGCAATTGTCAATTTAAGTCCCAATGAAAATGGAGAATACACAGAAAGGAACAATCGTGCTTTAACAGACGCCATGGAACCTGGTTCTACTTTTAAAACAGCCTCCTTAATGGTTGCCCTAGATGATGGCATGATTACGATGAAAGACAGTGTTGATACTGGAGAAGGTATGAAAGTGATGTATGGTTCCAAAAATAAAGACTGGTACTATGAACGCCAACATTATCTAAATGCCATAAACAAGACTCCAGGTAAACCCTATTATGATCATGCACTTAATGTTCAGGAAATATTGGAACAATCCTCTAATATAGGAACAGCAGTCTTGATTGACAAACATTACAAAAATTGCCCTGAGAAATTCATTGACGGTCTCAAGAGAATTGGGATTCTGGATTCTATCAGTCTACAAGGTTTACGTGTCAATCGCCCAAGCGTAATTGAACCAAGTAAAACTAAAGGTGTATGGAGTAAATCAACACTTCCATGGATGTCTTTTGGTTATAACTCCAAAATGGCCCCCATCAATACACTTTGCTTTTATAATGCTATTGCGAATAATGGAAAGATGATGACGCCAATGTTGGCCACAGAAATTCAATATGAGGACCATATTGAATACCTTAAGCCTAAAGTGTTACGTCAACATATTTGTAAAGCATCCACATTAAGAGAAATACAACATATGCTAGAAGGCGTGGTCAACAATGGTACTGGAAAATCAGCAGGAAACTCTGAATTCGGAGTAGCTGGAAAAACAGGGACAGCACAAATTTATCTACCTATATATGGTTATGCACATAAACGAAAGCTAGGTAGTTTTGCTGGTTATTTTCCATCAGAATCACCACGCTATAGCTGTATTGTTGTTTTAGAAGGAGCCAGCATGTCTAGTCATGACGCGGCAGATGTTTTTGGAGAAATTTCTAGACATGTATATGCACAATGTTTAACACGAGGAGTAAATATGGCTATTGATTCAATAGCAGAACCGACTCCCAAAGTCGCTTGTGGTAATATTATCTTAGCAGAGAAAGCATTAGACGTGTTAGATATATCCGACAAGGATATTAATATTAAAGCTCCACAAGCTACTCAAGAATATCAAATGCCTAACGTATATGGGATGGGGCTGCGAGATGCAATTGCCACAATAGAACATACTGGGGCGAAAGTGACTCAAGTTCAAGGGCATGGTAAAGTATTCCGACAATTTCCCCACGCAGGGAGTCGTATCTCTAACCATACTCAAGTAAGTATTACTCTAAAATAAATAGTACAAACCTAATAACAAGATATATGCAACTAACAGAACTAATACAACAAATACCCTTTAATGGGACACTCGAATTACCATCAGTAAATATTACAGCTATTACAACAGATTCACGCGCCGTCAAGCCAGGAAGTTTGTTTATAGCCGTAATTGGAACAAAAGTAGATGGGCATCATTTTATCAACCAAGCGGCAGAAAATGGAGCTGCTGCAATTATATGCCAAGAGATACCGATAGATTATTTAGGCACTTGCCCATGCATTGTTGTACCTGATAGCCGATCGGCTGTTGGACGTATCGCAACCACTTTTTATGGCAATCCTACCGAAAAGCTAGAACTTGTGGGTGTAACTGGTACCAACGGAAAAACAACTATAGCCACTTTACTTTATAAATTATTTCGTTATTTCGGATACAAGGTAGGACTCATTTCAACAGTATGTAACTATATTGATGACGAAGCTATCCCAACAGAACAAACTACCCCAGACCCTATAACTTTAAATGCCTTGCTAGGGCGCATGGCTGATGAAGGATGCAAATATGCATTTATGGAAGTAAGCTCACATGCAGTGGATCAAAATCGTATTAGTGGCCTTCGTTTTGCAGGTGGCATCTTCACCAATTTGACTCGTGACCACATGGACTATCATGGCAACTTTGACAATTATTTAGCTGCTAAAAAACGTTTTTTTGACGAGCTACCTAAAGAAGCCTTCGCTTTGACAAATTTAGACGATCGTAATGGAGAAGTTATGTTGCAAAACACTAAAGCAAAGACTGCCAAATATTCTCTTCGTACATTATGTGATTTTAAAGGTAAAGTATTAGAAACACATTTTGAAGGTATGGATTTGGAAATGAATGGTCGTGAAGTTGCCACTCAATTTATTGGTCACTTTAATGCCTCCAATCTACTTGCAGTATATGGTACAGCTTGTTTATTAGGCAAACAACCAGATGACATCTTAATCGGGATAAGCACCTTACACTCTGTCGCTGGACGATTCGAAGCACTTCGTTCTCCATCTGGTTACACGGCCATTATTGACTATGCACATACCCCAGACGCTTTAATAAACGTACTAAAAGCGGTACAAGACATTAATGTGGGACAAGGTAAGGTCATTACGGTAGTTGGTGCAGGTGGTAATCGAGACAAAGGTAAACGACCAATTATGGCACAAGCAGCCGTTAATAACAGCGATCGAGTTATTATCACATCAGACAACCCACGTTTTGAAGAACCACAAGATATTGTCAATGATATGCTAGCTGGACTAAATAAGACTGATATGGAACGTACTCTAAGCATTGTAGATAGACGTGAAGCAATACGCACTGCATGCGCTCTTGCCCAACCTAACGATATCATAATGATTGCTGGTAAAGGGCACGAAAATTATCAGGATATTAAAGGAGTTAAACACCATTTCGATGACAAAGAAATAGTTCAAGAAATCTTTTCTAGTCAACATTAACTCCTTCACAAGAAATCAAATAACACAAAAGAATTATGCTCTATTATATTTTTGAATGGCTAAAACAAATTGAGTTTCCTGGGTACAACATGCTGATTTCAGTATCGTTCAGAGCCTTGATCACACTTATTTTGTCTCTACTCATTTCAACTATCGTAGGCCACAGATTTATTGAGTTGCTCCGTCGTAAACAAATTACAGAGACACAACGAGATGTCAAGATTGACCCTTTTGGTGTCAACAAAATAGGCGTACCTAGTATGGGAGGACTAATCATTATCGTTGCCATACTTATCCCCTGCTTATTATTTGGCCGACTTAGCAATGTATATATGCTTCTAATGCTCATCACTACAGTATGGTTGGGAGCTATTGGTTTTATCGATGATTATATCAAGATATTTAAGAAAGATAAAGAGGGACTGCATGGGAAATTTAAAGTATTTGCCCAAGTTTCACTTGGTTTAATCGTTGGGCTTACCTTGTATTTTTCACCCAATGCTGTTATTCGTACTAACACAAAGCACATGCATCAAGGAGCTCTCATAGAGGTTGCACATTCGAAGAAAGATGTCAAATCGACCCAAACGACAATCCCATTTTTTAAGAACAACCACTTAGACTATTCTGACATTGCTTTTTGGACTCATGATAACACACAAAAGCAAATTTGGGGTTGGATATTTTTTGTTGTCATAACGATCTTTGTTGTTGTCGCAGTATCTAATGGCGCCAACCTAAATGACGGGATGGATGGAATGGCCGCAGGAAATTCAGCTATTATTGGTGTGGCATTAGGAATTTTAGCTTACGTATCTAGCCATGTCGCCTATGCTAAATATCTAAACATTATGTTTATCCCAGGCAGCGAAGAATTAGTAATATTTGCCTGTGCATTCGTAGGGGCATTGATAGGTTTTCTTTGGTACAATGCCTTTCCTGCTCAAATTTTCATGGGAGATACGGGAAGCTTAACTATAGGTGGTATCATTGCTGTATATGCACTAAGTATTCACAAAGAATTATTAATACCGATATTATGTGGAATTTTTTTGGTGGAGAATCTATCAGTGATCATACAAGTACAATACTATAAATACACTAAAAAACGAGGAAAACCTGTACGTGTATTCAAACGAACACCAATTCATGATCATTTTAGAACAACACCTAATTTACTTGATCCGAGTTGTAAATTTATAGTAACAAAGCCAGCTCAAGTTTTCCACGAAGCAAAAATCACAATACGCTTTTGGATTGTCACAATTATCCTTGCAGCGATAACCATTATCACACTAAAAATCAGATAATGTAACCATAAAAAACGACTAACAAATGAATAATACTAAACGAATTGTAATCTTAGGGGCAGGAGAAAGCGGAAGCGGTGCAGCCGTACTTGCTAAATTAAAAGGCTTTGATACCTTTGTTTCAGACATGGGAGGTATAAAACCAAATTATAAGGAATTACTTAACAAATACCATATTGATTGGGAAGAAAAACAACATACAGAAAATTTAATTCTCAACGCTGATGAAATTATCAAAAGTCCAGGTATACCTGATGAAGCTCCAATTATTCAGAAGTTAGTAGCTCAAGGAACTCCTATCATTAGTGAAATTGAATTTGCAGGTCGATACACGAATGCAAAAATGATCTGTATCACTGGAAGCAACGGTAAAACAACAACCACTTCTTTGATCTACCATATCTTCAAACAAGCAGGCCTAAATGTAGGTCTTGCTGGAAATATTGGAAAGAGTTTAGCACTTCAAGTAGCGACAGAAAAGCATGACTACTATGTGATTGAGTTAAGTAGTTTCCAGCTAGACAACATGTATGATTTCAAAGCTGACATCGCTGTGATGATGAATATCACACCAGATCATTTAGATCGATATAAAAATAGCATGCAAGAATATATTGATGCAAAATTTCGCATTACTCAAAATCAAACAGATAGCGATGCCTTTATATTCTGGAATGATGACCCAATCATTCAGGAGCAACTTAAACGACATGGTTTAAAAGCTCAGCTTTATCCATTCTCAGTTATTAAAAAAGATGGCGTGATTGCCTATACATCAGAACAGGAAATAAAAATTGATAGGCCAAGCGATTTCAATATGGAACAAGAAAAGCTTGCCTTAACAGGTAGACATAACCTATACAATTCATTGGCAGCTGGAATAGCAGGTAATATTGCTGGTATCAGCAAAGATTCCATTCGTCAGGCTTTGTCTGATTTTGAGGGCGTACCTCATCGATTGGAATTTGTAGCCAAACGTCAAGGAGTTACCTATATCAATGACTCAAAAGCGACCAATGTGAATTCTTGTTTTTACGCATTACACAGTATAGACAAGCCTATTCATCTGATTTTAGGAGGCAAAGATAAAGGGAATGATTATGAAGAAATTGCACCAGTCGTACGAGATAAATGCAAGAGCCTCATCTTTATGGGAGCAGACAACAGTAAGTTAATTGCTTTTTTTAAAGATTTCAATCTTCCCTTTTATGACACACATAGTATTGACGAAGCATTAGCAGTTGCTCAAAGAGAGGCATCTCGGGGAGATACCGTTCTACTATCTCCCTGTTGCGCTAGTTTTGATTTATTTACCAGCTACGAAGACCGTGGAGATCAATTTAAGCAGGCAGTGCTTAAGATCCCCATTGGATAACACTAAATAAGTACCATCATATGGAGCATTTTACATCCTTTATTAACCGCATCTTTCGAGGTGATAAAGTAATCTGGGTAGTTATGGCTATTTTGGTAAGCATTTCTATCGTTGAGGTTTTTACTTCGACGAGTAGTTTTGTGTCTCCATCCAATGGCAACTTTATGGCACAAGTTAATAAGCATATTCTAACTTTATGTATCGGGTTTGCTATTATACAGATTACTTTATTGATACCTTTTAAATTTTATAGGTTAGCAGGTGTTGGAGGATTTGTTATCATGCTAGGTATGCTAGCAGCAGTACTTTTTCTTGGTCACAAAGGAAATGGTGCGACACGTGCTATTATGCTAGGAGGGTTCTCCATACAACCTTCAGAATTAATAAAACCATTTTTAATTGTTAGCCTATCCACCCTAGTCGCCATTGGTAAAGAGAAATCCCAGTTATGGAAACGATTGACCTGGATTATTTCTATCAGCGGCACTATCATGATAACTCTTATTGGTAAAGAAAATTCCTCTTCAGCTCTAATGTTAATGGCCTACTGCCTAACCTTCTTATGGATCATCAACTTTCCTTGGAAATATTGGAAACGAATGGCACTCACAGTACTTATAACTGGAGTATTAGGTGCCACAGCTATCTTTACCTTAGGGCAATATACCAACATTGGCCGATTAGGGACTTTTAAGGCGAGAATAACTAGAGCACTGGAACCTCTTCCTGATGATCCTCAAGCTGTAGACCTATCTGGAGAGAATACCCAGCGCAACCATTCCAATATTGCTATTGGTACATCCTCTGTCTTTGGTAAAGGTATGGGGAAGAGTGAAATAAGAGATTATATTAGTGAAGGGAGCAATGATTTTATTTACTCCATTATCCTAGAAGAAACTGGTTTAGTAGGTGGGCTCATTGTCTTTATTCTATACATTATTATAATGTTTCGCACTATGCGATTAGGCTATTTGCTCTGTAGTCCCTTTCCGTCATATCTAGCCATTGGACTGGGATTATTCATTATGGTCCAAGCCCTTACCAACATGTTTGTGGCCGTAGGTTGGATGCCTGTGACTGGACAAAACCTCCCCTTAATTAGTCGTGGAGGATCTTCTGCATTGAGCGTAAGTGTCATGTTTGGATTGATTCAAAAACTCTTTCACGAATTTAATCAACAACAGCACCATGCACAAAAAGACGAAGCAGATGTTTCTCAATGGACAGGAGTCACGGAACATGAGACCTTATTAACCCCCAAACCACAAATAGACGACTAACTTAAAAATTACTATTAGAATACAGAATATGGATCCAATTAAAATCATTATAAGTGGTGGAGGTACTGGTGGACACATCTTCCCAGCAGTATCAATCGCCAATGCTATCAAAGAAATAGAGCCTAATGCAGAGATTCTTTTTGTCGGTGCTGAAGGTCGTATGGAGATGCAGCGTGTACCAGATGCAGGTTATCCCATTAAAGGACTCCCAGTTGCTGGTTTTGATCGCAAACATTTATGGCGCAATGTAAGTGTTTTAATCAAACTTTTTAAAAGTCAACAGATGGCTGCTAAGATTGTGCGTGATTTCAAGCCCGATGTGGCGGTAGGTGTAGGCGGATATGCTAGTGGTCCAACACTAAAGATGGCTCAAAAAGCAGGCGTTCCGACACTAATACAAGAACAAAATTCCTACGCAGGCGTAACAAACAAACTACTAGCCAAAGATGCAAATAAGATCTGTGTGGCGTATGATAAGATGGATAGATTTTTTCCTAAAGATCGTATCATGCTTACAGGCAACCCTATTCGCCAAACTTTACTAAACCGCACAACACAAGCTGAAGCTCGCGAAAGTTTCGGGCTAGACGCTTCTACTCCAACCCTAGTGGTTATCGGGGGGAGCCTAGGTGCTCGCACATTAAATGAAGCCATGTTAGCAGGGATGAAGCAACTAGCTGATGCTGGCATACAAGTTATTTGGCAAACAGGTAGCTACTATGCTAAAGAAATGGAGACACGTATGGCCAACGTTCCTCAAAAGCCACGTCTATATATGGGACCATTTATCAAAGATATGGCTGCCGCATATGCCGCCGCCGATTTGGTAATTTCAAGAGCAGGTGCTAGTTCTATCTCTGAAATTTGTTTATTGGGAATCGCTTCCATATTGGTGCCTTCACCCAACGTAGCCGAAGATCATCAGACCAAAAATGCGATGGCTCTTGTCGAAAAAAATGCAGCAGCTTATGTAGCTGATGTTGATGCCATTGACACATTAGCATCTACAGCCCTAATTCTCTTAGATGACGAAGCTCACTTAACTAAGATGCGAAGTAATGTACAAAAAATGGCCCATCCAGACGCAGCTGCAGTCATTGCAAAAGAAGTCATAGGTTTAGCTAAAGCAAAAAAATAACAGAATACAATATTTCGCTCTATTACACCCCAATTGAAACATGAAGCAACTTAAAGATTTTGAGAACGTCTATTTCATAGGAGCTGGAGGTATTGGCATGAGTGCCATTGCCCGCTATTTTTTAGCCATTGGCAAAGAAGTCGCAGGATACGACCGCACAGCCACTCCACTCACATCGCATTTAGAAGAAGAAGGAGCACACTTGCATTTTGAAGATAACGTTGATCTCATTCCTTGCAACATGCAAGATGCTTCTCGCACGCTTATCGTGTACACACCAGCAATCCCTAAAGACCACAACGAATGGGCTTATTTTCGTGAACATGGATTCACGATTATGAAACGTGCACAAGTTCTTGGTTTAATTACCCGTTCTAGTAAGGGACTTTGTGTAGCTGGCACCCATGGTAAAACAAGTACATCTACCATGGCAGCTCACTTGCTGTACCAATCATCTGTAGGATGTACAGCTTTTTTAGGTGGAGTCTCACAAAATTACTCAAGCAATCTATTATTAGATACCAATAGTCCATATACAGTTATTGAAGCTGATGAATTTGATCGCTCTTTTCATCAATTATCACCATGGATGTCTGTAATTACTTCGGACGATCCTGATCATTTGGATATTTACGGCGATGAAGCACATTACAAAGAAGCCTTTAGCCAGTATACTCAATTAATACGTCCTGGAGGTGCCCTAATTATGCACGAAGGTTTGACGATTACTCCCCAAGTACAAGAAGGAGTAGATATCTATACATATGGACGGACAAATGGAGACTTTCACGCAACCAACGAGCGCATTGGCAATGGAGCAATCATTATTGATTTTGTTGGTCCAGATATCACAATTAAAGACGTAGAACTAGGTGTTCCTGTTGCTATTAATATTGACAACGGAGTAGCCGCAATGGCACTCGCCTATATGAATGGTGTATCTCCAAAAGAAATTCAAACTGGCATGAAAAGTTTTCGTGGGATAGAACGTCGCTTCGACTTCCGTTTAAAAACAGAAGCTATAACTTTGTTAAGCGACTATGCACACCACCCATCGGAAATCAAACAAAGCATTGCTTCTGTACGAGATTTATATCCTGAAAAAAAGATTACAGTGATTTTTCAACCACACTTATACAGTCGCACTCAAGATTTTTATCAAGGTTTTGCGACTAGTCTTAGTGCAGCCGACGAAGTAATCTTATTGCCTATTTACCCAGCTAGAGAGCTGCCTATTCCTGGAGTAAGTAGCCAACTAATTCTCGAGAAGATAGCACCATCTACCCCTTGCGAATTATATACTAAAGAAGAATTGTTAGATGTTCTCAAAAAAAGAGATCTTGAGGTTGTCATTACATTAGGAGCAGGTGATATAGAAGATGAATGCGATTCTATCAAAAAGATGCTACAAGATCGTTACCTCTAACCCCATGCGCTATGGTAAAAAAAATAATGCAGATATTCGGATTAGTCATCCTCATCGTTATAATACTCGGAAGTTTTATATTTCTGAGAGAACCATCGCGCACTACACCTATCTGTAAGGGTATTCAAGTATTTGTAACAGACACTATAGAAAAAACTTTTATTTCAACTAAGGATGTTAAGAAAATTCTCAAACGCAAAAATTTACTCCCAATGGGATATTCAATGGATGATATCTCCACTCAAGATATTGAGAATGCCTTGACATGCTTGGATGCAGCACGTACTATTCACTGCTATAAAAGCACCCAAAACAACGTGGTCATTCGCATCCAACAACGCACACCTCTATTGCGAATTTTTAGCGACAAACCAGGGAAATATGGTAGTAACTATTTTGTCGATATTGAAGGACAACTCATGAAAGCAGACAACTGCTACGCCCCCACTCTAGTAGCCACAGGTCATATCACAGATAAAATGGCGCAAAAACAATTATACCATCTGGCACAATGCATAAAAAAAAGTGCTTTTTGGAATGCCCAAGTAACACAAATTTTTGTAACTTTGAATGCAAAAGTTACATTATACCCACGAGTTGGACAAAATTGCATCCAACTAGGTGCAATGACAGACATAGATCGTAAACTAGATCGCATGGAGCGATTCTACCACGAGGTCATCAAAAAAGTAGGATGGCAGAAATACTCTTGTATTGACCTGTCTATCCCGAATCAAATCATTTGTACAAAAAGAGAGAACTAGCTGATAAGAAAATATGCATATGTATACTAACGAACTGGTCGCTGCTATTGCCATTAACTCCACATGTTTGTGGGGCGGAGTAGCAGTACAAAAAAGCAACGGTACCCTAGAAATACTCGCTGTTGCACAAGAAGCGAATATTGATAACGCTATCCGCCTTGGCCAAATTTGGAACCGCAAATCTGCTGGACAACTTGTCTCTAATATAATAAACAAACTAGAGAGTCAATTAGATCAAGTCAACATTACTAAAGTGTATGTTGGTGTTGGTGGCCAATCTATAAAGGCACGCCCTTATACCATTACACATACATTGGTGGAAAAACAAGACATAACAGAGGAATTGATGGACGAATTAATGAATCAAAATACAAGTCAAGATTTTGGTCGTTATCGTTTATTGCAAGCTATCCCTCAACGATATACAGTAGATAATATTACCCAAGACACCCCTCCAGTAGGAGTGATGGCCCAACATATTCGTATCGATTATCTGAACCTCATTTGGGGAGACCGTTTTGAAGAAAATTTAGCCCATGTTTTTCAAGAGTGCAACTTAGAAATCGCAGATGTACTACCTATTCCTGTAACCATGGGTAAACACATGCTTACAGACACAGAACGTAAAGCAGGGTCTATTTTCATAGATATGGGGGCACAAGTCACAAATGTCAACTTATACACCGACAACTTATTGCGCCACACATTCACCATTCCATTGGGAGGTGATAATGTTTTGTATGATATAGCTAATGAGTTAAACATCCAATCTCTTCCAGATGATACAATGGAAGGTCTTATCAACCTAGCAGACACATCCGAAAATCCACAAGATAGCGAGACACTTGAAATAGATAACAAGATGATCCGTCGCATGACTATAAATGATATTGCGACTGCACGCGTTGAAGAGATTGTCGAAAATATATGGTCCTTACTGTTACCATATGAACACCAAAGAGCCAACAATACTGTACTCACTGGCGGTCTTGCCCAATTACAAGGTTTGAATACGATTTTTGAAAAGCGCACCCAACTACCTAAGCGCGACATTCGTATTGAACCATTCATTCGCATCAATTGCGGATTACAGGGATATCTAGATTGCACCAATTCTGGACATCTTAATGCTTTATTGACCACATTACAAGAAGCCAAGGCTGGCTGTTGTGAAGATGCAATCCGTGTTCAACGTGACTTATTTGGCAATAAAACAGAAACAATTCGTCCTACAGAAGGCCGTAAATTGACTAAAGAAGAACTAAAGCTAGCCAAGTCATCAATGGACGATGCAAAAGATACTATATCTTCAACACATGCAGAAAATGAAGAAGAAACTTTCCGAGTAGAAAGTACAAATGAAGCAAATACCAACTTTGCTCAAGAAGTACAAACAGACGAGGTCGCTGCTCAACAAGAGCCAACAACATCTCATAAAGAGAAAGTACACGAAAAGACTTCAAAGAAAAAGAGTTTCATGCGTGCACTTGGTGTACACAGCATCATCAACACCTTACGAAATGGTGGAGTAGTCAACGACGACGAAACTGTCATTTAATAAAAAAAGAGGGATTATGGAACAAGAATATTTTGAATTGGTCGATACGCCAAAGCCTGTAAATCAAAGCATCATCAAAGTCGTTGGTGTAGGAGGATGCGGTAATCGTGCCGTCTATCATATGTATGAAAAAGGCATCAAAGATGTCACCTTTGCCAATTGCAACACAGACCGACAAGACCTAGATAAATTTGAAGGTCCAGAACGAGTTCAGATTGGTAAAGAAGGATTAGGTGCAGGTGGTGACCCAGTAAAAGCCAAAGAAATTGCCGATAATGATCGTGACCGCATTTATGAAATGCTCAATGACGGTACAAAAATGATTTTTATTACTGCTGGTATGGGAGGCGGTACAGGTACAGGTGCTGGTCCCATCATCGCACAGGTCGCTCGTGAGATGGGCATCCTTACAGTAGGGATTGTCACTATTCCATTTATTTTGGAAGGTATTCCTAAGATTAAGCAAGCCTTGGAAGGATTGCGCATCTTATTTAATGAAGTCGATTCACTCATTGTTTTGAGCAATCAGAAATTGCTTGAGATGAACTACCAAGGAGAGGATATTCCCAAAAGTCAAATGTATGATATCGTCAATGACCAAATAGCAACAGCTGCCAAAAGTATTGCCGAGTTGATTACTGTGACTGGAGAAGAAAATATAGACTTCAATGACGTACAACGTGTTTTCAAAGACGGTGGTATCTCATTGATATCTGCAGGCGAAACTAACGAAAAGGAAAACCGCATCAACAAGTCTATTGACGCCGCCTTAAACTCTCCTTTGTTGAACAACAACGATATGCGCAAAGCAAAGGCACTGATTTTTCATTGTACTAGTACACAGGATAATGAAATCACGAGCCGAGACATGCAAGATATTACCAAATTTACCAATTCACTGCGTCGTGATATCTTTATCAAACAAGGTAGTACATATCAAGACGATATGAATAAGACATTACGTGTCACTATCCTAGCTAGTGGCTTCGGTATAGACAACCTTCCTTTCTTACCTCCAGAACTACAAGAGGAAATCAGCGAAGAAGAAAAGAAAAAGCGTAAAGAAGAGGAAGAAAAATGGGAAAAGGATATCCGTACAGTCTATGGTGAAGTCTACTTCCGCAATCAAAACCGTAATTTTTATATTATGGAAGAAGATGAACTTGATGATGACATTGTAATTGCCAATTTGATGGAAACTCCTCCATATAGCCGTTCAACAGCCAAGTTGAATGAGATGAAAGATGCTCGTGCATTAAAAAAGCAAAGCATCAAAGAAAAGAAAAAAGAGATTATCAAAAATACAGGAATCTCTTTCTAACAAAGCAAGAACTGATTATTAATCATTTAACAAATAATATATTATGTCACTATTTGACCAAGTAAATGAAGACATGAAGGCTGCAATGCGTGCCAAAGATAAAGTAGCCCTAGCTGCAATCCGCAACATGAAAAAATTGTTCTTAGAAGCAAAAACAGCCCCAGGTGCTAACGACGAATTAAGCGATGCAGATGCACAAAAGATTGTACAAAAGCTCGTTAAACAAGGTAAAGATTCTGCTGCTGTATTCATCGAACAAAACCGTCAGGACTTAGCAGATGAAGAATTGGCACAAGTAGAAGTACTTAGTCGCTATATGCCTAAGCAACTTACAGCAGAAGAATTAGATGCTGCTATACGAGAGATTATTACTTCAGTTGGTGCCGCAGGTCCCAAAGATATGGGAAAAGTAATGGGTGCCGCTTCTAAGCAACTTGCTGGTAAGGCAGAAGGTCGCGCTATTTCTGAAAAGGTAAAAGAAATACTTGCTTCATTATAAAAAACACCTTTTATTATAGAATAGAGGGCATGCTAAATTTATTTGGCATGCCCTCTATTCTATAATAATCACACACAAAACCAGCATTATCACACAAAAAGACACTAATTAAAAACAACAAGACAACAAAAAAAGTAGAAAACCATCAAAATGCTTCTTTTTGAGTTTTTTAACTCTAAAAACAATTTTATCATGCTTCTTATTACTATTTTTGTTTTGACTTATAAATCTAAGTCTTTTCAATCGATCGACATGAAAACAAAGCGGAACCGAAAAGCTTATAGAGTAGGACTTACATTTTAATGAAAAAGATCAATTTTAAATCACTATTTTTACTATTTGCACTATTTCTAGCAACAAGTATGTACGCAAAAAACATAGCTTATCAAGTTGTAGTTTCCTCATGTGGAAGTATAGCAAAAGTTTCAGCCGATGCATCAATAAATGAAGTTCTTAAAGTTTACGATGCCCTAGAAGGAGCTTGTCACTAACACACCTGTTAATCTAATAATTAGCCTAGTTCTCGAGAAGGCTAATTTATTTATTTCGTAATCTTATGAAGAAAAAAATAATAACTCTACTCATCATACTTGTCACCAGTTCTGCTGCGGCTCAAGACATCTCACTCCACTGTACTTATCTAGAAGATTATAGTAGTAAACTCACTAATGTAGACAAAAAGGAATACGATGAATGGCAACTAAACATTCAAAACAACACGTCTGAATTTTATAGCGTCAGACAAAGAGCATACAGGCAGCTAAAAGATAGCATGATAGCTCAAGGAGCTACTGCATATGAGATTATAGCTGCTTCAAAAGATATGCTTAAAAGCACTCAATGCTTAACTATATACAAACAATTCCCTCAAAAAAGTCAGTGGACTGTACTAGATGAAGTGTTCACATACAAATACAAATATATAGAAGAGATGAATCATCCCAAATGGCAATTAACGTCTAAAAAGAAGGAGATTTTGGGGTATAAATGTCAACAGGCTGAAACGGATTTTCTCGGACGTCATTGGACTGTCTGGTATACACCTAAAATTCCTGTACAAGAAGGACCTTGGAAATTATGGGGACTACCAGGTTTGATACTAGACGCTGAAGATACAAATCATTACTTTCACTTCTATTGTATTGAGATTAAAAAGACAGCATCAAAGCCAATAAACCTATCTCTTCATGATAAACATATTACCTGCAAAAGAAAAAAACTTTTAGCAGAACGGTTGGAATATGATACAAACACAGCTGCTTTCATAAAGCAAAGAAAAGGATACGACTGTCAAATGTATCATCAAAACGGTTTGCCCATGAAAGGAGTAAATGAGGCACCTATTTATCTAGAAGATATTAAATAGAATCAAAGAGCAAACTCATAACAATGAGAGAAGTCAGAACAAGTACTATATATTCCTTTAAAAAGAAAACAAGCTATGCGATATAAACAATTAATCATATTAGCAGCAGCTATATCACTACCTTCGCTTATTAAAGCTCAAAATATCTCAATTCAATGCATCTACTTTGAAGACTATAGCAGCAAACTTGACAATCCAGCAAAGAAAAAGTACGATGAGTGGTGTCTAGATATCCAAAACAACCACTCCGCTTTTTATAGCACTCGTGAAAGGGCATATCAACACTTAAAAGACAGTATGATTGCCAAAGGGTATGGATTTCATGACATTGTTGAAGCTAGTCAAAAAATAATGAAGAGCATTCAGACATTGAGTATATATAAAAACATACCCCAAAACAATGAATGGACCATCACTGACAAAATCCTAACTAAACGATTTAAATACGTAGAGAAAATTCAGCATCCAACTTGGAAACTTAGTCAACACACAAAGAAAATATTAGGACATAATTGTCAACAGGCAAGTACTGAATTTCTTGGTAGAAAATGGATTGTATGGTTTACTCCTGATATTCCAATTCAAGAAGGACCGTGGAAATTGTGGGGATTACCTGGGTTAATTCTGGATGCAAGAGACACCAATGAATATTTTCATTTCTACTGTATAGAGATAAAAAACACGACTGTACATCCTATAAAAATTGAACCATACAAATATCTAAAAATAACTCGCACCAAATTACTTAAAGAGATATGGGAATTTGATGCAAATACAGGCCATTATTATAAGACTAGATTAGGTGAAAAATGGTTATGTTACAACCCTGATGGAACTCCTATGAAAGCATACAACGCACATCCTATATGCTTAGAAAGAGTCACATTTAAATAAAGAATTATGCAGTATAGACTCTTTATGGCATTAAATAGAACACTTACACTTCTGGGATTACTAAGTATATCCTCTATAATAGCTACCGCACAAAATCATAAAGCGCTAGCACCTGACTATCACTATACAGGACAAGTCATCAATCAAGCTTCTAGAAAAGGACTTGACTATGCTTGTGTGTCTTTACTTTCTAAAGATTCACTTGCAATAGGATTTGGCTATACCAAATCTGACGGAACATTTGAGGTTAGCGTACAAAAAAGACCTTCTTACGTAGCTGCTACTTTATTGGGGTATGGAAAAAAATTGATACCCATTGAACAATTTAATAAAGGCAAACATGTCATTGTGATGGCTACTAAAAGCTTTAAAATTCGTGAAGTCAAAATATCCGCCAAAAGAGTGCAGATCAAAAAGGACACACTAGTCTATTCCGTATCAGGATTTAGAATGCAACAAGACAAAAATATAGAAGATGTCTTAAAAAAGATGCCTGGCATAGAAGTCGCTCCTACGGGAACCATTCTATACCAAGGGCGTGCAATCAATCGTTTTTATATTGAGGGCATGAATCTGCTAGGTGGACAATATACTGTAGGCAGTAGAAATATCAAACCAGATATGGTTAAAAATGTCGAAGTCATTCGTCATCACCAACCTATTAAGGCGTTACGCAATAGCACTTTCAGCGAACAAGCTGCTCTAAACTTAATACTCAAAGATCAATACACCATGAAATGGGTGGGGCATGCAGAAATAGGTGGAGGAACTATCAAAAAAGAGAAAGATACCAAGATAGCTTATCGAAATAAGCTCCTCACCATGATGTTTAATAACTGGCAGCAAAATCTAACTATGTACAAAAATGATCGTACTGGTGTCAACTTATGGGAAGAGTTGTCTATGAAGATTTGGTCACCACGTCTACTTATTGAAGCAGAAGCTCCTACTCGTCCACTGGTTAAGCTAAGTGCTATTGCGAAGCCAAACTTAGATCAATCACATTATCTCATGAACCAAAGTCACATGCTGACAACTAATCACCTATTTAAGTTGTCGAAAAATGACAATCTTCGCATCCAAGCATGTTATCTACAAGACAAAAACGACTTGAAGGAAACTGCACAAACAGACTACTATGATAACAATAGTATATACACTATACATGAAGGTGTATCTAGCCTAGAAAAAGAGAAGTATATTGAAGGGAAAGTCAATTATGAACATAATGGAGATATATGGTATATAAAAAATGATTTCTCTGGAATGTATGATAAAATCGAGAATAGTGCTTTAATCCAGACAAACAACACCCATAATGCGCTTGAAGGAAAATATAGTCGCACGGTATGGAAAGAGAAATTTGAATGTATCTATAATACAACTAACAAGAAAACCTTTAAGATTAATGGTGATATGCAGTACTGGGACTTTCCTCAGAACATCAGCCTTATCACAGAAGAAAATCAGCATACCAGTGAACAAGGATTTACTGCCAATATGTACACTGGTTTCAAACATAAGATAGGTGGATTTTATGTAAACTACGATGCAGGAGCGACTTTTATAAATGAGAAGCTGCACAATACAATAATAAAAGTAAATAACACACAAAGCAATACATTTGTCCAAGAATGCCTGTATGTAAACCCTTCGATCATGCGGAAGACCCATGATTACACTATACGTCTCTGTGGACTATTTACAGGTTATCATACAGATATAGAAAACGCAAACAACGAATCTAAAACTAAAACAAGATGGTATGTACATCCTCGTATATTTGGGAGCTGGCAAGTAGACGGATATAATACATTGTCAGCTAGCTATTCTCTAAACTACCGCATCAATACATTGAGACAAACCTTTAGCATGCCCCTATATACAAATTATAGAACACAAAGTAGTTATTCCAATGATAATACAGCAAACCAATCACAAAGTGTGTATGCTAAATATGAATACGACAATCCTATGGCAGGATTTTTTACTTATCTAAAATTCAGTATGTCGGAGCAAACTAATGACTATATTATGGAACGCAGTTTTGCCGATAATATAGTCTATCTTCACGCTCGTCCTGATAATTACCACACGAACAACTGGAGTATAGAGGCACGCATCAATCAATCATTGGGTTTTTGGAAAACCAATCTCTCAGTTAAGCCCAGATTCTCTAGTAGAAACTACGCCTTATTGATTGACGATGTTAAACAAGATGAGGAAACAGATATGACTTCTTGTGAACTTGGACTAACAGTACAGCCCAACCGTTGGATAAATTTAGATTTGTACAGTACCTACTCTAAGTACGAGAGTAAACTAAATGGGAGCTATAGTATAGAAGATTGGCATTATAAAGGTGAACTAAATATCACACCATTTGAAGGACTAAACGTCACTATTGGCGCGGATGCATACCACAATACAGATAAGTCTATTAAAGACTGTTCGTTCATGCATATTAAATGTGACTACGAATGGAAAAGTTGGAATGTGGCATTCGAAATACAGAACGTTATGAACAAGAAGAAGTATACCCGCCAGTATTTCAACGCTCTATATCAAACAACACAAACCACCAATTTGCGTCCAAGAACTTGTGTACTATCTTGTGGATTTAGTTTTTAGACACCTATATACATAATGTGTCGTTAATCAAACAGGGAACGCATCATCTCAACAGATTGCAGATCAGGTAAATGAGTCAAATGTAAACGATAATACTGTAAGATAATATCTAACAACTCTACACGCTCGCTACGACTCATTTTATACAAGTGCATAGTTGCATACTGTATACGCAACATTTGCTTGAGAGCAACCGCTTGTTCAGGCTGTAAATAGTGCCTATGCATAGGACGAGTCATGGTAAAGCAACTATCTATCATATCAAAATATCCTTGATGATAACCATCCTCAACATTGGGCTGCAAACCTAAAAAGCGAAGCAAACGAATCAAAAAGGCGATATGAAAGTTGGCCACCGAATCTTGCGAAGCATCTAACCACTGTAAACTGGTCTGTATAAAAACAAATAAAGACTCACTTCCCGACTCATCTTTCAATAGGTGAAACAAAAATTCAGATAGAAACATTGCCAAAGATAGCTTCACTGGATCAAAAGGGATAGTCATCCACGGAGAAAGGTTGCGTGCTTCCTTTATTCTATACATCCCATTATTGCCTTTTTTAGACAATTCGAGTTCCAAAAGCGAAAGCATCTGAAAGACATTAGCATGTACTCCATTTGATCTTTTACTATGCACTATCGGTAAAAGGCAGGACACACGTCCCAATTCACGCGTATAGAGCACCACGATATGTTGTCTATCATTGTATTTAATACGCTGTAAAACTATAGCTTGAACTTTTTGATACATAGGACAAAAAAATAACGCAATCTGGATTCTTATAAAAGAGAAAAGACAACCATAAAAATGGCTTTCCGCACAAAACTAATAAAAAAACCATCAATACAGGGATATTCAGTTCAAAATTGCATTCATGGAAAAAAAACAAAAGAAAAAACGAAAAAAAAGAGACTATCGCTTGCAGGTTTGAAAAAAAGACGTACCTTTGCAACCGCAATGAGAGATAAAGCAATAACAAGCTGTAATCGCAAGCATATCCGAAAGGATATTTAGGCTGGCCCATTCGTCTATCGGTTAGGACGCCAGGTTTTCATCCTGGAAAGAGGAGTTCGACTCTCCTATGGGCTACATAACTGTAAGAAACAAAACCTCATTAAAGAGATTAGTCATTATGGCAAATCATAAATCATCCCTTAAGAGAATTCGTCAAGAAAAGACAAGAAGACTCTTTAATCGTTATTACGCTAAGACAATGCGTAACGCTGTACGTAAGTTGCGTGCAACGACAGAGAAGGCAGAAGCAGAAGCTTTGTTGCCATCTGTGCAAAAGACACTTGATAAGCTTGCAAAAGTGAATATCATTCACAAAAACAAAGCTGCCAATCTGAAGTCTAAATTAGCTCACCACGTAAACCAACTCGGCTAAAATAGCTACTGGTTTATTTCTTATGGTGATTAGAACATACGAGTCGGATGCAGCACATTCGGCTCGATTTTTTTGACTTTTCAATATTCTCGAAAGAGATATTGTTATATAGGCTGGCCCATTCGTCTATCGGTTAGGACGCCAGGTTTTCATCCTGGAAAGAGGAGTTCGACTCTCCTATGGGCTACACAATGTTATTGTAAAAGGAATAAACCAATTTAAAAGAAAGTTTAGTCATTATGGCAAATCACAAATCATCCCTTAAGAGAATTCGTCAAGAAAAAACGAGAAGACTCTTTAATCGTTATTACGCTAAGACAATGCGTAATGCAGTTCGTAAACTGCGTGCAACAACAGAGAAAGCAGAAGCGGAAGCTTTGTTACCATCTGTACAAAAGACACTTGATAAGCTTGCTAAGGTGAATATTATTCACAAAAACAAGGCTGCTAATCTTAAGTCTAAATTAGCTCACCACGTAAATCAACTGGGCTAAATAAGCGCGCGGTTTATTTCTTATGGTGATGACAATATAACGGGTCAGATGCTTTTGCATCTGACTCCTTTTTTTTGCGTATATATGAGTTTTTTTTAAGGCCTATTATCTAGTATATTTCCCTAAAAATGAGTATATTTGCTCAGTTAATAACTGACTTTATAATCATATGAGCGAAAATCAAGAAAACCCTAATAGCGACAGTTATTCGGCATCCAATATTACAGTCCTAGAGGGACTAGAAGCGGTGCGTAAACGTCCTGCTATGTATATCGGTGACATCAGTCTTAAAGGACTACATCACCTAGTATACGAGGTCGTAGACAACTCCATTGACGAAGCTTTGGCGGGCTACTGTGACCACATTGATGTCACAATAAATCAAGATAATTCAATCACTGTAAAAGATAACGGTCGTGGTATCCCAGTAGATATGCACGAGAAAGAAGGTAAATCAGCTCTAGAAGTTGTTATGACCGTCCTTCACGCTGGAGGTAAGTTCGATAAGGGTTCTTACAAAGTATCTGGTGGTCTTCACGGTGTCGGTGTATCTTGTGTAAATGCACTATCTACTAAATTAATCACACAGGTGGCTCGTGGAGGAAAATTATATCAACAAGAATATGCTTGTGGTCATCCTCAATATGACGTGCGTGAGATTGGTTCGGTAGACTATACAGGAACCAAGCAAACGTTTTGGCCTGACTTATCTATCTTCACAGAAAGCGTATATCGTTACGATATTCTTCAAGGCCGCCTACGCGAATTGGCTTATCTAAATGCTGGTATCCGCATCACTCTTACAGATGCACGCGAACAAGACGAAGAAGGCAACTATAAGTTTGAAGAATTCTATTCAGAAGATGGACTAAAAGAATTTGTCCAGTTTGTTGATAGTTCACGCGAACATCTTATTGAAGATGTCATCTATATCAATACAGAAAAGCAAGGCACTCCAGTAGAGGTCGCAATCATGTATAATACCTCATACAGTGAAAACATTCACTCGTATGTCAACAACATCAACACCATTGAGGGAGGTACCCACTTAGCTGGTTTCCGTCGTGCATTGACACGTACTTTGAAGAAGTATGCTGAAGAAAGCAAGATGCTAGACAAAGTCAAAGTGGAAATTTCAGGAGATGACTTCCGCGAAGGATTGACTGCCATTATTTCTATCAAGGTAGCAGAACCTCAATTTGAGGGACAAACAAAAACTAAGCTTGGTAACAAAGAAGTTATTGGTGCTGTAGATCAAGCCGTAGGCGAAGCTCTTGCATACTATCTTGAAGAGCATCCTAAAGAAGCCAAGATGATTGTTGAGAAGGTGATTCTTGCTGCCAATGCTCGCCATGCAGCACGCAAAGCACGTGAAATGGTACAACGCAAATCGCCTATGGGTGGTGGTGGACTACCAGGAAAACTAGCTGACTGTTCAGACAAAGATCCAGACAAATGCGAATTGTTCCTTGTCGAAGGGGATTCGGCCGGTGGATCAGCTAAGCAAGGACGTGACCGCATGTTTCAAGCAATCCTTCCACTTCGTGGTAAGATTTTGAATGTTGAGAAAGCACAATACCACAAGGCACTAGAAAGCGACGAAATTCGCAATATATACACTGCTCTTGGGGTTACTATTGGTACAGAAGATGATTCTAAAGAAGCCAATATCACCAAACTACGTTATAAAAAGATTGTTATCATGACCGATGCCGATGTCGATGGTTCTCACATCGACACATTGATTATGACATTCTTCTTCCGCTATATGCCACAACTTATCCAAAACGGATATTTGTACATTGCATCACCTCCATTGTATCTTTTACGCAAGGGTAAATATGAAGAATACTGCTGGAACGAGGAAGATCGTATACGATTTATCGAGGAATACGGAAAAGGTGATGAAAACGCTGTCCATATCCAACGATACAAAGGTCTTGGTGAGATGAACCCAGAACAACTTTGGGAAACAACTATGGATCCATCTCGCCGCTTATTGAAGCAGGTATCTATTGAAAATGCAGCAGACGCTGACCACATTTTCTCAATGTTGATGGGTGAAGACGTGGCGCCACGTCGTGCATTTATCGAAGAGAATGCAACATATGCTAATATCGATGCATAAAGCAAAGAATATATTTTATCAATAAATCCATCCTCACATCTTACAACGAGGAAAGGGGCTGCAACATGAGTTGCAGCCCCTTTTTTGTGCACAAGTGTGTTGTGCACACGGTTATACACCTAGTTGTACACATATTTGTGCACTGAGATATGCAATATGCACAGACTTATACACAAAGTTGTGGACAACTACTAAATAGTAATTGTCCACAACTTATCTTTTATACGGGATAGCTCAAATTCTAGATATACCCCTGTTCCTTAAGTTCTCTGGCCACATCAACCAATTCCTCATACCAACGTTCACCAAAACGGCGAATAAGCGCATCTTTGCAGCTTTCATAGATTGCTACACCCTTTTCACGCCCCAGTTTGCATGCTCCATCACATACAGACCAACGATGATAATTTAATGCCGTCAATTTATCTTGCCCTACCGTTGACAAACGGATAGGATACAAGTGACAAGAAATAGGCTTCGGCCAGTCAATTTTACCTGCTCGGTACGCTTTCTCAATAGCACATAGGCAATTACCATGATCGTCATAACAAGTAAAGACACAATCTTTACCGTTCACAATAGAGGTTACCCAGTCGCCATCATCATCAATATAGGCTACTCCTTGTTTATCGATAATAGCTTGCGCTTCAGACGAAAGATCCTCCCAGATTACTGGGAGGACTTCCTTTAATTTGTCTATTTCATCGACCTCAAGTGGCGCCCCACTCTCTCCTTCGACACAGCAGATGCCCTTGCAAGCTTGAAAATCACACAAGAACTGTTGCTTAAAAATGTCTAGAGAGACGATGGTATCGTCAATTTGAATCATATACTATTTTGCTTTACTAAGGATTAGAACAATTGCTTACCAGTCATTTCTGCTGGTACATCCATGCCCATAATCTTCAATAGAGATGGTGCAACGTCTGCTAGTACGCCATCTTCAACCTTAGCTTCTTTATTTTCAGTTACATATACAAATGGAACTGGGTTTAGAGAGTGCGCTGTATTTACAGAACCATCTTCATTTAGAGCGTTATCAGCATTACCATGATCGGCGATGATGATGACCTCATAACCAGTTTGCTTAGCAGCTTCTACAGTATCTTTCACACATTCATCGATAGTCTTCACAGCCTTTTCTATAGCTTCATAGATACCAGTGTGTCCCACCATATCTCCATTAGCATAGTTGACTACGATAAAATCATACTTATCTTCCTTGATTGCATCGACCAATTTATCTTTCACTTCAAATGCGCTCATTTCTGGCTGCAAGTCATAAGTAGCCACCTTAGGAGATTTGACCAATATACGATCTTCACCTTCATAAGCACTTTCGCGGCCACCATTGAAGAAGAAAGTAACGTGTGCATACTTTTCTGTTTCAGCAATATGCAATTGTGTCTTACCTTGTGCAGCAAGGTATTCACCCAATGTATTTTGTACATTCTGCTTGTCAAACAAGATGTGCACATCCTTGTATGAAGGATCATATGGAGTCATGCAATAGAATTGGATATCCTTGATAGTTTCCATATCATGCTCAGGCATATCTTGTTGAGATAGTACCACAGTAAGTTCTTTAGCACGGTCATTACGATAGTTGAAGAAAATAACAACATCTCCTTCTTTAATCGTACCATCTTCTGCACTAGTGATTGGTTTTACGAATTCGTCTGTAACATCTGCATCGTAACTCGCTTGCATAGCTGTTGCCATATCAGAAGCTTCAGTACCAATACCTTTTACGATAAGGTCGTATGCTTCTTTGACACGCTCCCAACGCTTATCACGGTCCATTGCATAGTAACGTCCCACGATAGATGCAATAGCAGCATGCGTTTGACTTTGCTTAGCGCAATGTGCAGTAAGTTGCTCAATAAATCCCTTACCACTACGTGGGTCAGTATCACGACCATCCATAAAACAATGGATAAACGCATTGTTTACTTTGTATGTATTGGCAATTTCGATCAATTTGAATAGGTGATCAAAAGAAGAGTGTACACCACCATTTGAAGTCAATCCCATCAAGTGTACGTTTTTGCCATTATCTTTAGCATACGTAAATGCATTGACTATTTCAGGATTTTCAAGGATACTTCCATCTTTACAAGCGTTGTTGATTTTCACAAGATCTTGATATACAATACGGCCTGCACCAATATTCAAGTGACCTACTTCAGAGTTTCCCATCTGTCCATCAGGTAGACCAACGTTTTCACCTGAAGCAGCAAGTTGTGAATGTGGATACTCAGCAAGCAAACTATCCCAATATGGGGTCGGTGTGTTATAGATCACATCTGATTTGCTTTTGTTACCGATTCCCCAACCATCGAGAATCATCAATAATGCTTTTTTGCTCATCTTTCTACTATATTTAAATAATTATTTTTAGTCTAACACCTAAGTTTGCAGGACAAATCCTTGTCTATATTTTCTTACAGCAAAGGACTTAGGTAGGGCAGCAAGTCACACTCCTGTCCATCGTTGCAAAGATACAAAAAAAGCACCGCATAGGGTGCATATTCGTGTAAATTAAAAGGCAATGCTTTGCGCATAGTATATAAATAAAATAAAGATAAGCTTCTAATATCTTACGCAAAGGCTAGCGATCCTCGATTCAATGGTTTGGTCCCATCGATTCAAACGATTGAATCGATGGGACCAAACCATTGAATCTACAGCCAGATAGTAAGGCAACACCTCTTTCGACCTAGAAGGGAATACTTTGCTCTATATATTCAGGCGGTAAAAGTCTAAAGGAACGACGATGGTGCGGAGTCACTCCATATGCTTTAATGGCAGCTCGATGCGCCTTAGTAGGATACCCCGCATTTTGCCCCCAACCATATTGAGGATAATCCTTGGCAATCCCTTTCATATAGTCATCTCTATAGGTTTTGGCCAAAATAGAAGCCGCCGCAATAGGCGCTAATTTTCCATCACCTTTCACCACTGTGGTATGCTTAATATTGGGATAATCATAAAATCTATTCCCATCTATAAGCAAATGCTCTGGACGTGTTTTCAACTGATCGACCGCACGATGCATGGCCAAAATAGAAGCTCTAAGGATATTGATTTGATCAATTTCTTCGGCCGATACCACGCCCACGGCCCATGCTACAGCTTCTTGTTCGATGACCTCACGAAGGGCATATCTATCCTTCTCTTTAATCTGTTTAGAGTCGTTGAGCAGATCATTGTGAAAGTCATCGGGTAAAATAACGGCTGCCGCATACACGGGACCAGCCAAACAGCCTCGTCCAGCCTCATCGCAACCAGCCTCAATTTGGTCTGCATGTAGATGTAATGCTAACATAATCGTTTTTTATTGTACCACTCCTCTCCAATCGTCTAAGTCATATTTTGCTTCGACGACATCTTCGATATTATCAGGCAGATTATAAAAGAAATCTAAACCTGTCAATGCTTCTATTTCATCGACCGAACGGCAATCTGAAGCCTGCACTGGACCAGACAATGCTTCATGTTTAAACCACATACCTAAAGCACGGTAGGTCACTTTATTGGACAAAGCATTATCATGGAAACGCTTCAAAAAGACCTTGTAAAAATACTTGGGACGAGCGATCTGTTTATTGTCATTGCCATTGGTAATGTATTGTATATCTTCACTACCTCCTACTGTCTGCAATACTGGACCAGTAACCACATATAAAGTATCTACCGTAGCCGTTGATACTCCTCCATTACGCCATGCACGTTCAAGCATTTCAGCCTCTACCCATCGCTCGGCATTGAAACTGTTCAACTGTGGAGACATATTGGTATAATAAAATGTTTGTTCATTGGCATCACGGCTACAGGTACGAGAAGCAGAAGAGATCATGTGACCACGATCGTGCCCATTACTCATTCCCTGTTCTAGATCAGCTTGTTCTGCACTAGTAAATGAGGGATCGGCTTGCCACGCATTCGTGCGAGCTTGAGGACCGATATATACATTGTGCATCGGATAAGCAACATACATTGGTAGGCGCTGACTCATGTCATAACAAACAGTATAGTTGCGAATTGGCGTACCTTTGGCCGAAGTCGTATGATGTGTAACAGTGCGTGTATGGGTAGTAAATCCTTGCGATGTACCACGCACCAACTCAAGACAACTCGATAATGTATTTTCAGTAACAGTGACTGAACCAATATGGTTACTTGCTGAAGGTTCGTCGCTACCACTACCACCACAACTGGTGAATGTTATCAAAGAAAAAGCGCAAACACTTAAGATTGCTTTATGGAAACCTGTCATAAAATCTAATTCTATATTAATGAAATAATGCTAGTGGATGCAAAAGTACAGAAAAGTCCTTGCGTGCACAAATGCATAATACTAATATAGTCTAAGAAACGAATCAATAAGCACAGGTAAGGCTTTAAAACAATGAGAGCATGTCAAAAAACTTTGACACGCCCTCATACTAGCATATATAAAATCTTTCTAATCTGAAATCTTATTTATCCTCTACTTTCAAATGAATATACACTGGCAAGTGGTCAGAATATCCATTCAAGAAGTTTGTACCACTCCATGTACGTAGAGGATATCCTTTATATTGACCACGTGGAGTCATCATAAAACGTTTTTTGAAGATATATCCATAATATCCTTGCTTAGATGGAATGATCTTCAATGTACCAGCTTTGGCATTGACTAGGTTATTGCTAACAATAATATTGTCAAATAGATTCCAGTTGCCTCTATAACACAATGTACCATATCCATCTTTATGAATTTGGAAGAATGGGTTAAACAAACCTTCGGCTGGTAAAGAAGTAGGATTACCTGCAGCACCCAACACGACAGAGATAGACTTGTCACGTGGATCGTCATTCAAGTCACCCATGATCACGACCTTAGTAGCAGGTTCATTAACGGCCAATGAGTCAACAATATGACGTACCACAGCAGCTGCAGCTTCGCGACTAGGACTAGACTTTACTGCACCGCCATAGCGTGATGGCCAGTGGTTGCACATAAAGAAGACTTTCTCACCATCCATTTTTCCCCACATAGCTAATATATCACGAGTTAAATAAGGAATCGTATCACCTGTTTCAGGATTCACTCGATTGGACACTAGATGCACTGCAAATGGGCGACTTCCTTGCATTTCAAAACGGTCTGGGCGATAGAAAAAAGCACAGTCGATACCACGACGATCTGGTGAATCATAATGAGCAATTTGATAATTAGTCTTTTTGGCTAATTTAGGCTGAGCAAGTAAATCTTCTAGCACCCCACGATTTTCAATTTCAGAAACCCCAATTACAGTTGGAAAGTTATGGTTTGTGGTAGCCACTCCCAAAATAACTCGTTCTAAGTTATGAAGTTTTTTTGTATATTTTGCTGTATTCCAATGTTTTGGACTCGTAGGGGTAAACTCACTATCGTTCACATGAGGTGTGTCGATTGTATCAAAAAGGTTCTCACAATTGTAGAACATCACGGTGTGTACCTTATGTTTGACTTGTGCACTTACTGTAGTAGCAAGTCCTAACATCAAAAAACATGCGGTAAAGAATGTCTTCTTAGTCATAATCGATTGTATTAAATTGATTTTATCTGTAAAACGATTAAAACTTGCAGTAGTCTGATCCTCTCGGATACAGTCTACTGCAAGCAGTCTTAATTATTAATTCGAAGCATATAGGTATGCTACAAGAAACTATAGCTAGATTCCTTTTCTGCTACGCTAATCATATCAGCTGGGAAATTGGCATAGAAATTAATTCCAGTCTTTGCTTCGATTGCATCAATAGATGTAACTGAAGATTCCCAAGTGCTCCATCCAGATGTAGGGAAATAGAATGCACATCCTTTTACACTACTTACTACACCCTTACTACTGAAGTGTGCTTTGATAATTGTCTTATAGTAACCTGTAGGAAGTGGACAAGGTGATCCAGCGCCATCATCAGCAGTACCAATGTTACTTTCGAAAATAGGTCCTGTTACGACATACACAGTATCTTGCCCAGTCATACTACGCGTATTGTTTTGCACGTATTGTTCTAGCTGTACCCATTCACCTTGATTTAGACTAGACACTTGAGGAGTCATGTTTGTAAAGTAGAATGTTTGCTGATTAGCAGCAGTACTATTTTGACGGTCACTTGAAGCCATTTGGTGACCACGGTCGTAACCTGGATCATATGATCTCTTCAAGTTTGGTTGATTTTGTGTAGAAATTGCTGGGTCATATCCCCAAGCATCGGTACGACCAGAATTATGATCTCCCCACTTGTTTCCATGCATTGGATAAGCGACCCAAAGAGATACTTTCTTGGTATTGTCAAATAAGAACTCATAATTACGTTGTACTTGACCACCTTCGATAGTAGTGTGTGCTACGTAAGTTTGTGTACTATTGACTTGAATCTTGTAATATTTTCCACTACCATAAGCTTCGCTGCCTGACTGTACAGTGGCGCCTGTAGCTGCAGAGAATAATGGGCAATCAAAGAATGATGCATATGGGATAGTCGCGTCATTTACGGCATCATCATTATTGTAATCACCACCACCATCATTATCACCATCGTTACCACCGTCGTTACCACCGTCGACAGCTTCTATACTAGTCATCATAGTGTACACATATTTGTGGCCAGAATCTGTACCCATGGCATAACCACTAACTTTAACTTGCTTATTAAGCAGAGAAGCATCAACAGCTCCAGCAACTGGCTTACGAATGCTTCCTAAGATGCTTGAACCGTCTACCGTAACTTGGTAATAGTCACCATTCTGAACCAATGTACCTGTATAAGTAATATACTCAGTCACAATGTTATCAATATAGCTGGTCATCTGTGCTCCTTCGTAAGTGACAGCTACAGGATGAGCCACGTTATAAGTTCCATCTACAGTACAAGAAGGTTTATAAAACTCAACCAAGTCATAATATATTTTCACTGGGCCGCTTACTTCTACGATATCACCTAGTTGTACAGTTGGAGTAGTAGAGACATATACGTACACAACGCCAGAGTTATCACGAAGAATATATGATTCTGCATTTAAGGCAACAACAACACCCTTACATGTAAAGTTCTCTCCCGCTTCTGTAGCACCAGCTACAGCAGTAGCAATTGGAGTAGCTGCATCGTCTTGATAATACTCTTCTGGTTGTACAGGAGTAGCTGTTCCAGTACCTTCTTTCACATCCCATCCAGCAATCGTTGTGGCCAATTTAACTGTGACGTTACCATCAGCACTAATAGACACATTGTACTGATCGTTTTCACCTGCCACAGTGCTAATTTGTGATGCATCAACTGCATATGTTTTACCAGCGATAGTAATCTTTACTGCAGATACGGTTTGTCCAGGAAGCACAATAAGCTGTCCAGTGGCTTGTGTTTCTGTAGTAGACATGCTCATCTGACGAGTAGCCTCATCTGCTTGTGGATCTGCTAGAGTTCCAGTAGCCAAATTGAACGTTGTTTTGCTTTTGCTTGTAACAGCAATCGTTGCCCCTTGTAAAGATGCAGGTGCACTTTGAATTTTCAAGGTCAACATAGACAACTGATGTTTGAATGTCAAAGCAACAGCTGATGTATTGGTAACATCCACTGCTTCAGTTGTCAAAGCATATAATAGATCTGCATCGGCTGAGCTATTGCCCAAATCGATCGCATAATTTTCGTCTGTTAATGATGCACTGTATGGATAATAAGCGCAGAAACGTACTGAAAGATTAGAAGGATAATTCAATGCAGTAGACACTGGAGACAGGCTACCATCAGCGGCAGTCTTGTATGGTGCGTTGGCAGTGCCAAGTATAGCATCCACACCTGTTTTTTGTGCGTCTAGCATAATCACACCGACTTGCTCCCCACCAGCCCAAGCATTAAGGCGTGTTTGAGGTTGCTGGATAGTACTAGTAAGCTGCACAGCATGAGCAGAATACTGGTCGATTTCATTTTGTTCTGAACAAGCAGTCAAGCTGATAGCAGCTGCTGTTATAGCCAAGAACGATAGTTTTTTGATATGTATCATATTGTTGTCTTATATAAAACAAGTTGCTCTGAGTCTGTCAAAAACGAGATATAGTATCGCCGTCTTAAAAGACATTTTGTATCCTATTTTGAGTATAGGTTTAGGTTTGTCCTTTTCAAATAGGTGTCAGAAGGGGAGGTACCCCCTTCTGACCCTCTTGTATATTATGCTACACGTAGCTTATAGATTAGCAAAATCATCAGCTTTGCTAAAAATAAGCTGAGGATTGTTATACCAACCTACAATACCTGACACTGCACCAGTACCTGTTCCAATAGCTGTATCTTTGAAGTTACAGAACTTACCAACATATACTACAAAATCACCAGTAGGTGAAGTCATATTGACTGATGTATTGGCATCTGCAGCTCCCCAATTTGCAGGATGACCATCCGCTGCTTGCGCATCTGCAATCGTAACATACATAGACTGATAATTTGCCATATCTGATGCGTTGATTACCTTAGGAGCAATAACCTTTGTATTGCCAGTCTTAGTAATATGCGAAGACAATGCATAATCTGTACCAGTACTCATGGCTTCGATAAGACCATAATAATTCTTTAAAGTAGCACCATTCAAGTCTACAGTCACTTCATCACCAATAGCAAAAGACAT
This sequence comes from Bacteroidaceae bacterium, assembly GCA_963675625.1. Taxonomy (GTDB): domain Bacteria; phylum Bacteroidota; class Bacteroidia; order Bacteroidales; family Bacteroidaceae; genus F22. Next base: position 1,293,217 of record OY776497.1, read on the forward strand.
ATTAGCAGTTGTCTCATCGTAAAGGTACAATGCTGTTTCGCCATCAGAAATAATAACAGCTTTGAAGAAAGAACCAGAAGGATCATTTTGAGCTATCACAGAACCAGTCACTGTCATCTCTTGAGAGATCACAGCAGTAGCGCCATCAGCAGGTGCCAAGGCACGTGCATCAGCAATCTTCTGACCAGCTGCAGGAGGAGTAGGATTGTCCTCTCCACCTCCATTGTTCTCACCTGTCATTCCAGCCCATCCATCAGCAGATGCAAAGATGATTTGTGGAGCATTGTACCAACCCACAATACCAGTCACATTACCTGTACCTGTTGGCACAGCTTCAGTGACAAAATTGCTATACTTAGAAGTATACACATTGAAAGCACCTGTAGAAGATGTTAGCTCAATAGTTGTATTGGCATCAGCTGATCCCCAAGTTGTAGAGCCTGCAGGTGCAGTAGCATCTTTGATTGTGACCAACATAGATTGGTAATTTGCAAGATCAGCAGCACTTACGACAACTGGTTCAATGACTTTCGTATTGCCTGTTTTTGTAACGTGAGCTGAAAGTTCATAATCTGTACCAGTACTCATGGCTTCAATAAGGCCATTATAATTCTTCAAAGTAGCACCATTCAAATCTACAGTTACTTCATCACCGATAGCAAAAGACATATTAGCAGTTGTTTCATCATAAAGATACAATGCAGATTCGCCATCAGAAATAATAACTACCTTAAAGAAAGAACCAGAAGGATCATTTTGAGCTATCACAGAACCAGTCACTGTCATTTCTTGAGAGATCACAGCAGTAGCGTTATTCTCAGTAGGAGCTAAGGCACGAGCTTGGGCAATCTTTTGACCAGTAACAGGAGGTGTAGGATCGTCATCACCATCAGTTGGCTTAGCAATCAATGTACCCTTATCTACAACTGTCCATGCTTGGATAGTAGATGTCAACGTTACGATGGCTTGTGCGTCTTCTGAAAGAGAAACGTCAAAATTGTATTGGTTGTTAGCCGTAAGATTGGCCAACAAAGAAGGATCAGAGAAAACGTATTCCTTACCGTCTACAATAAATGTTAGTTTAGTAATGGTAGATGTAGTTGCTGCAGATTTTGTATAACTTACTTGTTCTATAGAAGGGAATACAATCACAGAACCTACTGCCTTGCCACTAACATCTGCAACTGGGATAGATACTTCATTTACGGCATCACCAACAGTCAACTCGCCAGTTTGAGTCTTCAACGAGAATGTACCAGCAGTAAGCATCTCAGCTCGCATTTGAACTTTTGAAGGATCAATTGGATTGCCTGAGATATCGCTAGTAAGCGTCAATTGAAGTTTAGCTAGTTTGTGTGAGAATGATAGGTTTACTTTACCTTCTGATGTAGCGCTATATGGAGTAGCGTCTGAAGAGAAAAGTAGGTCATTATCACCATCTTTTGTCAAATCAATAGTGTATGTACCAGCATCGGCCGATTTTTGATAAGGATAGTAAGCTATAAAGCGTACTTCCGATTTATCTGATGGAAAGGCTAATGCACTACTTGTAGCTGCAAGGCTACCATCAGCTTGACCTGTGTATGCCTTGTTTGTGCCATTGTCTGAGATAGAGAAAGCTGAAGTTGCAGCATCTAACATAAAGACACCAACTTGTTCACCACCTGCCCATGTAGTGCCATCAACACGAGTCTCAGAGTCACTACCAGCAATTGAAGAGGTAAACTCAATCTCATTGGATGTTGGAGTTTGCCCATTATATTCGTTTTCCTTCGTACATGAAGACAATGCAAGCACTGCCAATGCTGAAGCAAAAATTGTATTTTGTAATTTCATTTTCAACTTGAATAATTAGTAATTATATTTGGGAAAATAGAGTTTTTGGTATTACTTAAATTGGATACCAAAAATGATAAAGCGAGCATCTGCAACTGGAGTAGATTCGGTTGGTGCAATATGAATTGTTTCACCAGCTGTAACATTACATGTCAACATTGTTTCGCCTTCTACAGCGGTAAACGAGCTCATATTAACAACATCACTCCCAGATCCACAAGCATTACTAGTAGAATCTCCAGTATATAACTGAACAGTTCCCTTATCACCCACAACGACACCAGGACCTTCTCCCGACCATGGAATAAATAATAAACGCATACGAGTCTTGCCAGCAGGTACTATTAAATCTGCAAATCCTTTAGCTTTGCTCGTTGAAAATTTTACATAATCACCTGACATACCATTTAAAGTTTGGTTGATATAAATATTTGTTCCATTAGTAAACAAATTAGCATCAACGGTCACATTAGACGTAAAGTCTGAATTATCAAAGTTTATAGCACTACCATCTGACTTAGCTACCTGATTGATTGTTAAAACGACATCAACAGCATCAGTTGCAGAAATAGTTACTTTTACACTCTTAGCAGTTGTTTCTGTATTTTCAGGGAAAGTTACCTTGACAGTTCCTGCACCAGTACCAGAAGTAACATCTAGACTTGCACCAGCTGTATTATCAGACATTGTAGCTGTCCAAGAAGCTTCTGTTGTGATTGAAATAGTCGATTCACCACCAGCAGCTTCTACTGAGGTTGGAGTAGCCGAAGCTTGAAGTTCTGTACCAGCAATACTAGCCACATCACTCTTACTAGTTGGCATCAATTGAGCTGCATTAAAAAAACCTGACACTCCACTAATATCACCAATCTTTGTAGTTACAGGAAGAGTTGATATATTCTTAGCATAAATAACAAAGTCACCAGTTGGTGAAGTCATTTTAACCGTCTTATCAAAATAAATCGCAGTATTATCAGTAGCAGCAGAAGCAGACTTGATAGTCACATACATAGACATGTAATCAGCAAGTTCCGAAGCATTGATTTCGACAGGAGAAAGAACTTTTGTATTTCCAGTTTTAGTGACTTGTTCTGACATTGTCCAACCACCTGTTGTTGATTTCAATTCTACAAGACCATTGTAAGCTGTCAATGTTGCACCGTTAGCATTAAAAGTCACCTCATCGCCTATAGCTAGATTCAAATTTTTCAGATTATAATCATACAAATCAATCCCTTTGACACCATCAGATACATGTACATTAGAACCATCTATATACACTACTGAAGCAGTAACAACCATATCTTCAGCAATTACTACGTTAGCATCTGTGTACATATCGCGAATCTTACCAATAACACTTTCTTCTGGCTTTGGATCTACATCACCTTGACCATCATCTTGTGTCCAATCTTCAATACTAGCGATAAGCGTGGCAGTAGCAGTATTACCATCACCGATAGACAAAGCATATTTGCTTTGCATATTCTTAGTGAATGTTACATTTGAAGCATCCCAAGTATATTGTTGACCATCAATAGTAATAATAACTGATGATACAGATTTACCAGGAAGTACAATGATATCGCCATTAGAATTTGGAGTCATGGCAGCTGTAGCTGTACCATTGGTAACAGTACCAGTAGCCACATCAAAAGAAGCTTCGCTCAAACCATTTACCTTGTAAGTAATGACAGAAGTAGTTGCTGCAATCTTTGTTTGTGCCATCTTCAAGCTAAGCTTAGCCAATTGGTGACGGAAAGTCAATGGAACTTTATCTGTAGTTGCTGCATTGTACTCAGCAGCTGTTTCAGCAAAAATCAAATCGTGATCTGCAGTGTTTGCATCTGTCAAATCTATAGCTACTGTTGAGCCATTAGAAGAAGCATAAGGGTAATATGCCTTGAAGGCAACATCGCCAGATGCAGGGTAAGAGATTCCAGATACAGCAGCAGTCAAATCACCTGATGCAGCCACATCATAAGCCACATTGCTCATAGATAATTCACTGCCAGAGACCATGTACACACCTACTTGTTCGCTACCTGACCACGCATCGATACGTGTTTGAACAGGACGAATACTTGTTGAAAATGCAGCCTCGTGGGATACCGTAGGCTGGATTGCTTCATCTTGCGAACAAGATGTCATGGCCAACATAGCTACTGCTAGCGAGCCAAAGAAAAGACCTTTTTTTAATTCCATTGTCTTCGATTATTTAATTATAGGGTTTAATGCAAGTACAATTATTACCAAGCAACGACATCATTGCTGGTATTTAAAATAAGTTGATATGTTGGATCATAAGTACCTTTCTGATAGACTGTATACAAACAAGTGATATTGCAAATACCATTGACAGCAACTCGGTCTGTAACCTTTTCTGCAGAGAACTTAGCATATCCGCTAGTACGCACCACGAAGTCTGTTGACCCCATGCGGAAAATCTGCTGACCTGTACCAGCATTAAGATCTGGATCTTCTGGTACATTTGGGATAGCCCATGTAGCAAGTTTGTCAACCACAATGCTTTCACCTGCTGCATTGTAGTAGTTGCTATAATCAATTTCACCTGTGAATGTAATCCCGTGCATATCTACCAACATACCGTAGTAATCAGAAGACAACTGGTCGGTAGAAGTGATTTTAATCGGCTGCAAAGGATTATCTGTATTCAAGCTTCCACGGAAAATATGAGAATCAAGAATCTGTTGTTGATCAATCCATGTACTTGGATACGTACTTCCCTCTTCAGTAGGGAGCCCAATAGATACACCACCATTGTAACGTGCTAGACATAAACCATCTAGACGTACATAAATGGTTTGACCAAAATGGTAAATATTATACAACTGTGTCTTACCGATTTTAATCTCGATCCCACTTGTTGCATCTTGACAATAAAATGAACGGTAGAAATTACCATAACGATCAGTTGTGTTTACACGCGCTTCGATGTACACCTTATCTTCGATGTTTAAAGCTACATTGTCGTTTCCAGCAGTCAAGCGACTCTTTAAGTCTTTGATGGTAACAGCTGTGTATCCTTCTAATGCAGTAATCTCGGATGCAGACGTTGGAAGAACTTCTACTTTTGGGTCATCCACATCGTTACAGCTTGTTAGTAGTCCTACAGTAAGGACCATGACTACTAACAACATTTTAGTATATAATTTATTCATATCAATAGATGATTTTCTTTGTCAATTTAGAATCGGAAATAAAGGTTGAAATAGTAAGTAGTACCATATAGATAATAATACTTAGAATCAAATGGTGAATAATGTTGGAAATTGCCATCAGCATCATCTACATCACTGAGACGCAATTGTTCATAACCACCAGTCTTAATATTCTGACGATTTAATAAGTTTTTCACTTGAAGACTGAAACCAATATTATATTTTCTGTCAATATACCAGCTCTTACCAAGATCAGCATTCAATAAAAATGCTGAACCTAGTTTTTCTTGACTACGCATATTAAGTGCTTGCTCATCTGTCAAACCAGCAATGGCAAAGTCTGTACGTAGTAATGGGTTCATACTTAGATAAGAATTGCCATAATAACCTGCATCAAGTCCGAAGAACCAATAACTGTCTGTATGGTAGTTCAGGCCAAGACTTGTAGCCAACTGTGGAGTGTTTTCTACTTTAAATCCTTTCCAATAGACCTTTTCGTCTTGCTGAATTACAGCAGCTGTGTTATCACGAGTTTGTGTAAATGATGGAGTTGATGTGTATACGTAATCTCCCAAACTCATGGCTCCAGAAACAGAAAGGCCGTGTACAATAGGTACTTCGACACCTAGTTCAACACCCATATGTTGTTGATCAATACCGCTCATAGCAAAGTTGATGAAAGAATTTTGCAAATCATCGTAGAAAGAAGTCACACGGCTCTTATCCTTAATCATCATATAGTAAGCCGATACACGAAGATCCATCCATGGATATTTCGCTGTATATGTCAAATCGGCACTAAATGTTTTTTCGGTACTCAAATGAGGTACATACTGGTTGCGCGTACGCGGAGAGGTCATTGCATTCTTAAACAATGGAGCATCGTTCAAATAAGCAACTGTAGCTTCAAGACTTTGATTCAAGCCCAACTGGTACTTTGCACCCGCTTTCACACGATAAGTATAAAAACGTTTTTTAGTCGAGTTACCCACTGAATTGTCTTGGAAAAGTCCCTTACAATACTGTCCATCACGCCAGATAGAACTATATCCCGCTTCTCCAGCAAGGAAAGTATTCCATGGACCAACATTATATTTAAGGTCAACCCAAAGTTTAGAGCTCAAGTCATTGCCATAATAATCATAGCCATACTTATCTCCTTCATGTACGACAAGGTTGTTTAGATTACCTGCATCGTTCATCAAAGTTTCAAAGTCAGCATTTGAGAAATCACGTTCTGCAAAGTTATCAATATTTACCCAGTATTTACCACCAAGTAAATCTTTCACTTCGTTGTAGTATTCAGTACGATTGTAACGAGTTGATAAACCAGCATTCACTTCGAAATGATCATCAACAACATGAGCCAATGCTAAATTTAGATTGAAATCACGTTGATCTGTATGACGGTCAGACACAATGTATTTTGAACGACCAGGTCCCATATCTACTCCCTTGTAGTTACCCCAGTCTTGATCGCTCTCACGGTTCACTTGATACATACGATCCCAATTCAAATGTTGGATACCTGAGTTACCATCTTTCCATGCTTCTGTCAAAGTAGCAACTTTAGAGGTTTCACCACGCAAATTAAGATAGGATGGAAGATTTTTGTAATAATCAGGACGTGGATCCTGCGCATCATACCAATCCAAAGCAGAAGAAGCAGACCAACCAAAACGATAACTCATCGCTACAGTGAAAGTTGTATTTTCATCTGGAGTAAAGTAGTAGTTTAATGTAGCAATTGGTTGATGGCTTCTCTTAACACGTGCATTACGTTTTTCACCATCTTGATATCCCCAGTTGCTATTGTAATAATTGTCGCCTACCAAATCATACACTTCTTGAGTAGTCGCCATTTGTGCGCCACGTTCATATGGTGCTGCCCAGAAAGAAAATCCAAGGGCATGTTTATCATCCAATTGTTTCTCTACTGACAAGAAATAAGAATAGGCATTATAATCTGTTTCATTCACATAAGCGTTACCTCCTTGACGTGTAGATACACTCATCGCATAACTCCAACCATTATCTAGGTTACCAGAGCCATATGTTGCCATCAAACGAGCTGCGTAAGAGCCATTACCATTGACAGCTGAGAAACGCCATCCTTTACGTATCATAGAAGCACGCATATTGATATTGGTTGCTCCATTGACACCAGATACGCCATATTCTGAAGTATGCAAACGGCTGACACCTTCCTTGCTACGAGCAGCTTCATTCAAACCACCATACAAGCTCCAAGGGCCATATCCAGTCATCGCATCATTCATGCGTATACCATTCACAAATACATCTTGTGTACCGCCATCTAGACCACGGCTACGGAAACGCATAGCACTGAAATCGTAACTAGCTATGTTATCATACACATCTTGTGTTGCAGTTAAAGCGACAGTTCCTGTTGCTCCTTCTTCTTCATCAAGACCTGCATTAGATGCAAAATTTAATTCATCAATGTCACGATTGCCTGTATTCTTAGCTACAAGAGAAAGCTTCTCCATATCATGCATTGGTTCTTGTACTTTCACACCGATCATAACCACTTGATAATCTGCATGGGATACACGCAACTGATAAAAACCATAAGGCACTGATTCAAAAACGAAACGTCCTTCATTATCAGTAGTTGCTTCTTGCTGCGGAGTAGATAATAATGTGATTTGTACACCTGCTATAGGTTCTTGACTTTGACGCTCAACAACCACACCTGTGATTCCACCAATCTTGGCAGCCATCAACATGACGGGAAGACAAATAAGCGTCAACAATGCTATAATCTTTTTCATCTATGTATTGTTTTAGATAATTCGTTTGAGTTATTAGAATCGCGCTTGATTCATTCCTGCCAAATCATCCTCTGTCTGAGGGGCAAGCTGAATAGTTGTATTATATTGTGTAGCAATACCTTTGATACTACCACTAAGTTGTGGTACTTGATTGCCAGCGAATGGGGCATCCCATTTCAATAGGCGTGCTACAAAAGTCTTACTATCAGCAGTCACCATATCAATTGATGATTGACTTAATTGATTGCTTGAATTAGTGTACGTCCAATTTTCAGACAAATCATCACTAGCCACTTGCACATTGTTCACCTGCACGTATTGAGATTGGTAATTACCAGTCAATAGTTCATCAACAGTGATGACTTTAGGCTCAACTGATACTGTAGTCACCTTGTGCAAAGCTTCTGGAGCAACTTTCAACTCCAACATTCCACTGTAATCTTCAATAGATGCCCCCTTAAGAGAAACAACTAGACTATCACCAATCGCGTAATCTGCATAATCTGACAGATACAATTGGATTCCAGCTGTACCGTCAGTCACATAGAATGCCTTACTTGTTGTATATTTTGTACCGTAGATGTTATTCAAAACAACGCCTTGTACACCTTTTTCATCATAAGATGCATCGAGAGTCACAGTTGTACCAGTGTGTAGCGCACGTAGGTCAGCTAGTGACACATAAGAAGTAGGCATTTCATTGCCTGCGGCTACAAAGCGATCCCCAGTCAATCCAGCAAGATCGCCAGCTTGTTGTGGGAATAATTGTATATCTGTATCATATGCACCAGCAATACCTTTTATAACGCCACTACCTTCTGGGAAGGTTTCTCCTTGTCCGAAAGTCGTGTATTTATTGAAACGAGCAATAAATTTATCACCTTCTGGAGTTTCCATATTAATATTGTAGCTATTTGTACCATCAGAATAGACAGTACCCTTAGATAGGTCTGTGGCTTGTACACCAGAAACTGCAACATACATAGATTGATAGTCACCAGTCAACAATTGTTCTGAAGTAATTTCTGTTGCAGGCATTTCTTGATTAGCAATAACTTCTATCGCATCGGATGTCACTTCACCCAATTGAAGCATGCCACGATAGCTTGTCAATGTAAAGCCCTTGGCATGAACACGAATTTTATCACCTTTCTTGAATTCTGGATTGTATGCCAAACGCAACATAACCCCTGCTTCCTCGTCTGAAATATAGACGTTCTTCAGCGAACTATTGTTTCCACCGTCGAAATCATTGATAATGGTACCTGTTACATACACATCGTCAGTAATAGTGATATCTGAACCTGTATATAGGCTCTTAAGAGATTGAATGCCATTACCATAATCGTACAAACGGCCATCAGCATCTTTTTGTGTTAAAGCAATAGTACCCTTGCGCTCGTTTAGATTGTTAAGATACACAGTAATCATGGCTTGACGAGGTTCGCCTGTATTTGCTACAACAGAATAGCTAATGGTCTTATCACCTTCGCCTTCCATATCAGAAATCACGACCCAGTCTGCGGCATCAGCTGGACTTAGCTGTACGGTCCATGCACGATTGGAAGTTACATGGATGGATTGTTTTACCGACATACCACTTTCAAACACAATAGATGTCCCAGCTTCTTCTACTTTCAATTGAGGGAGACCATCTCGGTTCTCTTCATCAACGCAGGACATAAGGCTCAACACAAATAGTGGAGCCATCAACCACCCCCAAAGGATGTGATTAGTCAATCTTCTCATTCAGTTATTTATTTTGATTAATCTTCGCTCAATACATACAGTTAGACCTAAAAATGTACCATACTTTTGCTCACGAATAAAGCTAAAAACAAAGTGAGTATAAGCACAATACGGTCAACCACTACGGGCTATGAAGTCAAAGTACACAAAGAAACAAAAGAATCACTAGACAAAAAAACTTTTTTAGATGTTATTTTGCAGGAAATATTTGTACATTAAGAACAAAACCACCCGCAAATTTCACTATATCAATAAAATAAAGATTTTAGTTTACAATTGACACATAAACACGCAATAAATCTTTGAGATCGCCACCACAAACTGTTATTTAACTTTTCTAAGCAAATAGTATAAAGAAATAAAACATTACATTCTTGTTACATTACTGAGTGTTTAGCTCTTTTTATTTGCGATGTCAATTGTCAAGTTTCTTTCGCCTAGTACATAGTTTAAAAAAAGAGGCAGATTAATATAAATCTGCCTCTTATAATATGTTTTGAAATTTATTATGCTAGCTCTGAAACACAATAACTATCATAATTACTTTATTGAAATTACTGAAGATTGAACTAAACGGTGGGTTCCAGTACTACTAGTTGCCACCTTATTCACTGCCAAACGAAGAATAAAAATTCCAGAAGTCAGCCCCTTTGTGACAGTAACATCTCCAGTTACATTACCAGCACTTGTTGGAACATCAATTATTGAACCACTTGATATAAAAGTTGCTCCACCATCAATACTATATTGGAGTTCAAATTGTGAAGGCCCAGATTTTGAACGTCTAAACTTACCTGAATAAGTTATAATAGCACCAGGGGGCAAATTCTTCACAGGTAAAGTAAATTCCCAGCCAGATTCTCCTACTTGTGTAAATCCAGTGGAGTATATAGCACCACCATCTGATGTTGAATGACTAAGCGTTGCTTTTGCACCATATGTTTTAACAGTTGCTATATTATTAAGCCCTTCAGCGTAACAAGTAGTACCATCCTGAATCTTGTCTGATGTGTAATCAAAAGACACGGGGAACACAACAGATACGCTAGAATCTCCTGCTGCACTTTGAATCAAATCAATAGTCTCAACAATAGCACCACCTTCTGAAGTCACTGTTACAGTATAGGTCACTTCTTGCTCAGATTCATTTACGGGCAAAGTCACCTCAATAGTTCCAGCTTCTGCATTGGTATTCAATGTAGCTCCACCTGTCACCTCAGCACTCCAATTGACGTTAGCATCAACTGTAACAATTGGTTTCACGCTACCATCAGCTGCTATATTACTAGTATGATCTGCAGAAAGTTCCTTAATATATGGGCCACTCTGAACAAGTTCAATTGTTTTAAACAACATTGGGTCCTCTGTAGAAGTCACAGTTACAACATAAGTCATATCACTTCCAGTAGTATTGGCTGGTATATCTACCAATATTTCTCCAGAAGACACATCAGAAAGCAAATCTGCTCCACCAGTTACTTGAGCTGTCCAAGCTACATTTGAAGATACAGTAATGACAGGATCTACAGAACCATCAATGGCAATGGCAGAGGAAATATCGGCAGACAAGTTAATATAAGCTGGCTCAGTTATATGATCAACCGACATAACAATCAAACGATACCCATCATAATAGTCAACAACACACAATGCATCAAATGTACAATTTACTGTATTTAGCTCAGCCAAAGAAGCATTGTTGTATGTAGCGATAGAGACTCCATCCTTAGAAAGAGTTGTCCCGTTAGCCCAATTAGTAGCACTTGCAGAAACTCCTTTCAATCGAACATACATACCTTGATAGTGCGTGTCAGTCGCATTCTTAATTTCTGAAATCGTTGCATCAACCAATACAGCAGTCTCATCTTGACTATCATCTATAACTTTTTCAAAAGTACCTTGTGTTGCTTCAACAAGACCGTGATAATCCTTCACCTCGGATGGAGTCACAACACAGATATCCCCAATAGAAAAATCGCTAAACGTACCATATTTATAACAACAGAATCCTGCTGTTCCATCTGTCACATAGACCTTATTGGTTTCTTGATATACAACGAATCCACGAACTATAATATCTGAAATACTGGAATTAGGCAACGTCCAACCAGCTATAATATTATGGAATTGAAGGAGAGTGATTTCTTCTGAGATTGGTTTTTCACCAGCTTTTAGTTGTGTTAAACCTACTGGTTCTGCTGTCAATGCAGCCTCCGCATCAAGGCAAATCAATTCCACACTATAAGAAACTGATTCTGTAATAGATTCATTGACTGGAATAGCCACAGTTACATCTTGTGAATTAACACCTTCTTGTGAAGAAATTTCTGTATCACCTTGTTTCAATACAACTTTCCATGCAATATTAGATTTCACCGACACAGTTACATCTTGACCATCAGCCGAAATATTTTCAGTTGGATCAACCGTAAATGACATATATGGAATAGCTTCACCAGCAACAACATTGGTCACAACGAATTGCTGTTCATATCCATTGCTATAATTAACGCCATACACATCACATGTACCTGTAGGAATATCTCCCGTAAAACTAGATGCGTAAATCTTAATATCATGACCATTTTGAGAAATAAGACTTCCCTTATCTAAAGATGTCAAAGTCGCTCCGCGAATCACTGTATAAACTGGAACATTTGGATCTTCATTAGAAGACGCAGATGCACTAATTTCAGGGATAGTTCGTTCTACTAACACATCGCTAAGTGTAAGGCTACCAGATGCATAAGCTGCATAAGAATCGGCATAAGCTTCCAAACGTCCACCAGTCACATCAAGACCAGTTAAAGATACAATGACATTGTCTCCTTCATGAATATCGTTTGGCAAACTTTTTTCTACATATAGTCCACTTACACCGTCACTTATAAATGCCTTTCCACTTAGGCTAGCTGTAACAACACCAATTACACTCTTGGGATACGTCACTAAATCAGTCGTACTTTGATCTACATAATATTGACGTGCTTGAGCAATAGTAACCAAATTGTCTATTGATTGCTCTACGCTAAATAATCCAGGTACAACCTTGCCTGCTTCAAAATTGTATGAAAAATTCTCGAGCGTTCTAACATACTTATTATTTGCTCCATCGGTTACTGTTATTGTAAAGGTGTCATTAGTAACACTTATAGGAGACATAGCCATATAGACTACCAAATTTTCATCAGCTGCAAGGTTTACACCATCAAGCAAAATAGACTGTACCGTAGAAGTACCATCTAAATCTTGCCAATCAACATTTTGATAATGTTTAGACTTCATTTGAGTGGCTCCAAACTGCACATCCACTTGGCTAACACTTCCCGTAAAACCACTAGGCATTTGGATCGTTAATTTCAATACAACAGGTTGAAGTACAAAATCACTTACCGTATTATCAGCAGCAACAGTACCTGTCATATACATATAGTTTGTGAGTTCGTCTATATTGTCATTTCCGATTTGAATTTGCCCTGAATAATCAAATGAAGCCACATCATATCCCTCACCATCACTGCTATTATTCGTCTTACTTGCAGGGTAATAAGCATGCTTGACACCTGTAAAGGTGGGTTTAGTACCATTGAAAGCCCCTTTGCCACCAGCTATAGAACTACAAGTAAATTTTTCACCTGCAGATTCAGCACCATACACCTGAAATTCATCCCCAACTTTCCAAGAAAGGGAGAAGTTTCCTTTGTCAAAAGCCACACGAGTACTTTCATTCCCTTCCGATGGAGTAGAAGCAGTAATCGTTATTATATCAGATGATGTTTCCCCCTTCTGTTGGAAATCATCATTGCTACATCCAGTAGCCAACACTGCTAGAGAAAACAATCCTAGCAAAGAGAATAATTTGAATAATTTCATCTTGTCCTTTGATTAAAAAGTTTCACTCAATGATTACTTAAACAAATCATCATATAGTTCGTTACTTTCTGTTTGCGTAGTTGGTGTGACACGATCACGCAAAGAGAAAGAGCTACTTGCCGAGCTAGAGCCCGTACCCAAATTACTCGTATCTACACTAGTAGGAGTACCAAAAGAATTCATACCCACTGAACCTGCAAACACTTCTCCCTCAACAGCTACCTCAAGAGTTAACATCTGAGGAGCCTCATAATTCTTTTTCATAACAAAATCATCAGTTTTACTTAATTACCTTTTTAGTTAGTAAGCTATAATTGATTAGGAATATCAGGCTTCAAACAGTACGTTTATGGATATTCAAAGCCTTTACATGCACACAAATCAAGATAACCGATACAAAATTGCAACAAATGAATAATATATACAACTAATGGATTTTAAAAAAACATGAAGATAATACTACAAAAATATTGCAGTATAACATACTATTGACAAAAAAAAGAATAGAAAATGTTAAAGTTAGACCTGTAAATTAATAAGAAATATAGACAGATACAAGACTCATCGCCAGTTAAGACTAAATATTTGAACAGTATTTGTTTTAATATCCATCCAATGTAAAACCACCCCCAAATTATAACTAGAGACTTGTAAATAATCTCTCATAGGCACAGAAATATACGCCCGTTCAGTATATGTGGTACAATAAGCATCAACATCATAGTACAAATACAAATGAAGCATAGCTCGCTCTTGAGGGGTGGCTGCATGAAATACGGCTTGAACACGAAATTGTTTATTTTCATCCGTGTGTTGTACACCTAGAACAATGTTCAAATGATACAAACCTTGTGAAGCACTAAAAAATTCTATAGGTACATTTTGAGAATCAATTGCTTCTAAAACTGGAACCACTGTTTCAGCTAATCGCATCGAGAAGATTTCCAATTGATTTTGAGCATTCACCTCATAATAAGAAACGACACGCACAGAATCACCTGCCGACATGCCGGAAGCCAATACAGGCTTATCAAGAGACAATAAACGACCATCATCTAAACGCATTTGATCAATCTCGCCTAGATCGTTACTAAATGCTGTAGCAAAATCCAACTTTACTGATGGGAATTCACTATCAGAGGGACTACCACAAGATACGAACAAAGTACTTAAACACCATCCTATACAAACAATAAAGCAGTGCCCAAAGATTCTTAAACCTTTGGCACTGCTCCATTTTATAGTCGCACAATCGTCTTGTCTACACATTTTCTATTGCCTTTAAATAGTTTCTGACAGGATTGGCATACATAGTCAACAACTTCTCACGAAGGAAATTCTCATCCTTATTAGGTATGTCAATCTTTGCTAAACGAGAGTCAAGATACTCCACAAAAACAGCTTTATCCTTAGCAGAATATTGTCCCTCCATTTGTGTGGTTTGCTCTAACAAATCATAAGCGACATAATTACCTGGATACAAACGATAATTGGCATGAATACCTTTATCTATCATTTGAGCCACAGTAGAAAACAATTCGCTCTTAGGCATACCCTCGGGCAAAGCATGTAGCTCATCATCTATGCAAGGAGCAAACTGATAATGTATGTGCCCTTTCTGCCCCAACACACCAGTCTGCATGGCCAACAAGTCATCTTCTGGAGATTTTTTATAATCGGGGTTGTCGCGTTTAAGTTGAAACTCAAGAGCTTTGAGATAATCACAAGGATCGTATTCAAAAGATATGGCCAACGGTACAATATGCATGTCAACCAAACGGTCTATAATGGAGCCTTCACCACCCATAACAAGCATTTTAATAATGCTATCAGCAGTATGATCACTAGAATCTTTGCTACGTCCTTCACGCTGTGCCATCCAAATAGACTCTTTCTTCTCATTAATCACGTAATGCATATAACGACTCATACGCATGGACGACTGAAGAATTTGTCGCATGGTTAAACCACGCTCGACAGCAAATGATTTGTTAATACGTACAATTTGCTTAATCCAAGGGTAAATTAAAAGATTGTCACCAATGGCTATTTCCACGGTATCTTTTCCATATTCGACCAACAGGGCAGACAAAAGTGCTGAATCTAAAACGATGTCACGATGATTAGACAAATACGTGTATTCATGTGCATCTTCTTTTTTCAAAGCACTATGATCCAGTGTCAAACCATTAGCTGTCTTCTGAACAAGACTCTGAAGGAAAGGCAGACAAAATGTTTTCTGAAAGTCCAATTTGGTCTTACAAGCACGCATAGCACTAGCTACTTGCTCATCGCTCATGTGTGGCAAGATGTAACGCATCACTGCGCGAAATTGTTCGTTAGCTAACAGCTCTTCAAAGACTGCTGGCAATTCTTCGTCATGGTAAGGACGAATCGGATCGAACTCTTGAACATCATACTCCATATTACTTAAGGTTTAATAGGGGTTATAGGTTGCTATTATTGATCGCTCAACTAAAGCTATCTTCAATAATATTTCTTAGAACCTCAGTCATCGTTAGACCAGCAGCGGCCACTTGCTGAGGTATAAAACTAGTTGGTGTCATGCCAGGCGTTGTATTGACCTCAAGGAGACTTATTCGTTCTCCCTCCTCAATAATATAGTCAATGCGTATAATGCCTTTTGCACCCACAATATCATAAATAACGCTAGTCAAATTCTGAACACGTGTAGTCAATGTATCAGATAGGCGGGCAGGGGTAATCTCATCTACTTGCCCATTATATTTTGCGTCGTAGTCAAAAAACTCATTTTGTGTCACAACCTCAGTTACAGGAAACACACACGCATTGTCTTTTGTTTTATAACAACCACAAGTGACTTCAGTCCCTTCCATCAAGGCTTCAATCAAGACCTCATTCCCTTCTGAAAAAGCCAACTCTATTGCTGGTTGTACATCAGATAAAGTCTTTACCTTAGTAACACCAAAGCTACTACCACCGACACTTGGTTTAATAAAGCATGGCAAACCAATCTTTTCAGCAACTTCCTCTGAAGTGATCTTTTGTCCAGTTCGTAAATTGATAGATTCGGCCACACGCATACCTAAACCACGCAAATATTGATTGCAGGCAAATTTATGAAAAGTAAGTGCTGCAGCCAACACTCCACAACAGCTGTAAGGGATTCCAAGCATTTCAAAATATCCCTGTAATAAACCATTTTCACCTGGCGTACCATGGATAGTGATATAAGCATAATCAAATTGGAGGCGTCCTTCAGGTAGCAATACAGAAAAGTCATTCTTGTCTATATCATAACGTTTTACCTCAGAAGACACTAGTTGCCAAATACGACCACGTATCTCAACAATATAGCTTTCATAATATGCTGCATCCAAAAAACTTTGAATGCCAGCTGCACTACGTAACGACACTTCACACTCAGAGGAATCACCTCCTGCAACGATCGCAATATTTCTTTTTTTCATGACTAAAAGTCTTTATTCAAGCTCTCTATTACTTATATAGGTATGCCATTTCTCAATAAGTTGGGTCATATCTTCTGGAAGTGGGGCAAAGAAATGCATCTCCTCTCCCGTTTTAGGATGAACAAAACCCAATGTCATCGCGTGCAATGCTTGACGAGGGCATATAGCAAAACAATTTTGAACAAATTGCTTGTATTTTGCAAAACGCGTACCCTTTAATATTTCATCTCCACCATATCGGGCATCATTAAACAAGACATGCCCAATATGCTTCATATGCACTCTAATCTGATGGGTACGTCCTGTTTCAAGACGACACTCCACAAGTGAAACATACCCAATTCGTTCTAGTACTTTATAGTGAGTTACAGCATGTTTTCCTTGATCTTCCTCAAGGACAGCCATTTGCATACGATCACGCGGATTTCTACCGATATTACCTTCAATACGTCCAGTATCTTCTTGCACATTTCCCCACACAAGTGCCTGGTAACGACGTTTCGTAGTTTTATTGAAAAACTGCAATCCCAAATGAGTCTTTGCATCCGCTGTCTTAGCTATAAGCAACAAACCAGATGTATCTTTATCAATACGATGAACCAATCCCACATTCGGGTCATTAGCATCATAATTAGAATCATCCTTAAGATGCCAAGCAATAGCATTCACAAGAGTGCCTGTGTAATTACCGTGACCAGGATGTACGACCATTCCTGCTGGTTTATTAACCACAATAAGTTGGTCGTCTTCATACACAATATTTAGAGGTATATCTTCAGGAATAATCTCATTTTCATACCGAGGGCGATTCATCATTAAGGTGATCACATCAGATGGTTTCACCTTATAATTGCATTTTACAGGGTTACCATTGGCCATAACCATACCTGAATCAGCAGCCTTTTGTATACGATTACGAGAAGAATTCACAATGCGATCAGCTAGATACTTATCGACACGAGTAGACTCTTGTCCCTTATCAACAATAACACGAAAGTGTTCATGTAACTGGCCATTACTCTCGGAGGTCAATTCTGGCACAATCTCATCAAAAGATTCCAGTTCATCAATATCATCAAAATCCTCTTCAGAATCTACAGAACATACTGTTGATTCAATAAAATCATCCTCTATGTTTCCTTTCTCCATAAAATTTTTATTAGAACCAACTATTGTCTTCAGCCTCTGCATCCACTTTGACTTTCTTGGCAATAGAATCTTCTTGAGCCGTTACTTCATCCTCTCCATTACCTATCACTAGGGTTAAAGTCGCTCCTTCTGGCACACGTGCTTTTTGCACTAATATTGAATCCCCCAACTTCACAGCAAAGACCCAATCACGCTGACCGGGTATACTATCATGAGGTGTTAGTTTAAATCCACTAGCACGCAATGTGGCAACAGCTTGACGCACTGAACTATTATTGGCTACATCAGGCACAGTAACATCTGGTACACTCATGTTGTTTATAGTTATATATACCGTACGTCCCTGTTTTACTTTGTGCCCTGCTGCTGGACTGTAATCCATCACAACTCCAGGCTGGCTATCAGGTGAATATACAGAGTCAATAACAGCTGCTTTCAACTGATTATCCTGTAAAGTTCGTTGTGCATCTAGAATAGGCATTTGGCTAATATCAGGTACAGTAATGTACTCGCCATGGCGAGTATATCTAGCTAAAAAACCAAAAGTCAAATACAAAGCCAACACAAACACAACACATGCTGCCAAAATGTTTAGCCCCCACACAGTTAGTGCGTGACGCCACCCTTTTGATCCTGTGGGCTTATTGGATGTTTTTTTATCAGGCATCATACATAAATTCTAAATTCGCTTCAAAGATAGTCATAAAAAAGAAAAGAAGCAGTAGTTTCCGAAGAAACTCTACTTCTTTTCTTTTATCTTGCGCTAAAAAGGCTAGTGCAAGGGGTGCTGATTACATCGAATAATCAGATTTACTTGCGGCCGTTGTATTCGTCTGAAACTGAAAGTTTCTTGCGACCTTTAGCACGACGAGCAGCTAATACTCGACGTCCGTTTGCAGTAGCCATTCTCTCACGGAAACCGTGTTTGTTTTTTCTCTTTCTGTTCGAAGGTTGAAAAGTTCTCTTCATCGTTATATTATTTTTATTGTTACTATTCTACACAATCGGTGTGCAAAAGTAGGGGTTTCTTTCTAATTTACC
Source organism: Bacteroidaceae bacterium (assembly GCA_963675625.1). Taxonomy (GTDB): domain Bacteria; phylum Bacteroidota; class Bacteroidia; order Bacteroidales; family Bacteroidaceae; genus F22. The sequence continues at coordinate 1,312,294 of OY776497.1, forward strand.
AACGATTAAGCCTTTTTTTCGTCTTTTCCTTTGCGTTTTTTATTGATTTGACCTATTTTTGTGCTCGCATAGGGGTTCTTTTAGAACTTTCCTTATAATTATGCTTGAATAGCAGATTCAAAATATCAATTAAAATAGCAGATTTATGATCAAAGCAGAAGACATCAAGAACGGCACGTGCGTAAAGCTAGATGGTCGTCTTTACTTCGTGGTAGAATTCCTACATGTAAAACCAGGTAAAGGGAATACTTTCGTACGTTCAAAATTAAAGGACGTTGTTGATGGTCGTGTACTAGAACGTACATTCCAAATTGGTTTTAAACTTGAAGATGTACGTGTAGAACGTCGTCCTTACCAATTCTTATATGTAGATGGCGAGGATTATATCTTCATGAACCAAGAAGATTACGAACAAGCTCCTATTCCAAAAGAAATGGTAAAAGGCGTTGAGTTCTTGAAAGAAGGTGGAATTATCGACGTAGTACGCGATGCAAACGAAGACGTAATTCTTTACGGAGAACTCCCTACAAAAGTACAATTACTAGTAACTTATACAGAACCTGGATTGAAAGGTGATACAGCAACAAATACTTTGAAACCAGCAACTTTAGAGACAGGTGCTGAAGTACGTGTTCCACTATTCATCGAAGAAGGTGAAATTATCGAAATCGATACACGCGATGGTTCTTACCAAGGCCGTATCAAAAAATAAGCAGATCTAATAGAAATGCTTACCTGTTCTTTGATCGTCCCAGTCTACAATCGTCCTAACGAAGTAGATGAACTTCTCCAAAGTATACAGGAGCAGACAATGATACCTTACGAAATTGTCATTGTTGAAGACGGTTCAGAGATAAGCTGTGAGCAAGTGGTGAAGCATTACGCTTCCCACTTGCCCATAGTCTATTATACAAAATCCAATGGCGGTCCTGGAGCTGCACGCAACTACGGTGCTGCACATGCCACTGGTGACTATCTAATCATTCTTGATTCAGATGTCTTACTTCCTCCACACTATATTCAAACTCTTACCGAAGTCCTTGAAACTGAAAGCATAGATGCCTTCGGTGGTCCTGATGCGGCCCATCCCAACTTCAGTCCTATACAGAAAGCCATCAGTTATGCCATGACTTCTTTCTATACTACAGGCGGCATACGTGGCAGCAAGAGTAAAGGGATGGACAAGTTTCACCCACGTAGTTTTAACATGGGCATACGCCGCAGTGTCTACGAAACACTGAAGGGATTTAGGGAAATGCGTTTTGGAGAAGATATCGATTTTAGTTATCGGATTCTTGAAGCTGGTTACTCCACACAACTCATTCCAGATGCATGGGTCTACCATAAACGTCGATCAACTTTTCAACAATTTTTTAAGCAGGTACACAATTCAGGCATTGCCCGTATCAATCTAGAGATACTTCATCCAGGCACCCTAAAGCTAGTTCATACTTTACCTGCACTATTTACAACTGGAACTCTATTTTGTATTGCCATGCGCACCATTTGGTCATGGACGATGCTTCCCCTATGTATATTTACATTACTCATACTCGTAGATGCCACCAAACAATCTAGAAGTGTACATGTAGGATTACTAGCTATTCTAGCCGCCTACACGCAACTGATCGGCTATGGCACTGGATTCTTGCGAGCATGTTGGAAGAGGTATATACTAAGGCAAGATAGCTTTGAAGCATTCTCCAAGAACTTCTACAAATAACACAATAGACTATGAAAAAGACGACAAAAAACGACACACTAGACAACGAATCCACTGCATTATCAGTTCATATTTCCCCCATTTCGCGCCCCATTCACTCTTGGTCCGAAGATGAACGTCCTCGAGAAAAATTAATCTCCAAAGGTACACGCTCACTTAGTGATGCTGAACTACTAGCGATTTTAGTTGGGAGTGGTACTGCTAGCGAAAGCGCAGTAGATATGATGCGACGCATCCTCGACACATACGAAAATAATTTATTTCTACTAGGTCGCGCATCCATTTCAGAACTCACAAGGATTAAAGGAATAGGACCTGCCAAAGCAACGACTATTCTTGCTGCCATGGAACTTAGTAATAGGCAGCGTGTACAAAGCAGCCAGCTCACACATATTTCATGCAGTGAAGATGCAGCCAAGATCATGGAACCGTTACTAATGGATAGTTGCTATGAAGAATTTTGGGTACTATTGCTCAACCGTGCCAACCGTATCCTATATAAATATCTCGCGGGAAAAGGAGGTGTAGCAGGGGTAGCGGTAGACACTCATGCGGTCATGCGAGAAGCAATCACACGCAATGCAACAGCTATTATAATATGCCACAATCATCCTTCTGGTCAAGCAGTTCCCAGCAAAGAAGACAAAAAGGTAACTGAAATAATATCAAGAGCCTGCCATGCTTTAAAAATCACATTGCTTGACCACGTCATCGTAGCCAATGAAAAACACTATAGCTTCAGTGATCACGATGAAGATTCACTAAAAGTTCTATAAGTCTATAACTCCCCCAACATCATATTGCAATTACACTTCGTATATACTACTTTTTTATCCCCCCTGTGTATAAGACAAAAAAAGAGACCTCCGAGATACATATCTCGAAGGCCTCACTAAAAACGGCGACTACCTACTCTCCCACAGTTACGCAGTACCATCGGCGTGATTAGGCTTAACTTCTCTGTTCGGAATGGGAAGAGGTGGAACCCTAATGCTATAGTCACCTAAATAAGGTAGACATATCGTACAAACAAATATCATTAATAAAGTAAAGAACATATACTAGAAGAAAGTGAACGGGCAATTAGTACTGCTCGGCTTTGATGTTACCACCTTTACACCTGCAGCCTATCAACGTTGTCGTCTACAACAACCCTAAGAAATCTAATCTTGTGGCCGGCTTCGTACTTAGATGCTTTCAGCACTTATCCGATCCAGACGTAGATACCCAGCAATGCACCTGGCGATACAACTGGTAAACCAGAGGTCTGTCCAACACGGTCCTCTCGTACTAGTGTCAGAGCCACGCAAATTTCATACGCCCACGATAGATAGAGACCGAACTGTCTCACGACGTTCTGAACCCAGCTCGCGTGCCACTTTAATGGGCGAACAGCCCAACCCTTGGGACCTTCTCCAGCCCCAGGATGTGACGAGCCGACATCGAGGTGCCAAACCCCTCCGTCGATATGAGCTCTTGGGAGGGATCAGCCTGTTATCCCCGGAGTACCTTTTATCCTTTGAGCGATGTCCCTTCCATGCGGAAACACCGGATCACTATGCTCTAGTTTCCTACCTGATCGACTTGTTAGTCTCCCAGTCAAGCACCCTTATGCCATTACACTCTACGGACGGTTACCAATCGTCCTGAGGGTACCTTTAGAAGCCTCCGTTACTCTTTTGGAGGCGACCACCCCAGTCAAACTACCCACCAAACAATGTCCTCGTAAAACGAGTTAGAACTCAAACAAGTAAAGGGTCGTATTTCAACAGCGACTCCATCAACACTAGCGTGCCAACTTCAAAGTCTCCGACCTATCCTACACATCACGTGCCCAAATTCAATGTTAAGCTATAGTAAAGGTTCACGGGGTCTTTTCGTCCCATCGCGGGTAATCGGCATCTTCACCGATACTACAATTTCACTGAGCTCGCGGTTGAGACAGTGTCCAGATCATTACACCATTCGTGCAGGTCGGAACTTACCCGACAAGGAATTTCGCTACCTTAGGACCGTTATAGTTACGGCCGCCGTTTACTGGGGCTTCAATTCAAAGCGTCTCCGAAGATAACTTCTCCTCTTAACCTTCCAGCACCGGGCAGGTGTCAGGCTGTATACGTGATCTTTCGATTTTGCACAGCCCTGTGTTTTTGGTAAACAGTTGCCTGGACCTATTCTCTGCGCCCTACTAAAAGTAGGGACCCTTTATCCCGAAGTTACAGGGTTAATTTGCCTAGTTCCTTAACCGCGAATCACTCAAGCGCCTTAGAATACTCATCCCGACTACGTGTGTCCGTTTACGGTACGGGTAGTATAACATTTAACGTTTAGCGGGTTTTCTTGGGAGCATGGTTACACATACTATCTCATCAGTCCAAGGACATCTGAGTACTATCAGGTTCGACACATTCGGCGGATTTGCCTACCAAACGTATATCTACACCCTTTAACCATCTATTCCGTCAGATGGCGATGCTTTCACTTCTCCGTCACCACATCACTACATTATACTAGTATGGGAATATTAACCCATTCAGCCATCGACATCGCCATTAGGCTTAGTCTTAGGACCCGACTAACCCTGATCCGATTAGCGTTGATCAGGAAACCTTAGTCTTTCGGCGAGGGGGTTTCTCACCCCCTTTATCGTTACTCATACCTACATTTGCTTTTCTACACGCTCCAACACACCTCAAGGTATATCTTCAACGCGGAGTAGAATGCTCCCCTACCATCCCATAAGGGATCCATAGCTTCGGTAAACCACTTATGCCCGATTATTATCCATGCAAAACTCCTCGACTAGTGAGCTGTTACGCACTCTTTAAATGAATGGCTGCTTCCAAGCCAACATCCTAGCTGTCTTAGCAATCTTACTTCGTTAGTTCAACTTAGTGGTTATTTAGGGACCTTAGCTGATGGTCTGGATTCTTCTCCTCTCGGACATGGACCTTAGCACCCATGCCCTCACTCCATAGATCAAACTAATGCGCATTCGGAGTTTATCAAGACTTGATAGGCGGCGAAGCCCTCGCATCTTATCAGTCGCTCTACCTCACATTAGTAATTCTATAGGCTGCACCTAAATGCATTTCGGGGAGTACGAGCTATCTCCAAGTTTGATTAGCCTTTCACCCCCACCCTCAAGTCATCCAGAAGCTTTTCAACGCTTATTGGTTCGGTCCTCCAGTTAGTGTTACCTAACCTTCAACCTGCTCAAGGGTAGATCACTTGGTTTCGCGTCTACTCACACTGACTATGGCGCCCTATTAAGACTCGCTTTCGCTTCGGCTACTTGTCTCAAGACAATTAACCTTGCCAGTGAAAGTAACTCGTAGGTTCATTATGCAAAAGGCACGCCGTCACACCATATAGATGCTCCGACCGCTTGTAAGCGCATGGTTTCAGGAACTATTTCACTCTTCTATTCGAAGTTCTTTTCACCTTTCCCTCACGGTACTGTTCGCTATCGGTCTCTCGGGAGTATTTAGCCTTACCAGATGGTCCTGGCAGATTCACACAGAATTTCTCGTGTTCCGCGCTACTCAGGATACCACTAGGGCCGAAGTCGCTTCCTGTACGGGATTATCACCCTCTATGATCACACTTTCCAGTGTGTTCCAGTCACTACTTCAGGTCCCACAACGTGGTCCTACAACCCCATTAATGCCGGAACATTAATGGTTTGGGCTACTCCCCGTTCGCTCGCCACTACTAGGGGAATCACTTTTGTTTTCTTTTCCTACAGGTACTAAGATGTTTCAGTTCCCTGCGTTGGCCTCCTATTTTAGGATAATATGTCTTCAACATACTAGGTTGTCCCATTCGGAAATCCACGGATCAATGGTTATTTGCACCTACCCGCAGCTTATCGCAGCTTATCACGTCCTTCATCGCCTCCGAGAGCCAAGGCATCCGCCATGCGCCCTTAATTACTTTCTTCTATACTCATCTAGTATTGCTACTAAATGCGCTCGTATAAATTCGTTACTTTACGGTTAATCTATCATTTACATGATTTCATAACAGAAAATTGGTTGTACAATATGTCAAAGATCAATCTGAATAACGCCTCGATCCTATCTAGAATCAAATGATTATTCCAAGTGGAGAATATCGGATTCGAACCGATGACCCCCTGCGTGCAAGGCAGGTGCTCTAGCCAGCTGAGCTAATCCCCCAGTAAAGTAGTCCCACGCAGATTTGAACTGCGGACCTCTACATTATCAGTGTAGCGCTCTAACCAACTGAGCTATAGGACTAGTTCAAAATAATCTGCTGTGTGATGGTACTCAGCTTCTTACTTTCTCTTATTTTATTTTATAACAACAAGCAAGTGTACAAGCTTATCAAACCGATAAGGGTAATATACTTGACACCTTTAAGTGTAATTAGTCATCTCTCCAGAAAGGAGGTGTTCCAGCCGCACCTTCCGGTACGGCTACCTTGTTACGACTTAGCCCCAGTTACCAGTTTTACCCTAGGCCGATCCTTGCGGTTACGGACTTTAGGTACCCCCGGCTTCCATGGCTTGACGGGCGGTGTGTACAAGGCCCGGGAACGTATTCACCGCGCCATGGCTGATGCGCGATTACTAGCGAATCCAGCTTCACGAAGTCGAGTTGCAGACTTCGATCCGAACTGAGAGAGGCTTTTGAGATTAGCATCCTGTTGCCAGGTAGCGACCTGCTGTACCCCCCATTGTAACACGTGTGTAGCCCCGGACGTAAGGGCCGTGCTGATTTGACGTCATCCCCACCTTCCTCACATCTTACGACGGCAGTCTCACTAGAGTCCTCAGCATGACCTGTTAGTAACTAATGATAAGGGTTGCGCTCGTTATGGCACTTAAGCCGACACCTCACGGCACGAGCTGACGACAACCATGCAGCACCTTCATAGGAGTCCGAAGAAAAGAATATCTCTACTCTATGCACCTATAATTTAAGCCCGGGTAAGGTTCCTCGCGTATCATCGAATTAAACCACATGTTCCTCCGCTTGTGCGGGCCCCCGTCAATTCCTTTGAGTTTCACCGTTGCCGGCGTACTCCCCAGGTGGAATACTTAATGCTTTCGCTTGGCCGCTGACTGTATATCGCCAACAGCGAGTATTCATCGTTTACTGTGTGGACTACCAGGGTATCTAATCCTGTTTGATACCCACACCTTCGTGCATGAGCGTCAGTTGCAGTATAGCAAGCTGCCTTCGCAATCGGAGTTCTTCGTGATATCTAAGCATTTCACCGCTACACCACGAATTCCGCTTACCTCCACTGCACTCAAGAATGCCAGTTTCAATTGCAATTTGAACGTTGAGCGTCCAACTTTCACAACTGACTTAACATCCCGCCTGCGCACCCTTTAAACCCAATAAATCCGGATAACGCTCGGACCCTCCGTATTACCGCGGCTGCTGGCACGGAGTTAGCCGGTCCTTATTCGTAGGGTACATACAAAACATCACACGTGATGCACTTTATTCCCCTATAAAAGAAGTTTACAACCCAGAGGGCAGTCATCCTTCACGCTACTTGGCTGGTTCAGGCTTACGCCCATTGACCAATATTCCTCACTGCTGCCTCCCGTAGGAGTCTGGTCCGTGTCTCAGTACCAGTGTGGGGGACCTTCCTCTCAGAACCCCTATTCATCGATGTCTAGGTGAGCCGTTACCTCACCTACTAACTAATGAAACGCATCCCCATCTATTACCGAAATTCTTTACTTAAAGTCCCAGGCAGGACTTCAAGACCATTGGGTATTAATCTTCCTTTCGAAAGGCTATCCCCAAGTAATAGGTAGGTTGGATACGTGTTACTCACCCGTGCGCCGGTCGTCATCGGAAGCAAGCTCCCATGTTACCCCTCGACTTGCATGTGTTAAGCCTGTAGCTAGCGTTCATCCTGAGCCAGGATCAAACTCTTCATTGTAAAAATATTATTTCACGATATACATATTATATATACAACATGCACATCTAAGTTGATCTGTTTAATCAAGATGACCTGATTTCAAGTATTGGATTACACCTGTTTCAATATTAATATTGACGGTTTAATAATTGCTATTATAAAAATCATAATAGCCTTGTACTACTTGTTGTTATGTAAATATCTTCAAAGAACACTTTTCTTTTTTTGTCTAGCTCTCCGCATGGTAGCCGGTTCACCATTGCAAACCTTGTTTCTTTCGGAAAGCGGATGCAAAGATACAAGCTTTTAACTTACGCTCCAAATTATTTGAGCAGAAAATTTGAACTTTATTTTTGAACCGAAACTCAAAACGTATCCAAGCAAATACAAACACAAAACTAGAAGAATCAATGCGGTTCGTTAACCGCAGGCACCCCGTTTCCTGATTGCGGATGCAAAAGTAGGGCTTTTAAACATACACACCAAATAAATACACGAGAAATGTTACAAGAATGTGGGCTTTTAACAGAAAAAGACAATGAAAAAGCAAGACAAGGAAAGAACACATTATATATATAACACAAAGGAGGAGAAGCGATGTGCGCAATAGGTGCTCAAGAGGGCGCGAAGCTATGGCAGAAAAAGACAGAGTAGTATGAGAACGACCTACTCTACATGTAAAGTAGGTCTTACTACACATGTAGAGTAGAATGTGCTTTACATGTAAAGTAGATCCTACTACACATGTAGAGTAGGTACATCTCCTTTAAAGGGAACGACGTGGTCTATAGGGAGGAACGCTACTAAGAGTAAGGAAAAACGGGAAAAGAAAGCTATAGCACAAAAAAAACAACTATAAAAACCACCAAAGTCTTCCAAATAAGAAGCACGAACAACAACAAACAGAGCCTCATCATAAAAAACAGACCCTAAAGTTTCACACCTGCAAAAAAAATTGCTTACTTTGTATATGTCTTTCATCTAAAAAGACACTGACAATCAGAGAAATAATAAACAAAACTGTATATGACACAAAAAAAGAGTAAAGCGACTTCTAAAGACAAGTCTTATATAAAGAAGAAAAGTTCCTCAAAAAAAGCGGGAAAACGCCTTAAAAAGATAGACATCGTTAAACGAGTACAAACTCTTTTTGACGAACACCCATTAGAGACATACACTCTAAAAGACATTTTCAGATCAACAAATATGACAACTCATCCTATGAAGATGCTTTGTCGCACAGTGCTGCAAGAATTTGTTTTAGACGACTATCTAAAAGAAGTCGCAAGCAACACATTCAAACGTCATATGCAAGATCGCGAAATAATAGGAATCTTTAATCGAAAACGAAACGGAAAGAACTTTGTTATATCCGAAGAATTAACGGAAGAAGAAGCCCTAAAACATAACATCCTTTATACTGAGGAGGACACTGAAGAAAGTGAACATATTTTTATAGCTGAAAGAAACGCAGCGCGCGCTATGAATGGCGACCGTGTACGCGTTGCACTTTTCGCCAAACGCAACTACCAAGAGACAGAAGGTGAAGTTGTTGAGATCCTAGAAAGAGCAGACAATCAGTATATAGGTACATTGGAAGTTAATAAAAACTTTGCTTTTTTAGTGACCGAAGATCGCACTTTAGCTAATGACATCTTCATCCCAAAAAATAAACTAAAAAGGGGGCAAACTGGCGACAAAGCAATTGTACGTGTTACAGAATGGCCTGAACGTGCAAAAAATCCGACAGGAGAAGTTATTGACATTCTTGGAAAAGCAGGTGAAAACACGGCTGAAATGCATGCTATTCTTGCCGAATATGGGCTACCATACACCTATCCAGAACGCGTAGAAAAAGCAGCCGAAGACATCTCTGAATTTATCAGTGATGAAGAGCGCAAAAAACGCGAGGATTTTCGCAACGCTGTTACTTTCACCATAGACCCCAAAGACGCCAAAGATTTTGATGATGCCCTTTCTGTACAAACCCTAGATAATGGAAACTACGAGATCGGAGTACATATTGCCGATGTATCCCATTACGTACCAGAAGGTAGCATCATTGATAAAGAAGCAGCCAATCGTGCCACCTCTGTCTACTTAGTAGATCGCACCATTCCTATGCTTCCAGAACGTCTCTGTAACTTTATTTGCTCGCTTCGTCCACAAGAAGAGAAGTGCGCCTATTCTGTCATTTTTGAAATGAACGATAAAGCTGAAGTTATTCATTCACGTGTTAAACACACCGTAATCTATTCAGACCGTCGCTTTACTTACGAAGAAGCTCAAAATATTATAGAGACAGGAGAAGGTGATTATAAAGACGAAATACTAATCCTAAATACACTTGCACAAATCTTACGAAAACAAAGATACGCTGCAGGCGCAATTAATTTCGAGCGTCATGAAGTTAAATTCGAAATTGATGAAAATGGGAAGCCTCTAAGCGTATTCTTCAAAGTAGCCAAAGAAGCCAACAAACTTGTCGAAGAATTCATGCTTTTGGCCAATAGAACAGTCGCAGAAAAGATTGGCAACGTACCTAAAAACAAAAAGGCCAAGGTGCTTCCTTACCGCATTCATGACACCCCCGACCCAGACAAAATCGACAACCTACAACAGTTTATCGCACGATTTGGCTACAAACTACATACAGGAGGTACACAAACAGATTTGTCCAAGTCAATCAACTTACTGCTAGATAACGTACAAGGTAAAAAAGAAGAAAACCTTATAGAGACAGTATCTATTCGCGCCATGGCCAAAGCCACTTATACGACCCATAACATAGGACACTATGGTCTTGGGTTCAAATTTTACACTCATTTCACTTCACCTATTCGACGATATCCCGACCTTATGGTACATCGCCTACTTACTAGATATTTAGATGAAGATGGACGTACAGTGACAGAAAAAAAATACGAAGATCTATGTCGCCATAGCAGCGCCATGGAAGTATTAGCCAGTCAAGCTGAACGTTCAAGTATTAAATACAAGCAAGTTGAGTTTATGGCCGACAAACTTGGACAAACATTCGATGGCGTTATCTCTGGGGTAACCGAATGGGGACTTTATGTAGAAATCAACGAAAACAAATGCGAAGGAATGGTCCCTTGCCGTGATCTTGATGACGACTTCTACGATTTCGATGACAAGAACTATTGCCTAAGAGGGCGCAGAAAGCATAAAACATACAGTTTAGGCGATCCAGTCACCATTCAAGTAGCTCGAACCAATTTGGAACGAAAACAACTTGACTTTACCCTTATAGAATAGGCTATTTCGAAAAAAATAGCTATCTTTGCCGCACATATTTACATTGAATTAATAATAGGATGGAAAATAGAAAAGCAAAATTTACCTCCGTACTTAATACGGTAACAGAAGCATTATCTTCCAAAGAATCTTATCAAGGACTTTTTCACCAGCATAACGAAGGTGAACCCATCCCTTCATCCAAAACTTTGAAGGAGATTGTCAACTTACTTCGCGCCATCCTATTTCCTGGATATTATGGAAAATCTTCCATATGCAGTTCAACTATAAAATATCATATAGGCGTACATGTAGAATATGTTTATGAGCAACTTAGCAAACAAATTTTGGCAGGCATTTGCTTTAGCAACCAGCAGGAAGCTGGTGACAATGTTTGCGCTGCATGCAGCAAAGAAGAGCATAAACGAGCCAATAAGATAGCCACACTTTTCCTTGAAAGTCTCCCTGAGATGCGCACGATACTAGCAACTGACGTACGTGCAGCATACGAAGGCGACCCCGCAGCAACAAGTTACGGAGAAATAATAGCGTGCTATCCTGGAATCAAAGCCATTACTAATTATCGTATAGCACACAAATTATTACAACTGGAAGTTCCTCTTATTCCAAGGATGATTACCGAATTAGCCCATAGTGAAACAGGTATAGATATTCATCCTGGTGCACAAATAGGCACCCACTTTAGCATTGATCACGGCACAGGTGTTGTTATTGGTGCCACATCTATCATTGGCAACCATGTGCAATTATATCAAGGTGTTACACTAGGTGCCAAAAGTTTCCCTCTAGACGACGATGGCAACCCAATTAAGGGAATTCCACGCCACCCTATCCTGAAAGATCACGTATGTTGTTACTCCAACTCCACTATTCTTGGCCGAATAACCATTGGCGAAGGTAGTGTCATTGGAGGTAACGTGTGGGTCACTGAAAACGTGGCTCCAGGTATAAAAATCGTACAACCCAAACCCAAACATAACATTGTATTAAGTAATGACTCCACAGACTTTTAGGAGTCCAGGATATTTAAAAATAAAAATAATTACGAATAAAGAAGAGAAGAGATGAGCCAAACTTACGAGATGATAGCTAAGACCTTTCAAGGATTAGAAGAAATTCTAGCCAAAGAACTAACTGCTTTAGGAGCAAATGTGACAGAGATAGGTCGCCGTATGGTAGCCTTTGAAGGCGATAAAGAAATGATGTATCGTGCCAACTTCAATCTACGTACCGCCATACGTATTCTTAAACCAATTTTGCGCTTTGAAGCAAAAGATGCAGATGAAGTTTACGAAAAAGTAAAGGCATTCCAATGGGACGGTCTTCTAGATTCAAAAAAATCATTTGCAGTAGATGCTGTCGTATTTAGTAATGAATTTCGTCATTCAAAGTTTGTATCTTATAAAGTAAAAGATGCTATAGTAGACTACTTTAGAGAAAAAGATGGCACTCGTCCTTCAGTACGAATCACTCGTCCTGACGTTCTATTAAATATTCACATTGCAGAAAAATCATGCACCCTTTCATTAGATTCATCTGGTGAATCATTACACCGTCGTGGCTATCGTCAAGAACAAGTTGAAGCACCTTTGAACGAAGTGCTTGCTGCTGGTATGATTTTAATGACTGGCTGGAAAGGCGATTGTGATTTCATCGACCCTATGTGTGGATCAGGAACCATTCCAATTGAAGCGGCTCTAATTGCTCGAAACATAGCTCCTGGTGTATTCCGTCAAGCATTTGCTTTTGAAAAATGGGCTGATTTTGACGCAGATCTTTTCGATCAAATATACAATGACGATAGTCAAGAACGTGAATTCACACATCACATCTATGGATATGATAATAATCCACGTGCGATTGAAATCGCTACACACAACACAAAAGCAGCTGGTGTAAGTAAGCAGGTCACAATCACTCAACGTGCCATCCAAAAATTTGAAGAGCATCAGGGAAAAGCTATTATGGTTACCAACCCTCCTTATGGAGAACGTATATCAACCAATGACATCTTAGGTTTGTATGCCACATTAGGTGAAAAACTTAAACACAAATTCTCGGGCAACGAAGCATGGATTCTTGCTTACCGCGAAGACTGTTTTGAAAAGATTGGCTTAAAACCAAGTGTAAAAATCAACTTGTTTAATGGACCACTAGAATGTGAGTTCCGCAAATACGAGATGTTCAAAGGTAAATTCAAGGTTCATAAAGTTCATGAGATAGAGTCTCGCGGAAAAGATGCACGTAAAGAGCTTGAAGCACGTGATAAACGTACACGTGAACGTAGCAAGAAAAAACAAGAGCGTACAGAATTCTATCGACAAATGGAAGAAAAGCGTCGTGCACTTGAAGCTGAAGAAGTCAACGATTAAATCCTTAGGACATATGAAATGGACATATAAAATAACCACTATGGCAATGTTTTGCCTAGTCAGCCTAACAATCATGGCACAAACAAAAAAAGAACTCACTTTAGAAGATCTTGTATACGGCGGACGTACCTATACAAAGTATCACCCAGCTCGTCTGAGTGGTCTAAGATGGAAGGGAGACACTGCTGTATGGACAAAAGACGGCTATAGCTATGCACTAGATGCCCGTCATATGAAAGTAACGTCAGAGCCCCTACCTCAGACAGCCAAACTTAGCAGTAAAGTAAGTAAAACAAAGCTTAAGCCAGTGTTTGTTAATGCGGACAAAAGTGCCTTGGGTATGGTAGCACACACCAAAGACAATAACCTATACATTGACGACTTACAGCTAACCAATGAAACTGCAGGCATAGTATGTGGGCAAACAGTATCGCGCAACGAATTCGGTATTAGCAAGGGTACTTTTTGGAGTCCTTCTGGACGTTATCTTGCCTATTATATAAAAGATGAAAGAGGAGTCAGCCAATATCCAATAGTAGATATCACAAAAAGAGTTGCAGAAGTTGAAAACGTACGTTATCCAATGGCTGGTATGACGAGTGAAAAAATTCAAGTAGCCATCTACGATACAGAAACTAAAAAAACAGTATATCTTCAAACGGGTGATCCAACAGACAAATATTACACCAACATCGCTTGGGGACCACAAGAAGAAAACTTGTATCTCATTGAACTGAATCGCGATCAAAACCACAGCAAGCTTTGCCGTTATACCGTAGCAGATGGTAGTATGCAGCAAGTTCTGATTGAAGAGACAAGTGATAAGTATGTGGAACCACAACAACCCATACAATTTCTTCCTTGGAATAATAAACAATTTATCTATCAAACACGTGCTGATGGATTCAACCATTTATACATCTATGATATTACAGGTAAATTAGTCAAACAATTGACCAAAGGGAACTGGCTTGTACAAGAAGTTTTAGGTATCGATGAAAAGAAAAAAAGTATCATTATAAAGAGTACAGAAATTTCTCCACTACAATCAAACATATATAGCGTATCTGTACGTAGTGGCAAACGTACTCTAATTGGTGAAGGAAAAGGTGTACACTTTGGTTTATTATCTAAATCAAAACAATATATTATTGATACATTCACTGCACATGATACCCCACGTAAAATAACAGTCATCGACTTGTACCATCCCCAAAAAGAACAAGTCATTTTGGATGCTCCAGATCCTCAAGCAGACTGCGTGCAACCTGAGATCACTGTTGGTACAATCAAAGCAGCCGATGGAGTGACTGATTTATATTATCGCCTAACTAAACCAGTCAACTACAATCCAAATAAAAAATACCCTACCGTAGTATATGTGTATGGTGGACCACACGCACAACTTGTCAGAGATGTTTATCAATGGGATGCCGATGGACGAGATATTTATATGGCTGAAAAGGGATATGTATGCTTTACTCTAGATAGCCGTGGTAGTAGCAACCGTGGATTAAAATTTGAGAATGTTACATTCCGTCACCTAGGCATCGAGGAATGCAAAGACCAAATCAAAGGTGTAGAATTTCTTAAATCACTTCCTTATGTAGATGCCAACCGTATCGGCGTACACGGATGGAGTTTCGGTGGTCATATGACAACAGCCTTGATGCTTCGCTACCCTCAAATATTCAAAGTGGGTGTAGCAGGAGGTCCTGTCATGGACTGGAGCAAGTATGAAGTTATGTACGGTGAACGGTATATGGATACCCCAGAAAGCAACCCTAAAGGATATGAAGCCACAAATTTGGTCAACCTTGCTGGTCAATTGAAAGGACGCTTATTACTTATCCACGATGACCATGATATCACTGTAGTACCTCAACACACTTTAAGCTTTATCAAAGCCTGTGTAGAAGCCCGCACATATCCAGATCTACTAGTCTACCCTAACCATCCTCATAACGTACGTGGTAAAGATAGAGTACATCTAACGTATAAGATTGTTCAATATTTTGACGATCATTTGAAGTAAACAAAACGACAAACAATATATAACCAGAAACAAAACAAAAAATGAAAGTTATTCTACTAGGTTCAGGCGGACGTGAACATGCTTTGGCATGGAAGATTGCACAAAGCGACCGTATCGAAAAATTATTTATCGCGCCAGGTAATGCAGGAACAGCAGAAGTGGGAGAAAACGTAGCCATTTCAGCTACTGATTTCCCAGCTTTAAAGGTCTTTTGCTTACAGGAAAAGATAGATATGGTTGTTGTAGGCCCTGAAGACCCTTTGGTAAAAGGAGTGTACAACTTTTTCCGTGATGATAGCGAACTACAACACATTGCCGTTGTCGGTCCATCACAAGAAGGAGCGGAACTTGAAGGCAGTAAAGAGTTTGCCAAAGAGTTTATGCAGCGTCACAATATTCCAACAGCAAAATATCTTTCTGTACAAAAGAACAATTTAGAAGAAGGACTTGCTTTCTTGAAAACTTTACAAGCTCCCTACGTTCTGAAAGCCGATGGACTATGTGCCGGTAAAGGAGTATTGATTCTTCCTACATTGCAAGAAGCCGAACGCGAACTTAAAGAAATGCTAGGAGGCATGTTTGGCGATGCTTCTTCAACGGTAGTTATTGAAGAATTTTTAAGTGGTATAGAATGTTCCGTTTTTGTTTTAAGCGATGGAGAAAACTATAAAATTCTCCCAATAGCTAAAGATTACAAACGCATAGGAGAAGGAGACACCGGACTAAATACTGGAGGAACAGGCAGTATCACTCCAGTGCCTTTTGTAGATAACACCTTCTACAACAAAATAGAAGAACGTATTGTACGCCCTACCATTGAAGGCTTGAAAGCTGAAAACATTGATTACAAAGGATTTATCTTCTTGGGATTGATTGAGGTAGACAAAGAACCAATGGTCATTGAATACAATGTACGTATGGGCGATCCAGAAACAGAAAGCGTCATGTTACGTATTAAAAGTGACTTAGTAGACCTACTCGAAGGTGTCGCTCAAGGCAACTTAGACACACGTACACTAGAGATAGATGAACGTGCAGCAAGCTGCGTAATTATGATGAGTGGTGGTTATCCAGAAACATATGAGAAGGGCTATCCTATCACAGGCTTGAAAGAAGCAGCAGCACATGGTGCAACAATCTTTCATGCTGGTACCAAACAGAATGGAGATGACGTTGTGACTAATGGTGGCCGTGTATTAGCTGTTTGCGCTCTTGGTGCAGATCGTCACGAAGCCTTAAACACCTGTTACGCTGCAGCTAACCTAATAGAATTTAAAGACAAGTATTTCCGTAAAGATATCGGATTTGATTTGCAAGATAAATAAAGGATGAGAAGAATTCCCTTAATAAAAAAACTAATCACTAGTAAGGCCACATTTCCGGTGGCCCTAGTGATTAGTATATGTATATGGTGGTTATTTCCCTCTCAAATACTATGTTCGATCGGTTATCTCATCGGACTTGGATTGATGTGGTTTATGAATCAACGTTTTGTCATATTACAAGGGAAAATCACTTCATTTCTTGGTTTATTTGCACTATGCATAGCTTCGACTCCCCTTCTTCATCAATCACCAGATGGATTGTACATATTGATTAGCTCTATGGTTTGCCAAAGTATTCTCTTCTTGGGATACGGGCATCCAGATCGTGTACAAATACTTCAGGTGTGCGGTTTATTTATAGGAGCCCTGGCTATTTGGAACCCAGTTGTATTGTATCTACTTCCGTTGATTTGGTTGAATGCCCAACATTGCAAAGTACTCACATGGAAAAGTTGGGTTTCATCAATTATCGGCACAATGATCCCCACATTGTTTTGGTGGGCATGGGCTTTTAATCAGCAAAAAGCTGGCTTTATTAGCCATCATTATAGTACACTGAGTGATTGGGCATGGCACACAAGCCATCCTGTAGCTTATTGGGCAACTTGTGGGCTGCTCCTGATTATGCTTCTGATGGGAATTTCCTCACTAGCTTTCAATAAACAAGGAGTACGTACACAAACTATGCACTACCTATACTCTGTGACAGAAGCTGGTGGTCTTGGACTCTTTTTGATGCTTGTCATTCCTGAAAAATGGCTTTTATTTTTACCACTCACTATATGGGGTGTAACATGGGGCACCATTCGTTTCCTCAGAAGAGGGAAGAGTTGGTTGCATGTAGCCCTTCTTCTTATTTTGGTTGCGACTATGATAGGGATAGCTACCCTACACTATTTTGAGCTGTAAACATCAGAGATCAACAATATGAAAAGAAACTACACACTATATACATGCTTGCTAGTAATTATTTATTCACTTGTACTTAGTGGCTGTACAAGCAAACATGTTTCTGACAAAAATATCATTTTTGTATCTATCGCTCCTCAACGTTATTTTGTACAAGCTATAACCAAAGATGATTTTAGAATTTATACGATGATAGGTCCAGGTGAAAACCCAGAGACTTATGATCCTAGCCCTACACAAATGGTTCTATTAGCTCAGGCAAAAGCATATTTCCGAATTGGATATATTCCCTTTGAGACTAGTTGGATGCATCGCATTCAAAAAAATGCTCCTACTCTTCCTATATACGACATGTCTACGGGAATCGTCCCATTAAAGCTACATCAAAGTGAAGAAGATGCACATCACCATAATATAGACCCACATATATGGCTTTCATGTAAAAATGCACAAAAGATTGCTCGATATACCGTGGACGCACTGTGTCAATTGGTTCCAGAAAAGAAAGCATTATACACACAACGATATGATTCGTTGAATAATGAAATTATGCGTGTAGATCGTTTAATTCAAAAACAAGTAGTGCAACTCCCTCAAGCGTATAAGCAATTTCTTATATATCATCCTGCACTATCCTATTATGCGGAAGAATATGGTTTGCACCAAATTGAGATTGCCCATTTAGGAAAAAGTCCAACACCTTCTCAACTTCAAAGTGTGATAGACACTGGTAAAGCGAATGACATTCGCGTAATCCTTGTTCAAGAAGAGTTCGACAAACGTCAAGCTAAAAGCATAGCTGGCATGCTCAACGCATCTGTACACAACATTTATCCACTGTCAGAAGATTGGAGTAATAGCATGCTTCATGTTGTCCATTGCTTACAAAAAGCAGCGCTATCAAATAGTCAAACAAAAGAAGAAAAAAAGAATGAGTGAGCAGCCTACAATTATGGAGATTAGTAACCTTTCCACAGCATATGACAGTTCAAATGTATTGGAGGGGGTCAACCTGAACATCCATGCCAATGACTACTTAGGCATCATTGGGCCAAATGGAGGAGGTAAAAGTACATTACTCAAATGTATCTTGGGTATAAAAAAACACTCTGGAACAATCCGTTTTTTCGACAAAAATGGAGAAGAAACTCATAGCCCTAAAATTGGTTACTTACCTCAATACACTAAGGTTGACAGCGATTTTCCGATTATAGTAGAAGAGGTTATTCAAGCTGGAATTCCCTGCAAGCCCCTACAATGGAGAAAGAAAAAACAAGCCCAACACCTAGTTGAACAAACAATGGACAAAGTAGGTGTGAGTAATTTAAGCAAACTTCCCATAGGCCAACTTAGTGGTGGACAGTTACAACGAGTACTTTTGGGACGCGCTATCGTTTCGCAACCAGATATCTTAATGTTGGACGAACCCAACACTTATCTAGATAAAACGCACGAGATCAAACTCTACGAGATACTTGCTGAAATTAATAAAGACTGTGCCATTATATTAGTTAGCCACGATGTTGGTACGATTCTCCAACAGGTCAAACAAGTAGCTTGTGTAGAACGCACATTGCACTATCATTCTTGTAAAGAAGTGGATCAAAAATGGATAGGTCAAAGTCTCCATTGCCCAATCGATATTGTGGGACACGGCGATTTACCTCACCGCATACTCCCACGTCATTCCAATGATAATTAAGCTAAAACAAAATAACGGAGACAATATAAGAAAAAAATGCTATCTTTGTCGACAACGATAAAAAACAGCATATATCAACTGATAAAAGAACTCATTATACCTCATGAAGAAGTATCAAAAACTCAACAACTTAACTGGTTGGATAGTCTTTGCCATTGCAGCTTTTACGTACTGTATGACTGCCGAGCCTACAGCCAGTTTTTGGGATTGCCCTGAATTTATTACGACAGCATTTAAACTAGAAGTTGGTCACCCACCAGGTGCACCTTTCTTTATGCTTATGGGTAATTTCTTTAGCCTTTTTGCACCAGATACAGCACACGTTGCTTATGCTATAAATATCATGAGTGCATTAATGAGTGCTTTATGTATCTTATTCTTATTTTGGACAATTACGCACTTAGTACGTAAAATGTTCAATAATGATTCCCCTAACCTGACGCAGACCATCACCATTCTTGGTAGTGGTATAGTGGGTGCTTTGGCATATACTTGGAGCGACACCTTTTGGTTTAGTGCTGTCGAAGCCGAAGTATATGGTAGCAGTTCCCTCTTTACTGCAGCTGTCTTTTGGTTAATTTTGAAATGGGAAGATAGTGCAAATGATCCGCATAGTGACCGTTGGTTAATTTTGATTGCTTACCTTACAGGTCTAAGCATCGGAGTGCACTTATTAAATCTACTCTGTATCCCAGCTATTGTCTTAGTATACTATTTCAAGAAAAATCCAGAGGCAAAAGCACGGGGTATTCTGATGACACTAGTAGCATCTGTTGTGCTTATTGGAGCCGTTCTATACGGCATGATACCAGGCGTTGTTAAAGTCGGTGGATGGTTTGAACTATTCTTTGTAAACGATCTTAGTCTACCATTCAACACTGGCTTGATTATCTATATGATTTTGCTTATTGGCATCACTGTATGGGCCATGTATGCAAGTAGTCGTGACTTGGATAAAATGAACGAAAAAGGAGCTAAAGCTGCACAAAAACAAATGCATATTAGCTTCCTTTTAACCATTGCTTTCACTGGTATTCCATTTATTGGTTATGGCTTGAAGAGCTATGTCTTTGGTTTCATTATACTAGTCGGACTAGGTATATACTTACTAACAGATCTTTTTGGGAAACTGAAGATTAGTCAACGCACAATCAACACAACTGTTCTTTCTGTTTTCATGATTCTTGTAGGATATTCTAGTTACGCAGTAATTGTCATCCGTTCATCTGCCAATCCACCTATGGATCAGAACTCTCCTGAGGATGTCTTTACACTTGGTGAATACTTGGGTCGTGAACAATATGGTACTCGCCCACTTTTTTATGGTCCACAATATTCTAGCCGCGTACAACTAGAGGTTGAAGGCAATTATTGTAAACCAGTTGCCGTAAAAGGACACGCACGTTATATCCGCAAGGAAAAAGACTCTCCTGATGAAAAGGACAGTTACAAAGAAATGCCAGGGCGTATGGATTACAAATATGCCCAAAACGTATTTTTCCCTCGAATGTATAGTTCTGCGCATACACAATACTACGAAAATTGGATGGATATCACAGGTACCATGGTGCCTTATGATGACTGTGGACAAACAGTACAAGTCAAAATACCAACTCAATGGGAAAACTTGAGTTTCTTCTTCTCTTACCAACTGAATTATATGTATTGGAGGTACTTCATGTGGAACTTTGCAGGTCGTCAAAACGACATACAAGGCCATGGAGAAATTGAGCATGGCAACTGGATCACAGGTATCCCTTTTATAGATAATGTACTTGTAGGCGATCAGAGTCTAGCACCCAAAAGTCTACTTAATAATAAAGGACATAATGTATTCTACTGTCTTCCACTACTACTTGGTCTGCTAGGCCTTTTCTGGCAGTTATCACAAAAACGTAGGGGGCAACAACAGTTTTGGGTTGTGTTTATGCTCTTCTTTATGACGGGTATAGCCATTGTCATCTACTTGAATCAAACTCCAATGCAACCACGTGAGCGCGATTATGCATATGCAGGTTCCTTCTATGCCTTTGCTATTTGGATTGGTATGGGTGTAGCAGCACTAGCAGAAGCGCTTCGAGATATATTGAAAAACAAACCTGCATTGGCAGCTGGTATTGCCTGCGTATTGGGTATTTTAGTTCCCATTCAAATGGTCAGTCAAACATGGGATGATCACGATCGCTCAGTACGCTATGCCACTCGTGACTTTGGTCAAAACTATTTGATGACCACACAAGATGAAGCACATCCTATCATCTACACCAATGGAGATAACGATACTTTCCCACTATGGTATAACCAAGAAGTAGAAAATTTCCGCACAGATGTACGTGTGTGTAATCTAAGTTATCTGCAAACAGACTGGTATATCGATCAAATGAAACGTCCTCAATACAAATCACCAGGTCTTCCTATTACTTGGGATAGAACTGAATATGTAGAAGGGGCAAATGATTATATCTCGGTAGAACCTAATCTGATGTCCGACGTAATAAAGCTTTACAAAGATGCAAAAGCCAAAGATAAAGCTCGTGGCGACGGAAAACAGACTGCCCTTAAGAATGTACAAAAAGCATTTGGAGAAAACCCATACGAATTGCACAACATCTTAAAACATTGGGCAAAAGATAGCAAAAGTGATCTTCACGTCATTCCAACAGACAGCATCGTTCTGAAAATAGATAAAGAGGCTGTTAAACGTTCTGGTATGTTACTTCCAGAGCACGACAGCATTCCTGAATATATGCATATCAGTTTGAAAGGTAAGCGCTCGCTATACAAGAGCGAATTGATGATGCTTGAAATGTTGGCTAATTCCAACTGGGAACGTCCTATATATATTGCTATCTCAGTTGGTTCTGGCAATATGCTAGGTATGGAAAATCACTTCACACAAGAAGGTCTTGCCTACCGCTTTACCCCATTTGATACGAAGAAAACTGGTACAAGCATTGACTCAGAGCGTATGTACACCAACTTGATGTCACGCTATAAATTTGGAGGTATAAGCACACCAAGAGTCTACCTGGATGAGAACACACTGCGTATGTGTTATACCCACCGCCGTTTGTTTGCCACTCTCGCCGATCAACTTATCGCAGAGAACAAACTAGATAAAGCGAAAAAAGCACTAGCTAAAGCGAAAAAAGAGATCCCTAATAGCACTGTACCTCATGACTATATAGGAGGTTCACTCAATATAGCGATAGACTACTACAAATTAGGAATGAAAGATGAGGGTGATGCCATTATGAAAGTACTAGCCGATGATGCTAGTGAATATATCGCTTGGTATCTCAGCATGAATGACTTGCAACTAGCAGTTTCTCAACAGAACATCATGAGAAATATATATTTGCTAGACGAATACGTACGTCAACTTGTTACATACAAATCAGATCTAGCCAAAATATACACTCAAAAGTTTGATCAACTATACAACGGCTACCGCATCCGTCTAGGAGCTCGTCCACAAGTTCCAGAAAATGTACCCAACACACCTGCAGTTCCAAATGAAGAAAACTAAGTGCTACAGATTCGTGTGACTATAAAGAAAAAATCAACATATATTTTAAGAGCCAGCAGCAATGCTGGCTCGATAGTCTTTAGCTAGAACAAAAATGATTATAGAACAACCGCCAAAATTTTTCCGTAAGATTTATAGTGATGCTCTCTTTCGTATGAATGCGGAAGAAAAAACAATATATCTTACTTTCGATGACGGACCTGATCCCAAAATAACTCCTTGGGTATTGGATGTTTTGGCGCGTTATAACGTAAAAGCGACTTTCTTTATGGTAGGAGATAATGTACGCAAACATCACAGTATCTACCAGCAAGTAGTCGACGCTGGGCACTATGTAGGCAACCATACATTCAATCATATAAAGGGTTTTGAGCACTCCACAAAAAGTTATATGGAGAACACAGCACTTTGCAATGAATATGTACACTCTACAATATTTCGTCCTCCTCATGGTCATATGACTATGCGTCAATATAGGCAATTAAAGAAAAAATATCATATTATCATGTGGGATGTAGTCACACGTGATTACAACACGAAACAACTACGTTGGCCACAAGTCCTGGCCTATGTCATGAAATACACCCGCAACGGTAGTATCATCACTTTTCATGATTCAATAAAATCATGGGCTAATCTCGAACCTGTTTTGCCCAAAGCAATAGAGTTTTTGCTTGAAGAAGGCTATACGTTTAAAACGTTAGATTTGCCACCAGTATCACAAGATTCTAATGGTATTGATTAACGACAGGACAAGTCTCACACAACTTATTCGTGAAGAATCCCACAAACTTGGATTCCAATATGTAGGTATAGCTCCAGCAGAAGCTATACAAGATGAGTATGCGCAAAGTTTTCGCAACTGGATAGCTAATGGCCTACACGGAGAGATGAGCTATCTAGCCAATAATGTAGACAAGCGATTAGATCCGCGTTTGCTTATGCCTAGTGCGAAAAGTATTGTCTGCTTAGCTATTAATTATTATCCAGAAGAACGCATTCAAGACGAAGAGTACCATTTATCCTACTATGCCTATGGGCAAGATTACCATCAAGTAGTCAAAGAAAAATTACACAACCTAGTTAAACAGCTCGCACCAATTTGCCCTACACCCATTGAAGTAAAACTCTGCGTAGATACCGTGCCTATATTAGAACGTTATTGGGCACAACAAGCAGGTCTTGGGTTTATTGGTAAAAATGGCCAATTAATTATTCCAGAAGCTGGAAGCTACTTCTTTTTAGCAGAGATACTGATCAATCAAGAGCTAGAATATGACACTACGATGTCTAACCAATGTGGTGACTGTACTCTATGCATCAAACATTGTCCCACTGGCGCCTTGTTGGGAGATGGCATGATGGATGCTCGTAAATGCTTTTCGTACCTAACAATAGAATACAGAGGAGAGTCATTACCTCAGAGACTCCGTAAGGCACAAGGAAATCGTATATATGGCTGTGACACATGTGCATTGGTGTGCCCATTCAATAAACAAGCAACTAGTACAAGTGAAATCGCATTTCATCCCCATCCAGATTTATTAAAGATGCATAAGTCAGATTGGGTCTCCCTAGATATCCCCACATATCAACGCCTATTCAAAGGGAGTGCTGTAAAACGAGCAAAGTATTCTGGCTTGAAACGCAATATAGACCATATTTCTAATCCAAAGAATAAGAAATAATTACTGCAAGAATGCATATATACAAAAAGAGATCACCACACTTGGCGATCTCTTTTTTGATAAAGCTCCTTATGGAAAAGTTCTAGGAACGGAGCTACTTTTCAACCTCATTCGGCTCAATATATAATGTTGCTCTTTGCAACGCTTCATTAATATTTGGACAGATGTTTTTCTCATCAACCAATTCGTAGAATCCAGTCTTTTCTAGAGTCTCATGTACTCGATCGTTGACACCAGAGAAGACAACTACAATGTGTTCGCGCATACAGTTTTTGACTAGATTGGCCAAATTATGCTGACCCGTACTATCAATAAAAGGCACCTTACGCATACGAATAATACGCACTTTAGGGTGGCGTTCTCGCTGAATCATCTGTTCCTCAAACTTATTCGCAATACCAAAGAAATAAGGTCCATCTATTTCGTAGACTTCTACACCTTTAGGGATTACCAAATGCTCCTCGTTAGTCAATTGCATATCTGTTTCATCCATTGGATTGAGCTTGTCGGTCGATACGGAAATCTTAGTTGTATCAGAAACACGACGCATAAATAACAAGGCTGCAATCACAAGGCCAACTTCTATAGCAATAGTCAAATCGAAAATGACTGTCAAGAAGAAGGTGATCAACAAAACAGAAACGTCAGACTTTGATCCTTTAAGCAAAGCGCGGAAAGTACGCCACTCACTCATATTATAAGCAACAATGACCAATACACCTGCCAAACAGGCCATAGGAATATACCCTGCCAATGGCATCAAGAAAAGCAATATAAGCAACAACACAACCGCATGGATCATACCTGCAAATGGAGAACGACCTCCATTATTTATGTTAGTCATGGTACGAGCAATAGCACCTGTTGCTGGAATTCCACCAAATAATGGGGAACAAATATTAGCTATACCTTGAGCGATCAACTCTGTATTGCTGTCATGCTTATCACCAATAACCCCATCAGCTACAGTAGCAGATAACAAAGATTCAATAGCCCCAAGCACAGCAATCGTTATCGCTACTGGGAATAACTGTTGTATTTTATCTAGCGAGAAACTAGGCATACTCAATTCAGGCATACTCGCATTGATCTGAAAACGGTCTCCAATTGTTTCAATAGTATCTACCCCCGCATAATTCTTCAATAAAGCGACTACAATAGTCACGACCACAATAGCCACCAAAGAACCTGGCACACACTTGATCACTTTAGGAGTTAGCACAATTAAAGCTACAGAAAGCAAAGCCATTAATGTACTCCATAAATCAATGGAAGAAAAATGATGAAAATAGACAGCCCACTTCCCCAAAAAATCACCTGGCACTTTATCACCAGCAAAGTCAAGTCCAAATATGTCCCCAATCTGTGTACTAAAAATACACACAGCAATCCCACTGGTAAAACCAACGATAATAGGATATGGAATAAATTTAATGATAGTACCTAATTGAAACAGTCCCAGCAAAATGAGCAGCACACCAGCCATCATCGTGGCTATCAACAGGCCATCAAGACCATATTTCTGTACTATGCCATAGACAATTACGATAAAGGCACCAGTAGGTCCTCCAATCTGTAATCTAGTTCCTCCCAAAAACGAGATAATAAACCCTGCAATTACAGCAGTAATAATACCCTTTTCTGGACTAACTCCACTTGCAATACCAAAAGCAATAGCCAATGGCAAAGCTACAATACCCACAATAAGACCTGCCATCAGGTCACTGACAAACTTATCACGAGAATAAGTTTTCAACTCGCCCCATAATTTAGGACGAAAAATTAGATTATTCATTAACTCTAGAATCTTCTTAAAATCACTTTGAATTTTGTGACAAAAATACTAATTTTTCAGAACTCAACTGTTATATAGCATATAAAGTTATGCACAAGATAGCCCAAAAGGAAGTTTTAGCCCTTTTTCTTGTCTTATATCAAGTAATTTTTCTGTATTTAGAGTCCAAAACATAAAATAAAAGTCAACGACAAAATCACTTAATCCACCACATTATCTAGCATATTTCAAAATAATTACTTATCTTGCGGGTTGAACTGTCTTTTAACTACAACCTTAAGAAAATCATAAACTATTTTGCCTATGCGTTACGATGTAGCAATTATTGGTGGTGGCCCTGCAGGATATACAGCAGCCGAAGTCGCTGCTAAAAATGGTCTTACAGTTATTTTGTTTGAAAAAGACCAATTGGGTGGTGTATGCTTAAATGAAGGCTGCATTCCTACAAAAACATTCTTATATAGTGCAAAACTATATGATCAAACAAAAACAGCAGCCAAATACGGGATCACTTATTCGGGCACGGCAACCCCTGAAATGCCTAAAATAGCCAAACGCAAAAAACGTGTAGTACGAAAATTAGTTTTAGGCATTAAAAATCGTCTTCAAGAAGCTGGCGTCACAATCATTTCGGGCGAAGCAACCATTATCAGCAAACATAAGATCAATTGCAATAACGAAATATACCGATGCAACAAAATGATTGCATGTACAGGTTCTTCAACAGTTATTCCTCCAATTCCAGGTTTATCTGAAACGCCATATTGGACCCATCGTGAAGCTTTAGAGATCACAGAAATTCCAACATCCATTACCATCATTGGCGGCGGAGTTATTGGGATGGAATTTGCTTCTTTCTTTAATAGTATTGGTTGCCAAGTCACTGTTGTAGAAATGATGAATCATATTGTACCATCAATGGACCACGCTATATCAGATATGCTACAAGAAACATACAGCAAAAGAGGTATAGATTTCAAACTTGGTCATAAAGTGACAGAGGTAACAATGGACAATGAACTCTTTGTTATTCAAACTGAAGATCCAGATGGCACAAAAGAAACGATACGTAAAGAGAAACTGCTCGTGTGCGTCGGACGACGTCCAAATACAGAAGGTATAGGTCTTGAGAACCTTAAGCTAGACAGAGATGATCAAGGTCAAGTCATTGTAGACCAACGTATGCGTACCTCATCTTCTCACCTTTATTTATGTGGAGACGCCAACCATAAAATGATGTTGGCACATACCGCTGTACGTGAAGCCGAAATTGCAGTACGTAATATTCTAAAACACTCAGATTATATCAGCTATCCACTGATTCCACAAGTACTTTATACAAATCCTGAGTGTGCATGCGTCGGCGCCACAGAACAAGAATTGATCCATAATAAAACCGCATACATTACCAAAGAATTACCGATGACTTACAGTGGGCGTTTCGTTGCAGAAAACGAAGGAGAGACAGGGCTATGTCGACTCTATATCTGTCCCACTACAGACAATATATTAGGCGTACACCTACTGGGCAATCCAGCTTCCGAACTCATTGTTCAGGCTTCAATGGCCATGCATATGGGACTCAAAGCACGCCATTGGCAACGCTTCGTTTTTCCACACCCTACAGTCAGTGAAATATTCAAAGAATGTCTTTCTATAAATGCATCCAGCAATAATGAAGACCCACTTATGGATGCTATCATCAATAACTAATTCTATTTTAAGCCCCTTGATCATGTCTACTTTACGCAAATTGTTTCCTCTATGCTGCATACTCATATTTTCATGTAGTGCACTTCACGCCAAAATAGACAGAAAAGCTTTTAAGAACGATAGCATCACATTAGGTAACAAATTAAATATACTCGTTCAACGACTTCCTAGATTTAGTGATGTCAACATAGCAATTTATGATTTATCCCAACATCGACCTCTATATATACATAGAGCGATGAAAAGAGCACGTCCTGCGTCTGTGCAAAAATTAGCTACAGCCATTACAGCATTAACCTACGAAGCCGACTCGCCAGGTCAAATCCATTTTGAAACCAGTGTATGGAAAGATGGAGAAATACGTAATGACACTTTATTTGGCAATCTCTATCTAAAAGGAGGTATGGATCCACTCCTGCAAGCTAGTTATTTAGATTCTCTTGTGAATCAACTGGACAGCTCGTTTCACGTTGTTACAGGACATTTATATGGAGATGTTTCATTGACTGATTCGTTGCACTGGAGAAGCGGTTGGATATGGGATGACAATCCAGGAACTTACCAACCCTACTTGTCACCTCTCGTCTATCAACGTGATCAAGTGACTATACTAGCAAAACCAGATAGTATATTAGGACAGCCCGCACAAATTCAGATGATTGGAGACAGCTTATTGCCTATACATCTACTGAATCAAACGCAAACTGTATCCAGACAGCAAAAAAACAAACGCCCTTTCCGTTTGACACGCCAATGGCTACGTAATAGCAATCTACTCATAGCGCGAGGAGATGTATCAACTCTACGAGAAAGAAGCATCAATCTATACAACTCACAAGATTATGCCATGTGGAGTTTTAAAGAAAGATTATATCACAAAGGAATACATATCATGAAAAATGGCACACCTCATGACACACCATATTACTTAGTAGCCCAACTACCAGAAGTCATATACAAACCATTGCCAGATACTATTTCCACACACAAAATAGCCTCTATACAGACAGAATTGATTACTGTACTCAAAGAGATGCTTAAAGAAAGCGACAACCTATATGCTGAGTCAGTGCTTACTCAAATAGGACGAGCAGTGAGAGATCGGCACTATGCAGAAGCAGAGACTAATGACAGTATAAGCTCACTTCCTTCAGTACGTGCTGCTGATGGGATTGCAGGAATTACACATTTAATGGATTCACTTCATATTTCTCCAGATCAATATGAGCTATATGATGGTAGCGGTTTATCCATTTACAACCGCATCTCTCCTATGGCCATATGCCAACTACTAGAGTATGCTTATGAAAATAGCAAGATATTTCACCCATTATACAAATCATTACCTATCTCAGGTATAGATGGTACACTCAAGTACCGTATGGCACACAAACAATCGACAGCTTTCAAACATGTTGTTGCAAAAACAGGTACCGTTACAGGTTCCAGCTGTTTGGCAGGCTATATCTCAACAAAAAGAGGGAAAACGCTAGCTTTCGTTATTATGAATGAAAATATGCTGAAAGCGCGCGATGCTCGAAAATGGCAAGACAAAGTGTGCGAGCTTTTGGTGACTTTTCCTTATCTTTGCCGCTAGAAAAAAAATAAGACATTTATCCGTCTTATTTTTGCTGATTGTGAGAGAAAAAGTAGTACTAATCCCTAAAGATGACTCGGTTATGCAAACAAGCTGGAACATACAAGGAGAATTAAAGCAACAGGATAATTACGATTCCAAATGCTGGTTAGAAGTCACGTGCCCAACCGAAGAAGAGACCAACTACTTAGTTGATGAATTGGGAGTACCCAACTATTTTGTACAGGATATTCAAGATATTGATGAGCGTGCCCGTATCGAACACGAAGAAGGTTGGACGCTTATCATCTTACGTATTCCGTACATGAAATCAGCAACATCTCGTTCTCCATTTATTACCGTGCCATTAGGTGTAGCCTTTCGTAAAGACACTTTTATCACGATTTGTTATCATGATACCCACATGATGAGTGATTTTACTCATCACCACAAACGTAAGAATCATCGGTTTATAGATGCAGTGGATATTGTGTTTCACCTATTCCTCTCTTCTTGTGTGTGGTATTTGAAGAAACTAAAAGTAATCAAGTTACGTATAGATAAAGCCAAACGAGAATTTGAAGCCAAGGAAATAGATAATAAAGACTTGGTCGCTCTATCTAGACTACAAGATAGCTTAATCTTTTTTGCCACATCTATACAAGGCAACGAAAGTCTACTGACCAAACTAAAGTTTAAACTCCCCATAGATGCACTAGATGCCGAATTGATCGAAGACGTAACCATTGAGTTGAACCAAGCCCGTGTGTCCGCAGATATCTATAGTAATATCTTAGAGACAACACTAGATATCTACGCATCGATCATTTCCAACAACATGAATAGTGTGATGAAGATGTTGACATCTTTCTCTATCATCATGATGTTCCCTACACTAATAGCTAGTATATATGGTATGAACCTTATGAATGGCATGGAACAGTGGACCTGGGGAATGCCCATCACATTGCTTCTAAGTGTGGCAATCACAGTCACCTTCTGGGTTTACTTTAAAAAGAAAAACTGGATTTGATCTTCTCAGCAACCTGTCGACCTTGACGGATACGGTCTCCAAGACCTATTCCGTCGCGCAGATTGCCTGCTATAGTAAGTCCTGGATATTCTTGCTCCACCGCATCAATAGCTTGAAATCTTTCTCCCGATGTTATCTCATACTGTGGGATAGCATGTTTGTGTGCGGCAATATTTTTTATGCTGTACATAATATCCTCAGGCATATGCAACATGCCATACAATCCTTCTCGAACAACTTCATCTATTTTAGTTGAGGTCCAGTCGGCCACATCCGGGTAACGAATACCACCAATAAAAAAGCTCAATAAAGCATTGGTAGTCGTCCCAGCAGGACAACGATCATCAAAACAACTGCTTGGATATAAGATCCCAAGAATTGGACATTGTGCATGAGAAGGCACCAAACTACCAAAAGCCTGTACAGTTCGTATAAAAGATTGATGCTTTTTCTTGTCCAAATGCGTCAAAGACACACTGGCTAAAGTAACTGGAGCATAGCGCACATTATTGATACGTTGCATATACACATGGGGTACAAAAGGGAGCAAACTAGATAAGTTGTACGCCCCTACAGTGGTCACAACACGAGCAGCTTGCCATACCTGACTAGTACCATTCTGAATACCTGTAATCTCCCAATTCTCGATTCCATTTTCATGAATAATAGGATGTACAACGGCATCAGACACACCTAGAAACACATTTTCTGCCCCTATCTGTTCACCTAGTCTATCTGTTAATGTCTGTAGGCCACCGCGTACAGAAAACACCTCTTTAGTAGCTAGTTTATCGCGCTGAGTTTTTATTTCCTTATGCTTGGCTATAGCTCCACGAATAAAACTCCCATGATTGGCTTCCAGCGCATATAGTTTAGGAAGTGCGTACCGAGTCACTAAACGGTGTACATCCCCTGCATAAATACCCGAAATGAATGGATCGACAGCATTATCTAAGTAACTCTGTCCCAAACGACGAGCCACCAAATCGCCTACACTTTCATCGGGATTGTTACTAGGCTTACGCCATGGTTCACCTAGTATACGAAACTTATCTTTCCAAGTAAACAAAGGAGTCGTCACTGCTTGATACAAGGAGGAAGGTAAAGGGTAAAAACGATTTTTCTTCCACACATGACGTATTTTATTGGCTTCAGTGGCCACTTGTACATCCAACGAAATGTCTTGAAACAATTCTTTTATTTCTGGATACGACAACACCCCAGTATTAGGTCCACATTCACACACAAAACCATCAGCTCGTTTCGTTTGTATTTGTCCACCCACTCTAGAAGCTTGTTCAAGAATAGCCACACGCAAACCAGCACGTTGTACATATAGCGCAGTTGTCAGTCCAGTAATACCTGCCCCAATGACAAGCACATCGTATGTGTTCTCTGTTTTCATTATAACGGTTTTGAAAAAGTTTGTGTTCCTTCTACCAATAGAGGATCAAAGGCTGCTGCAATATTACGCACAAAGGGCAATCCTTCTGGAGTCATCGTCCATACATCCTGCTCTTGCACTAGCAACCCATCTTCAACAAATGTGTGAAATATTTCTTGATTATATGCTGTTTGAGCAAGAATATCTGCCTTCGACATATGTACATGTTGTTCCAATTCAGGCCAAGTAATGCGGTTATTACACATCAACATATCGATCAATGCACGCACGATTTGTAAAGAGGGGGTCAACTGATACCCGCGCACAACTGGAGAATTCCCCGATTCCACATGCTGCATATACTCATCAAGCACTTTGGTATTTTGTGCATACACTGAATCTAATTGCGAAATTGCACTAACTCCAAAAGCATACACTTGTCCAGTTGTGCGACGAGTACAGTAACCTTGGAAATTACGGTGTAGATTTCCTTCACGTAAAGCCACATACAACTCGTCATCTGGACGTACAAAATGATCCATACCTATACTTGCATAACCAGCTTGATGCAGTACCTCCGTCGCATTTTCGAACATCGCCTGTTTTTCTTCACTACTAGGCAGTCCCACCTTCTCGAGAATAAGCATCGCCTTATTAACCCAAGGCACATGAGCATATGAAAAAGTCACCAATCGATCTGGATGGGCATCAATGGCTCTTTGAATAGTCGCCTTGAAACTAGCAGCCGTTTGTTTAGGTAAGCCGTAAATAAAGTCTAGATTAACTCGCGCACCAGCTGCATGTAGTTTTTGTACAATATCTTCTACTGGCAATAAAGCAGGTCGACGATTGGCTGACTTTAAAACATCCTCATTAAAATCCTGTACTCCCAAACTAAAACGCGTAAAACCAGCATCAATCAATTGATCCCAATCTTCCTCATTGAGATATCCAGGGTGACATTCAATTGCAATTTCAGGCTGATCAATAGTTTCAACCCCCTCCAATAGGTGGGCATTAAGCTCCTTCAAATAATGCAAAGGAATAGCTGTTGGGCTACCTCCTCCATAATGAATCTGCGCTAATTTCCTGTGAGAAGACAATTGACTTTTCACATGATTTATTTCCTGATGTAAGCAATCCACATAACGAGCAATAGTTTCTTCTGACTTCATGCCTTGTGAATTGCATCCACAATAATGACAGAGGTGTTTGCAAAATGGGATATGAATATAAAAGGAGATCAATTGCTGAGAAGAAACATTCGATGCTGTTACAGCCCACGAATAATCATCTCCTGAAAAAGAGTCCTGAAAGAGATTGGCAGGTGGATAACTTGTGTACCGAGGTACAGGGTAATTATACTTAGATATACGTTCTAATGTATTCATTTTATCGAGTAAAAGAGCTTTAAATTAAATGATCTAAAAACGGCAAATATTCCTGCCTTAAATATACACATTCAAGGCAGAAATCCTAATATTTAAGGCGAGAATTTAAGGATTTAAGGCAGGAATTTTCGTCTATGTTTTATCCAGTTCTTCCGCTACCGATTCGATACGTAAAGGGAAGAAGAAAAGCACATAACAGAGAGACAATGCAGCCAATCCAGAAGACATCACAAATAACGCATCATATCCCCAACGTTGAGCAACATGCCCACTAAGAATCACTACAATGATACCACTTAAGTGAGTCAACACAATCTGTATAGTAAAATCTGTCCCTTCTCGACCAGGGCGCACCAAATCCATTGCAGTAGTGTACACTTCAATCGTGCCAAAACCATAGGCTCCCCAAAGCAAAAAGATACCTATATAAATATCTGTTGTACTAGGCACTGTACCTATAAAAGTCAAAAAGTACAGCGTAGCCAACAAAATAAAACAAGCAAATAGTATTCGAGCGATCGTTCGTCCTATTTTACGCAATAGTCTACCAGCCAAAAACGACGCCATAAAAGCAAAGCCAGTTCCAACAATACCACTCATCACGCCGATGGCTTTCATTGAATAGCCTAAATCAACCAAGTAGGGACGTAACATAGCCAACAAACCAATGAGACCAGAATAATAAAAGATCAAGAATATGACTTGTTTCCAAATACGTTTTTGGGTAAAGAAAAGCGCAAAATCATGAAAACGAGCACGTGGTGACAACTTAGTATCATCTAATAAGTGTACCTGTTTGTTTTTCCACAAAGGCACGACGGCAATGAGGACAAACAGGGCTAAACAGAACAGTAGGATATCCCATCCAAACTGTTTATACACTATAAGCAACACCCCGCTACCAACCAAAGTACCAGCAAAAGAGCCCATAGACTGCATACTATTCAGCAATGCCTTTCCTTTATGAGGTGTTGTGCGTATGGCCAAAGCATCAGTCGCTATATCTTGCGTAGCCGATGTCACTAAAGACAAAATAATCAGGACAACGATTAATTGAAAATTTGTATGCAGATTCAAACAAGCAATACAAATAATAAACACAGCATAGACAAACTCCGAAAAAATAATCCAACGCTTGTAGTCTCTAATACTTTTGCTATGTCTATCAACTAAAGGTGCCCACAAAAATTTAATAATCCAAGGCAATTTAATCAATTGTAGATAACCAATAGTTGACAAAGGGAAAGCCTCCTGACGCATCATTACAGGTATAACTGTCGCAAAGAAACTCATAGGAATACTTTGCGCTATATACAAGCTAAAGAAAGTCAGTAAATGCTGTTTGGTGACGGCATGCGAAGGAGATGTGTTCGCCATGATTATTCTTTTTAAAACGTAACAGACATGGTAGCACCATATTCTAATGGACGACCTTGCTGAGCATAATAAGTATTGAAAGCACTAAATGCATATGCTTCATAATGACGATCCAACAAGTTGCGTCCCCAAAGTTCTAGTCCCAAACAACCTTTCATAACTTTGAGTTTGGCGTCCAACAAGCCATAGAATCCACGAGATACGTCATTGTCTTCTTTCCAATAAGTCGTACCCACTCCATGATAATTGGTACTTATCGTGATGCGATCTACCATAGAACATTGTGGTGCCCATGAATAATCTCCCATCAAAGCCAATGTTTGTCGAGGTACCATAGGGATGTAGTTATCATCGTAATGTATCTCTTCACTTTTATGGTAAGTCTTAAACTTAGCATCTGTGAAACCATACTCAACACCTACGTGTAAGCCATTTAGAGGGCGTGCATGCAAAGAGACTTCGACTCCACGGCTATATGATTCACCAGCATTGGTCAATTTGGCTCCTTGCCCATTGGCCAAAAGCTCATATATTTGTTGATCTTTCCAAGTGATATAGAAAGCCGAAAAAGCAGCAGAATAGCGGTGATCTGATGTATGTAATTTGGCTCCTATTTCGTAGTTCCAACTATACTCTGGATTGTATTTAATCTCATCGTGTGTCTGGAATATAGTATTAAAACCACCCGCTTTGTATCCACGTGTAACGGATGCATATATAGATTGCTTATTTGCCAAAGCATATTGAATAGACAATTTTGGACTCCATTCATCACTTGAAGCATGAATTCTACAAGCATCTACAGGGGTAATCACGTCACCTTTTTTGCGACGATAGTCATAATCCAAATCGGCACGTTCAAAATCATAACGAATACCAGCTGTCACACTCAATGGTTCGATCAAAAAGTGATTCAATGTAGATTGATGGTACACAGCATATCCACGAGTAGGCATATCATACTTCTTCAAGCTAGTAAATCCAGCTTTATAGTACTCTGCTGGTGCATCTCTGTCTAATCCTTGATAGAAACCAAAAGCTCCAAAAATCCACTGATAATCACCAGTATGGTTGCTTTTTAAATTGAATTCTTGCGACCACATACGACGATGACTCATTTGCTTCACTGCATACAAGGAAGCAATTGAAAAGTCTTGGTCAATGACCTGCTTGTCTTGAGTAAATTGAAATGATGTTTGGCTATTAAAAGCGATCACGTCATTCGCAAAGTTCAATCCAAGTCCCGAATTGGTCATCACACGACGATACATGCTACTAGCATCATAGGCTACTTGAGCAATCTTACCCGTTTCGATATTATATTCTGCATATGGATAACCGTTCTCATCCGCATAATTGAACAGTTGAGTATATTTCAACAACCATTGATCATTTAATTGCCAGTCCAAAGTAGCAGTAGCTGAAGCCTCATCTCGTTTGTCAGCATGTGATGATCCATCTAAAGTGGCTTCACCAGAAGCGTTTGCTTTATAATGGTTTGTAATAAATCCATCAATATGCGACACACGTCCAGCAACAGACAATCCCACATTATCGGATAAAGGTTTAGAAACCAACAAACTGCTCTCCAAACGTCCGTATTTGCCACCTGTTACAGTCGCTTTGACGGCATCGTATTGTATAGGAGAATGGGTCGTGATATTAATCACACCTCCCAAAGTGTTACGTCCATATAAGGTTCCTTGTGGTCCTCGTAAAACCTCAACCTTCTCTATATTATCAAACTCGAAGTCATACAAAGATTTGTCAAAGTAAGGCACCCCATCTACATATAGGCCAACAGCTGGATCACCAATTTTATTACCAATACCACGCACATAAATAGGCGTTGTCAACTTACTGCCATACTGCGGCATGTAGAAGTTGGGAATAAGATGCCCTAAATCAGTCATCCCTTGAATCTGCTGTGTTTGCAATGTTGCTGCATTCAAGACAGAAGCAGAAACAGGCTGTTCCTCTACCTTTTGCTGATTTTTAAAACTAGTCACCACAACTTCATCCAATTTAATCGTCGAAGAGTCGGTAGGAGCTTCAGGATAGTTATCGGCAAATGCCGTGATAGTAAAACTAATACTCGCTACGCAGAAAAGGAGCACTTTATACAAGCCCCCTTTCCTAGTAGATTCAAATTCAATCATTTTCATATATCAATAATTTACGCTGCAAAGATACAAGGAAGCACACATATACACAATCCTCACAAATGAGGATTTTATAAAACGAAATCAGGCATATGTCTAGATTCTCACCTAAACATACACCTGATATGTATCATATAAAAGACTATCGTTTATTTTTTGAAAGCCCCTTTAGCAATCATATGCTCAGCTATTTGTACAGCATTAAGTGCAGCTCCCTTCTTGATTTGGTCGCTTACTGTCCAAAATGTCAATCCATTAGGATTAGACAGATCCTTACGGATACGGCCTACATACACAGGATCTTCACCAGCTAAGAACAAAGGCATAGGATACTCTTGTTTACTTGGTTCATCCATAACAACTAGACCTTGACCTTCGGTAAAGGCTTTGCGTGCAGCATCCACAGATACTGGCTGTTCTGTTTCCAACCAAATACTTTCGCTATGAGCACGAAGAGAAGGCACACGTACACACATAGCACTTACTTCTATATCGCTATGCATAATTTTACGTGTTTCATTGTACATCTTCATTTCTTCCTTAGTGTATCCGTTTTCTGTGAAAACGTCTACTTGAGGGATCAAGTTGAAAGCCAATTGGTATGCAAACTTATTAGCAACCACAGGTTCGCCATCCAAATATTGTTTGGTCTGCGTATACAATTCGTCCATAGCCGCTGCACCAGCACCACTAGCCGCTTGGTATGTCGATACATGTACACGTTTGATATGAGATAGTTCCTCAATGGCTTTCAAAGCAACAACCATCTGAATCGTTGTACAGTTTGGATTGGCAATAACATTACGAGGTGCGTCAAACGCATCGTCTCCATTCACTTCTGGCACAACCAAAGGTACATCAGCATCCATACGGAATGCACTAGAATTGTCAATCATGAGTGCACCATACTTCGTGATTGTTTTTTCATACTCGCGACTAGTTCCAGCTCCAGCAGAAGTAAACGCGATGTCAATACCCTTAAACGAATCATCGTGCTGAAGCAATTTGACCGTCAACTGTTTACCACGAAAAGTGTATTGATTACCTGCACTACGTGGAGAACCGAACAAGACTAGCTCGTCGATAGGAAAGTCTCTCTCCTCCAAAACACGGAGAAACTCCTGTCCAACGGCGCCACTGGCGCCAACAATTGCTACATTCATAATTACCTATTCTATATTTAGTTTGTTACAAATACCCTATCGTAGGTAGTAATAGAGTACTCAAGTTATTTATGTGTTTCTATAGACAGCACAAGTGAAACATCCACTTATTAGCCGACAAAAATACAACAATTTGCTAGATATTCCCATAATTTTGAGTAAATTTGTAGCACAAGAAACCTAAAACCACCTTTTATGCACGGACATCTATCTGACTTTACTCTTCCCATAACTCATCATACTTGGATCTTCTTTTTAGTTCTGAGTATTATTTTGTTTGCACCTATGTTGCTAAACAAACTGCGTATACCTCATATTATTGGTTTGATACTAGCTGGTATACTAATCGGGGAGCACGGATTGAACATCTTAGAACGCGATAGCAGCTTCGAGTTATTTGGTAAAGTCGGCTTATTATATATCATGTTTTTAGCTGGATTGGAGCTAGACATGGAGGGATTAATGAAAAATAGGACCAAAGGTATTATCTTTGGTTTACTCACTTTCTTTGTCCCGTTCGCAATTACCCAATGGAGCTGCATGGAATTGTTGGGGTTTGATCTTTGGAAATCCATGCTTATCTCCAGCATATTTGGTGCACACACTTTATTAACTTATACTATTGTCGGTCGATATGGACAAACTCGTCACCCCAGTGTGGTGATTAGTATTGGTGGAACTATTGTATCACTGACATTATCATTACTCTTCTTGGCTGGTATTGCAGGAAACTTCTCCCCTGAAAATGGCTGGTCATTTTGGGGGTTGTTTGTGGCTAAGTTTATCGCATATACTGCTTTCATCGTTTATGTATACCCAAGGTTGACCAAGTGGTTCTTCTCCAATTATGATGATAACATCCTTCAATATATATTTGTACTGGCCTTGATCTTCTTGAGTAGTGCCTTAGCTGAATTGGCAGGACTTGAAGATATCTTTGGAGCCTTTATGGCTGGTCTTGTTATCAACCGTCTAGTACCGAGTCTATCTCCTTTGATGAACCGCATAGAGTTTGTTGGTAATGCCCTATTCATCCCCTATTTCTTGATTGGAACTGGGATGCTTATCAATCTCCGATTGCTATACGAGCATCCAGATATCTTTTGGATTATTATTGTCTTTATCGTGGTGGCCACTGTCACTAAATGGTTGGCCGCTTTCATTATGCAAAAAGCCTTTGGTATGAGCAAATCAGGACGTCAGATGATGTTTGGTATGACCAATGCTCATGCTGCATGCGCTTTGGCCATGTTAATGGCTGGTACACATATTGATATTGATTTAAACACAGCAGGCATACAACCTCTTATTGGCGATAATGTGTTGAATGCTATGATTATATTGATCTTGGTATCTAGCATTATCAGTTCGGTGTACACAGAAAAAGCCGCTCGTTCTTTGGCACTTAGCGATAAAGCCAATCCAAAACGACTTAAAGAAGAAAATATCCTTGTTACATATGCCAACCCACATACCGTAGAACATTTAACCAACATGGCCTTACTGATGCATCAGCCAAAAGCTGGGTGCCAACTTATTGGACTACACGTCACTTTTGATGATAGTGATCCACGTAGACGAGTACAAGCGCATAAAAATCTAGAAAAAGCCACCGAGATCGCTGCTTCAGTAGATGTACAAATGGTCACAATCAACCGCGTAAGCACTAACATTGTAACAGGTATTGTGCACACCATGATAGAGCGTGAAGCCACTGACTTAGTGCTGGGATTACACCATAAAACAAACCTGAGTGAAAAATTCTGGGGCAATCTTACAGACAATTTATTACATGCCATGCACCGTCAATTGGTTGTGGTGCGATTAATGATGCCAACCAACACATTGCATCGCATTGTTGTTGCTGTACCGCCAAAAGCTGAATATGAATCAGGATTCTATAAATGGATAGATCGATTATGTAATGTAGCCGATCAATTAAGCTGCTCAATTATCTATTACTGCCATCCAAGCACCAATTCTATATTGGTACGCCATATGGAAAAAGCACATACCAACATCAATTTTAAAACGCGAGATTTGATGCATTGGGATGATGTCTATCAAATAGATAAAGTGCTTCGTGAAGATGATTTACTTGTCTTAGTAACCGCACGTGAATCGGCCATATCGTATGATAAGAGTTTTAGTCAACTCCCAAGTCAAGTAGACAATTACTTTAAATCAACCAATTTGCTCATTATCTATCCAGATCAATATGGTACACCAGAAGAAGAGACAACATTTACTGACCCACGTCACTCTATGGTCAATCGTCAGCAATTGCTAAGTGTCAATACCTTATTTAAGAAAAATCAAACCAATAGAGAAGAGGTATAATATCGATTTTCTTTTTATTTGTAAGCACACGAAAAGCAGCAATTATCTTACAAAATGACAGACACGCATAGAGGCCTTATTACAGATCAGAGTAGTGGAAGTCCACTCAAAAAAAGAAGCGCTTAAATCGAACGGAAAAGGGCTATATGAGCGCGCCATTTTCAGAAGCTAGTTTTTCATTAAAAAAACACATTAAAAAAATCATTTAGGCTACGCATTTACCTTCTAAAGAGACAAAACAAGCGATAACATCCCGTTCCTAGGGCATACGCAACGGGATAAAAAAGAATCCGCAAGCGCTGCATCAAATGATCGCAAGCGCTTGCGGATTAGAGGTCTTATACAGCACTTGACATTTTGTCAAAAGCTCTTTCGACATTCTTTATCTTTTGTGTCAATTTAAAACTAAATCAACCATAACTGGCAAATGATCTGTTACATACACACCCTTCGAATCTGGTTGTTCAGCCAAAGCAGCATGATTGATGCCATCATCAGGATTATCCATACGTATATTTAAACTCATCACCGCGCAGTAGGAATGAAACTAACGGCAGCACCGCCACCGGTACCTATATGCAAATCGATAGAATCACCTAATTGTACTTTTTTTGTACGGATATTCACTCCCGTAGGGTTATTCATATAATCACTTCCAGCAGCATCTTCATAAACCGTCATCTCATATGTTATTCCTTCTTTCAAAAAATCTAGTTGTATAGGAAGATTTATGGAAGACATCCCATTCTGAGATTTAAAATCATTAGCAACTGCCCCTAAGAAGAAGCGGTCACCTGCACGACGTACAACAGCAAGCGTTTTTTCTGGAGCTCCCAAAATACAACGAGACCAATCGCAATCCGCATCAAAATCTTCGAAGAACTTAAACGCTGGTTTATTCTTATAATTTTCAATCAAATCGGAAGCCATCTGCATTGGAGAATACAAGACCACCCATGCAGCCATTTGCTTGGCAACAGTGGTATGAACACGATTGACTCCTTGGTCTAAATCATTCCATTTTTTGCGTCTTGGGTCATTCTTACTACTTTCTAGAAGCACATCAAAGATCCCAGGTGTATAATCCATCGGCCCTGCCAATAGACGAGTAAAAGGAAGTACTTCAAAATAAGCAGGTCCATTTCCTTCGCTCCATGCATTCCACTCCATACCACGGGCTCCTTCGCGAGTCATCATATTGGGATAAGTACGGCGAATTCCAGTAGGCTTTATAGGCTCATGTGCATTAAGATTAATGCGATGTTTTGCAGCTAGTTCCACCACTTTACGGTAGTGCATAACAGCTAGTTGACTATGGTGCTTAATACCTCCGCTCATGCCACCTGCATAACCCGTTTTGAGATAGCGTATGCCCAAAGAATCGTTCCAAGCTAGGGTGCGTTCCAGTTGTGGTTCATAATTAGCAATATTACCACCAGTTTCATGGTGCGAAATAAGCTGTATGCCTCGAGCTTGTGCATAACGTTGCACTTCATAGATGTCGAAATCATCGTAAGGCTTCATATAGTCGAATACTTGATTCGTGCCCCAATTCTCCCAACCGTCATTCCAGCCTTCAAACAAGACACCTTCAATATTGTGTTTGACAGCAAAATCGATGTATTTCTTTGCATTTTCTGTAGTCGCCCCATGGCGTGGCCCTTTTTTCCACGTTTCTACCCCCACGTGCATCCCCCACCATACGCCAACATACTTTATAGGCTTAATCCAAGAAGTATCGTGTAGTTTACAAGGGTCATTTAAGTTGAGGATAAGAGACGAATTGATTAATTCTGATGCCTCATCTGCAATCTGGATACTACGCCATGGCGTTTTAAATTGAGCAGGCACTTTAGCTTTGATACCATCTGGCCAAGGCACTAAATCGGCTTCTAGTGGAGAATGTGTATCTTTACGCTTCAAAGTCATGCCTGGAAAATCAGTTAAAGCTGCTTCGTGAATAGACATCCATGTACCTTGTGCTGTGCACATTGTGATAGGTGTATTGGCATTCTGTACACTATCTAAAGGCAAGATACGATACTTTTGTTCATAAGTATCATAATTGGCAGGAGTAGACCAAGTTGTAGGGCAATCCACTAGGTTAAATTGAGTCTGCTCATCGGTCAAATACAAACTATCGCGTCCTGCAATATTATAGGCATAACGAAAACCAAGGCCATCATTAAACACTTTTACAAAAAGAGTCAGTGTAC
The DNA here is from genome assembly GCA_963675625.1 of Bacteroidaceae bacterium. GTDB lineage: Bacteria > Bacteroidota > Bacteroidia > Bacteroidales > Bacteroidaceae > F22. The sequence goes on from OY776497.1 coordinate 1,354,916, forward strand.
CTGCATTATTTTTTAGATGAATGGCTGCGCCATTATAGTTTTCTCGTATTTTTTTATTTTCTCCCCATGGCTGAGTCCAAACGGAGTCAATAGTGCTTTCTTCAACAGCTGTAATAGTATATCCATTCAGCAAATTATTATGATCTTGATCGGTAAAACCTAAACGAGAGGTACGAATCAGTGTGTCCTGACGATGTACAACAGAGTAGTTCAATGCGCCAGCTTTATCTACATGGACGATAAAAGCAGTATGTCCATCAGGAGATAATACAGAAGGTGTTTTGTGGAGTGTACAACTTACAACAGATAGCAAAAGTGTTACACCCGCAATGAGCTTAAAGAATCGGTTCATAAGGTATCAATTTGGTTTAACAAGAACAAAGATAAAGAAATATAAGGACATGGTACACACGAGCTATAATATACATCGGATAAGCAGAAACAAAATACCCCGAGACATTATAAGTCTCGGGGTACAATAGAACAATCTATAGCAATTTATAGATCCAAAATCATATGACCAAAGTGTAATTTTTCATCCTTAGTAAAGTAGAATATCAACCATATCTTTGTACCATCATTCTTAAGTACTTCACAAGTCACAGGTTCATCCTCATAATTAACAGCCGTACTACCCCAACCATACTTAAATCGTAATGTAGCATCTGCTTTGGTTCCTACTGTTAGATCTCCAGGGAAAGAGACAACTCCATAGTAGTAAGTATAATAAGTGAAACCGACCTTGTTCACACCATCTTCTAGAGTAACCGATCTATCGTAATAACTTGAGTTATAGTCCGTTTGATCAAATGTTATAGTTTGATCGGTTTGAGCCATCAAATCTTCTTTATCTTGATCTGTAAAAGGTACAGTAGAGGTCTTTACTTCTACTGGTATATCCATTTCCAAACCATATGAGTCGATCAAATGTACGGTTGTTGTACATTCTTTAATGCCCTTTACCACAAGTGTTGATGGAGCTTCGATAGACACTTCAATATCTTCACTTTCAGTAGTTGCTTCATACCCAAGATTACCTTCAGTAATCGGACATTTTACCGTCTTGGTCCAACCAAGTGGCATGGCTACCTCAATCTTTTCGCGATCGATAGCTAGTGTTTCATAATGAGATACTACTGGCAACAACAAGTAATTATCTTGCGCATCAGTAACGACAATATTAGTATTACCCAATGCTACTCCAGTCACATGCAATACCGCACCTTCCATCTCAACCGTAGCGACATCGGTATTAGTACTGAACGCCTTGTATTCTCCAGCCCCATCCACAATGGTTATTGAAGTAGCTTGACTCACAACGATATCTGCTTTCTCTGCATCCAACTTAATCTCCTTCTTCACTGGATCAACTGGCGTAGGATCATCATCGCTTCCACTACAAGCAGTAAATAGTACAGGAAGAGTTAGTGCACATAGGCACATCAATGTATATATTCTTTTCATGTTCTTCATTTTAAAAGATTATAGTCTACCAATCTTTAGGGAATGGTTCGCCAACGACTAGTTCATCATCATATAACGTTCTTGCAATTGTTTCAAGATGACTACGCTGACTAGCACTGTTGCTACGATAAGGATCCATAGCGAAAATCATATGTGCCCCATACCCGTCATTGCGTATAGATTGTAAACCGCTTTCACTACAAAAACGACCTTGTGCATATTCACTAGACTGTTGAGCCATTCCTGACTTTGGCAAACCTGGGTAATTACCTGACAAATCCCCACCACGTCCATAGTCTTGAAGGGCATAATCCATCCATTGTCCAGGTTCTTCACCATCTACACTAGGCAGTGAAGACGTAGTAGACCAAACATAAACCTCTACAAGCTTGTCTGGCATTGCCTTCTTTGATTCATATATAAGGCGTGCAGCACCTGCAGAAGAGGGACTCACAAAACCAGGAGGTATTGGATTGGGATAACTAGAATATTCATCATCAAAAAACACTCCGTCCAAGCCATATGCATCACAATTGGCCTTAATTTCTTGAGCTACATACTTTGCTGTCTCTTTACTTAGATTAGCCACACCAGCTTGGTCATGATTACCTAGAATACTCAACAACACTTTGATGCCACGATCCTGCAATGGTTTGATATATTTCTCTCTATTATCCAACATGTGTTGTATGTTATTATTATGAAAGATATACACGCGACCAGTCTCAACATTGTAGTTGATATTAGAAGAAAACAGGATGACCTGATCTATCAATTGTTTACCACTACCTTTTAGAGTATAGATCATATTGTTCAACGGATTAGTATTGTTTGCCTCCATGCAACTAATAATCTGTATACCTGTCGATTTATTCGCATCTGGCAAAGCAGTCAAATCACGTACTAATATCATATAATCACCCTCGGCAGTTGCTTTCACAACTGCATTATTTGCACTTAGGTGTACTGGGATAGCATATGTTTTACCTGTTTCCAATGCAGCATCTGTCTTCACAGAAACAGCTATTGCAGATGACTGTTTAGCTCCTTTTGCAAGCTCGACAGTTGCAGGAATAGTCACTAAGTTTTCAGGGAAAAGCTCGTAATCAGTACCATGTGTCTGATTAAACTGAGTCAAGGCATCAGCTTGATAATTCAACTGAAGGGTTACAGCAGCGCTTACTGGAGTTGTTGTACTCACAAATAAATCACTAGTACCTTCCGTTCTAAACTCAACGACATTAAAGTCACGCTTGTTTGCCCCATCCACCAAATAAGCTACGGCACCATCACTTAAAGTATATGGGCTTTCATTTACTGGTTCCAGAGCAATGTCATCATCACCACAACTAGTCAATCCTAGACTACATGTAGCTAATCCAAGGGCTAACACCCAAGTTGATATATTCATTGTTTTCATTTAGCATTACTATTATTAGGTTTACAGACTAGTTTTCGGGAGCGGGCAATGTTACTGACGTCCACTTCAATGGACTATTGGCCACAGCATCATTTCCATTACCAGAATGGTCTTTTACACGTAGTGAACTATTATCATCAAACTTCCAATAAGCCACCAAACCTTCTGATGCAGGGTCTACATAATATGGGTTATTTGTAATTTCCTCTTGTGTACGTACAATGTTCCAGATACGTACTTCAGAGATTTCACCTGCTAAATAACGTTCATCAGCATAAGAACGTCCAATACAGAAACCACTTGTACCACCTTGACCTAAATTGATGCTACCCAAACTACGATTACGTTCGCCTTGCACCACACCATTGATGTACAATACAGAGTGCCCATCATTTGAATCATAAGTCAGGGCAACATGTACCCATTGATTTGTTGGTAATTTTTTATTGCTATCTGCTGCAGGGAAGTTACCACCTGAAGTGGCTACTTGTACTTGACTACTAGGATAACCTGCATCACCTATACGAATCAATAACTTTCCTTCGATCCCCATAATCGTTGAAATCATGCGGTCAAAATCATGTACACGTATTAGGGCTTCTAAAGTCAATTGTGACAATCCATTGACTACCGAAGGATCTTGCCAATCGATTGTACAGTAATTCTCTTCGATATCAGCCACTACATTAATAAGAGCAGCACCTTTAATGACGTAATATTTAGTTATATCACTGGCAAGAAGGTTGAAACTTGATTTTGAGATAGTCACTGGTAAACAATACACAACGTCACGATCTAATTTGTCTAAATCAACAAAATTGAGGGCTATTGTATTTGAGAAAACACTTCCAGCGTTAATAGTCGCTTTATTTTCAGAGAAATTATAATACTCTGCTGGCAAAAGCACAGCAGATTCTCCATAAGAACTATTAAAGGTAGATATTTTGCTTGCATCTGCACTGAAAGTAACATCAACCTGCATCATATAAGGTTGTGCTAAAGCCGCTTGTAAAGTTTGAGTAAACTCCTTATTCCCAGCCTTAACAAGCATCTCGGCTGTCTTATCTGTACCATTAATAAAAACTTTGTTTTCAAAGTCTGGTCCATCATTTCTACAACTAGTCAAAACGACTACTGATAATAGAAAAGCATATAATAATTTGCGTATCATAGTATTCTTATTTTAGTGATGGGTTGATAATTCCAATGGCTGTACGTACATTGTTATATGTGCGTATTTCACCATAATAATCATTACTTACATTCTTCACACCAATGCCTAGTATGCTACAACCATCTTGAGGTGCAACTGCCCAAGTAGCCGTACCCAATAAAGCAGTAGATCCGTCTGCCCAACATCCCGTTTTGATATCTGCAGTATCCAAAGATTTTGTTTCAGACAAGACAACAAATTTATTCATTGGGACACCTTCATCGCATACCATGATTAAATTTAAGGACATTGAGGCTGCTGTTTTTTGTTCTGTGACATCCAATACAATGAATGAAGCTTTATCTAGCAGCGTCTTATCTATCATATTTTGAGGGAGACCTTGAATAATAAACAACTTATCGGCATTGCGTGTAGCCCAGTCGCTCATAATACCAGTAAACAAATTGTGATAATTTAGATACTCAGCTTTTTCATCGTCCCACATATGACTGATATTCTTACCCTTATAAGCAAAAACAAATCCGTCATAATGGTATTGATCAACAAGGTGCACTGTTGTACTCAAACTGTCAACTAAATAAGCCTCAAATGTTGGTATTTCTATCAAGTCAACTGGTGCTGGCTCTACAGGTTCACCTGTTTCTTCAGACTGTTGTTGCGCAGCATCCGCAGCATCTTGCACAAGCTTTTCATTTTCAGTATCCACCGCCTGTTTCCACAAGTCATATTTCAATTTAACAGCATCAAAATCAAAAGAGGCAACAAAACGAGTTCCCTTTTCTTGACGCAACTCATTCATTTCGTCTATTTGCCATTCAGGCACATTAGATGGAACTTGCAAAGCCACAACATCTACACTATCCGGCAAAGCAGCCAAATTATCCACACGGCCAGCCGCTATTTGTGCCGAGTTGTCAAAAGTCACATAACACAATTTGTGCTCTCCTTTTTTGTACTGACGCAAATTTTCTAGATACGCTTGGTACATCTGAGGATTTTGTTTGTCGATTTGTGACTGAGCCACGTCTACTGGTTCTGTATCTTCATTCTCACTCTCGCAAGATGTCATCATTCCCAGCATGGCTAGTCCCATCATAGGGACCGCCAGCATATATTTACGTAAATTCTTCATTTGAAATCTCCTCTATTATTTACAATCCCACCAGATACGCGTAGCCATATTATCTGGACCACCAAGCATCTGAAGAGCTTCTTGTAGGTTTGTATTATTTTCTGTGTACTCACGTTGTGGATAAGGCAATCGACGTGCGAAACCATCATCTGCAATAACACCACTACTCAAGTTATGCCCTATTGTCATCAACTTAGGATAACCAGTACGACGGAAATCAGCCCATGCTTCATTTCCTAATGGGAAGTTGGCAATCCACTTTTGTGTAATGATGCGTTCCAATTTCGTTTCCATATCAGCGGTCTCGTCCCACTTAATGGTGATTTGAGACACATCTCCAGTATAACTATTTTCTTCTAATGGATCGTCGTATTTTTGTGGTTTAGATAGGTCATCAGCAAGATATGCATCAGCACCTGATGCCCCCCATTGTCCAAATGACAAGCGCACCCCTTCTTCATACAAAGATTCTGCTGTACCCCCCATATTCCAACCACGTAGCGCACCTTCGGCACGTAGAAAAGCTGTTTCTGCGGCATTCATCAATAAGACTTTGTCGTATTCAGCTGCAATATTCATATTAGAGTACTTGTGCGCATTGGCCGATGAAGAGAAGTCAATACCAGTACGCAGTCCGTAATACCCTTCTTCAAAGCCATCTATTTCAAAAGTGGTCTTCGTAAAATATTTTGGGCAGCGAGGATCGTTGTATCCTTGCATATATGAAGTCAAATCGGCAGATACACGAGAGTCACCACCATTATAATCATACATAACTACACGGAAAGGAGATTTTGATACGATATTGTATGCATTATCTGAATTAGATGTCATCGGACCTATTTCATGTGCCATCACTTCTTCTGCTTTTGTCTTTGCATAATCTGGCTCACAGTAAGCAAGACGCATAGCAAGACGTAGTTTCAAAGAGTTAGCATACTTAACCCATTCTTCAACATTTCCAGCAAATACATTATCTATATCTGCACTAAAGTTGGCCGTACGGTTTTCTGTCAATGCAGCTATAGCTGTATCCAATTCACCAATCATTGTATGATAAACTGTCTTGACATCATCATAAGGCGCAGTCAATTTGGCATCTTCACCAATCTTAGTATATGGAATAGGACCATAAATATCGGAAACACGATGCATCGCTGCAATACGCACGATATCTGCTACAGAGATAATCACAGGATCATCAGTAAGCTCTTTCAATTGTAGATAACTACTGTACGTATTAGGAATAATATCATTGAAAGCAACTTGTATCCAGTGTTCTTGTGGATTGTATGTAGCAAAGTTCTTTCCGACAAAGCCTTTGTTGGAATCGGCAAGATACCCACCGAAAGAACCACCAAGTAGACATTCTGTGAACTGGTTTAGATTGGTTTCTACAGGGATGATATATCCTTCCATCGCTTTAATAGATGCCCCTACATTGTATCCATCATACTCCACTTGGGTATGATTGGCATCGTATGGATTTTTATTGTATTCCTCGTACTTATCAGTACAAGCACAAGTTCCAAACACCACACCAGCGAGAACGGCTGTCTTTATTATGTTTTTCATTGTCATTGGGTCTTTTGATTAGAATTTCATACGGATATTGAATCCAATATTACGCGTACTTGGCGTCATAAAGTTATCAATTCCTTGGTAATAATTCCCTGTAGTCGCCACATTTTCAGGATCAAATGGCGCCTTATTATAAAGCATCAATAAGTTGCGACCTACAAGACTGATTTTCATCTCACCTACACCCCACAAAATATTTTTTGGCAGTGTGTAACCGATACTGGCTTCTTGCAAGCGTACATTTGTTGCACTGTATGTGTAATATTGAGGCATTCCAGACTCAGCAGAAATAACATCGTACCATCCATGTGCATCAATCAAATCATTTCCATTAATCAAGATGCCACCATTATTGCGGGCATCCGCAGAAGCTTGGGATACTCCATATAAGTCCATTGCTGCTTGAGTAGCTGAATAAACGACACCGCCAATACGTGCAGAAATCATAAAGCCTGCTTCAAAATTCTTGTATGAGAAGTTATTTCTCCAGGCCATATTCGCTTTAGGAAATACACTACCCACTTTGATGCCTTCTTCATTCTTTTGACGCATCACCTTGCCTTCTTCATTGACATAAATATTACCTTCACTATCTGTGCGAAGCTCTGTCATAGAATACAAATCACCAAGTGATCCACCTTTTTTCAAAATAAAGCGTGCTTGCGCAAGACCACCTACGTCGATATTGTCTTTTGTAATCAACGCACCAGTTTCTGGGTGACGATAATCTTCTACAAGTTCCATAATTTTGTTTCTATTTGAACTCAAAGTATAGTTAGATTGCCATCCAAAATCACCCCATTTGTGTTTGTAACCAAGGGCAAGTTCCCAACCCATATTACGTACTTTACCCGTTTGTACAATCAATGTACTATAAGCAGAAGAAGCTGAGATCTTAGGGTCAAACGTTTGATTCTTTGTATACGTCATGTACCAAGAAAGATCCATATTGAATCCCTTAAGGAAACGAGTGGACAAACCCAATTCATACGAATCTGTACGTTCAGGTTTCAAGTCATACATAGGATAGTTAGTATCCAAACGCCACAAGTTATTAGCCTCATCCCATGCATACATTGGATTGGCCAAGTTACGAGGGAAAGGTGTACCTACCGAGGCATATGATGCACGTACTTTGGCATATTCTATTTGCTTTGGCAAACTGAAAATTTCAGACAAAACAAAAGAAGTACCTACAGACGGGTAAAAGAACGACTTCGTATTTGACTTAGGACCAGCCAATTGAGAAGGCCAATCATTACGAGCAGTCAAGGTCAAGTAATATGCACTCTTGTAGCCAAGTTCTGCACTCGCAAATACACTTTGTGTTTGCTCTCTCCATCCCGTTTGAGAACGCTGATGAGTAATATCATCAAGATGGCAAATAGTAAAAACATTGGCCAAACCATTCTTGTTACTGATACCTCCTTCAACATTGATTGCATCGTAACGCATATCTGAATAAGAGGCTCCGATATTGGCATTGAAAGTCAGATTTTCCATAAATCTCTTGTCAATATTCACCAAAAAGTCGGCATATGTTTGCTTTTCCTTAGATGTTCTAATGCCGTAGAATCCCTTTTCAGAGCCACTAGCAATAGTCAAATTGGTCGATGCAAAATAACGCTTAGTAAAGTCAGTAACCGAGTTGTCAATACGCACACGACCAGCAAGATTCAACCAATCGTACACGTCATATGACAAGCCTGCATTGAATGTGTAACGATCCTTATTATTGTTACGTAAGTTTCTATAGTTAATCCAATATGGATTTTGTCCCACGAATTCATCCAGGCCTTGTGGCCAATATTGTTTAGAATAGCCGCTAGCAGTATCATAACGCTCAAACATTCTAATATCTGCCCAATCATCTCCTCTTGGGAAAAGATATGCAGATACCAGTGGATTGGCATATGTTCCTTGGTTGACCATATTTTGGTCCTTTTGACGAATATAGCTACCTCCCAAATCAAGTTTCATCTTATCGTTTAAGAATGAAGTGGTATTTCGGAAAGTAAAATTATAACGGGAATACTTGTTGTTAGGAATCACACCAGCAGATTGTACCGATGCAGCAGACAAGTATGTTTGGTTACGCTCCGTACCAGTAGACAAGGATACTGTTTGAGTATTGACAACACCAGTTCTGAAATAGTCATCACTAGGTTTATAGTTGTAGTTATTTTCTGGAGTTAATGCACGTCCCCAGCTCTTATCAGACACAGCAGTTGAGCTTGTCAAATCACCTGTACCAAATTCATTTTGGAAATCAGGAGTCACAAACACATTCATAAACTCCGTATTGCTAGATACAGTCACACTTGTCTTACCCACCTTACCACTCTTTGTAGTAATCACAATGGCACCATTGGCTGCGTGGCTACCATAAAGAGCTGCTGCAGCTGCACCAGTCAAAACAGATACACTTTCAATATCTTCAGGGTTGATGTCTGCAATAGGTTCAGATGAACCTTCACTACCGAAGCCTGTAGAACCAGCACCATCATTTAGGTTAAACATAGGCACACCATCAATGACGTATAAAGCATTACTTGATTGAGCGATAGATTTTGTACCACGCATAACCACTTTAGAGGCACCACCAACACCAGATGAACTACTGTTGATGTTTACCCCAGCCACTTTACCATTTAGGGAGTTTACAAAGTTGGCATCTTTATTCATCAAAATTTCGTCACTCTTTACTTGTTGTACATTATAGCTCAAGGCTTTTTCTTCACGCTTGATACCAAGTGCAGTTACCACAACTTCAGAAAGTGCATTCGCTTCTTCCTGCATAACGATTTTAAATGTCGTCTTATTACCAATTATTACTGTTTGTGGTTCATAGCCTACATACTTCACCACAAGAGCAGTTTGACTTGTAATTTCTGGTATGTTCAATTGGAAACGGCCATCCATATCAGTCAGCGTTCCCATAGAAGATCCTTTGACCACAACAGTGGCACCGATTAAAGGTTCTCCTTGTACATCTACAACAAGCCCTTTGATCAATCCACTATGCTTTTCTACAACTGGACGCATAGAAAGCACGATATTGCTTCTATCTACTGCATATGTAATGCGCGTACCATCAAATAGTTCGGTCAATACAGTAGAAAGAGGTTTGTTTTGGGCATGTACAGTCACCTGTTGAGTGACATCTACTTCATCTCCATATACAAATAAATACTTTGTCTGTCTCTCGATCTTGTGGAGAATCTTCAGTAGTTTGGTATTTGTTGCATCAATTGTTACGGCTTTATTTTGGGCCCATATCGAGGAAACACCCAAAGCAAAGAGCGCACAAAAGACAAGCAGCAAACGCCTAGTTTGCGACATCTTCAATAAGTTCATTTGAATAATAAGTTTTGTTTTTCATACTAGCTGGTAGATTAGACTCACTTCTACACAGCGTCTTTAATAATCATTGAAATGAAACCGACATGTAGTGCACACGCCGTTTCTGAGAAAGTGTAGATTATATCTATTACTTCATAGGCAATAAATAAAATAAATTAAGTTATTAGATTTGCGTTAATTACATCACTTGGTTAACCGGTTTTAGAAGTCCTCTTTCTGAGGCCTTCACTAAGATAACACGATACTTAGGCTCTACCCTAAATAAAAACTCAAAAAATCTCATCTTTTATAAATAGCAAAGACACACTTTGTCATCTTATATAGATGTATAAAAAAGTGAGGCAACATCGTTACAAACGACGTGCCTCACCTCGTACTATATGGATACTTGAAATCTATTTTTTATCTTGGATATAAATCGTACTATGTTCAATAGAATCACGGAAATAATTAAAATCACAATTTCTCAACAACACCCACAAAGCATGATCTACTCCTTCGTCAATACGAATTTTACCTGTAAAACTCACTTGTGGTGTATGCTGCATCAAATTCACAATATGTACTCCAAAAGTAGCCTCAAAACGCGATAATAAGCTGACAAAATCTTCATCATGAAAAGAGAGTATACCATCTCTCCAAGAAAAATCCTTAAAATCAGGAGTTGTTTCTGCTACAAGACGCCCTTCTTTGAGTGCAACAGTCTGATCTGGTTCCATACGAATATCTTCTTGTTTATTCATATTGTCATGAAGCAGTACTGAACCTTCGACCAAAGAGACTTCGAAATATTCAGCCCCCTCGTTCTCAAAAGCAGTAACATCAAATTCTGTCCCTAACACTTGTATATCAGCTCGTTTAGTTTTGACGATAAATGGATGAGCTTTGTCGTGCGCCACATCAAAATAGCCTTCCCCACGTAAAATGACTTCTCGATTCTTTCCTTGAAAATTCTGTGGAAAACGGAGGGAAGACATCGCATTAAGACAGACTTCTGTGCCATCTGCTAGAGTAACATCTACGCGTTGACCAGCGGGCACATCAATTTGACTATATCGAGATTCTGGTTCGGTCTCAAAATAAGGAGTAGTCATTACACCTATTCCAAATGCAACGACAACCACGGCAGCCAAACTGGCCACTTGCGTCCAAAAATGCCTATTTGTCCACAATACACGTTTTTTCTCTTGTGGTTCATCACACAATAACAAGGCATCAAAAATACAACGCTCCCTGTTCAGCTCTTCAAGATGAGCAGGGTCGTCATCAAGCCATTTCAACAGCTGTTCCTCTTCTTGAAACGAAGCCTCATGGCGAAAATATCTATTGAATATCTCTTTGTTCATCGGGGTTTCATATTAAATCACGGAACATCATCATGATTATATAATGTGTTCACCATACATATCCTGTATTAGTAGAACACATATAGGAGGGTGTTCCCTCACTTTTTTACAAAAAAATTAGATGAAAGGCAAAATTAGGGGCATATACTCGCGCAAAGCTTTCCGCATATGCTTTAATGATTTGCTCAATTCATACTCTACACTCTTTACAGAACAATCCATTGCTATCGAAATTTCACGGTAACTTTCATCCTTGTAGCGACTGCGAATAAATATCTCGCGAGCTTTTGGCGACAGTTGATCTACAGCTTTTTGGATAATTGCCTGCATCTCTCTCCCCAACAATTCGTGAGGGTCACAAGCTTCCAATGAAGATGCACGAAGCTCCTGCATACGTTGTGCATGCACAGCTAGTCTATCTTCTACATCGTGATGAGTGCGCTGGTTACGTAAGTAATTGAGACATCGATTCTTTATTGCCGTTAGCGTATAAGCAGCAGCTTCATCCTCTTGAAGCTGATCTTTTTTTTGCCATAGTGCCATAAATGCATCCATCACGATATCCTCCGCTACACTTGCATCTCCAATATAAGAAGTTGCAAAGCGAATAAAACGTACACGATATTTTTCAAAGAGTACCGTGTATTGATCTAGTGTTAATGGAATCTTTTCTGGAATCACTCTGTATTAGATTTGTTTAAATAGGTGGTGTATAAAGTATATATGCAGCGTGGTGGTCTGCATCAACAAGTTAGGCTATTACAGCATCGGACAAATATAAACATAATCACTCAAACCAAGAAATTATTCAAAGGATATACCCTGTGTTTCACAACATCAAACACAAATGGTTGTTATGTGAGGACAAGTCATACACCACGCAGACTTGCCCTCTTCCATAACACTATCTGTATATACCTAAAGTTAATTAGGAACATGAAGGGAGTTGTCTCACGACAGTCACTCCAATGAGGTTTATTTATATGGTGTGATAAATAATCTTGTATAGTACATGGATTATGAAAATCTATAATTGAACCAAATATCATGATACCCGTTCATTTATTAAAACACATCAATCCTTCATCGACCTAGACAAAACACAATGTTTAACATTTATAATTTACTGACACAACACTATACTATTTACAAATAACACTACACAATTTTGCTAGAGACACAGGATATACAGAGATTATTTACTAATTGTCACTTATCCCAATAATCCTAATTATATACTATCGCTTAGAACACTAATTAACGATATACGACTAAAAACTGATGAACATTTGAGGACACATTCTTATTTAGTAAAACAATTGTTATCTCTTTGCTATAGTAATGTAACATATCAGTATTCTATCTGAAACATTAGATAGCTACTTTTGCTTGCGCTAAACCTAATTTGAGACTGCTCGTCAAGAGAAACATAGTATAAACATTACACTCATTAACTAACAAAAAAATTATGAATTGTATCAAGACTTCATTAAAATGGGGATTCCTTTCCCTAACTGCTGCTACAACATTGTCACTAGCTTCTTGCAGCGACAATAACGAAACACGTACTGAGAATACAACTGCAGTCACAGTACCCACACATGCTATTTCTCGTGGCACTCAGCCCAAGTACATTATTTATTTAATAGGTGATGGTATGGCAACTCCACAGATTAATTTGGCTGAGGCCGCTCTAGGTCAAGGCAGTGTAAAACGCTTGTACTCTCAAACAAAAAGTGAGACTCCTGCCATTGAAGCACTTAGATTACGTGAATTACCTGTAGTCGGTATGGCCACTACACACGCAGAAGACCGCTACATCACGGGGTCTGCTGCTGCTGCAACTGCCTTGGCCACAGGACATAAAACTCTAATCGGTTACATTTCTCAAGATTACCGCCATGACAACCTCAAAACAATGGCTGAACGTGCACATGAAAAAGGTATGAAAGTAGGTATTGTATCAAGCGTATCTATTGACCATGCTACTCCAGCATGTTTTTATGCACACACTGATGATCGAAATAAATACGAAGACATTGGCAATCAATTATTAACATCAGGCTTTGACTATTTCGCTGGTGGTTCTGTACGTTGGAATAAGCGTTCCACGCTAAAGACAGCAGCAGAATATGCTACTGCAGCCCAAGAAAAAGGGTTCACTTACGTAGATACAAAAGCCGATTTTGATGCATTAAATGCCGAATCAGGCCGAGTCATCGCTACAATCAACAAGCTAGGTAGTGGAGCATTTACATCTGACGGATCTGCGCTTCCATACTCAATAGACGGCTATCTACAAGATTCTGAAAACCAAATTACACTAAAAGATTTTGCAGAAAAGGGTATTGAATTGATGCAAAACAATCCAAATGGATTCTTTATCATGGTTGAAGCAGGTAAGATAGACTGGGCGTGTCACGCAAACGATGCCACATCTTCTGCATTTGATATGGTTGCATTCGACGAAGTAGTGGGCGCTGCCCTTGATTTCTACGATCAACACCCAGATGAGACACTAATCGTTATAACTGGCGACCACGATTGTGGTGGATTGACTTTAGGATTCACTTCCACAGACTATGAGACAACATTTAAAAATTTAGAAAACCAAACAATGTCCTATCTTGAGTTCACAAACAAAGTACGTAGTTGGAATCCTACTACAATGACTTTTGGAGAAGCTATGGTAGAAGCAGGCAAAGCATTTGGTCTTGGCACAGCAATTTCACTTTCAAACTATGAGATTCAACAACTAGAAGCTGCATTCAAGCGTTCAATGGGCGGTGAGCAAATCTTAAACGACACAGAAGAAAAACTTCACTATGGAGGTTACGATCCATTCACTATGACTTGCACACACATCTTGAATAACAAATCTGGTATTGCCTTTTCTAGCTATCAACACACTGCAGTGCCTGTTCCTGTTTTTGCGATTGGTGCTGGAGCTGATACATTCACAGGTTACTACGATAACACAGACGTGGCTAAAAAAATTATGGAAGTGGCTCAATTGAACTAAACCTAAATTCCAACTTATAGTGCTCCCCTATGCTAAAATCAGTATATGGGGAGACACTATATTTATTCGGTAAAACAGATTATGAAGAAATCCGAAATCATATTTCTCATTGTGGTTGTTATCTCTACAACCATTCTTTTTTTTCTACCTACAGGATACGAGAATCCAGACTTAACAAAAGACATGCGGTATGAAAAATCCAAAGTACTCACCGTAGATAACTCAGGTCTACGACAAATTTCAATCGTCATTACGGGCGTTCAGGAAGTCACACTAAAAATAGAATCTGGAAAATTCAAGGGACAGATCGTATCAGCTCAAAATCACTTATTAGGACAAAAGAATATTGACAAATTATTCAAGCCAGGTGAGCGAGCTATGACCATATTGCAATTAAATGATGAACACAATCAAATTATTGGTGCCCGTGCGGCTGAATATTATCGTCAAGACTTAGAATTGCTATTATTTATTTGCTTCGGCGGTTTCCTTATACTTTTTGCGCGTTATGTAGGTCTAAAAGCCATCCTTTCTTTTATATTTACAGCTTTAAGCTTTTGGAAATTATTAATTCCAGCTTTTCTCAACGGGTACAATCCATTGTTAGTTTCTCTAAGTATCGTTTTCATATGTACACTAGTGATTGTGTTATTAGTGGGTGGAGTTAACAGAAAAGGAGGAGTAGCCTTACTGGGCACCATGTCGGGTATTACCATTACTGCAATTCTCGCGCTTACTTTTGGTCATTTTTTTCATATTCCTGGCACTGTACAAGAATTCTCAGAAGCACTTCTATACACAGGATACACCTATCTTGACTTGTCCACTATATTTATATCAGTTATTTTTATCTCAGCAGCTGGTGCTGTAATGGATGTCGCTATGGACATTTCTGCAGCACAACATGAACTCATCTCTCATACCCCCAACATGGCTCGATTTACACTGATGAAATCAGGGTTAAATATAGCATCACCTGTCATTGGAAGTATGACAACAACCCTTTTATTTGCCTATTCTGGAAGTTTTATGTTTGCCTTTATGGCTTTTATGGCAAAAGGAACACCGTTAGAAAACATTGTCAACAAAAATTACATAGCAGCAGAAATTTTACACACATTGGTAGGAAGTTTCGGTTTGGTACTTGTTGCTCCATTGACCGCAATAATAGGCGCCTATGTATACACTTGGACAAGAAAAACGAGCACTTTAAAGTATTAGATAACATTTTCCTATAAAAAACTGAGCACCACAATGCTTTAACATCCCATTTTTTTCAGATTTTACTCTTTCTCACCATATAGTAAAGAAAAATTGTAAGCTAAAAATCTCATCAGTATTCACCAATATTCCTCTCAAACCAAGGTCGAGACAGAATATTCATGCGATGCACATCCAGATAAAAAAGGAATATACAGAAAATGAATAATTTAGTTTCAACTTTCATATACATGCATTATTTGAATTCAAAGTGCACATGTACATCTTGTAAAAAGAATAAGGAGAGCATGTTATTAAACAGAATATTGGATATTTTGGAGCACGAAAACGTAAAAACTTAACACTACAAATCTTGTTTTAGTAATTTATTTAGCGCTTTGCATAGACTAGAGGAGAAGAAGAAAGTTGAATAAATATATACATAGAGAAGAGATATTAAACTAGAAATAGCAAGAAAAATGAGATTCTAAATGCTCTCAAAAAAGTTTTTTCAGAAAAAAAAGAGAATAATTCAAGCACCAATTCTATCATTTTGTAATAATCAATCGACCTATCACCTAATTATTGCCATAATCTCCTGTCATTTAACACATCAAATCACCTTCAACTTCACAATTTGGAAGTTTCGAATATCGTTTGATTATAAATTCATTTGGAAATATCGCATCCATTTACTATCTTTGTTTTGAGAGAGAGAAAATATATCGATTTGAAATGTTAAACTAAGAGAGAGTGTTTATGAAAAGAAAAATCATGTTCTTGTTGACTCTACTATTCGTCGGAATAAGTGTAGTCAACGCACAAGCTCGTAAAGTGACAGGGCACGTTTATTCCTCAGAGGATAAAGAGCCAATCGTCGGAGCAACAATCTTGGTTGTGGGTACCACACAAGGTACAATCACTGGTATAGACGGTGATTTCGTATTGGGAAATGTCCCTGAATCGGCTACAACTCTTCGAGTTTCTTACGTCGGAATGAAAGCAAAAGACGTAAAAATCAAACCTGTTTTAGAGATTTACCTTGATTCAGATGCTGAACTTCTAGATGAAGTCGTAGTTACTGCTATGGGGCAAAGTCGCGAAAAGAAAGCGCTTGGTTACGCTGCTACATCAGTAGGTGGTGAGGAAATTGCTGAAGCGCAAGTTGTCAATCCAATGGATGCCTTAAAAGGTAAGGTTGCTGGTGTAGACATCTCAGCAGCTCCATCCCCAGGGGGTACACAGAACGTATTGATTCGTGGTGTATCGTCATTTGGTAGTAACCAACCACTTTACATCGTGGATGGTGTACCTATTACTAACGTACAAGACCGTTCTGGTGACAACCTAAATTCAGGTTCTGACTTTGGTTCTGGTATCAATGCAATCAACCCAGATGATATCAAAAACATGACCGTGCTTAAAGGTGCTGCAGCAACTGCTCTTTATGGTTCACGAGCTGCCAACGGGGTAATCATGATTACAACAAAATCTGGCGAAAACACTAAAGGTAAAATTCGTGTCAACTATTCTGGTTCTATGACCCTTTCACAAGTAGGTCGTCTTCCTGAAATGCAAGACACGTATGGACAAGGTTGGAGTGGTGACCACGCTTTACCTGAAAACGGTAGCTGGGGACCTGCCTTTGATGGCAAAGAACGTGTATGGGGTAACATTGTTGGAAGTGATCAACAAGTAAAACCTTATTCATTCGTAGATGATAACATTCGTAGTTTCTATGATACAGGGAAAACATATAAAAATGCTGTTAGCTTGAGCGGTGGTGACGAAAAGAACAATTTCTATTTGTCCTTATCACACAATAGCACAAACGGTGTATATCCTGGTGATGTAGACACATATGAACGCTACACAATCTCAGCAAAGGGAGAAACTAAAGGTGAAAAATGGAAAATTGGCGCAAGTGCCAATTTCAGTATTGAAGACACAAAAACAGTACCAACAGGTCAGGGTTCTTCAACATTCCGTTCTTTGTTGGAAATTGCCAATGACATTTCCATCTCTGAGTTGAAAGATTACAACAACAAGTTCAACACACTTGAAAACTATTTTACACTATATGGTCTAAATCCATATTATGTATTGGACAACGATGGTGCAAAACAAAACAAAAATAAGATTTTTGGTAAGTTTGAAGCATCTTACGATATCCTTGATAACTTGACTGTGCAATACAAATTCGGTGGTGACTACGAATCATCTACAGCTGAATCATGGATTGCTAAGAAGCAAGCTGCTGCAGGTTCTTACAACTATGGAACTTCTGGTATGTCAGCAGGTTCTTACTCTGAAATACGTCGTGAAAGAACACAAACCAACCACGATTTGATTGCAATGTACAAAGAGAACCTTAATGAAGACTTTACAATCAATGCTATTGCTGGTTTCAATTTACACCAACGCACATATAGCTATTTGACTGGTGGAATTTCTTCGATTGACGTTCCTGGATTCTACAACTTAGGCAACAGTTTGTCACCATCTACAGCTAGCCAATACAAGAGTATTCGTCGTCTTATGGGGCTATATGCTAACGTCGATTTTAGCTACAAAAACTATGCATATTTGACATTAACAGCTCGTAATGACTGGTCTTCTACATTACCTTTGAATGACAATTCGTTCTTCTACCCAGGTATCACTGGTTCATTCTTGATTACAGATTTCTTAAAACAAAGAGACATTGATCCAGGTGTACTTAGCTATGCTAAAGTGCGTGCTGCATATGGTATGACAGGTAATGATGCTAGTTTGTATTATGTATATGACCGATTTGTATCTGGCTCATCTTCAAATCCAGGTTATCCAGATATTGATGACTTAACATTCCCATTAGGTGGTGTCAACTCTTATTCTGTATCTAACCAATTGGGTAGCAAAGATCTAAAGGCAGAGTTAACAAAAGAATTCGAATTTGGTGTTGAAGCTAAATTCTTTGATAGTCGTGTAGGTTTTGATTTCTCATATTATAACCGATTGACTGAAGGTCTTTTGAACATCTTACCTATGGACCCATCTACAGGTTATACAAGTAAGTTGGCCAACATCGGTGATGTACGAAATAAAGGTATCGAACTTGTTGTAGATGTAACTCCAATCAAAACAAAGGATTTCCAATGGGATCTTTCATGGAACTTCTCTAAAAACTGGAACAAAGTAGAAAAACTTGATGTTGATGAAGTATACTTATCTGGTTTCGGTGGCATGGGTATCTATGCAGTAGAAGGAAAATCAATTGGTCAGTTTAAAACAGCTGGTATCAAAAAATGGAAAGATGAATCAGGAGTAGAGCATATCGTTGTAAACGGTGATGGTATGCCTATCGAAAACGGTAACGACGAATTTGTAGGTAAAGATGTCAACGAAAAGTATCGTATGGGCTTGAACACTTCTATTCGTTACAAGGATTTCACTTTAGCTGCTAACTTTGATTACCGTTACGGTGGTTATATGTACAGCTACACTATGGACTATTTGGCATGGACAGGTGGTGGTCCTGAAACAATGGACAACAACCGTCTTACATTCTTAGTTCCAGGTTCTGTATATGAAAAAGAGCCCGGTGTCTACGTTGAAAACACTACACCTGTAGATCCTACAGCATACCATACTTATTACAAAACAAACGGTATGCAAGGTGCTGAAGCTGCACTGATTGACCGCTCATATTTGAAACTACGTCAAGTATCTCTATCTTGGAGTGTACCGTCTATGTGGTGTAAAAAATTAAAAGTTAACAATATCCGTTTGTCTGCATCAGCAAACAACATCTTGTTGTGGACTCCAAAAGACAACTTGTATATCGACCCTGAAACAACTACCTTCGGTAATGATATCGATGCGAAGTTTGGTGAGTTTGGTGCTGGACCAACTAATGAGTCTTACACTTTCGGTTTGAGTTTCGGATTTTAATGCATAGAAGAATATAGTTATGAACAAAAAAATATTAATTGGCGCATTCGCTTTGATGGCTATTTTCGGCACATCGTGTGACGATCATTTGGATGTGAACCATGACCCTAACGTATTGGGTGAGTTACCTGATGCATCTGTTGTTCTTCCTACTGCCGAGTTAAATCTAGCTAACACATTGATGGGCTGGGAATTCGGATTTGAAGGTGGTTTCTGGTCTGAGTATTGGACTCAAACGTACGATGCATCTCAGTTTAAGACACTTTGTCAGTATGAAACGCAATCAGCGTCTTATGCATATAATAACCTGACAGCTGGTGTATTGATGGACTTAAGTACTATCAAAGAAATGACAGCTGAAAGTAGCAACAAGGGACTTTATTATATCTCTGAAGCCTTATCTATCTATACTTGGCAAATGATTGTCGATATGTGGGGAGATGTTCCTTACACAGAAGCGATGCAAGGTGATAAAGGAATCGTTAGCCCTGTATTTGATGATGCTGAAACAATCTACGGCGATTTAGAGACTCGCATCGATGCTCTGCTTGCAGTAGACTTATCTTCATCTTCAGTAAATGGCACATATGATGTTATTTTCGGCGGTGATTTGGCGAAATGGAAACAATTTGCAGCTTCAGTAAAATTGAAGTTAATGATGCGTCAAAGCGAGACATCACATTACAGTGCTGCTGCTACGGTAAGCTTTATCGAAGCTAATAGCTTCTTAACAACAAAAAGCTGTATGATACCAGCTTCTACTTGGAGTAATGACCAAGAAGGGAAACGTCATCCAATGATGGAGTATGAAAAAGGTGGTGCTGGTTACTTATCACAAAACGTAATTGCCTGCGAAAGTTTTATTAGCTATATCGCAACCGACCCACGTTTGGATGTCTACTTTACTGCAACAGCATCGGATGGTCATCACGAAGGAGCTTTCTTTGGTGATTTTGAATCTAAAGAAGATACAGATGGTGATGGTACATCTGACAAAAATGAAGACTACAGCCAACCTTCTTTCGATAAGACTCAAGATTTGATGATTATGTCTGCTTGGGAAGTAAACTTCTTTATTGCTGAAGCTTACGCTCGTAATGGCAATAGCATCCAAGCTAAGGCATACTACGAAGCAGGAGTAAAAGCATCTTTAGATGAAAACGGAATTTCTGATTACTCAATCCTTGACGCAGGTAAATATGCTGAATGGAAAAATGGTACTGTTGACGAAGAAGTTAAGGAAATCATGATGCAAAAATGGGTAGCTAACTGTAACTACCAACATATAGAATCATGGTTGGAACGCAACCGTACAAAATATCCTGAAGTGTGGGATAGAGATATCAAAGTAAACCGTGCAGATGCTTACAGCACGTACACAGATATTAATGGTGGCTATGCAGGTTATCTAACTATCTCTGTAGTTGGGCGTGGTGTACTAAGCGGTAAACTTCCGACTCAAATTATCTACCCTACTAGCATTACTCAACGTAATGCTAATGCACCAACTAATCGTTCAACATTAATTGAAGGGAAAGCTTGGTGGAATCAAAAAAGTGGATTGTAAACACATTGTTTAATACTCAAACAGAAAGATAATGAAAAAAAATATATTTCTTATATCGTTCCTTTCAGTTCTAATGGGCTTTGGAATTGTTTCGTGTGAAGAAGGCGATCATAACGTCTCAAACACGCTTCATTTCGAAGTGACCGGAGGAGAGGAATATATATCAGCGATCGGCAACGATTATGTTGATCCGGGTGTATCTGTAACCTACAAGGGGGAAGATTTGTCGTCGGAAGTTGAAGTACAAGGCGTAGACGCAGTAGATGGACATACTATTGGTGTATATAACGTAGTATATACAATACGCATTGACGGCATTAAAATTGAGAGAGAACGTACCGTATATGTTTGTGATCCTACTGTAACAACAGATATTTCAGGTAAATATACCGTTGCTGAGGGTAGCTATCGATTAAGTGGTTCTGGTGTTGAGACTCCGTATTCAGGATACATTGTGACAATTAAGAAGATTGCTCCTGGTTTCTTCTCTATTGATAAGTTGCTCGGCGGATATTATGTAGAGTATGTATATGATAACGCTTATGCTTTTCTTGCATACAATGCTAATATCCAGCTTACACCAAGCAATGAAATTAAACTAGTTGCTATGACTCAAGCCTATTGGGGACTTGACGGCGGTATCAAAGAAGGTCAATATTATCCTGAAACAGGAAATATTTACCTAGTACCATCATTCGGTAGTGGTAGTCATGATTTCTTTGTAACTCTAACTAAAAACGATTAAAACAATGAAGAAGTTATTATATACAGCTCTTGCATGTGTTGCTCTTGGTTTGTCTTCTTGCATTCCAGACAACAACGATGCAGATGTGTGGAAAAGCACGAACATTGATTACTCAGGTACATACTTGTACGCTCTTTATGATGCGAGTGATAATTCAATGGTTGCAGACATGAGTAGCAGTGTAGCTATTGAAATCTACAATTCAGTTAGCGATGAGCACAATGTTTTGTGGTTCTGGGATCACCAAAAGCGTATTGGATTCCAAGTAAAAGAAAATCTAACTGGTGCTCCAGAAGATTTTGCAAGTACTTCTCTGTCTTTTGATGATTTGAATGACAACCAAGTTGTGATTAATGAAATGCCAGATGGGGCACCTACTGCAGCTGGTCTTTCAGTGATAGAAGCACGTGAAAGCGTACGTATTGCTATTGAAGAAGGTAAAATTTTGACTAAAGCTGCCACTTCAAAAGGTGGTAATATATGCGACAGTTTATACATCAAACTTAAAACATTCGGTGGACATGTCAAATTTGTCAGCGTTGAAAAAGCTGAAACAGAATGGGCTAAGCCAGGCGTACCAGAATACAAATATATATTTGATTCAGTCGTAGACCACGATGCTACAACTGATGCAGAATATATCTTGACTGGTCACCGTTACACTGGTTTTGACGAAGATAGCTATTAATTCTCTCTCTGTATAAGTATTACTAGGTGCTTCACAAGCACAAAGTCTATATAATAGGTGCCTAAAGCACCAAGTTAATACACTATTAAAAGGGGGGTATGTCGTGAAGACATACCCTCTTTTCTATTTGATTCCCTTTGCGTGTATAATACCTAGAAACTCGTCTCAAACGAAATCTTGTTTATCAACACAGCACTAGAAATCATTAAAATTCACAAACGAATCCTATAATCATTTTAAGAAGTCATCACTTTCAAATTCACAAGATATCATAGTGATAAAAAAAAACCTCCCATCCTTCATACTAATAAATAATGAAAGATGAGAGGTATTATACTTTATAATACTTATAATCATGGCCATTTTTTATTGACATATATCAAAAGACACTATTCTATATCTGAGATGACACGTAAAATGGAAAATCTATGAAAAACCTCCAAAATGTTACTCAACATACTTATAAGCTAAACATATAACACAATTATGTGAGATAAACTTCTAAAAAGCATCCGCAAGCACCTGCATAATAAATGCATACATGAATACGAGATGTCATAAAGGAAGTGTAATATTTTGATTTGTAATATATTTCTTCTACTTTTGTCGGTTATTGAGAGATAAAGCCTCGCATACTTACACATTGATACCACTACATGAATACGCGAGGCTAAAAGAGAGAATAAATATTTAGCTTAAATTGTTAAAGAGAGAATTATGAGAAAATTAATGTTTCTCGTGGCACTTCTGTTCGTTGGAATAGGAGCAGCCATGGCACAGGTGCGCTCTATTCAAGGTTCAGTTTTGTCAAGCGAAGACAAATTGCCTATTATTGGAGCCACAGTCCTAGTTGTTGGTACAAGTCAAGGAAGTATCACTGACATCGATGGACATTTCGCAATCAACAACATCCCAGCAAGTGCAAAAAAACTTCGCGTATCATACGTTGGTATGATTCCTAAAGAAGTCGCAATTGCAGATGGTCTTACGATTGTTTTAGAATCAAACACGCAACAATTGGACGAAGTTACTGTTGTTGCTTATGGAACAGCAAAAAAGAACTCATTGACTGGTGCATATAGCGCGGTTAAGGGTGATAAAATCGCTGAAACTCCAGCCACTTCATTCGAAAAGGCCCTACAAGGTCAAGCAGCTGGTGTGCAAATCCAATCAACTTCTGGTCAACCAGGTGCTGCAACGACAGTACGTATCCGTGGTATTGGATCTATCTCAGCATCTTCCTCTCCACTATATGTGATTGATGGTGTAGCTATTGCTGCTGATGACATGTCTAAATTGACAGACAACTCAACCAACCCTCTATCAAGTTTAAACCCTGCTGATATTGAATCTGTATCTATCCTTAAAGATGCTTCTGCAGCAGCTTTGTATGGTTCACGTGCGGCTAACGGTGTCATCTTGATTACCACTAAAAAAGGAACTGCAGGAAAAGCAAAAGTAAACTTCAAATCTCAATGGTCTTGGTCGACACTTCCAAGTCAAGGATATGATTTGATGAACGCATCACAACACTATAAATTGTACTACCAAGGGTTCTACAACGCAGGAGTTGCAGCTGGTGAAACTGATCCATCAACTTACGCAAATAGCAAAACTCAAGCAATCTATGGTAGTAACCCATATAATGTAGCAAACCCATTAACTGGCGCTAAAGGTACACTTACTGACGGTGCTAGCCTACGTTACGATGCAGACTGGTTAGATAATTTCTACGATACTGCGATGGCTCAGCAATATGACCTTAGTGTAAGCGGAGGTTCACAAGATATGAAGTATTTCATTTCTATGGGTTATCTAGATCAAGATGGTATCGCTAAAGGTTCTGACTACGAGCGTTATTCAGGACGTGCCAATGTATCTGGCAAAGTAAACGAGTGGATGAGTATGGGTATCAACTCTACCTACTCTCTTTCAAAACAAAATAGTGCAGTAGGTGGCACAGGTGGTTCATCTGGCCTTTATCAAGCTTTGAACGTACCTAACACGGTGCCTATCTACAAGTATGATGCAGATGGTAAAATTGCTCGCGATGAATCGGGTGCAGTAGTATATAACTACAACAATCCTATCTTCAACGACATGAATGGTATCGCGTTTGCAAGTATGGATAAGTACTACACAGAAACTGCACGTGCTATCATCAATCCATATGTAGATTTTAATATCTATGGTGTAAAATGGCACACAAGCATGTCATATGACTTCTTGAATCTAAACGAAACTCAATGGTACAACACAGCACACGGTAACGGTGCGTCTGCCAATGGTCGTTTGAGTCGCTACTCTACTTGGAATAAAGCTTTTGGATTGACATCAACATTAAACTACTTGTTTACTGTTAAAGAAAATCATCATTTCAACCTATTAGCAGGTTACGAAGTAAACAAGACTGTAAAAGAATTTATTCATGCTGAAGGGATCAACTTCCCTGGAGGTATGCAATCTTTGACTGCTGCAGCAACTCCAGATGATGTAGACGGAACAAAGGACAGAGAACGT
This sequence comes from Bacteroidaceae bacterium, assembly GCA_963675625.1. GTDB lineage: Bacteria > Bacteroidota > Bacteroidia > Bacteroidales > Bacteroidaceae > F22. The sequence continues at coordinate 1,380,071 of OY776497.1, forward strand.
ATGATCTCTTACCTAGGTCGTATCAATTACGATTATATGAACCGTTACTTTGCTTCATTCAGCATGCGTGCAGATGGTTCTTCACGATTCGCTCCAGGTCACAAATGGGGTACATTCTGGAGTCTTGGTTTAAACTGGCGTTTGAGCGAAGAAGCCTTTATGAAAGACATCGAATGGATCAACGACCTAAAAGTACGTGCTAGTTACGGTACTTCAGGTAACAAATCAGGTAGTGGATATTACGGATATTATGGTCTGTATAATATTGAAGCATACAATGGTGAATTGGCTACTTACCACTCTCAATTTGCGAACGACGAATTGACTTGGGAAAAAGCTATAAACTACAACATTGGTGTAGACTTCAGTCTCTTTAACAACCGTCTATCTGGTAGCATCGAATATTACCACAAACAATCAGACGACTTGTTACTAGATCGTCCTATGGCTGGTAGTACAGGTTTGGACTCTATCTTGAAGAACATCGGTGAAATGAGTAACCAGGGGGTAGAATTGAGCTTAAACAGCTCTAATATCGACTCAAAAGATTTCACTTGGTCTACCAACTTCAATGCATCATACAACAAAAACGAAATCACTAAGTATCCACAAGAAATGGAAATCGTAGGATCAAAAGTACGTCAAGAAGGCTACAGCGTTTACGAATTTTACATTCCAAAGTGGGCTGGAGTAGATCCAAACAACGGTGATCCACTTTGGTATTATAATGACACTGATGCTGATGGAAAAACTGTGCAAAAAACAACAAACAATTATTCTAAGGCAGATAAATATCATGTTGGCGATGCACTACCAACTGTATACGGAGCTTTAACAAATAGCTTCAGCTACAAAAACTTTGATTTCTCATTTATGTTGGGCTATAGCTTTGGTGGTAAAGTCTATGACTATGCAGAAGCTTCCTTGTTGAATGATGGAAATAGTTCTCCTCACCAAGCAATCACTGATCAATTTGATTCTTGGACACCAGAGAATCCAACAGCTAAAAACCCAATCTTTGTGCCAAACAACCAAAACAACTCTAATGAACGTAGTACACGCTTCTTACACGATGCAAACTTTATTAAGTTGAAGAGCATTAACGTAAGCTACAATCTACCTAAAGTATTGGTTGAAAAAGCACAACTTAGCGGCGTACGCTTATTTGCTTCAATAGAGAATATATACACTTGGAACTTAGACCATGACTTCAAAGGATACGATGTAGAACTTGGTGGAGCAGCTGGCTCTATTAATGCTGGTACTGTACCTCTTCCACGCACCGTTCTTTTTGGTGTAAACGTCAATTTCTAAATAATCACTTCTTAACTAGTATAATATAATGAGAAGAATTAAAAATATCATGCTGGCTGTAGCATCCGTAGCGATGCTTTCAGCTTGTAGCAATGACTTTCTTGAGGTCACTCCACAAGATAAAATTAGCGATGCTTCTGCTTTTAAAGATTTAGAATCAGCACAACACGTCTTGTCTGGTTGTTATGATTGGATGCATAACGGTTGGCTTTCACACAACCTAGACCAATACGTATTCTTTTTGCCTGATGTAATGGGCGAAGATGCCTTAGTCACTTCTACTGGTAACTACAACCGCTTTGTAGCTCCATATGAATTCAATTTTACCGTATCAGGAACTTACGCTGCTGACCCTTGGCAGGGTGCATATAGCTTGATTCACAATTGTAATGTAATCACAGATAACATTGGACGTCTTCCAGAATGTGGCGAACGCGACCAAATCGAGGGAGAAGCTAAAGCACTACGCGCTTATATGTATCACTTCTTGATCCGTTTGTATGCAAAACCTGTTAGCGAAGCTCCTCAATCTCCAGGTGTTGTGCTTCGTCTTCACCCTGATACAGCGCCTCTAGGACGTGCAACGGTACAAGAAGTATACGATCAAATGGTTGCTGATATCGAAGATGCTTGCACTAAACTAGAAGCATCAGGTCGTACAGATAAAGCATATATCACAGCACAAGGTGCAAATGCCATCGCAGCACGCATTTATCTTGATCTTAAGGATGAGACAAAAGGTGTAACTCACGCAGATGCAGCTGTAGCAGGTACAACACTTGTCAATACAGAAGCTGGATATCATGATGTATTTGTAACTCAAAATTCTGAAACAATCTGGGACTACCCAAGTACATCAGATGACAAAACATACTATCTATCTCTTCCATCATTCTGGTTCTATGCAGATGGAGCTAAAGATGGCAAATATACTGGTGTTGAGTCAGGATATAGCAGTCTAGTTGTGACACGTAATCTAATCAACTTATATGACGATGCTGACATCCGTAAACGTGCTAACTTTGCATGGAACGAAGATGCATCTGATTGGCTAAAGAGTCCAAAAGGAAATGGCTATCTAGTACGCAAAGTACATAGCACAACAGCATTTTCTCTAGGAGAGCACAACTACTTACGTGCATCAGAAATGTATCTGATCAAAGCTGAACTTTTGGCTGATGCAAACGAACCTGTTGAAGCTACCAAAGCCCTTAACAAAGTACGTATAGCTCGTGGTATTGGAGAGTACACTGGAAATGATTTAGTGAATGCTATTCAACTCGAACGCCGTCGTGAACTAGTGTGTGAAGGACACCGTTTCTTTGACATCAAACGTCGTGGAGAAGCTATGACACGTACAGGTATTGATGGTCACTGGGGTAATCCAGTAGTTGATGTACCAGCTCACTCAGACAAGATGGAACTACCTATTCCTCAATCTGAAATCGAAGCAAACGAAGGATTAACTGATAACGATCAAAATCCAGAGTACAAATAGTAAGATTTTTCAAAAAAACTAAAATAAAGGGGGATATCAAAAGAAATTTTGATATCCCCCTTTTCCTACACTTAATTGGTGTGTTGTATACCTCCCCTATTCTCAAATATTCGAGACACGACTTCATTTTAACCTTTAGAACACTAAGAAGTTACAACATTCAGCACACTGTATACGGCAAGCATAGATAACCGTATACGCCATGCAAACATGCCGTATATGGACAAGAAAGTTCCCGTATACAGAATTTATGAACGAAATAAATGTATTTTGCGTACTAGAAAATGCCATAAAAAAACAGCGAAAACTCGAATGAGTTTCCGCTGCTACTATTAAAGTAGTCCCACCAGGATTCGAACCTAGACTGACAGTACCAAAAACTGTAGTGCTACCATTACACCATGGGACTAAACCTTGAGTGCTTTCTTTTGGAAAGCGATGCAAAGGTAAGGAATAATTTTAAACCTCCAAAACTTTACCCATTGTTTTTACATTACTTAATTAAAAAATCACACAAAGAAAACTATTTAACAATTAAAGGGCGAAATACCATGGATTTTGAAGATTTTCTCTCCTTATTCATTTACTTGTTTTGAAGAATAGACAGGGTAATGTATCTCAATCATACCCTGAGTGATATCTTGTGAGGGGTACATCAAATAATCGCCTTTAAAATACTTCAGCACTAACTCGTTGATATGATTACGAATCATCATATCATGATAGACTTGCTCAGTATCATCATACGCCAATGGCGAGCCAATAAAACGCAATACAACCACTCCTCTACTTTCTATGTAGGTAACACTCAATGAAATGTATGGTCTACCGTGACTACTTTCAGGCAATAGTTGTTTAACGTTTGCTCCTGTGTAAGTATATACACTGTAAAACAACTCTTTGAATCGAGCCAAATCTGTAGCTATATGTACAGTTGGTATATGCTCTGGATATCGGATACTGCACTTGTCTTTATAGACCCGTTCAATGTCTTTGAGCCAAGTGGTCAATAATACGGACAATTCTTGTGCTCCCCCCGCCATAGGAAGCAAGCCAGACTCCAAACGACTCATATCTAAAATATCAGTAATGGAAGATAACACACTTATGGCACTATCATTAAGAATAGCTGCATAACTCCTTTTCTCTTTTGGAGATATTTCCTCATGAGACAATATACTCGAAAAACCAAACACGGCATTTAATGGTGTACGTATGGTATGATCAAACGCACGAATAAAAATACTTTTGGCCTGATTAGCCTTTTCAACCTTTTGAATAGCCTCTTGAATATTATCACGAGTCGTGCGTATTTGACGACGAACACGAACGCACATTACTATCAGTGCAGCAACGCAAACAACTGATAGCAATACAAATAAGAAAAAGCCGATGCTATACATGTAATGTCCTTGAATATTCATAACGCATGTGAACTATTTAAACGGGGTGAGTAAATACAAATCGAGCACCTTTAGTATATGTAGTATCCAACACCAAATGCCCTCCAAGATGCTCAATGATCTTACGAGCAATAAGCAGCCCCAATCCAGCACTTTGTCGAGGTGCACCAATAGGTTCATCATGAGTAAATAAATTTTCTTCTTTACCCTCTGACACTGAGACACCCGTATCTGTAATACTACATTGCAAAGTAGATGAGTCTAGCAGATCTACTGTAAATAGAATAGTACCCGTTTTTGTGTATGTACTAGCATTATCTAAGATATATCTAATAGCTTGTTGAAAGCGCTTAGGATCTGTCATAATATGCAACTCTGGAGAGGATGACTTCAAGTCAATCTTGATAGGTCTTTTCACATCGCTATTTAAACGATCAACTACATGGGTACACATACCCATAACACTAGTACTTTTAGATAAAAAAGTACATTCAGATGATTCGAGTATAGCTAAATCAATCATTTCATCTATTTGGTGAAGCAATCTTTCTGCATTGGACAATATAAGAGTGGCATTCTCTTTAAGGTCTTTATCCGAAATATTGTCATGGGTTATCAAATCAGAAAAGCCTACAATCGCATTGAGTGGTGTCCGGATTTCGTGACTCATATTTGATATGAACTGGCTTTTATGTACCTGTGCCTGCTGTGCTCTGTGAGTTTCAGACTCCAATGTTTTTTGTAACGTACTCAATTTTTTCTTCTGTTCCAACCAAAACAACAAAACAGCAATTACAAGTACCAATACAACAACAGCCCATATCAAAAACTTACGAGTATAATTCTGCTTAAATTGTTGAGATTCAAAATGATTTAAATCCTTCTCATACTCTGTAACGATGTTTGATAGGGCTTCTTTAGCCGATGGACTAATGGAATGATTAGTTTTCTGAAAAGCATCAAACAAAAGGGATGTTGTTTCTGAATTTGCATGAGCTCTTTGAAGAATCTGTTGAAAGTTGTGCGTAAACTGTTTCTGCTGTAATACACTTACAGAAAGTTCATTGTAAGCCTGTAAAGCCTTATGTAAGTTGTCAACAGCCCCAATCGAATCATTAATCAAGCTGTAGTATCTGGCCTTTAAAAACGGGAAATAATAAGCCATCAACGGATGTCTAGACTCTTGTAATGAACGTCCTAAATGATCCAGTTGCTTTTTGGCCTGTTCACGATCTATTTGCTCTAGAGCTAAACGTGTCTTGATAAAATAAAAAGACTTTCTATATGCTACAGGCAACTTATTTAATGAATACTCTAAAGCATTTAGATGTTCATAGATACGTTGCATATCTGTCCAGCTATATTTTTCTAGACGAATATCCAATAAAGCAAAATGTATGTCCGCAAAAAGTTCAATGTACTTATTTTGTTTACCGGGCACCTTGTCTAGTTGCTTTAAGGCGCGAATATATAGTGCAGTTGCTTCAGGCAACATATCATCCATATAACACATATCGCCCAAAAGCTTGGTGGCGTAGACAAAAACCGCTTTATCTGCATTGATAGCTGCAGCAGCATAAAACTCTTTAAACAATCTATTGGCAGTACCAATTTCACCATCTGCAAGAAGAGCGCGGATGTAGAGTGATACGACCTTATACTGCTCCCACGACACATCATGCATATCATGCAGGACATCCTGGGCAACTGGTTCGATTTCCCTCACAATTTGAGCAGGTGAAATAGATGTTGTAAAGTCATTGGAATAATACAGAGAATCACTTGGTAAACAATAATAATCTATCTGAGGTGGTGCGGATAAAGTACATATTTCAGCAGTGAAACTTGTTCGAGCACTTACAACTGAAAATGCAAGGCTAAAACACACTAGGCAACAAAGCCAGCGAGCAAGCCCTCGATATAGTAGTCTTGTGTTAGTCATACCTGAATAATATCAAAAATATCTTATATTCCTACACAAAGGTAGCAAAGATAGCCGAAGAATCAACTTATATAACTTAAAAAACAGTCGTTAAATCAGATTATTTGCAAAATACACTTGATTGTATATCAAGCAAAAAAGACACCATCACAAAAAAACTCCCTCTTGAGATATGTGTATAAAAAATAAGAGATGCACCCAATGGATGCATCTCTTACTAAATTACTTTATATAAGCAATATTTTATTTGGCTACAACGACGTAATAATTTTTCTTACCTCGCTTAACGAGTAAATATTTATCATTCAACAGATCAGTAACCAACAAATCTTGATCAAATTCAGCTAGCTTCTCTTGATTTAATGACACACCACCACCTTGGACTAGCTTACGCATTTCGCCTTTGGATTTAAAAATCTCTGTATGTTCAGCTAACAAATCAACAGCTTTTACACCAGAATCAAATAACGAACGGCTTACTTCAAAAGTAGGTACACCTTCAAAAACTTGCAAGAAGGTCTCTTCGTTTAATTTACGCAATTCATCTATTGAAGCTTTGCCAAACAAAATATTAGAAGCAGCAACAGCCATGTCATAATCTTCACGACTATGTACCATAACAGTTACTTCCTCTGCCAAACGTTTTTGAAGTTGTCGCAAATGAGGAGCTTCAGTATGTACTGCAATCAAAGCCTCAATTGTTTCTTTGTCTAACGAAGTAAAGATACGAATATATTTAGCAGCCTCTTCATCACTCACGTTCAACCAGAATTGATAGAACTTATATGGTGAAGTACGCTTAGGATCCAACCACACATTGCCTTGTTCTGTTTTACCAAATTTACGCCCATCAGCTTTGGTAATCAATGGAGTAGTCAAAGCAAAAGCTTCGCCACCCGTCTTACGACGAATAAGTTCTGAACCTGTCGTAATATTTCCCCATTGATCTGATCCTCCCATCTGAAGTTTACAATTCATTGTCGAATTGAGATGCAAGAAATCATAACCTTGAAGTAATTGATAAGTAAACTCTGTAAAAGATAAACCGTCACGTGCTTCACCATTTAGGCGTTTCTTAACACTATCTTTGGCCATCATATAATTGACGGTAATATGTTTACCGACTTCACGCGCAAAATCAAGGAAACTAAAATCTTTCATCCAGTCATAGTTGTTCACTAGTTCTGCACGATTAGACGCATCACTATCAAAATCAAGAAACTTTGCTAATTGCTTTTTGATACATTCTTGATTATGTGCAAGCGTAGCTTCATCCAACAAATTACGCTCCGCTGACTTTCCTGAAGGATCACCAATCATACCAGTAGCTCCACCAATCAATGCTAGAGGTCTATGTCCGCAACGTTGTAAGTGACGAAGCATCATCACCCCACAAAGGTGACCAATATGAAGAGAATCTGCAGTAGGATCAATACCCACATAGGCTGTCACTTGCTCTTTTTCAAGTAACTCTTCCGTGCCAGGCATCATATCGTGGAGCATGCCACGCCATCTAAGTTCTTCTACAAAATTCATTTTTCTTTCTTTTTAGTTTCCTGCAAAATTACAATTAATAGTTTGTGTTCACAAACTTAGATCCAAAAAAGGCACTATGTATATTCTGCTTAATCTGTTGCTTCATTTCGTAAGGCTTCAAGCCACGCAATGAAGCGATTTCTTCAATATGTTCATCAAAATCAATCATATCAGCATCACTCTCCACCAGAATCTTATCAACAGGGATCAACTGAAGAGCACTTCGAGAGTACTTTTCTCCAAAAGACAAAAAGAAACCAAGTTCTGTCAATTCTGTAGCCTGTTTAATCCGTCCTTGATAAGCATGGAAAACAACAGAAGGGATTGCAGGATATTCCTCGCGAATATTAACCACGTAAGGGATAGCTCGCACGATATGCAAAACAACTGGTTTTCTATGTTCATTGGCCAATTGAAGTTGGGTTTCTAAAACCTCTCTTTGTAGACTAAAAGGTACATCCTTTTTTAGTTTATCAAGCCCAATTTCACCAATAGCCACAACCTGTGGATGATCAATATGCCTTTTTAAAAGTTCTAATTCTTCTTCTACGTTATCCAAATACCATGGATGAATACCAATACTGTATTTAACCCCTGGGACTGGGTTAAACTCTGATGGGCGCACGCTAAAAATAGTTTTGTCGACAATTTCTTCTGCATGTGCCATCTCAGGAGTCCAATGCTTATGACAATCGATAATCTTCACAGAATCAGTTGTCAATCGCATGTCTGAGGAATTCAAGGTTTCCATATGAGTCATATTCTTTCTTGATTATTAATGCTATAGTAAGTATATATTATTCTTTAGGGCACGGGGTCATAACCAGATCCCCCCCAAGGATGACAACGAAATATACGACGTATCGCCAAATAACTCCCTTTCAATGGGCCATGCTTTCTTAACGCCTCAATGGCATACAGGGAACATGTCGGTGTAAACCTGCAGCTAGCAGGTGTCCAAGGGGAAATTACACGTTTATAGATCCAAATCAAACCTATAAGTAACTTCGTTATCAGTTTGGAGACATAGGTCATTGCCATTCTTTATGTAAGCGTTCCAGACAAGCTTGCATCACTTCATGCATCTTTTCTGAAGAAATCTCTCTATCAGATTGATAAAGAAAAGCAACAGCGTAGCGTGTATCTGTTTCTGATTGTATTAATTCATCCAAAACAATATGCTTCTGCGTTCTATATGCTTCTCTTATCTGACGCTTAATCCGATTGCGCTTTACAGCGCGCTTAAAGTGTCTCTTAGACACACTGGTAAGTATAGCTACTCGCGTATTGAGTAACTCATCGATGGGAGTATACACCACCCGAAGGGGAAAAATAAAAAAACTATTGTTCCTTTTAGAAAAAAGCATATCCAGCACGCGCTGACTAAAAATACGCTCTTCTTTGGGAAGTGTATAAGACTCGTAGTCACTCATGTACAATAGCTATTATTTACTTCATATTTTCCTTTATATACTGCTCAAGAGCGGCAGTCATAGAGGGAGCTGTAGGGGTTGGTGCTTCTAGGGTCAAATTTAAATGGGCATCTTTGACTGTTTGAGCAGTAGATTTTCCAAAAGTAGCCACTTCCATACCCATTTCTGCAAAATTTGGAAAGTTCTTTAGAATTGAATGTACCCCAGAAGGACTAAAGAAAATGACCAAATCATAATCAAAGACTTCATCTTCTGCAAAATCGTCACTCACTGTACGATACATTACACCCTCTGTGTGAGACACCTTTAGAGAGTCAAGCATATCTTTCATTTGATCGTTATGCACATCTGACATTGGGACGAAATAACTTTCCTTGTTGTGTTTGCTAATAGCAGGAATTAAACCTTCAATCTTACCTGTCTGTCCAAAGAAAACTTTGCGTTTGCGGTACTGTGTGTACTTTTGAATGTATAAGGCGACAGACTCAGTAATACAGAAATATTTCATATCTTCAGGAATAGTCAATCGCATTTCCTCACACAAAGTAAAGAAGTGATCAATCGCATGTCTTGAAGTAAAAATAATAGCCGTATGATTTAAAATGGAAATCTTCTGCTGACGAAATTCTTTAGGAGATACACTCACTACCTTAATCAAAGGGCGAAAGGTAATATCTACGTTATACTTACGCATAATATCGTAATAAGGCGACTTATCAGAAGCCGGCTTGGGCTGTGATACGAGTATCTTTTTCGGTTCCAATTTCTTATGATTTTAAAAGTAAAACGTCCAATATAACACTGCGCGATACGTAAAACATGTAGTACGGCAGTAATTCAAGCGCACAAAAATACACAATAATCAGCACATAGCCATATGAATGAATTGAAAAAAGTCTAAACCATCCAAAAAGCATAACAATTTTACAAATTATAAAGAGTGCAACTAACATATAGAGAGTCCATTCGCTTTTCAGACTCAATGTAACCGATAGCGTATTAAATATTAATAGACCAATGCCAAGTGCTGACAACAAATTATGGTAAGCATTAACCCACACTGAAGTTTCAAGTGGACTCAAAAACAACCATCCCAACAATCGATATGCTGCATTTTTCAACAAAGTAATACCGCCAAGCACTAAAGCTCCAATTATAACAACAGCTATTGGTGGCATAAAATTAATAGAGAAACCTTCTTGTCTATATATTAAAGAATAGCCAGCTAATGACAACATGAGTAAAGATTGAACAAAAAACCAAGCCTCTACTCGAAAACGATTATTAACAGTTTCATCAAAAAAGCTACCACGATCTTTTACAACTGCAAAAGACTGGAAACGCTGCAAAAAAGCTCCATGCGTTGCATGCCACGCCCAAGCTGTTGCAACAAAGCAAACCACAAGAAGCATAACAATCCAAGAATCTTTTAACAGTGTATATGGAATTAACGGAGCAGTATTGAGCATAACATCATTGTAATCATTTGTACAAAGATACGATATTTTTATTTATTGTCCCCATGTATCTCTATCAAGATTACGATATCCTATCGCTTCGGCCATATGAATAGGAGTAATCTTATCCGATGCATCTAAATCTGCAATCGTTCTAGCCATCCGACGAATACGGTCATAGGCTCGCGCAGATAAATTCAGACGCTCCATAGCCTGCTGTAACATGCGTAAACAATCTGTATCTAGCACAGCAAATTTATCTAAAAGTTGGGACGTCATCTGCGCATTGCAATACACTCCAGAATAATCCTTATATCTCACTTCTTGTATAGCACGTGCTTGTACCACTCGGTCACGTATGGCTACACTAGATTCTCCGGCTCCATATTGTGACAGCTTTTCAAAAGGCACAGGGGTAATTTCTATCTGTATATCTATACGATCTAATAAAGGACCTGATATTTTATTCAGATATTTCTGGACCTGACTAGGACTACACGTACACTCTCTTGTAGGATGATTATAATAGCCACATGGACATGGGTTCATAGCGGCTATCAAAGTAAAATTAGCTGGATAAGTTTGCACCCACTTTGCACGTGCTATAGAAATGACACGATCTTCAAGCGGCTGTCGAAGCACTTCTAATGCTTGTCGAGAAAACTCAGGGAGCTCATCTAAAAAAAGTACTCCATTTGTAGCCAAAGTCAGTTCACCAGGACTAGGCACATGACCACCACCAGCCAATGCTACTTGAGAAATAGTATGATGAGGAGCTCTAAAAGGACGTTGACTAACAAGGGCACTCCCTTCTTTCAGAGCACCAGCAACTGAATGAATTTTGGTCGTTTCTAAGCTTTCTCCTAGAGATAAAGGAGGTAATATAGTAGGAAGGCGTTTGGCCATCATAGATTTCCCAGAGCCAGGAGGACCTACCATTATCACATTATGCCCACCACTTGCAGCTACTTCTAGTGCTCGCTTAACAGATTCTTGTCCTTTGACATCCATAAAATCCAATGAAGAATAACCTTGTGCTTCTCTAAAGACCTGTCTTGTATCGTAAGAGACCTTATCTATTTGTTTGTTTTCTACAAAAAATTGAATCACTTCAAGTAAAGATACTGCTCCATGCACATCCAATCGATCAACCACTGCTGCTTCTACCGCATTATATTTGGGAAGAATTAAACCTTTAAAACCCAATTCACGTGCTTTTATTGCTATAGGTAAAGCACCTCTGATAGGTAACAACTGTCCATCAAGGCTCAATTCACCCACTAAAAGATACTGTTGTAATTTAACACCGTCTATAGTACCCTCAGCAGCCATCAAAGACATGGCTAAAGGCAGATCAAATCCAGCACCTTCCTTTCTCAAATCGGCTGGAGATAAATTAATCAATACACTTCGAACTGGTTGTTTATAGCCAACTTCTTCCAAAGCTGTATATACACGCATGCGGCTTTCTTTAACAGCTGCATCGGCCATTCCTACAAGCTGAATACCCACTCCTCTAGTAACACTTGTTTCGATAGTTACCAATTGAGCATCTATTCCCTCAACAGCTGCACCATAAGCTTTTGCTAACATATATATATGTATTTATAACGGGCCAATCGTAGAGCTATGTAGGAATTCATAGTTTTATTTTTTTCGATTCTGCACACCGTACTTGATTTCAACTCGCTTTACTCCATCTTCTACCTGCTTCTTTAACAGAGCTGTATCTGGTTGTATCAACTCTATACGTGCACGTTCGTTGATAAGAATTGTAAACGGCACCCTAGTTATTTGATAATTGAGGGCTGCACCTCCATCCCATCCCTTAAAATCACACAGTGCTAAACCAGGTATAGAATCACGCTTTAGTGCTTCCTTCCACTGCAAAGTATCTACATCCAAAGATATATTGACAACTTGTATATTATCATTCTTCTTATACTTTTGGGTTATTCGATGCAACATATCTACATCTTCGGACTGATTAGCCCATGAAGCCCAAAAATGCAGTAAAATTAACTTATGATTAAATGTATATCTATTGTATCTTGTATTCGTTGTGTCTACAGCAGAAAAATTGGGTGCGTAACCATTAATTCTAAGCTTTGTAGCTTCTTTGACGTATTGACTCAAATCTGTAATATACAGATCATCTCGCAGATTGCCACCCATGTTACCTATAACACTATATATTAAACTAAAATCAGGCTGTGGTTGAGTCATCAAATAATGACGCAAAATTTCGATACCTATTATATCTTTGGGATTAGTCTTTATATATTCCTGAACAGCTTGTTGTATCTGTGCATCAGTAAAGTTTCGCACAGAATCATGGAAATTCATTAGTCGATCATTTTCTTCCGAACCTGTCACACGAACATATGATACTGAGTCAAGACTACCATCTACAAGTATCTCTTTATTTCGATGAATATATAAAGGAAGATAAAGATCATCTCGAATAAGTAAATGACCTACCTCAAAACTATCCACTTCGATATTACCTTCAAAATGTCCTTTATGACAAAAGAAACTATCTATCTTAATACTATCTAATTGCTGACGAAAAAGGAGCAAAGTATCTTTGTCTAAGCCTCTAACATATCCTTTAAGACCCACATGACTAGGGCCAGAATGGCAAGCACATAAAAGAGCTATAATGCCAATGCACCATGAATATACTAATTGAAGGGATTTTTTTTTGATCATATTGTTTATTCCTTTTGCCACAAAGATACAGTTTTTTAGGGATATAGTAGGATGGAGTCTCCTTTTTTTGAAGTTGATAGAGGAGATGCCCTGACATAAAAATAATGTGTGACACCAAAGGCACCACACATTATTATATGTTTTACGTCTATTTACACTCATTGAGCACTTTGACGTATAGTTTTCTCAAATGACATGCTTACAATACACCTGCTAGTGCAGCTGCATACTTCACGAACTCAATATCAGTTTTAGCCTTGTCAGCCATAGTTGGATCAAGTTGGATAGCCTTCTTAAGACCATCAACTACCATACTAGAATTGTTTGTACGTGCACCAAGAACAGCCTTCAAATAGCTAGTAGTTGCGTCAGGAGTAGCGATAGCGTTCAATGTACTCTTAGCTTTACTGTAATCCTTAACTAGGATTTGTGCAAGAGCTGCAGAATTTGTCTTAGCATCACCGAAAGAAGCAACTGCTTTGTCATATTCACCTGTAGCAATAGCTAGGTTACCAAGAGATTCTTTCAATTCAGGAGCACCTGCAGCTTGACCAAGAAGAGTTTGTGCAGCCACCTTATCACCCTTAGCAAGAGCTAGAACACCCATGTTGTTTGCAACTTCAGCAGAACTTGGGTTCTTAGCCTTAGCTTGTGCGAAATAAGAAGCAGCTTTATCTAGTTTACCAGCTTCATAAGCAAGTTTACCAAGGTTGTTATATGCACGGAAATCTTCTGGGAATAATTGAGTAGCCTTAGTATAAATAGATTCCTTAGTTGCAGCATCGTCAGTTAGAGTTCCTGCGTAAAGAAGTTCTTCAAGATTAAGTGCCTTAGCATTAGAAGACGCTAGCTCAGCAATTTCAGAATCAGACTTACCAATAACATCGTAGTTTAAAGTCAAACGAGAACGACGCAATTTAGGTAGTACTTCTTTAGCTAAAACTTCGTATACTGCAGAAATATTCTTAATCTCTTCATCACGCTTATCAGGATCACTGTACATAGAAAGTACTCGTAAGATAAGTTGCTTATCTTGAATATCAGAAGCTTCAACTAGTTCTTTGAAACCTTCCCAGTCTTCAGCTGTATACTTAGTATCTACCACAGCTTCTACTTTAGATTTTTTCAAATTTCTGTTGATCAATTTCGCTGTATTCTTTTCACGGCTCTGAGCTAGACGTGTATTCAAGTCAGTAGAACCATCAGGAGAAGCATAAGCAGAAATTTCGATATTGCTAATCTTCTTGTTTGCAGTAGTATCTACGTCAACAACTGAAGTGTTGAATTCACCTGCAACCTTACGTTCACTACTGCGAATATAAGCTTGTTGAATCATAAACATGATATCACGCTTTTCAGTTTCGCGAATAATACGTTGGAATGCATCTTCACCAGTAGTCAAGTTCGCAGAAGCAACTGTTTCATTAACCAATTCAGAAGTTGCAATAACACCATCAGCAACCTTTACATCAGGAAGCTCATAAGTTTTACTACCATGAACGACCTTAAACTTAAGGTACAATTCTGACTTAGCCATTTCTGGAACATACTTAAATACAGTACGCATAGTGTAGTTACCACCCATCTTGTAAGAGATTACTTTGTCGTTTCCTTCAACTTTCTCTCCTTGATACACGTAAGGTTGACCAACTGCTTCACCACCAGCATAACGAAGTACTGGAGTTACAGTCACAACTGATTTCTTGTTAAAATACTTAGTTGGGAACTGACCGTTAATGGTTGCAGGAACCTGGCCACCAACTGCCTCAAGTACTTGAGGTGTCACGGTGAAGTAGTCTGACGACAACTCACCCATCTTGCTGTTACATGACGATAGCACAGCAACTAAAGCCACGAGCAGTGGCAAATAAAGTTTCTTGCTCATTTGGATAATCCGTTTAGTTAATGGTTATTTGAAATATAATGTTTGACGCAAAGATAATAGATATTACGTAAATACGGGAAGAAAAGCAATATTTTTATAGTCAAAAAAAAACAAAACGGTAATCAATCATTACAAAATCCAAAATATTTGTCTATATCTTTACAAAATATATCGAAAAATATAGCAGGTATAGTCAAAGGTTCTGAGATCAAATTCGGAAGAAGTTTATTCATTTTTGTTTATATTTAGTGTATTGAGGGACGCACATTCAAAAGTAACAGACACAAAATATCATCCCTACTTCTTCTTATCAAAATACTTGATATTTCTAGGATGATGCGAGATAATTTCTTCGCGCAAGAAAGCTTTATCAAGGTGCATGTAGATCTCTGTTGTTGCAATAGACTCATGCCCAAGCATAGCTTGAATTGCTCTTAAATTAGCCCCACCCTCCAACAAATGGGTAGCAAAACTATGCCTAAAGGTGTGTGGACTAATATTCTTCTTGACATCTGCACGTAAAGCTTGGTCTTTAATTACATAAAATACCATAACTCTTGAGAGCCCCTTCCCTCTACGATTCAGAAAAAGAGTATCTTCATGTCCAGCTGCAATAGGCATAGTAACACGATATTCCATGTACCTTTTAATTTCTCGAACAGCACGAGGCGAAATAGGAACGAGACGTTGTTTATCTCCCTTCCCTATGACGCGTATAAAACCCTCCTCCATATATAAATCAGATATTTTCAGCGAGATTAGCTCTGATACACGCAGTCCACAACTATATAAAGTCTCCAGCATGGCAACATTTCTAATTCCACCTTCTTTTCCTGTATCAATAGAAGAAATCATTCGATCTATTTCCTCTACTGCAAGAACATCAGGAAGTTTAACGCCAATTTTTGGCCCTTCCAAAAGCTGAGATGGATTGCTTTCAATCACATCTTCTATCAACAAGAAATAAAAAAATGATTTAACTCCCGAAATAATACGAGCTTGAGAACGAGCATGTATCCCCAAATCATGCAAACTTGCAGAAAACTGTTCGAGGTCATCTAGAGTCGTTTCAAGTATAGGTCGTTGTATACTTTCCAAGAAATGACATAATTTTTCGAAATCAGCCAAATATGCTTCTTGTGTATTCTTAGATAGCCCTTTTACAAGCATAAGGTAACGCTTATAAGGCTTTTGCCATCTTGCAAGCATTTCTGCTGACTGCCACGTATTTTGATCAATTATCGAAGAATTCTTTATCATGATAGAAAAGGCTCATTTTTTTTGTACCTTAACGACTTTCCGCAAGGTTAAATCAATTATTTTTATTACATTTGCATCAAAATTTGCTTGGGAGTTTATTTAAGGTCTGACAAGTGGGTCGGACGATGAACAAAAACCCTCCTAAATGCCAAGCAAAGGTATATAAAATTGGGCTAAAAATAAAATATGAAGATACTGATATTAAACGGACCCAATATCAATCTATTGGGACAACGAGAACCATCAATATACGGAGATCAATCTTTTGATGCGTTTTTCGAGGAATTGCAAACAGCATTTCCCGAAGTATCTCTTATAACCTTCCAATCCAATCATGAAGGTGCCCTTATAGATAAAATTCACGAAGTAGGTTTTGATTACGATGGTATTGTGTTGAATGCCGGTGCATATACACATACCTCTATTGCATTGCACGATGCCTTACGCGCTGTACATGCTCCTGCTATTGAAGTACATATCTCCAATGTACATCAACGTGAATCTTTCAGACATCATTCTTGCATTGCAGCTGCTTGTATAGGTGTAATATGTGGTTTTGGTCTCGATTCATATCGATTGGCCATACAAGCTCTATTGCAAAAAGCAAAGAATTCAACTATTAAAAAACCAAACTAATAATAGGTACATAAACAAAAGAAACAAGGTTATGAAGAGAAAAAAAACCAAAATCGTAGCATCCGTATCGGATATGCGTTGTGATGTAGATTTCATCAAACAACTTCGTAAAGCGGGCATGAACGTGGTGCGTATGAATACAGCTCACGCTACACAAGAAGGCCTTAAAGTCCTTATTGACAATGTACGCACAGTATCTAACCGTATCGCCATCCTAATCGATACAAAGGGTCCTGAAGTACGTACAACTAAAATTGAAGAAGGTAAGTTCGAGGTGTCTACTGGCGACATTATCCGAATCGTTGGCAAACCAGAGCAAATGACTACTAAAGAGTGTATTGCAGTAAGCTACCCTCTTTTTGTAACTGATGTACCTGTTGGTAAGGAAATCCTTATCGATGATGGTGAAACAGCTCTTGAAGTACTATCTAAAGAAGAAGATGCTCTTGTATGTAAAGTCTTAAATGACGGTGAAATCGGTTCTCGCAAATCTGTAAATGTTCCTGGTGTACGCATTAACCTTCCAGCATTGACAGAAAAGGACAAACGTAATATTCAATTTGCAGTTGAACAAGATATTGATTTTGTTGCTCACTCTTTCGTACGTAACGCTTCTGACGTAGAAGCTGTACGTTCACTTCTTGGTGATTCTGGCATCCAAATCATTGCAAAGATTGAAAATCAAGAAGGTGTTGATAACATCGATGAAATTATTGAAGCTGCTGACGGTATCATGGTAGCTCGTGGTGACCTCGCTATCGAAGTGCCATACAACAAAATCCCAGGTATCCAACGCATGATGATTCGTAAGTGTGTACATGCTAAAAAACCTATCATCGTGGCAACTCAAATGCTTCACACTATGATCAAGAACCCACGCCCTACACGTGCAGAGGTTGCTGACATCGCGAATGCTATCTATTCTCGTACTGATGCTGTGATGCTTTCTGGTGAAACTGCTTATGGCGACTACCCAGTAGAAGCTGTTAAGACTATGGCTGAAGTGGCTATGCAAGCTGAACAAGATAAAGTTGCTGAAAATGATATCAGAATTCCATTGACTGACAACGCTGATGTAACTGAATTCTTAGCTAAACAAGCAGTTAAGTCTACTTACAAACTAGGTAATCGTGCCATCATCACTGATAGCTTTAGTGGTCGTACTGCACGTAACATTGCTGCTTTCCGCGGTAACTGCCCAGTTCTTGCAATTTGCTACAAAGAAAAGACAATGCGTCATCTAGCGCTTTCTTATGGTGTAGATGCTATCTACATGCCAGAACTTGCTGATGGTCAACAATATTATTTCGCTGGCCTTCGCCGTCTAGTTGAATCTGGTGAATTGACTAACGAAGATATGGTTACTTATGTATCTAGCGGTCGTGTAGGACAAAAGCCATCATTCTTGGAAATTAACCAAGTAGGTGATGTACTTGAACACGCAGACAACATGGTATTGCCAAATAAAGGTCGTAAGATTACAGACTAAAATAGTCTATGCAAAATGACAATCCCTCACTAGAGGAGTACATACTAGCGCATATCGACGGAGAGAGTGATTATTTAAAAGCTCTCTACCGTGATACGCATGTAAAATTGCTACGCCCCCGCATGGCTTCAGGCCATTTGCAGGGGCGTATGCTTCATTTATTTGTCGAGATGATACGCCCTCAGCGCATTCTTGAAATTGGGACATACAGTGGATATTCAGCACTCTGCTTAGCAGAAGGATTGCCCAAAGATGGCTTATTGCACACAATAGAAATCAACGATGAACAAGAAGATTTCACTCGACCATGGCTAGAGAATTCACCATGGAGTAATCAAATCAAAATGCATATCGGTAATGCAATAAATATTATTCCCAGCCTAAATGAAACTTTTGACCTTGCTTTTATAGACGGTGACAAAAGAATTTATCTAGATTATTATCATTTAGTAATGAAGTATTTACGTGTTGGTGGCTACATTATTGCTGATAACACACTGTGGGACGGCCATGTGCTTGAAAAGCCGCACCCTACTGACAAACAGACACAAGGCATCATTGCATTTAACGATTATATAGCAAAGGATCCTAGAGTCGAAAAAGTGATTATTCCTTTAAGAGATGGATTAACTATAATTCGAAAAATCAAGGGGTAATATTCTATTTGAAAATAAATAAACAATATATATGGAATCTACTAGACAACAAAAAATAGCCCGCCTTTTACAAAAAGAACTTGGGGATATGTTTATGCATCAAACAAAAGCAATGCCTGGTGTATTGGTTTCTGTTAGTGCAGTACGCATCAGTCCAGATATGGGTGTCGCAAAAGCTTACTTGAGTATTTTCCCATCTAATAAGGCGGAGGAATTACTGAAAAATATCAATGGAAATGCAAAGACAATCCGATTTGAATTAGGCAAAAGAGTACGTCACCAACTACGTATTATCCCAGAATTGAAATTCTTCGTGGACGATTCTCTTGACTACATTGAGCATATTGACGAATTATTGAAAAAATAAATCAATCTAAGTGTTTCGTGAAAAATAATCTGCCTCTATTCATTGCACTTCGCTATCTCTTTTCGAAGAAGCGACACCACGCTATCAACTTGATATCGGGTATCGCTGTCATTGGAGTGGCATTTACGACTATGGCACTTATTTGTACTTTGTCTGTCTTCAATGGCTTTCAAGATATGGTGGCTGGATTATTTACTAATTTTGATCCAGAACTAAAAATTACAAAAGTCACTGGAAAAGTGCTACATACTTCAGATAGCCTTTTTGTCGATATCGCAAAAATGCCTGAAATAGCTATATGTACACCCACCATTGAAGAACAAGGGATGGTGCAATATAGCACACGTCAAGCAATGGTTATTTTTAAGGGGGTTGAGCAAGAGAAATTCAAGAAGCTCACTTCCATTGAGCAGATTTTAATTGGAAAAAATCAGACATCAAAAACTAAAGATTCTTTCTTTACTTTACAAGACGAAGTTGTCGATTACGCCATTATTGGTGCAGAACTGACAACCACTTTAGGATGTGGGATACAATTTGTTGATCCACTCACCATGTATCTCCCTAAACGAACAGGGCATATTAATTTATCTAACCCCAAGCGATCGTTTACTACAGCAAAATTATATTCTCCAGGAGTCGTTTTTTTGGTTAATCAGCAAAAGTATGATGCACATTACGTTTTAGTTCCTATTCAAAGGATGCGCAACATGCTAAATTATACAGATGAAGCATCAGCACTTGAGATTAAGCTAAAGCCTGATACAGACTTGTCGGACATTCAATCAAAAATAAAAAATATATTAGGAAATGACTACCGAGTACAAAATCGCTATGAACAACAAGCTGACTTGTTTAAAGTTATGGAAGTCGAAAAACTCATTTCTTTTATATTTTTAAGCTTTATCTTCTTAATAGCCAGTCTCAATATTATAGGCTCACTATCCATGTTGATTATTGACAAACAAGAGGACACACAGACATTGCGTTTCTTAGGTTGTAATGAAGATATTATAAGCCGCATTTTTCTTCATGTAGGCCGATTAATTTGCACTATTGGAGCTGGTATTGGCTTGATTATAGGGCTTGCAGTATGTTGGCTTCAACAACACTATGGTTTGATTTCACTAGGCAATAATCCACACTTTATTACCCAAAGTTACCCAGTGAGTATCCACTGGCAAGATATTGTCGCTATTTTATGCATCGTTATTATAGGCAGCTGGATAGCTGTATGGTGGCCCGTAAAAAAGATGGTCAAACAAAACAAATAGGCCTATGTACACCCAAAAAGTATTTACTATAAGGGCATACAATAGAGGATGCCATTTAATTACTGATCAGATTCTCCGTGAACTACCCGAATTACCTCAAACTGGTATATTACACTTGTTTATCCAACATACAAGTGCAGCGCTAAGTATAAATGAAAACGCGGATCCAGATGTACAAATAGATTTGGCTACCATAATGGATAGATTGGTCAAAGAACGAGAAAACTATTATATACACACTTATGAAGGGGATGACGATATGCCTGCACATGCTAAAACCTCTCTTATAGGTTCAAGTATATCTATACCTATTACGAATGGCTTGCTCAATCTTGGTACTTGGCAAGGGATCTATCTATGTGAATTTCGAAATCATGCCACGGGGCGTACATTAGTTGCTACAATCATGGGAGAATAAAGTCAATCATCTACTAAAACGATCATCAAAGAAAAATAAGGGAATTGTCGTTTGATGATTTCTACTTTATCTGTTGTATGAAAAGCACGCTCCGTACCAACGTGCTCAAAATAATGCACATGTAACTCGGGATATTTTTCTAAACACTTCTTTACTTCTTGGGCTGATTGAGACAATTTCATAATCACCTGGCTTGTACCAGCTTTACAATTATCAAGAATCATCTCACCAGACACTAATCCAGGGTGTATTAATAACCTTTCTTCTAGCTTTACTAAATGTAGCTGCGCCAAACTACTAGCTGCCAAGAACGAAGTAATACCTGGAACAGAAATCGTTGGGATTCCATTCTCTTTACATCTATCCAAGATATAATGGATAGACGCAAATATGCTACAATCCCCTTCTACTGCAATAACAATATTAGGGTATTTTCCTTCCATCTTGCCAGATGTCCACAATGTACTTATCTCTTTGTACACAGTATCATATACATTTAAAGCTTTCTTCCTATCCTTAGACATTGGTAAGTGGAAAGGGCGAAAAGTAGCAGCATTCAAATTCCAACTCTTAAGAAGATTTTCGGCTCTTGAAGCTATGGTATCATTGATGATAGTAGAAGGATAAAAAATATAGTCCGCTTGCTGAAATATTTTCAGTGCTTTCAGAGTAATCAATTCTGGGTCTCCAGGGCCTAAGGAAACAAAAGCAACTGCCGGCTCACTTGATTTATTATTTGTCATATTCATGTGTGCAAAAATGGGTAAACTGCACGAGATAGCCAAGAGAAAATCCGTATATTTGCAAGCAAAAACAAACAATATGCTTGTACAACGAAACTCAATACGGACCAGTTTGCTAGTCGTTATTCTGTTAGCTTGTTTACCAATCATTCAAGGATGTCAATCAAAGTCTAAAAACAGGTCTAAAAACACTATTCAAACGGCACTGACCACTTCGAGTAGGCTAGATAGTCTATATACCCCAATGCCACTTTCTTATGCAAAGGGGTATAGTGTACGACAATATAAAAACATCCATTTGGTTAACATTAGTGACCCACAACGTAAAAAGGCTACAATTTTTCGCTTAGCTATTGTACCACGTTCTCTAAAAGACACCAAGTCTCTTATCCCTCAAGGATACACAGTGATACACACTCCTGTACGTCGATTGATAACAATGACTTCTTTACAATTATCGACGCTTATCAAATTGAAAGCAACAGAAAGAGTAGTCGGAGTAACTTCTACACGTCACTTATTTAATCAAAAAATTAAAGCTCAACTAACTTCAGGAACGACTCAACACATCGGAATCGAAGGACAGTTTGACAAAGAGCGCATCATGTTACTACAACCAGACATTATCTTAATTTCGCCTTTCAAAAGAGGAGGATATGATAGTATGAAAGATATTGGTGTACCTTTAGTTCCTTATCTAGGATACAAAGAGATGAGCCCATTAGCTCAGGCCGAATGGCTCAAATTTGTTGGTTTACTTATCAATAAAGAGACACAAGCAGATTCCATTTTTAAAGGGATGGAACAAGAATATCTCTCCCTTTTACATCTAACCAAACATGTTAAAAATCGCCCAGAAGTATTTTCTGGCGAAATGCGTGGTGGACACTGGTATGCGGTTGGAGGTAAAAGTTTTCTAGCCCAACTATTCGAAGATGCAGGAGCAGAATATTTTATGCACGATAACCCAAAATCTGGCGGTATAGTGCTTGACTTTGAAACTATATATAGCCAAGCTGCTCATGTACCTTATTGGCGCATAGTCAACAGTTATCAAGGGAATTACGACTACGATGCCCTTTTGGCGAGTAATGCGAGATATGCTGATTTCGACGCTTACAAGAACCATGGAGTTATCTACTGTAATATGAACAAAAAACCATATTACGAACAAATGCCTATGGAACCTTGCGTCTTGCTAAAAGATATGATTAAAGTATTTCACCCAGAACTCCTACCAAACTACACCCCAGTATATTATTCTCTTTTAAAATAAAACAACCCTATGATAAGCTCTCCTACAAAATCAATAGCATTAAGAAGCATACACCCTTTATGGTTGTTTGGTGGTATTTTTGTATGTATCCTACTATTGATGCTATTGAATATATTACTAGGATCTGTATATATATCTCCTCAACAAATTTGGGATATTATTATTCATGGAGATACCAGTCAAGAAATAGCTTACAATATCATTATAAAGAGTCGACTTCCACAAGCCATAACAGCATTAGTAGCAGGAGCAGGTTTGGCTGTAAGTGGACTAATGATGCAAACTGTTTTTCACAACCCACTTGCTGGTCCTTCCGTATTGGGTATCAGTTCTGGAGCTAGTTTAGGTGTAGCCTTTGTAGTGTTATTGTCAGGGAGTATTGGTGGAAATGCGCTTAGTACAATGGGATTAATGGGGGAAGTTGCATTATCCATATCAGCAGTCATTGGTGCATTAAGCATTATGGCACTTATCTTATTCGTATCTCAAACCGTGCGTGGACATGTTACTTTACTCATTATAGGTGTCATGATTGGGTATGTAGCCAATGCCATTATCGGTGTACTCAAGTTTTTCAGTGTAGAAGAAGATATTCGTGCTTATGTCATATGGGGATTAGGCAGTTTTGCACGCGTTTCAGGTGATCAAGTACAAGTATTTATCTATTTGATGCTCATCCTATTACCAATATCCATGCTCCTCACAAAGACGCTAAATTTAATGCTTCTTGGAGAAGGTTATGCCCGAAATTTAGGACTGAATATTCGAAGAGCTAGACATTTAGTTATTGCCACATCAGGCGTACTCGTTGCCATAGTCACGGCATACTGTGGTCCCATTATATTTCTAGGATTAGCTGTTCCCCACTTGTGTCGAAGTTTATTTCACACCAGTGATCATCGCTTACTCATGCCAGGCGTCATGCTTATGGGAGCTACACTAGCTTTATTGTGCAATTTAATAGCTCGTATGCCTGGACTAGAAGGAGCATTGCCAGTTAATTCTGTCACAGCACTTATAGGCGCTCCTGTTGTTGCCTCCGTGTTGTTCCATAAACGAAGTACCATTTAAAAAGAGTTTCATGAATCCAACAATAGAAATCGAACAATTAAGTACTGGCTATCGAGGTAAAAAACGTACCAAAGTAGTTGCTACCAACATAGATGCTCAGATTTGTTCTGGTGAACTCACTTGCTTATTGGGAAGTAATGGAGTGGGGAAAAGTACCTTATTAAAGACCATCTGTAATTTTTTACCTCCATTACATGGACAAATTCATATCATGGGCCGTCTTCTTGGGGGATATACTGATGCTGCTTTAGCCAAAGTTATTAGTGTTGTGCTTACTGATAAATTAATGATTCGTAACATGCGAGTAGACGAACTCGTATCATTGGGAAGAAGCCCATATACTGGTTTTTGGGGAGTTATCAGTAATACAGATAGAGCCATTGTGCAGCACGCTTTACAATTAGTGGGCATTCCTCATTTAGCCCACCGTATGATCCACACTCTGAGTGATGGTGAAAGACAAAAAGCATTGATAGCTAAAGCCCTAGCACAAGAAACTCCTATTATTTTATTGGATGAACCAACCGCCTTTTTGGATTACCCAAGCAAAGTCGACATGATGCAACTCTTACATCGTTTAAGTCGAGAAGAAAACAAAACGATCTTCATGTCTACACATGATTTAGAGCTGGCTTTACAAATAGCCGACAAAATTTGGCTATTAGATAAAGAAAAAGCTGTTCAAGTTGGTACACCAGAAGATCTTGCATTGCAAAAAATATTGCACCGATTTGTATCTCACCAAGGCATTCAATTTGATTCGCCCAGTGGATTGTTTCGTGTGGCATATTCTTATCATCACACCATTGCAGTTGAAGGATCAGGTGATGCTTATCACTTGTTGTGCAAAGGATTGAATCGTCACGGTATTGCGACTGATAGCCAAAAAGATATGCCTACCATTCCAATTACAGTATATTGCCAAGAAGGTCGTAGACCAGCTTTTCATGTAAAGACATCAAAAGAAACTATAGTACACAGTATTGAAGAAGTTCTTCAGCTTGTAGAAAAGCATCTATAATCATCCATTATTTCCTCACAGAAGGAGCAATAATAATAATCTCAAGCTCTCCTTCTGGCAATAAAGGATCACAATATTGATGACAATAGGTAGACAAAACTTGATTGTATCGTTTCATCTCTTCATCAGATAATATATCCCATAATTCACGGGCCATATTAATTTGTCCAATAGACTCAATATGTGAAGAATCACATCCTGCTTCTTCTGCAATTTGCTGCATAAAAGCATGATTTTTGGTTACTTTATGACTATGAGTATCTAAGTATCCTTCGGCCAATTTAACCGCTTTGCCTATCATTACCCCCAAGGTCACTTGAGCAATTTTATGTGTTGCACAAAAGCGAAGTGCTTCACCTATATAATTACCATACTGAATAAAAGCTGTTGGGTGTAATTGCGGATACAAGACATGGAGTTTTTTCTCACTATTCGCGCCAGAATTAAGCACTACATGATTGGGCTCATTTGCCACCGCAACTTCAACATATCGCTTTATTGAAGCCACATAAGCTTCACTAGAGAACGGACGAATAATACCACTTGTTCCCACAATAGAGATCCCACCGACAATGCCCAATTTGGGATTGAAGGTACGACTAGCCACCTCTTCCCCAGTGGGCACTTCTATCAAGACCTCTACTTGATATTTAGTCCAATCAACAAGCAAATCATGTAGATTATCACGAATCATTTGCTTTGGAACAGCATTAATAGCAGCTTCACCTATAGGTATATCCAAACCAGGCAAAGTCACACGACCAATACCAATACCTCCATCAATAATAATATCTTCTTTTGAACCAAGTTTTCTTTCTACAAGATTAACGGTCACCAAAATTTGAATACCCTGAGTAGTATCTGGGTCATCTCCCGAACGCTTTATAATTTCTACTTGCGCTTTCTGATCATTACAAGACAATAGTTGCGCATTCACATAGATGGTTTCTCTATTAGGTAAGGTGATACCAACACTCTGTAATGTGTAGACATGTGAACGTTTACCCAATATTGTTTGTAATGCACAGAGTGCTCCTGTTGCCGCACACGTACCTGTTGTCACCCCCGTATGTAATGTATAAAATTCAGGGAACAAATTTTCTATTTGTCGACGCAGACCATGCGGCCCATTTACGGCAAGAAACGATGGGGGCAGTACAGGACGCTTTACAATATACACAGGGAGATTAGACACTTTAGCAGCTTCTAGTTTTGAAACAAGTCCACCCGATTCCCCACTTTCTTTTGTCAAAATGGCATCAGGACAGACGTGTTGGATAAGCTGGAGTTCATCCTTGGCCGTCTTGCCCTTATAATAACAAATACGACTCATCGGAAACCCTATATTTTGGACTACTTGACGAGAAACATCCCTATTTAAAATACGGAACCATGTCTGCGGATGTGTTTCCCAATATGACCTCAGTTTAGCTATCGTTTGTACTCCGCTCAAAGCCAATAGACAATGACGATCATCCACTTGCAACTGCCTACAAGCGTCTTCATAATCACTACACCAATGTATAAGATGAGTATATGATGTATAATCAGGATATATCCTTTCTACGCGGACAACAGGAATATCCATTCGTTGAGAAACAATATACACGTTTTCATGCAATTGCCGAGCAAATGGATGGGCAGCATCAACCAATAAACGAATAGCATGTTCTTGGCAAAAGAGAGACATTTGTTCTACTGTCATTCCGCCAGTAATATGCTTTCCATGGTGGAGATCCACACTTTGTGTTGTGTCACGTGTGCTGTAGAAGAAAGGATGATTTCCTTCTTCTAAGACCTGAACCGTCATACGCCCTTCTGTTGTACCACCAATAACTAGAATCATTTTCGAAAGAGATGTTTAAATTCATCTGCATATAAACGAGATAGCCCTTTACGATTATCAATAGCTTCACCAACAACAATCATAGTTGTCAAGGTCAAATTATTCTGCTTCACAATTTGAGCCAATGATTGCAGTTCACCTCTAAAAATACGTTGATCAGGCCATGTCAATTTATAACATGCAGCTACTGGAGTGGTTGGTGGATAGTGTTCCAACAGTTGGCGCTGCACATCATCCACAATTCCAGCACTCAAAAAGATACACATGGTGCTTTGGCTACGTGCCAAAAGATGCAGCTTCTCATTCTCAGGCATAGCCGTACGCCCTTCTCCACGAGTAAGTATTATGGTTTGGACCTTTTCAGGAATTGTAAATTGCGATTGCAATTCAGCCGCTGCAGCCTGAAAAGAAGAAATACCAGGTGTGATATGATAATGCATCTCAGCCTCATCCATCAAAGCCATTTGCTCTTGAATTGCACCATAAATACATGGATCTCCAGTATGTAAACGCACAACAAGCAACCCACGTCTATAGAAATCTTGCATCATGAGAAACTGCTCTTCCAGATTCATTCCAGCAGAACTCCTTACAACAGCCACTGGTTTATGGCATTGAGTAAGAGCTCTTGGAACCAAACTGCCAGCATATAATATCAAATCAGCAGTCTCCAAAAAGTGACGCCCACGTACAGAGACCAAATCAGGATCACCAGGACCTGCACCAACAAATTCAACATGCCCCATACGAATATATAATCTATCCATCGCCAAAGCCCAAGTAAAATGATGCCCTTCATGGATGTTACCTTTTTGTTTTTCCACGCAAAGTGCCCCAAGGTTACTCGCTTTCAATGCACACGACTCGGCTACACCAGACACACCAGTCACCGCACGTACATGTTCGGATGGATTAGGCACTTCAATATCTCGTAAATCCTTGGCATCATAAATCATCAACGAAGCTTGCAATGTACTCTGCACGTTATGCACCAATAGTTCATCTTTTTTCAAGGCAATTGTATCTACAGTAACAACAGATAATGGACTCCATCCCATCTTTTTCATTTCAGCACAGATATACGTATCAACACCTTCTGCTAAACTATCACGCGTACAGCCTAGACCAAGATGAAGCACTTTAGGACGATAATACAAAACAGGTGCGTGCGTACTAGAAACGTATCGTGCAGACACAGCAATGATTAAATCTATCTGTTCAGGAATCTCTTCCATAGACGTATACACTGTTACATGCTCAGGACACGATTGCTCTAAATACATAGTTCCCTTATCGCGTACATCTAGCCAAAGAGCGATGTGTTGCTTATGTACAAAACGAGTAATACAATCATTCAAGGTAATCCCAACAGTCTCAATTTCCCATGAAAACTTCTGAGGTAAAGTATCTAGAGCCCACAAAGAATTCAAATCACTTTGCGTTGTGATTATGGGCATAGCTCCCAATACACCCGAGATAGCTTGTGCTTGTTGGTTAGCACCTCCAACATGTCCTGAAAGTATAGGGACAACATATTGTCCCATCGAATCAACCACTAACACAGCTGGATCTATTTTTTTATCTTTGATACAAGAAGCAATTAATCGGGTGGCAATACCTATAGCTCCAATAAATATCCATGTAGCATACTCTGTAAAATGACTCTCTACATACTCATTATACGCCGCAATAGTTTCGCCTGAGACCTCTGAACGTGTACTCACAACTTTAATTGCAGGATATGCTTGTACTAGTTTGTCCACCACAATATCACCAGCTGCAGCAATAGCTACCACAACGATACCTTTTCCTTCATGTAGAGGAGATTCAACAACTTTCCTTGTCATAATGGATTACCTAATTATATATTTTATTTTTGATGTAAGACTATATCTATTTGTTGGATAGCACCTTGACCGCTTTCATTGCCACTATTGGGTTATGCTCATCGATGGCGATACGCATTTCTTGCACTATAACCAAATTCTCTTGCTGTGCTACTGCCTCTCGAAATAAGTATTGAGACTTTTCAGACACAGCATTAAATACCAGTACACCTCCATCCGCCAGCACCTGCATAATCCTGTCCACCATCTCTACAAGAGCGCCTCCATGCCCTCCTATAAACACAGCATCTGGAGTAGCATACCCCTCTCCTTTAGTTAGAGATGACAAATCAACCGTCATGAAATCATCAACTATAGGGCGAATACCTGGCACATGATGTCGACGAGCATTGAGCCTTATTAAGTCTTGTCCAGCTTGTCTTATTTCAAAAGAAGTGATATGAAGATGAGGGAACTGCTTCTTCGCTTCTATAGAAATCGATCCAGTGCAAAATCCGACATCCCAAAATTGCTGTTTGTCATGCAAATCTAACAAGTTCAGCGTCAACAAACGAATAGGCGCCTTAGTAATCATATTGACACGACCATCCAACAAATGAAAATCAGATTCTGGAATACCAAAAGGCCGTTTAATATGAGAGTAATCAAGCTGTAATATAATACAATTGGGATGAGCATAAGTTTTGTTCACAACTTCTTGAATAGACAAAGATTGCACCTTTTCTAGTGATGGATTGCCCAACCGCTCACCTATATGCATCACACCATCAGCATATCCATAATCAAGCAATCTGGCTGCAATATTTTGTGGAGTATGCACCTTATCTGTAAGAATCCCCAATTTAGGGACACGCTCTATCACAGCACGATCCAACTCGTGCCAAGGACGCCCAGTTAAAGTCACGATACGCATATCAGCATAATTCATCAATAATCGATGTGCCAACATCTGCAAAGCGTTATGGCTAGGGTATAACATCATATCCGCTTCTGGATAATATCTCTGAATTGTATTGGCGATACCATAAAAGACAGGATCACCCGATGCAAACACAATGACTTCTTCATACACTGCATACTGAGCCATCACATCCGACACTGGTATGGTTATAGGAATCCATTCAGCATTGTAAGGCAATAGATGCTTGACCAATTCATAATGACGATTACCTCCACTAAAGCAACATCCATTACGAATAGCATGCATTGCTTCTTGTGGCCAACTGCCATCTATTCTATCGGGCATCCCCAAAATAATAAATCGTGGAGTCTTCATAAGAATTTATATTATAAGTCTCTACCAGGTCTTAACAGTTCTGCGTCTTCTAAACTTAACACAGCATTCACTAAGGTTGCGGCAAGATTACTTCCTCCTTTTCGACCTTCAACAATCACTTTAGGAATATGAGTAAATGGTTTAATCATATGTTTAGATTCCTGCACATGCACAAAACCTACAGGTGCAGCAATAATCCCTGCTGGCAGAACCCCTTGCTTGCGTATAATATCACACAATTCCATGAGAGCTGTTGGAGCATTTCCAAAGACATATAATGCATCAGGATACTCTTCTGTAGCCAAACGAATACCTGCCTGTGTACGTGTAATCCCCTTTTCTTCTGCCATAGTAGCTACACGTGGATCATTTAAGTAACAGTGTACAGTAATACCTAATCGGCTCAATGCGCCCTTACGAATACCAGAAGCCGCCATTGTCACATCAGTCACAATATGTTTGACTCGTCCAGTAGTCACTAATTCTTTATGAAGAGTAGCCACCGCTCCTTGATCCGTATACAGCAAGTCCTCCATTTCAAAATCTGCCGTTGTATGGATAGCATGCAACAAAGCCCATTTATGATCCAAAGGGATATCCCCGTTAGACAACTCTGCATCGATTGTACGGAAACTTTCAATCATAATCCCTTGCCCTTTATTCTTTGCATTCGCATCGGCAGATTCACGGTAATATCCACGAGGTGTAATCATTTGTTTGTTCCATAAATAAGACTGAGAATTCCCAATGATCACCACCGTAAACATATCGATATCTTCTGGATCAAAATCTTGCAATGTAGTTGTAAGCACTTCCTGATCTTCTCTACCAGCTTGGCGCACATATCCAACAGGAGTTTGCGGATCTCGCCCATGCTTCAGAAATAATTCTTTTAATCGATACAACTGCCAATATCTGCCTTTGCTCTTCGGGTTATACACCGCTGTTACAAAATCGGCAGTTGCAGCTGCTACGATACGCGTCTCAATCTTTTGCCATGGAGTCATCAAGTCGGACATCGAAATAACACAAAAATCATGTCCTATGGGTGCTCCTAATAAAGAAGCTGCTTTCTGAAAAGCACTTACACCAGGCAAGGACATCAATTGGATGTCCTCACCTCTGTCTTTTTTCATCTCCCACAAAAGGGGAGTCATACCATATATTCCTGCATCTCCACTACTGATGACAACGACACACATAGCTCCATCATGAATGGCTTCAAAAGCTTGCTCTGCACGATCTTTTTCCTTTTTCATGCCCGTGTCAATACACGTTGCACCGTGGCGCAAATAAGGTGTCACAAATTGGAAATAATACTTATAACCAATGACAACATCAGCTTGCTGTAACACTTCACGTACAGCCAGTGTCATATCTAACTCGTTGCCAGGTCCTATACCAACAACAATAATAGTGGGTTGCTTCATAATTATTTTTTTAGTGCCTATAAAAATAGCTATTATTTGGTAAACTCAAGTGTCAAACCAACAAATAGTGTACGCCCTGGATTCAGCGTTGAATAATTCACAATCTCAGAATCATATGCACGATCATCTTTATAATCAAAGATATTGTTGATACCAACGCTTGGTGTTACAGCAAAGTTTCTCAAATTAAACCGGTGCTTAGTTGCCAAATTCCACATGGCAAAACCAGGAGCAGAAACATCTTCCCCAGAGGTTTCATGATACCGTTTACTTTGCGCAGAACCAGTTAGATTTACATTCAAACGATATATTCCCCAAGTATGGCCATAGTTTGCATACCAAGTACCACTGTGCCGCACTGCACGAATCAACGTCCCCCATTTCCCTTGTGACTTTTGTTGTCCATAAGCATATGAGTAATGAGCTCCAAGAGACAAGTCATTCGTCAAATACGTGTCTAAGTTTAACTCAAATCCACGCACTAATGCCTTATCTAAGTTCAAATATTGACGCACCTTTGTTATTGTTGCTGCTTCATCAGGACCTGCTGCTTCAGTTACCTTATCAAGAATCTGGGCTTGTTCTTCTGCAGAATAATCAGATAGATTAGTCGTCTCATATAAAATCATATCATCAACAGCATTGATATAAGCAGATGCAGAAGCATTAACATAATGATTGGTATACTCAACATTAAACGATGCATATTGACTCCTTTCTGGATCCATGTCCGTATTACCAAGCGTTACCGTGCCACGCGCTGGACGTACATAATACAATTGCATCAAATCAGGAGCACGGAAACCTGTAGAATAGTTTACTCGGAAGTTCACATCTCCAAGTTGGTATTTCACTGCAATTTTTGGAGAAAAGTTTTGCCCTGCTTCTTTATGTGTGGTGTATCGTGCTCCCATAGTAGCCGTCAAATCATCACAGATTGTCCACTCATCTTGCGCATAGACTCCCAATTGATAAGCCTGTTCATCCACATTAGATGTAGGAGAGACCAATTGATCCAATTGATAGTCTACACCACCAATAATACGGTTCATATCGTTTACATGATAATATCCTTTTAGTTTACCATAATAACAATACTGCAATTTAGAACGAGTAATATCTCCGATCTTATAGTCCCCAGATGGACTAATGTAGTCATACTGAGATTCAAATCGATCAACACCTGTTGTTGCAGTAAAATACAAATGAGAATCAACTTTGTATCTAGCTCCCAAATCCGCACTAGTTCCAGTATAATCCAAATTATATGTGTACACTTCTTTTGCAGGTAGCCCTGCAATCTCGTCTAGCCCTTTCACACCTGGACGTTCTGTTTTACGATTAAAGAAGCTACCTTCAGCCCAAATAGACAAATGTCTATCAAAAGTATACCCAAAGTGTTGATTAAACTGATTCATATGATAAGGGTTTTGCATATGTCTATTAGTACCATACTCTTTCCCTTTGTAGATTTCTCGATTACTTTGTTGCCATCCGTCACTATGCACATAGTTGTAACTAGTCTGTGTTTCCAACTTACCATCATTGGCACGCACATTAAATTGTTGACTTATTTGCCCGTAAGTTTCCACTTTAGTATGCGAGGTTACCTGTACACCATCCATAGGTTTATTAGTAATGATGTTGATAACACCAGCAATAGCATCTGATCCATATAATGAAGATGATGCCCCTTGAACCACCTCAATGCGTTTGATATTACTCATATCAATACGAGTCAGATCCACATTACCAGAAATATCTCCATTTAAGCGTTTGCCATTCACCATAACCAATACATAGCGGTTACCCAATCCATTCATTGTCAGATAAGCTCCCATAGATGTATTGGAGAAAGTCAAGGACGGTACAAATCTCGTCATAGCTTCCTGAAAATCAGTCACATTGGCCTGTTTTAAATCTTTTGCATTAATGACTTCAACAGGCGAAGTGGCATCTTTCAAGCGTTGATGCATCCCACTACCAGTAATGACAACTTGGTTTAGATTAATCTCTTTGTCTACTTCATTTTGCGCAAACGCACCGCCCACTAGTCCCCAAAGGCACATAGCAGCAAACAATCTTTTGTTCATGTTTTTTGATAAAACTACTGATTTACGATGTATACTCTTAGCCCGAGAGTACATTAATATCACAACTTGGCAGGTTTCCTGACTTATCACCTATGAAAAAGGACCTTCCCATTGTGTTTATGTGATACAGTATGATTGCTAAATATACATCACGTATTACAACAGTGGCCATAAAGAATGATTTTCATATAATGGTGAATTACAGTAGCGGGCACTGCTTCGGAATAGCACCGAAATTCCCTTTTATACTTTTCTAGGACAGAAAAGTATCACCAAATCGGTCGCAAAGTTACAAAAAACTTCTACATTTGCATACTATGAATCAGACTAATTCCCCAAAATCAAGTTTTGTATTAGCAGCCACCTCCTCTGGGTGTGGCAAAACAACCTGCACGATTGGTCTTTTGCGTGGACTACGCCAAAAAGGATACACCGTACAGCCATTTAAATGTGGCCCAGACTACATAGACACACAACATCATGCCATTGCCGCTGGCACACCCAGTATTAATTTAGACACTTTTTTTAGCTCTCCAGGACATCTAGTAGACTGCTATCAACAGATCCCTAGCGATAACCACACAATACAAATTATTGAAGGAGCAATGGGACTATTTGATGGCTACAAACGCTGGAAAGGTAGTGCAGCAGATGTCGCCATGACTCTTGACGTACCAGTTATCTTGATCGTTGATGCACAATCAGTTGCCTATAGTGTAGCTCCCCTACTTTATGGTTACGCACACTTTAATCCTCAAGTACGTGTAGCTGGTGTTATTTTCAACAAAGTAGCTAGTGAAAATCATTATAATTATCTTGTAGATGCTTCATCT
The DNA here is from genome assembly GCA_963675625.1 of Bacteroidaceae bacterium. GTDB lineage: Bacteria > Bacteroidota > Bacteroidia > Bacteroidales > Bacteroidaceae > F22. Next base: position 1,414,787 of record OY776497.1, read on the forward strand.
GATGCTGGTGTTCCCTGCTTAGGGTATATTGCACGCAGTCAATCTATAGCCATGCCTTCGCGTCACCTAGGTCTAACACTAGACGACGAATTTATGCTTGACGAGTACGCTAATAAAGCCGCAAATTTAGTCATGGATCATTTAGATATTGACAAGCTGCTTGCAGTTACAGCCGCCCATCCAAAGACTTACCCCACCAGAAAGCCTCATCTAGAAAGTCAACCCAATCATACAGATCCCATGCGCATTGCCGTAGCACATGATAAAGCCTTTAATTTCATATATCCAGTCAATATCCAGCAACTGGAAAAATTAGGACAAATCACGTATTTTAGTCCAATAACCGATAAAGTGCTTCCACCATGCGATTTACTTTATCTACCAGGAGGATACCCCGAATTTTATTTATCAGAACTGAGCACCAACAACACCATGTTGACCTCTATTAAAGCACATGCCGAATCAGGTGGAAAGATATGGGCTGAATGTGGAGGGATGATGTATTTATGTACATCTATTATAGATCAAGATGGTCGTCACTACCCCATGGTCAACATATTTCCTCAACAAGCGACCATGCAAGATATGAAATTGAGATTAGGATACAGACAATTCACTTGCAACAACCAGAATTGGCGAGGACATGAATTCCATTATTCCCAATTAATTAATCAAGATAATATGGATTCCTTTACGTGCATTACTCATCAAGAAACCGCTACATCACGCAAGGTGAATGCCCCTATTTTTAGATACAAACAAGTATTGGCGAGTTATACACACCTCTACTGGGGAGAACAAAATTTACTCAGTTTATTTAAAGATTTATGCTAATTACTTTTATCCGCCACACCAGTGTAGACGTATCATCAGGTACTTGCTATGGACAAACAGATGTACCCTTAAAAGCAAGCTTTGTACAGGAGGCTGCCAAGACTAAAGCAGCTATCGACCACCTATTGCACACATCACATACCTTTCCAGAAGCAATATATAGCAGTCCACTAAGTCGGGCGACTCGTCTAGCTATGGCTTGTGGCTTTGAAGCTCCTATACTTTCCGACGCACTGAAAGAGATGTCTTTTGGAGATTGGGAAATGCAACCCTATGCAAAGCTATGTGGCACAACAGTAGAAAACTATTACAATGACTACCTGCACATAGCCCCTCCACATGGAGAATCATGGATAGACATGTACAAACGAGTATGCCAGTGGATAGACCGTGTAAAAAGTCAACACTCTAATGATGCTCACCTATTAGTATTTACTCATGGAGGAGTAATAGGTTGCGCCAGTGTATACGCTCAAGTGTACAGCTTTCAGGAGACAATATCAAATATCCCAGCTTACGGTAGCCTACGCACACTCCGTTTTTAATTGTTAAAATTGAGTGATTGCATCCATAAGTTTAGAAATCGTAATCAATCCCAAAATAGTTCCCACTAACAAACAAGGAATAAAAACGATATTTTGTCCAAAAAGAGCACCTAGAGCCATTATACCGACACTGACGCATCCACCAATTATATAATGTGTACGCTCTTTTCGAATTGGTTCCATGCGACGCAAATCATACACCAGAAAACCGACTATTCCTACTAAATAAACGATAGAAGTCCAACATTCCCAAGTCACACTTTCCCATACGGCACTTATACATATTGCCGCTACCATTATGACTGTAAAAACTACATATTTGTTCATTATACACAGATGTTTTTTTAACTGTGCAAACATACCAACAAAACAACAATCTATCAGCAAAATACAGTTCGCATTTTATTCGCATTTTACTTTTTCGCCCTTTAATCCCTCATTTTTCCCTATAAATACAGATGTATACATACAAAAAAGCCACCTACATCAAAATACTCCATTTGATGTAGATGGCTACAAATCATATATAATGTCTATCATAGTTCCATAGAAATTTCTATATTACACCCAATAGCATTCATAATCCGGAAGAAAGTAGATACTTTTGGTTCCGTTTTTCCATTCTCAATTCTTGAGATATACGCTTTGTCCGAACCGATGCGTCTTCCCAACTCGGCTTGAGTGATATGAGCCTTTTTTCTGGCATCTTCAACTAGTTGCCCAGTATATACAGCATCCGCTTGACTTTCAATAACTTCATACTTAAAACTGCCTTCCATAATCATCTCCTTTTAAGTTATTCCCCTGAATTAAATACTTAAGATATTAGAGTGATATTTGCCAATTTACACTCTCATTTATACCTGTAACACCCCCAATCAACTAGTCATTTAGGGTGCACAATAGCAACATCTTCATGCTACAAACATACAACACGATGACCAATTAAGCAACTTTTAGTACGTTTTTAACTTTTTACACATATAAAACAGGAGGTATTTGTATGAATCTTGAACTCAAACTGCAACAATTATTATAAACACATAAAACATATTCTTACCTTTGTACAGCTGAGAATATATCACCATTCCAAATAGCCTTATAACCTGCTGATCTGATCAGCTAACACTACAAATATCTTTATACAATGAAAAAATTTCACAAGCAATGGCTAGTGCTTTTAGCCACAATTTTATGTATTCATGTGGCACAAGCTGCCAACAAAGAGTACAAAGTAAGTTCGCCAGATGGCCGCACAACTATCTACATTAATGTGGGACAACAGCTCACTTGTCGTATTACTCAAGACGATGTAGAGGTTATGACCAATTCTCCGATATCCATGACCTTGACAGATGGTACGATCTGGGGGATAGCCCCCAAAGTAATAGTTAGCAAACGTCGTGCAGTCAACGAAGTTATCAATGCTCATTTCTACAAGCAAGACAAAGTACAGGATCAATATAACAATCTAGTATTGCATTTCGCCCGTAAATGGAATCTTGATGTTCGTGCCTACAATGACGGAGTCGCTTATCGTTTTGTATCGACTCGTAAAGGTAAATACGAAATAAAAAATGAACAAGCCAACTTCCAATTTACAGATGATTTAGATACGACAGTACCCTATGTGCGCGATCCAGGTAGTCTAGAATTCCAACTATTCAATAGTTTTGAAAATCAATATACCCGCAAGAAGCTATCAGAATTGGATAAAAACCGCTTGATGTTCCTGCCTTTGAGTATAGCAGCTCCAAAGGGTAAGCGAGTAACCATTACAGAAAGTGACCTTCGTCAATATCCAGGCATGTATCTAACGACTCGTATCGGCCAAAACTCCTTAACAGGACTTTTTTCTCCATTACGTGACAAGGTAGAAAAACACTCTGGATACAACAATTTACAAGTCATCGTCAAAAGTCGTCACGACTATATTGCCCAAGTCGATGGACCACGTAGCTTTCCATGGCGTGCTTTTATCGTAACAGACAACGATGTCGATCTAGCCAACACAACGATGAGCTATAAACTAGCTGCTCCATGTGCAATTGATGACACATCATGGATTAAGCCTGGAAAAGTGGCTTGGGATTGGTGGAATGATTGGAATCTGGAAGGTGTAGGTTTCAAACCAGGTATCAACAACAGAACATATAAATATTATATTGACTTCGCTTCAAAACAAGGTATCGAATACGTTATACTTGACGAAGGTTGGTCGGTCAATAAAGTGTACGACCTGATGCGTGTCGTTCCAGAAATCAATGTCAAGGAACTAGTAGATTATGGTAAAGAACGTCACGTAGGCATTATCTTGTGGGCTGGCTACTACGCTTTCGATAAAGACATGGAGAAAGTATGTAAGTATTACAGCGAAATGGGTGTCAAAGGTTTCAAGGTCGACTTCATGAATGGTGATGATCAAGAACTAGTGCATTTCAACGAGCGATGTGCTCAAATGGCAGCCAAGTACAAACTCGTGTTGGACTTTCACGGAGCCTACAAACCAGCTGGCTTACAACGTACCTATCCAAACATCCTAAACTTTGAAGGTGTACATGGATTGGAACAAATGAAATGGCAACCTAAGAGTTGCGACCAAGTCACTTATGACGTAACCATCCCATATATCCGCATGATTTCTGGTCCGCTAGATTACACACAAGGAGCGATGAATAATGCGGTAAGACCAGTTAATCCAGAAACAAAAGAGGTAGAGATACAGTACTATCCATGTTTCTCAAAACCAATGAGTCAAGGTACACGATGCCATCAATTGGGTATGTATATCACTTATCTATCACCATTGAATATGTTATGTGATACACCTACAAACTATGAGAAAAATCCTATTTGTACCGCATTTATTGCAAGCATACCAACCATTTGGGACGAAAGCAAAACAATCCAAGGTCAAATGGGCAAATACATTGTAACTGCACGTCGTCGTGGTGACAAGTGGTACATCGGTGGAATAAACAACTGGGATGCCCGGGACATCACATTGAATATATCAGAGATAACAGGTAAAACAGGCCAAGTAATCGTCTTCCAAGACGGACCAAACGCCGACATGAACGGCGTGGATTATACCAAGAAGACAATAGATATCCTAAAAGGTCAAAACATAACTATCCACATGGCACCTGGTGGTGGTTTTGCATTGGAAATATAAAAACAACCAGTCATGTGTGACTAATCAATAGGTATTTAATTATAGGTTGTAAAGCATTAGGCTGGAATGAATCATCATTCCAGCCTAATCTATTGTATTGTATTCTATTATTTATTTCTAGTAAGTAAATCAAGAGGTGTCTGTAGATTGAGCACTCCATGTGTTTTCTCGGTGAAAGCTGGCACATCAGTTTCCAAAGTTGCTTGGATATGGGCAATATCTGAAGCAATCAAAAACTTATAGAATCCAGCCTGTACACTCCAAGAAGATGAAGCCATATCATAAGAAGCTAGATCGGCAATACCTACCTTAAAAGTGACCGTAGTTGTTTCTCCAGGCTGCAACTCTTTAGTTTTTGCAAATGCCTTCAATTCCTTTTTAGGTTTATTCATCTCAAGACTTGTAGGAGCAGCCACGTATAACTGAGCTACTTCCTTACCAGCACGTTTACCTGTATTTGTAATATCCACAGTTACCGTATACAGACCGTTATCTACCTGAATAGATGGATTAAGATACTTGAATGTCGTGTACGACAAACCATACCCAAAAGGATAAGATACTGGGATATTGAAACTATCAAAATAACGATACCCTACGTAAATATCTTCTTCGTAATTGGTATAATCCACATTTTGTATGTTGGATTTTTTATCTCCCTTATTCGCTATATCCATATTGGCTTTCTGGTCAATAGGGAAATTAGTCGATGAGGCTACATCCGTAAACTTTACTGGGAAGGTCATTGTCAATTTACCACTTGGAGAAGCTTTGCCACTTAATACATCGACAACGCTATTACCACCTTCTTGACCTGCTTGCCAAGCACAAAGGATAGCATCAGGCAGTTTCTTCCAAGAAGCCGTTTCGATCACTCCACCAATATTCAAGATAACCACCACGCGTTTTCTTGCAGCATGGAAAGCTTTACATACTGATTCCAACATACGTCGTTCTTCGATACTCAAACCGAAATCGGCCGAAGAACGATCCAGAAATTCTCCAGAGATACGTCCCAAAGTAATCAAAGCTACATCAGCTGTTTTGGCTTGCTTTCTTATTTGTGCAGGAGTCAAAGTCATCTCCACTGGACGAGGAGTTGGCAAGAACGACGCAAATTTATCACTTGGATCTGGCGCATTCTTCTTATTCATCTCCGCAATATACTTGTCATAAACATTTTTCAACGATTCATCAATGCTATAATTCGCATTTTTCAAGCCATCTACCAAAGACACCGTGTATGCTCTATTGACATTGCCAGAACCTGTACCACCTGCGATAAAGTCGTAAGAAGTACATCCAAATAAAGCCACTTTTTGGACACTAGCTTTCAATGGCAAAGTACCCCTATTATTCTTCAACAACACCATCCCTTCTGTAGCACTCTGACGAGTCACGGCAGCATGCGCTTTAAGATCAGGATGATTAGAGTACTTATATCCTCTGAAGTGAGGTGTACGAAGAATCATTTCAAGGATACGCTTCACATTACGATCAAGGACTGCTTTATTCAACGTACCTGCTTGTACTCCAGCCACAATAGCATTATATTGTTTGTCCGTACCTGGTTGAAGCATATCATTGCCAGCATTCATTTGAGCTATGGCATCTTTGCCACCAAACCAATCGGTCATGACCATACCTTTGTATCCCCATTCATCACGTAATATAGTTGTTAGCAAATCTTTATTTTCAGACGTGTAGATACCGTTAACTAGATTATAAGAAGACATAACGGTCCATGGCTCAGATTTTTTCACTACGGTTTCGAAGGATTTCAAATAAATCTCGCGCAAGGCTCTGGGAGACACACGCGCATCAGTTGCCATTCGATTTGTCTCTTGACTATTGACAGCAAAATGCTTTATTGAAGTTCCCACCCCATTGCTTTGTACACCACGCACATAAGCTGCTGCAATATCTCCTGAAACGATAGGATCTTCTGAATAGTACTCAAAGTTACGTCCACATAAAGGATTGCGATGTATGTTCAAAGCAGGAGCAAGAAGCACATCTGCACCATACTCCAAGACTTCATTACCGATAGCCTTACCCACACTTTCAACTAAATCTTGATTCCAAGTCGAAGCCAACAAAGTACCAATAGGGAAGTGGGTGCAATAATACGTAGCAGAATCTCCATCACGAGTAGGATTGATACGCAATCCAGCAGGGCCATCGGCCAAAACAACCGCAGGAATGCTAAGACGCTTAATAGGGTAAGTCGTACCTGCTGCTCCAGGCACCAAGTTATGCGTCTCACCTATAACGGCACTGTCTCCAGCAAACCCTGCCATACCAGTACCAACAACTAAGTGTGCTTTTTCTTCCAGTGTCATAGCAGCAATCACCTCATTCAAAGATGATTCTCCTAGTTGTGGACTCTTTGGAGCACACGCCAATAAAGAAGTTGCAACCAATGCAACAGAAAATAGTTCTTTCTTCATGGTTTAAAAAATAATATTAGGTATAAGGGGAGCACGTCATCACACAAATGACAGTCTAGTAGGACAATCAGTAAAAGGATACAATAGTCGTATGTGTGATATAAGTGCTCAATTATTTAAAGAGTAGCGGTGTAAATTCAGTAAGATATATACGCCAATTTTTCCAGATGTGTCCTCCGCTAGTTTCATAGTAAGTATATGGATAGTTTTCTTTATCCAATAATTTTCGATAATCCTCATTCGCTTTATACAGAAAATCTTTATTGCCAATACCAATCCAATACAAAGCTGGCTTTTTGGCAAATTGGACTTTCAGTTTACCTTCTACATCTTCATATACAGGCGACTTGACATTTTTATCAGAGATAATCGCTGCTGAAAACAACCCGACATAATTGAACATATCTGGGTATTGATTAGAGATATGCATGGAATGAAATCCACCCATTGATAATCCTGCAATAGCACGATTCTTTTTATTCTTAATAGTTCGGTATGTTTTATCCACAAATCGAACAATATCGGGAAATGACATCTCAAAACTCCCCTCCATGGTCTTTGGCAATTTCATATTGGGCACAACATAACCTGCTGGCGATTCCCCAGGAGCAGCTTCTTGTGACACGTTGCCGTTGGGCATGACTACAATCATTGGCTTAGCCTTACCTTGCGCAATAAGATTATCAAAAATTTGTGCTGCACGTCCCAAAGCGCCCCAAGCTTCTTCGTCGCCTCCCATGCCATGTAGCAAATAAAAGACAGGATAATGCTTTTTATTCGATTCATATCCTGCAGGAGTATATACAGTTAGACGGCGATCCATCCCCAATGTAGCACTAGGATACCAGACACGAGAAACAGTACCATGGGGCACTTCATTAACTTTGTACAAGTCAGCTCGTCCACCGTCAATAAGAAAGACATTGGTCGTACTAGCCACGTCACGAATCATATAGACATTGCTTGGATCCATCGTTTTTAGATCATTCACAATAAAAGAATAGCTATACAACTCTGGTTGTAGAGGTTGTGGAGTTGTGAATTCCCACACTCCATTTTTGCCTTCTTTGAGATCCGCCACACCTGGCCCATCAAAATCACCAAAAGGAGTCTTAGTTTTCTGCGTTGGAAGAAAATCACCTGTTACTTGTACTTTCACAGCCTTCGGTGCTTTTAAGCGAAAAGTAACGGTATGATCTGTATGAATTTCTGGAGATACAACTGGGGCATTCCCCCAAAGAGCTTGCTGTGCAAAGGTTGTGGCACACAGCATACAAGCGATGGCCAATGTGGATAATCTTTTCATTTCTTAGTTGTTTATTATACGTATAAGGCTAGCTCCCCCTTCTCTTTCACTCTTAAGATACGACAAGACCTATTAGATAAGAGACATTTCATCTATGACAGAGTACAAAGGAGAGCCTTTCAAAGGTATTGTATTTTATTAAAACAACCAAATTAAATTCATTTATTGCAGATTTTTGAACTTACTTTAAACAACTACCGTATAATAAGTGAACGGTCCATGCCCTTCTTTCTTGATATAGTTTAATTCGATATACGCATTCAAATCTTTTTGTGCTGTGGCTCTAGAGATAGACATCATCCTTTGGTAATTAGAACGTGTAATTTCTGTTTTAGATTGAAAATAGTCCATGAGTCTACTAAGGCGCTGGATTTTAGGAATTAAATTGCGGATTATTTTGTCTTTATCTCCTCGTACACGCTTCAGACTGGTACAAATCTCCTTGGACAACTCTTTACATGGACGAAGTTTAGGACCAACCACTCGTATATTATTGCTCACATTGTCATCAATTTTTTCTATAGCTTCCGACTTTACAGTTACATATATCGTTCCCAAATAAGGTATCTCGACACTGTAACCTTTATTGAGATAGCTTGCAATGATATGGACCATATTGGACCATACATTTTTACAATCGCCCACCGTTAGTGAGCACCTATCTTGTATCTCTTCTGCCAATCGGTCGCCCGATATGTGTCCTCCATACACAGCTTTGGCGTAAAAATACTCCTTATTGTTCTCATGTTGAGGGTTTACTTTCTTAACAAGTACATACTGAATAGCCATTGTGGTTTTATTTAATGATGAATACTATACTTATCATGAGTAGTAGGATCTACTACACGTGATAAGCACAATCTACTATACGTGATAAGCATATCCTACTACTCATGTATAGTAAATAGCTCACTGTCTAATAATACCTTGCTGAAAGTAAAGCCTCTATCTACGTACATTAATAAGAAACGGATTGCATCACTTGCTCAAAGATAAACATAAAGTACTGATAACTAGGACAAAAAGATGCTACATGTTTGTGACATTTGTGCTTCATTTATAAGTCAGTATCAAGAAAGACAAACGACTTATTTCGCAACCACCTGTTCACCATTAAGAATTATTTTCAACCCACTCCACTGGCTCGGGCAACTAGATTTAAGTACCTGTAGGCCACCAGCCTCATCAATCTGTAAGCCACCAAAACCCATCAGTACTGTTTGCAAAATTCCTCCTGCACCTGTGATAAAATAAGGATTATGCCCACCCTTACATTCAGCAATCACTCTAAATGGCGGTTGTATATTGGACATATAAGCATCTTTAAACCAATGATAGGCTTCTTTTTCATCACCCAAACGAGCATACAGCAACGAATAGATAGCCTGTGTCATAGCTGGGGTGTCTTTCAAAGGTATTTTCTTTTTATAATAATCCAGATTTCTTTGTTGTTGCTTCTTGTCTGTGATAATCCCTAGTGGATAAGACAACAAGTTGACATCTGCTTGCTTAATCATTTCTCCTTGATACGTATCGTGTTCACGTATTACACCATTAGACATTGATCCTATATAGATATTGTCTGCAATAGTTGTCCAACTAGTTGGTGCTTTCTCTCCAAGCACTTGTGCCGCTTTAGCTGCATAACGTAGGTTCATAATCGCTGCACCATTAGTAAAGGCATCATTGTCTATATTCTCGGCCCACTCATCGGCCCCAACTACATTATTGATGGTATATTGTCCTTGATTATTCTTTTCCACTCTCGACACCCAAAAAGTTGCTGTCTCTTTTAGAATAGGCCAAGCAATATTTTTCAACCATTCTTTGTCTTGTGTCATCAAATAATATTGCCAAGCAGCAATGGCCACATCTGCTGTGATGTGATGCTCAAAAGGACCTGTCAAAGCCCAAACTGGAGTTTCTTCCACACCTGTAGCTGCACTTTCCCAAGGGTACATCGCTCCCTTGTATCCATAAGTAAAGGCATTTTTCTTGGCAACTTGCAAACGGTTATAGCGATAGCGTATCATGCTTTCGGCCATTTCAGGGTGGAGCAACAACATGGCTGGATACATCCATAATTCTGCATCCCAAAACACGTGTCCATTATATCCCAATCCACTTAAGCCCATAGGAGAAGGTGAGGTATCCATACCTGCACGACAGAAAGAATACAAATGATACATCATATTGTGTATATCCTGTTGGTCTTGCTTATTGCCTTCAATCGCGATATCGGATTGCCATAGTTTGTCCCATGCCTTGCTATGTAGTAACAGCAACTTATCCATACCTTGCAAACAGGCATAAATCGTTAAACGTTCTGCATGATTTAGCGGATCAGCATACTGTACGGAAGAAATCACACTGCCTACCAGATAAAAAGTATACGGTTTACCTGCCTTCAAATGTTTCGAAAAACGTGCTTGGTGCATATTAGTATCACGTATCTCATGAAGCAGTTGTGGTGCATCATTCTGGGGAAATACAAATGAAGTAGACGTTGCAATAGTAACTTTTCCACTAGGACTCTTGGCTTGAGAAGTCAATAAAGAAATGGTACCATGGAGAGAAGGAATCTGATTCCACATCAACTGGCCGTTGTTCAAAGAAGAGGGAGTTGTCAATTTATTGGCACAATCTAACAACACGTCTTTTTCTGGAGTTACAGTAATCTCTAACAAGGCATTACATGGTAATTGATACAAAGTTTGATAGCTATATGATACAGTCGCTTTACCTGGCATAAAGAAGTGACCATGAAAGCGTCCATGACGCATATCTAGAGACTGAGTGTAATCCTTTATGTCTACAAGATTAGGAGATTGACCATCTATTTTTATTTCCGTATTTAGAAAATTAAATACTGGCAAAAAATTGCCCACTCGACCACGGCCATACATATCGTACACACCAGCTAATACGACTTCTTTGACTTCCAATGGACGAGCAGAAGAGGTAATGCCTAGCTGGCCATTGCCAACAGCTACCCCGTAATAGGGAACGCGATCACTTATAGGGGCTTCTATACGCCAAGGATCTTGTGCAAAAACACAAACTGGAACGAAAACACATGCTAAGAATAACAGGTATTTGCAACGTGTCATTCGACACAAGATGGAGTCAAAAAAAATGTTCATACAGTATACAACTAAGGTGATTGGGTACAAATATACGAAAAAGGCAGGTTTATGCACATGTTGTTTTCTAGCAATGTGCCGAATAGTGATCAGCATCAACCAATTCCCTGTATTTAGCGACGACAAGTTTCATATCCTCCCATACAGGACGTTTCATATTGGGATTGCGCAACAAAGCAGATGGGTGATAGGTAGGCATCACTAGTCGGCCATTCCAGTGAATCCACTGCCCCCTCATTTGTGTGATACGGGCATCTGGATGAATTAAACCTTTCAAAGCGGTAGCACCTAATAAAATAATAATTTGTGGATCAACGAGTTCAATTTGCCTCATCAAATAAGGTAAACAAGCTTCTCGCTCCTCTGGTTTGGGGGCTCTATTTTGTGGAGGACGACAACGCACAATATTGGATATAAAGATATGCTCATCTCTACGAAAACCACAGGCTTCTAAAATTTTATCAAGCATTTGCCCTGATGGTCCCACAAAAGTGTGTCCTTGCATATCTTCGTGATAGCCTGGACCTTCGGCAATAATCATAATATGTGCGTGTGGATTGCCATCTCCAAACACGGCATGGTTGCGAGTGATACTTAAGGGACATTTTTGACAGTTTTCAACCTCTTGACGGAGGATCTCCATTTCTTCCATGATGGCTATAATCTTATTATACAAGAATAGCCAAAGGTACAAAAACTTGCGCTAATAGGAAAGATGTTATGGAGTTAATCGCACGATTTTGCATGCATGAGCTTGTAGTTGTACTTCCAATTGACTACTCACACCTTCGTCTGCATGTTTCCACAAGTCACGCACTTTCCATTGACCTGTAATCCCTAAATCGGCAAATGTAACAGCACGAAGCTGCGTTGTGTTTTCTCTGTTAAACAAACCAACAATCCAATCACCATTTGACATTTGTCCATACCAGATCTGATTTTTATCGTCAAGCAAACTTGTAGAAAGAGGCTTGCCAACAAACTTATCTTTATTTAAGGCCAGCAACTCTTCATTTTGATAGAAACGAATATTATCTCCAATAGTATTGTATTGATCGGCAACTGTTACAGGGCCACCTGCGAGCAATTGCAAGGAAATAACAGATTCCTTTTCTTCATCTGTGGAGAATGTGTTTAAGCGGATAAAATCGCCATCCGCAATGACACTGTTGCGTCCAGTCACTTGCGACCAATGTATAAAACCATCAAACATATTCATGCTATTGGGCCATGAACTATACATCTTTCCTCGTTCGTTATCTGAAAATTGTCCCCATCCACCATCTCCAGTATCGGCCACAATACGTATCATGTTTCCATATTTCTTTTCTAGAGAAGCTTTGTCAAAAAGGTGGGGCATCACCAAGGATGTAAATACTCCATATTTTTGAGCTGATTCACAAATATATTTCAAAGCCAGTCCATATGTATCTCGTCCATATCCACGCCCAACAATACCCATTCCTCTATCTTGACCATTTTCATACCAACTAAGAAAATCCATGCGTATGTATTGTATACCCATTTCTGAGTAATGCTTAAAAAAGCCATCAATATATTCTTGGGCTCCTTTATGAGAAGCAACGACCCAACTAAACCAAGTGTCATTCTTATCTGAATGCAGTACATTGTCTTCGGGCTTGTATTTCAAATCGCCAAAGGTGACATCAGTACCTGCAACCAGTGTGTTATCTGCTCCATGGATCCATAGAGGATTATCGTAGACTCCTACTTTCAGTCCCTTTGCTTTACACTTAGCAACCAACGTTTCTAGAGACATACTGCCATAATGAGTCATATATCCTGACTTACCATGAACTAACATCGGAATAAATCCATCGGTACATATCATGTCATAGCCATAAGGTTTTAAATCACGGGCTACCCAATCGATAATTTTATCCCATTCTTCTTCACTGATATCCATATCTTCATTGGACACGCCTTGCTTATTCTGTTCCCAACAATACTCATACACACTCCAATATAGGGGCGCTTTACTGGTGTGTATATTGGCTTCACTAGATGTATCCTCATTGGACGAATTGTTGTCCCCATGTACACATCCACAAAAAAGGAATGTCAAGATTAACGTATATAGACCTGTCTTGAAAATTTTTCTATTCATATGTTTTTCTTTTAGATTTATAGAAGATGTAAATGTAGACAAAAGGAGCTATCTATCAAAGTAGTTTAGATACAATTAAGATGCACACAAGCCCATATGTACTGTTTGTCAAGTGATAAGGAAACATTCTGGTGAAGAAAATTAAAGCATTGATTAGATCTCTCTGTTGAGTTATAACGCGTCAATAGGGTACAAAAACAAAGTACATCTGAAGTATTAAAACATCAGATGCACTTATCAATCAAAACCTTAAATAGAGAGAAGAGTATTATTTTTCAGTAGAGATATTTTATTTTTTATCTCCAGCAATAGCTTCTTTCATGTGACGAATCCATATATTGACAACAGCTGGATAATCACCTAAACCTTTAAGGTAACAGTTGCTTGCTTCAACTTTGTAAAAACCTGTGGCATTCAACATGACTTTCCAACTTTGATCTGAAGCACTTTCATTAGGATCTTCGTCACCTGCCATATCGTTATTAGCATGATCGCCTGCAATAGACATTAATGGAGCCAAGTTCACGGTTTGTGAAGAAACTTCTATTATGCGAGTTTGATTATATCTTGCATCCAACTCTGCTTGTACATAAGGGTACAACATATTTTCGCAATCTACTGTACCAACAAAGACATTGTTGCTCTTTGTTTTCAAATAATCTTCAATCATATGATAGCTACGATTAGCATAGCTATAACTATCCTCTGGGTTACCATGTCCCATAAATACAACCGTTTGACCTGCTTCTAATTGAGTTTGATAATCGTCCAATAGGATATTTCCCAATTCCACAACATCTTGACCAAAATTTGTACCCTCACCAATGTCACTCAAAAGTGGCTTTCCAAGAACAACCTCAACATCAGGGTATGCTTTTTCAAAACTTTTTACGTAATAATCACGAAGCAAAGCAAACTCTTCGCCAGGTATGACGTGAAGAGATTGTATCTCTATCTTTTTGTACCCAGCTTCACCTAGTTTTTCCAACCATTTATCTGGTGTAGCAAACCATTCACCTTTCTTTTGTGCCCAACGAGTAATACAAGTTGTTGAGGTAAAAGAAAAATACTGGTCCACATTAGGGAAAGCTTCTGCAAATTGTGCTTTCATCTTGTCGTAGGTAGCATGTGGAGCATCGTATGTGCTACCAAATGTGACCAACAACATGGCTGTGTCTTTTGTCTTATCAACCACAACACCATTGTAATCTTTTGTACCTTCTGAATCATCATCGCTGGAACAAGCGCTAAAACCTACTAGAGTTGTTGCTGCAAACAGCATTGCACTCAAAAAAAAAGAACTCTTTTTCATGTCTTTTTATTGAAATATTAGTATTAATGAATTATATATTATCGTTTTCTGTCGTTATCTCGAGAAAAACTAACGATCAAAGATACGTAATAAGTACGTCCTGGTGTCTTGGTGCCGTAATTGGTACCATAAGGCTTGGTAACCTTATAATCTAGCAAGTTGTCTATGCCAGCTTGTGCTTCATATGTAAACCCGTGATGTCGTACTAACTTATGACTTGTAGATAAACGCAATAAAGTAAATCCATGAGTGTCGCCATAATAACGGTAATAGCGCTTACTTTGACTTTTAGCGAAAAAACCGACCCCTAATGTATAATCATTCCAAGAGTGACGCCATCGCACATGTACATTACCGTGATGTTTGGACGTACCGTCCAACATGATATGTTCAATTTCTCCATCATTATTCAATTGATGTCCATCTGCATACACAAAGCTATACCCAGCACCAGCACTCCAGCCATGTTTCCAGTGGGCGCTAGCTAGCACATCTACTCCTTTGCTCTCGGCATCTTCTATGTTTTGATAATTCATAGTACGTTCTATGCCGTGTGCTGCATCACGGACAGAAACAGGTATCTCGACCAATTCGATCATATCATTGACTGTGTTTATATAGCCTGTCAAACTAAAACTATACACACTTGGTTGATATTCAATACCTGCACTTATATATCGAGAAGTTTGTGGATCTAAATTAGTACTTCCTAAATATCTAGTCAATTTACCCATCATGTCACGCTCGTACTGATAATACATTTGCTTCAGTGTGGGTGCTTTAAAACCTTCTGCATAAGTAGCTCGTATATTCCAAGAACCGATATGATAGCGTACACTGGCTTTCGGATTTAGATTGAATCCAAACTCTTTGTGTGTATTTGCACGCAAACCTAAAGTAGCATTCATCCCTTTGAATATCGTCCATTCATCTTGAGCATAAGCTGACAGTATATAAGCTGTTGCGTTATCCCCATGCACATTATAAGGGGCTTTTAGATAATCCAATCTATATTCTAATCCAGTATTCAGTATATGACTTTCGCCAAGATGTAGAATAGCTTTTCCTTCTGCCAAGATTCTTTTTTGTGTATTTTGTAGAATCTCGTCTCCAGATACATATTCTGGATGTATTGGTTTCATCTCACCGACTTCGTCTACGACCCAATATTCTTCAATGGTGTGTCGATTGTAATCGTGGTAGTAATCTCTCTGATCAAATTGCACCGATGCTGTTATTATATTACGATGAGACAATTTGTACATACCATCTAAAGAAGCAGCATACGATTTATATTTTAGATTATATGTATTGTAATCTGGTTCACCACAAGGACGGTATATTTCTTTTTGATAATAACTACCTGTAGCCTTTAATGTCAACGCATCCATAGGACGATAACTAACTCCTTGTTCTATCTTCAAATTAGAATATCTATTGGAGGTCTTGGTTACGCTATTATCAATAATAGTTGTCTTCTTAAGATATTGAGTAGAATTTTGCCAACCATCTGAATGGCCATATTGAAATTTTGTGGTACTTCCCCATTGATTACGAGCGAGATTTAAAACATTTAATTGTTTTATGTCTCCATAAGACCCCACACGACTATTATTACTAAAATTAATGTCATACATTGTTTTTTTAGTAATAATGTTGACAACGCCAGCAATTGCATCTGAGCCATACAAAGACGAAGAAGCCCCCTTTACGATTTCGATGCGACTTATATCATTTACGGCTATAGAAGAGAGGTCATTTTCACCTCCCATCTCACCATGAAGACGTTTGCCATCCACTAAAATTAGGATATAACAATTACCTAGGCCATCAAGTTGCATACCTGTGCCCATATCGCCTTCATTAAAACTAAAACTAGGTATTAAAGTACCTAATACTTCAGTCAAATCTTTGCCACCAAAATCTTTTAATACATCTCCCTTTACGACTTGAGTTTGTACGGGGGCTGTTTTATAATTATGAGCCGTACCAGTACCAGTAACTACAATCTCTTTAAGATTGATTTGTTTTTGTGCGCAAACTTGCCCTATCCCAGCCATACATAGCAGGATAGAAAGCGTCCATTTGATTGCTTTCATCAAAAAATCGAGTAAAATAATAAGTCATTATGATATGCTTAAACCTGAGCATATTTCATTATTTGTGCATTACTTGGCAGGTCTTCTGACTTTCCCCGAGAACTGACGCCTTCCCATCTCATAAATGTTGGAATTGACCAACAGACAGTGGCAATAAGAATATCAGTCTCATTTTTGAAAGAGGATTACAGCTGCAGGCACAGTTTGGGATTTCCACCCAATTCCCTTAAATAATCTCATAGGTATAGAGATTATCACCAAAAATGCGTTGCAAAGGTAGAATTATTATTTTATTTACGCAAAAATTTTTAGGTTTTGTCTTGTAGTGTATACCTTTAATATGCTTGTTATCCCACTAGATAAAAAAATGCAAAATACATTTATAAGAAAGATAATACTCCCAATGCTATCAAACTTTGGAGCAATAACAATACACATATTGCCACCACTTCTACCCACAAATTAATATGTACAGCGAGTTGCATGTCTTGAATAGTAAAAGGACGTTTATGCTCTCCAATATACGGTTTAACCACAACTTGGCCAAAATAAGGATGTGGACCACCAAATTGACAGTTTAAGACAGCAGCAAGGGCTGATTCTGGATAACCTGAATTGGGGCTTAAATGAGCTTTACCATAGGTGGATACAATTCTTTTTCCTGCCTTCCAAGTGAATGTAGCGGAATCATCTTCACCCTCTCTTTTCGAAGAACACTTAATATACTTGGTATGTACCCAACCTATTAGCAATATTAAATAAGCGGTTATTCGAGCTGGGATATAATTGACCACATCGTCTAGTTGAGCAGCAAATGTACCAAATTGAGCATAACGGGGTGTGCGATATCCTATCATAGAATCTAAAGTATTAATCATTTTGTAGGCCATCATACCAGGAATTCCTAACAATATCCACCAAAATAATGGAGCTATAATCCCATCACTTAAATTTTCAGCGAGTGTCTCTAAAGCAGCAGCGGCTACTTCATGGCTAGATAATTCTGCGGTATCTCTACCGACAATTCTTGCCACTTGTTTTCTTCCTTTGTATAGAGAATCATTGAGAGATTCAAAAACAAGACGTACTTCCTTACGCAATGTTTTCCCAGCTAAACAACTAAAGACAAAATAGATAGATAAAACAAATTGGATAACTATAACAGCATATTTTATCTCTTTAGAAATATCAGCAACATGTATTAAATAGGCAGGTAAAGCATAGAGGAATAAACTTATTAATATAAATAGACCAGCCACTAAAATAATGGTCAAAATAGCTCCTCTTGTCAAACGGTTATTACCTTTATTTAATTTTTTTTCGCCAAAACGAATCATTTTCCCATAGGCAACAATAGGATGTGGCATCCATATTGGATCACCCAAGCAAAGGTCGAGAATCCAAGCAAATAACAACACAAATATGGCAAGTATACTAAAAGAGATGTCCATAATTATTTCTTTTCTAACGTTTATTTTTTTATACTCCTTGCTATAAAACAAGCATTCTGTATGAACTAAAAAATGTTCTTCACATATTGTTTAAACACTTAAATAATGCTTAATCGCTTCCAATAAGCGATTATTTTCTTCTTTAGTCTGCGTACACACTCTAAAATATGCGTTATCTAAACCCCTAAAATTACTTGCGTCACGAATCAATATCCCATGATTTTGAGCTAAGAATTCTTTCAAGCTGGCTGCTTGACCGAAACGCAATCGACATAACATATAATGGGTATCTGTTGGCCACACTTCTATACATTTTGTGTCCATCAAAGCTTGTCGCAATCGATTCGTTTCTTTTAAATAATCAGTCAAATCCAATTCTATTGGGTGTTCAAGAAGATACAATCCTGCAGTAATCGCCATGGCATTAACACTCCATGGCTGTCTATATGGATGCATTAATTTCATTAGGTCTTCATGACAAATCATATATCCCAAACGTAATCCTGCGATAAGACTTCGTTTAGTCATCGAATGCAATATGATGACATTAGGCAATGTAATGGCTTCGTCATCTAATATAGTGTTTTTTAATGTAAAATCAGCATAAGATTGATCTAATACAAAGATTTTATTAGAATATTTTTTGATACAATCTAACAAAACTTCTTTTTCGTAAACAGTTCCTGTTGGATTATTCGGGTTGCATATCCAAACGATTTCACTTTCTACAGGAATCGTATCTATACTATAAAACATTTTAAGCTTATGCTTATGTGCTTGACAACTATCTTGATATTCGCTAAATGTAGGAGCCAATATCGCTGAATGTCTAAAGGCAAAAGCTTGAGCTATCATATAAATAGCTTGAGTAGCTCCGTTGGTAATCAATACATTATTATGAAATACGTGGTGATAGGCTGCCAAAGCTTTAGCCAATGTATCTGCTCCAGGCTCTGGGTAATGGTGAATGTCTTCAATATGTTTTATAAGATGTGATTTTAAACCATCACAATTTAATGTTTGAAGTACATTACTACTAAAGTTACTCACTATGGGTACATTATATATATGCGCGTCATCGCCATGTCCTTGTATCATAACTTAATCTACAGGATTTGAAATAATTGAATAGAGTTTATCGATATCTACATGGTTACGCACATGCTGTGCAAGTGCATCATATTGTCGTGATTTATAGGTCTGATAATCTTCTTTTTCGCCACTGATATCTTGCAAAATATCATTATATGGTGCCAATAAATAGTCAATAACTACTGTATTATCCAATAATCCATGTATATAACTTCCCATGCAACGATGTGGAATACCAAGCCCTTCTTTTGTTCCATCAGACAAAGTGTTCAACCATTCGAAAGATGCTAAATCTGAAGTACTAGAATCTCGACGAATGGTTTCGCCTTGATGAATCTCATAACCAGCGCAATAATTTTGAGATTTATCCGTTGATATTGAAAATTCAAATTGTACTTGTCTCGTCACCTTATCGCCTTGAAGAATAGTATCTGTGGGAAGAATACCCAATCCGTCAATCATAGGAATATCTCCTTCCTGTTGCATGGGATCGGCAATCGTGCATCCCATCATTTGATATCCTCCGCATATTCCGACAACTTGTTTCCCAGCATGGTATTGCTTCATGATTTCAGAAGCTAATCCCTTGCTCCTCAGTAAAGACATATCATGAATAGTATTCTTACTACCAGGAATAACAATAATATCTGCTTTTGCTAGTTCTTCTGGCTTATCAGTATAGTATTGGTGCACACGATTATCATTGGCTAACGCTGAGAAATCTGTAAAATTGGCCATATGACGAAGCAAAACAACCGCCACATTGATTTTAGAATCTTGAGAAGCTGTTTTTGTTTTCTCATCTAATATAACTGAATCTTCTGCCTCAATATCAATACCTTGATAGTAAGGAATCACACCTAAAACAGGCACACCACATAGCTCTTCTATTTTCTGTATACCAGATTGAAACAAAGAGATATCTCCACGAAATTTATTGATGATAATGCCACTCAAGTGCTTTCTTTCTTCTGGAGTGAGTAACATCACAGAACCATATAAACTAGCAAACACACCTCCTCTATCAATATCAGCAACCAAAATAACATGAGCTCCTGCATGAATAGCCATAGGCATATTAACTAGGTCACGTTGACGAAGATTAATTTCACTAATTGATCCTGCTCCTTCCATCACTATGGGTTGATAACGTGCTTGTAATCTATCAAAGGCAGCATAGACTTCGGCACGTAAAAAATCATGTCCTTCGGCACGATAATATTCTTTGGCAGAACGATTTCCTATTGCTTTCCCATGAAGCACAACTTGAGATTTCATATCACCAGTTGGTTTTAATAGTAGTGGATTCATGTCTGTATGACAAGGCACTTGCGCTGCTTCTGCCTGTACGGCTTGTGCACGACCTATTTCAAAACCTTCTGGAGTGGCATATGAATTGAGAGCCATATTCTGAGCTTTAAATGGCGCTGGGGTGTAGCCATCCTGTTTTAGGATACGACAAAATGCGGCAGCAACGACGCTCTTTCCAACATCGCTCCCTGTTCCTGCCAACATAAAAGGATATAATTGCTTCATGATGATAAACGGCCTATTTGTATTTCAAATGACAAAGGTACAAAAAGCACAGTTTTTAAATGCCTGTACTTTGATTTTTTTGTATTTTTGTATCCATGAGAAAAATAACATTAATCACTGGTGGAGCTCGTAGTGGAAAATCTACTTATGCAGAAAAGATGGCCCTGCATGTGGAACAACCTGTATACATTGCTACTGCTCGAATATGGGATGATGAGTTTGCACAAAGAATTGCTATACATCAAGCACGAAGAGGAGATAAATGGACAAATATTGAGGAAGAAAAAAAACTCAGCAATCATTGTTTTACTCAACGAACTATTCTTGTTGATTGTGTGACTTTATGGTCAACCAATTTCTTTTTTGATGCTGGAGGAAATACCCCTCTAGATGATATTTTAGAAGAGATTAAAGAAGAATTTATTAGATTTACTCAAGAGGATAATCATTATATTTTTGTAACAAACGAAATTGGATTGGGAGGAACTTCTGTTGATAAAGTACAGCGTCGTTTTACGGATTTACTTGGATGGGTCAACCAATTTATAGCTACACAAGCTGATGAAGTGATTATGATGATTAGCGGAATTCCTATGACAATAAAATAACCATATATATATACAACAATGAATCCAATAAAAACTCATGTAGAACAACCAAATTTTTCAATATCAATACCGTGTACTACTATTAGAAAAGCATTACAAGAAAAAATTGATCACTTGTCAAAGCCCAAAGGATCTTTGGGGATGTTGGAAAATATTGCGCTTGAAATAGGATATATTCAACAAAGCTTACATCCAAGTTTACAATCTCCTACTCATATCATATTTGGTGCTGACCATGGGATTGAACAGGAAGGAGTCAGTTTTACTCCAAGAGAAGTAACATGGCAACAAATGATTCATTTCACTAAAGGTGGTGGCGGAGTGAATATATTTTGTGATCAACATCATTTTAATCTCAAAGTTGTAGACACTGGTATAGATTATGATTTTCACCCTGATCTATCTATTATAAACAGAAAAATAGCTTACGGCACAAAAAACTTTCTTCACGAACCAGCTATGAGCGAAAAAGAAATGTATCAAGCATTATGGACTGGTATCGAAATGGTTGATAACACTCACGCAGAAGGATGCAATATAATTTGTTTTGGCGAAATGGGTATTGCTAATACTTCACCTTCTGCTATATGGATGTCTATATTAGAAAATATTGATTTAAAAGAATGTGTTGGAGCTGGATCTGGTTTGTGTAATGCTGGTATTACTCACAAACTACAAGTTATTTTACAAGCTGTGGATAACTATAAAAAATCCATGACAAATACAAAAGATACATGGACAATTATGCGTTATTTCGGTGGATTTGAAATGGTCGCAGCTGTGGGAGCAATGTTACATGCAGCCGAGAAAAAAATGATCATTATGATTGATGGTTTTATTATGAGTAGTTGTTTATTAATGGCTAAACATCTCCACCCGGCAGTTATGAATTATGCAATATGTTGTCATGAAGGAGATGAAAAAGGTCACAAACGATTATTGCAAGCTCTTGGAAAATCACCTATACTACATCTTGGGATGCGTTTAGGTGAAGGAACTGGTGCTTTGTGTGCTTACCCTATTCTACAATCTGCTGTAAAAATGATTAACGACATGGATAGTTTCGATAATGGGAAAGTTTCTGATTATATCCACAATAAATAAAACAATAACATGACTAGCTCTAATGAATCTTCAACAACAGACCAATTATTGGCTGGGCTTACACTTTTTACACGCTTTCCATTTTGGAAAATCAAAAAGATTCCTGCAGATGCTTTCAAAAGGGCTGTTGAATGGTGGCCATTAGCAGGATGGTTTACAGGAGGTGCTATGACAATAAGTTACCTAATAGCATCACAACTGTGGACAGTTCACATAGCTCTTTTAATTCCTCTTGTTGTACGTATTTTATTAACTGGAGCTTTACATGAAGATGGACTAGCTGATGTATGTGATGGATTGGGAGGTGGAACTACTCCATCAAGACGGCTTGAAATCATGAAAGATAGTCATATTGGTACATATGGAGTACTAGGGCTGATTGTGTATAACTTACTTATATACTGTACTTTGTTAAGTGCATATAAACATATACATTGGATGATCTTTCTTATTTTTGATCCTGGATGTAAAGCTATTTCTACACAATTAATAAACATTTTGCCCTACGCACGTCCTGTTGAACAAAGCAAAATACAAGCTGTATACCAACGTATTTCTTTTATGGCTTCTCTTCGTGCTATATTTACAGGATTATTACCATTACTACTATGGATTGTATGGAATACTACACACGGAATAGCTCTTTCTCGTGTTATGATCAGTTATGCACTCCCTATGTGTATACCTATTTTCGTTCTATTAATTTTGACTTCTCTATACAAGAAAAAAATTGGAGGGTACACGGGAGATTGTTGTGGAGCAACTTTTTTACTATTAGAATTATCTGCTTTTCTAAGTTGGAGTGCAATAGATAATCTAGGTATTATGTAAAATTCTCACTTATAGCAAACTAAAAAAGTCAAATTCTTATTCTCAGAGAAAGATTATCTTATCTTTGATTTGTATTATTGACACATTTCCATTAATTTCGTGCACATTACCTAAATCGACCTAATTATAACAATCTATATAATACCCATTTCAAAAATGAATGCAAGTAGTTTACAAAAGCCCTATGTAGTCGGCATGGACATAGGCGGAACAAATACCGTATTCGGTATTGTTGATGCTCGAGGTGAAATCCTAGCATGTGATAAAATTAAAACTGGTAATTATGCCACTGCAGAAGAGTACGTTAGTGCTGTATGTAATGTATTAGTTCCATTAATAGAAAAGACATGTGGTGTGGATAAAATCAAAGGTATGGGCGTAGGTGCTCCTAATGGAAACTTCTACAACGGTACCATTGAATATGCTCCCAACCTTCCTTGGAAAGGTGTTATTCCATTAGCTCAAATGTTTGAAGAACGCGTAGGCGTACCTTGTGTGTTAACTAATGATGCCAATGCGGCTGCAGTGGGTGAAATGACTTATGGTGCTGCTCGCGGTATGAAGAATTTTATCATGATTACCCTAGGTACAGGTGTTGGTTCTGGTATCGTTATCAACGGTCAAGTGCTTTACGGACATGATGGTTTTGCTGGAGAATTAGGACACACTATTATTCGTCGTGAAAATGGTAGACTTTGTGGTTGTGGCCGCAAAGGTTGTCTTGAAGCATATTGTTCTGCAACTGGTGTTGCCCGTTCAGCCAAAGAAATTGTAGCTAGCGCGACACAAGAAACAATATTGAGCAAAATACCAGTAGACGAAATCACATCTAAGGATGTTTATGACGCAGCAGTTCAAGGTGACAAGGTAGCACAAGAAATATTTGATTATACAGGTAAAATTCTTGGTGAAGCCATTTGTGACTTTATTGCCTTTTCTAGCCCTGAAGCTATTGTCCTTTTCGGTGGTTTAGCTAAAGCAGGTAAATATATCATGGATCCTATCCAAAAAACAATGGACGAAAACATGTTGACTATCTTCAAGGGTAAAGCAAAATTAATTCCTTCAGAATTAAAAGATAGCGATGCTGCTGTTCTTGGTGCAAGTGCACTAGCTTGGGAAATTAAGTAATTTTGAGCTGTTACTTAATAAAAACAACAATAGTTTTTAATATCAACTTACTATTGGTCTCCAATAACTTACAGTTTTGGAGACCATTTCTTTTATAAACAAAAGATTAAATTATGAACGATTTTATATCCCCTACTAGTATTTTATTTGTATGTCTCGGTAATATATGTCGTAGTCCAACAGCACAAGGTGTCATGGAAAACATTGTAAAAAATACTCCTGGACTAAATCATATAAAAATTGATTCTGCGGGAATATTAAACGTTCACCAAGGTGAACTACCAGATTCACGAATGAGGACACATGCAGCTAAACGTGGCTACTATTTAACTCATTTAAGTCGCCAAGTACGTATAGAAGATTTTAACGATTTTGATTTAATTCTAGGTATGGATGATAAAAACATATCTGACTTAATAAAATTAGCTCCTACTATAGAAGATGAGCAAAAAATAAAAAGAATGACTGATTATGTTGTTGAAACAACAATGGATCATGTGCCAGATCCTTACTATGGTGGGTCAAAAGGATTTGAACTAGTTCTAGATATTATTGAAGACTGCTGTAAAGGACTTGTAAATACTTTATATTAAAGACTTTAATTTAGTATGGAGCAAAAAAAAGGAGTCACACCTGACTCCAACCTTGTTAACCTTAAATCTAATACTATGAAAAACACAGTACAAATATACGGCTTTATTATTAAGGAACAAACTTTTCAAAAACAAAAACGTGTTATATAGCATGATTTAACTAAATAGCCCATTTTTAACTTGAAAACTTTTATTTTTTCACACTATAAACGTAAAAACACAGACAGCTATATAAATTAGATAAAGAATATACTATTTTTTTACATGCCATTCCAAATAACTCGATGTATTTAAGTATAGTATAAAACATAACCTATTAATATGAAACATCTACATCTAATCCTGTTTCCTTTCTAACGCGATCAGCAATTGAATCTAAAATAGCCTTAGAAGCTTTTTGAAGACCTTTTGAAGGTGTTTCTCTATCAATAGTATAAATCATTACCTTTTTAGGATTAATTTCTTGTAGGGTATTTATCCACGGTGTGACGTAATAATCACGAGTATTGTCTACGTTAAATCCATCAACTTCACCTTGTACAAACATCGTTTGTATTATACAGTCTTTTCCAAAAGCTTTCATTTTGTCAATGATATCATTTAGATTATAGTCTCCTTTTGGGCAATCCACTCTATCAATATATTCTTTATCAACTGTATCCAGTTTAATACAATTGTTATCTACTAAAAGTAGTGCTTTAAATACATCTTCTTTTATAATGCGAGAACCATTGGTTAAAACAGATATTTCACAATTAGGAGCATAAGTATCTCTTATTCGAACAGTTTCCTGTATTATCCATAAGAAATCTGGATGTAATGTGGGTTCTCCATTTCCTGCGAATGTTATTACATCGGGCAATTCCCCCTCTTCACTCATAGATGCCAATTTTAAACTTAATACTTCTATAACGTGTGTTTTTTCAGGAAATCCACTTTTAGTTTGAGTTTTCTTATTCAATCCACATTCGCAATATATACAATCAAAAGAACAAATTTTACCATCAGCAGGTAATAAATTTATTCCTAAAGACACCCCAAAACGACGTGACTGTACTGGTCCAAATACTGGAGAAGAAAATAATTTTGTTGCCATTGTATTATGTATTAATCAATTGTGTAATTCTCAGTCTATTACTACTAATAGACCTATTTCCTTAACTTCGTCCAGAGTTTAATAAACTCCATTGTTTAGTAATTAGTTCATGTTATCCACTTATATGCACATACTATTATTATTATGTATTTGATTTTTCTGTTTAAATAAAAAACCTATAAGAATAATATAGTGCTGTGGATTTGTTGAAAGTCTGTGGGATATTTTCTTGTTTTTGAAGTTATCCTTTTTAGAGGTGTAGATTATACACATAAAAATACACATAGGAAATTTGCTTATATAGAGAGGATTGCTCCTATTTATATAGAACTATACACAGTTTGTTTATTACTTACAAAGGTATAAAACTATTTTAGGTATTGGTGTGGATAAACTTGTTTTTTTAGGTAGAAACTTCATGCAAAACTCAGCAGTTTTAAAATTTGTATGATTCAATGTTTTGTGTATACAATGCAGATTAGCAATATTCCAAATATATTTTTTCAAAATCTTTGCAAGAGATATACTCAAGTTTTGCACGGGTTATCTACATATGTTTGTATCTTTGCATATGCTATATTCAATCATTTAATTGTCACTACATATGAGTCATCAGAAATTATCTATTCGTGAATTGCAACGTATAAGTACTGAAGAATTTAAAGGGGTAAAAAAACTTCCTCTGATTGTTGTCCTTGATAATATACGAAGTTTACACAATATAGGTGCTATATTTCGTACTTGTGATGCTTTTCGTATTAGTCAGATTCATTTGTGTGGTTTGACTGCTAAACCTCCTCATGCGGAAATACATAAGACAGCTTTAGGAGCAGAGTATAGTGTTGATTGGAAATATTACGACAATACTATAGAGTCAATTCACGCTTTGAAAGCTATAGGATATACTTTATTAGCTGTTGAACAGGCTAAAGACAGTATTATGCTTGATAGACTACAATTAGATCCCACAAAAAAATATGCAATAATTATGGGAAATGAAGTAAAAGGTGTGCAACAACAAGTCATTGATATATGTGATGGTTGTATAGAAATTCCTCAATATGGTACTAAACACTCTTTGAATGTATCGGTTTCTGCTGGTATGGTTATTTGGCAGTGTTTCACTCAATTACCATTGGAAGAATAAGATATGAACATAGATATGTACAAATGCAGAAAACGAGTAACAAACTGAATATTGTTTGTTACTCGTTCTTTTATGATGATACCTCAATAATAATGAGATCTTTTACAGGATTGTATACAAAGTTGGTTATTTAAACTCGTTCCAATCTACTTGTTTCATATCTTTTTTCTCCATTAAGGCTATGTGCATTCCAAAAGCTGCACGAAGATTATGTGGTGTATGACCAGTAGCACACATCTTTAAATAATCACGAAGTATTGGTTGATAATCTGGATGTACACAATTAGTAATAATTTCTTCAGCACGTTCTTTAGGACTTTTACCACGAAGGTCGGCAATACCTTGTTCTGTGATTAAGATATTAACTGAGTGTTCATTGTGATCAACATGTGATACCATTGGTACGATGGAGCTAATGGCACCTCCTTTTGCTGTAGATGGACAAGTAAAGATACTGATAAATGCATTACGAGTAAAGTCAGCAGAGCCACCAATACCATTCATCATCTTACTACCACACACTTGAGTTGAGTTGACATTACCATAGATATCTGCTTCAAGGGCTGTATTGATTGAAATCAATCCTAAACGACGAGCAACTTCTGGATTGTTTGAGATTTCAGTTGGACGAATTACAAGTCTATCTTTAAAAAACTCTATGTTTTCATAGATATCATCCAAATATTCGTTGGAAACTGAAAGTGAACTAGTAGAACCAAATTTAATATGTCCTTCTTTCATCAATTTGATTACAGAATCTTGAATAACTTCTGTGTACATTTCAAAAGGAGGAATGCTTTCGTCTTCTCCAAGAGCGGCAAGTACTGCGTTAGCTACATTGCCGACACCTGATTGTATAGGAGCAAACTCTGCTGGAATAACTCCACGTTTCATTTCATTAGCTAAAAAAGTAGCTACATTTTGTCCAATTTTAGTAGTTACTTCATCTGGATCAGTAAATGGACGAGCTTCATCTGGTAAATGTGTTTCTACAATACCAATAATTTTTGATGGATTAACCTTAATATAAGGAGTACCTATACGATCACTTGGTTTATAAATAGGAATTTCCCTACGTGCAGGAGGATCTAGTGGTTCATACATATCATGAAGACCTTTCATCTTCATGCTATGAGCAGAGTTCAATTCTATAATAATTTTGTCTGCAAGGCTACATACTGTTGGAGAGATACCACCACCAGTTGTAATGAAAATTTCACCTTCATCTGTAACGTCTAACGCTTCGACAATAGCAATATCCAATTTTCCAAAAAAACCATATCGGAGTTCTTGAGCCATTTGAGAAAGGTGCATATCATTATATGCAATCTTACCTGCATTTACTGCCTTACGAAAATCACCATTTGTTGTGTAAGGAGCACGATAACGAAGTGCTTCGGCACGTACTAATTGGCCGTCAGCAGAATCTCCAGTAGAGGCACCTGTGAATAGATTGATTTTAAACTCTTCGCCGCGGTCATGAGCTTCACGAGCTAATTTTGCGACTTCTGGAATAACTACTTTTGGGCTCCCTGCAGGTGTAAAACCACTTAAACCTACATTAAAGCCATCTTTTACAAACGTAGCAGCTTCTGCTGCTGTCATTTTTTTAAATGCCATTTTTTCTGTATTCTAATATTTCTATTCTATTGATAGTTTCTTTGCTTTTAGCGAATATCTTGATATTTAGAACGTAAAATTTCACTCCAAATAACAGCTTGTTTTAAGCGAGAAGTGGAGTTTAATTTATATCTTTTGTTTATTTTTGAAGTTTTAGTTGTGCTTATTGGTTGATTTATTTCAATCTCTATTGGCGTATATCCTTCTTTTATTGGATAAGCATTTTCTCCTTTAAACATAAAAGGGTGCTCTTTTTCTGGACGAGGTGAATAAAGACTTTGCTCTATATTATCAAGAGTTGATTCTTCTTCAGATTTTGTGGTAAATGCTCGTTGAGATTCTTGTAATTTTTTTTCTAATTGTTCGAAGAATGATGGAGGTTGTTCAGATGATGAGGTAGACGTATTGTCACGATTTAAGTCAGCGGTTTCTTGTTTTTTATAATTAGAAACCGTTTTATAAATCAAATTAATTCCTATGACAAGTGGAATGATCCACACAGAAAAATCTTCCCAACCTGCTGTATATAAAATCTCCATAACTAAGCATTTAAAGGTGACACACTTTCTTGCGCCAAAGATACGGTTTTTTAATAAGATAGGATGTGGATAAGTGTAAAATCTTATAAAATAATATAAGAAAAGGGGAGCTTCACAGTCCCCCTTGTCTTTTTAACCTAAACCTTAACTATGAAAAAATCTAATGTTTCTTTCACGCTACAAATATATAAACAAATCTTTCATTGTGCAAGTTATTTGCTTAAAAAATTTACAAATTAATAGTTTTGTCATATCGAAACTATTTATTTCACACGACTTCTCTGTGTTCACAGAATATAATACTCTAGTTTTGACCGTTATATAGATAATGCTTATCTTTGCAACCTCAAAAATTTTAATATATAATTAGAGACATGATGAATCTTTTAAACGATGGATTAGACTCAAAATCTACTCCAAATGATGATTGCATGAAGCAATTGTTTATCGAAACTCATGGTTGTCAGATGAATGTAGCCGATAGTGAAGTGGTGGCTAGTATTATGCATATGGCAGGGTATGAGTTGACAGAAGATGCTGATCAAGCAGATGCGATTTTTATCAACACTTGTTCAGTTAGGGATAATGCAGAGCAGAAAATACTTCACCGCTTATCGCATCTTAACCAATTACGTAAAAAAGGACGTCCTTTTATTATTGGTGTTTTGGGGTGTATGGCTGAACGTGTACAAGAACAATTGATCAACGAATATCAAGTAGATGTTGTTGCGGGCCCTGATGCTTATCTAAGTTTGCCAGATATTGTTGCTTCTGCCGAATTAGGTAAACCAGCAATGAATGTTCAACTTTCAAAAACTGAAACCTACAGAGATGTGTTGCCTACACGTATACAGCACAATAAAATTACTGGTTTCGTGTCTATTACCCGAGGATGTAATAATTTTTGTACTTATTGTATTGTGCCCTACACACGTGGTCGTGAACGTAGTCGTGATGTACAAAGTATTTTGAATGAAGTCAAGGACTTAGAAATGCGTGGTTATAAAGAGGTTACTTTACTAGGACAAAACGTAAACTCTTATCTAGTAAAAACTGAAGATGGAGAAACAATAGGGTTTGATAAATTGCTTCGTTTAGTTGCTCATGCAGTTCCTTGTATGCGCATTCGTTTTTCTACCTCTCATCCAAAAGACATGTCGGATGAAACAATACAAGCGATTGCTGACGAACCAAATATTTGCAATCATGTGCATTTACCAGTACAAAGTGGCAGTAGTCGTATTTTGAAATTAATGAATCGTCGTTATACTCGAGAATGGTATTTAAATCGAATTGAAACAATCAAACGTCTTATACCTGATTGTGGGTTATCTACAGATATTTTTTGTGGATTTCACTCTGAAACAGAAGAAGATCATCAATTATCTTTGAGTATAATGCAAGAAGTTGGGTATGATTCAGCCTTTATGTTCAAATATAGTGAACGAGAGGGAACTTATGCTTCTCGCCATTTAGAAGATGATATTCCTGAAGATGTAAAGATTCGTCGTTTAAATGAAATTATTTCTGTTCAAAACAAACTTTCTGCGGAAGCCAATCAAAGATGTATTGGAAAAGAGTATGAGGTACTTGTTGAGGGTGTTTCTAAGCGTAGCCGTGAACAATTATTTGGACGTACTCAACAAAATAAAGTCGTCGTTTTTGATCGACATAATGTGAAAATCGGTGACTATGTACAGGTGAAAATTAATGATGCTTCTTCGGCTACTTTGCATGGAGAACTTGTCAATCAATAATAAATAACTAAAAAGATACAGAGCGAATAAACGAAACTCGCTCTGTATCTGTTAAAAAACAAATCTATTCTTAGGCTGTTACATGGGAATTTGCTATATTTGTATCAACTTGATATAAACTGCAATTAGCACTTTTATAAAATGATAGATAGAGTCCATCTGGAACAATGTCCAATATGTGGAGCTTCTTCGTTCGAAGAGGCTTTTTCTTGTGTTGATAACTTTGTGTCTAAAGAGACTTATCAATTGGTAAAATGTACGAAATGTGGTTTTTTGTGTACTCAGGATGTGCCAGATTTAGATCATATAGGAAATTACTATCAATCAGATGATTACATATCTCACACAAATACAAAACGTGGAGTTATGAATAGTTTGTATCACCTTGCTCGTCAGTTTATGTTGACACAAAAAGCACTACTGATTGAACAATCAAAATCTTTGAATAGTGCAAAAGATATTTTAGAAGTTGGTTCAGGTACAGGTTATTTTGTACGTACTATGTTGAAAAGAGGATGGCATGTAACTGGTATAGAACCTAGTGATAAAGCCCGCATACAAGCAAAAGAATTATTTAATTTAGATCTAAAATCCTTAGAAATTCTTGATGATCATGCACTTTCTGAATATCCTAAAAAAGAATCATATGATGTTATTACGTTGTGGCATGTGTTAGAACACATTCCCAATTTAAATGAACGTTTGGAACAATTTTTCGATTGGCTTCGCGAGGATGGTATTTTGGTGATAGCAGTTCCTAATCACGACTCTTTTGATGCATTGCATTATGGATCAGACTGGGCAGCATATGATACACCTCGACATTTGTGGCATTTTACTGCACAAACAATAGAACGTTTAGCAAAGAAGCATGGTTTTAATTTGGTAAATACTTATCCTATGCCTTTAGATGCTTTTTATGTTTCTATGCTTACTGAAAAACATAAAGGATGTTCATTGTCTGCTATTCGTGGTTTTTTTACAGGATGTAAAGCTTATTTGAATTTATTATTTGGAAAAAAGACATCCAGTAGTTCATTGATATATGTCTTCAAAAAAGAGAACAAATATTTGAAGAACTAAATAAGAATACTAGCATGGGAAAGAAAAAACATACAAGTCATTTATTTCGGTGGCAAGATATTACAAATACTATTAGTATATCTATGGTATTGATTGTGGTAGGAATTGTGACCTTTTTTTGGTTGGGTGCCGATCGCTTGTCAACCTACGTGAGAGAGAATATAAAATTTTCTATTGTTCTTGATGATTCAATGAGCGATAAACGTATTCATCAAATTGTAGCAGACTTATCACATAAAGATTTTGTCAAAGAAGTAAAGCTAATATCCAAACAAGAAGCTTTGGATGAACAAATAAAAGCTATGGGAACAGATCCTGCTGAGTTTTTGGGATATAATCCATTTAAAGCCTCATTGGAAATAAAGTTGCATGGAGAGTATGCCAATGCAGATAGTTTAGCTGTTATAGAAAAACAATTGAATAGACAATACAAGCATGATATAGATGAATTGTTGTATCAGAAAGAATTAATAGATCAAGTAAATCATCATATTCGAATTATTACTTACTGGTTGGCTGGATTAGCTTTGTTATTCACACTCATTTCTTTTGCCCTTATCAATAATATGATTCGTTTATCTATGTATGCCAAACGATTTAGTATACATACGATGAAGTTGGTGGGAGCTAGTTGGGGATTTATTCAGCGACCATTTATTCAGCGACATTTATTGAGTGGTTTTATTGCAGCAATAATAACGGACGTATTTCTTTTCTCTGCTGGACGTTGGGTAATTCAGTATCAACCAGAATTATTGGATTTGGTTAGTCTTAAAATGCTCGTAATAGTGTCTAGTGTGGTGATGTTAAGTGGCTTGTTGATAACTTTTATATGTGCATATTTTTCTATTAATAGGTATTTGCGCATGGCCAACCATTCCCTGTATGAAATATAGAATATAAAGTATAAACCCAATGGAAAAACAACATTTTGCATTTGCAAGGATCAACTATATCTTATTAGGTATAGGAATAGGTATTATTATCTTAGGTTTTATTTTGATGTCAGGGTCTAGTACGACATTGACTCATTTTAATGAAAATATCTTTAGCTTTCGTCGCATAAAGTTAGCTCCGATAGTTTGTTTTTTCGGCTTCCTTTTTTGTGTATATGCGATACTAAAAAAGCCAGCAGAGAATAAACAATAAAACTTTACAAAGTACAAATATATTATATAACAATATTAAATTGATTGTTTCATGGATTTATTGCAGACTATTATTGTATCTATTGTTGAAGGATTGACTGAATATTTGCCAGTCTCTTCTACTGGCCACATGATTATTACCCAATACTTACTAGGGGTGGATGGATCGGATGAATTTATTAAAGCTTTTGATGTTATTATTCAGTTTGGAGCTATTTTGTCCGTTGTCTTTTTGTATTGGAAACGTTTTTTTCGCATCAATCATGCTGTTTTGGAGGGTGAGCCAAGTTTCTTACAGAAGTGTTTGCATCGGTATGATTTTTATGTAAAGTTGCTTGTCGCTTTTTTACCTGCAGCTGTTATTGGTTTCTTATTAAGTGACATTATTGATAGCCTTCTTGAAAATGTATATGTGGTTGCTATAATGCTAATTTTAGGAGGTG
This sequence comes from Bacteroidaceae bacterium, assembly GCA_963675625.1. GTDB lineage: Bacteria > Bacteroidota > Bacteroidia > Bacteroidales > Bacteroidaceae > F22. The sequence continues at coordinate 1,448,958 of OY776497.1, forward strand.
TTTTCATGATTTTTGTGGATAAATTATTTGCCGTGTCCGAAGAAGAAGCTAAACCAATGACTAATCGTAGTGCATTAATGATTGGTTTTTGCCAATGTATTGCTATGATACCAGGAGTCTCTCGTTCTATGGCAACTATAGTTGGAGGAATGGGACAAAAGTTGACAAGAAAAGATGCCGCAGAATTTTCGTTCTTTTTAGCGGTTCCGACCATGGCTGCTGCATCTTGTTATAAATTATTGAAAGTGTTTATGAGTGATACAGGTGCTGATATGCTTGAGAATCATTTAATAACTTTATTGATTGGAAATGTTGTTGCTTTTTTTGTTGCATTACTAGCTATCAAGTTTTTTATTTCGTTTCTGAATAAGCATGGATTTAAAGCATTTGGTTATTATCGCATCGTAGCTGGTATAGCTCTTTTACTTATGCTTTGTTTTGGTGCAAGTTTAACCTTATAAAAGGTCATTATAAAGTGTTTTAAATGTGATAGATTCGCATTGTTATATAATAAAAAGATACACGTTGAAAGATTTTAAGGCAGGGGAGATCCTGTATTTTGATAAACCTTTGGAATGGACTTCGTTCCAATTAGTTGCTAAGGTACGGCATACTATTTGCCGCACAATAGGAGTAAAGAAGTTGAAAGTTGGTCATGCTGGTACGCTAGATCCTCTGGCTACAGGTGTTATGATTTTGTGCACAGGAAAAGCTACAAAGCGAATAGAAGAATTTCAGTATCAGACAAAAGAATACGTTGCTACTTTGAAGCTTGGAGCTACAACACCTTCTTTCGATTTAGAAAAGCCGATAGATGCTACATATCCAACTGAGCATATCACAGAATATATGGTACGTGAAATTTTGAAGAAGTTTCTAGGACGAATAGAACAAGTTCCTCCTGCATTTAGCGCTGTTATGGTAGATGGAAAGCGGGCTTATGAATTGGCAAGAAAAGGTGAGGAGGTTACTTTAAAACCTAAAGTATTGGTTATTGATGAGATAGAATTGACTCGTTGTGAACTCGATAAACAAGAAATTGAAATTCGTGTTGTGTGTAGTAAAGGAACATATATTCGTGCTCTAGCTCGTGATATAGGAGAGGCATTAGATAGTGGTGCCCATTTGACTAGTTTACGACGTACTCGAGTCGGAGATGTACGAGAAAAAGATTTGATGAATCCTCTTGATTTTCCAGAGTGGATTAAACATCAAGAAATAGTGATGGAAGAAAAAAATAATTACTAGATAAAACCCTAAGAAATGAAGTTATCTGAATTTTATTACGATTTACCAGATGAGAAAATTGCCATGTATCCCTCAAAATTTCGTGATGAGTCACGTCTGATGGTTTTGCATCGCAAAACGGGTGAGATAGAACACCGTCTTTTCAAAGAAATAATTGAGTATTTTGATGAAAAGGATCTCTTTATTTTCAATGATACAAAGGTTTTCCCAGCTCGTTTGTATGGTAATAAGGAGAAGACCAATGCGCGTATTGAGGTTTTCTTACTTCGCGAGCTCAATGAAGAGCAGCGTCTATGGGATGTGTTGGTTGACCCTGCTCGTAAAATCCGAATAGGAAATAAACTATATTTTGGAGAAGACGACAGTATGGTGGCTGAGGTTATCGACAATACAACATCACGAGGACGTACATTGCGTTTCTTATATGAAGGAACGCATGACGATTTTAAGCGTGATTTGTACGCTTTGGGTGTCACTCCGTTACCAGAACATATAATTAATCGTCCAGCAGAAGAATCTGATGCGGAACGATTTCAATCAATTTTTGCAAAAAATGAAGGAGCAGTAACGGCTCCAGCTGCTAGTTTACACTTTAGTCGTGAACTTTTAAAACGTTTTGAAATTAAAGGTATTGATCAAACGTTTATCACTGCACATTCAGGTTTAGGGAACTTCCGTGAAATAGATGTAGAAGACTTGACAAAGCATAAGATGGAAAGTGAGCAAATTCAAGTTCTTCAACAAACAGTAGATTGTGTTAATAAAAAGAAGGACGAAGGACGCAGTGTGTGTGCAGTTGGTGCATGTACCATGCGTGCTTTAGAAAGTACATATAGTACAGATGGTCATCTGAAAGCATATGATGGCTGGACCAATAAATTTATTTTTCCAGAATATAGCTTTAATGTAGCTACAAGTTTTGTGACAAATTTTCATATGCCTTATTCAACGATGTTGATGCTAACAGCTGCATTTGGTGGATATCAGTATGTAATGGATGCTTATGAGGTGGCTCTTAAGGAAGGTTATCGATTTGGTACCTATGGAGATGCTATGCTAATTGTCGACTAATGCTTTAGTTGAATGTGTAGAATGTTATATCTTAGTTTAGGCTCCAATCTGGGCAATAGACAACAATATTTACAAGAAGCGATCGCCCGTTTATCACAGGCGATCGCTCCTGTTTATGTTGTCTCTAATTTTGTAGAGACAGACCCTTGGGGATTTGATTCTTCTCATGCCTTTCTGAATGCTGTAGTAGCTATAAAAACGAATTTTTCTGCTGAAAAAATTCTAGAAATCACTCAACATATTGAACGCGAATTGGGACGTAATTATAAACGAAAACATGGTGAAGTCTATAAAGATCGCATTATTGATATTGATATTTTAATGCTAGGTGATTTAGTTTTTCATAGTCCATATTTACTCATTCCCCACCCTTATATGCATGTACGTGATTTTGTTCTAATTCCTTTTGCAGAGATTGCACCAGATATAGTGCATCCCCTTAATGGATTTAAAATATCTCAATTATTGAAAAAGTTAGATTGATATTTGGTTTTTTCGTTGTATATTTGCGACATAAAAATAATATTCATGTGGATAGATTTGTTGATGCTTGCAACCACAGAAAAAAATGCTAAAACTCCCCTTATAACAAGTGCGCTGTTCTGGTGTTCTTGATTCTTTTGCAAGCATCTTATGAGTCGACCCCAATTAAATTTATACAAAAATGGGATATCTATTTACATCCGAATCTGTGTCTGAGGGACATCCAGACAAAGTAGCGGATCAGATTTCAGATGCATTACTTGATGAATTTTTGGCATATGATCCAAATTCAAAGGTTGCTTGTGAAACGCTTGTTACTACTGGTCAGGTAGTACTTGCAGGAGAAGTTAAATCCAAAACATATGTAGATCTTCAAGAAACAGCACGTGGCGTAATCAATAAGATTGGTTATACACAAGGTGCTTATATGTTTGAAGGAAATTCTTGTGGTGTGTTTTCTGCTATTCATGAACAAAGTGCGGATATCAATCGTGGTGTAGAACGTGCAGATCCAGAGAATCAAGGAGCTGGCGATCAAGGTATGATGTTTGGTTATGCCACAACAGAAACAGAGAATTATATGCCACTTTCTCTTGATTTATCTCACCGCATACTACAAGTGCTTGCTGATATTCGTCATGAGGGCAAGTTGATGACTTATTTACGTCCAGACTCTAAAAGTCAGGTTACTATAGAATATGATGACAATGGCACACCCCGTCGTATTGATACCATTGTAGTATCAACGTCACATGATGAGTTCTTTACTCCGAAAGATAATACACCAGAAGCCCAAGCTGCTTGTGATGACGAGATGTTGAATCATATACGTGAAGATGTGTGTAATATTTTGATACCTCGTGTTATAGAGGGTATCCATAAACCAGAGGTTTTAAGTCTTTTCAACGATGATATTATTTATCATGTGAATCCTACAGGAAAGTTTGTTATCGGTGGTCCTCATGGGGATACTGGTTTGACAGGTCGTAAGATTATTGTAGACACCTATGGAGGAAAAGGTGGACATGGCGGTGGGGCTTTCTCAGGAAAAGATCCTAGTAAAGTTGACCGTAGCGCAGCTTATGCAGCTCGTCATATCGCAAAAAATCTAGTTGCTGCTGGGGTAGCCGATGAACTTCTTGTTCAAGTCTCTTATGCGATTGGAGTTGCCAAACCTGTTAGTATTTTTGTTGATACATACGGCAAAGGTCATGTACAGATGACAGATGGTCAGATTGCAGAAAAAATTGCTCAAATATTTGATATGCGACCTAAAGCTATTGAAGATCGCTTGAAATTGCGTAATCCTATTTATTCTGAGACAGCTGCTTATGGACATATGGGACGTACCCCGCAAGTTGTAACAAAGAAATTCTCCTCTCGTTATGGAGAAGAAAAAATAATGGAAGTAGAATTGTTCACTTGGGAAAAACTAGACTATGTAGATATTGTGAAAACAGCGTTTGGACTAGTTTAAAAAGATATAACCTAAGCTTTATGCTACTTAACTGAAATGCGGCCATCCTTTTTTTTAAAGGTGGCCGCATTTATTTTTATATTTTCTGCTTCAAAAAAGTAGCCAATTTAGTTACTGCACGTGCTCTATGACTGATTGTATTTTTAATGTCTTCGCCTAAGCTGGCAAAGCTATTCTTGTGTCCTTCAGGAGCAAATATTGGATCATATCCAAATCCATGATTTCCTTCTTTACTTTTCAATATATATCCTTCAACAACACCTTCAAATAAATATTCTTTATTATCAAGAATAAGACAAATTACTGTGCGGAAACGAGCTGTTCGCTTTTCAGTGGGCACATCAATTAATTCCTTTAATACACGCGTCATATTAGCGTTGCTATCGTGAGATTGAGTGTTGCTTGGTGCATTCGGGTCCATGGCACCATAACGTGCTGTATATACACCAGGAGCGCCTTCTAGAGCATCTATTTCCAATCCCGTGTCATCTGCAAAGCAATCTGTGTGATATCTTTGATGGATGTATCGTGCTTTAATTAATGCATTGGCTTCTAATGTGTTTCCATCTTCTGGAATATCAACGTCACAATGAATATCTTTAAGGCTTTTGATTTCAAACTTATCAGAAATCATTGCAGCTACTTCTTCCAGTTTGTGTGCGTTGTTTGTTGCAAAAACAAGTGTCTTCATAGTGTTTTTTTTAGCTTTTAATGACGTCAAATCCTTCCCCATAAACACCAATAACTTGACTTTGGGAGATAAAAGCGTTTGGATCAATAGCTTTTACAATGCGGAATATTTGAACGCTTTGTCGTTTACGAGCTAGAACGAGAACCACTTTGGTTTTTTCTTTCGTATAGTACCCTTGTGCATCAAGCAGTGTGACCCCACGTCTTGGACTTAAATTGATTGCCTCCGCAATATCATCATGCTTTTTACTGATAATAAGGAACTGCACAGAAGATCGTGCTCCATTGACAATCATATCGACTACATACCCAATGATAGCTAATGTAACAAACCCGTATACTACGCGAGTCATGTCATGAAAAATAAAGAAACAGCTAGAGATAATCACGATGTCACTATAGACAATCATACGACCAAATGGGACGTTTTTGAATTTATTAACTACTGCTGCGATGATGTCAGTTCCTCCCGTGCTACCATTGTTAATAAAAACGATACCTAATCCAAAGCCACATAAAACTGCTCCAATCACACAGGCCATGTCTTGCCCATTGGGGCCTAAAATCAGACCCGCTTTGTCTGCAGTTAGGCTAGGAACTATCCAATGCTTTACAAGATATTGACAGAGTGATAGAATACTAGTCATAGCAAAAATAGCATAGCTTGTTTTAATAACAAATTTACTACCCAATAATCGGAAAGCTCCGACCATCATTACAGCATTGATGATAAAATAGCTGTACTGTACAGGAAAACCTGTCGAATAAAAGATAATCGCAGCGATACCAGTGACTCCACCAGTTGCGATTTCATAGGGTAGCAAAAAAGCTGCCCAACCCATGGAATACATCATAATACCGAGTGTAATCATGATGTAATCACGCACTTCAAGCCATGTGGGTGTCTGAACAAGTGCTTCAATCTTTTGTTTTACCATTGCTGTAAATAACTAAATGCAACATTATTAATGCCTCGTGAGGCAAATGATTTACAAAAACAGGCTACAGCCCACTTCTAGTATGATAAACTAGAGCAGGCTGTAAACGTAAGTTCTTTAATATTCGTAAGGGCATTTACATATAGGAAAATTCTCCTAGCCCACTACAATATTGACAATTTTACCTGGTACGATAATTACTTTACGTACAGTTTTTCCTTCCAACCACTTTTGTGCTTGTTCGTGCTCAAGAACTATTTTTTGGATATCTTCTTTACTTGTATCAATTGGAAAATCTAGTGTAAAACGGGCCTTCCCATTGAAGCTAATAGCAAGAGTGACATTGTCTTCCTTCAAGTATTCTTCGTTTACTATTGGCCATGTCGCGTCACATACTGTGTTTTTGTTACCAAGTATTTCCCATAATTCTTCTGCTATGTGAGGTGCGAAAGGTGCAATAGCAACAACCAGTTTAGAAAGAATTGCTTTCTTCGAACATTTTAGTTTGGTCAATTCATTCACACAAATCATGAATGCTGAAATAGATGTGTTATATGAGAAGACTTCAATATCTTTACTTACTTTTTTCAATAAGGTATGAAGTACTTTTAATTCTTCTCTTGTTGGTTCTGCATCTTGAACCAACATGTCACCATTGCGATCAAAGAATAAGTTCCAGAATTTGCGTATAAAACGATGAACACCATCAATGCCGTTAGTGTCCCAAGGTTTAGATTGATCTACTGGACCTAAGAACATTTCATACATACGTAGAGTATCTGCACCGTAGCTTTCAACGATTAAATCGGGATTGACTACGTTATACATCGATTTACTCATTTTTTCTACTGCCCATCCGCATACGTATTTGCCATCTTCTAATTTAAATTCAGCATCTGCAAATTCAGGTCGCCAACCTTTGAAAGCATCTATATCTAAAAGATCATTTTTTACGATATTTACATCCACATGAATAGGAGTTACATCGTATTGATCTTTCAATCCAAGTGATACAAATGTGTTGGTATCCTTGATACGGTATACAAAGTTACTTCGTCCTTGTATCATCCCTTGATTGACGAGCTTTTGGAATGGTTCGTCCATCACTGTTTCCTTGATGTCATACAAAAATTTGTTCCAGAATCGAGCATATATCAAGTGTCCTGTTGCGTGTTCTGTCCCACCCACATACAAGTCGACATTTTTCCAGTATGCATTGGCAGCTTTACTTACGAGTGCATTATTGTTTTGAGGGTCCATATAACGCAAATAATATGCTGACGAACCAGCGAAGCCAGGCATGGTATTCAATTCAAGTGGATATCCCTCTTCAGTTTCCCAATTTTCTGCACGACCTAATGGAGGTTCTCCTGTTTCAGTCGGTAAAAATTTGTCTACTTCAGGCAGTTTCAATGGCAATTTATCAATATCTAAAGTGTGTGGTACCCCATTCTTATAATAGATTGGAAAGGGTTCACCCCAGTAGCGTTGACGGCTAAAGATAGCATCGCGAAGGCGGTAATTGATTTTGACATCCCCTAACCCACTTTCGCGGATATATACTTTTGTCTTAGCAATCGCTTCTTTGATTGTCAGACCGTTCAGGTTTAATGGTGATTCAACCCCTTGTTTAGGTGAGTTTGTGACAATGCCTTCTTTAGCATCGAAGCTTTCTTCACTGACATCACATCCTTCTACTAGTGGAGGGATTGCCAAGTTAAATTTCTTTGCAAAGGCATAGTCACGGCTATCGTGGGCAGGTACGGCCATAATGGCTCCAGTTCCATAACCAGCTAAGACATAGTCACTTATCCAAACGGGAATTTCTTCACCTGTAAATGGATTGATGGCATAACTACCAGAGAATACCCCAGTTACCTTCTTGTCCATTTGGCGTTCTCTTTCTGTACGCTTCTTGGTTGCTTCAATATAAGTATCAACTGTTGCTCTTTGTTCTTCTGTTGTTAATTGAGCGACAAGCTTACTTTCTGGAGCTAACACCATAAAAGTGACACCAAAGACTGTATCAGCACGAGTTGTAAAAATGACCATTTCTACATCACTGTCCTTTACTTTGAAGGTCAATTCAGCACCTTCTGAACGCCCTATCCAGTTGCGTTGTGTTTCCTTTAGAGAATCTGTCCAGTCTACCTTGTCCAACCCGTCCAAAAGTCTTTGACTATAAGCTGATACACGTAGGCACCATTGTTTCATGACCTTTTGTATGACTGGGTGTCCACCACGTTCTGATACGCCATCTACCACTTCGTCATTAGCTAGTACAGTGCCTAATGCTGGACACCAGTTGACCATGGTATCTGCAAGATAGGCGATGCGATAGTTCATTAAAATATCACTTTGTGCTTTTTCGTCCATCGCTTTCCAGTCATTAGCGGTGATTTTGAGCGTTTTAGAACCAGCAGCTTGCAGCTCCTCTGTGCCTTTTGCATCAAGGTGTGCAATTAGTTTAGCAATAGGTTCAGCTTGTGCAGTTGCATTGTCATAGTAGCTGTTGAACATTTGAATAAAGGCCCACTGTGTCCATTTGTAGTATGCTGGATCACACGTGCGTACTTCCCGATTCCAATCGAATGAGAAGCCTATTTTATCTAATTGCTCGCGATAACGAGCGATATTTTGTTCGGTAGTAATCGCTGGATGTTGACCAGTTTGTATAGCATATTGTTCGGCAGGTAGACCATACGCATCATATCCCATTGGATTTAATACATTGAAACCCTGTAGACGCTTGTAACGTGCATAAATATCACTTGCAATATATCCTAGTGGGTGTCCTACATGTAGACCAGCTCCAGATGGATAAGGAAACATGTTAAGTACATAAAATTTTTCTTTTGAGTCATTCTCTGTGACTTGGTATACTTTGTCATCGCGCCAGCGTTGCTGCCACTTCTGTTCAATGTCTTTGAAATTGTATTCCATTGATACCTTATTTTATTGATTATGATTTCTGTATTTGCCACAAAGATAGTTATTTTTCTACGATGCTACGATATTTTGTTCTATCTTTGTAAGTCAGAAAAAGAATATATATGGCTAAAAAGACAAAGAAACTTGATACCACCATAGATGGGATTGTTTTGACCCCCATGATGAAGCAATTTTTGGATCTAAAAGAAAAACATCCAGATGCTATTATGTTGTTTCGATGCGGTGACTTTTATGAAACATACAGCACCGATGCAGTTGATGCTTCCCAAATACTAGGAATCACCCTCACGAAACGTGCTAATGGTAAGGATAAAAAGATCGAAATGGCTGGTTTCCCTTTTCATGCACTTGACACGTATCTGCCTAAATTGATACGTGCAGGTCGTCGTGTAGCCATATGTGATCAATTGGAGGATCCAAAGGCTACAAATAAACTAGTCAAACGTGGTATTACAGAGTTGGTTACACCAGGTGTGTCTGTCAACGATAATGTCTTGCAACAAAAAGAAAATAATTTTTTAGCTTCCATCTATTTTCATAAAAAAATCTGTGGTATTTCTTTTCTTGACATTAGTACAGGAGAGTTCTTAGTCGCTCAGGGTGATGCTGTCTATGTAGAGAAGTTATTGATGAGTTTTTCTCCCAAGGAAGTGCTTCATGAACGTAATCAACACAATGAATTTTGCCAAGCATTTGGTGACAATTATTGTACGTATCAGCTAGATGATTGGGTGTACACCATGCAGCACGCGCAGGAACGTTTAAATCATCAATTTGGTACAGCCAATTTGAAGGGATTTGGTGTTGAACATGTTGTAGAAGGAGTCATTGCAGCTGGAGCCATCCTGCAGTATTTGTTGATGACTCATCATACACAAACAAGTCACATTCGTGGTTTAAGTCGAATAGAAGAAGAGCGTTATGTACGTTTAGATCGTTTCACTGTGCGTTCTTTGGAATTGTTACACCCAATGACTCCAGAAGGAGTGAGTCTACTAAGCGTATTGGATCGTACATTTACGAGTATGGGAGGTCGTTTGCTTCGTCGTTGGATTAATTTACCTTTGAAAGAGGAGGCGGAGATCAATGCTCGATTGGCTGTGGTGGAATATTTATTTAAACATCCAGATTTCAGAGATTTGTTGATGGATAAATTACCCGACATTGCTGATTTGGAACGAATTGTGTCTCGTGTAGCAAGTAACCGTATCAATCCTCGTGAAATGGTGTTGTTGTATCAAGCTTTACATGCCTTGGTGCCAATCAAAAATAGATGTTTACAAAGTGATAATCTAAGTTTACATGGGATAGGGGAGAAGTTATCTTTGTGCGAAGCTCTAAGAGATCGTTTGACTTCTAGTTTACAGCCTGAGCCACCGCTTTTGATTAATAAGGGGAATGTAATAGCCAAAGGAGTGAGTGATGAGCTTGATGACTTGCGCCGTATAGCGTATTCAGGTAAAGACTATTTACTTCAGTTGCAGCAAAAAGAAAGTGAAGCTACAGGTATTCCTAGCCTTAAAATTGCGTACAATAATGTATTTGGTTACTACTTAGAAGTACGCAATAGCCACAAAGATAAAGTACCCAGCGACTGGATACGTAAGCAAACTCTTGTGAATGCAGAGCGATATATTACGCAGGAACTGAAAGAATATGAGGACAAAATTTTAGGAGCAGAAGATAAAATTCAGCAACTAGAAACCAAATTGTATAATGAATTGATTCAAGCTATTTGTCCATTTATGGCTGACATTCAGCAGAATGCCCTTCAAATAGCTACACTTGATTGTCTATTGTCTTTTGCCCAAGTTGCCCAACAAAACCGATATATACGTCCAGTGATTTCGGATGATCATGTATTGGATATTCGACAAGGTCGACATCCTGTGATTGAACAGCAGTTGCCTTTGGGTGAGAGTTATATCCCTAATGATACCTATTTAGATAATCAGAAACAACAGATCATCATTATTACTGGACCTAATATGGCGGGTAAGTCAGCTTTACTTCGTCAAACAGCCTTGATCACACTAATGGCTCAAATGGGTAGTTTTGTTCCTGCCGAATCGGCCCACATTGGTCTTGTAGATAAGGTCTTTACTAGAGTAGGGGCTAGTGATAATATTTCTATGGGCGAATCGACCTTTATGGTAGAAATGAATGAAGCTTCCAACATTCTTAACAACCTTTCTCCACGTTCTTTGATTTTGTTTGATGAACTTGGACGTGGTACCTCTACGTATGATGGAATATCTATTGCCTGGGCCATTGTGGAGTATATTCATGAAAACACACATGGTAAAGCTCGTACCTTATTTGCTACGCATTACCATGAGTTGAATGAAATGGAAGAGCGATTTGAGCGTATTCGAAATTACAATGTGTCGGTGCGAGAAGTCGACAACAAGGTTATTTTCTTGCGCAAATTGCAGGCAGGTGGTAGTGAGCATTCATTTGGTATACATGTCGCGAAGATTGCGGGTATGCCTACAAGTATAATCAACCGTTCCAATGCCATCTTAAAGCAATTAGAAGCTGATAGAGAGCATGGAAAGCAATCGACAAAAGAAACAGTCAAACAGATTACTGTGGGTGACAATAAGCCAGTACAATTAAGTTTGTTTCAATTGGGAGATCCTGTGTTGACACAAATACGTGATGAGATACTTAGTACACAAATTGATAATCTCACTCCTATTGAGGCATTGAATAAATTGGCTCAGATTAAAAAGATTTTGATCGGAGGCTCTGAAGCTTAATCCTTTAAGCCACTAGTATACTTTTGCATATTTGTATTTTCACTACCTACTAGTTTCGAGTTCCCTAGAGTTACTTAAGCAATATAGCTGGGTCTAGTTGTTCACCTTCTATATTTTTGAAGTAACGGTAGGTGCCGACTCTTAATTCATCGCAAGCCGCTTCATCGCACACAATGATCGCATGCTGATGCATCTGTAAAGCAGAAATAGTCCAGCTATGTGTGATAGGGCCTTCTACTGCTTGATGCAGTGCTTGAGCTTTGTGGTGCCCATTGACCATGACGAGCACTTCTTTGGCGTCAAGTACTGTTCCCACACCAACTGTCAATGCAGTGGTGGGGACTCGTTTTACATCACCACCAAAGAAACGTGCATTGGCTATGATGGTGTCTTCGGTCAGTGTTTTGATACGGGTGCGACCAGTGAGAGAGGAGTAAGGCTCATTGAAAGCGATGTGCCCATCTGATCCTATCCCCCCCAAGAACAAATCAATACCTCCTACTGCTGCTATAGCTTTCTCATAGTCTTGACATTCTTGTCTGAGATCTGTTTTTTCTCCATTAAGAATGTGTACTTGCTCCGCAGGGATGTCTATATGTGAGAAAAAATTCTCCCACATAAAGGTATGATAACTCTGTGGATGATTTTGTGGAAGACCTACATATTCATCCATATTGAATGTGATGGTGTGCTTGAATGAAACTACACCATCTTGATACAGTTTAATGAGTGCTTGATATATACCTAAAGGTGAAGAGCCTGTGGGTAATCCTAACACAAATGGCTTATCTGCACTGGCTTGACTAGCGTTAATTTTTGCTGCCACATAGTTGGCAACCCATTGTGAAAGCTGCTCATATGTTGGTTCAATAATTAGTCTCATTGTATTGTGATATAAAGAGTAACTTAATTGTGTCGTTTACTATTTTAAGGGAACTAAAATTGTATTTCTGCGATCACAGGGTAGTGATCAGAAGGTATACGAATATCGTATTTACCTTGTTCTTTTGTGCTAGGCGTCCAATATACGTTTGTGAGAATAGCGTAATCATCGACTGTAAATACTGGTGACACAAAAATATGATCAATACGTTTGTCCGTTTTTTTGTTTGGTTTGAAGTCATTCCATGTTCCATTACTAGCTATCCTGTGTTTAGCTGCATGGTAACAGTCTTTGAGCAATGGTGAGTCACTAAGTATTGAATAAATCTTGTTGTGTTGATCTACATTAAAATCTCCAGTAAGGATTGCAGGTTCACTTCCACAGAATTCTTTTATTTTTTGTAGTACAAGTTTAGAAGCATTCTCCCGTGCCAATACACCAACATGATCCATATGTAGATTGAAAAACCACACTTTCTTTTCTGATTGACGTACTTTGAAATATCCGTAGGTACAAATGCGAGGCAAAGCGGCATCCCATCCTACCGAACCTATAACATCAGGAGTTTGAGAAAGCCAGAAGACACCAGATTTCAACAGTTTGAGTTTGCTTGGTTTATAAAAAATGGGTGCGTATTCTCCTTCTTTTTTTCCATCATCTCTGCCAACTCCAATGTAGTTATAGTCCTCTAGGTTTTTGAGCATATCATGTAGTTGTGCGTCTAGAACCTCTTGCGAACCAAAAACATCCAAATCCATGACGTTGATTAAGTTGCAAACCAATGGAGCACGCGTCTTCCAGCCATTTCCAGAAGCCACATCTTCATCATTCATATAACGAACATTGTACGAACCCACACGTAATGCCTGAGCATCTATTTTCAAAATGCACAGCATAGAAAATACAATTAAAATAATCTTTTTCATTTCTATCTTTTTTAAATTACAAATTCATAATAAATCTTTGACATAAAGCATATGATTGGGAGTCTTTTTTATCTCCCCACATTCTATTGCTTCGATATAGTGGTAGACATCGAGTAGGGTGCGTCTACAGCACTTGTACCTCTTTCCTTGTTTGCAGCATTTGTCATATCAAAGGACAGGTGTGAACCATTGATAAGTGTTTTATATCCTATATAGTTGTGTGTGCTGCTTTGTCCATCTATTTTCAATTGGCGTACGTAGTAGTTTATAGCACTATTCTCTGGCGCATCTATGGTGATTGCTTTACCATTTTGCAGATTGATGCGTGCATGTTTGAAGAGCGGAGCTCCCAATGCATATTGACCACTACCTGGACATACCGAATAGAATCCTAGGGCTGAGAACACATACCAAGCAGATGTTTGTCCATTATCCTCATCGCCACAATAACCGTTTGGAGTAGCCTGATATAATTTGTTCATCACTTTTCGTACCCAATATTGAGTTTTCCATGGTTGTCCTGCATAATCATATAGATAGAGCATATGTTGGGCTGGTTGATTGCCATGCGCATAATTACCCATATTGGCTACTTGCATTTCGAGTATTTCGTGGATGCGTGTGCCATAGTAGCTATCGTCATAGATAGGAGGTACTATAAATACCGAGTCCAGTTTTTGTATGAAAGTTTCTTTGCCACCCATCAGGTTGATTAAACCTTGTATGTCGTGAAATACGCTCCATGTATAGTGTAGGCTATTCCCCTCTGTGAAAGCATCTCCCCATTTTACAGGGCTGAATGGTTTTTGAAAAGAACCATCTTCGTTGCGTCCACGCATCAAACCAATTGTTGGGTCGAAGACATTTTTGTAGTTTTGTGCGCGTTTGGTAAGTGCTTCAATTTCTGCCTGAGGCCTATGTAGTTTTTTTGCAACTTGTAAAATGCACCAATCATCGTAGGCATACTCCAGAGTACGTGCCACATTTTCGTTAATACCTACATTGTACGGGATATAGCCTAGTTTGTTATAGTATTCATAGCCTAGTCGTCCAGTAGAATGTGCAGTATCTAGTACATGGTTAGTATCGTGTAAAAGGATTTGATACATTTGTTCTACGTCTGCTGTATTAATGCCTTTTAGGATGGCATCAGCTACTACAGAAGCTGAGTTATTACCAACCATGCAACTTCTATGTCCAGGGCTTGCCCACTCTGGAAAAAAACCACTTTCTGTGCCCGCATTGGCAAGTCCCGCTTGTATTTTTTCGTTGATGTCTGGATATACGAGATTGATCAAAGGGAACAAAGCGCGGAAAGTATCCCAGAAACCAGTATCTGTATACATATAGCCAGGGAGCACTTTGCCATTGTAGGGACTGTAGTGCATCACTTTGCCTTCAGCATTTACTTCCCAGAACTTGCGTGGAAATAAGGTACTTCTGTACAAACATGAGTAGAATGTACGATATTGGTCTAGTGTCCCCCCGCCAATTTCAATACGATTGAGAATCTCATTCCAGCGTTTTTTAGCTACTTGTTTTTGACTGTCGATATCTTGGTCAGCTACCTCAAGTAAGTTGATTTGTGCTTGTTCTGGTGAAATGAACGAAGAGGCTACACGCACAGATATCTTTTCGCCTCTTTGGGTGTTAAAGCAGATAGCAGCTTGGGCATGCTTACCAGTTAGTTTCTCTCCTTTGTGTGCTTTCTGTCCATCGAATAGATGCCATGATTTGATAGGGTGGTCAAACAACATAACGAAATAGTTCTTGAAGTTGTCTGGTACGCCACCATTGTTTTGGGTTGTATAGCCGATGATTGTTTTCTTGTCAGGCATGATTTGTAATGAAGATCCTTCATCAAAAGCATCTACAATGATAGCTGCATCATCGCTTTGTGGGAATGTGAAGCGCATGATAGCGGCTCTATCTGAAGGTGTGATTTCTGCTAGTACATCATGATCGGCTAAATATACACTATAATAATATGGAGTCGCTGTTTCTGCTTGATGCGAGAAGTGACTAGCTCGTTTTTCTTCGTCTACTGTCTGAAAATGTTTGACAGGCATCACAGAAAACATTCCATAATCGTTGATCCATGGGCTAGGCTGGTGCGTTTGTTTGAATCCACGTATTGTTTTGGCGGTGTAGCGATAGGTCCAACCATCCCCATTTTTGCCCGTTTGTGGTGTCCAGAAATTCATCCCCCAAGGCAGTGCAATGGCAGGATAGGTATTGCCTGATGACAATGCCCAGTCAGATTGGCTCCCCACAAGTGTTTGTACATATTGTGCAGGGTCAGTTACATATTGTTTTTCTGACTGCGAGTTTGCACCTGTTTGACAACCAACCAATGCGGTCGTTGCCATACAGAATGCTCCAAATATCTTTGTTTTATAGTTCATGGTATCTTTTTTTTATTTGTCTACATTCATCCAAGATGCTGGTTGGTCTGTCATTTCAAATACGAGTTTGCCTCCCTGCATGATGTCTTGATAACTGATGCTTGGTTGGTGAATAGCTTGACCATTCAGTGAGATAGCAGAAACATAGCATGCTTTATTTTTTTTATTTATTAGGTGCTTGTGTACTTCAATCTCGAAAGTCTTTCCTGTTGGTATATTGATTACAGCACCATCTACCAATGGAAAACCAAGTATAAATTCACCACCAGCTGGGTCTACCTGATATAGACCAAGGCTAGATAGAATATACCATGCTGACATCTGACCTACGTCTTCGTTGCCAGATAATCCATCGGCTTGGTCGTGATATAAAGTATCGAATACTTCACGCATTTTGAGAGCTGCATGTTCTGGATGCCCTAGCATAGAGTAGAAGTACAAGATATGGTGACTAGGTTCATTGCCATGTACATACTGACCAATCATACCCGAGATGTCATCAGGGAGTTCATCGCCTGTAATCTTAGAACTAGTTACAAATAGTTGATCCAATTGCTTTATAGTTGCTTGCTTTCCACCCATCAAAGTGGTGAGACTATCCAAATCATGTGGTACTAGCCAAGTGTATTGGAATGCATTTCCTTCCTTATAGTCGCTGACTTCATATTCTGCGTAAAAGGGGTCGAATGGGGTACGGAAAGAGCCGTCTACAAAACGTCCACGCACTAAGTGGGTGGAATCATCAAAATAGCGCATCCAGCTATGGCTCCTTTTTCCGAAATATGCTGCTGCCTTGGAATCACCTAGTTGGGTTGCTACTTTGGCTAGTGAAGCATCTGCTATGGCATATTCCATATCGTTTGCGATGCTCTCATTGTATAGGTCGCTAGGGATGAAGCCGTATTGTTTACGAAATTTTTGTCCACGTTCGTCAAGCATTGCTGTCTTTTTCATAGCTTCAAGTGCGTGCATTTTGTCGAAACCTTCAAATCCTTTTAGAATAGCATCAGCCACTACATTGATGGCAGGATTACCTACCATACAATTTGTTTCACACCCCATGAGATGCCACACAGGAAGTTTACCTTGTTGGTCGTATATATGTAGCATGGTGTTCACTATATCAGAAACTTTTTCTGGATGAATCACAGTCATCAGTGGATGTTGTGCTCTATAGGTATCCCATAAAGAAAAAGTAGTATAGTTGACGAATGTTGTGTCATGATATACTTTCCCATCTGCACCTCGGTAGTTACCATCAGCTTCCATAAACACGGAAGGTGCTATCATCGTGTGGTACATAGCGGTGTAGAAATTGCGTAGAACCGCAGTGTCTTTAGACGCAATTTCTATTTTGTGCAGTTGCGCATTCCATGCATCATGGGCTGCTTGCTTAATAATCTCTATATCCCAATTAGGCATCTCCTTGGCTATATTGGTTCGCGCATGTTCCTGATCTACTGCAGAAAGTCCCACCTTTACTTTAAGTGTTTGTTGCTTACCTAGATTGAAATCTACACGCATATAGCGTACCTGTTTCTTTTGCTTTTGCACATCAGCAAATTCATGGCCAATCACGTGACTCTGTTTATCGTAGAATGTCATTTCTTGGATTGGTTGATCAAACTGGATGGCAAATGACAGTTGCTGATTGTTAGCCCATCCCTTTGAGTTGCGTCTACCTAGTAGCGTTTTCTTATCTATCGGGTAGATGTTTGTGTCAGTAGCTTCGTCTTCGCCTG
Organism: Bacteroidaceae bacterium; assembly: GCA_963675625.1. Classification (GTDB taxonomy): domain Bacteria; phylum Bacteroidota; class Bacteroidia; order Bacteroidales; family Bacteroidaceae; genus F22. The sequence goes on from OY776497.1 coordinate 1,466,535, forward strand.
TACCATTTTGCAAATCTATGATGAGGCCTTCTTTTGTTGCATTTTGTGGATATGTGTACTGGTGAAATCCTGCACGGGTAGTCGCTGATAGCGCTACATCGATATTATATCTATCAAGATGTACGGCATAGTAACCAGGTGTATATTGTTCAGATGCATGTCTGTATGTAGATGCTTGTCCTGTATTAATGTGTTCAACTGAACCTCGTCCAGGTGTGACTGTACCTACAACAGGCATAAGTGTAATATCAGCCAACTCTCCAACCCCTGTTCCACTGAGATGGGTGTGACTGAATCCAATCACTGTAGAATCGGCTACGTTGTATCCAGAGCACCAGTCCCAAGATTCTAATATGCTTGTCGGACCTAATTGGATAAACCCGAATGGAACATTGGCTCCCATGAAAGTATGCCCATGCCCTCCTGTTCCTATACGTAGATCTACAAAAGTGGTTAAATCTCCTTTCTGAATATCCACAGCATGTTCATTATAAGGAGTGCAAGCAAATAATGAAGCAATAATAAAAGTAAGACTAGCAGCCTGTTTGATATGAGCGAATTGCTTTAGATTCATAATGTAACTTGGTGATAAATTAAAAAACTAAGAGATAAAGTTTAAAGGAGTGCAACCTATAATTTTTTGAGTAACTCTGGATTTTTGTCATATAGATTCATGATAAGTTCCCCAAACAATGTATTGGCCCAAGCAAACCAAGAACGTGAAAATTTGGCCGCATCATCCTTATTAAATGTCTCATGCATAAATCCCATGTCATTATCTGTGTCTAGTAATTGGTGGATGCACAGTGCAATTTCATTGTCGTTGGTGCTAGTCATTGCTCGTAGGATAATGCCCATGGGCCATATGGTGTTGAGGCCTGCGTGAGGTCCTCCTTGTCCTTCACCTGCTGTACCATAGAAATAGTAAGGATTATCATGACTAAGTAAATATTTTCGTGTGTTGTTATACACATCCATTGAATAATATTTCTTGTCAATTAAATACTTGATTGCAATTAGTGATGGTATATTGGGATCATCAGTGAATACTTTATTTCCATAACCGTCAACTTCGTATGCAAAGATGCTGCCATAGGATAAATGAGTAGCTATGGCATATTTGTGTATAGCTTGTTGTAACTCTTGAGAAAATCTAGCACATTCATCTGCAAATTTGTTGTCCTGTTTGACCTGACGATAAATTTGTGCCAATTGATCTAAAGACTGCATAGCAAATAAGTTGGATGGAATCAAGTAAGGATACATGCATCCATCGTCTGAAGGACGGAACGCAGAACAAATTAGTCCTGTAGGTTTACATGGACGTCCCTTTCCATTGAAAACAGCTGTAACCGTGTTATTCTCGTCTTCTCTAATGAAATAGTATGGAGTGGTCCCATTCTTGCGTTGTTCCGTACGAAATGTTTTTACAATTGTACGAGCAGCTTTATCCCACTTAGCATCGAATATAGATGTGTCTCCCGTTTTTTGCCAATATCCATATGCCAATCGGATGGTATAGCATGGAGAATCAATTTCCCATTTGCGCTCATGTACGCCTGGTTTAGGAGTTGGTTTATCATCTTTCCATTCGGTTTCCTTATGTTCATCTTTAAAAAATGCATTGGCATAAGGATCAAGCAAAATACATTTGATTTGGCGGGCAATCAATCCTTGAAATAATTTTTTTAACTTGTCATCTTTGTTTACCAGTGATAGGTATGGCCATATTTGTGCAGAAGAGTCTCGTAGCCACATTGCATCTATATCACCTGTGATGACATAAGTATCAGGTTTACCATCTATTTCGGTATAATCTACTGTAGTATCTAATGTGTTAGGGAAACAGTTCTGAAACATCCAAGCTAGTTTGGGATTATTGATGCTTGAAGTCACCTTTTTGATTGTTTCTTCTACTGCTGGACTTACAAAACAGCGCTCTTGCTTCTTAGGTCTGCAAGAAACGTATTGTCTTGTATCAAGTGATTCACTAGGGGCTTTGACACCAACAACGGGCTGTTTTGATGCACAAAATGCGATATCTGCATTCGTGATCACACTTATAAATCCCAAGCATGCTGCTTTTAATAGTACTCTTTTCATGGCTAGTATTATATGTTATCTTTGTTTCTTTCTTTTGCTGCGATAGACAGATGGTGTACATCCCATCATCGTTTTAAATTGGCGAGCTACATTTTTACAATCTGAGAATCCCAACTCCATAGCTATATCAGAAACGGGAGTATCCGTTTCGACTAGCAATTGAGTAAATCGTTCAATCTTTCGCCTACTGATATAGTGGTATATAGTATCCCCAACTTCTTTCATAAAGCGATTCTCCAAGAGTCTTCTTGATATAGATACCTGCTGAACAACGTCTTCAACATTAATCTTTGAGTAAATGTGTTGATGAATATATTTAATGGCTACCAATACTTCTTTATCAGTTGTGTAAAATAGATCAGTGGAAGCTCTATTTACGATGTGGAGATGGTTGATAAATATATCATAAGGGATAGTCTCTTTTTCTTTTAGCATTCGTTCGATCAAAGCCGCGGCTTCATATCCACCACGTCGTACATCCGTCATGATGCTCGATAAAGGAGGATCAGATAAATCACAGGTTACTGTATCATTATCTACACCAAGTATGGCTATATCCTCGGGGACAGCTATCTGTACAGTTTTGCACACCTCTGACACCTGAATCGCTTGATTGTCGTCACAGGCAAACAAAGCTGTGTGCTTGGGTAATGTTCTTAACCACTCACCTAGCTTTTCGGAGTTGTAGAACCAAGCATTGTCAAGAGATTCTTTTTCGTATGCAGAGAAATGCTCTCCCATGCCATACTCTCGTATATATTCAAAAAAGCCCTCTTTTCTTTCTGTAGACCAAATCGTATTCTTGTATCCTACAAACGCAAAGTGTCGGAATCCTTTTTCCTTGAAAAACTGAGCAGCCATTCTACCCCCCTCTCTATAGCGGCTAGTGATGTTTGGGATTGAAGAGAATCTTGATTTGTAATCTTGAGCTACTGCGATGATACCATGTTGTTTGAACAAACTAATTTCATCTTCATTGTCAAATTGACCAATGATAGCATCCGTCTTCCATGACTTGGCCCATTTGATGACTCCTTTTATTCCATATTGTTTTTTGTATGATGGTGGCATACGGCACACCACCCACTGTTCTGTTTCTTTGGAATAGTCCAGAACACCGCGTAGTAAGTACCGAGCAAAAGCTTCAGTAAAGTCTGTAAGTAGGATCAAACGAATCATAATTGTCCAATTTATAACAGAGCAGCAGCTCCTAGTAAGCTTATATTATCTCGTTTAGATTGTAGTATATTGATGTTTTCGATAGATTCTTTATAGGGGAATGAGCTTAGCGATTTATGCAGCCCAGCTATATAAAAATCAAAAGCTTTGGCGATACTGCCTCCAAAGATGATGGCTTGTGGATCATAGCTAAACATGACCATTTTCACCAACTCACCGAGATTGATACCAAATGATTCCCATGCCTTGAGGGCATTGTTATCACCTTGTAAAGCCTTTTCATATGCCTGTTTGGCAGACATCTGGAAGTGTTGTGGAAAATATGCGCCACTGCAATATTGCTCAAAATCGCTTTGTTTAAATGGTATAGAACCTATTTCACCAGCACCAGTATTGAAGCCATTATACAATTGGTGATTGACTATCACACCCGCACCAAGTCCTGTACCTAAAGTAATGCCCACCATATTTTCAAAATCACGTCCCTGTCCATAAATACTTTCTCCAAGAGCAAAACAGTTGGCATCATTATTTACTGCTACTGGAAAAGTATATCTAGATTCCAATATCTTCTTGAGATGTACTTCTTTCCACGAGGGGATATTCGCAACATTGTACACGATTCCAAGTGATGAATTGACTACAGATGGTACTCCTATACCTAGTCCTGATACGTCATCTGTATTGTATTCATCTATCAAATCATATATTGTGTTGAGGACATCTTGTTCTGACCCAGCTGCTGGGCATGCTACAGACTTCATTTTTATAATCTCACCATGGTCTACAGCAGCTATTCGTATGTTTGTTCCTCCTAAATCAATTCCCAGTTTCATTTGATTTCTTTTTTATATTTATCACTTTAAATTTTCTCAATAACATGAGGAGCAATCATGTTGAAAGGCTTTAGAAGTCGTGTGTCCACAACGACTAAGACAAGCAGCTCCTAGTATGATGTATAGTAACTTTTTTATCAGTTTCTTCTACAATTATATATGTTGCTTACCTTCCTTTATTTGTATAGATTCTTTATGTTCTTTTCCCCATTTTAGATGTAGAACAAACGGAACATTTGTCTGAATAAATATTTGAGGTCGTTCTTCTAGATTCTTTCTTTTTTGTACTTTGATGGTAACCAAACCATTTTTGCCAAATGGGTATTGACTGATACCATAACCATCGGTCAGATTGACGTCCAGGTCCATTTGTTTTTCTATGGCTACAGATCTAATTCCAAATATATTTTCAATAAGTTCTGATATAGGAACCAGTCCTGTCCATCCCACAAAATCTTTCCGTGCCATAAAGCCTGGTTTATTTTCCTCTGGAGCATAGTATTCCCATAAAGTACCTGTTTTTTTATACACTTGAAAAACTTGGTCATAGTGGTTGCGAGCAATTTCATATGCTAGTTTGCGATACCCTTTCTTGATCAATCCAGAAATGACCATATAGTTTGCTGGAGCCCATACTCCACCCAACCAATATCGTCCATTAGCTTTGTACTTTGGATTATTTGCAGCAAGTGATGCAACTCTATGTGGACGGTTGAAAGTCTTAGGATTGTTCAGTTCCTCAACCATACGATTCAATCTTTCAGGCTGTAATACATCGGTGTGTAGTACCCAGTAGGCATAGATCCCTTTTGTGGTACTCAAAGAGTTGTCAGCATATTGGTCATACAAGAACCCATCCTGATCGTTCCACATATTTGTGTTGATATAGGAAGAGAGTTGTGCTATTTCATCTTCAAAAATTTCTATTTCTTGCCATCTTTCCAAATAGAATCCCATTTTTAGAAGGATGCGCGCCATAAAGATTTGTTGAAGACATGCATCTAGCCAAATCATATGCCCATTACTGTAGATAGTATTGTATGATGATGGAACTCGAGGCATGTTGTCCATACCAGTTCCCCAACCACTACTCCAGTAAGTTCCATTTCGCCATGTATGATTGAGCTTGAGCCATTTATAATATGCACACAATACAGGGAAAATTCGATTTAGCCGTTCGCCATCACCATATTGTTCGTAGTAAAGCCATTCTGCCCAAGGTAAAATATTGGGACCAGTACTGACTGGATCATATCGTTCGAAACAATCGGCTCCATCAGCCTTGATCTCTCGGCAGATGAATCCATCTGGATGCTGTTTGGCATAAAAATTATCTAGTGTTTTTTGGAATGGGAAAAACCGCTGTCCATATCTACAAAACATAGAAATGAAGGCATTGTCCCACATAAATATATGTCCATTGTATGCTGGAGTGATATAGCTTTCCACAAAACCTGAGCCTTTCTCAGGCTGTTGTATGTTTGAGATACCTATTTGCCAAGCTTTCCAGTACATCTTAATCTCCTCATCATGCCCATCCCAATAGGGTTGTGGTAGGACTTTCTTGGCATAGTCAAATGATTTGGGTTCGTTTCGTTCTACATGTGCTGTTCGAAAAGAATTTTCTGCGACTAATGCTTGTATTACGTACGTGTTTTTATAGGGTAGTTTATACTTCGATGATCCTGCTGAAATCGTATTTTGTCCATTTGCAACGAACGATCCTGCAAATAAACAGATGAGAGTTAAATAGTTTTTGATTGTTGCCATGATAAAGGAGTTGAGAATCTATAAATAGGCTAGACGAAGAAACAACATTTCAGGAAAGATACTGTCTCCTGTATCTTTCCTGAAGTGTCTTCATATAGCAATTTCCTATTACAGTTACGCTTTATTTAGAAGCGTATCCAGGATTTTGCTTTAGTGCACCGTTTGATTTTATCACTTGGTTGATTTCGTATGGCAATACGCTATAAGTACCATCTGGTACATAGTCTTTGGCCCCCATATTGGTCAATACAATTACACCATTATAAGTTTTGCCATTGATTTCCATACTTTCTCCATTGACAGTATCGATTGCAGATTCAGGATCTGAACGATCGACATGTTTGATACCGTGTTTAGCTGTTTTAATCTTAGCTAGAGCATCAAGGTTCCAGTCTTCATTACCTGAAGCTGCCCAACGTTTCAAGTCCATCAAACGATCAGTAAATTCACATGCCAATTCGCATCTTCTCTCGTGCATCAAATCGATCATGTTAGGCGATACATAATTACGTGACTCACCAGCTCGTGTTGCAATTCGATTCAAAGGTCCAGCTGCTAGTGCAGGTTTACCTTGCATAATATAGGCTTCTGCTTTGAAAAGCAATAGCTCTGCAAATCGCATAAGAGGTAAGTTAAGATCCGTTGTTGGTCTGTTTCCATTGCTTGATACATGAATATTGCCAATACCTACGCCATTGCTGTCTAAAGTACCGTATGCGAATGGCTCCATGTATTTTTTGAAGTGGAATCCACATTCATTATCGGCTGTAGAATAGAATTCCTTATTGGTACCAAAATAAGTAAATTCATCTCCATATTCCATGAGTGTAGCACTACGTCGAGTATCATTATTATCATATTCTGCCCACAATTCTAGAGTTGGTTTGAAGTTACCCCAACCGTTGAATGCTCCCCAACCTTTGTTGTCTAGTACTATTCCAGGGAATATACTACCAGCATAGTTGCTACCAGATGAGTTGACAGACCAGATATATTCTTTGCTCCAGTTATTATCAATAGTGAAAACATCAGCAAAGTTGTTCAATAAACCACGACCACCTTCTGTTTCAACTTTGTCTACAAGATCTGGAATGTTATTCCATTTGCTTGCATCATATTGTGCCCAGTAGGCATAGGCCTTTACCATATAGCCATAAGCTGCATCTTTAGAAGGTCTGCCATAGTTGGCCGCATCATACTCAGTAAACCAAGGCAAATTGTCTGCTGCCAACTGCAAATCTTCCACAATGGCTTGATAATTTTCCATTACAGTTGCTTTTTGAGTTGGAATTTGCGTTTGTTGGCTATTAAGATCTGTAAAATCTTCATATCGTACATAAGGCACACCATTATCTACACGACCATATCTATATGCAATCATGAAATGAGAGAATGCGCGCATGAAATAAGCTTCTCCAAGTGTCCGTTTTACAACATCTGTGCGCAAGTTTTCATCTATTTGCAACACATGGTAGATGATGTTATTGGCAACAGCCATCGTTGTGTACATCTCGTTGTAGATACTTTTGATGCTTCCTTCAGTAGAGCCATCCATATGAAGGTTGGCCAGATTCATCTGAGATGATCCTCTTGTACGTGAGAAGAAAATATCATCACTTGCACCCTGTTCCCAAAACAGGTTTCGTCCCCAGGTCTCTTCAAGTCCAAGACTTACGTATAGGCTAGCTGACGCATCTATGTAGTCTTGATCTGTTTTCCAAAAATTCTCTTCTGTAGCTTTCCCTTCATTGACAGTATCTAGCCAACCATCTGTACAAGATGATAAGAATAGACTAGCAACCGCTACAAAGCATATTTTTTTGTTTATCTTCATGATGTCTAGTATTTAGAAAATTAGTTTGATTGCTACTGAATATGTTCTAGAAACTGGGTATTGTCCAGCATCCAAACCAACTCCACCAACTTCAGGATCTATACCTGAGTAATCAGTAAATGTAGCTAGATTTTCACAGCTAAATGTGATGTCACAAGAGCTATTTCTGTCTTTGAAATAGGACAACTTTTGCAAGTAATCTGTAACGTCATATGACAAAGAAACATTCTTGATGCGTAGGAAGTCACCACTTTCAAGGTAGAAGTCAGACTCTGTACCAAAGTTGTTATTTGGATCTGACATGGTGATACGTGGCACGTCTGCACTCACCCCGTTCAAGGCTTTTAGAATTTCTCTTGATCGGTTGAAACTACTAAGTGACTCGTTGAGTGTAGAGTATTTATATGCGTTGAATAAATTTACTCCACTTACACCTTGAAGCATCAATGCGAATGAGATTTTTTTCCATGTGAATCCAGCGTTAAGAGTATAAGTAAGGTCTGGCATAGAGTTACCCATGTATACCTTATCACCACTACCGATTGAGCCATCTCCATCATTATCAATAAATTTCAAATCTCCAGCCTTTGCATTAGGTTGAATCATTGTACCATTTTTGTTCACATATGCTTGAGCTTCTTCATCTGTTTGGAATACCCCATCCGTTTTAATCAAATAGAAAGAGTAAAGAGGTGAACCTTCTTTTGTGCGATATGGTTCCAAATTCTTGTATGTGGCTCCTGAAGTCCATACTGGTTTATTGCCAAAGTTATCTGCACTACCGATATTGGTCACTCTATTACGAAGGGTAGATAGGTTTCCACCTACATAATAAGTGAAATCTTTACCTATTCTATCTTTCCAATTAGCAGAAATTTCAATACCACGGTTGTTTATCACACCGTCATTGACAAGCATAGGGGATATACCAATTGTTGATGGCCAGTTGGTGTCTTGGCTTTTGATAAGTCCTTTTGTATTCTTATTAAAGTAGTCAAATGACATGTCCAAGCGCTTATTGAAAAGCAATAAGTCCAGACCTAAATCGACTTGTTCTGATGTTTCCCAAGTCAAATTTGGATTGTAACCAGTTGACAAGTATGTACCATAAGTGATTGGACTTGTTGCCCCCACTTGTCCACCTACATCCGTGCCAATCATACGGCTAGACAACGTAGGCATGCCATATCCGTAGCTGATAGAACCTAAGTTACCGATCTTACCCCAACTAGCACGTAGCTTGATGAGATTGATTTTGTCTGATTTAGGCATCCATGGTTCAGAAGTTATTTTCCATGCACCTGTTACTGATGGGAAATCACCATATTTGTGATTCTTAGGAAGTCTGCCTGCATAATCTCGACGCATAGACGCTGTGAAGAAATAACGATTGGCATAACTATATGATACACGTCCAACCATCGAAAAATTTCTGTCTTTGTAGTAAGCATCCTCTGGGTTGTCTACTTTGCCTGCTTGGCTGAAGTACACACGAGATGGTTCTTCACTTGAGAAATTCTGTGCACTGGCAGAGAATTGTCTATACTGATATTCGTTGGAGGTTGTAGATGCCATCAAGTTGATGTTGTGATCTCCAAAACGACGTTGGTATGTTGCCGTATTTTCCCAACTCCATTCTGGTTCTCTATAGCTATCGTAAGAAAGTCCATTGTTGTCCGATGGTTTACCAGCTTCTAGACGACGTGTATAGAAATAGCGTTGGAAATAATTGTTTTGCTTGTATGTAAAGCGTGATGTAAAGTTGAATCCTTTAAAAGGTTCTATGATATCCAAGAACGTTGAAGAAGTGAACGTCGACAAATGATTGTTATTATAGGCATCAGTCAAGGTTCTAATTGGGTTTATAGCATCTCCGTGTATGTTGGAATAGTTGTCTCCATATTTATCGATATAATCGGCAGTTGCTGGAACAGTACCACTATATGATCCATCTTTATCATACACAAAGACGTTGCGAGGCATCATCAGTGCCGACAAAATAGCACCAGATTCGGCACTTGTTGTATTGGCATCTCTTACCTTTTGGTCTTTCCAACTCAAATCTTCACGGATGCGTACATGCTTAGATATATTCCATTTAGAATTTAATCGAGCAATAATCTTTCGATTGTATGTATTCACCAAAGTTCCTTCTTGGTTGTTGTATTCCAAAGATAGGCGGTTTGAGATTTCCTCATTTCCTCCTGAAATTGCGACATTGTGACGGTGTAAAACAGCCGTTCTGAAGATCGCATCCATCCAATTGGTATTTGTATGTCCATAGACTGGATCTTCACTGATACGTGCCCAACCTACAGGTAGACTTTCGCCCGCATCTGCATAAGCTGCCTCACGCACTTTACGTTCTTCTTCCCAAGTGAGCGATTGAGGAAGGTTTGTAGCTGTAGAGATCCCCATTACTCCATTGTATTCAATTCTAGGTCGACCACTTTGTGCTTGCTTAGTAGTTACCAATATAACTCCCGCAGATCCTGCATACGCTCCATAGATAGCAGCCGATGCAGCATCTTTAAGCACTGTGATTGATTCCACGTCGCTGATGTTGAACGATGCACCTGGCACGCCATCTACTACGTACAGCGGTGTTTCTCCATTGGGAGATCCCATACCACGGATGGTAATTGTTGGTTCAGAGCCAGTGTGTCCACCATTTGAGACAACTGTCACACCCGCAACTTGTCCTTGTAGCATCTGTGCTACATTTGATACTGGTCTTTTCTGCAATTTGTCCATATCACCTACTGTGGCAACAGCAGCAGACAAATCACCCTTTTTCATCTCTCCATATCCCACAACAACAACTTCGTTGAGTACATGGTTGTCTTCCTGCATGACTACACGGAATGATGTTTTATTGCCTACTACTAGCTTTTGAGAGATATATCCCATGTATGAAATCTCAATTTGTGCGTTGGTAGGAACAGATAGAGTAAATTGACCATCTATGTTTGTGATTGTTGCTGGGTTATTTTGGCCAACAACCTGAATCGTTGCACCAATGATTGGTAGATTCTTTTCATCTACAACAACTCCCGAGATGGTGTGTTTGTTTTGTTGAACAGCACTGACTTTTGTCGTTGCTGGAGGATTGTCAGCATTAGCTATAGCAAATTGAGGGGATATCAAAGAATATCCGAGGGCCATAGCAGTTACACTGAGTAGTTTAAGTTTGGTACTCATAGTTTACTAGTATTAAAAATCAGGTTAATAATAAATTGCTTTTTTTATCGGGTTCTACATCAAAAGAATATCATAAGGTTTTATTTTGTCGTATCGTTCATGCATTCCAGAATTTTATCAAAGACTTGTGTGTTTTGATACACGCCAGTGAAATTCTGTGAACCAGGGCCATATGCATAGATTGGTACCATAATAGGAGTGTGATCATGGGTCATGTACGATCCTACTATTTCGTGTTTTTCTGTGTTTCCATCTACAATGCTTAGCCCACCAGTTTCATGATCTGCTGTGACAACAACTAGCGTTTCACCATCTTCATCTGCAAATTGGATAGCCGCTGCTACAGCCGCATCAAAATTTAGATTCTCTAAGATAGAAGCGGGTAGTGTGTTTGCATGGCCAGCCCAGTCTATTTTTCCCCCTTCAACCATCAAGAAGAAGCCTGATTGATTCTCATGGTTTAACTTGTTGATTGATTTTGTTGTGATTGCTTTCAATAAATCGATGGTTTCAGCATTGGTTCCTTCGTTAAATTCTTGTGCAATACAAATCGTTTTCTGTTGTGTTGTATCAATAGAATCAATATCTGTTGTGACGAGATATTGTTTTTTCAATGCTGCCATAAGATCAATACCATCTTCCCGTTTGGTCAAGACATCCATGCCCGAACCACACAGCAAATCGAGGGTACCATGAGTTAGCCAGCTAGTGATTTCATCTGCGTTGTCTCGTTCTGTCGTGTGTCCATAAAAAGTAGCAGGTGTAGCATCGGCAATATTGCTCGTTGTCACAACCCCACATTTCACTCCGTCCTGATGCAATACCTCACAGAGCGTAGGATTGATGCTTCCATCAGGATTTGCACTGATATATCGGTTGTTGGTTTTGACTCCAGTTGCTAGCGCACTTCCACCCGCGGCAGAGTCTGTTGTGTAATAGTCTCTAGCAAAAGTTTTAATGAAGCCGATATTCTTCATTTGAAATACATTCAAATCGCCATTGACCGTATATGCAGCGCATACTTGAGCCAAGCCCATACCATCACCAATCAACAAAATCACATTCTTTGCTTTTTTAGCTAGGCCGTCGGATGTATAGCTAGGGTGGTACACTTCGACTCCTTTGGATAGGAATTGTTTGTTTTGATTGAAGCCTTTAAAACTTGCTGTTTCTTTGTCCAATCTGGTGGCTCTAGCTATTGAGTCAGCAGAATTGTTTTCAAGGGCCAATGAGTATCTTTTACGATCGCGATGCTCAAAAAACGCAGCACATTCTGTCGGTTCATCTGTATTGATAATATCAACCCCAATGTTGTGTAAAGTATTCCATGCAGTCACCCCATCAGGTGTGTTCCAAAATCGAATCGGTTTATGCAGTTTGTGTGCTGCATTGATTCTTCGGATAATCTTTTTTAATTCGGGCTCTTTAAGACCTCCCTTTCCATTCCAAGATGTGTATTGCGCAAAATCATCACTAAAGAAAGCAATTCTTTTTAACTCCGCGTCGCTGTATTGGGTGTCTAGATCACCATCAAAAAAGATGAAATCAGGATATTTAGAGAAGGTGTCTGGAGAGGGAGTATTTCCTGTGATGACCACCTTTACTGCAAAAGGATTCACATGGTTATTGAATACATCAGGATGTTTTTTGAGTGTCTTGACCAGACTGTTTATTGTTGGTTTACAGCTGCTTTTGATATCAATGAGTAGCTGCATCTTATCCTTGTGGTTTTTCCAAGGGAAGTTGTTATTCAATTGATACGCTTTGAGTATAGGCTGCAAGTATAGGGTCTCAAATGTACAATTGGATGTGATGTTGTTTGCAGTATGAGCAACCTGTAGCTGGTTGTCTTTTCCCTTAAAAATATCTGCTTCTATAGAATAGATATGTTTAGAATACGCCTCGTAGAATGGAACTTCTTGCAAGTAGTCATTGTGGGAATTGATTAAAATAGGTTGCTGTGCATAACTTGTTAGACTGAATGTCCAAATTGCTATGACCAAAATAACAAGTTTGGTATGTTTCATTTTATCTTAAATTTAAGGGTTACAAAAATGAAAGAATCAGCTTCTTTTCATTTCGGAACAGCGCAAATATACTGGTCTTATTTTATCCGTGTGTCGCTTATTGCGTATAAATATCGTCGTTTTGCGCAAATATGCTTAATAACATGTTTGTTGTCCAGAATTGGAAAAGAAATATACTAATTGTCATGATACGTCTGAGGACTTTCTACTGAATATTCTGGTTCTTTACTCTCTGCTATTATTGTTTATCGGCTGTGATTTTATGCTCAACAGCTGCAAACTTCTATTTCTATCCTTTGCGTGTGTCGATTCAAACGTTTGGTCCCATCGATTCAAACGTTTGAATCGATGGGACCAAACGTTTGAATCGAGGCTGTAAAGCTTTAGAGAAAGAATGCCTAACCCTATGCGCACGGTATTAGTCTGTATGGAGCAACTTACTAGCTAGTATACTCATTCAGTAAGTAGATAGCAAAAAGAGGGTGCATCAAAAGTTACTTTTGACACACCCTCATATTATTATCTAATAAGGCGACTTATTTAATATCTTGTTACGTAATCACCTGTTTTTTTCCTTGGTATATAACCAGTCACGTACTGTATGTCCAACAGTAATAAGAAATAAAACGAAACCAAATCCATTGATTAATTTCATCCATTTTTCAGGCAAGATATCAAAAGAAGAATCAAAGTACTGGATTAAGAAACAGATACAAATAAGCCACAATAGACTAATTACTTTTTTTGTCATATTTTTTTATCTACACATATATGCAGAGGTTACGCTGCTTGTTTTTTCTTGCCTAATCGGAACATACAATACAGTCCGATAAGTATGAACGGAATACTCAATAGTTGGCCCATATTCAAAATATGCAGATTTTGGTCTAGACCTTCTTGATTCTTTTTCAAGAATTCGATAAAGAATCGGAACGCAAAGATATAGGTTAAGCAGAAGCCAAACATAAATCCACGGTGTAATTTGTTCTGGTATTTCTTAACGATCCACCACTGGATACCAAAGAGTATAAAGTAAGCCAAAGCTTCATATAACTGTGCTGGATGACGATACTCACCAGGATAGCTACGGACAAATTCAAATGCCCATGGCACTTTAGTGACGTTTCCTACAATCTCTGAGTTCATCAAATTGGCTGTACGGATGAAACCAGCAGTAATGGGTGTAGCTACGGCAATCATGTCGACTACGTCCATGTAGTGAAGCTTCGTTTTGCGGCAATATAGAGCTAGTGCTATGATCAATCCTAGGGTACCACCGTGACTAGCGAGTCCCGCGTAACCAATCATTTTCCAAGAATCCCATCCCCAACCTGGAGCTACAAATTTGATCGGTAAGAACATCTCTACAAAATGATGTATGTCGGTCAGGTAATAGTTCGGTTCGTAAAAAAGACAATGCCCTAAACGAGCGCCACCGACGATACCTATCATGGCATATAAAAAGAGGGGTTCAAACTTTTCATCCGAAAGACCACGCATTCGGTATTGTTTCTGCATCACCCAGTAACTTAGGGCCAATCCAATAACCCAAAGTAAGCCATACCAACGTATGATAAGCGGTCCTAGATGAAAGAGAATGGGATTGGGATCCCAGTGCACAAATAGTGTTTCCATATTGCATGTATTAATTATGGGTTGCTACAAGGCACCCCAGTGATTTTTACACATTGAAGCGGAAGTGCATGATATCACCGTCTTCCACAACATATTCTTTACCTTCTACGCTCAGCTTACCAGCTTCTTTGACAGCTGCTTCGCTACCTAGTTCGATAAAGTCTTTGTATTTAATGACTTCGGCACGAATAAATCCTTTCTCAAAGTCGGTGTGGATAACTGCTGCACATTGTGGCGCTTTCCATCCATCTTCGTATGTCCATGCACGCACTTCTTGTACGCCACAAGTGAAATAAGTCTTGAGGTTGAGTAGGTGGTAAGCGGCTTTAATCAATCGAGCTACACCAGATTCTTTCAATCCGATTTCTTCCAAGAACATTTGGCGTTCTTCGTAAGTCTCAAATTCAGCAATTTCACTTTCTGTTTGAGCGGCAACAACAAGGATTTCTGCTCCTTCTTCTTGAGCTACTTCACGTACACGATCTACATAAGCATTGCCATTGACTGCACTAGCTTCGTCAACGTTGCAGACATACATCACTGGTTTGCTTGTTAGTAAGTACAATTCTTTGGCTGCATCAATCTCTTCTTTCGTGTCAAATTGCACAGCACGAGCCGAATGACCAGCTTCAAGTACTTCTTTATATGCTTTCAGTACTTTATATTGTACTTTCGCGTTTTGATCACCACCTGTTTGAGCTTGTTTTTCCACTCGTTTGATGCGGTTTTCAATTGTTTCTAAGTCTTTGAGTTGTAGTTCGTAGTCGATAATTTCTTTATCGCGGATAGGGTCTACACTACCATCAACATGGACTACATTATCGTTGTCAAAACAGCGCAATACGTGTAGAATAGCATCTGTTTCTCGGATATTTGCTAAGAACTTATTACCTAGGCCCTCGCCTTTGCTGGCTCCTTTGACAAGCCCTGCAATATCTACAATTTCTACCGTAGTGGGAACGATGCGTTGAGGATTGACTTTTTCTGCAAGTGCGTTTAGGCGTTCGTCTGGTACAGTAATTACACCTACGTTGGGTTCGATAGTACAGAATGGGAAATTTGCAGATTGTGCCTTCGCGTTGCTTAGGCAGTTAAATAGAGTCGATTTACCTACGTTTGGTAAACCGACAATACCACATTGTAGTGCCATTTATTTTTCTTTTTATTGTTTATTTTTCTTCTGGATGCAAATATAGGGAATTCTACTGGGAATGAATACAAAAAGCCGAAGCATTTTGGAGCTCCGGCTTTTTTAGTATGATATACATTTAGTCAACACAAGTCCCACAGGGGGGCTTTTTTGTCTTATTCCCTAGACAAGGGAGTTGCTTATCATTTAGCTGTTTGTTCCGCAGAACAATTGAGTGAGAGAGTGTGGGTATGAGATGTTTTGAGAGAGAGAGTTCAGACCCTATATAAATGATAACTCAACTATTTATTCAATACTTCTTTTCTTTATTTGTACTAAAGAGATCAATTACTGGTCAACAGTTACTGTCATCTCAGGTACAAGTACATATTCTCCAGCTTTAGTATTCCACTTGTGGTAAGTGGTTGTCATTTGCTTACCAGCGTAAGAGTAGTGTAGGGCGATGGTCTTATTCCAAGTACCATTGTTCCACTTAAGATTTTCTTGAGTTAGGATACGTCCCTCTGCATCGCGAGTGTATGCATACTTCATATAGTTGACCAATTGGCCTTCATTGTTCTTATACACAGTTTCAGAAACGACTTGACCGTTTTCTTCTGTACTGTTGTAAATTAGATTGTCATTGTTACGAGCGTTTAGCTGTACAAATGCAATGTTTAGTACCATGCATACCATCATTGCGCTTAGGAATTGTGCTACTTTCATACCTTTTAGTTTAAATGGGTTATGTTTTTAATATATCAATTTGTCAAGTATTACCTTGATTCGGGGGCAAATATATATGCTTTTTATTTATCTGCAATAGTAAAACCAAGAAAAAGTGACAAAAAGGTAGGTTGATAACATTATTTAATAAGGTTGTTAAGCGTTAAGCTTACATATTGTTCTGATGAGTGTAAGTTTACTGTATAAAAATCTTCCTTTTTATTCAAAATGGCCATTTTGGTTTAAAATTCTTGTCTCTTTTATATAGGTAAACTTACAAATTGTAAGTTGTTGCTTGAATTTAAGCTTATATCCCTTGTTAACGCTTAGTTTTGCGCAAAATAAATTGGCTGAATACCTCTTGTATTCAGCCAAAATAGTTTATTTATTTCATTTAGGTTACAGATTGATACTAATGAGCTTCTAACCAGTTTTTGCCCCAACCACTCTCTGCAATTAATGGCACGCTCAACTCTAGAGCATGTTCCATACACTTTAAGACGATCTTTTCTACCATTTCTTTTTCTTTGGGGGCTACACTGAAATTCAATTCATCGTGTACCTGGAGAATCATCTTGCTTTCTAGCTTCTTGGCCTCAAATTCTTTGTTGATGGCTATCATTGCCAACTTAATAATATCTGCTGCAGTTCCTTGTATTGGCGCATTGATGGCATTACGCTCTGCATATCCACGCACTACCGCATTGCGGCTGTTGATGTCTGGTAAGGTGCGCTTTCTATGTAATAAGGTATATACACATCCTTCTTCACGCGCTTTTTCTTTCATGTTCTCCATGTAGCTTGCTACTTTGGGATATGTTTTGAAATATGTGTCTATCAATTCTTTTGCTTCCTTGCGACTTACTTGCATGCGTTCAGACAGACCGAAAGCAGAAATTCCATATATGATGCCGAAATTGGCCGTTTTTGCTTTACGACGCATATCTTCATCCACAAACATAGGCATGACGTTGTACAATTTACTGGCAGTATCCCTATGGATGTCTAATCCGTCTTGAAATGCTCTGATGAGATGTTCATCTTGGCTTAGATGAGCCATCAGGCGCAATTCTACTTGACTATAATCGGCCGAGAAGAATATATGTCCAGGATGTGGGATAAATGCCTTACGCAATTGTTTGCCGTCTGCATCTCTGATGGGGATGTTTTGTAGGTTGGGATTGCTAGAACTTAAACGTCCGGTAGCTGCCACAGCTTGATTAAAAGAAGTGTGGATGCGGCCAGTTTCTGGATTAATCAAGTCGGGTAGGGCTTCTACATAGGTGCTTAGTAGTTTCTTTAAGCCTCTATAGTCTAAGATCTCCCCTACTATTTTATGCTTGTCACGCAGTTTTTCGAGGGTTTCCTCACTGGTTACATATTGTCCCGTTTTGGTTTTCTTGGGTTTATCGCTCAGTTTAAGCGTTTCAAATAATACTTCGCCCACTTGTTTAGGGCTACTAATATTAAATGGAATATCCACATGGCTACAGATACTCTTTTCTATTTCTGCCAATCTTGCCGTAAGTTCTATAGCTGTTTCGGCAAGAATATCGGTATCTATATACACACCTGTTTGTTCCATATCGGCAAGTACACGAACTAGTGGCATTTCTATGTCATTAAATAGTTTTTTCGTGTCCTCATCTTGCTCTATAAGCGGAAGTAAGTGATGGTATAATGCTAGGGTGATATCGGCATCTTCACAAGCGTAATCCACGATGTCTTCTTGAGGGATATCGCGCATATTCTTTTGTTTTTTTCCTTTAGGGCCTATCAAATCTTCAATAGGTATAGGCTGGTAGTGGAGTAAGCTTTCAGCTAGAAAGTCCATATTGTGTCTAGCATCTGGTTGTAGGAGATAATGAGCTATCATAGTATCCCACAATGGACCCTCAAATTTTGCTCCATATCGGCTTAAAACAATCATGTCGTACTTGATGTTTTGTCCAACTTTGCAAATCTTTTTATTGCTCAATATTGGGGCGAGTAGTGCAACTTGTTTAATGGCTTCATCTTTGTTTTCGGAAACAGCTATATATACGGCTTCTTTCTCCTGATAGCTCAAACTGATACCCACTAGTGAAGCGCGCATGGGTTCTATATGTGTTGTTTCGGTGTCAATGCAAAAAACGTCCTGTTTTTTGATTGTCGCTACATATGCACTGATCTCTTTATCTGTCGTAAGCATTTTATAATTGGGCTTGCGACTTTCAATAGTAGCCAGTGGACCTTCCGCTTTTGTTGGTTCTTCGTTTGTTAATCTAGAGTTGTTTATTGGTGTCTCTATTTTAACGGAGGAGGTATTTGTTTGATAAACAGGATTGCCAAATAAGTCTAGCTGTATAGGTGCTTGAGGTTGGTTCTCTTCAGTTTGTCTTACTTGACGACGATGCATCATTGTGACAAATTCTAGTTCCTTAAATAAAGGTTCTAGTTTGCTTTCATCAGCTTCTTTACGTGCAACTTCTTTTAAATCTAGGCTTACTGGTACATCTGTTTTGATAGTTACAAGCCACTTGCTTTCTGTGATTTGTGCTTTGTTTTCTTCTATTTTGTGCTTTTGTGCTCCTTTAAGTTGAGCTGTATTATCAAGAAGACTCTCAATACTACCGAATTGTTCAATAAGTTTGGTGGCTGTTTTAGGGCCGATACCTGGACATCCAGGAATATTATCTGCGGCATCTCCTTGCAGTCCAAGGATGTCGATGACTTGTTCGGTGCGTTCCACGCCGAACTTTTCCAACACTTCTGGAATGCCCATGATTTCAGCTGGCTTTCCTCCATTGCTTGGCTTATACATATATATATTGTCACTCACCAGCTGGGCATAATCTTTATCGGGGGTCATCATATAGGTGGTCAGACCCATTTTTTCTGCTTGTTTGGCGAGTGTACCAATCACATCATCAGCTTCATATCCCGCTACTTCATAGACTGGAATATTATATGCAGCAAGCAATTCCTTGATATAGGGAACTGCTTTTTTAATGTCTTCTGGTGTAGCATCTCGGTGGGCTTTGTATGCTGGATAAGCATCATGACGGAAGGTTGGACCAGCAGGGTCGAAAGCCACGGCAATGTATTCAGGATTGGTTTTGGTAAGGACTTCTTCTAGCGTGTTTGTAAAACCAAGAATGGCCGACGTGTTGAGTCCTTTTGAGTTGATTCGTGGCGTTCGAATCATGGCATAGTATGCACGAAAGATTAGTGCGTAAGCATCTAGTAAATAGAGCTTTTTCTTTTGTTCCATCATAATTTGAGTTCTTTTAGGGGTAAAAGTACTAAAAACCTCGGTGTTATCTCCAAGAAATTACTACTTTTGTGACAAAATTGTCTTTCATGTCGACTTTAGAAAATATCAAGCAACCCATACTTCAAGAATTGTCTCTTTTCAATGAGACGATGGATGAGGCTTTACAAGCTGATCTTCCTTTGTTGGATGTCTCTTTGAGATACGTTTCCGAGCAAAAAGGGAAGCAGATGAGGCCAATTTTGATGTTTTTATTGGCTAAGTTGTACGGTCCGGTTCAACAATCGACCATATACAGTGCTGTGGCAGCTGAGCTGCTGCATACCGCTTCGTTGGTACATGATGACATTGTCGATGAAAGTGAAATGAGAAGAGGGGTGCAGTCTCTATGTGCCAAAATAGGTAGTCAAGCTGCTGTGCTTGTCGGGGATTATATCCTGTCTACTGCACTTCAGTTTACAAGTCGCACCCAATCTATTGAGATTTTTCGATTGATGTCTGATTTGGGCAAACATCTTGCCGCTGGAGAGATCCTTCAACTCAATACGATTTCCTCTACCACTTTTTCTGAAGAATCTTATTTGGAAGTGATTCGTATGAAAA
The DNA here is from genome assembly GCA_963675625.1 of Bacteroidaceae bacterium. Classification (GTDB taxonomy): domain Bacteria; phylum Bacteroidota; class Bacteroidia; order Bacteroidales; family Bacteroidaceae; genus F22. The sequence goes on from OY776497.1 coordinate 1,486,831, forward strand.
CGGCTGTGCTTTTTAAGTATTGTGCTGAAATGGCTTTGCTGAGTGTGGATGCTCCTGCTGATGATATCGAATTGGCACTTAATTTTGTAGAGAAAGTCGGATTGTGTTTTCAGATACGAGATGATATTTTTGATTATCTTCCTGATACGACAGGTTTAGGGAAACCAACAGGAAATGACATGAGAGAGGGCAAGTTGACTTTGCCTGCTTTGTATGTCTTAAATTCTGTCGACAATAAAGAGATGCATCAAGTGGCACATAAGATCAAGCAACTTGAAGCGACTGATCAAGAAATTGAAAAATTTACAGCTTGGTGTCTTGACAATGGTGGAGTAGAGTATGCGTATAGTAAGATGGATCAGTATATGAATGACATCGCTGCTAGTATTCATGAATTGACCGCATCTTGTTCGGATTCGACTTTGGCGGATGCTTTGTTGGGATATGCCCAAATTGTTGTGAAGCGTCACAACTAAGTAAAAAATAAGTCCCTTACAATTCATTGTTTCTGTACAAATACTTGATAGCAGTAGAATAATCTCAAAATTCCCTCGTTTTTTACGGATCTAATTTGACTATTTGTCTTTTAAAATGGATTTAAATAGCATATTGTAGTGTTTCTGTGTGATTGGAATGTATATATTGTACATTTTGTTTGTAATTTGCCCATTTCGTTTTGTATAGAAAATAGCCTCTAAAATATTAAATAGGGCTGCAAATCAGATTTGCAGCCCTATTTTCGTCTAGGAACTCTCTTTTGTTGGTTGTTTTCTATATTTTTGCTCCTAGCTATTTCTTTTGCTTATGCTTAAAAGAATTTTGTCTCTTTTCCTACAATATCGCTTAGAAGAAGATTGGCAAGTCGGCTGGTACCTAAACGGAACAATGTGTTGTCTAACCATTCTTCGCCTAATACTTCTTTTACGATTGAATAGTACATCACAGCATCTTCTACGGTATTGATACCCCCAGCTGGCTTAAAGCCGATCTTCTGACCTGTTTCTTGGTAATAGGCTTTGATTGCCTGACACATTGTATAAGCTGCTTCATATGTTGCAGCTGGTTGTTGTTTACCTGTAGATGTTTTGATAAAGTCAGCACCAGAGTACATTGATAGGATAGAGGCTGTCATTATGTTTTTAGCGGTCTTTAATGCACCTGTTTCTAAAATGACTTTTAGGTGTGCCTTGCCACATGCTGCTTTTTGTTCTTGAATTTCTTCACACATGTCTTCGTAATTTCCGTCAAGGAATTTACCTACAGATATGACAATATCTATTTCGTCTGCACCGTTAGCAACTGCCAATGCAATCTCTGCGACCTTTACTTCAATGAAAGTTTGAGATGAAGGGAATCCTCCAGCTACACATGCGATGTTTACTGAATCAACATCTAATGCTGTACGTACTGTATTGGCAAAATTGGGATATACACAGATTGCGCCAACATTCTTTAGGTCTCCATATGTATGAGAAAATTCGTTGACTTTTTGAGTGAATTCTATGACTTTACGGTCGTGGTCTTCAGTAGCAAGGGTGGTTAAATCAATGCAGTTAAACAAAAATTTCTTCACATCTTGTGTCATATTTCCACTCAATTTTTCTGCTTTTATTTGAGCAACAGCATCTGCTACGGCAGTATCTGATAGATTCAAGTCATACTTAGCTAATGCAGTATCAATTTTACTCATTTGATTTTCCATATTATTTAAGTTTAGGATTGTTGATATGTCTTTTTTTATCTCTAATAGTTTTTTTATCTATGTTTTTTTTAAAGCTTTCTGTGAGATCCACTCCTGTCTGGTTGGCTAGGCAAAGTATAACCCAGAGAACGTCTGTAAGTTCATCTCCAATGTCTTTGGGTTCTCCATCTTTAAAGCTTTGATCTCCATATGTGCGAGCCATTATACGCGCCAATTCTCCAACTTCTTCTGTCAGTATAGCCATATTGGTGAGTTCACTAAAATAGCGCACACCGTGCTCTTTGATCCAATTATCGACTATTTTTTGAGCTTCGTTTAATGTAATATTTGTCATATTTATTCTCGGTTATTGCTATCGATTAAAATAGTTACTGGACCATCGTTGACGAGCCCCACTTCCATCGCTGCTCCAAACTGACCAGTCTGGACTGGTTTTCCTAGAGCCTTGCTGAGAGCTAAACAAAAGCCTTCATAGATTGGAATGGCATAATCGTGTCCAGCTGCACGTATATAGGAGGGTCTATTGCCTTTTTTTACAAGAGCATGCAGTGTGAATTGACTTACGACCAATATATCGCCTTGTACATCCATAATAGAACGATTCATTACGCCGTTGTCGTCGTCAAAGATTCGTAGCCCAATGACTTTCTTAACGAGCCATTCTATACTCGGCATGTTCTGAAAGCTGCATGCATTGAGCTCTTCTTTGTGTTTAATCAAGTGTTCTTGGGCTTGTAATTCGTCTTCGGTACTAACTCCAAATAGTATCATGTAGCCTTTTTGAATTTGACCAACAGTACTTCCTTCAATGTTTACGTGAGCCTCGGATACGCGTTGAATGACTAATCGCATGGGGAGAATTATTTATGAATTTATCCACACAAAGGTACGCTTATTCTTTTGTTTGATGAAAAAAATCATAGATTATTTTCCCTTTGCTCTCTCCGATAACTGCGGCGATTTCTTCTTGTGAGCACCCTTTGATTCGTGTGACACTTTTGAATTTTTTGAGTAAAGCATCTTTCGTTTTTGGGCCTACACCTTGAATGTTATCTAGCTCTGATTGTATTTGTTTTTTACTACGCTGATCTCTGTGAAAGGTGATGGCAAATCGGTGCACCTCATCCTGTATCTGTTCTAGTAGGTGGAATAGGGGGGATTGAGGATGCACGCCAATATGTAACGCCGGACTCCCAAATAAGAGCTCTTTTGTTCTATGTTTTTGATCTTTGGCCAAACCTGCTATGGGGATATTAAGACGCAATTCGTCTACTACGACTTGTCTAATAGCTTCCATTTGTCCTTTCCCTCCATCTGCTATGATAAGGTTGGGCAATGAGTCTCCCTCTTCTTTTAAACGAGTGTATCGTCTACGGACAATTTCGCGCATAGAAGCATAGTCATCAGCTCCTTCTACTGTCTTAATATGATACTTCCTATATTCTTTTTTGACTGGTTTACCCATCTTAAAGACTACGCATGCAGCTACCGCACTGTCTCCAGAGATGTTCGAGTTATCAAAACTTTCTATCCATACTGGCATTTTCTCCAGTTGTAAGGCATCTTGAAGTGTTTTTAATATGCGTGCACTTCGTTGGGATGGATCCAGTTTATCTCTTTGGTTTATTCTGTCAACTTTATATTGTTTGACATTCAGATCAGAGAGGTCTAATAGTTTTCTCTTATCTCCTCTTTGAGGTACAGTTAATGTTATGTTTTCCATACCAAGCTGTACTGGAAATGGAACGACTATTTCGCGAGCTGTGCTCTTAAAACGCTGTCGCATTTCTGTGATCCCTAATGCCAAAATATCTTCTTTGCTTGTGTCAAGACGAATTTGATATTCAAATGTGTAGGCCATATTGACGGCCCCATTTTTAATATGTAGGTAGTTTATATAGGCAGCTTGACCTTCTTCAATAGCAATAGAAAAGACGTCAATGTTTACGTATGTATTAGGGACAATTTCTGATTTACTTCTATAACTCTCTAAGGCAAGGTAGCGATGTTTGATCTCTTCAGCTGCTTCAAATTCTAGTTTCTCAGCATGGGCTGTCATCTGTTGATGTAGATTTTCGCTGAGTTCTTTGACGTTCCCCTGCAAAATCTCTTTAATCTCGATGATTTGTTTGTTGTATTCTTCAAGACTAATTTTGCCTACGCAGGGACCTAAGCATTTATGTATATGATAATCTAAGCATACTTTATATTTCCCCTCTGCGATTTTCTCAGGAGACAGGTTTAAGTTGCAGCTCCGTAATTTATATTGACTGCGGATTAGATCAAGAAGAATAAAACAAGTACTTGTGTGGCTGTAAGGACCAAAATAGTTACTCCCGTTTTTTTTGATTTGTCTTGTCTTTCTTACTCTTGGGAAATACTCATTTTCGATGACAATGCTTGGGTATGTTTTGTCATCTTTAAGGAGGACATTATATCTCGGTTTGTGCTCCTTAATTAAGTTGTTTTCTAAAAGAAGAGCATCTGCATCACTACGTACAATAATGTATCTAATGTCAGCAATTTTACTTACGAGTACGCGCGTCTTTCCGGCCTCATGCTCTTTGTTGAAATAGGATAGAACTCGTCGCTTCAGGTTTTTTGCTTTTCCGACATAGATTATTTTACTGTTGTAATCCCTATACTGATATATACCAGGAGTTTCTGGAAGTGTCGACACAACAAGTTTAAGACGTGCTAGACGCGCCTTATTTCCTTCTTTCTCTAAAGCTTTGAGCTGAATCTCTTCGGGTAGGGAGTCTCGTTTAGTCATGTGTCCTTTATTACTATGTACATATGAGTAGGGGGAATTAGAGCTAGATAGTCCATTCTATCTAGCTCTAATTATTTATTTACTCTCCGTCAACGTGAAGAACTGATTGGATCTCGACATCTCTAGTAAAGGCGTTACGTCCTTTCAAATCATCTAGCTCTATAATGAAATTGGCATACATCTTTGCTGGTGCCATTTTGTTTACAAGGTTGCATGCTGCGACCATTGTACCTCCAGTTGCAAGTAAGTCGTCATGCAGTAAAACGACATCTCCTTTGTCGATAGCGTCCTTGTGTATCTGGATGGAATCGGTACCATATTCTTTGTTGTATGATTCTTCCAATACTTCTGCTGGTAGTTTTCCAGGCTTTCTTATAGGAATAAATCCTACACCTAGGCGAGTGGCTAGAATAGGTCCCATAATAAAGCCACGACTTTCAATGCCAACTACTTTTGTGATTCCTTTGTCTTTGTACATCTCATAAAGAGTGTCAGATAAAATCTGCATACATTCTGGGCTCTTGAAAAGAGTAGTTACATCTTTAAATTGAATCCCTGGGATAGGGAAGTCTGGAACGTTTCTTAGGTTCTTTAAAAGGATTTCTTCCTTCATACTCAGTTGTTTTTATAAGTTTTATAGAGTGATGGTTCCACGTGGAACACTCCTCGTTTTATTTGTTCGTCAGCAGACTATTATCTGCCGCTAAGCACCAATAGTACATTGATGTCGTTGGGAGAAACACCAGGGATACGACTAGCTTGTGCAATCGTCTCAGGCTCTATCTGACTTAGTTTTTGACGAGCTTCTGTGGATAATGCTTGAATCTCGTTGTAGTCAAATTTTCCCTTAATGTTGATTGCCTCTAGACGTTGTAGCTTATCTGCTATGGCTCGTTCTCGGTTGATGTATCCATCATACTTGATCCTAATTTCTAAGGCTTCAATGATCTCTTCAATATCTAGATGGATCTTCTCTATTTCTATGGATACCTTCTTAATCTCTTTCTTTAGAGCAGGCACAAAATTAGCTAGCTGTACGATCGTCAATTGAGGTCGTCCAATAAGGGTGCTCAATTTACATCCATGGGTGAGTGGAGCTGTGCCAACTTGCTCCAAACCTTCATTGATCTTTTGAGGTTTAATAGAATATCCTTGAACAAACTCTTGGAGATGTTGAATCCACTTTGTCTTTTCTTGAAGTCTGCTCATGCGCTCTTCTGACACTAGCCCAAGAGCATACCCTTTGGGCGTTAAACGCATATCAGCGTCATCTTGACGTAATAGAATGCGATATTCAGCACGAGAGGTAAACATACGGTATGGCTCATCAACTCCTTTAGTCACAAGGTCGTCAATCAATACTCCTATATAGGCTTCGTCTCTTTTGAGTACAAATGCTTCGCCTCCTACACACTGTTGGTGTGCATTGATACCTGCAATCATACCCTGACCTGCTGCTTCCTCATAACCAGTTGTTCCATTTACTTGACCAGCAAAGAAAAGTCCTTTTACTTTCTTGGTCTCTAATGTGTGAGTTAATTGTGTGGGGTCGAAGTAGTCATATTCAATCGCGTATCCAGGACGATAGACCACTACGTCTCTGAAGGCAGGAATATGGCGCAGAGCTTCCAGTTGTACACTCATTGGGAGTGATGAGGAAAATCCATTCAAGTAAAGTTCTTGAGTTGTCTCCCCTTCTGGTTCCAAAAATAGCTGGTGCTGTATTTTGTCTGGGAAAGTAACAATTTTAGTTTCAATACTTGGACAATATCTAGGCCCTATACTTTGAATTTGACCATTATACAACGGAGAATCGCTTAATCCTCCATTTAATATTTCATGCACTTTTTCATTCGTAAAGCATGTCCAACAAGTCAGTTGCTTGAGGTGACGTTGAGGAGAATCTATGAAGCTGAATTTATGAAAGTCACATTCTCCACCTTGCACCTCCATATCCTCGAAGTGCACACTGCGGGCGTCAATACGGACGGGGGTACCTGTTTTCATGCGTCCCATCTTGATGCCCAACTTGGTGATCGACTCTGTCAGTTTATAACTTGCAGGTTCAGCAGTACGACCTCCTGGAATTTGTACTTTCCCAATATGCATCAATCCATTAAGGAATGTCCCTGCAGTCAAGATCACTGTTTTGGCAGTAATGACTTGCTCAAGGAGTGTGCGCACACCTGTCACAGCACCATCTTGAGTCAATACTTCAATGGCCGTGTCTTGCCAGATATGAAGATTGGGTGTATTCTCGAGAATTTCTCGCCACATCCAACTATATTTGTTTCTGTCGCATTGAGCTCTCGGACTCCACATTGCAGGCCCTTTTGAGCGATTCAACATGCGAAATTGGATAGAAGTGGCATCGGTTACGTAGCCCATATAGCCTCCCATAGCATCGATCTCACGGACAATCTGTCCCTTAGCGATGCCGCCAATGGCTGGATTGCAGCTCATCTGGGCTATTTTGTTCATATCCATAGTAATTAAGCACGTCTTGGACCCAAGGCGTGCTGCAGCGGAAGCGGCCTCACATCCTGCATGGCCTGCTCCGATCACAATGACATCGTAAGTAAAATTCATTCTGTTATTTCTTTACTACAAACATACGAGTAAAATGGGACATGGTCAAAAGTTTGGTCTTAAAGAAAATAAACAAAAACTCCTGACAGCTTGGATGTTCCATTTGTGTTATAGATTTTCGAGTAGTGTTAAGGCTTTATTTTCTTCTGCTTCCATTATTTCTCGTTCCCCTGGCCCCTTGTCATTAATTCCACAAAGGTGTAGAATGCCATGAATAATGGTGCGATTAAGTTCTTGATTATAGTCTGGTGCAAATTGTTCAGCATTTGTTCTAACGGTATCTAATGATATGAAAATATCGCCCGAGATAACGTCTCCTCTACAATAATCAAAAGTAATAATATCTGTGAAGTAATCGTGCTTGAGATACTGTCGATTGACCTCGAGTATCTTTTCATCACTACAGAAAATATAGTTGATATCTCCTACGCGTAAATCGTAAGATTGAGCTACAGCTTTAATCCATTGATTGATTTTCTTTTGTTCTATGGATGGCATGTCTATGTCATCGGATTGGTATAGAATCATAACAAGATTTTTTTATTTGATAAGTTTATCCGAAAAATAAATAGCTAATTATAATGGCGGCAATAATTCCTGCTCCATCAGCAATTAGACCACAAGTTACAGCATATCGTGTGTCTTTTATATTGACACTCCCAAAGTATACGGCAAGAATGTAAAATGTAGTGTCGGCTGCGCCACGGAGTACGCAACTGGTGCGTCCGACAAAGCTATCGGCCCCATAAGTTTTCATCGCATCGACCATTAATCCAGAGGCTCCGCTACCACTTAAAGGACGCATTAAACCAGTGGGTAGTGCGGCCACAAAACGATTATCTATGCCGATAAAATCTAAACAAGTACCTATAGAGGCTACTAGCATATCCATTGCGCCAGAAGCACGAAAGACACCTATTGCTACCAAAAAACCGACAAGATATGGGATGATACGCACGGCGGTCTTAAATCCATTTTTCGCGCCCTCGACAAATGCTTCAAAAACATTTATTTTGCGACGCACACCGGATAAGATAAAGATTATTATTGCTGACAATAAGATTATATTGGCAATCAATTGTGATGATGTATTGATTTGTTCTTTTGTGAAGTGCACAAAGGCATAGCCAATAGCCGAGAAGAAAACGGACATGCCTAAGATGAATAGAAGCATGGTACGATTCCACATAGAAATGCGTTGACGAATGCTTACAGCAGCTACTCCCGCTATTGTGGCCACTAATGTGCTTAGTAGAATAGGGATGAAGATATCTGAGGGATTTTGAGCCGCACATTGAGCGCGCATCACCATGATACTTACTGGAATGATGACCAGCCCAGAGGTATTCATGACCAAAAACATAATCATAGGATTGCTTGCACGTTCTTTGTGTGGGTTGAGCTCTTGCAGTTCTTCCATGGCTTTCAGACCCATCGGAGTTGCGGCATTGTCCAACCCCAACATATTGGCAGCAATGTTCATAAAGATAGACCCCATGACTGGATGACCTTTAGGAATATCGGGAAAAAGTTTGGATAAAAGTGGAGATAGTACTTTGGCCATACGTTGGATTAGTCCGCTTTCTTCGCCAATACGTAGGATACCTAGCCAAAGGGCAAGTACTCCTGTAAGGCCTATTGAAATATTGAACGCTGTTGCACTAGAGCTGAATGTAGCGTCAATAATATCCTGAAAAGCATTTGTATCTCCCCAGAAAATTACTCGAATACAGGCAACTGCGAAAGCAATTAGAAAAAGAGCAATCCAAATGTAATTTAAGACCATAAGCGTAGATTTGTATCGCAAAAATAGTAAATTGTTTTGGGATAGCTGGATATTTTACCTTTTTTCTCGATGAGATTACTTATCTTTGTGGACCGTACACACCTTTGCGTGTTGCTTCTTTGATAGGTACTTACACAAGAGGAGAGAATGCGGAAAAGATGATAATCTATTATGGTAGAAGATTTTGATATTCGTGAGGAACAACAGGTGGGCAGAGAACGAGATTTCGAGAACGCCCTTCGTCCTCTAACTTTTAATGACTTTAGTGGTCAAGACCACGTGGTGGACAACCTGAGCATTTTTGTTCAGGCAGCTCGACTACGTGGGGAAGCGCTAGACCATGTGCTGTTGCATGGACCTCCTGGACTTGGTAAGACGACCTTGTCTAATATTATAGCCAATGAACTGGGTGTGGGGTTTAAGTTGACCTCTGGTCCAGTGCTTGATAAACCAGGTGATCTCGCAGGAGTTTTAACTAGTTTAGAGCCCAATGATGTGTTGTTTATTGATGAAATCCATCGATTGTCTCCAGTTGTAGAAGAATATCTTTACTCTGCAATGGAAGATTATCGTATTGATATAATGATTGATAAAGGACCATCGGCACGAAGCATACAAATAGATCTGAGTCCATTTACTCTTGTTGGAGCCACGACCCGCAGCGGATTATTGACAGCTCCGTTACGTGCTCGCTTTGGGATCAATTTGCATTTAGAATATTATGATGAACGCATACTTGCGAAAATTGTAGAACGTTCAGCTTCTATTTTACAGGTTTCATGTGATCACGAAGCTGCTTGTGAGATCGCATCACGCAGTCGAGGAACACCTCGTATCGCCAATGCCCTTTTGCGTCGAGTACGTGATTTTGCACAAGTAAAAGGGAATGGACATATTGATGCCGAGATTGCTTGCTTTGCATTGGAAGCATTAAATATTGATAAGCACGGCTTGGATGAAATAGATAATAAAATTTTGGCGACCATTATTGATAAATTTCGTGGTGGCCCAGTAGGCTTGTCTACCATAGCTACGGCTTTGGGCGAGGATACAGGAACCATTGAGGAAGTGTATGAACCTTTTCTCATTAAAGAAGGATTTATGAAACGTACACCACGTGGTCGACAAGTGACCGATTTAGCATACGAACATCTAAATCGTAATGGTTTGTTGCATTGTGACGAACCAAGTCTCTTTTAATAAACTCAAATGACTACCTTGTAGTATAAATAGAAACGAACGTGGCCAAATTAACATCACTTTTTAAGGACACTGCCATTTATGGCGTGAGTAGCATTGTCGGACGATTTCTTAATTATCTGCTTGTCCCCCTCTATACTATGAAATTGCCTGCCGATGGTGGTGGGTATGGGGTGGTGACCAATGTCTATTCTTATGTCGCTTTATTGATGGTTATATTGACTTATGGGATGGAGTCGGGTTTTTTCTATTTTTCTAGCATTCATCAAGATAATAATCAGAAGGTATATACGACAAGTTTAAGTTCGTTGATGTGTACATGTCTATTGTTCTTATTAGGAGTATTGTTGTTTATCCATCCAGTTTCATCGTTCTTGGGCTATCAACAACATCCTGAATATTTAGGATTAATGGCTCTTGTCGTCAGCATGGATGCTTTTTTGGCTATTCCTTTCGCCCATTTGAGATACCTGAAGAGACCTATTGTATTTGCAGCTCGAAAGATGCTTTTTATTTTTTGTAGTATAGGTTTCAATTTGTTTTTTCTTCTTGTGTGCCCGTGGTTGATGAAGCATGCGCCTCATACAATAGATTGGTTTTATGATCCAAGCTATTTAGTTGGCTACATCTTTATTGCTAATTTATTGGCAACTGCAATACAGTTCTTGTGCTTTTTGCCAGAACTTGTTCGATTAAAATGGACCTTCGATAAAGTCTTACTGACTCGTATGTTACGTTATTCTGGTCCTATTTTAATATTGGGGGTTGTGTCTATTTTGAATCGTTCTTTAGATAAAATAGTATTCCCTTATTTGTATGGCGGTGATCATAAAGAAGCGATGCATGAGTTAGGTATATATGGAGCTTCTGTTAAAGTGGCCATGATCATGTCTATGCTTTTACAGTCGTTTCGTTATGCATATGAACCTTTTGTTTTTGGACAAAAAAATACAACAGGAGAGGCAGCAAAGAAATCGTATAGTGATGCTATGAAATATTTCTGTATGTTTTCCCTGCTGACCTTCTTGCTGGTAATGTGCTTTATTGATATCTTGAAATATTTCATAGCAGAAGACTATTGGGCTGGATTGCAAGTTGTGCCAGTAGTGATGGTTGCCGAACTATTGGTTGGTATTTATTTCAATTTATCTTTCTGGTATAAACTTAAAGAACAAACGAAGTGGGGAGCTTATTTTGCACTAGCTGGTTTTGTGGTGATATTGTTGGGAAACATCTTGTTTGTTCCATATTTTAGTTATATGGCATCTGCATGGGCAAGTGTTGCTGGGTATCTATTGATAACACTCTTGAGTTATTTTATAGGACAACATTATTATCCTGTAGATTATCAGATAAAACGTATTGGAAGCTATATGTTAGTTGCCGTAGCTATCCTCTTGTTGTACGAATTTGTACCAATGGATAGTTGGAGTATATGGGTGAAATATCCAGTTCGTGTACTGCTCCTTGGAAGCTATATTTGGTATATGGATAGGCATGACTTCCCTTTAAGGCCACTCGTTAATCGTTTGTTATTAAAAAAGTAATTGGCATGAACATATACAGTCGCTTACATATTTTTTGTGCGCTTTCATTTATCTTCAGTGTACTACTCTTATCTACCAATGCACATGCCGATGAGGGGATGTGGATGTTGAGTACTATGGGGAAAAAAGACGCCAAACTTTTGCAACAGCTTGGTTTGCACATGCCTATAGATAAGATATATAGTGTACAACATCCAGCTTTAAGCAATGCTGTTGTCAGTTTTGGAGGGTTTTGTAGCGGTGTGATCATTTCTCCAGAAGGACTCCTTTTGACTAATCACCATTGTGGTTTTGGGGCTATTCAGCAGCAGAGTACTGTAGAAAATGATTATTTAGAAGATGGATATGTGGCCAAAACAAAAGCCGATGAAATACCTTGTCCAGGGCTTTATGCACGCTTTATGTTGGTGCAGAAAGATGTTACCAAACGCATGTTATCTAGTGTAACGCCCACCATGTTTGAAGAGCGTCGAATAGCTTTACTTGATTCGACGAAGCAAGCAATCGAACATGAAGTTGCTCTTTTTGATAGCACATTAGTTGCTGTTGTTGATGGGTATTACGCTGGCAATGAGTATTTCTTGTCTGTATATAGAGATTATCCTGATGTGCGTTTAGTGTTTACCCCTCCTTCATCTATTGGTAAGTTCGGATGGGATAAAGACAATTGGATGTGGCCGAGACACACTGGAGATTTTAGTGTGTTCCGTGTGTACGCAGATGCTCATAACAATCCCAATTCATACGATGAAAAAAACGTGCCTTTTCGTCCTAATTCTATAGCTCCTATTTCTCTAAAAGGGTATAAAAAGGGTGATTTTACAATGACTATTGGTTATCCAGGTGCAACAGGTCGATACGTTTCTGCTGCAGCTATAAAAGAAAGGATGTATGCAGTGAATGCACCGACTATTGATATCCGTCGTATCAAACAGAAAATATGGAAGCAGGCTATGGCTAATAGCGATTCTATTCGTATAAAATATGCGAGTAAATACGATGCTAGTAGCAATTACTATAAGAATGCTATTGGTATGAATCTCTCCGTAAGTAAGCGTGGAGTGCTCACAAAACGTCAAGCGCAAGAAAGGGTTTTACAAGAATGGATAAAACGAAATCCTAATGAACCGGATTCTTTACTCAAAGTGTTACCTCGCCTTCAAAGACTTTATGATAAACGCAGAGAAGTTAAAACTGCATTGACTTATTTTTCAGAAGCTTTTGCAAATGGTCCAGAGTTAATAGACTTGGCGATTAGTATTTTAAATTTCGATATGAAAGCACCTGCCGATATGGTTGTGGCAAATATCGGAAAGTTGGTTCAGAAATACTCCAATATGGATGCCAATGTTGATAAGAAGGTTTGTAAGGCCATGTTTAAAACTTTTAAAGAACGCGTAGATAGGCGCTACTGGCCAGAAACTTATGCTCGCATAGATACAGTTTACGGAGGTAGTATAGATAAATATATAGATGATGTGTATGCGCGTACCTGGTTGTCTACTCCTCGTGGAATGATGGCTGTATTTAGCAATGACAGTACCTATAATTTAATAAAAGATCCAGCTACAGACTTATCTATAGATATGATTGTGGCGTTTATAGGGTTGAATAATATACTGATCTCTAGTGATCAACAGGTGCAAAGAGATGAACGAGTTCTTAACGCTGCATTGCGCCGTTTGTACAATGATAGACAACTGTATCCTGATGCTAATAGCACGATGCGATTAAGTTATGGACATGTGGCTCCATATAGTCCTAGAGATGGAGTCGATTATGAGTATTATACAACGACTGATGGTATATTTGAGAAAATAAATCAGTATCACAACGATCCCGATTTCTACGTACAGTCTTACATATTAGATCTTTTGAAGAAAAAAGAATGGGGGGTATATGCTGCACAAGATAGTACGATGCATACGTGCTTTATTACTAATAATGATATTACTGGAGGAAATTCAGGGAGTGCCCTCTTCAATGCGCAGGGTGAGGTTATAGGACTGGCGTTTGACGGCAATTGGGAAGCTATGGATTCCGATGTGCAGTATGAACCAGCTTATCAAAGATGTATCAATGTTGATATAAGATATGTATTGTATCTTATTGAGAAACTTTCAGGAGATACTCATTTGATAGATGAAATGATCATTAGAACTCCAAACACATCCCAGTAAAGAAAAACTGCACTTGTCCTGGCATCGCTTTTTTAAGAAGTGCTCCTGCTTCTTCACCAGTGCAATGTCCAGTATATAATTGTATCCCAGGGTATTTGTCTCGACAGACTTGTACGATTTCATTTATTTCTTCTATTGTTACAAAATTGTCTAATAGGTGCAATCCTCCAATAAATGCTTTTACACGTTTTTCACCAGTGAAGGATGTACAAGCATCAACAATATTAAGCAGACCACAATGAGAGCATGGGGATAAGATTATCAATCCATCTGTATCTTTAAGCGCAAGCACAATTTCGTGATCAAAATTATCGAGACGTTGATTGCTTCCATCTAGATTGCTGACTTCTAGTTTATTATTGGCCTGTGGACTATGATATTGACGTGGGATATTAGTAATTATAGCCATGTCTTCTGTCAACCACATACTTGTATGCACTGGATGATAACGATGATTATCAACCAAAAGATCTACTTTGAAACTAATATCTTTTGGTTGTTCGTGACGCATTGAGAAATATTTGTATACAGTAATATTCTCTGATGCCCATATAGATGCATGTGTATTGTTACTAAGGAAGTAGTCCAGTCCACCAGTATGATCCTTATGTCCATGAGATAAAAATAAGTAGGAAATATCAGTGATATCAATATTTAATGTCTCCGCATTTTTTGCAAAACGTGTAGATAACCCAACATCAAAAAGGAGACGTTGATCATGCCATTGGAAAAAGAGACTTAATCCATGCTCCGTCTGAAGTGTTGAGTTGGAAGGATTTTCTCTGTTGTCTACCAAAAATTGTGCTGAAAAGGTGTTTTTATTTTTCATTATAATGGAATGTTCATTGAGGTGAATAGCTGGACTATACAAAGGTACACCCAATTTGGCATATGACCAAAATTATACCAAAAAAGTGGCTCACACTTCCTATAGCTTGAAGGTGGCCACTTTTTCATGGCAGTATACATTTCCCAGGTGTATACTACGCGAACTAAAAATAGGAACAGTGCGGAGTACGTTATCCACTGGCTGTCGGATACACGTTCTCCTAAGACGATACTTCACAGTATCTAATACGTCTATTATACAGAAACATTGGATAAAATAATGGCGTATAAAATCCTATTCCAGAGATTATATACAACTAAACAAGTTTGGCAGGTCTTCTGACTTACTCCGCACTGAACGTCCTTCCCGCAAAAGCAGTGGACTAAGAATTGTTCAGGCAAGTTGGGAGCATACAGCAGCTGGTCTGTTCAGGATTTTCACCTGATTCCCTTTTCATTGAATCTTCTGAGAAGAAGGCTTCAACACCAAACTATTGCAAAGGTAATGCTTTTAAATTATTTCGCAACTTTTTTTCCCTTTTTTGTCTTTAAAAGATATAGAGGCATTGGTAAAAAAAGTGTATGTTTGTAGCTAGAAAAAGGATAAAATTATGCATAAAAAAATACTCCATTTAGCGATTCCTAATATCATTTCCAATTTAACAGTTCCTTTGTTGACTGTTGTTGATTTACACCTGATGGGGTATCTTCATAAGGCACAATTTATGGGGGCTGTTGCACTAGGTGGTGTTATATTCAATTTGGTGTATTGGGGATTTAGTTTCTTACGCATGAGTGTCAGTGGTCTTGCGGCTCAGCATTTTGGTGAAAACGATCGCCAAGGGAGTGCGATGGTTTTTCTGAGAGGAATATTATTAGCAATATTGGCTGGTTGTTTGCTCCTTTTTCTTCAATTGCCTATTGCCAAGCTTAGCTTTTGGGCCCTTTCTGGGTCTGATGAAGTGAAAGTGCTGGCTCAAAGTTATTTTTACGTACGTATTTGGGCTGCACCAGCTGCCATTATGCTTATGGTTATCAATGGTTGGTTCTTAGGTATGCAAAATGCACGTTTTCCTATGATTATATCTATTTTAATCAACATCGTTAATATATTAGCGAGTGTATTTTTGGTGCGAGTTGTCCATCTTCAAGAACGTGGAGTTGCTTTGGGGTCTGTCATTGCACAATACTCAGGACTTCTTGTGGCTTTAGTCTTATTTGTGTGGAAGTACACAGACTATATACATCTGTTTGATTGGAAGAAACTACGTGATCGTTTGGCGCTTTCTCGCTTTGTGACTGTAAGTGGAGATATCTTTATTCGTACGTTATGTCTTATTGCTGTATTCACTTTCTTCACATCGGCAAGTGCGTCGTTTGGAGATCTTACTTTAGCAGCAAATACTGCCCTTTTGCAGTATTTAATGGTTATTTCTTACTTCTTGGATGGCTTCGCTTATGCTGCGGAAGCTCTAATTGGCCGATTTTCTGGTGAACGAAGTAAAGCGAAATTGTCTGAAGCAGCTCGAAAATTGTTTTTATGGGGTGGAATCTGCGCTTTGTTATTTACTTTTTTATATGGTGTAGGAGGCAATACTGTGTTGTTTGTGTTCACCAATCAAAAGGATGTTATTGATACTGCGCATACTTATTTGCCTTGGGCCATAGCTTTCCCGATAGTTAGTTTTGCCAGTTACATCTGGGATGGTATCTATATTGGTGCTACCGCTTCAAAATTAATGCGTAACACCATGATATTTGCTGCGGCTTTTTGCTTTTTTGTGCCATATTTTTGTTTAGAACCACATTGGGGAAACCATGCTTTGTGGTTTAGCATGGTTGCTTATATGGCAGGGCGTAGCGTAGCCCAAACTATTATGGGCAAAAAGGCACTATATACCATGGTGCATGGTATATAGTGCCTTTCACTACTGAAATATTTCAGTGTATTATTCAGCTTCCAGTTCTAATCCGACTTCAGTACGTACTAGACGAAAAACACCTCCATTATCTCCAAGATCAAACGGGGTAAAGTTTTCCGATGGATATTCAATAACTTGTAAAGAAGGATTACTCTCAAATTTTTGAAAACCTATTGTATCTCCTACGTGAACAATGCCTCGCGCTAAAAGTACACTGTCTTGCATGGCCAGTGAATTGGATAACATAATTTGTATGCTATCTCCCTGAAGTGACTTATCCAGTATGATACAATACTGAGCCGTGTACTTAGGATGAGCATTTTGCTTCATTTTTAATTGCATACTCATATAAATGAATATGACTACAGTGGCAATAACTAAGAATGCAAGTACAAAATTGCCCCGCATAAACTGTTTGTTGGTATTCAAATGTTTGGTGTGTGACATAGTAGTATAATTGTGTGATTATTCTTCTCCAAAAGGGATGGCTATACGATCCATTATCATTTCGCCGTATTGCTGGTTTATATCATCTAAGATTGTGAATAATTCCTCTTTTGTTTCTGCTCGTAGCATAGCAATTCTTATTTGTCGGAAGTTGTTGATTCCCTTAAACAAAGGAGTTGCGGCTAAATGTCTTCTAGTATGCACAATGCCTCGGCGTTCATCGTCAATCATATTTATAGCATTATTTACTTGTTGCCGTAAAATGTCTAAATAAAAATGAAAAGGGCGTGGTTCTGGTAATTTCCCAGTATGTAGATACTGTTTAATCTCTTCAAATATCCATGGACGTCCGAAAGTAGCACGTCCTATCATAATAGCATCTACCCCATATTTGTCAAAAGCATCTTTTGCTTGCATTGCACTGCAAATGTCCCCATTGCCAATAATAGGGATATGTATACGTGGATTGTTTTTTACCTCGCCAATCAAAGTCCAATCAGATTTGCCTGTGTACATTTGGCTACGTGTACGTCCATGAATAGCCAGTGCAGCAGCTCCGCAATCTTGTACTTGTTCAGCTAGAGTCGTGATAATCTTATTCTCTTCATTCCATCCCAAACGAGTTTTAACGGTTACTGGAATATCAACCGCATTCACAACTTGTTTTGTGATGTCCAATAACTTCTCTGGATTTTGGAGCATACCAGCTCCTGCACCCTTCCCTGCTACTTTCTTAACAGGACATCCAAAGTTGAGATCGATGACGTCAGGTTTGGCTTCAGCAACCATTTTGGCAGCTTCTACCATAGGTTCTACTTCCCGCCCATAGATCTGTATTGCTACGGGACGTTCTGCTTCCGCAATGGTTAGTTTTTGTATGGTGCGGTTTACGTTGCGTACCAAAGCTTCACTTGACACAAATTCGGTGTACACCATATCGGCACCAAACTGTTTGCACATCAATCGAAATGCTGGATCTGTTACATCTTCCATAGGGGCAAGCAAGAGCGGTTGCTCACCCAAGTCAATGTGGGCTATCTTCATATTTTTAAATTCCTTTTGGGCGCAAAGATACGGAAAAATTCTGTACTTTTGCACAGATGAATATGAATGAAGAAATCCAACAGTATGAGATTATGGCCCCAGTTGGGTCATATGAATCATTGGCAGCCGCTATCCATGCGGGGGCAAACTCGGTATATTTTGGTATTAGTAGCTTAAATATGCGTGCCCGTTCTGCGAATACTTTTACAGTCGACGATCTACGTCAGATTGCTGCAACATGCGATGAGGCTGGAGTAAAGACATACCTTACCGTCAATACGATTATCTATGACGAAGATTTGATGTTGATGCGTGAGATTATTGATGCAGCTCATAAAGCTGGCATTTCAGCTGTTATAGCAGCTGATGTGGCTGTTATGATGTATGCTAAAAGTATAGGTCAAGAGGTGCATCTATCTACGCAGTTGAATATTACTAATGTAGAGTCCCTTCGCTTTTATGCTCAATTTGCTGATGTCGTTGTGTTAGCTCGTGAATTGAATCTAGAACAAGTTCATACGATTTATCAAGCGATTCAGGAAGAAAATATCTGTGGGCCTCGAGGTGAAAAAATTCGTATCGAGATGTTTTGTCATGGTGCTCTTTGCATGGCTGTATCGGGTAAGTGTTATTTGTCCCTTCATGAGATGAATGCAAGTGCCAATCGTGGAGCATGTATGCAAATCTGTCGTCGTGGATATAAAGTTGAAGATGCAAGTTCGGGTGTAGAACTTGAAGTGGATAACAAATACATCATGTCTCCAAAAGATTTGAAAACCATTCATTTCTTGAATAAGATGATGGATGCAGGTGTGCGAGTTTTCAAGATTGAAGGGCGTGCACGTGGTCCAGAATATGTGAGCAAGGTGGTAACTGCTTATCGTGAAGCTATTCAAGCTAAATTGGCTGGTCATTTTACTCAAGAACGTATTGATCAGTGGGATGCATCATTGAAAACTGTTTTCAATCGTGGTTTTTGGGATGGATACTATCTAGGTCAACGTTTGGGTGAATGGAGTCATAACTACGGTTCTGAGGCTACCGAGAAGAAAGTATATATTGGTAAAGGCGTGAAATACTTTTCTAACCTAGGAGTCGCTGAGTTTCTTGTTGAAGCGGGTGAACTAGAAATAGGAGATAAAATTTTGGTCACTGGGCCAACGACAGGGGCTGTTTTTGCTACTGTTGAAGAAGCACGTGTAGACTTAACCCCCGTGAATGTAGTACATAAGGGAGAACGTTTCTCTATGAAATTAGAGAAGATTCGTCCAAGTGACAAGTTGTATAAACTAGTACAAGTAAAACAAAAACGCGAACTGAAGTAAGACTAACTTTTTAAACCTATATAAGTATGAGAAAATGGTTTTTAGGCCTAGCTGTATTGATTAGTACGACTAGTGTGTCTGCCAGTGTGGCACCACCACTCTTTATGCGAGATGTTACAGTGTCTCCAGATGGGCAGTACATTGCTTTTGAATATAAAGGGGACATCTATAAAGTATCAACAGCAGGTGGAGACGCTGTGCAGCTAACGACTCAACCTAGTTATGAGGCACATCCTATTTGGTCACATGATAGTAAGACGTTGGCCTTTGTCAGTGATCGTTATGGCGACTTTGATATCTTTACCATGTCGGCCGAAGGCGGATCTGCCCATCGTGTTACAAAAAATTCAACTAAAGAGATTCCTGAAACTTTTTCACTAGATGATAAGTCTATCTATTATTCAGCTCATCTACAAGATCCTGCATCTAGTATACAGTTTCCATCAAGCCGTTTGACCGAACTGTATAAGATCCCTATTAATGGTGGAATCTCTGAGCAAGTCATGGCTACTCCAGCTGAGCGTTTGTCTCTAGCTAAAGATGGAAAGTGCTTCTTGTATATGGACGATAAAGGAACAGAAAACTATTGGCGTAAGCATCATACCTCTTCTGTAACTCGTGATATCTGGATGTATGACATCGTTAATAAAAAAAGTCAAGTGTTACGTGCTTGGAAGGGGGAAGATCGTGATCCGCGCTTTAGTCCTGATAATAAAACAGTCTACTATTTGACCGAAGAGTTCGGCTCATTTAATGTGGCGTCTTTTCCATTAGATACTCCATCAAAAATTCAACAAATTACTTATTTTAAGAAGCATCCTGTACGTTTCTTATCCATAGCATCTACAGGTTTGTTGTGCTATACTTTTGATGGATCAATTTACACGCAAAAATCACCAGTAGCTTCTCCAAAGAAATTATCTCTTCGTGTTTTGCGCGATGAGGAGCCAGAGATGGAGCGTTTATCGGTGACTAGTGGTGCCGAAGATGCCGAAGTATCATCTGATGGTAAAATGATTGCTTTGATAAAGCGAGGAGAAGTTTTTGTGACTGCAGTTGATTATTCTACAACGAAACAAATCAGTCATACTCCTCAAGCAGAGAAAGGGTTAAGTTTTTCTCCAGATGGACGAACTCTGGCTTATGCAACAGAACGTAATGGTAATTGGCAGTTAGTATTGGCTACTATGCCTCGTAAGGACGATCCTGATTTTTCTCATGCTACCATTGTCAATGAAGAAATTCTTCTTCCATCAAAGACTGTAGAACGCACATCTCCTCAATTTTCACCAGATGGCAAAGAGCTTGCTTTTATTCAAAATAGAAAGCAACTGATGGTCTACAATTTAAAAACAAAGAAAGTAAGACAAATCACCGATGGTCATTATCGAGCAGATACGAGTGGTCATGTATCATATAGTTGGTCTCCAGATGGACAATGGTTTGCTATTACATATGTAGGTAACCAACATGATCCATATAGTGATATTGGTTTGGTGAGCAGCAAGGGGGGAGAGGATATTCACAACTTGACCAATTGTGCTTATTTTGATTCAGCAGCTCGTTGGGTGATGGATGGTCAAGCAATCTTGTTTTCAAGTAACCGTTATGGCATGCGTAATCATGCTTCGTGGGGATCTGAAGAGGATGCTTTGTTGCTTTTCTTAAATCAAGATGCCTATGATGAATACTGCCTTAGCAAAGAGGATTTTGATCTTTTGAAACAGTTGAAAGAACAACAAAAGAAGGATAAAGAAAAGGCCGCAAAGAAAGACAAGAAGAAGGATCAGAAGAAAGAAGATGACAAGAAAGAAGAGAAGAAGGTGATCAAGATTGATTGGGCCAATATGGATAGTCGTTTAGTGCGTCTTACTCCACATTCTTCGGATCTTATTTCTACGGCAATAGACAAGAAGGGTGAAAATCTTTATTTTGTATCTCGTTTTCAGAACAAGTACGATTTGTGGACGACCAATCTTCGTGAGCATAGCACTTCTCTTTTGAAGAAACTTGATGCAAGTTGGGCGCAACTAGACTGGGATAAATCAGGTAAAAACTTATTTATTTTTGGTCCACGTATCTCAAAGATGACAATAGCTACTAAGTCTATCAAGCCAATTAGTTATGCAGGTACCATGGAATTGGATTTATCTGCTGAGCGTGCTTATGAGTTGGAACATGTATATCTGCAAGAAAAGAAGCGTTTTTATGACGTGCATATGCATGGCGTTCATTGGGATGATATGGTCAATGATTATCGAAAATTCTTGCCCAATATTAACAACAACTATGATTTTGCTGCCATGTTAAGTGAATTGCTTGGTGAATTGAATGTATCTCACACTGGTAGTGGGTATTTTGCACCAAACAATGGGGATTCAACAGCGGATCTAGGTTTGTATTTTGATTGGAACTATACAGCCCAGGGGTTACGTGTGAGTGAAGTGCTTGCTGGTGGTCCTTTTGATAGAGCTACATCCCTTGTAAAACCAGGAGTTATTGTAGAATCTATTGATGGAGTATCTTTGCAAAAAGGACAAGACTATTATCCATTATTGAATCATAAGGTTGGGAAACGAGTGTTAGTTGGTTTTTATAACCCACAGGCATCCAAAGAGCAAAAAGCTCATTGGGAAGAAGTTGTCCGTCCATTAAGTAAACGCAATATTGCTCATTTAGAATATAAACGATGGGTTAAGCGTGAGGCTGCTATGGTGGATAAGCTTTCTAATGGTCGTTTAGGTTATGTGCATATCGAAGGCATGGATGATGAAAGTTTTCGTCGTATGTATGCTGATGTATTAGGCAAATTCAATCAATGTGAAGGTATTGTTGTTGATACAAGATTTAATGGTGGTGGTCGCTTGCACGAAGATGTTGAAGTGTTTTTTACAGGAAAGAAATATTTAACACAAGTGATTCGTGGTCAGGAAGCCTGTGCAATGCCTAGCCGTCGATGGAATAAGCCTTCTATTATGTTGGTATGTGAGGCAAACTACAGTAATGCGCATGGTACTCCATGGGTGTATCAACACATGGGTATTGGTAAAGTTGTCGGAATGCCTGTACCTGGTACAATGACAAGTGTAAACTGGGAAACGCTTCAAGATAAGAGCATGTATTTTGGAATCCCGGTCATTGGGTATCGTCAAGCAGATGGTACTTATTTGGAAAATCATCAACTAGAACCAGATATTAAGGTGGCTAATTCACCTGATGTTGTGGTACAAGGAGAAGATGAGCAATTAGAAGCTGCAGTCAAAGCACTGCTTGCAGATATTGATGCTAAAAAATAAAGAGATAATGAGGGTATGTCACGAGTGACATGCCCTCACTTGTTTTTCAGCAAATATAGGGTATTTGCTTCAATGAAAAACTTGCAAAATCGCAAGCGCTTGCGATTTGCTATACATCGGGATGATTGGCTTTTTGCAAGCGCTTGCGTTTTGAGGTGCAAGCGCTTGCGAAAAACGGAGATAAAATAGGGGTGTTTGGCCTGTTTTTAAGTAATAAATAACGATTGATATGAAGAAAGATTACCATTTTGTACTTCCTATGAAAGTACGTGACTATGAATGTGATTTACAAGGAATTGTCAACAATTCCAATTATCAGCACTATATGGAACACACTCGTCATGAATTCTTAGAATCTCTAGGTGTGTCTTTTGCTGAATTGCATCAACGAGGTGTAGATGCTGTAGTGGCTCGTATTACTATCAATTTTAAAACTCCCTTGAAAAGTGGGGATCATTTTTTGTCTTGTCTTTCCATATATAAAGATGGGATTAAGTGGATTTTTAATCATGATATTTATCGTACTTCTGACGAGAAAATAGCTTGTAAAGGAGAGGTCACTTCTGTGACGATTGTAGACGGCAAGTTGTCTGTCTATGAAGAACTAGATCATATACTTCAAGAAGCAACTGCTCAGAAATAGTAGTCGTACACTAACTTCAAATCTTGAATATGATGAAGAAAACGATTGATACTGAATTAAAACTTCACGCAGAAGTGATAGATTGTGTCGCTTTAGATCACCCTCAAACTCCTCAGGAGCTGCAAGAAGAATGTATCGCTAGTATTACACTAACCTTTGTGATGAAAGTGCGTTATATGGCAATTAAGCAGTATATTGAAGCCTGTGGAAGTGCTCGCGCACTGCTAGCCAATCCAACTTTACTTGAAGAGAGAGTACCTGAAGTGTCAAAAAAACACCTTGCTTTACTTCTGGATACTAAGGAAGCACAACACAAAGCACAAGAAGAATGGGTGTATATACAGGATAAAGGTTTGCAGTGTATTTGTTATTGCGATTCAAAATATCCTTCTAGGCTTAGAGAGTGTATAGACGCTCCAGTTGTTTTGTATACACATGGTCAAGTAGATTTCAATTGTTCAAAAGTACTGGCTATAGTTGGTACAAGACATATTACTCCTTATGGGAAACAGGTTGTCGGTGCTTTTTTAAAAGATTTGGCTCGTTGCTGTCCCGATGTGCTTGTCGTTAGTGGTCTAGCTTATGGAGTAGATATTCATGCCCATAGGGCTTGTTTGGAGTACAATATAAAAACAGTAGCTGTATTGGCGCATGGACTAGATAGAATCTATCCATCTGTACATAGAAAAACGGCTGGTGATATAGTGAAGCAAGGTGGCGGTTTGTTGACTGATTATCCAATTAATACAACACCCGAAAAACATCACTTTATCGCACGTAATCGTATTGTGGCTGGCATGGCTGATGCAACTTTAGTGATCGAATCGGCAACAAAGGGAGGCTCTTTGATTACCGCTGATCTGGCTGAGAGTTATAATCGTCCTGTATTTGCTGTACCAGGGAAAATATCAGATCCTTATTCAGAGGGATGTAATGAATGGATTCGGACAAATAAAGCTTATTGTGCTACTTGTATGGAGTTTATTATTGAACAATTAAATTGGGATTATCAATCTCCTGCTGCTATCTTGCCTGAGATCTTTCCTGAATTAACGAAAGAAGAGGAAGATATATGTGTTTTGTTGCGAGATGAAGGTGATATGTCTGTTGATGAGCTCTCAGTTTCTCTTTGCCTACCTGCCAATGTGTTAATTGGATTGTTAATGCAATTGGAATTGAAGGGTGTTGTTATGATTTTAGCCGGTAATCGTTATCAATTGAGATAACTCATACCGGCTTATTAGATATGGGCCTATTGATACGAATCGGCCCATTTTTGTGAGATGGAATTCTCATATTGTTGACACACAGTTTTACTAAATGCCAAGCCATGTTGTATGATCTTTTCCCATGTTGATTGGTCTAAATCTACTAAGTCTTCTTTGTAGATCCTTTCTTTAAGTAACCCGTATAAGATACCTGCGTTAAAGTTGTCACCAGCTCCTATAGAACTGATAACTTCAATTTTATCTACTGGATATTGTTGGGTGAAATGTGGAGTATATAAAACGGGGCCTTTATCTCCTTGTGTATAGATGAAATTGGGACAATAAAAAGCGACTTTATCTTTGTATATCTTAGCTCTGTCCGTCATTTTCCACATGTTTTGAAAATCTTCATTACTACCACGTACAATATCGGCAAATTCTAAATTCTCAATAATTGTTGGTGCTAGTTTCATTGCTTCTTCACAGTGACTACTACGGAAATTGGGGTCATAATAAATGATCGCTTCTGCACGTTGTGCTTTTTCTAGCAAAGTAAGCATACCCTCACGCAACACAGGGTTTAATGCATAATAAGATCCAAAAATTACAATATCGTGCTTCGTGATTTCTGGGAAATCTCCAGTTAGACGCTGATTAGGATAGTCTTTATAAAATTCATATTCAGCATCACTTTGTTCGTTTAGAAAAGCAAGGGATAATGGCGATTTGCCATCTTCAAAAGTCGAGACATAACTAGTGTCTACATGATTGTCTTCCATAAACTCTAAGATACGTTTCCCTACGCGATCGGATCCAGTTTCAGTAACCATCACTGTATTTAGACCTAGTCTAGCTAAGGAGATTAATCCATTGAAAACAGACCCACCTGGTACAGCTGCTGTAGGTTGTTCATTACGGAAAATAATATCTAAAATGGTTTCCCCGATACCAATGATTCTTCTTTTTTTCATATTTCAATAGAAATGTAGAATAGCATCTTGAAATGACAAGTCTTTTCAAGATGCTATTTTTGTTTATTTGCCTGATAACAAGCGTGATTTTTCACCTAAATATCCTCCATGGTGTCTTTTAGAATATTCGGCTGCAGTAAATTGGGTTCTTTCCATCGTTTCAACAACCAAGATGTCGCCTATAACAGTCATTGCTGTAGTAGAGGTTGTTGGGGTCATGCCCAATAAGCATACTTCTTTAGGACCTCCAGTTGATAAACAAATGTCAGCTTCTTCAGCTAATGGACTTTCAGGATTACCCGTAATAACTATGAATGGGATATCTGGATCAAGACGTCTAGATAGAATTGTTAGCTCAACAATTTCACGTGTTTTTCCAGAATTAGAAATAAGCAATAAAATATCGTTCTTTTGAAATACACCTAGATCTCCGTGCTGTGCCTCACTGGGGTGTAAGAAAACTGCTGGGATCCCCGTAGAGCAGAAAGTTGTGGCGATATTCATAGCGATTTGTCCCGCTTTACCCATACCAGAAGTGACTAATTTTCCTCCACGTACCTTGACGTGTTCTATAATTGCTTCTACTGCTTTTTCAAATTCATTTGTTACAGGAATATTGGCTACAGCTGCTGCTTCTTTTTCGAGCAATTGTTTGATTCTTTCCATCATACGGTTTTGTTTTAATTGAATGTACCGAAGGCTATTTGGTCAAGAAATAACCTTTCAGACTACAAATATCTCAAAAATCCTACATATAACAAGCTGTTTTGTTGTATTTTTGTCCCTTGCTTTATGATACAAGGGTATATCCCTTTTAATAATCGATTTGATTTTCAAAAATATGCATTATAATCATCATACATTAACCAATGGTCTGCGCATACTTCACTTGCCTAACCAATCTCCTGTAGTTTATTGTGGCTTTTCAGTTGCAGTGGGTACACGTGATGAACGTTCAGAAGAGATGGGGATGGCCCATTTTGTGGAACATATGGTCTTTAAGGGTACGACAAAGCGAAAGGCTTGGCATATTCTTAATAGAATGGAAGCAGTGGGAGGAGAACTTAATGCCTATACAAATAAAGAAGAAACGGTTATATATAGTGCATTACTTTCTCAAGATATTGATAGAGCTTTAGAGATGCTTGTCGATATTTGCTTTCATTCTACTTTTCCTCAGAAGGAAATAGACAAAGAGGTAGAGGTTATTATTGATGAAATCGATTCTTATCAAGATACACCTACTGAACAAATTTATGATGACTTTGAGGAATTGCTTTTCAAAGGGCATCCGCTAGGTCATAATATTTTGGGTATACCAGATCAGTTGCGCCATTTTAAGACAGAAGATGCTTTGGCTTTTGTCAAGCGTTATTATCAACCTAGTAATATGGTGTTTTTTGCTTCTGGGAATATAAATTTTGACAAACTTGTCAAAAGATTGGAGCGTCTAACAAGTGATCTAAACAATGTACCAGTAACAAGAGTTATGGGGACTATTCCTGCGTATAATCCACAAAAAATACTGATTCCCAAAGGAACCAATCAAGCACATGTGATGCTTGGGGCTCCAGCCTACAATGCGCATAATAGTAAACGTACAGGTTTGTATTTGTTGAATAATATTCTAGGTGGACCTGGCATGAATAGTTTATTGAATGTCAGTTTAAGAGAGCGTAGAGGTTTAGTGTATCAAGTTGAATCAAATATAACTGGATATACAGATACAGGCTTATTTACTATCTATTTTGGAACAGATCATAGCGATGTAGACAAGTGTATGCGTTATTCAGAGAGGGAGTTGTTGCGTTTGTGTGATACATCTTTGTCTGCACAGCAATTGAAGGCTGCTAAAAAGCAACTGATTGGGCAAATTGGAGTGGCTTCTGATAACTATGAAAGTATTATACTAGGTTTATCGAAGCGGTACTTACATCATGGGAGTATAGAGGAACCAGAAGCTTTGTTTATGCGTATTCAGCAACTAACAGCTTTAGAACTTCAAGAAATAGCACAAGAAGTTTTTGCACCTAATCATTTGACGATGCTACACTATTCTAAATAGCATTAGTCGTTTAGCTTGGCTATTGAATCTTTTTGAGCTTTCAATAGAGCTTTTTCGGCTGCTACGGCTCGTGCTTCATCTTCTAGTTTGAGATTTAATGCTTTCAGTCTCTTTCTTTCTGCTTTTTTGTCTTTAACTACAGAAGTCATAGGGTGTCTATTGCCTTGATACATTTTCAAAAATGCTTTTGCTGAGCCAAAGTTTAAAAACATATCTAGACGTACTGGTAGGTGATTATCATCGTCGGTGATATAGAATGTAATGACTTCTCTTTCTTTCCCTTTCTTGTACTCAATAAAAGAAAACACTAGGCATCTGTAAGCAATGTCATTTTCATCTTCAAAAAGTCTATAACCTCTGAAGATCAAGGTTTGTTGTTTCACATGACGTCCGTCTGCTAAATCAAAATGATATGGTTCACCCATCTTAAATTTATCAGGGGTATATGAGCGATAGCGCATTAATATACTTAACATGTCCTGAACGCAACCAGTAACAGCTACTGTATCGCAGAAATAGTCATTTTTTCTAGGAAATCTTCGCTCTAATTTAATACGTACACTATCTGAATCGTAGAAATAGGTCGCTTTATCGATTGAATATCTTTTACCTTCTTCAGCTCCTTTACGAAAATATAGTGGTAGCATATCTTTGCTGATAACACTTGTCAGTGTATCACGCATTTTGAAGAATACATCCGCCCCACTACCGCTTTTAGATATCATTTGTACCTTATAGGCTGGGACTCCATTATAGTTAATAGAATCTGTCCATAGACTTGCCGTGCCAGCTTTTGTCCAAATAAAACGCCAATTGAAGTATAGTTCATACGACAAATGTTCGCCACTGTTAAAAGCTTTATTCTTCATAGTACATTGGGCATGTGCTGTTGAAACACCTGCTAGGACCAATAGAATCGTGAGTAATAATAGTGGTTTTTTATTCATATTGTTTGTTTTTGTGTTCATAGGGGTTAGCAGATGCTACCTGCTCTTACTATTGTTTTGTTTTTTCTTTTTCTTCTTCTTGTTTTCAGGTTTCTGTTTCTTCAGATTATCATTTTTTTGTTTAAACAATGGTCGAGAGTGAATATTCCAATCCTGTTCCAATTCCCAAAGTGCTTTAATTTCAACGACTTCAGGATAATAATACACACATTCTGGCTGAAGTTTACTTTGATATTCACCAGTGTCCCATAGGTTGTTTCCGTTAGTGTCTTCTATCAAACGTGCAGAATATTTTCCTGGTTTAAGATAATAAAAATCAGCTTTATGGTTGCGTACTATACGTTGACGAACTACTTTGTCTTTTTCATCTAACAACTGTACAAAAGATGGAGATTTTTCACCTGTGATATTAAAGTAAATTTCTCCGTATTCATCTAGCTTTTTGACAGTGATTGTTGTACTGTCTTTTTTATTACTAAGTCCATAAATACCTTTGAATGTCAAAGTATCCACGATAAGTTTGTAGTTTCCACCTGGTTCCCATTGAGTAAATAGAGTGTATTCCATAGGGTGAAATTCATCTGTGTGAATTGTCTTAGGAACCTGTTTCCATATGCTATCTACCTTTTGCATTAACTTTATACCTGTACTGTCAAATGAAGTAACAGGTTCTTCAAATTGGAATTTCAAAGCACCATAAACATCCATAGATGATCCTCCGTCTATTTTTACTTGAAGCGTAGGTGATTTAGGTGGGATCGTATCTGTACCTTCTTTCTCTCGTCTTTTTTGCTCTTTTTCTTCTTCTTTGCGTTTTTGTTCCATCTTTCGCTTATAGCTGTTTTTGATTGCAAAAGCTATTGTGTCGACTGTAGGAGCTAATTTTTTTAATGAGTCTGTTGCCATATAATGTGCTTCTACAAGCAGTGTGTCTTGTTGAGCCAAAATAGTATCATTTACCCAGTATATTAATGAATCTAATTGAGGCGTTTTTTCAATTGTAAAAGCTTTTTTAGCATTAAAATTAAGTCCTCTTAGATAAGGTAAAGTGTCGTTAGGAGCCGAAAATACCATGGTTAATTTATTGGGGACTTCTCGACTGTATTTTTTGAGATATTGGTATGGGTCAATTTCTTTGAAAGCACGTAAGACTATATTATCTGGATAATAGTGAGTATAAGCTCTAGTGACAACCGTATCTATTGTCACAGTATCTTTCCAAATCGTATCTTGGAAGGTGTCTGGTTGACTGCTTGGTATGATTAGTGAATCTTCAAAAGCAATCTTTTCAGTTTTCTGAGAGAATAAATAGTTTTGATCTCCATCTTCAAGACCAAAAATATGGTATGTACCTGGTGCAATACCACGAATTTTAAAATGTCCACGACTATCTGTACGACCTACACGTATAAAAGGTGTTTTTGTAAATGCTGTGTCATTTAAATTGCTTTGTAAACCCACAAGCATTCCTTTTATTGGTTCCAAGTTCTTAGCTTCGAGTACATATCCTGCTACTTCCATGGTGTCAATTTTATTGCCAGTCGAAAATGTATAGGTAAAATTTCCTAATGGATTACCTTCATTATTATCTACAATAGCATCAGCAAAATCTACAGTATATGTTGTATTGGGAAGTAAGGTGTCTCGTAGGTTGATACGTACTTTTTTTCCAGAGCCTTTTATTTCGGGAGCCTTTATTTGTGGAGGAGAAATAACCACATTTTGTGCAACATCCTCTACTTTAATATTTTCGTCAAAGTACAGCACAATTCGATCTTTATTGGCTTGAGTAGCTCCGTATGTTGGGGTACTCGATAAGAAACGTGGTGGGGCTTCATCAATGGGACCTCCATTAGGTCGGCCTACATTGGCACAAGCATACAAAAGGCATGCTGCAAAAATAGTCGCAAGTATATGTGTATAACGAATTTTATTCATGCTACAAAAATACATCTTTCCATGAATAACACCGCATATTTTAGTAATTTTCCGTATGTCCTTTCAGGTAGAAATACCAAAACCGACAGTAGAGACATCTTTTTTTGAGACAATACTCTTTGTGAAGATGAATGAGTGCTTGTGTATCTCCTGCATTTTGTGCCTCGAGATGCATTTTGGACCAGTCACGAATGATGTAATTGTTTTCTGCAGGTAAAGACTCTAAGAGGTTGTGGGCTTTTTCGCACATGAGCTCGTCGCCAATATATTGTCCATAAGCAAAGAGGAGTGGGGAGATGGCATTAATACATACGAGTTGTATGGTTTGTGGAGTCAGACGTCTTTTGTTTGGATGAGATTGATGTCCTGTTTTACCGAATGTAAAGTGGGTCTCCCAATACGGAGAACAGCCAGTTTGAAGAATATTTTCGTATGCGGTAATGTTGGGAGCCTCAATAATTTGAGATAATAGTCCTTGGCGTTGGTGATAAAGATGAGCTAATTGTGCAATGCGTAATGGAGGGAAGTTGTAGGGACGGATCCGCATGAGTTTCCAGCGATTTGGGTTTAAATTTTTTAGTTTAAACTTGTGGGCAAGATAGGCGTATTCTTTTTGAAGCTTTTGGTAGTAGTCATCATCTTCAATGTCTTCTTCCAATAATCCAGCTTGTCCTAAAAAGATACTTTCAACTTGAAGTGGATCATTTATGTGCTTATTGACGGCGTTTAAGTTGAGCATGCGAGCCCATTGTTCAAAGGCATCTCCATTTAATCCAAAGCCAAAAGATCTGGCTATCGTGATAAATGTGCAAGCTGTCCAGTCTCCTTTGAAGAGAGCTAGCCTCTCGTGAATTTGTGATGTTCTCATTTGCAAACGTTCTATTTGCAATCGATTAAGCCAGCTCGTTTTTTCAATTTTATTGATTGTTGGGAGGATCGTTGCGCATCTAGGTGAATGTATTCCTTTGCATAAGGAGCGATATTGTTTTATCATTTGTTCGGTACAGGGAAGATGCAATTGAGGAATTATTTCTCCATTTGTTCTTGTTAAAGTACAGTCAACTGTATTGGCCACATGTAATATAACTGAATCGTAGTTGACGTCCTTATTGTGTCCATGTGCCGCCCACAGCGAAGAGTGTGTGTGGATTTCAACTTGCCCCACCCACAAGATACCATTTATTTTGATCTTGGCATTGAAGAAGTCAGGGCCTGCATCTCGATTGAGTACACCAGGGTCAATAATTTCTACCTCCTCACCATCAGTACTGTAGAGTGTACCAAGGGGAAGAATGCGATGTAACCATAGATATTGTAATAATTTTTCCATGTTCTTTCGATTATAAGTGAGATTCGCTTTACAAACATACAAAGTTTGCTCCGTTTTTACTATATTTGCAGGTAATAAACTGCGAAAATTTTTAATCACAGAAATATGAAGATAGCATTAATAGGATATGGAAAGATGGGCAAGGAGATTGAAAAGATTGCTCTCAGTCGTGGCCATCAGATTGTAGCCATTATAGACCAAGATAATACACAAGATTTTAATTCTCCAGAATTCCGTCAAGCCGATGTGGCCATTGAGTTTACTAATCCAATGGTTGCTTATGATAATGTGAAGCGCTGTATGGATGTATGCGTGAAGGTTGTATCAGGTAGTACAGGCTGGATAGATCAACATCGTGAAGAAATGTTCAACTTGTGTGACAGTCAAAAGAAAACTTTATTTTGGGCTTCCAATTTTAGTTTAGGAGTTACCATTTTTCGTGCTGTCAACAAGTATCTTGCTGGAATTATGAATCAGTTCACTGACTATGAAGTGAAAATGGAAGAAACCCATCATGTGCACAAGATTGACGCGCCGAGTGGTACGGCTATTACTTTGGCACAAGAGGCTGTAGATAAGCTTGATCGTAAAAATGGATGGTGTCTTCAGGCAACAGAGAGTCATCCAGAAGGTGAAACAGAAGTTTCTGCTGACAAATTGGGAATAGAGGCTATTCGTGAAGGTGAAGTCTTTGGTATTCATACATTAGAATATACTTCTCCATCAGATATTATTCGCATTACTCACGACGCTAAAAATCGTGGAGGTTTTGCTTTGGGAGCTGTTTTGGCTGCCGAATATACACATAAGCATATTGGGTTCTTAGGGATGAATAATCTTTTTCCATTTTTGAATGACTAATAGATCTTTCTATTGGCGACTTAATAAGTAAATAACACAGAATTATGGTGCATGAAGTTGACAAAAACGAGCAAACGTCCAAGAAACCTTCTTGGGTGCGTTTTGGTATCGTGATTATATTATATCTATTGTTTCTACTTTGGGTAGGGAGTTGGCGTGGTTTGTTTTTAACACCATTGATTTTTGATTTATACATTACACGTAAAATTAATTGGACATATTGGAAACAAATAAAAAATCCTTTCCTAAGAAGTATTTTGGGATGGGTTGATGCTTTATTGTTTGCGATGATTGCTTTATATTTTGTCAATACCTATGTCTTTCAAAACTATCAAATACCTTCTTCTTCTTTAGAGAAGACTTTGTTGGTTGGGGATTACTTATATGTTAGCAAGGTGAGTTATGGTCCTCGTAAGCCTATGACACCTCTACATCTTCCGTTTGTACAAAATACATTGCCTTGGGGAGGAAAATCTTATTTTTCTTGGCCGAAGTGGAATTATGAACGTGCTCTAGGGTTAGGACATGTAAAAAGAGGCGATATTGTTGTCTTTAATTTTCCTGCTGGAGATACAGTAGCTAGTAAGTATCCAGCTTCTGATGTCTATAGTATAGCTTATTATGGAGGATTAGAAAGAGTTACTAAAGGTATCAATATAGATAGTCTTACTGAAGCACAACAAGCAGCTTTGTATAAAAAAGCTTATCATCAGGGGATGGAGCTGATCAAACAATCCCCAGCTGCCTATGGTGAATTGGTGATACATCCCGTTGATCGTCGGGAAAATTATGTGAAGCGTTGTGTGGCCGTTTCTGGGGATACTCTAATGATTAAGGGTGGTTTGTTGTACATTGATGGTAAGTTATCTGCAGATGCGCCAAATGTACAGCATAATTATTTTGTACAGACGCAGGGTATGGCTATCCCAGAGGATATGCTGACTGATTTAGGTATTAGTAAGGAAGATCGTATGCATATTGACACCAATCAAGGTAATATGCAACAATTTATGGAACAGTTGGGACTGAATAAAAAGCGTGAAGATGGTTTATTAGCCCCTGTATATCACTTCCCATTAACTAAGAAAATGAGAAAAGTCCTTGAGCAGAATCATCGATTGACATATCGTATCGTGCAAGAGCCAGATGTATATGGTGGAGATGTGTATCCACTTAATTATGATACACATTGGACACGCGATAACTATGGTCCTATCTATATACCCGAAGCAGGGAGTACTATCCCGCTTAATTATAAAAATGTAGCGGTTTATGGACGTTGCATTGAGGCGTATGAAGGACATCGACTTTCCGAAAAAAGTGGAGTGTTTTATGTAGATGATCAATTGGCTACAACGTATACGTTTAAAATGAATTATTACTGGATGATGGGAGATAACCGTGACAATTCTGCTGATTCTCGTTATTGGGGCTTTGTGCCAGAAGATCATGTTGTAGGTAAACCCATCTTAGTTTGGCTGTCTATTGATAAAGATACTGGTAAGGTGCGTTGGGATCGTCTATTTAAATGGGTTAGTAATAGCTAAATAGATGATGAGAAGTGTACTGCAATGGATAAAAACTTTGATTGTAGCTGCCTTTGTGGTGTCGCTATTGCATCAATGCGTATGTACCATTGTAAGTATACCCGATGCAGGCATGTCGCCTGCTTGTATACAAGGAGATAGGCTTTTGCTCAACAAGTGGGCCTATGGATATCGTACACCTTTTGTGGCTTCATTGGGGTACCATAGATGGGGATACGCTCTTGTACATCAAGGGGATATTGCGGTTTTCAACAATCCTCGAAAACGTATTGAAGAACAAACTTTTATAGGCCGGTGTGTTGGTTGTCCAGGTGATACCTTATTTTTAGATACTTTGTATCGTAGTTGCCACACACGTTATAATCCAGATAAAAAATATTTATATCAGTATTCTCATGATTATGAAAAACTACTAGACAGTTTAATGATTGCACAAGGTATATTGAATACTGGGTTACGTCGTCAAGATAGTTTGTTTCATTTTCGTGCATTTAGTCGTTACGAATACTATATATTAAACCAATCGGTAGATGATCTTTCTTGGTTGGTCGCATTGAATAAGCAGGTGCGTGATGATAGCGTATTTCCGCTTATAATTCCATCTAAAGGACAGGCTATTCAAGTTACGCGACATAATGTTATATTGTTATATAATACATTACTACGCCATGAAAAAAGAAATGTAGCTATTAAACACGATTCCTTATATATAAATAATACATATGTACCTCAAGTACGTTTTAGCCAAGATTATTATTGGTTCTCTACAGATAATAGTGTCAATTTAAATGATTCTCGTTATTTTGGCTTGGTGCCTGCCAGCTATTTAATAGGGCAAGTGTCTACAATATTGTATTCTGTAGATGTTCATAATGAGTTTCAGTTTACCCGTTGTTTTAAATCACTTCAATGATACCAGACCAATTAGAAAATATATTGCTAGGGAGTGCTTATTTAGCTCCTATTAATTCATATCGACTGCTTTCTAGAAGCAAAGTGGCTTATATAGAGGGATGCGATAGCTATGTCAAGCAAAGTTATCGTAATAGATGTGTTATTGCATCACCTCAAGGTCCTTTGACCTTGACAATTCCTATAGTGAAGCCTGCAGCTGGTTTGCATTGTATGAAGGATATTCAGATAAGTGAACATGGAAAGTGGCGTCATTTGCATTGGAATGCGCTAGTGTCTTCATACAGTAATAGTCCTTACTTTATGTACTATCAGGATGATTTAGCTCCCTTTTACGAGAACCACTATACTTGGTTGTATGACTATAATATGGAATTATGTCAATTGATGTGTTCGTTGTTGAACATACCTGTGGATATTAAACCTACAGACACATTCACGTCGATTATTAAAGATGTCGTTGAGGCTTGGGAGATTCATGATTTTCGAACGAGCATACATCCGAAATTTACCCCAGATGAGCAGTTACCATATTATACATATCAACCTTATTACCAAGTGTTTGAACAAAAATATGGATTCTTGGATAACCTTAGTATTGTAGACTTACTTTTTAATCTAGGGCCCGAGGGACTGTTGTATTTAGATAAGTGATATCTCCTACTTGTTTTGGGGATCAAATAATACAACTATGAAAAACAAAAACCTATCTATACTCTGCCTATTATTATTCCTATGTATCCCGACTTATGCGAGTTGGAAGCCTTTTATTGTGCATTTTGAAAAAGAAAAATACGGAGAAAATACACACACCTGGCAAATGTCTACAACAATACCAGGTTGGCTTTTTGTAGCCGCAGAAAGTGGCTTTTTGCAATATGACGGTTCTTCATGGCAACACTTTTCTTTACCTGATCGTTCACCAGCACGATCTGTGTTGCCCGATTTTGATTCAAGAAGGGTGTATGTTGGTGGATCTGGAGTTGCTGGTTATTTTGAACCCACTGTTACAGGTCAAATGATTTTTAAAGATATCCTTGCTGGTCATAAGGATATCGCCAATCAATTAGCTAACATATGGGATATTTATCAGGCACATGATATGCTCTATTTGTGTGGTGATAATGGAGTCGCTAGGATTACTTCTGAGATGTCTAAAGTTGATTTTATTGCTGGTCCTGGGAAAATAACTGCATCGACTGTTGTTGAAGGCTCTTTATACATAGGGTGTCAAGAAGGTTTGTTTGTTTTAGTAGGACAGCATTTTATTCCTGTATATGGTACAGAATCTTTTCAAGGGCATACTGTTCGTGCCATTATACCTTATAAAAATGATTTGTTGTTGCTTACGTCAGATGGTTTATACAGATACTCCAATCAGAAGATACATCCATATCTTTTGAATTTAAATAATATGATTCGTGAGACTGGGCCTTTTTGTGCGGCTATGTATCGTGGCATGTTAGCTATAGGCACGGTGAAAAGTGGGGTGTTTTGTTATGACATGTTGACAAACCAAATTACTAACGTTTCAGAAATTAATGGTTTACGCAATAATACCGTTCTGTCGCTCAGTTTTGATGAGCAAGGGTTTTTGTGGGCTGGTTTAGATAGAGGAATCGATTATATTTTGTTATCTAGTCCTCTGAGTAATTTATATACTTTCCCTGAAAGTTATGGTTCTGGATATGCAGCGTATCAAAAAGATAATAATTTGTATTTAGGGACTAATCGTGGTTTATACCATATGAACTATGATGAAAATGACTTATATAAAGAATCTCAAATCAATGAAGTCGCTGGTACTGAAGGCCAAGTGTGGGGGTTACAATCTGTTGACGGTGATTTGTTTTGTATGCATGATAAAGGGTTGCTTCAAATTAATGGACCTAGTGATATAGAAACTCTTCCAATACATAGGGGCTGTTTTTGTGTTTTACCCATGTCTGGAAAAAAGCAAATGTTTGTTGGACACTATCATGGTATGTCATTATTGAATAAACAGGCCAATGGGAAGTGGGCGCTTAATAAATACTTCAATACTCTTTCTGGTTCCTTCAATCAACTTGTTTTTTACAACGATTCTACTGTCTGGGGAGTGAATAGCCATATTTTATTGCATATACGTTTTTCTAGAGATTGGGAACATATTAGTCATCGTAGAGAATACAAAATAGATTCTATTATGAACACTGTTGCTATCCCTAAAATAGCTGTGGTAAATGATACTTTGCGGATTATATCTAAAGGGGGGATTTATTATTATAATGATCATTTAGATACGTTTCATGAGGATTTGCATTTGGAAGAATGTTTGGAGGGCAATACGTATTATCGAGCTTTAGATCAACTAAGTAATGGATCCATTTGGGCTTTGTCCGATCAAGTGGCTAGTCTTTATTGTACAGATGACAAAAAGTCATCTGTTGCCTGTAAATATGCATTCCCACTAGATGCGAGTTTGGATTTTGTTGGTGGGTATGAAAAACTTATTTTTACTCAATCTGGAAACTTAATTTTACCTTATGATAAGGGTTTTGCGATGCTAGATGTTGAACAATCTAAACAGCAGAGAAAACAAGCATTAGTTGTCTATGTTGACGAATTAGCTATATCTGCTACAAATGATTCTATCGTCTACAAACATCATATGGGAAAGAGTTTTTCGAAGCCTCATATTTCATGGAGCAATAATGTATTGCGTTTTGTATTTGGTGTAAATCGAATAGAAAGTCGTAATGATGTGCTGTATCGTTATAGATTTACTAGTAAAGAGGATTGGTCGCCTTGGTCAAAACGCAATACAAAGGAGTTTGCAGGTCTGTACGAGAATGATTATACCTTGCATCTTCAAGCCAAAACAGTTAGTGGTGATGTGGCCGAGACCTCTTTTCATTTTACTATACTTCCTCCTTGGTGGCGTAAAAGAATTTCTTATGTTGTGTATGTCGTGTTTGGTCTATTTGTGATGGTAGGTTTTGTTTATTTAGATCAAAAACGCGTCAAGAAGCAGTTTAAACGTGCTGAGGAAGAAGCACAAGTGCAGATACAAGAACAAAAAGAAATATATAAACAAAAGCAAGAGCAGCAAGAAGAGCATATTGCAGAACTAGAAAAAGAGAACTTAAAATATGAATTGTCATATAAGCAACAGGAAGTCACCAACTTGTTATTGAGCTCTGCGAAACAAAATGAACTCTTGGAAGAAATAAAGAATGATTTAATGCGTGTGCAAAGTGCAGTACGCCCTGGTAATATTCGTGAACTACGTGGACGATTGGAAAAATTGACTAATCGAATTGATGTAAACATGCAAAATCAAGAGGTGCTTGAGCGTGTGGAGAAGGAGTTTAATATGTTACATAATTCAATGATGACTAAGTTGAAAGCAAATTATCCTGATTTGAATCAGAATGAGCGCATGATGTGTATTTATATTCGTATGCATCTTTTGACGAAAGAAATAGCTCCTTTATTAAATCTTTCTGTACGTGGAATTGAAACTCTTCGTTATCGATTACGCAAGAAATTTAATTTGAATAGAGAAGAAAGCTTGAGTAGTTTCTTGAAAGAACTAGAAAATAAAGAAGAGAAACTATATTAATATTTGATATTAGTCAAGTGCTATAATATTACATTAAAAGCGCTGGTTATCAGGCGTTTAATTTATTCAGAAGTGTTATTGACGTAAATAAAAATACACTGTGAAGTATATTTGAAGTATATCTTTACTTGACTCTTATTACTTGATGTGTTATGTTTGCATCGAGATGGAGCTAAATCACCATCTATATTGTTAACTACCTAATTTAATACACACGAGTATGAGAAAGATCATGTCGTTCTTACTTGTGCTGCTTTGTACATTATCCGCTTTTGCACAAAAAATGCAAGTAACGGGTACTGTTGTATCTGCAGCAGATGATTTGCCACTTATTGGCGTGAACGTGCTTGAGAAAGGCACAACAAACGGTACCATCACCGATCTTGATGGTAATTTCAAATTGACTGTAACTAATGGAGCTGTTATTCAGCTCAAGTATGTTGGGTACAAAAACCAAGAAGTAGTTGTTGGAACACAGCGTCACTTTAAGGTTGTGATGCAAGAAGACACTAAAGTTTTGGACGAAGTTGTAGTCGTAGGATATGGCGTTCAAAAAAAGAGTGTAGTGACAGCAGCAATTAGTCGTGTAACTGCTAAAGATCTAAACGCTACAAAACCTTCGCGCGTTGAAGATGCCTTGAAAGGTAAAGTCTCTGGTGTACAGATTACCCAGTCTTCTGGTCAGCCAGGTGCCGATTCTAAAGTTCGTATTCGTGGTATCGGTACTATCAACAATTCAGATCCTCTTTATATTGTCGACGGTATGGCCGTTGATGGTGGTATCAATTATCTGAATCCTGTTGATATTGCTAGTGTCGAAATTCTAAAAGATGCAGCTTCGGCCGCAATCTATGGTGCACGTGCTGCCAATGGAGTTGTACTTGTAACAACCAAGAGTGGTGATGGCGGTAAAGGTGGAGCAAAAAAAGCGACCATAAGCTATGATTTTACATATGGTGTTCAAAACGCTTGGAAAAAGAAAGAAGTTTTGAATGCTAAGGAATATATGACCATCATGAACGAAGCGTTGATTAATGATGGAGGTAGCCCTCGCTATTCACAAGAATCAATCAATAATTATGTGGGTAAAGGCACAAACTGGCAGGATGAAACCTTCAATGAAGACGCTCCTGTTGTTAGCCATCAAATGAGTATTAGTGGGGCAACTGAAAAGATGAATTACTATCTTTCTTTAGGCTATTTCAATCAAGAAGGTATTGTTGGAGGTAATTATGGTAAGTCAGATTACAACCGTTGGTCTTTGCGTACAAATTCTACATATACTATTCTAGACGAAAAATCACGTAAGTGGTTGAATAAGGTACGAGTAGGGGTCAATGTGGGTTATTCTCGTTCTAAATCTCATGGAGTTGAAACAAACTCTGAATATGGGTCTATCCTAGGATCTGCATTAGCATTTAGTCCACTGATTCCAGTATATGCAGATGAAGCAACAGCAGCTGAAATATTAGCTAGCCATCCATATGCCGTAACAGATTCTAGAGGTCGAGTGTTTAGTATTCCACCATCAGGTTTCCAAGAAATTGCCAATCCTGTTGCGATGTTGAATATGCCTAGTAGTACACAATATACAGACGACAAGTTTGTCGGTAGCTTCTGGGCAGAACTAGATATTATGGAAGGTCTGAAGTTCAAAACTAGCTATGGTGTGGATCTTGCTTTTTGGGGCAATGACGGGTACACATTCCCTTATTTCTTAGCTACACAGGGTAAAGATATTACTCAAAGTTCAGTCGGTAGCCAAATGAATAGAGGTTTCAAGTGGCAAGTTGAAAATGTTTTGACATACAAGAAAACAATAGATAAACATAATTTTAGCGTTGTCCTTGGACAATCTGCTCAGAAGTACACTTCTCGCAATCTAGGAGGAACCGATTTTGATTTGCTAGAAACAGTGCCAGGAAAAGCAAATATTG
Organism: Bacteroidaceae bacterium; assembly: GCA_963675625.1. Taxonomy (GTDB): domain Bacteria; phylum Bacteroidota; class Bacteroidia; order Bacteroidales; family Bacteroidaceae; genus F22. The sequence goes on from OY776497.1 coordinate 1,527,433, forward strand.
ATAGTGCAATTGCTGATGAAGATGATTCTGTGCTTTGGGGTGGAACTGGAGGCCTAAACTTCTCTTCTTTAGCTTCTTATTTTGGCCGTGTAGATTATAACTATGACGAACGTTATATTTTCCAAGCTACAGTACGTCGCGATGGTTCATCCAACTTTGGTCCTTCACATAAGTGGGCTATATTCCCAGCCTTTTCTTTAGGATGGAATGTCACAAACGAAGCATTTATGTCCAATCGTCCTGAATGGTTCAATGCTTTAAAGCTTCGTGCAAGTTGGGGTAAAAATGGGAACGAAAATATTGGTGCTTTCAAATATACAGCACTGATGTCTGGTGGTCAAAACTACTATTTCGGTGGCGGATACAAGGTTGCAGATGATTCTAACTCAGGAACGATGCAATATGGTAGTTCACCTGCTAATCTATCCAACCCTGATGTAAAATGGGAAGAAAGTGAACAACTTGACCTTGGTTTTGAAGCACGATTCTTTAACTCAGCTTTGACTTTTGGCTTTGACTACTTCAAGAAAGATACAAAAGGTATGTTGATGGAACAACCTATTCCTTCATATGTTGGACAAGGTGCACCTACTGCCAATGCTGGAGATATGGAAAACTGGGGACTTGAATTTGAACTTGGTTGGAAAGACAATATCGGTGGAGTTAATTACTACATCTCAGCTAATGCCTCTTATTTGCAGAATAAACTGATCAACATGGGTAATGAAAGTGGTGAGATGATTTATGAAACAGGAGGTGCGTCTGGTCTTGGTAGCTATGTAAAAGGTAAAAATGGCGAAGTATTCCCTTATTTTTATGGGTATAAAACAAATGGCCTTTTCCAGAATGATGCAGAAGTTGCAGCTTATGTTAATAAATCAGGTGAGTTGATGCAACCGAAAGCTGAACCAGGTGATGTTCGTTTTGTGGATACAAATGGTGATGGAAAAATTACTGATGATGATAAAGTGAAAATTGGTAAGGGTATGCCAGATTGGACATATGGAGTAACAGTTGGAGCGGAGTATAAAGGCTTTGATTTGAATCTGTTTTTCCAAGGATCATATGGCAACGATATATATGACTTCTCCATGCGTGGTGATATCCCTGCAATGAACCGTCCAGCTTGGATCTTGGATCGTTGGATTGGTGAAGGTACTAGTAATCGTATCCCACGTATGACAAATAGCAACCCTAATGGTAACTGGGCATCTTCAGATCTATACGTGAAAGATGGAAGTTACTTGCGCTTGAAAACAGCTACTTTAGGATATACATTGCCTAAATCTATCGTAAGCAAAGCCACACTACAAAAAGTACGTTTGTTTGTAAGCGGTGAAAACTTGTTGACATTTACAGATTATACTGGTTATGACCCTGAAATTGCATCAGGTAGTTATACAACAATCGGTATTGATCGCGGTGGATACCCACAAGCTCGTACGATTTCAATAGGTGCTAATATTGTATTCTAATCCATGAACCACATAAAAAAGAAAATGAAGATGAAAAAATATATGCTATTCGGTTTGGTTTTCGCCTTCTTTACTGGAATGACCAGTTGTAGCGACGATTTCTTAACCAATGCCCCTACTTCAAGTCAAGAAGCAGGTGGTCCAGCGACGGAAGGGGCAATCCTTTCAAATCTAGGTGCAGCCTACCAACCTTTATTGTTGGATAGTTATGCTAATCAAAATTACAACTCTTTGGTTTTGATGAGCGATCTACGTTCAGATGATATATACAAGGGTGGTGGTGATGCAGGTGACCAACGTCAGTTGTACTTGTTGTCGCAGTTTGAAGCAACCCCTACTGATAACTTTGATGGTATTTGGTCTGTCTTGTACAATGGTCTTGCCCGTTCTAACAATGTGATCACAGCTTGTGAAAATGCCATTGACGTTGATGACGCAAAATTGGCTCAATACAAAGCTGAGGCACACTTTCTTCGTGCCTATTATATGCACTGGCTTTGGAAATTCTGGGGAAATGTTCCTTATTTTGAAAAACCATTAGAGGCTCCCTATGTAGCTCCTCAATATACTGCAGATGAGATTTATGCTAAAATCATGGCAGATCTTGATATTGCATGTGAAGAAGGGTCAATGCCTATGCGCACTACTGGTGCTGCGCTTGGTCGAGTAAGTCGTGCGGCTGCTTTAATGCTTCGTGCTCGTGTTGTAATGTACCAAAAAGATGCAAGTAAGTATGCACAAGTAACATCGGATATGGCTGAAATCATTAAAAGTGGTTTATATACTTTAGATACACCTCCTGGGGAAATCTTCCTCGACGAAGGGGAGTGGGGCTCAGGTTCTATCTTTGAAAGTAACCAGATTCCTGAAGGAAAAACTTGGGGATCAGGTTGGGGTGGTTATGGTACCAATCTACCAGCCTTTATATCTCCTAATGACCTTAAAGTGGATGCAGACGCCTTAAATGGTACCCCTAAGGGTGGTTGGGGATTTGCTCCTGTGCGACCTGCTGCATTAGCCATTTATGAAGAAGGTGATTTGCGCAGAGATGCCTCTATTAACCAGTTTACAGCAGGCTCATACACTGCTCGTTTTCAAGATACTGGATTGTTTCTTGCTAAATACTGTGCACGTGTCGGTTATAATCCTCCTCCTGGGGATGTGGATTTGAATTACTGTAATAATGTACGTATTTTCCGTTATGCAGAAACATTATTGAACTACGCCGAAATGATTATTATGAATGGTCAATCTGCAGTAGAAGGTGTTACAGCAGCTCAGTGTCTTAATGACGTGCGTAAGCGTGCCTTTGGTGAAGTCAATGATATTACACCTAGCGATGAAAGCATTAAATTAGAACGTCGTCGTGAGTTCTTAGGTGAAGGTATGCGTTTCTGGGATCTAGTGCGTTGGGGAGATACAAGTGTCTTGAATGACAACAATGGTGTTAGTCAACGTACGTGGTCTGATACACAAAAGTATTTACCTATACCACAAGCTGAAATTGATAAAACAGCAGGTACAGAGTATCCACTGCAACAGAATCCTTAATAGCTTAATATCAGAATATAATGAAAAAAAATAGCTTATTTACAGCAATCGTACTATTTGCTGCTTTGATATTTGCTGGTTGTTCGGCAAATACTGCCGATGATTACAGTCTGGGAGCTACTCCTGAGGTTTCTAGTATAACCTTCTCGGCTACTCCACAAAGTGCTATACCTAATCGTGTAGACTTTTCCAATACATCAGCTACGAGTGGAGTGGCTTTGTGGAACTTCGGTAATGGGTCGACTGCCAAGGGGAGTACGGCTAGTACAGATTATCCATTTGCGGGCGACTATGTTGTCACAATGACATTATACACAAAAGGTGGTTCCGTTTCTACAACTCAGACAATAACTATAGCCAATGATGATTTTTCATTGCTAGATACTCCAAACTATCGTGCATTGACTGGCGGTCCAGATGATTTGGACGGTAAAACATGGGTGTTAGATCAATATCATGATGGGCATTTTGGTGTCGGTCCAGCTGGTGATCCATCAACGGGTCCTTCATGGTGGGCATGTCCAGCTATGGGTAAAGATCAAACTTCTTTGTACACTCAAAAGTACACTTTCATTCAGCGTGATGTGCAGTTTAAATGGGAAAACAATGGATATATTTATTCTGACCAAACAGGGGCTGATCAACTTGGACTAGGAAGTGTGGCAACTCCTCAAGATGACTATGATGTGCCTTATGTTCCAGCAGATAATTTGACTTTTTCTTTGAATGAAACAGATATGACGCTGACTCTGTCAGGCAATGCCTTTATTGGAAACTATCAAGGTGTATCTACTTATCGTATTGTGAGTCTTTCGGATACCGAAATGTATTTATATTGTGCTAGTGCTACTACACCAGCTAATGGATGGTGGTATCGTTTAATTCCTGAAGAATTAAACGTAGAACCAGTTGTTCATGTTGAAGTGAAAGCGGTGCCAATGGCCGATGATATGGAAGAGGAAAAATCACCTTATTCATATACAGCTCAGGAGATGGGTGATGAGCCAAATACAAAGCGTGGTTATGACAATCCATTGCCAATGGCGCCTAACACATCAAGTAAAGTTTATTTTTACGAAAAAACAGCTTCATTTTATAGCAATTTGTTGTTGCCTAATCAAGGGTATAAGTTTGATTTGACAGATCAAAATACCATTAAGATGAAGGTTTACTTGCCAAGTTATAATGATTATACTACCGAAGGTGATGTAGCTGGTGATTGGATTGCTGTGAAAAATTTACAGAAGAAAGTTGTTGTAAAATTACAAGATAGCACATTGGGTGACAATGCTTGGTCAACTCAAGCGGAGGTTGGCCATGATAATCTTGAAACAGATAAATGGATCGAATTAACGTTTGATTTCAGCGCGTATGCTGATCGTCAGGATTTTGATCAAATAATCATCCAGTTTGGAGGTGAAGGACATAGCATGCCTGGCTTGTTCTTCTTTGATGACTTCTCGTTTGAGTAGCCTTATATAATATAATGTGGGGTGTACGGTGTCTGTATGCCCCACATTGCATGTAAAGAATGGAACTATATATTCTAAAAACAAATAAGATGACAATAAAAAAGACTCTATCAGCATTTGCTGTCGGCTTGTTATTTGCTTCTTGTGCATCTGATGGTGCACATCAAACAGCTTTAAGTGAACAGGATACTCATATTGAGGCTCGGGTGGATTCTCTGGTTTCCCTTTTATCTTTTGAGGAAAAACTAGGCCAAATGAACCAAATCTCTTCTGTTGCTAATCTTGAGGAAATCACTCAACTAGTAAAAGATGGGAAAGTTGGATCTATCCTTAATGAGGTAGATCCTGTGCGTATCAATGCCTTGCAACATATGGCTGTAGAGCAAAGCAAACACCATATTCCGATATTGATTGGACGTGATGTGATTCATGGATTTAAAACAATTTTCCCCATCCCTATTGGACAAGCTGCTACATTCAATCCCGAAATTGCACGTATTGGAGCTCGTGTAGCCTCTATTGAGGCCACTGCTGCAGGCGTCCGTTGGACATTCTCTCCTATGGTAGATATAGCTCGTGATGCTCGTTGGGGACGAATTGCAGAAGGTTATGGTGAAGATGTATATCTAACAAGTGTTATGGGGGCAGCTACTGTACGTGGATATCAAGGAGATGATCTAGCAGATCCAGCTAGTATGGCAGCCTGTGTTAAACATTTTGTAGGATATGGTGCTTGTGAAAGCGGTAGAGATTACAACTCTACTTTTATTCCAGAACGTGTCTTGCGCAATGTCTATTTGCCACCATTTAAAGCGTCTGTAGATGCTGGTGCAGCAACGATTATGACATCTTTCAATGACAATGATGGGATACCGTCGTCTGCCAATCCATTTATTTTAAAAACAGTACTTCGAGACGAGTGGAATTTTAATGGTTTTGTTGTGACCGATTGGGGTACTATTGCTGAATTGGTTGTACATGGTGTGGCTCCAGACAAACTGACCGCAGCCGCTATGGCAGTCAATGCTGGTGTAGATATGGAAATGGCCAGTTGGGTTTTGGCTACAAATCCGGTAGATAAACTTATTGAGAAAGGATTGAGCAAATCGGCTGTAGATGAGGCAGTACGAAATGTGTTGCGCGTGAAATTCAAATTAGGCCTTTTTGAAAATCCTTATGTTGATGTGCACAAAGCTTCTATGATGTATGCCCCAACGAGTTTAGCTGCTGCTAAAGAAGCAGCAATTGAAAGTGCAATCTTGATAAAAAATAAGAATAATGTACTTCCTATTAAGTCTTCCGTTAAACGAATACTTGTCGTTGGACCTATGGCTGATGCTCCTTATGAACAAATGGGTACATGGGCTTTTGATGGAGAAGAATCACATACAGTAACCCCACTTGCTGCATTACGTAAACAGTATGGTGACCGTGTCAAAATTGACTATATGCCTGTCTTGTCCTATTCTCGTGACCGCAGTACCCGAGGTTTTTCTGCTGCTGTGGCTGCTGCACGTCGTGCTGATGTTGTTATAGCATTTGTAGGGGAAGAAGCCATTCTTTCAGGTGAAGCACATAGCTTGGCCAATTTAGATCTAGTTGGTGCTCAAGGGGATATGATTGAAGCATTAAGTAAAGTAAAAACGCCACTTGTATCGGTTGTGATAGCTGGTCGACCACTGACTATAGAAAAACAATTGAATGAATCTGATGCCATGTTGTATAGTTTCCATCCTGGTACTATGGGTGGCCCTGCTTTGGCCGAATTGTTGATGGGGGATGCTGTTCCAAGCGGCAAGACACCATTGTCGTTCCCAAGAATGGTTGGACAGGTTCCAATTTATTATAATCATCATAATACAGGCCGTCCTTCTAATGGGCATGAGCAACTATTATATGATATTCCATTGAAGCCAGGACAAACATCAACAGGGTGTCGTAGCTTCTACTTAGATGCTGGTGAAACTCCATTGTTACCGTTTGGTTATGGACTTTCTTACACAACATTCGAATATGGACCGGTGCATCTGTCTGCTACTACGTTAGGCAAAGATGATGTACTAAAACTAACTGCTAGAGTAAAGAATACGGGTAAAATTAAAGCCACAGAAGTTGTACAATTGTATATTCAAGATCGCTGTGCTAGCGTGACTCGTCCAGTGAAGGAATTGAAGCGTTTTGCACGCGTGTCGATTGCTCCTGGTGAAACAAAAAATGTTGAATTTGAGTTGCCTATTAGTGAACTCGCTTTTTGGACTCGTGATATGAAACACGAGGTTGAGGCGGGTGAGTTCCGTGCTTGGATTGCACCTAATTCTACATCTGGTCAGCCTGTGAATTTTGTTGTACAATAATGTGTGAATGCTCTTCACCTAATTACAAGTAGATAATTATGATAAAAATAAATAAGATGCTCCCATGGTTGTTGACTGTATTCATGGCTTTTCCATTCACTAGCTGTGGAGGAAGTAGTGATAAAGCGATCGCTGCTCCTATGAATTTGGCTGTGGACTATGTGGTGGTCGGTGCAACGGCTACAAATCCAGCGGGTGATGGTTCTGGTGTTGTGAAATTTGTGGCATCGGCTACTGATGCAACAACATATACCTTTACTTTGAATGGAACTACTGAAGCAGCCCAAGATGGACGGAAAATATATACTTTTACAACACCTGGGACAAATGATTATACAGTGACCGTAACGGCTTTTAATGCAGATAATGCATCAATAAGTAAAGAGGTGACTGTAAGTGTCTATGTGAGTAAAGGGGAAGGGGCAACAACTGGTGAAAGTTTTAAGGATCAAACCTTAAGTGTTGCTACAGATGCAGACTATTCTACATTGGTTTATGCTGATGAGTTTGAAAAAGATGGTGATGTGCCTACAGCCGACTATAATCAAGAAATCGGTGGAAATGGTTGGGGTAATGCTGAATTGCAGTATTATACCAATAGCAATGAGAATGCCTATGTGAAGGATGGTATGTTACATATTGTGGCCAAACGTCAATCCATGCAGGGATGCGATTATACTTCAGCCCGTTTGACCACAAAAGGGCTTCATGAATTTCAGTATGGACGTTTCGAGATAAGAGCCCAGTTGCCCTCTGGTATTGGAACTTGGCCAGCTATTTGGATGTTGGGTAGCAATATCTCAACTGTTGAATGGCCTGCATGTGGGGAGATTGATATTATGGAACACGTGGGATTTGATCAAGATGTGATTCATCACTCTTTGCATACCACAGGTAGTCATGGGGCAACCGTGAATACTGCATATTCTACTATAGCTGGCGTGTCTACCGATTTTCATGTATATATTTGTGAGTGGACACCTACTAATATTACATTCTCTGTAGATGATAAGAAGATATATACGTATACTCCACCTACAATGACGAATACTGATTGGCCCTTTAATCAACCGTTTTTCTTTATCTTCAATATCGCTATGGGTGGTAATTGGGGAGGAGCTGGTGGACCCATACCAAGTAGTTTTACGCAATGTGAAATGTTGATTGATTACATTCGTGTGTATCAATAATAGGTCGCTTCATGCAATTTGAAGGAAAAGAGGTTTGCATACTTGAGGTGCGTCCTGAAAGTTAGACAAAAACTTTTAGGGTTCACTTCAAAAGGGCAGCCTCTTTTTTTTGTCTCGTGTCCCGTCCTAATATAGAGTTACACCAGCCAGATTAATCAGTAGGTGATGGTTCCTTCAATACATAATATACAAAGGAACCGTGGCTTTTGGACTGAATTTTTCCGTCTTTGATAAGTTCATTCAAATCTTTCAGCGCAGTCGTCTTCGAAATATGCATCTTTTTTTCATATTCAGATCGTCTGACCCTCTTGCGCTTATGTAGATAAGCCATCAATTGATCAATTCTAGTCTCTTTATCGACATTGTCTTTTATGACTCTTTGTTTGTCGTTTTCTAAGCGAAGAACAGATGTGACCAATTCTTTGAGTAGCTCCTTGCTAGGGCGAAAGTGCGGTTTTACACCCCGTATTTTATACGTTGTATTTTCATCGTGACTAGCTATAGGGTCTGATTTTATTTCGACGTGCAAAGTACCGAAATGAGGGATCTCTACACTGATGCCATCCTTAAGATATTTAATAGAAATATCGAATGTATTGTCCCAGGCATTCTTGCAGTCTCCCGATGTCAGGGAACTTCTAGATTGTATGTCTTTGGCGATTGTTTCTCTAGTGACATGACCTTGCGGCACTGCCTTAGCGTAGAAATACTCTTTCTTGTTGTCATGTTGTGGGTTAGGCCTTTTAATAAGGACGTACTTTATTGCCATAGCGTTTAGTGTTAAAGGAAAGCCTTCGCACTCTCATGAGAGGTCGAATCGCTCTTTCATGAAGGTGCTTGTCGAACTATCATGAAAAATCGAGTCGATCACTCGTGTAGGAGCGATGACTTTTATCCTGTTTCAATTTTGTTTATAAGTAAAGCGTCCCGCTAGCACAAGCTAACAGGACGCTTTCTATTGCTTACCCCAAAGGTACGCATAATATTTTGAATTACTTGTTCAAACGCCAAGTACTTCCTTCTTTGCTATCTTTGATTTCAAATCCTAAGGCTTGTAAATTGTCTCGAATTTTATCAGATGTTGCCCAGTCTTTATTAGCTTTAGCTTGCATACGTTGTTCAAGTAGCATGTCTACGACCTGCCCGAAAGCATGTTCGCGCTCATTGCTACTGTCATTGCTTTGGCCATGTTCTTGGCGAAGACCTAGAAGATCAAACATAAATAAATCGAACGTTGCTTTCAATTCAGCAAGGCCTTCATCAGAGATTTCCGCTTTGCCAGCTGCCAACGTGTTAATCAGTTTACAGCCATCAAATAGATGCGCAATCACGATAGGTGTGTTCAAATCGTCTAATAATGCGTCATAACATTTTTCTTTGATTGCAGCTACTTGTGCGTCTACCTCTTTCGCTTTGTCAGAAGTTGTCGTCGTTGAGAGACGTTCTAGATTTTCATACGCTTCCAATAAACGTTGCAATCCCTTTTCGCTAGCTTGCAGTGCTTCATTGCTGAAGTCTACAGTGCTGCGGTAGTGTGCTTGTAAGATGAAAAAGCGGATAGTCATTGGGCTATATGCTTTTTCTAGCAACTTATGGCTACCATCAAAGAATTCTTTCAACAAGATGAAATTACCTAACGACTTACCCATTTTGGTCCCATTTATGGTAATCATATTATTGTGCATCCAATAGCGCACCATGTCGTGTCCTTGAGAAGCTACGGCTTGTGCAATTTCGCATTCGTGGTGTGGGAAAAGTAAGTCCATACCCCCACCATGGATATCAAATTCGCTACCTAGGTATTTGCGTCCCATTGCAGTACATTCACAATGCCATCCTGGGAATCCATTTCCCCATGGAGACGGCCAGCGCATGATATGTTCTGGTTGCGCGTTCTTCCATAAGGCGAAGTCGGCAGAATTATGTTTTTCTTGTTGCCCGTCTAATTCTCGAGTCGTTGACAGCATATCTTCTATGTTGCGACCTGAAAGTTTACCGTAGTTATAGTCCTTGTTATATTTGGCAACGTCAAAATAGACTGAACCTTGGCTTTCGTAGGCATAGCCATTTTTTAAAATTTCTTTGACAAGTTCTATTTGCTCTATGATGTGACCAGAAGCGTGGGGTTCAATGCTTGGAGGAAGGACATTAAGTGCTTCCATTTCGCGGTGATAGTTGTTCACGTTGCGTTGCACAACTTCCATAGGCTCTAGTTGTTCTAAGCGTGCACGTTTGGCAACTTTGTCCTCGCCTTCATCGGCATCGTGTTCCAAGTGACCGACATCTGTAATGTTGCGTACATAACGTACTTTATACTTCAGATGAGATAGAGTACGAAACAAAACGTCAAAAGTTATAGCTGGGCGAGCGTGTCCCAAATGCGCATCACCGTATACTGTAGGACCGCATACATACAATCCTACATGAGGAGCATGAATAGGTTCGAAAACCTCTTTTTTGCGGCTCAAACTATTGTAAATGGTCAGTTTATTTGTCATCTTTCTTACTTTTTTACTTAGTGGGACAAAGGTAGCAATTATTCTCTGAATGAGCTTAATAAACGAAGAATATTACTACTTTTGTGCCATGAACAAAGAAAAAGGAAACAACCGATCTAAGGTACTATTAGGCATGAGTGGTGGTACAGACAGTTCGATTGCTGCTATCATGCTGCAAGAACAGGGGTATGAAGTGACGGGTATTACTTTTCGGTTTTTTGAAAAAGATGGGCAAACTGATTATTTAAAATCGGCGCGTCATTTAGCTGATCAGTTGGGCATCTCACATATTACTTATGATGTACGAAAGGAGTTTGAATCCCGCATAATACATTATTTTATAGACAGCTATATGCAGGGGGAGACGCCTGTGCCTTGTACTTTGTGCAATAATTTTTTTAAATGGCCTTTGATGGCTCAAGTGGCCGATCAGATGGGGATAGAATATATTGCCTCAGGACATTATATACAGCGAGTTGTTCATGAAGGAAGACATTATATACGACCTGGAATTGATCCAGATAAAGATCAATCTTTTTTTATGTGGGGACTGTCACAAGAGTTGATGAAGCGAATGGTGCTTCCTCTTGGTGAAATGACCAAAGAAGAAGTACGTGCGTATGCTAGAGCGCGTGGATATGCTGCTCAAGCAGCTAAAAAGGAAAGTATAGGTGTCTGTTTTTGTCCTGGTGATTATCGGTCTTTTTTGCGCGAACGTCTTTCTGAAGAAAAGTTTCAGGCTGGCCATTTTGTAGATATTGCAGGGCGTATTATTGGTAAACATCCTGGTTATGCCTTCTTTACTATTGGACAGCGTAGAGGATTGGGAGTGCATTTCAATCAAGCATTATATGTGCAGCATATTGATGTTAGGACTAATGAGGTTACTCTGGCTCCTCTTAAAGAATTAGAACGCATGCATTTCTTGGTGCGAGACTGGTCTGTGCGGTGTTTGGAGGAGTTGCTTTCAATTTCTCATGTAGAAGTGCGTATTCGTTATCGCAAACAATGGAATACTGGTCATGTGCTTGTGCTTCCAGAGAATGACGGTAAACTTTTGGTGCAGTTGGACCAGCCTTTGACTGCTGTAGCACCTGGTCAGGCTGTGGCTTTTTATTATGATAATCGGGTAATTGGAGGTGGAATTATCTGCTAAAATGTAACGGAGTTATCATAAATACGTCAATATTACCATATTTCATACGTATTTTATGACATAATATTCGTTCAGTTTGAAAAGATGATGTACATTTGTGCAATCGTACCGAAAACTGTGTATTAACGTATGAGTGAAGATAAGATTTTTTTGATTGATATAGATAAAGTATTGCGTGATAAGATGCCTAAATCGTATCAACGTGTCCCTCGATTCTTAATCAATTACCTTAAAAGAATAGCCCATCAAGATGATTTAAACCGATTCTTAACAAATAAAGGAAAGGGGCAATATGGTGTGGGTTTTCTGGAAGCTACTCTAGATGAACTAGATTGGCACGTACAAGTAGAGGGCAAAGAGAATCTTCCTACAGACAGACTGTGTACCTTTGTAAGCAATCATCCTCTGGGTGGCGCTGACGGCGTGACTTTGGGGTATGTCTTAGGTAAGCATTATGATGGACGCGTCAAGTATTTAGTCAATGATTTGTTGATGAACTTGGCAGGTCTAGCACCTTTGTGTATCCCTATTAACAAAACGGGTAAGCAAAGTCGTGATTTTCCGCGCATGGTTGAAGCTGGGTTTAAAAGTGATGACCATTTAATTATGTTTCCTGCTGGATTATGTTCTCGTAAGATACATGGCAAGATACAAGATGTAGATTGGAAGAAAACTTTCATTACCAAAAGTGTGGAGGCAAAACGAGATGTGGTACCTGTATATTTTGAGGGGCGCAACTCAAATTTCTTTTACAATTTGGCCAATTTCTGTAAGTGGATTGGATTAAAAACAAATATTGCGATGTTGTATCTCGTAGATGAGATGTACAAAAACCAACATAAAACATTTACAATAACCTTTGGTAAACCTATTCCATGGCAAACCTTCGATCAGTCGAAGAATGCTACAGAATGGGCACAGTGGGTCAAAGATGTCGTGTACAGAATGGCCCCCAATAATCAGAAGAAATAAGCTTAAGTAGATTATGGAACAACAAATGGAAGCGATCATCGCACCAGTGGATAAAGAGCTAATTAAAGCTGAATTGACTGAGGAAAAAAGATTGCGTGTTACGAACAAAAATAACAACGAAATTTATATCGTTACGCATCATGATGCACCAAACACAATGCGTGAAATAGGACGTTTGCGTGAATGGGCATTTCGTTCTGCTGGAGGTGGCTCTGGCAAGTCTATGGACATTGACGAGTTTGACACGATGGAAGGTTGCTATAAGCAATTGATCGTATGGGATCCTGAATCAGAAAACATTTTAGGAGGATACCGATATATATTAGGTACAGATGTACATCTTGATGAGGCTGGACAACCTATTTTAGCCACGTCGCATATGTTTAGATTTTCGGAGGAGTTTGTGCGAGATTATTTGCCGCAGACTATCGAATTGGGACGTTCATTTGTTACATTGGAGTATCAATCTACTCGTATGGGCAGTAAGGGGCTTTTCGCTCTAGATAATCTTTGGGATGGCTTAGGAGCTTTGACTGTTGTGATGCCAAATGTTAAATATTTATTTGGGAAAGTGACTATGTATCCAAGTTTCCATAGAGAAGGAAGAGATAAGATTTTGTACTTTTTGCGCAAGCATTTTCCAGACAAAGACCGCCTAGTTGTTCCTACTCATCCATTGAATTTGGATACTCCTGAAGAGGAGTTGGTCAATTTGTTCCCATATGATACGTTCAAAGAAAACTACAAGATTTTGAATGCAGAGGTGCGTAAGGTAGGGTATAACATACCTCCTTTGGTTAATGCATATATGGGATTAAGTCCAACTATGCGTATGTTTGGTACAGCGATTAATTATGGTTTCGGTGATGTTGAAGAGACTGGTATTCTTATCGCTGTTGACGAAATATTGGAACAAAAACGACGTCGTCATATTGAGTCATTTATAGAGAATGGTTTGGATGATTTTCGTATTACTTCTGGCCGTAATAAAGTGTTCTATCCATCCAAGGAAGAGCCTGCTAAATAGGCTGTGTCAAAGATTTTATATAAAAGTAAACAGATTCCGAAAGAGAGCTAAGGCAACCTTTCGGAATCTGTTTTTATATTCAATACCAATAGAATAATCAAAAAAATAAATTAAAAAAAGCGCCCAAGAGTGGAAGCCTCCCGAACGCTAAATCTTGCAAGTAGCGGGACCCAGGATTGAACTGGGGACCTCATGATTATGAATCATGCGCTCTAACCGACTGAGCTATCCCGCCATTAATTTTTTTATTGCGGTGCAAAGGTAGGGAAAATTTCCCTACCTCCAAATTTATTACAGTCTTTTTTGTAAAAAAGTTTCCAGTACTTTCTTTTTTATTTGTTTTGCAGCATGTAATTAGGAAAAAGATTGTATCTTGCCGCCATGTTAATTATTGAATAATATTATAGTATCATGGACAAAGAAAAGTTTACTTTAGAATACCCATTGCATTCGCATAGCCAACAAGTGATATGGGAAGCTATTAGTACAGCCTCTGGCCTAGCTCAGTGGTTTGCTGACAAAGTAAGCTTTACAAATCGCCACGCCCAATTTCAGTGGGGGGATGAAGAAATACGTGAGGCGGATATTATTGCGATGCGACCTTTGCATTTCATTCGTTTTCATTGGTCAGATGACGATTGGCAGCGCGGTTATTTTGAGCTTAAAATGACTGTTAATGAAATGACTGGTATGTGTATGCTTGAAGTGACTGATTTTGCTGAAGCAGATGAAATGGAGTCACAAATTGAGTTGTGGAATGCACAGATCGAGGATTTGATACGCAATACAGGCATGTAAAAATCTAAAATATCTCAAACAATGCAGAGAGTTTGCGGATTTCAGCTATCTTTGTACCTATGATACGTATAAGAAAGTTAGACCTCTTTATACTCAGGAATTTCCTGACTCTTTTTGCGGGTACGTTTTTTATCTGCTTGTTTATCTTCATGATGCAATTTTTATGGCGCTATGTAGATGAACTTGTTGGTAAAGGGCTGTCTGTTGATGTGATGGCGCAGTTTTTCTTCTATTCAGCCATGACACTTATTCCTGCTTCTTTACCTTTGGCTGTATTGCTCGCTTCACTGATCTCTTTTGGAAACTTAGGAGAGCAGTTTGAGTTGTTGGCTATGAAAGCAGCTGGTGTGCCACTTATACGTATTATGAGACCACTTTGGATTTTTGTAGCCTGTATTTGTGGAGTGTCCTTTTATTTTCAAAATGTGGCAGGTCCCGATGCCGAGGTTAAGTTGTGGACATTGATTATTTCTCTTAAACAAAAATCTCCTGAATTAGATATTCCAGAAGGCGTTTTTTATACTGAAATTAGTGATTATAATATCTATGTAAAAAGCAAAGACCGTAAAACAGGGTTGATGCGAGATATGATGATTTATAATTTCAGTGATGGATTTGAAAATGCACATATCATTCTTGCTGATAGTGGGCGTATGGAGGTGACCGCAGATAAGAGTCACTTACTTTTGCATCTGTATAATGGAGAACTTTTTGAGAATTTGAAACAACAGAGTGCTCGAGATAAAACAGTACCATATCGTCGAGAAAGTTTCAAAGAAAAACACACAATCATTTCATTCAATAGTGATTTGAAGATGGTTGATGGTGGGTTCATGGAAAAAAATGAACGCTCCAAGAATGTGGTTGAGTTACAGAATGATATTGATAGTATGCGCGTGTTACAAGATAGTGTTGGACGTACATTCTATCAACAAGCCATGCAAGGGGTGTATAGAAAATCTACTTTGAGATTGTCAAAGACTGATTCTGTACTTATGGCTAAAGAGTCTTTATCTAAGTATGATGTGGACAGTGTGTATCGCGCAATGTCTTTGCTTGAAAGACAAAAAGTATTGAATCGTGCCGTTTCGAGTGTGGCCAATCAAAATAGTGATTTTCAGTTTAAACGAAGTACTATTGGGGACAGTGAGAAGAGTGTTCGTCGATTTAACGCCGCATGGCATAAGAAGTATACACTGGCTTTGTCTTGTTTATTCTTCTTCTTTATCGGAGCTCCATTGGGCGCGATTATTCGTAAAGGTGGATTAGGTATGCCTGTTGTCATTTCTGTACTATTTTTCATTGTGTATTATATTATTGATACCTCTGGATATAAGATGGCTCGTGATGGACACTGGATTGTATGGTCGGGTATTTGGATGAGTAGTGCTATTTTGGCTCCTATCGGTATCTTCTTGTCATATAAAGCCAATAATGATTCTGTGATGTTTAATGTGGATACGTATCTTGATTGGCTAAAATTGCTTGTAGGTATACGTTCTAAACGACATCTTGCGATGAAGGAAGTGGTGATTGTGGACATTGATTACCAAGAGACTCTTGATCGATTGCATGCGCACACTAAAATGATTGAGGAGTATCGTGAAGCTCCACATAATTTGAAGTTGCCAAACTACTTCCGTCTTTGGTTTTCACCTGGACAGGATAGTAAGATGGAAGATATACTAACAGAACTTGAAGATATAATTGTTTATTTGAGCAATAGCCGTCACTCATTGGTGGTTAAACAGCTTAATGCGTATCCAGTGATTCCTATTCACGCCCATACGCGCCCTTTTGCAACGCAATGGCTAAATACATTAATCGGTGTTTTTGTACCCTTGGGTATTTTCTTTTATGTGCGTGTTTGGTTATTCAGAATACGATTATGTAAAGATATCCAATTGATTACAAAAGCGCATGAACAATTAGAGCAGATTATTGTTGATCATGATCTGAACAAATAAAGAACTAAAAAGCTAGATATGGAAAAATTTCAACTCAATACCATACCTGAAGCCATAGAAGACTTCAAAGCTGGTAAAATGGTTATCGTCGTTGATGACGAGGATAGAGAGAATGAAGGTGACTTTATTATGGCCGCTGAAAAGGTGACTGAAGCTGATGTGAATTTTATGTTGACTTATGGTCGTGGTGTGCTTTGTGCACCTATTTCAGAGGAGATTTGTGAACATCTTGAGTTGCCTATGCAAGCTCAAGCAAATACGTCTATCTATGAAACGCCTTTTACTATAACTGTAGATTTATTGGAAGGTTGTACAACTGGTGTGTCTATGCATGACCGTGCAGCAACTATCAACGCACTGGCCAATCCAGATTCAAAAGCAAGTGATTTCGGACGTCCAGGCCATATCAATCCTTTACGAGCTAGAAGTCGTGGTGTGCTTCGTCGTGCTGGACATACGGAAGCAGCAGTTGATTTAGCCAAACTTGCTGGATTGCAACCTGCGGGTGCACTTATTGAGATCATCAATCCTGATGGTACTATGGCTCGTATGCCTGAGTTGGTAGAAGTCGCAAAAAAATGGGGCTTGAAAATCGTTACTATTAAGGATTTGATAGCACATCGTCTTCAAAAAGAATCCATTGTGGAAAAAGGAGTTGAAGTTGATATGCCCACTGCTCATGGACATTTCCGATTAATCCCTTTTAAACAAACATCTAATGGATTAGAACATATTGCTCTAGTTAAAGGTAG
Organism: Bacteroidaceae bacterium; assembly: GCA_963675625.1. GTDB lineage: Bacteria > Bacteroidota > Bacteroidia > Bacteroidales > Bacteroidaceae > F22. Next base: position 1,544,645 of record OY776497.1, read on the forward strand.
CTGGGAACCAGATGAACCTGTTTTAGTACGTGTGCATTCTTCTTGTGCAACAGGAGATATCTTTGGATCGTCACGTTGTGATTGTGGAGACCAATTGCACAAAGCGATGGAAATGGTTGAAAAAGAAGGCAAAGGTGCTATTGTATATATGAACCAAGAAGGTAGGGGCATTGGACTTATGGCCAAAATCGCTGCTTATAAATTGCAAGAAGAAGGTTTGGATACAGTAGATGCTAATGTGCATCTAGGTTTCGATCCAGATGAACGCGATTATGGGGTAGGAGCACAAATTCTTCGTGAAATTGGTGTGCAGAAAATGCGTCTAATGAGTAATAATCCGATTAAACGTATTGGATTGGAAGCATACGGACTGGAAGTTGTTGACAATGTGCCAATTGAGATCCATCCCAATCAATATAACGAACGCTATTTACGCACAAAGAAAGAAAGAATGGGGCACACGCTTCATTTCTAATTGTTGACAATAAAGCTCAAGGCGTCTATATACCACTGGCCTAGAACAGATATATAAGCTTATTTTGTATGTCTGTTTTAGGCCAAACAAATAAATCATTTATTCAAAACAAACTAATCGTGATGATGAAACTTTCAGACAGATTGAACAGCTTGTCGCCATCGGCTACATTAGCTATGGCACAAAAAAGTGCTGAGCTCCGTGCACAAGGAGTAGATGTGATCAACCTAAGTGTGGGAGAACCCGACTTCAATACGCCAGAACACATCAAAGAAGCGGCAAAGAAGGCAGTGGATGACAATTTCTCACGTTATTCTCCAGTTATGGGGTATCCAGCACTTCGTGAAGCTATTGTAGCCAAACTTAAGAATGAAAATGGTTTGACGTACACTGCTGACCAAATATCAGTCTCTAATGGAGCAAAGCAAAGTGTTTGTAATACCCTTATGGCTTTAATAAACCAAGGTGATGAGGTCATTATCCCTGCGCCATATTGGGTGAGTTATCCTGAAATGGTTAAACTAGCTGAAGGTACTCCAGTTATAGTTTCTGCTGGTATTGAACAAGATTTTAAAATGACCCCAGCGCAACTTGAAGAAGCAATTACTGAGAAAACTCGTGCTCTCATCTTGTGCTCTCCTTCCAATCCTACAGGTGCAGTCTATACAAAAGAAGAGCTCGCAGCTTTGGCTGCTGTATTAGAGAAGCATCCTAAGGTGATTGTTATAGCTGATGAAATTTATGAGCATATTAATTATGTGGGTAAGCATGAAAGTATTGCACAGTTCTCATGTATGCAAGAACGCACTGTGATTGTCAACGGTGTGTCCAAAGCTTATGCAATGACAGGCTGGCGTATTGGTTTTATTGCAGCACCTGAATGGATTACTAAGGCTTGTAATAAGTTGCAAGGGCAATATACTTCTGGCCCATGTTCTGTATCCCAAAAAGCTGCTGAAGCTGCTTATGTTGGTACACAAAAACCAGTGCAGGATATGCTTGAAGCATTTGCTCGTCGTCGTGAGTTGATTGTCCGATTGGCACAAGAAATTCCAGGATTCGAGGTTAGCGTGCCTAATGGAGCATTTTATTTGTTCCCTAAATGTAGTGCGTACTTCGGCACTTCTGTAGCGGATCGCAAGATTAATAATGCTTCTGATTTGGCTATATATCTTCTTGAAGAAGCTCATGTAGCCTGTGTTACTGGCGATGCATTTGGTGCTCCCGAATGTATACGTATGAGTTATGCCACTAGTGATGAGAATATTGTTGAGGCAATGTCTCGTATCTCTCAAGCATTAGCTACATTGAAAAAATAGTCTGATATAATATTTCATATATAAAACAATGGCCGCGCAACTCACGTTGAACGGCCATTTTTACGTACATGATTTAAATTCGAGATTAGTTCTCTTGATGTGTGAATAGCAATCCTCTCATTGATGCCGTTGCAACAATGGGGGAAAGCATTAGAGCATATATAAGCCATACAGGTTTATACATAAATAGTATAACGAGAGTCATGATGCTGGCTACGCCAACTAGAGCAAACCAAATGACATGACTTCTAGATTGAGTGATATTTATTGAGTTATTGACATCAGTCACCATGCATACTCCCTCTAGACATGTCGTCATGACGAGAATAATGCCCGCAGTAATATACATCTCTTTATTTAAAAGGAGAATAATACCAATTGCACTGATAACAGAAACTAATAAATATTTTCTCATCTTACTACCTCGTCATTAGATGTTGAAAATGGGTCGTAATAGATATCGCTTGTTTCATCAAACTTCTCAATCTCAATGATAAGTGCAGATGTGCGATTTGTGATTTGAACTTGATAAGTACCCAATGGAAGAATTGTTAATGGGATATTAAGCTCTCCGTTAATAGGTGCAATATCCATATTTAAAAACTCTTCTCCAGTCTCTTTGTCTAGACAACGGACGTTGTATTCAGAGAGATCACGCAAGTTGGCCAGTTTAACATATAATGTGCATTCGTCGTCAACGACATCAACACGAGCAGGTTCTACTCTAATTGTGGTTACATCTTTAACTTTAGCTCTTTCTGCATTTGCTGAAGGTATACATGTAAACGCTAAAGTAATGGCAAATAATCCAGTGCAAAGCTGATTAATTACATTGTTTAAATTTTTCATGTTCTCAATATTTTTTTGTTTATACAATCATTTGATTTTTTTGATAAGACAAATATAAGAATAACGTACCTTTCTACATTGAAAATGAGTTCGCAAAAAATTCGCATTTTCAAAAAGCCCTATTTTCAAGGGATTGTGAAACAAATATGACGACTTTTTTGTCTGTTTGATTTGATTTTTATACATTTGTTGCATGAACAAGCGCACTCCAATATATAAAAGCATTGTCTTTCTGGTGTTTATTCTACTCATGTTTGGTCATTCAGCATGTAGTAATAAAAATCATCATCAAAGTTTTGTGCCCTTTATAGATTCTTTAAAACAATATGTAAGTGAATCTCCATCAGTTGCTTTACGGATATTGAACGATTCTTCAAATTTAATTGAAAAATTTTCAGAGAGTGAATTTCGTCAAGTTCAATTATATGAGCTTCTTGCGAAAGTTAAAATATTTAAATGTCCAAAAAGTGATTCTTTGTCTCAAATTCTGCTTAAGTATTTTTCCAATACAAAAAAAGTAGAACTAAAATCCATAGCTTATTATGTAAGTGCAGAAATTCATGCGGAAATTGGAGCTACTGAGACAGCTCTTAAAGAATATTATATTGCTAAAGATGTTCCAGGCCTTTACAAGTATCCTCAACATGCATCTCGAGTATGTAGTGGATTGTCTTCTTTATATGTGAAAAAAGGAGTCTATGATTTAGCTCTTGTTTTGAAAAAAGAAGCTATAGAATATCTGAAAAAAGCTAACTGTAGTCAATTCTTATCTGGTGCTTATGAAGATGTAGCAAATACTTATGTTTTTGTTGGTAAAAACGATTCAGCTTCTATGTATTATTTAAAAGCTATTACACATGCGGAAAAATATAGGGATTCTTATCGGGTTAATTGTTGTAGAATTGATTACACACGCTTTTTATTGATGCAAGACTCTTTGTTAAAAGCAAAGAGCATTTTAAGTAAAACAAGTAAACCATTTAAATCAAAGGATTTAGTTCCATATTATGCAAATATGATTCGATACTACTATCAAGTACAACAATTTGATTCTTGTCAGCGTTATGCCGATATAGTTGATAATATGGATGATCCGTATGGGCGTATGACTGCTTTGGGGTACAAGTATAATTGTGCGTTGAATGTTGGCAATAAGGCTAAAGCTCTATCTTCTTTAGAGTCTTATACCAATCTAAATGATTCAATATTTAATGTAAGCAAAGTTGAGGAAATTAGAAAAGTACAAAATAAGTACGACTATTTGTTAGCTCAAAAAGAAAAAGAAGCTATGAGTAAGCGAGCGCGCTTTATGTCTTTAAGCATATCTTCTGTTGCCATTTTGATTATTCTCGGATTTTATATCTTTATCCAAAGGCAGAAGCTGAAGAATAAACAGCGTGTTGATGAATTGCAAGCTGCTTCTAAGCTCCGATTATTGCAATATGAAAAAGGGGAAGAATCGCTTCGTGATAAACAAGATGAAGTGGAAGAATTACGTTACCAATTGGAACAAAGTACGACCAAAGAATCTTCTTTCCAAGTTGAATTAGCTACATTACGAAAACAATTGGCAGAAGTTGCTGTTGATTATAAAACGGTGCAATTAGCGAGTCACAAAATGGAAGAACAGTCTTTTAGACAATCTCCTATTTTTATGCGCTTGCTCACTGTAATTAATCAGGAAGCCTATGTTGATTTTCGTCCAGTAGATTGGGAACAGCTTCAAGAGGCTTGTGAAAAATCATTTCGTAGTTTCTTTGATACGTTGGCTGAATTTAGTTTGGAACTGAATGACAACGAAATCAAAGTCTGTTATTTGACTAAAATTAATGTGTCTTCCAAGGATATTAGTCGCCTACTTTTTAAAGCTCCTTCGACGATTTCAACGAGTAAGGCACGAATATATACTAAGCTCATGAAGAAGAAAGGGAAAGCTGCTGACTTTGATGAACTTATTGATTCTATGTAATTTCTATACTTCTTCTTACATCTCAAATTGAATGTATAATTTAAAATTATAAAAGCAGTAAGGGTTTTGTGTAATGCTGCATGTTAAAAAAATACAGTACAGTTTATCTGATGAATATAATCATTAATCGTTTTAGTAAATGGGCGGCGATAATCGTTAGTTTTGTTGCGTTGAGTCTTTCTTGTTCCTCCAGACATAATACTATGCCTGTCTATGGAGGTTGGTCTTTAGATTCATTAAAAAAAGAGGTTTTGTCCAATCCAAATAATGTAGCAGTTGTCTATGATAGTATGATGACTATTATTGGTGCAGCTTCAGATAAAGTTTCTAGAGAATACCAATTGTATTTACTTTTAGCTAAGCTTCGAACAGATGAGTCAGGTATAAATGATTCTTTAAGTGAGGTGTTAGTTCGTGAGTTTTCTACCTCTTCTAGTCCTCTTCTTCAATCTCTATCGTATTATATTAATGGGAGAGCTCATCTAGAAAGAGGGGCTACGGAATTTGCATTACAAGAATTTTATAAGGCAAAAGGTGTAGATGGTGTTGAAGATTATCCTCGGGAATGTTCGAGGGTTTGTATATCAATATCGCAAGTCTACAGCTCTAGAGGAATGTATAGACTAGCTCTTAATCAGATGCTTGAAGCTGTTAAGACAACTCATGTTAAAGAGTACTTATCTGATGTTTATAGAGGGGTTGCTAATTTGTATGAGTTTATATCAAAGATAGATTCTGCATCAATCTATTTTCAAAAGTCGTTTTATTATGCAGATGTAAGTAGAAGTCAACGGGCAATGTGTTCCGCTAAATTGGATTATATTCGTTTTTTAATGAAAAATGATTCATTACCTAAGGCAAAAAAAATAATGAATACTATACATGTGTCACAAGCAAGAGAATGGTTGTTGTCGTATTATGGTAGAAAAATTCAATATTTATATTTAACTCAAAAGTATGATTCCTGTGTGTATTATTGCGATTTAATGCAAAAAGATTCAGATCCTGCTGGTCGTCTTGCAGCATATGGATATTCTTATAAATGTGGTTTAAGAACGAAGAATAATTCAGCAGCTTTAGAAGCCCTCGAACATTACACTGCTCTTTGTGACTCTCTTTTTGATATTCACAAAGTGGAAGATATCCGTGCGACACGTAATAAATACGATTTTCTTTTAGGTGAAAAAGAAAAAGAAGTTGTTGAAAAGCGATTTGTTTTGACGGTTTCAAGTATCGTGATTGTAGCCCTTTTAGTAGTCTTTATATTATATAGCTTAATCCAGCAACAAAGACTTAGAAATATCAAGCGCCTAGAGATTATGCAAGCCCGTTTGAAGCTAAGACATATACAATATGAGAGAAGTACTCAATCACTTCAAGACAAACAACAAGAAGTAGAAGATTTAAAACGACAATTGAATGATATGGTCAATAAAGAATCGTCTAGTGGAGGAGAGTTGACGAAATTGCGTAAAAGATTGGCTGAACTAACTGTGCGATTAAAATCAATTGAGATGACTAGTTCTCAGTTGGAAGAGAAATCGTTTAAAGAATCACCTGCTTATCAAAAAATAGTACATGCGATTACTTTTCAAAAGTATGCCGATCTTACAATAGAAGATTGGACTGCATTTCAAGAAGGGTGTCAAGTTGCTTTCCCGACTTTATATGTTGCAGTGAGTGGATTCAGTTTTAGCATGAAAACTGTTGAATTGAAAATTTGTTACTTGACTAAGTTGGGAATTACGCCAACTGAAATCAGTCGTTTGGTCTTTAAGTCTCCATCAGCAGTTTCTAAATGCAAAACACGTATCTATGCTAAGTTGATGAACTGTCATGGACGAACTGCGGATTTTGATGAACTTATGCTCTCCTTATAGTCTATACCATATATATGAAAACTGCTTTAAGTGTACCGAAGTACATCTTAAAGCAGCGAAAATGCAATACTAAGTGTGGATATGATGTTTTGTTTATATCGTTGGTGAATAATCAAACAGAGGCATAAAGTCGTTGACAACTAATGGTAGATGACCATCTCTGTAAATGATAATCAAGTTGTCTGCTTGTGTAGCGCATACACGATATCGACCAATCTTATAATCTTCATAAATACCAAAATGTCCCCATGCACCATTTGAGCCAATAATCTGCTTACTGTCTTGTAAACGATCTGGATTGAAATCATCATAGCAGCACCAACGAAGTTTAACTTTGTAGGTTTTGGCTATTGTTCGAATAAATAGCATCTGGTTTTTATAAGTGATTTTCCATGGGTGAAAAAAGAAACCAATATTCATTGATAAAATGAGTATTGTAGTGACAACTCGTAATATGATGGTGTATACCGGATTTTGTAAATCAAGTAAATATAAAGGAGAGAAACAGACTATAGGAATTATAGTCGTTAATATAGAGTTACAGTTGAATGCACAGTTCATTGATTTTGCCATAACTGGTTGAATTTTTTAATCATACTTTTTGTTACAATGCAAAGGTATGACTTTCTAACAATTGTCAGGCAGATTGTAATTCGCAAATAATTCGCATTTTAAAAATGGGAATTTCTTGCGAAATTTAATACGCAAATAATTCGCATGATATTTGAAAACGCCTTATTCACAGGCGCTTTTATAAATTGTGATCACATGATAGGTAAACTGGATATTTCGAGTGCTTTTGCGTAAGAAGTAATGGTGTGTTTGAATTATGTCTGCTTTTTGTCCTCTTTTTTATGAGAAATTGTTGAATTGCTAGCTCGTTTATATGGTCTCTTATAACAAAAAAATCCCTGCCATGATATACACAATATACCACGGCAGGGATTCTTCTTGTTAAGATTATTGATTATTCAATACCACCCATCATGTTCTGTAGCTTTTTAGAAAGTAGGAACAAGATTACGGCTGCAGCACCAGCCATGAAGACAAATAACATAAAGAAGTCATATAGTGTTGCGACTTGGTATCCCATAAATGATTTGACTGCTCCGCCCTCTGGATAATAACTACTCAAAATACCAGCAAACTTATTGGCAGCAGCAGTGGATAAGAACCATACCCCCATCAGTAAACTGCTGAATCTAACAGGAGATAATTTACTAACCATAGACAATCCGATTGGTGATAAACAGAGTTCTCCCATGGTATGTAGTAGATATAAAGCAGTGATCCATAAGATACTGCTCTTTTCACCTGGAGCTATATCTTTTACGCCAAAAGCAATGACTAAATAACCTAGGGCCAATAAGAATAATCCTAGTGCTTGCTTGGTTGGACTCGAAGGTTCGATTTTCTTTTTACCTAACATAGACCAAATCATGGCAAATACTGGAGCAAGTGTAACTACGAATATTGCGTTGAATGATTGGAAGTATGATGCTGGCATTTCCCAGCCCATAACAACTCTGTTGGTTTGTTCCGAAGCAAAGTATGTCAAAGAAGCACCTGCTTGTTCAAAGGCTGCCCAGAAGAAAATAACGAAGAATGCTATGATAAATATAACAATAATACGTGTTCTTTCGATTTTACTTAATGACGGATCTGTCACTACAAATACAGGGACAGCTACAGTACCTGCAAAAATGACAGCGCCAATCCAGTCGGCATTGGCAAATACAGCACCTTCGCCAACGAAGAATGCAAAGTTGACACTAAACAATAAGAATACAACGATAAAAAGACCAATGCTCATGGCGATTCGTCCCCAAGGTGTGCCCTTTTGAGTTGTTTTAGAGATCTTGTCTATTGTGTTTTCGTCGGGAGCAGCTAGCTCCTCGGCGGTAGGCGCTAAACCTATTGCAGTTCCATCAGGACGATTTAAATATTTGTTTTTGAAAGCTAGGAAGATAATCACACTGAATATCATACCAATACCAGCAGATAAAAATCCCCATTTGAAATCTTCTGGATGTCCTGTATCCCCAACAAATCCACACCAAAGTGGGGCGATAAATGCACCAAGATTGATCCCCATGTAAAAAATAGTAAATGCAGAGTCTTTCCGCGAATCTGTAGGAGAATATAAATCACCTACCATGGATGAAATATTTGGTTTAAAAAAGCCGTTCCCTAAAATCAAGAAACCAAGTCCAATCATCATCATCATCATCGAAAACCCTTTATTTTCGGTGTGTGAATATGAAGCACTGAAGAACATTAAAAATTGACCAAGTGCCATAAGCAGTCCCCCTGTAAGGATACTACGTCTATTTCCCCAATAGCGATCGGCAATATACCCCCCCAATAAGGGTGTTAGGTAGACAAGTCCTTGATAACTACCATATATCTGTGCAGCGTAAGCTTTGTCTAATAAAAGTGCTTGGATGAGGTAAAGCGTGAAGATACTACGCATACCATAATAACTAAAGCGTTCCCACATTTCTGTGGCGAACAATAAGTAAAGCCCCTTGGGGTGTCTTTTTATTGTACTCATTGTGTAAGTGGTTGTTGGTTAATTACTATCTTTTTATTTTCTATATACCTAATGATTTTGCAAAAGTACGTTTTTTTGATCAATAAACAAACAAAAGGATAGGCCTGACTACATATATATAGAATTAATACACTTTTTTTAATTTCTCTACCGTGTATTTTTCCTTCCCTTTCTTATTATTTATAACTCATAGTCGCTATGTCCTAGCAGAAAAACCTTATCTTTGCAGGAAATAAAAACAAATAAAATATAAAGATAGAAATATGGAAAAGCAATTTAAGCGCACCACCGTGACGTCGGCTCTGCCTTATGCCAACGGTCCAGTACATATTGGTCACCTAGCTGGTGTGTATGTTCCCGCAGATATTTATGTACGTTATCTACGTTTGAAAGGAGAGGATGTACTATTTATAGGTGGATCAGATGAACATGGGGTACCTATTACTATCCGTGCAAAGAAGGAAGGAATTACTCCCCAAGATGTAGTTGATCGTTATCATGGTATTATCAAGAAAGCTTTTTCAGATTTTGGTATTAGTTTCGATATCTATAGTCGCACTACTTCAGAGACGCATAAAAAATTAGCATCTGACTTTTTCAGGACTCTTTATGACAAGGGAGAGTTTGTAGAACAGACTTCAGAACAGTATTACGATGAGGAAGCTAAGCAATTCTTGGCCGACCGATATATTACAGGTGAGTGTCCTCATTGTCATAATGAAAATGCTTATGGGGATCAATGTGAAAGTTGTGGTACTTCCTTGAATGCGACAGATTTGATCAACCCCAAGAGTGCTATTAGCGGAAGTAAACCCGTCATGAAGGAAACAAAGCACTGGTATCTTCCTTTAGATAAGCACGAATCATGGTTACGTCAATGGATCTTAGAAGATCACAAAGAGTGGCGTCCTAATGTATATGGTCAATGTAAGAGTTGGTTGGATATGGGATTGCACCCAAGAGCGGTTAGCCGTGACTTGAACTGGGGCGTACCTGTTCCAGTAGAAGGTGCAGAAGGTAAAGTGCTATATGTTTGGTTTGATGCTCCTATTGGGTATATAAGCAATACCAAAGAATTACTTCCAGATACATGGGAAAGATGGTGGAAGGATGAAGACACCCGTCTAGTACATTTTATTGGAAAGGATAATATTGTGTTTCACTGTATTGTTTTTCCAGCGATGTTGAAAGCGGAAGGTAGCTATATCCTTCCAGATAATGTGCCTAGCAATGAGTTCTTAAATCTTGAAGGAGATAAAATCTCTACATCTAGAAACTGGGCAGTATGGTTGCATGAATACTTGGAAGATTTCCCAGGTAAGCAAGATGTGCTTCGTTATGTGTTGACTGCTAATGCACCAGAAACAAAAGACAATGATTTTACTTGGAAAGATTTTCAAGCACGTAATAATAATGAGTTGGTAGCAGTGTATGGCAATTTCGTGAACCGTGCGCTTGTATTGACCAATAAATATTTTGATGGTGTCATACCTGCCATGGGAGAGTTGACTGATTATGACCAGCAAACTATACAAGAATTTGCCGATGTGAAGCAAGAAGTTGAACGCTTGTTGAATATCTTTAAATTCCGCGATGCGCAGAAAGAAGCGATGAATTTGGCTCGTATTGGTAATAAGTACTTGGCAGATACAGAACCATGGAAACTTGCTAAGACAGATATGTCCCGCGTTGAAACGATTATGCATATTAGTTTGCAGTTGGTAGCCAATCTAGCCATTGCCTTTGAGCCTTTCTTGCCTTTTAGTAGTCAAACACTTCGTGAGATGATCAATATGGAGTCTTTCAATTGGGCAGATCTTGGTCGTACCGACTTACTTCCTGCTGGACATAAGATCAATAAGCCATCTCTATTGTTTGAAAAGATTGATGATGAGACTATTGAAGCACAAGTTCAGAAGTTATTGGACACTAAGCGTGCCAATGAAGAGGCCAATTACCGTGCAAAAGAAATCCGTTCTAATATCGAATTTGATGATTTCATGAAACTGGATGTGCGTGTCGGTACAGTACTTGAATGTAATAAAGTACCTAAGGCCAATAAGTTGCTTCAATTTTTAATTGACGATGGCTTAGAAAAACGTACTATTGTGTCGGGTATTGCACAACATTACAAGCCTGAAGAATTGGTTGGTAAACAAGTTTGTTTCGTGGCCAATTTAGCTCCACGTGAATTAAAGGGAGTGGTTAGTGAAGGTATGATCTTGTCTGCTGAAAATGCAGATGGAAGTCTAGCTGTAATAACTCCAGATCGTGAAGTGAAACCTGGCAGTGAAGTAAAATAAAGTGATATGAAAAAACAAATCTTGCTTTTTAATATACCTAGTCAACACAAAGCCGCCATTGAGCAGCTTTGTGGAACTTTGGACATACAGGCCAAAGAAATCGGTTTACAAGATTATGGTACCCCAATGGGACGTTTATGTGGTATAAAAGACGTGATGCTTCCACCGCCTACTGTTCCTGTTGTACCTTTTGCGGATCCTATGTTATTCTTTGTCGATTTCGATGATCAAGCACTACGTAGCTTCTTAAGCAAGTACAATGGTGCTGGTATTCCTAAGGTAAACCTAAAAGCAGGATTAACCCCTTATAATGTAGCTTGGACACCTATGGCTTTACATAAAGAATTGAGTGACGAACATCAGCAGATGGCAGGTACTTAGTAAGATTCTAGAAGTTTGTCTATGGGAGAAGAGACATTGAAACAAAAAACGGCCAAAGGCTTGTTTTGGGGAGGATTGAACAACGGAATTCAATTGCTCCTCAATCTAGCCTTTGGCATTTTTTTGGCCCGTATCTTAAATAAGAGTGATTATGGGATGGTAGGTATGCTGACCGTTTTCACCCTTTTGGCCAGTGTGCTTCAAGATAGTGGGTTTGGCATGGCTCTTATTAATAGACGCCACATTGAACATAAAGACTATAATGCCGTTTTTTGGTTCTCTACTTTCATGGGGGTAGGGTTATATGTATTCCTTTTTTTCTGTGCCCCATTGATAGCTGATTTTTATCGCACTCCCTCATTAGTACCTTTAGCACGTGTTGTCTTTTTAGGCTTTGTTATTTCTAGTACGGGGATAGCTCATGGGGCCATGCTGACTAAAAAATTACTAGTTAAACAACGTAGTTTATGTCAGCTTATAGCTTTACTGTTTTCTGGAATAGTTGGTATAACTGTGGCTCTATCTGGTGGAGGATACTGGGGATTAGTTGCTCAAAACATTAGCTATATCCTTGTCTCAACAATAGGTTTCTGGGTATCATCAAAGTGGCGACCTACTTTTTCTTGGGATTTTCAACCGTTAAAAGAAATGCTAGGTTTTAGCAGTAAGTTGCTTGTCACAAATTTGTTCTTACAGTTCAACAATAATTTGTTGCAAGTGCTTTTAGGTCGTTTCTTCACCACAAAAGATGTTGGAGTCTATAGCCAAGCAACGAAATGGAATACGATGGGTGTCAATATGATTGCTGCCATGGTACAAGGAGTAGCACAACCAGTTTTGAAAGAAGTGGACAAAGATAGTGCTCGTCAACTTCGTGTCTTTCGTAAAATGCTCCGTTTTGTCTCCTTTGTCTCCTTTCCTTTACTTTTTGGTTTGTCTGTGACAGCTCATGAAGTGATCGTACTTCTGCTGACGGATAAATGGGCTTCAAGTGCCTTATTATTGAATCGATTAGCCATTATGGGAGCTTTTATTCCTATTATCAACTTGTACACCTACTTGTTGATAAGTCGTGGACGCTCTGGAATCTATATGGGATGCACAATAGCTCTAGGGACCGTGCAAATTATATCCATGCTTTTAGTTTACCCTTATGGAATATCCACTATGGTGACCGTGTATTGTACTATTCATATCCTGTGGCTACTTGTATGGCATGTTTTTGTCCAAAGACAAATAGCTCTTTCCTTCTGGATGATGATTCAAGATATTGCCCCATTTGCTGGCCTCGCTTTAGTGAGTGTGGGCTCAGGCGTACTTATGAGTATATGGCTGACACCTTATGTGCATTTTATGCCGTTAGTTGTGAGTTTGGCTATTAAGGTGCTTGTTGCTGCCACATTATATATAGGTGTCTTGTATCTCCTTAAAGTACGTGTGTTGATGGAATCTTTGAGTCATCTATTAGGGAAACAGACTAAAAATGAAAGATAGTATGAAGCGAATCTTGATATTTCATCCTGCATTGGCCCCATACCGCATCGATTTTTTCAATAGAATAGATGCTGCCAGTCATGCTACGTTTTATTTTACGCGTCAGCAGATGATCGAACAGCGTTTTGATGATGATGCCTTGCGTGCTCAGACGACTTTTGAAAGTCATTTCTTTGACAAAATATATCGTGTGGGTGCCAAAGAATATGCTTGTGGATATGGTCGTGCTATACGTGATGTTAATCCAGACATACTAATAGGTTCCGAGTTATCAATGACGACATGGCGCCCATTATTGCATAAAATATGGCGCAAGCTCACTGCGTGGATTACGGGAAAGCATGTTCCACAAGTTTGGACTATGATAGATGATAGTCTGCATATGGCCAAACGTTGGCAGGGCGGGGCACGTTGGCAGAGAAAGCTTCTTTTACCTTTATTGGATGGCGTGATCGTTGTCAATCAAGAAGTGGCCGATTACTATGCATCCACCTATGCTTTACGACATAGCCCAGTAGTGATGCCCATTATACAGGAAGACAGACGTTTTAGAAGCAAACTAGCACAAGCCATTCCAATAGCCAATACGTACCTGAGTGAATATTCATTGCAAAATACTCGTTGTCTTCTTTTTGTAGGTAGACTAGTTCCTTTGAAAGGGGTAGACCGACTTATAGCAGCCTTTTGTGCGAGCAAGCCTACTGAACAAGATCGCTTGATTATAGTTGGCGAAGGAGAATCGGAAGAAACACTTAAGAAGCAAGCGTCAGCGACACCTTATGCTCACCAAATTTTATTTGTTGGACGTTACGAAGACCTATCCTTGCTTGCATGGTATCTAATCGGACAGACTTTTGCGTTATGTAGTGAATCTGAAGCTTTTGGTGCCGTAGTCAACGAAGCTTTGCTTGCTGGTATGCCTGTATTGTGTACCGATGTAGCAGGAGCTGCTTCAATGCTTGGATCTGCAGAAGGAGCGACTTTTCCTTATATGGATACAGCTCGACTAGCTGAACTGATCCAAGAATATCTATATACCCAAACTCCTGTGGGCGACCAAGTCGTATTGCGTCCTTCGTTGATGCCCATAAGTTTCGATAAGTGTATGAACCAAGTGTTAGACGCCTTATTATAAAGCCTATGTCCGAATCTATATTTTACCCAGATCAACCTTTAGTGACTGTCATTGTACCTGTGTATAATGACCAAGCATATATTGCGACCTGTTTAGATAGTATTTTGAAACAAACATATACTTATCTACAAATCTTGGTCATTGATGATGGCTCTACCGACGAGACACCACATATTATAGATCAATATGCATCAAAGCATAAACGTATTGAAGCGATACATATTCCGAATCAAGGAGTCAGTGTTGCTCGCAATACTGGGTTGGATAAAATGAACGGTGACTATGTTATGTTTGTTGATTCAGATGATTATTTAGATAGTCATGCCATCGCTCATTTGGTGGATTATGCCGACACGAATGAATTGGATATTGTGCTTTTTGGAGCGACATATTACCATCAAGATGGTTCCGTCGAACAATATCTTCCATATCCCTCAACTCAAATTCTTGACGAAGGTGAAGTGAAGAAACGCATGTATCGAGGAGATCTCTCGACTCCTATTTGGGATAAATTTTACAGCCAAAGTATATGGGAAGATTTACGGTTTGAGACTCAGTGGCTTCGTGGCCAAGACTTTGTGATTCAGCATCAATATTTTTATCGTGCCCACAGCATAGGATGTTTAGCAGAGCCCCTGTATCATTACGAACTGCGTCATAGTCGAGGCAATTTTAGTTTGGCGTATCATCTGAAATTTCAATATGATGTCATTCGTGAACGACTAGCATTTGTTGAGACACATGATACTGATTACATCATCAGTGTAGAAGAAAAGTTGGTCCGTTTGGCTCTAAATATATGGCATGTGTCCTGTGTGCACCACGATGAGATATTACAACCCTTACTGCCAGAAATTCATGCTTTTTTGCGCCAATCTTTGCATCACCCTGTGTATAAGTCATGTAATACAAAGAGAAAAATGATGCTAAAGTTACATCGATACGCCCCTACGTTGTATGCCCTTTTACTGAAAGTCGCCTTTCGGTATATAGAACCAAGGCAGTACACAATGCTAAAAGAGAGCTAGCTCTTTTGCTTTTTCAAATAATCCACGTACTTTTGTGCTATGCGCATATTATTAGTCAATACTTCGGAAAAAATAGGTGGGGCGGCCGTCGCTGCTGGCCGATTACGAGTTGCTTTATCCACAGAAGGAATCAAAGCAACTTTGCTTGTGCGAGATAAGCAGAGCGATGCCCTAACAGTGACCACCTTTACTGAATCTTTAGTGCATCGTATGCGTGCTCGTTGGGCTTTCCTACTAGAGCGTTTGGCCATATTTTTAGGCAATGGTTTGAATCGCCAAGGTGTTTTTCAAGTGGATATAGCTAATGTAGGGTTGGATATCACCCAGCTTCCTGAATTCAAACAGGCAGATGTTATCCATTTACATTGGATCAATCAAGGCATGTTGTCATTAGGACAAATCAAGAAAATCCTTCGTAGCGGCAAGCCCGTTGTGTGGACGATGCACGATATGTGGCCTTGTACAGCTATATGCCATCATGCAGTTGATTGTACAGCTTTTCATCAAGGATGCCATGATTGCATGTATCTAGGAGCTGCCAAAGGGAAACATGATTTATCGGCTCAGGTATATAGACGTAAGCAAAAATGTTATCAAGAAGGCAATATACATTTTGTGGCTTGTAGTGAGTGGCTGGGCAATCATGCACGTCAAAGTGGACTGATTACTCCAGGTCACGTACATGTGATTCCCAATCCGATTTCCTTAGATAACTTCAAACCAGGAGACGTCGATCAAATTCGTGCATCATTGCATCTACCTATCGATAAACGATATATCCTTTTTGGAGCCGTTAAGACGAGCGATGAAAACAAAGGAGTACACTATTTTATTGAGGCCTGCCGATTGTTGAAAGAAATGCCGCAATCACAGAAAGATCAATGGGCAGTCCTTGTGATGGGACGTGGAGCTGAAGAACTTTTAGAGGCCATTCCACTGGAGGCGTATAGTCTTCCTTTTGTTACAGATTCAGCCAAGATCGTTCAATACTATCAAGCATCCGATCTCTTTGTCACTCCATCTTTGCAAGAGAACTTACCCAATATGATTATGGAAAGCATGGCCTGTGGGTTGCCCTGTGTAGGCTTTAAAGTGGGCGGTATCCCAGAGATGATTCGTCATCAAGTGACGGGATATCTAGCGGAATACAAAGATGCGGCCGATTTAGCTTCTGGTATTCGGTATATTTTGGAAGACACACAGCGTTATCGACAGTTATCCCACGATGCACGTGCTTTTGTGCGTAAGCATTATAGTGAATCGGTGGTGGCTCAGCAATATGAGAGGATCTACCAGTTGGCCATTCAAAATAAGTAATTCAATCCATGACATGACTCATTTACAATCCAATATACAAGAAAATACTACTGATGTAGACACACAACCGTTGATTAGTATTATAACCGTGACGTATAATGCCGAAGGTACTTTAGCGCGCACTTTAGATAGTGTGCGTAGCCAATCATATACAAATAGCGAATTGATCTTGGTCGATGGTGCCTCTTCTGATGGCACAGTAGGTATTGCCGAGGTATACAGCGATGTTGTTCAAAAGATGATCAGCGAACGAGATAAGGGCATATATGACGCGATGAACAAAGGTATAGAGGCGGCTAGTGGTGAGTATTTGATCTTTTTAAATGCAGGGGATAAATTACATGATCAAGATTCCTTGAAAACACTTGTTGACATAGCCGAAGCAGAGCGTCAACGGTACAATCGTTATCCAGATATTATATACGGTGATACAGCCATTGTGGATAATGAAGGCCATTTTCTACATCTTCGTGAGAAAAGACCACCCGAAACGCTTCATGTAGATAGTTTCCAAGATGGGATGCTGGTTTGTCATCAAGCCTTTGTGATACGTCGAGAATTGGCCATGCCCTATGATCTACAATATCGTTTTTCAAGTGATTTTGACTGGTGCATTCGTATGATGCGTGCCGTAGAAAAAAACGACGGACGCATGGTGCTTGTTCCAGGTGTATTAATTGATTACTTAGATGAAGGAGTGACTACTCAAAATCATCGAGCATCCTTACAAGAACGTTTCTGGATCATGACAAAACACTATGGACTACTTATAACTATCGGCAAACACTTCGGTTTTATATGGAAAAAGCTACTTAAATAGTTTTTCCTCCCATACATATGTCGCAATGTTAGTACATATGTCATATTAGATACATTTATTCTATACCTCATTGGCTTTGTTATAAGAGGTATGCATTAGTCTTCTTATATTTGCCTTGTATTCATTACGCTGAATACCTTATAACCGCTAATGTTCAACTTAAATGTATATACCATGAGTCACATACTCTATTTGTGTAAATCCCGCTTTGCAACTTTATTGTTTGCTTTGCTGAGCTTTTCAACAATCCTTTCCGCTCAGACTAGATGGACCTCCCAAGATATGGGAGATGGGCATCATATAACTGTTATCGGTAAAGCCTCTAAACGCTTTTTGTTGCTTCCCATACAAGAGTCTGCTCCAGAAACTCGTATGCGCATGCTGGTGGATAATCAAGAGAGGGCTGCTTTAAACATCCGTCTTGCCGTAGACCATGTTGATTATGTCTTACCCTTCGATATGACAACATATCAGAATGATTATTTGGTCATCAAGTGGAGCAATGCCCCCAAAACAGATTTGGCCTGGGATCAAATGCACTTGGCAGATCATTTTGATGCGAAGAATACGGCCCATTTTAGACCTAGATATCATTTTACTCCGGCGTATGGGTGGATGAATGATCCCAATGGTATGTTTTATAAAGATGGAGTATATCACCTATATTATCAATACAATCCCTATGCTAGTGTTTGGGGCAATATGCACTGGGGGCACGCCACTAGTACAGACTTAGTGCATTGGACACACCAGCCTATTGTATTGGCTCCCGACGCATTAGGCGCCATTTTTTCGGGCAGTACTGTGGTCGATAAAGAGAATGTCGCTGGTTTCGGAAAAGGGGCCGTTCTGGCATTCTATACATCTGCTGGTGAGAGACAAAAACAATGTATTGCTTACAGTCTGGATAATGGGCAAACATTTCACAAGTATCTAAAAAATCCCGTTGTAGTCAGTAATGCACCTGATTTTAGAGACCCCAAAGTAATCTATTATACATCAACCAAGACGTGGGTTATGGTACTTGCCGTAGGCCAACATCTTGAATTTTGGAACTCCAAGAACTTATTAGACTGGAATAAGGTGAGTGAGTTTGGTCATGGACAAGGAGAGCACGGTGGTGTATGGGAATGTCCAGACCTGATTGAAATGCCTGTTCGAGGAACGAAAGAAAAGAAATGGGTTTTGATTGTAAATATCAATCCTGGAGGACCATTTGGTGGTTCGGCTACGCAGTATTTTGTAGGAGATTTTGATGGAAAGACCTTTACAAACGATACGCCTAGTGAAACAAAATGGATGGATTGGGGCAAAGACCATTATGCTACAGTGACGTGGCACAATGCACCAGATGATAGGAAGATTGCCATGGCTTGGATGAGCAATTGGCAATATGCCGCAAAAGTGCCTACAAAACAATATAGAAGTGGTTTGTCTGTTCCTCGAGAGCTGTCTTTGTATCAACAAAACGGTTCAGTATATATGAGTAGTCAACCTGTTCCTGAGATGCAAGCAGCTCGTCATAAAGAAGTCAAGATCAAGGGCTTTGATGTTAGAGAAGGTCGTTCTATTACCAAAAAAATCTCAGTAGATGGAGGATATGAATTGCAACTAAAAGTACGTCTAGGGAGTGCACGTATCGTCCCTTTTGCTCTAGTCAATAAAGAAGGTGAGCGAGTGAATATGCATTACGATCTGGTTAAACGACAGTTTCATATGGATAGACGAAACAGCGGACATACTGATTTTCATCCATGTTTCAGTGCCGATACTTATGCACCGATTGTATCAAACGATACACAAGTCTTGACCTTGTACTTCGACCAATGTAGCCTAGAAGCCTTTGCTGGTGATGGCACATGGTGTATGACCAACTTGGTTTTTCCACAATCGCCATACAATAAGATTGAGTTTACTGCACCACAGGGAACGTATCATGTGAGTGCTGTTCAAATCTATTCGATTCAATAAATTAGTAATATACTTTTATTTCATTCAAGATGAATACTAAAAAAATCAATTACATAAAACTAGCTCCAGTGATGCTGGCCTTTTTTGCCATGGGTTTCGTAGACCTTGTAGGGATTGCAACTAATTATGTGAAAGCCGATTTTGGCCTTTCGGATAGTGTGGCCAATTTACTACCTTCCATGGTATTCTTTTGGTTCTTAATCTTTTCTGTACCTACAGGACTATTGATGAGCCGTATTGGGCAGCGTAAAACGGTGCTTCTCTCTTTGGTCGTAACAGCTATATCGTTGATTCTACCAAGCATCTCTTATACATATACTATGATGTTGGTATCTTTCTCTTTATTAGGGATTGGCAATGCGCTGATGCAAACCTCTTTGAATCCTTTGGTGTCCAATTTGATTTCAGTGGATCGTTTAGCTAGTACGATGACTTTTGGGCAGTTTGTCAAAGCCATCGCTAGTTTCTCTGCCCCTATTATAGCCGCTTTAGCCGCGGCTCATTTCGGTAATTGGAAGATACTATATCCTTTGTTTATGGGTATTTCTGTATTAGCTACTTTATGGTTGTACTTTACCCCGATCAAAGAAGAAGATATACAAGGAAAGCCATCTACATTTGGTGAGTGCTTTTCGTTGCTTGGCGATAAATTGGTCTTGCTTTGCTTTTTAGGGATTATGTGTCACGTAGGGATCGATGTGGGTACCAATGTCACTGCACCAAAAATATTAATGGAACGAGTTGGTATGACTTTGGCAGATGCAGGATATGCTACATCTGTGTATTTCTTATTCCGTACTGTCGGATGTTTGACAGGAAGTGTTATTTTGGCAAAATGGAATCATAAAGTTTTCTTTATTATAAGTAGTTTGATGCTCTCTATCGGCTTACTTGGTTTGTTATTTGTGGCCGATAAGTGGGTGATCTATGCTTGTGTTGGATTGATAGGGTATGGCAACTCTAATATTTTCTCTATGGTTTTTTCTCGTGCTATCTTGCACCTTCCTGCAAAGAAAAATGACATTTCAGGATTGATGATTATGGGACTTTTTGGAGGAACTATCTTCCCTCTATTCATGGGGTATGCTTCGGATGCTATGGGACAAATTGGGGCTATTATGGTCATGCTTGTTGGCGCTGTCTATTTGTTGACTTTTATACCTCAAGTAAAGCGATAAAAACGATATATATAATAAAAACCGATATATGAAAGATGTTATAGTTGGATTGGGAGAGGCACTTTGGGACTGCCTACCAGAAGGAAAACAGTTAGGTGGAGCACCAGCAAATTTTGCATATCATGTGCATCAGTTTGGGCATAAAGCCTGTACGGTAAGTGCTGTAGGAAAAGACGAATTGGGTGATGAGGCTTTGGCTCTTTTAGATAAAAAAGGTATTGCTTGTACGATTGCTCGTGTTGATTATCCAACGGGGACGGTGCAAGTTGACCTTGACGATAATGGCGTGCCTTGTTACGAAATCAAAGAGGACGTAGCATGGGATAATATACCCTTTACACCCGTGTTGAAAGAATTGGCACAACACAGTAAAGCGGTGAGTTTTGGTTCTTTAGCACAACGTAGTTTCGTGAGTCGTACGACTATCAACAAGTTTTTAGATGCGATGCCAGAAGGTGATGATGTCTTGAAAATATTTGATATCAATTTGCGTCAACATTTTTATTCTCGTGAAGTGATAGAGGAAAGTCTGGAGAAATGCAACGTGCTGAAGATTAATGACGAAGAACTCGTCGTAATTAGCCGCATGTTTGAATATCCTGGTATTGATTTAGAAGATAAATGCTTGGCTCTGATGGAACGTTTTCATCTTAAGATGTTGGTTTTAACATGCGGTACCAATGGTAGTTATGTCTTTACTGATGGAGTCATCTCATTCCAAGAAACGCCCAAGATAGAAGTAGCTGATACAGTTGGTGCAGGAGATAGTTTCTCGGCTACATTCTGTGCAGCTATATTGGCAGGCAAATCGGTTGCTGATGCACATAAATTGGCTGTAGAAGTTTCGGCTTATGTCTGCACTCAGAAAGGAGCGATGCCCTTGCTGCCAGAAAAATTTACTGATCAATTGAAGTAATTATAGGTTGTTATATAGATGAAAGGAAGGATGTGTCAAGCGTTAGTTTGGCACATCCTTTTTGCTATATTGTTGGTGTGTTTCTTTGTTCCAGATACTCTGTGGGCTTCATATGATAGTATGCCTTGAAGCATTTGGAGAAATAGGCAGGAGAAGCAAATCCACATTCGTAAGCTGCTTCGTTGATGTTGTATCGTCCCGTGTGCAATAGATCTCGAGCTTTGCCTAGTCGATAATTGCGCAGCATCTCAACAGGGGTATGTCCAGTGATTTCTTTGATTTTACGATGGAGATGCCCACGACTCAGTCCCATATCCGTACTCAATCTTTCTATATTGTATTCGGCATCTTTGTAGACAAGATCCAACTGTGCTAAAAAATCGGCCAAAAATGGGTGTTGCATATCTTCCGATAGGGTACTGGTCAGTGTATGCGTATCCCCAGCTTCTATTTTGGCTTCTATCTTTTTTCGGAATTGAGCACGTGCTTCCAGTAGACGAATGATTTTTATTTTTAAATAGTTGATATGGAATGGCTTGCGCACAAATCCTTCAGCTCCGCCTGCAACGCCATAGATCTGTTGGCGTACATCGGATAGGGCTGTGAGTAGAATGACTGGAATATCACTGGTGTTGATATCTTCTTTTATGTGTTGACAGAGTTCATACCCATTGAGTCGTGGCATCATGACATCGCTCAGTACCAGAGATATATTTTCTTCTCCTTTCTGAATAATCTCCAAGGCTTCAAATCCGTCAGAGGCGGTGATTGTACGGAAGTTGGTAGACAGCTCACTATCGAGAAATTGTCGCATGTCTTCGTCATCATCGACAATCAGTAGAGTATATTGGTATTCTTTCGACAGCAGTTTCTGCTCCATGTCATCGTTGAGTACAGTCTCTACATAACTGCGTGTCGACAAACTAATTTCGTGTACATGGTCTCCTTGAATTTTTGTACGATCTCTGTGAAAACGCAATGTCATGGTGGTACCTTTATGAAGTGTACTGTCAACTGTTATATCTCCATGGTGCATCTCCATATACTCTTTGGCTAAATGTAGACCTATGCCAGTGCTGTTGGAACTGGAGGCTGCTCGGCTGTAGAAGCGGTCGAATAGATTGGCTTGATCTTCTGTTGAGATACCGCATCCTGTATCAACCACGCGTACGATTACGTATTCTTCATCCTGTTCGATATATAGAGAGATCTGTCCTCCTTCATCTGTAAATTTTAAGGCATTAGACAATAAGTTGACCAATACTTTTTCAATCATATCTCGATCTATCCAGATGGTTGTGGCTGGCATATCGTGATAAAAGTCCAGCTTAATATGCTGTAACTGAGCCATGCGTTCAAAATAGCTCTTGACTTCGCCTACAAATTCGATAATGTTTGTTTTCTCTATATTGACTTCTTGTTTATCATTTTCTATGCGGCGGAAGTCAAGCAGTTGATTAATCACCTTCATCAGACGTCCTGCATTTTTGTGCATCAATTGGAGATCTTGTAGGATACCTGCACGATGTTCCTCGCGGATAAGACGGTCTAATGGTCCTATAATCAAACTTAATGGCGTACGAATTTCGTGCGATATATTGGTGAAAAACTGAAGCTTTTGTGCAGTCACTTGTTCAATCTCTGCATTTAAAGCAATAAGTTTCTTATTCTGCTGCTCTTCTCGTTTATTCTGTAGTTGTAGGGCGGTGTTGTATTTTCTGATTTTACGATTGATGATAAAAACATAGATAAATAATGAGGCAATCACTATAAATGACAGCGTAATAGTCCATGCGGCATTTTCCAAAAAAGCGAAGTTCTTCTTCAATTTATTGCTTTTGACCAATTGATTGTGTATCCTGTGTTGGTAGCGCATCATTTGCTGTGCTTGCGAGAGGAGTCCACGCGCCATGCGGGCATCTACGATACCTGATGATAAGACTATTTTTTTAGCAACACTGTCGCCACGCAAGAGAGCGAGTGTCGTTTGAGCGATTTCGTTGGCTCCAGTAGGGTATAAGAAGGATACATTAATTGCCCCTTCAGCCACGGCGTCTAGTCCTGCACCAGGAGTAGCATCCACTCCCACCACAATAGGGCGTTTTTTGTCTAGGGCGTGTATCTGATTGAGCCTTTTGCGTACAGCAATGGCCATCATGTCATTTTGACTATAGACAATATCTACATTGTCCAATCGTTCTAGGTTGTTTACATTCTTCTGGGCGACTTCATAGATCCAATCTCCATCCATCTGACGATAGTGTAGATCTTTGCGTGTTTTGATGGCATCTATAAATCCTTGGTGTCTTTCTTGAGCTGGTGAAGAACTGCGTAGACCCCAAACTTCAAGTAAAGTGGCATTGGGGGGAGCTATTTCTGTGATGTATTTTCCTGCTTCTCGACCAATAGCATAATTGTCTGCACCAATAAATGTCGAGTATTGATCGGAATTTATCTTACGATCCGTGATGATTGTGGGGATGCCTGATTGATAAGCCTTTTCTGCGATAGCCGTCAGCGGAGCTGCCGCTAAAGGGGAAATGATCAGCACATCAACGTGGGCATCAATCAATTCTTGTATTTGCTTTTTCTGTAGTGTTGAATCGTTTTGAGCGGCTTTCACAATCAACTCTATGCTGTCATGTGGGGTAAACTCCACTTGAAGTTCCCGTAGCATCGTGCGTCGCCAAGCATCGTCCAAAGAGCATTGAGACAGGCCGATGCGATAGACTTTTTGATTCGGTGTGTGAGCACACCCAGCTAGGCCTAATAACAGCGTTATTAGAGTGAGCTGAATAAACATGCGAGATGTTTTATATAAGGGCGATTTAAGATAGTGGGCCATAGGATATACAGGCTATTGTTGCTCTACAAATATACGTAAAATCTACCGATTAAACAATAAAAAAGGACTTACCGAAGTACTTCGGTAAGCCCTTTATATATTAGATGGTATTGCTGTACTATATTGTGTCCTATATGCTACACATGTGTAGTAAGTCCTACTTATCATGTGTAGTAGATTATGCTTATCATGTAGAGTAGGTCCTACTTATTGTGATAAGCACATCATTACTTGTAGTACAATACCGTGCTTATTTATTATTGCGGTCAATCATATCGTAGAATTCATCGCGCACACTCTTGTCTGTGCCAAAGGCACCACGCAAGTGTGTTGTGGTCATTTTGCCTTGCTTCTTCACCCCGCGCATTTCTTTGCATAGGTGTTCAGCACGTAGACAAATGGCCATGCCATACGGAGGATATTCAGTGCCTAAGGCTTCTTCAATTTCCTTGATAATATCATGACCAAGGCGTTCTTGAATTTGCATGCGCGCTGCACAGTAGTCAACCATACGCGCAATCTTAGACAAACCTAAGATTTTACCTTTAGGATGAGGAATATAAGCAAACCAATAGTCCCCAAAGAAGGGCATATTGTGGTGCTCACACATAGAGTAGAAAGAGCCACTATCCAAGACCATTGTATCATATGTGATGCCATCTTGGCCATTGTCGAAAGTAGTCAGATGAGGCTTTTTTTCTTCGTTATAACCACGATAGATTTCCTTCCACATCTTGACGATGCGGTGAGGAGTATCTACTAATCCTGCGCGGTTGGGATCTTCTCCGATATATTCGAGCAGTTCACGTACGCATGCTTCAGCTTCTTCTTGAGTCTTTATCATCTGATGTCTAATAGTTTGTGGGTCTGTAAAGACAGGCGCCATGTTGGATGTTGTTTGATATATTCAATCACCTCTTCCGTGTTCTGCATTGAGCAAGGTTGCAAGAAAAAGGATGATGCAGGATATTCTAGCCAAGGCGATGGGTCTTGACCTTCGTAGACAAGCTTGAGTTCATCAGCGCGAGGTAAGACAACTTCTTTGTATTTAGGACTGACTGTGATCCAATCCAACCCATCAGGAAGTAGTCGCGTGCCGTTGGTCTCTATATGTAAGATAAAGTCCTTGGCTTTTAACGCATTGACTAATGCTTGGTCAAGCTGTAGGGCTGGTTCACCTCCTGTAAAACAGATACGCTTACAAGGGTATTGACTCACTGCTTCGATAATTTCATCATCGGTCATTTCTTGACCAGCTTCGTGAGCTGTATCGCAGAAGCTGCATGCAAGATTGCACCCCGAAAAGCGTACAAATACAATAGGAGTACCTGTCCATGCTCCCTCGCCTTGGAGAGAGTAGAATATTTCGTTGACTTTCTTCATTATTCGTCTTTCGCGTAAATGGCCGTATTGCCTTCGCTTTCTTGTACTTCCACTTTGTAGCAGTAAGGTACCTGATCACATACCCATTTGGCAATATTTTCTGCTGTTGGGTTAAAAGGAAGTACTTCGTTCAGGTTTTTATGGTCTAGTTTCCCGTGTACAGCATTTTTGATGTGCTTAAAGTCCACGAGCATGCCCGATTCGTTTAGTGTCTCGTTTTTGCAATATACGGTAATAATCCAATTGTGCCCATGCATGTTGGTGCATTTGCTTTCATATGGGAGATCTAGGTGATGGCAAGCGGCGATCTCCATGCGCTTTGAGATGTAATACATACTATGTCTCGTTTAGGGATATAGTGATTGATTTTGATGCACGAGATTACTCGTGACGAGATAGTCTATCCATGGCCATTTGCTCAAAACGAGTACCTGGGCGTCCATAGTTACAGAAAGGATAGATCGAGATGCCACCACGTGGGGTGAAAATACCTGTGACCTCGATATAACGAGGATTCATTAATTTAATAAGGTCTTTCATGATGATGTTGACACAGTCTTCATGAAAAGCACCGTGATTGCGGAAAGAGAAAAGGTATAATTTTAGGGCCTTACTTTCCACCATCTTGATATCTGGGATATAACTGATACGAATTTCTGCAAAATCAGGTTGTCCTGTAATAGGGCAAAGACTTGTAAATTCTGGACAGTTAAAGCGTACCCAATAATCGTTTTCTGGGTGCTTGTTTGTGAATGCTTCCAGAACTTCTGGTGCATAATCATCTTTATAAACTGTCGCACCACCAAGGTGAGATAGTTCCTTCTTTAGTTCTTGATCTGACATACAACGTGTTGGTTTAAGTTTACTTTTGCTTGGCTGCTTTTAGGGCTTCATATTTGGCCAAAGAGTCGTTGCGTAGACGGCATGATGGGCAATGGCCACAACCAGCTGCTGGGATACCGTTGTAACAAGTCAAAGTTTGATTTTTGACAATCTCTAAAACGCCTAGTTTATCGGCCATTTCCCAAGTTTCCACTTTGTCTTTCCACATCAATGGAGTATGGACAACAAACTGTTCGTCCATCGCTAAGTTAATGGTTACATTGAGACTCTTGATAAAGGTGTCGCGACAGTCTGGATAGCCACTAAAGTCGGTTTGAGAAACTCCTGTAATAAGGTGCATGGCATCGTGTTCGCGAGCGAAAACTGCGGCAATACTTAAGAAAAATAAGTTACGACCTGGTACAAAAGTATTTGGGTAAGAATCTTCTGGCTTTACTTGGTCCATTGTGATAGAAGTATCAGTCAATGAACTGGTGCCTACTTTGCTAATGAATTGTCCGTCCATCACTTGGAAGTCCACTCCAGCATTTTTGGCAATTTTTTCGGCCAATTCAATTTCTAAAGCGTGCTTTTGCCCGTATGAGAAACCTAGGGCATACACTTTCTTGAAATTCTTAAGTGCCCAGAATAGGCATGTTGTAGAATCTTGTCCCCCACTAAAGAGGACAACTGCTGTTTCTTTGTTCATATTCTTGTTTTTTTACCGTGGTGTTCAAGCACACGGGATTCATCGATAAAATAATCGAGCCTGCAAATATAGCTGTTTCTTAGAACATTCTTTAATGAATGGCTTGTTTTTTAACGTAGTTTTATATTTTAACGGGCAAGATATTCATTAATCAGCTTCTGCATCCCTTCCGAAGCCCCCATTTGTAGCTGCTTGACTTGATAACCTGCTGGCGTCTGTACTTCTTTGGGATCTATCAGAAAAATGGGTGCTTGGTTGGGCACGAAGTGGATGAGGCTTGCTGCTGGATAAACATTTAGGGAAGTGCCAATAATAAGGAATATATCGGCTTGCTGTGTCAAAGCAATGGCATCATCCAGTCTTGGCACAGATTCTCCAAACCATACAATAAATGGCCTGATTTGACTCCCATCCGCAGCTGTATCTCCTATGCTGACTTCATACTCATCGGGGGTGAGTTCTTGGATGTAGCGTGGATCGTTGGGGGTGTAACTGCTGCACACTTTAGTGAGCTCTCCATGGAGGTGAACTACGTGAGAACTGCCAGCTCGTTCGTGAAGATTGTCTATATTTTGTGTGATGACAGACACTTTGTATTGTGTCTCAAGAGTGGCTAGAAGTTGATGACCTAGATTGGGTGAGACATCAACCAACTGTTTGCGACGTGCATTATAAAATGCTGTGACTAACGCAGGATCAGCATGCCATCCTTCAGGGGTAGCCACTTGATTTACAGGGTATTTATCCCATAATCCACCCGCATCTCTAAAGGTGCTCATTCCGCTTTCGGCACTCATGCCAGCACCAGTTAATACGACAATATGTTTCATAATCAGGGTGTTTTGTTACGCTTTCTCCCACAAAGGTAGTTGAATTAGGGGAATCTTAACGCTATTTCAGAAAAAAACAGGGCCAAGAGACACGTTATTAAAAGGAAAAGCCTATTTTTGTGGTCAAACAATACATGTATTAATCCAATAATCAAAGAAAAATGGACAAATTAAGTTATGCTTTGGGCCTAGGACTTGGCCAACAGTTGAAGAGTATGGACCTTGCAGGAACTCTTAATGTTGAGGACTTTGCTCAAGCGGTAACCGATATTTTAGAAGATAAGCAGATTGCTTTTTCTCACGAAGAAGCACAAGCATTAGTGAATGCTTACTTTCAAGAAGTAGCTGAAAAGAAAACAGCAGAAGCGAAAGCATCTAGCGAAGCATTCCTTGCTGAAAATGCAAATCGTGCAGGCGTGCAAACAACTGAGTCTGGTCTTCAATACGAAATCATCCAAGAAGGTACAGGTAAGAAGCCATCTGCAGATAATCAAGTGAAGGTACATTATGAAGGTACACTGGTAGATGGTACTTTGTTTGATAGCTCTATCAAACGTGGGGAACCTGTTACATTTGGTGTGACTCAAGTAATCCCAGGATGGGTAGAAGGTCTTCAGTTGATGTCTGAAGGAGCTAAGTACAAATTCTATATCCCTTCTGATCTTGGTTATGGTGCACAAGGTGCAGGTGAGATGATTCCTCCTCACAGTGCATTGGTGTTCGAAGTTGAACTTATCGAAGTACTATAATTATAAATGACTCCCGCTACTAGCGTAAGCTTGGTAGCGGGCGTTCTTATTTGAATTGAATCATATTCTATAAATCCATGACAATGAAAAAGAATTTAATTATTGCGTCTGCTGTTGTGGCATTGGCGCTTACCGCATGTGGTCCTAAAATGCCACAAGCAAGTCTAACTACTGAAGTCGACTCTCTTTCGTACGCTTTGGGATATGGCCCTGGTGCTGGCGTAAAGATGCAGTTGCAACGTCAAAAGATTGATACAACTAAAGCTGGTGATTTTGTAGCAGGATATTTGAAAGGTGTTCATACTGATCCAGAAGCAAAACAAGATCCATCACAAATCCAAACAAAAATTGCTAGTTTCTTTGGGGATCAAATGCACCAAGTGAAAGGTGATGACAAAATGCGTCAATTGAGCAGAACAGATTCAACACAATTGTTGAATGTAGATATGTTTGTAGCTGGTGTTTTGGCTGTAACTGAAAATGGTGAAAAGGTCCCTGCTACATTACGTATGGATCTTCAGAAGGCTTTCCGTGAACTATCTGATACTACTGCTACTGTAAACTTGGACTCTCTATCATTTAAGTTGGGACTTCAACAAGGTAGTGGCGTAATCAACGAATTGGCTCGTCAAAAAGTGGATACAGCTAATCTGTCTACTTTCGTGTCTACGTTCAAGAGTACTTTCAAGAATGGTCTTGCTCCTGCAAAGAAAGCAACTATGCTAGGTGAAGCTATTGGTGAACAAAGTGCAATGAATTTCCCACGTATGAACGCACAGATTTTTGCTGGTGATTCAACAATGGAAATAAGTAAAGAAAACTATATCTGTGGTTATATTGATGCAGTGTATGGTAAAAAAGACGTATTGTCTGATTCACTTCGTCGTGATGTACAAAGCCGTCTTCAATCTAAGTTCCGTACTGCAGCAATGGAAAAGCAATATGGTCCAAACCGTGAAGCAGGTGAAAAGTTCCTAGAAGAAAATGCGAAGAAAGAAGGTGTTGTAGTTCTTCCTAGCGGAGTGCAATACAAAGTGATCAAGAAAGGTCGTGGTCAAATGCCTAAGGTGACTGATAAAGTAGAAGTTGCTTACGAAGGAACTTTGATTGATGGTACTGTATTTGACAGCTCATACAAGCGTAATAAAGATGCTGAATTTGGTGTTGGTCAAGTGATCTCAGGATGGACTGAAGTACTTCAGTTGATGCCTGTTGGTTCTACATATATGGTATATATTCCACAAGACAAGGCTTATGGTGCACGCCAAGCTGGTCGTCTTATCAAGCCTTATTCTGCATTGGTTTTCAAAGTAGAATTGAAGAAGATCGTTAAGTAATTTACGGTCTACACATATAAAAAAAGTCGTAAGAATTTCGCGAGAAATTCTTACGACTTTTTTTAAGCATTCTTAGTTTACTCTACTGTACTTATAGTGAAGCTTTATAAATAGATTCAATGGAGGTGTACAGCGTATTATTAAATTCCTCCTCGCTTTGTTGAGCACTTAATCCTTCGGCAAGAGCACGAGAAAAGCTTGCTATTAGTCCTTGATTTCGTGCAAGTTTAGCATTGGCTTCTGTGCGCGAGTATCCCCCAGACAATGCGACAACTCTTATGACTTTACTCTCAGAAATTAAGTCTGAATAGAAATTGTCGATACTTGGAATTGATAGTTTGAAAATCACTCTATCTGCTTCATCAAGTATGGTGAGCTTTTCTTGGAGATATTTTTTCAATATGTGCTCACATTCTAGTTTTTCAGGGCTGTTGATATCCACTTCTGGTTCTATAATAGGGATCAAGCCATAAGAGAGTATTTGTTTGGCTATCTCGAATTGTTGAGATACGATTTCTTGTATTCCCCTGTCGTTGGCTTCTTTAATGACAGAGCGCATCTTTGTACCAAAAATATTTCGTTCGACAGCTTTTTGTAATAGTTGCTCTAGTCCTGGTATCACTTTCATAAGTTGTACTCCGTTTTCGATAGGGGCTAAACCTTTGTCTATTTTTAGAAAGGGAACGACATGCTTCCTTTTCCATAGGAAGTCGGCGGTATAGAGATCATCTATTTTCCGATCCATTGTGTTTTCAAATAGTATGGCTCCGATAATTCTATCATCACTAAATGCTGGACTTTTAATAATTCTGGTACGCATTTCATGTACAAGATCAAACATCTCATCATCATTTTGATAGGTGTCTTCATGAATGCCATATCCTTTCAAAGCTTTTGGTGTGCTTCCACCGCTTTGATCTAATGCTGCAATGAATCCTTTTGCGGATTTCATCTGGTTTAATTGTTCTGTGTTCATAACTGTAATGTATTTAATTAGTGTCTATTTTATTAATCACAAGTTCTCGTTGTAAGCATTATTTGGTAGTGCCTTGTTGGGCCACTTCTTCTTGTTTACGTTTTATGTCATCAGCGTTTCCCAAATAAAAGTCATGTACCAGTTCTAAGTCATCATTAAACTCAAAAATATAAGGACTAGCTGTGGGTATATTGAGTTCACTTATGGCTTCGTCTGATATCCCTTTCAGCTTTTTGACTATACCACGTATGCTGTTGCCATGAGCTACGACTAGTATATTGTCGGATGTCATTAGACGGGGAAATATTTCACATTCCCAATAAGGCATTACACGTGCAATTGTGTCCTTGAGGGATTCTGTGTCTGGGATATATTCTGGTGGGATATCCGCA
Source organism: Bacteroidaceae bacterium (assembly GCA_963675625.1). Taxonomy (GTDB): domain Bacteria; phylum Bacteroidota; class Bacteroidia; order Bacteroidales; family Bacteroidaceae; genus F22. The sequence continues at coordinate 1,576,277 of OY776497.1, forward strand.
TAGCGGAGGTCGTGCCGAGGGTTCTGAGCATCATCTCTTTGAAGTGGAGCAGGGGATACGTCAAAACTTCTGCGCCAAATATGTACCTGTTCGTTGCCATACTGAGCAGCAGTCTCGCTTTTGTTCAATCCTTGTAGAAAGCCATAGTGCTTTTCATTCAATCTCCATGATTTAAAGACTGGAATCCAATCTTTGTCCATCTTGTCTAACACGCAATTGAGTGTTTTTACTGCTCTTTTGAGATAGGAAGTGTAGGCCACATCTACTGAGTAACCTTTTTCCTTTAGCAAAAGACCAGCATTTTCAGCTTCTATAATTCCGTGTGGTGTCAAATCGACGTTTGTCCATCCTGTGAAACGGTTTTCTTTATTCCATTCACTTTCACCATGTCTTACTAATACTATTCTTTTCATAATTCGTAGTGTGTTATTTATTTTATTTCGTTTATTTCAAGAGTAAAGTATGTGATAGTCGCTTTATTAACCTAAGGCAACATCCAATGCCATCATTACGACAAAACCAACCATCAAACCCCATGATGCGGTGTGTGACTTGTTGTTTAATTTCATATCTGGAATAAGGTCTTCGGTTACAACAAATATCATAGCGCCAGCGGCAAAGGAAAGTAGCCACGGTTGTAATACTTCTATTTGTGCAGCAAGAAAATATCCGAATACTGCGGCAACTGGTTCAATAGCTCCGCTCCACATCCCCATCAAAAAGGATTTTCTATTACTTCCTGTTGCTATCTTCATAGGTAAGGAGACGGCGGCGCCTTCTGGAAAATTTTGTATACCGATACCTATCGCTAAGCCTAATGCTGAAATCAAAGCGGCATCTGTTCCTAGAGAGGCGGCAGCACCATAGGCAAAACCAACTGATAATCCTTCTGGAATATTGTGTATTGTGATGGCCAAAAATAGTTTGGTCGATTTTTTCAATGAACTATGTGGCCCTTCTTCACATCTAGTGCCAGGGTGAAAATGTGGTATAATTTTATCTATGAATACAAGAAAGAATCCTCCTGACAGAAAGCCTATAACGGCTGGGAGAAAGCTCCATTTACCCCAGTCGGCAGACATACTTATAGATGGTAGTAAAAGCGACCAAATAGAGGCTGCGATCATGATGCCAGAAGCAAAGCCCAAAAAAATCGAATTGATTTTAGGAGAAATTCCTTGACGGAAAAAATAGACTAGGGCGGCTCCAGATGTAGTCATTATAAATATAAAGCATATCCCAAAGATTGTAGATATAGTGTGTGACATAAAGTTGTTGTTAGTTTGTTAAATCGTATCCAATTGTACAGCCATGCATACGATGGTGCTGTATCTTTTTAATACGTATATATTATTTTTCGTTCTCATATTTGATTTGATTACAATGTTACTGATTTTTGTCTACATGTCCAAACATGCTGAGGGTTATTTACAGCCACAATGTTATAGAATCACAACATGATTTTGTGGATAGAGAATCATTTTAAGAGTTTTAGTTCCTGTGTTGTTGGTGATATTTATTTTACTAAAGAAATTCATGTCAATCGAATTGGAAAATATAAAAAGCCTTAAAAAAAGAAGGAGTGTATAGCAATATTCTAGCTATGTAGCTTTTTTTGTGCCCAAATGTTCGTTTGTTGTTGAGAAATATGTATATTTGCTTACTTTATGTCGATAACCCAATTAAAAACCAGATTTATTATGAATAAGATAGATAAACTTGACCGTCAGATTTTGGATATTATTACTCAGAATGCACGTATTCCATTCAAAGAAGTAGCTGCGCAGTGTGGTGTTTCACGTGCCGCTATTCATCAACGTGTACAACGATTGATTGATCTAGGAGTGATTACAGGATCTGGTTATCAAGTAAATCCTAAACTTTTGGGATTTAGAACATGTACATATGTAGGGATTAGTCTTGAGAAAGGCTCCATGTACACTAGAGTAGTGGAAGAATTGGAGAAGATTCCTGAAATCATTGAATGTCACTTCACTACAGGTGCTTATACGATGTTGACTAAGTTGTATGCAACAGATAATGAACACTTGATGGAGCTTTTAAATCATCGCTTGCAAGAAATTCCTGGTGTGATTTCAACAGAGACGCTGATTTCATTGGAACAGAGTATTAAACGTGAAATTCCGATTCATAGAATGGAGAGCGATTCAGATCAGACTGTATAAACAATAATCCTATGGATAATTTTTTTATTTGGTGGGGACTCAATTTTGAAGGTTTGGCTATTGGGCTGTTGACTTTCATTATTATTGGTGTTTTTCATCCACTGGTGATTAAAGCTGAATATTACTGGGGAGTGAAAAGTTGGTGGCTCTTTTGCCTACTAGGAGTCATTGCCACGATGGCTTCATTGTTTGTTCATGACACAATAGTTGCTGTATGTTTAGGGGTTTTGGCCTTTTCTTCTTTCTGGTCTATTATGGAAGTTTTCGAACAGAGGGAAAGGGTGAAAAAGGGATGGTTCCCTAAGAATCCTAAGCGTAAAGAGGATCGTGTATAAAAACATCGGCTTTTTTAATGCATTATATTTGCAGATGAATATGAAAATGGTTACATTTGCATCCGATTCCAAAAATATGGGATTATCGGGCTTTTAGCTCAGTTGGTTAGAGCAACAGACTCATAATCTGGAGGTCGTAGGTTCAAGCCCTACATGGCCCACCAAAGGAGGCGTTTATAACTCATTGCAGTTTATAGATGCCTCTTTTGTTTTGTATATATACATACGTAAATAAATAACATAAGTATATGCATCAATTAAAGACTCTTTCAGATAAAATGATGCAAGAATTTATTCAAAAACATCTTGATGATGATGTGCGTCATTTGGCTCTGGAAGCTGATAAATTTCCTGAAATTAATATGCCGTTTGTCTTGCAGCAAATTGCAGGTCGTCAACGAGTCAAAGATAAATTGCCTACATGGTGTGCACATTCTCAAGTTGTCTTTCCACCTCAACTTAATTTAGAGCAGTGTAGTAGTGAGTGGACTGCTCAATATAAAGCACATTGGTTGCAGGGAGTGCTTCCTGCTGATGTTATTTTGCATTCTTTTGTTGATTTGACTGGTGGTTTTGGTGTCGATACATTCGCCTTGGCATCTATATTCGACAAAGGACATTATGTAGAGTGTAATGAGGATTTATTTGCGCTTGTGACACACAATGCGCATGTTATGGGGCGAGATAATCTGCAGCTCCATCAGATGGCTTGTGAAGAATACTTGGCTGAGATGCCTTCAGTTACATTATGCTATATTGACCCTGCACGAAGAAGTGTGTCTGGGCAAAAGGTGGCAGCGTTAGAAGATTGCACTCCAGATGTTTTAACCCTATTGCCTGTTATGACTCGTCACTCCAAGTATGTACTCTTGAAGTTGTCACCAATGCTCGACATTAAGGCTGTCTTGCGTGTTCTAAAAGGTGTCACTCAGGTGGCGGTTGTTTCTTTGCATAATGAATGCAAAGAATTGCTTGTATTGATTGACTGTCAAGCGTATCAGGTTGGCAAACAAGTGGACAATGTGCTGGACGAGGTACCTTTGTTTGCTGTGAATATTCATGACGGTGAGTTTGCTGACATATACAAAACCTCTTATAATATAGAAGCTGTTGTTCCTTTACTTATTTATGAGGATGAGGTAGAAGCATTAAAAGGTTGTTTCTTATTTGAACCTAATACATCTGTGATGAAGGTTGGAGCATTTGCCTCTCTCACAGCAAATTATCCTGTACGTCAGTTGGGGCAATCGGCACATTTGTTTGTTTCAGATGAAGATTGTTTGGGTTTTCCAGGGCGTCGCTTTTTTATAGAAGATACTTGTAAAGTGCAAAAGAAGGATGTGCAAAAAATGATGATGAATAATTTACGTTGTCACTTAACTGTGCGTGATTTTCCTGATACAGTTGCCAATTTGCGTAAGAAATTGAAATTAAAGGAAGGTGGAGATACTTATCTTTTTGCGACAAGTGTAGGAAAAGAAAAACAACTTTTACGCTGTACGAAGGTATAGTAGCTATATACTTAAAATTCATACTATGATATATATCTTTTTATTAGTAGGTTTGGCTATGATTTTGATAGGGGCCAATTTCTTAACTGATGCAGCTTCAGCGGTTGCAACTCGCTTCCGAATTTCTCAACTCGTTATTGGTTTAACTATTGTTGCATTTGGAACTTCGGCACCTGAATTGGTTGTTAGTGTGACTAGTGCTGTGAAAGGTATTTCGGATATGTCTATCGGAAATGTAGTCGGATCTAATTTGTTCAACACGACAATGATTGTTGGTGTGACAGCTATGGTGGCTCCTATTACTGTACAACGAAATACAGTACGGGCTGAAATTCCCCTATGTATATTGGCCTCTTGCGTGCTCTTGTTTTTGAGTATGGATGTTTGGGCACTGTTGCCAGTTTCAGCGCCCAACATGTTGTCGCGTACAGATGGCTTTATTTTATTGTCATTTTTAGCCATATTCATGAGTTATACATTTTCTATTGCGCGAGAAAATACCGATACGTCTGTTAAGGGATTTACTCAGAAAATACATCCAATATGGAAAGATATTGTTTTGTTGGTTTTAGGCTTCGCTTTATTGATATACGGAGGCGATCTTTTTGTTAATAATGCAAGTAAAATTGCACGTTCTTGGGGAGTCTCTGATGCGATGATTGGTTTAACTCTTGTAGCAGTGGGAACTTCCTTGCCAGAATTAGCCACAAGTGTGGTTGCGGCTTTGAAAAAGAATCCAGAATTGGCGATAGGTAATGCCATCGGATCCAATTTGATGAATATTTTTTTGGTGTTGGGAGTTTCGGCTTCTGTAAAACCTTTATCTTTAGGGAAAATAGAAAGTGTGGACTTGTGGTACTTGATTTGTGTGAGTTTTGTTCTGTTTTTTGTAAACTTTATTTTAGGGCATCGGCGAATACTACGCAGAGAGGGAGCATTACTCGTATTGTTGTACTTAGGCTATATTGTCTATAAAATAGCAAGAATTTAATTGTTTTTTAGAGGAACTGTTTGTTTTTTTATGCATTACCCCTTTAGACTTGCTTCATATGTTAAGATTTTCCTGTATATTTGTGGGATATAATATAAGCACGATTATTTAATTATGCACTATACAACCAAAGAAGTCAAAACGGCCGCTGAGATGAGCGCCTTTATACAGTTTAATTATACTTTATACAGAGGCTGTGAATACAGTGTGCCCGACTTAATTACTGATTTAGAGAATACTTTTAGCCCTGAGAAGAATGCTGCCTATGAATTTTGTGATGCAGCTTTTTTCTTAACTTACGATGAAGTAGGTCAAGTAGTGGGGCGTGTCGCAGCAATCATCAATCACCGTGCAAATGATAAATGGAATGTACAGGCTGTACGTTTTGGATGGATTGATTTTGTCGATGAGTTGCCAGTCAGTCAACAACTATTGGACACTGTTTCCGAATGGGGAAAGCAGAAAGGAATGAAACAACTTCAAGGTCCATTGGGCTTTACTGATTTTGATAATGAGGGTTGCCTTATTGATGGATTTGATCAATTGGGAACTATGGGGTCTTTATATAATTATCCCTATTATTCAAAGCATTTTGAAGCTTATGGCATGATAAAGGATGCTGATTGGGTGGAGTTTAAAATATATATACCTGAAGAAGGGGTTCCAACGAAGCATCAGCGCATCGCTGAGATTGTGAAAAATAAGTATGATTTAAAGATACTAAAATACAAAAGCGCACGTAAGCTAGCCAAAGAATATGGATGGCCTATTTTTGAATTGCTTAATGAGAGTTATGCCAATTTGTATGGCTTTAGTCCGTTGACTGAAAAACAAATCAAGCAGTATATTAAAACATATTTACCTGTTTTGGACTTGCGAATGGTAACGCTTATTACGGAGTCTACAGGACGCTTGATTGGAGTGGGGATATCTATGCCTTCAATGAGTGTAGCCTTACAAAAAAGTAAAGGGAAATTATTGCCACTTGGATGGGTGCATTTGTTGAAAGCGCTCAAAGGAAGTCATCAAGGAGGCGTGCTGGATTTGCTCTTGGTTGCTATTCATCCTGAATATCAAGGAAAAGGGGTGAATGCGTTGTTGTTTTCTGACTTGATTCCAGTCTATAAAGATATGGGATTTAAGTATGCAGAAAGTAATCCTGAACTTGAAATTAATGGCAAGGTGCAGGCGCAATGGGAGTATTTTAAGACCGAACAGCATAAACGTAGACGTGCATTTAAAATGGAACTTAAGTAACGACTCATAGAGAAAACAGAATTTGATATGACTGACAGAAAGGAACAAGAATTGCCCTTGGCTGAAACTCAACCAATAGTGGCGTACAATGATGAACATATTCGTTCACTCAGTGATATGGATCATGTCCGTCAACGTCCCGGTATGTATATTGGACGTTTGGGAGATGGTGCGCATGCTGAAGATGGAATCTATGTCTTGCTCAAGGAAGTCATGGATAACAGTATTGATGAGTTCAAAATGAATGCAGGGAAGAAGATTGAAGTTGTTCTAGATGACAATCTTCGTGTTTCGGTGCGAGATTATGGTCGAGGAATACCACAAGGGAAACTGGTCGATGCTGTTAGCAAATTGAATACTGGAGGTAAATATGACAGTAAAGCTTTTAAGAAAAGTGTAGGCTTGAATGGGGTTGGCGTAAAAGCAGTCAATGCTTTGAGCCGCCATTTTGAGGCACGAAGTTATCGCGATGGACAAGTGCGTATCGTTCGTTTTGAACGTGGGGACTTAGTGAGTGATATAACTGCACCAACAGATGAAGAAAATGGTACTCACATTTTCTTCGAACCTGATAGTGGCAAGAAATCAACAGAAAAAAATAATTTGTTTGCCAATTATACTTTCCGTGGAGAGTATATTGAAAATTTACTAAAAAATTACACCTATCTAAATACTGGCCTGACAATTCTGTATAATGGGACACGTATCCTAAGCCGAAATGGGTTGAGTGATTTGCTCAACGATAATATGACTTCTGAGGGTTTGTATCCTATTGTGCATCTTAAAGGGGAAGATGTGGAAATAGCTTTTACACATACTGCTCAATATGGTGAAGAGTACTATAGTTTTGTGAATGGTCAACATACTACTCAAGGGGGGACTCACCAAAGTGCGATGAAGGAGCATTTAGCTCGTACTATCAAGGAATTTTATAATAAGAATCAAGATTTTCAAGATATTCGCAATGGTTTGGTTGCGGCTATAGCTGTGAACGTTGAGGAACCCATATTTGAATCCCAAACTAAGGTCAAGTTAGGAAGCACACACATGGAACCTGATGGTAGTACAGTCAATCGTTATGTGGGAGAGTTTGTGAAACGTGAAGTTGATAACTATCTTCATAAACATCCAGAAATAGCCGAAATAATGTTGGCTAAAATCCATGAGAGTGAAAGGGAACGTAAGGCTATAGCAGGGGTTACTAAATTGGCTCGTGAAAGAGCTAAAAAAGCGAATCTACATAATAAAAAACTACGTGACTGTCGTGTACATTTTAATGATCCGAAAGGAGAAAGACAAGCGGAAAGTGCGATTTTTATTACTGAAGGGAATTCTGCATCAGGATCAATCACTAAAAGTCGCGATGTGAACACTCAGGCTGTTTTTTCTTTGCGAGGGAAACCGTTGAATAGCTATGGAGCCACAAAAAAAGTGGTCTATGAAAATGAAGAATTTAACCTTTTACAAGCGGCTCTTAATATTGAAGAAGGTATGGAGGGACTTAGATACAATAAGGTGATTGTTGCTACAGATGCCGATGTGGATGGTATGCATATCCGTCTCTTAATTATTACTTTCTTCTTGCAGTTCTTCCCTGACTTAATAAAGAAAGGACATGTGTATATCTTGCAAACTCCTCTTTTCCGTGTTCGTAATAAGAATAAGGAGACCCGTTACTGCTATACTGAGGAAGAACGGGTGCGGGCACTAAAAGAAATTAAGAATCCAGAGATTACTCGATTTAAAGGGCTGGGAGAAATATCAGCTGATGAATTTAAAGAATTTATAGGTCCTAATATGCGTTTAGATCCAGTAAGTTTGCGCAAAGAAGATGTTGTTAAGGAAATGTTGGCGTTTTATATGGGAAAAAATACGCCTGATAGACAGGAATTTATTATTGATAATCTTGTAATTGAAGATATTGTATGATCAAAGGATATAAGAAGAAGATTGCTCTATTTCCAGGAACTTTTGACCCATTTACATTGGGGCATGCTAATATTGTAGAGCGAGCTCTTACTGCTTTTGATGAGGTGGTTATTGCTATTGGTGTAAATACGAATAAACGGACTTATTTTACTGTAGATCAGAGAATTCGAATGATAGAACGCTTTTATAAGGATGATCCTTCAGTGCGCGTGGCATCTTACGAAAATTTGACAGTGGATTTTGCAAAAGAACAATCAGCAGGACATATTGTGCGTGGCATACGTACTGTTGCTGATATGGAATATGAACGTACTATAGCAGATATCAATCTGAAAATAAGTGGTATTGATACATTACTTTTATTTACATTGCCAGAATTGAATAGTGTTAGTAGTAGTATTTGTCGAGAACTACTTCGATTTGGAAAAAATATCGATGCTTTGTTACCTGCTGGTTTTGAACTGGAAGAGTTGGATGAAAAATAAGATGTTGAGCATCTTTACTAAAATCTCAATAAAAAGATGAGAGAAAGACTGTTAACCTTATTCGCTAATTGGGGATACTGCGGTGCATTGTTGCTGTGGTTATGTTGGGCATGTCCTATAATGGCACAAGAAACGAGTTTGCAAGATAATAAGGAGCAAAAAGAACTGAAGAAAAAGATTGCAGATAAACGAAGAGTTGCTTTTCAAAAGATGCAATTGGCTACTTATATGATTGATACCTATTATGTAGACTCAGTTGATATAACTCAATTAGCCGATGTGGCCATACGTGGTATGTTGAAGGAGCTTGATCCACATTCAACATATAGCTCACCTGAGGAAGTCGAGCTTTTTAATGAGTCGATGCAGGGAGGATTTGAAGGTATTGGAGTACAATTTAATATGTTGGATGATACTCTTTTTGTTGTACAGCCTGTGGCAAATGGTCCGAGTGAAAAAGTGGGCATACGTCCTGGAGATCGTATTGTGTCTGTTGAGAATACTGTGATTGCAGGTATCAATATGCCTGTGAGCAAAATTACAAAACTTTTGAAAGGTCCGAAAGGAACATCTGTAAATCTTGGGATCGTTCGTCGAAAAACACCAGGCATTTTGTCGTTTCGTGTAACTAGAGATAAAATTCCTGTATATTCTATTAATAGCACGTATATGGCTGCCCCAAAAGTTGGTTATATTAAATTAGAACAGTTTGGAGCCAATTCATATAATGAGTTTAAAGAGGCATTAAAGCATCTCGAAAAAGAAGGTATGGAGTCTTTAGTTCTTGATTTGCGTGGTAATGGTGGGGGATATCTGCAGATTGCAACTAAAATAATTGATGAAATTTTACCTGCAAGCAAGATGATAGTATATACTCAAGGTCGTAATCAGCCATATCAGGAGTTTATTACCCATGGATCAGGCCGCTTTGAAAAGGGGAGAGTCGTTGTGTTGATTGATTCCTTTTCGGCAAGTGCTAGCGAAATTGTATCAGGCGCTTTGCAAGATTGGGATCGTGGAGTCTTAGTGGGAAGAAGAAGCTTTGGGAAGGGGCTTGTACAGCGTCCAATATACATGCCAGATCGTAGTATGATTCGGCTGACTGTAGCCAGATATTATACTCCTTCTGGTAGATGTATCCAACGTCCTTATACTTCACGTGAGGAGTATGCTGATGATTTGCATCATCGTGTAGAATCGGGCGAACTGCAACATGCAGATAGTATACACTTTGTAGATAGTTTGCGGTATCATACCAAAGGTGGACGGGTTGTCTATGGTGGTGGCGGTATTATGCCAGATGTATTTGTTCCTGCAGATACAACGACAGAATTTTTTCGTCAATTGGCTGCACATGGGCTAATTCTGGAGACAACAGGACGCTTTGTTGATGATAAACGTAAAGAATTAAAAAGTCAATTTGTTGATGTGGACAGTTTTTTGACTCATTTTGATGTCTATCAAGAATTGCTTCCTTTATTGTGCAAAAAAGCTATTGAAGAAGGGATAACTCCTCCTTCAAAAGAAAAGATGTCCGATTATATTTTACTGCAACTCAGTGCGCTTGTAGCTCGTGATTTGTGGGATATGAATGCGTACTATTTTATTATGAACAAAAATGATTCTGTCTATAAGGAAGCTTTAAAAATTATTCAAAGTGACAGATATTTGACCATTCTTAAGCCTAATTAATGACCTGTTAGCTGGAATACTATGGGGGGAAATATAGAGAAACGACTGAAAGACCATAAATCGTGTAACGTGAGTTTTCTGAGTAAGAAATACTTGCCTGGAGAGCATTTGCCTATATGTAAATGTGAAAAGAATATGCTCCTTTTTGTTTTAGAGGGGGAGTTGTTGTTTAATAGTTATCAATATCCAGGAAATACACTCAAGAAAGGTGATGTTGTTTTGCAGCCAATGGGATCAAAGATCGAGTATTTGGCTTTGACGGAAGTGGCGCTTGTGCGATGTGAATTCAATGATATTCCTCTCGTTGATGAAGAAATGTACAACAAAATAATGGAAGAGGTGGATGCGCCATTGACGTATACACCACTTGCAATGCATAAACAGGTGACCGACTTTATGCTTAATTTAGTTTCTTTGTTGGATGACGAACAAAAACATTTGTATTCCTTTTTAGAAATGAAAGCTTGTGAATTGACTTATTTGTTATTGCGTTATAACGATGAGCCTCAATTACGTAAGTTTTTCTTTCCGATTCAAAGCTATGCCGAAAATTTTCAACATTTTGTGATGCAGAATTATGCTAAGGTAAAGAATGTTGAAGAGTTTGCACATTTAGGAGGGTACACTTTAAGTACTTTTCGACGCATCTTTAAGAATATATTTGGACAAGCTGTGTATGAATGGATTCTTGACAAAAAACGGGAAGGGATTATTCATGATTTGCAATATACAACGCAAAAAATTAGTGTAATAAGTAAAGGGTATAACTTTGATTCTTTATCTCATTTCGCACATTTCTGTAAGGCCTCTTTTGGAGATACTCCTAGAAATTTAAGGAAAAGAGGGCAGGGAGGTGAGGATTTAACTTTGCTTTTATTGGCTGAAAAAAGCAAGAACCTTGATTCAGAAGAGGAGCAAGATGAAGACTAGTGTGTTTTCTTTGCTATTCTCTCTTCTGATTATGGAAAAATTTCTCTATTAACTTGTACAACCCATGAAAAAGACCTACTTTTGCGCAGAATACTGCGCGGTAGGTCTATCGGGCTTTTGTATCCACAGTATAACAACTATTTTTGAACTCAAATTCAATTATCAATAATTTAAATTCAATCATTTATGTGGTTAACCAATTCATCCATAGGACGTAAGGTGGTCATGAGTGTTACGGGACTCGCCTTAATCCTATTTCTGACATTTCACATGGCGATGAACGTTGTTGCTCTGTTTTCGGCGGAGGCATACAACATGGTTTGCGAATTCCTAGGAGCCAACTGGTATGCACTAGTGGGTACCTTGGCTCTTGCGGCGCTATTTGTGATTCACATTATCTATGCGTTCTGGCTGACACTGCTAAACTACAAGGCTCGTGGTAACGACCGCTATGCAGTATCTAGCAAACCAAAAGGTGTAGAGTGGTCTTCTCAAAACATGCTTGTTTTGGGTGTAGTTGTTATTCTTGGTCTTGCACTTCACTTTGTGCATTTCTGGTCTAAGATGATGCTTGTAGAATTGATGGGTCACCATACAGTAGAAGTAGGTGCTCGTACAGTGTCTCCGGCTAACGGAGCTTACATCATTCAGTACACATTCTCTCAATGGTATAATGTGGTACTTTATATTGTATGGCTTGCTGCTCTTTGGTTCCACTTAAACCATGGTTTTTGGTCTGCTCTTCAAACAATTGGTTGGAATAGCAAAATTTGGTTCAAGCGTTGGAGAGTTGTATCTGCAGTGTACACAACTATTCTTTGTGTTGGTTTTGCTTTGGTAACGATTGCTTATGCTAGCAAATGTCTTCCTGCTGCTCAAGAGGCGGCAACTGTTACAGTAGCTCAAGAGGTAGAGACACATCAATGTACTTGTGATAAAGCTGAAAAAACATGCAAGCAAGCATGTGGTAACGATCAGGCGTGTAAAGATGCTTGTGGGGAGAAGAAAACAGAATGTGCTGACTCTCACGAGTAATTTGCGTTTGCTAGTATAATTAATAACCAGATTGAAGAAATCAATTATGACTAAGATAGATTCAAAGATTCCATCGGGCAAACTAGCCGAAAAATGGACCAATTATAAGAATCACCAGAAGCTGGTCAATCCTGCTAACAAGCGTCGTCTAGATGTCATTGTCGTAGGAACTGGGCTTGCTGGTGCGTCAGCTGCTGCATCTCTAGGTGAGATGGGCTTTAAGGTGCTTAACTTCTGCATCCAAGATTCTCCACGTCGTGCACACTCTATTGCTGCACAAGGTGGTATCAATGCTGCAAAAAATTATCAAAATGACGGTGACTCTGTATATCGTCTATTCTATGATACAATTAAAGGTGGTGACTATCGTGCTCGTGAGGCAAATGTGTACCGTCTAGCTGAGGTGTCAAACTCTATTATTGACCAATGTGTCGCTCAAGGTGTACCTTTTGCTCGTGATTACGGTGGTACTTTAGATAACCGCTCTTTTGGTGGTGCACAAGTATCACGTACTTTCTATGCAAAGGGACAAACTGGTCAACAGTTGCTTCTTGGTGCTTATTCTGCACTTAGCCGTCAGGTAAATAAAGGGACTGTTGAGTTGTACACTCGTTATGAAATGATGGATCTAGTAATGATCGATGGTCGTGCTCGTGGTATTATTGCTCGTAACTTGGTGACAGGTAAGTTAGAACGTTTTGCTGCACATGCTGTGGTAATCGGTACAGGTGGTTATGGTAATTCATACTTCTTGTCAACTAACGCAATGTCTTGTAACGTATCTGCTGCAATTCAATGTTATAAGAAGGGTGCTTATTTTGCTAACCCAGCTTATGTACAAATTCACCCAACTTGTATTCCAGTACATGGTGATAAGCAATCTAAATTGACATTGATGTCCGAATCACTTCGTAATGATGGTCGTATTTGGGTGCCAGCTAAGTTAGAAGATGCTAAAGCTATTCAAGAAGGTAAAAAGACCGCTAATGATATTCCTGATGAAGATCGTGACTTCTATTTGGAACGTCGTTATCCTGCATTTGGTAACTTGGTGCCACGTGATGTTGCATCTCGTGCTGCAAAAGAACGTTGCGATGCTGGATTTGGTGTAAATAACACTGGGCTTGCTGTTTTCCTTGATTTTAAATATGCAATTGATCGTCTTGGTGCTGATGTTGTAAAGGCACGTTATGGTAATCTTTTCCAAATGTATGAAGAAATTACTGACGTAGATCCATATAAGAATCCAATGATGATCTTCCCTGCTATTCACTATACAATGGGTGGTATTTGGGTAGATTACGAATTGATGACTTCTATTCCAGGATTGTTTGCTATTGGTGAGGCTAACTTCTCAGATCACGGTGCTAACCGTCTAGGAGCTTCTGCATTGATGCAAGGTCTTGCTGATGGATACTTTGTACTTCCATATACTATCCAAAATTACTTGGCAGATCAAATTTCTGTACCACGTTTTAGTGCAGATCTTCCTGAATTTGTTGAAGCAGAAAAAGAGGTGTATGCTAAGATGAAGAAATTGATGGGAATTAAGGGTAAGCGTTCTGTTGACTCTATCCATAAAGAATTTGGGCATGTACTTTGGAGTTGCGTAGGTATGGGGCGTACGAAAGAGGGTCTTGAAACTGCTATCAGTAAGATTGACGAACTTCGCAAAGAATTCTGGAGCAATGTATTCATTCCTGGTGAAATAGATGACTTGAACGTTGAGCTTGAAAAGGCACTTCGTCTTGCTGACTTTATCGAAATGGGACAGTTGATGGCCTACGATGCCTTGACACGTGAAGAATCTTGTGGTGGTCACTTCCGTGAAGAGTACCAAACACCAGAAGGTGAAGCATTGCGTGACGATAAGAATTATATGTATGTATCTTGCTGGAATTATAAAGGTGAGGGTGTAAAACCTGAACTTTTGAAAGAAGATCTTGTATATGAAGAAACAGAGGTGAAAACTCGTAACTACAAAGTTTAAGAACAACGATGGATAAGAATATATCATTCACGCTGAAAGTTTGGCGTCAGAGAGGCCCAAAGGCCAAGGGTGCATTTGAAAGCTACCCAATGAAGGATATCCCAGGCGATACCTCTTTTCTAGAGATGCTTGATATCCTTAATGAACAACTTGTCAACGAAGGCAAGGAACCAGTAGTATTTGATCATGACTGCCGTGAGGGTATTTGTGGTATGTGTTCACTTTATATCAATGGACACCCACATGGGCCAGAAGGTGGTGTGACTACTTGCCAGTTGTTTATGCGTAAGTTCAAAGATGGTGAAACAATAACTGTAGAACCATGGCGCTCTGCTGGTTTCCCAGTGATTCGTGATTTGATGGTAGATCGTACAGCGTATGACAAGATCATGCAAGCTGGTGGTTACATTAGTGTCAATACTGGGGTGAATCAGGAAGCCAATGCAGTACCTATTTCTAAAGATGTGGCTGATGAAGCTATGGATAGTGCATCTTGCATTGGTTGTGGTGCATGTGTAGCGGCTTGTAAGAATGGTTCAGCTATGTTGTTTGTGTCTGCTAAGGTATCACAATTGAACATGTTGCCTCAAGGTAAGACAGAAGCTAGTCGTCGTGCTAAAGCAATGGTAGCCAAAATGGACGAACTAGGTTTTGGTAACTGTACAAACACACGTGCTTGTGAGGCTGAATGTCCAAAAAGCATTTCAATTAGCAATATTGCTCGTTTGAATCGTGACTTTATCGTTGCTAAATTAAAGGACTAATCGTTTAGTCTTTCTTGAATAGTATAACCTCCAGATGGTCGAAAGATCATCCTGGAGGTTTTCTCTTTTATTGCACTTTTGCCGTTTTTTGTGCATTTTAGTCTGGTTTCTTTTGTTCATTTCGTTCAAAAGCCTTATTTTTGTTTGAATTTCTAACGTACTCAGACTATGCCTATCCCTAAAACTAGAGCCAGAATTGTTGATGTAGCCCGAAAGCTATTTGCACGTGTCGGTGTGGAAAATACAACCATGAATGATATTGCTAAAGCATCGGGAAAAGGGAGACGTACAGTATATACTTATTTTCAAAGTAAAGAAGAGTTATATTGGGCAGTTGTTGAAAGTGAATTGGAAATTCTTTCTGAAATGATGCGTCGTGTGTCTTTGAAAAGTATACGCCCAGATAGAAAGATCATGGAGATGATTTATACTCGATTGGATGCTGTCAAAGAAGTTGTTCTTCGTAACGGGACACTTCGTGCAAATTTCTTCCGAGATATTTGGGGTGTAGAGAAAGTACGCAAAAAATTTGACCAACGTGAAATTGAGCTTTTTGAACATGTGCTTCAAGAGGGAGTGGAAATGGGGGTCTTTAATATAAACAATGTGCGTATGACAGCCACTGTTATGCATTATTGTGTAAAAGGAATAGAAGTTCCTCATATTCGTGGTCAAATTGCACCTAATGTAGATACTGAGCAACGTAAACGTATTGTTGCCGATATGGTGTTGGGAGCATTGCGTCAAGTTGATTATGATTTGCTTGATGGAGTACATCATGAGTCAAAACAACGTAAACATGTAGGTGGATTGTTGTAGCTACGATATTACAGGAAATGATTTTAATGAATTAATAATAGACAAGAATTATGAAACTACTAGAAGGTAAAACTGCTGTTATCACTGGTGCCGCTCGCGGTATCGGTAAGGCTGTTGCATTGAAATTTGCTGCAGAAGGTGCTAATATTGCATTTACAGATTTATCAATTGATGATAATGCTTTGGCTACTGAGAAGGAACTTGAAGCATTTGGTATAAAAGCCAAAGGCTATGCTTCTAATGCTGCTGATTTTGAAGATACAGCTCGTGTAGTGAAAGAAATTCACGAAGAGTTCGGGCGCATTGATGTCCTTGTAAATAATGCTGGTATCACGCGTGATGGTTTGATGATGCGTATGTCTGAACAACAATGGGATATGGTAATCAATGTCAATTTAAAATCTGCATTCAACTTTATCCACGCTTGTACACCTATAATGATGCGTCAGAAAACTGGTAGTGTTATTAATATGAGTAGTGTTGTAGGTGTATCTGGTAATGCTGGGCAGGCAAACTACTCTGCTTCTAAGGCTGGTATGATTGGATTGACTAAATCTATTGCTAAGGAACTTGGCTCTCGTGGAGTACGTGCCAATGCAATTGCGCCTGGATTTATCATTACTGAAATGACTGATCAGTTGACTGATGAAGTGAAAAAAGAATGGGCAAAAAATATTCCTCTACGTCGTGGAGGTACACCTGAAGATGTTGCTAATGTAGCTGTATTTTTAGCTTCAGATCTAAGTAGCTATGTGAGTGGACAAGTTATTCATTGTTGTGGTGGTATGAACATGTAATTATTTGCTGACACATATTATATATGACCGTACTATACGAAGATAATCATATTATTATAGTCAATAAAGAGAGTGGGGAGATCGTTCAGGGAGATAAAACAGGCGATGCTCCCCTCTCTGTTACTGTGCAACAATATCTCAAGAAAAAATACAACAAACCTGGCAATGTCTTTGTTGGTGTGACTCATCGATTGGATAGACCAACTAGCGGTATTGTTGTTTTTGCTAAGACGAGTAAAGCTTTAACTAGGTTGAACAAAATGTTTCAAGATGGTGAAGTGCATAAAAAGTATTGGGCCATTGTACAAAGTCGTCCAGATATAGAAGCTGATGAGTTGGTGCATTATTTAGTGCGTAATGAACAGCAAAATAAAAGTTATGCTTACTCAAAAGAAAAGCCACATAGCAAGTTGGCTAAATTGCGTTATGAATTGATTAATTCTTCTCAACGCTATTACCTTTTAGAGGTTGAATTAATGACAGGACGACATCATCAAATACGCTGTCAATTAGCTAAGATTGGATGTGCTATTAAAGGTGATTTGAAATATGGAGCTTCTCGCAGTAATTCAGATGGAAGTATTTGTTTACATGCTCGTAGCATAGATTTTATTCATCCTGTATCAAAAGAGCCCATTCACGTGGTTGCCCCTGTACCGAAGGATAATTTATGGCAATCATTTGAAATTCTGTAATTTTAATTTAAAAACGGACAACTATGAAGTTATCTCTTGGACGGTTCAACACTTTGACTATTGTAAAGGAAGTTGAATTTGGTTTATATCTTGATGGTGGTGAAATGGGTGAAATTCTTTTGCCAAAGCGTTATCAACCTGAGACCTATGAAATAGGACAAGATATTGATGTATTTTTGTATTTAGATAATGAAGAAAGACTAATTGCTACGACTTTAACACCTAAAGTACAAGTGGGTGAATTTGCTTGTTTAAGAGTTAACTGGATTAATGAGCATGGAGCTTTCTTGGATTGGGGCTTAATGAAGGATTTGTTTGTCCCATTTAGAGAGCAAAAACAACGCATGGAAGTGGATCGTTATTATGTAATACACTGCCATGTTGATGAGGATAGTTTTCGTATTATGGGTAGTGCTAAGATTGATCGTTATCTTAATGTTGTCAAACCATTGTATCAACCAGGTGACGAAGTTGATGTTTTGATTGTGCATGCCACTGAATTGGGATTCAAAGCGATTATTGACAATCGATTTTCAGGTTTAGTCTATAAAAATGAGGTCTTCCGTCCTATAAAAATGGGAGACCGTATGAAGGCTTATATTCGTCAAGTAAGGGAAGATGGAAAAGTCGACTTAATGCTTCAACGTCATGGTAAAACTCAAAGAAAAGAACTTACAGAAGTAGTTCTCCAAGCTTTAAAAGAGGCTGGTGGATTTTTGCCATACCATGACAAAAGTGATGCTGAAGAAATATATGAAGCGTTTCAAGTAAGTAAAAAACAGTTTAAACGTGCACTTAGTGAATTGTATAAACGTAGATTAATTGCTATAGAACATAACGGAATAAAATTAGCATAGCTTATTTATTCTATCTCTTTTTTAAACCGAGCATGTACTTGATTTCACGAGTACGTGCTCGGTTTTTTAAGAAAACATCAAGGTAGTGAAGTCCTTTCTTTAAAATTTTTTCTTCATCCCATTGACGTACATGTGCATAACGGTAGAGTATGTGTTTATATACGATACGAGGTTTCGTGATACGCACCATGTTTTGTAAACAAGTATTTACGGGGATGTGTTGTTTGAATTTAGTGCGATTGATATCTATACATGAGAAACGATACTGACCTTCATCATCTTTGTCATATAGTATATTCCCTAAATTAAGATCACCATGTAAGATCCCTTTTTCATGGATTTTTACTAAGAATTCAGCAAAAGCATCTATTAATGTGTAGTTGTAATTTTCAACATCTATACCATTTTGTACGATTGTATCAGGAGTTGTACCTTTTGGGTATAGAGTGTTCCAAATTGATGGACGTTCGTCTTTAAGAGAGATAAAATAGCTATCTATTAATAGTCCACCATTTCTAATCTCTATATAAGCAATTTCTTCAGGTGTGTCGATCTCAAGAGTACGGAAACGATGAGCAAATTCATACGCCTTTTTTGCCTTGCTAGGAGTGAAATAGCCATAAGCAATACGTTGCACAATATTTGGACGATGAAAATGTTTAATTGCCAAAACAACACCATCTTCCATTGTAAAAAATTTGATTTGGTTTCGTCCATTATGGACTAACACTCCGATTTCTTCTTTATTAAAAACAGAAGGAATGCTCTGAATGAACGATTCGTATTGTCTATATTGAGGTGATAGGACTATTTTTATGTTCATTTTCTAAGCGCATTTATAATTTATTGAAGTCACAAATATACGCTTAAAACCTACTTTGACCAAACTTCTTGCTCTTTTCTTTCCTTTATGTCTTTTTAATGCTGTATCTTTGTAAAATGATTATAGCCTATTTTGGGTTGTATATATGATAATAGTAATCGATAGTAAATGAAAAATTTTCCTTATTGTATCATTCGTTCTCTTTTTTATCTGATATCTTTATTGCCATTTTGGGTAATTTATATTTTGGCTGATGTGTTGTATTTTTTGATATACTATGTTATCGGATACAGAAAGAAAATTGTACGAAAACATTTGGTTGATTGTTTCCCAGAATATACAGTGGAGAAGCGTTTGAAAATTGAACGAGAATACTTTCGCTTGATGTCAGATTATATTTTGGAGAATATTAAATTAGTGCGTATCTCCAAAAAGAGTATGATGAAACGCATGACATTTTCTGGCGTTGATGATATAGTTGAAGCAATGAAAGAGCAGCCAATCGTGCTGGTGTATCTGTCTCATATGGGTAATTGGGAATATGTTGCTTCATTAAAATATTGGGTGCCTGAGGATGTCCATGCAGCTCAGTTATATCATAAATTACACAATCCATATGTTGATCGACTTATGAAAGAAATACGTGAGCAATATGGTGGAGAATGTATCTTAATGAAGGATACTTTGCGACGGATTTTGGAATTTAAACGTGATAATAGAAAAGTTGTAATAGGATTTATAGCTGACCAAGTGCCAAGTAATGATAATGTGCATGGTGGAACCATGTTCTTAAATCATGAAACCTATTTTGCTTCTGGAGTAGAAAAAATTGCTACCAAACTAAATGCCCCTGTTGCTTATGCAGAGTTGAGTCGTATTAAACGTGGGCATTATCATGTACATTTCTCTATGGTGACTATTGCGCCAAAAGAATATGAAAAGGACGAGTTGACAAATATATATGCATCAATGTTGGAAAAATCGATTCGTAAAGATCCTGCACTTTGGCTATGGTCACATCGCCGCTGGAAACGTATTCCTATTTACGCACAAAAAAAACATCAACAGGCATAACATTGAGTACTACTGTATATAGAGTTGTGCGTGTCCTCTCTATTCGTATTCAGTGCAATAATCAAGTTGCCCTGTTTTTTCAAAATAACGTTCCATAACCATTACGCCAATTAGTTTCTCAAGCTTTTTGTTTTTGAATTGTTCAATATATTCGTGAGCATGTTTTATTATAGCTTTTGCTTCTTCTGGATGGTTTATGTAGTATTGTAGTCTTTCTTCAAGGTCTGAATAGTCTCTCTTTATCTGTATATAATGATAATTGGGTATAAGAGTACCCTCCATAAACCAAGTTTCAAATTCAGGATTGGGCATTACGGCCAATGAATTGGAAGACATTACCCATTTCAAATTGGTAGCAACGTCTACGCCTTCTATACATAAGATAAACTTATATTTAAGATGCTCAAGTATTGTTAGTCTGTCTTTTCCCCATTGTGCTGGAGCTCCTGTATTTATGCCAGTATTACCGATGTTGCACAATGGATGGTCAAAATACATCTCAAAAAATCTTTTGCGCTTTTCGAGTGCTACAACTGAACGCCCTATTAAGATGTTTTCTTTTTGTTCAAAGGGCACGGGATCTTTTATGAATAAGAAATGTCTAATCTTATTTAGTTTAAGAACAATAGCATTATGATTGCTACCATGAATTGGGCGACTTTTTACCAACGCAGGTACATGGGGAACTTCTGTAACATCACCGAATCTTAAGGCAATATAAAGGTTTTTAGAAAAATATTTTGTTACTCTAAACGTGTCAAAAAAGTAAGTCGTCACTGAACCGCCCTTGCGTTTAGATTTGCTCCTTTTCTTTTTCTTAGGACGTTTGAAATCTTTCAAAAAGATACGTTCTTGTTCTGGGATAATTGTAATTTTATCAAGCTTATTGTAGTATTTTACTCGTTTAAGAACCATGTGCTTTTCTTCATTAGAAAGCTTGTTCCATCGAGTTAATGGTGAGTTAGTTTGAAGAAATTTTGCACAAAAATAGATTACAAGGTTTTGGACAAAATACAAAAATTTATTGTGTTTATATTGCCCTTCTTTAATGCTTTGTATTATAGTGCGCTTTACTTCTTTGGCCATGTTAATGGGAGTGATAATGGTTGATAAATTGGTCTCAATTTTATTGGACAAATATACAAACAAATAATATATAAACAAACAATAGTTCGTGTTGCTGTTTAAAATGAGTGGTGTAAAGGTTATAATGTCACATCTATGTAAAATATATTTAGCGTTTCTGTAATTTCTTTTATTGTGATTCGCAATATCAACATAATGTGAAACGTATATTTCAGTTTGTACAATACGAAAGTGTTTGATTTATTTGTGAGATGCAGAGCATGTTTTGATACATTTTTTGTGAGGTAGGAGTTGATTAAATATAGGACAGGCAGGTACTATTGTTTAATCTGTAGCAATTTCGTCTACTTATTTAGGACAATAGAAGGGCAGTTATATATTACATAATAGAGCCTGCCAGATATGGCAGACTCTATTATATAATGTGTATGTTGATTTCCTAACTACTATCATTTATTTATTTTATGCAATTCAATATCTTATTGATGATTGTTTCAGGCAGTATATTGTTCATGCAGGCAAAGTCTTTACGATAACATTCTTTGTTGCCATATACAGAGCAAGGTCTACACGCCAAGTCTTCACATTGAATAGTGTTGACAGGTAGTTGTTTCCAACCCAAGAATCCAGCATACGGATGTGTTTGTCCCCAAATTGAAATGACTTCAGTGTTAACCAAAGAAGCTAAGTGCATATTTGCGCTATCCATCGAAAGCATCACATCTAAATAACTCATTAGTGAAAGTTCATCTTTCATCGTCAAACGACCAGCCATAGACTCTATGTTGGGATATTTCTTTATCCATTCATTGAAAATAGCTTCCTCTTTTGGACCACCTCCAAACAAGAATAGGCGTGTGTTAGCTTGCTCGGATAATGTAGCAATCACTTGCTCCATCTTATCTAATGGATATATTTTCCCATTGTGCTTAGCAAATGGAGCGATACCAACCCACTTTGTATTTCCTTTGATACCCACTTCTTTCTGTAACTGATTCACTGGACCGTTTTCTTCACCGTAGATAGAGGTGAAGTTTGGTGCTACTGGAAACCCTAGTTCGGCAAATACATCTGCATAGCGCAGGAATGAACTTCGTTGGCGCTCCATTACTTTGTTTGTACGTCTAGTCAGTTTATGTTTTCCTGCACGTCCTTTATCAATGAAAGCACAAGGGATACCTAGCATACGAAAACGAGATGTAATAAGTCGAGAACGTAAGACGAAGTGTAAATCTGCAACGTAGTCAATACCCATCTGTTTTAATTGTCGATATAGCTTCATTATACCCATAATCCCATTGTGCTCTCCTTTAAGGTCTGCGCCAATAAATGTGACATTGTTAGGTAGGCTCTCAAAGAGTGGCTGCATTTGTTTACGACTCACCATAATGACTTCATCGTTAGGATATTGCGTGGCTAATGCGTGGACGATAGGTACAGTCATAGCTACATCACCAATTGCTGTAAATCGGAGGACCAGAATTTTTGCCATGAATTATTTTTTTCCGTAAAGTACTGGGTTAAGTGATGGGTCGTTGTACATCTTCATTTGTTTGTATACTTTCATGTATTTGCGACCTGCTTCAATGTCTTCTAGAAGTTGATCAATAGCTGAGCTTAGATCAACTCGTTGTTCAAGTAGAATAGCTAATTTACTTGCACACTGTTGATGGTGTTCAGGAGATACGTCAGTACGGTTTACCTCTTGTTGCATATGATAAATCTTAAGAGCTAAGATAGAAAGGCGGTCAATAGCCCAAGCTGGACTCTCTGTGTTTATCATAGCGTTTTTCTCTGAGACGACATCCTTGTAAGCGGTTAAAAAATAACTGTCAATGCGCTCAACTAAATCAGTTCTATCTTGGTTTGATTTATCAATACGGCGTTTAAGCACAAGTGCTTCTGCTGGGTCGATCTGTGGATCACGTATGATATCTTCAAAATGCCATTGTACGGCATCGATCCAATTCTTGCGATATAAATCGTATTCGATAGTCCCTTCGTTGTAAGGATTTTTCATCTCCGCATCAACACTATCAGTGATATGGTAGTCGGCAGTGGCCTTGTTGAAAATTTGGTTGCTTTTTGTACTAAAAGTCATATAATTTTTTAGGTTTGGTAAATGAATAAGTTCAGCAAATCTAAAGAATATCTTTGAATGAACCAACTATATTGCTTGTTATTTGCACATATAAAGGGCTTTCTGTGCAGAAGTATTAGGTTTTTAGTATCTTTGTAACTTAAATGAATGATGAGATCTATGGATACATTAAAAGTGGTGGTTGATGAAGCTATACCTTATATAAAAGGTCAGATTGAAATGATAGCTTCTCAAGTAGAGTATATTCGTGGGCGTGAAATAAATGCCGATGTTGTACGCGATGCTGATGTGTTGATTATTAGAACGCGTACGCGTTGTGATGCTCAATTGCTAGAAGGTAGTCGGGTGAAGTTTATTGCTACAGCTACAATTGGAATTGATCACATTGATGTTGATTATTGTAGAGTGCATGGAATCAAATGGAGCAATTGCCCAGGGTGTAATGCTGGTGGAGTTGTACAATATGTTCAAGCTGCAATGGCTTTACTGGAGCTTTTAGAAGGAGTTGATCTTCAAGGTATGACACTTGGAGTTGTAGGAGTTGGCCATGTTGGTAGTGCGGTAGCACAAATGGCTAGTCGAGAGTATGGCATGCAACTGTTGCTGTGTGATCCTCCACGAGCTGAAGCTGAAGATCCAGCAGCTTTTGTGTCCTATGAAGAAGTGTTAAGGCATAGTGATGTCATTACTTTTCATACCCCCCTTGTTCGAGATGGCAAATATCCTACATATCATTTATTTGATCAAGATGCGGTTGATTTGTTGGAACGAGTTCCCGTCTTGATAAATACTTCTCGTGGTGAAGTGGTTCATACTGTAGCTTTAAAAAGAGCAATTAAAGAACAGAAGGTACGCTTCCCAATTCTTGATGTTTGGGAGATGGAACCCCATATTGACAGAGCATTATTGGATGCAACATTTATAGGCACTCCTCATATTGCAGGATATTCTGCAGACGGAAAGTCAAATGCAACAAGGATGTCTTTGGAAGCTTTGACAAGTTTCTTGGGATTAGACATGTGTTGGGATATTCATGCACCTGCACCAAAACAACGCGTTGTAAATGCTTTACAAAATATAGATGCAACACTTCAAATATATAACCCTATGAGAGATAGTCAAATGTTGAAAAATAATGTGGATGTTTTTGAAGAATTACGTGCAAACTATCCTATTAGATTGGAAGAAAGTAACTATTCAATCGTATTTTAATCAAACAAATTTCTCACGAAAAACAGACTTACTGGTCCATAAATGTGAAAAAATGGGCTTAAAATTGCACATTTGCATGTGTAAAGTGCGGTTTTTTGGAAAAAAAACATGTTTTTTTTGGTCGCTCAAAGAAATCTTTTTTACTTTGCAGCGCTAATTTTGAACGAAGAAATTACTAATTATTCATTAAATAAATTCGAACATTATGTCTGAAAATGCAGCAAAAGTAAAAGAGATTATCGTAGAGAAGCTATCTGTAGCTGAGTCTGAAGTGACAAATGAAGCTAACTTCACAAATGACCTAGGTGCTGATTCTCTAGATACTGTAGAGCTTATTATGGAATTTGAAAAGCAATTTGACGTAACAATTCCAGATGAGGATGCAGAGAAGATCCAAACTGTAGGTGACGCTATTTCTTATATCGAAAACGCTACAAAGTAATTCCGTTTATTTGAATATATGGAATTAAAAAGAGTAGTAGTAACGGGTCTTGGTGCACTTACTCCAATTGGTAACAACCTTCAGGAATACTGGGAGGCGTTGCAAGCTGGTAAAAGTGGAGCAGGACCCATTACTCATTTTGATGCTTCCCTCTTCAAGACACATTTTGCTTGTGAGGTGAAAGGTTTCAATGCCGCTGATTATATTGATCGTAAAGAGGCCCGTAAGATGGATCTTTATGCTCAATATGCAATGGTTGTAGCTGATGAGGCAATTACAGATTCTGCTATTAATTTAGATGAAGTAGATAAGAATCGTGTGGGTGTCATTTTTGGTGCAGGTATTGGTGGTATTCAAACTTTTGAGCAAGAAATAGGTGATTATTATAGCCGTTTTAAAGAAACTGGACCTAAGTTTGGCCCATTCTTCATCCCTAAGATGATTTCGGATATTGCGGCTGGACTTATCTCTATCAAATATGGTTTTCACGGACCAAACTATGCAACTGTTTCTGCATGTGCTACATCAACAAATGCGATAGCTGATGCATATAACTTGATTCGTTTGGGTAAAGTGAATGTAATGGTTACTGGTGGGGCAGAAGCTGCTATCACGCCTGGTGGCCTAGGAGGTTTTAGTTCAATGAAAGCCATTTCGGCTCGTAATGATTCTCCTGAAACTGCTTCTCGTCCATTTAGTGCATCACGCGATGGCTTTGTTATGGGTGAAGGCGGTGGAGCGTTAATCCTAGAAGAATTGGAACATGCTAAGGCACGTGGCGCTAAGATCTATGCTGAGTTGGTTGGTACTGGTATGTCTGCTGACGCTTATCACTTGACTGCAACTCATCCAGAAGGGTTAGGTGCTATCTTGGTGATGAAAAATGCGTTGGAAGATGCTGAAATGCAGCCAGAAGATGTAGATTACATTAACGTGCACGGAACATCAACTCCTGTTGGTGATATTTCTGAAGCAAAAGCTATCAAGGATCTATTTGGTGACCATGCTTACAAGTTGAATATTAGTAGCACAAAGTCTATGACAGGTCATTTGCTTGGTGCTGCTGGTGCAATTGAAGCAATTGCTAGTATTATGGCTATAAAAGATGGCGTAATACCACCAACGATTAACCATGAAGATGGAGATAACGATGAAAACATCGATTACAATCTAAACTTTACCTTTAATAAGGCTCAAAAGCGTGAGATAAAAGTTGCGCTATCCAATACCTTTGGTTTTGGTGGACACAACGCTTGCGCTATCTTCAAGAAGTATGAGGATTAATGTGTAAAGAAGTAATCATGAGAATATGGCATAAGATAAGGCTCCTGTTTTCACCAAACAGGGAGTCTTATCTTTGTTATTATGATATATTGGGATTTATGCCTCGTAATCTAGAATTGTATAAGCAAGCATTACGACATAAATCAATGATAAAAGAACTCAAAGGAAAGCCTCATAATGAGCGCATGGAATTTTTAGGAGATGCCATAATTGATGCTGTAGTGGCTGATATGTGTTATGAGTATTTCATAGATGAGCGTGAGGGCTTTTTGACGAGTACTCGCTCAAAAATTGTGCAACGTGCTTCTTTGGATAAGTTGGCTGTTCAATTAGGACTAGATAAGCTGGTGAGCTTTACTGGTGTTAATCGAATGACACAAAATAATCATATTAATGGAAACGCACTAGAAGCATTTGTTGGAGCAATTTATTTGGATAGGGGATATGCACATTGTAAGCGTTTTATAATAGAGCGCATGATACGACCTTATATTGATCTGGATGAAATGAGCAAAAAAGTCGTCAACTTTAAGAGCTTGTTGATTGAATGGTCGCAAAAACGTC
This sequence comes from Bacteroidaceae bacterium, assembly GCA_963675625.1. Taxonomy (GTDB): domain Bacteria; phylum Bacteroidota; class Bacteroidia; order Bacteroidales; family Bacteroidaceae; genus F22. Next base: position 1,603,136 of record OY776497.1, read on the forward strand.
GTATGGCTTTATCGTACGAATTAATCCGTGAGTCTAAAGATTCTAAAGGAGTTCCTGTGTTTTATACTGAAGTTCAAATAGAGGAAATACCAGTTGGCTCAGGTGAGGGTAATTCGAAAAAAGTATCCCAGCAACATGCGGCAAAGGCTGCTCTTGAGCGTATCAAAGGCGATGCTTCTTTGTTGCAAGAGTTTATTATAAAACGAGATGCTCGTCTCTCAAATAGTCCCGAGTAGACTAGTTTTTCCCTTTATTCCTAGGCTAATAGCATTTTTTCTCTTACATTTGTTGCAAAATAAAGTTACTATGTTTGATAGCAAATTCAACAGAACAAAAGTTTTACAATTTATATTTTCAAGCCGTTTAAAAGAGATAGATGCATTTTCTCATGATGCAAAAAATCTACAAAACAGTGTGCTCCATCGTTTAATTCGCTCTGCAGAAAATACGGAATGGGGACAGCTTCATAAATATAAAGACATTAAAGATTACGATACTTTCAGAAAACAAGTTCCGATTTCCACTTACGATGATCTGAAGCCTTATATAGAACGCATGATGGAAGGAGAGCAGAATCTGCTTTGGGGAAGTGAAGTAACGAGTTTTGCAAAATCATCAGGTACTACAAGTGATAAAAGTAAATTTATTCCTGTCAGTAAAGAAGCTTTAGAAGATACACACTATCGTGGTGGTAAAGATGCTGTTGCTTTGTACTTAAGAAATAATCCAGAGAGTGATTTTATTTCAGGTAAGGGAGTTATTCTTGGTGGGAGCCATGCCCCTCATTTAAGCAACGAACACGCACTTGTTGGTGATTTGTCAGCTATCTTGTTGGAGAATATTAGTCCGCTTATTAATATCTTGCGTTGCCCTAGTAAGGAAATCGCTTTAATGGATGAGTGGGAGGCTAAAATAGAAGCCATTGCTACAAGTACAATGGATGTTAATGTGACTAATTTGTCTGGAGTCCCTTCGTGGATGCTTGTCTTGATCAAAGACATTATGCGACGTAAAGGTGTTGACAATTTAGCTGATGTATGGCCTAACTTAGAAGTGTTTTTTCATGGTGGGGTTGCTTTTACTCCTTATCGCGAACAGTATAAGGAAATAATCAAAAGTGATAAAATGCATTATGTTGAAACATATAATGCAAGCGAAGGTTATTTTGCTACACAGTCTACTTTTGATGACTTATCCATGCTACTTATGCTTGACTATGGTATTTTCTACGAATTTATACCTTTGGAAGATTTAGATGGCGACAATCCACAAGCGATATGTGTGACTGAAGTTGAGCTGGATAAAAATTATGCTTTGGTCATTTCAACGTCTTCTGGTTTATGGAGATATGTTATAGGTGACACGGTGAAATTTACTAGTAAAGCACCTTATAAAATTCAAATAACTGGCCGCACTAAGCATTTTATTAATGCATTTGGTGAAGAGCTTATTATTGACAATGCAGAAAAAGGCTTAGCGGCTGCCTGCGAAGCAACTGGTAGTCAAGTTGTGGAGTATAGTGCAGCTCCTGTATTTATGGATGCTAATGCCAAGTGTCGTCATCAATGGCTAATAGAGTTCAAAAAAGTGCCCGATTCATTAGATAAATTTGCAAGTGTCCTTGATAAAACTTTGAAAGAAGTCAATTCTGATTATGAAGCAAAACGACACAAAGATATCGCTTTGCAGCCTTTGGAAGTGATTGTTGCACGTCCTGGATTATTTCATGATTGGATGGCTAGTAGGGGTAAGCTTGGTGGGCAACATAAGGTGCCTCGTTTAAGTAATACTCGACAACATATTGAACAAATGTTGGAGCTTAATCATACACGCTGAATCTACTTTTGAATACTTAGTATTGTAAAATATTCAGTTGATTATATAGGGAAGCATGATTGCTTCCCTAATTTTATTATCATTATACCATTGCTTGGATGCTTATAAGGTGTTTTTAATTTAGCATATACGTTAATCTTTAGTGGGTTTGTGCAATATATTAGATAATTATACCTACCTTTGCCCCGATATTTCCTATTGAAGTATCGTAATATAAGATGTGTTAAATGAAGAATTTTGAGGAATTAGGTGTATCCACGTCGATACTTCAAGCCATTGATGAGCTTGGGTATGTGTCACCAACGCCAGTACAAGAGAAAGTGATCCCTTATCTGCTTGGCGAGGGATATGATGATGTTGTTGCACTTGCACAGACGGGCACTGGAAAGACCGCTGCTTTTGGTCTGCCTATCATTCAAATGATTGATGTTAAAAAACAAGTGCCGCAGTCTTTGGTCTTGTGTCCTACTCGTGAATTGTGTTTGCAGATATCTGCAGACTTAACAGATTACTCCAAATATATACCACATTTAAAGGTACTTCCAGTATATGGCGGATCATCTATTGGTAGTCAGATTAAGGCTCTTAAGAAGGGGGTACATATTATTGTAGCCACTCCAGGTCGTCTTATTGACCTAATGGAGCGCAATGTCGTGTCTCTGCAAACCATTCAAAATGTTATAATGGATGAAGCGGATGAGATGTTGAATATGGGCTTTACCGACAGTATAAACGCTATTTTGGCAGATGTTCCTCAGGAAAGAAATACATTGCTGTTCTCTGCTACCATGAGCCCCGAAATTGCTCGTATCGCAAAGCAGTATCTCAATGATCCTAAAGAAATCACTATTGGTAGCAAAAACGAAAGTACCAATACAGTAGAACACGTGGCTTATACAGTACATGCTAAAGATAAATATGCAGCTTTGAAACGTGTGGCCGACTTGAATCCACAGATTTATGGTATCGTGTTTTGTCGTACTCGTCAAGAGACGCAAGATATTGCGGATAAATTGATTCAAGATGGATATAATGCAGATTCGCTACATGGTGACTTGTCACAAGCTCAACGTGATGCAGTAATGCAGAAGTTCCGCTCTAAGCACTTGCAAATGCTTGTAGCTACTGATATCGCTGGTCGTGGAATTGATGTGAACAATTTGACTCACGTGATCAATTATGGCTTGCCAGATGATATTGAAAGTTATACTCACCGAAGTGGTCGTACAGGTCGTGCTGGCCGTAAAGGCACTAGTATTTGTATTATCAACATGCGTGAAAAGGGCAAGTTGAAAGCTATTGAGCGCATTATTAAGAAGCAGTTTGTTATGGGTGATTTGCCTACAGGTCAGCAGATTTGTGAGCAACAACTTGTTAAACTTATAGATGATGTAGAAAAGGTTCAGGTTAACGAAGAAGAAATAGAAAAGTTCATGCCAGATGTATATCGTAAGCTTGAGTGGCTAAGCCGCGAAGATATAATTAAGCGTATGGTATCTCTTGAATTTAATCGATTCTTGGACTATTATAGAGATCAAGAAGAACTTGAAAGTCCACAAGATGTTCGTGAACGTCGCACACGTGACGGAAATAAAACAGAAGGATTTACACGCCTGTTTATCAACTTAGGTAAGTTGGATAAGTTCTTTCCTCGTGAACTGATGAGCTTGATTAATAACAACACAAAAAAACGTGTTGAGCTTGGTGATATTGCTATCATGAAGAGCTTCTCTTTCTTTGAAGTAGAAGATAGTATGGTAGAACATCTTTTGGAGGTGATGCAGCGCGCGCGTTATAATGGTCGTGCTATTACAGTGCAAGTAGCTCAAGAAGACAAGGGAGACCTTCGTGATAAGCGTAGTGGTCGTAAATCAGGTGGTGGAAAGTTCTCTGGTAAGGGTGGTCGTTCTGCGTATGGTGGTGACAGTCGCAATAATCGTCAGGATGCTCCACGTAGAGACAAGCCTTCTCGTGAAGAGCGTGGGTATGCTCAGAAACGTGGTAAGCGTGAAGATTGGAAACAATTCTTTGAACCAGGTTTTGATCCGAACTCAACAGATCACGAAGAAGGTTTTGCTAGACGTAAGCCTAAGAAGAAATAAGACTGTTTTTACAGTCATATAAATACAGAATCGCCCGCCTTGAATGTTTTTCAAGGCGGGCGATTGTATTATTGTAGGTCCGCTTTAGTGTTGTATTACTATGCAAGCTTCGATTCACCGTGCTGTTCCCCTCGATTCAGCACGGTGAATCGAGGGGAACAGCACGGTGAATCGAGGCGCGGCTTATAAAGCGCAGCCTCCGTTGACGTATTCATCAGAAATTGCGACTTCCTTCTTATGGCGTTTACACCATATAAGTGCATAGCTACATGTCGCTTTTAGTTTAAATCCCTGATTTTCTCCCCACTCATAAGTCTCTTGCACCAATTTACTAGCGATGCCACGTCCGCCAATCTCCTTTGGGACAATAGTGTGGCGGATGTCGATATATCCATCTTCTAAATTGTACTGAGTGTGGGCCGTGTAGCCGTCAATGGTGGTTTCAAATCTTTTGCGGTTTTCTAGATGTTTAATGTTCATAGTGTGTGATTACTTTACAATTATATATACGAAAAAAGACATATTGAAGGAATGCCTATCAATATGTCTCCTCTTAAAGAAGCGGAGGGTGCGAGATTCGAACTCGCGGTACCCGGAAAGAGTACGTCAGTTTAGCAAACTGGTGGTTTCAGCCACTCACCCAACCCTCCTGCTTTTCAAAAGCGATGCAAAGATATATTCTTTATAGGCATTCTCCAAATTTTTACCGCATAAAATTAGCATTTTCTTGGAGGTGTCAATATTTTGCCTTTCCTTTGTAAGGAAAAATAAAAAATAATGTATGAAAACAACTCCCAGACCTCAGATAATTACTCATTTTACTGATCAAGATTTGTACTCTTTTACCGTAGGGCTTTTTTATTTGATGAACTTTAGTGAATCAATCGGTGAATATAGCTTTGTTGATAGAAATGATACGGTGTATAGGTCTGGCTTTGCGGAGGAGATTATGGAGCAAGTTCGTATGATGGAAGGGTTGTCTCCAACAGAAGAAGAAATATCCTTTCTAAAAGGTCGGTGTGGTAGTTATATGCATTCGTGGTTTTTTACTTTTCTCAGAGGGCTGTGTTTCCGAGCTAAAGATGTTAATTTCTGGCAAGACGAAGAAGGGCATCTGTATGGGCGTGTACATGGTCCTTTGTGGCGAACTATTTATTGGGAGCAACCTCTTCTTTCTATTATTTCTGAACTCTCTCACGAACATGATGCAATAGATCCTGAAAAAGAATATGTAAGAAGTTATGAGCGTGGTAAGCGTATGATTGAAGCAGGCGTTGACTTCTCGGATATGGGAACTCGTAGGCGTTTTTCTAAAGAGCATCATTACAATGTGCTTAGAGCGTTGATTCAGGCTCAAGTAGATTCGGGAAAATTGTGTGGTCAGCAAGGTTTGATTGGAACGTCAAATGTGTGGTATTGCATGCAGTTGTCTAAAAGATATCCTTGGCTAAAGTGTATTGGTACTATGTCGCATCAGATGATTTCTGCTATAGCTGCCATATATGGTCCCAGAGAAGCTAATTATGAAGCCATTGAGAGATGGAATAAGCTGTATCGAGGACATATGGGGATTTTCTTATTTGATTGTTTGGGGTCAGAGGCTTTTTTGCGTAATTTTTCTAAGCAACATGCCAAGTTGTTGGATGGCTATCGTATTGATTCTGGAGATGATATGGAGGAATTTTCTAAGATATATGAGAAAATTTGTAGTTTTGATATTGAACCATCCAAAAAAAGTGTTGTATTTTCCAATGGATTGCAACCTGAACAAGCTATAGCTATTCATAAAATGGTAGCAGGGCGTATGAAAGATTCATATGGTATTGGCACGGCCTTGACGTGTAATGTGGAATGTGTGCAACCTTCAAATATTGTGATTAAATTGACGGGAATTAAATTGACTCCTCGCCATGAGCAGTTGCATTGTATCAAATTATCCTCTGATATTGGTAAGGCGACTGGCGATCCAGACACAATAGCGGCATATAAGACCATTTTAGGTCTTTATTGATGTGTGAGTTTTTTTTCTGTCAATTACGATATTTCTTTCTGGCATATTTGCGTACGCGTAAATGTGCCATTTTTTTCAAGATATTGTCTATAACGATATGAAGTCGTTGGATATATAAATAATCATAAATCAAGTTAACGTATTGATGTTTGTATGCTTCGCGTATGGATATATAAATACTTATTGCTATCTTTGCACGCCGAATGTATACACTTAAAGTGTGTATATAGGTGAAATTGCTGTGTTTGTGCTGAAAATGCTAAGGAAAACCCAGTGGTAAGTTTGTGCGGGTGATGCATATTGTTATGTTTGTCTCCGCCTTCTTAATAAGAAAGTAATACAATAATAATATAAAACAGAATTACAATGCCAACAATTCAACAACTTGTAAGAAAAGGTCGTCAAGTGATGGTGGAAAAATCAAAGTCACCAGCCTTAGACTCTTGCCCACAACGTCGTGGTGTGTGTGTGCGTGTGTACACAACAACTCCAAAGAAGCCAAACTCAGCTATGCGTAAAGTAGCTCGTGTGCGTCTTTCTAACTCAAAGGAAGTTAACTCATACATCCCAGGAGAAGGACACAATCTACAAGAACACTCTATCGTACTAGTACGTGGTGGTCGTGTAAAAGACCTTCCAGGGGTACGTTATCACATTGTACGTGGTACATTGGATACTGCGGGTGTGGCTAACCGTACTCAACGTCGTTCAAAGTATGGTGCTAAACGACCAAAAAAATAATTAATTAATAATTTGTTTTTTAGTTTGATGGGTGCTTGACTTGGTTGAGTAAATTCCCCAGTGGAGGAGTTGAAGTCAATAAAAAGTAGCAGCCTGAGACGAAAACACTAAAATCAAACAAAACAATGAGAAAAGCAAAACCAAGAAAACGAGTGATCCTTCCGGATCCCGTGTTTAATGATCAAAAAGTATCGAAGTTTGTAAACCACCTAATGTATGATGGTAAGAAAAACACTTCGTATGAGATCTTCTATGCTGCTCTAGAAATTGTAGCTGAAAAGCTTCCAAATGAAGAAAAATCAGCTCTAGAGATTTGGAAGCAAGCTTTAGAGAATGTGACTCCACAAGTTGAGGTTAAATCTCGTCGTGTTGGTGGTGCAACATTCCAAGTTCCAACTGAGATTCGTGCTGAACGTAAAGAATCTGTGTCAATGAAAAATCTTATTCTTTTCGCACGTAAGCGTGGCGGTAAGACTATGGCTGACAAATTGTCTGCTGAAATCATGGATGCATATAACGAACAAGGTGGTGCTTACAAGCGTAAGGAAGATATGCACCGTATGGCAGAAGCTAACCGTGCATTTGCTCACTTTAGATTCTAAAACTGATATAGATTATGGCAAAGCAGGATTTAAAAATGACGCGTAACATCGGTATCATGGCGCATATCGATGCAGGAAAGACTACGACTTCAGAACGTATTCTTTTCTACACTGGTCTTACTCATAAGATTGGTGAAGTTCACGATGGTGGTGCTACGATGGACTGGATGGCACAAGAGCAGGAACGTGGTATTACTATTACTTCGGCTGCAACAACTACTCGTTGGAATTATAACGGTCAACAGTATAAAATTAACTTGATTGACACTCCGGGACACGTTGACTTTACAGCTGAGGTAGAACGTTCACTTCGTGTACTTGATGGTGCAGTAGCTACTTATTGTGCGGTTGGTGGTGTAGAACCTCAATCTGAAACTGTATGGCGTCAAGCAGACAAATATAGTGTGCCTCGTATGGGTTATGTGAACAAAATGGACCGTTCTGGTGCAGATTATTATGAAGTTCTTCGTCAGATGAGAGATGTGCTTCATGCTAATCCAGTGTCTATTGTTATTCCTATTGGTGCAGAAGAAGATTTCAAGGGAGTTGTTGACTTGATTAAAATGAAGGCTATTTTGTGGCATGATGAAACCATGGGTGCAGAATACGATGTGGAAGAAATTCCTGCAGAACTTCAGGCTGAAGCTGAAGAATGGCGCGGAAAGATGCTTGAAGCAGTTGCTGAATGTGATGAGGTGTTGATGGAGAAATACTTCGAAGATCCTGATTCTTTAACAGAAGAAGAGATTATTACCGCACTTCGTAAAGCAACATGTTCTATGGATGTTGTTCCAATGTTGTGTGGATCTTCATTTAAGAATAAAGGGGTGCAAACATTGCTAGATTATGTTTGTGCATTCTTGCCTTCTCCACTAGATACAGTTGTAACTACAGGAACAAATCCAGATACGGAAGAAGAAGAAGAACGTCAAGCTGACGAGGATGCTCCAACTGCAGCATTAGCGTTTAAGATTGCAACTGACCCTTATGTAGGGCGTTTGACTTTTATTCGTGTTTATTCTGGAAAGATTGAAGCTGGTTCTTACACATACAATACTCGTAGTGAAAAGAAAGAACGTGTATCACGTTTGTTCCAAATGCACTCTAACCATCAAAACCCTGTAGAGGTTATTGGTGCAGGTGATATTGGTGCAGCTGTTGGTTTTAAAGATATTCGTACAGGTGATACTCTTTGTGATGAAAAGCACCCAATTGTGTTGGAATCAATGGATTTCCCAGAACCAGTAATTGGTATTGCTGTTGAACCTAAAACTCAGAAAGACCTAGATAAGTTAAGTACAGGTCTTGCTAAACTTGCAGAAGAAGATCCAACGTTTACAGTGAAAACTGATGAACAATCTGGTCAAACTGTGATTTCTGGTATGGGTGAGCTTCACTTGGATATCATTATCGATCGTTTGAAACGTGAATTTAAGGTTGAATGTAATCAAGGTAAACCTCAAGTTAATTACAAAGAGGCTATTACAAAAACAGTCAATCTTCGCGAGACATATAAGAAGCAGTCTGGTGGTCGCGGTAAGTTTGCCGATATCATCGTAAATGTAGGTCCTGTTGATGACGACTTTACTGAAGGCGGATTGCAGTTTAAAGAAGAAGTTAAGGGTGGTAATATTCCTAAGGAATTTATTCCTGCAGTACAGAAAGGATTCCAAACTGCAATGCAAAATGGTGTGTTAGCTGGTTATCCTCTTGACTCTTTGAAGGTGACTTTGTTGGATGGTTCTTTCCACCCAGTCGATTCAGATCAATTGTCATTTGAAATTTGCGGTATCCAAGCATACAAGTCTGCATGTGCTAAAGCAGGACCAGTACTTATGGAACCTATGATGAAGCTTGAGGTTGTTACTCCAGAAGAAAACATGGGTGATGTAATTGGTGACTTGAACAAGCGCCGAGGTCAAGTGGAAGGTATGGAAAGTAGCCGTTCTGGAGCTCGTATTGTAAAAGCATTAGTTCCACTAGCTGAAATGTTTGGTTATGTGACTACATTGCGTACAATTACTTCTGGTCGTGCAACGTCTTCTATGACGTATTCACACCATGCTGCAGTCTCTTCAAGTATTGCTAAGGCGGTTCTTGAAGAAGTAGATGGACGTGTAGATCTTCTGTAATCACACAAGACATAAGTGACAGCGGGTTAGCGAATGACTCTTAATCCGCTGTCAATTATATATTTTATAACTATTTAATTAATAAACATGAGTCAAAAAATTAGAATCAAGCTAAAGAGCTACGATCACAACTTGGTCGATAAGTCTGCTGAGAAGATTGTAAAGACTGTGAAGGCTACAGGTGCTATCGTAAGTGGCCCAATTCCATTGCCAACTCACAAGCGAGTTTTTACTGTTAACCGTTCTACTTTCGTTAATAAGAAGAGTCGTGAACAGTTCCAACTTTCATCTTTCAAGCGTCTAATCGACATTTACAGTTCAACTGCTGCTACTGTTGACGCGTTGATGAAATTAGAGTTGCCAAGTGGTGTAGAAGTAGAAATCAAGGTTTGATAACCATTTAAAAAATTAGAGAAATGCCAGGATTAATTGGAAGAAAGATCGGAATGACATCCGTATTCAGTGCCGAGGGTAAAAATGTACCATGCACTGTTATCGAAGTAGGTCCTTGTGTTGTAACTCAAGTGAAGACTACTGAAGTTGATGGCTATGAAGCTGTGCAATTAGGTTTCCAAGACAAAAAGGAAAAGCACACAACTAAGCCTCTTCAAGGTCACTTTAAAAAAGCTGGAGTTGCACCAAAGAGACACTTGGCCGAGTTCAAAGATTTTGAAACAGAGTACAATTTAGGAGATGTGATCTCTGTTGAATTGTTCAATGAGACTTCTTTTGTAAGTGTCGTTGGTACTTCAAAGGGTAAAGGTTTCCAGGGTGTTGTTAAACGTCACAATTTTGGTGGTGTAGGTCAAGCAACACACGGACAACACAACCGTCAACGTAAACCAGGTTCTATTGGAGCTTGTTCTTACCCAGCGAAGGTGTTTAAAGGAATGCGCATGGGCGGCCAAATGGGTGGCGAGCGTGTTACTGTCCAAAATCTAAAAGTATTAAAGGTAATCGCAGAACACAATCTTTTGCTTATCAAAGGTAGTGTTCCAGGTTGCAAAGGTTCAATCGTAACAATTGAAAAGTAATGGAACTTAGCGTATTTAACAGAAAAGGTGAAGACACTGGTCGTAAGATTACGTTGAACGAGTCTGTCTTTGGAATTGAACCAAACGACCATGCGATCTATCTAGATGTAAAACAGCACTTAGCTAACTGTCGTCAAGGTACGCACAAATCAAAAGAGCGTAGCGAAATGTCAGGCTCAACTAAGAAGCTTGGCCGTCAAAAAGGCGGTGGTGGTGCACGTCGTGGTGATATTAATTCACCAGTATTGGTTGGTGGTGCTCGAGTGTTCGGCCCAAAACCACGTGATTATCACTTCAAACTAAACAAGAAGGTGAAGCAACTTGCTCGCCGTTCAGCTCTTGCTTACAAGTTGAAAAACAACGAAATTATCGTCGTTGAAGACTTTACTTTTGAAACTCCTAAAACAAAGGAATTTATCACAATGGTAAAAGATCTTAACGTAGTGAATAAAAAGTTGCTTGTTGTTTTTCCAGAGACAAATAAAAACGTATATTTGTCGGCTCGCAATGTGCAAAAAGCACAGGTGCAGACAGTTAGCGCGTTGAACACTTATCGAGTGCTCAACACGAATTGTCTTGTTGTAACTGAGAGTGCAATTGAAGCAATCAATAACTTTTAATGTAGAGGAGGCAGATAAAGATGGCAATTATTATTAAACCATTGGTCACTGAAAAGATGACCGCACTTACGGATGAACTAAACCGTTATGGGTTTGTAGTGCGTCCTGAGGCTAACAAAATCGAGATTAAAAGAGAGATTGAGGCACTTTACAAAGTTACCGTTGTGGATGTAAACACAATGAAGTATGCGGGTAAGTCTAAGTCACGTTATACACGTCAGGGTCTTGTTAAAGGACGCACTGCAGCTTTCAAAAAGGCTGTTGTGACATTAAAAGATGGTGACTTTATTGATTTTTATAGCAATATTTAGTAAAAATGGCAGTACGTAAATTTAAGCCCACTACACCGGGGCAAAGACACAAAATTATTGGTACTTTCGAGGAAGTTACTGCACGAGTACCAGAAAAGTCTCTTGTATATGGTAAGAAATCATCGGGTGGTCGCAATAATGTCGGTAAAATGACAATGCGTTACATCGGTGGTGGTCATCGTAAGGTGATTCGTGTAATTGATTTCAAGAGAAACAAGGACGGTGTGCCAGCAACAGTTAAGACAATTGAATATGATCCAAATAGATCAGCTCGTATTGCTCTTCTTTTCTATGCAGATGGTGAAAAACGATATATCATTGCTCCTAATGGACTACAAGTAGGTGCTACAGTTATGTCAGGTGCAGATGCAGTGCCAGAAATTGGTAATGCATTGCCACTAGCGAACATCCCAGTTGGTACTGTGATTCACAATATCGAGCTTCGTCCAGGTCAGGGCGCAGCGATGGTACGTTCAGCTGGTAACTTCGCACAGCTAACTTCTCGTGAGGGTCGTTACTGTGTTATTAAACTTCCTTCAGGTGAAGTACGTCAGGTTTTGAGTACTTGTAAGGCAACTATCGGATCTGTTGGTAATTCAGATCATGGTCTAGAAGTCTCAGGTAAAGCTGGTCGTTCTCGCTGGCAAGGTCGTCGTCCACGCAACCGTGGTGTTGTAATGAACCCCGTGGATCACCCAATGGGTGGTGGTGAAGGACGTCAGTCAGGAGGACACCCAAGATCTCGTACTGGATTGTATGCTAAGGGTCTTAAAACAAGACGCCCTAAAAAGCAGTCTAGTAAGTACATTATTGAGAGAAGAAAGAAGTAAACTGATTTAACTAGAAGTAACTATGAGTCGTTCACTAAAAAAAGGTCCATATATTAACGTCAAGCTTGAGAACAAAGTTCTTGCAATGAACGAAAATGGCAAGAAAAATGTTGTTAAGACATGGGCGCGTGCTTCAATGATTAGTCCTGATTTTGTAGGACATACTATTGCAGTACACAATGGAAACAAATTTATCCCTGTTTATGTTACAGAAAACATGGTTGGTCACAAGTTGGGTGAATTTGCACCTACTCGTACATTCCGTGGTCACGGTGGTAACAAGAAAAAGTAATCAGGGACACATATTTATCTGATAAAACGAAGAATAAATAATGGGAGCAAGAAAGAAAATTGCGGCCGATAATAGAAAAGAGGCCCTGAAAACTCAATATTTCGCAATATTGCGAAATGTTCCTACATCTCCACGCAAGATGCGCTTGGTAGCAGACATGGTTCGCGGTATGGAGGTGAATAAGGCACTTGCTGTGCTTAAGTACTCTTCGAAAGAAGCATCTGCTCGTGTAGAGAAGTTGCTTCGTTCTGCAATCGCCAATTGGGAAACTAAGAATGAGCGTAAGGCAGAAGAAGGGGAGTTGTATATTTCTAAAATTTTTGTGGACAGCGCAATGATGCTAAAGCGTATGCGTACTGCCCCACAAGGTAGAGGTTATAGAATCCGTAAGCGTTCAAATCATGTAACGTTATTTGTTGATTCTTACAGTAATAATGCAGAAAAGTAAATAGTACATGGGACAGAAAGTTAATCCAATTGCCAATCGTCTAGGAATCGTTAGAGGTTGGGATTCTAACTGGTACGGTGGTAAGAACTTCGGCGAGTCTCTGCTTGAAGATAGCAAGATCCGTAAGTATCTTAACGCTCGTCTAGCTAAGGCTAGTGTATCTCGAATCATTATCGAGCGTACTCTTAAGTTAGTGACCATTACTATTTGCACAGCTCGTCCAGGTTTGATCATCGGTAAGGGTGGTCAAGAAGTTGACAAACTTAAGGAAGAGTTGAAAAAGGTTACTGATAAGGATATTCAAATCAATATCTTCGAGGTGAAACGTCCAGAACTTGATGCAACTATCGTAGCAAATGATATTGCGCGTAAGGTAGAAGGTAAGGTAGCTTACCGTCGTGCTATCAAGATGGCTATCCAGAACACAATGCGTATGAACGCAGAGGGTATTAAAGTACTTATTTCTGGTCGTCTTAATGGCGCTGAAATGGCTCGTTCTGAGATGTATAAAGAAGGACGTACTCCATTACACACTTTCCGTGCTGACATTGACTATTGTGCTGCAGAAGCTCTTACAAAAGTAGGTCTTCTTGGTATTAAAGTTTGGATCTGCAAGGGAGAAGTTTATGGAAAACGTGATCTTTCACCAAACTTTTCACAAGAAAAGCAATCAGGAGGTGGTCGTAACAATCACGGTCGCAATGTGAAGAGAAGAAGAAATAACCGATAAAAACAAAGAACAATGTTACAACCAAAGAAGACTAAGTTCAGAAGAATGCAAAAGGGCCGCATGAAGGGTAATGCTCAGCGCGGTAACCAGCTTGCCTTTGGTTCTTTCGGTATTAAGTCACTTCAATATAAGTGGATTACCGGACGACAAATTGAGGCAGCACGTATTGCTGTAACTAGATATATGCAACGTCAAGGACAGATTTGGATTCGTGTTTTTCCTGACAAACCTATTACAAAGAAGCCTGCTGAGGTACGTATGGGTAAGGGTAAGGGTGCACCAGAAGGTTTTGTAGCCCCAGTAACTCCAGGTCGTATAATTATAGAAGTAGAAGGTGTATCTTTCGAGATCGCTAAAGAGGCACTTCGCCTTGCTGCTCAAAAGCTTCCTGTGACTACCAAGTTTGTGGTAAGACGTGATTATGATGTAACTCAAAATGCGTAAGTAGGACTATGAAGATTTCAGAAATAAAAGAAATGGCTACAGCTGATTTGAATGAGCGTGTAGTAGCAGAGGAAGCAAATTATACCCAAATGGTGCTTAACCATGCGGTTACTCCTCTAGAGAATCCTGCTGAGATTAAGCGCTTGCGCAGGACAATTGCGCGCATGAAGACTGAAGTGCGCAGCCGTGAACTTAACAAATAAAGACTACCTTCATGGAAGCAAGAAACTTAAGAAAAGAAAGAACGGGTGTCGTAGTTAGTAACAAGATGGATAAAACTATTACTGTTGCTACAAAGTTCAAAGAAAAACACCCTATATATGGTAAATTTGTCAATAAGACAAAGAAGTACCATGCTCATGACGAGAAGAATGAATGCGGTATCGGTGATACAGTACGTATCATGGAAACTCGCCCTTTGAGTAAGAGCAAGAGATGGAGACTAGTAGAAATCGTAGAAAGAGCTAAGTAATTATGATACAGACAGAATCAAGACTAAACGTTTGTGACAATTCAGGTGCAAAGGAAGCTCTTTGTATCCGAGTTCTTGGTGGTACAGGTCGTCGTTATGCGTCAGTTGGTGATACTATTGTAGTATCAGTTAAGAGTGTCATTCCTTCTTCAGATATTAAGAAGGGTACAGTGTCTAAGGCTCTTATTGTGCGCACAAAGAAAGAGATCCGTCGTCCTGATGGCTCTTATATTCGTTTTGATGACAATGCTTGTGTACTGCTTAATACTGCGGGCGAAATCCGCGGTAGCCGTATTTTCGGCCCTGTGGCTCGTGAGCTACGTGCAAAGAATATGAAGGTGGTTTCACTAGCACCTGAGGTACTATAATCTTTAAACAGAACAAGTAATGACTAAATTACATATCAAAAAAGGTGACAATGTCATTGTAAATGCCGGAGAAGATAAAGGCAAGACAGGTCGCGTTTTGGAAGTGCTGGTAAAGAAGAACCGCGCTATTGTTGAAGGTATCAATATGGTATCTAAGGCGCAAAAGCCTAGCGCAGAGAACCCTCAGGGAGGTATCGTGAAGCAGGAAGCTCCTATTCACATTTCCAACCTGAATCCAGTAGATCCTAAGACAGGTAAGGCAACTCGTATTGGCCGTAAAATTAACGAGGCAGGTGTAAAAGTACGCTTCGCTAAAAAATCACAAGAGGAGATTTAATAATGAGTAATACAGCAAGTCTTAAGAAAGAATATGCAGAGCGTATTGCTCCTGCACTTAAAGAGCAATTTCAATACTCTTCTTCAATGCAAGTTCCTGTGCTTAAGAAGATCGTGGTTAGCCAAGGTCTAGGTGAGGCAGTAGCTGATAAGAAGATCATCGAAGTTGCGATGAATGAAATGACTCAGATTACTGGTCAAAAAGCCGTAGCAACTGTGTCTAAGAAGGATATCGCAAACTTTAAGTTGCGTAAAAAGATGCCAATTGGTGTAATGGTTACATTGCGTCGTGAACGTATGTATGAGTTCTTGGAACGACTAGTTCGTGTAGCTCTTCCACGTATTCGCGACTTTAAGGGTATCGAGTCTAAGTTCGATGGTATGGGTAATTATACTCTTGGTATTCAAGAACAAATTATCTATCCAGAGATTAACATTGATAGCATTACCAAGATCCTAGGTATGAATATTACTTTCGTTACTTCTGCACAAACAGATGAAGAAGGTTATGCACTACTTAAGGAGTTCGGTCTTCCTTTTAAAAACGCAAAAAAAGACTAATATACAATGGCTAAAGAATCAATGAAAGCACGCGAAGTTAAGCGTGCAAAGCTAGTTGCTCGTTATGCAGCAAAGCGTGAAGAGTTGAAGAAGGTGGTAAATACTGCTGAAGATCCAGCAGATGCTTACGAAGCTGCTCAAGCTCTTCAAAAGCTACCTAAAAATTCTAACCCTATTCGTTTGCACAACCGTTGTTCTATGACTGGTCGTCCACGCGGTTATATGCGTCAGTTTGGAATCTCTCGTATCCAATTTCGTGAGATGGCTTCAAACGGCCTTATCCCAGGTGTTAAGAAAGCAAGCTGGTAAATTCTTTTATTTATTAATATTGTCCGGGAAGTCCGGATTAATTAATTCTTTATAATATGACAGATCCAATAGCAGATTATCTCACGCGATTGAGAAATGCTATTCGTGCTAAGCACAGAGTAGTTGAGGTTCCAGCCTCAAACTTGAAGAAAGAGATCACTAAAATCTTGTTTGACAAGGGGTATATCATGAACTATAAGTTCGTTGAAGATGGCCCTCAGGGTACTATCAAAGTCGCTTTGAAGTACGATCCAGTAAACAAAGTGAATGCGATCAAAAAGTTAGAGAGAGTATCTACTCCTGGTATGCGTAAGTATACAGGTTACAAAGAGATGCCACGTGTTATCAATGGGCTAGGTATTGCAATTATCTCTACCTCTCAGGGCGTGATGACAAATAAGGAAGCTGCCAAACTTAAAATTGGTGGTGAAGTATTGTGTTACGTATATTAAAAAGGAGGAAAAGCAATGTCTAGAATAGGAAAACTACCCATTACAATCCCTGCAGGTGTTACTGTAACATTTAAGGATGATGTTGTGACCGTTAAGGGTCCTAAAGGTGAACTTACTCAATATGTTGATCCTTCTATTAAGGTTGAGATTGAAGATAATCAAGTTAAGTTTACAAGAGATAATGATGAAAAGCAAGTACGTGCATTTCATGGCTTGTATCGTTCTTTGATCAATAACATGATTATTGGTGTAACTGAGGCATACAAGAAGGAATTAGAACTTGTCGGTGTTGGTTATCGTGCATCTAATCAAGGTAACTTGATTGAGCTGTCACTAGGATATACTCACACTATATTCATTCAACTTCCACCAGAGGTTAAGGTTGAAACAAAGTCTGAAAGAAATAAGAATCCACTTATTATGTTGGAGTCTTGCGATAAGCAATTGCTTGGTCAGGTTTGTGCAAAGATTCGTTCTTTCCGTAAACCAGAACCTTACAAAGGTAAGGGTATCAAGTTTGTCGGTGAGGAAATTAGAAGAAAGTCTGGTAAATCGGCATCTGCTAAGTAAACAACGTAAAACAGGATTATTATGATTACGAAATCAGAAAGAAGAACAAAGATAAAATACAGAGTACGTAATAAAATCTCTGGTACTGCTGCTCGTCCACGTATGACAGTGTTCCGTAGCAACAAACAGATTTACGTACAGGTTATTGATGACCTATCTGGTAAGACTTTAGCTTCTGCATCTTCTCTTGGTATGGAAACTATGCCAAAGAAGGAACAAGCTGCTAAGGTAGGTGAGATAATTGCAAAGAATGCTCAAGAAGCGGGTATCACTACTGTAGTGTTTGATCGTAACGGTTATTTGTATCACGGTCGTGTGCAAGAAGTAGCTGATGCGGCTCGCAAAGCTGGTCTTAACTTTTAAACTATAGCTGAAAATGAACAATAGAGTTACAAATACTAACGATGTAGAATTGAAGGATAGATTAGTGGCTATCAACCGTGTTACCAAGGTAACAAAAGGTGGCCGTACCTTCACATTTTCGGCAATTGTTGTTGTTGGAGACGAAAAAGGTCTTATTGGATGGGGCCTTGGTAAAGCTGGAGAAGTAACTGCTGCAATCGCAAAAGGTGTAGAAGCTGCTAAAAAGAATTTGGTACGAGTGCCAATTCTTAATGGTACAATTCCACATGAACAATATGCTAAATTTGGTGGTGCTTCTGTATTCATCAAACCTGCGTCTCATGGTACTGGAGTAGTAGCTGGTGGTGCAATGCGTGCCGTACTTGAAAGTGTAGGTGTAACAGACGTGTTAGCAAAGTCTAAAGGATCGTCTAACCCACACAATCTTGTGAAGGCAACTATCACTGCGCTTACTGAATTGCGTGATGCACGTACAGTTGCTCAAAACCGCGGTGTAAACCTTGATAAAGTATTTAACGGATAAAAGAGAATTCAAATGGCAAAGATAAAGATCAAACAAACAAAGAGCCGTATTCGCGCTCCTAAGGATCAGAAGCGTACACTTGATGCTCTTGGCCTTCGTAAGCTGAACAAAATTGTTGAGCATGAGAATACACCTGCTATCATGGGTATGGTGCACAAGGTAAAGCATTTGGTGACCATTATCGACTAATTAATAATTGAACTAAGTAAAATCATTAAGATATGGACTTAAGTAATTTGAAACCCGCTGCAGGTTCTACTAAAACTCGTAAGCGAATCGGTCGTGGTACTGGTTCTGGTTATGGTGGTACTTCTACGCGTGGTCATAAGGGTGCCAAGTCACGTTCTGGTTACTCTAAGAAGTTAGGTTTCGAAGGTGGTCAGATGCCGCTTCAGCGCCGTCTTCCAAAGTTTGGATTTAAGAACATCAATCGTGTAGAATATAAAGCAATCAATCTTGACGCAGTGCAAGTGATTGCTGACAAAGGAAACCTTGATAAGGTGTCTCTACAAGATTTCGTCAATGCTGGCGTTATCTCTACAGGTCAGTTGGTGAAAGTGTTAGGAAATGGTGCGCTTACTCGCAAGTTAGAAATTGAAGCAAATGCTTTTTCTAAATCTGCAGAAAGTGCTATCGAATCTTTAGGTGGTACTATTGTAAAACTCTAATATACCAATGAAAAAAGCTATTGAAACAATTAAAAACATATGGAATATCGAGGATTTGAGAAATCGTATCCTAATTACCGTATTGTTTGTTGCGATTTACCGTTTTGGTTCATATGTTGCGCTTCCAGGTGTTGATACACAAGCGTTGACAGGTTTACAAAACCAGACCAAAGAAGGTCTACTGAGTCTGTTGAATATGTTCTCAGGTGGTGCGTTCTCACAAGCATCTATTTTTGCTTTAGGAATCATGCCTTACATTTCAGCATCTATCGTTATCCAACTCTTGGGTATCGCAGTGCCTTACTTCCAGAAGTTGCAACGCGAGGGAGAGAGTGGACGCACGAAGATTAATCAGTATACACGTCTTTTGACTATTGCAATTCTATTGTTTCAGGCTCCTTCCTATTTGATAAATCTGAACAATCAAACTGGTGGTGCAGCTGTAATTGGAGGAGTAAACATCATGTTTATGGTTACTTCAACAATTGTACTTGCCGCTGGTAGTATGTTTGTACTTTGGCTTGGTGAACGCATTACCGATAAAGGTATTGGAAATGGTATCTCATTCATTATTTTGGTGGGTATCATAGCACGTTTTCCATCTTCAATCATTCAAGAATTTACACATCGTGTAACAGACAATGCTGGGGGACTAGTTATGTTCCTTTTTGAAATTGTCTTCTTACTTCTTGTGATTGCAGCAGCAATTATGCTGGTTCAAGGTACACGTAAGGTGCCTGTTCAGTATGCAAAGAAAATGGTTGGAAATAAACAGTATGGAGGTGCACGACAGTATATCCCTCTAAAGGTGAATGCTGCTAACGTGATGCCTATCATCTTTGCACAAGCAATTATGTTCATACCGTTGACTATTATAATGAGTAATAAGGATTTACAGAACAATGCGTTCTTGAGTTCTTTAACTCAGAGTACGGGATGGGTGTATAATACAGTTTTCGCATTGATGATCATTGTGTTTACATATTTCTATACTGCGATTACAATCAATTCTAATCAGATGGCTGAAGATATGAAACGTAATAATGGTTTCATACCTGGGGTTAAGCCAGGAAAGCCAACTTCTGATTATCTTGATGAAATCATGTCTCGCATTACATTGCCAGGATCTATTTTTCTTGCGCTTGTAGCGATACTTCCAGCTTTTGCACAATTCTTTGGCATAACACAAGGTTTTGCACGATTCTTCGGAGGGACATCTCTACTAATTCTTGTAGGTGTTGTATTGGACACGCTACAACAAGTAGAAAGTCATTTGCTGATGAGACATTATGATGGTTTGATGGCCAATGGACGTTTAAAAGGGCGTTCAGGTATGTCAGCTTACTAATGTAGGTAAATGATTTATCTCAAAACAGACGATGAGATAGCTCTTCTCAGAGCAAGTAATATGTTGGTCAGTAATACTCTGGCTGAATTAGCAACGCATATTCGGCCAGGGGTTACGACTCAACAACTAGATAAAATTGCTGAGACCTTTATTAGAGATCATCGAGCAATACCTACCTTTAAAGGATTTCCAAATTCAAAAGGTCCGTCGTTTCCAGCTAGTATTTGTACTTCAGTCAACGATTGTGTGATTCATGGAGTACCAAATAATCAACCACTTCAAGAAGGAGATGTTCTTTCAATAGATTGTGGAGTGCTTTTGGACGGTTTTTGTGGTGATTCGGCTTATACATTTTCTGTCGGCAAAGTTTCTGAAGAAAATGAAAAGATGATGCGAGTTACCAAGGAATCTTTGTATAAGGCTATCGAAATTTCAACGATAGCACATAGGTTAGGTGATATTGGACATATTATTCAATATTATTGCGAAAATGCTGGATATAGCATTGTACGTGAATTCGTTGGTCATGGTATAGGTCGCGAGATGCATGAAGATCCGCTTGTACCCAATTATGGTGAGTGCAGAAGTGGGATGCCTCTTAAGCATGGTCTATGTATAGCTATTGAGCCCATGGTTGTCCAAGGAAGTAGAAATATTTATATTGATCGAGATTCTTGGAGTGTGAGGACTAAAGATGGACGGACTGGTGTTCACTATGAACACTCCATAGCTATTACGAAAAATGGTCCTCAAATTTTATCGTCTTTTGAAGTAATTGAAACAGTATTAAAAGATAAACAATATTGATATGGCAAAACAGGCAGCTATTGAACAAGATGGTACTATTGTCGAATCATTGTCCAATGCAATGTTTCGCGTAGAGCTGGAAAATGGACATCAAATCACAGCTCATATCTCGGGTAAGATGCGTATGCATTACATAAAAATCCTGCCAGGAGATCGAGTTAGAGTTGAGATGTCACCTTATGATTTATCCAAAGGAAGAATTGTATTTAGATATAAATAAAATAAGATATGAAAGTAAGAGCATCATTGAAAAAGCGCACAGCAGAATGTAAAATCGTTCGCCGTAAAGGTCGCTTGTACGTTATCAACAAGAAAAACCCTAAGTTTAAACAACGTCAGGGATAATTGTTATCAACCGAATAAAAACTAAATTGACATATGGCTATAAGAATAGTTGGTGTAGATTTGCCTCAAAATAAGAGAGGTGAGATAGCGTTGACCTATATTTTTGGTATCGGACGCAGCAGTGCCGCTAACATCCTTGACAAGGCAGGCATTGATAGAGACATTAAAGTTAAGGACTGGACGGATGATCAAGCGGCTAAAATCCGTGAAATCATTGGTGCAGAATTTAAAGTAGAGGGTGACCTTCGTTCTGAAGTACAACTAAATATCAAGAGATTGATGGATATCGGTTGTTATAGAGGTGTGCGTCATCGTATTGGACTTCCATTGCGTGGTCAAAGCACAAAGAACAATGCTCGTACTCGTAAGGGACGTAAGAAAACAGTTGCAAATAAGAAGAAAGCTACTAAATAATAACTAGTTATGGCAAAAAAACAAGCAGCAGCTAAGAAGAGAAATGTAAAAGTAGATGCAGTTGGACAACTTCATGTGCATTCTTCATTTAATAATATCATTGTCTCTCTAGCGAATAGTGAAGGACAAGTAATCTCTTGGTCATCTGCAGGTAAGATGGGTTTTAGAGGTTCTAAAAAGAATACTCCTTATGCAGCTCAAATGGCTGCACAAGATTGTGCTAAGGTAGCTTACGATCTAGGTCTTCGCAAAGTTAAGGCTTACGTGAAGGGACCTGGTAACGGTCGTGAATCAGCAATCCGTACTGTACACGGTGCTGGTATTGAGGTTACAGAAATTGTTGATGTAACTCCACTTCCACATAACGGATGTCGTCCTCCAAAACGTCGTCGCGTATAAAATTGTTTTCTTAATTAAAAGACTGTGCTCTATTTTGTACTTGAATTGCATCTTCCTTCTCTGCAATTGCGGCTGCACCAAATATAGCATGGATAACAAACTAAATCAAAACAAATGGCTAGATATACTGGACCAAAAACAAGAATCGCTCGTAAATTCGGTGAGGGAATCTTCGGGCCTGATAAAGTGCTTTCTAAGAAAAATTATCCTCCTGGTCAGCACGGAAACTCTCGTCGTCGTAAGACTTCTGAGTATGGTGTACAATTGCAAGAGAAGCAAAAAGCAAAGTATACTTACGGTGTACTTGAAAAACAATTCCGCAATCTCTTTAAGAAAGCAGCTACTACTCACGGTATTACAGGTGAGGTGCTACTTCAACTTTTAGAGGGTCGTCTAGATAACGTTGTATTTCGTTTAGGTCTTGCACCAACTCGTGCAGCTGCACGTCAACTAGTTGCACACCGTCATATTACAGTAGACGGTAAGGTGGTTAATATCCCTTCTTTTGCTGTTAAACCAGGTATGATTATTGCAGTTCGTGAAAAGTCAAAATCTCTTGAAGTTATTGATGCAGCGCTTGCTGGTTTTAACCACTCAAAATACGCTTGGTTAGAGTGGGATCAGAATTCTAAGAGTGGTAAGATTCTTCACGTACCAGAACGTGCAGATATCCCTGAGAATATCAAAGAACAATTAATCGTAGAGTTGTACTCTAAATAATAAGTAATTACATGGCGATATTAGCATTTCAACAACCCGAAAAGGTATTGATGCTGGAGTCTGAACCAAATTTTGGTAAATTTGAGTTCCGTCCTTTGGAACCTGGCTTTGGTATCACAGTAGGTAATGCTTTGCGTCGCATACTTCTTTCCTCACTTGAGGGATTCGCTATCAACACCATCAAGATAGATGGTGTTGAGCACGAATTTGCAACCGTTCCGGGTGTGCGTGAAGATGTGACAAACATTATCCTTAATTTGAAACAAGTACGTTTCAAACAAATAGTCGATGAAATCTCTGAGGAGAAAGTCAGCATTACCATCGAAAAGGCTACTAAGTTCACCGCTGCTGATATCAGCAAGTACTTAACTGGCTTTGAAGTGTTAAACTCTGACCTGGTAATCTGTCATTTAGATAACTCTGCGACTTTGCAGATTGATATTACGATCAACAAGGGCCGTGGTTACGTGCCTGCAGAAGAGAATCGTGAGTATTGCACCGATGTAAATGTACTACCTATCGATTCTATTTATACCCCAATTCGAAATGTGAAGTATCAGGTTGAGAACTTTCGTGTAGAGCAAAAAACTGACTATGAAAAGCTTGTGCTTGAAATAAGTACAGATGGCTCTATTAATCCGAAAGACGCTTTGAAGGAAGCAGCCAAGATATTAATTCATCACTTCATGCTATTTTCTGATGAGAAGATTTCTCTTGAGACAACAAGCATGGATGCTAATGAAGAGTTCGATGAAGAAGTACTTCGTATGCGTCAGAAGTTACAGCAAAAATTAACTGATTTAGATCTATCAGTTCGTGCGCTTAATTGCTTGAAAGCAGCAGAAGTTGAAACACTAGGTGATCTAGTTCAATTCAACAAGAACGACTTGCTTAAGTTCCGTAACTTTGGTAAGAAGTCACTTACTGAGTTGGATGAATTATTGGATGCCCTTGGTCTTCAATTCGGAACTGATATTTCCAAATATAAATTAGAAAAAGAGTAAAAGATGAGACATAATAAAAAATTCAACCATCTAGGTCGTACTGCATCGCACCGTGCAGCTATGCTTTCAAATATGGCATGCTCTCTTATTAAGCATAAGCGTATTAATACGACTGTAGCTAAGGCTAAGGCTCTTAAGATGTATGTTGAGCCACTTCTTACAAAGACAAAGCAGGATACTACTGCCAATCGTCGAATAGTATTCAGCTATCTTCAAGATAAGGAAGTTGTTACTGAACTTTTCCGTGAAGTAGCAGTTAAGATCGCAAATCGTCCAGGTGGGTACACACGTATCATTAAAACTGGTAATCGTTTAGGTGACAATGCTGAGATGTGTTTTATCGAGTTGGTCGACTATAACGAAAATATGGCTAAGGCAGTAGAAGCTAAGAAAACTCGCCGTGGTCGTCGTAAAAAGTCTGAAGAATCAACTGTAGATACGCCAGAAAATCAGGAAGCTTCTAACGAAGTAGAAGAAGTTGCAGGCGAGTAATTTTTATTTACCTGTACGATACAATATTAAGGGAAGATACTATTGGTGTCTTCCCTTTTTTATTAATACAGTTTTTTAAAATGTTCTTAGGACAATTGCTGATTTATCCCTATCTTTGTTTCACGGTGAAATGGTTTTCAATTCAGTGTACATAGAGCTATTTCATTGTTGATCCAAAATTATTAATCTAGTTCTAACTATTCCCTTTATGAAAGATTTTTTTAAAATGCTTTTAGCCGTGGTTGTCGGTTTTTTTGTAACTGGCCTCCTGTGCATGTTTTTGTTTTTTGTGTCAATCGCTGGTATGGTCGCAGCTATGGGTAGTGGAGATCAAGTGGCTGAAATTTCAAAACATTCAGTTATGAAAATTCAGTTTAATGGAACACTCGTTGAACGTACGGTAAATGATCCTGCAGAAGAGCTCCTACAAAAATTGAGTAATCCTTCCGCAAAATACAATAAGAAAATATCACTAGCTCAATTAACGAGAGCTATTAGATTAGCCAAAACAAACGATAATATAGATGCTATTTTTATAGATTTAAAATCTATAAGTTCAGGTATCGCATCGCTTGAAGAATTGCGTAATGCATTGTTGGACTTCAAAGAATCAAAAAAGCCAATTTATTGTTATGCTGATAGTTATAGTCAAGGGGCATATTATTTAGCTTCAGTTGCCAATGAATTAAGTTTATATCCACAAGGCGGTGTAGCATGGAAGGGACTATCTGCAACAACAATGTATTTGAAAGATGTATATGAGAAAATCGGCATCAAAATGAATGTGTTCAAGGTCGGTGATTTTAAATCGGCAGTTGAACCATTTACACGTACAGATATGAGCGAACCGAATAAATTGCAGACAAATGTATTTTTATCTGAGATTTGGGATCGTTTTAAAGATGGAGTGACAAAACAAAGAAATTTATCTACACATACATTGGATAGTCTTGCAAATGCTGGAATCTTTATGAAGTCTGCAGATGAACTTGTAGCTTGCCATTTGGTCGATACATTGGTGTATAGAGGTGATCTTAAGGAATATATGCGCCATAAGATGGGCGTCAATGATGATGATAAGTTACATATGGTGACACCTTATGACGTTGTTCATCAGAAAGTTCAAGAACTTGATATGAGCGGACAAGTAGTTGCGGTATATTATGCTGTAGGGGCTATTGATGATGGTGATATGGGGTTGAATGATGAAGGCATAAATTCAGAAAAAGTCGTTCGTGATTTGCATAAGTTGGAAAAAGATGATGACATAAAGGCAGTCGTTTTACGTATTAATTCTCCTGGTGGTAGTGCTTATGGTTTAGAGGAAATATGGAGAGCTATTGTTCGTTTAAAAGCAGCTAAGCCTGTTGTTGTGTCTATGGGTAACTACGCAGCATCTGGTGGGTATTATATGTCTTGTAATGCAGATTGCATTGTTGCTCAACCCACCACATTAACAGGATCTATTGGTATCTTTGGTATTATACCTTCTGCGGAAGTCTTGGCTAGTAAAGTTGGCCTTCATTTTGATGGAGTGAAAACAAATGAATATGCTGATTTTGGAGGTATGGCCACTTTAGCGCAAGGTATGAATGCTCAAGAAAAAATGATGATACAATCAGCAATTAATCGTGGATATGAATTATTTACGTCTAGATGTGCTGAAGGTCGTGGCATGAGTATAGATTCTTTGAAAGCGATTGCTAGCGGACGCGTGTGGACTGGAGCTAAAGCTAAGGAAATTGGTTTAGTTGATGAATTAGGTGGACTACAAACAGCAATTAATATAGCAGCTAAAAAAGCTGATATTGAAAAATATGCAGTGGTAAATTATCCTGCAAAGAAAACAATGATAGAGAGTTTGTTGGATGATGGCCCATATACACTCGTCGAAAAATATATTGCTAAAGCACAGCTTGGCAACTTCTATTCTGTGTATGCTCAGATGAAGCATGTTGGCGAGATTGAACCTATTCAAGCAAGACTCCCAATGAATATGACTATTGAATAAAATGAATAATAAGAAAAAACATATCAATCTTTTTTTGCTGCCTCTAGCTGTTTTATATCAGATAGGGGTAGCAATACGTAACTGGTTGTATGATTTTGGAATTTTAAAAAGTCGGAGCTTTGATATTCCTATAATTTGTATTGGCAATCTTACAGTTGGTGGAACTGGAAAAACTCCACATGCAGAATATCTTATTCGTTTGCTGAAAGAACAGTTCGAAATCGCTCTTTTGTCTCGTGGATATAAACGAGAAACTAAAGGCTATATTCTTTCAACAGAA
This sequence comes from Bacteroidaceae bacterium, assembly GCA_963675625.1. Lineage (GTDB taxonomy): Bacteria > Bacteroidota > Bacteroidia > Bacteroidales > Bacteroidaceae > F22. Next base: position 1,629,711 of record OY776497.1, read on the forward strand.
GATAGTACAGCTAAACAAATAGGGGATGAACCATGTCAGATGAAAAAGAAGTTCCCTCAAGTTCAGATAGCTGTTGATGCCAATCGATGTGAAGGGATCGACTTGTTATGCCAGTTGGATGAGCCGAAACTTGAAGTGATTCTATTAGATGATGCTTACCAACATCGTAAGGTTGTACCTGGAGTTAGTATTTTGTTGACAGATTATAATAACCTATTTTCTGACGATCATATGTTGCCCGCGGGTAGACTACGAGAACCTGCTGGCAGAAAGGATCGTGCAGACGTAGTGATTGTTACCAAAACGCCTTCAAAGATTAAACCGATGGATTTGCGAGTTATTTGTTCGAAGTTACAATTGAAGCCTTTTCAAAAATTGTTCTTTTCAACTTTTACTTACGGATCATTAGTCGCTATGAAGGACTCACAGCAAACGAATATTCAAGATGTGATCAATCCTGACGATTATGTGCTCCTTTTAACAGGAATAGCTGATCCCAAAACCATTACGGAAGAACTCACAACATATACTTCAAATATAGAATTAATGGCTTTCAGCGACCATCATCATTACTCTAGTCTTGATATTGCTAAAGTGCATCAGACATTTAATGCGTTGAAAGAAAAAGCAACTGATGCGCGTGTTTGGGTTATTACTACAGAAAAAGATGCGGCAAGATTGTCTAGTATTACGTTACCAGAGGAATTACTTTCTCATATGTATGTACTACCTATAGAAGTGAAAATAATAAACAACGAACAAGAAATATTTAACCAATATATTATTAACTATGTTAGATCGAATAAAAGATACGGCATCTTATCTTCAAAGTAAGATGACTACTGCACCTGAGACTGCTATTATTTTAGGGTCTGGATTAGGTAAACTTGTAGACGAGATACAGATCTCTTCTGAAATTTCTTACAAAGAAATCCCTAATTTTCCAGTGTCTACTGTGGAAGGACATAGTGGCAAATTGATTTTTGGAACTTTGGGTGGTAAAGAGATTATGGCTATGCAGGGACGCTTTCATTATTATGAAGGGTATGCAATGGCTGATGTCACTTTCCCTATTCGAGTAATGAAAGAATTAGGTATCAAAAATCTTTTCGTGTCTAATGCTTCAGGAGGTACTAATCCTAACTTCGAGATTGGCGATTTGATGTTGATCAACGATCACATTAATTATTTCCCAGAACACCCACTTCGTGGTAAAAATCTGTATGGCGATCGCTTTCCAGATATGAGCGAAGCATATGATAAAGAATTTTTGAAACTAGCCAAAGAAGTGGCGGTAGAGTTGAATATCCCAGTTCAAGAAGGTGTGTATTTAGGAACACAAGGTCCTACTTTTGAAACGCCAGCTGAATATCGTATGTTTGGTCGTTGGGGAGCTGATGCGGTTGGAATGTCAACGGTGCCTGAAGTGATTGTGGCCAAGCACGCTAAAATGCGAGTTTTTGGTGTGTCAATAATCACTGATTTAGGGGTGGATGGTAAAATAGTCGAAGTGTCTCACGAGGAAGTGCAAATTGCGGCTGAAGCAGCACAACCTAAGATGTCGGCTATCATGCGCGAATTGATTCAGCGTATTTAATCTTATATAATTCTATGCGAACAGAAATAGCTACTCTTGGTGAATTTGGGCTTATCAATCACCTGACAAGGGATATGGATATACAGCAGTCGTCTACTTATAAGGGAGTAGGTGATGATGCGGCAGTGTTAAACCCAACAGAAGGGATGCAAACTTTAGTCACAACAGATTTATTGATGGAAGGGGTGCATTTTGATTTGACCTATGTGCCCTTAAAACATTTAGGCTATAAAGCTACGATGGTGAATCTGAGTGATATCTATGCGATGAATGGGTATCCAAAGCAGATCACTGTTTCACTAGCCATTAGCAAACGTTTTAGTGTTGAAGATATAGATCTACTTTATTCAGGTATTCGACTAGCTTGCGAACAACATAAAGTAGATGTTGTAGGAGGCGATACGACATCTTCTTTAACAGGTTTGGCTATTAGCATTACTTGTATTGGCGAAGCGGCTAGTGATCAAGTAGTCTATCGCCATGGAGCTAAAGCGACCGATTTGCTATGTGTTAGCGGAGATTTAGGGTCGGCCTATGCAGGGCTTCAACTTCTGGAAAGAGAAAAACTAGTTTTTCAAGGGCAGAAGGGGAATGAGGATATGCAGCCAGATTGGGCTGGCAAAGAATATTTGCTTGAAAGACAATTAAAGCCTCAAGCCCGTAGAGATATCATTGATAAGCTACGTGAAGCTAATGTTAAACCAACTTCTATGATTGATATTAGTGATGGTTTGTCAAGCGAGATTCTTCATATCTGTAATGAGAGTAAGGTGGGATGTCGTCTTTACGAAGATAAAATACCTATTGATTATTTGACTGCAGTTCAGGCCGAGGAATTCAATATGAATTTATCTACTTTTGCACTCAATGGTGGAGAAGATTATGAGTTATTGTTTACTGTACCTCTTTCTGCACACCCTACAATAGAAGAGATGGAAGATGTAAAAGTTATTGGATATATAACTGAAGCTGATTTGGGAACCTTTATGGTTACTCGAGATGGGCAAGAGTTTGAGCTTACATCTCAAGGTTGGAATCCTCTTAAAAAAGAGTCTTCATTTGAAGAAGAGAAGGAGCTATAACCTCATTTTTGGTAGTAAAAACTGGAGAAAAGGGACTGATTACGCAAAAAATAAGGCGTAAAGTTTGCATCCTTAAAAAAAAGATGTACCTTTGCATCCGCAATAAGCAAGGTGCCATAGCTCAGTTGGTAGAGCAAAGGACTGAAAATCCTTGTGTCCCCGGTTCGATTCCTGGTGGCACCACGCTTGTTACTATGGAGGTGCCATAGCTCAGTTGGTAGAGCAAAGGACTGAAAATCCTTGTGTCCCCGGTTCGATTCCTGGTGGCACCACTTTCCTGAAATACGAAGGATATACTTGAAAAGGTATATCCTTTTTTTATACATCTATAAACATAAAACTATGATAGCAATTATTGGTGCAATGGAGGTTGAGGTGCAAAATCTACTTTCTCAAGCGCAGGCAGTCGAGAACGTCACTATTCATGGTCATGTCTTTTATAAGGCGGTATTGTGTAACCATCAAGTTGTCATTACTCAATTGGGAATCGGTAAAGTCAATGCGTCAATTAATTTGACATTAATGCTTTCGCATTTTGATATACATTACATTATAAATACTGGGATTGCAGGAGGTCTGAAGCCCCTTCAAATTAATGATGTGATTGTTTCTGATCGTATATATTATTATGATGTTGATATTCAATTCTTCGGATACCAGTATGGTCAAGTTGCAGGAGAGCCTGAGTATTACCAATCTTCATTAGAGCTAAAACAATTAGTTCGTGAGTCTACAATCGATTGTAAGATTGCTCATGTTTGTAGTGGAGATAAGTTTGTCACATCTGTTGATTTGTTGAACGATATTCTGAAAGTCAATTCTGATATTTCTGTAGCAGATATGGAGTCGGCTGCTTTGGCTCATGTAGCACATCGTTTTGCTGTGCCTTTCTTGGTTATTCGTACAATTTCGGATATTATCAATGATAACAATCAACTTGAGAAATATAATGAAGAAGAGAGTGCATTAAAAGCGCAGACAGTTTTGTTGGATGTATTAGCTCATATTCAAGAGTGATATATATTTGCGCATTATAAAACATTCTGTTTTGTGATGCAACAGTATACCATGCGGCTGTGGCGTAATTGGTAGCCGCGCTAGACTTAGGATCTAGTGTCGTGAGACGTGGGGGTTCGAGTCCCTTCAGCCGCACAATTGGTAAAAGAGGAAGTTCATATTGAATGAGCTTCCTCTTTTTTTTGTTGTTATAGTCTTGTATGTACACTTTCTTCTCCGTTTCTCCTTGCTCTTATTAGCGTTTCTTCCTATAGACTGTAGCGTTTCCTTTAAAAGAGATGTACCTACTTTATATGTAGAGTAGGTCGTTCTCATACTACTCCGTCTTTTTCTGCCATAGCTTCGCGCCCTCTTGAGCACCTATTGCGCACATCGCTTCTCCTCCTTTGTGTTATATATATAATGTGTTCTTTCCTTGTCTCGCCTTTTCCATTGTCTTTTTCTGTTAAAAGCCCACATTCTTGTGACATTTCTCGTGTATTTATTTGGTGTGTATGTTTAAAAGCACTACTTTTGCATCCGCAATCAGGAAACGAGGTGCTTGCGGTTAACCAATCGTATTGATTCTCCTAGTTTTGTGTTTGTATTTGCTTGGATACGTTTTGAGTTTCGGTTCAAAAATAAAGTTCAAATTTTCTGCTCAAATAATTTGGAGCGTAAGTTAAAAGCTTGTATCTTTGCATCCGCTTTCCGAAAGAAACAAGGTTTGCAATGGTGAACCGGCTACCATGCGGAGAGCTAGACAAAAAGAAAAGTGTTCTTTGAAGATATTTACATAACAACAAGTAGTACAAGGCTATTATGATTTTTATAATAGCAATTATTAAACCGTCAATATTAATATTGAAACAGGTGTAATCCAATACTTGAAATCAGGTCATCTTGATTAAACAGATCAACTTAGATGTGCATGTTTTATATATAATATGTATATCGTGAAATAATATTTTTACAATGAAGAGTTTGATCCTGGCTCAGGATGAACGCTAGCTACAGGCTTAACACATGCAAGTCGAGGGGTAACATGGGAGCTTGCTTCCGATGACGACCGGCGCACGGGTGAGTAACACGTATCCAACCTACCTATTACTTGGGGATAGCCTTTCGAAAGGAAGATTAATACCCAATAGTCTTGAAGTTCTGCATGGGACTTTAAGTAAAGAATTTCGGTAATAGATGGGGATGCGTTTCATTAGTTAGTAGGTGAGGTAACGGCTCACCTAGACGTCGATGAATAGGGGTTCTGAGAGGAAGGTCCCCCACACTGGTACTGAGACACGGACCAGACTCCTACGGGAGGCAGCAGTGAGGAATATTGGTCAATGGGCGTAAGCCTGAACCAGCCAAGTAGCGTGAAGGATGACTGCCCTCTGGGTTGTAAACTTCTTTTATAGGGGAATAAAGTGCATCACGTGTGGTGTTTTGTATGTACCCTACGAATAAGGACCGGCTAACTCCGTGCCAGCAGCCGCGGTAATACGGAGGGTCCGAGCGTTATCCGGATTTATTGGGTTTAAAGGGTGCGCAGGCGGGATGTTAAGTCAGTTGTGAAAGTTGGACGCTCAACGTTCAAATTGCAATTGAAACTGGCATTCTTGAGTGCAGTGGAGGTAAGCGGAATTCGTGGTGTAGCGGTGAAATGCTTAGATATCACGAAGAACTCCGATTGCGAAGGCAGCTTGCTATACTGCAACTGACGCTCATGCACGAAGGTGTGGGTATCAAACAGGATTAGATACCCTGGTAGTCCACACAGTAAACGATGAATACTCGCTGTTGGCGATATACAGTCAGCGGCCAAGCGAAAGCATTAAGTATTCCACCTGGGGAGTACGCCGGCAACGGTGAAACTCAAAGGAATTGACGGGGGCCCGCACAAGCGGAGGAACATGTGGTTTAATTCGATGATACGCGAGGAACCTTACCCGGGCTTAAATTATAGGTGCATAGAGTAGAGATATTCTTTTCTTCGGACTCCTATGAAGGTGCTGCATGGTTGTCGTCAGCTCGTGCCGTGAGGTGTCGGCTTAAGTGCCATAACGAGCGCAACCCTTATCATTAGTTACTAACAGTTTATGCTGAGGACTCTAGTGAGACTGCCGTCGTAAGATGTGAGGAAGGTGGGGATGACGTCAAATCAGCACGGCCCTTACGTCCGGGGCTACACACGTGTTACAATGGGGGGTACAGCAGGTCGCTACCTGGCAACAGGATGCTAATCTCAAAAGCCTCTCTCAGTTCGGATCGAAGTCTGCAACTCGACTTCGTGAAGCTGGATTCGCTAGTAATCGCGCATCAGCCATGGCGCGGTGAATACGTTCCCGGGCCTTGTACACACCGCCCGTCAAGCCATGGAAGCCGGGGGTACCTAAAGTCCGTAACCGCAAGGATCGGCCTAGGGTAAAACTGGTAACTGGGGCTAAGTCGTAACAAGGTAGCCGTACCGGAAGGTGCGGCTGGAACACCTCCTTTCTGGAGAGATGACTAATTACACTAAAAGGTGTCAAGTATATTACCCTTATCGGTTTGATAAGCTTGTACTCTTGCTTGTTGTTATAAAATAAAATAAGAGAAAGTAAGAAGCTGAGTACCATCACACAGCAGATTATTTTGAACTAGTCCTATAGCTCAGTTGGTTAGAGCGCTACACTGATAATGTAGAGGTCCGCAGTTCAAATCTGCGTGGGACTACTTTACTGGGGGATTAGCTCAGCTGGCTAGAGCACCTGCCTTGCACGCAGGGGGTCATCGGTTCGAATCCGATATTCTCCACTTGGAATAATTATTTGATTCTAAATGGGATCGAGGCGTTATTCAGATTGATCTTTGACATATTGTACAACCAATTTTCTGTTATGAAATCATGTAAATGATAGATTAACCGTAAAGTAACGAATTTATACGAGCACATTTAGTAGCAATACTAGATGAGTATAGAAGAAAGTAATTAAGGGCGCATGGCGGATGCCTTGGCTCTCGGAGGCGATGAAGGACGTGATAAGCTGCGATAAGCTGCGGGTAGGTGCAAATAACCATTGATCCGTGGATTTCCGAATGGGACAACCTAGTATGTTGAAGACATATTATCCTGAATAGGAGGCCAACGCAGGGAACTGAAACATCTTAGTACCTGTAGGAAAAGAAAACAAAAGTGATTCCCCTAGTAGTGGCGAGCGAACGGGGAGTAGCCCAAACCATTAATGTTCCGGCATTAATGGGGTTGTAGGACCACGTTGTGGGACCTGAAGTAGTGACTGGAACACACTGGAAAGTGTGATCATAGAGGGTGATAATCCCGTACAGGAAGCGACTTCGGCCCTAGTGGTATCCTGAGTAGCGCGGAACACGAGAAATTCTGTGTGAATCTGCCAGGACCATCTGGTAAGGCTAAATACTCCCGAGAGACCGATAGCGAACAGTACCGTGAGGGAAAGGTGAAAAGAACTTCGAATAGAAGAGTGAAATAGTTCCTGAAACCATGCGCTTACAAGCGGTCGGAGCATCTATATGGTGTGACGGCGTGCCTTTTGCATAATGAACCTACGAGTTACTTTCACTGGCAAGGTTAATTGTCTTGAGACAAGCAGCCGAAGCGAAAGCGAGTCTTAATAGGGCGCCATAGTCAGTGTGAGTAGACGCGAAACCAAGTGATCTACCCTTGAGCAGGTTGAAGGTTAGGTAACACTAACTGGAGGACCGAACCAATAAGCGTTGAAAAGCTTCTGGATGACTTGAGGGTGGGGGTGAAAGGCTAATCAAACTTGGAGATAGCTCGTACTCCCCGAAATGCATTTAGGTGCAGCCTATAGAATTACTAATGTGAGGTAGAGCGACTGATAAGATGCGAGGGCTTCGCCGCCTATCAAGTCTTGATAAACTCCGAATGCGCATTAGTTTGATCTATGGAGTGAGGGCATGGGTGCTAAGGTCCATGTCCGAGAGGAGAAGAATCCAGACCATCAGCTAAGGTCCCTAAATAACCACTAAGTTGAACTAACGAAGTAAGATTGCTAAGACAGCTAGGATGTTGGCTTGGAAGCAGCCATTCATTTAAAGAGTGCGTAACAGCTCACTAGTCGAGGAGTTTTGCATGGATAATAATCGGGCATAAGTGGTTTACCGAAGCTATGGATCCCTTATGGGATGGTAGGGGAGCATTCTACTCCGCGTTGAAGATATACCTTGAGGTGTGTTGGAGCGTGTAGAAAAGCAAATGTAGGTATGAGTAACGATAAAGGGGGTGAGAAACCCCCTCGCCGAAAGACTAAGGTTTCCTGATCAACGCTAATCGGATCAGGGTTAGTCGGGTCCTAAGACTAAGCCTAATGGCGATGTCGATGGCTGAATGGGTTAATATTCCCATACTAGTATAATGTAGTGATGTGGTGACGGAGAAGTGAAAGCATCGCCATCTGACGGAATAGATGGTTAAAGGGTGTAGATATACGTTTGGTAGGCAAATCCGCCGAATGTGTCGAACCTGATAGTACTCAGATGTCCTTGGATTGATGAGATAGTATGTGTAACCATGCTCCCAAGAAAACCCGCTAAACGTTCAATATTATACTACCCGTACCGTAAACGGACACACGTAGTCGGGATGAGTATTCTAAGGCGCTTGAGTGATTCGCGGTTAAGGAACTAGGCAAATTAACCCTGTAACTTCGGGATAAAGGGTCCCTACTTTTAGTAGGGCGCAGAGAATAGGTCCAGGCAACTGTTTACCAAAAACACAGGGCTGTGCAAAATCGAAAGATCACGTATACAGCCTGACACCTGCCCGGTGCTGGAAGGTTAAGAGGAGAAGTTATCTTCGGAGACGCTTTGAATTGAAGCCCCAGTAAACGGCGGCCGTAACTATAACGGTCCTAAGGTAGCGAAATTCCTTGTCGGGTAAGTTCCGACCTGCACGAATGGTGTAATGATCTGGACACTGTCTCAACCGCGAGCTCAGTGAAATTGTAGTATCGGTGAAGATGCCGATTACCCGCGATGGGACGAAAAGACCCCGTGAACCTTTACTATAGCTTAACATTGAATTTGGGCACGTGATGTGTAGGATAGGTCGGAGACTTTGAAGTTGGCACGCTAGTGTTGATGGAGTCGCTGTTGAAATACGACCCTTTACTTGTTTGAGTTCTAACTCGTTTTACGAGGACATTGTTTGGTGGGTAGTTTGACTGGGGTGGTCGCCTCCAAAAGAGTAACGGAGGCTTCTAAAGGTACCCTCAGGACGATTGGTAACCGTCCGTAGAGTGTAATGGCATAAGGGTGCTTGACTGGGAGACTAACAAGTCGATCAGGTAGGAAACTAGAGCATAGTGATCCGGTGTTTCCGCATGGAAGGGACATCGCTCAAAGGATAAAAGGTACTCCGGGGATAACAGGCTGATCCCTCCCAAGAGCTCATATCGACGGAGGGGTTTGGCACCTCGATGTCGGCTCGTCACATCCTGGGGCTGGAGAAGGTCCCAAGGGTTGGGCTGTTCGCCCATTAAAGTGGCACGCGAGCTGGGTTCAGAACGTCGTGAGACAGTTCGGTCTCTATCTATCGTGGGCGTATGAAATTTGCGTGGCTCTGACACTAGTACGAGAGGACCGTGTTGGACAGACCTCTGGTTTACCAGTTGTATCGCCAGGTGCATTGCTGGGTATCTACGTCTGGATCGGATAAGTGCTGAAAGCATCTAAGTACGAAGCCGGCCACAAGATTAGATTTCTTAGGGTTGTTGTAGACGACAACGTTGATAGGCTGCAGGTGTAAAGGTGGTAACATCAAAGCCGAGCAGTACTAATTGCCCGTTCACTTTCTTCTAGTATATATTCTTTACTTTAGTAATGATATTTGTTTGTACGATATGTCTACCTTATTTAGGTGACTATAGCATTAGGGTTCCACCTCTTCCCATTCCGAACAGAGAAGTTAAGCCTAATCACGCCGATGGTACTGCGTAACTGTGGGAGAGTAGGTAGTCGCCGTTTTTATCAGAAAGCCTTCGAGATGAATTTCTCGGAGGCTTTTGTTATTTATGCAGGGGTATGTATTCTTAACTACTCCGCTTTTATTACGAACTATGTTAGTTATCAACATAATGCACAGGGGTTATGCACAAGTATATGTATAACTATTTCTTTTTGCACAGGACACTAATCATGTATTTAAGTCCCAGCGTGTCTGTATTAAACAGTATATAATCTTTGTACTACTTATCATCAGTCGTTGTTCACCAACTTCGATATCAAAGTTCACGAACAACGACATCGAAGTTCGCCAACAACGATATCAAAGTTCGCGTACTTTGACTGGGAGTGTCCTATAGTCAACTTATATTCAATATTTATAGCATGTCTTGAGTATCTTTAGGATGATCTAATTTAGCAAATTCTCCAGGAGCAATTCCAAAAGTGTTTTTGAAGGCATGTGAGAAATGTGATAGGCTTTTAAATCCAACAGCATAAGCCACATCTGAAATATTCATTGCTTTTTTTGTTAGTAGATCTTTAGCTGTATCTAGACGTATTGTCCTAATATAGTCTGATGCACTTTGACCCGTTAATTTTTTGAGTTTACGGTGCAAGTGTACACGACTGATTCCAACTTCATCTGCGAGTTGTTGTACATTATAATTTGCATCACTCAAATGCTGATTAACTGCTTTCATCATTTGACGTAAAAATATTTCATCTGGAGATTCAATAACTAATGCTTTTACATATTCACTTTTAATACGTTTACGCTCTTCACTAATATAAGTCGTTTGTTGTTTTTGGATCATTCGATTAATAGTGCTTATTAGTAAATGTTCGTTGAACGGTTTTCCTATATAAGCATCTACTCCAGAATCAAGTCCTTTAACTTGATCAGTAATTTCATGTTGTGAAGACAGTAAAATAAATGGGGTGTTTTGCATGCGAACTCTTTTTCGTACCTCTTTGCAAAATGTGAGACCATCCATATGTGGCATGCGTAAATCGCTTACAATACAATCGACATCGTGGGATAAAAGATAATCTAATGCCTCTGTTGCTTCAATCTTTTCCACTACGTAAAATAAGTCTTTCAATATATCTGAGATATAACTAATCATTTCTATATCGTCATCCACGACAAGGATCGTTTTCTTTTGTTTCTTATCGGTCTTTTCAACTTCTGGTAGTGATGTCACATCTTCTTGAATATATTCATTTAATTGAATCGCATCTGTTGTTTCTTCGGCATATGATCTTGTTTTGATGGAACTACTTGATGGTATAGTAACTGTAAAACATGTGCCACTTCCATCTGTAGAGCTTTCTACCTTGATGGTTCCTTGTAATAGATCAATGAGTGATTTTGTCAGATGCAATCCAATACCAATACCCGATTCGCTATTTTTGGTTTGTTCTTTGGGTTGGTAAAAACGCTCAAAAATATGTGCCAAGTCTTTATCTTCAATACCTCGACCTGTATCCTGAATGCGAAGACAAATACCACTAGATGAAGAGGTGGTCATCTTTTCATCTGTGTATGGTTCTACATATACGTTTATTTGACCTCCACTAGGGGTGTATTTAAAAGCATTAGACAAGATATTATGAACGATTTTTAAAAATGAATCTTTGTCGCTAATGAGAATGATTTCTTCATCAGGAAAATGCATGTCTAATGATACTTTCTTTTTTTGTTGGTAGAACGAATAATCTAGAGCTAATGAATGTAATGTCGCACATACATTAATTTCGTCTTTATGCAGTGGAAAATGGCCAGTCTCAATTTTACGCACGTCAAGTAGTTGATTCACTAAATCGAGAATATGTTTTGCGTTGCGGTACATGGTCAAAATAATTTCAGGAGAAATCTGTTTGTTTTTTTCTGAAATGATCTTTTCTAACGGAGATAAAATCATAGTGATAGGAGTACGAATATCATGTGATATATTCGTAAATGTTTCAAATTTAACTTGGTTGAGTGCTACAGTGTGTTCATATTTCATACGCTGCGTTTTGTTCAGATACAGAATATGTATAAAGCGATAGATGAAAAATAGAAGCAACAAGGTGATGATAGTCCATAGTATGTTAGCTATGATCGTAGCATACCATGGTGGCAACACATAAATACTATATTTTTGGATATGTGTGTAGTGATTGCGCAATAAAGCTCGTGCTTCTAGTTGGTATTCTCCAGGAGGTAAATGGTTTACAATAATATCATGTTGTCCATTGGGCAAACTAGTCCAGGTCTTATTTAGTTTGGGGATTCTATATTGTATTTTTTCATTTTTGCTATTTCTCATGTTGAATGTCGAGAAAGCTAAATTGATTTGACTGTTCCCATGTGGAATTTGTATAGTGATATCGTCTTTGGGTAAACAATAATGCTTTACTGATTCAACTTCATAAGAAATCAGATTTAATGTATAATTTTCAACGTGACGTTTTACGGCAAGAGGTTTAAAATAGGACACACCCGTAAGTCCGCCTATATGAATTATTCCTTCATAAGACTTATAGATTGCTTGTTGATAGAATTCGTTACCTTGAAGACCATCTTCTGCATAGTAATTCGTAAATGTTCTGGATTGAATATCAAACTTTGAGACACCATGAAGGGTGCTTATCCATAAGTTATTATCTGCATCTGCACTTAATCCAGAAATACCATTACTACATAATCCATCTTTTGTTGTATATTGTATTGCGTCATTACCATCAGGATCAATGCAATACAAACCATAGTGAGAACCTATCCAAAGATAACCTCTACAATCTTGAGTAATACATGTAACAGCTATATTATGAAGTGCAGGTATATCTGATATGATGGGGCGTACCTTTTTTGTTTTAGGTGATAGCCAGTATATCCCTTCTCCCGTACTCATCCATAATCTACCAGTACGATCTTTAAACAAGGCGTACACCCATTCGCTTGGAGTGGCCATTTTTTCTATTGTTATTTCTTTGGTAACTGGATCTGTGGTTAGTAGTAATAGACCAGCTCCGAAAGTTGCAACCCATGTTTGTGTCTTGTTTTCAGGTAAAAAGCAAGTGATTTGTTTTACATTGTAGTTTTTTAGATTTACAGCTTGCGCTTTGAAGGAATTGGGAGCTACATGGTATAACCCGTGTGCATATGTGCCGACCCACATCCCAATATTTTCTTGAAATAATAGAGCTGTTATAGTGTTGGGGGCAGTCGTTTGAGAATCAAATAGGACAGATTGACTGGTGCCTTTCTGTTTATCATAGATAAATAATCCATAACTATCAGTTCCCAACCATAGTCTATTCTTATTATCTCCTGTAATTGATAATATAGGGGCTTTGGCATTTATATGACCTCTAATTTGCATAGGGCTGATATAACCAAATGCGGAATCAATTTGCGGAATCAACAAAACGCCAGCACCGTATGTTCCAATCCAATAGTTTTGTTCATTATCTATAAGAATATGATGTACTTTGTCATGTTGTAGAGCGAAGCTATTATGAGGGATATTATATGGTTTGTATGTGTGTGCTTTTATATCATACAAAAGAATCCCTTCTCCTTCTGTACCAATTAACAGGTTGTTTGTACTTTCTAGGCATAATGTTTTAATTCCGATATTACCTAACGTATGATGAGATAAAACGTTGGGGTCTTCAGATTGATTATTCAATCCAAAAATAAATAACCCATTATGTAACGTGCTGACAATAATTTGATTATTCTTTCCCTTTATCAATGATGTTATCATAGCATCTTTGGGTAGGCCATATACATCAAGATGGTGTATCTCTTTGCGTTGTTGTATGGTTCTATATAATCCACGGTCGTCAGTCGCTACCCATAATTCATGATTATTATCTTCTAATATGCTGGTGATCAATGCAGCGCTTGTTTGATCTTTGGAAGAGTTGTCTGCGTGAATTTTTACGCAAGGTTTTGCTTGAGAAATTGTCAAAATACCTTCGCAGGAGGTACCACATAGTAAGTCGCCAGAACTTGTTTGTAAAAAACAAGTAATATGAGGATAGATTCGTTTCCCATTACGGGATACAATTACTGTATGGAAGTTATTGGCGTGTGCGTCGTAATATTGTATCCCTTGTGAAGACCCAATCCAAAGTCTTCCATCTTTTGTAACATATAGACTACGTAAGTTGTCATTGCTGATTGAAAGCGAGTCCTCTACATTATGATAATAATTAGTAATTCTGATTCCATCAAATTTATTAAGTCCGTTTTGAGTCGCAACCCATATATTTCCGATAGAATCTTGAGCAATGTCTTTTGTTAGACTATTTGTGAAGCCATTACTTGTGTCAAATTGACGTACCTGTGCGGATACTGGGTAAATCAATAACATTAATATAACTACTAAGGTACTAAAACGTACTAAAAGTAATAAATGTTTTTTCATGTATTATATGTTTATCTAAGGAACTCCAAAGATACGTGCTTAGTTTTTTATTTCCAAATGAATATTCTTCCTTTTTTGTTCTGATGTTACATAGATTTGTCAACATGTTACTATGTTACAATTATGCCTTTTCAGGTATCAAAAAAACTTGAGGAGAAAAGTTACAGTATATATATTTGTGCCTTGTTAACTGAGTTCATTAAGTATTAATGTAACTACTAATAATCTAGTATAGAATGAAAAAGAAATTTATTTCGGTGTTGTTAGCTATTGCAATTCCGGCATTGGTCGTCGCACAAGGTCTGAAGTTGACTGTACCAATTAATGAAGGATGGGTTTTTACATCACCACAAAAGCCAAGCTTATTAATACGAGGTATTAATGAAACAGGTGAAATTCAAACTAAACCTTTGTCTATCTTTGTAGAAACAGATACGCATGAGTTAGTCTATAAGTTAGATCAGAATATCACAATACCTCCTAAAGATAGTTTGACAAATACGATTTCTTTTCAATCAATCAAACCAGGCTTTTATCACTGCTTAGTAAAATCAGAGCAGGATACGATCAGAAGTTTTAATTTTGGATTTGATCCTGAAAGTATTTATAGTCCTGCAGATTATAAAGCCGATTTTGATCAATTTTGGTCGCAAACTAAAAAAGAATTAGCTCAGGTAAAACCAGAGTATTCACTCACGTTGATTCCAGATAGTAGTAATAATGTATGCAAACTATATCGTGTGCGTATGAAAAGTTTTGGTGGAGTTGAGATACAAGGTTTTTATTCAGTTCCTGTCAAAAAAGGTAAGTATCCTTGTGTCGTTAGTTACATGGGATATGGAAGTAAGCCATGGGCACCTGGACCTAATGATAATCCTCATCGTGTGCTGTTTGTTTTAAGTACACGAGGACAAGGATTGTGTGAAAGTACTAATCCTTATGGAGACTGGGTAACATACAATTTAAATAATAGAGATACCTATTATTATAGAGGTGCTTTTATGGATTTAATACGAGCTGTTGATTTTGTTTCCTCACGTCCTGAAGTGCGCAAAGATGCAATTTTTGCAGAAGGTGCAAGCCAAGGAGGAGCTTTTACATTGGTTGCTGCTGCATTAGATAAACGCATTGTAGCAATAGCACCTTGTATCCCATTTTTGAGTGACTTTAAAGATTACTTCAATATTGTAAACTGGCCGGCTACTCCTATTCGAGCTAAACAATCAGAGATGTGGATGTCAAATGAGGATCTGTTTAAGGTGTTGTCTTATTTTGATGTCAAAAATTTTGCGCATATGATTCATTGCCCAGTTATGATGTCGGTGGGACTTCAAGACCCTGTATGTCCTCCTCACACAAACTTTAGTAGTTATAATTTGATTCGTGCCCCTAAAAGTTATTCTATTTATCCAGTTTGCAAACATGATGTCCCAAAGGAGTGGTGGCCCAAGCGTGACGCTTTCTTTGAAAAATATACTCCTAAAAAATAATTGTTCTCTTAATTAATAATACTAATACATGAAAAAATTACTATTAACCTCCTTTGTGTGTTTGTTGGCCATGCTGACTTATGCGCAAAATCTACCCATCAATGGTATTGTGATTGACTCCAAAACAGGTGATCCAATTATTGGTGCTAGTGTTTTAATAAAAAATAAACAATCAGGTACCATTACAGACTTCGATGGACGGTTTGTTTTAAAAGTGGAAAAATACCCGACTACTATTATAGTAAAATATATTGGGTACAAATCACAAGAATATGTTATGAAGTCTGGAAAGGAATTTACTATTCGTTTATCAGAAGATTCTGAGTTACTAGATGAAGTTGTAGTTGTTGGATACGGTAGCATGAAAAAAAGCGACATGTCTGGTGCCGTAGCTTCCATTAAGAGTAAGGATCTGATGACTGGTAATCCTTCTGATTTGAGTCAAGGTCTTAGTGGTAAGATTGCGGGTGTGCAGATCAATCAAAACGATGGTGCGCCTGGGGCTGGAGTAAGTATCCAAATTCGTGGTGCGAACTCTTTCTCAACCAATACTCAACCATTATTTATTGTTGATGGTGTGCCATTTGATGCTGGCTCAACTCCATCAAGTGATGCTAACAGTGGGAATAATCAATCGTTCAATGCTTTGAACTTTATCAACCCTCATGATATTGAATCAATTGAGGTCTTAAAAGATGCATCAGCTACAGCTATCTATGGTTCACGTGGAGCTAATGGTGTTGTACTTATTACAACAAAACGTGGAGAGCATGGTCATGACAAAGTGGAATTCTCATCTAGTTTTACTATCTCTAAAGTGGCTAACCGCGTAAATATGCTTAAACCAAGTACATATGCGTCATATATTAATGAAGAAACTTTGAATAGTGCATATTACTATGGAACGCCTTATGGAAAATTACCTTATTCAGGTACTTGGAGTTATTCTTTGAACGCAGATCAGACTTATAATTATAATAATGGTACGTATAACCCATCTCCAAGTGATTTCAATAGCCCAGGAATTTATACCGATGAATATGGTAATAAAGAAGTTGTTGGAGGAAGCGATTGGCAAGATGAGATTTATCAAGTTGGTTTTTCTCAAGAGTACAATTTAAGTGTTTCTGGTGGATCTGATAAGGGCTGGTATGCCTTCTCCGGAAATTATCTTGATCAATCAGGTACTATTAAAAATTCTGGAATGAAACGTTATTCTTTGCGTAGTAATTTGGGACGTAAGATTAATAAGTTTTTGGAGTTAGGAAGTAACATGAGCTATACAAATAGCGATACAGACTTTGCAAAAACAAGTGCTTATGATTATGGTGTGATTCGTAGTTCACTTATATTCCCTACGACTTTTGCGCCTGATATGGATACCACTTCTTCGGATGAATTGAATTGGTTGGCTGCAAACCCTGCTGAGTACGTAAAGTCAGCAAAAGATAATTTGAAGTCAATTAACTTCTTTAGTTCTTCTTACGCACAAATTCAATTCTTACCTTATTTGAAATTTCGTCAGAATGTGGGAGTTAGTTATACTTCTCAACGTCGCCAAACTTATTATAATCGACATACACAAGAAGGTAAGTCACCTGTAAATGGTAAGGCTGGACAAAGTGATAGTTGGTGGCAAAGTATGACAGCAGAATCATTGGTTACTTTTGATAAAACTTTTGATAAGATACATCATATCAATGCTGTTGCTGGTTTTACTATCGAAAAAGCTAAGAGTGGTTATAAGTCAATGACAGCAGCAAATTTTCCGAACGATTTGACTGAAGCATATGATATGAGTTTAGGTCTTGACCCAGGAGAACTTCAAAGTGGGGCTTCTGATCAGGCATTGCTGTCTTTCTTAGGACGTGTTAATTATACATTAAAAGATAAGTACATATTTACAACATCTTATCGTCGTGATGGTTCCAGTAAGTTTAGTGAAAACAATAAATGGGCAAACTTTTTATCTGGTGCTTTTGCTTGGCGTTTGAGTGAAGAGAAGTTTATTAAGGATTTAGGTCTCTTTAGTAATTTAAAATGGCGCGTAAGTTACGGTCAGACAGGTAACCAAGCTATTAGCGACTATCGTACTATACCATTGTTATCCGTTTCTAATTATCCATTTGGTGGATCATCAAGTAGTGGCTTCTCAGAAGTTAGTTGGAGAGGACCAGTATCAGCTGATTTGAAGTGGGAAACAACTGATCAGTACAACGTTGGTATAGATCTGGGCTTTGATAGTAATCGATATACCTTAACAGCCGATTATTATTATAAGAAAACGAAAGATCTGCTTCAAGAAGTGAAGATCCCTAGTAGTACTGGTTTTTCTAATATGATGGTTAATAGTGGCCACGTGACTAATGAAGGATTAGAGTTGACTGCTCATGTTGATGTCTTTCGTGACACTCCTGTAAAATGGATCGTAGATGGTAACTTGTCATTTAATAAGAATAAAATTGGCGGTCTAGAAGCTGATCAATTTGCAAATACACTTTGGTATGGTGCTGATGATGTATTTATTCAACGTAATGGTTGCCCAATCGGTGCTATTTATGGATATGTAGAAGATGGTTTTTATGATAATGAAGCAGAAGTACGTGCTAATCCATTATATACAAATGCTTCAGATGCAACTGTCAAAGGACTTATTGGTGAAATAAAATATAGAAACTTGGATGATGATCCAAAACTTACTGAGTCTGATAAAACAATCATTGGTGATACTAATCCTGACTATACGTATGGTATTACAAATACTATTCGTTGGAAAAATTTGACTTGCTCGTTCTTCCTTCAAGGTTCACATGGTAATGATGTCTTTAATGGTAATTTATTGGATGTGAAAATGGGTAATATTGGTAATATCCCAGAATTTGCATACAATTCACGTTGGACACCAGCAACTACAGACAAAGCAAAATGGCCTAAAGCGATTTCAGGTTATAATCGTACAATGTTGATTTCAGATCGTTATGTGGAAGATGGATCATACATTAAATTGAAGAATATTAATGTGTCTTATCGTTTTGATTTCAACAATGAGTATATAAGTAATTTGGTGCTTTATGCAAGTGCAACGAATTTATTTACCATTACAGACTATAGTTGGTTCGATCCAGATGTCAATGCTTTTGGTACTGATTCGTCAAGACGCGGGGTTGATATTTATTCCTATCCAGCTGCACGCACGTTCTCACTAGGAGTGAAATTAGGATTTTAACAACTTAAATAGACCATAATGAAAAAACATAATATAATATTCTTACTAGGGCTTGTATTTTTGAGTCCCCTAGCAGTAGTAAATACCTCATGTAGTGATGTATTAGAAGAAAAGCCTAAAAGTGCCATAGGACCTGATCAGCTAGGTGATTCAGACGAGGCTATTAGCCTATGGGTATCAGGTGTATATAATAAATGGTGTGATGACATGTTTCGTTGGGATAACTTTCCACGTGTTCTTGAGTTAGACAACGATTATGTGTCAGGGCCAGATTGGGCATTTAGTAATCTTGGAGCAGGTAACTTTCAAGGTGATGATCAAACTAATACCATGTGGACAGGTGGGTATAGTATTATTAATCGTTGTAATTTGGCTATTAAACAGATTAAGGCGATGTCAAAATGTACTGAAGATTTTCAAAACAATGCTTTAGGTGAAATTTACTTTCAAAAGGCATTTGTGTATTTCATGTTGACAAGAGCTTATGGGGAAATTCCTTTGTTTGATAAAACGGTCAATGATGGAGCTGCATATAATCAACCTCGTCAATCTATTCCAGACGTGTATACTGAAATTATTCGTCTATTGGAAGACGCAAAAGATTTGATGTATACTAAAGATGAAAGTCGTTTTGAGCTTGGGCATGTTTCAGCTGGGGCTGCTGCTGGACTTTTAGCTAAAGTATATGCTACTATGGGATCTGGGGCTCTTGGATCTGGAACAGAAATCGTTGTAAAGACAGGTGCAGCTTATACTCTAGACAATGAAGGGAACAAAGTCTTAACTTACCCATCGTCTAAGACTTTTACAAAAGATGTTGTTGCAGGGTATGAAAATTTTGATGCTGTTGATTGTTACACCAAAGCTGCAGCTTACGCTAAAGCCGTTATGGATGGTGATTATGGACACTATGAATTGATGGATTTTGATGCTTTATGGGATCGAAACAATTACAATACAGGCGAACATATGTTTATGATTAATGCCAAGTCTGGTGATGAAAAGTTAGGTAACCGCATTCATAGATGGTTTTGTGGAACGCCGAATGCTGCTGGAGTTATTCAAACAGGACTTTGGATAGGTCAGCGTCAACATTGGTATTTCCTTTTTGATCATGATGATTATCGTATTAATCAAGGAATTATTCATAAGTACCAGTATTATTATCAAGAAGAAGGAAATAATGCATGTTATTACCCTAAAACTCCAGAGTATACTTTGAAGGCTACAGGGTATGATACAAATGGTCAATACGTACAAGCTCCAGAAGCTCCTTATGATGATGGTCATGTTTATATATATAATGTGGATGCAACTGGTTTGGCTTTTACAACAAAATTTGCTGATGTAACAGATCCAACTCTTGATCGTACTGATGCTTATTATCCAATGCTTCGTTATTCTGATATTGTGCTTATTTATGCTGAAGCCATGGCAGAAATTTCAAGTGGAGTAAGTTCTGAAGCCATTAAAGCATTAAACACATTGCGTGTACGTAATAATAGTGTATTGGCTGTAACTAGTGGAGACAATGCTATTACTACAAAGGTGGCTTTGCGTTCTACAATCCTAGAGGAGAGAGCTAAAGAGTTGGCTTTTGAAGGTAACCGTCGTTGGGATTTAATTCGTTGGGGAATCTATCTTCAGGTGATGAATAGTATTACAGGAGGTTATGATGAATGTGGGGTCAATAAATCTCGTACTGCGCGTAATTTGTTGTATCCACTTCCTAATTCAGAAGTACAAACAAACGATGCAATCTCTGAGAATAATCCTGGATGGAATTAATCATTTATATATAGCACATGATGAAATCAATTAAAACATTATACAAATTATCTACAGTCGTTTTAGCGACTGTAGTATTGGCTGCATGCAATGACGTTGTCACTTATAACGATAATTATGATGATGGTATGACCTCTAAGGGGGCACCTGTTATTTCTGGAATATATGATATCTCAGATAATACAGTGTCTTTGTCTGAGGGCTCACTTGAGCAGATGCTTAAGATTTCTGGAGAAAACCTAAGCCATGTTGAGTCTATTTACTTTAACGATGTTATGGTAGACTTAAGTGAAGTCTATGCAACTGCAGATACGACTTATCTACCAGTGCCAAGAACACTTCCCACAGAAGTTACAAATATATTGACTTATACTACGGAGTTGGGAACAACAACTCGTGATTTTAAGGTACAGATCCCTTCATTGAAAGTTAAAGGGTTGTATAATGCCTTTGCACTGCCAGGTGATACTGTTCAAGTTATGGGATCGTTCTTTGATCTTTATGGATTTGGAACAAATGAAGCTGCCACTTTCTCGTTGGATGGGGCAGTACTTCCACTTGACACGCTTAATCTAAATAGTGAGTATATGGCTGTAATTCTTCCAAAAGATGCGCCAGACAATGCAACAATAACTGTTTCTTATCCAAATGTAGATGGTCAGGGTACTTTTTCAATGCCATATCGTAACATAAAGGATATTGTTTGGGATTTAAGTGATCCAAGTGCTTGTGGATTATGGGCTGGTACTGACTTTATAACTGATGGTAGTAATGCGGCGGATCCTCAATTGTTATATAAAGACTTTATTCGTGTACAAGGTAGTTTCTCGGCTTGGTCATGGAATAATTTACCTTGTGGTGGATTTAATCTTACGGAAGATGCAGCGGCTAACTTCAACAATTATCAATTAAGTTTTGAGGTCTCTTCTAAATCAGCGACTCCTTTTTATGATTCGGGTTCTGCTGGATATATTTTTCAGGTAAATGGAGGAAGCTATGCTTGGAATCCGTCAGCACAAGTAAGTTTTAATACTTATGGAGAATGGGAAACAGTGTCTATCCCTTTATCGACCTTATGTAGTTCGTACACTGCTGGGTGGACAAATTTGTTTATTATTCTTCAACCGAATGGCGACTGGAATGTAGACCATAGTTTCGCAAATATTCGTGTTGAACCAATTATTAATTAATGATGAAAACTAGTTTTTTTTTAAGTATTGTTTTTATGGTATCTCTTTGCTCATGCACTAAACAATCAGATTCTAATCAAGCTATTTATCTTGACGCTAATCGTCCTGTAGAAGAACGTGTAGAGGATTTACTTCCACGTATGACTTTGGAGGAAAAAGTAGGACAGATGAATCAGTTTGTAGGTCTGGAACACATGAAGGCTAATAGCCAGACGATGAATGCAGAAGAATTGTCTAATAATACGGCTAATGCATTCTATCCTGGGGTAGAAGAGAAAGACGTTATTGAGTGGATAAAGCAAGGATATATAGGTTCATTCCTGCATGTGCTTACTTTGGAAGAAGCCAATAGGATTCAGCATTATGCTATGGATAGTCGTTTGAAAATTCCAGTAATCTTTGGGATAGATGCTATCCATGGAAATGCTAATGCTCCTGATAACACAGTTTATCCAACTAATATTGGGTTGGCTTGTTCTTTTGATACGTTGATGTGCTACCATATTGCACGTGAAACGGCAAAAGAAATGCGGGCGATGAATATGCATTGGACTTTTAATCCCAATGTTGAAGTTGCTCGTGATCCTCGTTGGGGACGTGTAGGTGAGACGTTTGGAGAAGATCCTTTTCTTGTTTCTCAGATGGGTGTCGCGGCGGTCAAAGGCTATCAAGGTTCATTATCTACTGGTGAAGATGTTTTAGCTTGTGCAAAACATTTTATAGCTGGTAGTGAATCAGTTAATGGTACTAATGGCGCACCTGCTGATATCTCTGAGCGTACTTTACGAGAGTTGTTCATGCCTCCTTTTAAGGCTTGTGTAGATGCTGGCGTTGGTAGCTTTATGACCGCACATAATGAGCTTAATGGAATACCGTGTCATAGCAATGAATGGCTCATGGAAGATGTGCTTCGAAAGGAGTGGGGCTTCCAAGGATTTGTGGTGAGTGATTGGATGGACATAGAACATCTTTACGATTTGCATCATACAGCTTCCAGCAT
Source organism: Bacteroidaceae bacterium (assembly GCA_963675625.1). Classification (GTDB taxonomy): domain Bacteria; phylum Bacteroidota; class Bacteroidia; order Bacteroidales; family Bacteroidaceae; genus F22. The sequence continues at coordinate 1,652,486 of OY776497.1, forward strand.
AAAAGATGCTTTCTATCAAACTATACAGGCTGGTATGGATATGCATATGCATGGAGTTAAATGGCTTGAATTGGTCACTCAATTAGTTCGTGAAGGAAAGATTAGCGAAAAGAGAATAGATGAATCAGTACGACGTATATTAAAAATTAAATTTCAATTAGGTCTGTTTGAGCATCCTTATGCTGACGCTTCAAAAAGCATGGAAATTCGTCTTTGTGATGAACATCGTAAGACTGCTTTGGAGGCCTCAAGACAAAGTATTGTGTTACTAAAAAATAATGGATTATTACCTTTGTCTAAGGAGGGGTACAAACATGTTTTGGTAACAGGGATCAATGCCGATGATCAGAATATCTTAGGTGATTGGAGTGCTCCTCAAAATCCTGATAATGTAACTACAGTGCTTGAGGGATTGCGCAGTCACTGTCCTAATGTAAATTATCAGTTTGTTGATCAAGGATGGGATCCACGTAATATGGATCAGAAACAGGTTGATAAAGCTGTACAAGTTGCTAAAAAATGTGATTTGAATATAGTTGTAGCTGGAGAGTATATGATGCGTTTTCGGTGGAAAGATCGTACGTGTGGAGAAGATACAGACAGAAGTGATATTCAGCTAGTTGGTTTACAAAATCAATTAATTGAACGCTTAGTTGCTACTGGTAAACCAACTGTAGTAATTCTTGTCAATGGTCGTCCATTAGGAACAGGATGGATTGCTTCTCACGTAGATGCATTAATTGAGGCGTGGGAACCAGGGATGAGAGGTGGAACTGCTATTGCTGAGATTCTATATGGAGATGTTAATCCATCTGCAAAATTGGCAGTAACAATTCCTCGTAGTGTTGGGCAACAACTAATGGTTTATAATCATAAGCCATCTATGTATTTTCATCCATATACTTTGCATCCATCTACTCCATTATACCCTTTTGGATTTGGGTTGTCTTATACGACTTACGCGTATAAAAACTTTAGAATGGATAAAAAAGAATTGCAAACAGTAGAGCCAGTTCATGTGAGTGTAGACGTAACAAATACGGGAAAACGATCTGGAGTTGAGATTGTTCAATTATACATACGGGATATGTATAGCTCTGTATCACGTCCTGTAAAAGAACTTAAAGGATTTTATCGAGTTGCACTTAATCCTGGTGAAACTAAGACGGTGCAGTTTACTGTAGAACCGAAAGATTTAGCTTTTTACAATAAGAAGATGGAGTATGTTGTCGAGCCTGGTGAATTCCAGATAATGGTAGGTAGCTCAAGTCAAGATAAAGATTTACTTGTTGAGTCGTTAACCATAGACAGTGAAACATTGATCAGTAAGTAGTAGTTTAATAGTAATTAGATTGTTTTAAGCAGTGGAATTTGATGGAAATATTTTGTGTGTTTCTAGCTTATTTCACTGCTACTTTTTTATAGGTATGGATAGGTGTCATCTTATTTGGCACTTAGTTGTGAATGAGATTTGTGATGGTTGTATGTTAATAAATTACTTCTTTTGAGAAGAGTGTTATATTAAGATACTTCCTTTGCAAACATGTGCATAAATTTTTAGGCTGAATTTATATCAACTTTTTGACAATACGTAGATAACTCTTTATCTTCGCCACGTATCAATTAATTGACCTATAATTATGAAGCATTTACTTATTCCAGCGAACTTTATTAGTATCGCTTTAATTGCTGTGCTTAGTTTTCTGTTTGTGTCGTGTACCAAGAAACAAACCAAAGGAACTAGTTATTTAACAGCTGAAAAAACGGCGGTATTTATGCCTGCTGGATTTGATTCCTTAGATTTTGTCCCTTCTGTTGCTTTAGTGAAGACATTAGATAAGGCTAGTGAAATTCCACAAAATTGGACTTTACGTCCTGTGTTTTCAACAGTAAATACCCCATATGAGACTATGTCCCGTTTAAATAATGATGGGAGTGTACCGATGCGTTATCGAGCAAAAATTTCGGGATTAGAGGGCGTTGATTTCTATGGCACTGGTGAACAAACTGGTGATTTAAAAAGAAATGGTACTATTGTACCTTTATATAATAATGATAATTATATGTGGTCCAAGGGTCGCATGTATCAATCTATGCCTTTTGTGATGGGTGTACGTCCAGATGGAACAGCATTTGGTGTGATTGCAGATGCAACATCTCGTGGTGAAATTTCATTGAAAGATGGAGCAATTACTATGGATTTTGAAAATCATCCATTTAAGGTTTATATTTTTGAAGAAGCTAATCCTACCGATGTTGTTAGTCATTTAGCTGAATTAGTTGGTCATATGCAATTGCCACCAAAGTGGGCTTTAGGATATCAGCAAAGTCGTTATTCATATATGAGTGAAAAAGAGGGTAAAGACATCATGAGAACTTTCCGCAAAAAGAAGATACCATGTGATGTAATATGGTTCGATATTGATTATATGGATGGTTTTAGAATCTTTACTTTTAACAATAAAACATTCCCCAATCCTAAACGTCTAAATGATTTCGCACATAGTATTCACTTTAAGACGGTTTATATGATTGACCCTGGTGTGAAGGTCGATAAGGGGTACTCAGTATATGATCAACTAGTTGCAAATAAAGGATATGTTCTTAATAAGAAACCAGTTGTAGGAGAGAAAGACCAAGACGCAAGTACATCTTTAGCAGTGCAAGTCTCTGCAACAAGTTCACAAAGTGAGGTGAATCAACCACTAGCTATGATAGATAACGATCATGCAACTTATTGGTTGAGCAATATTTCTGATAAGCATCCAGCAGTAATCGTAGATTTAGGAGCTAATAGTGAAATCTTAAATATAGGTATTGAATGGCATAGTATACATTTTCCAGTAGATTACACTATTGAGACATCTAATGATAAAACAAGCTGGAAACTCTTTAATAGCATTAAGAATCAGAAAACTGGAGGTTTTGTTGAAGTACCTTATAAAGAGCAAACTCAGGCACGTTATGTTCGTATATCTTCTAGCAAATTTGCTAAGAAAGCTAATGAGCAAATTGGTATTCACGAAATTATGCTTAATGGAGATCCTGTCAATTACGATAATCCAGATATGCCAGATGATATGGCTGGAGGTCGCGTGTGGCCAGGTATGTGTGCCTTCCCAGACTTTACTCAACCAGCGACACAAGAATGGTGGGCTGGTCTTTGTAAAGACTTTATGTCAACAAATGAAATTGATGGAATGTGGAATGATATGAATGAACCTGCTGTATTTGGTGGTGGTGCATTGTTTACTTTACTTGATAGAGCATGGCATCCTGCTGGATATCAAACAGTTAATGGGGCATTGCCAGCAGGACCACATAGCCAATATCATAATGTATATGGAATGATGATGGTTGAAGCATCTCGTAAGGGGATTCAAGAAGCAAATCCAGATAAACGTCCATTCGTGCTTAGTCGTGCGAATTACTTAGGTGGGCATCGCTATGCAGCAACATGGACAGGTGATATTGCTGCTTCAGAAGCACATATGAAGATGACCACACCGATGTGTATTAATATAGGATTATCAGGTCAGCCGTTTATTGGTCCAGATTCAGGTGGATATGCAGGTGATACAACTCCTGAATTGTTTGAAGAATGGATGGCTATATCTCCTTTTTATCCATTTATGAGAGGACACACTGGTAAGGGACATAATCGCAAAGAACCTTGGTCTTTTGGACGTAAGATAGAAAACACTTTACGTATTGCTTTTGAACGCCGCTATAGATTATTGCCATATATATATACAACATTTGAAATAGCTAGTCGTACTGGAATGCCTGTGATGCGTCCACTTTTTATGACTTATCCTAAAGATGCTGATTTCAGAAATGAGCATGATTATTTCATGTTGGGAGGTGATGTTTTAGTGAAACCTAATTGGACAGATAAACATTATAAGCAATTAGAAGCTTGGAAGCCATTTTCTTTAGTGAAAGGGGACACGGCTAAGGTCAATCCTACTACCTTCCTGCGTCCAGGTGCAGCACTTGTCGTAGGTCCAGTTATGCAATTTACTGATGAGAAAACTTTAGAAAAGATTACGTTGTACGTGAATTTTGATAAGAATGGTCAAGCAACTGGTACCTTATATGAAGATGCTGGTGATGGATATAGATACAAGAATGGAGAATATTGTCGTACAACATTTATTGTAACTAAGGGGACCAACCAAAATGGTTATACAATTAAGACAAGTTATGAAGGAAAAGTTCAAACTGTAGTCAAAGACGTTAACATAGTCATTTTAGATTAAAAGATAACATGTAGATTTTTTGGAAAGTAAAACGGGTATATTTCTGATGTAAATTAGAATATACCCGCTTTTTTTATTTAGTGTGATGGCTAAAAACTACTTTAGTTGGTTTGTCATTAATAATTCCTCTGCATTTTCGAGTGCGGCTTGTGTGACGTGTGCTCCACTGAGCATATGAGCTATTTCTTGAATACGTCCAGTTCTATCCAATTCAATCATGTGACTATTTGTTTCAGTATCAGTGTCTTCTTTATATACTCTATAATGTGTAGAGCCCATCGCTGCAATCTGTGGCAGGTGAGTAATACTAAGAACTTGACGTTTATGTGCTCCCATATCTTGCATAATATGGGCCATTTTTGTCGCAATTTCTCCAGAAACTCCTGTGTCAATTTCATCAAAGATAATGGTTGGCATTTTTACAATGTCTGCGATAAGTGCTTTCAAGCAAAGCATAACACGTGCAATTTCACCACCTGATGCAACTTGGTCTATCCGTTCAAGTGCACCATTCTTATTAGCACTAAATAGATATTGAATTGTGTCTGCCCCCTTAGGTCCTAGTTCTTTACGAGGAATAATAGAGGCCTCAAAGCGCACATGAGGCATGCCAAGGGGTTTCAAACTCAAAACCATCTTTTGGGCTATCTCTTCACCAGCCTTTTGGCGAAGCTTTGTCAGTTCAATAGATAAGGTTAATGCTTCTTGATAGTGTTTCTCAATGTTAGTTTCTAAGAGTGCAATCTCATCGTCGTAAGCACTAATAGTAGATAGTTCATTGCTAATATCTTCCCAAACTTGTAGCAATTCATCCATCGTTTGAACTCTATGCTTTTGCAGTAAAGAGTTGATTAAGTCTAGGCGTTGTTCCATCTCCAATAGAAGCACAGGATTGTGTTCTACACTTTCAGCGATACTTTCGGCTTCAGCTGAGATGTCTTTTAGTTCAATGCGACATGATTCTACACGTTCTTGGAGTGTTTTGGCTTCGGGCATAAAGTCTTCTAGTTGGCTTAACTCATTACGTATTTCACGTAGCCCTTCTAAGATGCCACTTTCTTCTGCTTCAAGACGACCATGTGTCCTTTGCATAGTTTGTAATATGTCCTGTGAATGGGAAGCACGTTCTATATCAATTTCTAGTTGTTCTTGTTCTCCAGACTTCAATTGGGCTTCTTCAAATTCTTGCAAAAGGAAGTGCTTATAATCTTGATCTTTTTGTGCTTCGAAAGCTTTTTCACGTAGAGTTTTTAGGGCAGCTATGCTCTTTCTCCAAGCCTCATAGCTTTGGTTATATTGGGCTTGTATAGCTTGAGTGTGCCCAATCAAATCTAGAACGTACAATTGGAAGTCTTCCTTACCTAATAACAAGTTTTGATGTTGTGAGTGGACATCTATAAGTTGTTCTCCAAGTTCACGCATAAGTGTAAGTTGAGCAGGTGTATCATTTATGAATGCACGACTCTTTCCAGTCGTCATAACCTCTCTGCGGATGATACAATGTCCCTTATCATATGGAAAATCATTTTCTTCGAACCATGGCTCCATGCCATAGCTTTCAAGCTCGAATTCAGCTTCAATTGTACAGCGCTTAGCACCTTTCTTGATAGCTTTCATATCTGCTCGATGACCAAGTAGTAGGTGAATAGCACCTAATATAATTGATTTACCAGCACCAGTTTCACCCGTAATCACGGCAAAGCCTGGATGCCATTCCATCTGTAAGTTCTCTATAAGGGCGTAATTTTGAATTTGTAGGGATGTCAGCATAGTTCTATATTATTTGTAGTCCTAGTTGTTTAGTGCAAATGTACTATATTTTTGGCAATCGTTCAACCTGATCCATGCAAATCTCTTGCCTACCTTATCTATTTGTTTTTCCACAAATGGCAGCGTACTCACAATATTTACATACATCGTCGCTACCAGTATCTGTCTGAATAAAAGGAATTTCAGGATTAAATAATTCTGACAAAATTCCTTGCAATGCTTCCTCAAATTCTTGTTCCAATTGTTCCGAATAATCATCCACGATAATCTTTCCACCAGTAGCTTTACCACCATAAGTGATAGCTGCAGAATAATCTTCAGCCCCTGCCATTTTCAAATAAAGTAGTTCTGGGGCTATTTTTATGGATGATGCAAACTGTGGATAACCTGCCAAATAGCTAAACCCAGTTTCTTCCGACTGCATTCCTTTGGCATAATGCGACATAGCACCTGCATATACAAAGGTTTGGAAGATGTGGTAAGCACGATTATTTTGTTGCTGGGTGATTTGTTGCATAGTGGTTGGCTTTTTGCCTTGTCCACCACTTTTATAGTCAATCATATGGAGTGTATCTCCTCCAGCTTTATTCTCGGTTTGATCCATGCGGTCAATATATCCACCTGTCATGACTACTAAATCCTTATTGAGTCGTATAGAACGGGCAATATAACGTTCGCTCGCCACGTACTTAAATGGCGCACGCCTTTTGTCGTAGTTGAGTAGCTTTCTTAGGTATTTATAGATGGCATTTTCTGTAATTAGTTGAATACCATTATATTCAGGTGTTTTGTCTTCACTCTTGAAGTAAAGCTCTCTAAAGGCTTTTGAAACAAAGCCTCTAAGTTTAAGAGGTTGCTTCATCAGTTGCTCTATTTCTTCTACTGTGACCAAATTATTTTGTGCTGTCAGATAATCATAAGCTAGTTCTGCACTGCGGTGTACAATGCTTCCGAAGAGTGCATTGTCAATTTCTTCTGTTGTCTCGTCTAGTTCTTTTATATTGGCGATATAACGCATATAGAACTTTAGAGAACAGTCAATATAGACGTTAAGTGCTGATGGAGATAATATAGTAGGAAGGTTTTTCTCTGTACGTTTATCATATGGGAGTTCCATCTGTCGTACAGTCTGTATAAAACGCTCTTGTAATGAGTTGTATTGATCTGCTCTTTGTAGATTATAACGTTTAAAAAGCCTGTCCATAATCAACGGTGTTTTTTCTACCATGATTTTGCGGGTGTTCACCATTTTTTGTGGTGGAGCCAGCACGCTGCGTTTTACTGGATGATTCCAGTCTGTGAGGAGTTGTTGAATATATCTTGAAGCTTCTCCACGATTTAATCCATCGCTACTAGTGTTGTAAATCATAGTGATTTTTTCTGCTCGTTGTATCAGACGATAAAAGTAGTAAGCAAAGACTGCATTTTTGTGTTCCATTGTAGTCATTCCGAAAGCCTTCCGTAAGTTGTAAGGGATAAAGGATGAAGATACATCACTTTTGGGTAGCTTGCCCTCATTCAAAGAAAGAATGAGCAAGTTACGGAAATCTAAGTTACGTGTTTCCAGTACCCCAAGAATCTGTAAACCGATAGCTGGTTCACCGTGAAAAGGTATCTGTGTTGCGGATAAAATACGTCCTATTAGTATACTTAAAGTTGATGTCTTAATCTCTAATGATTGCTCTAGCAATAAGTCTTTTAGTCGATTTATACGGGTATAACATTGGAAAATGGATTCTCTGTATAGTTCATCGAAGAGCTTTTTACGAGGAGATTCATGGGAAAACTCGATTTTTTCTTTGTCTGTTGGTGTGTTAGCTTCGAACTGATCAGCAAACAGGTCACCTATTGGAGGATATGACGGACTATTTTTGTTTGCAGTGAATAGATCTTTCTTTTCTTCTGTCGTTTGATATAATACTGTCAAGGTTTGCATGATTTGACACAGGCGTGTACACAATTCCATGCTCGAACTTAAAGGCTCGAAAAGTAATTTGAGCAGTTGATTGTCTTTGCTCCCTTGAAGCAGCAAGGGAGTAGGGTAAAAGATATGTTCGTCGTTGATACATTTTATTAAGCTATATGCTTCTTCACTCAGCATCTGCACATATGGATGGCGCAACAAAGGTAATACGTGGGCATAACGATAGTTGCCTGATTTGCGACGATAACCTTTTAATTGCACATCGGTAAAGTCTTGAATCAAACTGTATATAGGAGTTTGCTGTAGGGGATATCCCATTGTGATATTTACATTTTCAATACCTTCAGGCAAGGCGTGCATAGCTGGCTGTAAGATTGCTTCGTTGCATAGTACAATTGCATTTTCTCTTTCTCGACCCATCAAGCCTTCTTGACTCCACTCTTGGAGATAGCGTGCTTGGGCATTCTCTGTAGTAGTACTGATAATCTCTATCCGTTTTTTGTTTTTCAGTACATCCAATTGTTGTACATCAATGGCATTCGGAAATAGACGCAAATTTTGACGGATAAACTCACCCGCCTCGTGCTTGGTATTATCTACATAGAAACGGTCAAAATCCCAGTAGAAAATTGCTTTTCCAGCATTATCTAATTTTTTGAAGAGTTGACGCTCTACTTCATTTAGTACGTTGAATCCGACAAAACAGTATTGTTTGTATGGCAAAGTGGATGGGTCTAAATTTTCTACTATTTCACGGTATAACATGCCTGAATAAGATAAGCCCATTTGAGCTAGTTCTTCTTTAAAAGCATGGTAGATGTTACCTAATTTTTTCCAAAGCTGAGTAAATTGTCGTTGTATTTCGCTTTCGTCTTCAAGAGAAATATGTTGGAAGAATTGTGCTAAAGCTTCTCGTTGATGAGGCTCAAGCCAACTTGTGTCTCCAGTCAGTTCTTGAAGATCTTCTAAGTTTTGAAACAGTTTGTCTGCATCGACCATTTGTTTGTCGACATCGTCGAAGTCAGCTATAAGAATTTCTCCCCAGAAGTAAAAATCATCTAGACTTTCTTTACTTCCAGTTATTTGAGTAAATATCTTATGTAGAGTACATATCAGTAAAATTGGATCTGCTATTTGCCATTTTGCTCCCTTTTCTAGTAATTCGCTAATGTTTACAAAGGAAGGTGACCAGATGGGCGTTTCCTGTTGATGTGACAAATACTCATTAAAGAAAAGGCGTGCGCGTTTATTGGGAAACACAACTGCTACATCGTTGAGGTTGTCCCCAAATTTTTGGTACAAGTCTTCTGCCACCATTTGTAGGAATGGTGGATATAGTGGGCTGCTTGTATTTGTTTTTTTTTCCATGTTGTTCTGTGCATTAATGTGTACAAGGTTAGTCGCAAGCTTCTATTTTATGGTGTTCGACATACCACAGGTAACCAGTCACTTTCGGATATCCCATCTTTTTAAGGATACCAATATATTCCTTAACTTGTTTTTTGTGACTTTTATGCGGCTCTCCAAATTTAAAGTCGACCACTATACATTCTTGCTTATTGAGCATCACACGGTCAGGGCGGCGCATAACTAGTTGACCTTGTTCACGGTACAGTATTTCGCACTCGTTGAATAAACGCCAAGAGCCATCATACCATTTTTGTACATCCTGTAGCTTGAAAGCTTCCCGAATGTGTTGAGCAATTTCTTCAGCTTTATTTGCATCTTCTATAATACCATCTAAGCGCATACGTTCAATAGCCTTTGGGACATCCTCAATTTTTTCAATCAGGCTAAATATTTCATGGAGGATACGTCCTCTATCAATTAAAGATAGGCTACTATTAACTTGTCCTTCTTCTGCAATAAATTCAGCAGAACGGTTACTCTGTTGGAACTCAATATTTGGTATAGATGTGTGCATCAAGATGGGTTTGTTGATAGGTACTTGTAAGAACTTATTGATGACTTCCACTTCTTGTATTTGTTCTTCTTCTATGGCTGTTTTTTGTTTTGAAGGTAAGATGGTACCATGTTCAAAGATGGTGTGTATCAAGGCTCCTTCTTCTTTCTCGTCCTCATCAAGAGCTATTTTTTGCACAGACATGCCCAGTTCGTCTTTTATTTCTCCTAAAGCAGCGTCTAGTAAGAAGGCAATACTTTCTTCATGACTTCTGTTTTTATCAGGTACTTTGGTCCACATGATTAAGTTACCCTTGGCTCGCGTACAGGCTACATATAGCTTATTGACAGCGTCTACCCACAATTGTAGTTGCTCTTTCAGGTAGTCATTTCTGTATATAGATTCCGCTAGAATATTACCCTTTTGGTAGTTGATAGGCACTAGAGGTAGTTTACTCCAATCTTCTAGATGTCGGTTGTTGCCTGTGATGGCTTTAGGATCTATCCACAATATGTGCTCGTGGTTGCGTCCAAGTGTCAAGGTCCAGTCTACATATGGAATGAGCACGGTATGGAATGCCAAGCCTTTTGATTTGTGTATAGACATGATACGTATGCCCTCTAATTCTCCACTAGGTATGCTTGTCTTGTGTAACTTTTCGTCCCAGTATTGTAGGAATAATTGGATATCTGCAGTATGGTGACTCAAGTAATTAGTGACTTGATCAAAGAAGCTAAATAGATAAGCATCTTGCCCCTTGATCCCTTCTAATTTAAGTAAGTCATAAAGTTCTTCAAGTAAGTTGTATAATGGTAGTTGTTTTAAGCTTTCTGCTTGATTTTGTAAAATAGCAGGCAGTAATTTATCTGTCTTTTCCATCATCCATCCCACATCTTCAGCCACTTGGTCATCGCCTATTTCTATTTGATGTAGACCGTGGACTAGACGAGTAACAGCGATGGAGTCATCTCCATTGATGAGGTAACGCAAAGTGTCGATTAGGATATTGATTGCTAAAGAAGAATCAAGACGGAAGGCTTCATCTGAAATTACTGGAATCCCTAGATGTTGGTCAAAAGCATCAGCAATAGGCCCCATCTGATAATTAGCATTTACCAAGATACCTATATCGCGAAGTTCCACCCCTTGTGCTTGAAGATCTTGCACCCTGTCCATCATACGTTGGATTGTAGCATTTACGTAGGGCATATATTGATTGTCAAAGTCAATATATTCGATAGCTACATAACCTTTATTTATTTTTTTAGGTGATTCTTGGATAACATCTTGATAAGCACGCACCAATTCATCACAAGGGACTCCGTATAATTCCTTATGTTTATCGCTAAGGGCTTGTACACCAGCAGTAAATAGTTTGTTGTTGAAATCGATGATATGTGATTCGCTTCGTCGATTGATGTTTAGTCCTTTGATTTCAATGCCTAGATGAGCAGAATCTTCATCTATACCTAGACGGTTAAGGATATCCCAGTCCCCACCACGCCATCTATAAATAGATTGTTTCACGTCACCTACAATCAGACTATCTCCCCCACGAGATAAGCCTTCTTCCAAAAGCATTTCAAAGTTTTTCCACTGCATGCGACTAGTGTCTTGGAATTCATCAATCATGATATGATCAATCTGTACCCCTTGTTTTTCGAAGACAAATGAACCGTATTGATGGTTGCCAATCATGCGATGTAGCAGTTCGTTGGTGTCTGCTAGTAAGAAGCGATTTTGCTCATGGTTATTATTGAGCATCTTCTCGCGTAGCACATTCAGTAGTTGTAATTGGTTAAGTTTTTCTACACTGACGATCGCACTGTTATATAATGTAGCTAGTTGAGTACGCGTGGTTTCTGATTTATTTAGCAGTTCGGTCAATGATTCCCCGATCATCAGTAGACTAGGGTTGTCTTTAAGTGCTTTTTTTCCAAACCAAGAAGCTGAGTCTTCCATCGCAGTAATGACTCTACTGCTAAGAAGCTTGTCTTTTTTATTCCATTCTCCACGTTCTATTTTAATATAATAAGAAGCAGGACCTGTTTTCTTGTAGCTTAAATCATCAATTGTGAGTCCAGTGCCGTCTAAAATATCTCGAAAGTCAGAAGTTAGCTGTAGGGCACTGTTTTCTGCTTCTTGAGCAGTCAAATACATAGTACGTTTGTACTCTTGGATAATCTCAGGTTGAGCTTGAAGAGTATCACGTAGAGACTGTCCTAATAGTACATATTGTTCGTTGAAAAGATTGCGCCCAAAGTCATTTAGGGCACGACGGATATCCCAATTTTCATCATTGTCAATATTTTCATCAACAGCACTTTGAACCCATGCAAGTTCTTTCGATTTTGGATCTAGGTCTTCCAAAAGTAAGTCAGTCGTTTCGGCAATGACTTGCTCTGTGTCTAGTTCGATATTTAAGTTGGGACTTAAGTTGAGTTCCCTTGCTAGAGAACGCATTACAGATTGAAAGAAACTATCAATTGTTTCAATTCGGAAACGCGAATAGTCATGAAGCATGTACTCCAAAGCTTCTTTTGCGCGAGTTCGAATCACTTCTTCAGATAGATTGCTACGCAATTTAAGTGCTTTCAAATAGGCTTCACTTTCTGGATCTTGACAACTGATGCCAAAGAGTTGACCTAAGATACGTTCTTTCATCTCACCCGTGGCTTTGTTGGTAAAGGTTACAGCTAAGATGTGCTTGTAGGCCATTGGGTCACGAAGCAAGTGGAGCATGTATTCGATAGCTAGGGTAAATGTTTTACCAGAACCTGCCGAAGCTTTGTATACTATTAAAGAAGAGCTTTCAATATCTGTATGCATGTGATGACTTGTTTATAAGTTTGGCTTTTTGTGGATAACTCAGCTAAACTGTGTATAACTTCATAGATGTGTGTATAACGGCAAGGACTTGTGTATAAGTGAAAGCTTGTGCAAAAGACAAAAATCTGTGCATAACTTGATTCTCTTGTGTATAACGTTGCTTTTATGCACAGAAGATTAAAGCATTTTTAGTCTGAGTACGGAATTGTAGTATTGAGGGTCGCCAGTTACTTCTTTACCTAAAAATGGCGCTTTGGGGTATTCCTGGTTCTCATGTGTCAGTTCTAATTCAGCCAATACAAAGCCTTCCAATTTTCCATGAAACGCATCAACTTCATACGTTACTCCTTCGTAGGGAATTAGATAACGTGTCTTGTCGATGATCCCTCCTGTTGCTAGTTGTAGGAGTTCTTTTGCTTCGTTAAATGGAATTTCTTTTTCCCATTCATAACGTATCAACCCACTTTTGTCGGAGCATCCTTTTATGGTCAAATAACCTTTTTCATCTCGAATGCGCACACGAACTGTTAAGCCAGGTTGAGTAGGTAGGTATCCCTGTATAATATGTGTAGAAGAAGTGGCTAGCTCTTTAAAAGGGCCAGCCACTAAAAACTTCCTTTCTATCTCTAAAGCCATATATAGACTGTTTTACATGTTCAAAGACATTACAACGAGCATGATAAGTGCCAGTACGATAAGAGCTACAAAGATAATACGCACAACTTCTACACCTCTTTTTTCTTCTCGCGCAGAATGATGTACTGTTCCATTCTTATGATCTTGTTTGTTGTCTACTGGCTTGATTTTTTTTCTATTACTCATGGTTTTATAAGTATTAAAAGTTAGTATAAGATTCTTAAGTTGTAAAGATAATCTATTTCTCTTTAAAACAGAGTAGGTATAAAGCGTTTTTTACCCTTTTCCACCAAATTCCATTAAATAAGCCTTTATAAAACCATTAATTTTTCCGTCCATAACGCCTCCAACATCTGATGTCTGAAAATTGGTGCGGTGATCTTTCACACGGCGATCATCAAACACGTAACTACGAATTTGAGACCCCCATTCGATTTTCATTTTACTGTCTTCCAGAGCTTGTTGTTTAGCCATACGTTTTTTTAGCTCTTTTTCATAAAGCATGGAACGCAGTAGTCGCATTGCATTTTCTCTATTCCCTAATTGTGAGCGAGATTCTGTGTTTTCTATAAGTAATTCTTCTTTTTCACCAGTTTCAGGATCTTCATATTGATATCGAAGACGTACACCTGTTTCGACTTTGTTCACATTTTGTCCTCCTGCACCACCTGAACGGAAAGTGTCCCATGATATACGTGCTTGTTCAACGACTACTTCAATTTGATCGTCAACAAGTGGGCTTACAAAGACTGATGAGAATGAAGTCATTCGTTTTCCCTGAGCATTATAGGGAGATACGCGAACTAAACGATGTACTCCGTTTTCGCCTTTAAGAAATCCGTAGGCCATATCACCTTCTATTTGGATAGTGCATGTTTTAATTCCTGCATCATCTCCTTCTTGAAGATTGGTGATTGTTGCCTTCATGTTGTTAGCAGATGCCCATTGAAGATACATACGCATAAGCATTTGACTCCAATCTTGACTTTCTGTACCTCCAGCACCAGCATTTATCTTTAAAACACAATCCATGTTGTCGGCTTCTCCGCGGAGCATATTGCGCATTTCTAAGTCTTCAATATGTGTAAGAGCTTTTTCGTATGCTACATCAACCTCCACTTCGGTCATCATTTCTTCTCCGTAAAATTCAACTGCAAGTTTGGTCTCTTCTACCAATGATTCTACTTCCTCATAATCTAAAATCCAGCGTTTTAATGCTTTTATTTTGCGCATTTGAATTTCGGCGGTTTTATTATCATCCCAAAAACCAGGAGCTTGGGTACGTAGTTCTTCTTCTTCTACTTCTATCTTTTTTGCAGGAATGTCAAAGATACCTCCCCAACGCATCCTTGCGCTTTATAATTTCTTTTAATTGATCTTGTGTAATCATTTTGTATAGTATAATTAAGTTTTAGTCCTCTTTATCTGATTTTGTGGTAGTTAGCTTACGCAAAACATATTCTGCTAAGTAACAACCAAATACAGCGGGCATGTAAGAAATAGTTCCGCAGGTTGATTTTTTGTTTTGTTCATCGTCTATCATTATGACAGCTTTAGGATCTGCAGGCTCGCTAGAAAAAACAACAGGTATTTTATGATGTTTTATGCCAATAGCACGTAAGCGTTTTCTAACTTGTCGACTTAGTCCACAATGATAGGTGTCTTTGAGTTTTGCAAATTGAATCTTTGTAATATCTCGCTTAGCGCCAGCTCCCATGCTAGATATAATCTTAATTTTTCGTTTGATTGCTTCAGCTATTAGATAAACTTTAGGAGCGATGGTGTCAATCGCATCCACAATAAAATCAAAGTCAGCGCTTTGCAAAAGTTCAGGAGTTTTTTCATCACGGATGTATAACTGATACTTTGTTAATTTTAGTTGGGGGTTTATATCCATCAATCTTGCTCCCAAAGTGTCGACTTTTGGACTATCTATGTTGCTGTGTAATGCTGGTAATTGTCGGTTGATATTACTCACATGTATTTTGTCTGCATCAACAATCGTAATTTGACCAAGTCCAGCACGTACAAGCATTTCGGCCGCATAGGCACCAACACCTCCTACGCCAACGACTAAAACATGACTATTTGTCAATCGTTGCATTTGGTCCTCTCCTAATAGGAGAGCGGTGCGTTCGTTCCACATCATAATTTCTTTTTGTCAGGTTTAATGATTCTCATTTTGGGAGAGTATTGGCTATTCTATTTCTAAGCCATCTAGTAGTTCGCAGTACATGGGAATGGCTTCTTCTATTTCTTGTATACAAATATATTCGTCTGCTGTATGAGATCTAGCAGAATCACCTGGTCCCATTTTTAGTGAAGGACATTGTATTAGTGCCTGATCACTCAGTGTCGGACTTCCGAAAGGCTTACGTCCAATAGCGAGACATTTTTGAACAAACGGATGTGTTGGACTCATTTTAGATGAATTTAGTCTAAAACTACGAGCTTGTAATTTACTTTGTAGATTTTCTTCAAGTATGTTGAATATTTCTTGATTGCTGTAAAATTCATTGCTGCGTACATCTATAACGTATTTACATGTGTCAGGGATGACGTTGTGTTGACTACCTGCTTCAATTTGAGTTACAGACATTCTTACTGGTCCAATCAAATCAGATTGCTTGTTTAAAGTGTGGTTTTGTATCCATGTAATATCACGTATTGCATTATAAATTGCATTTATGCCTTCTTCACGTGCAGCATGTCCTGATATTCCAGTTGCTTCAGCGTCAACAACCATTAAGCCTTTCTCAGCTATTGCTGGATGCATTTGAGTTGGTTCTCCAACTAAAGCAAATGTTAATGCTGGTAATTTAGGAAGTACGGCTTCAATTCCATTATGACCTGATATCTCTTCCTCGCAAGAAGCTAAAAAAATTAAATTATATGTTTGTTGTTTACGAGTAAGGTGCAAAAAAGTAGCTAATAAACTTACCAGACTCGCTCCTGCATCATTACTTCCAAGTCCATAAATACGACCATCTTGCAGATGTGCTGTATATGGTTGTTTATTCCATCCAGAAACAGGCTTAACTGTATCCATATGGGAGTTAAGCAACACGGTGGGTTTGTTTTCGTCAAAATCAGTTGAGATCGTCCATAAGTTGTTACCAAGTCTATATGTGGTAAGCCCATATGACTCCATTGTTCGCTGAATTAAATCAGCTACTTGTTCCTCCTCTTTGCTAATAGAAGGAATAGAAATCATAGTCTTTAACAAGCTTATAGCATCTGCAATATAGAATGCGTTGTCCATGTATAAAACGTTTATTTGGGCACAAAGATACGATAATAAAAAAGAAAAGCCTATCTTTTGACCTCATAATAAAATGTGTTTGTTATACCATAATTACAGAGAAGTTGATATCCTAGGCTAAATAAATATACTGATTATTATAGTGAGTTTTTGTTTTAGGTCAATAAATGATCATGTTTTACTGTTAATGTCTATAATTTATGCATATTTCATAGCACTGAATAATTATTTTTGAAACTAAATATCCATTATAACTAGAATAATTCTATCTTTACAGTGGAATACTAAAGAAAAGCAATATGCAATATGACCAATTATCCACCATGATTTCTCGTCAAGCAGAACATTATGGTGATCGTACATGCCTAAAGTATAAAAGTGATGAAACTGGTACATGGATACCGGTATCGTGGAATCGAGTAGATGAAATAATCAAACTCGAGGCACAAGCCATGGCTGCACTTGGGATAGGTGTACAAGAAAATGTAGGTATCTTTTCTCAAAATATGCCCGAGTATATTTATACTGATTTTGCAGCATATGCTAATCGGGCTGTTAATGTGCCTTTATACGCAACCAGCTCTCCCTCACAAGTGAAATATATCGTAGAAAACGCAAATATTCGCGTGTTATTCGTGGGAGAACAGTATCAGTATGACACTGCATTTGATGTCCTTCCACATTGTGCAACCTTAGAACATATCGTAATCTTTGATTCTAAGGTGAAAAAGTCTTCTACTGATGAGGGTATTTCTATGAGCTTCGATGAATTTTTAATGCTTGGAGCAAAAGTGGGGATGGATAAAGTGGTAGAAGAGCGTAGCGCGTCATCTTGTTTGAATGATTTAGCTTGTCTTATGTACACATCTGGGACTACTGGTACTCCCAAAGGAGTGAAATTAACTCACCTTTGTTTTCAGCAAGCTTTAAAAAATCACGATAAATTAATTGATTTTAAAGAAACGGATGTTTCATTGAATTTTCTACCGTTTACTCATGTCTTTGAAAAGGCATGGGTGTATTTATGTCTTCACCATGGTGTGACGACATGTGTTAATTTGCGTCCTCAAGAAGTACAAGAAGCGATGAAGGAGGTGCGTCCTACAATGATGTGTAGTGTACCTCGTTTCTGGGAGAAAATATACGCTGGTGTACAAGAAAAAATACGTACAACTACAGGAGTTCAAAAGTCTTTGATGGAAGATGCAATTACTGTTGGAATGAAGTATAATTCAGCAATACGCGAGCACAAACGTCCTCCATTATGGGTTCGAACTAAATATGCATTTTATCAAAGGACCATTTATAAGTTGTTGAAAAAGACCATTGGTTTGGATAATGGGAGACTATTCCCTATTGGTGGGGCGAAAATCCCAGATCTAGTTCATGAATTTGCCACAGCAGTGGGTATGCCTATTCTTATAGGATATGGTTTAACCGAATCGACAGCTAGCGTAACAGTGACAAACCCAAACGACTATAAGATTGGATCTGTAGGAAAATTGATGTCAGATATAGAATTGAAATTTGGGGAGAATAATGAAATTTATCTTCGTGGCAATACCATTACACCAGGGTATTATAATAATGTAGAGGCTACGACCAAAGCTATTGATGAAAATGGTTGGTTCCATACAGGCGATGCAGGATATATGGATGAAAATGGCAATTTGTTTTTGACTGAACGTTTAAAAGAACTTTTCAAGACATCCAATGGAAAATATATCGCGCCTCAAAGTATCGAATCCAATCTTGTTGTAGATCGTTTTATAGATCAAATAGTAATCATTGCAGATCAAAGAAAATATGTTTCAGCTTTAATTGTTCCTGACTTCTCTCAATTAGAAAAATGGGCGCAAGTTAATACCGCTTTAGCTACCTTATCACGTGAGGAGTTAGTAAGACATGCGGAAGTTAAGAAGTTGTTTTATGAACGTATAGAAACATTACAACAGCATTTTGCTCATTTTGAAATGGTTAAGAAGTTTACATTACTTCCAGATGCGTTTACCATGGAAAAAGGAGAAATGACCAATACCTTGAAGATTAAAAGAGCAGTCGTTTACCAACATTACAAAGATGTAATTGAGTCTATGTATCAAGAATAGATGGTATTTCATATTTATAACAAGAGCTTGAGTCTATAATAGATTCAAGCTCTTGGCTTTTTTAGATTGCAGGTAAATTGTTCCCTTGTATTTTTTGGTATAAATCAAGAGCATAGACATCTGTCATTCCAGAGATATAGTCAACAACTGCTTGAACTCGCCCGAAAAGTGTTGGGTGGTTAATTTCGTATTGATCACTTACTCGATTAATCAATAGTTTTGAATACTGTTTTTCAGGAGATATAACCGCTTCAATGAATAATTTCATTAGTGTATTAATAACTTGATATCCTGCGAGTTCAATCTCTAACACATCTTTGGCACAATAAATCTTTTCATATGCGGTCTTGGTGCAGGCTTGGTATGCTTGCAATGGACGAGGGTTAATACACTGTATAAGTGGCTGAAAAAAATTACCACACATAATATCTTCTTCGTGATTCATAAAAGCTTCAACACACTCTGCAACCAACAAACCAATGACATTTGATCGGAGATAAGCTAAACGTTCGTTTGCATCTTCTACTAGCTTAAATGTCTTCATAATATGTGATTGACGTTCTGAATCAAAATAATTCAACAGTAAATCAATAGTTTCTTTAGTACTTAATATCTTTAGTTTATGAGCATCTTCAAGATCCATTATTTGGTAACAGATGTCATCAGCGGCTTCTACAAGAAAAACAAGCGGATGTCTACAATAACGCATGTGGTCATCTGGCATTCGTTTTAGACCAAGCTCTCTGGCAATTTTTTGAAATACTGCTTCTTCTGAGGTAAAGAAGCCAAATTTTGATTTTTTTTGTGTAAGAGATGAGGAAGATGAATAAGGATATTTTACAATGGAGGCCAGTGTCGTGTAGGACATGACAAAGCCCCCTGGACGACGTCCTTCAAATTGATGTGTTAATAAACGTAATGCATTAGCATTCCCCTCAAAGTGTATCAAGTCTTGCCATTCTTTGGCTGTAACATGTTTTTCTAAAATTTGACCTTCTCGTTCACTGAAAAAAGTTGCTATAGCTTTTTCTCCCGAATGCCCAAAAGGAGGATTACCCATGTCGTGTGCAAGACATGCGGCAGAAACAATTGTTGGAATTTCAGTAATTAATGAATTAGCTAAATCGGGATGTTTTTCAATGAGGTTTTCTGCTACATCTACTCCCAATGAGCGGCCTACGCAAGAAACTTCCATGCTGTGCGTGAGTCGGTTGTGGACAAAAACACTACCTGGTAGTGGAAATACCTGAGTCTTGTTTTGTAATCGACGAAATGGAGCTGAAAAAACCATACGATCATAGTCTCTTTGAAAAGTGCTACGCTTTTCTTTTTTATGGTCATGGTAAGCTTCAAGTCCGTACCGTTTTGTTGTTATGAGCTGATGCCAATTCATTTGTTGACTATCTGCTCTAGGGTGCTGATTTTCTGTTTTCATTGTCTTTTCCTTCTTCATGAAGCACAAATATAACTAATTTAAGAGCTTTCACCTATTAATATGTCGCTTATTTGCTTGTTTATGAGTATATTCGCAGAGATGTTTTTTATAGACGAATGAATGACTATTTTTTTCATATCATTCCGAATAATACGTAACAAATAAGAAAAAGGCCCATTATGATTCAAGTTGAAATTATCAATCGTTCTCGCCATGAACTTCCTCAGTATGCCACTAGTCAATCAGCTGGTATGGATCTTCGTGCTAATCTAGATACACCAATTACTCTTAAACCAATGGATCGTTGCATCGTACCTACTGGGTTGTTTATTGCGCTGCCAGAAGGGTATGAAGCACAAATACGTCCTCGTAGTGGTTTAGCTATTAAAAAGGGAATTACATGTTTAAATACACCAGGAACAATAGATGCTGACTATCGTGGAGAAATTGGGGTTATACTAGTTAACTTATCTAGAGAAGATTTTGTAATAAATGATGGAGAACGTATTGCTCAAATGGTCGTTGCTCAGCATACACAAGTTTCTTGGGAAGCGGTAGATACATTAGATGAGACTGCGCGGGGAATTGGTGGTTTCGGACATACAGGTAAAGCTTAAAGACTTTTTTGATGAAAACAAAATTACATAACAATATCTATAAACAGGTACAGAAGATTATATTCAGACTTTGCTTAAGTGTGTCTGTTACTATTTGTATTGTTAGTTGTGTTAGCCCGAGAAGTGTGTCTCATAATGTCTTGCCTACAAAATATCTGGCTGTCAATTCTATGCGTGAGAGAGCCTACGATTACATCTTTCAAGAGGCTGTAGGTACAAATGAGTCTGATGTGCGTTATGAACTGTTAAGCCAATGTTTGCGTATTAATCCAACACGTTCAGAAGCGCATTATGAAATGGCGCAATTGCAGCTTGATATGGGGGAAGATGAAATGGGATTGCAATCATTGGAAACAGCTCACCGTTTACAGCCCGAAAATTATTGGTATGCATCTGCATTGGGACAGGTTTATCAACAATTAGATTCAATTGATTTGGCCATTAAGGTGTATAAAGATATGGCCAAGCATCATCGATACAAAGTGGAACCTCGTTTTGCACTTCTTGGATTTTATCAGCAGAAGCAAGACTTTGATAGTATGATTCAAGTACTTGATACACTTGAAAAACTCCAAGGGAAGAGTGAAGAGATTAGTATGCAAAAATATAGAATTTATCTTCAAGAAAATGATTCTACGAAAGCTTTTTCGGCAATTGATGATTTGATTACAGAGTATCCATACGACACTCGTTTTCGTAATCTAAAAGCAGGCTTATTGATGGAACACAATCGTAAAGATGAGGCGCTACATACTTTTTATGCTGTTTTGAAGCAGGAACCAAGCAACGGAGCTGCACGCTATGGTGTCGCAAGCTAT
The DNA here is from genome assembly GCA_963675625.1 of Bacteroidaceae bacterium. Classification (GTDB taxonomy): domain Bacteria; phylum Bacteroidota; class Bacteroidia; order Bacteroidales; family Bacteroidaceae; genus F22. The sequence goes on from OY776497.1 coordinate 1,674,050, forward strand.
TATTATCAAAAAAAAGATACGACCGAATATGAGTTGCAATTAGACACATTGTTAAAGGATTCTCATGTGGCTCCTCAAGTTAAAGTTTCTGTTTTGCGTAATTATGTGGTACAAATGACTCGTGCTGGCAAAGACTCATTGATTGTGCCACGCTTAGATATGGCTTTGAAATCTGATTCAACAGATACGGAAGTGCCGATGTTTTATATTTCCTACCTAGTAAGCAATAAAATGAAAAAACAGGCCATTCCTATTTTAAATCATTTATTGAAACTTAATCCTGAGAATGGTGCAGCTCGTTTACAGTTGCTGCAATATATGCTTCAAAATCAAGATAAAGAGACCGTCAAAACTTTGTGTGAAGGTGGTATACAGTATCATCCTGAAGAGATTTTGTATCATTTTTATTTAGCTATCACTTATACACAAGATAAAAAATCAAGAGAAGTTATACGCATTTGTCAAGAGGGGCAAAAGTATATAACATCGGAAACACGCAAAGAAGTTGCATCTGATATGTATACTCTTCAAGGAGATGCTTATCATGAACTCGGTGAAATGGATAATTGTTACAAGGCGTATGAAAGGGCTTTGAAAATTTATCCCGATAATGTTGGAGTGCTCAATAATTATGCTTATTTCCTCGCGTTAGATAATAAAAATTTAGAGCGTGCAGAAATAATGAGTCAAAAAACAGTGGTTGCTGAACCTGATAATAAGACTTATCTAGATACTTATGCTTGGGTGCTTTTCATGTCTGGGAAATATAAAGATGCCAAAATGTATATTGACCGCGTCATCCCCTCACAAAAAGAGGTGCGTGGACAAGCCACTAAGTCTTTAAATAGTAAAGATGAAAAAGAGGCTAAGACGATAGAGGTTAGTCCTGACGTTTGGGAACATGCTGGTGATATCTATTATATGTGTGGTCTAAAAGATGAGGCACTTATTTACTGGCAAAAAGCTTTAGAACTTGGTAGTGAAAGTAAGGAATTAAAGCTTAAAATAAAATTGAAACGTTATATCCGATAGTTTATGAATCATCAACCAAAGATATATACGCTGCTGACAAATGTAAGGGTTGTATTGTGGGTAAGCATTGTTCTTTTAAGTTTGTCTAGTTGTGCGTCATTGCGCCCCGTCAAAATTCTAAGTGAGGACCAATTGTCTGCAAGATTCAAGGCTACGTTACCTCAAGGTGGAGGACAAGTGAGTGGACAATTGCGTTTATGGAAAGATCAAGGACTTCGTATCTCCTTTACTGCTCCCATAGTAGGTGCTGAAGTTGTGCGTTTGTGGTTGACTTCAGATAGTATTCTTGTGCTGGACAGAAGGCATAAAACATATACTTGCCAGACTCCTGCTGTATTTGCGCATGCATTTGGAGTAGAAGAACCAGACGTGTATCGTTTGGAAGTCGTTCAAGCATATATTTTACAAAATAGAAAGAAGAAAAAAACTCGGATGACTGCTGCCCAATTAGGATGTCCTATTATGAAAGATACTCGTGTAGAACTTACTCATATTACAACAAAACCATATTCTTTAGTTGAAACTAAACCAAGTAAAAAATATAAACAGTTACCACTTCGAGCTTTTATAGAACAGCTCGATGATTAATCTTAGAGTCATTATGTATCATAAGTCTAGCTTTCTTACTTGTAGTATATGCTTATTTGTTTTCACCTTATTATTTATACAGGTGATGCCGTTGCATGCACAAAGCAATGCTACAATTCGTCGCTTACAGAGAGAACATAATGTTTTACAGAATCAAATCAATAAAAGTCAAACACTACTTACTGAAACTAAGAAGTCTGTCGGTCACGAATTGGCTGATTTACAGGCATTAGAGGCCCAACTTATGGAACGTAAGCGATATGTTGAGCGTATAGAGTTGGACATGCGAGCCATAGATCATGAAGTATTAACTGTTACCAATAAGATTGTTGAGTTAGAAAAGCAGCTAAAGGATCGCAAAGATCAATATGCTTATTCAGTATGTTATCTGCGAAAACAAAGTTCGGTGCATCAACGTCTGATTTTTATTTTTTCAGCTAATAGTTTTGATCAGATGATTCGTCGCATGCGTTATGTAATGGAATATGCTGATTATCAAAAAAAACAAGTGGCGACTATTCTTGAAAAGAAACAGGAAGTTGAGCAGAAAAAGATTGAACTTCAAGAAGTGAAAAAAGCAAAAGTTATTTTGAAGAAACAGGTTGTAATAGAAAAAGAAAGGTTACAGCAAGATCAAAATAATCAAAAGGACATGTTGACTAAATTAAAACGTAAAAGAAATAGTCTACAAAAGCAGTTACTGGAACAACAGAGGCGTTCAAAGGCTTTAAATAAACTGATTGAAGATGAGATCGACAAAGAGATAAAGAGGCTAGCTCATTTGGAGGAAATGCGTAAAGCACGTGAGAAAAAACAGGCTGAAAAGAACTCTGTAAATAAAACAGCTTCTAATCCACGAGTGAGTCCGCGTCGTAGTAGTCCAACTGTGTTTAATGCGATGAAAACTTATTCAACAGCCAGTGAAATAGGAGATGCTTTTGTACAGTACAAGCGTCGCTTACCATATCCAATAACGGGTACTTATGCTTATTTAAGCCATTTTGATAAAGCTAAAATGGAACGAGGAATTAAGATTTATGGTGAGTGTCCATGCCAAGCTCAAGCTGTTTTTCAGGGAGTAGTGACTGTTGTGTTTGATGTGCCTAGTGGTGCGCGAGGGGTTATCCTTCGTCATGGAGACTATATGACTGTTTACTGCAATTTGAAAACGACAAAAGTTCATGCTGGTGAAAAGGTGAAACAAGGTCAAGAATTGGGTGAGATATATGCTGATCCATTGTATAACGATAGGCCTGTTTTATTGTTTGAGGTGCGTCAGGGGCGTGAGGCACTTGATCCTGATACATGGTTAAATAGATAAACGATACAATAATAATAAATTCATATGATACATCTCACATCCGTTAAGAAAAGCTACGATGAATTAGAAGTGCTAAAAGGCATAGACTTGGATATAAATCCACGTGAGGTGGTTAGCATTGTTGGACCAAGTGGAGCGGGCAAAACAACACTGCTGCAAATAATGGGTACCCTAGACCGTCCAGATTCCGGTCAAGTGATGATTAGTGGTATTAATGTGAGTTCAATGAAAGAAAAACAGTTAGCTGCTTTTCGCAATAGGCATTTAGGTTTTGTGTTCCAGTTTCATCAGTTATTGCCAGAATTTACTGCTATTGAGAATATTATGATACCTGGCATGATTCAACGAACAGAGCAGAAAGCTTTGCTACATAGGGCACAAGAATTGTTGGAATTTATGGGAATAGCTGATCGTGCTACACATAAGCCTAATGAATTGTCTGGGGGGGAGAAGCAACGTGTTGCTGTGGCACGTGCTTTAGTAAACCGACCCAGCGTTATTCTAGCTGATGAACCGTCAGGGTCTCTAGATAGTAAAAATAAGAGTGAGTTGCATCAGTTATTTTTTGATCTCCGTGATCAGTTTGGGCAAACTTTTGTGATTGTTACACATGATGAAGAGCTTGCGAGGATTACCGATAGATCTATACATATTGTAGACGGTGAAATAATAAATCTGTAAATGCTTACGAATAGCTTTAAAATATAAAAGGGTCTGTGTTTATCTAACACAGACCCTTTTATTATAGGATTAATAGTCAATCTTAACCAATTCTACATCGAAAATTAAACTTGAATAGGCTGGAATGCTACTTGTAGTCGTTGTGCCATATCCTTGAGTATAAGGGATGTATAATTTCCAACGATCACCAGGTACCATTAGTTCAAGTGCTTCTGTCCAACCATTGATTACTGCACTAACACCAAAAGTTGTTGGTGATTCAAAGTTTGTATTTGGCGAATCTCCATCAAAATTTCCGTCAAACTCTTCCTCGTTAATCAGGTATCCACGATAATAACAAGATACGCTTGACGTGTAATATGGACTTTGAACAGGTGTACCATCTACAGTCTTTGCTCCACTCTTTTGTATCTTATAATAGATTGGATAATTGATATCGCTACTTTGAGGAGTTATAACCTTAAGGGTTGGATCACTGTTTGAAGCTACTACCTGTGCTAGAGAATCCATGTATGCTTCGTTGCGCTTCTGCCAATTCTTGTATTCACTTGGCTCCGAATTTTCGCTACAACTTCCTAATGAAAAAGCACTGACTAATAATAGACAGATGGTAGCGGTATGTAGAATTGATTTATTCATATTGTTTATTGCAAATTCTTAAGTAAACTTGTGATACTTACGCGATCCTCAATGATGTTGCGGAGATCAGAAATAGCGACACGTTCTTGTTGCATTGTGTCACGATTACGAAGAGTTACACAGTTGTCCTCAAGAGTGTCATGGTCAACTGTAATACAATAAGGGGTACCAATAGCATCCTGACGGCGATAACGCTTACCTACAGAATCCTTTTCATCGTATTGACAATTGAAGTGAAACTTCAAACCATCAATAATTTCACGCGCTTTTTCAGGAAGTCCGTCTTTTTTAACCAATGGAAGTACTGCAAGTTTTACAGGAGCAAGGGCAGCAGGAAGTTTTAATACAACACGGCTCTTTCCGTCTTCAAGCTCTTCTTCTTGGTATGAAGCTGACATGATTGATAAGAACATGCGGTCTACTCCGATAGATGTCTCAATGACATAAGGTACGTATGATTTATTTAGTTCTGGGTCGAAATATTTAATATTCTTTCCAGAGTATTTTTCGTGCTGTGACAAATCGAAATCAGTACGAGAGTGAATACCTTCAACCTCCTTAAAACCAAATGGCATTCTAAATTCAATATCGGTTGCTGCATTAGCATAGTGAGCTAATTTGTCGTGATCATGAAAACGGTAAGATGCATCACCAAAGCCGAGAGCTTTGTGCCATTTTAGACGTTGTGCTTTCCATTTTTCAAACCACTCTAATTCAGTGCCAGGACGCACAAAGAACTGCATTTCCATTTGTTCAAATTCTCGCATTCTAAAGATGAATTGACGCGCAACAATTTCATTACGGAATGCTTTCCCGATTTGAGCAATACCAAATGGAAGACGCATACGACCAGTTTTCTGAACATTTAGGTAGTTTACAAAAATACCTTGTGCTGTTTCTGGACGTAAATATATTTTATTTGCTCCTTCAGCAGTTGATCCCATCTCTGTGGAGAACATCAAGTTAAACTGACGTACATCTGTCCAATTTTTAGTTCCCGAAATAGGACAAACGATTTCTTCATCGATAATAATCTGACGTACTTCTTTCAAGTCGTTATCGTTGAGGGCTTTAGCAAAACGAGCTTGCAATGCGTCATGTTTTTCTTGACTAGCTTGTACACGAGGGTTTGTAGCTTTGAATTGTGCTTCGTCAAAGTCGTCTCCAAATTTTTTCTTGGCTTTCTCAACTTCTTTTTCAATCTTTTCCTCATATTTCGCCATCTTTTCCTCAATAAGGACGTCTGCACGGTAGCGCTTCTTTGAATCCTTATTATCTATCAATGGGTCATTGAATGCATCTACGTGACCTGATGCTTTCCATATAGTAGGGTGCATAAAGATTGCAGAATCAATCCCTACAATATTTTCATTGAGAAGCACCATACTATCCCACCAATACTTCTTGATGTTGTTCTTGAGCTCTACGCCCATTTGACCATAGTCATATACGGCGCCTAGGCCGTCGTAGATATCACTTGAAGGGAATACATAGCCGTATTCTTTGCAATGAGATATCAATTTCTTAAAAACGTCGTCTTGTTTTGCCATCTGATTATTTTCTTCAATAATTTATGCGCAAAGGTAATCGATTTTTTCCACTTTATTGCCTATATTTGTGCAAAAAGACAATAAACGGCAATTATGAGTGACGAAAACAATGAAAAAGAAGGTGGATACCACCTCACGGGGATGTATCGCAGTTGGTTTTTGGAATATGCCAGCTATGTAATCTTAGAGCGAGCCGTCCCTCATATCAATGATGGTCTAAAACCTGTACAAAGACGCATATTACACTCAATGCGTCGATTAGATGATGGTCGATATAACAAAGTTGCCAATGTGGTAGGTCATACCATGCAATTTCACCCCCATGGAGATGCATCCATAGGGGATGCACTTGTGCAACTTGGCCAGAAGGAAATGCTTATTGATTGCCAAGGTAACTGGGGGAATATTCTCACAGGTGATAGTGCAGCAGCGCCCCGTTATATCGAAGCTAGATTAAGCAAATTTGCTCTTGATGTTGTTTTTAATCCCAAAACCACCGTATGGCAACCTTCGTATGATGGGCGTAATCAGGAACCTATAACTTTGCCGGTAAAGTTCCCATTACTTCTAGCACAAGGGGTAGAGGGTATTGCTGTTGGTTTGTCTTCTAAAATTCTGCCTCATAATTTCTGCGAATTGCTTCAAGCGTGTATCGACTACTTGAAAGGTAATGATTTTCAACTGTATCCTGATTTTATTACAGGTGGTAGTATTGATGTGGCTAGATACAATGATGGTATGCGCGGTGGCGCGGTCAAAGTACGTGCAAAAATTAGAAAAGAGGATAGGCGTACATTAGTGATTTCGGAAATCCCTTATGGACGTACGACAAGCAGCGTCATTGATTCTATTTTAAGAGCTGCAGATAAAGGGAGTATCAAAGTAAAACGTGTCGAAGATAATACTGCTGCACATGTTGAAATACTTGTTCATCTTCCTGCTGGTGTCTCTAGCGATAAAACGATAGATGCTCTCTTTGCATTTACTGATTGTGAAGTAAGTATATCGCCAAATAGTTGTGTTATTCAAGATGAAAAACCACGTTTCTTAAGCGTAAGTCAGATTCTTAAGCACAGCGCAGATCGCACAAAGGATTTATTAAGGCAAGAGTTGGAGATAGAACGTGGTGAGCTCCTTGATAGCCTTCATTATGCATCACTTGAAAAACTCTTTATCGAAGAGCGTATGTATAAGGATAAGGAGTTTGAAAACGCTAAGGATGATCAAGATACAATAAAGCATCTTCGTAAACGACTTGTACCTTTCCAAGAAATATTGATTCGTGAAGTTTCAGAGGAAGATATTTTGCGTCTTATGGATATCAAAATTGGTCGTATCCGTAAGTTTAATGTGGATAAGGCAAATGAGCGTATTGCGCGGATGGAAAAGCGAGTCAATGAAATTGATAAACATTTAGGAAGTCTTGTCAAATATACCTGTGCATGGTATCAATATCTTTTGGATACTTATGGCAAGCACTATCCCCGTCGCACTGAGTTGCGTAGTTTTGAAACGATTGATGCAACTAAAGTGGCTGAAGCGAACGAAAAATTGTATTTTAACAAGGAAGAAGGCTTTATTGGAACAGCGTTGAAACGTGCTGATTTTGTGTGCAATTGTTCTAGCTTAGATGATGTCATTGTTTTTTATCGCAATGGGCTATACAAAGTGACTAGTATTGCTGATAAGAAGTTTGTCGGTAAGAATGTGATATATGTAGCCATTTTCAAAAAGAATGATAAACGTACGATATACAATGTTTGTTACTTAGATGGTGAAACGAAAATAACTCGTTATAAACGTTTTAATGTTACATCAATAACTCGTGATAGAGAATATGATGTAACGCGTGGGACTAAAGGATCTCGTATTTCTTATTTTTCGGCCAATCCAAATGGAGAAGCAGAGATTATAAAAGTGCAATTAAAGCCAGTGCCACACTTACGTCGTCAATCGTTTGAAGCTGATTTCTCAGAGGTGAAAATAAAAGGACGCGCTACGGCTGGCAATTTGTTAACTAAAATACCTGTGCAGCGTATAACTTTGAAGACGCAAGGTGAGTCTACCCTAGGGGGGAGGAAGATTTGGTTTGACAACGACGTACGTCGTCTGAATGTAGATGGTCGTGGTGATTTCTTGGGAGAATTTATGGGGCAAGACAAAATTTTGGTTGTTACTCAAAATGGACAGTTCTACACTACAAGCTTTGATTTAACCAATCATTATGAAGGTGATATTGACCGTATAGAAAAGTTCAATCCAGAGAAGGAGTGGATGGCTGTGCTTTATGATTCGGAACGAGACAATCAACTGTATATGAAGCGTTTCCAATTGGAAACAGCGTATACTCGTCAAAGCTTTTTGGGTGATACGGATGGTAGTGAGCTTATGTTGTTGACTGATACACGTCATCCAAGGGTGCTCGTAGAATTTGGAGGACGAGATGCACATCGTGAAGCCATGATTATTGATGCTGATGATTTTACAGTATTGCGTAGTTTTAGAGCTCATGGTAAACGTGTGACGACTTTTGAGGTCTCCGAAATTAAAGAATTAGAACCGCTTATTATTGACCCAGAGCCAGAGGAGGCAAATCAGGATAAAAAATTAGAATGGCCAGGTGAAATTCCATTCGATGAATAAAATAGTAAGTGTATGAGACGTCTATATATAAGCTTGTTTTTTTTGGTAGGAGGATTGTTGCTAAACTTGACTTATGCTCAGCAGATACTCCCTGCTGGTACATCTGCTGATGTCATAAATTATGCTGATGTTAATCCGTGTAGGGTGCGACATGTGGCTACTACACTAGGTGTTGGGTATCTTAATGAGTATGATTCATATCTTTCTCCATGGGAATACGAAGGGGTTGAATTTCGTCTTCATCAGGAATTATATCGTGATTTATCTTGGCAAGGTGGGAATCATTGGGCGCTTCAACGTATCTTGCAAGGACGGGTAGGGTACTCTGAAAGTCCAGCAGAAGATAATATTACTGCTTCTTTATTGCTCTCTGCACAGTGGGGGCTACTGCATAAATGGCTCTTATCGCCTAAATGGCAGGTTATGGGTGGTGCAACGGGGGAATTCCAGTTGGGCGGCTTGTACAATATGCGGAATGGAAATAATCCTGGGTCTTTACGTTTAGGTATGCATCTGAATGTTTCTGGTATGACGAGCTATGACTTTCGCTTGTGGAGCTATCCTTTACGTGCAAGTTATTCAGTACAAGTACCTATTGTCGGATGTGTTTTTGCACCACATTATGGAGAGTCCTATTATGAAATTTTTGGAGTAGATGGGCATGAATTTCCTACTAGTATGACGTGGATGGGTAATCATCCATCTTGTACTCAACGTTTTTCTATTGATGTGCCTTTCTTGAAAACTACATGGCGTTTTAGTTATCTTATGGATGTTCAGCAATCTCGTCTTCACGATTTGGAGTCACATAGTTACTCGCACTTGTTTATGGTGGGGTGTGTTGTCGATTTGTATTCTTTGATAAAACATTAATGTCGCGTGTGTGGTTATGTATTATAATGTAAATAACAACTTCTAGATAATGAGTAGAGTTATAAAACAGATACAATGTCTTGCATGGGGCTTCTTTTTTTTGCTGGGGCTGTGTGCATCTTGTATTCGTCCAGATGAGGCTAAAGATACTCCACAAGGTAACTTTGATGCTTTGTGGACGATTCTTGATAGAGGGTATTGTTTTTTTGAGGATAAAAATATTGACTGGGATGCAGTCTATGACAAATATAAGTCACGTATTTCGCCAGAGATGTCTGATGAGGGACTTTTTGAAGTGCTTTGTGATATGTTGACTGAATTGAAAGATGGACATGTGAATTTATCCAGTAATGCAAACTTGGGACGTTATTGGGCTTGGTATGAAGATTATCCAGTGGCTTTCTATCCGAGTATTCAAGACGTTTATTTAGGTACTGACTATCGTATTGCGGGGGGATTGAAGTATAAAATTCTTTCTGACAATATTGGGTATATATCTTATAGTAGCTTTGTTGATGCTGTTGGTGATAGTGGGCTGAATGAGGCTCTGTCTTATTTGGCTATTTGTGATGGGCTTATTTTGGATATTCGCAATAATAGTGGTGGGTCGTTGGTGTATTCTTCACGCATAGCTAGTCGATTTACAGATGAAAAACAATTCGTTGGCTATATTATGCATAAAACTGGGGCTGCTCATGATACCTTCTCTAGCCCAGAAGCTCTGTACGTTAAACCTTCTACATCAAAGTTTCGTTGGCTAAAACCTTGTGTTTTATTGACAGATCACAAAGTGTTTAGTGCGGCCAATGATTTTACAAACAGCATGAAAAGTATGCCTAATGTGACTGTTATGGGTACTAAAACGGGTGGTGGTGCTGGGATGCCATTCTCTTCAGAATTGCCAAATGGTTGGGTAGTGCGTTATAGTGCAGTGCCTACTTATGATAAACAGATGCATTTGATTGAATTTGGCATAGAGCCCGATGTTGAATTGACTTTTTCTGACTCAGATAGAATAAATCAAGTGGATACCTTTATCGAGGCTGCAATAGATTTCTTGTTAGATGCCAAGCATGGTCAACAATAAATTCGTCTTGTCTTTAGATAGAATTGTTTAGCGTTGCTTTTTTTAGCTTTTATCCATGAACAAAGGCGATTCCCTGCTTTTTTCTGTCATGCATACTCCTAAATAAAAAAATATACACTTTTTTGAGAAAAAAGCATCAAATAATTTGGTTGGTCCAAATAGATGCTGTATATTTGCACTCGCATTAGAAAACAGAGTGTTTGTGATGCAACAGTATACCATGCGGCTGTGGCGTAATTGGTAGCCGCGCTAGACTTAGGATCTAGTGTCGTGAGACGTGGGGGTTCGAGTCCCTTCAGCCGCACAATTGGTAAAAGAGGAAGTTCATATTGAATGAGCTTCCTCTTTTTTTTGTTGTTATTTTTTTACTGTAATATTTGCATGATATAGGTAGATACTGTATATTTGCACTCGCATTAGAAAACATTCTGTTTTGTGATGCAACAGTATACCATGCGGCTGTGGCGTAATTGGTAGCCGCGCTAGACTTAGGATCTAGTGTCGTGAGACGTGGGGGTTCGAGTCCCTTCAGCCGCACAATTGGTAAAAGAGGAAGTTCTTAATGAGCTTCCTCTTTTTTTTGTTGTCATAATCTTGTGTGTATACCTTCTTCTTTGTTTTTTCTTACTCTTAGCAGCGTTCCTCCCTATAGACCACGTCGTTTCCTTTAAAGGAGATGTACCTGCTATGCATGTAGAGTAGGTCGTTCTCATACTACTCCGTCTTTTTCTGCCATAGCTTCGCGCCCTCTTGAGTACCTCTTGCGCACATCGCTTCTCCTCCTTTGTGTTATATATATAATGTGTCCGTCCCTTGTCTCGCCTTTTCCTTGTCTTTTTCTGTTAAAAGCCCATATTCTTGTGACATTTCTGTTGAATTTATTTGGTGTGTATGTTTAAAAGCCCTACTTTTGCATCCGCAATCAGGAAACGGGGTGCAGGCGGTTAACCAACCGCGTTGATTCTTCTAGTTTTGTGTTTGTATTTGCTTGGATACGTTTTGAGTTTCGGTTCAAAAATAAAGTTCAAATTTTCTGCTCAAATAATTTGGAGCGTAAGTTAAAAGCTTGTATCTTTGCATCCGCTTTCCGAAAGAAACAAGGTTTGCAATGGTGAACCGGCTACCATGCGGAGAGCTAGACAAAAAAGAAAAGTGTTCTTTGAAGATATTTACATAACAACAAGTAGTACAAGGCTATTATGATTTTTATAATAGCAATTATTAAACCGTCAATATTAATATTGAAACAGGTGTAATCCAATACTTGAAATCAGGTCATCTTGATTAAACAGATCAACTTAGATGTGCATGTTATATATATAATATGTATATCGTGAAATAATATTTTTACAATGAAGAGTTTGATCCTGGCTCAGGATGAACGCTAGCTACAGGCTTAACACATGCAAGTCGAGGGGTAACATGGGAGCTTGCTTCCGATGACGACCGGCGCACGGGTGAGTAACACGTATCCAACCTACCTATTACTTGGGGATAGCCTTTCGAAAGGAAGATTAATACCCAATGGTCTTGAAGTCCTGCCTGGGACTTTAAGTAAAGAATTTCGGTAATAGATGGGGATGCGTTTCATTAGTTAGTAGGTGAGGTAACGGCTCACCTAGACGTCGATGAATAGGGGTTCTGAGAGGAAGGTCCCCCACACTGGTACTGAGACACGGACCAGACTCCTACGGGAGGCAGCAGTGAGGAATATTGGTCAATGGGCGTAAGCCTGAACCAGCCAAGTAGCGTGAAGGATGACTGCCCTCTGGGTTGTAAACTTCTTTTATAGGGGAATAAAGTGCATCACGTGTGATGTTTTGTATGTACCCTACGAATAAGGACCGGCTAACTCCGTGCCAGCAGCCGCGGTAATACGGAGGGTCCGAGCGTTATCCGGATTTATTGGGTTTAAAGGGTGCGCAGGCGGGATGTTAAGTCAGTTGTGAAAGTTGGACGCTCAACGTTCAAATTGCAATTGAAACTGGCATTCTTGAGTGCAGTGGAGGTAAGCGGAATTCGTGGTGTAGCGGTGAAATGCTTAGATATCACGAAGAACTCCGATTGCGAAGGCAGCTTGCTATACTGCAACTGACGCTCATGCACGAAGGTGTGGGTATCAAACAGGATTAGATACCCTGGTAGTCCACACAGTAAACGATGAATACTCGCTGTTGGCGATATACAGTCAGCGGCCAAGCGAAAGCATTAAGTATTCCACCTGGGGAGTACGCCGGCAACGGTGAAACTCAAAGGAATTGACGGGGGCCCGCACAAGCGGAGGAACATGTGGTTTAATTCGATGATACGCGAGGAACCTTACCCGGGCTTAAATTATAGGTGCATAGAGTAGAGATATTCTTTTCTTCGGACTCCTATGAAGGTGCTGCATGGTTGTCGTCAGCTCGTGCCGTGAGGTGTCGGCTTAAGTGCCATAACGAGCGCAACCCTTATCATTAGTTACTAACAGGTCATGCTGAGGACTCTAGTGAGACTGCCGTCGTAAGATGTGAGGAAGGTGGGGATGACGTCAAATCAGCACGGCCCTTACGTCCGGGGCTACACACGTGTTACAATGGGGGGTACAGCAGGTCGCTACCTGGCAACAGGATGCTAATCTCAAAAGCCTCTCTCAGTTCGGATCGAAGTCTGCAACTCGACTTCGTGAAGCTGGATTCGCTAGTAATCGCGCATCAGCCATGGCGCGGTGAATACGTTCCCGGGCCTTGTACACACCGCCCGTCAAGCCATGGAAGCCGGGGGTACCTAAAGTCCGTAACCGCAAGGATCGGCCTAGGGTAAAACTGGTAACTGGGGCTAAGTCGTAACAAGGTAGCCGTACCGGAAGGTGCGGCTGGAACACCTCCTTTCTGGAGAGATGACTAATTACACTAAAGGTGTCAAGTATATTACCCTTATCGGTTTGATAAGCTTGTACTCTTGCTTGTTGTTATAAAATAAAATAAGAGAAAGTAAGAAGCTGAGTACCATCACACAGCAGATTATTTTGAACTAGTCCTATAGCTCAGTTGGTTAGAGCGCTACACTGATAATGTAGAGGTCCGCAGTTCAAATCTGCGTGGGACTACTTTACGGGGGATTAGCTCAGCTGGCTAGAGCACCTGCCTTGCACGCAGGGGGTCATCGGTTCGAATCCGATATTCTCCACTTGGAATAATCATTTGATTCTAACTAGGATCGAGGCGTTATTCAGATTGATCTTTGACATATTGTACAACCAATTTTCTGTTATGAAATCATGTAAATGATAGATTAACCGTAAAGTAACGAATTTATACGAGCGCATTTAGTAGCAATACTAGATGAGTATAGAAGAAAGTAATTAAGGGCGCATGGCGGATGCCTTGGCTCTCGGAGGCGATGAAGGACGTGATAAGCTGCGATAAGCTGCGGGTAGGTGCAAATAACCATTGATCCGTGGATTTCCGAATGGGACAACCTAGTATGTTGAAGACATATTATCCTAAAATAGGAGGCCAACGCAGGGAACTGAAACATCTTAGTACCTGTAGGAAAAGAAAACAAAAGTGATTCCCCTAGTAGTGGCGAGCGAACGGGGAGTAGCCCAAACCATTAATGTTCCGGCATTAATGGGGTTGTAGGACCACGTTGTGGGACCTGAAGTAGTGACTGGAACACACTGGAAAGTGTGATCATAGAGGGTGATAATCCCGTACAGGAAGCGACTTCGGCCCTAGTGGTATCCTGAGTAGCGCGGAACACGAGAAATTCTGTGTGAATCTGCCAGGACCATCTGGTAAGGCTAAATACTCCCGAGAGACCGATAGCGAACAGTACCGTGAGGGAAAGGTGAAAAGAACTTCGAATAGAAGAGTGAAATAGTTCCTGAAACCATGCGCTTACAAGCGGTCGGAGCATCTATATGGTGTGACGGCGTGCCTTTTGCATAATGAACCTACGAGTTACTTTCACTGGCAAGGTTAATTGTCTTGAGACAAGCAGCCGAAGCGAAAGCGAGTCTTAATAGGGCGCCATAGTCAGTGTGAGTAGACGCGAAACCAAGTGATCTACCCTTGAGCAGGTTGAAGGTTAGGTAACACTAACTGGAGGACCGAACCAATAAGCGTTGAAAAGCTTCTGGATGACTTGAGGGTGGGGGTGAAAGGCTAATCAAACTTGGAGATAGCTCGTACTCCCCGAAATGCATTTAGGTGCAGCCTATAGAATTACTAATGTGAGGTAGAGCGACTGATAAGATGCGAGGGCTTCGCCGCCTATCAAGTCTTGATAAACTCCGAATGCGCATTAGTTTGATCTATGGAGTGAGGGCATGGGTGCTAAGGTCCATGTCCGAGAGGAGAAGAATCCAGACCATCAGCTAAGGTCCCTAAATAACCACTAAGTTGAACTAACGAAGTAAGATTGCTAAGACAGCTAGGATGTTGGCTTGGAAGCAGCCATTCATTTAAAGAGTGCGTAACAGCTCACTAGTCGAGGAGTTTTGCATGGATAATAATCGGGCATAAGTGGTTTACCGAAGCTATGGATCCCTTATGGGATGGTAGGGGAGCATTCTACTCCGCGTTGAAGATATACCTTGAGGTGTGTTGGAGCGTGTAGAAAAGCAAATGTAGGTATGAGTAACGATAAAGGGGGTGAGAAACCCCCTCGCCGAAAGACTAAGGTTTCCTGATCAACGCTAATCGGATCAGGGTTAGTCGGGTCCTAAGACTAAGCCTAATGGCGATGTCGATGGCCGAATGGGTTAATATTCCCATACTAGTATAATATAGTGATGTGGTGACGGAGAAGTGAAAGCATCGCCATCTGACGGAATAGATGGTTAAAGGGTGTAGATATACGTTTGGTAGGCAAATCCGCCGAATGTGTCGAACCTGATAGTACTCAGATGTCCTTGGACTGATGAGATAGTATGTGTAACCATGCTCCCAAGAAAACCCGCTAAACGTTCAATATTATACTACCCGTACCGTAAACGGACACACGTAGTCGGGATGAGTATTCTAAGGCGCTTGAGTGATTCGCGGTTAAGGAACTAGGCAAATTAACCCTGTAACTTCGGGATAAAGGGTCCCTACTTTTAGTAGGGCGCAGAGAATAGGTCCAGGCAACTGTTTACCAAAAACACAGGGCTGTGCAAAATCGAAAGATCACGTATACAGCCTGACACCTGCCCGGTGCTGGAAGGTTAAGAGGAGAAGTTATCTTCGGAGACGCTTTGAATTGAAGCCCCAGTAAACGGCGGCCGTAACTATAACGGTCCTAAGGTAGCGAAATTCCTTGTCGGGTAAGTTCGACCTGCACGAATGGTGTAATGATCTGGACACTGTCTCAACCGCGAGCTCAGTGAAATTGTAGTATCGGTGAAGATGCCGATTACCCGCGATGGGACGAAAAGACCCCGTGAACCTTTACTATAGCTTAACATTGAATTTGGGCACGTGATGTGTAGGATAGGTCGGAGACTTTGAAGTTGGCACGCTAGTGTTGATGGAGTCGCTGTTGAAATACGACCCTTTACTTGTTTGAGTTCTAACTCGTTTTACGAGGACATTGTTTGGTGGGTAGTTTGACTGGGGTGGTCGCCTCCAAAAGAGTAACGGAGGCTTCTAAAGGTACCCTCAGGACGATTGGTAACCGTCCGTAGAGTGTAATGGCATAAGGGTGCTTGACTGGGAGACTAACAAGTCGATCAGGTAGGAAACTAGAGCATAGTGATCCGGTGTTTCCGCATGGAAGGGACATCGCTCAAAGGATAAAAGGTACTCCGGGGATAACAGGCTGATCCCTCCCAAGAGCTCATATCGACGGAGGGGTTTGGCACCTCGATGTCGGCTCGTCACATCCTGGGGCTGGAGAAGGTCCCAAGGGTTGGGCTGTTCGCCCATTAAAGTGGCACGCGAGCTGGGTTCAGAACGTCGTGAGACAGTTCGGTCTCTATCTATCGTGGGCGTATGAAATTTGCGTGGCTCTGACACTAGTACGAGAGGACCGTGTTGGACAGACCTCTGGTTTACCAGTTGTATCGCCAGGTGCATTGCTGGGTATCTACGTCTGGATCGGATAAGTGCTGAAAGCATCTAAGTACGAAGCCGGCCACAAGATTAGATTTCTTAGGGTTGTTGTAGACGACAACGTTGATAGGCTGCAGGTGTAAAGGTGGTAACATCAAAGCCGAGCAGTACTAATTGCCCGTTCACTTTCTTCTAGTATATGTTCTTTACTTTAGTAATGATATTTGTTTGTACGATATGTCTACCTTATTTAGGTGACTATAGCATTAGGGTTCCACCTCTTCCCATTCCGAACAGAGAAGTTAAGCCTAATCACGCCGATGGTACTGCGTAACTGTGGGAGAGTAGGTAGTCGCCGTTTTTAGTGAGGCCTTCGAGATATGTATCTCGGAGGTCTCTTTTTTTGTCTTATACACAGGGGGAATGGGTTATGCACAAGTATGTGTATAACTATTTCTTTTTGCACAGGACACTAATTATGTATTTAAGTCCCAGCGTGTCTGTATTAAACAGTATATAATCTTTGTACTACTTATCATCAGTCGTTGTTCACCAACTTCGATATCAAAGTTCACGAACAACGACATCGAAGTTCGCCAACAACGATATCAAAGTTCGCGTACTTTGACTGGGAGTGTCCTATAGTCAACTTATATTCTACTTTGACAAGATATGTATTACTAGTTAAATCGATGTATGCTGTTGATACGAATGTACTATGTTTATATTAATTATGCGGTATAGAGAAGTAGGGTTATAACTTAATCGTAGTGTATTGTGAGTGACTTATGCACAATGCTATGTAAAAAGAACTGTGGGATATTTAAACTAGACGCATATAAGAAGAGGCCCTCAATGAGAGCCTCTTTCTATTGGTATATCATTTTCCAACAAAGTTTAAAAGGAAAGGGATAAGGGGAACTATTTCATTAATAAGTTTGTTCTTATTTTTTCTCGCTAGGCATTTTGGGTGATAGAATTTTTTTGTATGCGGTTTGATCTTTTAATATATTTTCTGCACGCATTAAAATACTATCGTTCTTTAAAGTTTCAATAATACCTCCAGTTTGGTAGTAATATCTTTTTGCAATTTCTATTGCTAGCATTTTCTTTATCGGTGTGGCAAAAATATCCAAATCTTTTTTGAGATTGTGAGTCAGTTTAGTTTCTAGTGCCTTTAATTCTGGCGCTGCATCCTTAGCGTAGCCTTCAAATTTTGCCGCTTCTTTTAATTGTTCAAGAATCTTTTTAGATTGTGGATCATAGGTAAATTTGGCATGAATGACTGAATCCTTAAAGGCTTCATATGTTGCATCATCTATTTCAAATTTCTCTGGGGAAGCAATGCTATCATGAGCTTGACAATAAGTAGTAGCAAAGTTAAAGAAAATTTGGTCACGTACCATATAATAAAGAATATTTGGCATGCGTGGGGCTTCTTGTTTTATGTCTGGTGTAATGCCTCCACCATCTCTAACCTCTCGTCCAGCACTGGTGTGGAACACGTGAGTTAAACTATCTGGAATGCGTCCAACGCTGCCGTCTTCATTACGGTGTGAATAATCTATAGCTTGAACGCAGCGTCCGCTTGGTGTATAGTATTTAGCTGTAGTCACTTTAAGGGTTCCTCCATAAGGCAAACGTCGGGTTGACTGAACAAGCCCTTTTCCAAAAGTACGTGTGCCGATTATAACTCCACGATCTAGGTCTTGAAAAGCACCTGATAAAATTTCCGAGGCAGATGCTGAACCACTATTAACGAGTACTGCTACTGGTAGATCAAGTGCAATAGGTTGCTGGGTCGTTTTATAGCTACTGTTCATGCGCTTATCGCGTCCTTTTGTATTGGCGATAACTTTGTCTGCTGGAATAAAATAATTCGCGATTTCAACGGCTTGATCTACCAGACCTCCACCGTTATTTCGTAAATCAATAACGAGGCCTTTTATACCTTTTTCTTTTAGAGACATCAAGGCTTTACGAAAAGCTTTAGCAGGTTCTCCTGTAAAAGTAGATAGTTGAATATACCCAATGCTATCTTTTCGCATTCCATAATAAGAAACTGTCGGTAGTTCAATGTTTCGACGAATAATAGGAATGGCTACAGTGTCATTTTTATCAGGATGTTGAATATATAATGTAAATCCTGTACCACTAGGTCCACGTAGCATTTTACTGACTTCACTACTTGTTTTTCCTTTTAACCATACACTATCTATTTTGACCAAAACGTCACCAGCTTTTAAACCCGCTTTTTGAGCAGGCATCCCCTCGTAGGGTTCTGCAATTAAAGTTTGTTTGTTTTTTACATTGTAGGTAATGACAGATCCAATTCCACCATAGGTGTTTTTTAGTAGTTGTTGCAGCTCACCATCATCTTCAGCAGGGAAATATGTTGTATACGGATCTAATGAGTTGAGCATTGCGTTAATACCTGTACCCACAGTTTTGTCTACGTTGATGGTATCCACATAAAATAGGTCTACATTTTTCAGTACACTGTTGAAAATACTGATGTTTTGTGCTACTTTAAAATTTTGGTTACTTGCTGCTGTAAAAATAACCAGTGAGGCTAGTATAACAGCTGTTGGAAGGAGGACACGAAGTCCGAAATGCTTTTTTTTCATTGTCTCTGTATCTTATGTGTTTTTAATCAATATTGCGTAGAGATAGTCTAATCAACACAATGAGTAATTGACATTAATTCCAGCTCGCAATATGAGCTTTCACTTGCTCTATGTGAGAAGCTGATAGGGATGCTCCTATGTCTTGAATCACAAGACTAGCCATCAAAGCACCGAGCTCACCACATCGGTCTAAATCATATCCATGTGATAATCCATACATAAATCCTGCAGCAAAATTGTCTCCAGCCCCTGTAGTATCCAGGACATCTTTTACTTGGAAAGCTTGGACACGTATGAGTTCTTCATCACGAGCAATTAATGCTCCGTCTTTACCAATTTTTACTACAGCTATATTGCATTTCTTAGCGATAGCTTGAACTGCTTCTTCTGGAGATAATCCTGTTAATGCGATAGCTTCTTCTTCGTTAGCAAAGATGATATCCAAATCATGTTCTAAAATCTCCATAAAGAAATCTCTGTCTTCTTCGATGATGTTATAGCTGGCTAGGTCTAGACAAATTTGTAATCCTGCTTTCTTGGCCATTGATAAAGCATGACGCATCATGTCGTGATTTTGTACCATATAACCTTCTATGTATAGGTAATCTTGGTGTGCAAACATTTCAGGTGTCAAATCTTCAGCTGACAATGTGCTCGATGCCCCCAAGAATGTGGCCATAGTTCGCTCTCCGTCTGGTGAAATAAAAGCAGAACACACTCCTGATGGCAATTGATTGTGTATACTCAAAAATGGTTTTACTCGACATTTTTCCAACACTTCTTGGTAGAATATACCGTCAGCATCTTTTCCAATTTTTGCAATAAGAGCACTTTGTACACCTAATAATCCAAGAGTGCGAATTGTATTTGCAGACGATCCACCAGCATCTTTCTCTTCTTTAAGTTGGGCTCTATGTGCGCTTATAATTTCGTGTATATGACTATCTATTAATTGCATGCTTCCTTTAGGGAGCTGCAATTCTTGCAAAGTTGAGTCGTTTTCTAAGCGGACTAATACATCCGTGAGCGCATTGCCTAATCCAATGATTTTTTTCATGTATAAAAATTTTTCTGCAAATATACTTGGATATTTCAAATAAACCTAGTACTTTTGCATCGCATTTAGAAAAACATTCTTCCTTAGCTCAGTTGGTTAGAGCATCTGACTGTTAATCAGAGGGTCCTTGGTTCAAGTCCAAGAGGGAGAGCAAAAACGAGGTTAATTTTGCCTCCAATTTTTCTATTATTCTTCCTTAGCTCAGTTGGTTAGAGCATCTGACTGTTAATCAGAGGGTCCTTGGTTCAAGTCCAAGAGGGAGAGCAAACTAGGCTAGTTTAGCCTCCATTTTTTATTATTCTTCCTTAGCTCAGTTGGTTAGAGCATCTGACTGTTAATCAGAGGGTCCTTGGT
Source organism: Bacteroidaceae bacterium (assembly GCA_963675625.1). Classification (GTDB taxonomy): domain Bacteria; phylum Bacteroidota; class Bacteroidia; order Bacteroidales; family Bacteroidaceae; genus F22. The sequence continues at coordinate 1,694,519 of OY776497.1, forward strand.
TCAAGTCCAAGAGGGAGAGCAAAAAGGTTGTCTTTATGGACAACCTTTTTTTTGCTCTATCCTTTTGATTTCTATAGACTATTTTTTAGCTGATATTTAGCGATTATTTCTAGTCTCTCCTCTTCTGGAAGATTTTGTACATATGCTTTCCAACCAGGACAAAATTTAGTGTGCCATTGCCACAAACGAGCAATAAAAGACCTTGGATTTTTGTCAAATCTAGCTCTCATTGGACATTTCGTACATTGATGATTCATTGTGCCTGTTTTTAGGATATTCTCTGTAAATAAATTATTTTATCGTAGAGCTTCTACTTCTTCGGGAGTCAATGGAATCTTTTTACCCAACATTTGACAGCCGTTTTCTGTAACCAAGTAATCTTCTTCATTACGGATACCTCCAAAGTCGCGATACTTTTCGACTTCATCGTAGTTGATAAAATCGGCGTGCAATTTCTCTGCCTTCCATTTATCAATAAGATCAGGAATAAAGTAAATACCAGGTTCGATAGTATGCACGTTACCAACTTCTAGAGGCGTAGCTAGACGTAAAGATTTCAAACCAAATTGTGTGCTTTTTTCTTCACCAGCATAACCAACCCATTTCTCTCCAAAGTTTTCCATGTCGTGAACATCAAGCCCCATCATGTGCCCAAGTCCATGAGGAAAGAATAACGCATGAGCACCAGCTTGTATTGCAGCCTCTACGTCACCTTTCATTAGGCCAAGTGCCTGCATACCTTCTGTAAGAGCACGAGCGGCTTCAAAATGTAGTTCTTTAAAGGATACTCCTGGCTTAATACCAGCTACTGCGCGACGGTGCATGTTATTTTGGATCTCGTATACGGCACGTTGACGTTGTGTGAATGTTTTGCTAACAGGTATTGTTGATGACATATCACCTGCATAACCAGATTCTACTTCAGCTCCTGCATCAATGAGGAAGAGACGTCCTTCTTTACAATAGTTCCCATGGTAGTGATTGTGTAGGGTTTGTCCATTGATAGTTGCAATTGTTGGGAAAGATAAAGAAGCCCCTTGTTTTTGTGCTGTGTATTCAATCAGCGCAGCAATTTCGTACTCATACTTACCAGCTGCAATGGCTTTTGTCGCAGCAATATGCATATCAGCTGTAATTTCACAAGCACGTTGAATTTCTGCAATTTCTTCTTGACTTTTGATATTACGTTGTTTTACAATAGCCTGAATCATTTGAATAGAAGCAGGGTGTTGGTTCAGTGGTTCACCTAATAAATGGTTGAATTTGATGGCATGTTCTGGGCGGTAAACGGGTAAGTGATGAATAGGTTGATTATCCTTTTGAGCTTTAGCCAAATACGAGATTAGTTCGCTACTTGGACGTACATCAAATACGCCTACTGCGGCTGCTTTTTCGACTAGGGTAGGTTGTACTCCCATCCATACGATATGATCCATTGTCAATTCATCTCCGAATAAAATCGTACGATTATTATCTACATCAATGACTGCTATAAGCCCAGAGGCACTAATACCAAAATAATAGAGGAAGGTTGAATCTTGACGGTAGCGAAAACAATTATCTTCGTAATGGAGACCCATATCATCGTTGCCTAAAAAAAGCAATAGGCCCTGTTGCATAGTGCTTTGTAGCAATGCTCTGCGTTGAATATACGTATTCTGTTCAAACATATCTTTTGATTTTAAGATTGTACATTATTCTCACAAAGGTAGCAAAAGTTTCAGGGAATTCTTTATCTTTGTCATGAATAATCACTTTAAATTGTATTCAGTTATGAAGATGAATCGAATTTTATCTGTGGCAATATATGCTGTAATAGCTATGGTGTCTCTTCCTGCTTCTGCGCAGTTCCTAAAATTGGGTGTACGCGGTGGGTTAGATTTCAACAAGGCAAATTATGATGAAGTTAAGAATAAAAATTATACAGGATTTTTTATAGGTCCTATGGCTGAAGTGACAATTCCAATCTTAGGCTTCTCTTTTGACGGAGCACTCTTGTTTTCTCAGTCGGGTAGTAAAGTGGAAAGTGTTATTGATGATGGTACAGTTAAACGCCGTTCTTTGGAAATACCTATCAATGCGCGCTATGGTTTTGGATTAGGGGATACAGCAAGTGCCTTTATTTTTGCTGGTCCACAATTTGGTTTTGCTCTCAATGATGATGATGTAACTATTGGAGAGCGTCTGTACAAATTTAAAAATAATACGTTATCAACCAATATTGGTGCTGGTGTTGAGGTGTTAGGGCATTTGCAATTAACATTAAGTTACAATGTACCATTGAATGATAGTCAAGAGGTTAATGTTTTAAGTGCTTCAACAGAAACAGTGGAGCGTATAATCAATTCTAAAGCGGAAAATCACTGGCAATTATCTGTGACTTATATTTTTTAAAAGCGTATGATACAAACGTATATAGACGTTATTTTACCACTCCCTCTATCGCAACGTTTCACATATTTGTGGCCTATCGATGGGGGGAGTGGGCCTGTCATAGGTGGTCGCGTGGTAGTGCCTTTTGGGACTAGAAAGTATTATACGGGTATTGTGCTTCATATACATCATGATGTACCTCAAGATTATGAGGTGAAGGAAGTGCTCTCTGTGTTGGATGAGACACCTATTGTGACTTCTGAACAGTTGAAGCTTTGGCAGTGGATAAGCGATTACTATATGTGCGCACTGGGTGATGTGTACAAAGCAGCGCTTCCTGCAGGGCTCAAATTAGAAAGTGAATCTATGGTTTGTATTAATACAGAAATAGATGTTCAGATCAAGCTTAGTGCAAAGGAACAACGCGTAGTTGACTATGTTGCCGATATGGTTGAGTGCAAACTATCTCACATAGCTAAAGTTGTAGATAAGGCAAATCCATTGCCGATTGTCAAGCGACTTATTGATAAGGGAAGCTTGATGATGAAGGAAAATATCCAAAGAGGGTATCGTCCCCAAAAAGAAGTTTGGGTTAGACTAAAACCTGCATTTTGTGACGAAAGTTCCCTTAATGTTCTTTTATCTTCTTTACATAAAGCCCGGAAGCAAGAAAAGTTGATGATGGCTTTTTTGGAAAATGCAGAGGAGCTTGAAAATCATACGGTGGCTAAGCAAGTCTTATTACAACGTGCAGATGTGTCTGCTCCTATTTTAAGGGCGCTTGTTGATCGAGGTGTGTTAGATTTATATGAGATAGAGGTAACATTATCAACTGCTCATATAGAACATTCCCTAGTCTTACACGCTTTATCCACTCCTCAACAAAAAGCCTATGAAGCCATATATCATGAGTGGCAGACGAAGAATGTCGTTCTTCTTCATGGTGTAACTTCTAGTGGAAAAACAGAAATATTTACTCATCTGATTCGAGAGGCAATTGATCGTGGAGAACAAGTGTTGTATCTTTTGCCCGAAATTGCTCTGACTACTCAGATTACTCAGCGGTTGCAGCGAATGTTTGGTGAACAATTAGGGGTGTACCATTCTAAATTTTCCGATCAGATGCGCTCTGCTTTTTGGCAAAGACAGATGGGTGATACACCTTATCCTATTGTTTTAGGAGTACGTTCGTCAGTCTTTTTACCATTTAGAAATCTGGGATTGATTATTGTGGATGAAGAACATGAAAGCAGTTATAAACAAGTAGATCCTGCACCCCGTTATCATGCAAGAAATGTAGCTATAATGATGGCAAGTCAAATGCATGCAAAAGTGCTTCTAGGAACAGCTACTCCAGCCGTTGAAACCTATTACAACGCTCAAGAAGGTAAATACGGATTGGTTCATTTAAATACGCGTTATCAAGGAATTGAATTGCCTGATGTAAAAATAATAGATACTAAAGAATTGCGCCGAAAGAAAATTATGAAAGGTTTCTTTGCGCCTGAATTATTGGAGGGGATGCAAGAGGCGATACATAATAATCAACAGGCCATTGTGTTTAAAAATCGTCGAGGTTTTTCACCGCAAGTAGAGTGTAGAGTGTGCAGCTGGGTTCCTCGTTGTGTTAACTGTGATGTAACAATGACTTATCATAAGTTCTCAGATAGACTAACATGTCATTATTGTGGATACAGTATGCCACGACCTAAGGTATGTCCTCAATGTGGTAATTCAGAAATCATACCAAAGGGGCATGGAACAGAACGTGTCGAAGAAATATTGAGAGAAGCTTTACCTAATGTACGTACAGCCCGTATGGATTTAGATACAACACGCAATAAAAATTCTTATGAACGAATTCTTTCAGACTTTGAGAGTGGTGAAATAGATGTTCTGATTGGAACACAAATGTTATCAAAAGGGTTACATTTTGATCGTGTACATATAGTGGGTATTGTACAGGCGGACACGATGTTGGGATATCCTGATTTTAGAGCTTCGGAACGTGCATTTCAGTTAATGGCACAAGTTGCTGGTAGAGCTGGAAGAAAAGGTGATCAAGGAGTTGTGTTAATACAAACGAATACACCAGAGGATCCGATTTATCAACATGTGCAAGCACATGATTATGTAGGCTTGTATAATGATGTGATTGGTGATAGACAGTTATTTCGATATCCTCCATTCTCAAGATTGATTCATGTGATTATGAAACATCGTGATTGTAGGCAGCTTGACATTTTAGCTCGTAGTCTGGGACAGTATTGTAGACAAATTTTTGATCAGCGAGTACTCGGACCTCAAGCACCTCCTGTGGGGCGTGTTCAGAATATGTATATACAACGTATTATGCTAAAATGTTCGATGAAAGACAATGTGCAATGGGTACATTATAATTTGTTGAATATAAAAGCATATGCGGAACAGCAAACATTTGGGAAAGGCGCGCGTATTTATTTTGATGTAGATCCGTATTAGTTATAAATTTTGTATGGTCTCCGTCAGATTCTTTGTCGTCACTTTATCAGAACCAACTTTTTTAACTAATCGTTTCTTTAGTTGAGAAACTCCAGATTCTGTCATTGGAATCAATAGAGCAATCTCGTTTTGTTTAAATCCCAACTTTGTTAAATAACAATATTTTTGCTGGTTTTTTGATATCTTGGGTACAAGTAGATTAATGTGCTTCCTAAAATCAGGAATTGTTTGGTCAACTGCTTTTAGTAGACTTTGCCAATCTGTATCTTTGATTGTTCTTTCTGGCATTTCCAGCATATTGCGAAGATGTTTGTAATTTTCAGCAAGTTCGGAGTCATTGTATATGAATTGGTTGTATCCCTCTTCTTGAAGATTCATGGGAGTCAATGAAGCATTTTCTTCTTTTACAGCTTTGTTTTTTCCAATGTTACTAAGGATTTTTATTAAAGCAAAATCTTTAAAGGCTTCATTCTCTATTTGTAGACTTTTCCATCTTATCGTGAGCAGTATGATTGCAATAGTAGCTATAGAAAGCAAGCTAATTAGCATGATATAGTAGCGATATGTTCGTGCTTTTGATTCTGCTTGTTCCTTCTCTTTTTGTGCGATCTTATAATTGTATGTTTTCTCTATTTTAGCTGTTTCTGCTAATATTTTTTTGCTATGTAAAGAATCAGAATATTGGAGATATTTTCGTTGTAGATTAAATGCAGTTTTGTAATCGTTTTTTTTATTTGCTAATCTACTTAGATAGTATGCGGCCAATGAGCGTGAACTCAAATCTTTAGTCTTAAGTAGTTTGTTTAAAAAGAAAATAGCCGAATCTATTTCCATGGTTGCATGTGGATTTTCTAGCAAAGCGGTATAATAATATTCCCCCTTTCTGAAGTAATAGTCATCTTTCTGCGAGCTCGATAGATTAATTGTGTCAATTTGGTTGAGATAGTTATTTGCGTTTATTCGGTCATTTTGGGCTAAATAACCACGCACAATTCCCATTAGGCTTTGAAATATACCGTATTGAGAATGGCGAGATTGGGCTATGGAGTATCCTCTTTTATACCAGTAGATCATACTGTCTCCTTTTTGGCTGATGTATGTCTTACCAATCATGCGACACAGATTTTCCATTCTGCTGGAATCTGACAGTTCGAGATATGTATTAAATCCTTGGATATAATGATCACGTGCTTCTTTGCACATGCCAAGTTTTACGTATTCAAATCCTATTCGATTATTAATGACTCCTGTATATACAAGTGGTGCATTGTTTTTTAGGTGTCTAAGAGCCGTAAGAAATGCTTTGACTGATTCGGGAACATCTCCTAAGTCTGCATAAGTAGCTCCTAGCATGTAGTAAGCTAATCCTAACAATTGTTTGTTCCCTTTTTTATTATAGTAGGCGATGAGAACTTTTGGTAAACTATCATTAGTGTGTTTGACGTATAGTTTATCTTTAGCAATAAGGCCATATAGGGTGTAGCGATTAAATTCTTCTTGAGTATGAGTTGAATCCTTTTTTTGCTTTAAAAATATATAGGCTGTCTTGGGATTTATGTTGACTAAAGAGTCTAAATACTGGATTGAGTATTTAGACTCTTTGTGACTAGAACAGGCTTGCAAAGCAAAGCCTGCAAGAATAGTTAGTAGTAATAATATATTTATTATGTGAGATTTATGCATATGTAGAATCTTTGAAGCTCAAAAGTACGTAATTGTTTTTCATTTCTATAAGTAATCTGCAATTTTTTTCTATTCGTTAGAGTCTGTTTTGTGTTTGTTTTCATCTTTGTGCAGAAAAGATTTACAAGTATTAATAACAAAGAGCTGTTCCCATTATTTTTTTAATATGCTGATTATCAGTTGTTTATCTTCTTCTTAGAAAAGTGTCAAGTTTTTGTCAAGTAGATTTTTCCATAGCTTTGGCTGATTTTCTTACTTTTGTTCCATGTACTGATTATTATTAATGTTTTAATTTTGAAATTATGAAGAGATTACTTTTGATGACATTAGTGCTGTTGTGTTCACTATCTAGCTATGCTGACAATGATGGAGAATTTTTGACTGAGATAATCTTGAAGGAACAGCCTACAAGAAGCTTTATTCTTTATCCAGCAGTCTCTATTGAGTCGGGTGTTTTAGATGTGTATGCAACGCAAAGTGATGTTCATGTGCGCGTGTTTACTGACGGAGCTAAGGACCCAGTGCTTTCGTTAAGCAGTTACGATCAAGTAGCTATTGATTTAGATGAATTACAGCCAGGTACATACACCTTGGTGATTGACGTAAATAATCATCAATTTGAAGCAACCTTTGTTGTATTTACAATAGAATAACAGAATCTCTTGAAAAACGTAATATAATCCACAATCATCTATTACTAGTTGATTATTCGTAAGGGCAGCTCAAGTGATTGAGCTGCTCTTTATTTTAAATGATGGTTGTATAGATTATTCCTTAATGATATCTCTAGAAAAAGATGACTCGTTTGTCTCTTCCTTGTTAAGAGTTGGGTAACTTACTCGAGTATGATGCATAATCTTTAACTTTTCTTTAAAAGTCTCACGAATGGTGTTGATTTCACGCATCGTTAAAGGGCATGCATCCATAAATCCTTCTTTGATTTGTGTGTTGATTATTCTGTCTACAACTTCCGAAATGTTCTCTTCAGTATATTCAGGTAGGCTACGAGAGGCGGCTTCAATTGAATCGGCCATCATCAAAATACCTTGTTCTTTGGTTTGTGGATTAGGACCTGGATAACTAAAGATACTATCATCAATTGGTTCGTCTGGGTGTTCATTTTTCCATGAAATGTAGAAATACTTAGCTTTTCCTGCACCATGATGTGTTGTAATAAATTGTTTGACTGCATCTGGCAGATTATATTTGTCGGCCATCTTCATACCTTCTGTAATATGACGAATTACTGTTTGGGCACTTTGTTTATAATCTAGTAAGGTGTGTGGGTTGAATCCAGATTGATTCTCTGTAAAATAAGTAGGATCAAGCATTTTTCCAATATCATGATACATGGCTCCTGTTCTAACAAGTTGACTATCAGCACCAATTTGTAATGCTGCTTCAGAAGCTAAATTAGATACTTGTATGCTGTGTTGAAATGTACCTGGTGCTTCTTGTGAGAGCCTTTTTAATAAAGGAAGATTACTGTTGGATAACTCTACAAGTGTTACGCTGGAAATAAATCCAAAAAAGCGTTCAATAAGAATCATGATTGGGTAGGTGAAAAGTAATAGTATCCCATTTGTAACATACAGCATTAATCGTGCATACGTAATGTCCTGTAGTCGAGTCCCTGCGATAAGTTCTAAACACATGTACACAACAATATATGTTAGAACCACAAAAAGTGTGGTTCTAAGTAGATGAGAACGGTTGCTAAATTCTTTTAGACTGTATATGGCTATTAATCCAGCGATGATTTGTTGTACTATAAATTCGTAGGGGAATTGTAGTGGTATTGCACAAAGTAAGACAATAACCATATGGGTCATAAAAGCTGTTCGAGCATCTACAAATATTCGGATGACAACAGGAGCAATACAAAATGGTATAATGTAGATGCTGAAAATTGGATGACGCACCAACAAAGATGTTCCTATGGTGTATAGCAAGATAAGAACAAATAGCATGGATAAGTTTTTCTTCTTTTTATAGAAAGTATTTCTGAATAACTCTAAGTACCACATAAAGATGAGTAAAAGAAGACACACATATAGAGATTGCCCTAGTAAGATGAAATTTTCTTCTCGATGTGACCCCATTCGTTGAAGTGATTCCTGTTTGAATGAATTTAGGACGTGAAATAAATGTCCTGTAATAACTTCACCACGATCCACAATTCTTTCTCCTTGTTGTATTGTTCCACTAATTGTGTTAATACTACTTAAGGCATCTGATAAAGCTGTTTCGTTTTTAATTTGATCATAGTTTATATTTGGGACTAAATATCTGGAGAGGTCTGCCTTAACAAATAGAGGTATGTCATATTTTGTAGAATCGGCTGACATCAAGTATTTGTAAGCTGTTTTTCGAGTGTATAGTTTGTTGATATCAGTTACAACAGCTACTTTCTTGCTAACCAAACGAATATGTGTTTTTTTAGTTTTAGACAAACTGTCTCGAGAAGTATTGCTAAGTAGACCAGTCTCATAGATAGTTTTTAGGTGATTTTCTACGTATTTCAAATATGTTGTTGGTAGAGTAGTAGGGATGCCTTCCAGATTATTATTCCGCAAATCAGCTAGTTGTTTGCCTAGCATAGACCTATTTTGTGAATAATAAGGAATATAGTGTTGAATAATACTATCTTTGTCTTTTTCAATGGCCAAAGTATCCCTATAAATGGGGAAATCAAAAGGTGCCGTTAGTAATTCATATCTCCAAGGTTTGTTCTGAGCAAATTGAAAGGCAAATTGATCTTCTCTAGGTAAAGAGTAAATGATAGCTATAGCCAAAATAACAAAGTATATGACTTTGAATAAATGGTTTCTTGTGAATTTTGAACTTTTCTTTGGGGTATTTTGCAACATAACATTCATTTTGGTGTCGAAAAGTACGAAAAACTTTGTACTTTTGCACACAAAAGAAGATAATTATTTATCGTTTACTAGTAAGATTATGACAGAACAGCAAGTTCGTGTGCGCTTTGCACCTAGCCCAACAGGGCCATTGCATATTGGTGGTGTTCGTACTGCCTTGTATAACTACCTTTTTGCACGTAAGCATGGAGGGCAGATGATTCTTCGTATAGAAGATACAGATACTAATCGTTTTGTGCCTGGTGCCGAGGACTATATTATTGAAGCATTCCAGTGGTTAGGAGTTGAGTTTGATGAAGGTGTGCACATTGGTGGTCAGTATGGGCCATATCGTCAATCAGAACGTCGTGATATCTATAAGAAATATGTGGATATGTTATTGGACGCTGGTAAGGCTTATATAGCTTTTGACACACCAGAAGAGTTAGCTGCTAAACGTGAAGAAATCAAAAACTTCCAATATGATGCGAATACACGCAATATGATGAATAATTCTTTAACTTTGCCAAAAGAAGAAGTTGATCAATTAATAGCTAATGGAAGCAATTATGTCGTTCGTTTTTTTATTGAACCTGGACGAGATATTGTTGTTAATGATTTGATTCGTGGCAAAGTCGTGATTAATTCGTCTGTTCTAGATGATAAAGTCTTGTATAAGTCAGTTGATGAATTACCTACTTATCACTTGGCTAATATTGTAGATGACCATCTGATGAAAATTAGTCACGTTATTCGAGGGGAAGAATGGTTGCCATCTGCTCCATTGCATGTACTGCTGTATGAAGCATTTGGATGGGCTGATGTCGCCCCTTCTTTTGCACATCTCCCTCTGTTGTTAAAGCCAGAAGGTAATGGTAAGTTGAGTAAACGTGATGGAGATCGTCTCGGTTTTCCAGTGTTCCCTTTGGAATGGACTGACCCAAAATCAGGTGATGTGTCTTCTGGTTATCGTGAGGCTGGTTATCTTCCAGAAGCTGTTGTTAATTTCTTAGCTCTTTTGGGGTGGAATCCAGGAACGGATGAAGAGTTAATGCCAATGAGTCGTCTTATAGAGTTGTTCGATTTGAATAGATGTAATAAATCAGGAGCTAAATTTGATTATGAAAAAGGACGTTGGTTCAATCATGAATATATTTTACATATGGAAGATGCACTAATTGCACCTAAATTTATAGAGCTAATGGCTACTGAAGGTGTGGATGTCACTACTGAGCAAGCGTTAACTGTTATAGGTTTGATGAAAGGGCGTGTAAACTTTATTCCAGAACTTGTGCCAATGTGTCGTTTCTTTTTTGTAGCTCCTCTTGAGTATGATAGTAAGACTGTTAAAAAACGCTGGAAGGCCGATTCTTCAATTCTAATTAGTGAACTTGCTGATTTCATTGAAAAAATGGAAGACTTTTCTCCAGAAAACCAAGAGAAAGAGGTAAATGCTTGGATTGAAGAAAATGAATATCATCTTGGTAATATTATGAATGCTTGGCGTTTGTCTCTTGTTGGTGAGGGGAAGGGACCACATATGTTTGATATATCCGCTTTTATTGGTAAAGAAGAAACTTTGCGTCGTATGCGACGAGCTATTGAAGTGTTGTCTATTAAAGAGACTTAATTCATTGTCTGTTAGGAAGTAATGCTTTTCTCCTATGATATATAATTTTTTTATTACCCTATATACCTCTATTCTACAGTTGCTTTTTCCTTTTAGTAGAAAGCCACGTAAGATGTCTAAAGGACATTTTGTGGTTTTTGAAAAATTGAGGCAACAAATTGACCCTGAGGCTCAGTATTTGTGGTTTCATGCAGCTTCTTTGGGAGAATTTGAACAAGGGCGTCCTCTTATTGAGAAGATAAGAACACGTTATCCTGATTATAAAATTTTGCTTACCTTCTTTTCTCCTTCTGGGTATGAAGTACGTAAGCACTATAGAGGGGCAGATGTAGTGACTTATCTTCCGATGGATAAGCCACGTAATGTACGTCGCTTTTTAGATTTGACGAATCCTAAAATGGCCTTCTTTATTAAGTATGAATTTTGGAAGAATTATCTTGATGAACTTAAGCGCCGTCATATTCCAGTATACAGTATTTCTTCTATATTTCGGAGAGATCAGATTTTTTTCAAATGGTATGGAGGGACTTATCGTAATGTTTTACAAGATTTTGATTATTTGTTTGTTCAAAATGAGGCATCTAAGCGTTTTCTTAGCACATTAAATATAAAAAATGTCAGTGTTGTAGGTGACACTCGTTTTGATCGTGTTCTAGAAATAAAAGAACAGACTGACCCTTTACCTTTGGTTGAAGAATTTAAAGGGAATGCTTTTACAATGTGTGCAGGGAGTTCTTGGGCACCAGATGAAGATATTTTCATAGATTACTTTAATCGACATCCTGAAATGAAATTGATTATTGCTCCTCATGTTATTGATGATGCTCATATTGTGGAAATTGTCAACAAATTAAAACGTCCATATGTTTTGCACTCAAAAGCGACCATAGAGAATGTCAAAGAAGTTGACTGTTTGATTATTGATTGTTTTGGATTACTCTCTACAATCTATAGATATTGTGATGTCGCTTATATTGGTGGTGCATTTGGAGCCGGTTTACATAATACTTTGGAAGCAGCTGTATATGGTGTTCCTGTAATCTTTGGTCCAAAGTATAGTAAGTTTATTGAAGCTGCTGCTTTGATTGATGCAAAAGCAGGTTTTTCTATTTCTTCTCCTGATGAGTTTGATGCCTTGATGGATCGTTTTATTACAGAACCAGATTATTTACGATTGACTGGTGAACGTTCCGATAAATATGTCAAGGGACAGGCTGGGGCTACAAATCGAATTTTGTCAAAAATAAATTTATAAGATTCAAGCAGTTTTACTAGCTATGTCTAGTGAAACTGCTTTTTTTACTAAAATTAGATTGAATATGAAGTGTCGATTGTGCTTTATAGTTTTATGCAGTATATCTGTTGTATTGTGGGGACAAAAAACGTCCACTAGTGTTTCGATTAGACAATTAGAAATTGTGGACTCTTTGTATGCTGATTCATTCCGTTTGCAAGAAGTTGTCGTTACTAGTGTTCGTCGAGATAAAGGCCTTAAAACGACAGAAATGGGTGTAACTACCTTCCGTGTTAAAGAGTTAGAGCGTCTTCCAACCTTATTGGGGGAGCATGATTTAGTGAAATCGTTTCAATTGATGCCAGGGGTAAAAGCTGAAAGTGATGGTACGAGTGGTTTCAATGTGCGTGGAGGAAGTGTTACACAAAATTTAATTTTATTAGATGGTGCACCTGTTATGCAACCAGGGCATATTTTAGGATTTTTCTCTGTTTTTAATTCTGCCGCTTTATTAAATGCACAGATGTATAAAGGAATTATGCCAGCTCAGTTTGGAGATCGCTTGTCTTCTTTAATGGATATTCAACAACGTGATGGACAGGGTAGTCAACTGGCTGGTGATCTTAGCATTGGTCTATTATCTGCAAGTGCTCATGTTAGAGGAACGTCCGCTAGGGGGCATTTTAGTTATGCTCTGTCTGGAAGGCGCACATACTTTGATTTGTTTCTTAAAACACAAGAAAAATATAAAGATACGAAGCTTTATTTTTATGACTTAAATGGGCGTTTATCTTACTCCTTTAGTGATAATGATAAGTTGTTTTTGTCAGCATATCATGGCAATGACAATCTTGGTGTAAATGATCTCGCAGATATGGATTGGCAGAATCAGTGTTTGTCATTGCGTTGGTTTCATGTAATCAATGCAGATTGGATTTCCAATACTAGTCTTGTCCTAGGACGTTATGCTTCTAGTACAGAAATGAATATCTTAAATACAGATGCGGCCATACATGGCAGTGTACAGCAAAGTGGATTCAAACAAGATTTTCATTGTCAGACCGATGAGTCACATAGCATGCATGTTGGAATGCACTTTATGACAGACAAGGCTATTACTGGTGAATGGACTTTTAATAACTTAAAAGAGAAAGAAGTTCGTTACGGTACTGAGTTAGCTGCATGGTGTCAGTATGATTGGACAATGACTTCTAAGCATTTGTTAAGTGTGGGATTACGACTTAATGGGTTCGCTGCTATGGGTGGAGCTCCCTATTATACATTGGATGAACAGTATAATATCGTATCTAGTTGGGAAGGCGAGCGCAAACATATAGAGAAAACATTCTGGCGTCTTGATCCTCGCTTAGCCTATACCTATAGGATTAGTCCAGAACATAGTCTTAAATTAGGCTATAGTCATTTGACTCAAAATGTCCATGCAATACAGAATGCTGTGACAAATTTTCCTTATACACGATACACTTTTAGTAGTAATCTTATAAAACCTGAGACTGCTGATCAGGTTTGCTTAGGATGGGTAGGTGAATGGATGAATGGTACGTATTCCACTAATCTAGAAACATATTATAAATGGTTGAATCACTCTTTGGATTACCGTGATGGTATAGGCTTTGATACGGAGATAGAGATGGAACGTCTTTTAGCTACAGGACGTGGGCGTGCATATGGTGTAGAATTGAATGTGTCTAAAGATAAAGGGAGATTAACAGGTTGGTTGAGTTACACGTGGTCGCGAAGTGAGCTGAAAATGGATGAAGTTAACCGAGGACGTTGGTACAAAGCTAGCAATGATCGCACACACGACATTGCAGTCGTAGCTATGTATCGTCTCAATAAGAAGTGGGATTTATCTGCTAATTGGATGTTTGTTACTGGACAAGCTTATTCTGCGCCAAGTGCAAAATATCAGCAGGATGGTAAGACTGTGTTCTATTATAGTGAAAGAAATGGTTATAGAGCGCCTGATTATCATCGGTTAGATATTAGTGCTGCATATCATATGACACCAAAACATACGGGGCGTCAAGTAATATGGCATTTTGGATTGTATAATGCCTATAATCATTATAATCCATACGTTATAGAGTTTTTGGAAGATAAACAGAAAACGTCAGGAATGAAAGCTACGATGACCTCTTTGTATGGGGCGATTCCATTTGTTTCTTATCAATTAACCTTTTAATAAATAACTTGATGAAAAGGATCTTTATTTGGGTGAATCTATTTTGTGGACTAGTAACCCTATTTTGTGCGACTAGTTGCGAACATGAAATTAGTGTGGATTACCATCATGTGTCTCCTAAACTCGTAATGAATGGAATTATCACGCCAGATTCCATTCTGTTTACATTAGAAAAGACTGTTGATGTGACCACGCCAATTGATGCTAAAGTAGATGTTATTGATGCACAAGTGAGAGTGGTAGGAGATGATGGATCACAATGCATATTGACAAGACAACCATTAGGGAGTAATCGCTTTATTGCGTTGGATGACTTGAATCATATGGTTGGTGGAATATATGGTGTAAAGTATACTGTGAGCGCTACCGTAGGTGATGATATTATTGAAGGAGTGAGTACTTTATCAGCTCCTGTTACAATAGAGAATATTAAATTTGAGTGGGTTGATTTGATCGGAGATACTCAGTCATTGTTTTTAACTTTTGATTGGCAGGATAGTCCAGATGAAGAAAATTATTATCATTTTCTTGTAAAGCGTGAGAATGGTGAGGCTTATAGTTGGAGTATTCGTTCTGATGAAGGTGAGGATGGCAATCGTATTTATGCTTTACAAAATTGTATGTCTTCTGAAGATTCTGCCAAAGATGCACCAGATGTCTTTATTGAAGATGGAGAAACGTTAACAGTTGAAATGCGACAAATAAATAGAGATACATATTATTATTTAATGTCTCTCATAGTAGGTGATAATTCATCTTCTAATCCCATTCCTTTTTATACTGGAGAAGATTATTTAGGGTATTTTGAAGCATGTACTCCACGAATATATTCTATAACTTATCACGATAATGTACTCAAATAGTCTAGCGTAAAGATGCTGAAACAGAGCTGTTTGTTTTATTTCTTTCTTGTTAAAAAAATGTATTTCAAGTAAAAACAAGCTATTTTCTTATGGAATACTATGTTGAAAGCAATATTATTCGTATCTTTGTGCCCCGAAATCCGTATTTATGTATGATCGGTCGTGATGGCCTAGATTGTGTGCGGATTAAAAATTTGAAAACTATGGTAGCAGATAAAGTTAATGATTTTATTGTCGATTTTCGTCGTATGACAGTCGGCAAATTTTTGCGTCACTACGTATTGAATGACGCTTTCTGGTCTGCATCTGAGTATGAAGATATTACAGGGGGTAAAATCACTGCGGATGTAGAGGTTACAACTGTAGGAGATGATTTTCGCGTACGTTTTCAAATGGAAGGGTCAGTGAATGTCCCTTGCGACCGCTGCCTAGATGACATGTCTTTGCCGATTAATATTGATGAGTCGCTAATGGTACGTCTTGCTAATCAAGACGAAGAAGTTGATGAAAACCTCATTACTGTTGATGAAATGCGTGGCACGTTAGATGTTTCATGGATTATGCGTGAAATGGTGGCAGTAGTTATTCCTGTGCAACATGTTCATGAAGATGGTGGATGCAACCCTGATATGATGGAGCGGCTAGCAGCAATGCAAGTAGGCTATGTTCAGGATGATGAAGAGAATACTGGCGATACTTCTGAGGATAGTCACCAAGCAGTGGATCCTCGATGGAATGAATTAAAGAAAATAATAGATAACAATTAAATCATTTAGAAAAAATGGCACATCCTAAGAGAAGACAATCAAAGCAAAGACAAGCGAAGAGAAGAACGCATGACAAAGCAGTAGCTCCAACGCTTGCAAAGTGTGCAAACTGTGGTGAATGGCACAAGTTCCACACTGTATGTGACAGCTGTGGTTACTATCGTGGCAAAGTAGCTATCGAAGTTGAGCAGTAAAACAAAATAGCAGACCAGGTGTGCTCGCGCCCTGGTCTTGCTTTTATATATAAACGCGCGAGTTTTTTAGTCAACATGGAAAAACTTAATGCAGTGATCACTGGGATCGGTGGTTATCTTCCAGAATATACCCTCACAAACGAGGAGCTATCTACTATGGTAGATACTAATGACGAGTGGATTATGACACGTATCGGTATCAAGACTCGTCAAATCCTTAATGAAGAAGGACTTGGTGCATCGTATATGGCGCGTAAAGCTTGCCGTGAGTTGATGCGTAAGACAGGGGCTAATCCTGATGATATTGATTTCGTGATTTGTGCTACGACAACAGGTGACTACGTGTTTCCGTCAGTAGCGTCAATCATGTGTGATAAGCTTGGCCTTAAAAATGCCTTTGCTTATGATATGTCTGCTGCTTGTAGTGGATTTTTGTTTGCATTGACAACCGCTAAGGCGTACATTCAGTCAGGGATGTGTAAGAAAGGTATTGTGGTTGCGGCAGAAAAGATGACCAGTATTACTAACTACACTGATCGAGCTACATGCCCAATTTTTGGAGATGGTGCTGCAGCAGTTATGATAGATGCAACTACTGAAGAGTATGGTGTGTTGGATGTCAAGTTGCGTACAGATGGTAAAGGACTTCCTTTTCTGCATCAAAAAGCTGGTGGTTCTGTATGTCCTGCGTCTCATTTTACAGTTGACAATCACATGCATACAATTTATCAAGAAGGTCGTACAGTATTTAAATATGCTGTATCTAATATGTCTGGTTTCAGTGCTGAAATTGCTGAACGTAACAACTTAGATAAAGATTCAATTGACTGGGTTGTTCCTCATCAGGCTAATTTACGTATTATTGATGCCGTTCAAAAACGCTTAGAAGTAGATCATGATAAGGTTTTGATTAATATTGACCATGTCGGTAATACAAGTGCAGCTTCTATTCCTTTGTGTATTTGGGAGAATGAACATAAATTGAAGAAAGGTGATAATATGATCCTTACTGCTTTTGGAGCAGGTTTTACTTTTGGTTCTATTTACCTAAAATGGGGATACGATTCTGAGAAAAAGTAATACTTTTTAGTTTACACCATATAACGAAAGCGCATCGGATTAGAGGGACACTCCAGTCGATGCGCTTTTTTGCCCATTAATTAAATATTATGCATAAAGCCGGATTCGTAAATATTGTAGGAAATCCTAATGTGGGTAAATCCACTTTAATGAATGCTTTTGTGGGAGAACGAATTTCCATTGCGACTTTCAAAGCACAGACTACGCGTCATCGCATTATGGGAATTTGCAACACACCAGAAATGCAGATTGTGTTTTCTGATACACCTGGAGTTGTAAAACCTAGTTATAAACTCCAAGAGAACATGTTACAATTCTCTACTTCAGCACTTACGGATGCTGATGTATTGATCTATGTGACTGATGTCATAGAGAAGCCAGAGAAGAATGCCGACTTTATTGACAAAGTTCGTGGACAATCTGCACCAGTGCTTTTGTTGATTAATAAAATTGATCAAAGTGACCAACAAAAACTAGGTGATTTGGTTACTACATGGCATGATTTATTGCCTGATGCCGAGATAATTCCTGTTTCGGCAACGAATAAATTTAATGTACAGCATGTGCTTAAACGAGTGGAAGAGTTGTTGCCTCCCTCTCCTCCTTATTTTGATAAAGAACAGTGGACTGATAAACCTGCTCGTTTTTTTGTGTCCGAAATTCTTCGTGAGAAGATTTTATTGTATTATGATAAAGAAATTCCTTATTCTGTGGAGGTAGTTGTTGAGCAGTTCAAGGAAGATGATAAAAAGATAGCCATTAGTGCCGTAATTAATGTGGAGCGTGATTCACAAAAAGGTATCATAATAGGCAAACAAGGACGCGCACTTAAAAAGGTGGCTACCGAAGCGCGTCGTGATTTGGAAAAATTTTTCGGAAAGAAAATTTTCCTAGAGACATTTGTAAAGGTGGACAAAGACTGGAGAAGTTCAAGTCGAGAACTGAAAAACTTTGGTTACGATCTCACCTAAGTAATTAGTAAAAGAAAAGAATAAAAGATATGGGAAATTTAGTAGCCATTGTAGGTCGTCCTAA
This sequence comes from Bacteroidaceae bacterium, assembly GCA_963675625.1. Lineage (GTDB taxonomy): Bacteria > Bacteroidota > Bacteroidia > Bacteroidales > Bacteroidaceae > F22. The sequence goes on from OY776497.1 coordinate 1,712,923, forward strand.
TGTAGGTAAGTCTACACTTTTCAATCGTTTGACTCAAACACGTCAGGCCATCGTTAGTAATGAAGCTGGTACCACTCGTGACCGCCAATATGGAAAGACAGAATGGGGAGGGCGTGAATTCTCAATTGTAGATACTGGAGGATGGGTAGTTAACTCGGATGATATTTTTGAAGAAGAAATTCGTAAGCAAGTTTCTATTGCTGTTGATGAAGCTGATGTCATTCTTTTTGTTGTAGATGTGCAGGCGGGAGTTACAGACTTAGATATGGCTGTTGCGCAAATACTACGTCGTACTCGTTTGCCTATTATTTTAGTATCTAATAAAACAGATACTAATGATTTACTTTATGATTCTGCTGAATTTTATAAGTTGGGATTAGAAGACCCATTTTGTGTTTCAGCAATGTCTGGAAGTGGTACTGGGGATCTTTTAGATAAAATTGTAGATAGTTTTAAGAAAGAAGCTGATGATATATTGGATGATGATGTACCACGTTTTGCAGTGGTAGGACGTCCGAATGCTGGTAAGTCATCTATTGTAAATGCTTTTATTGGTGAGGAACGAAATATTGTTACGGAGATTGCAGGTACAACCCGCGATTCAATTTACACACGTTTCAATAAGTTCAATTATGACTTTTATCTTGTTGATACAGCAGGTATCCGCAAAAAAAATAAGGTGAATGAAGATCTTGAGTACTATTCAGTGATTCGTTCTATTCGTGCCATTGAAAATGCAGATGTATGTATTTTAATGCTTGATGCAACTCGTGGTATTGAAAGTCAAGATTTAAATATTTTGTCTTTGATACAACGTAACAATAAGGGGCTTGTAGTAGTTATTAATAAATGGGATTTGATTGAAGATAAAACTGCAAAACTGATGAATCAGTATAAAGATATGATTCGTGAACGTTTTGCACCTTTCACAGATTTTCCTATAGTATTTACATCGGCCTTGACAAAACAGCGAATTCTGAAAGTTTTAGAAGAAGCAACTCAAGTGTTTAAGAATCGTAGTACTCGTATTCCTACAGCTCGTTTGAATGAAGAGATGTTGTCGTTAATTGAAGCTTATCCACCTCCATCAAATAAGGGTAAGTACATTAAAATAAAGTATATTACTCAATTGCCTAATACGCAGATTCCAAGCTTTGTGTTCTTTGCTAATTTACCTCAGTATATTCGTGACCCTTACAAACGTTTTTTGGAAAATAAGATGCGTGAGAAATGGGATTTGTGTGGTACTCCAATTAGAATTTATATTCGTCAGAAATAAGGTTTATTTTGTCTGGCGATAACATAAAAGCTTTACTGTAAAACAACGACCCTCAACTTATTTCTAACATGAAATAAGTTGAGGGTCATTTTCATTACGAGCTGGTCAATATTTATTTGTAGTGTCCGATCTTAGCCAACTTTTTAGGAATTTCAATGTTGTCTTGAAGTCCTTTAAATTCTTCTGATCCTGTACCTATTGCGAATACTGGAACCAAACCTCCCGAGTGTCCGTGACTAGCCCATGATACACTTGCAAATTCATCAAGAACTGAAATAGCTTCTGCTGCTATAGGCTCTTCTTTTCCATATAAGTTGGTGACTTTTTTAGCATCCCCCTTAACGAAAGACTTATAATAAGCATCTCGAATTCGTTTCTCTAAAGGCCAAGGAAGTGTTGTTGAGTCAAAAAGACCCGTTTCTTTTGCAAGTAATGTTTTCACTTGTTTCCAGCTTACATTTCCCTTATTTTCTATGCGTAGTGCGTTCAATTTATTAGATAATTCACCTACTGAACATCTTTGATGGGCTAGTATACCTAGATTTAGAGAGTAAGCACCACGACCGAGAGCAATACCACCTGTTTCGTGATCTGCTGTAATAACAATTAATGTTTCATTTGGGTGTTTTTTATAGAAATCGTATGCCACTTTAACAGCGTTATCTAGGTCTTTTACTTCTCCGAAAACAGTTGCTGCATCGTTCGCATGGCATGCCCAGTCTATTTTGCCACCTTCAAGCATCACAAAAAATCCTTTTTTGTTTTGACTTAATTTGGCAATAGCTGCTTTAGTGATTTGCGTTAGTGTAAGATCATCACTTTGACTGTCTATAGCGTATGGTACAGAGTGGCGATCCTTACCTTTTGGTTGGAGAAGTATAATTTTATTTGCTGACGCATTAAAATTGTTATATCCGTGCTGTATGCTATATCCAGCCTTTTTTACCATATTGTAGATACTAGGCTTACCTTCTGGAGAAGGATCTAGAAAATCGCTTCCCGCAAAAAAATCAAAGTTTGATTCTGGGATTTCACAAGCAATTTCATAGTACATTTCTCGATTGGGTTGATGAGCATAAAACACTGCTGGAGTGGCATGATCTACACTTACTGTAGTAGCAATCCCAACAGATTTTCCACTTCGTTTTGCCTGCATTGCTACAGATTCCAGTGGATGTTTATTTGCGTCCACGCCAATAGCATGATTGTATGTCTTGTGTCCACAAGCCAGTGCAGTCCCAGCTGCAGCAGAATCTGTTACACGGTTTGTGGCCGAGTGTGTAGTGGCTAGGCCAGCAACAGGAAATGTTGTCATGAGTAGTTGAGGTACATAAACGGAGTCCTTGTACTGTGCATCAGCTTGTCCTATGTACGCACGAGTCCCATTGACTTGGTTTACCCCCATGCCGTCACCGATAAAATAAAATACATACTTTGCGTGTTGAGCCTGCGCTAGGCTAATTACTACAAACAACAATAGGAGAGACATAATGCCTCTCCTATTGATATTGATAATCTTTTTCATTGCTTTAATCAATTAGGTTGATAATGTCTTGCTACAAAAGTAATAAAACATTTTTACCTAATACATATTACTTCAAAATATCTACTGTATCTTGAGCAATCATTAACTCTTCGTCAGTTGGGATTACTGCCACAGTCACTTTGCTATCATCTTTTGAAATAATACCCTCAGTACCTTGAATGACGTTATTTTTTTCACTATCAATTTGAACTCCCATAAATTCAAGACCCATACAAGATTTTGCACGAATCATCTTCTGGTTTTCTCCAACACCACCTGTGAAAAGTATAATGTCTACTCCTCCCATAGCAGCTGCATAAGCACCGATATATTTGCGTATGCGATAAACATACATATCCAAAGCTAAAATTGCACGTTCATTCCCTTTTTCTGCAGCGCTGACTACCTCGCGCATATCACTTGATACACCAGATACACCTTGAAGTCCAGATTTCTTGTTTAATAAGTTTGAAATGCCAACTGGATTCAATCCTTCTTTTTCCATAATAAAGGATACTGCTCCAGCATCAATGTCTCCACTGCGTGTACCCATCATTAAGCCTTCCAAAGGGGTTAATCCCATGCTAGTATCTACGCTTTTACCATCTTGTACAGCTGCAATAGAACCTCCGTTACCAATATGACAGGTGATAATTCGTTTTCCAGCAGGGTCAATATTTAGATATTCGCAAACTCGTTGAGATACAAATCGGTGAGAAGTACCGTGAAACCCGTACCGTCTTACACCGTATTTTTCATATAGTTCGTAAGGGATTGCATATTGATATGCATAAGCAGGCATTGTTTGGTGGAATGCAGTGTCAAATACACCTACTTGTGGAACTTCTGGCAGTAAAGCACTTACAGCTTGTACGCCTTTTAAGTTAGCTGGGTTGTGGAGCGGAGCTAAGTCGTTGCATGCTGTAAAGGCATCTAGTACTTCTTTATTTAAACGGACTGATTTAGCAAAACGTTCGCCACCATGTACCATGCGGTGTCCAACTGCGTCTAGTTCTTTTAGGCTTTTCAAAGCACCGATTTTACTATCTGTAAGGACTTCAAAAATAAGTTGCACACCTACAGTGTGTTCTGGAATGTCTTTCTCAAGAATTTTCTTTTCTCCGTTTGGAAGAGTTAGTTTTAAAAAAGAACCCATTAAACCAATTTTTTCGATGCCACCAGAAGCGAGCACCTCTTTGGATTCCATGTTGAAAAGTTGATATTTGATAGATGAACTACCGCAGTTTAGAACAAGAACTTTCATTGCTTGATGTTTTGATTGAATGTTATTTTATTTGTTTGCTTTTGCTGCAATGGCTTGTGTGGCTGTAATGGCAATCATATTGTATACATCGTCAGTACTACAACCACGTGATAAATCGTTGACAGGAGCAGCGATCCCTTGAAGTACAGGACCAATAGCTTCAGCTCCTCCTAAACGTTGTACTAGTTTGTATCCTATATTTCCAACTTCAAGATTAGGAAATACAAGGACGTCTGCTTCACCAGCTACCATACTACCTGGAGCTTTTTGAGCAGCCACACGTGGTACTAATGCAGCGTCTGCTTGAAGTTCCCCATCTATTTGAATATGTGGTGCTAAATTTTTAGCGATTTCAACAGCTTCTTTTACCTTGTCTACTACTTCATGTTTAGCAGAGCCTTTAGTTGAAAAGCTTAGTAAAGCTACTTTGGGATTATCAAATCCAGCTACTGCTATTGCTGTTTGTGCTGTAGCTACAGCTATTTCTCCTAGCTGTTGAGCCGTTGGAATAGGTGTTACAGCCACATCTCCTACGACTAGTATCCCTTTTCGACCATATTCTTGTGCTTTAGATATAAGAATCATAGCACCAGATACACAACTGATACCAGGGGCTGTTTTTATAATTTGTAGAGCTGGACGAAGGACGTCACCTGTTGTGTTTTGGGCGCCAGCTAGCTGTCCGTCGGCATCCCCATTTTTAATCATTAAACATCCAAGATATAATGGGTTAAGCACCAGATTTTCAGCTTCTTCCATAGTCATACCTTTTTTCTTTCGAAGTTCACAAAGAAGTGTTGCATAGTGTTGGCGCTTCATATGATTTTCAGGATCGATAATCGTTGCTTTGTAGATATGCTTAAGAGCCAAACGACTTGCTTCAGCATGAATTGCTTCTGGATTACCCAAAAGAAAAATATCAGCAACTTCTTCAGCAAGAATACGATCTGCTGCGGTCAAAGTACGTTCTTCTGTTGCTTCAGGAAGCACAATGCGCTGGCGATTAGCTTTAGCGCGCTCAACAATCTGTGTGAGTAGGTTCATGATTCTGTATATATTTAGAAAATTCGCTATTTTACTAGTTGCTCGAAATAAGTATGTACGTGATTTTTTTGCCACTGTGAACACTAATTTCGCTGCAAAAGTAGTAATAATTGCAATATCTACATAGCAGAATGTGGTGTTTTTTTCTTTAAATAGCTATGGTTACACACCTTTTAACACAGAAAGAAATATCTTTGTTTTTCTCTGTTTCTAAAAAAGCCGTATCTTTGCGGCGCATCGCTAAATACGCCCATTTTTGAGTGTCATAGTGATATGCTTTTATGGTGTATCACTATCTAAATAGTAGATATATACAGTATTGTATAATAATCAAGAATATGATAAAACAATGTGCCATACTTTTTGGCTGTCTTGCTTTGGGAGAAGCTATCGTTTATTTTACTGGTGTTAAATTGCCTAGTAGTATTATTGGCATGCTCATATTGACTACATGCTTGCATTTTAAGGTGATAAAATTGGAGTGGGTCAAACCCTTAGCTAATTTTTTAATAGCCAATATGGCATTCTTCTTTGTACCGCCTGGAGTGGCGCTTATGTGTTATTTTGATATCATTGCTGCACAGTTTTGGCCTATTGTTGTAGCTACTGTCTTAAGTACCATTCTTGTGTTTGCAACAACAGGGTGGACACATCGTTTGGCTGCACGCCTGATGGAGGGCAATCGTCTAGATAATTCTGAGTCTGGAGAACAATAATCATCTGATATATCTATATGAAATTCTTACATAATCCCATAGTGCTTTTAGCGCTAACTTTATTTTTTTATTTTTGTGCTCAAACTTTGCAGAAGCGCACAAAAATAATGTTGTTAAATCCCATATTAATCACAGTGACTCTTCTTATTCTATTGATGCGTTGCTGTGGTATCGATTATTCTAGTTATAAGGCGGGGGGGGATTTTATAGCTTTTTGGCTGAAGCCTGCTGTTGTAGCTCTGGGGGTGCCATTATATCTTCAGTTAGAATCCATAAAAAAACAGCTTATACCCATATTGCTGTCACAGCTTGTGGGATGTGTAGTTGGAGTGACCTCAGTTGTGCTTATTGCGAAATGGATGGGTGCTACACCAGAAGTCATTCTTTCTATGGCGCCCAAATCAGTGACAACCCCCATAGCTATGGAAGTGTCTTCAACTATTGGGGGCATTCAATCCTTAACAGCGGCTGTTGTCGTAGTTGTTGGACTGTTGGGAGGAGTATTTGGATTTAGCTTGATGCGTTTATTGCATATTGATAGACACGATTCACAGGGGTTGGCGATTGGAGCTGCATCACATGCTGTTGGAACTAGTGCAGCAATGGATGTAAGTGCACATCATGGGGCTTATGCTAGTTTAGGGTTGACACTCAATGGGATATTAACAGCTTTGTTGACCCCATTACTTATCCAGCTTTTGGGTATCCATTTATAGGCTCATTTATAGACTCGTGTATGCCATTTCAAGTAATGTTAGTTGCTTATCGCGAGTCTCTTTAATTCCGCTTTTCCGCCATCCAGCTTTTTCGTAACAACGTATGGCAGGAATATTGTTGGCCAATGCTTCAATACGTAGTGTTGTATATTCTTTTAGTAGATAATTCATAATATATTGTAGTAGGTATGTACCTATGCCCTGATGTTGACATCCTACTCGTACCATCAGAGTTTGTATGAGCTCTCCTTTGTGCGCAGCATATGCTAATATATTTTCTTCTTGGTCTTCTTGTTCTGAAATGGTGAGTAATATTGTTGTATCAAGACCATCTTCTATTTCTTTTGTTACCATTCCACTGTTAATATGTGCTTCCACTATGCTTTCGCCTAGGAAAGTACCATAATTATTGCGTATAACGTCCACTGCAAGCATAGACAATGCATCAATATCTTCCGTGGTGGCTTTTCGGATATAGTAATGTGGTTTTATTACTTCGTAGCCCATATCTTTCAAGTATTCAACTAATTGTGGGTAAGTGACTTCTTCTGTGTGATCGATAATTACAGTATTATTAATCATATCACTATGCAGGCCATACACACCTTTTATATGAGCAAAGTCTTGCTGAATCATATGGCGACAACGGCAACCATGATCCGCCAACTGTTTAAATTGTATAGTCGTTTTCATCGCTTCTATTTTACTATAATATTTGTGGAAGACGGTATAGTTGCATCCCATTTGATCCTTTGATTAAAATTGTTTTATCAATTAAGGGATGTGCGGTAAGATACATTTCAAAATCACTGCGATTAGCAAAGGTTGTAAAGTCAGATTCTGTTTGTTGAAACTCGTGCCCAATTAAAAAGACTTCTTCAAAGTTCAGAGTCTTCAACAAATCAACAATGCGTTGATGTTCTTTTAATGAATCTTGTCCTAACTCTTTCATATCACCTAGTATCAACACCTTGTTTGCCATTGTGATAGCAGCAAAGTTGTCTATTGCTGCGTGCATGCTTGTAGGGTTAGCATTATAGGCATCTACAATCAATCGGTTGGTCTCTGTGATAGTGTATTGAGAGCGATTGTTAGTCGGTGTATAATGGCTTAAAGCATCATTAATATCTTGATCTGGCACATTAAAGTATTGTCCAATGGTGACTGCTGCCAGCATGTTTTTTAAATTGTATGTACCAACTAGTTTGGTTTGAATGCACTGTCCTTCTTTCCATGATATTTTTAAGGCAGGATCGGCTTTAAGGATCTGTCCAGTTACATATGGTTTGAGGTATTGTGAATCTATTTTTGGTAGATACGGTTTTAAAAACTCATTTTCTTCGTCATAGAATATAGCTCCTAATGGTTTATGAGCAACAGATTGTGCTGACGCTTGTACGCTTTCAGCCAAAAAACGATACAACTCTGTTTTTGTTTGTATTACTCCCTCGAAATTTCCAAATCCTTCAAGATGAGCCTTCCCAATATTTGTAATTAATCCATGAGTTGGAACCGCAATTCGACTTAATGTATCAATTTCCAATGGATGATTGGCTCCCATTTCAATGACAGCAATATGATGTTTTTTTGTGATCTGTAATAGGGTGAGTGGTACACCAATATGATTGTTGAGATTCCCTTGGGTATACAGCACATTGTATTTCTTTTGAAGTACGGCAGCAATCAATTCTTTTGTTGTCGTTTTTCCATTAGTACCAGTGATACCAATAACTGGAATGTCCAAGGTCATCCGGTGATAATGAGCTAATTCTTGCAAGGTTGTCAAAGTATTCTCGCATAGGAGTATGCGCTTGTTTTGCAGCTGTGCAGCTATTGTTTCATCGTCTATAATAGCTGCTATAGCCCCATCTTTGAGCGCTTGTTCTACAAATGTGTTGCCGTCAAAACGATCTCCTTTGATAGCAAGATATACCATACCAGGACGTACTTGACGACTATCCGTTGTGAGTCCATTAGATTGGGTAAAAATAGAATGTATAGTCTTTATATCTGTCATTTCTGATTCTTTTTAATAAAGACAAAGGTAGTATTTTTTACTAGATATTTTGTCTTGATTTTATACAATATATAAATCCAAGAATTGAATAATGCGTGTCCCATTTATTTTTGTTTCTTTTTCATGCTTTTCCAGCGATCATGCATTATGTCATCCATATTTGCACTTGCCCATTCTATTAAGTTATTAATATGAGGAATTAATGTGTAAGCACGTTCGGTAAGTGCATATTCAACGCGTGGTGGCACAACAGGAAAGGCTTTACGCGTTACTAAACCATCTTCTTCAAGTGTTCTTAAAGTAACTGTCAGCATTTTTTGTGAAATATCTGGTATTGAGCGTTGTAGCTCTTTAAAACGTAATGGCTCATCGTTCTTATCAAGCACCATAATAGTTAGTATAGACCATTTATCACTTAGACGTGAAAGGATATTGCGTATTGGACAATTCCTATTGTAAGAATCTGTTATAGATATTTTCGTCATAACTCTCTTTTAGTTTGTATGTGCCAAATGTAAGAATTTGATTTTGATTATATGATGAAAAATAAAAATATTCACCATATAATATTTTTTTTGTTGCTGATAATCAGTAAAACTAACCAATAGGTAATTAACTCTCTTTTTTATACTTATTGTTTCTGATAGTATTTTGCCATATCTTTGCAGTGAAAAAGTAAGTGATACCATAATGGAGGTGCACCACGTTTTATTCTTATCAAAGAGTATATACATCTGTGATTTTCAAGTATCTGATTTTTCGATTAAGTTGACAAGTCTTAGTTGTATGATGAGGCTTTTCTGCTTATAACCATTCAAGTTAGTGTGAGCAGTAATTATATGTTTAATATTTAAATTGGCAAAAATGAAAGAAATTAAAAAACAATCTGAGGGAGTGAATTATTCATCTATTGAAGTTGGTGCAATGAACGAATTAAATGAACATGTTTTGACTCTTGCACCTGGAGTCGAAATCCTAGGTAAAGTATTTGTTGGAGAAACTTTACACACAACAGGTGCTGAAATGTCTTTTCAAATATATGCGCCTGGACAAGAAACAGGCTTTTTGCATACACATAAAACACACGAAGAATTATATTTATTCGTCAAGGGATGTGGAGAATTTCAAGTGGATGGGGAGGTGTTTCCTATCAAAGAAGGTAGTGTTGTGCGTGTAGCTCCTAAAGGCAAGCGTGCTTTGCGAAACAATGGTTTAGAGCCACTTGTGATGATTTGTGTACAGTATAAGAGCAATAGTTTTAGTGCTGATGATGCCAAAGACGGCGAAATCCTTGAAGAAAAAGTACAGTGGTAAAAATACAGTTGTGATTTTGGTCGTACGATATAAATATCCCGATTACTATAACTATTTAAAAGTAATCGGGATATTTTGTATACGAATGTAGTAAGCATGAAAGTATATTTGATATTCTGTTCCAGATATAGATCAAAAAACACCTTTATTGAGTATTTATAATGCTCTATTAAGGAAGAATATTTATATTTGTATCCATTCAAGATGAGTAGTGTAAATATTTATTTTGAGGTTAATTTACTAGATAAGCCATTTGTAATATCGTGTATGATAAGTCTTCTTAAGAAACAAAATCTCGATAAAAGTAGTGCGCTTACTTGTATGTTAGACTTGAAACAGTAGAATTTACATTAATAATTCTCTCCCTTGATCCACATCATTAAAAACATAAACCATATGCTAGCAGATAGACCCCTTCTTTTAAATCTACAAGGAGATCTTATAGACTTAAAGATTCCACGTGTGATGGGTATTTTAAATATTACTCCTGATTCTTTTTACGAGCAATCGAGAAAGCAAGCAGACCAAGATATCTTGAATCGTTGTGATGAAATCTTGACTCAAGGAGGAAGCATTATTGATATAGGCGCATACTCGTCTCGCCCTGGGGCTAAGCATATTACTCAAGAAGAGGAGATGGCTCGTTTGCGTCATGCATTACTACTTATCAACAAAGAGTACCCTCAAGCTAATTTGTCAGTTGATACGTTTCGTGCTGACGTAGCACGAATGTGTGTCGAAGAATATGGTGTCGCAATCATCAATGACATCGCAGCTGGAAGCATGGATGATCATATGTTTCAGACAGTTGCTGATTTACAAGTGCCATATATCATGATGCATATGCAAGGCACGCCACAAGATATGCAGGTACACCCTCATTACGATCACTTGGAACAAGAGGTCATGAAGTATTTTTCCCAAAAAGTAAATGAGTTGTATGCTTTGGGTGTCAATGATATTATTTTAGATCCTGGTTTTGGCTTTGGCAAATCAATAGATCATAATTACGAGATGCTAAGTTGGATGGAAGATTTTCAAACTTTTGAGTTGCCTATATTAGTGGGAGTTTCTCGAAAATCAATGATCTATAAATTGTTTGATTCGACTCCTCAAGAAGCCTTGAATGGCACCACCGTGTTGCATACGATAGCCCTTCAGAAAGGAGCCAATATATTACGGGTACATGACGTAAAAGAAGCTGTAGAAACCATCCGAATAGTAGAAAAGATGCAATCTTGCGAACCTAAAAACTAAAGTTTATGGATATTATATCAATTGGATTCAAAGATGTTTTGGATATCTTACTTGTAGGTGGACTACTCTATTATGTCTTCAAACTGATGAGGCAGTCAGGGTCTCTGCCAGCTTTTGTGGGTATAATGGTGTTTATCGTAGTTTGGCTACTCGTGAGTCAAGTCTTTGAAATGCGTCTACTTGGTAGTATCTTTGATAAGCTGGTCAGTGTTGGAGTTTTAGCACTTATCATTCTATTTCAAGATGAGATACGTCGTTTCTTGTTTACTATTGGCGCACAACGAAGTGGCCGTCTGATAAATATGTTGTTGAATAAAGAACAACAAGGGCATAAAACCAATCAGTCCATATTGGCTATTGTGATGTCTGCCATGAATATGGGTAAACAGCGTATTGGTGCCTTAATGGTGATCGAACGTAATAGCCCACTAGACGATATTGTACAAACAGGTGAAGAGTTAGATGCTATCCTTAGTCAACGTCTTATTGAAAATATCTTTTTCAAAAATTCTCCTCTACACGATGGAGCAATGATTATTGCCAATGATAGAATAAAAGCTGCAGGTTGCATTTTGCCTGTTGCTCATCAAGGTACACAAATTTCTAAACGTTTAGGATTACGTCACCGTGCTGCAGTCGGAATCTCTCAGGAATGCGATGCATTGGCTGTTATTGTTTCAGAAGAAACAGGACGTATTGCTGTGGCCATTCATGGACAACTACTGACCAATCTCTCCGCCCAGCAATTGGAAGCTAAGCTTACAGAAGAATTGATTAAAGATGACTCCGAGTTTAAAGCAAAGTCTTATAAAGCTGAATAAAAAATCATGTTTTCGTGTAGGGTAAAACATATTTGCTACGGTTTAAACCATGTAATACCTTTCAAAGATGTTAGATTGCGAACAATTTAAGTTTTTATTTGATAAGCATTTTGATGCTTTACGTAACTATATCTATTATCGTATAAGCGATGAGGATATGGCAACGGATTATGCACAAGATGTTTTCTTGAAACTTTGGGAGAAACGTAAGCAATGGCATGACACGGAACATTTGAAAAGCTTATTGTATAAAATGGCTGCTGATCTTATTGTTAGCCATTATCGCAAAGGACAGACAAAAGTTCAGTTTGACCAATACTTGAAGGTACAAAGTGATGAGATACACGAAACACCTGAAAGTGTGCTTCAATATGCAGAGTTAAAGAAACAAATTGCCTCTGCCTTGTCTACCATGAATGAAGGTCAACGAGTTGCTTTTTTGATGAATCGTGATGAAGGTTTGACTTATCGTGAAATTGCTGAGCGTTTAGACATCTCAGAAAAAACAGTTGAAAAGCGCATGTCCAATGCTTTAAAATGGTTGCGTCAACATATGCCGCTTTTATATCTTGGAGTAGTATTTTTTGCTTTACAAAATTGGCTTTGATTATGGATGTTGAAAAAATAAACATACGCGTTACACCTAAGTGGAAGCATAGCAAAGAAGAGATTTGGGACTCTACTTTTGAACCGCTTGTGCAAAGTTATCAGGGTAAGCATTGGATGCCTATCCTAGTATATAGCCTTGTTGCTACTATGGTTGTCTGCTTACTTATAGTTTGTCTATATCAGAAAGAAATACATGTTGACCGTGGTGAACAACTGGTTGTATCATTGCCCGATAGAAGTCGTGTCGAGTTAAATTCTGCTAGCCATTTGACTTATCGCCCTCTTTTGTGGTTTGTGTATCGTACCGTTCATTTAGAAGGTGAAGCTTATTTTGAAGTCACAAAAGGGAAAACATTTATTGTAACCAATCCACGAGGTGAAATTAAAGTATTAGGCACCAAGTTTAATGCCTACATGCGTAAGGATGGTTTTCTTGTGTCTTGTCTGACTGGTAAAGTCGCTGTCAGTAGTTCCGATCAAAAAGTTGTGCTTACACCGTCTATGGAAGTACGATTGATCAACAATACATTGAAGACCACGCAAGTCCAAGATATATCCTCTTCTATCGTTTGGACGCAGCAAGCCTTTTCTTTTCGTCATGTTCCCTTATCACAAGTCATAAATGAATTGATGCGTCGATACGATGTCCGTTTAGAAGTCGATGGAGATATACACCATTTCTATACCGCAAAATTTGTATCAGACACACCAATCAATGATATATTGAATGCTATCGAGAGTACCTTTGATGTCACGATTAAAGTAATTGAATGATAAAACGTCTAAGTTTCATAACTATACTTCTAGTTCTTTTTAGCTTGAAATCCATTGTGGTCGTTCAAGCTCAGGAAGTGAGTGTGTATGCTACAGAAGAGAGTCTTGAATCAGTCTTGATTCGCATCGCTCCATCGATTTCTTTTGATAGCCATGTCGTTGCTCCATATAAGGTGACGTTAAGAAAAGACTTTCTTGATATTGAGAAAGCCCTTGATTATTTGTTGAAGAACACTCCTTTGAAGTATAAAAAGGTAGGTGATGTGTATGTTATTTACAGACCTACTAAGACAAAAGGTTTACTATATCCCCCCCCTGTTAAGAAAAAGTTTCGTATGTATCACTATCAAGGAATAGTGCGTGATTCTGAAGAAAAAACTCCAATGGAGTATGCCATTATACATGGTAAGGGGCTTTATGTCAGTTGTGATAAAAATGGTTCCTTTTCTTTCTCCTCATCCAAACCTCATGCAAAAATTACTTTACAATTTGTCGGTTATCAACCTCTAGATACTATTTTGCTACATGGTAGCCATGAGTTGTCACTACGTTTAGCTAACAATACGCTAGAAGAAGTCCTTGTACGTCCTAATGCTTCTTCATTACTAATGCAGTATAGTGATTACCAAGACCATACGTTGATACATAAAAATATGATGCTTGATTTGCCTGGTACTGTAGATAATAGTAGCTGGCAAACATTGCGTTTAATGCCAGGCGTTCGTGCTTCAGGCGAACCTGTCAGCGATCCAATAATATGGGGGAGTACTGGAGATGAATCAGCGATTTACCTTGATGGAATGCGTTTGTTTGTATCCAATAGCATGAGTAAACAAATAGGTGTTGTAAACCCCATGGTAATAGACCATATTAGTGTGCAGAAGGTTAATCATGATCCAACATTGGGGAGTCATACTGGCGGTGTTGTTGAAGTCAAAAGTAGAATACCTAGCAAAAAAACGCGTATAGAAGGTCAAGTGAGTAACAATTTAGCTTCTCTATACAGCTCTATCCCTATTGTCGAAAAAGTATCTTTCTCAGTTGCTTATCGTCATAGTTTTCGAGATTTATTTGATGATGCCTATTTAAGACGAAGTCGCAATGCAAAAATCGGCACTCAAAATGCGAGTACCAATTCTGAAACTATCTTGTCTAGAGTAGGATGGCAGCAACAGGCAGGTCAACAACACAATGATTCGGTTACATTTCTTGTCCACCCTGATTATACCTATTCCGATTTTCACGCTGGAGTCGTAGGCAATTGGGGCAAGCGTAATCAGCATCATGTAAAAATGCAATTGTACACCAATAGCGAAGCACTTGATTATACCATTACAAGTGGTGTAAATAGTAAACAATCATCTAATGGAGGTGAAGGCAATAGAACGATGCAGCAGTATAGTGGAATGCTACATTATGGCTATCAGTGGAAATCTGGTTATATCACTTCATTGATGTCTACTTATTCTAAGGCAGACAATAGGTTTTCTGTTGGCACATCTAAAGAATCTCAAGATGTGTCTGTCAGCGAGAACCGTACCATTATACAACACAGCATGTATTGGGGCAACCATAGATTACTTATTGATGGAGGATTTACGCAGTATTCAACTCGTTATTTGCTTCAAAAAGCAACAAAACAACTTTATTCCACTGGTTTGAAGTATAGGTATCAATCAGGACAGATGGTTGTGCAGGCTGATGGGCATATGCAGTATTTTGATTCTAAAATGTATTGGAGTCCACAGCTGTATCTAAGTTATCAAGTACATCCAAGGTGGAAATTACAGTTTTCAGGAGCAAGATACCATCAATTTTTATATGCCATTGATGAAGATAGGCAACAAACAGGAGAATGGATAAGAGTGTGGCATTTAGATCATGTGGTAGCCTCTAATCAATTGTCGGCGCATGTGTACTATTTGAGTAATTTGTTGTTAGTCGGTCAGCGATTGATTTATCAAAAACATGAAAATACCCGCTTTTTCAATTCCATCGAAAGTGTCGATGCAAGTGGAGAAGTATGGGGTGAAGAAACCTATGCCAAATTACAATTACCGACCGCCTATATTACGACGAACTATTCTTGCCTAGATGTCCCTATGAGTAGTCAATTGTGGCATGAGTGGAAATCGGCAGCTACTTGGCATTTGGGGGATTGTACATTGTCTAGTCAATATATTTACGGCAATGGTTTTGAATTGACTGGAGCCTATCACCGTTTTGACAGTGGAATCAGTTACAATTTCTCCTGTGTGGGCCTTAACTGTACTGTAGGTGCATCAGTCTTGAATGTATTCAATTCGGATAATATTCAATCGCAAGCATACGTCTTACAACCAAGTCAGGGCGCATCATCATTAATGTTTACACAAGCCACAAAACGTACTTGGTTGTTCTCTGGAAAAATTATTTTTTAATTTATCTGTTTTTCTGGTAGGGTACTGGTTTTGTTTTTCGGTCTAGAGAGTGTAGTATGATTATTAACTCTTAAATGGATAGACAGATGAAAAAATTAACTTACCTCCTTTTTGCATGCACAGCGATGATCGCTTTTGCATTAAGTTCTTGTTCTAGTGACGGAACAATTGATGAAATAGCACCAGTTACAGATCCTGATCCTTCGACGACTAGCCAAGTAACCGTTTTACAAGTTGATGGATTGAGTGCTACTAAACTTGCTGGTTTTTTTACCGGAGTGAGCAGCTTTAATTGCGATAGCTTGAATGCAGTCATGTCAACTACCGATACATTGACAGTCGAAGAGGTCGCTTATTTACTACAATTACGTACCGAAAGAAAATTTCAACAAGACTTAATGATTGCGGCACAGGAACATTCAGAACAAAGTTTCATGTATAGAATGTATGCTGCACATAAAACTCATCAAGATGCCATGGCTCGTATGCTACAATTTTATGGTATTGAAGCCCCTGACTTAGGTGCATTTGGCGTCTTTGAAGATACAGCTCTTCAAGAGAAATATAATGCTGTCGTTGCTGCTATGACAGGTGATGTTGAGACGCTACAAGTGCTTATGGCAGTTATGGAGCAAAGTATTGTGACTTTAAGGGATGAATTGGCTGTAGCAACGAATGAAAATATCAAAATTGTACTTGAAAACATGTTGCGTGCAACTCAAAACCACTTATGTGTGTTGAATATACGTTTGCAAGATTTTGATGTCACTTATGTACCAACGATATTGACAGCAGAAGAATTTGCTGCCATCATAGAAAATGGTATCCAACGTGGCTCTATGTATGCTGATAGAAGTAGATTCGGATTGACTAATGGTGAAAAAGGAGGGCATATGAATCGTATGACAGCACAGTATGCCAAACATTATGGATATGGTAATGGTGGAAGATAGTATGGTCTTTTGAAATCAGACTGTACATCAATGTATCAGTTGAGAATATAGGATATACAACAGAATGGGCATGTCAACAGAAATATGACATGCCCATTCTTTATGTATAGTATAATTCAATATATTTATTTTTTCCATAACCGATCACGTACTGGCATCAAAAATTGTCTTACAAGTCCGTGAGCTATCAAAGTTGCCAATACGACTCCAGACGTGTTGGCCAAAAAATCCAACCAATCACCGCTACGGTAGTCGGTCATCATCCACTGGCCTATTTCTATGATTCCTCCAGTTGCAATCGGGAAAATAGTACATAGCCACCATCCTTTGCGCATAGATGAACCACTTGTATGAGCTAGAAAATATTCCAACCATAGCATACCTGAGAATGTTGCATACATGCCCATATGAATGAGTTTGTCAATTCCGATAATGATCTCTATTTTAGGTGGAGATGGAGGGCGAAAGAAAGATAAGTATCCGATAAGTAGTAGCAAGGCTATTGAGCAAGGATACTTACGTAACGTAAATGTCATAATTCTATACTTTTTACCAGTTTTCTGTGGCAAAAATACGCATAAATCTTTATATTTGCATCGAATCGACGGGTTTTTTGCCCTTGTAACGACAAATTAAGGTTTAAAGACATGACAAAAAGAGCAAATTTTGGGAGTAAGCTAGGGGTTGTTTTGGCCTCAGCAGGAAGTGCAGTAGGACTGGGGAATATATGGAGATTCCCTTTTGAGGCAGGCAACAATGGTGGGGCTGCCTTTATTATAGTGTACTTGCTCTGTGTTGCCCTACTTGGTTTGCCCGTTATGATTGCCGAATTTATGATTGGCCGACGTTCACGAGCCAATACAGCAGAAGCTTACAAAATCTTAGCTCCACGTACTCAATGGAAATGGGTAGGGCGATTAGGAGTGCTAACAGGCTTTCTTATTTTGTGCTATTATGGAGTTGTCGCAGGATGGACTTTAGAATATATCATGCAGGCCATAACCAATAGTTTTGCGGGTCACTCCAAGGAATATTTTACCCAGCATTTTGTTGAGTTTTCAAGCGGATATCGTCCTTTGATTTGGTTGGTGCTATTTTCTTTGTTTACCCATTTTGTTATTGTACGAGGGGTTGAAAAGGGCATCGAACAATCTTCAAAGATTATGATGCCTATCTTATTTATTTTGATTATAGTATTGGTCGTTTTCGCCGTGATGTTGCCTGGTGCTCAAAAAGGAGTCGATTTTCTTATTCGTCCAGATTGGAGTAAAGTAACTCCCAAAGTCGTATTGAGTGCAATGGGACAAGCATTCTTCTCAATGAGCCTTGGTATGGGATGTCTTTGTACTTACGCTTCATATTTTAGTGACAAAACCAATCTAGCCCGTACTGCTGGTAGTGTGAGTCTCATCGATACTTTTGTCGCATTGCTTTCAGGTTTTATTATTTTTCCAGCGGCCTTTGCTGTGGGTATTCAACCCAATGCTGGACCCAGTCTGGTGTTTATAACCTTACCGAATGTTTTTCAACAAGCATTTGGAGGAGCACCTGTATTAGCGTATGTATTCTCTTTGTTGTTTTATGTACTACTAGCTATGGCTGCTTTGACATCTACTATATCTATTCATGAAGTGATCACTGCATACGTGCATGAGACCTGGGCATTAAGTAGAAAGAAAGCAGCAAGGATTGTAACAAGTGTTTGTATTGTGATTGGAGTCTTCTGTGCATTGTCTTTTGGCCCTCTTAATCATGTGAGATTTTTTGGTATGTCGATTTTTGACTTTTTCGATTACCTTACAGCCAAAATCATGTTGCCAACAGGTGGGATGCTTATTTCTATTTTTGCAGGTTGGTATTTAGATAAGCGAGGAGTTTTTCACGACGAATTGTCTAGCGATGGGCATTTACACAATGTCTTATATCGCACGTTAGTTATCCTATTGAAGTTTGTTGCTCCAGTGGCCATCTTCCTGATACTACTCAACGAATTGGGTTTTTTCATCTAACTTAAGGTACCAAAAAGATGTTTCAGTATTTCAGACGATTCATTCGTAAATGTAGAATGCTCCTACGGGATGAATGGGAAAGGAAATACTCGACATGGCGTAGATGGTGGTTTGTAGTTAGTTTTCAGTGGAATAAGATGTATGCAGCAGATAAGCGTCAAATTGTTGCTATTCTCACGATGCTCATCTTTGTCCTTATTTTACTGAAGGTGATACCCGAAAGAAACACGCGTGACTATACTGATCAAGCCTTGAACAAGGCAGTTTCTCAATGGTCACAGCAACAACAGCAAGATAGTGTTCGGTATAGGCGAAAGCTAGAAGCCCGTTTTCAAAGTGTGCGTGCGGAGTTTCGCATTCAAGATAGTTTGCGTAGGCAAAGTTGGAAGAAAACATCTAGTACAAAGAAAAGAATACATCCCCTACGATTGGTCCATTTTGACCCCAATAAAGTAGATTCTGCATCTCTTGTGCAGATGGGACTTTCACAGTGGATGTCTTCCAATTTAGTCAAATATCGGAAAGCTGGGAAAATATTTGGTAAGGCAGAAGACTTACGTGTGCTATTTGGCATGTCTACAAACCTGTATGATTCCTTGTCGGCATATGTGTGTATTGATACCACATACGTTCGAAAAAAAAGGGAGATGAGGCGACAGGCTCTAAGAGATAGCTATCAGATGTGGATACCTAGGGATACAGTAGGGCATAAGGTTGATGTCATTAAATTAGTGCCAGGTGAGCATGTAGAACTGAATAGTGCCGATACGAGTCAATTAAAACGAATCCCAGGGGTAGGGAGTCGAATCGCCAAGAGGCTCGTAAGATATAGAAAACAACTTGGTGGATACGTTTCTGTGCATCAAGTTCGGGATATATACATCAATGACAGTTTGTTGAACCAGTGGGTGATACTAGATCCATCTCTTGTGCATACATTGTCAGTCAATCACTCAACTGTGATGCTTTTGAAAAAACACCCCTATTGCACCTATATTCAAGCCAAAGCTATAGTGCAATATCGAGTTAGATACGGAGCCATCCACAATATTCAAGAATTACAGTATGTAGATGGCATGACCAAGCCAATGGTTCAGCGATTGGCGCCATATCTAGACTTTAGCCCGTAAATAGCGCCGTTGTTATTAGTGTATGTATTATGGTTGAGTCTCTCCTTCGAGATATTGATCCAACATCATATGCTCTCCATCCCATACAGCATAAGAATAGTGAGTAATCCAATCTCCAAGCACCAATACGCGCGAACTACGTGTGAGCATTAGGTCAAGCATAAAGTGGCGATGTCCGAACATGAAGAAATTAATTGTTGGATGTGCTTTCAAATAGTCTTTGGCAAAGATAATTAAAAACTCATTCTTTTCCCCCTTATATGGCTCGCCTGAAAGTGAACCGTCTTCGTATTGATGATTCAACCGACTTTTTTTAGCCCATTGTAGTCCAAAATCAATAGCCCAGCGAGGATGTAAGCAATTAAAACAAGAGCGAAGAAAAGAACTATGAAATAATTTACGTAAGAATACAAACTTCTTGTCTGTTTCGCCAAGTCCATCACCATGAGCTAAATAGAACTCTTGTCCCATAATGTCCAGTACTTGTGCCCCATAATGCAAGGTCATTCCACATTCCTTTTCAAAATAATCGCCACACCACCAATCATGATTACCAGGGAAGAAGTGCACTTCTATACCCATATCAGTCATTTCAGCAATCTTACCGAAAAAACGCGTGTATCCTTTGGGCACGACCATCTTATATTCATACCAGAAATCGAAAATATCTCCTAGTAAATAAATTGCACGTGCTTTGTTTTTGATGCTATCCAAGAAATGCACTAAACGACGTTCTTGAGTACGACGATGTTCGATGGCTAAGCAACCAAGGTGTGCATCGGAAAGAAAATATACGTGTTTTCTAGGTTCTGTCATAAGCTAGCCGAATAAAGTATATACGTTTATTATGTAGTAAATAATAGGATATTATAAGAAGCCAAGATCAAGTTTTGCTTCTTCTGTCATCATGTCTTGATTCCATTCTGGCTCGAACACGAGGTTGACGCGACATTCTTTAATCCCTTTGATGCCTTCAACACGCATCTTAACATCCTCAATAATGAAATCGGCTGCTGGACAATTTGGGGCTGTGAGAGTCATTTCAATCTCTGCTATATCTTCGTCAGTAATGATAATACTATAGATCAAGCCCAAATCATAGACATTTACGGGGATCTCTGGGTCAAAAACAGTTTTAAGGGCCTCGACTATTTTAAGTTGAAGTTCTTCTTGCATATCTTCTCTTAGTTTTATTGTAATTTGCACAAACGTACAGTAAAAACTTGAATTTACCAAATGGGCATAGGAAAAAGTAGGGCATATTGGTAAGAGTAGGCCTGTCAATTTACAATTTCTTATAAAAAATCCAACAGTTTATTCGGGCTAATAAGGGTTCATTTAGATACATTCTGTCGGTTAACTCATGAATTATTACTACCTTTGCGCTTTCCAAAAAACCATATTCATTCAAACTTCAAAAAGATAAAAACAAAATGAACATTTTGCAACGAGTTTTTGGGTTCAATCCCAAGACAATGACTCTTCGTACAGAGTTTATCGCAGGTCTTACGACCTTCCTGACGATGTCTTATATTTTGGCTGTAAATCCAGGCTTGATGGAAACAGCTGGAATGGATAAAGGCGCTGCATTTACTGCCACGGCAATTGCTTCTGCTTTTGCTACAATTTTGATGGCTGTATTGGCCAAAGTTCCCTTTGCATTGGCACCAGGTATGGGTATCAATGCATTTTTTGCTTATTCACTAGTGCTAGGTATGGGCTATTCTTGGGAACAAGCTCTAACGGCTGTTTTAGTAGAAGGAATAGTTTTTGTAGTGCTTACTGTGTTCAATGTGCGCGAAGCTATTGTCAATAGTATCCCTGAAACCATTCGTCATGCCATCACTGCTGGTATTGGACTTTTCATTGCTTTTATTGGTCTTAAGGGAGCTGGTATGGTGGTTTCAAATCCTGCCACATTTGTGACACTGGGTGAGTGGAATGCCTCATCAATTATTGCCTTCGTAGGTATTATATTGGCAGCTGTACTGATGAAACTACATGTAAGAGGAGCTATCTTTTACACCATTATTGCTGTGACTATTATTGGTATTCCATTGGGGGTGACTCATTTACCAAAAGATTTTAATTTGATTGCAATTCCTCATTCGCTTGAACCTACTTTCTTTAAGTTTGACTTTAGTAAGTTGTTTACTTTTGATTTTGCTGTTGTCGTGTTCTCTCTTATTTTTATGGACTTATTCGATACATTGGGCACTCTTGTAGGTGCTTCCAATCGTGCTGGTATGGTCGATAAAGATGGCCGAATGCCACACTTGCGTCCAGCTTTGTTGACCGATTCAATTGGTACAATTTTCGGGGCGATATTAGGAACATCTACTGTGACTACCTATGTAGAGAGTTCAACAGGTATTGCTGCAGGTGGTCGTTCTGGACTTACCGCATTGTACACTGGGCTTTTATTTTTAGTGGCATTGTTCTTCTCTCCACTATTCTTGATGATTCCAAGTGCAGCGACTACTAGTGCATTGGTTATCGTGGGTGTCTTGATGCTTGAGTCAGGCCGTAAGATTAACTATAACGATATTACCGAGTCATTACCAGCCTTTATGACAATCATAATGATGCCATTGGCATATAGTATTGCCGAAGGGATTGTATTGGGTATGTTGACGTATGTGTCTGTGAAATTGTTGACAGGACGTTCCCGTGAGCTATCTGTTACTATGTATATTTTAGCAGTTTTCTTCTTGTTGAGATATGTAGTCAACCAAGTAGGAGCCGACAATATAGTACATTGGTTTCAAAGCTTGTAGTATATTAGAAATCATATAGATATAATAAAATGGGTGTACCAATTTACTTTGGTACACCCATTTCTTATAATAGGAATGATGTCTTAATCTATTGAAAGCTATCTCCTACACACGATAAGTAGAACCTCCTACACATGATAAGTAGGATATGCTTTACATGATAAGTAGGTCTTACTACACATGTGTAGTAGGTTTATCACGATAAGATGCTGCATCTTTGTATTATACTTAGTAAGCGCGAGCAAAGATAACACGTTGCGCAGATGGCTTACCTGTAACCATACAAGTTCCTGGAGTCTTGTCGCCATCCAAAGGGATACAACGGATAGTCGCCTTAGTCTCTTCCTTGATGCGCTCTTCTGTTTCAGGAGTGCCATCCCAGTGACAAAGGAAGAATCCACCATCTTCGATTTTTTCTTTGAACTCATCATAGCTGTCGATGATATATGTTTTTTCTTTACGGTTGTCCAAAGCCTTTTGGAAGATATTTTCTTGAATTTCTTCAAGCAAGTTCGCTACATATTCTTCTATGCCTTCTACGCTGCGAGTTTCTTTTTCTAGCGTATCACGACGCATTACTTCGATAGTGCCATTTTCTAGATCACGGTTACCCATAACTAGACGTACTGGCACCCCTTTCAATTCGTAGTCGGCAAACTTAAATCCAGCACGTTTGTTATCTGCATTGTCATATTTTACAGAGACACCCATAGCCTTAAGCTTAGACACCATACCATCTACCTTGGTATTGATTGCATCTAGTTGTTCTTGTCCTTTGTAAATAGGAACAATCACAACTTGGATAGGAGCAAGGTGTGGAGGAAGTACCAAACCGTTGTCATCAGAGTGTGTCATAATCAAAGCACCCATTAGGCGAGTAGACACTCCCCAAGAAGTAGCCCACACATATTCCATTTTGTTGTCTTGGTTAGAGAACTGCACATCGAATGCTTTGGCAAAATTTTGTCCCAAGAAGTGTGATGTCCCACTTTGTAGGGCTTTACCATCTTGCATCATTGCTTCAATGGTGTAGGTATCTAATGCACCAGCGAAACGTTCTGTGGCACTTTTAACTCCTTTAATAACAGGAACAGCCATGAACTTTTCAGCAAATTCACCATATATATTGATCATCTTTACTGTCTCCTCTTCGGCTTCTTCACGAGTCGCATGAGCGGTGTGCCCTTCTTGCCACAAAAACTCAGCAGTACGTAGAAACATACGAGTACGCATCTCCCAACGCATTACATTGGCCCATTGGTTACAAAGAATAGGTAGATCGCGGTAAGACTTGATCCAATTGCGGTAAGTATTCCAAATGATTGTTTCACTCGTAGGACGGATAATCAACTCCTCTTCTAGGCGTGCTGATGGGTCAACAACGACACCATTACCTTCTGGATCATTCATCAAACGGTGGTGTGTGACCACTGCACATTCTTTGGCAAATCCCTCAACATGTTCTGCTTCCTTACTAAGGAAAGACTTTGGGATAAGCAACGGGAAATAAGCGTTGACGTGACCTGTTTCTTTAAACATGTCATCAAGTTGGCGTTGTATCTTTTCCCATATTGCGTAGCCATATGGTTTGATAACCATACATCCGCGTACTGCTGACTGTTCAGCTAGGTCGGCCTTGACTACCAAATCATTGTACCACTGCGAATAACTTTCGCTGCGTTTTGTCAAGTTCTTTAGTTCTTTTGCCATTCTAATGTATATATTATTTATTCAATATCTTTTTCGTTTGGGCGTAATAAGCCCATCAATCTACATAATCCGATTTTAGGGTACAAAAATACGACTTTTCTTCTGAATACATTGTCAGTATACCACAAAAAGAGTACTTTTGTGATAAACTAGTGATAATCAACAGGAAATACCGCCCATGGAATCACCTAAATCCTCTTTGCATCCTTTAGAGCAGTTTCATTTCTGCCCTAAATGTGGTTCGTCAAAATTTGAAATACGCAATGCCAAAGCGAAGACTTGCCCCGACTGTGGTTTTGTCTATTATTTTAACCCTTGTTCGGCCACTGTCGCAATCATTATCAATGCAGCCAACGAATTGCTCGTCACTCGCCGAGCAAAAGCACCAGCACAAGGAACTTTAGATCTACCTGGTGGTTTTGTAGATCCTTATGAATCGGCAGAGATGGCGGTGATTCGAGAAGTGCAAGAGGAGACAGGCTTGGAAGTGCTAGAGACTGAATTCTTGTTTTCTATTCCCAATATTTATCCTTATTGTGGCTTTGATGTGCATACCACAGATCTTTTTATGCGTTGTCATCTAAAACAGTATGAACACTTTTATGCAGCAGACGATGTGGCCGAAAGTTTCTTCATGCCTTTTGATCAATTACGCGTAGAAGATTTTGGATTGACATCAATCAAACAAGGCATATCCAAATTGAAAGAGATGTTCGGTTAGTCAAAATAACTTGTAGAAAAACTGAATAGTATGAAACAATATAATCGATTAGTTCAAATTCTTTGCTTCCTTTTTTGCGTATCTATAGCCCCTGTTTCGGCGGTAGCACAGATGGGTTGGGGCAGAGTCACACCACAAAAGAGTTATCAAGAAGCATTACAGGCTTACAATCTTCATGAAACGGACGCATTGGACTTGCTACAAGCTCATATCAACCGTTTCCCCGATTCACCATATCGTAATACCGTGCAGGCACTTAAAGGGTCTTGTTATTTTGAGCGAAGGGATTATCAAAATGCACTGACTTGTTTTAATCAGTCTCGCATGGATAAGTTGCCCAAAGATTTGCGTCAAACACTGATGTTGCAACAGGGTATATCTTACTTACAGATGGGGCAGTTGATTGAAGCACAGAGTACTCTTGATACCATGCATGACATGGGGAAACGCTATGGAGGAGAGTACACTTATTATTCTGCTTATATAGCTTATGTTGATGGACGTTTGAATAATGCTATCCTAGGTTTTGAGTCGGTGAAGACTATGTCGGCGTTCAAAGACCTAGCTCCCTATTATTTAGGAGAAATAGCATTGACTCAGAAGCGTTATCAAGATGCTTATAGTATTGCAGCGAGTTATTTACAAGGCAATCCTCAAGGGCAAGTGGCCGAGATGCAACGCATTCAAGGAATGGCGGCGTATCAATTAAACAAGAATAAAGAGGCCGTCTTGTTGTTGACCGATTATCTGTCAAGAACTAGCCAACCTCGTGTTGATGCCTTATATATATTGGGGTTGTCTCGATATAAAGTGGGAGAATATGCGCAAGCAGTTGCCGCATTTAAGCCTGTGACAATGACGCCAGATGATGCAGAACTGAAAGCACATGCTTGGTTGCAACTCGGTTTTTGTCGATTAAAATTGGGTGAAGTTGAAGCAGCGCAGATGGCTTTTAAAGAAGCCGAAAAGTATGGCGATGTCAACATACGTGAACAGGCATCTTACAATTACGCAGTAGGGTTGCGCGCTTCTGATAAGCAAGCGGTGCCCAGTTGGGTACCCACTATGGAGCAGTTTATACAGACTTATCCGAAATCAAAATATTCAGATGAGGTATTAGGATATCTAGTAGATGGGTATTTGAAACAGCAAAAATATGCTGCTTCATTGGACGTTATCAATAAGATGAAGCACCCTGACAATCGAGTGCTTCAAGCAAAGGCACAAGTCTTGGTCAAGTTATCAGAAGGGTTGATTGATAAAAAGCAGTTTGATGAAGCGCGCCAGTATCTTTTGTCTGCACAGAAACTGAAGCAGTATGATCCACAGACTGCTATACGGGCCAACTATTGGTTGGCCGATATGGAACAAAAACAGAAGAAGTATCAACAGGCCACTACTCATTATACCCTATTTATGCAGCAATATGCAGACAAGCAAAGTGAGTTGTATGCAATGGGGCAGTATAATTTGGGATATTGTGCATTTAATCAAAAGCAATATCAGCAAGCCATTCAATTATTTCAAAATTTCTTATCCTTGCCAGGTGCTCAGAAAGTGGCGCTACGTGGAGATGCTTTAAATCGTTTGGCCGATTCATTTTATTATCAGCGTGATTTGAGAAAAGCTGTTGATTACTATCAAGAAGCTTTGAAGATGTATCCAGATGGAGGAGATTATGCTTTGTATCAGATGTCTATGATAGCTGGCGTAGAAGAAAACTATAAAAAGAAGGAACAGTTATCTATAGAATTACAACAGAAATATCCAGAGTCGACATATGTCTTACAAGCTCAATATGAACAGGGGCGTGCTCTCGTACAACAGCATAAAGAAAAGGCGGCTATTGATTGTTTTAATCAATTGATCAAGCAACATCCTAAGCATGTGTTGGCGTGTAAGTCGTCTTTGGAAATAGGAGTTTTGCATTATCAAGCAAAGCGTTATGACCAAGCAATCGCTGCTTATAAGAAGACTATATATGCTTATCCAAGTACAGAAGAAGCACAAGTGGCTTTTGAGGATTTGCAATCTATTTATATTCAACAAAATCAAGTAGAGGATTTTGCTAAATTGGCTAAAACATTGCCAGGGGTGACTCCTTTAAAGGTGGCAGTTCAAGATTCTCTTATGTTTATGGCAGCTGAGCGTCGTTATATTGAAAAAGATTATACGTCTGCTACAAGTAGTTTGGAACATTATGTGATTAAAGGGAAAGTTGCGGGTCGTAAGGCACAGTCGCTTTACTATTTGAGTAAAATTGCTTTTGCTCAGAAGAATGGTCGTGACATGTTGCGATATACATCTCAACTGATTAAAATGCCAGAAAATTCATATACGATGGTGGCATGGCAGATGCGTGCGGAAGAATTTGAAAAGCATCAGCAGTGGGATGAGGCTAGTAATGCGTGGTCTCAAGTAGTCAATTTTGCCCATAATGACAAGGAAGTACAATGGAATGCTTATTGCCGTGTAGTACATAGTGCCTATTTGGCCAATCAGTATCGTCGCGTAATTAATGCAGCACCTATAGCTCTTAAGACGCCTCAACTAGAAGCTAGTCAATCGCGACAGCTTCGTTTGGAATGGGGAAAGTCCGCTTTGTCTTTGAAGGAATATGATGTGGCGAACAAGGTGCTTAGTCCATTAAATGATTTAAAATATCAGGAGGGAGCAGAAGCAACTTATCTGCTTGCTCAGTTAGCTTATACGGAGAAACATTTTGTGAATGCTGAAAAACAGGCACAGGCTTATATTCAGAAGGGGACACCACATGCCTATTGGTTGGCTCGTACTTTTATCTTGCTAGTAGATGTTTATATACAACAAGAGAAGTGGGATGAGGCTAAGCAATATCTTCAAGGTCTGGTTGACAACTACCAGGGGCATGATGATATTTCCGAGATGATTGATCGTCGCTTGCATGTCATAGAAGAAAAAACGAAAGTAAGTACACCTACTACATCCAGTCAAGTACAAGGGGAAAATAAGCCCTCTGTTCAGGCTAAAACAGTCCGTGTAAAGAATGTATAATATTTAAATCAAAAAAAGACTATTAGAAATGAAAAAAGTGATTTATCTGACTGCCACTCTTGCCTTTATGTGGGCTATGAGCATGTCTGGTCAGACCGTGAAAAAGGATACGGTCAAAGCGCGTACGGTCGTTGTGGAGCAAGAATATACGCCCAATAAACGTAAAGCTAACCGTCTTTTGTTGACGCCTAAATCGGATCGACCAGACGCGACAAATAAGGCGAGTAAGTATGATACATCAGTGCAAGATAATGACCGAGTGGTTAGTGAAGTCATGGCATCTACGCCAGCTTCTACGGGTTTGTTTCAAGCTCCATTGAATAGCTTACATATGGGGTATGGCGGCAATAACTATACGGTACTTGACGCGAACTTTTTGACTCAACTTTCAGATATAGATAAGTTGCAAGGATATGTGGGATTGCATGGGTATAATGATGGAGATACTGATCTACGTACTTATACCACAACGGCTCGTATGAATTATCAACGCCGTTTAAGCGACCGCATTTTTGAAGCAAGTGGTGAAGTGAATAATCATGTGTTTAACTACTGGCCAGCAGTCAATCAACGTCATACATCTACCGATTGGATGATGCGTTATGATTCTCGTGGAAAAGATTGGGCGGTACCTTTTCATAGTAAAATACGTTTGAGTACATTCCATGAAGCTCATCCTGCAACCAAAGATGCAAATAATGAAACTCGTTTGCAAATTATTTCTGGCGCTCAAGTAAAAACAAATCAGCAGTTTAGTTTAGGTGGTGATGTGGAGATCAACTCGTTTTGGTATTCTCTAGATGGTCAGGAGTATTATATTCCAAAAGATGATCAACATGAATATAATATCCTAGATGCCATGACTAATTATACGACAGCTAGTTTACGTCCTTATTTCTTGTTTACACCCAATAAATGGACTATCAGAATGGGGGCAAGTTTTGATTTGAGCTTTAATAATGGTCGTAAAATACATGTGGCTCCAGATGTGAGAGCAGAGTACAACTTGGGACGAAGCACTGTATTTTATGCTAATGCTACAGGAGGAAAGATCATTAATGATTTTCGTCATATGAAGACTATCTCTCCATACAGTTTGTTGCTCGCTCGTGCTGAGGATACGTATGAACAGTTGCATGCTAATGTAGGTTTGCGTATGAGTCCTGCGATGGGATTGTGGATGAATTTCTGTGCCGGTTATCAAGTGTATGACGATTATTTGTTACAAGCACCAATTGGTATTCGCGTATCAGAAAGTCTGAATGGATATTATGGTATCTTATTGCCTACAGATTTCAAACGTGCATATTTGACGTTTGATGGTCAATATAGTGATCCAGATTGGGGAATGATCGATTGGAAATTTGCTGCGTATGGTAATGATGCTGATGAAGGAGATGTATTACAGAGTATGCTTCCTGTGTATAGTATGAAACTGGGTGTTGAGTATGATATTTTAAATACGGTAAAAATGCGCTTGGGATATCAATATGAAGTACGTGATGATGAGGATTTCAAAGAGATTTACGGTCCATTAGATAATGTGTCTAACCTATCGTTGAGTGTGACTGTACCTATTCAAAACAATATTGAAATCTGGGGAAGTGTCGTCAACTTGTTGGATAAAGAATATCTCGATTATTCTACTTCTCAGGTATTGGGAGTCACTGCTTTTGGTGGATTGACTATCAAGTTCTAAGAGAGACACTAGATCTCATATATAATATGTTCGGGGAATACCTAATGGGTGTTTCCCGAATTTTATATCTGTCTAATCCTATCATTTATACACAAAATAAAGATGTTTTGTCATCAAAATGTAATGATAGTCCCTAAAAGCAGGACTTTTCTTTCAAAATCTATCTTTTACTGTTAAGAAAGAAAAATTACATATATATATAATGTGTCAGCCACACTTTTTTTTCTACTTTTGTACTTGGAATCGCGGTCGAGCTGTCGACAGCGATAAATCTCATAATCCAAATAAGCATGCAAAAGAACCTCGTTATAGTCGAGTCACCTGCTAAAGCTAAGACTATTCAAAAGTTCTTGGGAGATGATTTCCAAGTAATGTCTAGCTACGGCCATATCCGTGACTTAAATAAAAAGAATGCAGGTATTGATATAGAAAATGGTTTTATTCCTCACTATGAAGTGCCTACAGATAAAACAACAATCGTCAAAGAGCTCAAGGCTGCTGCTAAGAAATCAGAAATCGTATGGCTCGCATCCGATGAGGACCGCGAGGGAGAAGCAATTTCTTGGCATTTATCTGAAGTGTTGCAGTTGGACCCTGAAAAAACAAGACGTATTGTTTTTCATGAGATTACTAAGACTGCTATTCTTGATGCAGTCGCACAACCGCGTACAATCGATACCAATTTGGTCAATGCGCAACAGGCACGTCGTCTGCTGGATCGTTTAGTCGGTTTTGAGTTGTCCCCTGTGCTTTGGAAGAAAGTAAAGCCACAATTGTCGGCTGGACGTGTGCAATCTGTAGCTGTACGTCTGATTGTAGAACGTGAGCGTGAAATCAACAATTTTATAGCGGAGGCTTCGTTTCGTATTGTAGCCGTTTTCTTAGTACCTGATGGTCAAGGACGTCTCGTAGAGATGAAAGCTGAGCTATCTAAACGTTTTGTGACAGCTCAGGAAGCTCAACAATTCTTAGAGCACTGTACGCAGTCGACTTTTCGTATAGACGAAATCAAAAAGACACCAACAAAAAAGAGTCCTGCTGCTCCATTTACGACGTCTACTCTGCAGCAGGAAGCTTCTCGTAAATTAGGATTGCCTGTGGCACGTACTATGTCACTTGCTCAAAAGTTGTATGAATCGGGACAAATTACTTATATGCGTACCGATTCGGTAAACTTATCTAATCTAGCTATCAATACCAGTAAATCTGTGATTACAGAGAAGATGGGAGCTGAGTATGTACAAACTCGTCAGTTTACAACGAAATCTAAGGGAGCGCAAGAGGCACACGAGGCTATTCGTCCTACAGATATGTCTGTTGCTACTTTAAGTACAGGAACTCCTCAAGAAAGACGTTTATATGAACTTATTTGGAAGCGTACTTTAGCTTCTCAAATGGCTCCAGCTCAATTAGAGAAGACAACTGCAACTATTTCTGTAAGTGGACAAGAGCTTGCTTTTGTGGCAGTTGGGGAAGTGATTACTTTTGATGGCTTTTTGAAAGTATATCGTGAATCATTTGACGATGATAGTGAGGATCCTGCAGGTAATGAGTCAAGCAATTTGCTCCCACCTATGCAAGAAGGACAATTCTTGGAGTATAAGAAAATGATAGCAACGGAGCGTTTCTCTCAGCAGCCTCCTCGTTATTCTGAAGCTAGTTTAGTGCGTAAGTTGGAGGAATTGGGTATCGGTCGACCATCTACTTATGCACCAACTATTTCTACTATTCAAAAACGCGCTTATGTAGAAAGGGGCGAAGATGAGGGTATGGAGCGCTCTTTCCATGTGATGTCTTTAGTTGGTGATCAATTGGTGCATAGTAAGGAAGTTGAGAAATATGGGAGTAACAAGAATCGTCTTATACCTACAGATATTGGGGTAGTAGTGAATGATTTCTTGATGCAGCATTTCCCAAATATCATGGACTACAATTTTACGGCTAACATTGAACGTGAGTTTGATGAAATAGCTGAAGGAGATAAAATTTGGAATGTCGTATTGAAAGATTTTTACGAACATTTTCATCCAAATGTAGACAAAACTTTAGCTATCAAAAGTGAACAACGTGTTGGGGAACGTGTTTTGGGCATTGATCCTAAGACAGGACGTAATATATCTGTAAAGATTGGACGTTATGGCCCAGTCGCTCAATTGGGATTGCCTGATGAAGAAGAGAAACCTATGTTTGCTCAACTTCGTAAAGGACAATCTATTCAAGATATTACTCTTGAGGAGGCTTTAGAATTATTTAAATTGCCTCGTGAGGTTGGTGAATATGAAGGATATGGTGTGAAAATTGGTGTTGGTCGATTTGGACCTTATATTTATCATCATGCTAAGTATGTCTCTATTCCTAAAGAGTTTGATCCTTTGGATGTGACTTTGGATGAGTGTATTGATTTGATTGAAAAGAAAAGGAAGGCTGATTCAGAAAAGCATATTAAAAGTTTTGATGAAGAACCTGAATTGCAGATTCTTAATGGACGTTGGGGGCCATATATTGCCTATCAGAAGGTGAATTATAAGATTCCTAAGACTATTGAGTCGCCAGCTGAATTGACGCTTGAGCAATGTATGGAACTTATCAAAAAAGAGGAAGACAGTCCATCAGGAAAGCGTAAGGCTACTGCACGTGCTACAGTCAGCAAGAAGACGGCTACTAAAAAGAAAAAAACAACAGCGGCAAAGGCAGGGACGAAAAAAGTGGTCAAGAAAACAACTCCAAAGGCTTAAAGATATAATAACTGAAAAAGTTTAGTATAAAATAGGGTGTATCAAAACCAATTGATACACCCTATTATTGTATAATTTTGTCTATTATTACATGCGGTTAGGCACTTCAATGCCCAATAGACTGAAACCAGTCTTGATTACTTTAGCGACATTCATTGATAAGACAAGACGTAGCATTTTTAAGCTCTCATTTTCTTCTTTTAGAATACTGTAATCGTGATAGAATTGATTGTATTCTTTAACTAATTCGTATATATAGTTGGCGATACCAGATGGATTATAGTCTTTTCCTGCATCTTGGACAACTGTAGCAAATTTGGTGATACTTTGAATTAGTTGTTGCGCCTTTTCGCTGATTTTGACTGATGTGTCTAATGTAGTTGGGATCTCAATCCCTTGTTCAGCTGCTTTGCGCAAAACGGACTGAATACGTGCATAAGTATATTGGATAAATGGACCAGTATTGCCGTTGAAATCAATAGATTCTTTAGGGTTAAAGGTCATGTTCTTACGAGCATCTACTTTTAAAATAAAGTATTTCAAAGCACCTAAACCTACTATACGGGCAATCTCATCAATTTCTTCAGAACTACATTCATCTAAACGACCGACTTCGGTACATACTTCTTTGGCAATTTTGACAACGTCTTCCATCAAGTCGTCAGCATCAACTACAGTGCCTTCACGACTCTTCATTTTGCCTTCTGGAAGTTCAACCATGCCGTATGAGAAGTGTACTAAATCCTTACCCCAGCTAAATCCTAGCTTGTCTAATAGTATAGACAGTACTTGGAAGTGATAGTTTTGTTCATTTCCTACAACATAAATCATTTTGTCAATTGGGTAGTCGGCGAAGCGAAGTTTGGCAGTACCAATATCTTGTGTCATGTATACTGATGTGCCATCTGCACGAAGGAGTAATTTTTGATCTAAACCTTCATTGGCAAGATCAGCCCATACTGAACCATCCTCTTTTTTAAAGAAAAAGCCTTTGTCAAGTCCTTCCATAACTTTATCTTTTCCTTCAAGATAGGTGTCTGATTCATAATAAATCTTGTCAAAACTAACACCCATTTTCTTGTAAGTGTCATCGAATCCTTGATAAACCCATTCGTTCATTTGTTTCCATAATGCACGAACTTCAGGATCATTATTTTCCCATTTGACAAGCATTTCACGAGCTTCTTTCATTAGCGGAGATGCAGCACTTGCCTCTTCTTCGCTCATGCCTTGAGCCATTAATTCTTTAAGTTCAGCTTTGTAGTGCTTGTCAAAAGCTACATAGTAATCACCTACAAGGTGATCACCTTTTTTACCTGTTGTTTCTGGTGTCTCATTATGTCCATATTTTGACCATGCAAGCATTGACTTGCAGATATGGATACCTCGATCGTTGACAATATTTGTTTTTACAACCTTATTACCATTTGCAGCCATTACTTCAGAAAGTGCGTGTCCTAATAGATTGTTGCGCACATGTCCTAAGTGGAGAGGTTTGTTAGTATTTGGTGAAGAATACTCAATCATAACAAGTGGTGAGTTGTCGTCAGATTCTACGCAACCGAAGCGTGGCGCGTCATGCACGCTTTGGAGTACACTAATCCATGCGGATGAACTGATTGTTAGATTAAGAAAGCCTTTGATTACATTAAAATCTTCTACAACACTTGTGTTTTTTGCTAGATAATTTCCAATCTCTACAGCAGTATCTTCTGGCTTTTTACGAGAAAGTTTTAAGAATGGGAAAACGACAAGAGTCAGATGACCTTCAAATTCACGTTTTGTTTGCCCCAATTGTACCTGTGCCTCATTTACTTGCTGACCATAAAGATCTTCAATGGCCTTTTGGACAGCTTCATTCAGAGTTTGTTCGATATTCATATATTGTATAATTATTATTTTTATCTATACTATTCTTGTTGTATTAAACACATGAATCTTTCAGGGTACAAAGATAATGCTTTTTCCTCATTTACAGCACTTCTGTTTTTATAATGTGTGTATAAAAACAAGAAAGGACATATCCTTCGTTGAAAGATATGCCCTTAAGGGTCTGTATAATGTTTCAAGAATGAATCTTAGAAGTCTTGAAGTTCAGAACCTGGCTTGAATTTAACCACCTTCTTTGCTGGAATTTGAATTTTTTCTTTAGTGGCAGGGTTGATACCAGTACGAGCAGCACGCTCAGATACAGCGAAAGTACCGAAACCAACTAAAGCGATCTTTTCATCATTCTTAAGTGCATCAGTGATTGAATCAAGTACAGCTTCTAGAGCTACTTTTGCGTCTTCTTTTTTAAGACCAGCCTTGTCAGCAACTGCTGAAATCAATTGAGATTTGTTCATGACAGAAATAATTAAAGGGTTAATATTTTAATTGTGATTTGGACGGAATCTGTGTGGAACAATAGTTAAATCCCACCTTCACTCCTACAAATATACCTCTTCTTTATTACATTCCAAACGAAAAGGTGAAAAAATGATTTCTTTCATTCAAAAAACTGCATTCTGTGTACTAAAACGCCATAAAAACAGAGATTTTCACTACATTTGTAGAGTTATTGAGCATGTTTGTTTAGTATATTGATATGCTCGTTATTTCATAAACCAAAAAGAATAGATATTTATATGATGAATAATACTCCTCCAGCTACACGTTCTCTTGTTTTGATTTGTGTCTTGATATACTTATTATCACTTGTATCTACGACAATTTTTGGACGAGACTATCTGACTGAACTAGGTGGACTTTCACCAGTCATTGTGCCAACCACTCGGCCAGACGTATTGATGCTTTCTCCATATTTTAAATTCTGGCAACCGATTACTTATATGTTTTTACATGGTGGGATATGGCATATTCTTTTCAATATGTACGCCTTGTGGATGTTTGGAAGACAGATAGAGAATGTATGGGGGGCTAAACGTTTTGTCATCTTTTTCTTAGTCTGTGGTGTGGGAGCTGCGATTACACAAGAAATCGTTCAGTTTGTTGAACTGTATTATTGGAATGTTTTTCCAGGGTATACAGTTGGTGCATCAGGTGCTATTTATGGTATCCTTTTGGCTTTTGCTTTGATGTGGCCTAATCAGCAACTTTTTATATTTCCATTGCCTATCCCTATTCGAGTTAAATATGCCGTATTTGGCTTTGTTGCCCTTGAAATGTATATGGCTTTGGCTCAACGTCAAGGAGATATGGTGGCCCATTTTGCCCATTTAGGTGGCATGTTGTTCGGGTTCTTATTAATCCGTTATTGGAGATGGACCTATACGCAACGCCAAAAAAAGAATCGCGAACGTTATGGATGGTAGGTAATAAATGATAAATAAAAGGTATGCAAAATAATACTTTGTTTTCTCAGTTGATAGCTCGTTATCGTAATGGTAATATGACCATTAAACTTATCTTTGTTAATGTGGCTTTTTTTGTTGTAACTGCTTTGTTGCAGGTCGTTTATACGTTGTTTTTCCGTGGTACAGAGATTCAAGTTGTAGTGGGTCCGAGTCTTTTTGACTTTTTAGCGCTGCCTTCTTCGTTGGGAATGCTCGTTATACGTCCATGGAGTCTTTTAACGTATATGTTTATGCACGATTTAGGAAGTATCACGCACATCCTTTTCAATATGCTAACCTTGTATTGGTTTGGAGATATCTTTTTGCGTCGTTACAGTGTGCGTCATATGTTGGGACTCTATATACTCGGGGGACTTGGTGGCGCAGCCTTGTTTTTATTGGCAACTAATTTATTGCCATATTATACGAATTTAGGTGGAGTCCAGTATCTTGTGGGGGCTTCAGCATCTATACTCGCTTTGCTGATTGCCGCTGCTATTGGTATGCCTAATTTTGAAATAAATTTGATGTTCATAGGACGAGTCAAGATGAAATATCTGGCTATTGGTTTGGTCGTAATAGACTTGCTGTTCTTAAGTGGTAGCAATGGAGGAGGACATATCGCTCATTTAGGGGGAGCTTTAATGGGATATTTATTTGCGATAAACATGAATAAAGGTAGAGATATTACAAAATGGGTAAATGCAAGTATAGATTGGTTGGTGTCTTTATGGAAAAGCTTTTCTTCTGTGGGGAAACCCAAAATGAGAGTAAGTAAAGGCGGGGGTAGACGCTCTCAAGCTCATAGTGCAGGAAATGGACGAGGAAAGCATCAGCAAGATGTTGACTATAACGCCCAGACTAAGGTGCAAGAAGCTGAGATAGATGCTATTTTGGATAAACTGCGCAAGAGTGGTTACGAAAGCCTTAGTAAAAAAGAAAAACAACAGCTTTTTGATGTTAGTAAACGACATGGAAAGCAATAATAAACTTGATATGATTAGAAATTTTTTGTTAGGATTTGTGCGAACCATTGTGCTTATTTTGGCTTTGATTTGTGCATTAGGTTTGTTGATAACCGCTTATTCATCCTATATTTCTCCAGAATTTATGTCTTATGTAGGTGCTATAGGTATTCTTTTTCCCGTGTTTGTATTACTTAACGTTATCGTTTTAATTGCTGGTATTGTGACATGGCATAGAGTGACTTGGGTAGCAATCCTTGCTCTTGTGTTAAGTTTTCCTGCGTTGAAAATGTACTGCCCAATACATTTTGGGAAAGAATCTCATCGTTTTATAAACTTAGACGAAGGTAGACAGTTTAGTCTGATGACTTATAATGTGATGGGGTTTGATACAAATTATAAGAAAAAAGGGCATAATGCTATTGGAGACTATCTAAGTAAATCAGGTGAAGATTTTATCTGTTTACAAGAGGCTGGGTATACTAAAAATAAACGTTATTTTACAGCTGATGACTTACGCAAGGCTTTATCAGATTATCCCTACTATGATAATACTGCTCAACAAAATAGATTAGCTTTCTTCTCTAGATATCCGATTGTGAAGAAGTGGAATTTTGGCGAAAAAGATATTTTACCAGAAACGCGATGTTATGTCGTTGTTATGGGAAAAACAAATAAAGATACAGTATTGGTTATTAATAATCATATGTGCTCTAATAAGTTGACCAAAGAAAATCGAATTGTTTTTGATTCTATTTCTCGTTTGTACAGGGATGAACAAAGCATGACTAAGTTACATGAAATACCACAAAGATTGACTGAAGCAAGTGTGACTAGAGCAAAGCAAGTGGACTTGCTGAAACAAAAGATTGATAGTCTAAAAAAGGAATATACCCATATCATTGTTTGTGGGGACATGAACGCTACTCCCTTGTCATATCTTAATAGGCAGTTAAGAAAATCATTAACTAATGTGTATGAATCTGTTGGTAATGGAATCGGTACGACGTACAATAAACATCGCTTTTATGTGCGCATTGATCACGTTTATGTAAACGAAAATATCACCCCTTTTTCGGTAGAGGTTGATAGAACTATTTCCACTTCTGATCACTATCCTTTAAAATGCATGTTTCAATTGCATGATTAATAACAGATAATCTCCCTCAAAAAGTCTCTTAATCCCTTTAAATAGGTAATTATTCGGTTACTTCTTATGATAGAGACAAAAAAAAGGCTATATTTGCACCTCAGCGAAGTAAAGTAACAAAATGATTATATAAAAATTAGTAACATGCAAAACAAAGGATTCGTAAAAGTCTTTGCGTTAGCACTGACTCTCGTATGCTTGTTCTACTTGTCATTCTCTGTAGTTACCTACCGAATCGGTAAGAAAGCCGATAAATATGCAATGGTAGATGGTTCAGTGGATCAGACGAAGAGAGAACACTTTATTGATTCTATTTCAAAAGGCACAGTGTGGTTGTGGTATGACTACAAGTCTTGTCAAAAGCAAGAAATCAATCTTGGTCTTGACTTGAAAGGTGGTATGAATGCCATTCTTCAAGTGGAAGTGGCTGATGTGTTAAAGCAATTGTCTGAAGACAATCAAGATGCTGGCTTTAAGAAAGCACTTGCAGAGGCAAGTGAGGAACAAAGTCACTCACAAGAAGATTATGTATCGCTTTTCATAAAGCATTACAATAATCAAGCTGACAAAAAGCCACTTGCAGCAATCTTTGCAACAGCCAAGTTGCGTGGTGTGGTGACAGCAAAATCGACAGATACAGAAATCGAAAGTGTTCTTCGTGGTCGTGTAGATGATGCAGTTAATAACTCATTCAATGTGTTGCGTACTCGTATTGACCGTTTTGGTGTAACTCAACCTCGTATTCAGAAGCTTGAAAACAAAATGGGACGTATCATGGTGGAACTTCCAGGTGTGAAAGACCCAGAACGTGTACGTAAATTACTTCAAGGTAGCGCGAATCTTCAATTTTGGACAACATATACACAAGATCTTCAAGCAATAGCTCCATTTGTAAATGCAGCTGCTCAAATTGCTGCTGAAAAGGCTAATCAATCAACTTCTGTTGACACAACCAAAGTGGAAAAAGCTGAAGTCGCTACAGATGATTTGAAATCTAAGCTTGCAGCTGAAAAAACGCAAGGTGATAGTGCAGCAAGTCAAGTCGCTTCACAAGATGTGCGTGTAGCACAAACTTTAGCAATCTTTGCTCGCCAAGCAAATAGTGGCCGTGGTCCAATTTTGGGTTATGTTGCTAAGCAAGATACAGCGCTTGTTATGGAATGTTTCCGTCAATCAAAAGTAGCAGCTCCTAAGGCACTTGCGCTTCATTGGGGTGTGAAAGCTGAATTGGATCGTAATGGTAATCCAATGGGCTTTGCTTTGTATGCTATCAAGTCTAGCAAGTCTAATCGTATGCTTCCTGCTTTGGAAGGAGATGTTGTAACAGATGCTCGTGACGAGTTCGATCAACGCACTTCTGAACCTGTGGTAAGTATGACTATGAACACACAAGGTGCTAAAAAGTGGGCTAAGGTTACTAAAGACAATATAAATAAATGTGTAGCTATTGTACTGGATGGTACTGTGTATTCTGCACCGAATGTAAATACTGAAATTACAGGTGGAAATTCACAAATTTCGGGTAACTTTACTCCAGAAGAAGCAAAAGACTTAGCAAATGTATTGAAGTCTGGTCGTATGCCAGCACCTGCAAAAATCGTATCTGATGATATCGTGGGACCATCTCTAGGTGCCGCTTCAATTCAGGCTGGTTTCATCTCATTTGTTGTCGCGCTTGTACTTCTTATGGTATATATGTGCATGATGTATGGTTTGATTCCAGGTATGATTGCTAATGCAGCTTTGATTTTGAACTTCTTTTTTACGCTGGGTATATTGGCATCATTCCAAGCTGCTTTGACAATGTCTGGTATTGCCGGTATGGTGTTGACACTGGGTATGGCAGTAGATGCAAACGTATTGATTTATGAACGTACAAAAGAAGAGTTGCGTGGTGGTAAAGGAGTTAAATTGGCCATTACTGATGGGTATAAGAATGCACTTTCTGCAATCTTTGACTCGAACTTGACATCCATTATTACTGGTGTAATTCTGTTTAACTTTGGTACTGGTCCTATCCGTGGTTTCGCTACTACATTGATTATCGGTATTATATGTTCATTCTTTACTGCAGTCTTTATGACTCGTTTGGTGTATGAACACTACCTAGGTAAAGATAAGTTTTTGAATTTGACATTTACGTCTTCTTTCAGTAAAAATATGATGGTTGACTCTAAGTTCAACTTCATGGGGAACTCGAAAAAGTCGTTTGCGATTTTCGGAGTATTAATTGTCATTTCTCTTGGATTTTTATTTACTCGTGGTATGAGTCAAAGTATTGACTTTACTGGTGGACGTAATTACAAGGTTGTTTTTGATGAAAAGGTGGTTCCTGAAAATATTGAAAAACTTGTAAAAGTTGAGATTCAAAAAGTAGCTGCAGCTGATGAAAATAAGAGTGCCGATGCAACTGTAAGTGTGCTTGCTTTAGGTGGTGATGGCAAAACTGTTCGTGTGTCTACCAACTTTGATATTGAAAATAATTCATCTGAGGCTGATAACCAAATGGAAGCTATTTTATTCAAGGCATTGAAATCTAAGCTAGCTTCTACTACAACACTAGAGGACTTCCAAAACCGTGATACTTCAATTGGTGGTAGTATCGTTAGCTCTCAGAAGGTGGGTCCAACTATCGCAGAGGATATTAAGGTGTCAGCTGTGTGGTCTGTTGTTCTTTCTCTTTTGGCCATCGCATTATATATCTTATTCCGTTTCCGCAATATCTCTTATTCTGTTGGTTCTGTACTAGCTTTGACGAGTGATACGTTACTTATTATGGGTATATATGCTATTGGTTGGGGATGGTTGCCATTTTCACTTGAGGTGGATCAAACCTTTATTGGTGCGATCTTGACTGCCATTGGTTACTCTATTAATGATAAGGTGGTTATCTTTGACCGTATCCGTGAGTTCTTTGGCTTGTATCCAAATCATGACAAAGTTCAGATATTTAATGATTCCTTAAATACCACTTTGGCTCGTACGATTAGTACTTCTGTTTCAACATTGATCGTATTGGTTTGTATCTTTATCCTTGGTGGTGATTCTATCCGCAGTTTCTCGTTCGCGATGATTCTAGGTGTTGTGATCGGTACACTTTCTTCTTTATTCCTTGCAGCTCCAATCGCATATACTATGCAAAAGAGTATGGATAAGAAGGCGTAATATGTAGTATATTTACATGATATATTTTACGAGACTGTGTCAAATTTTTTTGACACAGTCTCTTTTTTGTTGAACTCTTATGTTTGTTATATAGAATACTAGAAAGATTTTTACTACATTTTGAGTTGTAAACATATACGAGTGTCATTTAAGATCGTAAATGAGTAGTATATCGTGGGGCGTATTTTAATGAAAATGTGTATCTTGCCGAAAATAATAACCAAGTATTAATACTGTTATGAAGATTTGTTTTTTTGTTGACTCTATATTTTCTTATGGTGGTGTACAGCGTATAACTGCAGTGATAGCTCGTTATTTTGCAAAAGAGCATGAGGTTACTATATTGACTTTGGATGATCCACAATCTGAAGATACAACAATGTATGAACTTAATACGACGAATATCAAAATTGAATACTTTACTTATCCTGATACTCCACAATATCTAAATGTATTGAATAAGGTATATAGTGGCTTATACAAATTTATTAAACCATCTAATCGCTGGATGTCAGATCTATATGGTGTGTCTTCTTTTTCGAAAAGAAAGCAGCAGGCGTTAATTGAGATATTGAATAGTAAAGATTATGATGTCATAATTGGTGTGCATGCTTTTTTATCTCTTCGATTAGCTTCGATTCGTGCGCGATTAAATTGTTCGCGAGTGATAGGATGGATGCATAACTCTTATCAGGCACTTTTTGAAATGAAACATCCTTACTTGCCGAATCTTAAATATCATTTCGCTCATCATATGAAATACTTGGACGGTGTAGTGGTGTTGTGTAAAAATGATCAGAGATTATTTAAGAAATACCTAAATTTAGATGTAGAATATATTTATAATCCTGTTACTCTTCGGCCTGGAGCTGTAGCTGATGTTGCAAACAAGCGCTTTTTGACTGTGGGAAGATTGACTCCTGTAATGAAAGGTTTTGATGTGCTTATTAATGCGTTTTCTATTTTTGCAAGAGAGAATATTGATTGGACTTTGGAAATTGTTGGTGAAGGACCAGATGAGCCTAATGTTATGAAATGGATTGCCGAATCTGGAGTTAGTCATCGGATAGTCTTATCTCCTTTTACAAAAGATATTCAGAAACATTATAGTGGAGCGAGTGTGTATATTCTTCCTTCTAGATGGGAGGGGATGCCTTTGGTCTTGATGGAAGCGCTTTCACATGGACTGCCGATTATCTGTTCTGATTTACCTGTGTGTGAGGAATTGTTAGGCAATACTTCTTATACGAAGATTTTTCCAACGGCTAATGTGCCGTTATTGGTTGAGGCTATGAAACATATGGCAAGTACTGATTTAGAAAGTATGCAACGAGAATGTTTGAACAAGGCTATGGAATTTTCACTAGACAATATAGGGGAAAAATGGGTTGAGGTATTGAATTTTAAATAGTCAACTCGTTGAATTTTATATAATGAAAGTGGGCATGTCGTAAATGACATGCCCACTTTTATGAAAGTTGCTGATTAATCAAATTGATTACAATTTAGGACCAGCTGCTACTAGTGTTTTACCTGTTTCGTTGCCAGTAAACTTGTTGAAGTTCTTAATAAATTTACCTGCAAGTTCTTCTGCTTTACCATTCCATTCTTCTGGAGTTGCGTATGTGTCGCGTGGATCAAGGATCGCTGGA
Source organism: Bacteroidaceae bacterium (assembly GCA_963675625.1). Taxonomy (GTDB): domain Bacteria; phylum Bacteroidota; class Bacteroidia; order Bacteroidales; family Bacteroidaceae; genus F22. The sequence goes on from OY776497.1 coordinate 1,755,713, forward strand.
TCTACGCCTGGAAGTGCAGTAGGAACTACAAAATCAAAATAAGGGATAGTTTTTGTTTCTGCTTTGTCAATAGAACCATCAAGGATTGCATCAATAATGCCACGAGTATCTTTAATTGAGATACGTTTGCCAGTTCCATTCCAACCTGTATTTACTAGGTATGCAGTGGCACCGTTAGCTTCCATCTTTTTTACTAGTTCTTCACCATATTTAGTAGGGTGTAATGAAAGGAATGCTGCACCGAAACAAGCAGAGAATGTAGGTTGTGGAGTCGTAATACCACGCTCTGTACCTGCCAATTTAGCTGTAAATCCTGATAGGAAGTAGTACTGAGTTTGTTCTGGATTCAAAATAGAAACTGGAGGCAATACACCAAATGCATCAGCAGACAAGAAGATTACTTTCTTAGCAGCTGGAGCTTTAGATGGAACTTGAATGTTCTTAATATGATAGATTGGGTAAGATACGCGAGTGTTTTCTGTTGTAGAATTGTCTGTAAAGTCAATCTTGCCATTTGCATCTACAGTAACGTTTTCAAGAAGAGCATCGCGCTTGATAGCGTTATAGATATCTGGTTCGCTTTCTTTGTCTAGGTTGATCACTTTAGCGTAACAACCACCTTCAAAGTTAAATACGCCTTCGTCATCCCACCCGTGTTCATCATCACCGATTAGTTGACGCTTAGGATCTGTGGAAAGAGTTGTTTTACCTGTGCCTGAAAGGCCGAAGAAAATTGCAGTTTCTCCCTTGTCGTTAGTATTAGCAGAGCAGTGCATAGCCGCCATACCTTTACGAGGAAGATAGTAATTCATAAGAGTAAAGATACCCTTTTTCATTTCACCACCGTACCAAGTGTTCAAAATAACTTGCTCTCTTGAAGCTAAATTAAAAACAGAAGCTGTTTCTGAGTTAAGACCCAGTTCTTTATAGTTGTCTACTTTTGCTTTAGACGCATTGAAAGACACGAAATCAGGTTCGTAAGTTTCAAGTTCTTCAGCTGTAGGGCGAATAAACATGTTAGTTACAAAGTGTGCTTGCCAAGCTACTTCCATAATGAAACGTACCTTAAGACGAGAGTTTTCATTTGCGCCACAGTATGTATCTACAACGAAAAGTTTTTGTGCGCCACTAAGTTGTGTCATCGCTTTTTTACGAAGGTCATCCCATGCAGCTTCTGAGCAAGGTTTGTTGTCATTTGCGTATTCTTCTGATGTCCACCATACAGAGTCTTCAGAAGCTTCGTTCTTAACAAAGAACTTGTCTTTAGGAGAACGGCCTGTGTAGATACCAGTCATTACATTTACTGCACCTAGTTCGGTTACCTGACCCTTTTCAAAACCTTGAAGAGATTCTTTTGTCTCTTCTTCGAAAAGTACATCATAAGATGGATTGTGAACAATCTCTGCGGTATTCATGATACCATACTTTGTCAAATCTAGATTTGCCATATTCCTTAATCTTTTAAATAAATTGGTATTGAATAAAATCTTCTTAAAACTAATAAGATATACAAAGGTTTTTTTTACCTTAACCCTTGCTTCATCACGTACAAATATACATCAATATATCGAAGGGAGGAAGCGATTGGAGAAAAATTTCTCTAATTGGATTCGTTTTATAATTTCGTAACAAAAAGTGAAAACTGAATATGGCAAATCCGATTATTTTGTGTTACTTTGTACCCAATTTGAAACCCCCTAAAAACCTAACCAGGATGAAAATTATCAACTTAAGTGAAACGAACTCGGTATTGAATAAGTATCTGGCTGAGATTAGAGATATCAATGTGCAAAATGATAGGCTACGTTTTCGTCGTAACATTGAAAGAATAGGTGAGATTATGGCTTATGAAATTAGTAAGTCTTTTGATTATTCTGAAAAAGAGGTACAGACTCCTTTGGATAAGGCTATTATTTCGACTCATAATAATCAGTTAGTTATCAATACTATTCTTAGAGCTGGATTGCCTTTTCATTCAGGGTTCTTAAGCTATTTTGATGATGCAGAAAATGCTTTTGTATCGGCATATAGAAAGTATAAGGATAAATTGAAGTTCGATGTTCATGTTGAATATTTAGCTTCGCCACGTATAGATGGTAAGACTTTGATTATGACTGATCCAATGTTGGCTACAGGAAGTTCTATGGAACTTGGATATAAAGCGATGTTGAACCGTGGATTGCCTAAAGATGTACATGTAGCATGTATTATTGCCAGTCAACAGGCTGTTGATTATATAGCCAAAGTGTTTCCTGAAACGACTACAACGATTTGGTGCGCAGCTATAGATCCTGTGATCAATGATCACTCTTATATCGTACCTGGTTTAGGGGATGTAGGTGATTTGGCTTTTGGAGAAAAAATTTAATTTTTTGATTCTCCTGTATGAAAAAAAATACTATTGCCCTTCTTAGGCGAAGACTTTTTGATCGTATAGGAGACCTTATACACTTTATTTTTCCTCGGTATTGCATCGTCTGTGGTGGTAGAATGCATAAAGGTGGTAAAGTCTTTTGTTTGCAGTGCGCTGCTAATTTTCCGTATACGCATATGCAAGCCAAAGAGGGTAATGATGTAGAACAGTTGTTCTGGGGATTATTACCGATTGAGAGGGCTCATTGTTTTATGTATCATTACAGTCATAGTCCTTTTTCCGAAATTGTATATAGTCTTAAATATAAAAATATGCCTTGGATAGGTGTAGAAATGGGACGAATGATGGCTCAAGAATTATTGAGCGAAACAAATTTCTTTTCTGATATTGATTATATTGTTCCTGTTCCTTTGCATCCTCGACGACTCAAAAGTAGAGGGTATAATCAATGTGATTGTTTGATAGAGGGTATTTATCAAGTGACAAAAATACCCAAACGAGGTGATGTGTTGATACGTAAAAGACACAATCCTAGTCAAACGAAATTATCTAGAGGTGAACGCATTAATAATAGCGACTCGTTGTTTGCATGTCCTGTGCCAGAGGACTTAGTAGGCAAACATGTTTTGTTAGTAGATGATGTTTTGACAACTGGATCTACTATCATTGCTTGTGGAAAGGCAATGCGCTTCGTACATGATTTGAAAGTTAGTATATTAGTATTGGCAAGAGCGGTCGATTAGTATGAGTACTAATCGACCGCTCTTCTATGATCTGTTCGAATATGTATGATTACTTAATCTCCCACACGTCACCTTTAAGAAGTTTCTCGCGTAGACAACTAGTTTTACCTTTTTGTTGGCAAGTCTCTAATTGATCATATATGCTGTCGTTATAGGTTGGTTTGTCCACATCACGAATGATGCCTAAAGCGATAGGAAATTCTGGTCCTTCCATTAGTGCTAGTTTCGTATGTACTGTCTTGTCAATACAGTGTGCATCATGTATTAACAATTCCTTTTCAGTAATACCATTTTCTCCTAGTTTTACGACTTTAAGTCCAAACCCTTCTTGCATTAATCCGTATTCATTGTTCTCGCCAAAAATCATGGGTTTGCCATGTTCTAAGTAGATTGCGTTTTTATTGCGTGCAGCTTTTGTCGCTACCATGGCTTGTGAACCATCATTAAAGATGACGCAGTTTTGAAGTACCTCAACAACTGATGCACCTTTATGTCGTGCGGATGCCTCCAAACACATTGTTGTATGTGCAGCATCTACGTCAACACAACGAGCGAAAAATTGACCTCTAGCACCAAAAATTAGCTCAGCAGGGCGGAAGGGATCTTCAACTGTACCATATGGAGATGATTTTGAGACAAAGCCACGAGGAGATGTTGGTGAGTATTGCCCTTTGGTCAACCCGTAAATACGGTTGTTTAATAATAAAATATTGATATCTACATTACGGCGAAGTACGTGGATAAAGTGATTACCTCCAATGGCTAATGCATCTCCATCACCAGAAACTTGCCATACTGAAAGCTTGGGATTGGCTACTTTTACACCTGTGGCAATGGCTGCTGCACGTCCGTGAATAGTGTGAAAACCATATGTTGCCATGTAATAAGGTAAACGGGAAGAACAGCCGATACCAGAAATAACTGCTGTTTCATGAGGGGCAATGCCTAAGTTGGCCATTGCTTTTTGAAGTGAGTTAAGTAGAGCGTGGTCTCCACATCCGGGGCACCAACGAACGTACTGATCACTTTTATAATCTTTTGCTGTAAATTGGCACATATATTATTCCTCCATTGTTTTAGTAAATGTTTCAATCAATTCTTCAACTTTGAAAGGCTGTCCTTCCACACGGTTAAACTGTTTAATGTTAATTCCAGGTACCTTGTTACGAAGTACCATTGCAAATTGACCTAAGTTTTGTTCTGCTACAATCACGTGCTTATATTTTTGCAATATATCTTTGGTGTTACTAGGCAATGGATTAATAAACTTAAACTGTGCATGAGCCACTTTTTTACCAGAATCTCTCATTTCAGAGATAGCTGCGTGTAAATGTCCATATGTACTTCCCCATCCAACAACAAGCAAATCGGCGTCTTCGTCACCTTCAACAGTTTGTTTGGGGATATTATACACAATGTGTTCAATTTTCTCTTTCCGGATGTTTACCATTAATTCATGATTGGTAGGGTCAGTAGAAATAGCTGATGTTTTACTATCCTTTTCAAGACCACCTAGGCGATGTGCAAAACCTTTTTGTCCTGGAATAGCCCATTGGCGAACTTTAGATATAGCATTACGTTTGTAGGGCTTCCAATCTGTTGACTCATCTTCTTTAACATAAGGAGGAATGATGTCTGGGTATGTGTCGAGTTCTGGAATCCTCCAAGCACTGGATCCATTAGCTACGTAGGCATCAGTTAGTAACAATACTGGTGTCATATGTTCAAGGGCTATTTTGGCGGCTTGGAATGCAGAATCAAAACAATCATCTGGAGTTTGAGCTGCAAGTACAACAATCGGACTTTCGCCGTTCCTGCCATATAATGCCTGAAGTAAATCTGTTTGTTCACTTTTTGTAGGAAGACCTGTTGATGGGCCGCCACGTTGTACATTAATAATGACTAGTGGCAATTCGGCCATGATAGCCAAATTTATTGCTTCACTTTTTAAACAAATACCAGGGCCAGAAGTATTCGTTACTGCTAGATTACCAGCAAACGAAGCACCAATGGCGGAACAACAACCAGCAATTTCATCTTCGCATTGTACTGTGACTACTCCCAAATCTTTCATTTTTGAGAGGTGATGTAGAATATCTGTAGCTGGTGTAATAGGATAAGAGCCAAGAAATAATTGCAGGTTTGCTTTTTCTGCAGCTGCTACAAGACCGTAGGCAGTAGCTAAGTTGCCATTAACATCTGTGTATACCCCTTTTTCTTTTAGCTTGCCTGATTCGATGCGGTATGTTGAAGCTGAAGCATGTGTGTTATAACCGTAATTATAGCCATCTGTCATTACTTTAATGTTGGCTTCAGCAATTGTTGGCTTCTTAGAAAATTTGTGCTTCAACATTTCCATTGCTCGCTCTAGTGGGCTATTAAATAGCCAACATACTAAACCTAGAGCAAACATGTTTTTGCATCTAACAATGGCCTTGTTGTCAAGTCCGCTATCTTTTAATGATTCTTTACAGAGAGTGGTTATTGGCACGGCTATGACTTCATTTTGAATACCTAATTCTTCAAATGGGTCATCTGTTGTGTAAAGTGCCTTTTCGAGATCTTTTTTTTCAAAAGAATCGGTGTCTGTAATGATAATAGAGCGACTGTTTAGGAATTTTGCATTCGTTTTCAGAGCAGCTGGATTCATCGCAACGAGCACATCACAAGTATCTCCACAAGTGTATACTTTGTCTGCACCAACACGGACTTGATAACCAGAGACGCCACTAATGGTACCATGAGGAGCACGGATTTCTGCAGGAAAGTCAGGGAAAGTACTGATCTCATTGCCCAGAGATGCTTCAAGATTTGAAAAAATGGATCCAGCAAGTTGCATTCCATCTCCTGAGTCTCCTGAAAATCGTACAACAACATCTTTGACTTCTTTGGTGAGCAAATTGTTTGTCATAAAGCGGTAATATTTATAATTAGAACTTATAATGGAGCTAATACTTTCATATCGCTCGAATCTTTAAGGTTTAGCTTATACTTTGGTTTCTGTTAAGTCAGTGACAAAGGTCGCAAAGATATTTGAAAAAAGCAAGTGTTTATACGATTATTCTCATTATAATCGTATATTTGCATTCGGCTTGTAAAGATACACCTGCATATATGTGTTCTCATATATTAATTCTTCATTTTTGTAGTCAGATTATGTCCTGGTAGTTCAATGGATAGAACGGCCGCCTCCTAAGCGGTAAATGGGAGTTCGATTCTCCTCTGGGATACATTTTTTTTATCCCAATCGTTTTCTTTTATCTTGTCTAAAGTGGTAAAATGAAACAAAAATGGTATATTTGCCTTCAAATCATAAGTATATGAACAAACCATTGAATCGTATAGCTGTCAAAGTGGGCAGTAATGTTTTGACTAGAAATGACGGTACCCTTGATGTGACACGCATATCCGCATTGACTGATCAGTTAGCTCAACTGTATAGGGAAGGGATTGAAGTCATTTTGATCTCTTCTGGTGCGGTTGCTGCGGGACGTAGTGAGTTACAACATATGGAATTGACTCTTGATGAGGTGGCACAGCGTCAGTTGTATTCTGCTGTAGGCCAGGCAAAATTAATCAATAGATATTATGAACTATTTCGTGAGCATGGTATTGCTGTGGCTCAAGTATTGACGACAAAAGAAAATTTTTCAACAAGAAGACATTATTTGACTCAAAGAAATTGTATTCTTACTATTTTACAGCAAGGTGTTTTGCCTATTATAAATGAAAATGATACTATTTCTGTAACGGAACTTATGTTTACAGATAACGATGAGTTGTCTGGTTTAGTTGCTACTATGTTGAATTGCCAAAAACTTATTATATTAAGTAATGTGGATGGTATATTTACATCTAATCCTTTGGATCCTGACGCAAAACTTCTTGAAGAAATTACATCAAATACTGAGCTAGAAAAATATATTCAGACAACTAAGTCTACGTTTGGTAGAGGAGGGATGTTAACAAAGTGTCGTATCGCAAAAAAATTAGCAGACGAAGGTGTAGAAGTTATTATTGCTAATGGAAAGAGAAAGGATATTTTGTTAGATTTGCTTCATGCGAATCAGAATACATTGTGTACAAGATTTAAGCCAGTTGCTCATAAAACTTCCAGCGTCAAAAAGTGGATTGCGCACAGTAAAGACTTTGCTAAAGGAGCGATTCAAATCAACGAATGTGCAGTAGGGAAGTTGCTAAGTGAAGAAGCTGTTAGTCTCCTGCCAGTAGGTGCACTCAAAATTATTGGAGAATTTGAAAAGAATGATATAGTGCAAATTTTATCTCCAGATAATAAGATTATTGGTTTAGGTAAGGTCAAGATGAATAGTGATAAGGCAAAAGCCATACTTGGTCAGAAAGGACATAAGCCTTTGGTGCATTATGATTATCTTTATTTGTATTAGTTGTATACATAATAATAGTTGTATTATGATTCAGGAATTATTAGATAACGCGCAGGCAGCAGTAGTTGATTTACAAGCCTTGTCAGAAGAAAAAATTAATGACATTTTGTTAGCTGTGGCTAATGAAGCTGAATTGGAAATACCTTCTTTGTTGGAGGCAAATTCTAGAGATTTAGCATGCATGGATGCTGGTGATCCTAGGTATGATAGATTAAAGTTAACGAAACAACGTATTCTTAATATAACATCTGATATTAGACACGTTGTAAATTTAAAATCTCCAATAGGAACTGTTATTGATAAAACTCAATCTGTTGCTGGATTTCAAATACAAAAACGTCGAGTTCCTTTTGGGGTAATAGGAATTATTTATGAGGCAAGACCTAATGTTGGTTTTGATGTCTTTACTTTATGCATGAAAACGCAAAATGTGTGCGTGCTTAAAGGTGGAAGTGATGCGAAAGAGTCTAATATAGCTATTGTGACTCTTATTCGTAATGTGCTAATAAAGCATGATATAAATCCTGAGATTGTTAATTTGTTGCCATCTGATAGAGAGTCAACGAAAGCTATGCTTGAGGCAGTAGGTAAGGTTGATTTAATTATTCCAAGAGGTAGCCGTGGACTCATTCAATATGTGCGTGATAAAGCCAAGGTACCTGTGATTGAAACAGGAGCTGGTATTTGTCATACATATGTTGATGAGTCTGTTGATCTAGATATGGCAAAGCGTATTATAACTAATGCAAAAACAAGACGTGTGAGTGTCTGTAATGCTCTTGATTGCATGATTATTCATCAAAATCAAGTTAAGAATTTGCCAATTATTTGTCAGGAGTTAGCAATGAAAAAAGTGCTCATATATGCTGATGCTACTAGTTATAGAGTTTTGAAGGATTTTTATCCACAAGAGTATCTTAAAGAAGCTCAAGATGAGCATTTTGGAACTGAATTTTTATCTTTGCGCATGGCTATTCGTACTGTTGCTTCCTTGGAAGAGGCTATACGTTATATACGAATTCATAGCAGTAAGCATAGTGAGTGTATTGTAACTGATAACAAAATAGCTGCTAGAGAGTTTTTGAATCAGGTAGATGCAGCATGTGTATATCATAATGTATCGACTGCGTTTACGGATGGAGCCCAGTTTGGTCTTGGAGCCGAGATTGGAATCAGTACACAAAAATTACACGCTCGTGGCCCTATGGGGTTACAAGAACTTTGTTCTTATAAGTGGATTATTGAAGGTGATGGACAAATAAGATCTGTTTAATATAAAATAGAAATAGAGATGAAGCAATTTACTTGTGTGGGTGATATAGGCCCTTTAAAAGAGGCAGTGCAAGAAGCATTGATGATTAAGGAAGATAGATTCCAATTTCAAGAATTGGGTAAAAATAAAACATTATTAATGCTTTTCTTTAATTCCAGTCTTCGTACAAGATTGAGTACGCAGAAGGCTGCAATGAATTTGGGCATGAATGTGATTGTTTTGGATGTTAATAATGGCGCTTGGAAATTAGAGACAGAACGTGGTGTCATTATGGATGGAGATAAACCAGAACATCTTTTAGAAGCAATTCCTGTAATGGCTAGCTATTGTGATATTATAGGTGTGCGCAGCTTTGCTCGTTTCGAAGATCGTGAGTATGATTATCAAGAAGTGATATTGAATCAGTTTATACAGTATGCTGGGGTGCCTGTGTTTTCAATGGAAGCGTCTACTAGACATCCTTTGCAAAGTTTTGCAGATTTGATAACTATAGAAGAGTATAAAAAAAATGAACGTCCCAAAGTGGTCTTGACATGGGCGCCGCATCCAAAAGCTTTGCCTCAAGCTGTCCCAAATTCTTTTGCAGAGTGGATGATTGCAGCTGATTATGAATTTGTTATTACGCATCCAAAGGGATATGAATTAGATGCTAGTTTTACAGAAGGTGCTCTTGTTGAGTATGATCAATCAAAGGCGTTTGAAGGCGCTGACTTTATATATGCAAAAAATTGGGCTGTTGCATCACCAGAACATTATGGAGAAGTTCTCTGTGAAGATAGAAGTTGGACAGTTGGTGAACGACAAATGGGATTAACAAATAATGCTTATTTTATGCATTGTCTACCAGTCCGTCGTAACATGATTGTGACTGATGAGGTTATCGAAAGTAAACAGTCATTAGTTATACCGCAAGCAGCAAATCGAGAAATTTCTGCTACAGTTGTGTTAAAACGTTTATTGGAAGCTTTGTAGGTCTTTTTTCTGCAATTTTACACATGAAGCGCATTTTAAAGAAATTATCCGTTGTTTCTTATTTAAGAAGAAAACGAACGAGAGCTGGATTTGGAGTACATTCACCCAATAGATATTATTATATTCGTCAAGTGCTTTATCAAAAAGGTATGTTTTATGCTTATAAAACTTTACCAGAGTCAAATGTTATGAGAACAGATTTGTTGAAATTGCTTTTTCGGGTGGCTAATGACTGTCAAGCAAATCGTGCTCTGATTGTGTCGGCATTTGATGAGCGTGCGAAATTAGTTGCACAATATTTAGAGGCGGGTAAACACAATATTGTCTGCCAGATTGTTACAAATGTAGAGCAGGTTGATGATACATTTTGGTCTAGTGATACAACAGGACTAGTCTTTATTGATGAAGATTTATTACCTGTTGCTTCGTGGACTCAACAATTGACTTGTTGGATGGTTGTAGCTCCTGAAAATTGCACTTGTGTGTGTGCTGGAATTCATCTTTCTGACAAACATGAACTTGCATGGAAATCTCTACTTTCAGGACTAAAAAAGGGATTTAGCATTTATGATATGGCTGTAGAAGGTGTTATAAAAAGAGAACCAAAATTGCCTCTTAGGTTTTTGGAAATATAAATTTTGAACTACAATGACACATAAGAAAAGTTTAGTTTATACTCGTGGAGGAGATAGAGGTATGACTTCTTTGGTGGGAGGACAACGTGTGCGCAAACACAGTGCTAGAATTGAAGCCTATGGTACTGTTGATGAGTTGAACGCCATATTAGGAGTAGTTATAAGTTTCCTAGATGATGATGATAAAGAATTTTTGTTACATGTGCAACAGATACTCTTTAGTATTGGAGGAAATTTAGCGACAGATGCTAACCAGTCTGATTTTAATGCCGCAGTTATTATTACACAAAAGGACGTTGATATGCTTGAACGTCAAATTGATGTTATAGATGAGCAACTGCCAACATTGAAGTCGTTTGTTTTACCTAGTGGAAGCAGAGGGGCTTCTTTTTGTCATCAAGCTCGTACAGTTTGTCGTAGAGCGGAACGCAGAATTTTGGCGTTGGCAGAAGAGATTGAAGTAGATAGCTTAGTTTTGGTCTATATTAATAGATTATCTGACTATCTATTTGTACAGGCAAGAAAGATGAACCAAAATGCTGATAGCCATGAAGTTTTTTGGAATAATATTTGAAAATGACGCAAAAAGTGCTATTTTTGTGCCGAAAAGGATATGTTAATAAATAATTACTTTTTAATATTAGTTGTATGTATTGGACACTTGAACTTGCATCTAAATTAGAAGATGCTCCTTGGCCAGCTACCAAGGATGAATTGATTGATTATGCTATTCGTTCTGGAGCTCCTTTGGAGGTGATTGAAAATCTACAAGAGATTGAAGATGAAGGCGAAATGTATGAAACAATTGAAGATTTATGGCCTGATTACCCAAGTAAGGATGATTTCTTTTTTAACGAAGAAGAGTATTAGTTACTTTTGGTAATCGATAAACGAAGAATTTAGTATTGGTCCTTCGTGAAAACTAATGGACACTATGTAGCTTGGCTGTGTAGTGTCTGTTTTTTTGTTAATCTTTTTTTTTTAATGCTTGCTATTTGTTCTTTTACTGTATTCTAGTTATTTTTGTGACAATACTTAGTACTCAAACAAAAACAAATAACTATGAAACCAATTGTGAGCATTATTATGGGTAGTACTTCTGATTTGCCAGTGATGGAAAAAGCTGCTATTTTTTTAGATGATATGCAGATCCCTTTTGAAATACATGCGTTATCAGCACATCGTACACCTACTGAAGTTGAGAAATTTGCTAAAAAAGCTTCTGAGCGAGGTATAAAAGTAATCATTGCAGCTGCTGGTATGGCAGCACATTTACCAGGGGTAATTGCTGCTTCAACATCTTTACCAGTGATTGGTGTACCCATTGCAGCATCGTTACAAGGTATGGATGCTTTGTTGGCTATCGTACAAATGCCTCCTGGGATTCCAGTCGCAACTGTTGGAATTAATGGTGCCCAAAATGCTGCAATTTTGGCAACTCAGATGCTTAGCCTAAGCGACGAAATCATTCGTAAGCGTTTTGAGCTATTTAAGTCTAAATTAAATGAGAAGATAGTAAAAGCTAATGCAGAGCTTGCTCATGTAGAATTTAAATACAAAACAAATTAGAATATACAATGGGGATTAGCTAATGCTGGTCCCCATTTCCTTAATACAAGGAGCAATATTTATTGTGTCCTTTAATATATAATTCAAGATTAATTAGAATGGAATTTCTTTTCAATTATACACGTCGTGTTAGTATCCCAGTGCAAGTAGGTGCTGTGAGTTTAGGAGGGGATAACCCTATACGTTTGCAGTCTATGACAAATACTGATACGATGGATACGCAAGCTTGTATTGAACAAACGAGACGTATTGTTGAGGCAGGAGGTGAAATTGTACGTTTAACTACGCAGGGATTGCGTGAAGCGAATAACCTTAAAGAAATTAATATTGGTTTACGTCGAGAAGGAGATAATACACCTTTAGTTGCTGATGTGCATTTTAATGCCAATGTTGCTGATGTAGCTGCTTTGTATGCTGAAAAAGTGCGTATTAATCCAGGAAATTATGTAGACCCTGCACGTAAGTTTAAACAGGTTGATTATACCGATGAGGAGTATGTTGAGGAATTAAAAAAAATAGAAGAGCGCCTAAGTGTTTTTTTGGATATATGTAAGGTTAATCATACAGCTATACGAATTGGTGTAAATCATGGTTCTCTTTCTGATCGTATTATGTCGCGTTATGGTAATACTCCAGCAGGTATTGTTGAGAGCTGTATGGAATTTTTGCGTATTTGTGTAAAACATGACTTTTATCAAGTGGTTATTTCTGTAAAATCTTCCAATACTGTAGTAATGGTGCAGAGTGTGAGACAATTAGTAGCAGAGATGGAAAGAGAGAATATGGCTTTCCCATTACATCTTGGTGTCACTGAGGCTGGAGAAGGTGAAGATGGACGTATTAAAAGTGCTGTTGGTATAGGTGCTTTACTGTCTGATGGAATAGGAGATACTATTCGTGTATCTTTATCTGAAGCACCTGAAGTAGAGATACCAGTTGCAAAACAACTGGTAGAATATATAGCGGAGAGAAAAGGACATCCTTATATTCCTGCCACGATGTCTCATAATTTTAATTATGTGTCCCCTTCTAGACGTAAGACACACGTTGTTGGTAATATAGGAGGCGATAATCAGCCAGTAGTATTTTCTGTACGTGTAGATGGTAATACTGAGGTGACAAAGCAGTTTACTCCAGATTATTTATATGTAGGAAAGAATTTACCTAAAGCATTAGTTCCTGGGCAACAATATGTAGTGGATGCTGATGTGTGGATAGAGCAAGGAGGTGTATGGCCAGCTTTCAATCATGAACAGTTATATTTGATAAGTGGGTGTACCGCTGCTTTAAAATTTTTATTTGTTCCATATATGGCTTGTGGTGATGAAGTGATGACATGCTTGAAATATCATCCTGAAATTGTTGTTATATCTCAAAGCAATAATAAAAATAGAGTAGGCGAGCATCGGGCGTTGGTACATCAGTTAATGTGTACGGGTTTGACACACCCAGTGGTGTTTTTTCAACATTATGAGGAAGAAGATAAGGGTAAGTTAATGATAAAAGCTGCTGCAGATACTGGTGCTTTGATGATTGATGGTATGTTAGATGGATTGTCTGTCTTTAATAATGGGACAATTATACATAAAGAAGTTGACGCTGTAAGTTTTGGTGTTTTACAAGCTGGTCGTTTACGTGTAAGTAAAGTAGAGTATATTTCTTGCCCTGGTTGTGGACGAACACTTTATAACTTAGAAGAAACTATAGCTAAGATAAAAGCTGCAACAAAACATTTGACTGGTTTAAAAATAGGTATCATGGGGTGCATTGTAAATGGTCCAGGTGAAATGGCTGATGCTGATTATGGCTATGTTGGAGCTGGCCGTGGAAAAATTAGTTTGTACAAAGGGCATCATTGTGTTAAAAAGAATATTCCTGAAGAACTTGCTGTTGATGAATTGTTGACCTATATCAATGAAGACCTTAAAAGATAAAGCGAGCTAGTAAGCACTGAAAAAGATCGCCTACCGAATCATTTCGATAGGCGATCTTGCTTTTAATATGGTTAGTAAAAGGCTTAATGTTCATTTATTAATGTACGGTATGTTGATGCATCAAGGAGGTCATCTAACTGACTAATGTCTTTGGGGTGTATTTTTATTAACCATCCATCTTCATAGGGGCTATCATTAACAATCTCTGGTTCATTTTCAACTCTCTCATTAATTTCAAGTATTTCCCCGGAAATAGGCATGAATAAATCAGATACTGTTTTAACGACTTCAATAGTCCCAAATACTTCTTCAGCATTTAAAGTTTCACCTTCTGTTGTAATATCAACAAAGACAATATCTCCAAGTTGACTCTGAGCATAATCAGTAATGCCTACATAGGCTGTACCGACTTCGTCAAGCCGTATCCACTCGTGATCTTTTGTGTACTTTAGTTTTTCTGGAAATTTCATTTTTTTTAGTTTAAGGTAAATAATTATTGAGGTTAATTCTCGGTTAATTTATTTTTCTTTTCTGAGTCTGGCCACAGGAATTTCTAATTGATCTCGATATTTAGCTATGGTACGACGCGCAATTGGAAATCCTTGATCTTTCATTAATTGTGCTAATCGTTCATCAGCTAATGGTTTTGTTTTGTCCTCGTTATCAATTAAATCTTGTAGCGCTTGTTTAATTCGACGTACTGATAATTCTTCACCATCATCTAGTTGATATCCATTGTTAAAGAAAAACTTAAGAGGAAAGATGCCGAAGTTTGTCTGTACATATTTGCTGTTACTTACTCGAGATATTGTAGATATGTCTAATCCCGTGATCTTAGCAACATCTTCTAATTTCATAGGTTGTAATACTCCTTCATCACCATCAGTAAAAAAGGGACGTTGTAAATCAATAATAGCTTGCATAGTCCCCGTTAATGTTTGATGACGTTGTTTTACTGCATCTATAAAGCCTTGGGCGGATTGCAACTTTTGCTTTACAAATATAATAGCTTCTTGCGATTTTTTGTTTTGATTGGCTTTGTTTTTTGTGTGCTCTTCTATTATTGTACGAAATTCTTTGCTAATTTTAAGTGGGGGAATACCTCGTCCATTTAAAGACATTGTGATTTGCCCGTTTTCATCAGTATCTACAATGAAGTCTGGAACTATGGTTTGCATTGTCTTGCCTAAAACTTCACCAAGTGAAGCGCCAGGTTTGGGTGTTAGTGAAGTAATTTCATGAAGTACTTTTTTCATGTCTTCATCACTAATGCCTAGTTTAGATTGTATTTGAGCCCATTTTTTTAGTGTAAATAACTTGAAATGGTGTGTGATGATTTCAATAGCTTGCTCTACTTTGACACTAGGGGTGAGTCGTTGTAGTTGTAATAGCAAGCATTCTTGTAAGTTACGTGCTGCTATCCCTGGGGGGTCCATTGATTGTACGCAACTTAATACATGTTTTATAGTTGATATATTGTGCTCAATACCAATATATATGGCTAACTCGTCTTGGATAGATGTAAGAGATTTGCGTAAAATACCATCATTGTCCAAAGAACCTATAATATATTTTGCGAGTTGTGATTCGTCTTCTGTTAGATCTTGTTCTTGAACCTGTTCGTTTAGGTATTCTAAAAATGAGGTCCCTTCTGAATAAGGAATGTCTTGACGTTCTTCATCATGTTGCCTACCTAATTCATTTAATCTATAATCTGGAATATCATCTTCGGTTAAATAATCGGCTAAAACATCATCAGTGCCTAATATATCTTCAGTAGATGGTTCAATTAACTCATTTTCGGTATCTTCTTCATTTTTTTCTTGAGATTTATCATTAGACTTCTCTTCCTCATCATTGTCACGTGCTTCTTCAAGAGCTGGATTGTCCAAAAGCTCGTCACGAACTCGTTGCTCCATTTCTACAATGGGCAATTCTATCAGTTTGACTGTCAGGATTTGTTGAGGAGCCAGGGTCTGAGTTTGAGCTGTTGTTTGGGTTTGAGTCTGTCTATTCATACTGCAAAATTAATGATTCGTTACTAGCTTACAAATATTTTGCCAAAATTAATAATGTAGTATATTTAGGTAGATCTGTGCTATTACTTATGTCTGTTCTAAATAAAACCAATCTATCTTATTAAAAATAGATGGATGTGTTTCCTATTCAGTATATTTTCCATTTTGATACAACTGATGAATTACACCATCACTAAGGCCTACTTTTGGAACCATTATTTGGCTTATATCGCATTGCTTTGCAACAGTCATAAAAATTTTGATGGCTGGAACGATAACATCTGCACGATAATTGTTTAAACCGTATTCTTTCATACGCTCTTCAAATGAAAGTAGTTTTAGCGAAGAAAATAATCGTTTTAATTCAAAAAATGAAATAGTTTCTTGACGTTTTTTGTTGTGCAGTTTGTGCACTTTATTTATATTCCCCCCAGAACCTATGATAATTTTAGGTTGGTATTTATCAACAATTTCCTGAAGCCATTTTCTCATGCTACTAAATTCTTCAGTACATTTATCATTTAGTAGTCGTACTGTGCCAATTTTAAATGAATAGCTGTTTAGCTTTTTTCCGTTAGCATAAACAATAATTTCTGTACTTCCCCCTCCTACATCAACTGAGAGATAAGTTTTTTTAGGGTCTAACAGTTGACTATAATCACCAGCTTTATAAATTAAGTCAGCTTCTTCTTTCCCTGAAATAATTTCTATATGTATACCGCTTGAGTCAAAAATGTCTTTGACTACTTCTTCTCCATTAGATGCTTCACGCATAGCACTTGTTGCACAGCATCTAAATTTTTCTACTTCATAAGCTCGCATAAGATGAGAGAATGCTTGGAAAGCCTCTCTCATACGGAATATCTTTTCTGTAGAGATATGGCCATCAGAAAAGACATCTTCGCCAAGACGAATAGGCATACGGACGTAACATGTCTTTTTGTATTCATCTTCTCCGTTGGAATTTTTGCTTATTGTATTAATTAATAAACGAATGGCGTTGGAACCAATATCTATGGCGGCAAGTACGGTATTCATAAGTAAATATATATAATTATTTTTTTCTATGTTTTTGATCAAGGTCTTCATAAAAATTATGTAGAGCTAATTGTGCACGAATTTGATAGCTATTCTTTTTGGGCTCAACATAATTATTTGATTCAAAATCAAACATGGTGCGACTTTTTACATTGTCATTCCATTGAATATCGAAAAATTTATGAAGCGTTTTTTTAATTCTTTTGTCAGTTATAGGAACAGCAACTTCAACACGACGGTTCAAGTTACGTGTCATCCAGTCTGCGCTACTAATTATCGTTTCGTCTTCTCCTCCATTATGGAATATGAATAGGCGAGCATGTTCTAAGTATTTATCTACAATGCTATGTACTTTTATTGTTTCACTAATTCCAGCCAGTTCTGGTTGTAGGCAACATGCACCTCGTATTTGAAGTCGTATCTTTACGCCTGACTCACTAGCTTTATATAGTCTTTTGATAATGTCTTCGTCAGTTAAGCTGTTACATTTGGCATAAATATATGCTTTTTTCCCTTTTAATGCAAATTCAATCTCACGTTCTATAAGGTCGTTAAATGCTTCGCGCATAGAATAAGGAGATACAATTAGTTTTTTGCAATTAAAATGATAGTGGGGATGTTGTAGAAATTCGAAGACTTTTGAAGCGTCTTCAGCAATGGATTGGTCAAAAGTAAGCAACCCTAAATCTCCATATATACGTGCTGTGTCTTCATTGAAATTTCCAGTCCCAACATAGGTGTAACCTTTTAAAAATCCTGCTTCATAACGTTGAATCAGGCAGATTTTGCTGTGTACTTTCAGACCATCTACACCATGGATCACTTTTACTCCAGCATCTTGCAGTATATCAATGTTTTCTACATTCTGTTCCTCATCAAAACGAGCTAGAAGTTCAACTAATGCAACGACATGCTTACCATTACGAGCAGCATTGACCAACGCATTAATGACTTTAGAACGTTCTGCTACACGATATAAAGTTATATATATGTTTTGTACATTTGGATCTACAGCCGCTTCACGAAGGAAGTCAATAAAGTGACTAAAGCTTTGATAAGGATAATTAAGCATAATGTCATGTTGTTTGATGACTTTCATTATGCTATGGTTCGGTCTTATGTACGGGTGCCCACTTGTGTGTTGACCTTTATTTTCTAATTCTGATACTAGTACGGGAAATTTCATTAAGTCCTTCATTAAATGATAGCGCGTGCTATGCTGAATAAAATCTGAAGTCTCTTTCAATCCTAGTTTGTTTGCTATAGTCCTAATTATGTCAGTTGGCATTTTTTTATCAATAATCATACGAATGACTTCGCCGTGTTGACGTGCTTCAATTCCACGTTCCATCTTTTCAATTGTGCTTAAGCTAAGGTCTTCATCTAATGGCATGACGGCATCACGTAATATCTTAAAAGTGTGTGCTGTCACTTTTTCATAGCGAAACATAAAGAAAATTTCATCTAAACATAAACGTATAATATCATCCAAAAATATAACTTCATGACGATCTTTTTTGCTAGGTGGTAGTACTACAAATCTAGGACTTTTCTTAGATATAGGAAGTTGTATTATTGAGAATCTTGATATGCGGCCGATCCACATTTTTATTGCCATATACACATGACCATCCTTTAAAAATGGTAATGGAGCGGTTTTACGCACCATTAATGGTACAATTCGTGGAGATATAACATTTAAATAATAGTTTCTACAGAAAGCTTGTTGCTCTTTATTAAGCTCCGTTTCATTGAGGACGTAAATGTTATTCTTTTCCATTTCTAGAAGAATTTCATCGTACGTTTTTTGAAATAATTGAAAATCATCAATTATTTTTTTGTTTACTATTGCAAGTAAATTAGAGGGATGGTAATTGCCAGTCATTATGGGAGCTTTCTTGCCCATGCGACTAAATCGGACTAAATTTCCAACTCGTACTTTTATAAACTCATCTTGATTATTGGAAAAAATACCAAGGAATCGTAATCTTTGGAGTAGAGGCACAGTTTGATCTTGTGCTTCCTGCATTACTCGTTTGTTAAAACATAGCCAGCTAAGTTCTCTATTATTAATCATCTTTGTTCGTTTTGTTCTGAAATTATTTTTTTAGTGCTTTCAAAACAAAAATACGAATAAATGCTGAGGAATTCGTTGCATTTTTATTAAAAAAAAGGGGGGGCTCACCAAGAGTGCCCCCTGTTTCAATCTTTTCTATGTTCCCACACAGCTTAAGACTTGCGTTTTGTGTACTTATAAATCAAATCGAAAGTTTCTTTATATCAAATCATCTTTAATGGGTTCCCTAATAATTTCTTAGTTTTTTTAAACTATTAGGTTGTGAAGACGATGTAACATGTTTTGTTAAGTTACAGTTTAGCTTATCAAGATTGCAATCTGTTTGTAGATCTCTAAATATATACCAATTCTTTATGATTGGTCTATCGCTAATCTGTCAAGTTGTTTTATGTAAAACAGAATTTACATTTGTCAAACTTGAGCTTAATGTCTCAAAATAGCCTACAATTTACTGTGATAGGCATTGAAACATGGTTCAAAGATACGCATCAATATTTTATTATCAAAGGAAATGTCTAATTTTTTTTGTTGTAGTTCTTTTTGTTTAGTCTTGTTTTTTTTACTGTAAAATAAAGCGGTGTATAACTGTTTCTAAATGTCTTAATTTAAACGCATGTTTTTGGGTTACTACTGCAGCTTAATATTTTTAATTGAAATCTATACTAGTGCTGCCTTTTTTTTAATGTTTAAGTTCTCCAGCTGAATCATGTGTTAAAATCCGCATGCATGAATTAATTCAAATATTTAGCTTTTAATGTATATGTTTATACGTTTTGTCTTTTGTGTTGTAAGCACAATGAACGAAAATTTAGAATATATATATTGAATAGTTGTATAAAATGATCTTGATATTTTCTGCGTTGTGTGAGCAATATTGTATTTTTCTGGGGAGTGAATTACGTAAAAAGCCAGCTATAAGAAAGACTTATAGCTGGCTTTATTTATTAGACTAATCTAAAATTGTAATATTAAAGCTTATCGTTAGATCCTAGTACTTCATTAATCTTATGCATATATAGCTTTTTCATGCTTTCACGAGCTGGTCCTAAATACTTACGTGGGTCAAACTCAGCTGGAGATTCTGCAAATACACGACGAATAGCGGCAGTCATTGCAAGACGGCTATCTGAGTCAATATTGATTTTACACACAGCAGATGTTGCAGCTTCACGAAGCCATTTTTCTGGGATACCGATTGCTGCCTTTAGTGCACCACCATACTTATTAATAGTTTCAACTTCTTCTTGAGGAACTGAAGACGAACCGTGAAGTACAATAGGGAAACCAGGGATCATTTTTTGACAACCTTCCAACACGTCCATTGCTAGTGGTGGAGGAACTAGATTTCCATTTTCATCCTTAGTACATTGTTCAGGAGTAAATTTGTAAGCACCATGAGATGTTCCAATTGAAATAGCCAAACTATCGCAGCCTGTTTTAGTCACAAAGTCTTCAACTTCTTCAGGCTTAGTATATGTGTGGTGTTCTGCAACTACTTCATCTTCTACACCTGCAAGTACTCCTAGCTCACCTTCTACAGTTACGCCAAACTGATGTGCGTACTCAACAACTTTTTTTGTCAATGCAACGTTTTCGTCGTATGACAAGTGTGATCCATCAATCATTACAGAAGAGAACCCTGAGTCAATACAGCTTTTACAAGTTTCAAAAGAGTCACCGTGGTCTAGGTGAAGTACGATTTGTGGTTTTTCACAACCTAGTTCCTTTGCGTATTCAACAGCACCTTGTGCCATATAACGAAGAAGAGTACCATTTGCATAGTTACGTGCACCCTTAGAAACTTGAAGAATAACTGGAGAACTAGTTTCAACTGCAGCTTGAATGATAGCTTGCATTTGCTCCATATTGTTGAAGTTGAATGCTGGAATAGCATAACCACCTTCTACAGCCTTTGCAAACATTTCTTTTGTGTTTACAAGACCCAAATCTTTGTAATTAATCATCTTGATAAAGTTTATGTTTAATTGAAATCAAATACCTATTACAACCCTATACAACCCAATTGATTTGATATATAGCTATCGGCATAGGGATGACGGGTTTGCTGCAAAAATAGATAAAATCCGTCAAATCAGGAAATCTTTTGCTTTAAAAAAGGCCAAATAGACCACGCTGAATCAATAATGTACATTTCTTAAACTCAGCTAGTTGATACAAACCCTTTTGATTGTTGAATGATTAGATTCTAATTTCTCTCCACTTTTCTATGAAGTATATTGAGGAACACACATGAAATTATATCTCTTCATTGTACAAATTGGACTTATTGGTTATGTTGAGAGGTATATCATTCTTATAAAGAAAAAAGAGTACTAATCAACTAGTACTCTTCAACGTTATAATAGGTGTCAATAAATTCTTCTACATTTGTGCGTAAATTCTCTTCAGCCTCTTCATAAGAGTCACCGTATGCATTGCATTGCAAATTTGATGATAGATAAGCGAAAAATCCGCCATCAGCAGTAGATTCAATCACAAAATCATTTTCATTGAAATTCATAATATAAGTCTTTATTGTGAGAAAGTTCTTATTTATGGGTGTAAAGTTAGTGATTATTTGTGGTTTTGGCAATCCTTTTTGTGAATATTTTGTCTAATCAATGTAAAAAACCGCAGGTCGTTGAATACGCCTGCGGTCTCTAGCATTATATGGCTTATCGCCTAGAACCCAATCCTCAACGGATTAGAAATTGTAACCAGTCCAAGAGAAAACGCTTGTGTCAGCACCAGTGTGTCCTGCTTCTATAACTATGCCAGCATACCCTGTTTCAGGATTAATTAGTTTACCTGAGTATGCACCAGTCATTTTGTTAGTAATAGAACCTGTTGAAGTGGTTTCTGCATTCCCTTTACTATCTTGCATGTCGATGAAATCTTTAAAAGTAGCTGTCCCTTTAACTAGTACATTTGTAAGTGCACAAGTTGCACCACGACGAATTTTAATGCAATCTTCAACGTCTTCATTATCTATACGAGAATCAGTAGAGTTGAATTCAAGTGTCATGTCTTCAACAGTTAGTACAGTTTGGTAAAAATCACTAGGGGTTAAACCATCCCAGTTGCCATCACATTCAATACCACGTGGGTCTTTTTCAGTAGATTGAAATTCAGGAGTGTTTACGCCGTAGCAATTTGAAAGTTTGCCACGATATCCTTGAGTAGAATCAAACATGTCGTCATCACAATCCACAGCTAGTAAATTCTTTACATTAACAGAACCACCAAAACATTCTACAGCGTCATCAGCTGATTCTAGTACGTAGATATTTTCAATAGTAGTTTGTGAACCTACTGCATTCAGTGTTAGACCATTATGTTCTACATTAGCAGAACTTTTGGCACCAGTATAAAATAGCTTTAGGTAAGTGATAGATCCAGAGTTGTCTGCATCATCTGATCCACCATATGCAATTGAGTTGTCGATTTCTGTTTTACCAGTATTGGCTACATGATCTTCGCTTGCACCTGAAATCCAAGCTTTACCGTTAATAATGAGTCCACCCCAATAACCCGAACCAGCATTTGCCACGTCAGCTGTCATGGTAACAGGTGCATCTGATGTACCTTCGATATGAATTTTTCCACCCATTTCTACTATGATGTATTGTCCAAAACCTTCTCTAGCTAGGATTGTTGTTCCAGCAGGTATAATCAGGTCACCACCTTCTTTAACAGACAAGGCTCCAGTTAGATAGTAGGTAGTGCTTGCATTTAGAGTTTTAGCTCCAGTAATATCACCAGAAAGATCTTCTGTTGCATTACTTGATCCGGTGTAACCTGTCCAAGCGAACAAATTAAAGTTACAACCGGTATTACTAGGTACAATTTCAACATTAGGATAGTTTACACCTTCATCTGTATTAATTGCCTTGCCAGCTATTTTACCAGTAAGTGCTGTAGATAGAGAGATTTCAGACTCTGTTTTACCCGCTCCCTTACTATCATGCATGTCAATAATGTCTATAACTGATGCAGTCCCGATAGCTAAAGCATTTTGTATATGAACTGTAGCACCACGGCGAATTTTAATTACGTCTTCAACATCACCTTCTTTGTCAGGACGAGAAGCTGTTGAGTTCAATTGGAATGTGACATTTTTTACGGTCATGTCTGTTTGTCCGTAGTCGGATGGCGTTAATCCATCCCAGTTACCATCACATTCGATACCACGAGGGTCTTTTTCTGAGGAAGTGAAATTTGCATTGTTGATACCATAGGCATTTTCAAGAGTTCCATGATAACCTTGAGTGAAATCAAACATGTCATCGTCACAATCTACGGCTAATAGATTTTTTACATTTACAGAACCACCGAAGAATTCTACAGCATCATCAGCAGACTCTAATACGTAAATGTTTTCGATTTTTGTACCAGATCCAACAGCATTCAGAGTTAAACCGTTATGTTCAACATCTGCTGAACTTTTTGCGCCTGTGTAAAGTAGTTCTAAGTAAGTAATAGAACCTGAATTATCATTATCAACATCGCCACCATAAAGTAGTGCGTTGTCTATTTCTGTTTTCCCTGTATTTTGTGAATAGTCACTTGATGCTCCTGAAATATGAGCTTTACCGTTGATGATAAGACCTCCCCAATATCCTGCACCAGCATTTGCTTTGTCAGCTGTCATTATAACTGGTTGGCTCGCTGTTCCGTTAACGAAGATTTGTCCTCCTTGTTCAACTACAATGTAGTTACCAAACCCTTCTTTAGCTTCGATACGTGTTCCAGCTGGGATAGTCAATTTTGCACCATCTTTTACAGCAAGAGCACCTTCTAAAGTGTAAGTCTTTGTGGCATCAAGAGTTAAATTTTCAATCAAGTCTCCTTTTAAGATAGTTGATACAGGGTTAGGATCTGGACCTGGCTTAGGGTCATTGTCATCTGAACATGCTACAAATGTAGCTGTAGTCAGTGCAAAAGCACCATACATTGCGAATTTGAATAAATTCTTCATTGTTTTGTTTGTTAGGAAATTAATAATTGTGATTTACCTTTTAAAACTTGTATGTAATACCTAGGCTTAGATCTATTCCCTTTTGGAATTGAGAAAGAACTACATCGCCCGTTTTGTTAGTTGAGATGTCAGTTACTTCACGTTCTAGTTTATATTTGGGATCTAATAAGTTTTTAGCTTTAAATGAGATTCCCCAGTGATTATTGAAGTTGTATTGAGTTATAAAATCTAGAGTCGTTACGTTCTTTTGAATAACATCATTGTACCCTTTAGTGCCAATCATATACACTCTATCGCTTACATAATTAAGTACAAGTGTTGATGTTAGATTAGTGCCTTCATTGTGCCAATTATATGAGATGTCAAAATTACCAATAAATGGTGCTGCGCCTTCCAAATCTGTACCTGCTGATTTTGTGGAAATTTCATTTCCAAGATCAGCCTTACAATATGTATAGATATAAGATCCGTTAAGTCCTGTAGTTAATTTTTGAATACCATTGTCGCCAACAGGAAGTGAAAACCATGTTTTACGAAGTTCCATCTCTAAGCCTGTTGCGAAGGCTTCTTTTGAAATATTTCTGTATGAAAGTACACCAGCAGAACTACCTACGTCAATTCTTGAAATAGGATTTTCAATGTATTTATAAAAACCAGTCAATGAAAATAATCCGTCATTGTCAAAATAATAATCCCACTTCAAATCTACATTATAGTTTGTTGATGGCTTTAAATCTGCATATCCCTCAGATGAGAATCCTACGTCTCGGTAGCGGAATGGAGAAATTTCCTTAGATTGTGGTAGAGTATATGTTGTGCTTGCACTTAAACGCAATGAATGTTTTTCATTCAGATTGTATTTAAGGTTGAAGTTTGGTAAAAAGAATTGTTTATCAAAACTTGTTTTTGAAGAATTAGATGCTTTGTTTACCATGTATTCTACGTCAAAGTTTACCTGATCATATTTTACACCAGCAAAGAATGTCCAATCTTTGCCAAGTTGATAAGTACCTTCTGCATATATAGAATGAGTAGTTTTATCTACATTGTAACTTTCGTCGAAAATATCCATGGTGAAGTTTCCAGCATCTAAATTATTTTGAGTGTAGTAACTATCTAGGTTTAAATTGTATCCATTCTCAGGATTGGGAGCTCCAGACAAGCGTACCTTAGAGTATACAAAATTACGTGCATCAAAATCATCCTTTGTAAAACGTCCATTGTAACCAATTTTTAGATTAGATGTGCCCTTGTCATTCAGATCATATTGCACACTACCACGTACATTTAAATCGTTTTCTTTGAGCGTAGAGTAGTTACGTTGGCTTACATCAGAGCCAGTAAAAATATATTTAGTAGGTTGTTTAGATAGATAGTTACTTCGTCTGTCAGGTTCGTTTCCGTCAATTGTGTTATAAGCAGCGCCAGCTTCAATATGAATCTGTTTATTTAGATTATATTTACCAATTAATTGGTTGACCATAAGTGTGTTATCATTTGTTTGTTGTCGACGAGTGAATCCGATATAACCAGATTCGTCAGCATCGCTAAATGTTTCGGAGTGCATACCAGTATAATCTTTTACAGACTGAGTGTTGTCGTGTATATAAACAAAATTATATGCCAAGTTAAACTTTTGTCCTATTGAATAGTCAAGATTCAACATGCCAATATGTTCTGTATTGATAGTATAAGCGGCCACATTTTGGTCTTGGAACGGTGTTAATGACCCATTCGTTGTTTTGCGGATGATTCCGTCGGTGTAATTTGCTTTCTGACTTGCAGTAGCCACAGCAAAAAGAGATAACATTGAATTATCAGTTAGATTAAATTTACGACCTCCTGAAATATTAAAGCCAAAATTCATAGGAGAACTCTTTTGGGAAGGATCTAAACTGTTGTTGAAATGAAGCACATCCTCATCGTTGACTGGTGTGCTCTCGTTTGTATACCCCAAACTGTTTACTCCGTCCAATACAAGAAAATCCTCTCCAAAAGAAGAAGCGTTTGCTCCACCAGAGATGCCAATTTGTAGTGTTGAATCCCCAACAAGTTCTTTAGATAGAATGTTTATATTTGCACCAGCTGCATCACTTGGTCCACTAGCAGTAAATGCTTTGTTTACCCCTACTGCCTTTATAATATCAGAAGAAAAAAAATCTAGTGAAATATTCTTGTATTCTGGATCTTCAGATGGAATCGGGAAGCCGTTTAATGTGGTTGAGTTGTATCGATCCCCTAATCCGCGTACGACAACATTTTTTACTCCCTCTTGTTTTGATACTCCAGAAACTTTAGCAACTGCTCCTTGTGCATCACTGATTCCCTTCCGGGAAAGCTCTCTTGCTCCGACTGATTGTACAGCAAGAACTGCTTGTTTTTGTTCCATAAGTAACATGTTTTCACTTTCAAGGTTCTTCTTTGCTACAACCATAACATTGTCTAATGTAACCTCTGCTGCTACCATTTTGACATCAAGGATTTGTTCTGCATTATTGCTTACCTGTATGTCTTCCATTAGAGTGGGCTTATATCCAATATAACTTACTTGAATATTGTATGTGCCCGCTTGTAATCCATTAATTTCGTAGTATCCATCAAAATTGGTGATTGCTCCTATGCTTGTGTTTACAACCATTACAGAGGCACCAATAAGTGGTTCCTTAGTCTTTTTGTCGAGGATTCGCCCTTTAAGCGTAATGGCCATAACGCTTACATTCAATGCGATGATGGCCAATGCCAATGTCAATAATCTTTTCATTTCTTTCTCTTTACTGTTTATATAATGCTAGTTTTATTATGCTGCAAATGTCAAAAATTATTGTTACAGCTTTGGGACAAATAAGATACATTGTAATGACATATTTATTACATAAATGTTACATCAATCAAATGCGTTTTATATTTATCTTTTGGTGTTTTGTTTATAAAAGAGTCTTGTTTATCCCGTTTATTTTTTATTTTTGTAAGGTGTACTTATGTGCGCAATAGCGACTATATGTTGCATGAAAGATGTTTAACTACTGTAGAAAACGAATTATGAGAATGACCAAATATATCTTTTTATTAGTGCTGTTATTATTTAGTGCCTTAGCTCATGCTGATTCAAAATATGATAGATTGTGGAAAGCCATAGAACAGGCACAACGAGATGATCGTCCACATTTGATCCTTGAACTGTCTCGTGAATTGTATACAATAGCTGATAAAGAAGATAATGTAGCTCAGCAAGGACGTGCTTTAGCGGTACAATTAGAGACTTATAGCAAATTGCCAGAAGATGGTCGTTCTATAGTCGCTGATCAATTGGCGCATTGGCAACAACGTGCTACTGATTATAAAGAAAAAGCTATTGTACATGCTTTACAGTGTGCTTTATTGCCTTCGCGTCAATTTGATGAAATAATTAGACATGCACATTATATATATAAGTATGGAGAGAAGTTGCATAAGATATCTTCTCGTTCTTATGTCCCATTTGTTCAGTTAGGCACAGATAGCCAAGTTTTTAGACATCGTCTTTATCCTCTTTTATCTGAATGTGTGCTTCGGTGTTTACAAAGATCTGCTAGCTCCTACTATTGTCCTGAAGAAGAGAAAGATAAACTTTTAAAAATGCAAAGTTTGCTTTATAAACAATGGTTATCGATTGAGCAAAGTCACCATGAACTAGATGCTGCTTTGTTGGTTGCTATTGGTATGGTAGAGCATCTTTCCGATGCGCAAGATCGTTTTAGTGGTTTTAATTCATTAATCACTACTTACTCCAAATGTAGCACTTTACTTGAATTGTATATCGTACGAGCAGTTGAAGCTCGTCGAATGGGATATCTTAATTTAGCCTTGCAGATTGCAAACGAGGGAATAAAACGTTATCCTAAAAACCCACGTACGAGGATGTTGCAAAGTCTAATATACCAGATAAATAGACCGTATTTAAGGACTTCTATGCGTAAACAATACTGTTCAACAGATAGTATTATGATTCAAATATATGCTGAAAATGCTCCTCAGTTGGCGGTTAAGATTGGACATATAACTCATGTTGTCTCTTTATGTGCTGATACAATGCATGTGGCGAAGGACACCACTCTATATTTCCCTCCTTTGCCTTATGGCAAATATTGCGTTGATGTTCAGCCTATTACGAACTATCCTGATAGCTTAATTAGAGCTCGTAAAACAACAGACAATACTTTCGCCGTTTCTGATTTATCAGCTCTAGTGACAGAGATTAACCCTTCCACTTTTTATGTTTTAGCTCTTAATAAACTGACTGGCCAAATTGTTCCTGGCGCCCTCGTCACTTTAAAGGGGGATAATTCTTCTCGCTGCATAGAAGCAGATAAGCATGGAGTGGCTGTTTTCTCTAACTGCTCTTATTTGAGGCCAAAAGTTTCAGTACGTCTTCCAAAAGATCTGTCAGATCAATTCATGCCTTTTCGTTCTGCTCGATTTTATCATTTAACTTGTCCTGACAATAAAATAGATACCCTTGTGCAAATGAGTACGGACCGACCTATTTATCATCCAGGAGACAGTGTACATGTACGTGTGCTGGCTTATACTAGAAATGATGTACATGGTCGTGTACTGCCTAATAAAAAAATGACTTTTACGCTCAAAAATCCGAGTAGAAAGAAAGTGCAGACCTATTCCGTAGTGACTGATAAGCATGGTGTGGGTACAATACACATGACTTTGCCCAAGCATGGGCTAAATGGTACATACATCTTGAGATCTGATAATTGGTATGCACGTTCAAAGTCTATTGAGGTTGCTGATTATCAATTGCCTAGCTTTACAGTAAAACCAGTACAAAAATATAAGGACAGTTTACAAGTTGGTCAACCTTTTTCCTGTATCCTTGAAGCAATGCAAGTGACGGGAGTACCGATGCAACATGCACGAGTTAATTATTCCATAAAACGTGTAGGGTTATTCGGGATATATTCTTCTGCTTTTTATGGGTCTAGATATCAGGATATCTTGCATGGTGATGGAGTGACTGATGAAAAAGGACGTTTTTTGATGACTATAACTTTAGATTCTCTCCAAGTACTTTTCCCCAAGGAACGTTTTGAAGTCTCATATCATGTTGTAGCACCTTCTGGTGAAAGTCATGATGCCACTCAAGCTTTGGTTGTGTATGGGGGTAAACATATTTATCAATCGCAATTACCAGATAGCATAACAAATCCTATATGGACGGCAAATGAAATATATACTTATGGTCCGAAGTCCCCTGCAAATTTCACTATTCGGGTAAATAGGCCTAATCGCCAATTATATATGATTTATGCTACGTCAGACAAAGTCTATGTGGAAGCTTTAAAGAGGGATCAAAAGACATCTGATTCTACTTATACTGTAAAGATACCCTATATTCCAGCTATGCGTCATGGAGTATATGCAGACTTCTATGCTATTGGTGAGGGGCGGATTAATGATATTCGAGTGCGCTTAGAACTACAACAGCCTGATAAGCAACTACATATTCAAACAGTTTCCTTTAGGGACCATTTAATTCCAAAGTCAGTGGAATCGTGGAAATTCAGAGTCCTTGATACAACAGATAAGCCAGTCGAAGCGACACTTGGTGTATGGATGTATGATGCAGCTTTGGACGCTTTGGCTCATTCTAGAGAAAACTGGCAACTATCTTGGCAACCTAATTTGATTAATAGTGGTATTGGAGAATTGGCTCTAGGCTGGTGCGATCCTGATTCTTATTTTTACAGATTGCCCAATTTTCCAAGTCTAGCTTTGCAAAAGGATGCCTTTATGGGCAATTGGTGGTATAGTCCCATTCGTATTCGTGGAAGATCTGTTTTACGCAAGGCATACACAAAACAGAGTCCAATGGCTAATTATGTTTCAGATAAACGATTAGGTGAACAAAAAGTGGATATGTCTTTTGTGCCACCGTCAGAAGATACTGCAAACGAAATTTTAAATCACCTAGACTTTTTGCGTGTGGCGTCTACTCCCACAGCTTATTTCTATCCAAATTTACATACAGATAAGTTGGGGACAGTGCAAGTTGTTTTTAAAACCCCTGCCGATTTAACGACTTGGAGAGTGCATGTTTTAGCTCATACAGATTCTTTAGCTCAAGGTCAAATTGACACCTTGGTTGTGACCAATAAGCCATTAATGGTTCATCCTGTTCTGCCACGTTTTTGTCGTGTTGGTGACCAATGTACACTGTCAACACAAGTTAGTAATCGACAACATATTTCGAACTCTGTGTCATTAGACTGGGTTCTGTTTGATCTTAATACAAAGAAAATTCTTCAAAAACATTCACAGACGTTTGTTTTAAAAGCTGATGCTCAAAAGACTTTGAAGTGGACACCAAGCACTTTTACTCATGCTGGTCAAGTTGGTTTTAGAGTCATTGCGAAAAGCCACTATGCACAGGATGGTGAACAGCATGTATTACGTATTCTTGATAATCAAGTACAAGTCAGCACGTCCTTACCTTTTACTTTGTCTCCTACCTTACAGATGGGTTCGACATGGTCTAGCGATATGACACCTTTTGAGCAATCAGATTCCATTCATGTTGAGCTTACTCACGGACTGTATAGTGTCGCTCTACAACAATTGCCTAGTCTGTTTGTTAGTGGCAATGCATATTGTGTATATGGGACTATGCACCGATATTATGCCACTTTATTAGGGCAAATGATTCTGGGTAAGCAGCCAGCTTTAAAGGTCTGGTTAAATGATCAAATAAGAAGTCAACATCTGCAGACTCACAATACTTCTAGTTGGGAAGACACACCATGGGAAGCCCTGCAAGAAGCTCGTCGCACACTGTGGCTCAATTTGGCCTCTACTGATACTATTTTAGCTATGAAGAAGGAAGAGTATGTCAAAGGTTTAAAAGCATTACAAACACATGAGGGCAGCTTTTCATGGTTCTCAGGTATGCAAGGGTCAAGTTTTCTAACCTCATATATTTTGGAGCTGCATGCCTATATGTCTATGTTGTTACCAAAAGGTGATGTTGATGGAGAAGTTGATAAAGCCATGACAAAGGCTTATGCTTGGATACAGCAAAATGCACACAATTGTATGCTCTTGAAGCAACAGAAAAAGGAATATGAAGATTATTTTGATCCATATAGCTACCTGTATGTGTGGGCACTATATACTGATGGAAAAAGTATTCCTCAAGAAGTCCACTATTTTTATGATAATCTTCCCCAAGAGAGCCGTGATATTCCTGTATCTCGTAAATTACAAGTCGCGTTGGCGGCTCTGAAAATGGGAGATGTAGAGAGGGCAAAAATGTTGATGCATTCACTTAGTGAGTATGCTTTATATTCTGACCATACAAAGTTATTATCATCTGCTGTTTACCTCACTAACTTACTAGGTCATGCTAAGGATAGAGACGAAGTTATTATGCATGCGTTACAAGAAGCACGTACGAAAGGATGGACAGCAATAGGTGATCAAATTCGTATTATATATAGTTTGTTGGCTATGGATACTCAGCTACCAAGCACTTTTTCTGCGCAACTAACTTTAGAATCTTCAGTTGATAAAAAAGACGTTTCTAGTAAATTTCATAAAGATTGGAAGAATGTTGAAACAGGTATTTTGTCCGAAGATGTACTAACTCCTAAAGGTGCATTTACACATGTCGCGATAAAAAATGAGTCTGCCGTACCTCTTTGGGGAGTTATATCTTCTGTTAATACACAAGAAAATACAAAATTAAGTGCTGTCTCTTCTAGTGGGTTGTCCATTAAACGAACCCTTATGAAAGAAAAAAGAGAAGGTAATAGTATCGTTTGGTCCCCAAGTACTACTTTTCAAAAAGGAGATGTTGTGCGTGTGCAGATAATTATCAATGCCCCACAAAGTTTGTCGTTAATACAAATAACAGATCGTTATGCAGGGGCATTAGTACCACGTTGTCAAACAGCTCGTTTTAATTGGGGATATCCTTCTTTTTATCTTGATCCAAAGAAGACAGAGATGCAATGCTTTATTCATCGAATCCCTAAGGGAAAAACCGTTGTGTCTTATGATATGTTAGCTCAACAAACAGGGGAATATAGAGACAATGGAGTTGAACTAATTTCTTGTTATGCACCAGAATATATAGCAAATTCAGATTCTAAAGAAATAACCATCAAATAATCAGATAGAATCATTATCTTTGCATGACTATTTTGCTTTGTAGCTTTATTTAATCCTAAAATTGAAAGCTATGAAGTCTAGATTATATATAAGATCATGATGAAAAAATTGCTATTTATATTTGGTCTCCTTACGATGACCATATCCGTTTGGGCACAACCCAAAATGTCGTTGGGCGCAGTTCATAAAGTGTTGGGGCAAGTTCAATGGAAACATCCACAGACAATTGAATTTAATGTCCATAATACTGGTGATAGTCCTATGATGATTAACCAAGTGTATGCGTCTTGTGGGTGTACAGAGGTCGATTGGCCTCATAGTGCCATTATGGCTGGTGATAGTGCCGTTGTCAAAGCGATTTTTGACGCAGAAGCTTTAGGACATTTTGATAAGGAAATAGCCATCTATTCTAATGCTACCCCTAATCGTTTGTATGCACATTTCTCAGGAGTTGTGGTTCAGCAGATAACAGACTATAGCGCCATTCTACCTGTCCAAATGGGAAATATACGTATTGGGGTTACAGATTTAAAATTTGGAGATATTTCTAAGACAGATACTCCGACTCAAGAAATGCATATTGCCAACCAGGGGCAGACACCTTACCGTGTACAGTTGATGCACCTTCCTCCATATATGCAGGCAGAGTATCAGCCTCAGATACTAGAACCTAATCAACAAGGGATTATTCGTCTGCATCTACATTCTGCAGAAATCAACAAGTATGGGGAATACAATACCGATTTGTATTTATCTCGTTTTGATGGTGATTTAGTAAGCGGTGAAAATCAAATACCCCTACAATTTACTTTGTTGCCAGTCTATGCGGAGAATAAACAAAATAGTCCCGCCATAACAATAGACAGTTTGAAATTGAATGTTTCAGAAGATTTAGCTCATAAAAGTCGTGCTGTTCGTCGTGTAACGCTCCACAATCGTGGTAATCAACCACTTAAGATATATCGAATCCAAGTGTTTAGCCCAGCTGTTGAGGCGCGACTTAAACATAGTATTATTGCCACAGGAGCTGATGAGAGCCTAATCCTCACCATTCGTAAAAAATACATTGATGCAGGTGATAAGTCACTTCGCTTATTGCTTATAACTAACGATCCTCTGCAACCTAAGCTAGAGATGACTATTCAATTATAGCCCTTGTCTTGGGAAGTAGTTGCTCATAAAACTTTTATGATTATGAATCATCCAGAAAACGATCCAGCATACAAAGGGCTTGTTGTCAACAAAGGTGTTGCTCAGCCTTCCTCAGTGAGTCCATACCGTAAGAAACGTCATCGTCCCCAACTGAGCATACATGAATATGTAGAAGGAATTCTCAAAGGACATATCCCTACATTGGCACAAGCTGTTACATTAGTAGAGAGCTTACGTCCAGACCATCATGCCATGGGACAAGAGGTCATTGAAAAGTGTATTCCTTACAGTGGTCAGTCTATTCGTATAGGTATCAGTGGAGTACCTGGAGCAGGAAAGAGTACTAGTATTGATGAATTTGGCATACATTTATTGGATAAATATGGGGGCAAGTTAGCTGTGTTAGCTATTGACCCGTCTAGTGAACGTAGTAAGGGATCTATCTTAGGAGATAAAACTCGAATGGAGAAACTTGCAGTACACCCAGATAGTTTCGTACGCCCTAGTCCATCTGCAGGAAGTTTAGGTGGAGTTGCTCGTAAAACACGCGAAACAATTATTCTCTGTGAAGCAGCAGGTTTTGATAAGATATTTGTGGAGACTGTCGGTGTTGGTCAAAGTGAAACAGCTGTACATAGTATGGTCGATTTCTTCCTTTTAATACAGCTAGCCAATACAGGTGACGAACTTCAAGGGATAAAACGAGGCATTATGGAAATGGCTGATGGTATTATTATCAACAAAGCTGATGGAGATAATGTTGAGGCTGCTGAACTTGCAGCTAGTCGATTTCGTAATGCTTTACACCTATTTCCTATGCCAGATAGTGGTTGGACTCCACAAGTACTTACATATAGTGGGTTTTATGGTCTGAAGATCGCAGAAGTCTGGGATATGGTATATGACTATATTGCTTTTGTCAAGAAAAGTGGTTATTTTGATTTTCGTCGACAAGAGCAAGCTAAGTATTGGATGTATGAAAGCATCAATGAACAGCTTAAAAATAGCTTTTATCAGAACAAAGTAATAGAAAGCATGTTGCCGACTAAGGAACGTGAAGTGCTTAATAATCAGAGTAGTAGTTTTACAGCTGCGAAACAGTTGTTGGAAACATATTTTGATCAGATGAAATAGATATATGTCGTCTGGAATGTATAGAGTTCAACTATCCATCCCTTATTTAGACCCTTTTATAATTTATTTGTAGATATAATCATATAAAAGCGCTATTTTTGCACGCATGAAAATCAATATAAAATCACTGAGTATTGCCTCAATAGTATTAGTTGTGATCGTTTTTCTTCTAGCTGGACTGCTTTTGAAGGAAAACAAAACAAAGAATGAATTAGTTGCTGAGTTTGCTTTAGAGAAAGAAGATCTCGAAAATGAGTATACTCTTTTTGCTCAGCAATATGATGAACTTCAGATTCAAGTCAAAAATGACTCCTTAGGTCAGTTGTTAGATAAAGAGCAGAACAAAGTGCGTCAGTTGCTATCAGAGCTTCAGTTGGTTAAAACTAGCAATGCGCGTGAAATTCGTCGTTTAAAGAAAGAATTGACTTCTTTACGTAAAGTCATGAGAAGCTTTGTAGCTCAGATTGATTCACTTAATCGCGTCAATGCTCAACAAAAAGAGGTAATTAAGCGTGTGACACGTAAATATCAGCAGACACGTAAAGAACGTGATGATTTAAAACAGGTCAAAAAGCAGTTGGATCAACAGGTGGCATTGGCTTCACAACTGGATGCAACCAATATACACATCTACCCTAAAACAAAACGAAAACGTATTGCTAGACGTGTCAAGGATGTTAAACAAATTCAGATAGATTTCACTATTGCCAAAAACATTACAGCAACTCCTGGAGAACGTGTTTTGTATGTGCGCATTTTGAAACCCGACAACGGCGTTTTAACTAGAGGCGAGGATCAAACATTTGCTTATGAAAACACTGATCTTCACTATTCTATAAAGAAATTTATTGAGTATACTGGTGAATCACAGGCGGTAACTGTGTACTGGGATGTCAAAGAATTCTTGTATGCTGGTACCTATCAAGTGGATATTTTCGCCGAGAATATTTTAATTGGCTCGAATACTTTGACTATAAAAAAGTAGGAGGTTTATATCTCTAAATCTATTTTTTCTTATGACTAAGATCGCCTTTCTCGAAAAAAATGATTAAATTGCGAGCGATAAATAACTGAATTTTAAAATCAATTTGTATAATCATATTATGAAGCAGGAAGAGTATAAGCCAGTAATCCTCGTGGCTGAGGACGATGATAGCAATATCAAGTTGATTAAAGCCATTATTGGTCGTAAAACAGAAGTGTTATGGGCTCAAAATGGTCAAGTGGCAGTTGAACTATACAAAGAGAATCAAGATAAAATTGAAGCTATTCTTATGGATATTAAAATGCCAGAAATGAATGGTCTTGAAGCAACAAGAGAGATTCGAACTTTCAGTACTGAGGTGCCTATCATCATGCAGACAGCCTATGCTTTTGATACGGATCGTCAGAATGCACTAGATGTCGGTGCTAATGAAGTGCTTGTTAAACCAATTATGTCTTCAGTCTTGAAGAAGTGTTTAACAGGGTTCCTTCCTAAGCTTACTTGGTAGATTTATACTTTATATAACGTCTAGTTGTTTAGACGTCTTTATATGCCGAGAAATTAAGATGATATATCTTGATTTCTCGGCATACTTTTACACATTATATAATAGGAGCACCTTAGAACAAGTAATGTGTGGAATGATAATTCTAGTTTTGATTATTTATGTTTATCATAAAAAAGGCTGTGTCATAGAGATGACACAGCCATATGATTTGGGTTAATTATCTATTAGATTAATCCAACTGAAACTTAGGGCTTACCTTAAGCAAGTGAGTAGAGTAAGTTACCAAGTTGTTCGTTTCTTGAATCATATTTAGATACACCATATTCAGCTTAATACTTTCCTTTGTAGATTGGATACGACGAAGCTGTTCTCTTTTTATATGAGTTAGTGCAGCATTTAGTTGATTACTCTCTTCAATCAATGTTTCGACATTGTCATATTCGTTCGAAGCAATAACCTTACTTGCGTTAAGCATAAACTTGTAAATACGTTCAGATACCGCTTGGTATTCATCCAACTGTTCAGCAGAAAGTGGACTGAAGTTATTATCAATATGTTCAACACAAGGCTCAGCAAGTCGAATCATGCTATAAATCAATTCTGAAGCAAAGTCATTGCTTTGATAATAGTATAATCCCTTTTGAAGAATCAGGTCATTGCCAAGTCTACTAACAGCAGAAGTGCCCATATGTTTCATCTGATTCAGTAATTTCTTTTCCAAACGGATAGATCCAAACGTGCGACGAAGTGGACGAATACGTTCTTTGGCAAACCCATCTATTGTATTATGGTAATTAACCGCAGTATTTTCAATGCGCTTGGCAAGTTCCATGCGAGTGTATTTGCGTAATAATAGGATTTGTTCCTCTTCATTTGTGCACTCTTTCATGCGCTTCAATAATACCTCGCTTTCGTCAACTGTTTTGCGCTTCTTATATACAAGCTGACTGCGTACTAAGCTGAAGATAGCAATAGCAATAAAGGCGGCCAATGCCCATGGACCTAATAAATTAATAGCTCCTGCTACAATAAAGCAGATTGTAAATGCGGCACCAGCTGTGATAAACCATCCACCCACAACACTTAACACCCCAGTGATGCGGAATACGGCAGATTCACGTCCCCACGCTTTATCCGAGAGTGACGACCCCATAGCTACCATAAATGTTACATATGTTGTAGATAAAGGTAGTTTCATACTTGTACCCACAATAATAAGTACACCAGCAAGAATTAAGTTTACTGAAGCACGTACTAAGTCAAATGCTGCACCGTCTTCAAGAATAGCTTCGTCTTTACGGAAGCGACTATCCAACCATTCACGTGCAGATTCAGGCACCACACAATTGATTCCTCGGGCAATGTTCATGCTAATACGTACTAAGGTTCTGGCCATAGGTGTACTACCAAAGCTTTCATCCCCCTCATCTTGTCTTGACAGATCTACAGATGTTTTGATGACATTATGAGCCTTTTTAGAAGTTGCTAGAGCAACAACCATGATAGCACCTGCTGTCAGTAAGAAATACATCGGTACTTGTGAATCTTTTCCTGGTTCACCGTATCCCCCTTCAGCAGCTATGCGTTGCGCCTCTGTATTACTTGCCTTTGATAAGCTTGTCATCTTGTATGTCTTATATCCATCCTTTTGGTTGAACACATCATGTTTGATAACGTCTTTGTATGAAGAATAACCAGCTAGAGGCACCCCGATGAAGTTCACTAAGTCATTACCTGCAAATGCTAGGGCTAGTGAAAAAGTACCCATTAAGACAATAATTTTGAACACATTGACCTTAAGCCAATGAAGAATCTGCATTAAGACTGTAGCTCCAACAAAACAAATCAGTAAGATTTCCCATGTGTTTGCAATCAGTAATTCACGAAGATCTGCGGTCATGAACGTACTCTTCTTGAAGCCTTTAAATACGATAAAGTAGACGATAGCTGCTGTCGCAAATCCTCCAAAAAGGCCAATTGTGTACTTTAAATTCTTCTTATAACTAAAGCTAAAAATGACACGTGCGATCCACTGAACGACCATACCAAAGAAGAAAGCCACTGCTACTGATAGGAAAATACCGATAATCATAGTCAATGCCTTATCGGTGTTGATAAGTGATTCCAAAGCAGGACCTCCATGAGATGCTTTATATACAGCGAGTGCACATGTACCACCGAGAAGTTCAAAAACCATTGATACAGTGGTGGATGTTGGGAGTCCCATAGTATTGAAAAGATCCAATAAAACGACATCAGTAAGCATCACAGCTACTAAAATTGTCATGATTTCATTGAAATGATAATGTTCGGGAACAAATACTCCATTACGAGCAATTTCCATCATACCATTTGAAGTCCCAGCACCAATTAATACACCCATAGCAGCAATGATTAAAATCACTTTGAATTTTGCCACCTTAGACCCAACTGCTGAGTTTAAAAAGTTTACTGCGTCATTACTGACTCCTACGACAAGGTCAAACACTGCCAAGCCAAATAGGAAAATGACCACACCTAAATAAAATGTCTCCATACAAATTTATTTGCTTATTTTGTTGTCCGGCAAAGTAACGAAAAAAATCTGGTTTACCAAGTATTTCTTATGTTACAAAAATATTTCATTCACGCGGGACAAGATGAATTGTTAATGTAATTATGTTATGTTGAAAATAATTGTACAAATGGCTAAGGTTAAACTGAGTACTAAAACACTTAATGCCGT
Source organism: Bacteroidaceae bacterium (assembly GCA_963675625.1). Taxonomy (GTDB): domain Bacteria; phylum Bacteroidota; class Bacteroidia; order Bacteroidales; family Bacteroidaceae; genus F22. The sequence continues at coordinate 1,794,394 of OY776497.1, forward strand.
TTTACCTAGTATGGTATTTAGTTGTTTGCTGGGCCCTATATGTTTAAGCTGTATATAATTATTTGTGAAAACAATGCCATAGGGCAGTAACGCCAAAATGTACCACGGATGCATGTCCAAGCAAAAATAGATACTTGTTAGTATGCTTGCTAGTAGACCAATGCCCGCATAAGCTTTGAGCCCAAATGAAGCACCAAACCGTACCACGATGGTTCTCTTTTTACTTAACTGGTCTTGATAAATGTCTCTATAGTTATTTACCATAAGAATTGCATCAGTAGCAATCCCAACGGCAAAACCCAATAAAATACTATAGCCAGATATTTCTTTACACATTATATAATAAGTAGTTCCTACTGGTATCAAGCCAAAAAAGACAATAACTAATACATCTCCCCAGCCATAATAACTAAGTGGATACGGTCCCGTACTGTACAAAAAAGCAAACAATACGCAGATCAGACCAATTCCAACCAACACCCAGCCACCATAGTAAAGTAACCCTAATCCTACTATGCAGGCCAAGGCACTTGTAATGTAACTTGCAGTGAGCATTGCCGATGGACTAATCCAACCTTGAGAGCATGCACGTTCTGGGCCAAGTCTGTCTTCTCTATCACTCCCTTTTTTATAATCCGTATAGTCGTTGATGAAATTAGCTACGATTTGCATGAGTATTGCAAAGATGCTACAGAGTATAGCTACAGGCCATACTAGGTGTTTGTGATGAAAAGCTAGTGCACTTCCCACAATCACAGGTGCAAGAGCTCCTAGTAAGGTTTTAGGGCGAGTGGCCAAAAGCCATGCTTTGAAACTATGAGGCTGTATTGTATCAATCATTGGTTGTCTATTCATAAATGCATTTTTGCAATGCGTAATGTCTATGCAAATATTTGGATAACACCTAAATATTAGTAACTTTGAACTACAAAGATAATACATAAGGACAAAGAATAAAATCATAGCCCATGAAAAATCAATTTGTAGTCACAATAGGACGCCAATTAGGTAGTGGTGGATATAGAATAGGACAAGCTCTAGCGGAAAGTTTAGGCATCTCTTTTTACGCCAAAGAACTTTTAGATATAGCCAGCCAAGAGTCTGGATTAAGTAAAGAGTTTTTTGAAAATGCCGATGAGCAGCCTTCCAGTCATTTTATTGGAGGCTTTTTTGGAATTAATTTACCTTTTGCTGGAGAAGGCTTGAGTTTATCCAATAATTGTTTATGTCAAGATGAATTGTTTAAACAGCAGAGCAATGTGATTCGTGAAATAGCTGGTCGCGAGTCAGCTTTGTTTATGGGGAGGTGTGCTGATTATATATTGCGTGATCATCCAAAACTGATTTCTATCTTTATCCATGCTTCTACTCAAGAGCGTGTACAACGATTAGTTCATCGTGATCATATTGATGAGGACCATGCACATCATTTGATTCGTAAGGCGGATAAAAGTCGCAGTGCTTATTACAACTTTTTTTCTAATAAAGAGTGGGGGGCTGCAGAGAGTTATGATTTGTGTATTGACTCTGGAAAAATGCCTGATGAGGAGATTGTATCGTTTTTGAAGCACTATATTGAATTAAGATTGCGCTAATTATACCTTTTTAATTCCTTTTTTTTATAAATTGTTCACCACGTAAATCGAAAGTCGTATATTTGCACAGATTATCGATTTTGAGGGTAAAGATTGTTGTGCCTTTTCAAATTATTGATCAAAATCGTCTAATCATCAAGACTATAATCACGTTTTTATTATACATAAACAACTATGGCAGAAAGTAAAGAAAAGCTCTTTTCTGATTTTGCACCTACCTCTACCCAGGAGTGGAAGGACAAAATTCAGGTTGACCTAAAGGGGGCCGATTTCGAGAAGAGACTTGTTTGGAAAACAAACGAAGGTTTTAAAGTACAGCCATTATACCGCAAGGAAGACCTTGAGGGGCTGAAAACTACAGACGCACTACCAGGTGAATTCCCATACCTGCGTGGTACAAAGAAAGATAATGTATGGTTTGTACGCCAAGACATTGTCGGAGACTCAGCAGAAGCTATGAATGCTAAAGCAAAGGATGTGTTGATGAAGGGTATTGATTCTCTTTCATTTACAATCCCAATGAAGGAAGTGAATGCAGAATTTATTGCAGCTTTACTTGATGGTATTGCAGCAGATTGTGTAGAACTAAACTTTTCTGTATGCCAAGGCCATGTTGCAGCATTAGCTGGTCTACTTGTAGCTTATTTTACCGAAAAAGGGTATGATTTGGCTACACTACAAGGATCTATCAATTATGATTTCTTTGGTCGTATGCTTGCTAACTCTAAAGAAAAGGGTAGTCTTGCTGCAACAGCCAAAACACTTATCGATACACTTGCTCCACTTAAGAACTATCGTGTATTTACAGTCAATGGTCTTTTGTTGAACAATGCAGGTTCATTCATCGCTCAAGAACTAGGTAATTCATTAGCTTGGGGTAACGAGTGGATGCAGACATTGACAGAAGCAGGTATGGATGCTACAGAGGTTGCCAACCGTGTAAAATTCACCTTTGGTGTTGGATCCAATTATTTCCTTGAAATCGCTAAATTCCGTGCAGCTCGTATGCTATGGGCTACTATCGTATCTCAGTATACAGACGATAAAGAAGCAGCAAAAGCTCGTGTGCATGCAGAAACATCAACATACAACATGACAATGTTTGATGCAAATGTAAATATGCTTCGTTCTCAAACAGAAGCAATGTCTGCTACATTGGCTGGTGTTGATTCTTTGACAGTGGCTCCTTATGATAAGGTGTTCCAAGCTCCAAGTGATTTCTCTGAACGTATCGCTCGTAATCAACAATTGCTTCTTAAAGAAGAATCTCATTTTGATAAAGTGGTTGATCCATCAGCTGGTTCATACTATATTGAACATGTTACTGATGCTATTGCTCAAGAAGCATGGAAGATTTTCTTGGACGTAGAAAGCCAAGGTGGTTTTTATGCTGCAGTTAAGGCTGGTACAGTACAAAAGAATGTCAACGCTAGTAATGAACGCCGTCATACATTGGTTGCTCAACGTCGTGAACAATTGTTGGGTACTAATGAGTTCCCTAACTTTACTGAAATGGCTGGTGAAAAGCGTCCAAATGATATGGATCTTTACGCATGCAATAAGGGTGCTGAACGTAGTTGTGGAAAAGATTGTGACGCACTTGATTTCAGTCGTGAATCTAGTGAATTTGAAAAGTTACGTCTTGAAACAGAAATGTCTGGAAAGCGTCCAAAAGCATTCATGTTGACAATTGGTAATTTAGCAATGCGTCAAGCACGTGCACAGTTTGCATGTAACTTCTTGGCTTGTGCTGGTTACGAAGTCGTTGACAATTTAGGTTTCGAAACTGTTGAAGCTGGAGCTGAAGCAGCAAAGAAAGCTGGTGCAGATATAGTCGTTATTTGTTCTTCAGATGACGAATATGCTGAATACGCAGTCCCTGCATTTAAGGCAGTTGGTGATGATGCATTATTCATTGTTGCTGGTAATCCTAAGTGTGCAGATGATCTACGTGCAGCTGGCATCGAGAACTTTATCCACGTACGTGTCAATGTATTAGAGACACTACAGGCTTACAACGCTAAACTATTGAAGTAAAGATGAGAAAGAATTTTAACGACATAGATATTTATGCTGCCTTACAGCCAGTTGATGGCAAAGAATGGCAGAAGGCTAATGGTATCAAAGCCGACTGGACTACTCCAGAGCATATCCAAGTAAAGCCTGTTTATACACAAGAAGACCTTGAAGGTATGGAGCATCTTGATTATGCTGCAGGTCTTCCTCCTTTCCTTCGTGGACCATACTCAATGATGTATGCTTTTCGTCCATGGACTATTCGTCAATATGCAGGTTTTTCTACAGCTGAAGAATCAAATGCATTCTACCGTCGTAACCTTGCCGCAGGTCAGAAAGGACTTTCTGTAGCCTTTGACTTGGCTACACACCGTGGATACGACCCAGACCATGATCGCGTAGTAGGTGATGTGGGTAAAGCAGGTGTATCTATCTGTTCTTTGGAAAATATGAAGGTACTTTTCGATGGAATCCCATTGAATAAGATGTCTGTATCAATGACCATGAATGGTGCCGTTCTTCCTATTATGGCTTTCTATATCAATGCAGGTCTAGAACAAGGTGCTAAGTTGGAAGAAATGGCTGGTACTATCCAGAATGATATCCTTAAGGAGTTCATGGTGCGTAACACATATATCTATCCACCTGCATTCTCTATGCAGATTATTTCAGATATCTTTGAGTACACATCTCAAAAGATGCCTAAGTTCAACTCTATTTCTATCTCTGGTTACCACATGCAAGAAGCTGGTGCAACAGCAGATATCGAGTTGGCTTATACACTAGCCGATGGTCTTGAATACCTTCGTGCAGGTATTGCAGCAGGTATTGACATTGATGCTTTTGCTCCACGTCTATCATTCTTCTGGGCGATTGGTACAAACCACTTCATGGAAATTGCTAAGATGCGTGCAGCTCGTATGCTATGGGCTAAGATCGTGAAGCAATTCAATCCAAAGAATACTAAGTCTATGGCGCTACGTACGCACTCTCAGACTTCAGGTTGGTCTTTGACAGAGCAAGATCCATTCAACAATGTGGGTCGTACTTGTGTTGAAGCAATGGCGGCCGCACTTGGTCATACCCAATCATTGCACACAAATGCCTTGGATGAAGCGATTGCACTTCCAACTGATTTCTCTGCACGTATTGCTCGTAATACTCAGATCTATATTCAACAAGAAACTCAAATCTGTAAGGGAATCGACCCATGGGCTGGTTCTTACTACGTAGAGTCTTTGACAGACGAACTTGCTCACAAGGCATGGGAACGTCTTCAAGAAGTTGAAAAACTTGGTGGTATGGCAAAGGCAATTGAAACTGGTGTGCCTAAGATGCGTATTGAAGAAGCAGCTGCTCGTACTCAAGCTCGTATTGACTCTGGTGCTCAAACAATTGTGGGTGTTAACAAGTATCGTCTTGAAAAAGAAGATCCAATCGATATCCTTGATATTGATAACACTGCTGTACGTAACGAGCAAATCAAGTCTCTTGAAGTCTTGAAAGAAAAACGTGATGAAGCGAAGGTGCAAGAAGCACTTGCTGCTATTACTAAATGCGTAGAAACTAAGGAAGGCAACTTGCTTGATTTGGCTGTTAAGGCAGCTGGGCTACGTGCTACACTTGGAGAAATTTCTGACGCTTGCGAAACTATCGTAGGTCGTTACAAAGCAGTAATTAGAACAATTGAAGGCGTGTATTCATCAGAAAGTAAAGGCGATGCTGATTTCGTTCGTGCATGTGAGTTGACAGCAGAATATGCTAAGAAGGTAGGTCGTCAACCTCGTGTGATGATCGCTAAGATGGGTCAGGATGGTCACGACCGTGGTGCTAAGGTTGTAGCTACAGGTTATGCAGACTGCGGATTCGATGTGGATATGGGACCATTGTTCCAGACTCCAGCAGAAGCTGCTCGTCAAGCTGTAGAAAATGACGTAGACGTTGTTGGTGTATCTTCATTGGCAGCAGGTCACAAGACATTGATTCCTCAAATTATTGCTGAGCTTAAAGAGCTAGGTCGTGAGGATATCGTTGTGATCGCTGGTGGTGTCATTCCAGCACAAGACTATGACTTCTTGTACAAAGCTGGTGTATCAGCTATCTTCGGTCCTGGTTCTCCAGTGGCTAAGGCGGCTTGCACAATGATGGAAATCTTGCTTGAAGACTAATATTGAACGTGTGTTGACACAACGTTGATGTCTTAAGCAGACATATATAATAAAGAGGGTGAACTTTCTATAAGTTCACCCTCTTTTAGTATACTGTGGTTTTGTTGGGATAAGGTCGATCGTTTCTTTTCGACCCTTTGTCTTATACTGAATAAGGTTTACATCAGTGTTCACCTTTAAAAGTATTATTATGCAAAGTCATCGTGTATTTAGCGAAGGTTTTCGCTTAGACGTTGTCAGCGACTATTATGATTGTGGCTGTCCTAGCAAATCTGTCTTTTGCCGCAAATGGGATATTTCTCCTACCAATTTAAATCGTTGGCTAAAAAAGTATTTCATATCAAATGTTTCTCTATCTTTAAGCTCTAAAGAAAGATTAGAGTATATGGATGAAAAAAAAGTAGAGATTCCTGAGTCTCGTATTGAGCAGTTAGAAAAAGCTTTAGCAACTTTACAGTTAAAGAACCAAGCTTTAGAAACTATGATTGATATTGCTGAAGAAGCTGAAGGTATTTCAATCAGAAAAAATACTGGAGCCAAACAGTCAGCGCACTGCACAAAGAATCGGAAAGCAAAGAAACGATAGCTTATCTTTGTGGATTGTTTGGCAAAAGTAGGCAAGCCTACTATCAGTATAAACGAAGAACGTTAAGTCAACATGATCGTGACGAATTGATTTTATCTGTTATTCGCTCTGTTCGTAGCGATGCCCCTAGAATCGGTGCCTACAAGTTGTTTTGTATGGTCAAAGAGATTTTCATGGGTGAAGCTTTTATGGGCAGAGACCGTTTCTTTGATTTTTTGCGCAAGCATGATTTGATGCTCAAACGAAAAAGGCCACGATGTACTACAAACTCCAATCATATGTTTCGTAAACATCGTAATCTGATTAAAGATTATATACCTACACGGCCTAATACCCTTTGGGTAAGCGATATTACGTATATAAGGACAACGGGTAACTTTTTGTATTTACACCTTGTTACTGATGCTTATTCTCGCAAAATCGTGGGCTGGAAGCTCAGTGAAACGCTTGAAGCAAAACACTCAGTAGATGCTCTGCTTGGAGCTATACATCAAGTCAAAGATGTCTGCTTTAGTAATCTAATTCACCATTCAAACCGGGGTATCCAATATTGTTGTGGAGCGTATACAAGCGTGCTTTATAATCATGGGATACAAATAAGTATGACCGAGGATTACGCACCAACAGATAATGCGATAGCTGAACGAGTGAATGGTATCTTAAAAAGTGAGTGGTTAGATAGTCCAAGTCTCCCTGCTGATCTTTCAGAGGCTAATTCTCGAGTAGAAAAAGCTATTCACTATTATAATAATGTGAGACCACATATGAGTAACCAGATGAAAACTCCAGAAGAAATACATACTGGACTTATAGTGAGCTCTCAAGTGTGGAAAGAGAGATATTTAAAACAGATATAAAAGAATGAAATAGTAAATCTCCCGCTCGTCGGGGATGGCATTCCACTTCCTTGCCGCTCAGGCGCTCCCAGAATGCAACTTGGTTTTACGCCAAATTATAACTATATTGCAAGCTCACTAACAAAATGAAGCAAGCTAAGAAGTTAGTGCCCTTTTACTGAAGTGTAAACTAAATCAGTACAACTAAGCTGAGAATGTAAACCCATTCAGTATAACTATAAAAGGAATGTAAACTTATTCAGTATACTTCCTTGTGTAATGTAAACCTATTTCAGTAAAAGACACTTTTGCGGCTCTCGATTCAAACGTTTGGTCCCATCGATTCAAACGTTTGAATCGATGGGACCAAACGTTTGAATCGAGGCTTTGAATCCTTAGAGAAGAAAAATCAAACCTTGTGATAAGTCTTTCTTAGTTTATCGACGTCTTAATCTAGTATAATAGAGAACGGAATACCTATAAAAAGAAGGCGTGCCAAAATGGGCACGCCTTCTTAAAAACTACAAGTATGTAGTCAATATTCTTTATACGAACAGTCTGTTTAGAAAGTCCACTTAACTGCTAAAGTTGGGTTGATATAGAACTTGTCTTCAAAAGTCATGTTGACGAAACCTTGGCTGATCTCTATCTCAGAGCCCACACTGATAGGCATTTCAAAACCATCAATCAATTTGTTTAAGTTGAACCAAAATTGAGGTTCTGTAATGAATTTACATAGCGAACCGTAGCCATCACCACGAGAGTCTTCACGCCAAATATCGGCAAATCCAGAGAAAGTGTATCCACCATTACAGAAGTTCAACCACCATACAGTAGTGAATTGAAAATTGTTTGGTGAACTATTCTTTTGGATATACTTATACATTGGTATAAAAGAAATACCTCGAGAGAAGTCTGCACTATGTAGAGTATATTTTACCCCAAGTAAGTAGCTGTTGTCGTACTGATAACCAACGCCAGCATCATTGTCACTCCAAAGGCCACCATTATATTCTACGTGAGCAGTAATAGGGCTATCGCCTAGTTTGAAGTCGCGAGTGATTTCGGTATATGCGCTTTGTACACCTGTAGAATTGCTACATACATCTACAAAAAAGAATGTAGAACCCCATTTGTCAGAAGAAAGGTGTTCAAGAGTTGTTGTGATGTGAGGGCGAGATGCTTGATCACTGCTATACAACGTACGCCCGAAATCATAATGAAATTGCACGTTTGTTTGTGCAAATGCACCAAGAGTCAAGCCTAAGCCAAAAAGAACTGATAAGAGAATCTTTTTCATCATTTTTTGTTTTGAATAAAGTGAATAATTGGTTTATTTTTGATGGCGCAAAGGTACTAATTCTTTCTTGTTTTGACCAATTGGAGGATCTCTTTTTATCTAAAACGATTTTTTTTGAGTTCGCTATTTGGTAGTTTGGAAAAAAGCACTACCTTTGCATCCGCAAACACGGGAATAGCTCAGTTGGTAGAGCACCGGTCTCCAAAACCGGGTGTCGGGAGTTCGAGCCTCTCTTCCCGTGCCTATTCATTAAGGTGTTAGGAAAATTATTGATTGTGAGATGACTCAGACCGCCCAAATATGGAGCTAGTCTGAGTTTTTTTGTGCCTTTTCTAGGCGAAATCTTTTGAATCTACTAATATAATCGTATTTTTGTAGGAAATTAGCGTAAAACAGTATGAGTCAACAGAAGGACAAGACAAAGTCGTTTGAATCAAAAGTTAATGCTTTGATTATGGCATATGAGCAGCAACGTGATGTGTTGCAAGCTCAACAACAAAAGATTCAGACACTAGAAAAGGAACTTCAAGAGACACGTACACAATATGCGTTGCTAAAAGATGCCAAGTATGTTGAAGTAAAAAGTATGGAACTGACTGATACGAAAACTCGACTTGCCCATCTTGTAAATGATGTAGATCAATGCATTGCAATTTTGACTAAGGATGACTTCTCTGGTGAGTAAGTGCTTTTTTTGTCTGTGGCTTGCATTGAGGTGACCGAACAGGATATCCAATAATTAGATAGCATTTCTATATAGCCTATGAATAATCAGGAATTGTCAGGAAAATTTAAGATTACAGTAGTAGTCAATGACCATAAAATTCAAATGACTATTCCGAGAAAAGACGAAGAGTGGATTCGTCTTGCTGCTAAACAGCTCAATGAGGCATTACTTTATTATAAACAGCATGGAGTCGCATCGGACGATGCCTCCCGTTTACTATCAATAGCTGCTTTACATATGGCCACACGTGCAGTGAAAGCAGAAGCAAATGCTAATAATGAGGAGATTCTTGGTATGTTCGGACGATTAGAGGAAGCAATTGATGATCTCGATTTGTTTGCTCTAAAAGACTCGGAATAATTGGTATACATCAACGCATGTTCTTTGTTTATCTTTTGGTTAAACAATGTACAAGTGTTTGATGTTTTTTTATATTAGTGTATAACCCTCAAAACAATAAAAACAAGTATGACTATGGTTATCCCGGCGATTGTCGGATTATTATGCTTAGCTCTAGGAGCTGTGGCAGCATACTTCTGGATGATGAAAGTTCAGAAGGAGAAATACGAGAAATTTATGCGCGAAGCGGAAATCGAAGCAGAGGCTTTGAAAAAAGATAAGTTACTCGAAGTGAAAGAAAACTTCTTGAATAAAAAGGCCGAGTTAGAAAAAGAAGTACAGGCTCGTACCTCTAGAATACAGTCGGCAGAACACAAGTTGAAACAACGTGAAATATCCGTGTCTCAACGTCAAGAAGATGCAAAACGTAAACGCCAAGAAGCTGATCATCTTAAGAATGATCTTGATCGTCAGATTCAAGCTGTAGAACGTAAACAGGAAGAGCTTGATACGCTTCAAAAGCAAGAGATCGAGAAGTTAGAAACAATTTCTGGATTGTCGGCTGAAGAAGCTAAAGAACGAATGGTGGAAACCCTCAAGGGAGAAGCCAAAACTGAAGCACAAGCCTATATCAATGAAATTGTAGATGATGCCAAGATTTCTGCCAATAAAGAAGCAAAGCGTATCATCATCCAAACGATTCAACGTGTGGCAACAGAAACTGCGATTGAAAATTCTGTGACTGTCTTTCATATTGATTCAGACGAAATTAAGGGACGTATTATTGGTCGTGAAGGACGTAATATCCGTGCACTTGAAGCTGCTACTGGTATTGAGATCGTAGTGGATGATACTCCTGAAGCGATTATTCTTTCTGGTTTTGATCCAGTACGCCGCGAAGTGGCTCGTTTGGCTCTACATCAATTGGTCACTGATGGTCGTATCCACCCTGCTCGTATTGAAGAGGTGGTGACTAAAGTACGTAAGCAATTGGAAGAAGAAATCATCGAAACAGGTAAGCGTACAGCTATTGACCTAGGTATCCATGGCCTTCATCCAGAACTTATCCGCACTATCGGTAAGATGAAATACCGTAGCTCATATGGTCAAAACTTATTGCAACATGCTCGTGAAACAGCCAACCTTTGTGCTATCATGGCTACTGAGCTTGGTTTGAATCCTAAACGTGCGAAACGTGCTGGTCTATTACATGATATCGGTAAGGTGCCTGATGAGGAACCAGAATTGCCACACGCATTGCTTGGTATGAAGCTTGCTGAACGTTGTAAAGAAAAACCAGATATTTGCAATGCTATTGGTGCTCACCATGATGAATGTGAAATGACTTCATTGTTGGCACCTATCGTCCAAGTCTGTGATGCCATCTCAGGTGCTCGCCCAGGTGCTCGCCGCGAAATCGTTGAAGCTTATATCAAGCGTTTGAATGATTTGGAACAAATTGCAATGAGTTATCCAGGTGTTACCAAGACTTATGCAATTCAAGCGGGTCGCGAACTTCGTGTTATTGTAGGTTCTGAAAAGATTGATGATGCACAAACAGAACAACTTTCAGACGAAATCGCTAAGAAGATTCAAGATGAAATGACGTATCCAGGACAGGTGAAAATTACGGTTATTCGTGAGACGCGCTCTGTAGCTTACGCGAAGTAGTAGATACAAAATATATTATATAAGGAGGGTTGACCAATATCGGTCAACCCTCCTTTTGTGTTCTATTACATCCTTTGCTGTACACATGTTATAGGACACTTCTATGTTTCAATAGGTAAAGTCTATTTGTACGGTTAATCAATTCATTGTATATTTGCAGTAAAGATTAACAAACTAACTTATTTATGAAACGAATTTGTACAGCAATCGGGGGACTGATTGTGGTCTTAATACCTTTTTTATCCCCCTTAAAGGCCCAAACTCAGCAGGAGCATCTCCAATTGGATGTCGCTACTGCACGTGCATTGGAGTTTAACGCCCAATTGAAGCAACATACTCTAGATGCAGAAATCGCTAAGGCACAAAGTGCAGAAGCGAATGCTACTTTTCTACCTCAGGTCGAAGTAAGCTACAATGCGATGGTGACAGATAATCCATTGAATGCCTTTGGGTTTAAATTAAATCAGCGCATTGTCACACAAGCTGATTTTGCTCCCGACTTATTAAATGATCCAGGAGCTTCTCATGATTATTCAGCGCAAATAAAATTGATGCAACCTCTCCTTAATGTCGATGCTATGTACATGAGACTGGCCGCGAAATCGGCGGCTGATGCAAAGCGTTTAGGAGCAAAACGTATGGGTGAATATACTCGTTTCCAGATAGCTCAACAGTATTTACAATTGGGCTTGGCCTATAAAAATGTTGGAGTTATGAGGCGAGCAGCTAAAGCAGCGGATGCCTTTTTAGAAAGAGCACGTGGCATGCGTGAGGAAGGGTTGATATTGCAGTCCGATTTACTACAAGCAAAGGCGTACAGCCTTCAGATGCATACACAAGTCACTACGGCCGAAGCGGGGGTGCACAATGCCAGTGATCAATTGGCCATACTTATGGGTGAAACACCGGTGGAAGGCAAGGTTTATGTTGTCGATTCCATTGCTTGGGATATTCCTGTGGATGTCAATGAGGCGAGTGTTATGGGACGCACAGATATATTAGCCTACCAAGCGGGTGTGCAAGCGGCCAAGAACCAAGTGCGAGCTAGTAAGTTGGCTTATTTACCACGTATCAACGCCTTTGGTACCTACCAATTGAACGATAATGAAGCTTTTGGCTTTTCACAGAATAGTTATTTGTTGGGAGTAAATATGACTTGGACTTTGTTTAAGGGAAGTCAAAATTACCACAAAATTCGAGGAGCACGTTTCCAAGTGAAGAAATTGCAGTCCCAATTGCTAGAACAAAAAAATAAAGCTCAAGCTGAATATTTTCATGTGAAACGACAACTAGATGTGGTCAAACAGGAGATCAAACAAACAAGAGTAATGGCTGCTCAAACTGCCGAAGCATACCGTATATTACAGGATAGATATGCCGAAGGTTTGTCACCTACAAGTGATTTACTCCGTGTGCAAGCTCAACAAGCTCAACAAGAACTTATGCTCGAACAAGCTTTATTTAAAAAGAATGTGACTATCGCTATGCTAAGATTAGTGACTGCTCAGTAATTCAATCTCTATTTCATATCAAACAAACTAAATACATCTAGCTATTATGAAGAAGTTAATCACTTTAGGTTTTACGCTAATGCTACTTGTGACTATGTCAAGTTGTGGACATAAGTCATCACATCATAAAACCGATAAAAAGCTTATGGCAGTAACTGTAGTCACTCCGACAGTGCGTCAGGCAGATAATATAACTGCGAGTGGACGTGTACAATCGAATGATATTGCTCGATTGGGGACTCGCACCATGGGATATGTGCAGAAAGTTGCTGTACTAAAAGGACAAAAAGTACGCAAAGGGCAGTTGCTCGTCATGATTAGTGATCAGGAACTACAAGCCAAGAAGGTGCAAGCACAGAGTATGGTCAACCAGGCTAAAGCTGCATATGATGTCGCGAAATTAGATGAAGCGCGTTTCGCTCGTTTATTGGCCAAGGGGAGTTGCTCTTCCAAAGAATATGAAAACGTCAAACTGCATTACGATGCTATGACTGCCAATCTGAAGGCTGCACAAGAAATGGTACGTGAGGTCCAGGCGCATCTAACTTACACGCAGATTAAGGCACCTTTTGCTGGATTGGTTACTGATGTACAAGCTGATCAAGGAAGTTTGGCACACCCTGGCATGCCTTTAGTTACCGTAGAAAAGGCTGGAGATATGGTGATTCAAACACAAATTGGCGAATCGGCTATTGCGCTGTTACAAGTGGATAGTTTGGCGTCAATCAGTGTGCCAGCAGCCAAGATACATTTCAAAGCAAAAATAACAGAACATAGTATGTCGTCGGTTGCAACTGGTGGGCAATATCAAGTAACAGTAGCTGTGCCACAAGATATTCAAGGGAAATTGTTATCTGGTATGCATGTCGATGTACAATTACCTCTCCGCCAAAACAATGTGGATACAGAGAGTCAACAAGGGGTCTGGATCCCAAGTAATGTGCTTGTATCCCAAGGAGACTTAGTGGGAGTATATGTCGTGACCAAAGATCAACAAGCACTCTTGAAATGGGTACGCCTCGGACGAAGTCAAGGAGCCTATGTAGAAATCCTTTCTGGAGTTTCTCTTCAAGATAATCTGATAGTACCTGCTGGTAAGCGACTATATAATGGTGCTCACGTAAATGTTCAATAATCCACTCTTTAAATATATTTCTTATGCAACAAGGATTAGCGGGCCGTGTAGCAAGCGGCTTCTTACAAAGTAAACTTTCCCTGCTGCTCATGGTGGCCTTTTTGTTGATAGGTGCATATAGCATCTCTCTTATTCCCCGTGAGGAGGAACCTCAGATAGAAGTTCCAGCAGCCGATATATTTCTACAAATGCCTGGTGCATCTCCCAAAGAAGTAGAGATGCGTGTGATAGCTCCACTTGAACGTGTGATTAGCAATGTCAAGGGAGTAGAGCATTTGTATAGTTCCAGTATGAATGGTCAAGCGATGCTGACTGTCCAGTTTTACGTTGGTGAAAATGTGGAAGAATCTCTAGTGAAACTATACAATGAGATTATGAAACATATGGATCAGATGCCCAATGGTGTGAGCATGCCTATCGTCAAGACTCGATCGATCGATGATGTGCCTGTATTGGCCATGACTGTTTGGAGTGATCACAAGGAGGTTGATGATTACCAATTGTATCAACAGGCGCAATTTATTGAACAAGAAATCAAGAAAATTAAGCATGTTACTGCGGTCAAACTGATTGGTGGACGTGCTAAGCAGCTTCGTGTTGTGGTTGATCGTAGTAAGTTGTCTGGTATGAACCTTGACTTAAAAACTGTAGCTCAGTATATTCAAGGAGCCAATATGCAGATGGAATCAGGGCAGGCATACAAAGGAGATAATGTGTTTCGTGTGGAAACAGGTAATTTTCTGCACAATGCTCAGGAGGTAGAACGCCTTATTGTGGGCATGAATAGTGGGCACCCCGTGTATCTACGTGATGTGGCTGCTGTAGAAGAGGGGCCAGCTGTTCCTACACAATATGTAACATATGAAGGACATCCTGCGGTGACTATTGCTGTGAGTAAGCAGAGTGGTACGGATGCAATGAAGTTATCTTCTCGCATTTTGGAGAAAGTTGATCATATGAAACGTGAACAAATTGCGAGTGATGTGCATGTGGCGGTAACACGTAACTATGGGGCGTCTGCGTCGGAAAAAGTGTCTGAACTATTGGTGCATCTCATGGGGGCTATTATAGCTGTGACTTTATTTGTTGCCTTGGCTATGGGGTGGCGTGGCGGACTAGTTGTCTTCCTTTCTGTACCCGTTACTTTTGCGCTGACACTGTTTGCTTATTACTTTATGGATTATACGTTGAATCGTATCACTTTATTTGCACTTGTGTTTGTGACGGGTATTGTAGTGGATGACTCCATTATTGTGGCTGAAAATATGCATAGGCACTTTAAGATGAAGTATCCATCCATGCGTGATGCAGCTTTATTTGCAATAAATGAAGTAGGCAATCCTACGATACTTGCTACGTTTACGGTGATTGCTGCTGTTCTTCCTATGGCATTTGTATCAGGATTGATGGGGCCTTATATGAGTCCTATGCCTATTGGGGCTACTATAGCGATGTTGTTTTCTCTTTTGGTCGCGCTAACTTTGACTCCTTATCTTGGGTATATATTTCTTAGAACCAAGGAACAAAAACAAGCGGAGAAATTACATCAGAAACGGATAGAAAAAATGGCATTGAAAGAGGCGCAACAACATCATGATGCCATGGAGACTTTTATGACGGGGCAGCTACCTGAAAAAGAAAAGCCTGGAGAGTCCTATACAGAATCGAAAGGTGAATATGACGTCAAAGAAACGAAATTGTATAAAGCGTATCGATGGGCTATTCAACCGATGTTGGATAATCGTATGTATCGTTGGGCTTTTATGCTAGTGACAGTTGTGCTATTGTTAGCATCGGTATCGCTGTTCTTCTTCCGGGTTGTTCCTGTGAAAATGTTGCCATTTGACAACAAAAATGAATTTCAAGTGGTTATTGATATGCCCGAAGGTACGACATTGGAAAATACCAACGAAGTAGCTCAAGAGATTGGATTGTATCTAGCTACCGAACCTCTGGTGCATGATTATCAAACTTATGTAGGCACATCGGCTCCGATTAGTTTTAATGGTTTGATGCGTCACTACGATTTGAGACGTGGAGACAATGTGGCCGATATACAAGTGAATCTTTTGGATAAGCATGACCGTAGTGAAGAAAGTCATGATATTGCCAAGAGGATGCGTCCTAAAATTCAAGAAATTGCTCGCCGTCACAATGCCAATGTGAAGGTCGTTGAAGTTCCTCCTGGTCCACCGGTGTTATCCACTATGGTTACTGAAGTATATGGACCAAATCCTGAAGTTCGATTAGCTATCGCTCAACGTATCAAGAAAATGATGGAAGATGCCCATGGAATTGTGGATGTGGACATAATGTATGAGGCGCCTCAAGAAGAATGGCACTTTGAGGTAGATAGAGATAAAGCTATGCGTATGGGAATTGTTCCAGCACAAGTAGCTGATAATTTACAAGCAGCTGTGTCAGGACGTGCGGTAGGTACGTTGCACCAAGATTTGGCTATTTCACCCATCCCTATTGTCTTAGAGTTAGATGAAGCGGATAAAATGAGTGCCGATGAACTCGCCGATTTACCTATTGTGAATCAAATGGGGCAGGTGGTGCGCGTAGGAGATGTGACCAATTTGAAAACGCAGAAACAAGCCCCTAGTATCATGCGTAAAGATCAGATGGAATGTGTGTATGTAACTGCTGAGTTGGCTGGTGATTTGGAAAGTCCGATATATGCGATGATGAACTTAGAAAAAAATATCAAGAATATTTCTATTCCAGAAGGATATTCTCTAAGTTTGTTGAACAATGGTCAACCTAAATATGAAGATAATTATACGGTAAAATGGGATGGTGAATGGCAAATTACCTACGAAGTATTTCGTGATTTGGGTATCGCTTTTATGGTGGCTATTCTTATTATTTACCTCTTAATCGTAGGGTGGTTTCAAGACTTTTTGGTGCCTATCGTGATGTTGGCAGCCATTCCTCTGTCATTAATCGGTATTGTGGTTGGTCACTGGGTGATGGGTAGCTATTTCAGTGCGACATCTATGATTGGTTTCATAGCTCTGGCAGGAGTAATGGTGCGTAACTCAGTCTTGTTGATCGATTTTATTAATATCCGTCTCAAAGAAGGAGTAGATTTAAAACAAGCGGTTGTTGAGGCAGGTGCCGTACGTACCCTACCTATTATCTTGACAGCAGGTACTGTGGTACTTGGGGCAATTGTCATCTTATTTGATCCATTGTTTCAAGGCTTGGCCATTTCTTTGATGGGTGGTACGATTACATCTACTGTGTTGACTCTGATTGTGGTGCCATTGTTGTACTTCAAGATGCTTAAGGGGAAGTATTATGGAAAGAAGTCGAACTAGTGTATAGTGATCAAAAAATATAGAAGAATTTGTCGTTAAACAAAGGCTATAGTACATCTCATGGTGAGAGTGCTATAGCCTTTTTGTGTAGTGTGTCAACTATTCATTGCTGCGTTTTGTTGGAGCTATATGGATTGATCGACGTCTTTTTGTGTAGTCTGTTTCTTAGGGGCGTAATCTTCTTGAGTGATGATATTGGATGTGTCATCAGAGTCATAATTCTCTCTTGAAGTGAAGAGTCCTGTGAAGCCCCGAAGTGCCTTTTTGATACGTACTTTAATACTGTTAATCAATGAGCCGTCTTGGTCTAAAGTAGAATTGCAGGTAAGTACGCGTGCTTTACGAGAAGTGACAAAACATAACTTGCCTAGTGGCTTCATTGCCAGCGCTAAAGATCCATCTTCTCCGCGCTTAATGTCGGTGCGAAAACCAATTTTACGTCCGTATTCTGTGCGAAATCCCATTACCATCCCTCGTACATTTAGTTCAGGGCGTTTTAGATTTTGAAGGCGTAGGTGCATATCACGTAATCCTTCATAGATGGCCAATGCCCACGCTGGATTTTTCTTTGTCGGGATGAAACTCCATAATCCGTATGTGCATGCCACGTCAGGGCGTACAAGATATTTCATGTGGGTGTTGATGTATTCTGGTGGATATATTGTGTCCGAATCAATGCACAAGTGGTATGTGCCACGTGCTTCCTCTAAACCGCGTTGTCTAGCAAATCCTGGGCCCTTTTTTGTCTCATCAAACCAGTGTACGCCTAATTCTTCTAGTAATGGTACAGTAGAATCGGTCGAATTGTTATTGACAACTAAAATCTCTATGGGATAATCGGTCTTATTTTCGCATAATGACCAAAGGCAGGATAATAAATGTGTTTCTTCGTTGTGAGCTATGAGTACAACGGAGACTAGGGGAGAGTCTGAATGAACAGATTGAATTTTGTTTTTGATTTCCTGTTTGATCTCATTAGGGATACTATCTAGAGGTTTCTCAAAAACAGTTAAATATTTACTATACCATGCCATAGTGAAGATGAAATTAGAGTAACAATAAAGAATAGAAATAGTCTTAAACAATAAGGTCTTTGCAACAAAAATACAAATTATTTTTTAGGGTACTTTCTATCTACAAAGATATTTTTACTCCCTATCGATAAAGGCAGTGCAAAGCATTGATTACAGTTTGGGAATAGACCTAATGATAATGCCGCTTTTCCTGCAGAATACATGATGCGATTGTCAATACGCAAATTGGAAGCTGTTGCTGCTGCAGATCCAATAGCAACCCCTAAATCTGTACTGTTAAATGCGCACGGAACGTTATCAGGACGTGATTTGCAGTTGGGGTATCCACAATATCCGCAATCTAAATTGAGTGATTTATTGATTGTTGCAAATAGTATGACAGCCCCTGCGTCTAATATGTTCTGTGCATCTCGTTCAAAAAAAGAGAGATTGTTTTCTTTATGTAAGACGTGCATTTGTGAAGCTAATTTATTTTTGTCATCGTTACTGAGAAGTTGTATCTCGAGTATATCAACGCCACGACTTTTAGGGGCTGTACGTGCTGCAGCCATAATTAATTGGGCAGCATGTAATAATGTTTCTTGTCTTATTGTACGTTCGTCAATTAACATAATGATATGTGGATAATGGTGTTCTGTTTTTTAGTAATTCGTTGACTATCACCTAACAAAGGTAGTAAAAAAACAATATATTGCAGGAAATCAGCTCAGGTTTGCATAAAAAAGAGTTAATCATTTCTTGTATTAATGATTTTGCTGTATCTTCGTGGAGATATTTATATGAGGAAATTTAGGTATATCATCGGTATTATGGGGCTTCTTTTTGGGAGCCTTTTTCTGGGCTGTCAGGCTCCAGTGGATCATCATGGACGTACACCAGTGGTGTCTGTGGGGACTGCGTGGCTGTATGAGGATGTGTTGAATGCTATGATTCCCCAAGGGCTTTTGGCTGAGGCCAAGACAGATTCGGATTCACTGGCTATTACTAATAGGTATGTTAATCATTGGATTGATGCACAAATATTGTTGCAGCAAGCAGAAAAAAATGTTCCCAATTCTGAGGATATAGATAATATGGTACAGGCTTATCGTACTTCTTTGTTGATGAATGCTTATCAAAAAGAACTCTTTATGCAAAAGGTGGATACTGTATGTACTGAAGATCAGATGAAGGACTTTTATGATGCCCATAGCGATGATTATACCTTGTCTTATCCAATTGTGAGAGGAATGATGCTGAAAGTTCCTTTGTCTGCTCCCAAATTATATCAAGTGCGCCGTTGGATGAAAACGGTAGATACTGAATCCGCAGATAATTTGGATAAGTATAGTTTGGCGCATGCTGTGAAGTTTGAATATTTTGCAGATTCTTGGGTACCTCTAGCTGATGTAATGAGTATGGTGCCTTTGCAGACCAAAGATCCTGTGGAGTATCTAAAGAAGAAACCTCAAATTGAAATCAAGGATTCTGTAGCGATCTATTTCCTTCATATTACGGAAGTGCAAACTAGGGGGCAGGTCATGCCCTTTGATATGGCTACTTCATACATTAAAAAGGATTTATTGCATGCTCGTATGATTCAATTAATGGATACTATGAGGCAGACATTGAAAGCTAAAGCGTTGAAAGAGAAGAAAATAATCTACTATAATAATGACTAGAGAAGTTATGAAAAGAAAAAATGTATGGATAGGCTTGTGCCTTTTGATGTGTACTCTGTGTACACCTCGGACATGGGCTCAGAACAATGTAATTGATGAAGTTGTATGGGTTGTAGGAGACGAACCTATCCTGAAATCAGATATTGAAGAGGCTAAAATGAATGCGCAGTATGAAGGACGTAAGTTTGATCGTGATCCTAACTGTGAAATTGCTGAAGAATTGGCTATTCAGAAATTATATCTTAATCAGGCGAAGTTGGATAGTATTGAAGTAAAAGATCATGAAGTCCTTGTTCGTTTAGATGCTATGACAAACAGATATATTCAAATGATTGGATCTAAGGAGAAGATGGTTGAGTATTTCGGTAAACCATGGTCGCAAATTCGTGCTGAAATGCGTGAGAATATTCGAAATTCTATTATTGTACAACGCATGCAGCAGAAGATTATAGGGGATATTAAAGTAACTCCTGCAGAAGTTCGTCGGTATTTTGAAAAGCTACCTCAAGATAGCGTTCCATATGTACCTACACGTGTAGAAGTTGAGATTATAGCAAACAAACCTAAAATACCACAGGCAGAGATTGATGCCGTTAAAGAACGTTTGCGCGATTTCTCTGATCGTATAACAAAGGGGGAAAGTGATTTTTCAACGTTAGCTTTATTGTATTCTGAAGATAAAGGATCTGCAGCACGCGGTGGCGAATTGGGCTTCTCTAGTCGTGAAAAGTTTGTCCCTGCTTTCTCGCAAGTTGCTTTTAATTTACGTGACCCTAAGAAAGTCTCTAAGATTGTTAAGACAGAATTTGGATATCATATCATTCAGCTTATCGAACGTCGAGGAGACCGTATTAATTGTCGACATATTTTGTTGCGACCAAAGGTTCCTGCTGATCGTATTACAGAGGCTACACAACGTTTGGACTCAATTGCAGGAGAAATTCGTGCGGATAAGTTTACTTTTGAAAAAGCAGCAATGTTTTTATCTAGTGATGAAGCCACTAGAAATAATAACGGTTTGCTTCCTAATCCTCGTACAAACACGTCTAAATTTGAAATGCAGGAATTGCCTCAAGAAATTGCAAGTGTAGTAAAAGATATGAAGGTTAATGAAATATCTGATGCCTTTGTAAGAAAAAATCAACGTGATGGCTCTGAGGATGTTGTTATTGTAAAGTTGAAATCACGTATAAAAGGACATAAAGCAGTTATCACTGAAGATTATCAACGTCTGAAAGCGGTTGTCGAAGATAAACTTCGTGATGAAGCACTTGATAAGTGGATTAGAGAAAAACAAAAGAAGACATATATTCGTATTAATGAGAATGGGAAAAAGTGCGCCTTTAAATATCCAGGTTGGATTAAGTAAGTGTGGTTATGCATTGTTAGGGTGGCTTGCTTTGAGCTGTTCTATAGGATGTATGCCTATGTTTGCACAAAATTCTACTCATGCTACTGCGGTAGCAAATACAGATAGTACTTCTACTGACTCAGTCAAAGTAGTAAGACGTACTACGCGTGTTGATTTGCTGCATGCTGATAGAGGTATCGCTGATAGCAAACGCTATCCTGATGCACAAGTCCTTATTGGTAATGTGCAGTTCAAACATAAGCAAATGTATATGTATTGTGATAGTGCCTTGATATATCAGAAGAGCAACTCGTTTGAGGCATTTAGCAATGTGCGATGTGAGCAAGGAGATACCTTGTTTATTTATAGCGATTATTTGTATTACGATGGGGAGATAGAGCTGGCTAAATTACGCAATCATGTGCGCATGATTAATCGAAATACGGTGCTAACTACCGATAGTTTGAATTATGATCGTGTCTATAACTTAGGGTACTACTTTGAGGGTGGACGATTAAGTGATGAAGAAAATAACTTATCTTCTGATTGGGGTGAGTATAGTCCAGCCACAAAATGGGCTGTGTTTAATGATGATGTTGTCTTGTTGAATAAGCAATTTCAATTGTATTCTGATACTCTTAAGTATAATAGTGAAACAAAAGAAGCTGTTATCCTAGGTCCATCTACTATAAATAATCAACAGAACCATATTTACTCTAATCGTGGGGTATATCATACGAGTTCTGGACAAGCTGAGCTTTTGGATCGTTCAGTCTTAGTTAATGGCTCTAAACGAGTCACTGGTGATAGCCTTTTTTATGATCGAATCAGGGGGTATGCTGAGTTGTATAATAATGTGGAGATGAAAGATACTCTGCAAAAAAATATCTTGAGGGGAGATTATATCTTTTATAATGAAATACTTCAAAGTGCTTTTGCTACGAAGAAAGCAGAAATTGTAGAGTATTCCCAAGGAGATAGTTTGCATCTGCATGCTGATACTTTGCAATTATCCACATTTAATCATGGAACTGATTCTATTGAGCGTCAGATATATGCTTACCATAAAGTACGTTTTTATCGTACTGATTTACAAGGGGTTTGTGATTCGTTGACTTTCTTGTCTAAAGATTCATGCTTGACTTTATATAACAACCCAGTTTTATGGAGTGGACAACAGCAATTGTATGGTGAGCAAGTGCAGATATTTATGAATGATTCAACTGTGGATCATATGGTTATCCCATCTCAAGCCTTTTCTATTGAACGTTTAGATTCGGTGCATTATAACCAAGTCTCTGGACAAGAAATGAAAGCGTTTATGCGAGATGGTGAACTACGTAAAGTAGAAGTAACTGGTAACGTACGTGTTGTCTATTATCCTCAAGAAAATAAAAATAAGGCATTTATGGGGATGAATTATAGTGAGAGCAGTAAGTTACAGATGTTTTTGAAAAACCAACAGATGGAGCGTATGATCATGAGTCCTCAAGCAAATGGAACGCTTTATCCTATGGATCAAATTCCTGCTGAAAAATATCGTTTGACCAATTTTGCATGGATGGATTATCTTAGACCTCGTGCAGCTAAAGATATTTTCGAGTGGGTAGATAAAAAAGCATCGGATAAACTGAAAAAGACTAGTAGAAAGAAACCTGATAATCCAGATCGTAGCTTGGTTATTGAAAATGGTGTATCAATTGCAGAGTAGTCAGTAATGTAAAGAAGTGAATTATGGCATTATTTGGACGATTTTTTGGAAATCAAAAACCACGCCCTTTTGAGCACAAATATATCTTTGTGGATGAACGCAAGGAGAAGCTAAAAGAGATGGAAGAGCGTGTACGTCGTGAGGTGGAAGGGGATAAAGGTCAACAAGAAACTTACGATGCTGAAAAACGTATAAGAGGACGTATCAAAGAGCAAAGTTCTCATTTGCGAAGACGTTCGGAAAGTGGTAAACGTCCCATTTCGGTGGGAATGATCTTGTTAATTATTATTGGATTATTTATTTTATGGTATTTCTTATCAAAAGGGACCGTTTAATAATCAAGTATAAGTATAGACATTAAAAGAGCAATATATTGAGTGATATCATACAATTATTGCCCGATTCAATAGCTAATCAAATAGCCGCTGGTGAAGTCATCGAATCACCAGCTTCTGTAGTCAAAGAGTTGATGGAAAATGCTATTGATGCAGGGGCAACACAAATTGATGTACACGTTGTGGATGCTGGACGTACTTTGATCCAGGTTATCGACAATGGAAAAGGTATGTCGCCAACGGATGCTCGTATGTGCTTCGAGCGTCATGCAACATCTAAAATCCGTAAAGCAGATGATTTATTTGCTTTGACTACCATGGGCTTTCGTGGAGAGGCTTTGGCTTCTATTGCTGCGGTAGCTCATGTAGAATTACGTACGCGACGGGTTGAAGATGAAGTCGGGGCTTTGTTGACTGTTGAAGGCTCGCAGGTGAAGCAGCAAGAAGTTGTTGCGCAAGCAAGACCTGGTAGTCAGTTCTTGATAAAAAATCTTTTTTATAATACTCCTGGACGACGTAAATTTATGAAACGGGATAGTGTGGAATTGAAGAAAATATCTACACAATTCCAGCATATTGTATTAGTCTATCCAAATGTCTCTTTTACGTTGTATAGTAATGAGACCAAGATATTTGATTTGCGCGCAGGGTCGCACATGAAGCGTATAACAGATTTATATTCTTCGAGTTTACAAAAGAAGTTGCTTACTATTGACTTAGATACTTCACTTGTGAAAATTCAAGGGTATGTAGGGAAGACTGATTCTGCGGTGAAGAATCGCAAGTACGATTATATTTTTGTCAACGGCCGATATATTCGTCATCCTTACTTTCAAAGTGCTGTACGTCATGCCTATGAGAATTTGATTCCTCACGGGTATCATGTTAATTATTTTATATTTCTGGAAGTGGATCCTTCCAATGTGGATGTCAATGTGCATCCCAATAAAACGGAGGTGAAGTTTGCAGATGATCAAGCAATATGGCAATTTATATCTGCCTCTATTAAAGAAGCAGTAGGAAAACACCATTTTTCACCAGTTATTGATTTTGACACAGAGGATAAACCTGAAATTCCCGCGTTTACAGGACAAGCTCCTGCAGAAAGCTCTTATCAAGGTGAAGAATTACAGTATAATTCTACATATAACCCATTTGATAATAGCGTGATTGGAGATGATAGGTATGGAGATATGGTTAATATCCCAGATTTTTCAGAACCACTTCAAGGAGTGGGAGCTACGACAGGTTTGTCATATGATAATAGTGCTGCAGCGCAACATACGGATACTATCCCATCTCGTGTGGGAACCATAGTTGATGGTAATGTATATGGTAAAGATGATATACAAGTTGAATATAAAACTGGTGAATGGCTAATTGATTATGATTCTACTGGTATAATCAATCCTACGCCGTCTGGTATTAGCCCAGCTGATTGGCAAGAGCCTGTACATCATACACAAGCATTAGCTATAGAAGGGGAAACTATACATAGTGTCCTTGGAAATGAAGATGTTTTTAAAACTATTCCAGATAACCCTGAAGTAATTCAAGGTCTGAATAGATATATTGTTGTTAATGGTATAAATGGCCTATACTTGATTGATCAAAGAAGAGCACATATTCGTATATTATATGAACGGTATATGCAACAGTTGGAACAA
Organism: Bacteroidaceae bacterium; assembly: GCA_963675625.1. GTDB lineage: Bacteria > Bacteroidota > Bacteroidia > Bacteroidales > Bacteroidaceae > F22. The sequence goes on from OY776497.1 coordinate 1,819,363, forward strand.
AAGCAAGGAGCTTCCCAAGGGATGCTTTTTCCTGAAATATTGGAGCTCTCTCAGGTGGATATCCCATTTTTTCAACAGATTCTTCCTCAGCTTCGTTTTCTTGGTTTCGATTTAGCTGATTTAGGTGGAGGAAGTTATTCTTTGAATGGCATTCCTGTTGGAGTGGAACCTAGTCAAGGTGTGGAGCTTTTGCGTCAATTGCTTGTGACATCTATGGAGCGTGATGGTGAAGTACCCAATTCTTTATCGCATCAAATAGCAGATACAATGGCTCGTGCAACAGCAATCCACTATGATCAGACACTGGGAAAGGATGAGATGCAAGCAATAGTTGAAGAACTCTTTACAACAAATTCCCCTGCAATAACTCCCAATGGAAAACAAGTGTTTGTTGCCTTTGACCCACAACGTCTGAAAGAAATATTTGATTAGTATGAAAAAGACCAAATCTCCTTCTTGGCGATTTGGTCTTTTTTAATTTCAGGTAAGCTTACTATAAGCCACTTTTCGTCATAGGTTTCTACTTGACCTCATCAATCTTTTCTTTCATGTCGATCTCTTCACCATTTTCATCGTAGAAAACATATTGCAAGAAGGCTAGCTTCTCGCTTGGCATAACTTTAACACCAAAACCGTATTTCATACGCCAACGGCGTTTCATGGAGATCCATCCTTGAGTGATGTAAGCATGTACATAAGGGTGTATATGCAAGGTAAATTTAGCAACCTTTAATTTGTTTACTAGGTAGTCAATTTTACTCTCTAACGTATCTGTAAATAGGATCGATGATTTAATCTTGCCTTTGCCATAACATACAGGACAAGTTTCATCGGTGTCTACTGACATCGCAGGGCGAACTCTCTGACGTGTGATTTGCATCAGTCCAAATTTACTGAGTGGCAAAATGTTGTGGCGAGCTCTATCTTTTTGCATATTCGTGCACATACGCTCATATAATTTTTGGCGATTTGCGGCTTCATGCATGTCAATAAAGTCTACCACAATGATTCCTCCCATATCTCGGAGACGTAACTGACGCGCCAACTCATCTGCAGCACCTAGATTCACTTCTAAGGCATTAGCTTCTTGGCCATCAGCATTTTTTGTTCGGTTCCCACTATTCACATCCACCACGTGCAATGCTTCGGTTGACTCAATAATCAAATATGCGCCTCGCTTGTAGGAGACGGTTCTACCGAAAGACGACTTAATTTGCTTGGTAATGGCGAAATTGTCAAATATGGGCAACTTCCCTTTGTACATCTTGACTATGTCTGCTCGGTCAGGAGCGATCAACGACACGTAATCCTTGATTTCGGCATAGACAGTGGAATCATTTACGTAGATGTTCTCAAACGAAGGATTAAACAAGTCGCGGAGAAGTCCCACGGCTCTACTAGTCTCTTCGTGAATCAGAGAAGGAAAGCTCTTGGCTTTTTGTACTTTGTTAATGGCATCTTCCCATTGTTTTAAAAGGAATTTAAGTTCAGCGTCCAGTTCTGAGGCTCGTTTCCCCTCGGCAACTGTGCGGACTATAACGCCAAAACGCTTAGGCTTTATGCTCATAATGAGCTGTCGAAGTCTGGAGCGTTCTTCTGCTGATTTAATTTTTTGCGATACCGATACCTTATCATTAAAGGGCATCAAAACTAGAAAACGACCAGCGAAAGATAGTTCGCAGGTGAGTCGAGGCCCCTTGGTTGATATCGGTTCTTTGACAACTTGTACGATAACTTCTTGGCCTTGTGTGACAATGTCATTGATGGCTCCTTGTTTATCGATGTCAGGTAGGACTGTCGATTTTGAGATAGGGAAAAGCTTTTTACGGTCGCTCATCACTTGTCTCACGTACTTGTTGAGAGAGTTAAACTGTGGCCCTAGATCCAAATAATGAAGAAAAGCGTCTTTTTCGTAGCCTACATTTACAAAGCAAGCATTTAATCCTGGCATTAGTTTTTTGATACGTGCCACATATAGATTGCCTACTGCAAATTTTTCGTCACTACCTTCGCTCTGTAGCTCTACAAGACTTTTGTCTTCCAAGAGAGCAAGTGAGACTTCTTTAGGCTGGACGTCTACTACTAATTCGCTCTTTACACTCATTACATTGTCATTGGGGTTGAGTTTGTTAATAAAATAGAAAAACAAACTTGAAAGAGATTCCTTCACAAGTTTGTTTTCTATCTTTGAATCTAAAGACTAGATCGAGATTATTTTCTCGTCTTGTGTCTATTCTTTCTTAATCTTTTTTTACGCTTATGCGTAGACATTTTATGTCTCTTTTTTTTCTTTCCACTAGGCATAGCTTCAATATTTTAAAATTAGTACTCTATGATGTTATTATTTCTCTTTTTCTTACTTTTTTATCTCAACTGGGCATTCTTCTTGAACTCTATCTAAGAATGTCTTAGATGGTTTGAATACTGGCATTCTTCTCGCAGGAATCACCATTGTGGTGTTGTTGTTTATATTGCGAGCAGTTTTAGCTTTGCGTAGCTGAGGGAAAAAACCTCCAAAACCTCTGATTGTTACTTGTTCTCCACGACAAACTTCGTCTTGAACTAGTTGTAAAAACAGGTCTAAGATGTTTTGTACATCACTCTTAGGCACACCCGTTTTTAGTTGGATTTCTTTGTATAGTTCCTGTCTAGTCATTTGGACTTTTCTATGAAATTTATTGAGTCATTTGCATTAGGGCATACTACTCTATTTTACTATTTGGTGTGCAAATATACTGCTTTTTCCTCGATGTAGAAAAAAACTGCCTTAGATTTTCTCTCAAAAAACACAAAAACATTATTTTTGTCACTCAATATCAGTAGATTAGAATAATGAGCAATAATTTTTCAAGTAAAATACTCGCGTGGTATGATGAGCATAAGAGAGATCTTCCATGGCGACAAACAAAAGATCCATATCAAATATGGATTTCAGAAATCATTTTGCAGCAAACGCGTGTAGAACAAGGATTAGGATATTTTGAGCGTTTCATGCAGCGATTTCCGACATTTCATCAGTTAGCGTCAGCGCCAGAAGATGATGTGATGAAACTGTGGCAAGGATTAGGGTATTATTCTCGAGCTCGTAATTTGCATAAGGCTGCCAAGCAAATTCAAGAGGTTTTTCCAGTTACATATAAAGATGTCTTGGCATTACCAGGTGTCGGACCCTATACCGCTGCAGCTATTTGTTCTTTTGCATATGGTATGGCTTATCCTGTTTTGGATGGTAATGTATATAGAGTGTTGGGAAGATATTTAGCTATTCCAGAAGCAATTGAAACCTCTAAAGGTAAGCGAATATATGCACAAGCTGCATCTGAATTATTAGATCAAAAACGACCAGCTGATTATAATCAAGGAATTATGGATTTTGGTGCGACTCATTGTACACAGCATCAGCCTAAATGTGATATTTGTCCACTACAAGATTCTTGTGCTTCATATGGGCAACGAAAAGTTGCAGAATTTCCTGTTAAGAAAAAACGCCCTAAGGTTGTAGATCGTTATTTGTATTATATAAGTGTATCAGATGGGGTATGTACTCATATATACAAAAGAAGCCAGCCTGGTATTTGGCGGCAATTGTATGAGTTCCCTTTCTTTGAAACTGACCATTTGTTATCAACAACGGAATGTTTGGGTCATGAGAGTGTGCAACGTTTTTTAGATTTAGGTGATCAAGTAACTTATCAAGTTGTGGTGCAGGATCAGAAACATCTGCTTTCCCATCAACGTTTACACATGACTTGCTTGCATATAACAATTCCAACAGAACTTTTATGGTCTGAGGATGGACAGAATGCTATGCGCGGGTTAAGTGATAATGATTTACATAAAGTATCCAGTCAAGATCTGCTTGAATATCCTTACCATAAGATGATGGCTCAGTTTGCCGATAAAATACAAAAGCTGCTCAAACCGTAAGGATGAGCAGCTTTTGTGTAGTATTTGTAAAAATTAGAGCTTGCAGATTTTATTGACAATGTGAACAGCAACTTCTCTCTTTTTCATTAAGGGAAGTGTTTCATTGTTGTCGGGGGTGATCAGGGTCACTTTGTTGGTTTCGTGACCAAATCCTGCACCAGCGTCTTCTAAAGAATTCATGACTATTAAATCTAAATTCTTCTTTTTCATTTTTATTTGTGCATTAACCATGGCATCTTGAGTCTCTAAAGCAAAGCCAACTAAAATTTGTTGATTTGTTTTTTTCTCGCCTACAGCAGCGGCAATATCTTGTGTGCCAGTAAGTGTTATTGTCATGTCTGCTCCAGTTTCGCGTTTGATCTTTTGTTCTGCTGGATGAGAAGGGGTGTAATCGGCTACAGCAGCACACATTATTAATATGTCTTGTGAGGCCTGGTGAGTCATGACTGCATGATACATATCAGAAGCACTTACCACATCAATCATGTGAATTTCTCCATCTTCTAGGGCAGATGGACGAGGAACTCCAGGTCCTGCTACGACTGTGACTTCAGCACCTCTTTCAGCACAGACCGAGGCCAAAGCCATGCCCATTTTTCCACTGGAGTGATTACCTATAAAACGTACAGGATCAATTTTTTCATATGTTGGCCCTGCTGTAATAAGTACTTTCTTTCCTTTTAAAGGGTATGCATCCGAGTTGATGCTGCGGTCATTTTGACTGAAATATTGATTGACTATTTCAACGATTCGTTCAGGCTCTTCCATACGTCCCTTTCCAACTAAATGGCTAGCTAGCTCTCCGCTAGTTGGATCAATGATATGGTTGCCATATCCTCGTAAAACTTCGATATTGTGTTGAGTCGATGGGTGAATGTACATATCCAAATCCATGGCAGGTGCAATGAAAACAGGCGCTTTACACGATAGATATGTTGTCACTAGCATGTTATCAGCTACTCCATTAGCCATCTTGCCAAGAGTTGAAGCACTACATGGTGCTATTAACATCATATCTGCCCACAAGCCTATATCCACGTGACTGTGCCAAGAGCCATCTTTGCTATCAAAAAATTCGCTGACAACTGCTCTTCCGCTAAGTGCCGCTAAAGTTGTAGGAGTAATGAAATGTTTACCAGATGGAGTTATAACAACTTGTACTTCAGCACCTTGCTTAATGAGTCCGCGAAGTATATAACATGCTTTATAAGCTGCAATACTTCCAGTGATACCTAGGACTATTTTCTTTCCTTTAAGATAATTCATATGCATATTGAGATTATTGGCCATTAATAGCCTCTAAGCGCAAACGTGTTAATACAGCTTTAGTGTGGCGAGGAAAATCACTTTGCATCATCCAGTTATAATATCCAGAATCGTTGCGTAGGATTTTTTTAACCGATTGACCTTTGAATTTTCCGAAGTTAAATACTGGCTCATCGTTTTCGTTGAGTACAATTCTTTGAGCGAAATCGACAGTGCGATTTTGTGTTGAATATTCAGACAATCCATCTATGTCGCATGGAAGATCATCGTATTTCTCAACTTGACTTTTAAGGACTTCAAGAGTGGCTTTTGTGTCTGCTTCGGCACTGTGTGCGTCAGTTAAGTCACCGTCACAGTAAAATTTGTAGGCTGCCACTAGTGTACGTTGTTCTCGTTTATGAAATATGACTTGTACATCAACCAATTTACATAATGACAAATCTATTTGTACTCCAGCACGTATAAACTCTTCGGCTAGCATTGGAACATCAAATCTGTTTGAATTGAATCCTGCTAAATCAGAATCAGAAATGATTGCGGCTAAATCTTCAGCGGCATCTTTAAATGTGGGACAGTCTTTCACGTCTTCATCGTAAATACCATGTACCGCTGATGCACTAGCTGGGATAGGTTGCTCTGGATTGATACGCATTGTACGACTCTCTTCGTTTCCATTGGGATAAACCTTTATCAAACAAATTTCTACAATACGATCTTTTACTGTATCTGTACCTGTCGTTTCGAGGTCAAAGACTACGAGTGGACGGGTTAGTTGTAATTTTCTATTCATCTTTCTGCCTTATCTTAGTCGTTTAGTAACAAAGGCATCAATAACATTGTCAATTCACTGTTGTCTTCAGAATCTACAGGCACAAAAATACCAGGACGAGTTGGGTCAGCAAGTTGAATTTCGACCATGTCTGAATCACAAGCTCCTAGTTGTTCAATTAGAAGTTTTGATTTAAAACCAATCTTTACATTATCCCCTGTGTATTGGCAAGGTACAGTTTCTTCACCTGCAATAGAAAAGTCCAAATCTTGTGCGGTTACTTTAATATTTTGATCCGCAATATCCAGACGTACAAGATTGTTCTCTTGAGAAGTGAATACTTGTACACGCTTTAAAGCACCTAGAAGATCTTGGCGGTCAACAATGATTCTGTAAGGATTGTTTGTTGGAATTACATTGTTGTAAGCGGGGTAATTATCTTCAATAAGACGACAAGTCATTTTTGCGTATTCCATGATGAAAATAGCATGTTGACCATCAAATTCAACAGTAACCATATCGTCTTCAGTGCCTTTCAAGATACCTTTTAGCAGTTGACCAGGTTTTGCTGGAAGGATAAAAGAAGTAGCTTGCTCAGCTTCCACAGTACTGTTTTTATATTTCATTAGCATGTGACCATCACTTGCTACAAAAGTAATGCTGTCTGTTGTTATGTCAAAGAAAACACCTGTCATACATGGACGCATGTTGTCAAGAGAAACAGCAAAGAGAGTGTGCTCTAAGCCATTTTTGAGTAGTGCAGAAGAAACTTCTAGCTTTTGAGTTGTTCCAGTTAATTTCTTGTCTGTTGGATATTCGTCTGGTTTTGCTCCTACAAGATCAAATTGACCATTGCGATATGTGAAGCGAACACGTAAATCGTCATATACAGTGATTTCAATAGGTTGCTCATACATCTCCTTTAAAGCTTCCATAAGCATCTTTGCTTTTAATGCAATACGTCCTGTGCCTTCTTGTGAGGCGACCTCAACGCCTGTACAGATACGAGTGTCTCTGTCGGCTGCTGTAATAAGGAGTTTGCCATCTTGAAGATCAAGAAGAAAACACTCAAGAATAGGCATGGCACTTTTTGATGCAATCACGCGGCTGATAGATGAAAGGTGACTATACAGCACGGTACTAGTAATCTTAAAACTAAAAATCATATGTCTTTTTTTGATTCATTTATTCTGTACACAAAGATAATAAAAAAACAGTAATGCGTGCGGTTATTCGAGAAATAATACGTACTTTCGCATCAAAATACAATAATAAATAAGAAGAATATATGGAATTTGAAGGCAAAATTATAGCAGTATTAGAAAAACGTGGTGGGACATCAGCTAAGGGTAATACTTGGAGTTGTCAAGAGTACGTGATTGAGAATCATGACCAGTATCCAAAGAAAATGTGTTTTGAGGTTTTTAGCGATGAAAAAATTGATCAATTCAATATTCAGCCCGGTGAAGAATTAAAGGTGCACTTTGATGTGGATGCACGCGAATGGAATAGCCGTTGGTTTAATAGCCTTCGTGCATGGCGCGTAGAGCGTATACCAGCTGCTGGCAGTGTACCTGGTGAGACTTCTAGTTCCGAATTTCCATCAGCTCCTGTTGGAATGCCACAAACATCAGCTGCATCAGATGAAATCGCTCCTGAAAGCGATGAGCTTCCATTCTGATATATCTTTTGCAAATCAAATAATAAAATAAACGAGCTAAATCAATGGTCTTATCTATTGATTTAGTTCGTTTGTTATTTCGTAACAAAAGGGGAATTGTTGTTTGATGATATGTAAACTCGTTGATAATCAGTTTGTATTGATTGGCTTTGTTAGAATACTTTAACTTCGCTGGACGCTTGATACTCTAACTACATCAAATTTAATCGTTACCTTTGTTGCTGATTTTTTAATTAGGTAGAAAGAAATATATGGATTATAAACTATTAGTATTGGACCTTGACGGTACACTGACAAATAGCAAAAAAGAGATCACCCCCCAAACGTTAGATGTCCTTTTAGAACTACAAGAAAGTGGCATGAAGATCGCTTTAGCAAGTGGGCGCCCCTTATACGGGATTACTCCTTTGGCTGAGCAATTGAAACTTAGTCATTATGGTGGGTATATACTAGCTTTTAATGGTGGTCATGTAGTCGATTGTAGGACAAAAGAGATTATTCATGCACAACGATTGGAACAAGACCTGATGCCTTGGTTGTATGGATTGGCTAGTCAATCAGATACTACAATACTTACTTATGATGGACCTAATATCGTTACAGAAACGCCAGAGGATCAATATGTACAGCATGAAGTGTTTTTAACAAAAATGACACTTAAAAAAGTTGAAAGTTTTGCTGATTATGTATCATATAATCCAGAAAAATGTATGATCGTTGGTGAACCAGATAAGTTGCCTGCATTGGAAAATATAATTAATCAAGAAGCAGGGCATAAGATGGCTGCATATCGTTCTGAACCTTTTTTCTTAGAATTAGTGCCGAAAGGTATTGATAAAGCGTTAAGTTTAGAACGTCTTTTAAAGCATATCTCTTTGACACCAGATCAAATGGTCGCAGTAGGGGATGGGTATAACGATTTGAGTATGATTAAATATGCTGGGCTTGGGGTAGCTATGGGTAATGCTCAAGATGTCGTTAAGGAAGCTGCGCAAGTAGTCACTTTATCAAATGAAGAGGATGGCGTGGCCTATCTTATTAAAAAATATTTAATGGTGTAAGATGTAACTTGTGGGTTGCAATCTATGCATAATGTGCTGTGAATTGCTTTCATCCTGATGTTCAGTGGCGTTAAAAAAGCTATTAATCGTTGCATATCAACTAGAAAAACTCTAAATTTGCGCCTTGAAACGAAAGAGCTCCTCTATATCGGAGTCTAATAAATACATTTTCCCTTCATACAATGAGTAAGAAGTTTAAAGAATACAATCAGCTTAACCTCTCTCAAATAAATAAAGAGGTTCTACGTGACTGGGACAAGCAAGACTTGTTTGCCCAGAGTCTGTCGGCGCGTGAAGGTGCCCCATCATTTGTGTTTTTCGAAGGTCCTCCATCTGCAAATGGGAAACCAGGTATCCACCATGTGATGGCACGTAGTATTAAGGATATTTTCTGTCGTTATAAGACAATGAAAGGTTTCCAAGTAAAGCGTAAAGCTGGTTGGGATACACATGGTTTACCGGTAGAATTGGGCGTTGAAAAAGAATTAGGTATTACTAAAGAGGATATTGGTAAAAGTATTACGGTTGCTGAATACAATGCTAAGTGTCGTAAGAATGTCATGAAATACACCAATGAGTGGGAAGATCTAACTCATAAAATGGGGTATTGGGTGGACATGAACGATCCATATATTACCTATGATAATCGTTATATAGAAACTTTATGGTGGTTGTTAAAGCAACTATACAATAAAGATTTGTTATACAAAGGATACACTATTCAGCCGTATTCACCTGCAGCAGGTACCGGATTGAGTTCTCACGAATTAAATCAACCTGGTTGTTATCGTGATGTAAAAGATACAACTTGTATTGCACAATTTAAGATTAAAGCCCCTAAATCAGAAATGAGCGAGTGGGGAACTCCTTATTTTATTGCTTGGACAACAACTCCTTGGACTTTGCCTTCAAATACAGCATTAGCTGTTGGCCCAAAGATTGACTATGTGGCTGTGCAAACATTTAACCAATATACGGCTGAACCTATTACAGTTGTTTTGGCTAAGTCATTGCTTGGTGCGCATTTCAAGGTTAAGGGAGCTGATGCTGAAATGACTTTTAATAAGGGAGAAAAGATAGTACCTTATCGCATTGTTGCTGAATATAAAGGCGCTGATCTTGCTGGCATGGAGTATGAACAACTTATTCCTTGGGTAAATCCAGGTGAAGGTGCTTTCCGTGTTATTGAAGGTGATTTCGTGACGACGGAAGATGGTACTGGTATTGTGCACATTGCTCCTACTTTTGGTGCAGATGACGCCATGGTTGCTAAGAAAGCAGGTGTGCCAGGTTTGCACCTATTGAATAAGAAAGGTGAGTCTCGTCCCATGGTTGACTTGACTGGTAAGTTTTACGTATTAGAAGATCTTGATGAGACTTTTGTTCAAGAATTTGTAAGTGATGCCTATACTGAGTTTGCTGGCCGTTTTGTGAAGAACGATTACGATCCAGCATTAACAGAACAAGACGAGACGTTGGATATAAGTATCTGTATGATGCTTAAAATGAACAATCAAGCGTTTAAGATAGAAAAACATACGCACAATTATCCACACTGCTGGCGTACAGACAAGCCTGTATTGTATTACCCTTTGGATAGCTGGTTTATCCGCTCTACAGCCTACAAAGAGCGTATGATTGAGCATAATAAAGAAATAAACTGGAAGCCTGAATCTACAGGTACTGGTCGTTTTGGCAAATGGCTTGAGAATTTGAATGACTGGAACTTGAGTCGTTCACGTTATTGGGGTACTCCGCTTCCGATTTGGCGTAATGATGATGGTGAACAAATCTGTATAGGTTCTATCGAAGAGCTTTGTCAAGAAATAGATAAGTCAGTGGTAGCAGGCTTTATGTCTGAGAATCCTTATACAAAAGATGGTTTTGTTCCTGGTGACTACGCTAAGGAGAACTATGATAAGATTGACTTACATCGACCTTACGTTGATGATATAGTGTTAGTGTCTGAATCTGGTAAGCCTATGAAGCGTGAAGCCGATCTAATAGATGTATGGTTCGATTCTGGTGCAATGCCTTACGCGCAGATTCATTATCCATTCGAAAATAAAGAATTGTTCGACTCTAATGCAGTTTATCCAGCTGATTTTATTGCGGAAGGAGTTGATCAAACTCGTGGGTGGTTCTTTACATTACATGCTATTGCTAGTATGGTGTTTGAGAGCAAAGCATACAAGACTGTTGTTTCCAATGGACTTGTGCTTGACAAAAATGGGAATAAAATGAGTAAGCGTTTAGGTAACGCTGTTGATCCATTCTCAACGATTGAAAAATATGGAAGTGACCCTTTGCGTTGGTACATGATTACAAATGCACAACCTTGGGATAACTTGAAGTTTGATTTGGAAGGTATTGATGAAGTGCGTCGCAAGTTCTTCGCCACATTATATAATACGTATAGCTTTTTTGCTTTGTATGCAAACGTAGATGGTTTTGACTATAGTCAGGCAGAAGTACCTGTAGCAGAACGTCCAGAAATTGATCAATGGATTTTGTCTTTATTGAATACATTAGTAAAAAAAGTTGATGAATGTTATGATACTTATGAGCCAACTCGTGCTGGTCGTTTGATTAGTGAGTTTGTAAGTGATAATTTGTCAAATTGGTATGTGCGCCTGAATCGTAAACGTTTTTGGGGTGGTGGCTTTACGCAAGATAAACTTGCTGCTTATCAAACGTTATATCGTTGTATGGAGGTTGTCGTTAAGTTGATGGCTCCTATTGCACCGTTCTATGCTGACCGTTTGTTCCATGATTTGACTGCTGTTACAGGTCGTGATACTGAAATAAGTGTCCATTTGGCTATTTTTCCAAAAGCTGATGAAAGTTTGATTCGTCCAGATTTGGAAGCGAGTATGCAACTTGCACAGGATGTTACATCCATGACTTTGGCATTGCGTCGTAAAGTTAGTATCAAGGTGCGCCAGCCGTTGACATGTATTATGATTCCCGTAGTAGATGCTATTCAGAAAGAACATCTAGAAGCCGTAGAGGATCTCGTAATGAATGAAGTAAATGTAAAAGAGATTCGATATGTGCAAGGGGATAATGGCATATTGGTAAAACGAGTGAAGCCAGACTTTAAGAAGTTGGGACCTAAATTTGGCAAACAAATGAAACAAGTGGCTGCAGCTGTTCAGGAACTTGAGCAGCTACAAATTGCTGAATTAGAAAGCACTGGTCATATCGCACTTACGCTTCAAGATGGTAGTGCAGTAATTGTAGATGCTATAGATTTAGATATCTACAGTGAGGATATTCCAGGATGGTTGGTAGCCAATGAAGGACGCTTAACTGTCGCGCTTGATGTAACAGTCACTCCTGATTTGAAGCGTGAAGGAACTGCTCGTGAATTGGTTAATCGTATCCAGAACATACGCAAAAGCAGTGGACTGGAAATTACAGATAAAATCCAAGTGATGCTACAAAATTGTGATGAAAGCAATGATGCAGTAGAAGAATATAGAACGTATATTATGGCACAAGTATTAGCTGAAAAGCTAGAGATCGTCGATCGTCTTCCCGCTGATACGCAGGAATTTGATATGGATGGATACATGCTCCAAATATATATAGAAAAGGTACAGGGTACATCTGAGAAGTAATAGCTTCTCAGAATCTCTGGGTTCTTTAAAATATACCTGATAAAACTAATACCTAGAGCCCAGATGGATAAAACGTAAAATAGTGAACTTATAATATTGAAAAGCTAACCACTCAAATTTTAAATTATGGCAGAAGAAAAGACACGTTATACTGACGAAGAATTGGAAGAATTCCGTCAGATCATTGAAGAGAAATTAGAAATTGCTCAGCGTGACTATGAAGAGCTGAAAAATAGTTTTTCAAATAGCGCTGGTAATGGTGTGGATGATACATCCCCAACGTATAAAAGCTTAGGGGATAGTTTAGAATCAACAACTAGAGAAGAGGCTGGTCGTATGGCTGCTCGTCAGTTGAAATTTATTCAAGGTCTGCAAGCAGCCCTTGGTCGTATTGACAAGAAAACTTATGGTATTTGTAGAGTGACTGGGAAATTGATTCCTGCAGGTCGACTTCGAGCCGTACCACATGCTACGCTTAGTATTGAAGCTAAAGAAAATAGATAAAAATTCTAAGGCCGAGGAGTCTATTTGGCTCCTCGGTTTATCTTGTAATTAGGGGTATACCCATAATTTCACACTTGTAATGTGATATACAGATATAAACAATATGCAAAAAAAAGGATTCTCCCGCGGTCAAATGGCCATGTTTATCATCGCTTTAGTGTTGATTATCGATCAAATCATAAAAGTTTGGGTAAAGCTCAACTTTAGTTTGTATGACCGTATTATCGTATTTGATGATTGGTTTCAAATTTACTTTGTTGAAAATAATGGAATGGCCTTTGGTATGGAGTTTATTAGTAAGATATTCCTTTCATTGTTGCGTATTGTTGCCGTTTTTTGGTTGGTCAGATGGTTAATTATTTATATTCGCCGTGGGATGAAGTGGGGCTTTATTGCTTGTCTCTCGTTTATTGTTGCTGGTGCAGCGGGCAACATTGTAGATAGTTTATGTTATGGTTGGCTATTTAGTGAGAGTACGCGTGATACAGTAGCTACCTTTTTACCAGTGGGTGGAGGCTATGCTGCTCCCCTTTTCGGCAAAGTTGTAGATATGTTTTATTTCCCATTAGTATCATGGAATTGGCCTAGTTGGTTGCCCATTATTGGTGGTAATCATTTTATTTTCTTTAGTCCAATTTTTAATTTTGCGGATGCATCAATTAGTTGTGGTATTATTGCGTTGTTGCTTTTTTATAGTAAATATCTACAAAAATTATTAGATACCTCTCATAAGTCAGAAGATCAAGTGACTGATGAAAAAGGGGAGACAAAAGTTTAGATTGATAAAACAACTATGATTAAATTAATGGTAAAGTATATGTTTAATCGTGCCCTAGCTATTGCTGGGGGTTTGTTGCTTCTAGCTAGTTGTGCAGTAAAAGTGCCAGAAGGTGTACTATCAGAAGAACAAATGGAAGAATTGCTTTTTGATTATCACAAGGCGAAAGCTTTGGGAGAAGTTAAGCGTTCTGAAAAATCTTATGATCGTGATTTGTATATTGATTATGTGTTAGATAAATATGGCGTTACTGAAGCTCAGTTTGATAGCTCAGTTGCTTGGTATACGCGTCATCTAGATACTTATACTACTATTTATCGTCATGTTGATAAGCGTATTCGAGAACAGCAGTCTGTTCTGAATAAATTAGTTGCATTGCGTACGCATGTACCACAAAAGACTTTACAAGGAGATAGCATAGATGTTTGGTATCTTCAGAGAAACTTACTGATGAGCAGTATGCCAGCTGAAAATAAATTGTCATTTAGTTTTTCGACTGACGGAAACTTTGCAGATAAGGATTCAATATGGTGGCGTGTGCATGCTATTATTTTACACAAAGATAAAGTATCGCCTGTAAAATATATTCCAATTGATACGATTGCTGTAGCAGTAAATGATAGTATGAGTAAAGATAGTGTATTGATTGATACAATTTATCCAAAGCATAGCCCTTATGCAGTAATGCAGTTAGAGATGCAATACCCTCATCAAAATATTGCTCAATCTGTACAAATTGATACAACTGGGTGGTATAGTATCAAGCTTCAAGCCAATGAGTTGGGGCGTTTAAGAACGGTTAAAGGATTTGTTTATTTCTCTCGACTGGGGTTGTATCGTCCTGCAATGCTAGTTGATAGTGTGCAATTAATACGCATCCATCAATCAAGTGAACAAGCAAAACAAATTGCTGATTCATTGCAAGCTCTCACTAAGAGACTTCAGACTCAAAAAGATTCTATTGAAGCTGCATCAAAAGTGCCTGTTGAATCAAAAAAAGAGAAAATATCACCTAGACGTTTGACACCTTTGGAGCAGCGTCAATTACAAAATTTGAAGAAGGTGGAAGATGAAGTCAAAGAATAGTTCTCATGATGTGCGTATTGCATCTCCAGTTATTATTGACATGACAAATGATATACCTGTAATACATACACAAGCTATAATTGATATTCATTGTACTGTCTCTGATTTGCTTGGAGAACGGCATGCACCTTTGTCTGTATATAGTTTGCCTTTGCAATGGTCCGAAAAAGTAGTGTTTACAATTTCTCCTTTTACTACAGAGTTGGCTAATACGGTTTGGTTAAGTACACCAATTGTAATAGAAAGTTCAACTGTATCTGGCGAAAAATACTTTTTTCTCAAAAAAGAAGCATAGAAATTTGCACCTAATCGAAAAATAGCTACCTTTGCACTCGCAATGCGAAAGTAGCTCAGTTGGTAGAGCATAACCTTGCCAAGGTTAGGGTCGCGGGTTCGAATCCCGTCTTTCGCTCAAGGTGTATAATATGCACGAATATTTTGGAAAGGAGAGGTGGCGGAATCGGTAGACGCGCTACTTTGAGGGGGTAGTGGCTTAACAGCCGTGGGAGTTCGAGTCTCCTCCTCTTCACTTAAATATTAGACAATTTAAAGGGTTTATAATATGTTGCGAAAGTAGCTCAGTTGGTAGAGCATAACCTTGCCAAGGTTAGGGTCGCGGGTTCGAATCCCGTCTTTCGCTCAGTAGATTAGAGGAAACATCTAAAAGGTGTTTCCTCTTTTTGTGTTATATACAGGTCTATTTTATATGTTGTGGTATGTATATAATATATGGAAACTATTTATTCCTTTTTTGCATGGTTTGTGAATTCTTTTTCTTCGTTGCTTTGTGGAGGAAAAAATAGTTTGTATATTTGCGTGCAATAAAATCATAAACTCAAAACAGATATGTCATTTATTGCTGAAAAGATTGCTATGGACGGACTCACTTATGATGATGTCCTATTGATTCCCGCTTATT
This sequence comes from Bacteroidaceae bacterium, assembly GCA_963675625.1. Lineage (GTDB taxonomy): Bacteria > Bacteroidota > Bacteroidia > Bacteroidales > Bacteroidaceae > F22. The sequence goes on from OY776497.1 coordinate 1,834,977, forward strand.
CTGAAGTGCTTCCGCACGAAGTCAATCTGACTACAAAATTCTCACGTAACATTGAACTAAAGGTTCCTTTTGTAACTGCTGCTATGGATACCGTAACTGAAGCTACAATGGCTATTGCTATTGCTCGTGAAGGTGGTATAGGTGTTATTCATAAAAACATGTCTATTGCTGAACAAGCGAAGATGGTAGCTACAGTGAAGCGTGCAGAGAACGGTATGATCTATGATCCAGTAACTATCAAAGCTTATAAAACCGTAGGTGATGCTTTGCTTATGATGGCTGAGTATAAAATTGGTGGTATTCCAGTGGTCGATGATAAAGGATATCTTATAGGTATTGTAACCAATCGTGATTTACGTTTCCAACGTGACATGAATCGTAAGATTGAAGAAGTTATGACTAAGGATAATTTGGTGACTACAAACCAAAGTACTGACTTAGAAACTGCTGCAGATATTCTTCAGGAATATAAGATAGAAAAACTTCCAGTTGTTGATAAGAACAACAAATTGATTGGTCTTGTGACGTATAAAGACATTACTAAAGCAAAGAACAAACCAATGGCTTGCAAAGATAGTAAAGGTCGTTTGCGTGTAGCAGCAGGTGTTGGTGTAACTGCCAATACATTTGAAAGAATGGATGCTCTAGTAGATGCAGGTGTTGATGCGCTTGTTATTGATACAGCTCACGGACATTCTAAAGGTGTAGTGGGTATTTTGAAAGAAGCTAAAAAGCGCTATGCACATGTTGATATTGTTGTCGGTAATATTGCTACAGCTGATGCTGCTAAGTATCTAGTTGAGGCTGGAGCTGACGGCGTAAAAGTTGGTATCGGTCCAGGCTCTATTTGTACTACTCGTGTTGTGGCTGGTGTGGGTGTCCCACAGTTGTCTGCAGTGTACGATGTGGCTAAAGCACTAAAAGGTACGGGAGTGCCATTGATTGCAGACGGTGGCTTACGCTATTCGGGTGATGTTGTGAAGGCAATAGCAGCAGGCGGAACTTGTGTGATGATTGGTTCGCTTGTAGCAGGAACGGAAGAATCTCCTGGTGAAACAATTATTTTTAATGGCCGTAAATTCAAAGCCTACCGTGGTATGGGATCTTTAGAAGCTATGGAGAATGGTTCCAAAGATAGATATTTCCAAGCAGATCAAACAGATAATAAAAAACTTGTACCAGAAGGAATTGCTGCTCGTGTGCCATATAAAGGTACTTTGTATGAAGTGATATTCCAATTGATTGGTGGCTTACGTGCTGGTATGGGATATTGTGGTGCGGCAGATATTGAAAAGCTTCACGAAGCGAAATTTACTCGTATTACCAATGCTGGTGTCAATGAAAGTCATCCACATGATGTCACTATTACTAGTGAGTCTCCAAATTATAGTAGACCTGAGTAATTGGAAATAGAGTAGAAGGCTCTATATTTACCATATACAAAGAGCGACAAAACATTTTGTTTTGTCGCTCTTTTATGTATCACTCGTTGTAAGCATCCGCTAAACCATACCCTATCATGACGTTGTTTCTACACTAAGAGATCAACATGCTCAAGAATATTAAGCGCCCCTTTGCTGTCAAGTATATAAGAGCGCGCTGTCATATACTTGACAACCTACCTAGCAAGTATATAAGAGCGCGCTCTTATATACTTCCCAGCTCGTGCTTATATACTACTCGGAATGTTCTCATATACTACCCAGCTAGATGGCCTATAAGTTTAGAACAGCCCTTTTAGCAAATCTACTCCTTTTTCGATATCGCTTTTGTCCTTATCATCTTTATTTTTTGATTTATTCTTAAGCAAGTTATTTAGAAGTTCGTTGACTGCTTTCTTGGTGTCAATTTTTACTTTTGGTTTTTCAAAAGTACCTTCAATTTTAAGTCCTACTTCATTTAAACCTGCAATCTTAGTCCCTTTGGGTAGTTGGATTATTGCATTGTAATCAATCTTTTGATCAAGCGATGTCTTACCACTCATCGTCATTTTATACCCAGCATGCTCAATATCAAATGGTTTAGTAGTTACCACACCATTATCAATTGTAAAGTTCACCTTTAAATTTTTAGGTGATAATTGAGCAAGCTCTGGTTTTTTGGTGACTTCAGCTATTTTGGTTAGTACGTTTATCTTTTTTATTTGTAATTCTTTCGCTTCGATATATCCCTTCCCATGTACACTATTCATGACAGGTTGCATATGTTTGTCGAAGTTTAAGTCTATAGTCATATCACTAGAGAAACTACCTTCGGTATGCTCAAAAATAGGAGCCAATTTTTTAATGATTCCAGATTGCTTGTAAGCTTCTAAAAAGCTGATGTCTTTAAGTTGAAGATTGGCAGCTATTTGAGGAGCATTTTTGTCTTTAGTAGAGTACATACCATCCATTTGAGCACTTCCCATCATTGTATTGAACACAAGACCTTTCATTGCCAATGTGCGATTTCTTGCTGCTAATTGCCCTTTAAGAGATTCCATGATGATATCTTGGAATAGTATCTTTTGGCAGTTAGCATTGATTTTGAAGTCAATACGTTCGGGAACTTCAAGAACTTGCATCGTGTCTTTAGATGTTTCACCCTTTTTTTCTTCTTCCGATGTCGCTTGAGGTTCTGAATCTGAAATGAATTGGTTGAGGTTGAGACGTGTAGAGTGTAAGTTCATTTCTCCTTTTAATACCCCATTCTGATTTAAGTACTTTAGTAGATTGTGTATCGTACAGTCAATCGTCATATCCGAATCCCCAATTTTAATCTTAGTAGGTTGTAAAGTAATTAAAGTTGGTGTGGCTTTTAGTGTAGTTGCTGCTACCTGTACTTGAGGCATACCATCTATTTTGACAGTTGCTTTTTCCGTATCAAGTTTTACATCAAAGTCCATCTCTTTTTCACTAATGAATGCTAGCCAACCGTCTATGTTTGCACCTAGATCTCCCATCGCAAAATGACTGTCGTGTAAAGCGTAGTGATCATTTTGAAGTGTCACAGACAAGTCCATATTGATATCCTTATATGCTTGTGATGAACCAGCCTGCATATCTTTGTACATAACAGACAAGTTATTCACCAGTACACGTTGTAGTGCGATGTTGAATGTGCCTGTTTCTTTTTTGGAAATAGTGATTGTATCTTTAGAAGATTTTGTATTAGTGGAGTCATTGACCATAATATCCCAGTTGGGTACTCCAGATTTGTTTACAACTGCTTTAAACTTTGCGTCGTTCAAAGTGATTGCATTGACTTTGTATTGTTTACTAAAGAATGAACTTAGATCAACAGTCAAACTTAGTTCCCCTATTTGAGCTAAAGTATCTTGCGCAAACTCATTTTCTCCACGTAGCCAAAAGCCATTCATGGCAATGGATACTTGAGGAAATTGTTTGAAGAAACTGATTTGTAATTTGTTGAAATCAAATTCTCCTTTGATCATCTTGTTGCCTTCTGTTTTGACTAGGTGTGTTATTTGATTGTGGAACACATAAGGAAGAGCAACCAATGCTAGTATGATGACTACTAGTGTAATACCGATAAAACGTAAAATTCTCTTCATTGTTTTCTTATTAATGTATACTATTATGACAAAGAGTTTTGACTGTTAACTTTACTCCCAAATATACAAAATTATTTTATCAATAGCTGTAAAATCCCGAGTTAAAAATAAACTCGGGATTTTGTTATATTTTATCTTGTCCAGATATAATTTGGGCTGCGTGATCTTTAACTTTTATCTTTTTGGAATCAATAATACGTTCTATAATGCCTTCTTCATTAATGATAAATGTAGTACGGAAAGTTCCCATGTAGGTTTTACCATACATCTTTTTCTCTCCATATACTCCAAATTGATCTACCAATGTTTTTTCTGTATCTGCAATCAGAGAAAAAGGTAAGTCATGTTTTTCGATAAACTTTTTATGAGACTTCTCGCTATCGATACTAACCCCTATTATTTCGTAGCCAGCTTTACGTAAATCATCATAGTGATCACGTAGATTCTGTGCTTCCCATGTACATCCTGGGGTGTTGTCTTTAGGATAGAAATACAATACGACTTTACGTCCAGTGTAGTCACTAAGTTTTATTTCTTGTCCGTTTTCATTGATGCCTAGAATTTCTGGGGCTTTTTGTCCAATTTCCATCATAGTGTTTTTTCTTTTATATTTAAATTTCGTTTTTCATTAGCCAAACTAAAATTGGTTTGAATACAAAAATAGGAATTAAGATTTGATTTCCAAAGTCTCTGATAGTCTATCTTATGAAAAGTATAAATAGATTGTGGTTTTTTTTATGCAGTAATTGTCTTTTCGTTGTATTATAATAATGAGATGTGGGTAACTTGGCCGGCTAGTTACTCAACTCAAAGTGAAACTAAAATAATTATTCGAAACGATGAAATATCTAATTAAATGGACAAGCCTTGTTATGGCTTTTATGGGAGTATTTATGCTACAATCATGTGATAATGGTGATTCAGAACCAACATATGTTGCACTTGTAACTGCGGTTGTTCCTCAAGAAGGAGCTATTAGTTTTAAAACAGATGATCAAAAGACATATCATATTGGAGAAACCTTGCTAGGTACACTTCAAATGGCCGATGGTGATCGTGCAGTGATCCGTTTTAGCTACTTGAAAGAAGCAGTACAGGGATACAATTATAACATCAAGTTGCGTGGATTGAATAAAATCTTGACCAAGGATGTTGTGGATTTGACAGCAGAAAACAAGGATGAAATAGGTAATGATAAATTGTTACTTTTGAAGGATAATTCTTCTCTTACCAAAGGCTATTTTAATGCACAAATCCAGTTCCCTCAGGGCTCTACGACTCCTAAAGTAAATTTGGTAGTCAATAAAATTAATGTAGCTGAAGAGGGTGATTACACAGTGTTGGAATTGCGCTTGAACAACAATGGTACAACAACTTCTAGTTCAATGAGTGGTGGTGTCGTATGTTTTAAGTTAGGTGATTTAGATCCAACTATCACTGGTAAGAAAGGGTTGAAAATTCTTGTAAATACTATAAACAAAGAAGAAGTACAAGAGTATACATTTGATAAGGCTACTCAAAATTAGTCCAGTGTCAGGTGTGTTTAAGAGCTGTTCTCTACTAGTTTCTTAGAATCAAAATTGGACAATCAAAAGAAATATGATACATTTACGACACAGATTGATATTTGTGTGTATTATATAAACTATATCACAAACTAGTAGAGCTTATTTCAACATAATGAGTAATTTCTTTTCCCGACGTCGCATGTCGTTTTCTACAGACCTTACTGAAGCCGCACTTGCGCAAGCTTGTGCGGCTCGTAAGCGTCGGGCTCAAGAAGAATTGTATACTCGTTATGCAGGGGCTTTGATGGCCATTTGTCTGCGGTATTTAGGTAACAAAACAGAAGCGGAAGACATGCTTCAAGATGCCTTTTTACATATCTTTGATTGTATTGATAAGTTCCAATACCAAAAGAGCGGGAGTTTAGGCAATTGGTTAAAGCAAGTAACTCGTAATGAATGCTTACAGTATTTACGTAGGCAAAAAAAATGGGTAATTGATAGCTTAGAGGATGATTTCAATATCTTACAAGATCTTGAAGAGGAATATACCGATTCATCTGTTATTAATCAGATGAGTGTTACCGAATTAATCGACTTAATTAGCGAATTACCAGATGGCTATCGTACTGTCATTAATTTAGTCTTGTTAGATGGATGTTCCCACCGGGAGGCGGCATCCATGATGGGAATTCAAGAAAAAACATCATCTTCTCAACTGCTAAGAGCCAAATCAGCTTTGGCCAAAAAAATCAATCACTACATCGAAGAAAAAGAATTATGAACAAACAAGGGCATCAATCAGATGATAAATGGCTAAATAGCCTTCGTCATAAGATGGATGGGGCAGAAGTGCCTCCGCCACTAGAAGGGTGGACTCGTTTGGAGTCAGCACTTGATTCTCCTAAGCGAGGCATCATGTTGTGGTCGTGGTTGATTCCATCGGCCGTGGCAATGCTAGCTTTAGTTTTCTTGTGGAATGATGGCATGTTGTATACTGACGTTGAACGTAGAGCCAATAATGAAGATACTGCGTTATTTATTGATACACCTTTTGTTGACTCTGTGATGATTGCTCCAACGAAAGGATTGTCCATCTCTAAACAGTCAGCTCGAATCAATTATAGTACTCAGCGAAAAGTCAAGAATTCTGCTACTATTATATCTATGGATGAGAGTAGGTGTTCTAGAATAGCTATGACAGAAGGGGTGGAACTTGCGGCGTCTGACACTCTAGTCAAGGAGACAGAAGTGAAGTCTTCAGAACAAGACAGTACTCCCGAAAACAATGATGGAGTACCAGTTACCAATGTGCATCCTGTACATAAATACACGAATATATATAATGATTATCCTAGTATTGAAAAGGAACATATACGTGTATGTAGATTAAGTTTAATCGCTTCATCGGGTATGATTAGCAATCAAAAGACAGATGTTGGTGGCAATACACTTGCTTCTTTCAATGCTATGAATATTGATACGAATGAGGGTAAAATATATGAAGAACCTGAAAGCGCACTATTATATAGAGCGGAGCCTGAATATGCATATGATCATGATTTTCCAGTGAAAGTTGGCCTAGGTGTCACAATTTCTTTTGCTGAGCGTTGGGCTATTGAAACGGGTTTGGTATATACTAAGTTACGTAGTCGCCTCACTGACATTCGGGATGACGAGAAAATTACTCAAACTGTTCACTATCTTGGATTGCCTTTACGTTTGAATTATTCTTGGCTATTGCGGCCAAAGTATACTTGTTATACTGCTTTTGGAGGAATTGTAGAACGTGCTGTTGATGCAAGAATAGGGGACAAAAGCTTAGATGTTCACGGCATACAGTGTGGCCTGGAAGGCGCGCTTGGGGTACAGTACAAACTAACGAAGCAGTGGGGAGTCTTTGGAGAAATAGGCGTGAGCCATTATTTTGACGATGATAGCCATGTTGAAACGTATCGTGATGAACATGCAACTTCCTTATTGCTAAATTTTGGTTTAAGACTTGATTTCTAATGACGATAATGGGAAAAGCGTTTTATTATAGAGCTTGATAAAAAGCTGTTGAGAGAGAAGAAAAGGGCATGCCAATATGATATTGACATGCCCTTTGTATGTAATAAAGAGTCGTTTATTCTGTTAGTAGGAATGTAAATGGATTCTCTAATCGTTTGCACCAATCAGCCTCCATATGTGCATGCCCAGGAAATACTTTTGTTTCAAAATATGGTGCCTTCCATCCTGTACTTTGCATTAGATTGTCCAATGCATTTTGATAGTCTGGGTACTGAGCATCCAATGTCTGATCACCTCTATCCATGTATATACGATGGGTACTGTTTGCCTTTGGTAAATGTGCTTTTAAATATTTTCGAAATGCAGAGGCAAATCTAGGAGCATCTTTTTTTAATTTTTCGGGTGTGGCAGCAATCATTACACTATGTGTGGACATGCAAGCAGCTCTAGAAAATACGTCAGGGTATTCACATAGAGCATACAGTGAAATCAAACCTCCCATGCTTGATCCCATGATACCAGTATGTGCAACATCACTTTTAGTTGCATAATGACTATCTACAAATGGCTTTACTTCCTCCACCAAATATTTTAAGTAATTATCTGCGGAGAATTTATGTGTACTCAATTTTGCTAACGCTGTTGAATCCTCTTTTAGTAAATAGTTATTTGTTTTCTGTGGATAATAATCAAAAAAGCGATCACCAGGTACAGAAGCAGTGGCAACAACTATGCAAGGGGGAACTTTACCTTCATCAATACAACGTTGCATTTCTTCATCAATCATCCATTCTTGTTTATTCCAAGAAGTCGAGGCATCCCACAGCATTTGTCCATCATGCATATATATTACTGGGTAATGTTTACTTGGATCATATTGATTGGGAGTCCATACAAATAGATCACGAGGAGTGACCAATTTAGTTGGGAAATCACGATACACATCCAGTTTCCCTTCCTGTACAACGTATGTAGGACTCGTTGCTAAGATAACAACAGATTGAGCTGGTAGAACAACTTCAAGTGTTTCTTTATCGATGCGTTTTATACTAAAGTCCTGCTGAAGTAGATCACGGTATAGCATTTCAGAACGGGTGGGTAGCGTGATTGTATGCGTCTGATTATCTTTGTTAAATGCTACAATAACTTCATCTTTTTGTGTATTTGCAGGTAACCAATCCAATTCATTTTTGTTCAAAATCTCTTCAGCAATACCATAACGACTATAGGCTAGGAGTTTTTTACTATCATCGGCAAGTAGGTATTTTATTTTCCCTCGACGTAGTACTGGATATTGTTTGCGGATAGTTATTAGTCGTTTGTAGTAGTCAAAAATTTGATGATCAAAAACAGGAGTTACTGGTGTCATCGAATGTTTCGCATCCAGTACCGTTTCAGGTTCAAATGTATAATCTTCCCAAAGAAGTGGTTTGCGTGATGAGGCCATATCAGCTCCCCACATGCCCATCTCATCACCCATCCAAATGTGTGGTGCGCCAATGTACGTATATTGCATTGCTAGTAGTAAACGTGCGTCAATATGTGCTCGTTCAGATGGTTTCCCTACTTTATACTTATTGGTAGGATTCCATTCACATTCTACTTTATATTTTCGGTCATTATTTTCTAAAGAAGTTAGAAGACGAGGACTGTCGTGTGTGCCGTTCACATTCATCATGGCATAGCTGTTGGGTAAAGGAAAGCCTTTTAGAAAACTATTTAAACTGTCTACGAAGGCATCTGCTTTAGGTTGGTCGGGAGTCTGTCCAAAAAATCCTCTTTCCGCACGATATCCACGATAGTTCATGACTGCGTCAAACATGTCTCCTTGTAGGAATGGGGCTGGATCAATTAAGTGGTCTGGATATACTTCCCACCAGCATTCAGCGACTAAGTACGCCTCTGGGTTAACACTGCGGACAACTTTACGAAAGTCTCTCCAGAATCCCATTGGTATTTCTACTGCCACATCCATACGATATCCGTCAACACCATCCGATGGGTCACCGTCTCCATTGGGATCTAGCCATTTACGAGTGACAGCAAATATATGATTTTTAGCTGCTTGTGAAGCATAGTTACCTTCATAATATTGCATGCGTTTGATTTGATCCACATGCACTGTCTTCTTTATTTCTGGCATACTTTTCATATTGGCCCAACCAGAGTAGTCAAATTCATTCTCTTTAGTTGTTGGATCATCAAGTTTTTTGATATTAAACCAATCTTTATATGCAGAGTTACTTTGATTTTTTACCACATCTTTCCAAGCCCAGAACTGCGTGCCTACATGATTCCATGAATAGTCCATGACCACTTTAATGCCACGTTTATGGCATTCATTGATCACTTTAAGAAAGAGTTTGTCTGCTTCTGTCCATTTCCATGTTGCTGTGTCTTGTGGCTGTTCATTGGCCATGGTTTGGCGGTCAACTGCGGGATTGGGACCAAAATTGCGATCAATATGTCGCCAATTGGCTGCGTTGTATTTATGATTGGATGGGGCATCGTTTAGCGGGTTGAAATAAATAGCTGTAATTCCTAGTGAATCAAGATAGGCTATTTTATCCAATACCCCTTGTAAGTCTCCTCCATAACGACGTATTTGTGACCATGCTCCAAAGCAATCCATAGGCCAACCATTAGGATCTTTTTTACCTATGACATTTTTTGCATAATCTTCTGGTTTGTACCAGTCGTGTCCCCAACTCGTAACATGCCAACCTTCAGGTACATATCCTGGATGTGCCCCAATAAGATCTATAGGAGTTGGGTCGTTAGAAGGATCACCATTACGGAAACTTTCTACAAATATTTGATACCAAATTTGATCTTTAGCCCAGCTTGGTGGTCTGTTGAAGGCTGTCTTTTGTGTGGACGATTTTTTTGTTTGTTCTTTGCAGGCTACAAATAGTAGACTACATATGCATGATAATATTAGTAAATGAACTATTCGTTTCATAATGCACATGGCAATTTTAGGTTAGTATTCTAAATCAGTATACAATATCTTAATTATTATTCATTAGACGAAATACATAGCGTATCTTTTTTATAGATAACAAAGCAAACGTTTTCAATATAATCTACTTTATATAAAAACAGGGCGGAAAACTCTCTCACGAGACCTAACCGCCCTTTATGCACAATTCATAATCGTTAACTTTGTGCTCTAATTGTTTTGTTTAGTTGGATACTGCTGAGGCGCTAAATTGCTTGTTGCGTAGGTTCAATTGAACTTGTACAGTATAGCTTCCTGAAGTTTCCACTTTAAAATTGTCTCCACCTGCTTTAAGGCCTTGTGCAGATGCATTGATATTTACACCACTTGATTGAGTGCCAAGATTCGTATGTACTTTTGCTTTACCTCCGTCATATGGAAATTCATAGCCCCAATTGCCTGCAAAAGCAAATTTCATACTGTTGGCAGTCATTGTCGCATTATTTATTGTATATGTAACAATAGAAGTCATATCATCAAGTACTGCTGTCATTGGTGTTTTTGTTGCACCATCTGCAGGGCTCCATCCCGCAGTTGTCGCGTCACCTACAAGACATAAGTTTACAGGGATAATCGTTAATTGATGATCTAATTTGTTGTAAATTAATTTGTAAACTCCATCGGTAGCCACACTGAATGTAGCTTCTTCTGCTAAGTTATATGTAGTGTACGTCGCTGAAGGATCAACTGTCGTACCAGCTCCATATGCTACTGACTGTCCTTCTGTATCTACTATAGTTATTGTAAAAGTGCCACTCGCTTTTAACCAAGTATATATGCTGGATAGATTACTATTCCATTCTGCAGCAATGCTCTCGTCACCTTGATCAATGCCTGCATCTCCAAAAGATGCTGCACTAGCAACTGCCGAATAGATAGTGGCATCACCAGCTACATATACCCCAGCTTGTGTGCTCTCAACGATACGCCAATTATCAGGATCTTCACTACATGACATGTTTGTAAAACCTATAAATAGTATGGCTAATAGAATTGATATGTATTTTTTCATAATCTTATTTTTAGTAACCTGGGTTTTGAGTTAGTTTGCTATTTAAGTCTAGTACTGCTTGAGGAATACAGAACACTTCGGTAAATCCATTTGCTTCTCCTGTCAGTTGTGGACGGTCGTTGCGTGCATCAGTGAATGTTCCGAAACGAATCATATCATTACGACGCCAGCCTTCCCATGCCAATTCACGCATACGTTCTGCATACAGATTCTCTAGAGTAGCAGGTAAGTTTGTAGAAGCACCTACGCGTCCACGTACTTCATTCAATTCAGTAGTACCATCTTGACCATCTCTTACTTTGGCTTCAGAAATCATCAACAATACATCCGAGTAGCGCGCGATAACAGCATCGTTATGTGGTTTCATACCATCATTTTGTGCTGTAGTATCAAAAGCATATTTTTTCATGCGTGCCCCAGCTGTTTTTTCGTATGTATCACCAGATAGATCCAGTTTGATTGCTGATGGGTGGTATTCCAAAGTTTCTCCATCTGCCATTACTATTGGATTACCATCAGGGCCTAGTGGTTGTCCTGCAAAATATGTCATATCAAAACGTGGATCTTGGCTGGCAGTTCCATAACCAAATGCATTCAAAGCTTCTATGGTTGCACTGGCACCATTCCATCCTCCTTGTCCAAATGCTTTGGCATGTTCGTAGTGACGAGAACGTACTACATTCAAGAATTGATTATCTGGAAATTTAACAGGATCCATGGCTACTGTAAAGATGTTTTCAGAAGAAGATTCATTTTCTACAGCGAAGTTTTTACTAAAGTTTGATTCCAATGAATAGTTGAGCAAGGCAATATGTTGTCCGTAGGCAATCGTTGCTTCATATGGATTCAAAGATGTGCCATCCACATTAATCGCTATTTGCATTGCATCTGGGTGACTGCCATCATTCGTGTTGTTATCTGTGTAGATATTGGCATTTAGGCAGAGTTTCATGAGATAGAAATAAGCAACTCCCTGAGTCACACGCCCATAATATTCTCCCGACTGATTTGACTTGTTGGGAGATAGCAATGGAACAGCTTCTTGTAGCTCCTTAAGAGTAAAAGCAAAAACTTCACTGCGTGTACTTTGTGCTACATCAGCAATCTTTTGGGTTGAACTTTCTACAATTGGAATTTGTCCAAACATATCTAAAGCATAGAAATAATAAATAGCACGAAGCGCGCGCACTTCTGCAAGATATGGATCAATAGCTGTGTTACTTGGGTCAGCTTCTTTTAATTCTTTTAGTTTATCAATCGATTGGTTACATTTAGCAATAACACGATAATAAGTATCCCAAGCATTTTTGACGATGCTATTGTCAACGCTCCAATTGTGTTTAAATAAATTTTGCCAAAGACCTCCATCATACCAGTCACCTCCACGGGTTGGAAGGATAGCATCGTCTGTGCTAAATGTATTTAAGTCATAAACTTGGCGGTCATTTCCCTGTATATTACCCATTTCGCTATATAGAGAAGCGACGGTGTTTAGGTAAATCAATGTAGAGCTTTGGTATGCTGTCGTTTCAGTAATCTGATCTTTAGGTTCTTCTTCTAGAAAAGAATTACATGAATTGAGTGCCAGTGCGGCTATAAATAGTCCGCTATATAATAGTCCTTTTTTCATTGTTATATTGGATTAAAAATTAACACTTAGTCCAAGAGAGTAAGTTCTTGAAAGAGGGTAGAAACGTCTATCGTCGATACCTAGATCACTACCTACTGTAGTGCTGTTAATCATTGGCGAAAGACCTGAATAGTTTGTGAATGTGGCTAAATTGTTGACAGAGAAAGTCAAACGAAGATTATTTACACATCCCCAGTTTTCTGTAGGTACGTTCCAACCAAGTGTTACATAGTCAATATGTACATAGTCGCCATCTTCCAACCAGTAGTCAGTGACTGTTGAGTCATGAATGTTGCGTGTAGGAGCACTAGCGAGTACATTGTATGTTGGAAATTGTTCCATATTCATATAAGAACGTGATGTACCATTGTAAATCTTGTGTCCAAAAGCACCATTCATTTGAACAGCAATATCGAAGTCTTTATAGCGGAAAGAAATGTTAGCACCTGCCAATACTTTTGGCATAGCTTGACCAGCTACATAACGATCTTCACCATCTGCGATGTTTACTTCTCCATCGTGATTGAGGTCCACAACGTTGTAACTATATTCACCAAATCCGTTGTCGACTAGTCCAGTACATTTAGGTAAGTAGAATACACCAATTGGTTTGCCTACCATTTGATAAAGCACATCGTTTTTACCTCCAATAGAGCCTGCGCCACTCACACCACCAAGTACCATGTACTGAGTTGTTGTCAAGTCTTCCCCGCCATATGTGCCATTCAAAGAAAGCAATTTGTTCTTTTGCCAAGCTGCATTTAGATTGATGTTCAATTCCATATCTTTAGTTTTCAATGGAGTGAATCCCATGGTGATTTCTACACCAGTATTGCTCATTGAACCTAGGTTGGCCAACAAAGTATTGTAAGTAAATGGTGGCACAGGCACACTATAATTGTATAGCAAGTCATTGGTTTCTGAATAATACCAGTCTGCACCCAATGTGATTCTGTTATTAAGAAATGCAGCGTCTACACCAACATCTACTGTTGTTTTTACTTCCCATTTTAAATCAGGGTTTGCGTTACGTTGTTGAGCCATAGTAACTGTAGATATACCATTGACAGAAGTAACACCTGATGGTGCTAAAAGTGCCATAGATGTATAAGAGTCAATGGCATCTTGATTACCTGCTAGACCATATCCTGCACGCACCTTCAACTTATCCAACCAACTGACATCTTTCAAGAAATCTTCTTTAGTCATGTTCCAAGCTAAAGACGCAGATGGGAAATAAGCCCAACGGTTGTTTTTACCAAACTTAGAGGAACCATCAGCACGTAAATTGACTGTAGCAATGTATCGATCATTATATACATAGTTGAAACGACCCATAAATGAAGCCAACTTGTTGTCATTAGCGTACGAACCTACACTACCATATTTTACAGTTCCACCTGCTCCAAGGTTATAATACTGGAAAGCATTTGTTGTAAATCCTTGTGCTCCTGCATTAAACCCAGTATAGTCGTATTTTTGGATTTCAGCAAGACCTAAGGCGTCAATATGATGTTTTCCGAAATCTTTCGTGTACGATAACATAGCATTAGCCATCATAGAACTAGCTTTGTTGTCATGACGATTTGCTTCTCCTTGATTACCTTGTCCAGCTTTGATATCAAATGGGATATAGGTCATGTTCTCTTTCACATTGTAGGTGTACGAACCAAATACAGAGAATTTCAATCCCTCAATGATTGTGTAAGTTGCTTTACCATGTACATTGACATAAGCATTGGTTTCTTTGTCATTGATGTCAAGGCGTCCAAGTGGATTTTGTACTTCATTTGCATTCGGATTTTCATCCCATAAACCTGTAGTTGGGTTACGGTGTGTGGGAAATGTAGGATTGTAGGATGCAGCTGAATAGAAGGTCTTTTCGTAGTCATTGACATATTTGTTTTTCTTCAAAGAAGCAAACATACCAAATTCCAACTTCAATTTGTTGTTAAATTTGTATTGCATAGCATCCAACTTGGCTGTGTAGTTGCGCATACTATTGTTTTTAATGATACCTGTTTGGTCAATCATTCCAATAGAAGCACGATAGTTGCCCGTTTGATTACCATTTGAGAAAGATAGACGATGGTTTTGAGTAAAACCAGTGCGTTGCATTTCTTTGATAAAATTCGTGTTGGCATCTGGATCGAAGTCTAGTAGATTCGGATAACCTTTTGTTTTCATCGCGCGGAATTCACTCGCACTTAGCATATCCAAGTTGTCATAGACTGTTTCTACGCCATATGTCCCATCATATGATATAGAACTTACACCGTTTTGTCCCTTTTGAGTCGTTACAACAATTACACCAGAAGCACCTCGTGAACCATATTGAGCTGTTTCAGAAGCATCTTTTAGAATAGTGAATGTTTCAATGTCAGAAGGTGCTATGGCATTCAACATTGCCAAGTCTCCAAACACTCCATCAATAATGACTAGTGGATCATTACCACCAGTTAGCGAAGTGGTACCACGCACACGGATAGAAGGAGTTGATGTAGGGTCACCGCCTGTTTTTTGGATATTGACCCCAGCTACCTTACCTTTAAGAGCTTGAAGAGGAGAACTAACAATACCACTGTTCATATCTTCCTTGCCCACTTTTTGAACCGCACCAGAGATAGTACGTTCGCTACCTGTTGCATACCCCACGACCACTACATCTTCGACGAGCACTGCATCTTCATGCATTGTTACATTAATAGTCGATTGGTTGACAACGATTTCTTGTGTTTTATACCCAACGTATTTAAACACCAATGTGCGCCCTTTCTCGGCTTTTACACTATAATGACCATCAAAGTCAGTTATAGTACCTGTTGACGTTTCTTTGACTAAGATGTTGGCACCTATGATAGGTTCACCTGATACATCTTTCACTTGACCTGTCACGATAATTTCTTGTGCATAAGCACTAAGTGTGAGAACTAAGCTTATAAGCAAGCACCAAGTTCTCATACCGTAAAAACGAAATTGTTTCATTCAGTACGATTTTAAGTTAACAATATAAATTACATCTGGTTAATAGCACACATAAACTGTGTCTTTCATGTGCACCACAAAAATATTTGTTTTGCAATTAGGCGCAAAGCAACATAAAATAGATTAAGATGTATTTTTTTTAAAATCGTCTGAATAACAGTGTGTTTTGTGGGGTGTTGTTAGTCGCTTATTAAGGTCCTTTTA
Source organism: Bacteroidaceae bacterium (assembly GCA_963675625.1). Classification (GTDB taxonomy): domain Bacteria; phylum Bacteroidota; class Bacteroidia; order Bacteroidales; family Bacteroidaceae; genus F22. Next base: position 1,850,880 of record OY776497.1, read on the forward strand.
AGTCTTCTGTAGGATAATATCAGTTAGTCTCTGTTCAAAATCTTCTTTGGAGACTAAGCTTTTTGCCTTAATCTTTGCTCTATAGACATAAATTGTATTGATGTTTAAAGATAGGAAGGTCGAAATACGCTTCGAGTCTGTGATACCAAGTCTCATCAATGCACAAATACGCAATTCAGGGGTTAGATTACCCTCTGGAGTTAACGAGAAAGCATCTTTAGGAGCAAACAATTGATTGAACTGTTCTACAAAATCAGGGAACAACCTAAGAAATGTCTCATCAAAAGCATCGTGTACCTCTTCTCGGTTCTGTTTCAAATCAAATTCTTTACGCAAGAATCTAAGGTTTTGGTATTGTTTAGTCTTGACATAACGTTCCATTTTACGAATGATTTCTTCAACATGTTCTAGATATTCAATTTTACTATATAATGTTTGAATAATAAATGCGTTTTTTATTTCAGTCGTTTCAACCAACTGCTTGTTGATGTAACTGATTTTGTGTAGCTGATCACTGATTTGAGTGTTTTGTTGACGTAAGCATTTCCGTTTTTTGAAATTCATCCACAGAGATGCGAGTAAGGCCAAGCATAATACGAAACTAACAATAAGAAAAATAGCCAATGCCCTTCTGTCTCCCTCAATACTTTTGATATGATAAGCATCAATAAGAGGAAGTACTTGTTGTACTTCTAACTTTCGATGGCGAGAATTGTAAAAATTAGCATCATCCAATGCTTTGTGTATATATACATTAGCTCGATTATATTTGCCGTCATGAAAGAGGGATATGGCCAAGTCTTTCATTGCTGTTGTTTCAGTAGTGGATGTTTGAAGATCTCTTATTGCTGAAGACGCATAATGATACTGTGCCGTATATACATCCCCTTTATCACGGTAGAAATGTCCTAATATAGAATGTATTCTGGCTTGTTCGTGTAGTGAACAAGCGGGATCTTTGAGTAGTCTATATAGCCTTTCTACTTCTGCTTTGTAATTCGTTTTTGTTGGAGTAATATCCAAACTAAAGCTCGTATTAGGCATGAGTCTCTGAGCTGAATCACTGTAGGCGTTTTGTTGTTTTATATAGGAATAAACGTATGGAGTATCTTTACTGTGACTAGCCATGTCAGAAGCCATACGTTGTGACATTAAATAGTATTTTTTGAGTTGAATGGTGTCCAATACATTCGGATTTATACGAGCGTGTATATCATAAGCCTCTTTGAAAAGTCCTGTATTGACACAATATTGCATCAGATCTAATAGAGCCAAGTGTTGCAAATCAGTATTGAGTGATTGGGCCAACCCTGAACATTTTTGCGCATAATAGTACGCCGAGTCTGAACGAAAAAAGATATATTCATTATATAAATGAGTATATAGTTTGAATCGTTCTGAATCGCTGTCGATAAGTTGTAATGAATCTTGCAATGCTGCAATACGTGAGTATTTGACATGCAAGTATTTAGGCGCATTCGCCAAAGTGTTGTCAAGTACATGCAATATGGAATCACGTGTTTCTCGAGATACGATACCGGGTGTTTTTTGTACATCTTGATGGCATGATTCAAGACATATGCTGACGAGACATATTAACAAATAAGTAGTACGCATGGAATTAGTTAATGTAAATTAGTATTGTAGAATAATAGGTTATACCGCAAAGATAACGTTTCTACCCATAATGTCAAAAAAGAGCATACCTTTTCAGATATGCTCTTGAAAAAACAATGGTTTTAGATATGTATGATAAACTATTGAATAGGTACTAAGGAAATAGCCCAGCCTCCTGCAGCCACGGCATGCAACTTTACAGTAGAGTGGTTGTTTACTTTTTTCTTTTCTATTGTATATGCTTGAGGATTCGTTTTATAATTGGCATCTTTGGCGTCACAATAAATTGTAGCTGTATATTGAATGCCCTTAGGTAGAAAATCGAGTTTTATTTTAGAATCATGTGCTTTCTCACCTGCTGTCGAACCTATAAACCAACGATTTCCATTTCTTTCTTTACGAGCCACAGTTACATAGTCCATCGGTTCTGCTTCTAAGTAAACACTCTTCTCCCAATCAACTGCTACATCTTTGATAAATTGGAACGCATCCATAAATCGTGCATAATTTTCAGGAAGATCAGCGGCCATTTGCAAAGGAGAAGACATGGTGACATATAAGGCCAACTGGTTGCCTATTGTACAGTTGGCATGTGAATGATTATTCGGATTAAGTTTGGACAGATCCATTTCAAAGATACCAGGCGTATAATCCATAGGTCCACCGATAAGGCGTGTAAATGGTAAGATACTTGTATGAGATGGTTTGCTGCCACCAAAAGCTTGATACTCGGTGCCACGTGCCGACTCATTTCCAATCATATTAGGATAAGTACGGCATAGCCCAGTAGGGCGTACTGCTTCATGAGCATTGACCATAATTTTGTGATCAACTGCTTTTTTGATACAATATAAGTAATGATTGACTACCCATTGACTATAGTGGTGTTCCCCCCGTGGAATGATATTTCCTACATATCCACTTTTTACAGATTCATATCCATGATCATTCATAAACTGATATGCCGCCTCGAGATGGCGTTCATAATTTCTGATAGCCCCTGATGTCTCATGATGCATAATCATCTTGATATGTTTTGATTTGGCATATCGTTCTATTTCGTTTACATCAAAATCAGGATAAGGGGTCAAGAAATCGAATACATAATCCTTATTATGCCCAATCCAGTCTTCCCAGCCAATATTCCATCCTTCTACCAGTAGACCATCAAACCCATTCTCGCTGGCAAAGTCAATATATCGTTTTACATTTTCTGTTGTCGCTCCGTGTGTACCATTAGGAGTTACTTTAGAATAATCCGTTACCCCTAGTTGTACACTTGGCAAATCATTCGTATAAGACCAAGTACTTTTACCTGTAATCATCTCCCACCATACACCCATGTATTTTGTTGGATGTATCCAAGAAGTATCTTCAATGACACAAGGATCGTTTAAGTTGAGTGTTATACGCGAAGCCAAAATATCTCGTGCATCTTCACTTACAATGATTGTTCTCCAAGGAGTTTTACAAGGAGATTGCATGTACCCTTTTGCTCCCGAAGCATCAGGAGTTAAATGTGAGGTAAAGACCATGGTTGTATCATTTAGGTTTAAGTGCATCGCTGGATAGTTAACCAAAGCAGCTTCGTGTAAGTTGATGTATAAGCCATCATCTGTTTTAAGCATCAATGCTGTTTGTACACCGGTATCTGAAAAGATCGTTTGTGACGCATTATCGCAGACTGCACTATGCAATAATCCACGGATTTCACTCAAGCGTGATTTTGTATAATCATATTCTTGTGTGTCATAGTCACCTGGAATCCAATAAGCCATATGATCACCTGTCATGGCAAATTGGCTATCTTCTTCTTTGATGACAAAATAATTTAATCCTTTTTGCTGAGGAAATTCATATCTGAATCCAAGGCCGTCGTCAAATAAACGGAAAACAATGTTCATATAACGTGCTGTCCCTTTTTGGTGGAGTTTGACAATCAATTGATTATAATGATTGCGGATGCTTGACTCTTCTCCCCATACAGTTTGCCAAGTGTTATCGAAGGTGGATTCTTCACTATCAAGCAATTCAAAGCCAGTGCGCAATTCACTACCATCGACTAAATCAAATCCCAACATACTAGGTTTGATAACTGCCTTCTCACCAAGATCTAAACGATAACTCGGTTGCCCCTTATCTGTCAAAGAGAAAGTGCATTTCAGTGTACCATTAGGTGATTGGACTTGTTGGGCAAACGTTATATGCATGCACAACAACATACTAATTAACAAGGAAATTCTTTTCATACTATTTTTTGGTTAATACATTATGTAGACAAAAGTAGTGTAACAAATGACATCACCAAAGCGATGAAAGTATATTTAAGGTCGTTTTACTGTGTAATATACTGGTATACAGTATGTTAAATCGTTCGTTTTCTCTCCCGATTAAGGTGCTTTTTAAGTCTGGAACCTATTTTTTATACTTTTACATGCAGTATTTAAGTTTGAAAAGTATTACCTTTACGTATGGAAACCATAAAACTTAGACACATGAAACGAACATCCATTTTATTGAAATCTCGGAACGTTTTGTTCAATGCTTCGTTATTGGCAATTCTGTTCTCTGCATCTATTACGTCAGCCTCGTGTGCAAGCAGTAACAATGATCCTGTACATGAGTCATCTGAACGGAAAGATGTTGTGCTCACAAAAGATGAAGAAGCCCTTGTGACTTCCACCAATACGTTTGCTTTTCAAGCTTTAAGCATGCTTGGTGAAGAGAATGACGATGTGCTTTTCTCACCCCTTAGTTTAAGCATGTTGATGGGCATGCTACAAAACGGAGCGTCGGGAGAAACGCAAAGTCAGATTATCAATACACTCGGTTTTGCACACTGTACTTCCGACGAAGTGAATGCCTATTACCGTAAGATGCTTACTGCAGCAGCGACGTTGGATCCACAAGTCACATTGTCTATCGCTAACGCCTTGTATATTGAGAAGCATTTTTCGGTCTATCCTACTTTTATAGAGACTGCTCAGAAGATGTATGATTCTGAAATAGGTGTGCTAGACTTTGCACAAGATCCAGTGGGTATGATCAATAGTTGGTGTAATGACCATACAGAAGGAAAAATACCAGAAATCATTAAAGAGTTGGATCCTAGCATGGTGGTGGTATTGCTGAATGCCATCTATTTTAAGGGAGATTGGTCGCAGCAATTTGATCCAGAAGATACTGCCCAGAAAACATTTACGTCTAGTAGCGGAGCCACTCAGCAAGTAGATATGATGTATTTGAAAGCATTATTTGATTATTTTGAAAACGACCATTTTGCAGGGGTAGAGTTACCTTATGGCAATAAAGCTTTCTCAATGGTTGTGATGTTGCCTAAAAATAATCAGACTCCTCTAGAAGCTCTTGCGACATTGGACGAAAGCAGTTGGCATAACTTATATGCTAAAAAATATAGGCATGACATACAACTGACTTTGCCTAAGTTTGAAACAAAAAGTGAGATGAACTTGATTCCAGCAATGAGCAAGCTTGGTATTGCGGATGCATTTAATCCAGCAAAAGCTGATTTCTCTAATGTAAGTGAGCAAGGTACATTTTTGTCTTTATTGAAACAAAAGACCTATCTCAAACTAGATGAAGTTGGAACAGAGGCAGCGGCTGTAACTATCGGTGGTTTAGAAAAGACTTCCTTGCCTCCACCGCCCATTATCTTTACCGTAGACAGACCGTTTTTGTATATGATTAAAGAAAACAGTACTGGATGCATCTATTTTATAGGCCTAAAAAATACTATCTAGTGAGATAGCCTGATTGATAAGTGAAGAAGGAGCCATTCCCCTATTGGGAAGCGGCTCCTTCAATGTATATACCTCTATTTTTATCAGGATTATTTATTCGGGAGACTATTCAATGTGTTTAGTCATGCCAAGCCCTCACGAGTGTTCGCTGACTTCTACAATCCCCTTTCTAGTCATGACCAAAACAAGATGTTTGTAGCTAACTTCTTCGTTATAAACTAGCCGCATTATGACGTGTATATAGTACCGTCTTTGTGCTTTGATAGATACCATGTGATTATTTTTGTCTAGAGTCTGTAGACGTACTTCTGGATTGTCCATTTTGTGAGTAAATCGATGCAGATACAATCTGAATATATCGTGTATCCCAGCTTTTTGATAGGAATGCAACTGCTTAAATTTCTTATTGTCCAAACTTACATGTGTGCGATAAGCAATAATTTTCTCATTGTTGATCACATTTTCCATCTCTAGTAAACCAGTACGATTACGCATCGTTAGGATCTCCTTAGGAATATGTTTGTCTTTGACAAAGAGCATGCCTTCACGTATGACGCCTACACGCTTAGCACCAATGTGAATTTTAGCTTTAAAGTCATAGAAGTGTTGATGTATCTTGCCAGCGAAATAATAACGCATGAGCTCTTTGATGCGATCTTTAAGCATATAACTCACAATCAGAGCTAAAAATAAAGGAAGTGAAGCATTGCCATAACGCCAAGCTATAGCAAAGGCAATGATGGTAGCAAAAACCATCGCTATTCCTGCGGCTATGCTAAAAAAGACTTGACTAATGGCATAACCATCTTCTTTTTTCTGTAGTCGGATATAGAGGATCTTTTCTACATATTTCTTTAGTAGGCTATATCTAGCGACCAGCTCCTGATTCTTTTTCGGAGTGTCGGGTTGGGCGTAGGTGAATTGGTGAGATTCTGCATAAGTCTTCTCGTGTACTAGTATGCTCAGTAGGTTTTCATCGGATAAGGCGTGACTCGTTGCTATCTTGATGACACGAAAAGTGTATATCTCAATAACTTTACTCAGATATTCATCCACCAAGCGAAGTGGATTTTTTTCTCCCAATTCCTCAAATGCTGCAATATACTGCGATGTCTCAGCACTTGTGGTTAAGATTTCTCGCACTCGATTGACCATTTCGGGAACATATGTGGCATAGTCGTGGATAATTCGTTCGATATGAGTGATTTGTGTCTTGTTGTCATCAAGTTGGGCTACTGCATCCCGCAAGGCACTTTTAGCTATAGCAACTAACATCTTACTATGATATTCGACCTTATCAAGATGAGCAGACGTAGGTTGATTGAGATACGCTTGAATATGAGTGCGTAACTTCTTATATGGATTGGCTTGTCTGTCTGTGAGTTGTTGGATAGTTGATACAGGAATCACAAGACGTATATTGGATTTGACATCCTTGTAAAACTGAGTTGGCCCATAGTTAGCTGCATTGATGTCTAGACTGTTGGGGATAAAGTACCAACTTTGCAAAGAAAATTCATGCTTCTTCTGTGGACTATCTGGGCGGTAGCTCACTTTAAACTCTACAGAGTACTGGTCATGTATTTTGGTCGTAACGTCTATCATAGTGTAGTTTTAAGGCTGGGTGTATATACAAAGATACAAATATTGCGGCATATGGCCAAATAACTCACCTTACTTGCCAAAGTTGTGGTGACAAGGTTACTCTTTCCTTTGGAATAGGTAGTGAGCGTCGATTCAAACGTTTGAATCGATGGGACCAAACATTTGAATCGATGGGACCAAACGTTTGAATCGACGATTGCAAGCCTTTGCAAATAAAAGTCGCGCCTTAATAATGCAATAATAGAGTGGTATTACGAAAGTAAGACTTACTGGAATTTCTTTGCTACCATTTTATAGGTGGGAATATCTACTCCATTTGCTTCTGCAAGAGCTATCAGGTCGAAGAGTTGGCCTTGTATTTCAGTTTCATGTCCAGCTTTCATATCCTTCTGCATAGATGCCGTTGAATTGGGATCTAACGAATCCATGACTCGTAAGTTATAGGTTACCTGATCTTCTTTAAATGCGATACCAAGCTTCTTGCCCAAAGCATAGCTCTCTTCACTCAATCCGATAAAAGTTTGACGAATCTCAGGATTTTCCTGAACGCTTTGCATCGTGCAATCATAATACATCCCGGTAACAGCCATAGCAGATATAAAAGACCACTTGACAAAAGTATCTCTATTGATGTCATCCGATATGTTTACTTTGATTCCACTATGTTCAAGCGCGGATCCGACCTCTTTCATTTGTAGTTCCAAAGCTGGGGTGGACTGTCTGCTGCCATAAACTATGCGAAAGACTTTGCCCATCTGTGTGATGTGTCCTGGGGCATTTTTATACCCGACAATGTATATACAACCATCAAGTACCTCAATATTATCTGGTAGTAAGCTGGCTATTTTAGGCCCTGTGCCATAGACATTGAGAATAGGGATGACTAGGGTATGAGCATGACTAGCTCTTGTAATCATATCTAAAATAGATGATATACTGTAGCCCTTAACACATACAAAAATGACATCTGCTTTATCTTGATAATCATCAGCTGATAGGGCAGGGATAGGTAGTATGTGTTCACCTTTGAGATCAGAATGATAGTGTAATCCCTCTTGTTGTAAGGCCTTAAGATGGCTGTCGCGTGCAATGCAGGTTACATCTTCACCTGCTAAATATAGCATGGCAGCTATACTACCGCCTACACCACCAGCACCTGCAATAACATATTTCAATTTTTCCATAATGACTTGTTTAGTGATATGATGTTATGTATTCTACTGACAAAGATACGATATTTATTGGGTCAATATGTGACTAAAAGTAACTTTTTGTGTGTTACTATATACATTCTGTAAATATTCTGATTTTTATAACTCTACCTGCAATCTTCTAAATCTCTTCAGAATTGACTTGTACTTTCGTAGTCTACAGAATGAAAATAGTATGTTGAACGTATAAGAGGAGGTATAGTATGAGAAAGAAGATGTTGGTATTGCGCGTGACTTGTGTGGCAATTGTCATCTTACTAGGGTGTGGTATGCAGTTGTCGGCGCAGACTGTAGAAAGAGATACTCTTGGTATAAAGGTACGTGACTCTATCCGTGTGTCCGAGCAATACACGCCACGTTACATACCTCGTTATGATAATCATCGGTACTACAACCCTGCGCAAAAGATGTTGGAGTTGCCCAAATTGCGTACTTCAAATTTCAAAATCCCGTCTATTGAATGGCCCAAATATGATAAAGTCCTTCGATGGGGAGTGCCTGCGGCATTGATTGGAACAGGTATCTTATGTAAAACAATACCTAGTGTGTCGAAAGTTATAGACAGAGGGACTGCCTTTGAAGTTCAAGAGGATGTGCATCAAAAATTTCCAATTGATAATTACACACAATATACTCCACTGTTGGGGGTGTATGCGCTTGACTTTTTGGGCGTACCAGCCAAACATAGTCTTAAAGAACGTTTGGTCTTGGGGGCCACCTCTATGGCCATTATGGGAGTAACGGTCAATAGTCTAAAGTATAGCATACATCGTACTCGTCCCGATCACAGTGATAATCTATCATTTCCTTCGGGACATACAGCCATGGCCTTTACGGGAGCTCATCTCCTGTATAAAGAATATAAGGATGCATCTATTTGGATACCAGTTGCGGGCTATTCAGTTGCTGCTTTAACGGCAAGTCTACGTGTGATTAATAACAAACACTACATAAGCGACACACTTGCTGGTGCAGGAATTGGTATATTGAGTGTGGAATTAGCGTACCAAACATTGCCATTTTGGCGACGAGTCCTAAAATTGCCAGCTGATAAACAATTTGTAATGACCCCGATGGTGGGAGAAAAAAATATAGGTGCTTACGTAGCCTTTACGTTTTGATTATCTATTCTGTTTAGGAAAAGAGATGATAAAACGTGTCCATAAATCGTCATCGGTGTGTAGCGAGAAGTTGAAGTGATGTTTCTCTAGCACTTCTCGTGTATAGAGCAAACCAATACCTTGCCCTGTCGGCTTCGTTGAAAAGAATGGGCTAAATAACTGTGATTGTATATCTTCTGGAATGCTTGCACCATTGTTTGCAAGAATCAGTTGTGGAGGATTAGCGGTCGTTGAAATGACGATGTGTCCTTTATCTTCTATACTTTCGACAGCATTTTTTATGATATTGATTAATGCTCCCTCAAATAAAGGAATATCCAAATAAGCATAAAGCACTTGGCTATCTAATTGGATAGATACTTGAATATTTTTAGGCTGAGTGTAAGAACGTATCATCTTATCGAAACGTGCAATATATTCATTGAGATTGGTTTCGCTCGTTTGTGGTTCAGGTATCTTCACTACATCGGCAAAACGAGTGATGAAGTGACTCATCGTCATGCACCTTTCTATACAGATATTGGTAACATCGCATATTTCTGTGTTGTTTTCATCGTATGACAATGAGTTGACTACTGTGTCTAAGGTTGATGTAACACCTGCTACGGTATTATTGACCTCATGAGCAATCATCCTAATGACCTTTTCGTAAGCTATCTTTTCTGCTTTTCGTACTTCTGCTGTAAGAGTTTCTATTAAAATAAAGGGATGTGGAAATCCTCTATCCACAAATGTCTGTTTGGTACATCGATATATTTCGCTTGTGTTTAATCTGTATATTTGTGATTCGTTGGTTTGCAACTTTACCAGATATTTGGCTAGTGGATGCTGTATGGTGCCCCATGAATTTTCTGTTTGCGAAGCTTGCAGTATCTCTTTAGCCACTGGATTCATGCTGCTTATTTGTTCATCAAAATTCAAAATGATAACCCCCATAGGTGAAGCGGCTATCAAGAGATCTAGAAAATAATTCTGTTCTCGCAGACGTAGACGTTCATCCTTTAATTGCTGCATCATGCGGTTGAATATATCTACAATATAATCGGCTTCTACTTGCCCTACATTTTTGAGGCGGGAACTAAAATCTTGCTCTTTGATAAGTTCTATCCCATTGCCAATTGTTTGCATGGGTTTGACAACCTTCTGGTAGAAGTAAGATAGATAAGTGAGAAGTAGTATAGCGATGAGGCTTGTGCCTACATAAACCGTCGTTGCTTTAATCGGTTGAGACATAGCCCATATGATAAAGCAAAATAGGAGGGCGATTAATAAGGTGAGTATGACAAAGTAGCTTCTTATTTTCATGGTTGTTGAGATGGGGTTATGGATTGTGTCCTTTTTTTACAGTCACATCAATCTTGTATTTTTCCATTCTTCTGTATAGTGCTTGTCTAGTGATGCCCAATGCTCTGGCTACAAGTGTTAAGTTGCCACCATGTTTGATGAGTTCTTGGCATATAGCTTGGGTTTCTACTTCTTGTAGAGTCATGCTATTGGTTGATGCACAGTTAGAGTCATCGGGATGTGCTGTAATTTCCGTTTTGACATTGCTATTAGGTAGCCCAAACTCGTCAAGTACCTTGCCATCTATTATGTTGTGATTACTCATAATAATCAGTCTATCAATCAAATTCTTTAATTCTCTGATATTACCATAATAGGGGAGAGTACAGAGTCTTGTCATAGCTTCTTCAGTAAAAGTGACTTTAGGGCTATTATGCTCTTCTTGTTGACGTTGAGCGAAGTGTTTGATCAGCAAAGGGATATCTTCCCGACGTTCTCTCAATGCTGGTAGATGTACCTGAATAAGGTTGATTCGGTAGAAGAGATCTTCACGAAATGTCTTTTGTTTGATCATCGTGGGTAAGTCTTCATTGGTCGCACACACAACACGCACATCAATTTTACGTTGTTTGCTATCGCCTAACACCTCATATGTTTGATCTTGTAATACTCGAAGCAATTTGACTTGGCAACTTAAGTCTAGTTCGCCAATTTCATCTAAAAAAATCGTTCCTTTGTCTGCGAGAGTAAATCGCCCTATACGGTCGCTAGATGCATCAGTAAATGCGCCCTTTTTGTGTCCGAACATTTCACTCTCAAATAGAGATTGGGATATACCACCTAGGTTGACTTTGACAAAGGCATTTTGAGCACGTTGGCTATTGCGATGAATGGCCTCAGCAATCAATTCTTTACCAGTGCCACTTTCACCAGTAATCAATACACTGGCATTTGTTTTGGCTACTCTTTCAATAATTTTTAAGACGTCTGTTATTGCTTGACTTTGACCTATAATAAAGGAACGGTCGAAGGGACTGATATCTGTTTTTTGGGGGGTGGGATTGTTTGTGGATTGAACTGTAGGAGATGAAGACAACTCCAATGCTGTTTCTATTTGCTGCATTAACTGTCTATTATCCCAAGGCTTAGTGATAAAATCGAACGCACCTAGTTTCATCCCTTGTACCGCAATGTCTATGCTTCCCCATGCGGTGATGAGGATGACAGGGGTCTGTGGGTGAATCGTTTTCATCTCTTGGAGAAGCCTTAGGCCTTCTTCGCCAGTAGTGGATAGAGAGTAGTTCATATCCATTAAAATGAGCTCGGGGCATTGTTCTTGAGCTATGAGCACAGCTTCACCTGGAGTAGCCGCTGTGACTACTTCATATCCAGTGCGTGAAAGCATAAAATTTAAGGAGGAACGAATGGCTTTATCGTCGTCAATTATCAATATCATAGTACAAATATATAGAGTTTAGGTGAAAAAAGTAAATGATACTGTTATTTTTCAAAATTTAGAGGGACAGTTATTTCACAGTTATTGTGATAGTCCCACAAGGTTAGACTTCTCAATTCATAGTAATAGTACCAGTATTTGTACAATTCGTTTATATGTTTTTGACGGGCTTCGTCTTTGCTGGTTTGAGCGTCATCGAGGTCTAAAGTGTTTATTTTGCCAGCCAAAAAAGTTTGCACACTCGTTTGATAGCGTTGATGAGCTATGCTATCTGCTTGCATTGCTAAGTACAGTTGCTCGCTTTGATTGTTGAATTGCTGAACTAAAAGAAACACGTTTTGTTCAAATTCTTGTCTCTCTTGTTTAAGTTGGCTGGCTACTATTTTTTGGTTCCCTTGGGCTACTCGTACTTTCCCTTTGCGTTTCCCCCAGTCTAGTAAGGGTATGGAAACACCAATTTCAAAGATTTGGTTTTTCTTTAATCCTGTATAAGCCCTGTCAAAATCTTGTGTATGCCCAGTGTACCCAATACTTGCAAAGAGATTAATGTCTCGCATACTTCCTTTGGCCTGAGCGACTTTATAATCAGCCTCTAGCTGTCTTTTGCGGATGTTTTCAGCAAATGCATTGGCTGATTTTGCTCGAGCAAGTACTTCATCAAAATGCAATACTAGATTGGGAGCTTCTTTGGGAAGTATGGGTTTTAGTTCGGTGCTATCAGTTATATTTAAAAATGAACGCAATTTAAAAAGCGCACTTTTATGTTCGCTTTGCATTGAAGTGAGATGCGACGTGGCATTGATTGTGCTTAGTTTTAGTTGCAATAAATCATTGGTACTAATCTGCCCAATATGTTTTCTAGCTATAGCCACATCGTACAATTTTTTTGCATTGCGTAGATTCTGTTCTGCGATATGTACGTTTTCTTCAGAAAGCAATAAATTAAAAAACTGCTGGACTGCGCTCACGGCCACTTCCTCGGTATCTGATATAAATTGGGCTTTGGCTTCTCTGTATTTTACTGGTTCTATTTTCCTTTGCCATTTTACGTCGTTGATACCAAATATGGGTTGAGACAGAGTTAAGCTAATGGGGACGGACATGTAATTTTCTTGTCCTTCTGCCCCCATTTGCTTGATATAGTCCAAGGAGGATTTAAGAGAGAGTGTACCGCCAGAAAACCATATTTTTTGTGTCATAGATAGTGCACTGTTGAGACCTAATGAGTTGCTTCTTACGTAGGTGTAATTTCCATTATCTTGCTGGTAGGCATTATATTGTTTTTGATAAGAAGGTAGGGTACCTTTAAGCGAACATTCTGGTAATAAGTCTGCTTTATATGTGCGGTATACCCAGTAGGCCGTTCTCATTTTATTGATCGCTACTGCTGCCTCTACACTTTGTAGGCGTGCTCTAGATATGACTTCCGTCAATGAGATAGAAGTCGAATCTATAGCTGGTGAGCAAGCTGCATGTGTTTTGCGTCCACAAAGTGCAGCAAAGATCAGAAGTAGGTATGTAACTGGTTTGTTCATCTTGTCTATTTGATTTGTCTACCATCAAAAAAGCGGATGGTGCGATCTGTTTGTTTGGCTTGGAGTTCATTGTGGGTAACCATTATCACTGTACGGTTATCTTCTTCGTTAAATTGATGCAATAGGTCCATGATTTCTGTCCCCATCTTACTATCTAAGTTACCAGTTGGTTCATCGGCCAATAGAATCTTTGGATCTCCAATCATGGCACGAGCGATAGCTACGCGTTGGCATTGCCCACCAGATAACTGAGTAGGCATATGATGCATGCGGTGACTTAGACCGACTTTTTCTAGGATGGCTTTTGCTTTCTCTGTGCGTTCTTTGCTAGATAGGCCTTTGCGGTATAAGAGTGGCAGTTCCACATTGTCTAGGATATTGAGAGAATGGATTAGATGAAAACTTTGGAAAATAAAACCAAGATTTTGATTCCTAAATTTAGCTGCGGCTTTATCTCCTAGTGAAGTGATATTGACGTTGTCGATGATCAGTTCACCACTAGTGGGAGTGTCTAATAGTCCCATGATATTGAGTAGGGTGGATTTGCCACATCCAGATGGCCCCATAATGCTTAAAAATTCTCCTTTGTTTACATGGATATGTACATTCTCAAGTGCTTGAGTTTCTATTTCACTAGTGCGATAGACTTTGTTGATATTTTCTAGGGTAATCATATTTATTGTTTTAGAGTTATTGATATTGTTTATTGTGTCGGCTTATTCATCGTGTAGAACTTCTGCGGCTTGGATTTTGAAAGTGCTCCATGCAGATATTAGTACTCCACCAATAATGAGTAGACTCATTGTTATGATGGACAATACACTTGTGATAATTGTTGGGATGACTATCTCTTCGTGACTACTTAAATGCCCCGTCGTGATGTAATAGCCTATATACAAGATGATTAAGGGAAGAGTGCATAATAAGATGAAAAGCCCTTCATATATAAAGTTTAAAATAATATGTACTTTGCTTGATCCTATAGCCATCAATAAACCAATCTCTTTGCGTCTTTGTGATGTGCGTAGCCAAAATGTACCAAGGATCCCGAGGAAAGCGCATACTAAGAGGAAGCTAACTAAGAATACTCTTTGTTTTATTTGTCGTACAAAGTACTCGTTTAGTCCTGCTTTTATGAGTGAAAAGCTGGTTGCAGAGTTTATATATATTGGTGACGTGGAGATCAGAGCTTTGTTTTTATTTAGCCAATTTTCCATGTCTTGTTGCGTCATGTGTTGTTTCATGCGAAGGCATACCTGCACCGAATTGGAAGTAGCTCCTTCCGACTCGATAAATTCTGATAGATCTTTTTCCGTTATTACTTCGTAGCACCCATCCATGACTTCCTCGTAGTCAGAGTAACGAATATTTTCTGCTATTTGTAAGATAGGCATAGGTCCGTTGTCAAATCCAGTGACAAGCGTATCTATAATATTTGTGTGTCCTGCCATTTTCAGTGCCGTGGACTTTGTTGGAATGATATAGTGTTTTTCTATTGCAGGGATTTGGTCTGCTAGTGGACGCCCATGAATATCTTTGCAACGAAAAACACGCATGACATCTTTGTTATAGTATCTAATGAGTACTCCATGTACGTATTTCTTATTATTTAAAGAATCTTTGGCTAAATACATGCTGATATTACTATTATTGCTTGAGTAGGGCATAGAATTTACAGTTAGACCAATAGCATCTACAGCATTATCTTGACGGATGTTCTTCATGATTTGTGTGATGGCAGCATAATCTTGACTAAAATTTGGCTGATCATCCACAGAGGTGGATACACTTCTACCGATGCGTAGACGCCAACAATTTTCGATGTTGGTACCAGTTGGCAGGGTGGATAGTTGGTAACTTTTGTATAAATCATTAAAAGCGACCCATATGATTGCCAGTACTATAAGGAGTTCTACGTACAACCATGTGTTTTGTTTGCGTTCGTTATATATGCGATGTAATAATTGTTTCCACATAATGTTTTAAATTATAATGAGTTGACTATTGGGGTTTTACTCACTCTCCACGCTGGTATTGATGAACACAGAAAGTTCAGAAGAAAGCTAATAATTAAAGCAATGGCAATAGCTTCTATCTTTATCAATGACCAGATACTAATGCTTGCTGAAGAATCTGGATGGAATATCAGAAAATCAATGATTAATGGAATGAGTAACCAAGCTAGTATAAGGCCGATTACACCACCAATACATGTGATGATGAGGTTTTCTCGCAATAGTAGAGAGATGATGTCACCAATTGATGCTCCGTAGGCTCTTCGTATACTGATTTCTGCTTCGCGCTTTTTGAATGAGGCAAAGATGAGTCCTAATAGGTTGACTGCTGGTACTAATAGGAATAACAATGCAAGACTGCCATACTTCTTGTAAAATGCAGATGGGTCTGTTGTGTGATTGGCCCATCCCTCAGGATTGTACATCATACCTGCTGCTGTATCAATGGTTCTGGGAGTTATAGTAAAAGGATAGGATTGTTCTACCTCTTTGCATTTTGTGACAATTTCATTTTGGATTTTAGGGAATTCTGCTTGGTCTTTGGCCAAAATCAAGACGCTAATGCCACCACCGATTCCTTGTGTCTCATCATTGGTGTTCATGACTATCTCTGATGTTGTGTATGGAATCCATATATCAGAGGATGAAACAAAATTGCCCATCGTGGCAGGTTCTACTATTCCTATCACTTTAAATGGTGTTTGGTCATTTAAAATTGTTTTGCCTACAGCGTTTTCAGCATGTCCCCATAGTTTGATGGCCATTTTGTTCGTAATTACAGCTACTGGACGTTTGTTGATGCAGTCATTTTCTGTAAAAGGACGCCCTTCGACAAAGTCGAATGAGAGGATCTTGAAATAATTTCCATCGACGTAAGCAACTGTGCTTGGTTTGTAGGAAGTTTTGCTTACTGAAGAGAATACTTTACTTTCGGATTTGATGAGTCCAACAAGTTCTGGAGTCTTTAATGGACGCCATATTTTACGTATGCCTTCTATGCCATAGTATGAATTGGTTGTAAAATCACCATTCCTAATTTGTACTGCACGAGCAATTAATGTGCGCTCTTTATTGACTTCTGGTGGTGTCGGATTGAGATAAATCTGTATCATCAGTTCAAGTAGCATGATACCAGCTACAGATAGTGCGCTACCTATAATGGTGAGCCCAAAGATGACTTTGTTCTTCTTTAGTTGAAAAAATGTTTGTTTGAATAAATGTTTCATATGTTGGAATATAATATTGTATTTCGATGTTTTACTACTTAATATAGATTGTTTTTCTATCTTCGAAATCATGCATGTCATTGATTGCTACTTGGTCATTAACTGCTAATCCCTTGATAACTTCAATGTATTTATAATTTGATTTGCCAAGAGTTACTTTTTTACGGTGCAGGCAGTTGTCCTTGTCTGCAATAAACATGGTGTATTCTCCTGGACCTTGATAGCTAGAAAAATAGTCTATGCGCTTAATATTGGTTTTTGTGTTACTCATTATATTGATATCTGTTTTAAGGCCCGATTGTAGTTTGGGGTGATTAGCTTCTGCAAGGTGAACAGTAAAATGAATCATCCCATTTTTAGATAGTGGGGTTATGGATGTGACGCTTCCTGCTAGTTCTTCTTTATCTAAGCAGACTATAACTGGGCTATTAAGATGTATTTTATCAGCAAATGCATCTGCTATGGCTCCTTGTATTTTGTATTTTGAGAGATCTGAAATAACAGCTAGTTGTGTCCCTTGTTGCACGTTGGCGCCGATTTGTTCGTTGATGTATGTTAGATAGCCAGTGTGTGGGGCTTTGACCTTGGCTTGACTCAATGTGTGCTGCATAATTAGTATGTCTTTACATAACATGCTATAGCTTAATTGTTGAACCTGTTCTTCGGCCTGTGCGATGTCACATTCGTTTTTGTACTGTTCACGCATCTGTTGGAGTTCGAGTTCTCCTACCTGAACGCCCAAATGAGCTTGGGCTACATTTTCTTGAGTACCAGCACCAATACTGTCTAGATATTTCTCATTAAGCCATTTTACTTTTAAATGTTCTAATTTCATTCCAGCTACTTTGATTTGCATCTTTAAGTTTGCTTGTGTCGTTTGGTTGTTGACTTGTAGTTGATTAAGCTTTACTAAACGCATCTTTTTTTCATCAATCATTTGGTTGACTTTCGTTTCTGTGGCTTGTAAATCCAATTGCATAAGTGGGGTGCCTTCTTGCACTTTTTCTCCACCATGACAATATAACTTTGTTATACGTGAGTTGATTGGTGAGGCTATGATTTCTTCAAAGATAGGGCATACAGTTCCTGATGCGCTAATACTTACTTGCATATCTCCTTTGTCTACCTTGGATAACTTAACAAATCGCTTAGATATACTGGGGCGATAGACATGCAGTATGCCGATCGTGATGAAAGCTAATACAATGATAGGTAGCCCTATTTTGACTAGTTGGCGTAATTTCTCTTTTCGCTGTGTGCGTACTGGAATTTTCTTGTCCATAAATAGTGTTTTAATATAACTGCTATTTATAAAGTCAACTTGTGTGCCAGTGAAGAAATGTTCTGGTATTCAGGATCTAAGATGTTTTTGTAAGGTGTACGATACGGGATAAATGTCCGAAAATGGACAAATCTTTGGTGTGTATATATAAGAAAAGTCCCCAATCCAAAAAGGATTGAGGACTTTTTTCTGTACCGCAAATGGAACTGCTATATATCAATGAAGCTTAATGATATATTTGATGCATATTGATGAAAAATAGCTATTTGTTTTTTCTGGCGTTACGATATTTCAATGGAGAGATTCCAACAATCTTTTTAAACATACGTGAGAAATAATAGCTGTCATCAATTCCGATTTTTCCACTAATCTGGTTGATTTTCATATCCGTCGTTTCTAATAATTGACAGGCTCGTTGGATTTTCATCATGTTGAAATAATTAAGTGGACTGTGACCTGTGTTGTTCTTGAAAATATAAGAGAATTGGGAAACTGAGTACCCAATGTATTGGGCTAACTGTTTTAATGATAGTTGCTTCTCTAAATTTTCGTTCATATATTTTAATGCAGCATTGATAATGTTTTCATCATTGATTCTATCATTCTGGTCCCTGTATTTTCTGAAAAGATTTAGATAGATGAAAGTTACAAGGAACCCATATAACAGACAAGAAGTATATCGTAAGTTATCTACGCTATATTTATCAGAAAGAGTAAGAAACATTTCCTCAAAAATCGTGTTTCTGTCTGTGATACGTGAGGTGCTACCTGGTTGAATGTCTTTTGGCTTGTACAGTTTATCAGTGAATTCTGACGCCATCTTACCATCAAAATGAATCCAATATATAGTCCATGGGTCTTCATTATTTGAAGCATAGGTATGCTTTTCACCAATTGGAATAACAAAGACTTGATTGGCTCTTACATCATAGTGTTTCCCTTTTACTTCATACCAACCACTTCCCTTAATGCAGTAGATTAGGATATACTGATTAATGGGATCTGTTCGTTCACGATAGTGATAAGTTGCATGTGGATAATAACCAATAGCGGTAATATAAAGTTGAGAGAGGAAAGAATCTTCTCTCGCAGTGTTGTTGATCATGGCTGGTAATATAATTGATCGCTCACCAGCAAAGCCTTCACCAATTTTTAGCATACTTTCTAGGTATTGTGTGCCGACAAAGATATGTAAAGTTTTTACAATTGGCATAGCTTGTCGTAAAATTATTTATTTTTTTAATTGCAATGAATTGATCTATTAGTCAAAATTCACATCGTAATTTTACAATTAAAATAACGAATAATCTTGATTTGAAACGTGCTCTGAATGAGTGTCTTTCTATATTGTGTATTTAGTCTCCTTTTAAGAATAGTAATGAGCTATATCCAAATGTTTTTTCTGATCTTCAGATATTTGAGGCCGATTTTGATCTTAGGATGATAGGACTTAGATTGTAATTTTCCGTAATATAGTCTATCTTTTATATAAAAATATCTATTCCTTGTTATGGCCGGAATCTGTATTTTTGTCTCCGATTAAAAACCTTGATATAACAATCTAATAATGAAAAAGAAATTTCTCACTGACAAATTATTCGTTTTTGGGCTTTCTCTTTCCTGCACTTGTATGGCCTGTTCGAGCAGTACGCCTAAGGCTATGGAGGAAGTTGAGCCTATAGTAAAGATTCAGCAGTTGCCGAATGGCAATTTTGAACAGATGCTTTCCAATTGGACTGTTGATGGAGATGGATCTGCTGTTTCAATTGGTGATGATGGCTGTGATGGCAGTAAATCACTTGTATTTACATCTTCTTCAGCTGGCACGCTTTCCGTGTCACAATCTATTAAAAATTTAGAAGATGGTTACTATGACTTGGAATTTTACGCCAAGAATCAGGATGGAAATCATACTTTTTATGTTGATGCTAATGGTCGAAAAACAGCCGCTGAGGTCTCTGCTAACGAATGGAAGAAATGTTTCGTTCGTGGTATAGAGGTTAAGGATGGACAATTGACGGTAGCCCTTATACAGACTTCTACTGAGCCTGGAAAGAGTGAAATCGATGGTCTGAAATTAATCTGCAGAGATGGCGACCAGGTTTTTCTGAAGGGTGGTGATATTTCCTTGCTTTCTTATGTGGAACAAAATGGAGGTATATATTACGACAATGGTCAGGCTGATGACTGTCTCGAAATTTTGAAGAATAATGGGATGAATATTGTCCGCTTGCGTCTTTATAACGACCCTGGCAATAAGGATTATTCTCCATCCGATGAGATGCCTGCTGGCATTGAGGATGAGACTGATATCCTTCAACTAGCTAAGAGAGCGAAAGAAAAAGGCATGCAGATTTTGTTGACTTTTCATTACAGTGATTACTGGACAAATGGCAAAGATCAGAACATACCTCATCAATGGGAAGGTTTGAATGCTGCTCAATTAAAGGAAGAACTCTATGTTTATACCAAATCGTTTATGGAAAAAATGGCGGCTCAAGGCACTACTCCTGAATATGTGGCTATTGGAAATGAAATACAAGCTGGTCTGCTCTATCCTTATGGTGCTTGTGACAGTGTGAAAAACATGTGCAGTTTCTTTCAAGCTGGTTGTGAGGCTGTAAAGGCAGTAGCACCTGAAAGTAAGGTGATTATCCATTTAGATGCAGCTGGTAACAAGGATAGATATAACTGGTTTCTTGGACTACTTAAAGACTATAATGTGAGCTACGATATCATTGGTGCATCTTACTATCCTTTTTATACCAATCTTTCTGCAACAAGCGTTTGTCAGTGGACTGATTATGTGACCGACAAGTTTGACAAGGATCTCATCTTTATGGAGACTGCTTATGCCTGGAATCCAACTTTGGCGGATAATACGGTCGGACAAATTGGTAATAATAATCCTTATGATGATATGACAAAAGCTGGTCAAAAGCGTTTTATGCTGGAACTGAGCAATCAGATTAAGAATGTGAATAATCAACGTGTTCTAGGTTATATGTACTGGGACCCAATATTCATTAATGTACCAGGAATAGGGTGGAAATTGGGACAGAAAAATCCAATCAATAATACGACACTCTTTGATTTCCAAGGTAATGCATTACAGGTTTTTGACGCTTTGAAATACAATAACTAAAAATTATGTTGTTATGAAATCAATATTCAAATATATATTCTTTATCTCTGTAATACTGCTCACTGTCTCTTGTAAAGAAGATAATTTGCTCCCTGGATTGTGGACTGACAGCTCAGTGATAGAGACTTTCCCTGAAGATATTGTGAACATACAGGGACAGGTATCTAGTGAAATAGGTATGTCTAGTGTGACAATTGCATGTGATGCATGGAATATCAATAAGGTATATAACCTTTCCGCTGAAAAGCCAAAGGTCTTTAATTATAATTATAAACTTGTGGTTCCTGAGAATGCTACTTTTGATGAGGAATTACATGTAACTGTTACTGATAAGAAAGGAAATGAGAATAAGAAGATTATTGTCCTGACTTATAAGCCTGATACACAATCGCCTGCTGTTGCAGGTGGATTTCCTTCAGATGTCAATGTTGAATATAATCCATCAGAACATCAGGGAATTTTTTCTTTCGACCACACTGTAACGGATGACCGTTCTTTGAAGTCTGTTACTATTGACATCCCTTCTTTGGATATCTCCGAGATTATCCCATTAAGTGGAAGATCGGTACAATTGGATAAGACGATTACTATTTCTGAACTTGGCAGTTACCCCATGACGCTGACCATTGAAGACAATGGAGGTAACAGAGGGGTATATCAATCAAATGTTATTGTTATGCTTAAGGAAGAGGAGGATGGCATTGATGACTATGCCCAGATGTATGTTGTCAATGATGATGAAAATGAGATAGATTATATTAGCGGCTATTATCGCTATATGGATCGTAATGATGCTTATCAGTATTCTTGTACAATTTATGCTCCAAAGGATGGAACACATTTATTTTTCACTCCTACTGAGAGTCTTACTGGTGATAAGTTTGGGACTAGTCCTTATGTTGCTAGCAAGTTGATGAATAAGAATGGCTATGTTGTTCCTGTTGTAGTTGCCAAGGCTGGATATTATTATGTATGGCTAGACATCAAAAATCACAAGTATACATTGACCTCTTTTGAACCAGACACATCAACTTATAGTGGAGATATGATCTTGACTGGTGAAGGTTTCAGCTTTGCAGATTGGTCGTTTTCTCCAAATATGGAAAATGGTGGGACTTCTTACCGTAAGAGTATTGTGGTGTCTTTGAATTCTTCAGCTACAGCCCATTCTTATTGCTTTACTGATGGAAGCTGGAACAAAATATGGCGTAACAGTGAAGGTAAATGGTGGTGGTTAGATGACCAGAGTTATGGTGGAAGCATTTGTAGCTACAGCCCTGGTAGTGCTACAACGGTTCAGGTTGTTTTTGACACAGCAGAATTGTGGGGAACCATGAAAAAAATCAATTAATCAAAACAATAGCAATGAAACAATATATCAACATTATAAGAAAACTGGGACTGATGTCAGTCCTGCTCCTTTCTGCTCTAACGCTGGCTGCACAGACATTAACAGTCAAAGGTAATGTTAAAGACAATACTAATGAACCAATGATAGGTGCAACAATAAAGATAGAAGGTACAGTATTGGGGGGGATCACTGATTTGGATGGCAATTTTTCGATCGCGAACGCAAAAGTTGGTCAAGTTTTAAATGTCTCCTATGTGGGATATGCTATGAAGAAGATTAAAATCACTGGAACTTCGCCTATTAATGTAATCCTTTCCCCTGATGAATTCCTTGTTGATGAGGTTGTGGTAGTAGGTTATGGAGCACAGAAAAAAACCAATATCTCAGGATCTGTGGTTACTGTCAAAGCTGACGAACTTACTACTGCTGGTGATGCTTCCACAAGTTCTATGCTTAGAGGACGTGCTGCTGGTATGAATATTACAGCAAACAGTGCATCTCCTGGTGGCTCAATGAACATTTCCATTCGTGGTGGCTTGTCTGGTCAGAATCCTCTTGTTGTCATTGATGGTGTACCTCAATTATCTACTAAAACTGTAACATCAGGTACAGCTTATAGCGGAGCTGACAAAGATAATGGGCTGATAAATTTGAATCCTGATGATATTGAGACTATCAACATCTTGAAGGATGCATCCGCTGCAGCTATCTATGGCTCTGATGCTTCTGGAGGTGTTATACTTATCACAACTAAACGAGGCAAGAGTGGTAAACCGTCCATCTCTTATTCGGGTTCTGTAGCTCTTCAGTTTATCAAAGATGCTCCTAGCTTTATGGGGGCTAAAGATTTCATGACAGAGCAAAATAAAATCTTTGATGAACTTGGACATGGCGACGAGAAATATTTTACTCAGGAACAGATTGATAATTTTGTGGGAAAGGGTACCGATTGGATGGATGAAGTAACACGCACAGGTATCGTAAATGAGCAGAATCTTTCTATTACTGGTGGTAGTGATGCAACTAAATATCTGATTTCTTTTGGACTATATGATCACAAAGGAATTGCCAAAAATAATGACATGAACCGTCTTTCCAGTCGTGTCAACTTTGATCAGGACTTCGGAAAGAATATCAAAGCTGGGCTCAATACATCTTTTACTCAAATTAAGTACCATGATGTACCATTGGGTGATGGACGCCAGGACAACTCTGCATTGATTTACTCCGCAATGACTTATATACCGACTGTCTCTGTTTATGATGAGAATGGTCAGTATTCTGACAATCCCATTCGTTCTAACATTTATCCCAATCCAGTGTCACTCCTAGATATTACTGATGAAACTATGAGTCGTGACCTTTTTGTGAGCGGTTATCTGGAATATAAGCCTTTCAAAGAACTCACTTTTAGAGCGACAGCAGGCGTTGATATGAAGGATACACAGGCAGATCAGTATATCCCTACAACTACAATGAAGGGATACAGTCTCAATGGGCAGGCTTCCAAACAAAATGCTAAGGCTCAGATGCACCTTATCAATGTTGTGGGTACTTATGCCAAGACTTTTGGCAATATACATGATCTAAGTGTAATGGCAGGTTGGGAATATAAGAAGAATTCTTGGAATGGTATGGGAATTGTGGCTTCAGACTTTCCTTATGATGGTGCACTGATGAACAATATTGGTTCAAGTGAACAGGAGAATCCTAACATAAGTTCTTATAAGGGTGATAATGAGATGGCCTCTTTTATTGGTCGTGTCAATTATACTCTTTCTCAGCGTTATATCATGACTCTTAATCTTCGTGTTGATGGTTCTTCTAATTTCTCTAGTAAGCATCAGTGGGGAACCTTCCCTGGAGTCTCTTTAGCATGGCGTATGAACGAGGAGAAATTTCTTAAGAATGTCAATTGGATTAGTAACATGAAACTACGTCTTGGTTATGGTCAAACGGGTAATGCTGGTAATCTGACTGGTATTAATACTTATTATACCGTATCACGTGGATCTTATGTCATGAATGGTAATCTTGTAAATGGTATTGGTCTCTCTAAACTCGGTAACCCAGATTTGAAGTGGGAGACTCTGACAGATTTAAATATTGGTCTTGATTTTGGTTTCTGGCGTAATCGCCTTTCAGGATCTATTGATCTTTATCAGCGTACTCGTAGTGATGTCATTATGGCAAAAAATTTGATGTCGTATCAGGAGATTAATACTATTGATTACAATTCTGCAACGCGGTATCGTTCAAGAGGTATTGATTTCTCTGTCCATAGTGTCAATTTTGACACAAAGCATTTCGGATGGACTACTGATTTGAACTTATCTGTCTATCGTAACAAGACAATCCGTCGTGATGCAGACTTTATTCCTTTGCCATATCAAGCATGGAAAGAAGATTGGAATAACATCTATGGATACAAGACAAATGGTTTGATACAGCCTAATGAGAGTTATGCTCATCTTCCGTCCTCTACTGCTGGCGCTATCTTATATCAGGATCTCAACGGCTATCAGCTTGATGAAAATGGAGAGAAAATGCGTGATAAAGAGGGCCGTTATATTTTGAAGTCGGGAGCAGATGGTACTCTTGATGATGCTGATATGGTCTATTTACATAATTCTACTCCAATTCCTTTTAGTATTAATAATACTTTTCGATTGGGTAAATGGGATGCCAATATCTATATGTATGGCTCTTTGAATGGTTGGAAGATTAACGATGTAAAATATCAGTCTGTCTACGGTATCCAAGACCTTACTTATGGTGTTAATGCTCTTACAGATGTAAAAAAACGTTGGTCATATGGCAATCCTACTGGAACGATGCCTGGTGTTGCAGAAGCTAACTCTGGTATTGATCCTAAAAGTAGTGACTTTTTCCTAGAAAAAGCTTGGTATTTGCGTCTTGATAATGTTTCTATCGGTTACAGTTTCCCTGTTAAATGGTTTGGTGGTGCGGTGAAGAATGCTCGTGCCTATGTTGCAGGTCGTAACCTTTGTGTGTTTACTCCATATAATGGTATGGACCCTGAAACTGGCAATGGTATAGGTGCCTATCCCAACCAGTGGTCTGTAGCTTTTGGTTTTAACTTGAAATTTTAAAATAGATAAAGATGAAAATATTAAAATACTTGTCAGTGGCATTATTGCTGCTAGCAACAATAGGGTGTAGCCTCGATAGAGAAGATTATACGGAGATATCTCCAGATACATTTCCTAAGAGTGGGAGTGACTTACGTTTGGCTCTTAATGCTCTTTACTATGAGTTTGGGAGTGGCTATTGGAATGGCGAAAGCATTTATAGTGCTAATTATGGTGGTTATCAAGTCATTAGTGATATGACAAGCGATGATCTCTGGAGTAGTTGGGGCTGGGAATCAGACAATCTATATTATCATCAGTGGTTTGCTACGGTTACTGGGGATATTCAAAGTCATTGTTATCAGAATTTTTCTCACTATCAATTCCTTTCTAAAACTCGTAATACAATTCGTCGTATTGAGGAATCTAGTGCGCCAGAAGACGAGAAAAAATTATATATAGGTGAGGCTAAGGCTTTGCGGGGTTGGATGGGACTCTATCTTTATGATATGTTTGGACCTGTTCCCGTTGCCTCTGATGAAGTTTTAGATGATCCGCAGACATTCAATTATATTCCTCGTCTAACAGATGAAGAATATGACGCATTCATGGAGGCTGATCTTCGCGATGCTATCGTTGCTCTTCCTGAAAAAGCTAGTGCTGTTGGTCGAATGACAAAAGGTGCAGCTATGATGATTCTTTTGAAATACGATATGATTAGAGGAAAATATGAGGATGCTGAACAGCTCTGTCGTGATTTGACGGCTATGGAGGGTAAGGTATACAATCTACAGCCTGATTATAATTATGTATTCTCTAAGGAGGGTGAAGGTAATGATGAAATTATTCTTCAAATTCCAGCTAACAGTTCCTCCTCTTGGACGGCCAATTACATAACTGCTTCAATTCTACCGTCAGATATGCCTTGGACTGACAAGAGTACTGGTTGGGGTGGATATGTGATGCCATGGGATTTCTACAACACTTTTGAGAATGGTGATGTAAGAACTAAGAATATCATTACTGAATATATTAATAATCAGGGTGTTCTTCAGACTAGAGATAATAATTCACAGCTTTCTTATGGTGCACTTCCATTGAAATATGGTAAAGATCCAAGCATGTCTGGTGCACAGAGTGATTTAGACCTTGTTGTTTATCGTTATTCGGATGTGCTCTTGACTTTAGCTGAGTGTATCAACCGTAATAATCAAATACCAACTTCAGAGGCCGTGGAATTGGTGAACCGTGTACGTCATCGTGCAGGTCTTGTTAATCTTTCGTCTGATCAGACTGTTTCTTATGATGCTTTCAATGAAGCTCTTTTGATAGAGCGCGGGCATGAGTTTTATTTGGAAGGACTTCGTCGTCAAGATTTGATTCGTTTCGGGAAATATGTAGAATATGCTAATAAGCGTATATCTGATGCCAATAGTAATGGTAAGTCATATTTTGCCATAGATGACAGTCATAAACGATTTTGGATTCCACAGACTTTTATTGATGAATCAAAGAGTAGTATAAAACAGAATTTAGGATATTAAATGTTTTAATATCAGTAAGTTTGAAAATCGTCTTTTTATAGACACTAGTTTATCTATGTATTTTATTAACAAAAAACATAAGAAACAATGAGAAAACAATTATTAATTGCACTATTTTTGGCTTCATGCCTTTCTGCTACATCGCAGAAAATATATAAGATAAATGCTCCTAAGTCCCCTATGAAAATTATAGAGGGAAAATTAAAAATGGGTGGAAAATCTCCTCACGGTGGCTCCATAGCAGTAAATAATTATTACATGAGTATTGATGGCAAACCAGTTGTCTCTGTAATGGGGGAGTTTCATTTCAGTCGTTATCCCAAAGCTCAATGGGAAGAAGAGATTATTAAAATGAAAGCTGGTGGTGTTAATATGTTGTCTACTTATGTATTCTGGGCTTTGCATGAAGAAAAAGAAGGCGTTTTTAACTGGTCCGAGAACTTGGATCTTCGCTATTTCCTTCAACAATGCAAGAAGCATGATATGAAGGTAATTATTCGAATTGGGCCTTTCTGTCATGGTGAGATTCGTTCTGGAGCCATACCTGAGTGGATATTTGCAAAACCTCTTGAAATTCGCTCTAATGATCCTGAATATCTCGTATATGTAGATCGACTTTATAAGGAAATCGGGAGACAGATGACAGGGCTTTATTACAAAGATGGAGGCCCAGTAATAGGCTGCCAGATAGAAAACGAGATGCAACATTCGGCAGCTCCTTGGGCGATCTGTTATCCTAATGAACGTAATGACTATACGGCTGCTAGCTGGAATGCTGCAGAAGCTGCGATTGGTGTGGAGGGCGGTCATAAGGCTGCCACAGCTGCGGATGCTGGTGACGAGCATATGCATACGTTATTGAAAATGGCTAAAGATGCTGGTATTATAACCCCATTTTATACTGCTACGGGTTGGGGGAATGCTGCTGTTATTGGAAATGAAGCTATTCCTGTGACATCGGCTTATACTTATCCTTTTTGGGAAAAACCTCAGATGAGTCAATTTCTGATGTTCAAGGATATCCATAAGAATCCAGATTATTCGCCTGTTAGATATAATCCAGAAGATTTCCCCTCTTTTTGTACTGAAATGGGGGCTGGTATCCAGATGGTTTATAACTCTCGCCCAATTGTAACTGCAAAAGCGGCTGAAGGACTAGTTGTTCGTTGTTTAGGAAGTGGTAGTAACGGGATTGGTTATTATATGTATCATGGGGGAAGTACTCCTCCGCGTACAGGACAAAATGCTTTTATGAGTGATGAACCGATGGGTGTGCCAAAGATTAGCTATGATTTTCAGGCGCCTCTTGGAGAGTTTGGCTTGGAGAATAAATCCTACCGTAATCTTCGCTTGATACACAACTTCCTTTCTGACTTTTCTGATAGACTTGCCCCAATGGAGACTGTGCTTCCTGAAGGTTGGGAGAAAATGACTCCTAGCAATAGGAAAGATCTACGATACGCGGTGCGTATGAGAGATAATAGTGGTTTCCTCTTTATGATTAACTTTCAAGATCATGATATGCTTCGTACTGATATGAAGGATCTTCAGGTCAATATTAATCTTGATAAAGATACAGTTTGCATTCCTCAAAAGGGAACTTTTACTTTGCCTAAGGACGAAAGTGTTATTTTACCGTTTAATTTCAAAATGCACAGCATTCTGCTTAAATATGCTACTGCACAGTTGCTTATGAAAATTAATGATGCTGGAGCAGAACATTATTTCTTCTTCGCTCCAGAAGGAATGCGTACGGAGTATGTTTTTGACAAGAATTCTGTGTCAGGAAGGAATCTTTTTACTCCACAACCAGGACTAGCTAGTACTTTTACTGTAAAGTCAGTCAATGGCTCTAGGATAAAGATAACCACTCTTACCCGTCAGCAGGCTCTTGATGCTTCAAAAATAAATGGGAAATTACTTATTACTAAAGCTACTGTATTACCTTCTAATGAAGGTGCTACATTATTATTATTAGGAGACAATAATTTCTCGTATACGACCTATGTGCCACGGAAGGGATTCAAAACATATACAGTAAGAGTTGCTGGAGTGAAACCAATTTATAGTTATAATAAGCGTGGAACTAGGAGAATGAGTGTTCATTTCAATGATAGCATTTCGACACCACAGGTGCGGGAATATTTCCTTAGAATCAATTATGTAGGTGATGTTGCTATGGCATTTATGGATGGTGTGCTCTGTCAAGATGAGTTTTATCACGGGGATCCTTGGATGATTGGATTGAAACGATATAAAGATAAGATGAAAAAACAGAATATGACATTCTATTTTCGACCACTTCAGGGAGATTTGGAATTTGTTCACCGTGATCTTCCCAAGAATGCAATTCCTGATTTTTCAAATGGACCTGTTGTGAAGATTAACAATGTGGAAGTTGTACCTGAATATCAAATGGAGATGAAATTT
The DNA here is from genome assembly GCA_963675625.1 of Bacteroidaceae bacterium. Taxonomy (GTDB): domain Bacteria; phylum Bacteroidota; class Bacteroidia; order Bacteroidales; family Bacteroidaceae; genus F22. Next base: position 1,880,555 of record OY776497.1, read on the forward strand.
TGATTTCTAGATAAACAATCATGGATAATCAGAAAATAATATTTATAAATATTTTGTAGATAAAAATATAAGCTTATGAAACGTTTGATTAATCTCACTTTCATGTTGTTTTGCATTTTATCAGTCTTTGGGCAGGAGAAAGTTTCAGTCTCGATTTTGGGAGATTCTTATTCCACTTTTGAGGGCTACTTAACACCTGATACGATGATTACTTGGTATCAGCGGGGAAAGGCACTTTATGACAGAACGGATGTCGTGAAAGTCTCTGATACTTGGTGGATGCAGGTTATCAAAAGGATGGGATGGAAACTAGATGTGAACAATTCCTGGTCAGGAAGTACGGTATGTAATACTGGCTACAATAAAGAGGACTATACTCACGAGTCATTTGTCACGAGAGTATCGTATCTTGGCAGCCCTGATGTGATTTTCGTCTTCGGAGGAACCAACGATTCTTGGGCTGAATCTCCTATTGGTGATTACATGTATAAGGAATGGAGTGCCAAAGATTTGTTTTTCTTTAGGCCTGCCATGTGTTACCTCATCGCTAACCTTCAGAAACATTATCCGACAGCAGAGTTGTATGTAATCTCCAATACGGAACTGAAGGAGGATGTCACATTATCCATAGCAGAGATTTGTAAACATTATGGCGTAAAAATAATACAACTGGATAATATTGACAAGTTAACTGGTCATCCTTCTGTAAAAGGTATGGGGCAGATAGCAGATCAAATAGTCCAAGCAATAAAACATAAAAAGATGGAACCCATATTGTAACTTTATGCTGTAGGAATAGGTAGTAGTTATGATGGCTTGAAGTCACTTGATTTAATAGTCCATAATGGTGACGCCATTATGGACTATTTTTATTATATTTCTGTGAGAAATAGTCATCTAAGGATTTTATACTAATGATATATAAAACAAAATCCAGCAAGTATTTCATAATGAATTACTTACTGGATTTAAATGTACCCAGAGCCGGGATCGAACCGGCACGGATTGCTCCACTGGTGTTTGAGACCAGCGCGTCTACCGATTCCGCCATCTGGGCTGCTATTGTTTTCAATTGCGGTGCAAAGATACAGCTTTTATTTTAAGTTCCAAGAGAAATGAAGAGAAAAAAGAAAAAAATATTTATTACGGGGAATTTTGTTCATTTCTTGGGAGATTCAAAAGGAAAAGAGTAACTTTGCGTCTATAGGGGTGTTCAGTTTGTGTAAGGTTGAACAACCGCTTTTCCTTGAGAATATACCTTTTATTAGCTGTGAATAATATGCATACATCTGATTATTGTGTCATTCTTTGTGGTGGAATCGGAAGCCGATTCTGGCCTGTGAGTCGTGCCTCTTGCCCGAAGCATTTTATTGATTTATTGGGAGTGGGTCGCAGTATGATTCAATTGACTTATGATCGACTATCTAAGATCTTTCCTGTAGAGAATATCCATGTGGTAGCTGTTCAAGATTATGCAAGATTGGTTGAGGATCAATTACCAGATCTACCTAAGGAGAACTTGTTGTATGAGCCAGTGCCTCGAAAGACTGCGCCATGTATCGCACGAGCAGCTTTGCATATTGCAGCGCGTGATAAGCATGCGCGTTTGTTGGTAGCACCCGCTGATCATTTAATTTTACATGAAAATAATTTTTTGCATTCTGTAAAGCAAGCGATGGCATATTGTGTGCATCATGACTCCATCATTTCCCTTGGCTCACAAGCTACGCGTCCTAATACAACATATGGATATATTCAACGAGAATCTCCTGTGGATTCAGCCAACTTTCCTAATTTATACAGCACTCGTACATTTGTCGAAAAACCTATTGAGGAAATGGCACAAGCATTTGTGCAATCTAAAGAATTTTGTTGGAATACCGCTCATTTTGTTAGTCGTGTAGATACAATACTGAAGGCTTTTAATGTGCATTTGCCAGCGGTAATGAAAATACTGACCAAATCAATGGATACTTTTTGTTCTCCGAAAGAACAGGCTTATATAGATAAAGTATATCCTATGTTGCCTGCAGTATCCATAGATTATGGAGTCATGGAAAAAGTTGATAATGTTTTATTGTATCAAGGCGATTTTGGGTGGAGTAATTTGGCTTCATGGGATGCATTGCATCATGCCTTGCCTAAAGATGAACAGAATAATGCTAAGCATGGAGGACAAGCGCTAATGTTTAACAGTGCCAACTGTATGGTGGCTATGCCGCCAAATAAATTAGCCGTTGTTGACGGACTAGATAATTACATTGTGGCAGAAAAAGATGATGTTTTATTGATTTGTCCCAAAGGTGATCCAGATCGTGTACATCGGTATATGACTATTACACAGGTCAATTTTGGAGAGAAAGCAGATTAAAAAATAATGAAGCCATGTCATAGCGACATGGCTTCTTTTGTATCTCAATATGGGGGTATATGATTGCTGCTTATTTCATTGCTGATGCAATCTTATCTGCAATAGCTTGCATCTCTTCTTGAGGAAGTGACAGCTTGGGATTAGAAAAGAGCATATCTCCTTCTTTATTGATAGGGATCAGGTGGATGTGTGCGTGGGGCACTTCTAAGCCCATTACTGCTACACCAACTCGTGTGCATGGGATAACTGCACCGATGGCTTTGGCTACACGTTGAGCAAATTGATGTAGTTCTGCGGTTTCTTCGGCCGAAAGATCAAATATATAATCAATCTCACGTTTAGGAATAACTAGGGTATGTCCCTTAGTTAATGGACTTATGTCTAGGAAAGCGTAGCAGTTTTCAGTTTCTGCTACTTTATAGCTAGGAATTTCACCTGCTACGATTTTAGAGAAAATGGTTGCCATAATATTCTTTTTTATGAATGAAGTAGATGCAAAAGAGGCGATAGACCACATGTAGTCTATCGCCTTCTTTTACTTGATTGAAATATCTAATACTTCAAGCTTTATAGTTCCTTGTGGAATGGTGACATCAACAACCTCACCTACTTTTTTACCAAGTAGTCCCTTGGCAATAGGAGTACTGATTGCTAACTTACCTTGAGCAAGGTTGGCTTCGCTTTCTGATACCAATGTGTACTCCATTACTTTGTTGATGTTCAAGTTCTTAAATTTGACAGTTGTTAGAATCTGAACACAATCTGTGCTTAGTTGGCTTTCGTCAATGATAGATGCTTCCATCAAAGTCGCTTTTAACTGACCAATTTTAAGCTCAAGCATTCCTTGGGCTTCTTTGGCTGCGTCGTATTCAGCATTTTCACTCAAATCACCTTTGTCTCTTGCTTCAGCAATAGCAGCAGAGATTTTTGGGCGTTCTACTGATTCTAGTTGTTTAATTTCGTTGCGGAGCTTATCATAGCCCTCTTTTGTCATATATGCCATATCGGATACAATTTAGATTTATGTTGAAATAAATAATGTAAAAAAAGAATCCCAGTACGCAAGCGCACCGGAACTCCTTTGTGTTATGTAAGGGCAAAAATAGGCCTTTTCTATCATATAAACAAATAAAATGATGTGTTTTTTTTGATCGAGACCTTTTCTTGTCTGCTGATATTCAGAAGATTCTATAACTCCTTAAAGTAGCTCTTTTATTTCTTTTTCGATATCTCTTATTTCAATATCACGTTTTTTGATTTCCAATTTTTTATCCAATAAAAAGAATGTTGGAAGCTGACTCACATTGTAAGTACGAGCAATCGTAGAATGAGCTCCATATGGATCGCGCACACAAATCCATGGTAGATTATCGGCACTAGTACGCCAGAAATGGCGATCCTGATCATATGATATCTGATAGATTTCCAATCCTTTTTTGTGATATTGTTTGTATAAATCACGAAGAGCCAAAATGTGGGCTGGGGAGTTATCAGCTGCATATGCAGTGAAATCAAGTAGTACAACTTTTCCTTTTAGTGAAGATAATGCTATTGCATTGTTATCAATATCACGAAGCTCTATGTCAATAAATCCGGTTTCATGTATCTTATTGGTAGGAATTGTCAAGGTCTTATCGGCCTGATCTTGCTGCATCATTTCTTCTACTCGCTTGTGCTTCATAGACTTGATGGCAATGTTTACAAGGTTTTTTGTACGATCGGAGTGGGGATGATCTAGCTGCATACTTGTTGCAACAGCTCGGAAACAATTTAAGTCTCTTTTGTTGTTTGCTGGGTCAAACAACATGAATCCATTAACTTCTTGAAATAAAGCATAGTATGAAGATATTACCTGAGGATTGGCAAATATATACTCTTTGCTAATGTGATTTTTATATTCAGTGATTAACTCGTTGATGGCTGCACTAAAGCTGCTTTGAGATAAATGCATGTCTTTTGCAACATGTAAAGTACTGTCAAGTCTTTGGCGTAACTTCTCTTTTTCTTGATCAAGTTTTTGAATGCGTGTTGATTCCAAAGATCCTTTGACAGTATAGTCAGATGTATAGTGTGCCTTATCTGCTGATACCGTGATGACTTCGGTTGAATCTATTGCCAAGAAAATGCGTTGATTCCCTAAGCGAAGTGCGTAAATTTCAGGATTTTGAGGACGTCTACTCTTCAATGTGAAGAAACCTGCTTTGTTGAGTTTGACCGAGTCGCAGACTTCTGTTCCACTTACTTTAGTAGCATCTAGATAGAGAGTTTCTTCAGCTGCTCCTTTGATGTGTCCAGTCACTTCAAACTCATTTTGTGACTTACACGCAACAAATATTAAAAGTAAGGCGCTAAGATAAAATAATTGCTTCATTGACATATAGTTTTAAAGTAGAAACGGTTTAATTTTGCCACAAATATAGTTTAAATAGCCCATTTCTCGTACTGATTGTCACAAAAAAAAAGCTATAGGACAAATTTCCTCAACTTTATGGCTATATATAAGATGTATTGTGTATCTTTGCGCGGAAAATATGCAGATATTATTAAATAACAATTTTTTATGATTGACCCAATTGTTAAGACAATCGAGTTGCCAGATGGGAGAACCATCTCACTCGAAACAGGCAAATTGGCAAAGCAAGCCGATGGTTCTGTGATGCTCCGTATGGGAGACACAATGCTTTTGGCTACAGTTGTTGCCGCTAAAGATGCAGTGCCTGGTACAGATTTCATGCCGTTGCAGGTAGAGTATAAAGAGAAATATGCCGCATTTGGCCGTTTCCCAGGAGGATTTACAAAAAGAGAAGGCCGCGCGAACGACTATGAGATTTTGACTTGTCGATTGGTAGACCGTGCTCTTCGTCCACTATTCCCAGATGATTATCATGCTGAAGTGTATGTAAATATAATCCTTTTCTCAGCAGACGGTAAGGATATGCCAGATGCACTTGCTGGTCTTGCAGCATCAGCTGCTTTAGCTGTCTCTGATATACCTTTTAATGGACCAATTTCTGAGGTACGTGTGGCTCGTATCAATGGTGAATTTGTTATCAATCCAACTTTTGAACAATTTGCAAAAGCTGACATGGATATCATGGTAGCTGCTACTTATGATAACATCATGATGGTAGAGGGTGAGATGAAGGAAGTGTCTGAACAAGATCTTCTTGAAGCAATGAAAGTTGCTCACGAAAGTATCAAAACCCAATGTAAGGCTCAAATGGAACTTGCTGAAGCTGTCGGATCTACAGTAAAACGTGAGTACTGTCATGAAGTGAATGATGAAGATCTTCGCAAGAAAGTACACGCTGAATGTTATGATAAGGTGTATGCAATAGCTTCTGCGGGTAGCCATGATAAACATCAACGTTTTGATGCTTTTCAAGAAATCAAAGATAACTTCAAAGAACAATTCTCAGAAGAAGAGCTTGAAGAAAAAGCTGCCCTTATTGATGTGTACTATCATGACGTAGAAAAAGAAGCGATGCGTCGTAGTATTCTCGATGAAGGTAAGCGTCTTGATGGTCGTAAAACAACAGAGATTCGTCCTATATGGAGTGAAATTGATCCTCTTCCAGGACCTCACGGATCGGCCATCTTTACTCGTGGCGAGACTCAGTCTTTGACTACGGTTACTTTGGGTACAAAAGCAGATGAGAAAATCATTGATAATGTACTTGATCGTTCAAAGGATCGTTTCCTTCTTCATTATAATTTCCCTCCATTTTCGACAGGTGATGCACGTGCACAGCGTGGTGTCGGTCGTCGTGAAATCGGTCATGGTAACTTAGCTTGTCGTGCGTTGAAGGGAATGATTCCAGAAGATTATCCATATGTAGTTCGTGTTGTATCTGAAATCCTAGAATCTAACGGTTCTTCTTCAATGGCTACAGTTTGTGCAGGTACGCTTGCATTGATGGATGCTGGTGTTCAAATTAAGAAACCTGTTTCTGGTATTGCGATGGGACTTATTAAGAACCCAGGTGAAGAAAAGTACGCTGTACTTTCTGATATCCTAGGAGATGAAGACCATTTAGGTGATATGGACTTTAAGGTAACGGGTACACGTGATGGTATCACAGCTACTCAAATGGATATAAAGGTAGATGGTTTATCTTTTGAAATTCTAGAAAAAGCATTGCTTCAAGCTCGTGATGGACGTATGCATATTCTAGATAAGATCGAAGAAACTATTGCTGCACCTCGTGCAGACTTTAAAGATCACACTCCACGTATCGAAACAATGATGATTCCTAAGGAATTCATTGGTGCAGTTATTGGCCCTGGTGGTAAGATTATACAAGGTATGCAAGAAGAAACTGGAGCTACTATTTCGATTGAAGAAGTAGAAGAAGGTGGTCGCATTGAAATCGCTGGTAAAAACCGTGAGACTATCGATCGTGCAGTTAGTATGATTCGTGGTATTGTAGCTATCCCTGAAGTGGGTGAGGTATATGAAGGAACTGTACGTTCTATTATGCCTTATGGTGCTTTTGTTGAATTCTTACCTGGTAAGGATGGTTTGCTTCACATTTCTGAAATAGAATGGCGTCGTCTTGAATCTGTTGAAGAGGCAGGTATTAAAGAGGGTGATAAGATTGAAGTGAAGTTGATTGATATTGATCCAAAGACTGGTAAATTCAAATTGTCAAAAAAGCAATTGACTCCACGTCCTCCACGTGATAAGTAATCTATATTGATTATATACATTATATATATAGCCTCGCCTAAGATAATATTAGGTGAGGCTATTTTTTTGTTATTTATTTAGAATTTGTATATCTACTTTCTTGCATAAAGTAGTATTTTTTTGTATTTTTGGGAAACGATTACGAAAGCAATATTTTCAGAGTGTATTTACAAACAGAGGTTTGTTATTTTTTATCGATTGCTTTAGCGTGATCGTCGTTGTAGCCTAGATTATGTAACTTTAAATTTTACTCATTTATAAATCAAAGAAAGTAATGACAAGATTAATTAATCAGTTCAATCTGAAATGTACGAGAGCTTTTATTTTGCTATCAGTGTTTTGCTTTGTTGTAGCAATGAATAGTATCCAACCTGTTCAGGCAACAAACAATGAAGTGTGCGTGTGTGCACCACAAGTTTGGAAGAAGATTAAAAAGAAAGCAAAAAGCGCAAGTAAGAAGGTGTCTAGTACTGCTCATAAAGCAGCTAAAAAGACAAGTCAAAAAGTAGCTTCCACAGCTCATAAAGCAGCAAGCTCATCAGCGGTAAGAAAAATGAGAAGCACGGCCAAAAGTGCTGCATCTAAAACGGGTCAATATGCTAAAAAAGCAGCTGTGGCTACAGGTAAAGGAGTGTACAAAGCAGCTACTTCTTCTACTGGAAAGAAGGTTGGTCAATTTGTTGTTAATCAAGCAAAAGATTCAAGAGCGGCTAAATTATCAAAAGGTTTGAGATCTAAGACAGCTAAAAATTTTTACAAAGATCCTAAGGCTGGACTTAAGTATGCTGTTAAGAGTGGTATTCATAAAGCAACGACAAATCCAGGTAAATATGTAAAGAATTTTGCTAAAAATAGATTTGAAGAAACTAAGGTTGGCAAGGTTTATAAATATGGTGATAAAGCCTTGAAGACTTCTGTCGGTAAAAAGGTAAAAGGGTATGTGAAATCTACTGCTGCTTCAAAGAAGGCTGTAAAATGGACGAACAACGCAAAGAAAGACGTCAAACATTATGCTTCTAGTAAAGCTAAAAGCGTGGCCCATAAAGTTGTTCACAAGAAACATTCTCCAAAGATTATTCATGCCACCTATAATGGTAGTGCTAAGGCTCAAGTGATGCCTACACATCATACTTCTTCAAACAAAACAATGACTAAAGAAGAAGCCAAGAAAAAATTAAAAAGTGCGACTAATGATGCGCTGCGTAAGATTTTTCATTCAAAATAGCAATATTTTAAATAGATTTTAGTAACTAATAAAGTGGAGTATGCTTCGAGCAACTCCACTTTTTTTGTGGTATTATTAATAAAACTATGAGTTTTAGTTCTTTAACTATGATAATTAGTTTTATAACTATAAAATCCCGTTATTTGCATGTAGATAATATAAATAAGAACTGTAGGTGTGAATTCATCTATTATGTATAATATAAATGACTGTGTGATGAAAAGATTAACTCCAAGGGAAGAAGAAATTATGGAAACATATTGGACACATGACGCTTTGTTCGTACGTGAACTGCTAGAACTATTTCCTGAACCTCGTCCTCATTTTAATACCATATCTACCATTGTACGAGGTCTAGAAGATAAGGGGTTTCTTGGGCATGAGAGTTTTGGGAAAAGTCATAGATATTTTGCTGCGATTTCTAAAACAGATTTTAGTAGTAATACTCTTAAAGGTATTGTAGAGAAATACTATGGTAATAGTTATTTACATGCTGTATCTACATTAGTAAAGGAAGAAAATATGAGCGATTCGGAAATAGATGAGCTTATTGCATTAATAAAAAAGAAGTAGATGATGCATCTTTTTATATCTTATTTTTTATGGGTGAACGTTTCTTTAGCTGTGTTATACACGGCATATTGCATACTAATACGTTCACAAGTCGCACATCATTTTAATAGGGTGTTGCTGTGGGTGGTTGTTGCACTTAGTTTTTTGTTACCTCTTTTACCTAGTGGACTATTTGATACAGAATCTGCTAGACAACAAATCTCATTGTGGTTACCTGATGTCGTTATAGGCACTTCAATAGTTCGTACTATTAATGTGGGGGGAGGACTAGGTGTACCTTTATGGGAAGTTGTACTAGTCATTCTTTTTCTTATTGGTGCCAGCTATTTTGCTTTAAGTTCATGCTTGATGTATGTTAGCTTGTATAAAAAAATACGTAGTGGTCAATACGAATCTTTAGGTAATGGACTAAAATTGATTCGTGTTTCACATTTATCTATCCCTTTTAGTTGGTACCGTTATATTGTGGTGTCTGATCATGAAGATCCTCAAGATTTACAGGCAATAATCCTACATGAACGTGCCCATATACTATTAGGACATACTTTAGATCTTTTACTACTTGATGTGTTACTAATTTTATTTTGGTGCAATCCCGTTGTCTGGTTGATTAAGCGAGATCTCCAAGATTTGCATGAGTATGAGGCAGATCAATATGTAATTAACCAAGGCATCGATGCAATACAATATCAATTGCTACTAGTAACTCGCAGTACGGGCAGTAAGCGCTATGCCCTAGCTAACAGTTTAAACCATAGTAGCCTAAAAAAACGAATTATTATGATGCAAAAACAAAAAAACGAAACGTTAAGTTGGAGAAAGAATGCTTTGAAAATTGTAGGATTATTTCCTGTTGTTGCACTTATGGCTCTAGTGATTTCTTGTAATAAACAACAAGATACGCTAAAACATACAGAAGTAACAAAAGTAGAGTTGCAAAAAGCTAATTCAGAGGTTCAGCAAACAAAGACTAGTAATGAAGTATTCAATGTCGCAGAAGTAATGCCTACATTTACTGATGGTGGAATGGCTGGTTTTATGTCTTATTTGAGCACCAACATTAAGTATCCTGAATCTGCTCAGAAAGCTGGTAAAGAAGGTCGTGTAATTGTTCAGTTTATTGTCAGCAAAACTGGTGAAATTATTAATCCAGTTGTTGTACGTTCTGTAGATCCCGCGCTTGATGCCGAAGCAATTCGTGTCATCTCTACTATGCCTGCATGGACACCCGGAGAACAAGAGGGGAAAAAGGTAAATGTTAAGTATACAGTGCCAGTGAGTTTCAAATTAAAATAGCATAAGAATACTGACTCTCTTATTTCTCTACTAGAAAACGTTATGGTGTGCCAAGTATATTGGCACACCATGTTTTATTTTTTATACCCTATCCAAGCCGTATGTGGCGATACATCAATATGTTCTCCAGATATTTTGTTTATACCCTTCAAGTCAATATGGCCATTTGCACATACAGTGGTGTATATACCTGTTGGAACACTTATACGAGTTGTTTTATTTCGTCCGTTAAGAATCACAACAATTTCTTTCCAACTATCTCCAACAGCTTCTCCGCTCATTTTGAAAGCGACTACTTCGTTTCCATCAATAGGTAAGAATTTTAAGTGTTTTCTCACAAGGTCTGCGTTGCCCATATGAAAAGCAGGGTGTGCTTTACGCATATGAATTAAACCACGATAATAGGCGTACACTTCGTGATATTTATTTTTGTTAGACCAATCAATTTCGTTGATACTATCTGGACTCTCGAAACTATTGTGAACACCTTTTTTATCACGTAACATCTCTTCTCCTGCTTGTATAAATGGGATACCTTGAGAGGTAAATACTGCAGTTTGTCCTAATTCATCTAATTTAATAAGGTTGGGGATGTTGAGGTTGGGGATGCTAGATTTTAAGCGATCGACCAAGCACATATCATCATGACAAGATATATAACTAATCATTTGTGTTGGCTGGATAGCCCAAGGTTTATTGGTATAATTGATTTTAGAAAAATCGATACCGTCATGTTGGATTCCTCCTACTATGCCAAATTTTATACTTTCTTCTTGTCCAGTTACGCCAGCTAGAAAACCACCCTGATGATCATTGTTAAAAGGACCACGTAAGGCATCACGAAGTTCATCGCTAAATGCAGCAACTCCTTGTAATTGACCAATGTTGGCTTTCATCGCTAAATCTTTTTGCGGTAATTGAGGTGTGCCAGCTGCCCAACCCTCTCCATACATGATAATACTTGGGTCTATTTCATTTATAGCTTGACGAATTTGACGCATTGTCTCCAAGTCGTGAATACCCATTAAGTCAAATCGGAATCCATCAATATGATATTCGCTAATCCAATATTTGATTGATTCAATCATATATTTACGCATCATTGGCAATTCACTAGCAGTTTCGTTGCCACAGCCTGATGCATTTGAGTATGTATGTGTACTATCTGCAAGATGACGGTAGAAATATCCAGGTGAAGTACGATCGAAGGCACTATAAGGTGCACTAAAGGTATGGTTATATACAACATCAAGCACGACACGTAGCCCTGCCTTGTGCATTGCTTGTACCATTTGTTTAAATTCCTTTATGCGTGTAGTAGGGGTGTAAGGGTCAGTGCTGTATCCCCCCTCGGGTACATTGTAGTTTACTGGATCATATCCCCAATTGTATTTTGCTTCGTTTAGTTTGGTCTCGTCTATAGATCCATAATCAAAAGAAGGAAGTAAATGTACGTGTGTGATACCCAAGTCTACTAAATGATCCAATCCAGTTGATTCCATTTCTGGATTTTTTGTACTTCTTTCAGATAGAGCTAGAAATTTTCCTTTGTGTTGTATACCAGATGAAGAGTCAATAGAGAAGTCTCTGTGGTGCATTTCATACAATATTACATCACTGATATTTTTCAATGCTGGGCGTTTATCCTTGTCCCATCCCGTTGGATTAGTATTAGCAAAATCAATAATAGCTCCTCGTTTACCATTGACACCAACTGCTTTGGCATTTATGCCAGCACTTTCTCCTAACCATTTGTCTTGTACTTTAACTTCAAAGGTGTAAAATGTATTCAATAAGTCTTCTTGCACATTAGTCGTCCATGTGCCGTCTGCCTGTGGTTTCATTTGGATTGTCTCAATGGGCTTTCCACCGATGCCATCAGTATATATCCTAACAACCGCTTCTTCAGCCGTTGGTGACCATACACTAAAGAGAGTTTTATTTGGTGTATATACCATCTCATCCAAATGTTTAGCAACTGGATACAATTCGTAACTTGCATATGTTTTTCCAGTTTGCTGGCAACTAATGGCTAAAGTAGCCGTGGTGCATAAAGCGCCAATCATAGCTTTATTCATGGTTATTATGTGTGTATAGGTTATTTCTTTTTATCCGATAATGCTTGTTGTAGTTGTTTTTGTGCTTTGGTGGGTTGTTTACCTGATGAGATTCTAGATGGATGCTTGGTCATGAATTCTTTCCAACTTCCATATGCTTTCTCAGTTTGTGGACGTCCACTTTGTAAAAAATGACAATATGCTGCTGCCAATCCATCTGTAGCATCCAAATGCTCAGGCATTTGTTTTAGTGGAATGTTGAGCATACGTCTTAGCATATCAGCTACTTGCTCTTTAGTGGCTTGTCCCTTACCAGTGATAGCCATTTTTATTTTCAATGGAGCATATTCAGTGATAGGGATATCTCGCATTAAAGCCATAGCCATAGCTACACCTTGTGCACGGCCAAGTTTCAGCATACTTTGAACATTTTTTCCAAAAAAAGGTGCTTCAATAGCCACTTCATCAGGAAGAAAACTCTCTATAATGCTGGAGATACGTTCGGCAATCCTACGGAGTTTTAAATAGTGGTCACCGTATTTACGTAAGTCAATAACTCCCATAGCTATCATTTCAGGTTTGTTCCCAATAACACGTAAAACTCCATAGCCCATGATTGTTGTACCAGGGTCAATACCTAAGATGATTCTTTCTTTGGGGAGTTTAGATATATGCATGTTATAGATCCAATTTTTCCATTAGGGTAGGAAAACCGACTACTTCTTCTTTGAACATCTCTACTAATTCAGCATTTAGTTGTATCCCTTGTGTTGAGTGCCACTGGTGTAGTTTTGCACTATTTTCGACCTCAAACTGTAGGCTATATGTGCGTCCATTTTCTTGTGCCCCGTGAGACAGCACTTCAGCAAGACGTGGCTCTTTGAGGTAACCTCCCTCAATAATTGTGGGTATATATGATTGTGTAAGCCAAATCAGAAAATTGCGAGCATGCGCTTCGCTAACTTGGTAAGTAGTGTTGAAAATCAGCATAGTCTTTCTTTTTTATATGCAAAGATAACAACTATTTCCCATAATAACTTCAATATGAGCCGTGAAAAGATGGTATCTTATATTAGTATTGTAGAAAACGAAATTCTTTCATCAGTTTCCTGAATAATAGGAAAACGATTTATATATCGCTTACTTGTCAAGTTTTTGTCAAGTCATATTCTTGCCTGTGTACAAATAAATGATAAGAAAATTAATAAATGCATGATCACTTCTCTCATGACAGTAAAATGCGAATTATTTGTCAATAGTAATATGCTGTGTTTCTCTTGTGTAATGATTATTTTTGCCATCGAATTCTGTAATTATTTGCAGACTATTAAGTTCCAACAGCAAATACAAAGTTTTTCACAATAATCATCAGAATTCTCTCTAATATAGAAAACCAGTGCAGTGATGCACTGGTTTTTGTACTTTTATACTTGTTTTATGATGTGATTATCGTATTTCGCTATTTGATCATAAAGTTTATTCAATTTACAGTGTAGAACATATGGATAGAGCATGAATAATGACGACCAAAAAGTGTGCAAAAATACCTGCACATAACCCACCAATTGTATGTGCTATTATAGCTTTAGAAGTTAGTTTGCGAAATCCTAAAGAATCGAGCATGGCTGTGTGAGTACTTAGGTAGCCACTCCAACACATCCCTATCGCTGTGAAAACGGCTATTGCATTACCATCTAGAATCCCAGCATCTTGAAACTTGGGAATTAGTCCTAAGGCTGCCCCCACAGCACCAAGAGCAGTAATGGGAAATGCTATTAGTTTAGTGTCTTGAAAGCCAAAAAGAAATGAAAAGAGCCCATTTACTTTACTGGCTAATTCAGGAAGTATAGCAATTCCTTCATAAGCAGAACCAGTATAATCTCCTGATATATTTGGACCAAATGTGAGCATCATTACGAAGGTAGAGATGATTAGTACTCCTGGAATAATTGCTAATCCTAATTCTACTCCAGACTTTCCTCCATCTAAAATACTATTTAAGATACGTAGGAAAACAGAACCTTCACTTTGCAGATTGATTTTTTCATCATAACCTTCTTGAACACAACCGCATTTGAGTTCTGGGTTTGATTTCAAGATAAATGTTTGCATCAATCTAGTAGAAATTATACTACCTATGATAGCACCAATAAGCCCAACCAATGCTGCACTCACAAAACCACGCCCCGCCATGAAGACAATGACTACTAGTCCCATTCCAAATGCTGTACCGAAGTTTGTGAAAGAAATGAGTTGATACTTTTCGAAATATCGGTTGAAATGTTTATCCTTTGATAATGAAATAATTGCAGGATTATCTGATAAAAAAGTTAGCACACCACCTAATGCAGCTACACCTGGTAGATTATAAAGGGGCTTCATCAGGTACCGCAATCCTCGCTCTAATAAACGTACGACACCAAATTCTATGAGTAAGTTTCCTAATGCTCCAGAAAGAACAGTAATAGCCATGATGTATAAGACCGTGTCTATAATCAGTTTATAGGCTGTATTCATCATTGTGTTGAGCATATTGGATGTACCCATAATATGGGCGATATACCCAAAGATGGATAGAAAACACACAAGAAAAAGTAGTGCCTCAAGACTACGTTTGGTACTTGTAGGCAAGTTTATCTTACTAAATTTCATAGTTATAGGTCAATGAGATGGTTAAAAATCAATTGACGCAAATATAAACTATTCTATTAGAACGCATTCAATAATGCCCTATAAAAACTAGATGTTATTGAACATCGTGTGTGTGACCAATTTATTTCTAGCCTCTATTTCGTATAAAAATTAATGATGCGAGTTAGTGCACGTTGACATACTGGACAAAAAGCTTTGGCGTCGTTTGTTCGCATCCTGCAATCAGGAGTTGATCGGTAAGTTCCCTTTTCCTGATAACCAGCTCCTTCGTACACTCCAAGTTTAGTTGTCGAGTGTATATCAGCAGAAGTGGAAGTGGGAGTTGGAGTAGGGATCAGACATTTTTTAGAAAGCATATCTTGCCATTTATCTTTGAAGTTATGTAATGTTGTGATATTAGGTTCCCATGGTTCCCGATCACTAGGATAATACGAATCATCCCCCGCATTGGCATAAGCATATTCATCTGCTAGACCACCAAAGCTGTGTCCAAATTCATGAGTGACAACTGGCCAGAATAAAGCGTGATGAGCAGTTGTTAGTGTGTAACTATTATATATGCCTCCTCCGCCATACGTGTCTGTATTGGCCAACACAATGATATGTTCATAGGGAAAACCTGCTAATAGATTGTGCAATTGTTTTAATCGCTGTGTTGTCAAGTAACGACGAGAATAAAAAGTATCAAAATGTGATGATACTGCTGTTTTTTTCCAGTCTCCATTACGCGGGATGGTGACACCTGAATCTATTGATGGACTGCATACGACTAAGAAATTGAAGCGATCGCTGTATTTCGAGAAGGGTGCATAGCTTGTGATGCTTCTTATTGCCATTTTTGCGTCTTCCTTAAAAGTATCCATCTCGTCTGCAGTGTACCCTTCAGCTACTATGGCTACGTCAATGGCCTGCTTGGGATCATGCCAAGGCATTTGTGAAACATCTATTGTTTTTTCAGCCTTTGAGTTGTTTGATATTTGGATGTATTCATGGGCAGTCTTCTTTTGTGCTGAAACTACATCTACTTTTCTAATTAAGATGTCTTTAGGAGATACAGGGTGAATGAAGTCAGCAATGGTATCTTGGTGTGCATTACGCAAAACAATTTCGACTTCTACTTCATGGAGAGGCATCGGAATTTGGAAGCAGTTTTCAAAAGCTCTACCACGTTGTTTGGCCTCAGGAGTTAAAATCCATTCTTGGAAAAGTGATGAGAAACTAGTTCGATAAATAGTTCTCTTCGTTTTCATATCTCTTACCCTTATATCTCCATTGCCTAGCAAAGGTAGTTTGTTAAGATTATGACGTCGGCCGACCCATTGATCCCATAGTACCATTTCTGAAAGACTGATGTCTTGTTTGTGCACATCACCACTAAAGATATAATCTAAGCGTAAGGTTTGGTCACTAAAAAACGTATTAAAATCAACTTTTTCAGTTGTTGATGAATTAGTAAAGGTATTAGTTTTGACTTTTTCTTGTGCTACACTTTCTAGATTTAAGTTAGCGTAACACACCGTTAACAGTATAAAAAATAAATTTTTCATTACATTTTCTGATAATTTAAGGGTTAAAACGTTCAGATTGGGATTTAAACCTCTATTTTTGTGCAATATACAAACAAAATAAGAGAATAATAAGTATTATGGGACATCATCAACTAGACTCATTAGATGAGCAAATCTTAAATTTAGTAGCAGACAACGCCCGTATTCCATTTTTGGAAGTCGCTCGTGCATGCAATGTGTCAGGAGCAGCTATTCATCAACGAATCCAGAAATTAACTAATTTAGGTATCCTAAAAGGATCACAATATGTTATTGATCCTCAGAAAGTGGGATATGAAACTTGTGCATATATCGGTGTCTACCTGAAAGATCCGGCTAGTTTTAAAGTCGTAGCAGAAAAGATGCAATCTATTCCTGAAATTGTAGAATGTCACTTTACAACAGGCAAGTATGATATGTTTATCAAGATCTATGCAAAGAATAACCGTCATTTGATGCGTATTATTCATGACAAATTACAACCACTGGGTTTAGCTCGAACAGAAACTTTAATATCGTTTGATGAGTATATCAAGCGTCAGATTCCTGTAGATGGTGTTTCTGAAGACTAATCAATGATCCCCTGTGCGCATCTGAATCAACGACGGATGTAGTCAGTAAAACAATAAGCGTGAAGGTGCTTTTCATCTGCAAGATGAGGCTCTTTCACGCTTATTTTCCATATTGAATCATCAATCGTAGGAAAAAAAGCATCAGCTTGAGGGGCAGTCGCTTCGATATGTGTGATGCACAGTCCATCTGCATGCCCGATTGTTTCCGCGTATATTTGTGCTCCCCCTATAACATATACAGTCTCATTTGAGGCACAGCTACCTAGTGCTTCGTTCAATGAGCTAAAAACTTCGGCGCCAGCCAACTCTAATGATTGGTTACGTGAAAGGACAATATTTCTTCTATTAGGTAATGCACCGTTAGGTAATGATTCAAATGTCTTGCGCCCCATTAGAATCGTGTGTCCAGTGGTTAATGCTTTGAAACGTTTGAGGTCATTGGGGAGCCAAAATAGAAGTTTACTTTCATGTCCAATAGCTCCACGTTGGTCTAAGGCTGCTATGAGGATTAATTGCATGGGTTGTTGGAATTAATAAACAGACCTACAGCTCAATCTTATCTGACTTTTGCTGTAGGCTATTTTTGTTGTCTGTATTGGTTACTTCTTTAAGAAACAAGTCTTAAGTACGATGCCAGAACCGTCAATTTTACAATCGACTTCCTCTGGGTTTTCAGTCAGACGGATACTTTTTACTTTAGTACCTCGTTTGATAACCATGGAAGAACCTTTTACTTTCAAATCTTTGATGACTGTTACTGCATCGCCATCTTCAAGGAGAGTGCCATTAGAATCTTTGCAAATCTTTGCTTCGGCTGCGGTTGCAGCTTCTTCTGGTGTCCACTCATGATTGCAATCCATACATACATGGAGTGTCCCATCAAAATAATTGTTTGTTGTACCGCATTCTGGGCAAATTGGATTTGTTTCGCTCATCTTTTACTATAAAATTGTTTATGAATGAATATCTACGTGACGACTCGGAGGAAGTTCACGATTACGTTTATCTATTTGTGCTACTACATTTAATGCCAATTGGTGGAATGCTTTACCAGTGATGCTTTCTGGATCAAGTGCTACTGGTTCACCAGCGTCTCCACCTTCACGAATTCCTTGTACCAATGGAATTTCAGCAAGAAGAGGTACATTCATCTCTTCTGCGAGACGTTTAGCGCCTTCTTTACCAAAGATATAGTATTTATTATCAGGCAATTCTTCTGGAGTGAAGTAAGCCATATTCTCAACCAATCCTAAGATAGGTACATTGACCTTATCATTAGTAAACATATTGATACCTTTTCGTGCATCAGCAAGTGCCACATCTTGTGGAGTACTGATCACAATAGCTCCAGTCATTGCAATGTTTTGTACGATAGTAAGGTGTACATCACTAGTACCAGGAGGCAAATCGATAAGGAAATAATCCAATTCTCCCCAATTACAATCTGCAATTAACTGTTTCAGTGCATTACTTGCCATACCTCCTCGCCACAACGTCGCTTGGTCTGGATCTACAAAGAAACCGATAGACAATAAAGTAACGCCATATTTTTGTACTGGAACGATGACTTCACGTCCGTCAATATTATCTGCAACAGGGCGTGCATCTTCCACATTAAACATCTTAGGCATAGAAGGACCAAAAATATCTGCATCGAGCAATCCCACCTTGTATCCTTGTTTGGCCAGAGCAACCGCAAGATTAGCTGAGACAGTTGATTTACCGACACCTCCCTTACCAGAAGAAATACCAATAATATTTTTAACCCCCTTGAGCATATTACCCGCTTCAGGGCGTGGTGCTTGAAGTGTTTTAATACTGATATTACCTTCAATCTCTATACCTGGGATGTCGCGTTTGAGTGCTGCAACACAGGCCATACGTACTGATTTTAGAAATGGGTCTGTTTCTTTCTCAAAAATGAGCGAAAAAGAAACTCTCATACCTTCAATACGAATGTTATCTTCTACCATTCCAGCTTCCACTAGATTCTTTCCTGTACCAGGATAGCGTACAGTGCTCAATGAATCTAGCACTAGTTTTGGATATAAAGCCATTTTCCTATTATTTTGATTTACTAATTATATTGCATGCTTAATGACTAAAAATCGCCTTTTGGTGATACGTTTAGTCATTATCTAATTTTATTTGCTTGTTGACAATCCGCTTCGTTTACTGCGGTTGTAACTTCTGTAACTGTCCAGCTCAATTTCTACATCTGGTTCTTCCAACGGAGTGTCAAGCGGCAATGACCATTGGATGTATTTAATATTTAACCCACGATCAAGCCATTGCTGTTCGTAATACGTCTTAATATCTAAAATGTCATCTACCAAACCTTGGTTGTCATGATATAAATCTTTGGTCATCAAATGTACAGGCAAATGATTGTGCTCTATCATGTACTTTGTGTACGTAAAGAGAAAATCACTATCAGTCTTTAGGTGTAAAATTGCATTTGGAGTGATAAATTTACGATATCTTTCCATGAAAAAAGTGGATGTCAATCGTTTGGTTGCTTTCTTCATTTGAGGATCAGAGAAAGTAAACCAAATCTCGCTCACTTCATTAGGGGCAAAAAATCGTTCGATAATCTCAATATTTGTACGCAGAAAAGCAACATTACTAAGTTCATCACGGAGCGACTCGGTTGCCCCTGTCCACATTCGTGCCCCTTTTATGTCTATGCCAATAAAGTTCTTGTTTGGAAACATGCGCGCTAAGCCCACGGTGTATTCACCACGCCCACACCCAAGTTCTAGAACGATAGGGTTGTCATTTTTGAAAAAATCTTTGTGCCAACGACCTTTCATCTCGAAAGGAACTTCATCAACAATAGAATAAGGATATTCAAATACATGAGGATAGCTTGCCATATCAGCAAACTTTTCTAATTTACCTTTTGCCACTTTAAAATTTTAATTATACTGATTGTACATATTTACTATTGCATGTTGATTACTCAACAATAGTCACCCAACCATGTGTATCAGGTGCATCACCATACTGAATAGCACGAAGCGTATGGTATAATTTTTCGCTGATGGGACCAGGTTTGCCGTCTTCTGAGAAAATATATTCTACATCTTTTTCAGGGTCATCTATGCGTGATATTGGGCTGATTACAGCTGCAGTTCCACAAGCGCCTGCTTCTTCGAATGTGGACAACTCTTCTTCAAGAATTGGTCGACGCTCTACCTTAATACCCAAATCCTCTGCGATAGCCATAAGACTACGGTTGGTTATAGATGGCAGGATGGAGTCTGATTTAGGAGTCACATATGTATTATCTTTGATACCGAAGAAATTGGCAGCTCCACATTCATCAATGTATTTTTTCTCACGTGCATCCAAATAAAATTCGGCTGCATATCCTTGATCATGTGCCCATTTGCTAGCACGCAATGATGCTGCATAGTTACCTCCCACTTTGAAACATCCAGTCCCTTTTGGAGCTGCACGATCATACTCACGTGTGATGACGTATGGGTTTGTTGAGAATCCCCCTTTAAAATATGGCCCTACTGGAGTTACAAATACAATAAATAGGTATTCATCAGCAGGACGCACACCCACTTGTATTCCTGTACCAATAAGCAATGGACGTATATATAATGTTGCTCCAGTCTCGTAAGGAGGAATAAAGCGTTCGTTTAATTGTACGACTTTTTTGATCGCTTCAACAAAACGATCTGTTGGAAGTTCTGGCATTAGCAGACCTCGACAAGTGTCTTGCATGCGTTCAGCATTATCTGCTGCACGGAAAAGACGAATTTGCCCATCTTTGCCTCTGTACGCCTTCATGCCTTCAAAACATTCTTGCCCATAGTGCAAACAGGTAGCTGCCATATGCATATTGATTCGATCGGAGCTGCTAATTTCTAGTTCTCCCCACTGACCATTACGGTAGTTGATTCTCACGTTATAATCTGTAGGCATATATCCAAATGATAAATTGGCCCAATCAATTTCTTTCATATGCTACTAAGTATTTTTTTAGGTTTAGTATTTTCCCGACAAAGGTAGTTATTTTATTCGACTTCTGAGCTTCTGTCAGCCCATAATTTTTCGACTTCCTTGTCTGTCTCAGTCAGTTTTTGTTTGCAGAGAGAGATTAGTATATTGGCTTCCTTGACAAGATTAGAGAGCTTATCAATTTCCAATTCGGGTTTGTTGAGCAGTTGTACAATCTCTTCGAGACGTACTATCGCTTCATTATAGCTGAGCTGATTCAGTGCTGTTTTCTCTTTTTCTTTCATATGTATATGTGATTACAAGCGTATTCTAAAATCTTTGATCTTCTTTTCGAGTAAGTCTTCAGGAATGATTTCTTTGATAACATCTACTACCGCATTGAGCATATTTTCTTTTAAATAATCCTTGCGGATGACTAGTGAAATCTCTCGTTTAGCATCAGGCGCATCAAAAGGCCGTACCTGCTTCATCTTCTCTTCCGACAAATAACGTGTGTGTAGTTGAGGAATAACCGTAAACCCACCGTTATTATCCACGATATGTATTAAGGTTTCCGTACTCCCAGCTTGATAGGTTGTTTCTCCCAACGAACGCAAGTGACAGAAATTAAACACGTCAGAACGTGGGCAGTTGCCTTCCAGTAAAACCCATAATTTAGCATTAGGCATATTATCAGGAGAAACCGATTCAACGTCGTAGGTACAAGGACAAGAAGATCCAAAATAAGCAAGGAAACGTTCTTTGTATAATGGTATCTCAAGTAAGTCAGGCTGATTTAGTGGAGTGGTCATGATAGCCATGTCTAGATCAGCTTTCAATAGATGTTGCACCAAATTTTGAGAAGTCATTTCTGAAATGGTGAGATCTACTGCTTGATTTTTTTCTTGGAATTTTGGGATAAAATCAGGTACAACGTATGGTGCTATAGATGGCAATATACCTAAGCTAAGACGCCCCTCCAGTGCTTGCATCTCAGACAGAATGACTTCCTCAATACGTTTTACATCATTCAAGCAAGTTTCAGCTTGCAAGATGATTTTAGCACCAATTTCTGTAGGTTCAATAGGATTTTTATCTCGATTAAAGATTTTGACATCCAACTCGGCTTCCAGCTTCTGAATCATCGCACTAAGAGTTGGTTGAGACACCCCGCAGGACTGAGCTGCTTTGACGAAGTGTCTTGTCTTATTGGCAGCCACGATGTACTGCAATTGTTGTAAGTTCATTTTTTTAGTATGTTAGTCTTATTTGTACTCATTCAAAAATAGCTGTAAACTATACGGTTTCTATGCTCTTATAGGTTATATCTATGCAAAGATAGAAAAAATCTGTTTGCAAGGATCAAAAAAGCCTCGTATATTTGTGGTGTGATCAAGGAATAAATCACACAAAGAAACTAGAAGTATAAATATAAAGATATAAGATTATGGCAGTTAAACATTTAACCACAGAAGAGTTTTACAAACAAGTAGCCGATTTGGAAAAGAACCCTCAAGAGTTTAAGTTCCTAGGTGATAAACCAGCGATTATAGATTTCTACGCCAGTTGGTGTGGACCATGTAAGGCATTGTCTCCAATCCTTGAAGATATTGCGCAAGAATTTGATGGTAAAATAGATATATTTAAAGTGGATACAGAAGCAGAACAAGTATTGGCTGCTTCGTTCGGCATCCGCAGCATTCCAAGTCTTTTGTTTGTGCCTATGAGTGGGCAACCACAAATGGCACAGGGATTGATGCAGAAAAGCCAGCTACGAGAAGCAATCAATGGGGTATTATTAAAATGATAGGATCACGATACTATTTGATTGGTACTAGAAAATGATTTGATTTAATTTTGTTGAGTTGATTCTACAGATATTTTCTTACTGACTATGCTATCGTTTTTAATAAAACGTGTGGAAGATAAAAAACACTATGCATCTATGGAGAAAACACGGTTAGTAATGTGAAATATTTGGAAGAAAAAGAAGGGGGCTGACCGAGAAGGTTAGCCCTTTTTGTATAATAGTGAATTGCTTAACGAAATTTATTATGGAAAAATTTCCGCAATTGAAATAAAGGCTGTATTTTTGCCATAAACAAATTGATTATTCATTTTTTTAATAACTAATAATTATGTCTAAAGTAACCGTAGTAGGTGCTGGTAACGTAGGTGCTACATGTGCCAATGTACTAGCTTTTAAAGAAGTAGCAGATGAAGTAATCTTGCTTGATATCAAAGAAGGAGTATCTGAAGGTAAGGCTATGGATATTATGCAAACTGCGCAACTTCTAGGTTTTGACTCAGTGCTAACAGGTGTAACTAACGATTACGCAGCAACTGCTGATTCAGATGTTGTGGTTATTACTTCTGGTCTTCCACGTAAGCCAGGTATGACTCGTGAAGAGCTTATCGGCGTGAATGCAGGTATCGTGAAGTCTGTAGCTGAAAACATTCTTAAGTATTCTCCAAATACTATTTTGGTTGTTGTATCTAATCCAATGGATACTATGACTTACCTTTCTCTTAAGACTCTAGGTCTTCCAAAGAATCGTATCATTGGTATGGGTGGTGCTCTTGATAGCTCACGTTTCAAATATCGTCTTACTGAAGCTCTAGGTTGCAATGCTAACGAAGTGGAAGGTATGGTTATCGGTGGTCATGGTGATACTACTATGATTCCATTGACTCGTCTTGCTACATACAAAGGAGTTGCTGTTTCTGAATTATTATCAGCAGAGCGTCTAGAACAAGTTTCTGCAGATACTATGGTAGGTGGTGCTACTCTTACTAAGCTTTTAGGCACTTCTGCATGGTATGCTCCAGGTGCTGCTGCATCACAAGTGGTTGAATCTATCATTCACAATCAAAAGAAGATGATTCCTTGTTCAGTGTTGCTAGAAGGTGAATATGGTCAAGAAGATATTTGTATCGGTGTGCCAGTTATCCTTGGTCGCAATGGTGTTGAAAAGGTTGTAGAACTTCCATTGAACGAAGAAGAAAAAGCTAAGTTCGAAGCGTCTGCTGCTGCAGTTCGTAAGACAAACGCTGCTCTTAAAGAAGTAGGTGCTCTTTAATCATCGACTTTTTTAAAGAAAATATTGCAATGGGGTGCGTCAAAGCCAATAGGTTTTGACGCACCTTTTTATATATGTCTAGTATAGTCTATGCCGATATTTTTGTTATCTTTGTCGGAAATAATTCTTAAATAAGCAGTATGAACTATACGAGAAATATCTTGATAACTGGTGGAGCTGGGTTTATCGGTTGTCACGTGGTCAAACTTTTTGTAAAAAAGTACCCTGAATATCGCATTATAAACTTGGATAAATTAACATATGCTGGCAATCTAGAGAATCTTACAGATGTGCAAGATGCCCCTAATTATGAATTTGTAAAAGCTGATATTTGTGATGAAGAAGCTATCCAAAAAGTTTTTGCAGATTATCAGATTGACGGAGTTATTCACTTGGCTGCTGAGAGTCACGTAGATAGAAGTATCAAAGATCCCTTTGCCTTTGCTCGTACCAATGTAATGGGCACTTTAGTTTTGCTTCAAACAGCTAAGAATTATTGGGGGGATCAGATGGACGGAAAACGTTTCTATCATATCTCTACAGATGAAGTCTATGGTACTCTGCAGAAGGATGGTTCTTTCTTTACCGAAGAGACGGCATATGATCCACATTCTCCATACTCAGCTAGTAAAGCTAGTAGTGATCACTTTGTACGTGCTTATCACGATACATATGGTTTGCCTACGTTGGTCACTAACTGTTCCAATAATTATGGTCCCAATCAGTTTCCCGAAAAATTGATTCCACTTTTTATCAACAATATTCGTAAAAATAAGCCACTTCCAGTGTATGGTAAAGGTGAAAATGTGCGCGATTGGTTGTATGTGGTCGATCATGCACGAGCTATTGATTTGATTTTCCATAAAGGTCAGTTGAATGACACATACAATATTGGTGGATTTAATGAATGGCGCAATATCGATTTGATACAAGTGATAATCAAAGCAGTTGACAAAGCTTTGGGGTGTGAAGAAGGCACTTCAGACCACCTAATTACTTATGTGACTGATCGTGCAGGACACGATTTGCGTTATGCAATTGACAGCAATAAATTAAAGAATGAATTGGGGTGGGCACCTAGTCTACAATTTGAAGAAGGCATTGAAAAGACAGTCGCTTGGTATCTAGAGAATGAAGAATGGATGGAACGCATTGTCAATGGTGACTATCAGAAGTACTACGATGAGATGTACAGCGAACGATAAATATATTGATAGTTGTGTGCTTATCTGTATAACTTGTTTTTTATAATTTGAGGAAGGAAGAAATATATGTGTGGTATTGTAGGATATATTGGATATCGTGATGCGTATCCAGTCTTAATAAAAGGATTGAAACGGCTTGAATATCGTGGTTACGATAGTGCAGGTGTCGCATTGCACAGCAATAGCGGTAAGTTGAATGTGTATAAAGCCAAAGGTAAGGTGTCGGAACTTGAATTGCTGGCTGCTCAGAAGGATGTCTCAGGTGTAGTTGGTATTGCTCACACAAGATGGGCTACCCACGGTGAACCATCTCAGATTAATGCGCATCCTCATTGCTCCGAGAACGATAGATTGGCTATTATCCATAACGGCATTATTGAAAATTATGCGGGTTTGAAAGAAGGCTTGATTCAAGAAGGTTATTCTTTTCAATCAGGTACCGATACCGAAGTCTTGGTACAATTTATAGCCTACGTACAAGATAAAAAGAAGTGCGATTTAGTACGTGCTGTTCAAATAGCGCTTCGCAAAGTGATTGGTGCATATGCCATTGCCATATTAGATAAAGATCATCCAAATCGCATTATTGCTGCTCGTAAGAGTAGCCCACTTGTGATAGGTATAGGCAATAAGGAATATTTCTTAGCTAGTGATGCCACGCCCATTGTTGAGTACACAGATCGTGTGGTTTATCTTGATGATGAAGAAATCGCTGTTATTAATCCCGATGAAGAATTGCGTATTGTGAGTCTTCATAATCAAGAGATCGCTCCTGAAGAAACCCACGTAGAACTTAATATCGGACAGATAGAAAAGGGAGGGTATCCTCACTTTATGTTGAAAGAGATCTTTGAACAACCTCAGTCTATTGAGGACTGTATGCGTGGTCGTATCAATGCGACTCATGACCAAGTGACGCTATCTGCTGTCAATGATCATGAACAAAAACTGATTAAAGCTTCACGCATTGTGATTGTGGCTTGTGGTACCTCTTGGCATGCGGCACTTATTGGCAAGCAGTTGATCGAGGAATTCTGCCGTATACCAGTCATGGTTGAATATGCTTCAGAGTTTCGATATAGCAACCCAGTGATAGGTGACGACGATGTGGTGATTGCTATTTCTCAATCAGGAGAAACTGCAGATACCCTAGCTGCTGTAGAACTCGCTAAAAGTCGAGGGGCCTTTATCTACGGTATTTGCAACGCGATTGGTTCATCAATACCTCGTGCTACCCATACTGGTAGTTATATTCACGTAGGTCCTGAGATTGGAGTAGCTTCTACAAAAGCTTTTACAGGTCAGGTAACCGTGTTGACTTTATTGGCTTTGACACTGGGACGCAAGCGAGGTACGCTTGCAGAAGATAGATATGCGGAAATCACAAAATCTTTGTATACGATTCCTACTAAGATGAAGGAGATTCTAAAGTTGAATGACCGAATCGAAAAGATGGCTCGTGTCTTTACTTACGCACATAATTTCATCTATTTGGGACGTGGATATAGTTACCCGGTAGCTCTAGAAGGGGCCTTGAAACTCAAAGAAATCAGTTATATTCATGCTGAAGGGTATCCAGCAGCCGAGATGAAGCATGGTCCTATCGCTTTGATTGATACTGAGATGCCAGTTGTCGTGGTCGCTACCAACAATGGTATGTATGAGAAAGTGGTGAGCAATATTCAAGAGATCAAAGCGCGTAAAGGTCGTGTCATTGCGATCATCTCTGAAGGCGATGAAGTGATTAAGAATATTGTAGACGAGTATATTGAACTACCTAAGACTTTGGAGTGTCTTGACCCATTGATTACGACCATTCCGTTGCAAATGTTGGCCTACCATATAGCTGTATGTAAAGGCAAGGATGTGGATCAACCTCGTAACTTAGCCAAGTCTGTAACAGTAGAATAGGAATACAGCCTTTTTCTGATAATATATATATGCTCATGGCGTGTCATTAAGGCACGCCATGAGTTTTTTAGTAAAGAGCGCATGGGGCTAATCCTAGCATGTCAATCTACTTTACATGTATAGTAGGATCTACTTATCATATATAGTAGGTTCTACTACTTACGTGTAGTAGGTATTACTACTCATGTATAGGCAATCGCTCTCAAAGTAATCTTACTTTGATTGTGTATATAAGAAAAGGAGAATGCCAGTATGTAACATCCTCCTTTCTATAGTATCATGTCTGTGTAGACTGTTTACTCTTGTACAATAGTCATTTCGTCAATCAATCGTTGTGCATGAGCATACTTGTCGATCACGAATAATACATAACGAATATCAGCAGCGATACTGCGTTGTGTATTGGGTTTGTAAGCAATATCGCCTGATAGACCTTCGTAGTTGCGGTCAAAGTTCAATCCTATAAGTTCACCTTTGCCATTCAATACAGGACTACCACTATTGCCGCCGGTCGTATCTAAATTACTGATAAATGCGACAGGCATTTTGCCGTCTTTACGGGCATACTGTCCATAATCTTTTTGCGCATACAATTGCTTAAGATAGGCAGGTACAGTAAATTCTTCCGTATTATCCTCTTTTTGCATAACCCCTTCTAGTGTGGTAAATGGTAGGTACTCAATGCCATCACGTGGACTGTATCCTTTTATTTGCCCATAGGTAAGGCGCAATGTGCCATTGGCGTTTGGATAAATAGGCAAACCTTCTTTCTTGCGCAATTCAACGATACCAGCTACCCACGTTTTATGTGCGTGGTTGAAAGCGTTATCGAGTGTTTTGCTTTGCTCAATAAGAGTTTTTCTGCCTTGTTTGACCGACTCCTTAAATTGTTCTTTTAACGTTTCATCCTTGAATAGATCTTCTACAAAAGCATCAAGATTGTTTGAGTACTTTTTTTGAATCAAGGAGAAGATGCTGATGCGTTGTTCTTGTGGGATATATCCCATATACATCTCTAGCATCTTTTTGCACACCCGTTTTTCAATCGCTGGATAAGCCACTTTATCTGGTGCGTACTGCATAAAGTCTAGGCTGCGTATTAAGCCTTCATACAAGGCATAGCTATGCCATTGAGAAGAAAAACGCTTTTTGACAATAGAGGCAATTGTATCGTAGGCAATCTGGTATTTGTCCGTTCCTTGTTCACGACCATAAGCCAATAAAGCGTCAGCCTGTGCCTTTTTGATAGGGAAGATACCTAGACGTGTCAACCCTTCATTCATACCAATTGCATTTTTCCAGTAATTGGCCGATGAGGCGTACTTACTTGCGTAGTATATACGTACTGCTGGGTCTTTTTTCATCTCTTTCATGAGAATATCTTGACGAGCTTCGCGTATGTAGTGACGCATATAGTTGGCTGTTTCCATGCGTTCACGTACTTCTGGTGAAATCATGTAGCGCCAGTTTCTACCTGGAAATCCCATAATCATAGCATAGTCACCTTCCTGCACTCCACCGATATTGATCGTCAAATACTTCTTGACATGTAGCGGTAGGTTAGTTGGGGCATATTCAGCAGGACTACCATCGGGAGCGGCATAGATACGAAACATCGAGAAGTCGCCCGTATGGCGTGGCCACATCCAGTTGTCAGTGTCGGCTCCAAATTTACCAATACTGCTTGGAGGAGCACCAACCATGCGGATATCTTTGTACACTGTCTTGACAAATAGATAGTATTTGTTGCTCCCGTAAAACGGTTTCAGCTCCAATTCGGTGTACTTGGTAGCCTTGATCTTATGATGTTTTGCATAGTCTTTGGCAACAGTTGCTAGAAAGGATGGCGATAGATAATTTGTGCCATCTGGGTCTTTGCTTTTGGCTATGGCTTTGTTGGTGTACTCTGTGACGTCTATAATCTTATCAATATACGAGATCGTCAATCCCGGGCATGGCAACTCGTCTTCACGTGTTTTTGCCCAAAAACCATCGGTTAGATAATCATGCTCAACTGTAGAATGACTTTGAATAGAGCTATATCCACAGTGATGATTAGTCAATAGTAGTCCCTCTGGACTGATGACTTCTGCCGTACACCCACCTCCAAAATGCACGATGGCATCTTTGAGGGAGATGTTTGATGGGCTAAACACATCCTCAATTTCTAAGTCGAGACCCAAATTCTGCATGGCAGCAGCATTTTGCTGTGCCAGATCTGTGAGCATATACATGCCTTCATCGGCTCGAGCTGTAGATAAAGTCAAGCAGCTCAGGGAAAATCCCAGAGCTGCAGTATATAGACATTTTTTCATCTGATTATTGGATAATAGTCATCTCATCAACAAGGTGCTTGCAACCACCAAGTTTGTCGAGGATAAATAACATGTATCGAATATCCAACACGATGCATCGTTGCAAATTGTCGTTGAAGTTTAGGTCGCCAGAAAGAGATTCCCAGTTGCCATCAAATGCACAACCAATCAATTGGCCCTTGCTGTTGATAACAGGACTACCACTATTACCACCCGTAATATCATTTGTTGTCAAGAAGCAAACTGGCAATTCGCCATTTTTCATAGCGTAACGACCGAAGTCCTTGTTGACAAGTAGTTTGTGCAGTTTGGCTGGTACCTTAAATTCATCGCTTTTGTCATCTTCTTTTTCAAGGATACCTTGTCCAGTTGTATAGTACTTGTAGTGTACACCATCTTTTGGATCATAGCTAGCTACCGTACCATAAGTAAGACGCAAAGTGAAGTTGGCATCTGGATAACTTGGAGTAGGTTGCTTCATCTCACCAAGACCACGAATATATGTCTTATGTAGAAGAGCTAGTTTGTCCATCAATGGTTTGTAATCTTTTTCTACTACATTGAAACGATCCACAATGCTCTTAGAGAATAGCAACACAGGATCATTGCGCAATGCATCTGCGTGTGCATCTGCCAAGAAACTGTCTAAGGCCTTTTGACTACGTAGTATAGACTTGCTATAGATGTTGTCTACATACTTTTGTACATTGCCTTGGTAATCATTCTTGATTTCAGTATAGAAAGCTGGGCGTTCTGCAGGTTTTACCAATGAAGCATACACGTTGATCATTGCATTGGTCACTTCTTTATCAATCTTTTGATCATAATCTTTGTTGTGTATGCGAGTGAAAACTGCTTGCAAGTCTTTGCTGTATTTTTTCAACGCATGCTTTTTGTCTTTCTCCAAAGCATTAGCAAAGTCAGTAAATAGATCGCGATCTTTCTTCAATAGACGGAATTCTATAGTGCGGAAGAAGCTTTCATTCATTGCATTGATTTGGTAGTTTAATGGGCTCAATGCGTCAACAGTTGTAGCGATGTCTGCAACAACTGTTTCGTAAGCCGCATCCTTCTTTTGCTTAGCAAAATCCAAGAATTTAGCTTGGATGTCTCTTTTAGTTTCGCGTACTTTATTGTTGACCAATGCCTCATTCATACCAATCGAATTTTTCCAGTAGTTTGCAGAGTGTGCATACTTGGTGTCGTATTGGATACGAATTTTTTTGTTGGCTTTCATTTCCTTCTTAATGGTCTTAAGATATACTGTACGTACAGCGATTCTAGGATCATTTTCTGTGCGCATGGTCATAGTGATTTCTGCGTCAGTCAAATATCGTTCGGTAGAACCAGGGAATCCCATAATCATAGCATAGTCACCATCTTCTACACCTTTGATGTTGATTGCAAAGTGCTTTTTAGTTTGAAGAGGTACATTCTTTTCGCTATAATCTGCTGGATTGCCATCTTTGTCGGCATAGATACGAAACATAGAGAAATCGCCTGTGTGACGTGGCCACATCCAGTTGTCTGTTTCTCCGCCAAATTTACCAACTGATGCAGGAGGAGCAGCTACCATACGGATATCGCTATACACCTTCATGATCATAAGGTAAAATTTGTTACCAGCATAAAATGGTTTACAAACCCCTCTGTATCCTTTTTTCTTATTTAGATGCATCTTCTTCATTTGCGTTTGTGCCAATTTCTGAAGATAATCGTAACCGAAACTTTCTAATTCAGTGACTTTCTTTTTGTCAATGTCTTTTTGAACAAGAGCAGTTACATCAATAATTTGGTCGACAAATTGGAAAGTAAGTCCTGGAGTAGCTAACTCTTCGTTATGATTCTTTGCCCAAAAACCATCAGTCAAATAATCATGGTCTACACTACTGTGTTGTTGAATAGCTCCAAATCCACAGTGGTGATTGGTGAGGATAAGTCCCTTATCAGAGATAATTTCACCAGTACATCCACGACCAAATATACCTACGGCATCCTTGATAGATACTCCGTTTGGGTTGTATAAATCTGTAGCGTTAAGCTCTAAACCACGAGCTTTCATAAGGTCTATACTGTTCTGCTCCTGCATCAATTGTAGGAGCCACATGCCCTCATCGGCATGTACATTACCCACTAGTAAGGTAGCTAGGGTAAGTAATAAAATTCTGAATTTCTTCATGAATTAATGCTTTATGTTATTAACTAAATGATAAATTGTTTTTTGTCATTTTGCAAAGCTAATCAAATTCTGTGAATCCTCCATATGATTGAGTTGGTTTCATCGGGAAAAAGCTAAATAATAATAAGATACTTGCATATGTCAAGTTTATTCTTTATACTTGCTCCCGATAAAGAGATTAGTGTAATATCTTAAAATGGATGAGAACTTATTTTAACATAGTATTGGCTGGAATGTGTTGTTTATTGATGACTGCTTGTGATGAGCATTATTCAATAACAGGGGAAGCATATATCCCGACATTGGAGGATCATTGTTTGACTTTGCGTGTACGCAATGGAGAACGATGGGACGTGCTGGATACATTGAAAGTGGTGCATCGAAGATTTCATGCTGAAGGTGTTGCAGACAGTGCACGTGTTGCTGTCATATTTTGGGGAGAAAGCCCTTTAACTCCGATTGTATTGGAGTCTGGGAAAGTAAATGTAACTTTACGTCCTGGCAAATTCTCAGTGGAGGGTACCCCTTTAAATAACAAATTATATGGTTTTATTTTTAAACAGCAATGTACTATTTATAAGTACAAGGGACAAGATCTATTTAATGCATTGTCGGCACAATGGGATGCCTTCGTGCTAAGGAACAGTAAGAATTGTGTGGGTAAGCACATGAAAGAATTGAAGGCAATATGTACAAGAAACAAAGCAATGGACGATGTGAGTATGTCACTCATGAATCCAGTGCGAGCAGAAATACATTAGTTTTTTTAAGGGGCCTAATTGTGGTATAGGCACAAGAAGTGTTAATGCTAGAATGCATTATACTGTTAAAAAGAGCAGAGATGAGTAGTTAGTTGGATAGCTGCTCATCTCTTTTTTTACTCTGTTTGATAAGATGTGTCTGTCTTGTATAGATGGGGTCTATCTAACGATTGATAGGAGTATATACCTTTTTTGTTTGTGGATATGTGAATTAAGCAGTATATTGCAACAGAAATGCCTTTTGGATTTCGTTGAGTTTGTACTATTACGCACTTAAAAAAAAGAAGAATGAAAAAAAGAATGCTATTTAAAGGCCGATTGTCTCATATTGTACCTCTTGTATCTATGATGATCTTTTTATCTGGTTCGTTTACTGCTACATATGCCAGTACGCCTATGCAGAGGGAGGAACAAGCGGTTGAGAAAGTTAAAGTAATGACAGCAGCGGATTTCAAGAAATTGATATTCGATTATTCGACAGAAAAGGAATGGGTGAATAAGGCAGATGGACCAGTGTTGATTGATTTATATGCCGATTGGTGTGGCCCATGTCGTCGTATGGCACCTATTGTGGAAGCTATTGCTGAAAAATACCCGAGTATCTCTGTGTATAAAGTCAATATTGATAATGAGAGAGAGTTAGCACAAGTATTTAGAGCCAGCTCTATTCCGTTATTTGTATTTATACCTAAGGGTGGGGAACCTCAATTAATGAAAGGAGCTACCTCCAAAGAAGAATTTGAAAAGACTGTTCAAACCGTGTTGCTCGGTAAATAGTTGTTGCACGCTATAATTATACAGCGGGTATATCAAGATTGTTCTTGGTATACCCGCTGTGTCGGTTTAGGTTATTTTTATTGGTAATCTTTAGAATGGAGGTCGACCACCAGGTCCTCTTCGTCCACCTGGACGACCTCCTGGATGAGGCCCTCCAGGACCCATACGTTCTTGTGAATCTCTATTGCCAAAGATATCAAGACGGTATATAAAGTGTACCATGAAGTAGCTGTTAATGCCGTTGTACTCACTATCGCTACGCATTGTCTGATCAATATTGCTCATGATGTTGGTTTGTTGATCAAGCAAGTCTAATCCTTGAAGAGATAAAGTCATGTTCTTCTTTCGTCCGAAGGTTTTTGATAGTTGAGCATTCCAAACTAGTTCCTTACGATTTAGTCCGGCACTGTATCCTCGACGGATAGCGTAGCTTGCGTCTGTTGAGAAATCAATACCCCATGGCAAAGAGATATTTGTTTCGCCTCCGAAAGAGTAGTCATATGTTTCTCTATCGTTTGTTGTGTTTAAGGTGTTTTTAGAATTATCGTAGGTTAATCCTAGTACTAAACCAGCATCCCAAGAATCAGTTCGATACCCAAAGCGGAAGCGATCATTTAGATTCATATCTTTCGTTGTGTTCTCCTCGGCTGTATCTCCCAAGTTGCTTTGCATAAAGCTCTTTTGATGGGTATATCGAGGTCTGATCATATTGCTTATAGTGAAATTTTTATTCTTCAAAGCAGTATTGAAAGCAAAGATACCCATTGCAGTCCAGTTGCCATTGATATTTTTAGGGGTTGTTTCTTTATACCCTGTTTCTGTATCGTAGACAGTTAAATAAGCAACATCATTTTGTGTAGCATTAAAAAATGCACCAGCAAACATGCCAGTTTGTGATTTCCGATTGAATCGATTATAATGTATTCTGAACTGGTGTGTCATGCTTGGTTTTAAGTCGCTATTACCATACACCGTTTGTAGTGGGTTGCTTGTATCTGCTATTGGAGATAAAGCAGTCATACTAGGCATTGAAGCATTGCCTTTATACTTTATACGCAAAGCTGATGTTTTAGAAAATGTACGCTTTACTTCAAAGAAAGGAGCCCAATTAAAAATACTTTTTCTGACTTCTTTTTTCTGACTATCTTGTGTGTAACTTGTTGTTGATTTTTGTGGCATCAGGTCAACGCCAGCTGTTAGATTTAATGCTTTGGTTGCATATCGATATCCCATACGGATTCGTTGAGTGATATAATTGTTTTCGTAAGATATAGACTGATCGCCAAGTAGTGTTATATTATCAGGGGTAGAGTTGTCATAGGTTGCTTTATCCCTTTTACTATGTGTATAGTTATATTGGTAATCCAATTGCAAGTATTGATTATTTGCGATAGGCTCACTATATGCTGCTTGCAATCGATAACTGTTTGAATTGTTATCTGTGTCGGTATATCTGTTTGTATGGACATTTTCCGCATCAGTCAGGTAGTAGTAGACATCGTTTGTTTTATACACATCACTTTCGTCTTTTGCTAGGCTATATTTGAAACGGAGTAATAGGTTGCGTCCATTATCTGATAACTTTTGGTTCAATTGTACATCTCCTTCTGTACTGATGTTTTTGCTTTCTGTAGCTGTACTAGAGATGTTTTGGTTGATAAGTCCAGGGAAATCCTCTTCATCTTCGATTGTAGTAAAGTCTTTTGAAAGGCTTCTTGTGATTATTTCGTTGGCTGTCAAGCTTTTGTTGTCTACCACTTTGTTCGTTTTATTATATACAAAGCTAGGGTAGTACATCAAAGTTGTGGTCGGAGTTATTTTCCATTCTAATTGGAAGTCTGCATGGAGTTTTTTCACTTTGTTGCGGGTTTTACCATAGCTTCTACCAAAGGTATTGTTTTCTTGCAAGAATGTTTCTGTAGAACCAGTGGATACTAGATCTTGGTCATCATCGTTGTAGCTAATACTACCTCCAAAATCTGCATTGTCCCATGAGTTTGCTATATGAAGACCAGCAGACTTTTTGGCATTCAATCCAGTGCTTTGTCTCATGCGATGGAATCCAGCATTGCCATATCCTCTATCGTTTATGTTATTGACGTTGACGAAGGCTGACAATTGTTTGTCGTCCATAAACGAATTGAGCATTCCTTTAGCAAGGTATCTGTCGTCAGTGCCATAGCCCACGTCACTGTTTCCAAACAAACCTTTCTTGTGCCCTTTTTTGATAGTTAGATCTAGTACTGCTTCATCGTTTCCATCGTCAATGCCACTAACACGTGCCATGTCGCTTTTTCTGTTGTATGCTTTAACACTTTTAATTGCATTTACAGGGAGGTTTTTAAGGGCAATGGTGGGATCTTGTTTAAAATATTCTTTACCGTCAACAAGTATTTTTTGAATTGTCTGTCCATTAATAGTTACCGAACCATCTTCGGCTACTTCTGCACCAGGTATGCGTTTGACCAAATCTTCAACAGTTGCACCTGCTTGTGTTCGGTATGCTTCTGCATTGTATACCATGGTGTCTTCTTTTACTTCTACCTTTGCAGCAGCAGCAGTAACGACAGCTTCTTGAAGCATGATTGCGTCATCGCTCATTAGAATATCGGGCATGTTTTGCTTTGGTGTGCGTCCAGTAATAGTCACTGGTACTACGCGACTAGACATCCCAATGTAGCTTACTTTCAATGCGTAATTGCCTTTGTGTAGTTTACTGAAGCTATATACACCTTGTGCATTTGTAGCTTGATTGGATACTGAAGTACTATCAGGAAGTTGGCGTAGTTGCACAATAGCTTGTACGATAGGTGCCTTGGTGGAGAGTTCGCATACTCTTCCACTCAGTGTCACATCTTGTGCATGGATATGGGCGCAAAGTGTAACAAGGAAACAACCTAATGCTAATAAGCGGTTTTGAATTTTGTTCATTGTACTGATTCGTTTGTTGTTATAGTCCTTTAGATAAGTATTTGTTTAAATGGTTTAATGAAGATGGTATTTTATTGTTACCATGTCCATCTGCATTGAATGGTGAGGTCTGTTTTATAGGGAGCGGCTATAGCATCATGTGCACTGCTTATATAAAGACGGTCAAAATAATGAAAGTGTCCAGCTTTTAGGCTCCACCGTAGATGGTTATGGCACATTGTATATTGGGCGATAAGTGCAGTCCGTAGACCTTGCCCAAAGCAAGAAGGAAAATAAAAATCGTACTGAGTGGATGGTTCGTATATGGTGCATCTACTGTTGTAGTCATCGGTCCTGAAAATGGCGATTTGTCCACATAGTATCCAGTGATTGTTTTGAAAACGAGAACTAACGAGGCCTAGTAGCCCTTGTGTGAAATGGGTGTCTTGATATCCTGTAATAGTGGCATATATCTTGGCTTGATTTTGCCAATGTGAATTAAGGGCTTGTATTATTTGATACTTGAACTGATGTTTGTGATATGGAGAGATTATTTGTGTGGTCGCACGAGGCGTTTGTGACAAAGGTATGTTTTTCCCTTTTTGTTGCCATCTGTATCGAAATATATGTGTGTAGATATTATGTTGTTGTTTCAATTGAAGCATGCAGTCAGATCCTGTAGCAGCTGTGGCAGTGCCATATGTCGGTTCGGGAGAGTGATATATATCCACGTATCCGCTTATTTCTCCATGTCTCCATGGTAGATAATGGACTCCAATATATAGGCCTTCTTCGTTTTGAACTCTAGAGCCAGCAGAGAGGCTATGGCCAAAGATTGGTTGGTAATGCACACCATAATATCTGAGTGCAATGTTTAATCTAAGAAATTTATTGACATCTATTTCTGCTGTTTGTAGCAGGGCTATTCCACCATTCTGGCTTGTGGCTATTTCACCAGAGATATACCAATTCCTTTTATGTAGATAATAATCTGTGCCAACAAAGGCAATGTGTGTACCCCGAAAATAATATTTGTTGTAGTATCTTATAGGTGGATTATAGGATCTATCGTAGGATGTGTATAAAGCATGTAAGGCTATTTGTACTTGTTCTTTTGGGCGATAGTAAGTGCGTGCGCCAATGGTGTATTGTTGTGCTTGTCCTCTTCGATTGATTTCACGGATACTTCGGTGATAGCCCGTTGTTTGTATGGATTGTATCGTGTTGTTCTGAATCGTTGCATCAAGATGCCTGTAACTGGCAAATGCTGCTAAATGAATTTTGTGAGCCACTTCAAGATCGGTAGCTACTCCTTCGAAATAATTACTTTCACTTTTACTGCTGTGTTTGCTAAATAAAGGTTTTAGTGTTTGCTTAGCTTCCAATCCAGCTCCTTTTCCAAGCAATAGATTTTGATTGATTATTAACCCTAGGCCAAAATGAACGTTGTATTTGCCTAGGGCCAGTTGATGTATTTTTCCTATGTCTTGCAGTAAGAAATAGTAGCCTATATAGTCATATCGATTTTGATGGGCCACAAAAAAAGGTTCACCAGCTCCTTGTGCTAGGGTGAATCCCCAATATATTTGTTTGCGATAATGCCCATCATAGCGTATATAATGGCTCCAAGGATCTCCTAGATAAAATGGAGACTTGTTTTTTTGCGAAGTATAGAGGTAGCCTTGGCGTTTGTAGAGTGGAAGGTTTATCTGAGAGATTATTTGG
The DNA here is from genome assembly GCA_963675625.1 of Bacteroidaceae bacterium. Lineage (GTDB taxonomy): Bacteria > Bacteroidota > Bacteroidia > Bacteroidales > Bacteroidaceae > F22. The sequence goes on from OY776497.1 coordinate 1,918,355, forward strand.
TGTTTACTCTTTTGTCGTATCTGGTGCCAAGTTATTTTATGTGGGCCCTTTTGTTCAATGGTGCAGTATTGTTTTAATAGAGTGTATATGTGTGGCGAGATGCAAGGTATAAGGCGTAGATCAGTTATAGACGTGTAGTTGCCTTGTAAGTCTCTCGTCATAATGATATCGTTGATCTGTCTTTCAGAAAGAAAGGGCAAGGTATGAAGAGTATGGGCATCTACAGTGTTCAAGTTGATGCGTTGAGGAAGTATAAATGTACTATCTTCCCAATTTTCATATTGTTGTTCATCTAGTAGGTCGTTTTCGTATAGTTCTTCTAAGAAAAGACTTTTTTGAGTGTTTTCTTGAGCGGATATATGTGGCATACAGATACCTATAAACAGCACACAAGCAACCCACCTTGCGGTAGATTGCTTGTGTGTATAACATGATGGGCATAATTTATAGTCCCATTTTTTCGCGAATGTCTGCAGGAATTGCATGTTTGTTGATTAAGATATTCATAGTCTTATAAGCAACAAATGCTTCTGAAGCGTACCAAGTACCTTTGTATTTGTTCTTAGTACCCCAAGAATTCTTGACCATGAAATATTTTTTACCATTTTGGTCTTTTGCAATACCATAGATAATCATACCGTGGTCATCAGTTGTTTCCCAGTTATCGTATGCTTCTTGGCGCATCTTTTGTGTAACCTCAAGTTCTTTACATGGTTTTTCAGCAAGTTCTTTAGCTTTTTCTGAAGGACGAAGGCCTGTCCAGTGTGCCATATCACTACCAGTTAGGTCTGCGTTGTCAACGTCAGGAAGTACGGCAATGCCGTCGCGAGTAAATCCAGATTCGCTTACATCACTTCCCCAAGCAAATGTGTAACCGTTTTCTACTGCTTCATTCATAACGCGCATCATTTCATCAAGAGGCAAGTTGTATGAAAGAGCCATTCTCCAGTTGTCTTGAATCAACAAAGCGAACTTAGAGTAGAATGGGTGATGTGTGTAGCTAGTGATAGATACATAATCATCTGGGTTCAAACCAAGGCTTTCTGCAAAAGTTTTAGGAGTGTATTCTACACCTTTATAAGTGAATTTTTGAGGATATTCTCCAAGATAGTTATCGTAAATCTTACAAAGACCTTCTTTCCATACTGGAGTTAGTTTCTTATGTGGCTTTTTAGCAATGGCATCGATATAAGCTTTAGCTACAGCGTCTAGTTCATTATGTACTGGTAGTTTCTCGCCATACTTGATGCCTGGCATTACTTCTTGAGGAACTAAACCGTAGTTCTTTAAACAGTAGATAATGTCATAAAAGCTACCCCCAGGAGAGAATGAAGAGTCACCATGGAGACGGACGTATTGTTCTGCACGGTCAATCATTGTGTGGTGCACAACAAACATTTCAGATAGATCATATTCACCCTTACCTTCACGGAGCAATTCAGACTCTAGGTAACCTAAGCCAGAGAAACTCCAGCAAGTAGAAGAACGGTTTTGGTTTTTGATTGATGTGATTGGATTGGCTTTTACTGTAGTAAATTTGTAGCCTTCTTTTTCCTTGTCTTTTTTAGGACTTTTCGCGCTTACATTAAGTGTGCAAAGAGCAACAAGCGCTAGTACGAAGATCTTTTTCATACGGCTTTGGTTTCGATATTAATATTCAACTTCTTTTTACTGTGGTACAAATATACAATCTTTTTTCAGTATTCTATGAAGTGTATGCGTCAAATAGTCATAAAATATTTAGAAAAAGCTATGCCGTGTTAGGTGATTAAGCTAGGAAGTGTTTTGAGTGGATGCAGAATACATATAACTTTGAAAAAATGTATTCTCCTGTGTCTTTATTGATAAGAAGCAAATTGTATCTAGAGAGTTATTAGAAATATTGAATATATTATGTCACCTATATGTATTTTGTTGTTATCTTTGTTCCATGTGGAAAAACTTGTAGATTAAAGTAAATAAAAGAATAGACTGAAATATAACTAATAAGTATTGATTATGAGGATAGCTTTTTTTGACTCCAAACCTTATGATAAAGATTCATTCAAACAAATGAATGAAAAGTTCAATTTTGAGCTAAAATTTCACACTGGACATCTTAGCATGAATAATGTGATGTTGACTCAAGGGTGTGATGCCGTATGTGTCTTTGTTAATGACACTGTTGATAAGGAGGTTATAGGAGCACTCGCAGCAAATGGTGTAAAAATTATTGCTTTGCGATGTGCTGGTTTCAATAACGTAGATATTAAAGCGGCGGAAGAAAATAATATAAAAGTTGTACGTGTACCTGCTTATTCTCCATATGCTGTGGCGGAACATACAGTAGCGTTAATGCTTGCCTTAAACCGTCGTATCCCAAGAGCTACTTGGCGTACAAGAGATGGTAATTTCTCTTTGAATGGGATGTTGGGATTTGATATGTACAATAAAACTGCTGGAATTATTGGTACGGGTAAGATCGCAAAGATTCTGATTAAGATTCTGCGTGGCTTTGGGATGAAGGTGTTGGCTTATGATGTGTACCCTGACGAAGTTTTTGCAATGAAACATGGAGTGACTTACACAACTTTAGATCAATTGTATCGAAATTCAGATATAATTTCATTGCATTGTCCATTATTGCCCGATACACAGCATATCATCAATGAAGAGGCAATCAGTAAAATGAAGAAAGGGGTGATGTTGATTAATACGTCACGTGGTGGCTTGATTCATACAGAATCTTTAATTGAAGGACTTAAGTCTAAGAAGATTGGCTATGCTGGACTAGATGTGTATGAAGAGGAATCTAACTATTTCTTTGAAGACAAGAGCGATAGTTTGATTGATGATGATGTCTTGGCACGTTTGCTCTCATTTAATAATGTGATTGTTACCTCTCACCAAGCTTTCTTTACTCGCGAAGCTGTGCACAACATTGCAAGCACAACATTGCAAAATATCCAAGATTATGTAGATGGAGTACAATTGGAGAATGAAGTTAAAAGCTAATTGAGACTAGTGCATAAATAAAAGAAGAGGCTTTCCTGTACAAGGAGAGCCTCTTTTGCTTTCTAAGTGATCTGGATTGGGTCACTTCTTTTATATCCTAAAGTATTGTAATTAAACAAATTACCATACCAAAATTTTATATACCGTAACGATTTGGAAACGATTTGCTTTTGTTCGCTCTCGGTAGCAGGTAGCGCTGTCCGTTCCAACTCCTTTCCACCCCAAGACCCCACAAATGTCCACAAAAAAAACGAGTAATCGAAAGAATCCCCAATAAATTTGACCGCTTTTGGAGAAATTTTGCGCAAAAAAAAATAACGTGCGATTTTTATCAAAAAAAACAAACATACAGTACAAATCTTCGACGAATCACTTCACTTTTCCGTATTTTTGTACAAGCGCTTGCAACCCAAAACGCAAGCGCTTGCAAAAAGCTAATCATCCCAATGTCTAGCAAATCGCAAGCGCTTGCGTTTTTTCAATAGATAACGAACCATTTTAAGGAAAAGATTATGATGATCTAGTCCAAGTACACCACATGCCCCACTACAACAATCGGCCATGTGGGCCGCTCAATCTCATCCTGCAGCATCTATTCAACATGCTGCGGTGCTACATTCTCGCCCTCATTCACAAGCAGACACCATCCAGTTTCGTGTTTACAAAACCATTCGATATCCCCATAGAAGACGTGCCCACTAGTCCGGAGAAGACCCAGAAATATGCAGCACGCAAACAGCAAACAAACTATCTAGTGGAAGGATATACCGATGGGCTCACCAATACCGTGGGTACCTATGGCACAGCACTCACTGCGCAACAAGTACGTCTGCTCAAGCCATATACCAAGCACATAGTAGTCCTCTTGGATGGGGATGCCCCGGGACAGAAAGCCGCCGTACGAGCCATTGATGTATTGCTGGCAGGCGGCATGGTCGTGGATGTGGTGAGACTGCCCAAAGGAGTGGATCCCGCAGAGTTTCTGTTGTCTGCTTCAAGCACTTCTACATGTGTAGAAGATTTGTGTGAGGACTTCGTAGGATACATCTTGGGCTGTATTCCTGCTGGAGCAGATGTGCCTGTGAAGGTCGCTGGCCAGAAGCGAGTGATTGAAGCGATTGCCAAGATTTGTGATCACTTGTATCGACGTGGGTATGTTTTCCTGTCGAAACGATGTCGAAATTTGACTGGTATAAGGACATAAAAAAACTCCTAAAGCGTTATACTTTAGGAGTTTTGTTGTTTCTTTCTGACTTATGTCTTTTGTTGTCAGACCCTTTAGTGATCCGTCTGGGGCTCGAACCCAGGACCCCAACATTAAAAGTGTTGTGCTCTACCAGCTGAGCTAACGAATCTAACCTTGTGTACTTTCGTACGTTGCTATCATTTCTGATTAGCGGGTGCAAATATCGGTGATTATTTTAAAACTACCAAATATATTGTTGCCTTTTTTTACTTTTTGTCTGTAATTAATTCTGTGTATAATAAAATTCAGGATAGATAGGAGTATCGAAAATCAATATAGAATTCAGAAAAAAAAAGAGACAGCAACTAAGCTATCTCTTTAAGTGATCCGTCTGGGGCTCGAACCCAGGACCCCAACATTAAAAGTGTTGTGCTCTACCAGCTGAGCTAACGAATCTAACCTTATGTACTTTCGTACGTGCCATCATTCCTGATTGCGGATGCAAATATGGCAGTTTTTTTTGAGTTGACCAAACTAATCGGTGGTTTTTCTTTCTGTATTAACAATACTTTGTTTAATTGCCTCGATTTCTTGCTCTATATAATGTATTTTTGCTTTTATGCTGTTTGGCTTATCTCCTAAATCACTAAAATCCTTATTCTTGTGTATCGTCGATTCTTGTGTAATATGAAGACTCTCTGCTTCAAGAATATTTGACAACTCGTCTTTTTTCTTGCTCCTTTTGTTCATTTTAGCCATCCTGTCTAATAAAGAATCGGGATCTTCTCGGAGGGAGTCGTTTTCGTCTTTAATGGTTAAGTAACGTTTGTAGTAAGAAATAATGATAGTAGTGAATGGGAGCGCCACTATCATGCCTACTACTCCCATAATGCTTCCCCAAAGGGTCAATGATAGGAGAATGATTGCAGGGCGTAAACCTGTTATCTTGCCCATTATGCGAGGTACAAGAATGGTATCTTGTATGGTTTGAACGATAACTAGTACTAGAAAGGCAGAGCCTAAGATGATCCAGAAATTTCCACCTGTATCTGCCGATTTAAGTAGGGCTAAAATGGCCATTGGGATAAGACCAACTATTTGTAAATAAGGTACTAGGTTTAGAATCCCTATAAATAATCCAAGAGCCACTCCCATTGGAAAACCTATAATGGAAAAGCCAATGGCGAGCAATATACCCACGCAAGAGGCTACAAGAGACTGGCCGCGAAAATATTTTTGCATGCCTTTGGTGACATCATTAAAAATGCCTTTAACTAAATCTTGACGGCTTTGTGGAACGAAGTGAATCCAATTTTCCATAATCAAATCGTAATCCATCAACATAAAGATTAAGTAAAGGATAACCATGATTACTGAAAAGAGACTAGTGATGACACTAAGAGAACTGGAAATGAAGTTCCAAACTTGTGGTACGGCTTCTTTTAATGTTGCTTGAGCACTGTCTTGCTTCAACCATAGTAGAATTTGGTCTCCATTGATGTTTTGTCTTATCCAGTCATTGATAACTTGAGGTACACCTCCCTCTTGCATTCCATTGCTAATGTATTCTTCAACAAGTACTTTTAGTTTGCTGAATTCTGCAATGGTTGGTGGAACAATAAACAATCCCATTAGTCCAATGACACCAAATACAATAAGCAACGATACTAGGATAGCTAAAATACGAAATCTTAGTCGACAGTTTTTTTGTAAAAAATGTACAAGTGGCTGCATGAGATAGGCAAAAAGCCATGCTATAAAAAATGGAAGGAGTACGGTTCTTAGTGTATGTATACAATACAGAATAATACACGTCCCCACAATAGTAATTAGGCCACGAATAAACCGGTCGAATGTGATTTCTCTTCTCATAGTGATGTCTTTTATACTGTATATTGAGGTTTCATATTATTCAGAACTCTCTTTTCTTGTTTTTAAGTAGCATCTACGACATAATGGTTCGTATTCGGCAGTTTCACCCAACATGACTTGCTTATCACCAGCCACTTTTCTGTGAGAAACATAAGCTAAATCGCCACAATGCATGCAAATGGCATGTACTTTTGTTACTTCATCTGCTATGGCGCATAAGTGAGGCATGGGGCCAAAAGGTGTGCCTTGAAAGTCCATATCTAGTCCAGCTACGATTACGCGAACACCGTTGTTGGCTAGCTCTCTACATACGTCAACAATGTTAGGGTCTAAAAATTGAGCTTCGTCAATACCAATCACATCAATATCTGAACTGAGTAGTAATATGCTAGCTGAATGATCAACTGGTGTACATGCAATAGCTTTACCCTCGTGAGATACTACATCTTCTTCACTGTATCGGGTGTCTATAGCTGGTTTGAAAATTTCTACGCGTTGTCGAGCAAATTGAGCACGTTTCATACGACGAATAAGTTCTTCTGTTTTTCCTGAAAACATGGAACCACATATCACTTCTATTCGCCCTCTACAGTGAGTTTCACGGCTATTTGCTTCTGAGAAAATTGTCATATCGAAAGGTTATTTATAATTACAAACGCCTACAAAAGTAATATTTTCTCTTTATTCTTCCCATTATCTAGTGATTTATTTATATTTTTGTTCTTAGGAACTGATTTGTCAGTTTCTAAATAAGGAAATGGAACCAATAAATATGGGAATATTATATGTTGTACCCACCCCTGTGGGTAATATGGAGGATATCACATTGCGTGCTCTTCGTGTTTTGAAAGAGGCTGATTTGATTTTGGCTGAAGATACTCGTACATCGGGTATTCTTTTGAAGCATTATGAAATCAAACGTCCAATGATGGCCTATCATAAATTTAATGAACATCAAAGTTTGCAGCAGCTAACACGTCGTTTGGAGGCTGGAGAAACGATGGCTTTAATTAGTGATGCTGGTACGCCAGCTATTTCTGATCCTGGCTTTTTATTGGTTCGTGCTTGTGTAGACGCAGGAATTGATGTGCAATGTCTGCCTGGAGCAACGGCCTTTGTCCCTGCTCTAGTTTCATCTGGACTTCCTAATGATCGTTTTTGTTTTGAAGGATTTCTACCAGTGAAGAAGGGAAGGCAAACACGACTTGACCTGTTGATGGAGGAACAGCGTACTATGATATTTTATGAGTCACCCAAACGACTTCTGAAAACCTTAGAGCAGTTTGTCGAAATATTTGGGACTGAACGTAAAGCTTGTGTTTGTCGTGAAATTTCCAAATTACACGAAACGATGCATCGTGGTACGCTTTCTGAATTGGTCAAAGAATTTGAAGTAACTCCTCCCAGAGGTGAAATTGTACTGATTGTTGATGGGGGAGATGATCCAGTGAAAAAGTCTAAAGAGGCTAAGAAAATAGAAAGAGAACGGCGAGCTCAAGAAAAAAGAGTTCAGCTTGGTATTGAATAACGGTGAAATAAAAAACTAATAAAAAAACAGAACTTATGAAACGAATTGTATTAGCTTTAAGTATGGTTGCTTTATTGGCGGGGTGCCAAAATAAAAAGCAACAGCGATTGCAACAACAAAATGATTCTTTGTTAACTGAATTGACTCAACGTGAATCAGAAGTCAATGAAATGATGGAATCGCTTAGTGAGGTGCAAGCAGGCATTGATGATATTAATCGTGCAGAAGACCGTGTTAGTTTGCAGGCAAAATCTACAGAGAATTCTTTAACTATTCGTGAAAAGATTAAAGATGATATGCTCTTTATCTCTACACGTATGAAGGAAAATAAACAGAGAATACAAGAGTTGACAAAGCAATTGAGTAGCACTCGTTACAGTAATAGCAAGTTGCGCAAGGTGCTTGAAGGGTATAAAAAACAACTTGAAGAAAGTCAAGTGCGTATTCAAGAGTTGACGAAAGAATTGGCTCAAAAGAATGTACGTATTCAAGAACTGGATGCAGAAGTTAAAGGTATGACTGAAGCTCAAGAACTCCTTTTAAACGCTCATGAGAAGCAAGCTGAAACACTGGCTAGTCAAGATGCCAAATTGCATGAAGCGTATTTTGTTTTTGGTACAAAGTCTGAGTTGTCTAAAGAGCGTATTTTAGATGGAAGCAAAGTCTTAGAGAATCCAGATTTTAATAAAGACTATTTTACTCGTGTTGATACACGCGAATTTTCTCATATAAATCTTTTTGCAAAGCGGGCTAAGATTTTGACTCCACACCCCGAAACAAGTTATCGTTTGGTCAAAAATGATAAACATCAATTGGAATTGTATGTTGTTGATAAAAAAGCATTCTGGGGAGCTTCAAAATATTTAGTCATTCGTGTGTATTAGGTCCGTGTAGAAAATAAAGGTATGGAAGGTAAAAGATATAAACAAATCTACATTGACTTAGATGATACGTTATGGGATACCAAAGGTAATGCAGAACGTACTTTTCGTGAATTATATGATACATTTGAGTATCATCGCTTTTATTCGAGTTTTGAAGATTATTATGAGGTATATATGGCTAAGAATATGCTACTTTGGCAGGCTTATTCTCGTAATGAAGTAACAAAAGATGAATTGAATCAAACTCGTTTTGCGCATCCCTTGATTGAGGCAGGGGTGTCAAATGACGAAGCGGTTAAAATGGGGCAAGAATTTGAAACTACGATGTACGGTGTGATAGCCGAACAGACGGGATTGTGCCCATTTGCCAAAGACTTGCTAGACTATTTATCACCACTATATCCATTACATATTTTATCTAATGGATGGCCAGGATTGCAGCAGAAGAAAATGGCTTCTGCTGGAATCTTAAATTACTTTGATAAGATTGTCTTGTCAGAAGATATTGGTGTACCAAAGCCAGGAAAAGAAATATTCCATTATGCGCTTTCGGCTACTCAATGCCAACCTAAAGATGCCATTATGATTGGCGATAACTGGCGTGCAGATATTGTCGGTGCGGCTCGAATAGGCATAGATCAAATATATTATAACCCAAACTTTAATCAAGATATTGAAATAACTCCAACGTATTGTGTGCATGATTTGCGAGAAGTGATGGAGATTCTGTAATAACCCTATATGATAAGTATTAAACAATTGACAGTTGCCTTTGGAGCAACTCCACTTTTTAACCATATTTCATACGTAATTAATAAGAAGGATCGTATTGCACTTGTTGGGAAAAATGGTGCAGGTAAAAGTACGATGTTGAAAATCTTAGCTGGCATGCAAATGCCAACTGAGGGGGAGGTGTCTGTTCCTAAAGATGTAAAAATCGGATACCTTCCTCAGGTTATGAAACTTGAAGATGGACGCACTGTGCGTGAAGAAGCAGCGCAAGCATTTCATGAATTGTTTTCAATGCGTGACCAAGTTAAATCGCTTGAGAAGGAGATGGGTGATCGTACTGATTATGAATCACAGTCGTATCATGAACTTATAGAAAAATATACCCATGCTGAAGAACAATACCGAATGCATGGTGGCGAAAATTACCAAGCTGAACTGGAGCGTACTCTGTTGGGGCTTGGTTTTTCTCGTGTAGATTTGGATCGTGCCACTAGAGAATTCTCTGGTGGATGGCGCATGCGTATTGAACTCGCCAAAATTCTCCTTCGAAAGCCAGACCTCTTGTTGTTGGATGAACCGACCAATCACTTAGATATTGAGAGTATTACTTGGTTGGAGAAATTCTTGTCCACTAGTTCAGCAGCTCTCATGTTGGTGAGTCACGATAGGGCATTTATCAACCATGTGACCAATAGAACATTGGAGATTACATGTGGTAGACTCGAAGATTATAAAGTGCCCTATGATAAATACTTAATGCTTCGTGAAGAAAGGCGTGAACAGCAATTGAAAGCTTATGACAATCAGCAGAAATTAATTGCTGAAACAGAATCTTTTATTGAACGTTTCCGTTATAAAGCGACAAAAAGTAATCAGGTGCAGAGTCGTGTGAAGATGCTCGAAAAAATCGATCGTATTGAAATTGATCCAGAAGATCGAAGTCAATTGCATTTGAAATTTCCACCAGCGAGTCGTAGTGGAGATTATCCCGTTATAGCTGAGGATGTGGCCAAAAGCTATGGCAGTCAACTCGTTTTTAGCGGAGTGAATCTTGTTATTGAACGTGGGCAGAAAGTCGCTTTTGTTGGAAAAAATGGAGAAGGTAAATCTACTTTAGTTAAGGCGATATTAGGAGATATCCCTTATGAAGGGAAACTGACAATTGGTTATGGAATTGAGATAGGCTATTTCGCTCAAAATCAAGCTCAACTTTTGGATGATAACTTGTCCATATATGAAACCATTGATTATGTCGCTATAGGAGAGGTTCGTACTCAAATTCCTAGTATATTGGGCGCTTTTATGTTTGGTGGAGAGATCAGTGAGAAAAAGGTTAAGGTATTGAGTGGGGGAGAACGTACCCGATTGGCTATGATTAAATTGATGTTGGAACCTGCCAATTTGCTTATTCTTGATGAACCTACTAACCATCTAGACCTAAAAAGTAAAGATGTGCTTAAAGAAGCATTGAAGAGCTTTAATGGGACTGTTATTTTAGTTAGTCATGACCGTGACTTTTTGGATGGTTTAGTGGATAATATTTATGAGTTTGGAGGAGGAAAAGTCAAGCATCATATAGGAGGTATTTATGAATTTTTGAGTCGTAAGGAGTTGGAAATGAGCCAAGCGCAAAAACTTGACGTCGTTTTCGAAAGTGGGAGCAAACTATCTGTGAGTCCTACTGTAAACACAAGAAAAAATGAGACTCATGATATGATTGATAGCATTCCCGAGTCTTCCACAGATGGGCAAAAGATAATGTCTTACGCAGAGCAAAAAGAACAACAAAAACAGTTGCGGAAACTGCAAAAGAATGTCGAGCAAGCGGAGAAGAAAATTATTAAAACCGAAGAGGAAATTGCTCAACTTGAAGAGCGTATGATTAATGATGCTGATCCAAGTGTTTATGAGCTACATGGGCAGCTCAAAAAGAGACTCGAAGAGGAAACAAATGCTTGGGAAGAAGCTATGATGAAACTCGAAGAGTAATTAAAGAAGAGTATTTAAAATAGAGATAGAGAGAGTTATTAATTATAGTGTAACTAAACTAAACAATAGAATGAAGAAACTATTTCAAGTGATTGCCATGTCTGCAACAGCTGCTGGGCTAATGGCATGCGGGGGAGCTCAAAAAGAGCTTTCAGCCGGAATCAAATTAGAAAACATGGACCAAACAGTACAACCTGGTCAAGATTTTTATCACTATGCATGTGGAGGTTGGATTAAAAATCATCCTCTTACAGCAGAGTATTCGCGTTTTGGAAGTTTTGATGAATTGAGTGAAAGAAGCAAAACTCAAATGAAGGCGTTGATGGATAAACTTCAAACAGGAACTTTTGAAGAAGGTTCTGAATCATGGAAGATTAGCGAATTGTACAAGATTGCTTTGGATAGTGTAAAACGCAATCAAGATGGAGCTAAGCCTATTCAACCAATGCTGAAAGAAATTGAGGATATTCAAAATAAAAAAGAATTGCTTGCTGAAATCGTTAAGATGAGTAAGTTGGGTGTTGTCCCTTATTTCTCTCCATTTGTTGGTATCAATGAGAAGAATAGTGATCAATACATTGTCAATATTTGGCAATCGGGTATTGGACTCGGTAATCGTGATTATTATTTTACGGAAGATACGAAAAAATATCGTGATGCATATAAAGAGTTTGTTGTGAAAATGTTTCAGCTATCTGGTGGATTGTCTGAAAAAGAAGCAACTACAGCTATGCAACAAGTCTATGCAATTGAAGAAGCTATTGCTAAACCATCTCGTACACGTGTAGCACTTCGTGATGCAGAGGCTAATTACAATTATATGCCTATTGCTGAAGCTCAAAAGATCGCTGGAGATTTTCCTTTGACTGATTTTGTTAAGGGCTTTGGCGCTGATGTTGATAGTGTTAATATTTGTCAGCCAGAAGTGTTGGCTGCAGTGGGAGAATTGTACAAAAATGAGCCACTTGAAGCACAAAAACGTTATCTGCAATGGCAAGTTATTAATGAGTCTGCTAGTACTTTAAGTGACGAAATAGGTCAAGCAAACTTTGATTTCTATGGTACGGTAATGTCTGGTGTGACTCAACAACGTCCACGTTGGAAAAGAGCTTTAGGAGCTGTTAACGGTATGCTCGGGGAAGCCGTAGGTAAAATGTATGTAGAAGAATATTTCTCACCTGAAGCTAAAGCTCGTATGAAAGCTTTAGTTGCTAATTTGCAGAAAGCTCTTGGTGAACGTATTGATCAGTTGGCTTGGATGAGTGATGCCACAAAAGAAAAGGCACACGAAAAATTGTCTAGCTTTATTGTAAAAGTTGGTTATCCAGATACTTGGAAAGACTATAGCAGTCTTGAGATTAAGGGGGATAACTATTGGGCAAATACATTACGTGCTGGTGCATTTGGTGTGCAAGATATGTTGAATAAGCTTGGCAAGCCAGTTGATAAGATGGAATGGGGGATGACACCTCAAACTGTCAATGCGTACTATAACCCTACAACTAATGAAATCACTTTCCCAGCTGCTATTTTACAGTATCCTTTCTTTGATATGAATGCTGATGATGCCTTTAATTATGGTGCAATTGGTGTGGTAATTGGTCATGAAATGACACATGGATTTGATGATAACGGACGTAAGTACGATAAATATGGTAATCTGAAAGAATGGTGGACGGCTGACGATGCTAAGAAATTTGAAGGTCGTGCACAACGTATGATTGATTTCTTTAGTGGTATTGAAGTTGCCCCAGGACTACATGCAAATGGAGCATTTACTTTGGGTGAAAATATTGCTGACCATGGTGGTTTGAAGGTGTCTTATTTAGCATTTAAAAATGCAACAGCTAATCATCCATTACCTGTTAAAGATGGTTTGACTCCTGATCAACGCTTCTTTATCGCTTATGCAGGTGTATGGGCAAACAACATTCGTCCAGAAGAAGTGATCAACCGTACTAAGAATGATCCACACTCACTTGGAAAGTGGCGTGTAGACGGTGCTCTACCTCAGATTGATGCTTGGTATAAGGCATTTAATATCACAGAAAAAGATAGTATGTTTATCGCTAAAGATGACCGTGTAGATATTTGGTAAAATGTGGGATTATTGCTACCTTTGCGGTTGATTAAAACAACAATAGCAATAACTCATAAAAACCAAAACAAACTCATGTCTGAAGTAAAGAAAATCAAGACTGCACTAGTGTCTGTATTCCATAAAGATGGATTAGATGAAATTATTAAAACATTGCATGCCGATGGAGTTCAGTTTCTATCTACGGGTGGAACTAGACAGTTTATTGAGACTTTAGATATCCCTTGTCAAGCTGTAGAAGACTTGACATTGTATCCTTCTATTTTGGGTGGACGTGTAAAAACGCTCCACCCAAAAGTATTTGGGGGTATCTTAAGTCGTCGAGATTTAGAACAAGATAAAGCGCAATTAGCTGAATTCGACATTCCTGAAATTGATTTAGTGATCGTTGATTTGTATCCTTTCGAAGAAACAGTTGCCTCTGGCGCAGCACAGCAAGCCATTATCGAAAAGATTGATATAGGTGGTATCTCATTGATTCGTGCAGCAGCCAAAAATTATAAAGATGTAGCTATTGTTGCGTCTAAAGGACAGTATCAGCCATTCTTGGATATGATTAAGGAACATCATTCTGCTACGACTAGTGAGGAACGTCATTGGTTGGCCAAAGAAGCGTTTGCTGTATCTAGTCATTACGACAGTGCTATATTTAACTATTTTGATGGAGATGATTCTTCTTCGTTCCGTAGCTCTTTCAATGACAGTAAGTCACTACGTTATGGAGAAAATCCTCATCAAAAAGGGATATTTTATGGCGCATTGGATAAAATGTTTGATCAAATTCACGGAAAAGAGATTTCGTACAACAACTTGTTGGATATTAACGCAGCAATAGAATTGATTGCAGAACTGCCTGATAGTAGTTTTGCCGTCTTGAAGCATAATAACGCTTGTGGAGTGGCTACTCGTCCAACTCTACTTGAAGCATGGAAAGATGCCTTAGCTGGCGATCCAGTTTCTGCTTTTGGTGGTGTGCTGGTTACGAATATGGTGGTGGATTTGCAAACTGCAGAAGAAATCAATAAACTGTTTTTTGAAGTGATTATTGCTCCAGATTACGATGTTGAAGCATTGAAAGTTTTGACAAGTAAGAAAAATCGTATTATTCTAGTACGCAAGGAAGGACAATATCCTCAAAAGCAATTCCGTAGCATATTGAATGGAGTACTTGTTCAGGATCGTGATACAGCCGTTGAAACAGCTGAAGATTTGACTGTTGTCACTAAGAAAGCGCCAACGCAAGAAGAAATCGACGATATGTTATTTGCCAATATACTTGTCAAGCATAGTAAATCTAATGCTATTGTTTTAGCTAAGGGTAAACAATTGTTTGCAAGTGGGGTTGGACAAACTTCGCGTGTTGATGCATTGAAACAGGCTATTGAGAAGGCCAAGAGCTTTGGATTTGATTTGAATGGTGCTGTAATGGCATCAGATGCTTTCTTCCCATTCCCAGACTGTGTTGAGATTGCGGATAAGGAAGGCATCAAAGCAGTGATTCAACCTGGTGGTTCAATAAAGGATCAGCTAAGTTTTGATTACTGCGATGCGCATGATATGGCTATGGTCACTACAGGCCGTCGTCACTTCAAGCACTAATGTAGCAATAATAAATTAAGAAGAATAACTATGGGACTATTTTCCTTTACCCAAGAAATTGCAATGGACTTGGGAACGGCGAATACAATCATTATCAGCAATGGTAAGATTGTAGTTGACGAGCCATCTGTGGTGGCTCTTGATCGCCGTACCGACAAGATGATTGCGGTTGGTGATCGTGCGAAGAAAATGCACGAAAAGACTAATGAAAATATCCGCACTATTCGTCCACTTCGTGACGGTGTCATTGCCGACTTCTACGCTTGTGAACAAATGATGCGTGGTCTGATCAAAAAAGTCAATACTCGCGGACATCTTTTCAGTCCATCATTAAAGATGGTAATTGGTGTTCCATCAGGTTCAACAGAAGTTGAGTTACGTGCTGTTCGTGACTCAGCTGAGCATGCAGGTGGTCGTGACGTCTATCTACTTTTTGAACCTATGGCTGCTGCCATTGGGATTGGTGTTGATGTTGAAGCACCAGAAGGAAATATGATCGTCGATATAGGTGGAGGTTCTACCGAAATTGCAGTTATTTCATTGGGTGGTATAGTCTCAAATAGTTCTATTCGTATTGCAGGGGATGATTTCACTGAAGATATTCAGCATTATATGAGTCGTCAACATAACGTAAAGGTTTCTGAACGTATGGCCGAACGTATTAAGATTCATGTTGGTGCTGCGCTAACAGAATTAGAAAATCCACCTGAGGATTATATTGTGCATGGTCCTAATCGTATCACAGCACTACCAATGAAGGTGCCAGTATGTTATCAAGAGATTGCTCACTGTCTAGATAAATCTATCACTAAGATTGAATCTGCTGTATTGAGTGCTCTTGAAAATACTCCACCAGAATTGTATGCTGATATTGTCAATAATGGTATTTATTTAGCAGGTGGTGGAGCCTTGATGCGTGGATTGGATAAACGTCTTCAGGATAAGATTAATATACCATTCCATATTGCAGAAGATCCATTGCATTGTGTAGCTAAAGGTACAGGTATTGCTCTAAAGAATGTAGATCGCTTCCCATTCTTGATGCGTTAATCTATTCAATAAGATATACCTTATTATATAATGTGTCACCGCGTTCAAAACAGGACGCGGTGATCTAACATTTTACGAACTTACTCTTATGCGCCATTTACTTCAATTTTTAATCCGTCACAATCACTGGTTTTTATTCTTGTTGCTTGAAGTCTTTTGCCTATTTCTTGTTGTCCGATTTAATCGATATCAAGAGGGGATTTTCTTTACAGCTGCAAGTGGAGTGTCTGGTGCGATAAATAATTGGTATAGCGAGACTACTCATTATTTTGGATTAGCGGAAGAAAATGAAGCTTTGGTCATTGAAAATCAGAGTTTGCGGGCCAAAATCAATCAGCTCGAATCACAGCAAGGAGATGTCGCTGTGCTTGATACGCTTCGTACTCAGTCAATGTATAAATTGATGCATTTAGAAGATACTCTTATTAGTGCACGTATTGTTCGTAATAGTCTAAATAAGATGCACAACTACATCACTATAAACAAGGGCCGTCTAGATGGGGTACGCTCCGAAATGGGGGTTGTTGGTGTACAAGGCGTTGTAGGGGTTGTGTATGGAGTCAGCGATCATTATGCCTTGGTGCTATCTGTGCTTAATGCTGATAATCATTTGAGCTGTATGGTACAGAAGAGTAATTATTTTGGTTTTTTAGATTGGAGTGGTGGACGAACAGATATGGCCACTCTCAAAGATCTCCCTTTACATAGTCAGGTCGCGATAGGAGATACAGTTGTGACAAGTGGGTATTCAACTATTTTCCCAGCAAATGTTCCAGTAGGAGTTGTTCAGAATGTGTCTAGAAGCGAAGATCAAAAATCTTTTGAATTGAACATAAAGCTCTTAACCGATTTTTCTACAATAAAGCATGTAGCTGTGGTCTCTTTATTTCAATCAGAAGAAATAAAAAAGTTACAAGTCAAGTGAATATGAACCATTAACTTACACGTCTATGTTTCAAACAGTATTATCTCGAATAGCATCTATGTTTTTTTTGGTTCTATTGCAAGCGTTGTTGTTAAACAACTTGTTGGTGTTTCATAGTGCAACTCCCTATCTTATTTTGTTTTTTATTATGCACATGAAGTCAGATCTGTCCTCCAATGCACTAATGTTATGGGCTTTCTTTTCTGGTCTTTTGGTTGATATGTTGTCTAGCACACCAGGTGTATTTGCTGCTGCTTCTGTAGCTTATGCTTTTGTACGTCCTAATTTATTAAAGTTGTGTACAAGCTTTGAAGAGAACGATGCATTTGTTCCTTCTTTCAAGGAAATGGGGCGAACTGCCTATTGGAAGTATCTTGTGTTTTCTGTAGTTCTTTTTATTGCCATCTTATTGGGTATAGGACAATTTGGTCAGTTCTCCTTTATTATATACCTACGTGACGTGATAACCAGCTCTATTTTTACAATAATTTTACTTGCTTCTGTACGTTTGTTTTTTAGAAGTAATGCGTAAATATTAGAGGTTTATGGCAAAAGATTATCGTTTTGAAAACCGTCGTTTTATTATTGGAGGTATAGCAGTATTAGTTGTTGTGCTATATATTTCTCGTTTGTTTGTTTTACAGATTCTGACAGATGAGTATAAGCAATATGCAGAAAGTAATGCTCTATATCATCAGATTAGTTACCCCTCTCGTGGGATGATTACTGATAGGAAAGGTGAACTGATTGTGTACAATCAGACGGCATACGATATTACCGTTGTCCTGAAAGAAGCAGAAGGACATATAGATACACTTGATTTATGTGATGCATTACATATTACTAAACAAGATTTTGATGAGCGTATGTCCTATATTCGTAATCGCCATCGTAATCCAGGCTATTCTAGATATACGCATCAATTATTTATGAGTCAATTGTCTCCAAAAGATATTGGTGTCTTTCAAGAAAAATTATTTCGTTTTCCAGGTTTTTATGTGAGTAAGCGTAGTATTCGTCAATATAAACATAAGGTTGCCGCACACTTATTAGGTGGAATAGCCGAAGTATCTCAAAGAGAAATGAAAAATGATCCTTACTATAGACGCGGTGATTATATTGGTAAACAAGGAGTAGAACGAGCTTATGAAAAAGACTTGAGAGGTCAAAAAGGAGTCAAAGTGTTACTTAGAGATGCTCATGGACGCATCAAAGGTAGCTATAAAGAGGGTATTTTAGATCATCAGCCTATTCCAGGGCACGACCTCACGTTGAGCCTTGACGTTGAGCTTCAAGAACTGGCTGAAAAACTCATGCAAGGTAAAATCGGTAGTGTTGTAGCTATAGAACCTACAACCGGTGAGATTTTGGCTATGGTATCTTCACCTAGTTATAGTCCTGATTTGATGGTGGGACGTGAACGTGGAAATTATCAAGTGGCTTTAACTAAAGACCCTCATCGTCCTCTGTTAAATCGAGCCATACAAGGTACATATCCCCCAGGATCTACGTTTAAGACAGCGGAAGGAATGGTATATTTACAAGAGGGTATTATTCAACCATCTACTGCATATCCTTGTAGTCATGGATTTCATTTTAAGGGTTTGACTGTTGGATGTCATGCTCACCCCTCTCCATTAACACTAATACCTGCTATCGCTACTAGTTGTAACAGTTATTTTTGCTGGGGATTATATCATTTGATCGGGAGTAATAAGTATGATAGTCCGCAGGAGGCTTTAACTATCTGGAAAAATCATATGGTATCCCAAGGATTTGGGTATAGATTAGGTATTGATCTACCTGGTGAGGCACGTGGTTTTATTCCTAATGCTAAGTTTTATGATAAAGTGTACCACAAGCGTTGGAATGGACTCACGATTATTAGTATTGGAATTGGGCAAGGAGAGATCCTTTTAACTCCACTTCAAATCGCTAATCTATCGGCTACAATAGCCAATAGAGGATACTATATAACTCCTCATGTCGTCAAAGGCGTCAGTGATGAAAATATAGACGAAAAATATACCGAGAAACATCGTACTAGTATAGATAGAAAGTACTACGAAGACATCGTTGAGGGGATGCGTATGGCTGTTACGTCTGGAACATGTCGTTCGGGAGATATTCCAAATATCGAAGTCTGTGGTAAAACGGGAACTGCTCAAAATAAAGGGCACGATCATAGTGTATTTATGGGATTTGCACCAATGAATAAACCCAAAATAGCAGTTGCAGTGTATGTTGAGAACGGTGGATTTGGAGCTGTTTATGGTGTGCCTATAGGATCACTTATTATGGAAAAGTATTTAAATGATACTTTAAGTACAGCCTCAAAAGAACGCGTAGAATATATTAGAAACAGAAAGATATATTATGGTAACACGAAACGTTAATGTCTGGAAGCAGCTAGATTGGATAGTCGTTGGACTGTACATCCTACTACTAATATGTGGTTGGTTTAGTATTTGTGGTGCTAGTTACGAGGTAGGGCAACTAAACTTCTTTGAATTTGCCTCTCGTCCTGGTAAGCAAATGATGTGGATAGGATTATCTTTAGTCCTTGGTTTCATGTTGTTGATGATAGAAGATAAGTTTTATGAACTCTTTTCCTATCCTATATATATTGCCATGTTGGGGCTCCTTTTTGTGACTATTTTTATTGCACCTGATGTAAAAGGATCACATTCGTGGTTGAAATTAGGACCTGTCAGTTTACAGCCCGCTGAATTTGCTAAATTTGCTACTGCATTAACTTTAGCACGTTTTATGGGGAGCTATGGATATTCCATTAATAAGCTTAAATATACGATTCGTACAGCAGCTATCGTATTTATTCCACTCTTACTCATTATTGCTCAAAAAGAGACAGGGAGTGCGTTAGTATATCTTGCTTTTTTTCTCGTGTTTTATCGTGAAGGAATGCCAGGGTCTATTCTTTTTGTTGGTGTATCAGCAGTTATCTACTTTGTCGTTGGGATTCGATTTGGTGATAGTTTGTTTTGTCATGATACATCTAATGTTGGTCATTACGCGGTTTTGATTATTATCACTGCTTTTACATTAGGACTTCTTTTTGTGTATAAGTTGAATAGAGCTCATGTCTTTAGATGGTTGGTTGTGCTATGTCTTGTACCGATTATTAGTTACCAAGTGGCTATACATCTATTCCCTTTTGATCAAGTTTTGACGATATTGGGCTTATGCGTGAGTTTATTTATCTATTTAGTATATCAATGGATAGTGCGTCATAAACTGACTTATGGTTTTATTGCCTTGTTTACCATAGGCTCTATTGGTTTTTTATACTCATCCAATTATGTCTTTAATAATGTGCTCGGTGCCCACCAAAGTACACGTATAAAAGTATTGCTTGGTATTATTCAAGACACAAAAGATGCAGGATATAATGTGGCTCAAAGTAAGATTGCTATTGGATCAGGTGGATTGACAGGAAAAGGATTTTTAAATGGTACACAGACCAAGTTGAGTTATGTACCAGAGCAAGATACCGATTTTATCTTTTGTACTATTGGAGAAGAACAAGGCTTCTTAGGATCTAGTGCAGTACTCTTACTGTATTTAATTTTTATACTGCGGATTATCTTTTTATCCGAACGACAGCCTACTGCATTTGGACGAGTGTATGGCTATTCTGTTGCTAGTATCTTTTTATTCCATCTTTTCATTAATGTTGGGATGGTGTTAGGACTTACCCCTGTTATTGGTATTCCACTCCCATTCTTTAGTTATGGTGGGTCATCTTTATGGGGATTTAGTCTATTACTTTTTATCTTTTTGAGGATAGATGCTGCACGCACAACCCGATATCGGTAATATATTCAGTGTCTGATATCGGTAATACAATGATACGCTGAATGCTATCGTTCTCTTTTAGCCCCGAGTCGGTGTGTATATATGATAACTCATCTTTTTGTTTCCATAATACACGGTCGAAATTTTCTTTTCTGCTATTTGTACACGATGCACTATCAGCTTCTAGCTTGATCAATTGCCAATAGATGGTATCTTTTGTCACTACCCCTACTTGTAATTTTACATATGTATAATCAAAATGCGCATTGCCAGTTGCTTCGATTTGCCATGCACAAGTTTGATACGTTTTCGTTAGATTTGTTGGTAAGTCTATAATTAATGTATCTTGTGTAGTCCACGCGCTCTTTTTTGTAGGGAGTGGATACCATTGAAGATGGCAGAGTGCACTGTCTGTACACCCGGCCATCATTATAAGAAGGAATAAACTACTCAGCTTTAGGAGCTGAAGACGGTTTACTATCCACATTTTTTTTGTCGTTTTTGGGGTTATTATTTTGACGCTTTTTAGGTGGTCTTGAATCAGGCCTACGTTTACCATTATTTTGTGGCTTTGCACCATCAGAATTTCGTTGTTGTTTTCTATTCTGATTTTTAGGTCTTGGTCTGTTTTCTGTTCTTTCACGTACCTCTCCTCCCTCTTGTTGTGGATCTCTAGACTTATTATCTCCTTGAGGTTTTCTCCGTTTTTGAGGACGTTTTTTATTGATTCGCTGATCAAAACGTGTTAAATCATCTTGACTAAGTAAATCCACATTTTCTTTGCTTGGCTCTACGTAATCATCATCATGCAATCTCAACGGTTTCTCTCCTGCTTTATTCATCTTGATAATTTCAAAAGCACGCTTGTTACTAATGCTCACCAAATTTGCAGGGATTTGTTTATCCGTCGAATAAGTGATCGTTCCTGATAAAATATCTGCCTTGAAATAATAGTATATACTGTCTTGTGTTTCCAGTTGAACCTGTCTAGCGGGTAGTCGTTTTAAAGCTTCTACATAGCAATCTACTTCATAATTTAAGCAGCATTTTAATTTAGCACATTGTCCAGCAAGTTTTTGTGGATTTAGAGATATATCTTGATTTCTAGCTGCATTTGTTGATACAGATACAAAATTAGTCATCCACGTTGCACAACATAATTCACGACCGCATGGCCCAATACCACCAATTCGTCCAGCTTCTTGACGAGCACCAATTTGCTTCATTTCAATACGTACCCTAAAAGTCTCTGCTAGTACTTTGATGAGTTGGCGAAAGTCAACACGTCCATCAGCAATGTAGTAGAAAATAGCTTTATTGCCATCTCCTTGGTATTCTACATCACCAATTTTCATTTCAAGTTGTAGTGATTTGGCAATCTCCCTAGAACGTATCATTGTTTCGTGTTCTCTAGCTTTAGCCTGTTCCCATTTTTCAAGGTCTACTGGTTTGGCTTTTCGATACACTCGTTTAATTTCAGTGTCTGGCTTTAGCTTAGCTTTCTTTAGTTGCAATTCTACTAGTTGCCCAGTTAAAGTTATTCGACCAATATCATGACCTGGTTGAGATTCCACAGCTACAATATCTCCCTTTTCAAGTGGTAGATTTGTACTATTTTTATAATACCCTTTACGCGTATTTTTAAATTGTACTTCCACCATTTGTGTTGTTTGGTAATTAGTTGGAACTTCAGCAAGCCAGTCGTATGTATTGAGCTGTTGGTCCTGTGGCCCTACAGCATTTGCACTAAATGTACTATTTCTATCATTTAGCGTAAACTTTAATTGGCAATCACTCTGGCAGCCACCGCATCCGCTAGTGGTTTGTTCGGGCTGATCGTATTGTTGATTTTCTTGATCCATATTTTTGGGTGTTATGTAGGTTGTTTGAGCAAAACAATCATTTTTAATGCAAAGTCGAATAATACAATTTTTGCATTAGCATTTTGCTCAATATGTCGAATCGCTTCATCCATTTCATGCATGAGTTGATAGATATTTCTCTCATTGACGAAACGTGCAAAGCGGCTACTAAATTCATTTTCTTCTGGTGTCATATAGTTTAGTTCTGACAATCCAAAATTGTATATAAAATTCTCACGTACCATTGTTGATGCGTACTTAAAGAAGCGTATCTGTTCATCTCTAGTTAACTTCGAGAGAGTTTCACTCCACATCTTCATGTCCTTTATTTTACGTGCATAACTCAAACGCATTAATTGAATAAAGTACTCTCTAAAATCAGCACGTTCATTGTCGGTACGTAGTAAGTCATGTGCTGCGACCATGCTGCCTTGGGCTCTATGTGCAATTTGCATGGCCATAGTTTCCCCCATATGCTCTTCTTGCATCAATACATGGGCAATCACGTCTTGCGGTAAGCGTTGGAAAAGACGTTTTTGTACTCGACTCATAATGGTGTCAAGTATAGGCTCTTCATTATCTGTAACCAAAAGTAATACTGTGTCTCTAGGTGGTTCTTCCAAAATTTTTAGTATACCATTTGCACAGTTTGTGTGCATCAATTCTGGTAGCCACATAATCAATACTTTGTATCTCCCTTCGCTAGCAGACAACATCAGATGTGATCGTATTTCCTGTCCCTCTTCGGTTGTGATTAAAGGTTGCTTAGCCCCTTGATTCATTATATCAATCCATTCCTTTAAGTCCAGAAAAGGATTGTTGAGTACAGCTTCCCTGAACTCATTCATATAATGATCACATATTTCGCGTTTACTTCCAGTGCTTACCTTAATAATAGGAAATGTAAGGTACAGGTCTGGGTGCGCCAAGATGTCAAATTTTGCACAAGATGGGCAGTGCCCGCAAGCATCATCAGGTCCAGGATTTTCACAGCATAGATATCTTGCATAAGCAATGGCCATCGGTAATTTTCCTACTCCATTTGCTCCAGTAAACAATTGTGCGTGAGGCACATGATTCGCATGATACTCACGAATGAGTTGCGATTTTAATGTTTCGTGTGCAAGAATATCTTTGAAATACATGGTTTATATTGTTTGTACAAAACAAATTAGTTGTTGCAGCTTACATGCTTAACCACTTCTTTGATCAATTCCATGACTTCAGGTGAAGTGACAAACATATATAAGGCAGCAGCAGGTATCGCTAGTAACGCGCTATCCATTCGGTCCATTAGGCCTCCGTGCCCAGGAAGCGTGTTGCCAGAATCTTTGATTCCTAAGTGACGTTTCAATAATGATTCGTTCAAATCTCCGTAGATTGATGCAGGTACTACAACTACTGCTAATCCAATCCACCTCCATAGCGGTTCTTGAATGTCAGACACTGTGTAAAAGAGATAGGCAGCAAGGATTGTTAATAACCCTCCACCGAAAGCTCCCTCCCATGATTTTTTAGGACTCACACGAGGAAACAATGGGTGTCTTCCAATCAATGAACCTATGCAAAATGCACCTGTGTCATTTATCCATATAAAGATAAATACAGCTAGTGCAACTTCTGGGTAGTACGGTGCAAAACCTGCAGTTTCCCCTTTATAGTAAGCCAATACATTCAGCAATGAAAATGGTAATGCTACCATAAATTGTGTGAGTATATTATAGGCCCAGTTATGTATAGGATTTTCTTGTTTTTTGTACAATTCACGAAGCAGTACATACATTAAAAATCCTGCATAAGGGATGAAATACAAAACAACACTTCTATCATCTTCGTCCCAACTGATTCCACGCATATAAAAATGCACAGCTAAGAAAAGATATATTCCCCAAAATGTTAGGGTGTTGACTGGTATATTTACACGTTTTTGTTGGTTTACCAACTGAGCAAGTTCACGTATAGTCAATCCACATAGTAGAGCAAAAACAAATGCAAAACTGTTTTCGTTCCACAATGACCCTATGATGATAAAGGCAACAAATAAGCCTCCAGTAATGGCTCTTTGAATAATGTTTTTCAATCTTGTTCTTTTTAGGCAGTATTATTCTTTAGGATCCGAAGACACATTCGCTTCAGTTGGAGCTGTTGGAATGGATTCTTCCGATGCAGTTGTTGCAGAATCTGATACTTTCTTCAATTCATCTGCTTTTTTCTTTGCTTCCTGTTGTAGAATCTCTTCCGAGCGTGATTTCCAAGGACGTTTACCGAAGATATTTTCAACATCAGCTGCAAGGATTACTTCTTTATCAATGAGCAATTGCGCCAAAGCATGATGCTTATCTTTGTATTTTGTAAGCAAGTCTTTGGCACGTTGGTATTGTTCATCAATAATACGTTGCACCTCTTTGTCGATAGATTCAGCAGTCTTTTCACTATATGGTTTAGTAAAACTGGTTGGATTGTTGTTGTAATAACTAATGTTAGGTAGTGATTCACTCATCCCTAAGTAAGCTACCATACCATAGGCTTGTTGAGTCACACGTTCCAAGTCATTCATGGCACCTGATGAGATACGTCCCAAGAATACTTCTTCAGCTGCACGTCCACCTAGCGTAGCACACATCTGATCAAGCATTTGTTCTTTAGTTGTAATTTGTCTTTCCTCTGGAAGATACCATGCAGCACCTAAAGCTTGTCCACGAGGTACGATCGTTACTTTTATCAACGGATTGGCATGTTCCAATACCCAAGATAGTGAAGCATGTCCCGATTCATGAATTGCAATAGAATGTCTTTCAGATTCAGTTGTAATCTTAGTTTTCTTTTCTAGTCCACCCACAATACGGTCAATGGCATCATGAAAATCTTGCATGTCAACTAATTTCTTGTCGTGGCGTGCAGCAATTAGTGCAGCTTCGTTACATACATTAGCGATATCTGCTCCAGAGAAACCTGGCGTTTGTCTACATAACAATTCAGTATCCACTTCCTCAGCTAGTTTGAGTGGCTTAAGATGAACAGCAAAGACTTCTTTACGTTCGTTCAAATCTGGAAGATCCACATGGATTTGACGGTCGAAACGTCCTGCACGTAGCAAGGCCTTGTCTAAGATTTCTACTCGGTTGGTTGCAGCAAGGATGATGATACCACTATTATTCCCAAAACCGTCCATCTCTGTGAGCAGTTGGTTTAGGGTATTCTCGCGTTCATCGTTTCCGTTAGTCATGTTGTTTTTACCACGTTCACGACCTACTGCATCAATCTCATCAATGAAGATGATACAAGGTGCTTTTTCTTGTGCTTGCTTGAATAAGTCACGTACACGTGAAGCACCAACACCCACAAACATTTCCACAAAGTCACTACCCGCCAACGAGAAGAAAGGCACATTTGCTTCTCCAGCGACAGCCTTTGCCAAAAGAGTTTTACCTGTTCCAGGAGGGCCTACAAGGAGAGCACCTTTGGGGATCTTACCACCTAGATTGGTGTATTTCTGAGGGGCCTTTAAGAATTCAACGATTTCTTCAACCTCTTGTTTCGCTTCGGCCAGTCCAGCCACATCCTTGAAGGTAATATTGACTTGAGTGTTTTTATCAAATAGTTTGGCTTTTGATTTGCCCACGTTGAAAATGCCACCACCGACACCTCCACCGCTAGAACTACCTCCCATACGACGCATCATAAACCATGTCATTAACACAATAAGTAGGATAGGGAAGGCGATACTCATGAGTGGTCCCCAATAATCTTGTCGTTTGTCGTAGTCAACACTTCCAGTAAAGACTTCTCTTTTTTGAGCGTCATCCAAGTATTGAGCTAGCATCTCACGTGATGGAGCTTCTGTAAGGATGTATGCTTTGCCTTGGTGTTTTTTTGTTTCGAAAACTTCTGGGATATATTCTGTCTTTATTTCTGCTTGTACGGTATTGTCATCATAGCCCGTTACATCTTTGATATATCCCTTATTGATGTATTCTTTGAATTCACTGTATCCTACACGTTTGGTTACCCCTTCTTGTCCATTGAAAAGAAAAAGTGCTAAAGCCGCTACAGCTATTGCAATGTACATCCAGCTTAAGCTAAATCTTGGCACCTTATTAGGTCCAGCTGGTGTTTTGCGGCTACCAGGATTGTTCTCTTGGTTACCAAATGGATTATTATTTGCCATTGTTGTTCGTTTTAATTGCTACTTTAATCTATGGTTTCAATGTCACTTATGACTGCATCTGCCCACATCGTTTCTAATTGATAGTGGTCTCTTGCTTCAGGCAGAAAAAGATGTACCATGACATCGCCGTAATCCATTGCTACCCATTCACAATTTTCTAAACCTTGAACAGCTATGGGACTTTCATCCATAGTTTTTCGTCCTTCTTCTTTGATGCTGTCTACAAGGGCGCGTAGTTGATTGGGAGAATTGCCTTCGCATACGACGAAAAATTGGCAAATAGTGTCCTCTATTTTTGTTAAATCACATACAACGATACCTCGTCCTTTTTTTTCTTGAATTCCAGTTATAATACTATCTACTAATTTATGCTTCATATTTAAAGTTTGAATGATATATTGTCCCTGATAAATAGCTAAAGTCATGCCAAAGCCAATGGCACTTTAATGAAAGGACAATTATGATGCAAAGATAGCAGAATATTTGTATCTTTCGCCATATTCAAGTCTTAAATAGGACCAGTTAATATGGAATTGTTTCAAAGAAAAGTGTAAATATATTTTTTAGAAAAAACGAATAAAATATTTGGGTTGTATTTTAAAACTGCTTATCTTTGCACACGCATTAGAGAAAAGATGCCATGTATGGGCTATGGTGTAATGGTAACACTACAGATTCTGGGCCTGTCATTCAAGGTTCGAATCCTTGTAGCCCAACCCAATGCGAGTCTCGATAACGCCAGTTGTTGAGACTTTTGTTTTATATGGCTGATCTTACTCACAATGGCCCTGTAGTTCAACGAATAGAATAGCGGTTTCCGGTACCGTAGATAGGGGTTTGATTCCCCTCGGGGCTACATAATGTACCACTCAGTGGAGTTGATACCATTATGAATACATCTACTATATCCAACTCACTTTGTATTTGATAAGTTTTGAATATTCGTATAAACTACCTATATTTACGCCATATAGTCTTCACTATATATTTGATATATTAAACTACTAATTGAAAAATGAAAACGTTATGGAAAAAATAAAAAATGGGAATATTTTAGATAGAAATGTCGATTTAGGGTTATTGCTCCTTCGTGTTCCTCTGGGTATAATGATGCTGCTTCATGGAGTTGCTAAGCTTATGGGAGGACTAGGTTTTATAAAAGAAATCTTGTTTAAAGAAGGCTTCCCTGAATTTTTGGCTTACGGTGTAGTTGTTGGAGAAGTCTTAGCTCCTATAGCCATCATTATCGGATTTAAAACCCGTGTGGCATCAGCCATTTTTGCCTTTAATTGTTTCGCCGCTGCATGGCTAGTACATAGTCATCAATTTATTTCGCTCAATGAAACTGGAGGATGGGCGGTTGAATTGTTAGGGCTATATTTCTTTGGTGCTCTTGCTTTGGTCTTTACAGGAGGTGGACAGTATAGCTTGTCTCGAAATTCATTGTTTGACTAACATATAATGATTAAAAATCGGCCTTAGGATACTTCATCCTAAGGCCGATTTTCTGTTTATTCTTCATGGATTTTGTTGTTGTTTCGTATCTTTTTGGGCCATGGGTATAAGTTGGATTTTTCGAAAGTGAAATCTTTGGTTAAAGCACAAATATGTTTCTGCTTATGATTTTTTGTGTACTCTGATCTATACATCACGTTGACCTTTTTGATCTGTTTTGAGTTTACTAACTCTGGAGATTCGACTCCTTCACCTTTGCAATCTAGTGTTGGAAAAAAACTACCCAATCCTGCGAGTCTAACAATTTGTCCGTTGGCAAAGTGGTGATGCATAATCAGGGGTAGGTTGGTCAATACGCAAAAAACGGAGCCTGTATCGATGGACGATAATTCAGCGAGTTCGCGAGCAATTTGGTTCGTGTAAACCACATCTCCTTTTGTTCTTACGATACTAGGGTAATACAATCTCTTTTTGGTAATGCCAGAAGTTTTCGCAATTGGCTTGAACTTAATACTCATAATTTGAATGTTGTTAGGGGTTATTGTACGCACACGAAGATACGAATTTATCCCCAAAAGCTACTCTTTAAACTGAGAATATTAAGTCTTAATATTGTTGAAAAATATTTGCTTGATGAAGCGGAAGTATAGATGTACATCTATAAAAATATAAATGTACATGTATGGGGGCATAAATCTATATTTACACTCGCATATATGTACATTTATACTTCTTGCCCTTAAATTGTGAGGGCTATGTCCTACCTTAATAAGTCCTTTGTTTACTTAACGACAGCGCTCTTTAATGTAGGAGAGATATACAGCTGATTATTACTATCCCCATCGGCATAGATTAAGCACGCTTTGATCTCAGGATGCTTAGTGATATACTCCTTAGCTTTTTCCAATCCCATCACCATAAAGGCCGTAGCTGTTGCATCGGCTGTTAAACAATCTGGCGCAACGACAGTGGCCGACAAGACACTGTGCTGTACAGGATATCCAGTGCGGGGATCTATTGTGTGAGCGTATTTCTTCCCATTTTTATAATAGAAGTTACGATAATTGCCCGATGTAGCCATCCCACAGTTTGATAATTGTAGTATCAACTCCAACTCGTTCTTGACTTGTAAGCTATCGTCAATAGGTTTGTCCACCCCTATACGCCAATTGCCCGAATTGGGACGTTCTCCGCTAAGAGTCACTTCGCCTCCAATTTCGACCATGAAGTTTTTTACCCCTTGTCGGCGTAGGTAATCACCCACAACGTCACAAGCATATCCTTTGGCTATCGCCGAGCAGTCTAGCATCATAGCAGGATCTGCTTTTTCAATGCGGTTATCAGCAGTTAGATGTATTTTTTTGTACCCCACGTATTGAAGTAGGCTGTCTATCTGAGTGGCTGTTAAGTCTTTGCCAGACTTAAATCCAAATCCCCATGTGTTGACCAAAGGAGCTACTGTAATATCAAAGGCCCCATCGGTAGCTGCAGAAATCGTTTGTGCGCGATGAAACACTTTTAGAAATAAAGAATCGAGAGTCACCGAATCGTTATTATTGATATGTGTGATAACCGATTGTTTGTTGAACGGAGACAATGAATTGTCCACGCGTTTCATCTCGTTTCTAATCCCTTGATGTAAATCTTCCGTATATTGATAAGTGATGTGGTAGAAAGTGCCAAATATCATCCCCTCATTGTGGTGATAACTTGATGGCGCTTTAATACTGTGTGTATGAACCACATATATTGCACCTATTACAAGTACAATAAGCCATAAAGAATAGCGTAGTATTTTTTTCTGTTCCTGTTTCATCCTTTTATTGATTAGAATGGTAATGTATAAATAATATTGTAGGTAAAACCAAAGTTATTGCTTTTGTTTTCTCCCATGCCTGGGATAATATACGGTGTGGCATGCTCATCTTCTGATATACTCAATGGTAAGCGATAACGGAAATCCCATCCCATAAGAATAGGGCCTACGATGCGTGCTTGTACACCAATTAGAAATTCTGCCCAATGTGCAGTTGCTTTAATATCCTTGTAGCTAAAAGGAACTTCTCCATCCCAGATAGGATCTGTAAAAGGAGCACTCCATACATCATAACTGAAACTAGAGAAACCATATCGTGCCCCAATAAACAAGTGGCTGTCATGGCGTTTCTTCCAGTGTAAGTTATAGTCGGCCCCAATGCGGATATAAGGTGAACGATCTATTTTGTAATGTAGTCCTTCTTCTGAATCATCACACATACCCATACCTAATTCGACAACTGGATATAAACGGTAGTTGAGGTTAACTTTAAGGCCCACTTGCGTGTTCATATAATTACGACCAAAATAGTGGCTCATAGGACTGTAGATATCAAAAGTGACTTCTGCACCTTCATATTTAGTCCATTTTTGCCATGTCGTCAGGGAATCCTTTTTCTCCATAAAGTGTTTTTCGCCTTGTGGGAGGGGCTGCTGGCGATTGGGAGATAATCCTTTGGGCTTATTTTTAGGATTTTGCGCATAAGCGGCTAATCCTGTGAATAACAATAGTACGACTACCCAAAAAACTTTAGTAATAGAGTTTGATATTTTGTGCATCGGTTTCTTTAATTAATTTGTTGACAATCTCTACTCTAGCCAGTTGATGTGCTGTGTACTTCACGTCTTCAATGTTGCAATAGATCGCTTTACCACACTCCATGCTGATATACACGGGAGTACGTGTATAATATATACTCAGAGTGTCGTAACTGATTATGGCATCTGTAGAGGTATATTTAAATACATAGACGGTGCTGTCTCTTGTTTCATCAACCGGGAGCGACAAGCTGCTTACACTGCTTTCTTGGTTGATTAATACCGAATCAGTATCGAAGGCTGTTACGGTCAATTCGTTAAGAGCAATGTCTGTGCCCCCGTCATTATTATGGCAACTGATTCCTATATATCCACGGTCATTGCGAAGACACGTCTCTTCATTACAACTCTGAATGACTAGTCCAAGCATGCCACAGAAGATACAAGCGAGAGGAGTCCATAAAAACCAAAGTTTCTTCATTATATTTTCTTTTCGATGTTATATACATTTCTGTCTGATGCACTGCGGGTAATCAGTTCGCCCAAGAACCCAGCCAAAAAGAGCTGTGTACCTAGAATCATCGCTGTGAGTGCGATATAGAAATAGGGCGATTCTGTAACAAGTCTATAAGGCAATCCATGGGTCATGTTGTACAGCTTACTTGCACCGACAACGATCAATGATACTAGACCCACAAAAAACATGAGTGAACCCAATAGTCCAAAGATGTGCATAGGTTTCTTGCCAAATTTGGTGGTGAACCATAACGAAAGTAAGTCCAAGTAGCCATTAAAGAAACGACTCAATCCAAATTTAGTGGTGCCGTATTTACGTGCCTGATGTTGCACGATATGTTCCCCGATACGTTCATATCCTGCTGCTTTGGCCAAGTAGGGGATATATCGGTGCATTTCTGCATACACCTCAATATCTTTGACAACCTCATGGCGGTAAGCCTTCAATCCGCAGTTGAAATCATGTAGATTATGTATGCCACTCACCCAACGAGCAGTTGCGTTGAACAACTTTGTGGGGATTGTTTTATTGAGTGGATCATAACGTTTCTTTTTCCAACCAGATACTAAGTCGTACTTCTCTTCGGCAATCATTTTATAGAGATGGGGAATTTCGTCGGGACTGTCTTGCAGGTCTGCATCCATCGTAATGACTACGCGTCCTTGTGCCGCTCCAAATCCACAATGTAGGGCCGCAGACTTGCCATAGTTACGACGAAACTTAATGCCATGTACTTGTGGATATGCTTGTTGTAGACTTTCGATAACACTCCAAGAATCATCACGACTACCGTCGTCGATGAAGAGTGTCTCATAAGTCAATTCATTTGCACCCATCACACGATCTATCCATGCTTGCAATTCTTTGATCGACTCCTCCTCATTGAGTAGAGGAACTACTATGGAAACCTCGATAGGATATATTTCTTTTGCAGTCATTGCTTTCTACTTAAAAGGAGTTTGAGTTTGCCAGTTCTTCGGCTTTCTTTGTACAATCAGAGCAATCACAAGGCTGATGATACTACCATAGAAGATATTGCTTGTGAAAATATTGATTGCAAGATTGATTGCATTGATGTCTTGTAATTTTTTCAACATATCAATGACTTGCTTTAACATGGCGATGACCTGCTCTTTTTGATCAGCAACTTCTGGAGCAGCAAAAGTAGAGCCGAAATGTCCTGTACCTTGTTGCACATCTTGTAAGGCAGCTGTGTAGTAGGCTAGTCCATGCTCCATAATCATGCCATGATCTATAAAGGCAAAAAAGATATAGTGCGCCACACCCGCTAGTAGACCTGCAAATAAGAAAATAAATGTTGTAAAGCTCCAGGCATGTATCCAGTGAATATATCCACCCATTGTTTTATCTCTAAAATCGCGTGCCATCCACCAAGCCAATACAGGTACACACAATAATGTGATAACAAATAAAGTAAATAAAGAAGGAGTATAACAAGCAGCTACAAAAATAGCAAAGCTGATAATCCAAAATATACCCATGCTGGTGCCATAATGCATGGCATGTTGGGTGAGACTGATACGTTTCTGGTTCATTTCTGTTTCTGATTAGGAGTTTTCGATCCATTATGCGTGCTTAAGCCCTTTGTTTAAGCAGCATCGTCGCACAAAGATAGTGTTTTCTTTTGAAACATCCGTTTTTTATTGCTACCTTTGTGGGCATATGAATAAATATGTGCTCTTGGCTAGCTGTGTGTTGGTAGAGCATTTTGCTACAACCCATCAGTCATTTTTGAGGAAAAATAGATGAAGTTTACAGAATTACCATTAGAGGCGAGTGTACTCGATGCATTGGATGCCATGCGTTTCGATGAGTGTACTCCGGTGCAAGCAGAAGCGATACCAGTTATCTTAGAAGGTCGAGATCTTATTGCTGTAGCCCAAACAGGAACTGGAAAAACCGCTGCTTTTTTGCTGCCAGTTATCAGTAATTTGTCCAAAGGAAATCATCCAGAAGATGCTATCAACTGCGTGATTATGTCTCCAACGAGAGAATTGGCGCAGCAAATAGATCAACAAATGGAAGGCTTTTCTTACTTTCTATCTGTTTCAAGTGTGCCTATCTATGGTGGAGGGGACGGACCGCAATTTGCGCAACAACAACGTAGCCTGTCTATGGGGGCTGATATGGTGATTGCTACGCCTGGTAGGCTACTCAGTCATATGAAACTAGGGTATGTCGATTTGTCTAAAGTCTCTTATTTTGTACTAGATGAGGCTGACCGCATGCTGGATATGGGTTTTGTAGACGATATTCAAGCCATTGCTGAAAAGTTACCTGACACATGTCAGACCATTTTATTTTCTGCTACCATGCCTCAGAAGATACAGTCGTTGGCCAAGAATATTATGCGAGATCCTGTTGAGATCAAATTAGCCGTGTCTCGTCCTGCCGACAAGATCGATCAACGAGCTTATGTGTGCTATGAAAGTCAAAAATTGCCTATCTTGCAGCATATCTTATTGAATGATAAACCTGAGAAGGTGATCGTTTTTGCTTCTTCCAAGTTGAAGGTAAAAGAAATTACCAAGGCTATGCGTCGATTGAAACTGAATGTGGCAGAAATGCACTCAGATTTGGATCAAGCACATCGTGAAGAAGTTATGCTTGCCTTTAAAGCTGGCAAAACACAAATATTAGTTGGAACAGATATTATCTCTCGAGGTATTGATATTGACGATATTAGTTTAGTTGTTAATTATGATGTACCTCATGATAGCGAAGATTATGTACACCGCATTGGACGTACAGCTCGGGCCAAACGTGATGGAAAGGCGATCACATTGATTAGTGAAGCCGACCAGACTAAGTTTAAAGCTATTGAGGATTTCCTAGATAAAGTTATTGATAAAACAGATGTTCCAGAAAGCTTGGGGGAAGCACCCGCTTATGATCCTAAGCCATTGAGAAGAGGACGTACTCGCAAACCGAGATCTGCACAAAGAGGTGGACAAAAGCCTAGTAGAAATCAGTCGGGAGAACAAAAAAATGGAGGTCAGACTTCAAAAGGTCAGAAGCCTAATGGGGAGAGATCTCATTACAACAAACGTCGTCGTCCAGATACACGTCGTCGTTCAGATAATACAACGGATGCTAGTAGAGATCATTCTCCAACCTCAGCATCAAAAGCATAAAACGTAGCGATTATGATGAATAATGAATTAGCCAACCATGTAGCACATCTTTTGCTTGAAAATGATTGTGTTATTGTGCCTAGCCTTGGAGGATTTGTGGCTCATTATGTGCCTGCAAAATTTGATGAGAAGGAAGGCGTTTTTGTGCCTCCTACTCGTGAAATTGCCTTTAATGTGCAGTTGAGATTGAACGATGGGCTACTGGCTCAGTCGTATATGACTGCTTATGACTTGGATTTTCGTGAAGCCACTGCAAAAATTCGTCAGCAAGTAAAAGAAGCTATTTATACATTACATAGTACTGGACAATTGGTATTGCCCAATGTGGGTGAGTTACGTTTTACAATGCAGCAAAGCTATTTATTTGTGCCATATGATGAACGTATTACTTCACCTACGTTATACGGTTTAGATGTGTTTGCTATGCCTCTTGTGGCGACTTTAGAAGAGGAAGCGCATCGTGTACGTGTGGCTGCACCTGCTGTAGCATCGTCGCTATCTGGTGAGTCGGCCAAAAAAGTTGCTATGCCTATTCCTGCAAAACGTGGAGTACGTATGCATCCTGCTGTGGCACGTGCGATACGTATAACTGCTGTATCAGCAGCAGCTGTGGCTGCATTTTTTATCTTAAGTAAACCTGTAGAAAATACATATATTAGTAAGCAGAATTATGCAGAAATGCTTCCGACTGAGTTGTTTGCTCAAATTGCTCCAGAGGCATCTGTGACGTCTGCTGACCATGCTGCTAAATCAACTGTGTCAATAGAGGTACCTGTGACTAGTCAATCGGTTAGTGCTAAACAAGTCAGTAAAGAGTCTATAACACAAGAGGAGAACAAGGTTGAGGCTCCTTCTTTGGTAGAAACTTCGACTCCTGTAGCACCTACAAAGGTAAATAGTCGTATAGGATATCATCTCATTGTGTCTAGTGTGACTTCATCAGCTGCAGCTGATGGAGAGCTACTCCGTTTGAAGAAACTAGGTCTTACTGATTTGATGGTTTTAGAGATGGATGGCAAATACCGTGTGTCAGCTGGTTGTTATCGTACTTCAAATGATGCAAAAATGGCACTAGAAGATATTAGAAAAATAGCGCAATGTGCATCGACATGGATGCTACGTGTAAGAAAATAGAATAGATGAAAAGATTGAGATGTCCTAAATGTGACGAATGGCTAGCCTTTGATGAAACCAAATATAGTGCTGGTCAATCATTAGTGTTTATGTGTGAACACTGTGGAAAGCAGTTCAGTGTGCGTTTAGGGGAAAAAAAGAAACAAATACAGAGGAAAGATCAGGAAGGTAAGCAACTTGAAGAGGACTATCAAGGAGGATCTGTGGAGCCTTGTGGACATATTGTTGTCATAGAAAATGTATTTGGCTATCGTCAAGAATTGCCATTGTATATAGGCGAAAATATTATTGGGCGTCGATGTAAAGGTACAGAAATCAATGTGCCTATCGAATCTGGCGATATGTCAATGGATAGACGTCATTGTATGATTCAGATCAAACGTAATAAACAAGGCGTGCCTGTTTTTACTTTGCGTGATGCACCATCGCTTACGGGGACTTTCTTGAATAATGATTTGTTGGGACCGAAAGATCGTATCCGTTTAGATGACGGAGCTATTGTTACTTGCGGTGCTACAACGTTCATATTACATCAAGAGAACTTGGAAGAAGAGTAAGATATATCTATATAAAATAGTAATCCCCTCAAGTATATCACGTAAAGATACTTGAGGGGATTATTGTATTATAATGTAGGCTTTAACAACCTCGCATGTATGTATCTTGGAAGCCCAAGAAATAGAGTACGCCATCTAGCCCCATATTATTGATGGATTGTTTGGCATTTTCGCGTACTTTAGGTTTGGCGTGGTAAGCAATACCTAAACCAGCCTCTTTAATCATCATCAAGTCATTTGCTCCATCCCCAACTGCGATGGTTTGGGCTATGTTGACTTTCTCTACTTGAGCGATTAGTCGTAGTAACTCGGCTTTACGTTTGCCGTCTACAATTTCGCCTAGATAGTTGCCTGTTAATTTACCATCTACAATCTCTAGTTCGTTGGCGTACACATAATCTATTCCGAAGCGTTTTTGAAGGTGTTGACCGAAGTAAGTGAATCCACCAGATAGCAAAGCGATTTTATATCCGTGATGTTTCAATACAGACATTAGGCGTTCTACTCCTTCAGTAATAGGCAGGTTTTCTGCAACGTCCTCCAAAACAGATTCATCTAAACCTTTCAATAGCCCGATTCTTTGTTTGAAACTCTCTTTAAAGTCTATTTCACCACGCATAGCACTTTCGGTAATGGCTTTGACTTGATCTCCAACACCTGCGCGCATGGCAAGTTCATCAATCACTTCGGTCTCAATTAAAGTCGAATCCATATCGAAACAGATTAAGCGACGCGTTCGGCGGTACATATTATCAACCTGCAGAGAAAAATCCATCTCTAATTGAGAAGATAGTTGCATCAATTGTGCATGCATACTATCTTTATTGAGTGGTGTGCCTCTTACTGACAATTCCACACATGCACGACGATGTTGTGGATCATTGGGGTTGAGTGGGGGGCGCCCTGTCTGACGTCTGATGGCATCAATATTCATACCTTGTTCTGCAAGGATACTTGTAACTGCAGTGATTTGTTTGGCATTGATTTGTCGCCCTAACAATGTTAATATATAACGATTTTTGCCTTCTGCGCTTACCCATTTTTCATACTCTTCAATGGATATTGGTTTGAAGCGTATACCTACTTCCAAATCAGATGCTCTGAAAAGAAGTTCCTTCATGATATACCCTGAATATTGCTCTTCAGCAATAAATAAAATACCTAATGAAAGTGTGTTGTGAATATCGGCCTGTCCTATATCTAGGATATTGGCATCATATTTGGCTAGTACTTCGGTAATGGAAGCAGTGAGCCCTGGTTTGTCTTCTCCTGTGATACGGACGAGAATAATTTCTTTGTTTTCCATATTGACAAAAATCAAATTATGCTAGAAAAATACCGCTGATTTACACGCGTTTTCGTGGAGTTAAACACCGATAAATAAATGGTAATCAATACCTCGCAAAGGTACTATTTTATGTCCTCATATTGCAAGCTTAGAGTAGATTTTTTTAGTTTTATTTGGCTGTTTCGTAGAAAAAGCTCAACTTTGCAACGATTTCCAATGCGGTATGTCGTATTGCAAGTAGGTGAAAGACAGTAGTTATAAGCCTGCATGTAGCATGCTAGAGATTGTAAAGTTTTGGCTAGAAATCACGGTGAGGACCGAGCCAGAACAGTCGTAACGAAAATGCCGTTACATGAAAAATGTACAATGGATAATAGTAGTTATACTGATAATTACCTTAACATCATTTGTTTCGAAAGATCGTCCTGTGACTGGACTTTGTGTGGGAGATGTAGCGCCCGATTTTAATATTCAGACTACAGAAAGTAAAAATTTGAAGGCCTATCGAGGTTCTTTGGTGTTAGTAAGCTTTTGGGCTAGTTATGATGCACAATCACGTGTTGCAAATGCGCAGTTGTGGCAAACAAATAGTCATCAGAAAGCTCCAATCCAGATGGTGTCTGTTTCGTTCGACTCAAGTCGTTCAGTATATCAGCAGACATTGCGTATGGATAAAGTAAACTGCGAAGAAAGTATGTTGGCGATACAAGGAAGTAGTAATCCAATATATAAGAAGTATCAGCTGTGTCGTGGATTTACAAATTATCTGATCGATGAAAAAGGCGTGATTGTCGCCAAAAATTTGACTCCTGATGAGTTAAAAGAATGGACCAAGTAAGGTTTTACCCCTTGCTTAATAATCTATGAATGCATGAAGATCGTGGCTAGGTGTCTCGTTTTGATGTATTTCCCCTTTTTATAGATAGATAAAATATAAACTTCATATACTGTGGCATGTTAATGTCAGTGTGTATGAAGTTTTTGTACCGTACCTTGAATGTGTAGTGAATGTTTGCTTGGGTCATGTGGATTGTGTATCTTTGCAAGACGCTTTGAACTAACCTTGATTTAGAGTTGTTGGTTACAAAGACAAATGTCATTACATACTATAATAACAAGAAAAATAAATAATCTTATGATGCAATCATGGTTTGAGTGCAAAGTGCGCTATGAGAAGATGATGGAAAATGGTTCTCCCAAACGAGTAACTGAGCCTTATTTGGTAAGCGCAGAGAATTTTACAGATGCTGAGGCACGCATCACGGAAGAGATGTTGCCATTTGTATCTCAAG
This sequence comes from Bacteroidaceae bacterium, assembly GCA_963675625.1. Taxonomy (GTDB): domain Bacteria; phylum Bacteroidota; class Bacteroidia; order Bacteroidales; family Bacteroidaceae; genus F22. The sequence continues at coordinate 1,957,030 of OY776497.1, forward strand.
GAGAGTTTGTGATTGCTGATATTAAGCGTGCTAAGTATGCTGAGCTGTTTTTGACTGCTGAGGAAAGTGCTGATCGCTTTTTTAAATGCAAGGTGATTTTTATCACTTTGGATGAAAAGAGTGGTAATGAAAAGAAAACAGCTTCTCAAATGTTGGTACAAGCGTCTGACCTACATGATGCTGTGCGCCGTCTAGATGAAGGTATGAAAAATACACTTGCCGATTATGCTATTGGGGCTGTTACAGAGACTCCATTGATGGATGTGTATGAAAACTTGTATGCAGAAGCTGGTGAACACGCAACTGCTTCACAAGAATCACCTATTGAAGATGCTGAATAATGATACCTGCAGAGCGTAAAGAAGAAATTGCTGGGCGAATAGCTCAAATCAAGAATCAGTTGCCTCTTGCTACACGGTTGTTGGCGGTAAGTAAATATCACACATGTGAGGATATTGAAGCTGCTTATGATGCTGGTCAGCGTTTGTTTGGTGAAAGTAGGGTACAGGAACTTGAGTTAAAGCATGCAGAAGTCACTCATGAAGATATTGAGTGGCATTTTATTGGTCATCTTCAACGTAATAAGGTCAAATATATTGCGTCTTATGTTAAGATGATTCATGCAGTAGATAGTATGCGCTTGATGCAGGAGATTAATAAACAAGGACAGACGGTCGGACGCACTATTGATTGTTTACTTGAAGTACATGTGGCGCAAGAAGATAGTAAATTTGGCTTTACACCAGAGTCTCTTGTAGAAATGCTAGAAGAGGGCGAATGGAAAAGTATGCCATTTGTACGCATTTGTGGCATTATGGGTATGGCTAGTAATACTGATGAGCGCTTGCGTATTCTTGCTGACTTTGAAGCTTTGAAAGCAACGTATGATAAGGTGAAGGAAACTTATTTTTCAGAAAGACCATCATTTTGTGAGTTGTCAATGGGGATGACGCATGATTTTCCTATTGCTGTGGAACAAGGGAGTACTATAGTGCGAGTAGGTAGTGGTATTTTTGGAGAAACCAAATAAGACAAGTATTTGACAACGGAATGAAAGAGATAGATACAAACGATAATCGAGTTGCTCGTGTCGACAAATGGCTTTGGGCTGTGCGTTTGTTTAAAACTCGTTCACAAGCTGCCGAAGCTTGTAAAAAGGGGCAAGTCACTATTAATAATAGTTCTGTGAAACCATCACGAACCGTGAAAGCGGGTGATACGGTTTCTGTTAAAAAGGCACCAATAAATTATTCGTTTCGAGTGTTACAAGCTATTGAGAATAGAGTGGGAGCGAAGCTGGTTTCAGAAATGATGGTAAATGTAACTTCTCCAGAACAATATGAATTGTTGGAGATGAATAGAATTGCTGGATTTATTGATAGACAACGTGGCTCTGGACGTCCTACTAAAAAAGAGCGTCGACACTTAGATGATTTTATGGATGTTCCCTTGTTTTGGGATGGAGATGATATCGAATAATGTACAATATTGATTCGATTTGGGCCAAGTGATTTGATTAAAGGGTAGGCCTAAATGGATGAAAACATTGATATAGAAAAGAAACCTGTAGTAGCGTAAGCCACCTACAGGTTTCTTTATGTTTGTGTGACAACTCTTACTTAATAGAGGTCATATATTCTTTGAGTGATAAATTTTGAGCATCCTTTTCTGATAGTTGAACTTTGTCTGCTGGTATTTTCCAGTCAATATTGATATTAGGATCGTTCCATAATATAGCACATTCATTTGCGGGAGAATAGAAATTATCGCATTTATAGGCAAAAATCGCTTCTTCACTAAGTACGGCAAATCCATGAGCTAATCCTTTCGGGATAAACATTTGTCGTTTGTTTTCTGCTGATAGTTCGCAGGATACATATTGCCCAAAAGTAGCAGAGTGTGGACGAATATCAACGGCAACGTCTAGTACTTTTCCTACGACACATCTTACAAGTTTGCTTTGAGCTGCTTCTCCAGTTTGAAAGTGAAGTCCCCGAACTACACCGTAGCTGGATTTACTTTCATTGTCTTGTACAAATGTGGTGTCTAATACTTGTGCCTTGAATTGACGGTCTGAAAATGATTCAAAAAAATATCCACGAGCATCTTCAAAAACTTTTGGCTCTAATATAACGACCCCTTCAATGGCTGTCTTGATGATATTCATAATTGCTTATAATTTATTTTTTTCTGTTTTTTCGGCAAGGTTTAAAAGGTATTGTCCATACTGATTTTTACTCATAGGTTGAGCGACTTTTACAAGTTTTTCTACACTAATCCAGTTCTGTTCAAGAGCTATTTGTTCTAAACAAGCTATTTTCAATCCTTGACGTTTTTCTATAACCTCTATAAAAGTGGATGCTTCACTCAAAGAGTCGTGAGTCCCTGTATCTAACCAAGCAAATCCGCGACCTAATTTTTGAACCATGAGCTTTTCTTGATCTAAATAATATTGGTTGACAGTGGTAATTTCAAGTTCGCCACGAGGAGATGGCTTGATTTTTTTGGCCACGTCTACTACACTATTGGGGTAAAAATATAGCCCTACAACTGCATAATTTGATTTTGGATTGGCTGGTTTTTCTTCTATTGATAAGCATTTACCAGATTCGTCGAACTCGGCTACGCCATAACGTTCTGGATCACTTACATAGTATCCGAATACTGTCGCATTATTTTCTTCGTTCACGTTGCGTACAGCTTCTTGTAGCATGTGGGTAAAGCTTTGTCCATAAAAGATGTTGTCTCCTAGGACCAGACATACAGAGTCATTGCCGATAAAATCTTCACCGATGATAAAAGCTTGTGCTAAACCATCAGGACTTGGTTGTTCGGCATACTCAAGATGTATACCAAATTGTGATCCATCTCCCATAAGTCGTTTAAATCCAGGTAAATCGTGAGGTGTCGAGATGATGAGAATATCTCGAATTCCAGCCAACATCAATACGGATACTGGATAATAAATCATGGGCTTGTCATAAATTGGAAGCAATTGTTTGCTGACTCCTTTGGTGATTGGGTAGAGACGTGTGCCACTACCACCAGCTAATACTATACCTTTCATATGGAGTAAATATTTGGTTACAATGTTAATCGTTAGAAATACCTAGGAAGATGTTTGGTGTCTAGGTGAATATACCATACTTGTGCAAAGATAATAAACTTATAGACGATGTCATAGTAAAATATTATTTAATCTTTCTTGTTGGTGAAGGTTTTATGGTATGTCTCTACTATGTGGCTAGTTGATAATCATGTTGATCAGACCTTGTCAACACTTGTCGTTATCTTATGAAATATTGAGTAAGTCGAGATTGTAAAGTTGTTGGGTACACAAGAAAACATTTTGTCATTATGATATAAATAAACACATGTAGCATTGAATTGGAAAGAATTTGTGGTATATTTGTGACTTAAAAATCAAAGAATATAAACCTTAACAAGCAAATGATTATGACGTTTAACGATCTTGTGCAATCTCTTAGTGATTTTCTATGGATATATATATTAATTGTATGCTTACTTGGCTGTGCTTTTTATTTTACGATACGTGCTAAGTTTGTACAACTAAAGGAGATTAAAGAGATGGGGCGTCTCCTTCTTGATTCGTCTAGTGCAGAAGAAAAGCATATTTCTTCTTTTGAAGCGTTTGCAGTATCACTCGCGGCTCGAGTAGGTACTGGAAATTTAGCTGGTGTGGCCACGGCTATTGTTTTGGGTGGTCCTGGCGCTGTGTTTTGGATGTGGATTATTGCTTTATTTGGAGCAGCAACGTCTTTTGTAGAATCTACATTGGCACAGTTGTATAAAGTACGAGGACGCTATTCTTTTGTCGGTGGTCCAGCGTATTATATGATGTATGGATTAGGCCGTCGATGGATGGGAGTACTTTTCGCTGTGTTGATAACAGTAGGCTTCGGGTTTGTTAATAACTCGGTACAAAGTAATACTATTGCAGCTGCATTTGAGAAAAGTATGCATATACCACCTGTAATTACTGGTTGTGTTCTTCTTGTGATGACTTTGGTTATTATTTTTGGAGGTATTCATAGAGTTGCTAAGGTTAGTAGTTTGATTGTGCCCTTTATGGCACTTGGCTACTTGTTGTTGTCCATTGTTGTGGTTGCGTGGAATATAACAGAGCTTCCGTCGGTCTTTTCAATGATTTTTCGTAGTGCTTTTGGGTGGGAACAAGCGTTAGGTGGTGGCATTGGTGCTGCTTTGATGAATGGGATTAAGCGTGGTATCTTTAGTAATGAAGCAGGAGAAGGATCGGCTCCCAATGCTGCGGCAACAGCAGACGTTACTCATCCAGTAAAACAGGGACTTGTACAGGCTTTGGGTGTTTTTACAGATACACTGGTTATTTGTTCATGTACTGCTTTTATCATATTGTGTAGTGGAGCTTCTTTAGATGGCACATATAATGGTATTCAATTGACGCAAGTGGCACTATCTAATGAGATTGGTTCATTTGGTGGTTATTTTGTAATGATTGCTATCTTCTTGTTTGCCTATAGTAGTGTTTTAGCTAATTATTATTACGGGGAGGCTAACGTACGTTTTATTACTCATTCACCTCGGGTTATGCTTGCTTATCGTTTGTTTGTAGGAATGATGGTTTTGTTGGGAGCTTGTATGAGTTTGGAATTGGCTTGGAATCTAGTTGATGTGATGATTGCGTTGATGACGGCGTGCAATTTGGTCGCAATTATTCAGCTTTCTCCAAAGGCTTTTGCATTATTGACTGATTATCAAGAGAAAAGACGACGAGGGATAAAAAATCCTATATTTAAAAAGGAAGAGTTGTTTCCTGATGATGAAGGAATAACTTGTTGGTGATGCAAAAAATATCACAAAAAAATATCAGAATCTTTTGGCGGTTTGAAATAAAGCTGTATCTTTGCATCGCTTTTGAGAAATAAAGCAACTAAAAATCCTTTCGGGGTGTAGCGCAGTCCGGTTAGCGCACCTGCTTTGGGAGCAGGGGGTCCCAGGTTCGAATCCTGGTACCCCGACGAAAAGGGCTTAGTTTGTTTTTTTTCTAAATGCAAAACGGGGTGTAGCGCAGTCCGGTTAGCGCACCTGCTTTGGGAGCAGGGGGTCCCAGGTTCGAATCCTGGTACCCCGACACAGAGAGAAGATGTAAGAGTTAGTGAATGTTTGTTTACTAGCTCTTCTTTTTTTTGTATATGATTTATATGTGTGTCACTTGTCTTGATGAAATAGACTTCAAGGCCAGTGATTTTTTTTGTTATTGGTGTTTTCTTTTTATCTTTGTCTTTATGAAAAAGATTGGACTCCTTTCTGACACCCACGCTTGGTGGGATGACAAATACTTGTACTATTTCAAAAATTGTGACGAAATATGGCACGTTGGCGATATTGGTTCCATAGAAGTGGCCAACAAATTAGAAGCTTTTAAGCCTTTTAGGGCTGTGTTTGGTAATTGTGATGGCCATGAGATTCGTGCACGATATCCTGAAATTAATCGTTTTATGATTGAGCAGGTAGATGTCGTTTTAAAGCATATTGGTGGATACCCAGGTCAATACGATAGTAGTGTGCGTAGTAGCTTGTTTATATCTCCTCCTGATTTGTTCATCAGTGGACATAGTCATATTTTGAAGGTTAAATATGATAAAACACTGCGTCTAATGCATCTCAATCCAGGTGCTGCTGGACAACAGGGGTTTCACAAAGTGCGTACGTTGATGCGTTTTGTGATCGATGGAAAAGATATAAAAGACTTAGAAGTTATTGAGCTTGCTGATAAATAAAGATCTTTAAGATGAATTTGTATCCTTTGGTTGACATTCAATCTGCATGGGCGCTTTATGCTGACGTGCAATTAACTAATCCTTTGACTTGGGCTATTTATCCAGGTCAGCAAATTGCTATATATGGACCAAATGCATCTGGAAAATCTAATTTGATACAGTTAATTCTTGGAGTTCATGCGTTACAGAAGGGAAGGATCACATGGTATAACGAAAAAGGAGAAGTTGTACCTGGTTATAAGCAGGTAGCTACTTTGTGTTATCGTGATGGGTATGGTGGAGCTGATAAAAGTTATTATCATCAGCAGCGGTGGCATAGTACAGATGTGGAGCATCTTGAGCTAGTCAATGGTAAGCCTATTGTAGCGTTGAGTTGTGGTGAATTGCGTTTGTATCATCTCAAACAGGTGCTTAGTAATAAACCACGTTTATTGGTGTTAGACAATCCTTTTATTGGGCTAGATGAGGAGATTAGACAACATATGGATCATTTGTTGACTCTTATAACACAAGAAGGGCATACACAGCTTATTGTCTTGGGGAGTAGATGGGAAGATTTTCCGAGTTGTATAACACATGTTGCTGAAGTTAAAGATAGAGCATTTGTAGCTTGTTGGCCTTTAGATGAGTATAAGCTGAATCTGCAAGAAAAAGTGTTGGAGCAGATTTATCTTGGGAATAGAAAAATAAATAATCAGATTCCCTTTCCTGTATGTTCAGACGAAAAATTTCAAAATAATGATGAAGTTGTAGTGTCTATGCGTGATGTTACCATACGTTACGGAAAATTTACAATATTGGATGGCTTGAATTGGGTGGTTAAACGTGGAATACATTGTGTGCTTAAAGGACCTAATGGAAGCGGAAAATCTACACTAATTAGCTTGGTGTGTGCGGATAATCCTCAAGGATACTCAGTCGATATGGACTTATTTGGTGTAAAGCGTGGTAGTGGTGAAAGTATTTGGGATATCAAACAAAAGATAGGGTATTTTTCTCCTGAATTACATAGAGCTTATAATAAACCAGTTGCAGCTATTGAAATTGTGGCTTCAGGGTTGCATGATAGGATGGGGTTATATCGTGCGGCTGATGCTGGACAATTGTTACAAGCTCAGATTATAATGGAAAGATTGGAGATAGTGCATTTGCGTAAAAGGTTGTTTACAAAGCTCTCTAGTGGAGAGCAACGTATGGTCTTATTGGCTCGGGCTTTTGTGAAAAATCCAGAACTGCTTATTTTAGATGAACCTCATCATGGGTTAGATCAAGCTAATCGGGCTTTGGTGAGTGAATATATACGCCATTTTACTAGCCAACCTAGACACACTTTGATATATGTTTCACACGATGAAACTGAAGAATCTTATCCAATTTGTGGATCTTACGAAGTGTATAGTTTGAAACGAAATCAGGACTAATAAGTTTTAAAACAAACTGACTAGTTTTAAATTATACCCAAGTTTTCTTTTATATCTAAGAAAAAAAGGCGAAATTTGCGGGCGTAAGGTAAAACGAACATTTTCATTTAAAATACATATCAAGATGACTAAAAGTGCACTTTCAATCGCACGGGCTGCGTACCAGCCCAAATTGCCAAAGGCGCTATTGAGCGCAGTGAAAATAGAGGAAGGCGCAGCTACTCAGTCTGTAGCTGACCAAGAAGCTATCCAAAAGCTTTTCCCAAATACTTACGGTATGCCAGTCCTTAAGTTTGTTGAGGCTGATAAGGCTACAGAAATGCCAGCAATTAATGTCGGTGTTATTCTTTCAGGTGGTCAAGCCCCTGGTGGTCACAATGTAATATCTGGTATTTTCGACGGTATCAAGAAGATGAATAAAGATAGCCGTGTGTTTGGTTTCCTTCTTGGCCCTGGTGGTCTTGTGGATCACAAGTATATGGAATTGACACCAGAAATCATTGACGAATATCGCAATACTGGTGGGTTTGATATTATTGGATCAGGCCGTACTAAGCTAGAAACTCCTGAACAATTTGATAAAGGTCTTGAAATCTTGAAAGAACTAGGTATTAAGGCATTGGTTATTATCGGTGGTGATGATTCTAATACAAATGCTTGTGTGCTTGCTGAGTATTATGCAGCACAAAATGCTGGTGTTCAAGTGGTAGGTTGTCCAAAAACTATCGATGGTGACTTGAAGAACGAAATGATTGAGACATCTTTCGGATTTGATACTGCATGTAAAGTGTATAGTGAAGTTATCGGTAATATTCAACGTGATTGTAACTCTGCTAAGAAATACTGGCACTTTATCAAGTTGATGGGTCGTTCTGCATCTCATATCGGTCTTGAATGCGCATTGCAAACGCAGCCAAATATTGCAATCATCTCTGAAGAGGTAGAAGCTAAAGATATGTCTCTTGATGATGTTGTTACTTATGTTGCTCAGATTGTTGCTGATCGTGCTGCAGCAGGTAATAACTTTGGTACTGTGCTTATTCCAGAAGGTCTTATCGAATTTATCCCAGCAATGAAGCGTCTTATTGCTGAACTAAACGATTTCTTGGCTCATAACGCGGAAGATTTTTCTCACGTGAAGAAGTCTCACCAACGTGAGTATATTATTTCTCACTTGTCAGAAGAAAATGCTGCTGTATATGCTAGCCTTCCAGAAGGTGTAGCTCGTCAGTTGACTCTTGATCGTGACCCACATGGTAACGTGCAAGTATCATTGATTGAAACAGAAAAATTGCTTTCTGAAATGGTGGGCACTAAACTAGCTCAATGGGCTGAAGAAGGTAAATTTGTAGGTAAATTTGCTGCTCAACACCACTTCTTTGGTTATGAAGGTCGTTGCGCGGCTCCATCAAACTATGATGCTGACTATTGCTATGCATTGGGTTATACAGCCTCTGCTTTGATTGTTAATGGCAAGACTGGTTATATGTCTTCTGTACGTAATACAACAGCTCCAGCTGCAGAATGGATTGCGGGTGGTGTGCCTATCACTATGATGATGAATATGGAACGTCGTCACGGTGAAATGAAGCCAGTTATTCAAAAAGCACTTGTAAAGCTAGAGGATAAACCATTCCAAACTTTTGCTGCAAATCGTGAAGAGTGGGCTAAGACTACTAGCTATGTATATCCAGGTCCTATCCAATATTTTGGCCCTACTGAAGTATGTGATCAACCTACTAAAACTCTTCAACTAGAGCAATCTAAGTAGGTGAAACGATATTCAAGTTAAAATTAAAGCGTGTATCTTGTCTCTTATGAGATTTGATACACGCTTTTTTATTTGTCGTTATAATAACTATTCTTCTGTGTCTTCTTCAGGTTGAGGAATTTCTATAAGCTTAGGATTATTTCCCCATTCATTGCTACCTGGTTGACTATTTTCTACATAGAATACAATCAAGACGATCCATCCTACAACAGGTAGTAAGCACCAGAGCAAATGCCAGCCAGATCGACCTGTGTCGTGTAGGCGACGAATAGATACGGCAATATTGGGAATTAATAAAGCAAGTGAAACTAAACTTTGCATGGTTTGTCCGGTTCCGTGTCTAAATAATATACCAACGACTAATGAAAGCAGAAAATTGAATAATGCAAAATACCAAAATTCTGATCGTCTAGCTCTGTCTGTAAAATTTGCGTATTTTTTTGTGATACATGTTTTGATTGCATCCACAAAACTCATAGGTTTTTCCATAAAAAATAATTTAAAGATAGTTTATAATTTTAGTTTGTAAGTGCATTTTTAGTTTCGAGGCTAAAAGTGACGAACAAATGTAATTATAAATTTACTAAAAACCAATAGATGTATAAAAAAATACCAGATAATACATAAGTGATTACCTGGCATTTTTTATATTTCAACATTGAAACATCTACTGCTTTTTTTCAGTCAGTTGAACTAGTGCAGTTAAAATAGTTTCTAATAAATGTGGCTGTTTTTTATTTGTATGATTGGATTGGGAAGTGTTTTGTTGATTATTTTGTTTCTTGTTTTTTTTATTCTCCCTAATTTCGTCAATAAAATTGCGTACCATTTTATACACTTTGAAACCTGCAAGAGATGCTTGAGCTGTATACATCAATTGGTTTAAGTGTAGTTTCATTGTAAGTTGACGTTTTTGATATTCTTTTATGGGAGACAGTAGTTTGCGTTGAGTTGTTTGTAGTTCATTTTGCTGCTGTAATACACGATGGGATAAGTGCATTTGATGTTTCTCTAGCTCTTTTAAATTTTGAAATTCCATAGGTGTTTTTTTAAACGTCAGACTTTTTTGAAACTTTATCTGCAACGGATTTTTCTGGAAGAATAAGGCGACAGATATAACGTAAGATTGGATTGGTAATCCACCTATGTCGTTGAATATAAGCTATAAAAAGACTTATACATAAAATGCCCGCAACAATTAAATATCCATAGGCTAAATTGTGTAAATGATCACCTAGGGCATGGGCTAATGCGTTCATTAAGTAAAATGTAATCATGCTAGCAAACATGAAGCATAAAAGAAGCCATACGCTTGCAGCTAATAATTTTGTAAGTTTTTCTGTTAGCTGAACAAGCGTAAGCTCTTTTTGTAGAGATAAATAATGCTTTAGCTGAGCTAAAAGCTCTTCAAAATCTCGTTTTTGGGTGTCAAAAATTGGCATAGGTAAAATCGTAATTATTCAGAACCATAAGTGTCTGTACTGGCTATATCTGCAGCTATGTTTTCAGCAATATCTTCAGCCGCTTCGTCTGGCAAGTCTATGCCATGTTTTCGAAGTGTATCTTTTATTTTTTCAATTGCTTCATCGCTTACTGTTTTGATACGTTTACGAGTGTCTTTACCTGTTTCAGGTGCCAATACAAGAGCCACAGCCGCACCTGCCGCTGCTCCGACTACAAAAGTAAAAAGTGTTTTAATTGATTTCATAAGCAATTTATTTACGGGGTTAGACATTCAAATATAAGAAATGTTGACGTATTCTCCAAAATTATGTGTAACTTTTCAGTGGACTATCCACTTTTTTTATAGATGTGTGGGAGATTTCGATAAATTCGCTAACTTTGCAGGAGATAGTAATGAATTCTTAAAAGAGAAAATTATGAAAAAATTTAGCTCAATTGGTTTAGTGGTTTGTCTTGTATTAGCAATGACAAGTTGTAAGACTCAAGAAAGTGCTTATAAAAAAGCGTATCTTCAAGCGCAAGAGAACCAAAAAGAACAAGCGGTAGAGGTGACTTCTACGGCTACAGCTCCTGTTTCAACTCCAGCATCAACTACGGCTCCTTCGGCTGCTGTACGTCAAGAAAAGATATCTGTTGTACATGGTGATGATGTGAAAGCTTATAGCGTGGTAGTTGGTAGTTTTGGAGTCAAAAACAACGCCCAAAATTTGGTCGTATCCTTAAAAGATAAAGGATATAATCCTACCTTGGCATTTAATGCAGCGAAAGCAACTTATCGTGTGGTACTTTGTTCATACGATACATATGACGAAGCAGCTGCTGCGCGTGATGCTTTTAAGCAAAAATTTTCTGATAACAAAGACTTCCAAGGAAGTTGGTTGCTTTATCGAGTTTACTAAAAATGCATGGCTCGAATTTTAGCTATTGATTACGGACAGAAACGCACAGGGATAGCTGTTACGGATAATCTTCAGATTGTGGCTAACGGTTTGATGACAGTTTCTACTCATGAATTGCTTGACTTCCTAAAAAAATACGTAGAAAAAGAGGAGGTTGAGCAGTTCGTCATGGGATTACCTAGACAAATGAATGGAGAAGAGTCTGATAATATGCGTCGCATTCGTCCATTTGTCCATAAGCTGGAACAGGCTATCCCCAATATTCCAGTCGTATATGTTGATGAGAGATTTACTTCAGTTTTGGCTCAGCGTGCTATTCGTGAAGCAGGTCTAAAAAAGAAAGCAAGACAAAATAAGGAACTGGTTGATGAAGTTAGTGCTGCAATCATTTTACAAAGTTATCTCGATGAACAAAAGATGCAGGAGGGTGGAGGATTACCACCTATACCTGATTTTATGAAATAATTTCTAACAATCAAATATGATATTACCAATTTATACATACGGTCAACCTGTGCTTCGTGAGGTGGCTGAGGAGATTGCTCCTGATTATCCCGAATTACAACAGTTGATTGATGATATGTTTATCACAATGGACAAGTCAGATGGCGTTGGTTTAGCAGCACCTCAGATTGGACTGTCTATCCGTCTTGTTGTGATTGATTTAACTCCTTTAGCAGAAGATGATGAACGCTTTAAAGATTATCGTAAGGTCTTGATAAATCCTTATATTGAAGAATTCTATGAAGAGGATCAAGATGTGATGGAAGAAGGCTGTTTGAGTTTGCCAGGCATTAGTGAGAGTGTACAGCGTCCAACAAAGATTCGAATTTCTTATCAAGATGTAAATTTTGAAGAACACGAAGAAATTGTTGAAGGTTTCGCGGCGAGATGTATGCAACATGAACTTGATCATCTTGAGGGAGTATTGTTTGTGGACCGTATTGCGCCTTTACGTAAAACTATGATTAAAAATAAACTGGCGCAAATGGCTAAAGGTAAAGTACGTACACATTATAAAGTTAAGCCGATACGTGGGCGTCGTTAATGAGTCTTGATGAAATTCTCAGTAAAAGGAGCAAGTGTATTGCATAAGTAATATGTCTATGAAGTATAGGTGTTGGTATAGAAAAGCATTATTGTGGGGGCTGTTGATGTTCCCACTTTCGCTATGCGCACAGATTAACACAGAGCGTGTGATGATGATTGCTCGGCATGCACTTTATTATGAGGATTATGTGCTGTCTATTCAGTATTTTAATCAGGTAATTGGTGCCAAGCCTTACTTGTATCAACCTTACTTTTATCGTAGTCTTGCTAAATTAAATCTAGAGGATTTTACGGGGGCTGAACAAGATTGTGATTCGGTGCTTCGGCGTAATCCTTTTTTTGTAGATGCATATCAGGTGCGTGGTTTGGCTCGTATACGTCAGCATGATATTCATGGTGGAATTGATGATTATAAAAAAGTGCTTGAAATGGCTCCTGAAAATGTGGGAGCATGGCGTAATATAGCTTTGTGTTATTTGGAAAATAAACAATTTGACTTGGCTTATGGTGCTTTGAAACGTTTATTGACAGTACGTCCCAAATATGCTCTCGCTTATTTATTTCGAGGAGATGTTGATTTACAAGTTAAGGATACAGCACAGGCTTATATTGATTATAATCGTGCTTTGGAATTATCTCCATTTGAGCCAATGGCTTATGGCGCACGTGGACGCCTTTATCTACAGCAGAATAAATTTATCAAGGCAGAAGAAGATTTTACACAAGCAACTCATTTGGATAACCAAAATGAACAATATTTAGTCAATCGAGCGTTAGCGCGTTATCATCAAGATAACTTTCGTGGAGCTATGAGTGATTATGATTTGGCTTTATCAATAGCTCCTTATAGTTTTATAGCCCATTATAATCGTGGTTTGTTACGTGCTCATGTTGGGGATACGAATCGTGCTATAGAAGATTTTGATTTCGTCTTAAAAGTTGATCCAAGTGAAATGATGGCTACTTTTAATCGAGGGCAATTGCGTAATGATATTGGCAATTATAGGGGAGCTGTTGATGATTATACTCAAGTGATCTTAAAGTATCCAAAATTTAAAGCTGGCTACCACTTTAGAGCACAAGCGTATAGAAAATTGGGGTTGAATAAACTAGCAGCTAAAGATGAAGATACTTTGCTTCGATTAAACTTGGATAGTTATCAGGTTTCTCAACAAAGTAAATCTGGGGGTAGGAAGAAAACGACCACGGTTAAGGACGCTAGTCATGACACTGCTGAAAATCGTAGTGATAAAACTCGTAAACGTTCCAATAGAGATATTGCTAACTACCGTAAGTTAATGATTGCAGATGAAGAAAGTAATACTCGTAAATACGAAAGCAGCGTACGGGGTCGTGTACAAAATAAAAATGTTCAGATTCAGTTAGAACCAAGTTTTGTCTTGACTTATTATGAGAAGGACAGTGAGGTGCGCAATGATGTGCACTTTGATAAAGAGCTTGATGATATGAATAGGTCTCGTGTCTTGCCAGTTTTATTACATCTCACAAATCAAGAGAAAGCTTTGAGTGCAGAGCAAGTGAAAAAGCATTTTGATTTGATTAATACACATTCTACTCGTATAGTGGAAGCTCCAAAGAATGCGATGGCTTATTTTATTCGTGCTTTAGATTTTTATGTTGTGCAAGACTTTGATGAGGCCTTGAATGACCTAGATAAAGCGGTGGCATGTGATAGTTCGTTGTATTTAGTGTACTTTACACGCGCTGTTGTTCGCATGAAGCAATTGGAATCGAAATTGGCTCTTGCACGTGTGGATGGTGAAACTGAACAGGCTTTACGTATTCAAAGGCAACAAACTGCCGTAGATTATGAATTAGTTATGAAAGATCTTAAGCAAGTGATGGCAATTGCTCCTAATTTTGCTTATTCTTATTACAATATGGCTAATCTGCAAGCTAAATTAAAAGACTTCAAAGCTGCGATGATTAATTATAATGAAGCCATACGTTTGGAACCACGACTTGGTGTGGCATATTTTAATAGGGGATTGACGCATATATTCTTAGGTGAAACACAGGCTGGAGTACAAGATCTTTCTTTGGCAGGACAACATGGAGTGGTTTCTGCATATAATATTATAAAGCGTTATGCACAGCCTGGAGAAGATGATAAATAATATGTTTTTATATACCATGTATTTATATGCCAATCAATTTGTGTAATTGCTGAATAAAGTGTAAGTTTGTAGCCCAAATCAACTTATGTGATAAAGGTTTAGGTCACTTTATGTAGATAGAAACTAAAAGAAAAAATTAAATATAACTAGATATGATCAAGATTACATTTCCTGATGGTTCAGAACGTGAGTATGAAGCTGGCGTATCTGGGCTTGATATTGCTAAAAGTATTAGCTCACGCTTAGCTAAAGATGTTTTGGCATGTAGTGTGAATGATGAGGTGTGGGATATTTCTCGCCCTATTGACTGCGATGCCAGTGTAAAGTTGTACAAGTGGGAGGATGATGAAGGTAAGCATGCATTTTGGCATACTAGTGCACACTTGTTAGCAGAAGCACTTCAGGAATTGTATCCTGGTGTACAATTTGGAATAGGTCCAGCTGTTGAACAAGGATTTTATTATGATGTTGATCCTGGAGATGCGATTATCAAAGAGGCTGATTTAGCTAAAATTGAAAATAAAATGTTAGAACTTGCTTCTCTGAAATCAGAACTTAAGAGGGAAAACATTTCAAAGGCAGACGCACTAAAACTTTTTAGAGACAGAGGTGAAACGTATAAGTGTGAACTTATAGAGGAATTGGAAGATGGTCAGATTACTACGTATACACAAGGTAACTTTACTGATCTATGTAAGGGGCCACATTTACCATCTACATCTCCTATTAAAGCTATTAAATTGACTAGTGTAGCGGGAGCTTATTGGAGAGGCCAAGAGAACCGTAAAATGTTGACTCGTATTTATGGCGTTTCTTTTCCTAAGAAAAAGATGCTTGATGAGTATCTAATTTTAATGGAAGAAGCCAAAAAACGTGATCATCGTAAAATCGGTAAAGAGCTAGAATTGTTTGCCTTCTCTGAACGAGTTGGTAAGGGGTTGCCATTGTGGTTGCCAAAAGGTACAGCTTTGCGCCTTCGGTTGGAAGACTTTTTGAAACGTATCCAAAAACGTTTTGGTTATGATCAAGTTATGTCTCCACATATTGGTAATAAGGAATTATATGTGACTTCTGGACACTATGCAAAATATGGTAAGGACTCATTTCAGCCTATTCATACTCCAGAAGAAGATGAGGAGTATTTGTTGAAGCCGATGAATTGTCCTCATCACTGTGAAATGTATGCTATTAAACCACGCTCATATAAAGATCTCCCTATACGTATGGCTGAGTTTGGTACAGTGTATCGTTATGAACAAAGTGGAGAGTTGCATGGTTTAACACGTGTACGTAGCTTTACTCAAGATGATGCGCATATTTTTTGTACCCCTGATCAAGTTAAAGATGAGTTCTTGGCAGTAATGGACATTATATTTATTATTTTCAATGCACTTGATTTCGCAAATTTCGAAGCACAGATTTCTCTTCGTGATCCTGAAAATCGTGAGAAGTATATTGGAAGTGATGAAAATTGGGAAAAAGCTGAACGTGCTATTGTAGAAGCATGTAAAGAAAAAGGTTTAAATGCTCGTGTAGAAACTGGTGAGGCTGCTTTCTATGGTCCAAAACTTGACTTTATGGTGAAGGATGCATTAGGACGCCGTTGGCAACTTGGAACTATTCAAGTCGATTACAATTTACCAGAGCGTTTTAATTTGGAATATACTGGGACAGATAATGAGAAGCATCGCCCAGTGATGATTCACCGTGCGCCTTTTGGATCCATGGAACGTTTTATAGCTGTGCTTATTGAGCATACTATGGGTAAGTTCCCATTATGGCTTACACCTGATCAAGTGGCTATTTTACCTATTTCTGAGAAGTATAATGATTATGCACACGAAGTAGCTCGTGAATTAGATGCGAAATACGAAGTACGTGCTATTGTTGATGATAGAAATGAAAAAATTGGTCGTAAGATTCGTGACAATGAAATGAAACATATTCCTTACATGCTTATAGTTGGTGAAAAAGAAGCCGAAAATGGTGAAGTAGCCGTACGTAAACAAGGTGAAGGAGATCAGGGAGTGTTAAAAGTTACTGCATTCGGTGAAAAGGTTGCTGAAGAAGTTCGTAGTATGATAAATAAATGGTAACTTTGCACCCGCATTTATAGAAATAATTGATAACCCATAAATTACAAGAGTTAATTGGCAGATTTTAAAAATAGTAGAGGTAAACGTCCGTTGCGACGTGAACAACCAAAAGACCTGTATAGAACAAACGAACAGATTCGTGTTCGTGAGGTTCGTGTTGTGTTTGAAGACCGTGAGCCAAGTGTCATGGATACACGTTCAGCTTTGCGTGAGGCACGCGATGCTGGTTTAGACCTTGTGGAGATCTCTCCTAATGCAAATCCTCCTGTATGTAAGATTATCGATTATTCGAAATTTCTTTATCAACAGAAGAAACGTCAAAAGGAGCAAAAGCAGAAACAAGTTAAGGTGAATGTGAAAGAAATTCGTTTTGGACCACAGACGGATGATCATGACTACCAGTTTAAGTTGAAGCATGCACAAGAATTTTTGAATGCAGGTGACAAAGTGAAGGCCTATGTGTTTTTCAAAGGTCGTAGTATCCTCTTTAAGGAGCAAGGAGAGTTGTTGTTGCTGCGTTTTGCAAATGATTTGGAAGACTTGGCTAAGGTTGATCAAATGCCGAAGTTGGAAGGGAAGAGAATGTTTATATATCTATCCCCAAAGAAAAAGGTTGAGGCAAAGAAAAAAGTTGATATAGAACATGTTGCAAAGACTCGACGTGAAGAGAAAATTAGAAAACAACAAGAAGATTCTGAATGTCAACCAGTGTCAACTGTTGAATAAAAAAGAAAAGAGTGCGGTACGCTCAGGCTTAGTGCGTACACAC
This sequence comes from Bacteroidaceae bacterium, assembly GCA_963675625.1. Taxonomy (GTDB): domain Bacteria; phylum Bacteroidota; class Bacteroidia; order Bacteroidales; family Bacteroidaceae; genus F22. The sequence continues at coordinate 1,974,421 of OY776497.1, forward strand.
CTTTATTAATAGTAATCATTTTAAAAGTAATTAAGATGCCAAAGATGAAGACGAACTCCGGTTCAAAGAAGCGCTTTACGCTCACCGGAACCGGTAAACTGAAGAGAAAGCATGCTTTCCATAGTCATATTTTGACTAAAAAATCGAAGAAGAGAAAACGTATTTTGGCTTCTACTGGTACAGTTAGTGCGGTAGATGTAAATCAAATTAAAGAACTTCTTTGCATGAAGTAGGCGTGAGCTTATTTGAAAGCAGTATTAACTCTAAAGAAAAAATTAAACTATGCCAAGATCAGTAAATCATGTAGCTTCAAGAGCTCGTAGAAAGAAGATTCTTAAACTTACCAAAGGTTATTTTGGTGCACGTAAGAACGTGTGGACAGTAGCGAAGAATACCTGGGAAAAAGGTTTGACTTATGCTTATCGTGATCGTAAGAATAAAAAGCGTACATTTCGTGCTCTTTGGATTCAACGTATCAATGCTGCAGCTCGTCTAGAGGGTATGTCATATTCTCGTTTGATGGGAGCATTGCACAAAAATGGTATTGAAATTAACCGTAAGGTGCTTGCAGACCTAGCAGTGAATCACCCAGAAGCATTCAAAGCTATTGTAGCAAAGATTAAGTAATACTCTGTCGGTTACCGATGGATTATGTTAAAAGTATAGATATATTTGGAGGTTTAAAACATCCTGTGTATATTTGTCATGTAAGCTAAACCGCGCTGGTTAAGATTGGGGAATTCTACATTTATACAATTAAACCGAGTAAGCTTACTCTTACGATGGCGGGCCGTGATTCTTAGAATGAGCGGATTACAAAGTTTGAGGGCGCTCAAATCCTGTTTTTCAGGAGTTCCATCCAGCCCAGTGCGGATCTTATATCCTTTGTGAAAAAAGAGAGGAGTTTATCAAGATGACTTGATATACTCCTCTTTTTGCGTCTAAGTGATTTTTCATATATATTTTAGCTAAATATGTGAAGGAAGAGACTGAGGTCAGAGGTGTTGCTACGATTTGTTGGTTTTAGACAACACCTTCGTTGTCGTGGGGCCATATAATTGCATAAAGAATTTTATAATTAATTTTATTAGATAAAAATTATTTTGAGGAAATCTTTTTTGGTCTCTACTTATTTCATTACTTTTGTCCCTGAATATTCAAAAGGATGACCATATGATTAATAGAGCTATTATCCGTGCAAAGGTTATACAGCTAGTGTATGCCTTCTATCAAAACGGAAAGAATCTAGACTCGGCGGAGAAAGAGTTGCTCTTCAGCCTCTCTAAAGCGTATGATTTGTACCAGTATCTTTTGCTGCTTATTGTAGAAATTACTGAGTATGAACAAAAGCTTAACCCAGAGTCAAAACTAGCGACAAACCGCTTTGCGGTGCAATTGGGGGCAAATAAACAGCTTCTACAGTACAAAGAAAATCAAAATAGGACTTGGAAAGGACAGGCGGGTATTATAAAGAAATTGCATAGTCAAATATTGTCTACTCAGACATATGGAGAGTATGTAGCTGCAAAAGATCCTAGCTTTCAGTTAGATAGAGAGTTTTGGAGAAAAATTTACAAGACAATAGTTTCTAATAATGAAGCTATTGATGAAGTGCTTGAGGAAATGAGTCTTTATTGGAATGATGATAAAGAGATAGTAGATACTTTCGTCTTGAAGACTATTAAGCGTTTAGAAGAAGAAAAAGGGGAAGAGGCGGATTTACTCCCTGAGTTTTCTAATCCTACTGATAAAGATTTTGCACTTAAGCTATTTCATAAGACAATTCTAAACGAAGAGTATTATCGCCATCTAATACAAGATCAATTAAGTAATTGGAGTCTTGAACGTTTAGCTTTGATGGATGTAGTTATTATGCAAACAGCAATTGCAGAGTTTTTTGCCTTTGTTGATGTGCCTTTTAGTGTGACTATAAATGAAGCTGTCGAATTGTCTAAAATATATTCAACACGTAATAGTCCTGGCTTTATCAATGGTACATTGGATAATATCAGTTTACGTTTAATGGATGAGAAAGTGTTACAAAAAAGATAACTATAAAACAAATAAACAATGACAACTTTATTGACATTTATGCAGGTAGCTGGTGAAGCTGTTGAAGGAGGTTTTATGCAAAAATATGGAAGCATAATCATGCTTGTTGCTATGTTTGCTATTATGTACTTCTTTATTTTTCGCCCACAAAATCAAAAACAAAAAGAAATCAATAACTTTCGTAAATCGCTAGAGGTGGGTAGCCCAGTGATGACAGCAGGAGGTATTCATGGCATTGTGAAAGAAATTCATGATGATCACCTTGTTGTTACAATAGCTGATAAAGTAAATGTAAAGATTGATAAGAATTCAGTATTTGCTTCTGCACAGGCTTTACAGTCTAAATAATCTTGGTCACCATGTGGATGTGGTTGGAACCTAGAGATATAAAAAAATATTGGATACAGGGACGCAGGTTTTTCTCTACTAAATGGGTACAGGAAATCTTGCGTTACCTGTTTTTTGTGTTTTTAGCCATGATGTATTGGCTTTTGCAAACTTTTAATCAGTCTGGTGAAGCTACTTTTACTTTTCCTGTTGTGTTAGAAGGCGTGCCTGAAGAGGTTTATATTGTAGATTCTCTGCCAAAAACATTACGGGTTACTTTAACAGATAAGAAGTATAGGTTACTTAATTACAGATGGGAAGATCATCCTGATACAATACGATTTCATTATGCTTCTTTGCTGCAGACAACTGGTACATTTACATATTCTTCAGATGTCGTTGAGAAACATATTCAAAGTCATGTTTCGTCTTCATCTGAAATTCAGCAGTATCATCCACAAATTTTGCAATATCAATATTCATCAGGACTAAGAACAAGAGTTGCAGTTAAATTTAGAGGTAAGGTGAGTGCAGATAAGATGTATCAAGTGACCGATACAATATTAAGTCCAGACTCTGTTGAGGTGGTTGCACCTGCTGATATTGCTGATTCACTTAAAACTATCTATACACAGTTTACTACGATCAATAATTTGCGAGATACGACTACATTTACCATCCGATTATCTAAGAGTAGACAAGTTAAATTGTTGCAACATACAGTGCAAGCTACCTTTCCTGTTGAAATGTATATTCGAAAAACTTACGATGTTGAATTGCAAGGTATAAATTTTCCTTTGGATTTATGTTTGCGCTCTTTTCCAGGAACAGTACAAGTGGCTTGTAAAATGAGTGTCGCAACAGCAAAAAGAGTTAAATCTGATGACTTTGTTCTTGGAGCAGATTATCATTCGTTAATGAGAGATAGTCTAGAAACTAGATACCCAGTTCAAGTGTTTTCTTATCCAAAAGATCTTCAGATAGTTGATGTCTTTCCTTCAGAAGTTGATTATGTCTATGAAAAAAAATATGTTGAGTGATCATATCATAGTAGTAGGTATCACTGGAGGTATTGGTAGTGGTAAGAGCGTTGTCAGTCGTCTTTTTTGTATGAAAAATATACCTGTATATGATGCCGATACAGAAGCTAAAAGATTAATGAATGTTCAAGTGTCTTTGCGAGAACAGTTGTGTAATTTATTAGATGAAGATCTTTATGTACAAGGCGAACTTGATAAGGCTCGCTTGGCTAAATGGATGTTTGCGGATAATGCACGAGTTTTAGCAGTCAATAAGATTGTTCATGGAGCTTTAGCCCAAGATTTTATTCAATGGGTAAATATCCAATACCAATTAGGTCTTCCTATTGTAGCTATCGAATCAGCAATTCTTTTTGAATCTGGATTTAATACTCTTGTAGATTTAGTCATTCTTGTCGATGCTCCAAAAGAATTACGTCTTCAACGTGCGATGATGAGAGATAGTGTGACACGCGAGCAAGTTGAAGTACGTATGAATAAACAAATGGACGACGATGCTCGTCGTGAGCTAGTTGATAAGATTATTCTATGTGATGATATTCATCCAGTTATTCCACAAGTAAGTAATCTAGTGACGGAAATACAACAATATTTTACTAGAAAATAACTCCTAATATTTAAAATATATATGAGCGACGATAAGAAAATCATTTTTTCAATGGTTGGTGTTAGTAAGGCCTTCCAACAAAATAAGAAAGTATTGAATAATATTTACCTTTCATTCTTTTATGGGGCAAAAATTGGTATTATTGGATTAAATGGATCTGGTAAGTCAACATTAATGAAAATTATTGCAGGCATTGAAAAAGAATACCAAGGTGAAGTTGTATCCTCTCAAGGATATTCAGTGGGGTACTTAGAACAAGAACCACACTTGGATGAAAACAAGACTGTAAAAGAAGTCGTAATGGAAGGTGTGCAGTCTGTTGTAGATACTTTGAATGAATACGAGGAAATCAATCAAAAATTTGGTCTCCCTGAGTATTACGAAGATGCAGATAAAATGCAAGCTTTATTTGACCGACAAGCAGCATTACAAGATATTATTGATGCGACTGATGCGTGGAATATCGATAGTAAGCTAGAACGTGCTATGGATGCCTTACGTTGTCCGCCAGAAGATCAAAAAGTTGCATTCTTATCAGGTGGTGAGCGTCGACGGGTGGCTTTATGTCGCTTGTTACTAAAAAAACCAGATGTGTTGCTACTTGACGAACCTACCAATCACTTAGACGCTGAATCTATTGATTGGTTAGAACAACATTTGCAGCAATATGAAGGAACAGTGATTGCTGTGACGCATGATCGTTACTTTTTGGATCACGTAGCTGGTTGGATTCTTGAACTTGATCGAGGTGAAGGTATTCCATGGAAAGGTAATTATACTTCTTGGTTGGAGCAAAAGACCAAGCGTATGGAGATGGAAGAAAAGACTGTGAGCAAGCGTCGTAAGACATTAGAACGTGAATTGGAATGGGTACGTATGGCTCCTAAAGCTCGTCAAGCTAAGGGAAAGGCTCGTTTGAATAGCTACGATAAACTTATGAACGAGGATATAAAAGAAAAACAAGAAAAACTTGAAATCTTTATTCCTAATGGACCACGTTTGGGTAATAAGGTTATTGATGCACAGCATGTGAAAAAAGCTTATGGTGAAAAATTATTGTTTGATGATTTAAATTTCACCCTCCCACCAAATGGTATTGTAGGTGTTATCGGTCCTAATGGTGCTGGTAAAACAACACTTTTCCGTATGATTATGGGGTTAGAACAAGCAGATGCAGGTACTTTTGATATCGGTGAGACAGTTAAAGTATCATACGTAGATCAGCAACATAAGGACATTGACCCAGATAAAAGTATCTATGAAATTATATCAGGTGGAAATGATCTTATTCGTATGGGGAATCGAGATATTAATGCTCGTGCTTATTTAAGCCGTTTCAATTTTAGTGGAGGTGATCAAGAAAAAAAGGCGGGTGTGCTTTCTGGTGGTGAGCGAAATCGTTTACACCTAGCAATGGCGCTTAAAGAAGAGGGCAACGTTTTGCTTCTTGATGAACCTACTAATGATATTGATGTCAATACGTTGCGTGCCCTTGAGGAAGGTTTGGAGGATTTTGCGGGTTGTGCTGTTGTGATTAGTCACGATCGTTGGTTTCTAGATCGTATATGTACGCACATTCTTGCTTTTGAAGGTAACAGCGAGGTGTTCTACTATGAAGGAAGCTATTCAGAGTACGAAGCACATAAAATTAAACGTTTAGGGAATGAGGAGCCCAAACGAATGCGTTATCGTAAGTTGACACAAGATTAAAAGATCCTTACACTATGTGTCTTTTACATGAAGATTGTCTTGTATATTGTATGATATATAGGGCAATCTTTTTGTTTTTGGCGTTTTTTTAAGGAAAAATATTTTACAACATTCGTATTGTTGTTCGATAATACCTAAAATGTAACAGTAATGTAATATGTAGTGCTAATTTTTTTATATATCTTTGTGCAGTGTATTGTACATAGGAATAGTCGTTATTGAGAGAGCCCTTATTTTTCATTTAAACTAGACTATACTGGCTTAACTTATTAATAATTAGACCTAAGAATTAACTAAACAAATTTTATTCATGATGAAGAGACGATTGTTGTTTCTAGCCATGTTGGTCGTCGCGTTGACGACAAATGTTATGGCACAAGTAACAAAAGTTCGAGGACAAGTTGTAGATGACGAGACGAATGAGCCGCTTATCGGTGTAGCTGTCATGGTACAAGGAACCTCAACTGGAACTGTGACTGATTATGATGGATACTTCACACTAAGTGTAGATCGTGAAAAAAGTATTTTAATCAAGTATGTAGGTTATAAAGACGAGGTGCGCAAGATTACTCGCACTGGGAACGTAAATTTAGGTGTGATTAAATTGAAGGCCGATGCTATTGCCTTGGCTGATGTGACCATTACTTCACAAGTCGCGGTGGCACGTAAAACACCAGTTGCAGTATCGACAATTGATCCTGTGTTGATCGAGGAAAAATTAGGAACTCAAGAATTCCCTGAAATATTGAAATCTACGCCAGGTGTATATGTTACTAAAGGTGCTGGTGGTTATGGAGATTCTAAAATTAATATGCGCGGTTTCCAAAGTGCCAATGTGGCTGTGATGGTCAATGGTATCCCTATGAACGATATGGAATGGGGAGGTGTGTATTGGAGTAACTGGACTGTGCTTAGCTCTGTATCTCGTACAGTGCAAACACAACGTGGTATTGGTGCCTCAAAAGTGTCTTCGCCATCTGTAGGTGGTACTATGAATATGATTACAAGTGCTGCTGACAGCAAGCGTGGTGGTCAAGTAGAATATGGTATGGGCAACGATGGATACCAACGTATTGGCTTTTCGGTTTCAACAGGTTTGAACGAGAACGGTTGGGCTGTTACAGCTATGGGGGCTAAAGTCTGGGGAGATGGTTATATTCAAGGTACAGACTTTGTAGATTATAACTACTTCTTGAATATTACTAAGCGCATCGGAGATAGTCATCAAATTTCATTCACTGGGTTTGGAGCAAAGCAAGAGCATTACCAACGTAGTAATTATGATGGTTTGACTATTGAAGGATGGCAAGAAGTAAAAAAATATATGGGTGATGGTAATGAGTACCGATATAATCCTACTTTTGGTTATGATAAGAATGGACAACGTCGTAGCAGTAGCTTTAACCATTACCACAAGCCACAATTCTCAATTAATCACGTATGGGATATTGACGTGAACACATCATGGTCTACTAGCCTTTATTTATCTATAGGCGATGGTGGTGGTTATTCAGGTAAGAATACATCAGCCTATTCTGGTGCTTGGTATGGTTCAAATAATGGGATTTTAAATACTCAGTTCCGTAAGGATGATGGCACTTTTGCTTACGATGAAATTCAAGAAGTGAATGCTACTAGTGACAGTGGTTCGCAAATGGTAATGACAGATTCCAAAAATAATCACAAGTGGTATGGTCTTTTGTCTACATTTACTCAAAAACCTACTGACAATATCGAATACTATGTTGGTGTAGATGCTCGTTATTATATAGGTACACATACTAATAAGATTGTTGACTTGTATGATGGTGATTATTATGTTGATAATTATTATCGTAGTCGCGTAGATGCTGCAAATAATTATAAAGCAAATGATCCAACTTGGGTAAATGAAAAGCTTACCGTGGGTGATATTGTATATCGTGATTATGATAGTCATATCCTTCAAGGTGGTGTGTTTGGGCAAGTGGAGTATTCATTGGATAAATTGAATACTTTCTTAGCTGGTTCGATCAATGAAACATCGCAGTGGCGTTATGATCGTTTTTACTATGACAAGGCGCATGCTGAATCTGATAAAGTTAATAAAACTGGTTGGACATTGAAAGGTGGAGCCAATTATAATATTGACGCACATCATAATGTCTTTGCAAATGTTGGTTATATCAGTCGTGCACCATTCTTCTCAGGTGGGGTGTTCCTGTCATCTACATCAAGCAATATGGTCAATAAAGATGCAGTAAACGAAGAAATCTTCTCACTTGAACTTGGTTATGGATATAAGAGCAGATTTTTTGATGCACACGTAAATGTATACCACACAGATTGGAAGAATAAAACAATGGCTCGATCTATTGATTTGCAAGATGGTGACCGTGCAACTTTGAATATGACTGGTGTAAATGCAACGCACGAAGGAATCGAACTTGATTTTATTGCTAAACCAACAAAATGGTTAAATATCACAGGGATGCTTTCTGTGGGTGACTGGAGATGGACAGATGATCCAACAGGTTACTTCTATAACTCAGCTGGTCAACCAATTAAAAATGCAGCAGGAGAAGTTGCTTCTGGAATTTTAGCTCCAGATCATGCTAAGATGACATTACGCATGAAAGATATTAAGGTTGGTGGATCTGCACAAACAACTGCTGCTCTTGGAGCTAAGTTTAAGGTCAATCGAGATTTTAATTTAGGTATTGATTGTAATTTTGAAGGACGTAACTATGCTGATTTCGAAGTCTCTTCTAATGATATTATTGTTAATGGGGAAAAAACTTATGAACAACCTTGGCGTATCCCAAGTGCTTGGACATTTGATGGCTTTGCAAACTATACTTTCAAAATAGGCGATTTACGTAGTACAATTACTGGTAACATCACAAATATTTTCAACCAAGAGTATATTGCTGATGCTTATGATGGATCTGATCATGACTGGAAGACAGCTTACCGTGTCTATTATGGATTCGGTCGTACTGCTTCTGTAAAACTAAAGGTACAATTCTAAGTTAGACCAAAGACTAAATAAGCAAGATATGAAACTAAATAAAACTTTTCTTAGTGTAGCACTGCTGTCTTCATCTTTGTTGGCAGGTTGTGATTACAACGATAAATACTTTGATGGTCTAGATGATATGACGACTATTACCGATGTCAAAAATCTAGATTATACATTAACGGCCGATGATTATACATCTATAACTTCTTTAGGAAAAAGTTATGCGACGGCCAATGACCAATCAGATGCATTGGCAGCATTGAAAACGACTATGGCTTTTACTTCTGAATTGAAAGCTGAAAATTATGTGCCTTTTTATTTGGCTGATAAATATCCAACAGCTGATAAAGGTAGTGTAGTTCGTGTTACATACAATGCAATGGGGGATACCAATCCAGTTGTTTTAGCTATCAATCAATCATCGGAATATAAATTGACTGCTGATGATTATGCAACAGTTTGGACAGATGGTAGTGGATATACGTTTTTTACTCCATCTAAATCCGCAAAAGATGCTATCCCTACTATTCTTGCTACAGCTAAACCTGATGCAGTAGAAGGTGATTATGTGATGGTGTCTTACAGTGTTGCTGACGAAGATCCTGCTGTTGAAACAGGTGGTGACACAGGTGGAGATACTGGTGGTGACACTGGTGGTGACACAGGTGGTGATACTGGTGTGACTTATGATTCTGTATCAACAGCTATTGCAGGTGCAGATGCAAATGGTACTAATTCATTCTCTTGTAAGGGAACAGTGTTAGCTGTGAATGCTAACTCCTTTATATTGCAAGATGCTACTGGATATATCTTAGTTTATACAGGGGCTGTCCCAACAGTGGGCGCGGGTGATGTCGCTACTGTAGCTGGTCCAGTTAAAGATTATTTTGGCATTATAGAATTCACTACTGTAGATCCAGTACAAGTAGTGGTTGAAAAAGTTGGAACTGCAACATTCTCATTGCCAACTCCAGAAGTTTTAGATGGTGCTGCTTCAGATGCTTATGTAGCTGCTGTAAGTACGAAATTTGTTCAATATACTGGAGTGTTATCTAAAAGTGGTGATTTTTATAATATTGCTATTGATGGTGCTACGGCTATTGGTTCAATTCGTAAACCGACTGATGCTATTGCTACTGCAGCTACAGCGCTAGATGGTAAGACTGTAACATTAACAGGATTTGCTATTGGTACTAATAGTGGTAGTCAATATATATATACTCTAGTAACTTCAATAGTGGAAGCTTCTTCTGCCTCAGTAGCCAATAATCGTGTATTAACACGTGCAACCGTAGCAACAGATACAGCTCATGCAATATATATGTATAATGGAAGCGAGTGGGTTGCTGTAGATGCAGTGTGTCCTTCAAAATCTGACTTTGAGGAAATGGGTAACAGCTATGGCAATTTTAGTAGTTCTATGTTGCCTCAAGACTACTTGCCTGCTTATTTGCGTATGCATTTACCATATGCTCAAGAAGGAGACTCACAAGTTTGTGCATACTTATATTATGGTGGAGACAATGCAATTTTGTCTACAGAATATGTCTATACTAATGGTGTATGGGTACTAGAAAATTATACAACAGAAGAAACAAAGCAATTCCAATTGATTGAAGGTGGTTGGGTGTACAATCCAAGTGTGACCGTTACTCTTCCATATGTGAAGAATGATCCACTTTCTGTATCCTATTTCCAGCCTATGGTTGATTGGGTATGGGAGAATGTTGATGTACCAGCAGGAGTTGCTGCAAAGGGCGAAGGTTTTGTCTCTAGTTATGGAAATAATGATTATTATACTGGTGCTTCTGCATATTATGGTAATGTTGATTGGCGTGCAGCTAAGGCAAAAGAGCAAAATCCAAGTGCATACGGAAGTATGAGTGATGAGGAAGCTGTTGAATTTATGCAAGAAAACTTTAAGACTGTATTAGCTAGTGTACTTCCATCTATTAATCCTAATTTGAAATATATTGATGGAGTTGAAGTGTCTATTACTGTCAATTTCACTGTATATACAGGAGCTACCGAAGAATGGACGATTAAGTATATTATTCAATCAGATGGTTCGTATAAGTATGTCAATGATTCTATGCATGCTGTAGAGTAACGATAAGGTGATTATCATGCGTTGTGCGTTTTATCGCAATGACGTATAGAAATAAAATTTTCTTTTATGTAAAAAGGTGTATCTAGAAATCTAGATACACCTTTTTTTGTGTTGTCGTTTTACTGTACTTTCATGGATAACTAATACCTAGTTCCGAATACTTCAATGCCCATTTCCTGTCAAGTATATAAGAGCGCGCTGTTATATACTTGACAACCTACCTAGCAAGTATATAAGAGCGAGCTCTTATATACTTCTCGTCTAGCTCTTATATACTTCTCGGTGAGATGACATATATAGACCAGTTTTTGTGTATTTCCCAGTGGATAAAATATGAGATTTCTGACAGCGATAAATATGTATTCGACTAAGAAAGAAATGTGTTATTAAATATGTGTATACATTCAAGTTTTCCGACACTGTCTACTAGTAATGTGTATTTAAAATTGGTATTTGTTACAGTTTTGTTACAAAACGTTTATGTATTGATGAATCTACATCGCAAATGAATGATTTTTTAGCAATAAAAGTGGTGGTTAGTTGTACATTACTTAACTTTGAAATCGTAAAAAGAAAAATGTTGGCCTCTTTAGTGAGGCCTTTTGAGCAAACTAATTTTATTTATCAATTAACTTATCAAACGATGAAAAGATTGCTTTCATTAGCGATGGTGTTGTGTTTAGTCGCAACAGCTGCTATGGCTCAGGTCACGACCTCTGCTATTCGTGGTAAAGTACAGTCTACAACTGGTGAAGAAATCATTGGGGCTACTATTCAAGCTGTACATATTCCAACGGGCACAAACTACGGTGCTGTAACTAATGTGTCTGGTAACTTTATGTTGACAGGTTTACGTGCAGGTGGGCCTTATAAAGTGACTGTATCTTACGTAGGGTTTCGTACACAGGTATTTGAAGGGATTACACTTCAACTAGGTGAAACATTTGAATTGGATGTAAAGATGGCTGAAAACAGTCAACAACTTGGTGAGGTCGTTGTAACTGCTGATAAAACTTCTGTGTTTAATATGAACCGTATGGGATCTGCACAGAACTTCGATAGTAAGGCTATTCAACAAACAGCTTCTATAAGCCGTTCTGTTTTTGATGTGACAAAAACTAATCCATTAGCTATGTCGACTGGTGGTGGTACATCTTTTGGAGGAGCAAATAATAAGTACAATTCATTCCAAGTTGATGGTGCTGTATCAAATGATGTGTTTGGCCTTTCTGGTACAGGTACAAATGGAGGTCAAACAGGAGCTAATCCAATTTCCTTGGAAGCTATTGAGGAAGTGCAAGTTGTTATCGCTCCATTTGATGTACGTAAATCTGGCTTTACAGGTGGTGGTATCAATGCTATTACTAAGTCAGGTACAAATGATTTCCATGGTTCTGCTTACATGTTTTATAATAATGAAAACTTTTATGGCAAGACTCCGGGTAAACGCGGTGAAGATTTCACAGGCTCTCGTAAAAAATTAGGCGATCAGTCTACTAAAACGTATGGGTTTACTGTTGGTGGTCCTATCATCAAGAATAAATTGTTCTTCTTTGCTAACTATGAAAAGAACAAAGAAAAATATTTGTCGAGTAATGTTATAGGTACAGGAGAGTCTGCTCTTGATGCTAATGAAGTAGATCAGGTTATCAATTATCTTCAAACAAATTGGGGTACCGATGCAGGAGGATATGGTGCAATCAATGTACCTACTGAGAACGAAAAATTCTTAGCCCGTTTGGATTGGAATATTAATGATCAACATAAGTTGATGTTTCGTTACTCTATGCTTGATGCAGAGCAAATGAAAAGTGTTACTTCTAGTAAAACTGCAGGTTTACTTTTAGCATCTGGTTATAATATGGTTAACAAGACAAATGAATTTGTTGCAGAGTTAAACTCAAATTTTGACAACGGAATGAATAATATTTTCCGTGCAACGTACACCCGTGTTCGTGATCACCGTGATCCTAATGCGTCTCCATTGTCTAATGTAACAATAAAGGGGCTGACAAATACAATGGGGGGTGATGCTCCTACATTGAATTTTGGTATAGAGAACTATTCAGCTGCAAATGCGTTAGATCAAGATATCTATACTATTGAAGATAATTTTACATGGTCTGTAGGTGACCATAAAGTAACTGTTGGTACTCATAATGAGTTCTTTAATATGGCTAACCTGTTTATTGCTTATGCAGGAGGTTCATACACTTATGATAATTTGTCTGATTTCTTGAATAACGATCCATCTTATTATCGTTATCAATATTCTCGTGAAGATATTACGGGTACTAATCGTTGGATGCCAGAATGGGGGGCAGGTCAAATTGGTTTTTATGGTCAAGATGAATGGCGTGTAAATGACAATTTCCGTTTGACTTATGGTGTACGTGTAGATGTACCATTGTTCTTTGATGATCCAATGACAAATGATACATTTAATAACAGCGCTTTGGCGGCTCAACATCATGTAGCTACTGGTGAACTTCCATCGTCTACTCCACTTATTTCTCCACGTGTTGGTTTCCGTTGGTGGGCTAATGAAGACCATTCTACATTGCTTCGTGGTGGTGTGGGTCTGTTTACTGGTCGTATCCCATTTGTTTGGATTTCTAATGCTTTCTCAAATACAGGTATGGGAATGGCTGGAACTAAGTTGAGTAATAAAGATGCAATTGCGGCAGCGCGCGCTAAGGGTTTTGAAGTTAATTATGATCCAAATAATCAATGGATTGATCCAACAGCTGCTATTCCAACAGCAGAAGTAGATGTTGTTGATCATGACTTCAAATTTCCACAAACTCTTCGTGCGAATTTTGCCGTTGAACAACAATTACCATTTGGAGTGCGAGGTACATTAGAAGCTATGTATTCAAAGACATACAACAACATTTTGTACAACAATATCAATTATGCACAAGATGGAACTAAGAATGCTGCTTCTGGCGATAATCGTCCAATGTGGAGTAAAGTGGATAATAACTTTACAGATGTAATTCTTCTTTCTAATACCAATAAAGGGTATAATTATAATGTAACGGCTAAATTAGAAAAGAGTTTTGATTTTGGTTTGAACGCAATGGTGGCTTATACATATGGTCAAGCTCGCTCAGTCAACGATGGGGCATCTTCACAAGCATATTCATGCTGGAAGTATAACTATAATTATTATAATGATGCTTCTCAAGAAGTTACTTGGTCTAATTTTGATGTGCGCAATCGTATTATTGCTAATATCTCTTATCGTAAGGAATATCTTGGTAATTTTGCAACAGAAGTAAGCTTATTCTATCAAGGTTATTCAGGTGGACGTTATTCTTTAGTAGAACCTTATAGTGATGCTAATGGTGATGGATATAAAGGCAATGATGTTTTGTATTTACCAACTCGTGATAAAGCTGTAGCTGCTTTTGGAGCAGAAGCTAACGATTATCTTGCTTGGTTGGATCGTAATTCTGAACTGGATGGATACGTCGGATCGTATGTGCCACGTAACGCAATGCGAAAAGATTTTGAGCATCACTTTGATTTCCATTTTGCTCAAGATTTCTTTATCAATGCTGGAAAACGTCGTCATACATTGCAGTTCAACTTTGATATTTTGAATATTGGTAACTTGTTCAATCCAGAATGGGGTGTTTACGGTACGCCATCAAATGGGTACTCGGTATCACCTATTACACTTAGTAAAGATGGACATTATAGTTTTGCTGATATAAAGAAAATAGAAGGTGTTGAAAGCGTAGGCTCTCGTTGGCATGCACAAATCGGTGTGAAGTATACTTTCTAACAATATACAGATAGTAAAGTGTATATGGTTTAAATAGAAACCTTGCAGAAAATAATGAAGGAGAATGTCCATTGGATATTCTCCTTCTTGCGTATATTCAATGCTTTAATAATGCATTCTATAGTATGGAACTGAAAACTATACTATATAAGGAAAATGAAAGGTCATTTTTAGCTGTGATATTTTGTCTGTATATCTTTATTTTGTAAAAATATCACACCCCAGTTGCAGTCTCCTTAATTGTTCTATTTGTATCCCTTTAAAATAGGGAATGAAAACGATTGCAAAGAAAAAAGGCTTTAGATTTTCCCTGTTATAGTATATTATATTCGATATTATTCTTATTTTTGTCCCCGTAGTACATATGATGCGCATGTAGTATACCTCTCTATATCAGAGAATAATAGTTAGAAGAATCCTCTTCTTTATTGAGCATTATAACATAAAACTATACAACATGAAAGAACTTATTACCCCTGATTATATCTTCGAGTCAAGCTGGGAGGTATGTAATAAAGTAGGTGGAATATATACTGTCCTATCAACACGAGCTAATACACTTCAAAAAGCATTTCCTGATAAATTATTTTTTATTGGGCCTGATGTGTGGGAATTGAAAGAAAATCCCTTGTTTATATCTTGTGATGATGTACTAGTGGAATGGAGAATACAGGCCCTGCATGATGGACTGAAGGTGCGTGTAGGCCGTTGGAATGTGCCAGGTAAACCGATAGCTATATTGGTTGATTTCTTGCCATTTTTTCACCAA
Source organism: Bacteroidaceae bacterium (assembly GCA_963675625.1). Taxonomy (GTDB): domain Bacteria; phylum Bacteroidota; class Bacteroidia; order Bacteroidales; family Bacteroidaceae; genus F22. The sequence continues at coordinate 1,989,830 of OY776497.1, forward strand.
AAGAATGATATATATGCTCGTGCTTGGGAATTAGCCAAAGTGGATTCTTTGCACGCTTATGGTGATTACGATGAATGTTGTATGTTTGCTTATGCAGCTGCTAGAGTCGTCACAAGTATCTACAAATTTCAAATGACACCAGCTGATAAAGTCGTGTATCAAGCACATGAATGGCAGACTGGGATGTCACCCATCTTTATAAAAGAGTGGGTTCCAGAAATCGCCACTATATTTACTACACATGCCACATCAATAGGACGTAGTATTGCTGGAAATCACAAACCTCTTTACGATTATCTTTTTGCTTATAATGGTGACCAAATGGCGCAAGAGCTGAATATGGTAGCCAAACATTCAGTTGAAAAACAAGCAACTCACAGCGTTGATTGTTTTACAACAGTGAGTGAAATCACAAATCGTGAGTGCCAAGAATTATTAGAACGTCCTGCAGACGTGATTCTTATGAATGGTTTTGAGGATGACTTTGTGCCTAAACAAACGTTGTTTACACGTAAACGTAAAGAAGCACGAGATACGATGCTGAATGTAGCCAATAAACTGCTTGGCACAAATTTGGGCCCAGATACTTTGATAGTAGGGACAAGTGGACGTTATGAATACCGTAACAAGGGCTTAGGGGTGTATCTTGAAAGTTTGAAGAGGTTGAATCGTGATAAAAATTTACAATGCAATGTGCTTGCATTTATATATGTCCCTGCTTGGGTGGGTGATCCACGTGAAGATTTACAGAAACGCTTGAAAAAAGGTGGAGATTATACAGAACCTCTGGAAGTGCCACTTGTAACTCACTGGTTGCATAATATGACTCACGATCAAGTGCTCGATGGCTTAAAATATTTGGATATGTATAATCGTCCAGAAGATAAAGTTAAAGTCGTATTTGTTCCATGTTATTTGCGAGGAGATGATGGAATTATGCATAAAGAGTATTATGATTTGTTGATTGGGCATGATTTGACTGTTTATGCTTCTTATTATGAACCTTGGGGATATACACCATTGGAAAGTGTTGCTTTTAAGGTACCTACGATTACTACTGATAAAGCTGGATTCGGTTTATGGGCAGCACATAAGGATACTGTAAAGGGTAGTCTTATTGATGGCGTTGCAGTCTTGGAACGTACTGACTACAATGGATCTGCCGTAGCAGATGAAATCCGTGAGAATATTATAGATTTCTGCCAAATGACTAAAACGCAAGTTAATACTGCAAGGAAGAATGCGGCAGAAATAGCTGAGCAAGCATTATGGAAGCATTTTATTCAATATTACTATGAGGCTTATGATATAGCCTTACGTCGTGCACAAGCTAGAAATGCACAAAGATGATTCCTTTTAGAAAATAGATGATTAATAATCCTGAACTTAATAAAAGACAAGTATGAAAATCAAGGTTAGCAATGTAAGTGCTCCTACTTGGAGGGAACTTATTGTACAATCCCATATCCCAGAAGCGCTTCAGCCACTTGCTGAGATCGCACATAACCTTTGGTGGGTGTGGAACAGTGAAGCAACAGATTTGTTTCAAGATTTAGATCCAGAGCTTTGGGAAACCGTAAATGGTAATCCTGTAGCGCTTTTGGAACGCATGAATGTAAGTAAATTAGAAGCGTTTGCTGAAGATAAAATCATGAAGAAGCGCATCAAAAATGTATATGAAAGTTTCCGCGCATATATGGATGTCGAGCCAGATGCAGAACGTGCATCGGTAGCTTATTTCTGTATGGAATACGGGTTGTCACATGTATTAAAGATATATTCTGGTGGTCTTGGTGTTTTAGCTGGTGATTATTTGAAAGAAGCTTCTGATAGCAATGTTGATATGTGTGCCGTTGGTTTCTTGTATCGTTATGGATACTTTAATCAAGCTTTGTCTATGGATGGTCAGCAGTTGGCTAATTATGAAGCGCAAGCTTTCAATAGTTTACCAATTGAACGAGTACAAGATAAAGACGGAAATCCGTTAGTTGTGGCTGTACCATACATAAACTATCAGGTGTATGCCAATGTCTGGAAGGTTAATGTAGGTCGTATATCTTTATACCTTTTGGATACAGATAACGATATGAATAGTGAATTTGACCGTCCTATAACACACCAACTATATGGTGGTGACTGGGAAAATCGTTTGAAGCAAGAGATTTTACTAGGTATCGGTGGTATGTTGACATTGAAAGCTTTAGGTATCAAGAAAGATGTATATCATTGTAACGAAGGACATGCTGCATTAATCAATGTAGAACGTCTGAAAGATTACGTAGCATCTGGCTTGAACTTCCAGGAAGCACTAGAGCTAGTACGTGCTTCTTCTCTTTACACAGTACATACTCCAGTGCCAGCAGGACACGATTACTTTGATGAAGCACTGTTTGGTAAATATATGGGTGGTTATCCAGAAACACTAGGTATTACATGGGATGAGTTTATCGGTATGGGACGTATCCATCCAGATGATAAAGGTGAACGTTTCTGTATGTCTACTTTTGCTTGTAATACATCTCAGGAAGTTAATGGTGTTAGTTGGTTGCACGGCAAGGTGTCTCAGGAAATGTTTTCGCCTATTTGGCCAGGATATTTCCCTGAAGAATTACATGTCAATTATGTAACTAATGGTGTACACTTCCCAACATGGTGTGCATCTGAATGGCGTGCTTTATATGATCGTCATTTTGATGAGCAATTCATAAATGATCAAAGCAACGAAGATATTTGGAAGGCTATTAAGAATGTACGTGATGAAGAAATCTGGGAAACACGTGTGACATTAAAAAATAAACTCGTCAAGTATATTCGTGATGAGTTCCGTAATACATGGTTGAAAAATCAAGGTGATCCTTCGCGTATCATGTCAGTATTGGATAAAATCAATCCAAATGCATTGTTGATTGGTTTTGGACGTCGATTTGCTACATATAAACGTGCACATTTATTGTTCACCGATTTAGATCGTCTTGCTAAAATTGTTAATAATCCAGATTATCCTGTACAATTCTTGTTTACTGGTAAGGCTCACCCTCATGATGGAGCTGGGCAAGGGTTGATTAAGCGTATCATTGAGATCTCTCGTCGTCCTGAATTCTTAGGTAAAATTATTTTCTTAGAAAATTATGACATGAAATTGGCGCGTCGTTTGATAACTGGTGTTGATATCTGGTTGAATACGCCAACTCGTCCTTTGGAAGCATCGGGTACATCAGGTGAAAAAGCCTTGATGAATGGTGTTGTTAACTTCTCAGTGCTTGATGGATGGTGGCTAGAGGGATATCGTGAAGGTGCTGGATGGGCATTGACTGACAAACGTACGTACGAAAATCAAGAGCACCAAGATCAATTGGATGCTGCTACTATCTATAGTATCCTTGAAAACGAGATTCTTCCATTGTATTATGCACGCAATTCTAAGGGAGTCCCTACAGGTTGGGTAGCAACGATGAAAAAATCTATGCATGAAATAGCTCCCCATTATACAATGAAACGTCAGTTGGATGATTATTACGATAAGTTCTACAATCAGCAGGCAACCCGTTTTGAAACTCTTTCTGCTAGAAACAATGCAAAAGCTAAAGCTATTGCAGCTTGGAAAGAAGAAGTGGCAGCTAAATGGGATAGTATTGAAGTGGTTTCAACAAATATCTACGATACGTTCCAACAGAATGCTGTGACTGCAGGTAACGATTACCCTATTGAAGTTGTAATTGATGAGAAAGGATTGACAGATGCTGTTGGAGTGGAGCTTGTGACCACACATGTTGGTGGGGATGGCAAGGAGCACTTGTATACAGCTGTTGAACTACGTGTTGTAAAGAAAGAAGGTTCAAGATACACTTTTGCAACGGATAAAGTTATTAACGAAGCTGGACAATTTAAGTTTGCTTTCCGTATGTATCCTAAGCATGCAGATTTGCCACATCGTCAAGATTTCAACTTTGTACGTTGGTTCTAGAAAAGTTATTCTTTTATGTAACAGTCTAATTTTGTTTCGACTGTATAATTGAAAATGATGGGGATATGCTAAACTTCTTGTTTAGCGTGTCCTCATTTTTTTATTACTTAAATATTTCAAATAAAACAGCTACACATCTTCAATCTATATAATGAAAAACAGCTGAAATACAACTAAATATATGTGTGATCGTGAAATGCTAAAAAGTGAATCAATTATTAGGAGTTTTAAAAATAAATAATTATCTTTGGGCGTATATAGTGGACTGCAATCATACGACCGCTCACTTAACCAAAAATGTATAACCCTCAAAAAAATGCCTATGAAACGCTTATTAATGACTATTGCTGCCTTTATAGTGGTGGCAAGTACTATGTGGACAACTGCTCAAAATATTGGTTTCCCTAAAAATGATGCCAACCCGCTTGTCGGCATTTGGCAAATGTGTTTCTATGTCTCTGAAACGCCCAATAGTAAAGGTGAATTACGCTCTGGGCATAGTTTTAAGATTCTGACAAATGAAGGGCAGATGATTAATTTGGTCAACAGGCCACCACATGAGTCTATTATTTTAGGATTTGGGACTTGGGAAGTTGTTTCTGATAGTGCCTTTGTAGAACATATTACTAAAACATTGGACAATCCAGTTTTAAATAATAGTGATAATTTACTAGAGTACAGTTTGAGTGAAGATGGCAATTTATTGTCTCTTAAATTCTATATTGAGAAAGATGAGAAAGGGAATGTGATAGACTGCTGGTTTCATGAGACATGGAGACGTGTTGTGATGCCACAAGAATGTCCTCCTGACTTGATTAGATAAGAACCACGACTACATATATTAAGATGAGCTTTTGCGTGTAACACCCTGAATAATAGAGGTTTTACTGCAAAAGCTCTTCTTTTTGCGTTGAAAATACCTAAAAAGAAGAAAAAATAGGCTTAGGTTATTGTTGTATCAGATATTATTGCTACTTTTGCAGGCCGATTATTATCTCGTTCAATCGAGAAAAACAATTTTTTCATAGCATGTACCGACCCTTTGTCCGGGGGGAAGTGCTTGTGGTGAAGTTTTTAGTAGTAATAATTTTAAAAAGAATTTTAGAGTGGATACTTTAAGTTACAAGACCATTTCTGCAAACAAAGCTACCGTTAATAAAGAATGGGTAGTTGTAGACGCTGAAGGCCAGACACTAGGTCGCCTTGGTTCTAAGGTTGCAAAACTGTTGAGAGGTAAGTACAAACCAAACTTTACTCCTCATGTAGATTGCGGTGATAACGTGATTATCATTAACGCAAGCAAAATCGTGATCTCAGGTCAAAAAATGACTGATCGCGTATATCTATCTTACACTGGTTACCCAGGTGGACAACGCGAGCTAACTCCAGAACGCATCATCGCAAAGAAAGATGGTTGGGAGAAATTAGTGAACAAAGTAGTAAAGGGTATGTTGCCTAAGAATAAGCTTGGTCGTAAGCTTCTTGGCAATCTTTACGTATACGAAGGTGCTGAGCACGCGCAAGAAGCTCAGTCTCCAAAGAATATTGATATTAACCTACTAAAGTAAGAAGACTACATGGAAGTAATTAACGCATTGGGACGCCGTAAGCGTGCTGTAGCCCGTGTATACCTAACAGAAGGTACTGGTAAGATCACTATCAACAAGCGTGACCTCACTGAATATTTCCCATCATCAATTCTACAATATGTGGTGAAACAACCATTAAACTTGATTGATGTAGAGGAAAAGTATGATATTAAAGTAAACCTTTACGGAGGTGGCTTTACTGGACAAAGCCAAGCACTACGTCTTGCAATTGCTCGCGCACTTGTAAAGATCAATGCTGAGGATAAGGCTGCTCTACGTGCAGCAGGATTTGTTACACGTGACCCAAGATCTGTTGAACGTAAGAAACCAGGTCAACCAAAAGCACGTCGTCAATTCCAGTTTAGTAAACGTTAGTATCCGCTGTTTCATATATACTATACTATTGCTGTATAGTCAGAAACATCCCCAAACGTTTAGTATCTAAACTCCCAGGATTCAGGAGATACTTATGTATAGACTGACTACCCGAGGGTTGGTTGAGAAAACAAAAAAGAAAGTAAACGAACTTATTAAAGACAAGAATTATGTCAAGAATTGATTTTGATACTCTATTAGAGGCTGGTTGCCACTTCGGACACCTTAAGAGAAAGTGGAACCCTGCAATGGCCCCTTATATTTTCATGGAGCGTAATGGTATTCATATCATTGACCTTCACAAGACTGTCGCTAAGATTGACGAAGCTGCTGAAGCGCTTAAGGAAATCGCAAAAACTGGACGCGACATTCTATTTGTTGCTACTAAAAAACAAGCAAAGCAAGTATGCGCAGATGCTGCTGCTGGTGTTAATATGCCATATGTAATCGAGCGTTGGCCAGGTGGTATGTTGACAAACTTCCCAACTATTCGTAAAGCTATCAAGAAGATGGCTACTATCGATAAGTTGACAAACGATGGTACATACTCAAACCTTTCTAAGCGTGAAGTTCTTCAAATCTCACGTCAACGTGCTAAGCTAGAAAAGACTTTAGGTTCTATCTCTAAGATGAACCACCTTCCAGCTGCACTCTTCGTAGTAGACGTTTTGAAGGAACATATCGCAGTACGTGAGGCACAACGTCTTGGTATTAAGGTTTTTGCTATCGTGGATACAAATTCTAATCCTGATACAGTGGATTACGTAATCCCAGCTAATGATGATGCTACTAAGTCAGTAGAGGTTATCTTGGGTACTTGTTGCAAGGCTATCGCTGAAGGACAAGCAGAACGTAAGGCTGAGCGTGCTGAGAAAGAAGCAGTAGAGACTAAGGGTCCTCGCAAAACTCGTCGTGCTCGCGTAGAGGGCGAAGAAGATGCTGCTCCAGAAGCAACTGAAGCTTAATTATTAGAACTCTATACAGGTGTGTATCTCCGCTGTGGGATACACACCTATAAATAAGTCTTTTATTAATCACTAAATAAGAAAAGAATTATGGCTGTATCAATGGCAGATATCAAGCACCTTCGTGAATCGATGGGAGCTGGTATGATGGATTGTAAAAAAGCGTTGGAAGAAGCTAATGGCGATTTCGACGAAGCAGTAAAAATCCTACGTAAGAAGGGTCAAGCTGCTGCTGCAAAGCGTGAAGATCGTGAAACTTCTGAAGGTTGTGTACTAGCTAAGACTGTAGACGGATATGCTGCAGTACTTGCTCTAAAGTGTGAAACAGACTTCGTTGCTAACAACGCGAATCACATAAAAATGACTCAAGATATCCTTGATCTAGTAGTAGAAAATAAATGTAAGTCTCTAGAAGAAGTACTTGCATTGCCTATGGAAGGTTCTACTGTAGCAGACAAGGTTGCTGAATACACAGGTGTTTGTGGTGAGAAGACTGAAGTTGAAGGTTTCGGTTGTGTAGAAGGTGAAACTGTAGGTTGCTACACTCACTTCAATCGTCGCCTAGCTACAGTGGTTGCTTTCAACCAACCAGGTGTAGACCAGGAAGTTGTTGACAATATTTGTATGCAAGTTGCTTCTATGAACGCTATTGCTGTTTCTCCAGAAGAAGTACCAGCAGAGGTTCTTGAAAGAGAAAAAGAAATTGCAGCAGACAAAGCACGTCAAGAAGGTAAACCAGAGAACTTGATCGAAAAGATCGCTATGGGTCGTATCAATAAGTTCTATAAGGATGTATGTTTGATGAACCAAGAACTTGCTATGGACGAAAACAAGCAAGTGGTTTCTAAGTACCTAGATAGCGCTTCTAAGGGCTTGAAAGTAACATCTTTCCACCGCTTTACTCTAAACGCTGAGTAATAAGTTCTCTCGATAGAGAGCTACCCCAATATAAAAGTGGCCTCGCATCCCCAGGGTGGGAGTGCGGGGCTCTTTTACACCATGATACAATCCAACTTTTCTAAAAAAATAATATAACGAAGATGAATACTTCAATTGATATCAATGAAGGACAGGTTAGTGGTGTAATCACTATCTCTGTTGATAAAGAAGATTATGCAGCTGATTTGCAAAAGCAATTGAAAACTGCACGTCAACAAGTGTCTATGCCAGGTTTCCGTAAGGGTAAGGTGCCAATGGGTTTAGTCAATAAGATGTACCGTGGTCGTGCATTGAGCGACATCTTGAACAAGTTGATGGACGAAAAATTGAATGAAGTGCTAGGTGAATCAGGCAAGCAAGTGTTAGGTCAGCCATTGATGAGCGAAAGCATGGAACCACTTGATTTGGATAAGGGCGAAAGTTTCACAATGAAGTTTGATGTGATGTTTGCTCCAGAATTTGAAGTGTCTGTAGACAAGCGCAATACAATTGACTACTATACCATTGAAGTTTCAGACGAAATGGTTGAAGCACAAATCGCTGGTTACACACAACGTAATGGTGAATACAAGAAGGTTGACTCTTACGAAGAGCGTGACATGCTTAAAGGTACAGTTGCTCAACTAGATGCAGAAGGCAATATACTTGAAGGTGGTATTCAAGTAGAAGATGCAGTATTGATGCCTGCATATATGAAGAATGATGATCAAAAAGCATTGTTTGAAGGTTCTAAAGTAAACGATGTAATCACATTCAATCCAACAACAGCATATGATGGTGCTGAAGCAGAGGTTGCTACTTTATTGAAGGTTGATCGTAAAGATGCTCATATATACGATGGCGATTTCAGTTTCCAAGTGAATGAAATTACTCGTTTTGTACCAGGTGAATTGACACAAGAAATCTTTGATCAAGTATTTGGTGAAGGAGAAGTGTCTACAGAAGAAGAATTCCGTGCTCGTGTTAAGCAACAAGTTGCTGAAGGTCTTGTAACTCAACAAGATTACAGATTCTTGATGGATGCACGTACCTTGTTAGAAAAACGTGCTGGAGATATGTCTTTTGATATGGATCTAGTGAAGCGTGTTATCGAAGCTAACGATAAGGACAATACAATCAAGGATATGGACGAAGCTGTTGAAGAAAATATCAATAGCTTGAAGTGGGAACTTATCAAGAATAAGCTTGCTGAATTGTTTGAATTAAAGCTTGAACAAGATGACATTGAAGCTGCTGCAGTTGAAAGCGTACGCATGCAACTTGCACAATATGGTATGCCTAACGCACCAGAAGAATTAGCTAAGCAATACGCTCAGCAAATGATGCAAGACGAAAAGCAACGTACAATGATTGTTAATTCTGCTTTTGATAAGAAGTTGGCAACAGCTCTTAAGGATAAAGTGAAATTAAACGAAAAGACTGTTTCTGTAGAAGAGTTTAATAAGCTTTTCGAAAACGCTTAGTCTCCTGATACATATGGTGTTAAGGCACTATACATAATACTGATGAAAGTCAGCCTATAGAATTATCTTAGGCTGACTTTCTCTTTAATTAGTTGTCTCAGCATGGCTTGATGGGTTAATTATTAATAAGTGGTTTTTTTTATGGTGATGTGGCATATAACTTGTATATTTGCGTACATTGAATCTCCCTTGATTGAAGAGATACACATATAAAAAATAAGATAATAATTTAGATTATGAATGATTTTAGAAAATATGCCACTCAACATTTGGGTATAAATAGCCAAGTGTTTGATGATGTGATAAAGGCACAAGCTGGATATTTAAATCCTTATATCCTAGAAGAACGTCAACTAAACGTTACGCAACTTGATGTGTTCTCACGTTTGATGATGGACCGAATTATCTTCTTAGGTACAGAAATCAATGACTATACAGCCAATACATTACAAGCTCAGTTGTTGTATTTGGATTCTGTAGATCCAGGTAAAGATATTTCTATCTATATTAATTCACCTGGTGGATCCGTATACGCTGGTTTGGGTATCTATGATACGATGCAATTTATCAATAGCGATGTAGCTACTATTTGTACAGGTATGGCAGCATCTATGGCAGCAGTATTGCTTGTTGCTGGTGCAGAAGGTAAACGTGCTGCTTTGAAACATTCACGTGTCATGATTCACCAACCACTAGGTGGTGCACAAGGGCAGGCATCAGATATAGAGATTACTGCTCGTGAAATTCAAAAGATGAAAAAAGAACTATACACTATCATTGCAGACCATTCACATACAGAGTACGACAAAGTATGGGCTGACTCTGATCGTGATTACTGGATGACTTCTCAAGAAGCACTTGATTACGGTATGATTGACCGTGTGATGCTTCGTAACCAAGAAAATAAATAATGGCGAATAATAATCATGTAGACCGTTGTAGTTTTTGTGGACGTACAGAAAATGAAGTGCGTTTGATGATTACTGGTATCAACGGATATATCTGTGATGAGTGTGCACTTCGTGCTACAGAAATAGTAAAAGATTCTGAACAGAATACCGATTTGGGCTTTAAACTTGAGGATTTACCTAAGCCTAAAGACATTAAAGCACACATGGACCAATATGTGATTGGCCAAGACGTAGCCAAACGTCAAATGGCTGTTGCTGTGTATAATCACTACAAGCGTCTGTTGCAACCAAATAGTCATGATGAAGTAGAGATTGAAAAGTCAAACATCATTATGGTTGGTAGAACTGGTACAGGTAAGACTTTGATGGCTCGTACTATTGCTAAACTGCTCGAAGTACCTTTTACTATCGTGGATGCCACAGTTTTGACACAAGCAGGGTATGTCGGTGAAGATATTGAAAGTTTGCTATCCCGATTGCTACAAGCTTGTGACTATGATGCCAAGAAAGCGCAAACAGGTATCGTATTTATTGATGAGATTGATAAGATTGCTCGTAAGAATGATAATCCATCCATTACACGTGATGTGAGTGGAGAGGGTGTACAGCAGGGACTGTTGAAATTGCTGGAAGGTTCTATTGTAAATGTTCCACCACAAGGAGGACGCAAGCACCCAGAACAGCGTATGATTCCTATTGACACCAAAGACATCTTGTTTATTTGTGGCGGAGCTTTCGATGGTATTGAAAAGCGAATAGCCCATCGAATGAATACCCATGTTGTAGGATTTGAAGCTGCAAAGAACAATCAGCAGTTGGATATGGATAATTTGTTACAATATGTGACACCTCAAGATTTCAAGAGTTTTGGCTTGATTCCTGAAATAATTGGTCGTCTACCTGTGATCACGCATTTAAATCCATTGACACGTGACGCTTTGCGTGCCATATTAACTGAACCTAAAAATGCCATTGTGAAGCAATATGTGAAATTGATGGATATGGATAAGATTCAGTTTACAGTAGATGATGAAGCTCTAGACTTTATTGTTGATGTGGCGGAAGAATTTAAACTTGGTGCGCGTGGATTGCGAGGTATCGTAGAAACTATTATGACAGATGTCATGTTTGATGCACCATCCAATGCGCTAAATACATATACGTTGACTAAGAAATATTGTCAAGAACGTATGAGTAATACGTATATGCACCAATTAAGAGATTAATTGATAGATTAAGAAAAAAAAGTGACCTAATAATTAAATATTAGGTCACTTTTTTTTTCTTAAAGCTTTGGATTTTTTGTTTTTGTTCCTAACTTTGTTTGCGAACAACGTATTAAATTTATTTCGAGATGACAGAACATAGTAGGTTAAAAAAAGAACTGAAGCAATATTTCGGATTTGATACTTTCAAGGGGAATCAAGAAGCAATCATTCAAAACTTATTGGATGGCAATGATACTTTCGTTTTGATGCCCACTGGAGGTGGTAAGTCCTTGTGCTACCAGCTGCCTTCATTATTAATGGAGGGCACAGGTATCGTTATCTCACCCCTTATAGCTTTGATGAAGAATCAAGTTGATGCTATGCGTAGTTTTAGCCAAGAAGAAGGTGTTGCGCATTTTATCAATTCTTCTCTAAACAAATCTGCAATCGATACTGTTAAACACGACATCCAATCTGGTGTAACAAAGTTACTATATGTTGCACCTGAATCCTTAACAAAGCAGGAATATATCGATTTCTTTAGAACGATTAAAATTTCCTTCTATGCTGTAGATGAAGCACATTGTATTTCGGAGTGGGGGCATGATTTCCGACCTGAGTATAGACGTATACGTCCTATAATTAATGAAATAGGTGAAGCACCTTTGATAGCTTTAACAGCTACTGCAACTCCTAAAGTTCAACATGATATACAGAAGAACTTGGGCATGATGGACGTAAAAGTCTTTAAGTCGTCTTTCAATCGTCCAAATTTGTATTATGAAGTACGTCCAAAGACCGATAATATTGATAAAGATATTATTAGCTTTATACGTCAGAATAGTGGTAAAGCAGGTATCATTTATTGTCTTAGTAGGAAGAAAGTCGAGGAATTGGCCGAAGTTTTACAAGTCAATGGAATAGAAGCCAAAGCATACCATGCAGGTATGGATACGGCTACCCGTACGCAAAATCAAGATGACTTCTTGATGGAAAAGACACAAGTAATTGTTGCTACCATTGCCTTTGGTATGGGAATTGACAAGCCCGATGTACGATTTGTTATACATTATGATATCCCTAAAAGTTTGGAAGGGTATTATCAGGAGACAGGTCGTGCAGGTCGTGATGGTGGTGAAGGCCAATGTATCACGTTTTATACCGAGAAGGATCTAAAAAAATTAGAGAAGTTCATGCAAGGTAAGCCCGTAGCCGAACAAGAGATTGGCAAGCAGTTATTGCTTGAAACAGCCGCCTATGCCGAATCTTCTGTATGTCGTCGTATCAGTTTATTGTATTATTTCGGAGAGAAATATACACAAGAAAATTGTGGGAATTGCGATAACTGTTTAAAACCAAAGAAAAAGAAAATAGATGCCAAGAAACATTTGGTAACTGTTTTAGAGACAATAATTGAACTCAAAGAACGTTTTAAGGCTGGATACATCGTAGATCTCCTATTGGGAAAAGAAACCTCTGAAATCGTGACGCAAGGGCATGAATCAAGTGAATTCTTTGGCTGTGGCCGCGAGGTCCCTTCTACAATATGGAGCGCGGTTATTCGTCAGGCAATGTATGCAGGGTATTTGAGTCGTGATGTAGAACACTATGGCCTAGTTAAAATAACAGAGTTAGGTCATGATTTCCTAAAAAAACCTGTACAATTTATGATTCTTGAAGATAATGATTTTGAAGAATTGATGGAAGAAGAAGCAGCACAAGACCATGTGGGAAGTGGTGCAGCAGATGAAGCCTTGTTTAGTATGCTTAAGGACTTGCGTCGTCGTATGGCCAAGAAGCTCGAAGTGCCTCCATATGTTATTTTCCAAGACCCTAGTTTGGAGTCCATGGCAACCATCTATCCTGTGACTTTGGATGAGTTACAGAATATTCCAGGAGTAGGTGCTGGTAAAGCACAGCGTTATGGTAAAGAGTTCTGTGAACTCATTAAACGACACTGTGTTGAAAATGAGATTGAGCGACCAGAAGATTTGAGGGTACGTACTGTTGCGAATAAATCGAGAATGAAAGTATCGATTATTCAAGCAATAGACCGTCAAGTTGCTTTGGATGATATCGCCAATTCCAAAGGTATTGAATTTAGTGATTTGCTTGAGGAAATCGAAGCTATCGTATATTCAGGTACAAAGATTCATATAGGCTACTATGTAGAAGAAGTCTTAGATGAAGATTGTATTGAGGATATATACGATTATTTTAGAGAAGCCCAGACAGATGCGTTGCCTATAGCCATGAAGGAACTTGAAGAGTTCTATACTGAAGAAGAGGTGCGTTTAGTGCGTATTATGTTTATTTCAGAGATGGCCAACTAGGACAGCTATATTATAAGTATAAACCAAAAAGGACGATGTCATTACGACATCGTCCTTTTTGGTTAAAAAACACCTTCTTGGTCTAATTTCTTTCTGATAGATTTGTTTTTAAAGTCTAGCATACGCTCTGTCTTAATGGTTACGGCTTGACGGAAAGATACTGGGTGACGTTTTTTCAAACGGCGCATATAGTGTTCAGCTGCCTTAAGATTATATGCTATTTCAGCACGTATTTCCTCAATAATGATATGTTTATTTCCTGCAAAGAATTCACTACTTTCATATTCTTGTACGAGTTGTAGTGCGTTTTTCTGTATTAGGATAAACCCACGGGTGACGTCATATCGTTTCACTGTACGTGCAGGAAAGAATTTGTCAAGGAATCCACGATACCAGTAAGGTGCTTTGAAGCCTAGCATTCGCGTACCACGGCGAAGCATACGAACAAATAGAATACTTTCAGATTGCAGAGGAATTTTTCCATCTGAATCGTATAAATCATCTGCCAACGCTTGAAGTTTTTGTAGAGAGTGGGCTTGTATGACACCATTATGGAGAAGTTCCCAGACATACAATTTTTGTTGACGTGCTATACGTAAACGCAATTCGTCAAGTAAATTCAATTCATTACACTCAGGAAGTGCCTCATGTATTTTAGGTAGATGTTTTTCTACCACTTCCCAGTTGCAATCTTCCAATTGTTCTTTATTGCGTAATGATTCGTAGTATTCTTGCATTTCCTTGACCCATAGACGACGGGCAGAAGCCGCTAAATAATTTTGAGCTACTCCAGATTCAGTAAAGTGGAAATATCGTAATAATGGGGCAATGGTTGTCGCATTGATGGTCAATGTGAGTGCCACGATACCAGCTGTTTGAAAAAGCACTTCTTCACGTATTTCCAAAGGAATAATACTGGTGTTATACACAATCAAAGCTAAAGTCAAGCCAAGGGCACCACGTAGTCCACCCCAAGCCAAAATAACACCTTCTCGACGTGTCAGCCCATAACGTCCAAGTTTCATAACAGGGCGGAAGAAGAAAATCATAGCAAGACGGATGATATTGACTGCAATATAAATCAATCCGAGCATCAATAAACTAGTCCAATTAAAGTGGACATTCATAGCAATGACTATACCTACAATGATAAAGATAGCTGTATTACCTATATAGGCTAGAAGTTCCCAGCATTCTTTCATAAAGTCATTGACTTCTTGTTTTAGGCATAAACTTCCATAATACGATACATATAGTCCATAACATACAAGGGCAATAACTCCTGATACATTGAGATATTCTTGCGCTAGTATAAAGACTAGATAGGCATTGACCAGAATTACACTAATTTGTACGAGCATATTGGCCGATACTGCTTTAATGTATTTGAGACTTCCCCAAGCCATGATTAGTCCTAGAGTAGCTCCTCCACTGACTACAAAAATAAAGTTTAAGAACGGATTGTCGAATCCTGAAGTTGATGTAGCTCCAAAAGCTGTTTTGACCGTTGTAAAGAACAGCATGAAAACCACGATACCTGTTCCATCATTCAGCATAGATTCGGCATCAACCAAAGTCGAAAACCGTTTACTTGTTTTTAGTTCTTTCAGTAATGCCACCACGGCTACTGGGTCGGTAGCACTAATCAAACCACCAAACATGATGGCCACTGGCCAAGTCCAACTGCCATAAATACCAAAACATTTGGATAAACCTATAATGGCTGCAGCCGTGAGTATTGTACTGAATAACAAACCAGGTATGGCCAGTATAGAAGCATTGACTAAGTTCTTCTTAAAGATGTGGAAATCGAGTTCGTATGCCGCATCAAATACCAGAATAGGAAGAAATAAGTATAGAATCAAATCGGGATCCATATTGCCCACATCCATGATGGCATTTTCGATAGGGTCTAAATAACCGAATGGTTTGATGCGCCCCAGCAGACCAGCAATAAGCCCCAGAAGAAAAAGACCTGCCGTGTAAGGAATCGGACTCTTGCGAAGAACTCGCTGTAATATACCACCTGCAATCAGACTCAGAATAATGAACAACAATAGTTCAAGGATGTATTGAATTTCCATACGATATATATTAAAATAGAATTTCTTATTGCAAAGGTAAGGAAAATCTAGTATCTTTGCATACTGAACTAAATAAAAAAGTCGCTCTTTAAAGCGGTCAGCACCAAAAGGTTTTGATTTATGATAGAAATTGTTACAACTAAAGGAACTATAACAATTACGTTGTATGATGAGACTCCTCGTCACAAAGAGAATTTCCTTAAACTAATACAGGATGGAACGTATGTACATACACTTTTCCATAGAGTCATTAATAATTTTATGATTCAAGCAGGAGATCCTGATTCAAAAAATGCTCCAGCAGGAAAATCTCTGGGAGTTGGTGATGTGGGTTATACCATCCCAGCAGAAATTGTATATCCTACCTATTATCATAAGCGTGGTGCTCTCTGTGCTGCACGTCAATGTGATCAAGTGAACCCTG
This sequence comes from Bacteroidaceae bacterium, assembly GCA_963675625.1. GTDB lineage: Bacteria > Bacteroidota > Bacteroidia > Bacteroidales > Bacteroidaceae > F22. The sequence continues at coordinate 2,006,085 of OY776497.1, forward strand.
AACGCAATTCGTCAGGATGTCAATTTTATATTGTCACAGGTACAACCTATTCACCAGAGATGATGCTAGGCATGGAACAACAACGCAATCAACGTAAAGTAAAGACTTGTTTTGACCAATTGGTCAAAGAGCAAATGAAAAATATTTACAAGATGCGTAAGGCCAATGACCAAGCCGGGTTGGAAGAACTTCAAAATCATCTGATTGAATTGGCAGAAGTGCGCGCTAACGCCACACCAGACTTTACCTTCACACCTGAGCAAATGACTACTTATACCAATATAGGCGGAACTCCACATTTGGATGGTGAGTACACAGTCTTTGGTGAAGTGGTGGATGGAATGGATATTGTGAATGCCATCCAAGCCGTTGAGACCGATAAAAACGATCGTCCTAAAGAGGATATCCGTATTCTTGAAGTCAAAGAAGTCTAGCTAGATGAACGAAGTACATAGAAAAGTTCTAGATAATGGCTTGCGTCTTGTGCACTGTTTTGACGACAGTACACAGATGGTTGCATTGAATATATTGTATGAGGTTGGTGCACGTGATGAATCTCCGGAACATACTGGATTTGCACATTTATTTGAGCATCTGATGTTTGGTGGATCTATCCATATCCCTTCATATGACGCTCCCCTACAAGAAGCTGGTGGAGAAAACAATGCATGGACTAGCAATGATATCACTAATTATTATCTCACCATTCCTAAACATAATGTAGAGATTGCTTTCTGGTTGGAATCTGACCGCATGTTGCAATTGGCATTCAATGAAGAAAGTCTAGAAGTGCAGCGTCAGGTGGTGATTGAGGAGTTTAAACAAACTCATCTCAATCAACCTTATGGAGACATCGGGCATCTTGTGCGTGATCTGGCATATAAGAAACATCCTTATCGATGGCCAACTATTGGGCTAGATATTAGTCATATAGAAGAAGCGACGATGGAGCAGGTCAAAGACTTCTATAATACCTACTACCAGCCTAGCAATGCAGTGTTAGCAGTCACTGGCAATATCTCTTGGGAAGATGCGGAAGCGCTTACTGAAAAATGGTTCGCTCCTATTCCCAATACTCCATTGCCTCCACGCAATCGTCCAGTGGAACCACAGCAGACAGAAGAACGTCGACTCACTGTAGAGCGTCAAGTGCCTTTGGACACTCTCTATATGGCGTTTCATATGTGTGATCGTTTTCATCCAGATTATTGCGTGTACGATATGATTTCGGATGTGTTGAGTTTGGGTACCTCTAGCCGCTTTAATCAGCGTTTGGTCAAAGAGCGCCGTATCTTCTCTACACTAGATGCACATATCAGTGGATCATTGGACATCGGCCTATTCCATATTATAGGTCGTCCAGCCGAGGGAATAACTTTGGAAGCAGCAGAAGCCGCTGTATGGGAGGAATTGGAAAAGCTACATACAGAGCTTGTGGCACAGAGTGAAATAGAAAAATTGCATACTAGGTTTGAAGCAAGTTTCGTCTTTGGACATATTAGTTATTTGCAACAAGCCACCAGCTTATCTTTACATGAGCTGTATGGGCCAGAGTTTACTCTAGATACAGAGGTCGATCGGTACAATGCGGTGACCGCCGAAGATATACGACGAGTCTCCAAGCAATGTTTCCAGCGTGAACATGCCAATGTGCTATTTTATAAAAAGAAATAAATAACCTATCCAAAGTGCCTAGTTTAATGAAGACTAGGCACTTTTTGAATACAATCATATGAGTACATCAACATCTTATTTACAGGCTGCCCCTTATTACACCCATTATAAAGCGCTTGTCAAGCTGAGTATCCCTACAATACTAGGCCAACTTGCTATGGTTTTATTGAGTTTTTTCGATACGCTTATGGTTGGGCATTATGGAACGAAAGAACTTGCTGCAGCTGCATTTGTCAACAGCTTGATGTTTTTACCATTAATGTTTACTATGGGTGTCTCTATGAGTTTGATTACTCTTGGAGGTGCAGCTTTTGGGCAAAATGATACTGATAAAGTTGGCCATTATCTACGCAATAGCCTGATGATGAATGGTGCAGTCATGGGAGTGATTGTATGTATTATGCTAGGGGGGTATTTCTTTTTGGGTATGTTGGGACAAGATTCCACTGTTTTGCCTTATATTCGACCATATTATTTGATTCAAGTAGCTTCCTTACCCTTTGCTGTTTGCTTTTTTGTCGGAAAGAGTTTTACCGATAGTGTGACGCAGCCTGCCACATCCATGTGTATTATCTTTGGAGGTGTATTGTTGAATATTTTGCTCAACTATCTTTTGATTTATGGTATTGGACCTTTTCCTGAGTTAGGATTGACAGGGGCAGGTTGGGGAACTTTTATTTCAAGAGTTTTCATGGCGGTATCTTATGTCTTCTTGTTGAAGTATGCTCCTAGTTTGAAAAGCTATTGGGTAGCTAGTCAAAAAGCGTTTTTTGATAAGACAGCCATTAAAGAGCTCTTTATGATTGGTTGGCCTGTGGGAACGATGATTGTTATGGAAGCATCCTCATTTGCCATGACTACTTTGTTTGCTGGCTGGATCAGTGTTACAACGATGGCTGCTCATCAGGTGATGCTGAGTATATCACAGATTTTTTTTATGTTTTATGTTGGTGTGGGAACCGCAATTTCAGTACGTAGTTCTATTTATTATGGACAGAAAGATTGGGCTAACTTAAAAAGAGGAGGACAAGCTGGATTGCACTTGATGGGTGTTTTTGTGATGATCAATGCCGTTGGTTCTTACTTGTTGCGCCATCAGATAGGGCTACTTTTTACTACCGATGCAGAAGTGCTGGCACTTATACCTTTAACCATGGTGCCTCTTATGCTCTATCAAGTAGGAGATGGTCTTCAGATGACCTACGTCAATATATTACGTGGAGTAGGAGCAGTCCAGACTATCCCTTATATCTGCTTCGTTGTTTATATTCTAGTTTCCATTCCAATCAGTTATTGGTTGGCCATTAGCTTGGGTTATGGACTGCCTGGTATATGGATGGCCTTTCCGATAGCCTTGACAATGGCGGCTATTGCTTTTATGTACGAGTATCGTCGTTTCTTGCATAAAAACTCTTAGGATAATGGGGGGAGCTTTTTCACTTCATTAATCTTTTGATACGAGAAAAATAACTATCTTTGTGTCGTATTACAAACTAAAATTCAATACGACAGATGAAACCAACATTATTTGTACTTGCTGCTGGTATGGGAAGCCGTTATGGCGGTTTGAAGCAGCTTGATGGTCTAGGACCAAACGGTGAAACAATCATGGACTACTCTATTTTCGACGCGATCCGCGGAGGATTTGGTAAAGTAGTATTCGTTATTCGTAAAGACTTTGAAAAAGATTTCCGTGAAAAAATTATCTCAAAGTATGAAAATCACATTCCTGTAGAACTTGTTTTTCAAGACAAAAATGATCTTCCAGAAGGATTTACATGTCCAGAAGAACGTGTAAAACCTTGGGGTACTAATCACGCCCTTATGATGGGTAAATCTGTAATCAACGAGCCTTTTGCTGTGATTAATGCAGATGACTTTTATGGACGTGACAGTTTTGCTGTGCTAGCCAAGGAACTTATAGATATGGAAGGTACAACAAATCGTTATTGCATGGTGGGTTACCGCGTGGGCAATACTTTGAGTGAAAGTGGTACTGTAGCTCGTGGTATTTGTGGCACAAACGAAGAAGGTAATTTGACAACTGTTGTTGAACGTACAGAAATCATGCGTGTAGATGGCAAAGTATCTTACAAAGACGAAGAAGGTGCTTGGGTAGCTATCGAAGACAACACTCCTGTCAGTATGAACATGTGGGGATTCACTCCTGATTATTTCCAACACAGTGATGAGATGTTCGTTGACTTCTTGAAAGAAAGAGGACAAGAGTTGAAGAGTGAATTCTTTATTCCACTTGTTGTGAACGAATTGATCAACTCAAACACATCAACTGTGCGTGTACTAGATACTACAAGCAAATGGTTTGGAGTAACTTATGCAGAAGATCGTCAAGGTGTAGTCGATAAGATTCAAGCATTGATTGATGCTGGTGAATATCCTGCAAACTTGTTCTAAGATAATCCCTTAGACTACAAAAGATAAGTGAGGACATATCAACCGATATGTCCTCACTCTTTTTATTATAGTAGGATGTGCATCACCTACTCATGTGTAGTAGGACCTACTTAATACCATTCAATATTTGATTGCGTACTACTACGTTGATCCCATTTCAAGTCTTGTAACATCTGCGAACTAGCTCGTATATTGAAAGTGTATGATTGATAACGTCCAAATGGAGTAACACTCGCAGACATCTCCCAACAGTGCAAATTACGCATAATGGTAAAAGACGTTTGAGTCACCTCACTGGCTTGGAAGTCATACCCAGAACTGAAGTTGATATTCCAGTTGTTTGTCAATTTGACCTGACCAGAGGCATTCAAATTATGCGTGTATTTGTATGGATAACGCATGGTCTTTTTATTGATGTCTTTTGTGCGGTCCTCGCGGATATTAAACGAGTAGTTTAGATTTAGTGACCAAGGCATGGTAAACTTTTGGTACCCATCGCTAGACATCTCTGCTTTGCGCTTTTCGTGGTCGCTTTTTAAAGTAGAATTAGGGTCTTTGGAGTCGCTTTTTGATTTGTCCTGATCCTTTTTGTCTTTATCTTTCTCGTCGTCTTTAGGGCCAAACCACTTTTTCCAAGTATTGTTGTTGAATTGGTAGTTAAAACTAGATCCCCAACCTTGGAAACGACCAAAGCGGCCATAACTATATTCGGTCTTATCACCCACTACAACATTACCATTGTCATCAAATTCATAGGCATAAGTGGCAAAGGTACTATTCATATTGAAGGTGTAGTTCTTGGTCAGTTTTAAACGTAGACGAAGAGATAAATCACTCCATGGACGTACATCTGCTGCTGTGTTGTATGATATGGAAGCACCCAATTCATCAATCAGACTGACCTTTCTATATCCAGTCGAATCTCGATCAGTTTTATACTTCATTTCCAAGTTGTTGGACACATCAAAATTGATTGTTCCTGATTTCCCTTTCCCTGGTATACCAAACGCACTACCTTGATATGGTGAGTAATCTACAACCTTTTCATTACCATCCTTATCTACATAGGTGTAATGTTTGTAATAGCCATATTTCTCTTGTCCAAAATCGGGTGAACTAGAGAAGCTAATCGATGGAGTGATCACATGACGTATCTGTATCTCTTTTTTCTTAAAAAATAGAGGTTTGTACATACCATAAAGTTTGGTATTGGCACTGATAGCCATATTATAGTCCCATACACGATAGAATCCAGTAAGGGTATCTTGCACTTCTTTGTATGCCGCATCGTCCCAGTTGCGTTCTATCTTGCGTGTGTACCATCTTTCTCGATAGTTGAACGATGGAGTCACATTGATATACTTAAATAGGGTAAATGTAGCACTGATAGGAATACTGTGGTTCATCCCATTCTTCCAGTCTTTGGCAAAGCTCTTTTCAAAAAGTTCATCATCTTTACAGGTGATGCTGTTAGTGATACGTCCTGTATAGCTCATGCCGATCTTTTCGTACCAACGCTCCTCGCCAACTCCGTTTTTACGTTTGAAGGGATAACGTTTAGCCAATGAGATATTCACATCTGGCAGTGTCAAAGACACAGAAGAATCTCTCAGTGTCTGTGCTATATTGAATGTACTTGAAATAGTCAATTTTTGTTCTGGGAACGAACGACTATAACTGACCGAAGAGGTCTTGGTATTTTGTGAACGAGCAATCGGATTGTATTGGTTGTTCAGGTTGGTACGTTCGTAACTTGAGGTCGAAAAGTTGACCTGCGCTGAAAAGGAACTATTAGGGTTGGCTTTAGCATCTTGACGGTGCGACCAGACCAATTTAAAGTCATTAGCTTTGGAATAATCAGGTAGACCCTTATCCCCCAATACCGTTACTTGATAGTCCAAGTTGAAGTTGCCAGAATAACGATATCGTTTGTTATAGTTCAGTTTGATATGCGAAGCCCACGACCCCTTAGTATAGATATCTCCTTGAAGTTTCAAGTCCATATAGTCACTAATAGCCCAATAATATCCCCCTTCTTGAAGACCAAAACCTCTATCGTTGTCATCGACATAGGTAGGCATTAAGAAACCAGACGTATAACTATTGGTAAAAGGGAAATAGAAAAAGGGAACCCAGATAGGAAGAGGAACATCTTCTACTACAAGGTAAGCTGGACCAGTAACTACATTTTTCTTGGGGCGCACTTTAGCACGTGTCATCTGTAAGTAAAAGTGTGGATGTTCATGATGGTCACACGTTGTGTATTTACCATCTGCCATGCAAATGGTGTTTTCTTGATCCTTCTTGGCATTGTGTCCTGTTACGTACCCTTCACCTTGTTGTGTTACAATATTGGAGATCAATCCGCGTTTACTATCAAAGTTATAGCGGATTTGTTTCGTCTCGTATGGGGTACTTCCATCTTCAAAGACGGGTTTGCCTTTTATATTTCCAGTACTGTCGGCAATACCATGGGCATATACATTGCTACTATCCATATTCATGGAAATAACTTCTGCACTCAATTTAATCTTTTGATAGCCTACTTTACTCTCTCCAAAGAGATGCGCAAAGCCGCCTTTTTCGAATACGATAGAGTCTTTTGCTGAGTAGTCTACAGGAGATTCTAGGCCAACTTTATTCTTGGTTGAATCAGCTCCATTTTTACCGATTGTATCACGGTGTTGACTCAAGTGGTGACGTCCCAAAGAATCAGGCAGTAGGCTGTCTGTCAGGGAATACGGATTGGCAAGTGGAGATGTACCAAAACCTCCTCGCCGATTGCTAGCAAAAGCTGGCAGAAGCAGGAGGAGAGTCAATACACTCAGTGGGGTATATCGGAAAAATTTTTTCAATTCTTGATTTATCTGTTATTTGGCACAAAAGTACAAAAAGAGTAGGCATTATCCAAATCTTTTATGCCATTCGTTGAAGCGTTCGATTTCTTCTGGACCATATTTTGAGAGGGAGTGCAGGACATCCTCAACAGTTTTGACTCGTTTCAGTCTAGATTTGCTGTAAAACTTGTCGGCATAGCACACAATTTCCTCTTCTAGAGTTTGCGGTCGCATGTCTCTTCGTGGAATAGGGAGATTGGCTCCTTGTATGCGAGCTATGCTTAATCCAGTCCCAGTGTGACGTTCGCAAAATCCTGCATGAATAGGATAGCCTTCTTTACGAAGCATCTCGGCACCCAAATAGCCGTGGCAAATATAGGGATGTTTTCCTGTACAGAATATTTTAGGTGCATCGGTATGTAGAATACCTATATCATGAAGCATGGCGCCTTCATATACTAAATCTTCATCTACTGGAAGCTCTGGGTGGCGCTTAATGATGGCTAAAGCATGTTTGGCTACCTGACATGAGTGAGTGAGCAGAGTGATGCGGAGGTCGTTTTCCTCAGGATAGTATATATTGATAATTTCAATAGGGTTCATGCTTTTATTCGTAAGATTTGGTTAATCTGTTTTCAATATCTATATTTGCAAATATACTAATTTTAAATTTATAGCCTTATGATTCAATCAGATTTAGCAAAAGATTCTGTACAAACAGCTTCTGTGCTTCCTGTAAACGGTGCAGTAGAAAATGCATTGACGAGTATGGGGGTAGCCAGTGAATGGATGCCTCTTATGAAGATAGTAGGTACAATCGTGGTCTTACTGGTACTTATTGCGGTTGGTGTGACTGTAATTAAGATGTTGTTTCCAAAGAACAAGCAGTATGGTCCCAATTCAAAATTGGATAAAACGACTGTGGTTTTCTTACGCAAAGTATGTATTTACACGATTTACGTGGTCGGTGGAATAATGGTTCTCCGTACTATTCCTGGATTGCAGACTTTAGGTACTTCCTTGTTGGCTGGTGCTGGTGTTTTTGCTATGGCCATAGGTTTTGCATCTCAAGAAGCTTTGTCCAATTTTATCAGTGGAGTTTTCATTGTCGTAGCTAAACCATATCGTATAGGCGATTTTATTCAGGTCAACGGGCATGTGGGACATGTTGATGACATTAGCCTGCGCCACACAATAATTAATCAGTTGGACAACCGTAAAATTATTATTCCTAACAGCAAGATGAATTCTGCAGATATTGTCAATTCATCTATTGGCCCTACTGAGACATGCTCTGCTGTAGAAGTTGGGGTATCTTATGATACTGATTTAAAAGTGGCTATGACCATTATGCGTGAGGAATGCATGAAGCATCCTAAGCTTGTCGATATGCGTACAGAAGCTGATAAAGCGGCTGGTGTGCCACAAGTTGTTATTCGTGTGATAGAATTGGGCAATTCGGCTATTACCCTACGAGCATGGTGTTGGACAGCTAGTTATGGTGATGCCTTTGTTATCAAATGTGATTTGTTGGAAAGCATCAAGAATAGATTTGATCAGGAAAAGATTGAGATACCTTTCCCATGTACCAATATTTATCACCGTAAATAAAAGCATCATATATAGCTAAGCAAAAATCTGTATAATATAGGAAGGGCACGCTCATCACTGAGTGTGCCCTTCGATCTCAAAAACGGTTAGGTTAAAACTGTTAAAGAGAGAAATTGTATAGTTTCCCTGTCTGAAACTAGACGGGATTATTTAGAAATTTTAAAACTGTAACTTGCATCTTTTGTACTTACAAAAGTGTATTCGTTTGGAGACACTTTGTTATCGTACGAGATAGTCCAAGGTCCTTTCTCTATAAGTGCTTGACCGACTTCCTTTGCTCCTGAAATAAGATTCGCATTTCCATTTAAATTTGTAATATTAGAGAACTCAACTTGGTCTTCTGTACCAGCCACAGGAGTAACAGAATATCCATATAAAAAGTAATAGCCACCTGCTTGAAATTCAAGTATAAAATCGGCCTTATAAGGATATGTATTGTAGCCCATGCTAACCGAACTAATATATACTCCATATCGTGAAAAACTACTTTGCTGTACTGTTATAAATAGTTGAGCAAATGCACTACTCATGTCACTTGCATATGGGGAACTAGTAGAGAAATCAAGGTTGAAAGAATAGGAGTCTGTTATATTAATAAATGATACATTTGCTGGTGGATAGATTTTCACGATATACATATCAATTCCTTCGTCTGTACATACAAATCGCATAGACTCTGTATCATACTTGAAGTGTTGAATGCTTGGATTAGGATCATCTGAAGTGTATGAGAATGGAGTCTCTGTACGGAATCCTTCCATTGTTGGTACGATAGGTCTACTAAAACTTACTAGTTTTTCTGTCGCATCACCTTCTGTCACATCATCACCAGTTATGGCTTCTGTACGGTGAGATACGAGTGAATTTCCTGACAATGAGCTTGTACCTGGTACTAGTTCTCCGTTATAATAAAACTCATACATAGGAGCTATAATATTAGACTGCATTGTTTGGTATGCACCTAATGTTTCAGCCCAAGTTGTTGTCTCTGGTTGACGAACTAAACGGCAAAGGCGTCTATGTTTCAAGCCACGAAGGATAATCTCGTCTTGTGAATAAGATAAAACCACAAATTCAAAATCGGCACCCAAACCCTCATTATCACCGTATGATGCACCAGGTTCAATAGGATCTGAATAGGCATGGAATATTTCATTGAATGTATTGAATGTAAGTACTGGACCACCGTTTTGAATGACTGAGTACAAGGATTCACTTTGTTCGTCTGCATCGTGTACGAGATAATCTGAAGCAGTCACTTTACCGTCTGCAAATTTTACCATTACATTTGTTCCGAAAGTCCCTGTAAATAGGTCCATTTGCCATCCATTTGGAGACCCCTCCAAAGTTTCTACTATACCTTTTATATTTGACTCTACACGTTGAGCAGCAGACTCATCGAAGATTTCATCTTGTTCAGGCGTACAACCGACAAATAAGGTTGTTGCCAATATGAGGCATGAATAAATTATTTTTTTCATTGTTGTTTACGTCTTAAAGTGAAGTTAAGTCTAATGAATCAAGTGATTCACTACGTCTTTGTACAATATCACGAAGGTCAGATAAATTGAATCCCCAAGAGTTGATAAAGTACTTGGTAACAATTTCAAATTTTTGTTTGATCTTTTCATCTCCACCATAATAAAGATAATATAGAGTCACATCGTTGCCTTCAGCATCTTGTCCTGTTACTGTCTTCAATGAAGCATTGTCAGGTAATTTAGTGCCTCCGTTGGCATAGCTTGCATAAGCACTAGCAGAAATTTGAGCTTGTTTTGCATCAGCCAACATTGCTTGCCACCAAGCCTCGGTGTGAGTTACATACATAGAAACAAGTTCTACGAAATCTTCATTAGGTTCACTACTTGCATAGTTAGTAATGTACCCTAAATGATGGGCGTCTGTATTTGAATAATCTGTCCAACCAGCTGAATTATAAGTAGAACCTGTAATCAACTTAAAGTCTGTGCTATATAGCTTGTTTTGATGTAAGATATGCGCAAATTCGTGGTGCATAGTATGGAACCATAAATCGTTCATTGTCTCTACATTGATATTATTTAAGTCGATAGCGTTGACTTCATACAACGTGATTTTCAAACCACCTTCGGCTTGTCCTAGAATACGTGAGCCATCGTCATTCCATGCAGCAGATCCAATCAATTGAATGACTTTAGGGCAATATGTCTGCATAAAAGAAGGGTCGGCATTTGCAGTAACTTCTACATAAGCATCGAGCCATAAATATTTGATGATTTTGGCAAGAGCTACAGATTTGTCGTATTCTGCTGGTACTAAATTATACTCACGATCACTTTCGATATCTACGTAACGATAGTTGAAACGGATATTGAATGGTGACGTATAATTATCAGTCAGCCAAGTGTCAAGTGCATTGGGAGTTGTCTTTTCGTCCTTAAAGATGGATTCTGAGTCTAAGGAATCTTCAGAACATGAGGCGAAGATAGACACGATTCCAAGGAGAAGAATATATTTTAATATTTTCATTTCTTATTCTTTTTATTGTTGCTAAGCATTTCTAACTCTCTTATTCAGGATTAGCTTGAAGACCAGCTGTAATCACGTCTGCAGGCAATTGAAGCGCACGCTTAGGACTGCCTACGGGAAGAAGCAATGGATTGGCAGGATCGTCTTCTACTATGTGACTTACTTCTATACCATAACGTTTGATGTCCATCCAACGTCCTCCTTCATGAATTGTTTCTACACGTTTCAAATAAAGGATAAATTGAATGATTTCCTCTTGTTCACCCGAATTGACTGTAAATCCTTGTGGATGCAATTCATTTTTTACAGTCAAATCATTTAAGGATGTGGCTGGGTATTTGGTATAAGCAATAGGAGTAATATAGTCTAATATTTCCTGCTTAGTGTACTGAGCTTGCGTGGTTAAACTTGATTTCATCCAAGCATTGATATCAGCAACGGCATTGTCTATTTCATTATTTAATGCATAGGCTTCGGCACGTTCCAAGAGCGTTTTGTTGGTTGTAAATGGAATCAACACTGTGTGTACATACCCGATACCAGCTGCCTTATCTGTGTACTCAAACTTTTCAGGCATACATATATAACCTACACGTTGGTTGTTTGCTCCAGAGTATATTGCTTTTATTAATCTATGATAATCCTCCCAAATAAAATCTGCACGAGGCCCTACAACCTTTGTTAATTCTAGACTATGAGCATATTGCTCACAATAACCACTATAAGATATATAGCGTCCTTGAGAAGAGGTTGGGAGTAGGAACATCAAGTTATTAGGTAGATCTTTCTCTATATACCCATTCCACATAGCACTAAACGTTTTTGGTAATTCTAACCAAGTAGCCCAATCGCGTAGTACTGCACTCGGATTGTCTGTCAAGACTTCAGAGGCATATTGGATAGCTTTGTCATAATTAGTATAATACAGATTAAAACGAGTCGCAAATGCATAGGCAGCCGCCTTGTTGAAGTGATACTTAGGTACAGTATAAATAGCATCCTTAATCAAAGGAAGACCTTCTTCAATATCCTTATTAATGTGGCCATATAGTTCTTCCATGGTACCACGAGAGTACTGAGGAGCAACTTCTGTCTCAGGTTTGATCGCATAAGGTAGCCCCAAATCAGTTGCTGCTGTTTCAGGATTGTATGCCAAACAGAAATTTTGACTCAATAGGAAGTGCGCAAATGCACGGCATAATAGAGCTTCTCCTTTTATGGCCAGTACATCAGATGTTTCTTCCATGCCTTTAAGAGCATCTAGAGCTTGGTTGGCATTGGCTACTGCGCTATAGCAAGCACTCCAAAAAGATTTTGGAGAATCGTTGCCTGTTGAAGTATCTTGAGTCCAGCTGTAAATTTGATCCATATTACGTCCTGGATTTTTGTAGGCATCTCCATTATCAGTGACGTTGTCGCTGGACCATTCCATAGCTATATTTCCTGAACTTGTAGGGTAGGCTGCAACTAGTATTTGACGTGCTTTATCTGCTGTATCAATTTCAGTACGATTGTCTGGAGTGGTGTTTAGGAAATCATCGCATGATGTGAACACGACACTACCGAGACCAAGTGCTAAAGCTATATGTAAATATATTTTTTTCATTGTCTTATCTTATTCGATTATTGTTTTAGAAACTTGCACGTAGGGTAAATGTAAATTGCTTTGGTACTGGAGAAGCGACCCCTCCTGTATTGAAGAATTCTGGATCTTGTCCGTTCAATTTATCATCGGCATACAGTAAGCACAAGTTAGTAGCTTGAATCTTGGCGGATAAGCTGTTGATCCATAGAGATTCTAACCAATTTTTAGGGAAAGAATAAGCTAAAGATACTTCTTTCAAACGAATAAAGTCTCCTTTGGCTACTCGTGCACTTGAGTAATTGTATGCATTGTATGCATATTTCAAGTCACTAATACGTTGCAATTGACGTTTTGTTGCAATAGCTGGCACATTGGTACTTGCTTCATCACCAGGTATTACCCAACGGTTGATAAATTCAAGTGGCATAGATGTCAAGTCAGTATAACTGCTTTTAAAGACTGGGTCAAGGCGAATGACATTGCCAAATGAATAGGTCATAAACACATTTAACTTCCAGTTCTTATATGAAAAGATATTACCCAAACTACCTGTAACTGTAGGGTCAGTAGGACCTTCGTATTTTAAATGACTTAAATTGTCGCGTTCTTGGAAATAAAGGTCTGTAACAGTAACTTCGCCGTCACGATTGATAAAGGTTGGAAGACCTTCTTCGTTCAACCCTTGGAAATCATATGAGAACAAAGAACGAACTGGATATCCTTCCATTGTAAAACCTGTACCTGTCACTAAGTCGATAGCACGTGTACGTGTCTCTAGATCAGTAACTTCATTCTTTGTCTTTGAGAAGATAAAGTTGGTATTCCATTTGAAATCTTTTGTGACAATATTTCGTGTCGATAGTGTCAATTCAAAACCATGTGATTTCATGGAAGCCACATTGGCGTATTTAGATATTTGTCCACCAATACCTTGTGTGTTGACAATACCAATCAAGTCATAGTTGTTACGCTTATACCAGTCGGCAGATACATTGATACGGTTATTTAGGAAACCGATATCCATACCAATATTAAGTTCGTGTTTCTTTTCGTAAGTTAGTTCACTATTTTCAAGGTCATCTATCTGCAATCCAGTTTCTTTCAAATTGGTGAATGGTCTAAATGGATTGTATGCTTTGATGACAACTTGTGAGTTGGTTACAGAAGCTGGACCGCGGTCGGCTGTCAAAGAGTAAGAACCTTTCAAGGTCAAATTAGAGATATAATCGGATACGTTATCCCAGAATGGTTCTTCGTGGGCATTCCAAGCACCAGAAATGTTCCATGTAGGCAACCAACGTGCACTGCGGCTTTTACCAAGTTTATTTGAACCTTCGTAACGGGCTGTTCCATTGATCGTATATCGTCTTTTATACGAATAGGTTGAAGTGGCAAAGAATGCTGCTTGGCGTGAACGAGTATCGGATACCCAATAGTATTCACCACCTTCTTCACTCAATTGTTTGAAGTATTTGTAGTCGTATGAGGCCAATTGACCACTATCATATTGCATACCAATACCATCAAATGAATTGGAATGGCGATCCATAGAGTTGACTTCCATACCACCAAAGAAATTGAAGATATGGTCATTATTGAAGACATCGTTGTAACTTGCTGTAGCACGCATATCCCAACTGGTCATACTGTACTTCTTTTCGTTATGGAAACCACCTTCTGGAAGAACTGAAACAGGCAATGAATTGGGATTGTCTGGATCACTATATAACCATGGGTTGGCATCACGCATGGTTGAATCATCCATCATGCGATAAGCCATTGCTTGATTGGATCTCTCTGTAACATAGTGGGTTTGTGTTGTACTTGAATGTTTATAAGCTCCAAGTAAAGATAATTCAACCTTTTGAATAGGTTTGTATTTAACTTCACCTTGGAACTTCATATTTGTAACATTCAAATCCATGTAGTTATTCTCCAATTCGTTTAAGATATTGAATGGAGCATAGTTGCGTACATAGTAAGTATTTGCATCAAGGGTACGAGATGTATTCAACGCATAAGAATATGGGTTGATATCAAAATCACGTTTTACTTCACCTGATACAACATCTACGTCTTGACCAAGAGTACCAGGAGCACGCTGATTACGATAAGATGCATTGGCAATCAAGTTGACAGTAAGGGTTTTGTCTAGCTTATACAAGGCATTGATGTTTGCAGTATAACGTTCTACCTTACTTTGTTTTGTCCAACCTGGATCGTTCAAATAGGATAAAGAAGTATAGTAAGATGCCTTGTCTGTTCCTGAAGACATGCTTATAGAGTGATTCGATACGATACTTGTATTGAATAGTTTATCAAACCAGTCTGTGTTGCGATATTCTGCTTGACGTAGGTACGCATTCATCGCTTCTTGTGTGTTAGCAATACCATAGCCAGTAGCTGGATCATAGCTGTTGATAAGGTGATACATACGTCCATATACACCACTATCTTCTGCTCGGTATGTACTTGATAAATTCAAGAAACCTGCATTTTGCATTTCTTTGTACACATCCATTTGATCTTGAGAATTCATGATGTTGAAGTCGTTGTAGCTAGGCTTCAAACGGTAGGTGAATTCACCTGTGTAGCTAATCTTGTTGGTACCTGCTTTCCCTTTCTTTGTTGTGATAACAATCACCCCAGCCATGGCACGAGCACCATAGATAGATGTAGCAGAACCATCTTTAAGGATTTGGAAACTCTCGATATCTTCCGAGTTCAAACCTGCCACTGCTGATGAAATAAGAGTGACTGCATCTCCAGAAGATAAATCATCGGCACTTACTTCTGTGACATCTTCCATGATGACTCCATCGACTACCCAAAGTGGTTTAGAACTACCATAGATAGATGTAGCACCACGTACACGGATTTTAGGAGCTGTACCAAATGTACCAGATACGTTCTGTACTGAGACACCAGCAGCACGTCCTTCTAGTGCACGTCCAATTTCTGGAATACCATCTAGTTTGGCATCATCTGCTTGAAGTCTAGTGGATGCCCCAGTAAATAGGCGTTTATCCATCTTTTGCATACCAGTCACTACCACTTCTTCAAGCATTTCGCTATCTGAAGTCATTACAATCTTCATGAATGGTTTAATCTTAATTTCCTGCGGTTTCATACCAATATATGATACGCGCAGTTTTGTTGCACTACTAGGTACATTTTCGATAGTGAATTTACCATCAATGTCGGTAATAGTACCAACACTGGTACCTACAACTAAGATAGAGGCACCAATAATTGGCTGGCCGTCATCTTTGGATATCACCAATCCTGTGACTTTCGACGACTGAGCCGTTGCTAATCCTATGCACACAAAAACGCAAGAAAGCAACATCATCAATTTTCTTTTCATAAAATCTCTCTCAATTTTTAATAATAATACATCAGTTATATGAATAAATCATCTCTCTTCTCTCTTAAGAAATTATGCAAATATAATAAATAATTCAATATGTAAAATATCAAAGTGTTGTTTTTTTTGGAAATAATCGACAATATGTGTGTGTGTAGTTGTTTTATCTATCTTGTGTGTGGATAAAATAGTCAATATTGTGTCTCTCTGTGTCTCTTTATAGGTGTTGCTGTTTTGTGAATTAGTCTATGATTATTTATGTTTTGATAACTATAGACATAATTCATCGTACTATGCTTAATGGAGTAAGATATCATAGGGATACAAGAAAGGACTAGGGGCTGTCAAAAGTGATCTTTTGACAGCCCCTAGTCCTTATATGGATAGCTTACAAATAATATTAGTATTCTATTTTGTCTTCTTTATTTTGCCATGCTTGGAAGGTGGCAATGGCTTCGTCTGCTAGCAAGACTTCACTAGGAAGTTTGCGTCTAGGTGGAGTCAAGCGCAACTCATCATATATAAATGAGTCATCGAATCCAATGTTTTTGGCATCAGTATGTGAATTTCCATAATATAATTTGTCTAGTCGTGCCCAATAAATGGCTCCTAAACACATAGGACATGGTTCACAACTACTAAAAATTTCATATCCTCTTAGATCAAATTGCCCTAGTTTGCTGGTAGCCGCACGGATGGCACTAACTTCTGCATGGGCAGTTGGGTCATGGCTTGCCGTTACTCGGTTGACTCCTGTTGCTAGAATATTACCTTCTTTGTCTGCAATGACAGCACCAAATGGACCACCACCATTGACTACATTCTCTGTGGCTAATCGAATAGCCTCTCTCATTAGTTCCTCTTTTGTCATAGTTTATAGGTAACAAATTAATACTTTTCTAGTATGCGATCCATAACCCAATTGGTCATGGTCGCACTTTCACCTGTGCAATCACAGGTTTCTAACCCTCTTAGGGTGTTGACTACATTTTCGATAAGTGGCTGTTGTACGTATTTGGGGTTTTCGACGATAATCTCTTGTCGTCCTTCTTTTGTGTGTAAAGCGATAGGCTCATAGGTGAATACAGAGAAACAAATCATCCCTTTGTCTCCAATCAACTCTATGCGGTCTTCTTCGGCAGATTCCTCGGCTATAAAACACCAAGAGCCTGAACCAACTAGACCATCTTCAAACATGAAACATGCGCTCAAAGTATCTTCTGCCTCGTACAAACCACCTAAGTTGCTGCGGTATCCTTTGGCTTCCAAAATAGCACCGTGCATCTCTTGTAGTATGTCCAACTGATGAGGGGCTAGGTCATAAAAGTAACCGCCTCCAGAAATAGTAGGACGTAGTCTCCAGGGTAGATCTTTTTGATTATGATCCATGGCACGAGGAGGTTGAGCAAAACGTATTTGTACATTCACAACTTTGCCAATGGCTCCTTCATTGACGAGACTTTTGATTTTTTGAAAGTAGGGTAGATGTCGTCTATAATAGGCTACGAAACATGGTACCCCAGTTTCTCGGCTCACCCGATTAATACGTGCACATTCTTCATAGGTAGAGGCCATAGGCTTTTCTATATAGCAAGGCTTTCCTTCTTCCATAGCCATTACAGCAAATGTGGCATGTGAAGATGGAGGAGTGGCAATGTATACGGCATCTACATCTTCATCTTCGACTAAATCTTGGACGTTGTTGTAGTATCTATTGATGCCATGTTCCTTTGCAAAATCTTTGGCTTTGCTTAGTGTGCGGCTAAACACAGCAACTACTTCGCAGTTGGGGGTTTGCAGAAAGGCGGGCATTGTTTTTAGTTTTACAGCTTCACCACATCCAATAAATCCCCATCTGATAATATCTTTTTTCATCATTTTATTGATTGCTATTCATTTACATTGTTATAGTATTGATGATATAATGTCTTGTACCATCGTGTATCTTTGATACTATCAATCCATTTATTTAATGCTTCTCTCAATTCTGGATTGTGTTTGGGAATCCCCCAGGCATAAAATTGAGTGAAGCTTATGGGCATTAAACCAGCCAATTGAGGTAAAGAATCCATAAGTACTGATGCTGTTTGGAGGTTGCATACTGTTAGACTTATTTCTCCTGCTGCTACCATAGCCATAAGTTGCTCTTCACCATATCCAGTTACTTCTACCACATGGATACTATCACCTATTTCTTCCGAGAGGTGGTGTATGCGCTTAACTGCTGGACTATTAATGGGGATAAAAATAGTGTCACCCGCTAAGTCAAGTAGGGAATGGACTGTTCCAGGTTTGCGTTGAATGAGTACTTGTTGTGTCTGCAAAAGCGGACGAGTCATTAATAATGTATCTTTAACGGCCTGTGTAGAGGCAATGGCGCCTATTGCTAAGTCATACTGACCGCGTGTCAAACCTAAGAGTTGTTTGTGTAAATCCATTTCAGGAATTACTTGTACATAGAGGTGATGGCTTTGAGCAAATGCTTGTATCAATTCATACTGAAAACCTTTGATAGTATCTCCTTCTACATAGTAGTCAATACTATTGTATGGACACACGACACGTAGGGTGTCGGATGCCAATATTTCTTGCCAGCTTCTAGGATGGTAGGCTGTGTTTTTGGCCTGTTGGATGGCTAGTCGTTGTTCGTGATAATGCTTCTTAACCCATTGTGTAGTAAAATGAATCAAAGCAAAAACTAGCAAAATGAAGATAAGCCACCGCCCCCAAAAACGCATTTTGTCAGGAGGAATGATTCTCATAAAACTTGATACTTATGTTTAATCGTAGAAATTCCACGAAAGACCAAATTTGAATAGCATCTGATTAATCGGGTAATGCGGTACTAAGAAGTAGTTTCCAGTACTCTGATTTACGTGATAAGCTTGTACAAATATACGTGTACGCTTCAGACGTAAATTGGCGTATAAGTTGACGATAGGGTAGTTACCTATGTCTACTTGGTCATTATCAGGCTGTAGTGCATAGTTGCTGATACCTGGTACGTAGTATGGGGCTTTATATGATGTGAAATAACGGACATCAGCTCCAAGACGGACTTTAAGTACTTTTTTAGCTACGGCTGTTTTAATATAAAAATTGGAGTAGAGTGAGAAATCTGGCACAGGAATAATTTCTTGTTTACTGCTCTTTTGATAGGTCAATTCGTTGTCCCAATGAAAAATACCCAGCTTGAAATTCTGTGTTAACTGGGCTTGTAGCATTTGAATATTATCGTCATATTGTTGAGCTATACCAGTTTGTCCAAAGTAGGCGTAGTTGGTGATATTTTCAATCGCAAATGATAGTTTTGTTCCCCAACGGTGTGATTGCAATGAACCACCTAAGCGCATTCGCGTTTCTGTATCTAAATCTTGATCCCACCAGAAATGTGTACCGTGGTAGTGGCGTAGATAGAAGTTGGGTAGTAAGCGATTGTATTGTGCCAGACCTTTGACTGTCAAAGTATCTCCCCACAGAGGTACGTTACAATCTAAATCTCCTTTAAATTGAGCTTCGCCAATTGCATCCATACCAATACCTGCTTGTCCCCAAAGAGTGTAATGTAAAAGACTACCTTGTGTTTTACGTAATTCACCACCGATATATATGCGGTTCTCTTTGTAAATATCTTCCTTATGAGCTTCTTCCCCCATAAGTAGATAGCGGTCATATTTATGAGTCACAAATGCAGTAAGCCCTGCTTTAGCGTATCGATTAAATCCCTCCATTAAGTTTAGACCTATCGTGTTGCGTATGCCGAGATAACGTGTTGTGTCGTTGCTAAGTCCATTGGTATGAGAAATATATGTGTAGTCATATTGATCTTCTGTCTCACTGCGTGATACAAATCGGTGAAAGTCTCGTTCAATACTCAGCGTATGAATAAAGCTTGTGACTGGAATATATTCTTTTCGAAAGACGGGCAACACACGGCCTAATGAGTCACGTTTTGCTTTTGTGGAGTCTTCGATGGCTACCGCAACTTTCTTAGCGAACCCGATATTATATCGATGACTAAGATAGAACATTGCATTACGATTGTTATTCCAAGTAGATGTCATATTTGTAGGAATATTCATCGTCTCGTAACTACGTTTCCCTTCGGCCATTGATTGAGGATCGGTGATATATTTGTCGTCTTCTATCCCTCCATTTTCTAATGTCTCTAGGTAATTGCTGGTGTACACAGCGTGGAGTTGATAACGTTCTCCTCTATAAGAACTAAAAACCATGCCGTTAAATCCTTTGGTGGATTGATCAGCATAGTACCCTCGACCTATAAGATAGTTAAAACGGAATCCAAAGGATAGATCTTTTGTGGCATTAATACTGAAATATGATTTGAAGTTTTCTTCACCATATTGCTTGTTACCCGCTTTGAAGTAAGTCAAGTTCGTGTATGGTATATTGCTATTTGTAAAGTGAACTTGTTCTGGATTGATAATGAAGTATGAGTATGGCTGTAGAAAGATGTTTTCTCTATACATGCTACGATCCATATACAAACGATTAATACGAGGGCTATTTAGATTCCCAAGATAGTTGTAATGCCCTTTCATTCCGCTTGTAAGTTGCTCATTTTGGAAATTGTGAGCAAGCGTATCCACATCAACAGGTATTATATTGCCTAGGTTTTTGCTGACTGTCCATGAATATAACTTTGGGGCGGGAATTTCGACATCAACTTTTGTTGAGTCTTTTCCTACCTTCATATTGGGGTCTATTTGATAGCCTTTCTTCTCCATCTCTTCATCGGTGTAAACACGTTGTGCTTGTGCTGGAAGCATACAAAAGAAGAGAAATCCGAAAAGAATGGCTAGAATATTTTGTTGTTTCATACAGTTGTTTTACAATATACAGCTGCAAAGATAGAAAAAACTTGTTAGCTAATAGGTCGCTAATGTCTTTTTTGTCTTGTTTAGCTTTTAGATATACTGGAAATTGCTTGTTGAATCTCCTGACCCGTAGGTTCTTGAAATACGCGTAGACCAAAATGAGGGACAACAGCTAAAACATGATCGAACACGTCAGCTTGTACGCCTTCGTATGCGACCCATGATTTTATTGTACTAAAGAAGTAGAGTTCTAATGGTACTCCTTTGGGGCTAGGTGGTAGTTGACGAACCATACAAGTGAGCTCTTGATTGACGACTGGTAAGTTCAGAAGATATTGCTTTAAATAGGCGCGAAATATGCCTAGATTGGTTTGACGACGACCATTGACTAGTACGCTGTCATCTATTCCCATCTTTTTATTATACTCTAGCAATTCTGCCTCCTCTTCTTCTATATATGGTCGAAGAATTTGTATCTTTTTAAAAGCTTCAATATCTTCTTTATTTAAAAAAGCTACGCTGTTTTGGTCTATATAAACAGAGCGTTTTATGCGACGTCCTCCAGACTCAGTCATGCCTTTCCAGTTCTGCATGGAATCGCTAACAAGGGCATAAGGGGGGACTGTAACAATCGTATTGTCCCAATTTTGTACCTTGACAGTATTCAAGCTGACTTCTATAATATTCCCATCAACATTATATTTAGGCATACAGATCCAATCGCCAACTTTGACCATGTCATTGGCTGCCAGTTGAATACCAGCAACAAAGCCCATAATACTATCTTTAAAGATGAGTAATATAATAGCAGCCGAAGCACCTAATGTAGTTAATAGTGTTTTAGGTGATTCATTCATGATAACGGAGATACATAATATACCTGCTATGATAATCAGTATGACTTGGGAGGTTTGTAGTAAACCTTTGAGGGGACGTCCTTTGTACTCTTGTTTATCACTAAACATATCGTATATCGCGGTAAACACAGAATTTATCATGCGTGTAAAAGATATCGTGATATAGACCAAACTTAGGCGTTCAAGAACTGCAAACCAAAAATCTCCATCTGGTAAAGCTGCTGGAGTCAGCGTATATATGATGATAGGGGCTACTAGTTTGCTAAGATGGGTAAGTACACCATGATGCAAGAGAATATCATCCCATTGTATTTTGGTCTTTTTGATAATAGGGGTGACGACATGAATGAGGAAATATCGTACAACTTTATTACATCCCCAGGCAAATAAGAATATAGCAGCAACAGTGATAAGT
Organism: Bacteroidaceae bacterium; assembly: GCA_963675625.1. Taxonomy (GTDB): domain Bacteria; phylum Bacteroidota; class Bacteroidia; order Bacteroidales; family Bacteroidaceae; genus F22. The sequence goes on from OY776497.1 coordinate 2,028,192, forward strand.
TTTGCCCACAAAATGTGCATTGTATCTGTTGCATCCCATTGAAAAATAGATATAAAAAAGTGGTTGAATTCCGTAAGAGAGTTCACTGTGTTATTAAGTATTACCATAAAAATATTTAGTATCTTCTAGCTTGAATATAGCCGTGTTCGAAGTTATAACGATCTACCATGCCACTGATAAGAAATAAGTCTATGATCCAACCAATGCCAAATAATTGAAATGTGAAAAGGTACAATAATCCCGTAATCCATTTACCTAAATAGAAGCGGTGCATGGATAAAGAGCCTAAAAAAAACCATAAAACATATGCAATGCCTTTTTCTTTCATAATATACAATTAATTAAATGAGAGGTAGTCTCGTCATCATAAATAGACAGACTGCCTGAATATGAGCTACAAACTTACATTTATTTTTTTAAAAAAACAAAGACTTACTCCAATTTAAAGTGACTGGTTGATAGAATAAAAAATGGGGTGTACCGATAATTCGATACCCCCCAAATGTGTTATATGACTATACGAAACTTTTATGCTTCTTCTTTTTGTAGCTTGTACAGGTGAAGATCACTGACTTCTGTAGTCATTATACGGCTATAATGTTTTAAAACTTCTCCAAATGCATAACGAATGTACACGTGGCAAGAGTTACGCATTTCTGGAATGTTTTTCACACTTTGTAAAAGCAAGTGACTCATGATTGTATGTCCAGCGATCTCTACTAGTTCGCGAGATAATAAATCTAGATATTCTTGGTTCTTTGTTTCTACAACTCGAGCAGTCGCTTCTTCCAAATGTTCACGCATTTTTACTATGCGTTCTATTTCTGTATTATAATCAGAAGCAAATTCACAATAGTATCCGTCTGATGCACAATTTGCAACAGAGGTATCTAGCATCTCTTCAAACTCAAGAATACGTTTTAAGTAAGCACCTGTTGTGACATAACGAATGGCAGCGACGACTTGTAGTTGAGTTGTTCCTTCATAAATAGATGTGATACGAGCATCTCGATAGATGCGTTCACAAGCATAGTCTTTCATAAAACCAGATCCGCCATGAATTTGGATGCAGTCGTAAGCATTTTGATTAGCAAATTCACTACCCATACCTTTAGCAATAGGAGTAAATGAGTCTGCTAGTTTGGCATACATTTTTTGCTCTTTACGTTCTTCTGGGTCTAACTTACGTTCTTTGCTGACATCTTCCAAAATCTTATACATATCTACATATCTACAAGTTTCGTATAACAAGCAACGATTAGCGTCTAATTTAGCTTTGATTAGATTCAGCATTTCGCTCACTGGAAGCATTTTGTCAATAGTTTTGCCAAATTGCATACGTTCTGCTGCATAGGCCTTTGCTTCACGATAGCATGCTTCGGAGATACCAACTGATTGGGCAGCAATCCCAAGACGTGCTCCATTCATCAATGCCATAACATACTTAATCAACCCTAGTCGTTGGCTACCACATAGCTCTGCTTTAGCGTTCTTATACACAAGTTCGCAAGTAGGAGACCCTTTAATACCCATTTTGTTTTCAATACGACGCACAGTGACTCCGCCATTGCGCTTATCGTAAATAAACATAGATAAACCACGTCCATCTCTACTACCTTCTTCAGAACGAGCCAGTACCAAGTGAATATCACTATCTCCGTTTGTGATAAAGCGTTTTACGCCATTTAAATACCAGCATTGATCTTCTTCACTGTATGTGGCTTTAAGCATTACTGCTTGTAAATCAGAACCTGCATCAGGCTCTGTTAAGTCCATACTCATTGTTTCACCTTCGCAGACACGAGTGATATATTTTTGCTTTTGTTCTTCGCTGCCAAATTCGTATATTGTTTCAGCACAGTCTTGAAGTCCCCAAAGGTTCTCAAATCCAGCATCACTACGAGATACCATGTCTGCTGCCATAATATATGGAGTAATGGGGAAATTCAAACCTCCAAGACGGCGTGGCATTGACATGCCCATCAGCCCTGCTTGACGGCATGCTTGTAGGTTTTGTGCTGTACCTGATGCATAACTGACGCGACCGTTGGCACAAACTGGTTTTTCATTATCGACTCCTTCTGCATTAGGGGCAATGATATCTCCACATACTTCACCGACAATTTCTAGTACGCGATCGTAGTTATCTTGTGCATCTTGGACATCTTTTGGAGCATAAGCATATGCATCTTTTTCACTAAACTCACGTTCTTTTAGCGTGATAATACGCTCCATTAGTGGATGTTGTAGATGTTTTTTTAGTTCTGGTGTATCTAAATAAAAATTAGCCATGTTCTGTCCTCCTTATTTGCTGTTGCTTTTGTAAAAATGAATCATCTTAGGGAGTACCTCTTCAATATCTCCTGTGATGACATAATCTGCGATGTTATTAATTGGGGCATCTGGATCATTGTTGATTGAGATAATCATTGCACTTTCTTGCATACCAGCAATGTGCTGAATTTGTCCAGAGATACCACAAGCAATATATAGTTTAGGGCGAACAGTAACACCTGTTTGACCAATTTGGCGATCATGGTCTGCAAATCCTGCATCTACTGCTGCACGACTAGCGCCCACTTCACCACTTAGACATTTTGCCAAGTCAAAAAGTAGATTGAAATTTTCTTTGGATCCTACACCATATCCGCCACAGACTACAATAGGTGAACCTTTTAAATTATGAGCTGCTTTTTCTATATGGCGATTAATAACTTCTACAACGAAATCTTCTGTTGATACAAATTCGTTGACGTCGTGGCGTATTACTGATTTTGCTTTATACTCTGGATCCAGAATCTGACGTTTCATGACTCCTTCACGCACGGTGGCCATCTGTGGTCGATTTTCAGGGTTGACAATTGTAGCCACAATATTACCACCGAAGGCTGGACGAATTTGATACAATAAGTTATCGTATTGTTTCTGCATCTTTTTGTCTTCGTAATCACCAATAACCAAAGAGGTACAATCTGCTGTTAGTCCACTAATTAAAGCTGAAGAAACGCGAGGACCTAAGTCACGTCCGATAACTGTAGCACCCATTAAACAAATTTGTGGTTGTTCTTTTTTGAAAAGATTGACCAAAATACTTGTCGTCGGCAATGTGGTGTATGGAGCTAAGCGCTTATCATCAAATAAGTGTAGGATATCGACTCCGTATGGGATGACTTGTTCAGCAATTGTTTCGAGCTCGTAACCAATAGCGATAGCCTCTAGTTCAACACCTAGTTCTGTGGCCAATGAACGGCCTTTAGTTAATAATTCTAGACTGACGTCTGCTACGACGTCGCCTTCTATTTCAAGATATACAAATAAATTTTTCATGGTTTATCCGATTGTGTGGTTTTCAAGTAACTCCAAGATGAGGCTTTCTATTTCTTCATCTGATCCAGTCAAGCGACGGTTTTCTTTGGCTACAAAATTGATGTTTTCTACTTTTTTTACTTTAGTTGGCGAGCCTGATAGACCACATTGTGCGATATCTGCATTGACATCTTGAGTGGACCATTGTGCGATGTGCAAAGGACTTTCAACAGGAAGTAATGCACGATCTGGATAAGTCGTTTCCCATTCTGTAGGGGTCATGGCACGTTTGTATTGCATGACTAATTTTGCATGACGTGGACGGCACGGAGTGGCCGAGCCTGTTACAGTAATCATAAGTGGAAGAGGAGCTTTTACTGTTTCTACTCCACCATCAATATGACGACGAATAGTCACATCTTTTTGTGTGATATCAAGAATCTCTTCTGTATATGTGACTTGAGGAATATGTAGTTTCTCCGCTACTTGTGGACCAACTTGAGCAGTATCTCCGTCAATTGCTTGACGTCCACCAATGATAAGGTCGAAGTCGCCTATGTGCTTGATAGCTTGTGACAAGGCATAGCTTGTGGCTAGTGTGTCTGCACCAGCAAATGCTCTATCTGTAAGCAATACAGCTCTATCTGCACCTCTATATAATCCCTCACGTAATAAATCAGCTGCACGTGGAGGTCCCATGGTTAAAATAGTAATTGTGGATTCAGGAAAGCGGTCTTTGATTAGAAGTGCTTGTTCTAATGCGTTTAGGTCTTCAGGATTGAAGATTGCAGGTAGGACTTTACGATTGACCGTTCCATCTTCGTTCATCGCATCTTTACCCACGTTTCGGGTGTCTGGCACTTGCTTGGCCAGTACAATCATCTGATACTTCATAAACTGTGTTTTTGGTATAATTAAAATAATGATATTCTAAGCAAACTAACGCATGGTATCATCAGTCAGCACAACGGGTAAGGTTTCAGATTATACCGAAACCTTACCCGCTATATGTGGATGAGGATGGTAGTCCTCAAGTGAGAAATCTTCGAATGTAAAATCAAATATGTTTTTTACATCAGGATTAATGACCATACGTGGTAATGGTCTAGGATCACGTGTAAGTTGTAATTTTACTTGTTCAATATGGTTATTATAAATGTGGGCATCTCCTAATGTATGTATAAATTCGCCTGCTTCTAGTCCAGTGACTTGCGCCATCATCATCAAAAGTAGCGCGTAGCTGGCGATGTTAAAAGGTACTCCTAAAAAGATGTCTGCTGAGCGTTGGTACAACTGCATACTTAATCGTCCGTCAGCTACATATAGTTGAAAGAGGATATGGCATGGAGGCAAATTCATATTGTTGATATCCGCTACGTTCCAAGCACTTACAAGCATACGGCGTGAATTGGGATCTTTTTTTATGGTCTCAATTAAGTTGGATATTTGGTCAATATGTCCACCTTGATAATCAGGCCAAGAGCGCCACTGATATCCATATATATGTCCCAAATCTCCATTTTCATCAGCCCATTCATTCCAAATGCGTACACCGTTCTCTTGTAGATATTTTACGTTGGTATCTCCCTTTAGAAACCATAACAGTTCATGTATGATTGACTTAAGATGTAATTTCTTAGTTGTTAGAGCTGGGAAACCTTCACGTAAGTCGAAGCGCATTTGGTGCCCGAATATACTTTGGGTACCTGTGCCTGTACGGTCACCTTTTTGTGCACCTTCTTCAAGAACACGGCGAAGGAGATCTTGGTATTGTTTCATTGTTGGGTGATATATTTTGAATTCGAATATAATAACGCGTGGCTGTGCATTATTGAAAGCCAGCAGATGCAAAAGTAATAAATCTATTCGATTATGTCATATAATTTCTGTATTTTCGCTTGTTATTAAAATGAAAGACCAGTTATGATTGAATATTTACGAGGTGAATTGGCCGAACTTCAGCCTACCGTAGCTGTTGTTGAATGTTATGGGGTGGGGTATGAGGTCAATATTTCTTTGACTACTTATAGTGCCATTCAAGGGAAGAAAGAAGTCAAACTATATATATATGAGGTGATTCGAGAAGATACACATCAATTATTTGGATTTGTAAGTCGTGAAGAACGTTCACTATTTTTATTATTGACTTCTGTGCGTGGTATTGCTGGCAATACAGCTAGAACAATTTTGTCATCTTTGTCATCTCGTGAATTGACAGATGTGATTATGACAGAAAATGTTAGCTTATTGCAAAGTGTCAAGGGGATTGGCAAGAAGACTGCTGAACGTATTATTGTTGAACTTAAAGATAAAATAGCTCAAGTATCTGGGCAAGTCTCTGGAATCGCAAATGTTGGAATGGCTGATGGAGGAATTCCGAGTGCATTGGCAGTACAGCATCAGGTGAGCCAAGAGGCTGTTGCAGCTTTAACCATGCTTGGTTTTCAGCCAGCAGCAACTCAAAAGGCGGTACAAGCTATTTTGATAAAATATCCTACAGCTGTAGTTGAAGAAGTCGTTAAATTTGCATTAAAACAGCTCTAAATGTTAGTTTTTATCTTCACAAAAAGATATAGATAATGAGATAAATCATTATGTATAATTGTAATAAAAGATAGGGACTTGCACTTAACAAAAGGTATAAAAACGCTAGAAATCACTTGATATTCTTCTGGAAAGGCTTATATTTGCCCAGATTTAAATTAACTGTGCAATAATAAATGGAACAGAGTTTTATCGCATTCGTAGAGAATAGCATTAAAAAAAACTGGGACTTAGATGCCCTGACTGATTACAAGGGAGCTACCTTGCAATATAAAGATGTAGCACGGAAAATAGAGAAATTACATATCTTATTTGAACATAGCGGCGTCAAAAAAGGAGATAAGATTGCTTTATGTGGACGTAATAGTTCACATTGGGGAGTAACTTTTCTTGCTACTCTTACTTATGGTGCAGTTGCTGTACCAATCCTACATGAATTTAAGCCTGATAATGTACACCATATAGTAAATCATAGTGAGGCAAAATTGCTTTTTGTTGGCGATATGATGTGGGAGAATCTGAATGAAAATCATATGCCTCAACTAGAAGGGGTCATTTTCATGCCTGATTTTTCAGTCTTGATATCCCGACGTAAAAAGTTGGATTTCGCCCGTGATAATCTCAATAAATTATTTGGTGAGAAATATCCAAAGAATTTTCGCATTGAACATGTAAAATATCATCAAGATATTCCAGAAGAACTGGCTTTGTTAAATTATACCAGTGGAACCTCTGGCTATAGTAAAGGTGTTATGTTACCTTACCGTTCGTTGTGGAGTAATACGAAGTTTGCTCATGAAGTTTTGGAGTTACAACCCGGAAGTAAATTAGTTTCTATGTTGCCAATGGCGCATATGTATGGGTTGGCTTTTGAGTTCTTGTACGAGTTTTCAGTAGGTGCACATATCTACTTTTTGACTCGTATGCCTAGTCCCAAAATTATTTTTCAAGCGTTTGCAGAAGTTCAGCCTAATCTTGTCATTGCTGTTCCTTTGATTATTGAAAAGATTATCAAAAAAAGTATCTTACCAAAGTTGGAAACTCCTGCTATGAAGATGTTGATGAAAGTGCCTATTGTCAATGATAAGATTCGTGCATCTGTTCGCGATAAGATGATACAAGCTTTTGGTGGACGATTTGTTGAGGTTATTGTAGGTGGAGCTGCTTTTAATCAAGAAATAGAACAATTCTTAAAAGACATTCAATTCCCATATACTGTTGGATATGGAATGACTGAGTGTGGTCCTATTTTAGCTTACGAAGATTGGTCACGTTTTGCACAAGGTAGCTGTGGCAAAGCAGCACCTCGCATGGAACTAAAGATTGATTCTAAAGACCCACAAAACGAAGTAGGTGAAATCTTGTGTAAGGGAGCCAATGTTATGCTTGGTTACTATAAGAACAAAGAGGCTACGCAAGCTGTTTTTACCGAAGATGGATGGATGCGTACTGGCGACTTGGGGATTATGGATGCTGAGGGAAACTTATTTATCAAGGGACGTAGCAAAAACATGTTGCTTGGGGCTAGTGGGCAGAATATCTATCCTGAAGAAATTGAAGATAAGCTCAATAATATGCCTTATGTTGCTGAAAGTTTAGTCGTGCAGCAAGGAGATAAGCTTGTCGGTTTGGTGTATCCAGACTTTGATGAAGCTTTCGCTAATGGACTGACAAACGATGATGTGACAGTACGTATGGAAGAAAATCGCGTGACACTGAATGCTGAGTTACCAGCTTATTCTCGATTGGCCAAAATGAAAATTTATCCAGAAGAATTTGCCAAAACTCCCAAGAAAAGTATTAAGCGATTTATGTACCAAGAGGCCAAGGGATAAAATATTGAAAGTAAATAACTAATCAATGTAGAAAATACAATATGAAAAAATTACTAGTAAGCACGTTGATGATTATGACTTTGGTTATGGTCGCATTTGCTGACACTGAAACTGGTGCTGATATTAAGTTTGAAAAAACTACAATTGATGTGGGTGAGTTTCCCGAAGAGAGTCCTGTCGTGAAGACTGAGTTTAAATTTACCAATACAGGTAATGCTCCTCTGATTATTCATCAGGCTGTGGCATCTTGTGGATGCACTATCCCACAATTCACAAAAGAACCTATTAAGGCTGGTGAGACTGGTGTTATAGAAGTAACTTATAACGGAAGAAACAAATTTCCAGGTAAATTTAAAAAATCGATTACCATCCGTACTAACTCGAAACATGCGATTATGCGATTGTTTCTTGAGGGAGAGATGCTACCTAAAAAATAACAAATACTAAGGTGTGGCAAGTGGTAGCTTTTATTTGCTCGGCAGATAGAAGCAGCCACTTGTTATTTATGCCTATTCCTTAATTTATACGTATAGAATAATGCAAGATTCTTCAGAGAAATTAGGCAGTTCGCTGCCAGAAAACGCTTTTAGACCCTTAAAAAAAGGAGAAGAGTACAAACCATTGATGCACGCAAAAGGTGTGTATCCAGAGGTGAATATATGGTCGGTTTTATGGGGGGTATTTATGGCCATCCTTTTCAGTGCGGCAGCAGCCTATCTGGGCTTAAAAGTTGGGCAGGTATTTGAAGCTGCTATTCCGATTGCCATTATTGCTGTGGGGGTGTCTACAGCCGCCAAAAGAAATAAAGCTTTGGGTGAAAATGTGATTATTCAAAGTATCGGTGCAAGTAGTGGGGTGATTGTTGCAGGAGCCATTTTTACATTACCAGCATTGTATATTTTGAAAGATAAATATCCAGAAATGACTGTAAGTTTTTTACAAGTGTTTTTGAGCTCGTTGCTTGGTGGAATCCTAGGTATTTTATTTATTATTCCTTTCCGTAAATATTTTGTGAAGTCAATGCACGGAAAATATCCTTTTCCAGAGGCAACTGCAACAACACAAGTCCTTATCTCTGGTGAAAAAGGGGGAAGTCAAGCAAAACCCCTTCTTATGGCTGGACTTGTAGGTGGTCTATATGACTTTATTGTGTCGACTTTCCACTTATGGAGTGAAAATATCTCATCTACTGCACTGTCTGCGGGACAGTATATGGCTGATAAAGCAAAACTAGTATTTAAATTGAATAGTGGTGCAGCAGTTTTAGGCCTTGGATATATTGTAGGGCTACGTTATGCATTGATTATTTGTGCTGGTAGTGTGGTTGTATGGTGGTTGATTATACCCCTAATGTCTGTTTTTTGGGGAGATGCAGTGCTTAATCAATGGAATACTGAAATTACGCAAGCTGTAGGTATGATGTCACCTGAAGTTATTTTCAAACAATATGCGCGTAGCATTGGTATTGGTGGCATTGCGATGGCAGGTATTATTGGTATTATCAAGTCGTGGGGGATCATCAAGAGTGCAGTAGGTCTAGCAGGACGCGAACTTAGAGGTACTAAAACGTCGGTACAGTCAGAGCGCACAGATAAAGATCTTCCTATGAAGGTGATTGCTTATGGCGTGATAGTAACTATTTTACTGATTCTTGTCTTCTTTTATTTTGGAGTAATGAGTGGTAATCTATTACATACTATTATCGCTTTGTTATTGGTTGCCGTCATTGCATTCCTGTTCACAACAGTTGCAGCTAATGCGATTGCAATTGTAGGATCTAATCCCGTATCTGGGATGACCTTAATGACCCTAATTCTTGCTTCAGTTATTATGGCCGCAGTTGGCTTGAAAGGCACTGGGGGTATGGTAGCTGCATTAGTGATGGGCGGTGTGGTCTGCACAGCATTGGCTATGGCTGGCGGATTTATAACAGACTTAAAAATAGGCTATTGGCTTGGAACGACTCCAGCAAAACAAGAAGGTTGGAAATTTCTAGGTACTTTAGTTTCAGCTGCTACAGTAGGTGGAGTGATGATTGTTTTGAATAAAGCTTATGGTTTTACAGGAGATAACGCCCTCGCAGCACCACAGGCCAATGCGCTTGCTGCAGTTGTAGAACCTTTGATGAATGGTACTCCAGCTCCTTGGTTGTTGTATGGAATAGGAGCGGTTATAGCTATTGTGTTGACGATTTGTAAGGTCCCAGCTTTAGCATTTGCTTTGGGTATGTTTATCCCATTAGAATTGAATTTACCTCTTGTAGTTGGCGGACTTATTAGCTGGTATGTATCTACACGTAGTAAAGATGAGGCTTTGAATACAGCCCGCTTTGATAAGGGAACTTTAATTGCTTCTGGATTTATTGCTGGGGGAGCTTTAATGGGAGTCGTTAGTGCTGTGTTGGCTTTCTTGGGCGTTCATTTAGCTATGGATCAATGGTTCTCAGGATGGGCAGAGAGTGGTTATGCACAGAGTCTTGCTGTTGTCGCTTACTGTGTGTTGATCGGTTATTGTGTGAAAAGTTCCATGAAGACAAGAGTCTAAACGAAATATAATTATAGGGTGATGTCCTCGTGTCCAAGACTTCTAGTATTGGATATGGGGACATTTTTTATGCCGTTCCGACAAACGATTGTTGATGAAGATTAGAATGTGTATCTTGCATAGAAGTAACTATTTAATATTTTGAATACATGTGTAATACAATAGATAAAAAACCAGTGCTTTTGCCACGAGTAAAAGTGAATGATGATAATTTACGTACTATACTTTTGAACCAAGGTCAAGTCCTCAGTATAGATGTGATCAATTGGAAAGAATATCCTTTATGCCCCGAGGTTGATGTACATATAGCACATGATGATCATTATCTTTGGGCTCTGTATCGAGTGGATGAGTATCATGTGCGTGGGGTAAATTTAGATGATATGGGACCTGTTTATGAAGATAGTTGTGTAGAGTGGTTCTTACAGATGCCTAATCAAGAGACTTACTTTAATATAGAGGTTAATTGTATTGGAACTTGTTTAGCCTCTTGTCGTATGAATAGAACAGACAAAGCTGCTTTTGCGCAAGAAGACTTGAAGCATATTGTGCGCTTAACGACTTTTCCTCATCAACCATACGAGGCTATTTCTAATTCTAAACCTATTCATTGGGAATGTATAGTTGGTATTCCAAAAACTATTTTGATGAAATATATAGGTACAGAAAGTGCAATGTTCCCAGAAGAATTTAGTGCAAACTTTTATAAGTGTGGGGATAAAACACAAGAGCCACATTATTTGTCTAGTTTCCCTATTTCTACTGATTTACCCAATTTTCATGTTCCAAGTGCCTTTTATCCTATACGGTTAATGTAATGAATTGTAGTCAGTCGTGTGAATGTTATGCTTTTTGCGTATATTAGAGGAGTGTACGAATGTTAAATATGTGATTTTATGACTAATTCATGCAGTGAATTGATTGCTTAAGGTATTATATAAGTATATTTGCCCCCAAAATCTTATATTGTATATAATATTAGACAAATTGTTGCTTAAAATATCGAATTAATCTACTATTGCAATGAGTGAAATTGTACCGTTTAATAAAGCTTTTATTTCTGGGAAAGAAGAGAAATACATTCATAAAGCATTAATGTATGGAGCTTTGGCTGGAAATGGTTTTTATACAAAAAAGTGTCAAACATATATTGAAAATGAATTTAGTGTACAGAAGTGCTTGTTAACTACAAGTTGTACAGATGCCTTAGAAATGGCAGCTATCCTTACCAATGTGGGGCCTGGTGATGAAGTTATTGTTCCTAGTTATACCTTTGTGTCAACTGCTATTGCTTTTGTGCGTCAGGGAGCCACTTTGGTGTTTGTAGATAGTGAACGATGTACACCTAACTTGAATTTGGATGAGGTAGAAAAAGCTATTACGTCTCGTACCAAAGTCATTGTCCCTGTACATTATGGTGGTTCCTCATGCGATATGGATAGATTGATGGCAATAGCTGACAAATATCATCTTTATGTTGTAGAAGATGCAGCTCAAGCTATTGGAGCTACATACAAAGGACGTTATCTAGGTACTATTGGGCATCTAGGCACATACTCTTTTCATGAGACCAAAAATGTAAGCTGTGGCGAAGGTGGAGCCTTGTTGGTAAATGATAAGCATTTCAGTCGAAGAGCTGATATTATTTGGGAGAAAGGAACCAATAGATCGGAGTTCTTCCGGGGAGAAGTCAATAAATATGGCTGGGTCGATACTGGCTCTTCTTTTTTACCAAATGAGTTGACAGCTGCCTTCCTGTATGGACAGTTAACGCAATATAAGCAACTGAATGCTAGAAGACTTCAACTTTGGGATATGTATAAGCAAGCGCTTCAACCCCTAGCTGATAAGGGATGCTTTTGTCTCCCAAGAATTCATGAGTACAACCAAATAAATGCACATGTCTTTTATATAGTATTGCCCTCTTGTGAGTTACGTACTGACCTAATTTCTTTCTTAAAAGAGCAACAAATTCATGCGGTATTTCATTATTTAAGTCTGCATAAGAGTGATTATTTTAAGGATCAGTATAAAGGGGAGCAATTGACACAAAGTGATCATTATACATGCTGTCTACTTAGATTGCCTTTATTCAATGACATGACAGAAAACCAAGTAAAACTGGTGTGCCAGTCTATTTCTGACTTCTTTAGTCGTAACGATTCATCCATTTGATACAGTATGGACAAAGTATTACATTTTTTACCAGACGAGAAAATTGCTAATCGAATTATTAAAATTTTTGAGGAAGCATTGCCCGGGAAAAACTTGTTCTTAGTGACATCTCGTCGGAAGCAGTATACCTACATACAGACCGGAAATGGGATCATTAGCTTGCAAGAGTTTCAAGATATGTCAGATATGCAGAGATGGGATACAGTTAAGTATGTAGTTATTCATAATTTGACACATTGTGCCCTGAATGTTGCTGATAAATATTTACCTAAAGGAATGCCTACTTATTGGGTAATATGGGGGATGGATCTTTACAATGTGTTGCTTGCACCTAAAGGCTTTCCACTATATGACAATGATAATCCTTTTAAATCAAATCTGAATACACGTTGGAAAAATATATGGGCTTCTATGAAGGCTAGGCGTGTACGTAAGTTTGTAGAAAAAAAAGTAACGCATATCATGACGGATACTACTGACAATGATTATCAGATGTTGGTACAATATTATCCTGAAATGGCTTCAAAACAACATGTGCCTTTTTTCTATTATCCAATTGATGAATTACTTGGACCTTTGGTAGATCAGTCAGTTAATACAGGAAGAGAAAGTAATGTGTATGGGGGAATACAAGTGGGGAATAGTTGTTCACCAACAAATAATCACTTGTATGCTTTTAAAACATTGTCTACATTTGATTTACATAACCGCTCCATTTGTGTGCCATTGAGTTACTCAATACGTGAGTATTATAGAAAACCAGTACTTGAGGGTGGACAACAATTTTTTGGAGATCAATTTCATCCTATTCTTGACTTTATGCCTCTAGAGGATTACTCTCGTATGATGTGTAATAACACAGTGGTCGTTTATGCCAATTTCAGACAAGAGGCTATTGGTAATATCTTGACATCATTATACTTAGGTGCCAAAGTATTTTTGTCAAAATACAGCCCGGTTCATGAGTGGGCAAGATCTATTGGTGTAGAACTGTTCGTATTGGAAGAGATGACTCAAGAAAGTTTAGATACTCCTTTATCTTCAGCTCAGCAACGCGTGCACAGAGAACGATTGATGGAATTATATAATACAAATAGAATGATAGAGATTATTCGTACTTGTTTTACCGAGACTGTAAAGTCACCTGTGTCAAATTTACAGCTGTAAGGAGCCAGTTGAGTGCCCCTTTCTGGTACGATGTATTATTTGCTGTCTGTGGGCGACTAAATCCTTTTTTTGTAGTCAATATGCCTATGTCTAAAGGATTCCGAGCGAAAAAGACTGAAAACCTTGGTATAGGCTGGAGGGACAAATATAAGGGCCATGTTGGCCTTTTTATCAGTGAAAAAACGCAAGCGCTTGCGATTTGCTACATATCGGGATGTTTGGCTTTTTGCAAGCGCTTGCGTTTTGGGGCGCAAGCGCTTGTACAAAAATACGGTCAAGCTTTGATGTTTTGCTAGCAAAGCTTGTGATCGATTTGGGGCTTTTTCAGGTATGAGTGTTTTGATCAACTTAGTATCTAGCGTGACTTTTTGAAGCACCACAGCTATTCGTTTATTTTTCTTCTATTTGAACAAGCCCATTGACTATGGCATATATCGTTAGTCCAGCCGTACTATGAATCTGTAATTTCTTCGTGATATTACGTCGGTGTGTGATTACTGTATGGATGGATAAAAATAATTTATCAGCTATCTCCTTATTACTTAAACCTTCTACAATAGCAATAATAATATCTTTTTCTCGACTACTTAACGTGTCATTATCGGTTTCTAGATCCTGATTCTTAGGAATGGTTACTGTCGGAGCTGTAGAATCACCATTGCGCATATATTCTTTGTCATGAGTCTCTAAAGTTGTTTGTAACTCTTCAATACTTACTAGTAAGTCGGCAATTTTTTCTATTGGGTCTAATATAGTAAATCGTCCCGAGTAATCACACATACTAGTTGATGGATATAAACGACTAAGAACAGCGATAACAGGTATAGATGGATGCTTCTCCTTAAATGTAGGAAGATCAAAGTTTTCTTCAAAACTAGGTGATACAAATAATACATCTACTGGTTGCGTATCTATACAATTATGAATAGATCGTAAAGATAGTACTTCGATAGGATGGACATGCACGTATTTTAATTGTCTTAGAATGGTAATGAGACCATTTCGAATAATGTCTGATTCGTGAGCTACTAAAACATGCATTATATTTCGTTTATTATTACTCATGATATCACCCCTTTCTCTAATTGAATAATAGCAGGGATAAATAAATAGTCTTCCACTTTATTGTGATCTTCCAATTCTTCTTCAACACGAAAGATATCATATAATACACCATTTAAGATATTATTTGAGCTTGTTGAAGGGTAATACTTTATTAGTAAGTTCTTTAGTTCAACCAGGCTTTCATTAATTTCTTCGTGCTCATCTTTGTATGTGGCTATACTGAATGAATGATTCTTCTCACCAGATAATAAGCTATCAACAAATTTAAAAACTCGTTCGTTTTCATAACTCATATGCTTGTCTACTGATGTTTTATACTCATCAAAGAAATGCATGATCATCTGTCCAACTTGGGTTCTCGCCCCATCCAATGCCACAATAAGTTGCTCTCTAATAGCTGGCAAGCTGTAATCAATAAAATAAGTATGAGATTGTTTCAGATAGTCGATTAGGGTGGGAATCGACAATTCAGCAATTTCTTCTTCATTGACATAAGAGACAGCTCCCCTAAACACGAAGTTGAGTACAATCAAAAATGTATAAGTATCTACTTGATTCTCTTCACATACTTCTTGGATTGTTTTATCACCAAATCCTAATGCAATACCAAAGCGACTTAATACTTGTATCATCTTATAATTGTCTGATAAGATGTACGCTAATTTATCTGTGGGTTGATAGAGTTTTTCCATAAATCAAAAATAATAAAAAGAATAGATATATCCAATCTGTTTACTGTATAATGTGTTCTTAAACAAGGAACCATTATGCTAGAAATACTCTTTATTGTACAATGTGGTAACTGATGGCTTTAACATGATAAAAACTCAAATAATTTTTCCCTTCTGCTTGTTTGCGTTGAGCAATACGTTTCCGAAAATCAGCAATTCGTTGTGAACTAGAATTGCCAGTTTCTTTTGTTGCTGCTTTTTCTGCTGCACAACCTTCTTCTCCATGCCCATGTTTTTCTTCTGTTTGAGCTTTTATTTTGCTTTCCCATTGCTTTAAGAAATCTTCATCAATGCGAGATTCTTCAACAATCCCAATAATCTCTACTTGATGATTGTTGCATGTTCTTGGAAATTTACCCAGTTTAGGAGTTGAATTTACTCGAAGTGTTTGTTTAGTACCAGGGATTTCCATAAATAACTTCATGCCACTTTTGGAGCAGACATGTATTGTTTTTCCAGAGAATGATACTGTTTTTCCTACATATTGACTTCCGTTTTCTAGAAGGTTTGCTAACGTCACTTTTTGCGCTGTGTCTTCTGGAGCCGCTTGGCCCCATACTGATACGATACAACTCATGACAAGCACTAATGTGCTAATTACTTTGTTCATAATAATTCTGTATTTAATGATTAATTCCAATGTGGATACACATACCCATCGTTTGATGATGTGAAGTGTAGTCCCATAAATGGTTTGTTATGGTAAATATACTCTTTTTTTCTGTACTGATGATAATCAGATCCGTCCAATCCATAGAATGTAGTCCTTCTATCATCTTCAATACGAATGGTCCACATATATGGATTACCAATAATCATGATTTCCTGTGTTGTAGGATTAAATTCAGGGATGTCTAATGGATGTATCTGATAGCTAGGGGTATCAATGACGTACATCTTGTTTGTTGTATCAGTAAAGAAACCATAGTGTTTTCTCGAGTCAAATTCTGTGACAAAAACTTGATTAGCTAATACATCTTTTGGCAAGTCGATGCGATGACAAACTGGTTTGTTGTGTGTCATTTGCATATGAAATAATTGATGTTGTCTATCGACTAATAAAAAGCCGTTGTCATATCTTTTGCGCAGATTGGGTATGTTATGAAGATGAATGATAGGGAAACTGCATCCTACATCTTTTAATGCTTGGGTAAATAATGTGCTTTTTGCCAGATCAATCTGGTTATTTTGCATTGTTATAAATTCCAACCCATTAGTTGTGCAACGAAACATATCTTTGGGGAGCTCAAAATCTAAACGTTTAGGAGCACTTTCTAAAAGCATGTATAATGGAGCGATAGGACCATTCGTGTCTTCTGGGAAGTTACGGAACATAAAACGCCCCTCTTGGATTTCTTTTAGGTTGATTGGTTTTCCCATAATAGAATCAGGGAATGCATTGCGATCTGCTAGTTGTCTATTGTAAAATAGGGGCAAAACACTATCCAGTTGGTTGGCGCTGTATATGTGCCCTGCCAAATCTTTTCCTATTAATTTATCGTTTGCCCCTCTGTCAGGATAAGTAAATTCATAGGTAATTGGACTAAATAGCATAAAGCGCATGGCACTTTGTTGTGGGTGTGCAAATATAAATTGATATATCCAAGGTAATTGCCAGATGAGTAAAAGGGCAATCATTCCAATAAGACTTATTTGACTAACTTTTTTCATATTACTTGGTGTTATTGATTAATCTTGACAGCCTACTTTAAAACGATAGATAGAGCGCCAAGAGAAGGTGGTGATTATGATAGTAATAAGCATTAGTCCCCACGTGAACTTGTTATATGCAAATGGAGTCTGACTAAGTAAAAATAAATGCAGTCCGAGTGCTGAGATGATTATATAACCTAGACGCCACTTCCACGTTGGTTCTAACACAATGGCTGCAGTCATGAAATAAATGAAAAATCCTGCGATATAACTGGGGTATATGGTGGATAGTGACTGGGCTAAAAGTTCACTAGGTAAATGTGGATGCAATACGTTCCATACAATCAGGAAATTAGCTTGAAAGCAGATCGCCAAACCTACTGCTCCCCATAATAGCATTATAGCGATAGAACGATTAATGTCAAAAGGTAAATGCAAAGATAGCTTGATGCTTTTTTTGTACATTTCAGGTACAAATTGTACGACACCCAAACATAGACCAATGGCTATTGGTACATAGGTGATTAGATGAACAAGTGTTACCTTACGGGTAAGCATCATTACCCAAATATGGGCAATGCCTTTCATGTCCATTGCATGTTTAAAAATCATCATGCTATATATTGATATGCCAATCGAAATTAAGAAGGCTATGGCAAGAAACCATCGTGTCTTAATCCATTCTTTATAAAATAAGGCTTGTAACATATGTGTATTCTGTAAGATTAATATTTTCCTGTTAAACCAATAAATGCATCTTCCAAGTTGACGCGTGTGGTTTGTATATTGGTGTATGGAATCTCTAAAGATTGGAGTCTAGACACAATAGCTTCTTGCGATAAAAAAGAGTACCATTCTATCTTGCCACTTAAATAAGATGGGTGAAAAAAATCTTTATCCAACGATAAAGCTTGTACTGCATGGCTGCAATTTGTATCGATTTGGTATGAGCGTATTTGATCTAAAAGCTTATTGACTGGTTGTTGTAGCAATATACTTCCATAATCCATGATGATACAATCATCTATCAGTCGTTCCATATCTTGTATAATATGCGATGTCAGAAAAACAGTTTTGTTTTCCGACTTAGCATAATCACGTAGATAGTCGACAAACAATCTTCGGTAACCAGGGTCTAATCCAAGCGAGAAATCATCCAATACCAGGAGCTCAGGATCTTGAGCCAAAATAAGTCCTAAGGCTACTTGTGAACGTTGCCCACACGACATACGTGAAATACGTTGTTTAGGTGCCACTTTCAATTTACTCATTAAGTCATAATATGCGTCACGTTTCCATTGGTTAGGATAACACTGACTATAAAATTTCTCTATTTGTTCGATAGTCATGAATTGATATTGTATATGCCCTTCGATAAGTAAACCGATATTGGCTCTAAGTGCTGCTGGCATAGAATGGAGGTCATGACCAAAAATGGAACACTCTCCACTTTGTGGTTTTAAAAAACCACTTAAGATATTGATTGTGGTTGTTTTTCCCGTGCCATTTTTACCTAATAAACCTAGAATCCTACCTTGTGGAACTTCAAAGCTTAGATTTTCGTAAATAACCCTTTTCCCATATTTGTGAGTCAGGTTTGTACATTTAATGATTGCCGTCATAATTATAAGTAAGTTTAGTTTTATAAAATAATACCAATACCGAATGTTCCTCGGTGAGTTTGTAATGACTCTGCAAAGTTGCCATATTGGTATTTAGCTACAACAAATATTTGTTTCTGTGATATATTCCAAGGAGAGTCATATCTCATCTGCGTACTTAGTCGAGTTTGATCCTTGGAAGCTATCTTATAATTCTTAAGTCGATACCTATTCCAGGTTGTTCGGGGTATGTTGTAGGTGCTATGTATTGCCCATTGTACCCCTCCTGTGATCTGTATTTGCAAGGAGCTTTTTTGTAGAGCCCATTTACTCGTTAGCACCATATTGGTCTTGAGCCATGTATAATCAAGTTGATCATGATTTTTTGTGTGTGTTTGGGCGTTTTCTTCCCAAATACATTCAGTTTGGATGCTATAGTGGTGTCTTTGGGGAGTATCCCATTCATATAGGCCCTGTAAGCTGTAAGCATAGATATGGTGATCGTAATACTGTCGTTCACTAATCTTTTCGTATGTGGTTGTGGCATCTGTACCAAAGATATTCTCTGTCCCCTTTCGCTCAAGAATATGAATCATTGTTTGTATTTTCCAGAGATTGTGTTTATTCTCTTTTCGGTAATATGCCATTAATGTATAATCGTTAGTCGCTAAATCGGTTAAGGGCAACTCATTAAAACCATTGAGCTTTTTCTGCAACTGCATGGTTTCCCAATCCATTTGTGCACCGATACCACTGGGCAGACTAGGACAATAGGCTAAAGAAAAATCATAGGCCTGTCCCTGAATATCATTACTTGTGTTTTGGCCAGTAAAACGAGAATACACTGTGCCCAGTCCTGTTTCATGATATTCTTTGACCATTTTATTAGGATCATTAAATCCTAAGATACACCCTTGTTTATATTTTTGTGCACCTACATGTAGGCTAAGCAGATGGGTGTTTGGTAATGCATATGCCATGCTGACATTGGCATGTAAGTGCCCAACGCGATTTTTTGGTCTAGGATCTATATCTCTATAAGCCAGTAGAGCTCGATAGGCCAGTTCCCCTCCTATTGTCCAGTGTCTAGTTTGCCATGCATATCCTGCGTTAAAATAGTAACGCTCTGCTTTCATGTCCCCACCGATAGTGTCGGACATAATATATGGGGCAACAAGGTGATAATCGGATGTTTCTGTACCTTGTACATCCCATATGCATGAATTGGTGTAGGATACATTGCCCCAAGTTTTGCTATGTTCGTCCAGTATATGATAAGCACTTGCTTGTATCTCTAATTGATTCACCCCACGTCCGTCTTGTTGCACAACGGCTTGAGGTGATCGTTCATAACTATACTCCATTTTCATTTCTGCATAACTCTTATTGAACTCGTGGTATTTCAATGATGCATGAGACATGGTTTGTCCATGTATGCTTGAAGGAAAGATATACATGGCTAGACAAGCTAGCCATGTATATCTAATGCATATAGAAAGATAGAGATTAGATTTATTCAGCATGGAATACATAAAAAGGATTAGCATCAACACTATTTTCAAAGTCATGGGCTGAATCGTTGGTGTCTTGTAAAAGCGCTCCACTGATCACTTTGCGACGTACTGCCTTGCCTCTATATCCAGTTCCAGTACCATCATATACCCACGCATAACTATTGTCTAAAGCTGTACTTACAATATTCCATTCATAAGCAGTCTCATTACTTAGATTGACGCAATCTTTAATCCATGTAGTAGGTACAAAATATTTTTTTGAGTCCATAATCCTACGGAGATCTCCATATACAAATTCGTAATAGTATTGTACTGTGTTATTTGTAATAAATGATTCAGTAGTTACATCTTCTGGCATTTGTGCGATGGCGTATGTTTTTATGGCACGTACATGAGGTGACCAAACTGAGGCCGATGAGGCGTATAGTTTGACTAAGTCTGGCACTTCAGTTTGAATATCAGCATGTACGTCATTTTCATCATACCACTCATAGTCAGCAGTAGTCAGGTTGAATGAGTTTGGATTGTCTACTGAGTGGTCTTTACCTATATCAACAAGTAAAATGCTTTGTCCAGGTTCTACGATTACGGCTGTGCCACGAGGGATCATATACACGGCATCGGTGATGAAATGATCATTTTTGTATTGATCATAAGGAGTGCCTTCACCTGCTACAATTTCTTCTGATTCCTTTTCTTCACTTAATACATAGAAGTCCTTATGCATATCTGATTGTAATGCTGACTCCATAAGAATTAAACCTTGTGCATCTAATGGCTCACTACTGTTATTGTAAATGCGAAAATAGGAGTCGCCTCTATACCATTCACCTTCTGGAGTTTCCGTACCAGAAATAAAGATTTCTGCTAGTACAAAACCAGAGTTTATATCCAGTAAATGCAGTGGGATATTTAATGTCTTGATATCGGTGACATCAGCAATTTCCACAGACTGTAGTTCACCGCGTACTTTAACGTGCTTTGTTTGTCCAGCCACTGTAGCATCGCCTTCACCTTCAACCATGATGTCGTATATCCCGTCTACAAGAGATGTGCTTATGCTACTTGTAGCATCATATGCTATTTTTGTCACTTCTTGAGTTGATTTGTCGGTAAATGTGACTTGCATGTTTGTGTAGTGAAAGTCGCTTATGGCTGTTGGACTTTCTAAAGCTAATGCGACTTTACTATGCGACACATCATCATCATCGGAACACGAACTAACGCATAGCCCGATACATACTAGGAGCATGCTTGCTACCCAGCGCAAATTGTTGTTTACTTTTTTCATTTGATTGTACTATTATTTATGTGAGTTTAAAATGAACATTTAATTTCCATCCCAAAATATGGATTGGCACTTCTACGTATTGTTAGCCCATCTACTGTGTAGTCTGGGGTGTAATCGAGAATACGATCTACAAAAAGAGACAGTTTGATCCACTTCCCAAATGTTTTGGATGCCTTTAGATTAACAAGGGCATAGAAGGGTTCTTTTCCATCTCCACCACTTACGGTGGGTTGAGATTGTATAAGATGAGTTAGAAAAATATCTTTTTTACTCTCTTCAGTGTATGGATGTATATCGCCATTGATATCCATATATTCGTATGGAGTACCATCTTTTATTAAATCCTTTTGCTTGCTCCACCACATACATTCAACCGTTGTGGAAAGTATAAATCCTAGTTTCTTGAGGTAGGTGTCAAAAGTAAAATTTGTATTGAATTGTTGTTTGACATATCCCGACACCCAGTTATAATGACCTATATACAAATCTCTGACTGCTTGATTCAAAACGACTTGATCATACGAATTGTCCCATTGGGATGCACTATTTGTGTATGTTGTTTTAAGCCATGCGCCAGTCGCAGTAATACGAGTGTGTAAAGAGGAAAATCGTCGAGTACTTCCTTGAAATTCTACACCTTCTTTTAAAACGCGTGTTCCATTTGATAAAAGACTATGCTTACTAAGAATAGTCTTTTCAGTATAAGGCAAATTGTTTATATCTGGTGGAGCGGTTAAGGTGCTGCCATCGATTTCAGAAGTGTCATATTTTTTATAAGTGAAAGACATAGGGGTACTTATATATCTAAATCCATCTACCATACGTTCTTTGAAATATGTCACAGATATATTGTTGCCTTTATATCTAGCTCCAAGACGCAATTCTTTTTTTGTGTTTGTACTTGGTGTTATATTGTATGGGTTTTGGTCTATAATGAATGTTTTCGTGTATATTCGTCTATAAGCCTTGTTGGAATGGTAGTAATTTAATTCTTCAAAATCCCAATATTGTTTATTCGGATACAATTGATGGATGTTGGGCAACATGGTCATAGTTCCCCACCCAAATGTCCAATCTATTTCCAATGGAGCGTCGGCAATATATAGTTTGGGACATTCCCATTGGGCATTAATGCGGGGATCGATATACCATTTCCCTTGCATCTTATATGCTTTGTTCAGTCCTAGCAATGTGTTGCTGCGCATACCAGCTCGAACAGTAAAACGATTTTGTCCTATAGACCAGTGTATACGGTCTTCGATATAGTTGGCAAGTAGGCTTTTCCCTGGGATTGTATGATAGGGTCTGGCTCTATATGATGTGCCATAATTAATTGGACGTTTGGGGTCAAAGACTTGTCCATCGCCATAGTTTTTGCTATATCTCCAGTTGCTACCTATTGTCCAATGATGTCTGGTTGCTCCAATAGAAAATTGTACTATACCTTGCAGTTCGATATTGCTATTGAATGGTTGCCCATCCACAACTAAATGTCCAGTGTACTTGATGGGTAAAATTTCTGCATCGTGTTCTCCTTCTTCGAGACTTGTTGGGGCAGCTTCATCTCGATCTAATTGGACAAATTTTGTACGAGTTATCTTGTTTTTCGAATAATTGATTGCTGTTTGTAAAGAGAGCTCTTTTAGTCCTACCTCTTTCTTGTTCTTCCAGATTAAGCGACTGTTTAATGCATAATATGAGTAACTTGATTTATAGCTGTCTTCTGCTTGGCGGGCTATATTGGGATCTTCTTTTTCTGCATCAATTGTGCTACGATAGTCACCCGAAATATTCCAGTTGAGTGCGTGTGTATCCCACTCCCAATGTCGTTTATATCTTGTGGAAAGCATGATCCTTTGATAGGTCTCATACGGATTACGGGGGTCAGCTTTGGAGTCTAAGTAACCCAAGTCAAAATGTATTATTTGCTTGTCATTTTTCCATGCAACTCCTTTATTAATATGTATGAGTTTGGTGTACTCATCAGCTTTGAAGCGTGTCTCGAAAGGTGTGGCATGTAATCGACGGGTAATATTGATCACCCCAGAAGTCATATCACCATATTGTACGGATGGAATCCCACGAATGACTTCTACTTTTTCTATATCATCTGTGGACAAATTACGCATATCTGTTCCGTAATTTACCATGTTTCTAGAGGCATCTTGGTTCGTTAATCCTTGAGCCACATATTGTAGGTTAGCATCTTGCTGTTGAACAGCTCCATCCACGACAAACTGAGTGCCCTGTGCTGTAACGGCATAATCTGCACTACTGATGCCAACTTCACGTAATGTTGCCACGTTGCCAGCTGTGAGGTTGGGAGTATGTGTTGTATTGCCTGGAAGTAATGCGAGGATATCTGAAAAACTGCTGGGCTGAATATGTTCTAGTGCTTCTCGGTTTATGGTAGACGCGCTGGTTATTCCTTTACTTTCGGCAGCTGTAATCACGACGCCTTGGAGACTTGTATTTGATTCGTTTAGACAGATCTGTATGGTCGTGTCTTGTTTTAGGTGGACTTGTACATGTTTGTTTTGATACCCAATATATCGAATAATGATTGTATAGGCTCCTTGATATAAATGTGTACAAGTAAATACTCCGTGTACATCTGTCACTTGTCTATTTATTATGTGATCATTGTTGTACAATTCTATTGTAGCAAAACTCAGAGGGGTGTAATGATCTATTGACACAACATTTCCTTTTAATGTGTATGTCTGATGCTTAGAAAGGATAGGGGGGTGAGGAGAGTTCTTTGCTTGTAGGGAAAATCCCCATAGAAAGATCAGTAATAAACAATATAATAATTTAATAAGTTTCACTTGTTGTATTTCTTTAGTCCTAATTCGGTTGCAAAAGTAGTCAAGGTGTAAAAAAATATCAATCGCTACAATTAGGTAATGTTTTATGTGCTATCCCCTATTGTAGGTATTATTGTTCATTATCATTAGTCCTAGGTACTTGTATAGAACGTTTACCAATAAATGGTGATTTTAGATATGTTTTTAATGCTATATCTTTGCATTGTCAAGTTGTACTAACCATGATGTGCATATAATGTAGCGTTATATGGGATGAATTAGTATAATCATAATGAATCAGCCATTTTTATAATTGAATTAAGTTAGTTGGGATTGCCTATAAAGGAAGAGATTAGTCTCCTCTTCCTTGGGTAATCTTTTTTTTTGTGAAGAAATTTCTTTATTAATTACTTATATTCCATTATTTCTCGTGAGTAGTTGTGTAAGCGTAAAGAGTATTTGCCTTTTTTCTATGTGCTCTTTTGTTGTCTTAGTCTTGTATGTACACTTTTTTCTTTGTTTTCTCCTTACTCTTAGCAGCGTTCCTCCCTATAGACCACGTCGTTTTCTATAAAGGAGATGTACCTGCTATGCATGTAGAGTAGGTCGTTCTCATACTACTCTGTCTTTTTCTGCCATAGCTTCGCGCCCTCTTGAGCACCTATTGCACACATCGCTTCTCCTCCTTTGTGTTATATATATAATGTGTTCTTTCTTTGTCTCGCCTTTTCATTGTCTTTTTCTGTTAAAAGCCCATATTCTTGTGACATTTCTGTTGTATTTATTTGGTGTGTATGTTTAAAAGCCCTACTTTTGCATCCGCAATCAGGAAACGGGGTGCCTGCGGTTAACCAACCGCATTGATTCTTCTAGTTTTGTGTTTGTATTTGCTTGGATACGTTTTGAGTTTCGGTTCAAAAATAAAGTTCAAATTTTCTGCTCAAATAATTTGGAGCGTAAATTAAAAGCTTGTATCTTTGCATCCGCTTTCCGAAAGAAACAAGGTTTGCAATGGTGAACCGGCTACCATGCGGAGAGCTAGACAAAAAGAAAAGTGTTCTTTGAAGATATTTACATAACAACAAGTAGTACAAGGCTATTATGATTTTTATAATAGCAATTATTAAACCGTCAATATTAATATTGAAACAGGTGTAATCCAATACTTGAAATCAGGTCATCTTGATTAAACAGATCAACTTAGATGTGCATGTTGTATATATAATATGTATATCGTGAAATAATATTTTTACAATGAAGAGTTTGATCCTGGCTCAGGATGAACGCTAGCTACAGGCTTAACACATGCAAGTCGAGGGGTAACATGGGAGCTTGCTTCCGATGACGACCGGCGCACGGGTGAGTAACACGTATCCAACCTACCTATTACTTGGGGATAGCCTTTCGAAAGGAAGATTAATACCCAATGGTCTTGAAGTCCTGCCTGGGACTTTAAGTAAAGAATTTCGGTAATAGATGGGGATGCGTTTCATTAGTTAGTAGGTGAGGTAACGGCTCACCTAGACGTCGATGAATAGGGGTTCTGAGAGGAAGGTCCCCCACACTGGTACTGAGACACGGACCAGACTCCTACGGGAGGCAGCAGTGAGGAATATTGGTCAATGGGCGTAAGCCTGAACCAGCCAAGTAGCGTGAAGGATGACTGCCCTCTGGGTTGTAAACTTCTTTTATAGGGGAATAAAGTGCATCACGTGTGATGTTTTGTATGTACCCTACGAATAAGGACCGGCTAACTCCGTGCCAGCAGCCGCGGTAATACGGAGGGTCCGAGCGTTATCCGGATTTATTGGGTTTAAAGGGTGCGCAGGCGGGATGTTAAGTCAGTTGTGAAAGTTGGACGCTCAACGTTCAAATTGCAATTGAAACTGGCATTCTTGAGTGCAGTGGAGGTAAGCGGAATTCGTGGTGTAGCGGTGAAATGCTTAGATATCACGAAGAACTCCGATTGCGAAGGCAGCTTGCTATACTGCAACTGACGCTCATGCACGAAGGTGTGGGTATCAAACAGGATTAGATACCCTGGTAGTCCACACAGTAAACGATGAATACTCGCTGTTGGCGATATACAGTCAGCGGCCAAGCGAAAGCATTAAGTATTCCACCTGGGGAGTACGCCGGCAACGGTGAAACTCAAAGGAATTGACGGGGGCCCGCACAAGCGGAGGAACATGTGGTTTAATTCGATGATACGCGAGGAACCTTACCCGGGCTTAAATTATAGGTGCATAGAGTAGAGATATTCTTTTCTTCGGACTCCTATGAAGGTGCTGCATGGTTGTCGTCAGCTCGTGCCGTGAGGTGTCGGCTTAAGTGCCATAACGAGCGCAACCCTTATCATTAGTTACTAACAGGTCATGCTGAGGACTCTAGTGAGACTGCCGTCGTAAGATGTGAGGAAGGTGGGGATGACGTCAAATCAGCACGGCCCTTACGTCCGGGGCTACACACGTGTTACAATGGGGGGTACAGCAGGTCGCTACCTGGCAACAGGATGCTAATCTCAAAAGCCTCTCTCAGTTCGGATCGAAGTCTGCAACTCGACTTCGTGAAGCTGGATTCGCTAGTAATCGCGCATCAGCCATGGCGCGGTGAATACGTTCCCGGGCCTTGTACACACCGCCCGTCAAGCCATGGAAGCCGGGGGTACCTAAAGTTCGTAACCGCAAGGATCGGCCTAGGGTAAAACTGGTAACTGGGGCTAAGTCGTAACAAGGTAGCCGTACCGGAAGGTGCGGCTGGAACACCTCCTTTCTGGAGAGATGACTAATTACACTTAAGGTGTCAAGTATATTACCCTTATCGGTTTGATAAGCTTGTACTCTTGCTTGTTGTTATAAAATAAAATAAGAGAAAGTAAGAAGCTGAGTACCATCACACAGCAGATTATTTTGAACTAGTCCTATAGCTCAGTTGGTTAGAGCGCTACACTGATAATGTAGAGGTCCGCAGTTCAAATCTGCGTGGGACTACTTTACTGGGGGATTAGCTCAGCTGGCTAGAGCACCTGCCTTGCACGCAGGGGGTCATCGGTTCGAATCCGATATTCTCCACTTGGAATAATCATTTGATTCTAAATGGGATCGAGGCGTTATTCAGATTGATCTTTGACATATTGTACAACCAATTTTCTGTTATGAAATCATGTAAATGATAGATTAACCGTAAAGTAACGAATTTATACGAGCGCATTTAGTAGCAATACTAGATGAGTATAGAAGAAAGTAATTAAGGGCGCATGGCGGATGCCTTGGCTCTCGGAGGCGATGAAGGACGTGATAAGCTGCGATAAGCTGCGGGTAGGTGCAAATAACCATTGATCCGTGGATTTCCGAATGGGACAACCTAGTATGTTGAAGACATATTATCCTAAAATAGGAGGCCAACGCAGGGAACTGAAACATCTTAGTACCTGTAGGAAAAGAAAACAAAAGTGATTCCCCTAGTAGTGGCGAGCGAACGGGGAGTAGCCCAAACCATTAATGTTCCGGCATTAATGGGGTTGTAGGACCACGTTGTGGGACCTGAAGTAGTGACTGGAACACACTGGAAAGTGTGATCATAGAGGGTGATAATCCCGTACAGGAAGCGACTTCGGCCCTAGTGGTATCCTGAGTAGCGCGGAACACGAGAAATTCTGTGTGAATCTGCCAGGACCATCTGGTAAGGCTAAATACTCCCGAGAGACCGATAGCGAACAGTACCGTGAGGGAAAGGTGAAAAGAACTTCGAATAGAAGAGTGAAATAGTTCCTGAAACCATGCGCTTACAAGCGGTCGGAGCATCTATATGGTGTGACGGCGTGCCTTTTGCATAATGAACCTACGAGTTACTTTCACTGGCAAGGTTAATTGTCTTGAGACAAGCAGCCGAAGCGAAAGCGAGTCTTAATAGGGCGCCATAGTCAGTGTGAGTAGACGCGAAACCAAGTGATCTACCCTTGAGCAGGTTGAAGGTTAGGTAACACTAACTGGAGGACCGAACCAATAAGCGTTGAAAAGCTTCTGGATGACTTGAGGGTGGGGGTGAAAGGCTAATCAAACTTGGAGATAGCTCGTACTCCCCGAAATGCATTTAGGTGCAGCCTATAGAATTACTAATGTGAGGTAGAGCGACTGATAAGATGCGAGGGCTTCGCCGCCTATCAAGTCTTGATAAACTCCGAATGCGCATTAGTTTGATCTATGGAGTGAGGGCATGGGTGCTAAGGTCCATGTCCGAGAGGAGAAGAATCCAGACCATCAGCTAAGGTCCCTAAATAACCACTAAGTTGAACTAACGAAGTAAGATTGCTAAGACAGCTAGGATGTTGGCTTGGAAGCAGCCATTCATTTAAAGAGTGCGTAACAGCTCACTAGTCGAGGAGTTTTGCATGGATAATAATCGGGCATAAGTGGTTTACCGAAGCTATGGATCCCTTATGGGATGGTAGGGGAGCATTCTACTCCGCGTTGAAGATATACCTTGAGGTGTGTTGGAGCGTGTAGAAAAGCAAATGTAGGTATGAGTAACGATAAAGGGGGTGAGAAACCCCCTCGCCGAAAGACTAAGGTTTCCTGATCAACGCTAATCGGATCAGGGTTAGTCGGGTCCTAAGACTAAGCCTAATGGCGATGTCGATGGCTGAATGGGTTAATATTCCCATACTAGTATAATGTAGTGATGTGGTGACGGAGAAGTGAAAGCATCGCCATCTGACGGAATAGATGGTTAAAGGGTGTAGATATACGTTTGGTAGGCAAATCCGCCGAATGTGTCGAACCTGATAGTACTCAGATGTCCTTGGACTGATGAGATAGTATGTGTAACCATGCTCCCAAGAAAACCCGCTAAACGTTAAATGTTATACTACCCGTACCGTAAACGGACACACGTAGTCGGGATGAGTATTCTAAGGCGCTTGAGTGATTCGCGGTTAAGGAACTAGGCAAATTAACCCTGTAACTTCGGGATAAAGGGTCCCTACTTTTAGTAGGGCGCAGAGAATAGGTCCAGGCAACTGTTTACCAAAAACACAGGGCTGTGCAAAATCGAAAGATCACGTATACAGCCTGACACCTGCCCGGTGCTGGAAGGTTAAGAGGAGAAGTTATCTTCGGAGACGCTTTGAATTGAAGCCCCAGTAAACGGCGGCCGTAACTATAACGGTCCTAAGGTAGCGAAATTCCTTGTCGGGTAAGTTCCGACCTGCACGAATGGTGTAATGATCTGGACACTGTCTCAACCGCGAGCTCAGTGAAATTGTAGTATCGGTGAAGATGCCGATTACCCGCGATGGGACGAAAAGACCCCGTGAACCTTTACTATAGCTTAACATTGAATTTGGGCACGTGATGTGTAGGATAGGTCGGAGACTTTGAAGTTGGCACGCTAGTGTTGATGGAGTCGCTGTTGAAATACGACCCTTTACTTGTTTGAGTTCTAACTCGTTTTACGAGGACATTGTTTGGTGGGTAGTTTGACTGGGGTGGTCGCCTCCAAAAGAGTAACGGAGGCTTCTAAAGGTACCCTCAGGACGATTGGTAACCGTCCGTAGAGTGTAATGGCATAAGGGTGCTTGACTGGGAGACTAACAAGTCGATCAGGTAGGAAACTAGAGCATAGTGATCCGGTGTTTCCGCATGGAAGGGACATCGCTCAAAGGATAAAAGGTACTCCGGGGATAACAGGCTGATCCCTCCCAAGAGCTCATATCGACGGAGGGGTTTGGCACCTCGATGTCGGCTCGTCACATCCTGGGGCTGGAGAAGGTCCCAAGGGTTGGGCTGTTCGCCCATTAAAGTGGCACGCGAGCTGGGTTCAGAACGTCGTGAGACAGTTCGGTCTCTATCTATCGTGGGCGTATGAAATTTGCGTGGCTCTGACACTAGTACGAGAGGACCGTGTTGGACAGACCTCTGGTTTACCAGTTGTATCGCCAGGTGCATTGCTGGGTATCTACGTCTGGATCGGATAAGTGCTGAAAGCATCTAAGTACGAAGCCGGCCACAAGATTAGATTTCTTAGGGTTGTTGTAGACGACAACGTTGATAGGCTGCAGGTGTAAAGGTGGTAACATCAAAGCCGAGCAGTACTAATTGCCCGTTCACTTTCTTCTAGTATATGTTCTTTACTTTAGTAATGATATTTGTTTGTACGATATGTCTACCTTATTTAGGTGACTATAGCATTAGGGTTCCACCTCTTCCCATTCCGAACAGAGAAGTTAAGCCTAATCACGCCGATGGTACTGCGTAACTGTGGGAGAGTAGGTAGTCGCCGTTTTTAGTGAGGCCTTCGAGATATGTATCTCGGAGGTCTCTTTTTTTGTGTTATACACAGGGGAGCTATAATGTATCTTTCTACAAAGATTGATGCTAACTATAGTGAGCATGATTCTTCTGGTAATGCTTACGAGTTATGGAAAATAGATAACGAAGTGTGTTTATTTGATGCTTAAATGTATCTTATGACAAATCGGAAGGTATAAAAAACATTAGGGAACGTATGCTTACATTTTTCTTATTAACTTTGTGCCAATGATAATCTTTAATTTAATCTATGGTGATGAGAACACGATCAATACATAATTTTGTAGCCACTTGTAGTTTATTCCTCTTAGTAAATATGCCCTTTCAATGTATGCAAGCTGCTAGCTTAAGTACAGATGGGATGCAACATCTTGCTAAATTGAGTCATCAAGGGATAGAAAACAAATTGGGATTCAAGGCGCGTACTTTGAAAACAAGTAAACATGATTTCCGATATGTCTTAGACTTGAGTGGAAGTTGGAATTGTAAACTCGATTCGCTTAATCAGGGTATTCAAGAAGCTTATTGGACAAAACAGTTTGCTCATACTGTTATTCTTCCAGGTACTACAGATACTAATCATATTGGAAACAAAAATACAAATAAATCCGAGACTACCCATTTGTCACGTTATTATACCTATCAGGGGGCTGCTTGGTATAGTAAGGAAGTCGTTATTCCTAATGATTTGAAAGATAAACATATTATTTTATTTTTGGAGCGTACGCGTCCAACACAAGTATGGGTGGATGCACAGTTTATAGGGTCGAATAATAACTTATCTACACCACATCGCTATGACTTGTCTGCTGTTTTGACACCAGGTACACATCGTATAACAATACGTGTGGACAATGGTACGAGCATTCCTATGCAGATTCGTTCAAATTCTCATGCTTGTGCAGAATCAACACAAACAAATTGGAATGGTATCATAGGGCGCATTGAGCTTCAAGGTATGAATCCATTGCATATACAGTCTATCAATACCTATTCAGATATCGAAGCAAAGTGTGTGCATGTCAAAGTTACGTTATCCCAGGCCAAAAATTTGGAAGGAAAGAAAATCGTTTTAAAGGCTTCTACTTTCAATACAAATTATAAGCATCAAGTTAAAGCTAAAACGTGTGTATTGGAAAATGATCAACGTGAATATGATTTTTGTTATTCGCTAGGTAAGAATGTACAGTTATGGAGTGATGTTTCTCCTGCTTTGTATCGTCTCAATGTTGAGTTAGTAGGTGTGGACAAGCAAGAGGTCATTTTTGCCATGCGAGAGTTTCAAGCAAAAGGTACACAATTTTATATCAATGGGAAAAAAACGTTCTTACGAGGCAAACACGATGCTTGTGTATTTCCATTGACTGGATATCCTCCAATGGATATAAATGGCTGGAGACGATATTTTAGAATATGTAAAGAATATGGTTTGAATCACTGCCGTTTTCATTCATGGTGCCCACCTGAAGCCTGTTTTGCAGCTGCTGATTTAGAAGGTATATATTTGCAACCAGAACTTCCGATTTGGGGTGAATTCTCTGAGACAGCTAAAGAGCTCATGGATTTCCTTATGAAAGATGGAGAAGGGATACAATCAGAATATAGTAATCACCCTTCTTTTACTTTATTTTCTCTTGGGAATGAATTGAATGGTAAAATTGAGGTGATGAAGCGATTTGTCCATAGGTACAGAGAGATGGAGAACAGACATCTGTATACATATGGCTCCAATATTTACCTAGGAGGTGCAGGGCATATACCAGGCGAAGACTTTTTAGTGGCATGTCGAGTGGGATGGGGGGATAAGTATACTACGCATGTGCGAGCATCTTTTTCTTTCGCTGATGCTGATCAAGGAGGTTATCTAAATAATACATATCCCAATACTCAGATGAACTTTGATAAAGCACTACTGAAATCATCTGTTCCAGTTATTGGTCACGAAACTGGTCAATACCAGATTTATCCGAACTATAATGAAATAAGTAAATATACAGGAGTGCTTGCACCGTGGAATTTTGAGGTATTTCGTGCACATTTGGAGCAGAAAGGTATGGGGCAGCAAGCTGATGATTTCTTTAAGGCTTCTGGGGCTTGGGCTGTAGAACTGTATAAAGCTGATATTGAAATGAATCTTCGTTCAACACATATGGCTGGTTTCCAGTTGCTTGATTTGCAAGATTACCCTGGACAAGGCTCTGCCTATGTCGGTGTCTTAGATGCTTTTATGGATAGTAAGGGATTGGTTACGCCAAGAAAATGGCGAAATTTTTGTTCAGAAGTTGTCCCTTTATTGCTGATGAAGAAGTATTGTTGGACAGAGAATGAAGAGTTTAATGCAATTCTTAAGATTGCTAATTATGCAGAAAAATCTCTAGAAGGGAAAAAACTATTATGGATGTTGAAAAATGGGCATACTGTTCTTTCCAAAGGTAAAGTGACTATACCTTCTGGCATGGGAGTACTAAATCTAGATACTATTCGTACAGTACTGCCTACAATGAAAGATGCCTATAAGGCTACTCTTTCTTTGTATATAAGTGGTACTGACTATCAGAATACTTATCCTATATGGGTGTATCCAAAAAGAGGTACGATTCAGAGTAAAGATATTAAAATAGTACACCAGTTGTCGGATAATGTCATAGCTTCCCTGCAACATGGGGAAAAAGTATTGCTGATGCCAAATCAAAAAGACTGCAAGGGTGTTACGGTTGGTGGACTTTTCCAAACAGATTACTGGAACTATAGAATGTTCAAAGGTATTTGCGATTATTTGAAAAAGCCTGTTTCTCCAGGAACATTGGGATTATTGACAGACTCAAAACATCCAGTATTTAATCATTTCCCTACAGAAAATCATACGAATTGGCAATGGTATTCTATAGTAAAGAATAGCTACCCGTTGATCTTGGATCATCTACCTCAAAATTATCGTCCCATTGTACAAGTAATAGATAATGTAGAGCGTAACCACAAATTGGGACTATTACTAGAACTGTCTGTGGGTAAGGGAAAATTATTAATTTGTATGGCAGATTTGAGCAATCAAAATGATGTATCTGAAGTTTCTCAATTTTATAAGAGTC
Source organism: Bacteroidaceae bacterium (assembly GCA_963675625.1). Classification (GTDB taxonomy): domain Bacteria; phylum Bacteroidota; class Bacteroidia; order Bacteroidales; family Bacteroidaceae; genus F22. Next base: position 2,061,822 of record OY776497.1, read on the forward strand.
TCTTACTTTATATGGATTCTTCAGAATTTCACCCTACGACCTCTATTAGTCCTTCTGATTTGCTTCAATTATTTACTCCAGTTAGCGGGGGGGATGCGATTAAGGAATTAAAAAATATTTCTTACGACTAGATGAGATAGGACTTTGTATACAAGATCTATATTTATTTTTTTGCAAATAGTCGTTTCTTTAGCCACTCTCTAACAGGAATGTCATATAGTTTTAGAGAAGCATATGCTACAAGTATTGATAAAATAAATACGCCAATACCAACAAAAATACGCATTTCTATAGGAGCGTCTTTATGATTACTAGCCCAAGCCCAATGTAGGTAAATCAGTGGATAATGTGTGATGTATAGTGGATAAGAAATTTCTCCTAAAAAAGTACAAACCTTTTTGCCTACTGCACTTTTTATCTTACTACCAGCGCCTATCAAAACGATTATAGGAAAGCATACTATAATTGTTACGGCCTCGTATATCCCATTATACCAAGTGTGGATAATTTGTTCATTGCCATTAGGAAAGTGAATTGTATTCATTCCTCCGATATTGGGCATGGCTAGTAGTATACAGATAAAAACACTACACCAAAAGAAGCCATTTTTGATTCGTATAAAATGTCCAATACGAGATAAAAACAAACCTGTCATAAATGGGAATAGTAATCGGGTAGTGGCAATATAGATTTGTTTTTGATCCCAACTCCATCCACCTATAACGGTGTGAGCTGACCAACTTTTGGTGTCAATAAGTCCAAATATATTTAACCCCAACGTCAAGTCGAGTGTAAGGATTGCGGCTGCAAATATTAATATAAGTAGTGGTAATTTCTTTATCCTTCGTAAAAGAATAGCGTATAAAATATTTCCAATATACTCCCATTGTAAAGACCAAGCTGGGGAGTTGAGTGGATTGGTTTCACCCCAACCACGGATATCCCACGAAGGAAGTGCAGGTAAAATAGTCATGCAATATATACCTAGAATAAGTACTTTATACCAAGGTGTTACAGCAATTTTGGGAAAGACAGCACTAGCTCCTAAATAGAAAAGTAATATACCTATAAATGTACCAAAGATAAGCATTGGATGGAGACGGATAAGTCGACGTTTGAAAAAACTCCAAAGTTTCATTTGATTATTCCATCTGTCATCGTAGGCATATGCGATAACAAATCCAGAAAGCATGAAGAAAAAATCAACGGCAAGGTATCCGTGATTGATTATTTGAAAGACTGGTCCTTTAGAGTATGTTTCAAACAAGTGAAAGGCTAATACTAGGACCGCCGCAACTCCACGAAGCCCATCTAAAATTTCATAACGGGGTTTTGAGTCAAAGTAAATGGTATTTGTTTTCATCGTGTATGGTATAGATTTATAAATTGTATAATTGCCAGTTTATCTTTTCACAAAGAAGCGTACCAATAAAAAGTTTATAGGAACGCAAATACACATGGTGGGAATTAGAGCCCATTGCTCAGCTACACCAATATATATGAATGAGTTTACTAAGCCTATTTGAAGTCCCATATTAATCATATGGCTAAAAACAAAGCCTAATCCGCGTTTAGCATTTGGTTTTACCTTGAAAGTGAAGTAAGTCGTCAGAATAAAATTAAATACCATACTGACTAAGTAACTAACAACAACACAGCTAGTTAATGCCCATATAGGGAGTGTATGTACATGGTCTGATGAAAATATCCAATGAGCAAAAATAGAAATACAGATATTGTATATGACAAATTGCAATATTGAGGCTAGTCCACCTACTAGACCAAATTTAAAGACTTCCAGAAGTCTCGGATTATCTTTAATTAGCTGTTTCAGTTTCTCCATCATGTGTTTGGTTTATTTGGCTATTATTCGCTTGGGGTAAAGATAGTCATATTTGTAGAAGTTTCTTCCTCACTCGTGTGATTTTCTTTAGGTTCATGTAGCTTTTTGCGAATGATGCGTGTTCGATGTGTTAGTAAAATTACAGCAAGTATAATGGCCACACTGTCTGCAATGGGGCCAGCATACAATACGCCTTTTATTCCTATGAAATGTGGGAGGATTAATAGTAATGGGATCAAGGTTAGTATTCTTCGACTAAGGGACGTCATGACTCCATATATTGGTTTGCCAATAGCTGTAAAGAAGTTACCTGTTACTGGAAGCAGTCCATTAAATATACACATGACCATAAAGATGCGAAAATATTGCTCTGCAAATTCAAAAAACAACTCTGAATGTCCTCCAAAAATGCTTGCTAATTGTCTTGGAAATACTTGAAAACAGATAAAAGATATACTACCGATAATTAGAGAACGAATAACTATATAGCGCAGAATATTCAATACACGATCGTATTTCTTTGCTCCATAATTAAAACCTACAATAGGTTGTGCACCTTGGATCATACCGATATTGATAGCAACAAATATGTAGTTGATTTTAGAGATGATACCTACAACTGCTAGTGGAATTTCACTACCATATTTACTTTGTGCTCCATAATGGGTTAAGGTATTATTCAATACGATTTGCACAAGCATCATAGAAATAAAAGCATTGAATGGAGTTATACCAAGTCCAAGTATCTTTTTTACAGTTTGCCAATGTAACCGTGTATACCGCCATGATAATTTTATGGAATGAAATCTATAACGAAAGTAATATATGCTTAGAATGAAAGAAACAGCTTGTCCTACAACTGTAGCCCATGCAGCACCAGCAATACCCATATTGAATCCAAAAATAAAGATGGGGTCTAATATCAGATTAATGATACTACCAATCATTAGAATGAACATAGAGAATTGCGGGTTGGCATCGGCACGTACTAATTGGCTAGCTGCCATAGCACTCATGAAGAAAGGAAGACCTAATATTGTGATACGGCCATACTCTGTAGCCAATGGCATTACTGCAGCAGTAGCCCCAGATAATTGTAAAATAGGTGACAATAAAAGATTACATAGTACAACTAGCGTTAAGCTTACGAGTAGGATTAGAGTTAATGCATTTCCTACGCTAAACCCCGCTTTTTCTTCGTTTTTAGCACCTAATGATAGATTAAAGCGGGCACTTCCACCTATGCCTATAAGATAAGCTATACCAGTAGAAATCGTTGTCAGTGGAAAAAGGACATTAGTCGTAGCATTTCCTAGTACACCAATACTTTGTCCTATAAAAATTTGATCGGCTATATTATAGAATGCGCCGACCAAACCACTAATGATAGCTGGTAACGCAAATTTGGGAATTAGACTAGAAATAGGAGCAATACCAAGGAGCTCCCGGTTATTTTGTTTGGTCATATATAAGTTCCTTTTGGTATTTGCAAAGATAGTAATAAATCGAGAACCTGTTACCGATTTCACGCTTGCTTATAAAAAAGCACAGGTTTTGTTTGTTTTTGGCTCATGATAGTCTTATTTTTGTACACTTTGATAAAGTACTAAACCAAACTATTGTTGATTAACTAAAGAAAAAACATGAATAATGAACTAATCACTTTGGCTATAACGACTTTTACAGGTCTATTTGCCATCATGAATCCTCTGGCTACTGCTCCTGCTTTTGTTGGCCTAGTTGTTGATCGAACTCCTGATGAAAAGAAGAGAATAGCCAAAAACTCTTGTTTTTATGCTTTTATCATTACTTGTTGTTTTGTGATACTAGGCAAATATCTATTTCAACTTTTTGGCTTAACGATTCCTGCTTTTAAAATCACTGGTGGATTGTTACTTGGATATATAGGTTTCGAAAAATTGATTTCACGGGAATCAAAGATTCAATCTTCGAAAAAGACTGAGATAGATGAAAGTATTGCCATTTCTCCTATTGCCATTCCTATTTTGGCAGGTCCTGGTACTTTGGTTACAGCTATGAATGTGGTTACTAATGGTTCAATGGCATATATGGCTGTCGTTATTGGTGTATTGGCTATATTATTAGTTCTGAATTTTATTGCTTTTCGCGGTAGTGCTTGGTTAATGTCTCATCTCAATAAAAACATGGTACAAGTGATTGGTAAAATCATGGGGTTAATATTAGCAATTATTGGAACAGGGATGGTTATCTCTGGGGTGAAGTTGGCTACCATATAACAATGCTTATTATAATATATAGTGCCGCAACAAAAAATTTTGTTGCGGCACTATATATATGTATTAGGTGTTACTCTGTTTATTGAGTAAGTTCCTCTTGACTTTTTTGTGATACGATATGCCCATGTTTAAACAGACCTATTCTGATTAGTTTGTTTTGTTTGTCATACTCCTTAAAATCTCCTTCCTTTACTCCTTGAACAAAGGTTCCTATAAATTTTTTTCCATCGGTAGACAAAATCGTACCTTTTCCATCCCATTGCCCATTTTTAAATTGACCTTCGTAAAGTGTGCCATCAGCCATTACCATCTTTCCTCTTCCGTTAGGCTTATTGTTGGACCAGTTTCCTACATAACTACTTCCGTTACTAGCTTTGTATGAACCTTTACCATGACGCATGCTATTGTGCCATTCGCCTTCATAACGAGTTCCGTTTGACCATTCGAATATGCCATGCCCTTCACGACGACCATTTTTAAAATTACCTTCATATTTATCTCCGTTTGGGAAAGTGTATACACCATGTCCAGTGCGTTGTCCAAGAATGTAGCTCCCAGAATATTTTTCGCCTGAAGAGAACGTATAAATACCTTCGCCATTTTGAACACCTTTACTCCATTCTCCTTCGTATTTGTCTCCATTGGTATATATGTAGGTTCCACGTCCCTGACGAAAATCATTCACCCATTCACCAGTATAACTACTACCATCACTCCAGTATAAAGTGCCATAACCTGTCTTTGTATCATTCAACCATTGACCTTCATATTTACTACCATTAGCCCATGTATAGGTACCTTCTCCTACACGTTGATCCATATTCCATGCCCCTGCGTATGTGTCTCCATTATAGTATTTCATGGTCCCTTTTCCACTGCGCAAGTTCTCTTTCAAAGAACCTTCATAACGGTTATTATTGGGATAATAGTAAACCCCATGTCCTTGCATAAGGTTGTTATACCAGTCTCCAAAGTAAGATGTTTTATCTGTTCCGTGAAAACTACCATATCCTTGACGTTTTCCCTTTACAAAGTTGCCTTCATAGTGACTTCCATCATTATATTCGCATTCACCATATCCATATGGACGGCCACTACGGAGGTCGCCATAGTACACACTTCTATCTTTATATGTATATGTGCCTACATGTATATCATCGCCTGCCCAAACTGTTGCCGACAAACTGAAGATTATACCTATACTGCTTGTTATTAATTTTTGTATCATGCTTTTTCTGTTTCGATGTTTCCAACAACAATCACTTTTATGTCATCTAATCGTAAATATCTTTTTGCTAAACGTTGCATTTCTTGTGGAGTCATTTCTTGCGTTACTCGCGCAATTTTATCCAGTTCCCCCGATGGGAGATTATATTCATGAAGAGTCAACCAATAAGAAGATATCCCCAAAAGCCCTTCAACCTTTCGACTGTTTTCCCCAATCATATAATTACGTAAACGCTCCATCTCTTCATCGCTAACTAGCTCATCTTGTAATTTCTGTAGCTCTTTATATACACTAGTTATAAGTTGTTGTACATGTTTGGTATCTGTTTGGGCGCTTATTATGTAAATGCCTCCAAGTGGGGAACCACTGATGCTAGCACCGATGCCATAAGTCAGCCCTTCTTTTTCACGAATTTGTGACATCAACCGACTTCCGAAATATCCACCTAGTAATGTCATTAACATTTGTACACCATGGATGTCTGGGTGGTACATAGTAATAGCAGGAGCGACAAAATTGACTGCGCATTGTTGTGCATCTGGACGGGCAACTAGAATCTGTTTATCTGAGCAGGGATTCATAGGGTAACTTGAAAAAACTTTTTTTTCATGAGATGTACGGATCCCAAAATCGATAGATCCAAAAGTTCCTGCTAGAGTATCAATGATTGTATTGTTGTATTGTCCTGTAAGCAATAGCCAACATTTATCAGCCACGTAATACTGGTTGTAAAAATCACGTAAGATCTCTACATTTAGTTTGCCATAATCAGACTCTTGAAGAAGCTCGCCTAGGGGATGATTAGGGCCATATATTGCTTTGCTTCGTTCACGACTTGCCAAGTAGGTTACTTTTTCCATTGACACTAGCCACTCGTGTTTGTCTTGACTCACTTTTTGTTCCAGTTCGTGTTTTGGAAAGGTAGGAGTTGTAATCAATTCATACAACAGTTGAATCAGTCTTGGCGCATGTTTAGTGAGAGAGAATAGGGTGAAATCCGTTGTATACATGTTAGCATTGACAGACATAAATGCACCATAAGTATCTAGCATTTCTGCTATTTCTGCTGAACTATATTTTAGTGATCCTTCCTGAATCATTTTACAAGTCATACCTGCTACTAAGCGTTGTGGCTCAACTAATCTTCCAGCCTCGAAAGTCACATCTAAGCGAATTACTTCTTGATTACCTGTGCGCACTGTTTGCAGTTCCACCCCGTTGGGAAGTAGTTGCGAACTGGGTGGTATTAAGCTGATTAATTTTCCACTTCCCAGTACTGGAGGAATGCCACGATCGAGTATAGCTGTATATTGTTGTTGCGTCATTTCAATTTTAAATTAATTGCTTATATATTTTGAATCAGCTGAGCCGCTTTTTCTAAATCTTCTGGGGTATCAATACCCACTGTAGCTATATTTGTCTCAGCTGTCCAGATTGTATAGCCATGTTCTAACCAGCGAAGTTGCTCAAGACTTTCTGCTGCTTCTGTAACTCCATAAGGAAGCTGAGATACTTCATCAAGTACTTCGGAGCGAAATGCATACATGCCAATATGTCTATAAAAAGTGTGTTTTTTGAGCCAATCTTTTTTTTCCACACCACGTAGGTGAGGAATTGGTTCACGACTAAAATATATTGCACGGCCAGCTTTACTACGGGCTACTTTTGGTGAGTTGGGATCAAGTAGTCTTTCTATTGGTTCATCTGATGCAAAAGGTCGTACTAATGTAGCGATCTGTGTTGAGGGTGCCTGTATGAAACAATTGATTAAACTTGTGATTTGACATGGCTGGATAAATGGTTCATCTCCTTGTATGTTGACTACTATGTCGTAGTTTGTATCATGTCGTTTCATCATAATATGTAAAGCTTCTCGACAACGATCAGTCCCACTACGATGGTTAACATCTGTCATCACAACTTCTCCTCCAAAGGATTCAACAAGTGTGGCAATTCGTTCGTCATCTGTGGCTACACATACTGTAGCTATAGCTTGTTTTACTCGTTCGTATACCCACTGTATAACAGGCTTTTCCCCTAAAAGAGCTAAGGGTTTACCTGGAAATCGTGTTGATGCGTATCGAGCTGGTATAATTCCGATTACTTTCATGGCAATCTGTTTTAGTTTTTAATTATTTTTTGTTACCTTTGCGCATATAGGTTCTATTGAGACACAAAGAAAAAAGTACTGATATGAATCATCATCGCTGTATAATTTGTCTAGGAAGCAATCATCTCCCTATCCCACATATGACTTATGCTCAACAGGCTTTGACTGAGCTTTGGCCAAGCATTGTCTTTGAGGCAGAGTTACATACTCCTGCACAAGATATGGATACAAATGCGGCTCCATTTGTCAATCAAGTTGCTCATTTCAACACTTCACTAACTATTGATGAAGTCAAGAAGCTTTGCAAGCAAATCGAACACAATTGTGGACGATGTAGAGCCGAAAAAGAACAACATATTATCCGTATGGATATCGACTTACTTATCTATGATAAAACCGTATTAAAACCTAAACAGTTACGGTGGCCTTGGTTGAAACACTTATCAATACTTGCAACAAAATAGAAAGAGTAAAAAACTCAATTTATAGATATCTGGAAGTGTATTTGAAAAATATTCTCCCAGATATTATATTTTGGAGTTATTATTGAAAGAAATCATCTAATCCATCATCTTGCTTATTATTATCTTGTAATATAGGATTGTTATTTACAGTCTCTGCACATGGCTCATAATCCTTCATGATAGGAAAGATGGTGTCGGGTTGTATCTCTAATTGCTTATTAGCATATACTTTTTTCATATATTCGGCCCAAATTGGTAGAGCCATCGAAGCACCTTGCCCATAGTACATGCGGTCGAAGTGGATGTCACGTTCTTCTCCACCAACCCAACAGCCAGACACTAAGTTAGGAGTAATACCCATAAACCAACCATCAGAGTTGCCATTTGTAGTTCCTGTTTTTCCTGCTATTGCACCATCAAATTTGTATTTGTATCGTAGACGTACACCAGTACCATGATCAATAACTTCGCTGAGCATATCCAGCATCTTTTGGGTACTCTCTTTACTAATGACTTCTTGCATTTTTGGTGTAATGTCTAGAATAATGTTACCATGATTATCAGTAATGCGAGTTACTATCATAGGTTTACAACGGATACCCCCATTGGCAAAAGTCGTATATGCACCTACCATTTCTTTGACAGAAATATCGCAAGGGCCTAAACAAAGGGCAGGAGTTGGTTGTAGTGATTGATTTTGTATACCAAAAGAATGTAACATACGTACCAAACTGTATGGAGACAATTTAGTCATTAGGTAAGCTGATATCCAATTATTTGAGTTAGCTAGTCCCCAACGTAAAGTTACCATTTCTCCAATTCTTTTGTCACTAGAATTTCTTGGCTCCCAAATTTGTCCATCTTCAGTAACCACTGTTTGTTGTACATTTCGTACCATATCACATGGAGTAAACCCATTTTCCATAGCTAAGGAATATAAGAATGGTTTGATCGTAGAACCGACCTGACGACGACCTTTACTGACCATATCATATTGGAATATTCGGAAATTTGGTCCTCCTACGTAGGCTTTCACAGCACCAGTATGTGGATTCATACTCATAAATCCAGCACGTAAGAAAGATTTATAATAACGTATACTGTCTAATGGAGTCATGATAGTGTCTCGCATACCATGCCAACTCCATACACGCATTGGACGCTGTTTATAAAATGACTTTTCAATATCTTTTTTATTAATACCCGCTTTAGTCATAGTACGCCAACGATCAGTTTGCTTCATTGCACGTTGTAGGATGTTTGTAACTTGCTCTTCTGTGAGATCCGTCGTGAATGGGCGTTGATGTTTGTATTTTAGTTCACGGAAGAAAGCAGGTTGGAGAGTCCCTTTTAAATGGTTTTCTACTGCCTCTTCTGCATATTTTTGCATGCGCGAATCAATAGTCGTATAGATTTTAAGCCCATCTGTGTAGATATTATAGTATCTACCATCTCTATTCTTATATTTATGACAGAAACCGTATAATGGATTGGTTGCCCATGCCAAGGAATCATCATAGTACTGTTGCTTTTGCCAGCCACGATATTTTGATTGGTTAGGCTTGTTGGCAGTTAGTATCGTACGCAAATATTCACGAAAATAAGGGGCTAGACCTTCTTTGTGGTCTACACTGTGGTAATCTAAACTTATTGGCAGTCTCTTCAATGAATCACAGGTAGCTTGGGTGATGTAGGATGCTTTATGCATTTGATCTAAGACAACATTGCGACGTCCTCGTGTACGCTCTGGTTTGTTGATTGGATTAAAATAGGCTGGATTTTTACACATCCCTATCAGTGTCGCAGCTTCTTCAATTTTTAAATCAATTGGTTTCTCCCCAAAATAAGTATTTGCTGCTGTTTGAATACCGACTGCGTTGTGAAGAAAGTCAAACTTATTCAGATACATTGTTAGTATTTCTTCTTTGGTGTAGAACCGCTCAAGTTGTGTTGCAATAACCCATTCAATAGGTTTTTGCATGGCACGATCCATGAAAGATGATGCACTGGGTGAGTAAAGTTGTTTAGCAAGTTGTTGAGTTATAGTTGATCCTCCTCCTGCATTGTCTTGACCAAGTATTAGTGTTTTGAATAGGACGCGAAAAAGTGCCTTGCCATCTATACCTGAATGTTCAGTAAAACGCGAATCTTCAGTTGCAATTAATGCTTGAACCAAATAAGGAGATAAATCTTCGTAAGAACAGTATAGCCTGTTCTCAGTAGACACAGAATAAGTGCCCAATTGTTTGCCATCAGATGATATAATTTGTGTAGCAAACTTTACTGTTGGATTTTGTAATTCCTCAATAGGAGGCATATATCCAATCTTTCCGTGGCTAATTAGGACAAATAATGTCACAATGCTTGATACACCTAGAAAAAAAAGGATCCATAAACTGATAATTATTTTCTTTCTCATGACTGCAAAAGTAGTGACTTTCCTCGGAATTAGCAATTAGAAAAGGAAGAAATCTCATGGTAAGATTCCTCCCTATATATATTTATAACATAAATGATTTAAGCTAACATGCTCAGAGCTCATTTCAGTTGGAAATGTTTGTTGATAGATGCAGCTAACCTCTGCTTAACTTCTGATATCTTTATCTTTTTGTTCAGTTCCTTTTGTAAAGATGTGACACCTTTATCTTTAAAACCACATGGGTTGATGTAATCGAAAAATTTTAGGTCTGTGTTAACATTAAATGCTAACCCATGCATTGTGATATAGCGACTAGATCGTACTCCAATAGCGCATATCTTACGTGCATTCGGTCCATTTCCGTCAATCCAAATACCGCGAGCAGAATCTACACGTGTTGCATGCAAATTGTAAGATTCGCAGACTTCTATTACACATTCTTCGAGAAGATATACATAACTACGTAAGTTTAAATGATATCGTTCCAAATCAATAATCGGGTAGCAAACGACTTGACCTGGACCATGATAGGTAATGTCACCACCGCGGTCTATACGGTAAAAAGTCGCTCCTAGTTGTGTTAACGAGGTGGTATCTACAAGTAAATTTGAGTCATTGCCTGATTTTCCTAAAGTATATACATGAGGATGTTCACAAAAGATGATAGTATCTTCTTGTGTGGGAAGCGATGTTTGTTTACGTTCTAATTGTGCATAGAATATTTCATGCTGTTTTTCCCAAGCTTTTTGGTAGGGGACTAATCCCCAGTCTACTATTTTTGTTTGCATAGTGATCAGGTTTTTAGGGATAATGCGTAGAGATAAGGACAAAGTTAGTATTTTTTTTCGGACTTATGCGACAACTTCTTAAAAGAATATGATTATATTTGCCCTGAGAAAGCTGATTAAAACCTAAACCTGTTCATTAGGAGTATGAGTAAGCAGGCTAATAGATAGATATATGGATGAAATTTTGAAATACTTCCCTGAATTGAGTGATATACAACAAGAGCAATTTGGACGCTTGGGAGCGTTGTATAAAGAATGGAATGCTCGTATAAATGTAATATCTAGAAAGGATATTGATAATTTGTATATACATCATGTGCTCCATTCTTTAGCTATTGCTAAAGTGTATGCTTTTGGTGAGGGTACTCGAATAATGGATCTTGGAACTGGGGGGGGATTTCCAGCTATACCATTAGCTATTATGTTTCCGAAAGTACATTTTCATCTTGTTGACCGTATTGCCAAGAAACTTCGAGTATGTGAAGAAGTAAGTAAAGCTATAGGGCTTAAAAATATTACAATTCAGCATAATCGTGGAGAGGATATACAAGAACAATTTGATTTTGTGGTCAGTCGTGGGGTGATGCCTATGATGGATCTTTTTGAAATTGTACAGAAAAATATATCTAAAGAAGAACAAAATATTGTAGCTAATGGTTTGATCTGTCTTAAAGGTGGCGATTTGCATGATGAATTAGCACGTTGCGCTGATATTGTTGACATTTTTTCTATTGCAGATTATTTTGATGAAACGTTTTTTGAAACAAAAAAGGTTGTGTATTTACCAGCTGTTGAAGCTCTTAAATTGATGCCGTCAACTAACCCTAAAGCGTTTATGCCAAAAAGAATCAAGCAATCTGTTGGAAAGAAAAGAAAAAATAACCTAAGCATAGCTCGGAAGAGATGAAGATTAAAAAATTTGAATTTAACCTATTTCCAGTCAATACTTATTTGCTCTGGAATGAAAATAATGAAGCGTTAATTATTGATCCTGGTTGTTGGAATGACAAAGAAAAAGAGACGCTCACCACTTATTTAGATACACACGATTTGGTTTTAAGAATGTTGTTAAATACACACCTTCACTTAGATCATATATTAGGTAACCCTTATGTGTGTCAGCAGTATGATTTGAAGCCTCATGCCCATCTCGGAGATGAATTTTGGCTGGAGAATGCTCCTAATCAATCTCGCATGTTTGGGTTTGAATTACCTGAACCACAAGTACCTGTAGGGTATCCTGTGGAAGATGGGGATGTGTTGGTGTTAGGTAATATTTCGTTAGAAGCCATTCATGTACCTGGACATTCACCTGGTTCCATTTGTTACTATAGTGCGAAAGATCGGTGTTTGTTTGGCGGCGATGTGTTGTTTCAAGGAAGTATAGGACGTGCTGATTTACGTGGGGGGAATTTTGAGGAACTTCGTGAAGGGATTTGTAAACGACTTTTTACCTTGCCAGATGAAACAGTGGTGTACCCAGGACATGGTGCACCTACATCTATTGGTATTGAAAAGAGAGAAAATCCTTTCTTTAGATAATATTTTTTGTTGTGTTTAGGAGAAAGTTCTCTTAAACATGTTGATTGCTCTTTCTTTTGGGTGTATGGATATTGATTTTCATCATGCTATATGTTGCAAAAGCTTTTCTCTTGAAAACGACGACCTTATACTTTAGACCTTAATATAATAACTTAATGAAAACTGACTATGAAGCAAATTAAACACATGGGTTTTGCAGAGCGTCATATTGGAGTCAATTCTACTGAAGCAGAACACATGCTTCGTATAATTGGTGCTGAAAATATGGATGAATTTGTGAAGCAAACTATTCCACAAGATATCTTATTGAAAGAAGATATACAACTTCCACCTGCTATGAGTGAATCAGAATATGCTACTCATATTAAAAAGTTGGGACAAAAAAATCAATCTTTTACGTCTTTGATAGGACAAGGATGGTATGGAACAATTACACCACCTGTCATTCAACGTAATGTGCTAGAAAATCCAGTATGGTATACTAGCTACACACCATATCAGGCCGAAATTTCTCAAGGACGTCTTGAGGCATTAATGAACTTTCAGACAATGGTTTCGGATTTAACTGGTATGGAACTTTCTAATTGTTCGTTGTTGGATGAAGCTACTGCGGCAGCTGAAGCTGTAACGATGATGATGAATATGCGTAACAGAAAACAAGTAAAGCAAGGATTACATACTATTTTAGTAGATAAGCATATTTTTCCTGAAATTTTGGCTGTAATGTACACACGTGCCATTCCTCAAGGTGTTTTATTGGAAGTTGTTGATATTTCTCAAACAGAATTTTCTGATGAACACATAGGAGTTATAGTGCAGTATCCTAATAGTGATGGTGCAGTGGTTGATTATTCAGGACTAGCTTTCCGTGCTCATGAAATTGGTGCTCAAGTTGCTGTTATTGCGGATATTCTGGCTTTGACTTTGTTAACACCACCTGGGGAATGGGGGGCAGATATTGTAGTTGGCAGCACCCAACGTATGGGAATTCCCCGTTTTTTTGGAGGACCATCTGCTGCTTTTTTGGCAGCTCCTTTGTCAGCGAAACGTATGGTGCCAGGACGTATTATTGGTTTAAGCGTAGATACTCACGAAAAAACTTGCTATCGAATGGCACTGCAAACACGTGAACAACATATTAAGCGTGAGCGAGCAACCTCCAATATCTGTACTGCTCAGGCATTATTGGCTACAATGGCTAGTTTTTATGCTATATATCACGGACCAAAAGGATTGGCAGCTATTGCACAGCGCATTCATTCTATAACTGTGCGATTATTAGCTGGCTTGAAAGATGTTGGTTATAAGCCTGTTAGTGAATATGTGTTTGATACAGTGCGTCTTGAATTACCTAATTTTGTAAAAGTGAAGGAATTGCAAGAATTAGCATTGAATAAGCATATTAACTTGCGTTATTTTGAAAATGGCGATGTGGGCTTTTCTATTGATGAACAAGTTACAGAGGAAATCGCTCATCATTTGATGGCTGTTTTTGCACATGCTGCTCACCATGAATGGATACTTCCTATAATGACTGATGAAGAGTGCTCACCTTGCCATCCTGATTTGATTCGTACATCTTCTTATTTAACTCATGAAGTGTTTAATTTATATCATAATGAAACTGAAATGATGAGATATATTAAACGCTTAGAAAGGAAAGATATATCATTAGCTCACAGTATGATCCCACTTGGATCATGTACGATGAAGCTCAATGCAGCGCAAGAACTTTTGCCAATCTCTCAGCCAGAATGGGCAGATATTCATCCATTAGCTCCAAAAGAACAGACTCAAGGATATCTTGAAATGTTGGCTGATCTTCGGCATCGTCTTGCTGTCATTATTGGTATGGATGACATAACTGTTCAACCCAATTCTGGAGCTGCGGGAGAGTATACAGGATTACGTATGATTCGGGAATATCTTAAAAGTAAAGGAGAGGGACATCGAAAATATGTGCTTATACCAGATTCAGCACATGGTACAAACCCAGCGTCTGCCATACAAGCAGGGTATGAAATTTTACCGATTAAGTCTGATAATAATGGTAATGTTGATATTGCTGATTTTGATAGATTAGTAGCTCAATATGGTAGTGATATTGCAGCATTTATGATCACATATCCCTCTACACATGGCATTTTTGAAGTTGACATTCGTCATATGTGCGATGCCATTCACGAAGCTGGAGGGCAAGTATATATGGATGGAGCAAATATGAATGGGCAAGCAGGATTGACTTCTCCTGGTTATATTGGTGCCGATGTCTGTCATTTGAATTTACATAAGACATTTGCAATCCCTCATGGTGGAGGTGGCCCAGGTGTTGGTGCTGTAGGCGTTGAGGAACATTTGATACCTTTTATGCCAACTCATACACAGTGGGGGAATGGTGGTATTCAGGTATCTAGTGCTCCTTATGGTAGTGCAGGGGTCATGAGTATTACTTATGGCTATCTTTGTATGATGGGGGCTGATGGATTAAAGCGTGCTACACAACAGGCGCTATTAAGCTCTAATTATGTTGCTAAAGCATTAGAAAATACCTATGGAATTGTATATAGAGGTGTTAATGGTTATGTAGGACACGAACTTATTTTGGAATGCCGCACAGTTGTTGAAACGGCTGGTATCACCGTGAGTGATATTGCTAAACGACTAATAGATTATGGTTATCACGCTCCAACCTTATCGTTCCCAGTACCAGGAACTTTAATGATTGAGCCTACAGAAAGTGAAAGTTTAGCGGAATTAGATCGATTTATTTTGGCTATGCGAGGTATTTGGGAGGAGATTCATCAAGTAGCGTCTGGAGAATTTCCAAAAGAAGACAATGTGCTTGTCAATGCCCCACACCCAGAATATGAGGCCGTAGCTAATTACTGGTCTCATCCGTATTCAAGAGAACAGGCCGTATATCCAAATGAAGAAGTGCGCACCAATAAGTTCTGGGTTAATGTATCTCGTATTGATAATACTTTAGGAGATAGACACTTAGTACCAACTCGTTACGGACGCCTAGAATATACATAGATAATATTATTAAGGGAGTTAGCAAAAGTGAACTAACTCCCTTTTTTTATTGACATATAAACTCCACTGCTTGATGATAAAGTATATAAACGTTAAATCTTTTGTAAGCGATTAGTTAGAGTTAAGTTATTATTATACGTCTTTCATCTTTTATTTTTCTTGGTGCTATTTTTTTTTGCCATTGTATGATATAGTGGTATCTTTGCTATAAGATGTATCTTAATCTTATACGACGAAATCAAATTAAACAAAACCTCATGAAAAACTGTCAGACCTTATTGTATATTATACTGTTTAATTTGTTGTTCTTAAATGGAATAGCAAAAGATAGGCATTTTGTGTTTCTACAAGAGAGTCATTTATTTTCAGATGAAGAAGTCAATTCTATTTGTAAAGATGTTAATGGAGTCTTGTGGGTTGGGACTTCTAATGGTTTGAATTGTTTTGATGGTTATGAAATAACGTCATATTATCATGATGAAACGGTGAAAAATTCGCTGCCAGATAATCATATTATTGATATTTCTTTAGCACCAAATAATATGCTTCTTATAACGACAACAAGGGGATATGCTTTTTTTGATCCGATTAAAAGATGTGTGATTGATAACTTCGATTTAGAAGTGTACCCTAAGATGTTCTCTATGGATGCAATACAACAATTGTATAGTGATTTAGATAATATTTGGTTTTGTTTTCAAGGAGCAAAGAATATAAAACGATATAGTTATAGTTCAAAGACATTATACACTTATCCTTTTCCCAAGGAAGATGGGTATATTATTGATAAATCTATTGACCATCAAATGTTCTTAACTTCGCAAGGACGAGTCTTATCTTTAGTCGATTCTGCTTTAGTTATTAAAGCAGATTTTTCAAAAGTACGGGATGTTAGTAATCTGGCAAAATTATATATAGATAAAAATGGCATATACTATTACTATCAACCTGGAAAAAGTGGTGTGATTAGGTACACTCCATCTGTAAAGCAATATGATATAATATTAAGTGGATATATTATCAATGATCTATGTTTAGATCATGATGGGGCTCTTTGGGTTGCAACAGATCATACTGGTGTTGTTATTATTAACCCAGATCATGAAAATGAGAATTACCAAACATCCATAGAACTATTCAATTCTATTCCTCATAATAATGTTTTATGTCTGTTTCAAGATACACAATATGTAATGTGGTTGGGAGGATATAAGAGGGGAGTATCTTATCATGTAAATATGCAGGCCAATTATGTCAATAATTACCTTAGTACGTTAGGAGGTTTGAGCTATATACCAGACGTAACAGCTGTTATGCCGACAAAGACTGGATGTTGGTTGGCCACAAATGAGCATGGACTACTGCTTTACAATCAATTACAACATAAAGTTGTGAAGGAATATAATACTCAGACTTTGCCTAGTATATCATCCAATGTTGTTGTGAGTCTTTGTGAAGGGGTAAAAAAATCTTTGTGGATTGGCCAATTTTGGGGAGGGTTAGCATGTCTAAAAAATGGGCAGGTTATTCAGTATCATCATATTCCAGGAGACAGTAATAGTCTATCATGTGAAAATGTATGGGATATATATAGAGATGAAAATGATTTGTTGTGGATTGCAACATTAGGTGGAGGTCTTCAGTCTTTTGATCCTGTAAAGCACAGGTTTAAAACCTATAGAATGGAACAATATGCTATGTTACCTTCTAATGGATTATACTCTATATGTCCTGGACCTGATGATGTCTTATATATTGGGACTTCTAATGGTGTTTGTGCTTTTCATCGTTATACTGAGACTTTTGAATATATTGGTGATGCTCGTTTCAAGGCCCATATGATGAATAGAAGTGATGTTATACAAGTGTACTATGATTCTCGAGGTTTGTTATGGATGCTTACACGTACACAGCTTTATGTGTATGATACTAAACAAAAGAAATTAATAGACCTTCCTTTTCTTAAAGAAAGAACTCATTCGAAATTTTCTTCTATTGCCGAGGATAATGAGAAACGAATGTGTATAGTTTGTGCAGATCAAATTTGGCTTGTTACTGTAAGTCTACAAAAAAAGATTTCCTCTTACTCTTTTAATCTACGTGCTTGTGGACGTTCCAACTATATTCAAAATAAAGCATTTAATCAAAGATCTATTGCTTTAGATCATTTAGGGCGGTTTTGGATTGGTGGAGGAAAAGGTGTAACGTGTATAGATCCTAAAAAAATGTATGACTATACAGAACATGTTCAGGTACACCTGAAAGATTTGTTTCTTAAAGGACAGAAAGTGCTACTTGATAGTGTTTACAATGGAAGAATTATTTTGTCAAAACCTATTTCTGAATTAACGACTTTGACTTTAAATTATAATCAAAATGTTTTTTCTATTTCCGCATATTCAGATAATATTTTAAATACTTCCGAGCAGCAGTTTGAATATTGGCTTAGTGATGTGCAAGAACAATGGATGCCTATAAAAAAAGGAGTTGATGAAGTACATCTTATGAATTTGAAGCCTGGAGATTATATATTTAAATTACGTTTGTATGATCCAACGGGCTATTATAGGAGTAATCAAGTAACAATGAAAATTCACATAAACCCTCCAATATGGCTTACATGGTGGGCTTATTGTCTGTATATAATGCTCTTGGGGGCATTAAGTATTGGTGTGGTATGGTTAGTGCGACATCATTTGCACCAAAAGTATCAGATTTTACAATTGTCGTATGCTGCTCAAAAAGAGAAAGAATTGACAAAATTGAAATTACAATTTTTTACTGATATCTCTCATGAAATACGTACACCATTGTCTTTAATACTAGGTCCATTGCAACGTTGTATACAATCCAATGATCTGGATAACGTAAAAAGGCAAATGGGAGTAATGCAACAGCATGGGATGTACCTGATGAATTTGGTAAATCAAATTTTGGATTATCGGAAAATTGATACATCTGGAACAAAAGTAAATGTAAAATCGCATAATTTTTCAGAACAGATTTTAGAACTGATTAATAAGTTTGAGTTCGCAATTTCTCAACAAGAAGCTGAATTAAGTTTAGAAGGTCCACAAAATTTGTCTTGTACATATGATAGTGATTTAATTGAGAAAATCCTAACAAATCTCTTGTCTAATGCACTTAAGTATGGTGGTCAAAATGTATCTATACAACTAAATTATGATATAGTCGTTCCTGAGAATACCAGCGATCTTCCACAACTAAAGATATTGGTGGTAGATAATGGTCCTGGAATTTCAGTAGAAGATCAGCCATATGTTTTTGATCGTTTTTTTAGAAACACTGATAAGGTTCAGTCGAATACAAATGTGAAGGGAACTGGTATTGGTTTGTATTTGGTCAAAAAATACGTAGATGCTCTAGGTGGTGTAATTACTTTGCGTAATAATGAACATGATAATAGTGGGTGTGTATTTGAAATATTTATTCCAGTATCTGTAGAACAACATGAGACACGTATAGAACGTGTACAAATTTCTTCTAAACAAGCAGTTAAAATGTCTACCTCATTATCGGATGTAGTTGTCACCGTTCATAATGAGTTGGTTCTTATTGTTGATGATGATAATGATTTTAGGGAGTATTTGTTGGATACAATGAAGTCTTATTATCATTTAGAATCAGCATGTAATGGTGTAGAGGCGTGGGATATGATCCCAACTTTAATGCCCGATATTATTATCTTGGATAAAATGATGCCAAAGATGGATGGAATTCGACTTTGTCAGTTAATAAAAGAAGATATTCGTACGGCACATATTCCTGTTATCATGCTTACTGCTTGTATGGATGATGAAAGTCGAATTGAGGGGCTATCTTTAGGAGCAGATGATTATTTGAGTAAACCATTTGATTGGGATGTGCTAAATTTAAGAATAGAGTATCTTTTAGATAAAAATCGTTTGCAACAAGAAAAATTTCAATATCGAGCTTATATTGAACCAAGTCGCATGAATCTATCGGCGGCTGATGAGCTTTTCTTGACGAATGCTTTGAGATATGTACAAGACCATTTGAAAAATGAGGATCTTTCTGTAGAGACATTGAGTAATGAACTTGGAATTAGTCGTGCACATTTATATAAGAAACTAACATTTATTACTGGTAAATCACCAGTTGAGTTTATTCGTTTAGTACGACTTAAAACTGCAGCACATATGTTGAAAATTGGAGAGATGAATGTTTCAGAAGTTGCTTATGCTGTTGGATTCAATACACCTAAATATTTTTCGAAACAATTTAAAGAGGTATATAAAGTGTCACCTTCTTCTTTTATAAAGGAAAAGTGACAAGGTAGAGATGTTGCATTTTCTGGTAACAATTGCTGCATTTATGCGTCATGCAGCATCTATTACCTTAAATGGCAACAATTGTGTGACCTATTGTCAATTAGTACTTGAGTTTGTTTTGGTTCCGTTTGTATATATTTGTGTCAAACAATTGAACCAAATAATTTAGTATGAAAAACTTTATTCTTTTAATGTGTACCTGTGGTATTGTAAGCTGCAGTTCGCCTAATGTCCAAAAGATGTCTGACGGAGTCGTGGTACAAATATCTCAAGCTAGTACAGGGCAGCCACATGCTGTAAGATTAAAAGCAATATCGGATGATATTATTCGTGTTACCGAATTTCCAACTAATGCAATTAAAGATAGGAATAGCTTAGTTGTGACCAATCAATCCTTATATACCAATGTTGATATTAACGACAATGATTCTGTAGTGACAGTATCAACAGCTTCACTACAAGCACACGTTAATAAGTATTCTGGTTCTGTACGTTTTTCTGATTTGCAGGGTAATACATTGCTTAAAGAGGTGGATAATACTGCTAAATTCACTCCAATTACTGTAGATGGTACGAGTGGATTCAGCACATATCAACAATTTATGTCTAAAGATGATGAAGCCTTTTGGGGATTAGGACAACATCAATCAGATGAGTTTAATTATAAGGGTAAAAATGAATCCTTATTTCAATATAATACGAAAGTTTCTATCCCATTTATTCAATCATCAAAGCACTACGGCATTTTGTGGGATAGTTATTCTTTGTGTAGATTTGGCGTGCCTACAGATTATAAACAGTTAGATGAACTGTTTGAACTTTCTACCCCAAATGGTAAAAAAGGAAGTCTTTTGGCGACTTATACTGCGTCTGCTCGCCATGATAAACAACGTCTGAGTAGATTAGAGAATCAAATTTATTATGAAGATATTCAAACTATAAAGAATTTACCTTCGCAATTCCCACTTGATGGAGCTGTTGTAACTTATGATGGTTTTATTGATGCTAAATCATCTGGGAAGTACTTCTTTCAATTGTATTACGCAGGATATGTAAAAGTTGTTGTTGATGGAAAAATGGTGGTGCCTGAACGTTGGCGTACGGCATGGAATCCAAATGCTTACCGTTTTCAATTTACGTGTAAAAAAGGCGAAAAGTTACCTCTGCATATTGAATGGAAGCCTGATGGATCTGTCTCTTACTTAGGGTTGCGTACAGTGCTTCCTAAGTCGGAGGAAGAACAAAATAATCTTTCATTTAGCACTGAAATGGGACAAAATATTGACTATTATTTTGTCAAAGGAGATAATGCAGATAGAATTATTTCTGGATATCGTAAATTAACTGGTAAGGCACCCATTATGCCTAAGTGGGCTATGGGATTTTGGCAAAGCAGAGAACGATATCGCACTCAAAAGGAACTACTAGGTATATTAAATCATTTTCGAGAAAACCATATTCCGATTGACAATATTGTTCAAGATTGGAACTATTGGGCAGAGGATGCATGGGGAAGCCATGAATTTGATAAAAATCGTTTCCCATCTCCAAAAGAGATGATTGATTCTGTTCATAAACAACATGCTAAATTTATGATTTCAGTATGGCCAAAATTTTATTGTACAACTAAGAACTTCAAAGAATTTGACGAAAAAGGTTTAATGTACAGACAGGCTGTTAAAGATAGTCTAAGAGATTGGGTTGGGCCAGGGTATGTTGGTTCATTTTATGATGCATACAGCGATGAAGCTAAAAAGATATTTTGGCGTCAAATTCAAGAACATTTGTATCCATTAGGTATCGATGCTTGGTGGATGGATGCTAGCGAACCTAATGTAAAAGATTGTACAGATATGCCTTATAGGAAGGCCTTATGCGGGCCAACTGCATTAGGATCATCTACAGAATTTTTTAATGCTTATGCACTAGAAAATGCTAAGGCTATTTATAACGGACAAATGTCGACTGATTCTACTAAGCGTGTTTTTCTATTGACTAGATCTGGGTTTGCTGGTATACAAAAGTATTCTACCGCAGTATGGAGTGGTGATATAGCATCTAGATGGGAAGATATGAAAGCTCAAATAACTGCTGGATTGAATTTCTCGTTGGCTGGTGTACCTTATTGGAGTATGGATATTGGTGGTTTTTGTGTTGAAAATCGCTATTCAAGAGCACAACAACAATACCTATATTCTGGAGTCGTTAATGAGGATTTAAAAGAATGGCGTGAACTGAATTCTAGATGGTATCAATTTGGTGCGTTTGTCCCATTGTTTAGAGCGCATGGACAATTTCCGTATCGTGAAATATGGCAGATTGCACCTAAGGGAAGTGAAACGTATCAAGGTATTCTTTATTATATGAAACTTAGATACAAATTAATGCCATATATATACTCACTTGCAGCTAAGACGTATTATGATGATTATACATTGATGCGAGCATTGGTTATGGACTTCCCTGATGACAAGGAAACCTATGATATTCATACACAGTTTAGTTTTGGACCTTCTTTAATGGCTTGCCCTGTATATACGTATGGCCAACGACGTCGTTCAGTATATTTACCTGAAAATCGCGGATGGTATAACTTATATGATGGTAAGTATAACCAAGGGGGGCAAACTATAATGGCTGATGCTCCGATGACAAAAATGCCTGTTTTTGTACCAGCTGGATCAATAATCCCTATGGGGCGTGATATGGAATATACAAACCAATACGCAGATGATTTATTAGATTTGTGGGTGTATCAGGGTTGTAATGGTGAATTTACTTATTACAATGATGAGGGTAGTAACTTAGATTATTTACATGGACATTATACTAAGATTCATATCAGTTATGATGACAAAAAGCAAAAAATAATTTTGGGCGAAACTAATGGAAAATGGAATAAGCAGCCTAAGTTAATGTCTATTCGTATACATTATGTAACCCCTAACTCTCCTTCAGGAATTGATGTGCTATCTAGTAAAGTCAAGAAAGTTGAGTATAAGGGAACTCGTCTAGAAATACAATTGTAAAGTCTATTTCTAATCAAAAGTTAATGATTAATTTTCAATTTATAAGATTTGTGTTGAGTATGATTGGCATGCTAGTGTTGTCTCCTTTATGGCAGACAACATTAGCCCAATCTTCATTTGAGAAACAACCTTTGAATAAAAATTGGATGTTTCACTTAGGAGATGATTCAACATATTCGAAAAAAAACTTTGATGATTCAAGCTGGAGAAAGTTGTCTGTTCCACATGATTGGGCTATTGAATCAGACTTTTTAGAAAATGCACCTGCTGGACCAAATGGAGGGGCACTCCCTGGAGGAATTGGATGGTATCGCAAATATATATTTTTGTATAAGAGTGATTTGTCTAAATGTATATATGTGCTATTTGACGGTGTCTATATGAATGCACAGGTATATTTAAATGGTACATATGTAGGAGGACGACCAAATGGTTATTTGCCGATTCTTGTAGATATTTCATCCAAAGCGAAATTGGGACAGAATATATTAGCGGTACGTGTAGATAATCAACTTCAACCTAATTCGAGATGGTATAGTGGTTGTGGTATTTACCGTAATGTATGGTTAATAAGAAAACCAAATGTTCATATTGCCGATAATGGTGTATATGTACATGCAGTACCAAAAGAAAAATCGTCAATAATTACTGTACAAACTACACTACAGAATCATCAAAATGATACAGGTATAGTGAATCTTGTTCAGCAAATATTTTCACCTACGGGTGTTAAAGTAGCTGAGGAAAAGACCAATGTTAGATTGGGTGGATATTTCCCTAAAACAATTAAGCAAAATATAGAGCTAGATGCAGTACCAATGCGTTGGGATATAAATTGTCCTCAACAGTACACATTGCGTACTATTTTAAGTTCAGGAGATACTATTTCTACTCGTTTTGGTATAAGAAGTTATAAGTTTGATGCTCAGAATGGTTTTTTCTTGAATGAGCGAAAAGTAGTATTAAAGGGTGTTTGTATGCATCATGATTTAGGATGTTTAGGAAGTGCTATACATAGACAAGCTATGGAGCGTCAGCTGAAAATCTTAAAAAAAATGGGATGTAACGCCATTCGCTGTTCTCATAATCCTCCCGCTCCTGAATGGTTATCTCTTTGTGACTCTATGGGATTTGTTGTCATGGATGAGAGCTTTGATATGTGGCGTCGTAGAAAAACGACCTATGACTATTCAACTTATTTTGAAGATTGGTATGAGCAGGATATTCATGATATGATGTTGCGCGATCGTAATCACCCATCAATAATGATGTGGAGTATAGGAAATGAAGTTCTAGAACAATGGAATGATATTTCGACAGATACTATTTCCCTTGAAGCTGCTAATCTTATATTGAATGCTTCGAAAGATGCATCTAATTTGGGTAAACAAAGCGATACTTTATCATTTAATGCAAGATTGACACAAAAGTTAGTCAAATTGGTAAAGAAGTACGTCCCTGAAAGCTATGTAACTGCCGGTTGTAATGAGCCACGTCCTGGTAATCATTTGTTTCGTAGCCATGCGTTAGATATTATAGGCTACAATTATCACGAACAATATCTTGATAGCATAAGTTCTTTTTTTCCTAATAAACCGTTTGTATTTACAGAATCAACATCTGCTTTAATGACAAGGGGATATTATGAAATGCCATCGGATAGTATACGACTTTGGCCTAAAAGATGGGACATCCCATTTTCAACTGAAGATAGTAAGTGTAGTGCCTATGATAATTGCAGAACACCGTGGGGAGCTTCTCATGAAAAAGCTTGGTTAGCTGTTAAAAATAATCCATTTGTATCAGGTCTCTTTGTTTGGACAGGTTTTGATTATTTAGGTGAACCAACACCTTTTTCATGGCCAGCAAGAAGTTCTTATTTTGGGATTGTGGACTTAGCTGGTTTTCCAAAGGATGTGTATTATATGTATCAGTCTGAATGGACTAATGACACAGTTTTACATCTATTCCCTCATTGGAATTGGAAAGACGGACAGCTAATAGACATGTGGGCATATTATAATAATGCTGATGAAGTTGAGTTATATATAAATGGCAAATCTCAAGGAATCAGGAAGAAAAATAGAGATTGTCTACATGCGTCTTGGAGAGTTAAATTTGAACCAGGAACTGTAACCTGTATTAGTCGATTACGTGGCAAAGAAGTTAAGCGTGTGTCTCGCTATACAGCTGGTCGTGGTATCAGTTTACATGCTCAAGTTGATAAAACAGAAATTCATTCTGGTGGAGATTTAGTCTTTATAACAATAAAGGTCCTTGATAAGGAAGGGCGTATTGTACCTACCGCTTGCAATACAATCTCTTGTAAAGTATCTGGTGCAGCTACTTTTTGGGGAATGGACAATGGATGCCAGACTGGACATACTTCTTTGAAATCTCCTAATGGACAATTATTCAACGGTAAGTGTCTAGTTGTTGTGCGTAGTAAAGATAGCACAGGAAAGGCAATCGTACATATTGAAAGTGATCACCTTAAAAGTGTTGATATTCCTATAACAGTAAACTGATAAACCCTAAAATAAAAAATAATACAATGAACAAATTACGTAAGATAGCCGTATCAGTTTTCACATTGATAAGCTGTTTTGTAGCTCAAGCTCAGACTCAGAATTTGAATGTTCCTGTTTATTTGCAGGAAAATGCAAAATTGGATGATAGAGTAGAAGATGCACTATCTAGAATGACTTTAGAAGAAAAAGTTGCTTTATGTCATGCTCAAAGCAAATTTAGTGTGGCTGGAGTATCTCGTTTAGGAATTCCAGAAATTTGGATGAGTGATGGCCCACATGGGGTTAGAGAAGAGATTAGTTGGGATTCTTGGGCACCTGCTGGGTTTACGAATGATTCGTGTACCGCCTTTCCAGCTCTTACATGTCTTGCTGCGACATGGGAACCAAAGTTGGCTTTGAAATATGGGAAAGCTATTGGTGAAGAAGCGAGGTATAGGAAAAAGAGTGTGCTTTTAGGACCTGGTGTAAATATTTATCGAACACCACTCAATGGTCGTAATTTTGAATATATGGGCGAAGATCCATATTTGGCTTCTATAATGGTTGTACCTTATATTCATGGAGTGCAATCAAATGGTGTGGCAGCTTGTGTTAAGCATTATATTCTAAATAATCAAGAAAAATGGCGCGGACATATTGATGTAGACTTATCTGATAGAGCATTATATGAAATTTACTTTCCTGCATTCAAAGCTGCAGTTGAGGAGGGGCATGTTTGGTCTATAATGGGATCATATAATAAACTTCGCGGCGAACACGCTTGCCATAATAATTTCTTACTCAATAAAGTTTTAAAAGGTGATTGGAAGTTTGATGGTGCTGTTATTACTGACTGGGGTGGATGTCATGATACTGATGAGGCTGTAAATAATGGTCTAGATATTGAAATGGGAACATATACTAATGGATTGACCACAGAGTCTAAGTTCACTTATTCAGAATACTATCTTGCTAATCCTTATCTTAATGGACTAAAATCTGGAAAATATAGCATTGATGTTTTAAACGACAAAGCACGTAGAGTTCTTCGTTTGATTATGCGCACAGCTATGAATACTAATCGTCCTTGGGGAACTTTAGCTACAAAAGCTCATGCGCAAGTTGGATATGAGGTCGGTGTAAATGGAGTTGTTCTTTTAAAAAATGAACGTACGAATGACAAGATAAAATTGTTGCCATTGGATACCTCTAAATATGCTCGTATCCTTGTTGTTGGTGAAAATGCTACCCGTAAGCTTACAAAAGGAGGTGGATCTTCCGAATTGAAAGTTAAATATGAATGTTCTCCATTAGAAGCATTGCAGAAAATGTATGGTGATAAGATAATCTATGCACAAGGTTATGAATCAGGTAGACCAAGGTATGATGGGCAAGATGAAATAGCCACAGAAGTACAAAATAAACTTCATGATGAAGCAATTGCTAAGGCTAAAACAGCTGATCTTGTTTTGTATTTTGGAGGCCTTAACAAGAATCATTTCCAAGATTGTGAAGATTCAGATCGCAAGAGTTATAATTTATCATTTGGTCAAGATCGTTTGATATCTGATTTACAAAAGAGTAATTCAAATATTGTTGTAACCCTATTGAGTGGCAATGCAGTAGCTATGCCATGGTTGGATAAGGTGCCTGCTGTCATTCAAGGATGGTATAATGGATCTGAAGCAGGTCATGTTTTGGCCGATATCATTAGTGGTAAGCAAAATCCTAGTGGTCACTTACCATTTTCTTTCCCAAAAACATTAGAAGATAGTCCTGCACATTCTTTCGGCCCGTTGGCTTATCCAGGTGATAGCATTAAGGAGGAGTATAAAGAAGGAATCTATGTTGGATATCGTTGGTATACAACAAAGAAAATCAAAACATTATTTCCATTTGGCTATGGACTTAGTTATACAACTTTTGAATTTGGAAAACCTAATTTGTCCAGTCATAGTTTATCTGGTCATGAAAAACTAATTATTACAGTTCCTGTTACCAATACAGGTGATGTTGATGGAAAGGAACTTGTTCAAATATACATTGGACAGAAACATCCACTGTTAGATCGCCCAACATTTGAATTGAAACATTTTAAGAAGGTACATCTTGCAGTGGGTGAAACCAAAAAAGTTCAATTTGAAATCACGGCCGATGATTTGAAATACTATGACGATACTAAAAAAGAATGGCGTGTAGATGCTGATAAGTTTACTATTTATGTTGGCAAATCTACCGAAGATATACAATCAAAATTGACCTTTCATTATAAGAACTAATATCATATAAACAGTTAACCTTATGAATCGAAGTATTTTTAATTTACAAATTCGGTCTAAATTATGGACCGTCTTGTTACTTTTTGTGTTGGCAATAAACACACAAGTAATGTATGCACAAAATTCTGCAAAGTGGAAAGTTACAGGAGTTGTAACTTCCAAAACAGATGGTTTACCTCTGATTGGAGTAAGCGTTATGCAAGCGGGTACTAGCAATGGTACCATCACTGATTTCGATGGGTGTTATACCATAGAAGTCCCTGCACATAGTGCTCTTCATTTTACGTATATGGGGTATAAGCCATATGATGTACAACTGAAACAGGCTGGAACTATCAATGTTATCATGACAGAGGATACTCAAGCACTTGAAGAAGTTGTTGTTATTGGCTATGGTGTACAGAAGAAGAAATTATCTACTGGAGCTACTGCTCAGTTAAAAGGAGATGATATTGCCAAACGCAATACAACGAATCCTTTACAAGCGATGCAGGGGCAAACACCAGGTGTCTCTATTATGTCTACTTCTGGTCAACCGGGGGCTGATTTAAAAGTAACCGTTCGTGGTCTAGGTACCGTTGGTGACGCTAGTCCACTTTATTTGATTGATGGTGTCGGTGGAGATATCTCGACTTTGAATCCAGCGGATATTGAATCTATTGATGTATTGAAGGATGCAGCTTCAGCTGCAATCTATGGTGCACAGGCAGCAAACGGTGTTGTTTTGATTACCACTAAGCATGGTAAGGCAGGACGTACACAAGTTTCTTTTGATGCATATTATGGTTTGCAAAATGTAGCTAAAAAAGCAGACATGCTTAATGCTTCTCAATACAAAATGATTATGGACGAACAGTCTGTAAATGATGGTAGTACAGCATACGATTGGGATAGCATGAGCGGCATTACAAATGCTGATGGCACTCCAGCCAATAGTGACTGGATAGATAAAATGTTTAAAGATGATGCTGTCATTCAAAATTATACCATTGGGTTTAGTGGAGGAACAGAAAAATCAACATACAGCATTTCTTTGGGATATTTTCAACAAGAAGGTATCGTTGGTGGCGAAGATGTTTCTAACTACGAAAGATATAATTTCCGTGTCAACTCTGAACATAAATTCTTTGGTGACTTCATGAAAGTAGGTGAACATGCAAGTTATGTTTATAAGAAGAACACTGGTGTACAAGTAGGTGATCAGTATAGTAATACTCTTCGTGGTGCATTCAATACTTCACCATTATCACCAATTTATAGTGATAACAATACATATGACTCTCCATATAATGATACAACTAATTCTGGTTGGTATAAAGGAGACGGTAACCCATATGGATTGATGATGACCGATGTCAATAACTTGACAAGAACATCTACTTTTGCTGCAGATGTATATGCTGAGTTACACCCTATCAAAAACATGACGTTGCGCACAGTTTTAGCTGTGAATAAGAGCAATTCAGATTATAGATATTATCAACCACTATATCATTTCTCACCATATAGTTACAATGACACAGCGACTAATGTTTCGCAGAATACAAGTAGTGGCATGACTTTGACTTCAACTAATACAGCTAGTTATAACTTTGATGTAAACAAACATCATTTTGTAGCTTTAATTGGTATGGAATCTTCACGCTATTCTGGCGATTATTTGGGTGGAAATAGGAAATATCTTAAATCCATGTTTAATAATTGGGGACATGCATATATCAACAACACAGAGGCTACTGCTGCCGATGACATGAACATAGAAGGTTATCCTTATGATGATGTACGCACGACATCTTATTTCTCACGTTTAAGCTGGAATTTGAAAGAAACTTATATGGCGACAGCCACAATTCGTGCTGATGGGTCATCTAAATTTGCTTCTGATAATCGTTGGGGATACTTCCCTTCAATATCTGCTGGTTGGGTCATTTCTAATGAAGCATTCATGGAAAGTACTAAGTCTTGGTTGAATTTCTTGAAGCTACGTGCAAGTTGGGGACAAGTTGGTAACCAGAATATTTCAAGTTTCCAGTATGTAGCACCAGTTAAAACGTCAACAACAAATTATATTTTTGGTACTTCTCTTGGTGCTGACTACAATATTTGGGGAGCATACCCAAGTAGATTGGCTAATGAAGATATTACTTGGGAAACATCAGAACAAACAAATATTGGTCTTGATGCGACCTTGTTCAATCGTTTAAGAGTTAATGCTGACTTCTACATTAAAACGACTAAGGATTGGTTAGTAGAAGCTCCTATTTTGGCCACAGCAGGAACTGGAGCTCCTTATATCAATGGTGGTGACGTGAAAAATACAGGGTTTGAATTAGGCCTTAATTGGAATGATACCTATAAGGGAGTACACTATAATGTATCTGTGAATGGTGCATATAATAAGAATGAAGTTGGTAATATTCCTACCGAAGATGGTATTATTCATGGGGCTTTGAATGCATTATATGATAATAGTAGTGAGTTCTATCGTGCGCAAAATGGACATGCTATTGGTTATTTCTGGGGATTCAAGACTTGCGGTATTTTCCAAAATCAAGAAGAAATCGATGCTTGGAATAGTGACGGTAAGCATGGTATTTTACAGCCCAATCCTCAACCTGGAGATGTGAAGTATGTTGATCAAAATCAAGATGGAGTTATTAATGAATCTGATAAAATTGATTTAGGTAATGGTATGCCTGATTTTACATATGGTTTCAACATCTCTTTAGATTACAAGCATTTCGACTTTGCATTGACTGCTAATGGAGTGATTGGTAATGATATTGTTCAAACGTATCGAAATCAACCAAATGCCTATGCTAACTATACTACTGCAATTCTACAAAGATGGACTGGAGAAGGTACATCAAATCGAATTCCACGTGTAACGTCATCTAATATTAACTATCAGTTCTCTGATTTATTTATACAAGATGGTGATTATTTACGTATCAGCAATATAACTTTGGGGTATGACTTTGCTTCTTTGTTAAAGTGTCCATACATTTCTCAAGCTAGATTGTACGCACAAGTACAAAATGCGTTTACGTTTACAAAGTATGATGGGATGGATCCTGAAATTGGATATGGAAATAATAGTTGGGTATCGGGTGTTGATTTAGGGTATTACCCTCGTCCTCGTACCGTTCTATTTGGTGTAAATCTTAAATTTTAATCTAGTTCATTATGAAGATCAAAAATATTTTTTGTT
The DNA here is from genome assembly GCA_963675625.1 of Bacteroidaceae bacterium. Lineage (GTDB taxonomy): Bacteria > Bacteroidota > Bacteroidia > Bacteroidales > Bacteroidaceae > F22. The sequence goes on from OY776497.1 coordinate 2,092,852, forward strand.
TGGCAGGCGTTGCATTAACCCTAGGAGTGGCAACGCAGTCGTGCAGTAGTAGCTTTTTAGACACAGAATCTAAAACAGAAACAACAACACAAAACTATTATAAGACTGTAGATGATGCTTATCGAGCTCTTGTTGCTTGTTATGATGGATGGCAGTGCACTGTAAGTAATGGTGTTCCCTCATTCTTTGAAGCTTCCGAAATTATGAGTGATGACTGTTTCGGCGGTACTGGAAATACGGATGGTAAGAATTATATGGTTTTAGATCGTTTTGATCAATCTTATTCTCCAGCTGATGTCGATATTTTCAATACGTTATGGACTAGTTACTACACAGCTATTTTTAGATGTAATACTTTATTAGGTTATGCAGAACAAATAGATTGGACTAGTGATGAGTCTAAGAAAGGCACCTATTTGGGTGAAGCTCATGCCATGCGTGCTATATTATATTTCGATATGGTGAGATTGTTTGGTAATATTCCATTGTTGACATCACCATCTTCTGAAAATATACCTCAGGCTACTGCGGATGAAGTCTATGCTGTTATTTTGTCAGATTTGCAATATGCTATTGAGAATATTCCTGCAGATGCCTATCCAAAAGCAAATGCAAGTACAAACGATGGTCATATTACCAAGTATGCGGCAGAAGCATTATTAGGCCGAGTGTATTTATACTACACTGGGTACTATGGTAAAGAATTAGAAGGGACTTCAAAATCAGAAGTGTTGGCTGGATTGGAAAATGTGATTTCAGACCCAGAATTTGGCTTGGTTTCTGAATTCAAAAACTTATGGCCAGCTGCGTCTTCAACTCCTATTGATGGAGAATTGGCGTTTGAATCAACTTATGCCGGCGATGGAAACAAAGAAACCATTTTGTCTATGAAGTTCAATACAACTCAAGATTATAATGGTAATTTGGATGGTAACCGTTGGCTAGTGATGGTTGGATTGCGTAATACCAACTTCTCTCCATATGGTAAAGGTTGGGGAGCATGTACCGTCAATCCAAGTACTGTGAATCTTTATGGTAAGGGAGATACTCGTAAAGTAGCTTCTGTTATTGATCTTGTAGGAGAAGGAATCGAACCTGATTTCGATTTGAAAGGTCAAAGAGAGTATACTGGTTATTCTATAAAGAAGTATACACCTATGGCGTTTTATGATGGAACATCTGCTTCTAAAGAAGATGGGTCTGGTGACTTCCAAATAGCACAACATCAAGATTATGTGATTGTTCGCTATGCTGATGTCTTGTTGATGGCAGCTGAGTTGGGTAGTGCTAACGCCCAAGATTACTACAATCAGGTAAGAAAACGTGCTTACACAACAGATGGTGTTCTGTCTGCTGATTATAGTGAAAAAACAGTGAGTCTTGAGAATATTTATGAAGAACGACATCTAGAATTTGCTTTTGAAGGAGTTCGTTATTGGGATCTAATGCGTCAAGGGATTGCTACTGCTTCTAATAAGCTAGCTATGTCTGTAGATGTACTAAATGGTGGAATAGCAGGAGTTGTATCTGTTGAATCACAAAATGTAGTTGCAAAAAAAGGACTACAACAGATACCTAATACACAAATAACTCTGTCCAAGGGAGTGCTTCAACAAAATGCAGGATGGTAAAAAATCGAATAGCAATGAAAACAAATTATATATCTTATTTATTAGCTTTACTGGTTGTGTCGATTTTATCGGCATGTACCCCAGAGTCATATTCTACAAGTGTTCCTGATGTAAAAAGTGGAGAACTACTTGAGGGTATTTCATTTGAGATAACTCACGATACGAGCAATCCTAATATTGTATATCTTACAAGTTTGATGGATGATAAGTATCAACCTTCATGGATTCATCCACAAGGGAACAGTCAAGCGAAGCAAGTGACTTTGAAGATCCCATTTGCTGGTACATATAGTGTCACTTTTGGTGTGCAAACGCGAGGTGGACTTGTATATGGAGAACCTGTTCAATTTACTGTAGATGACATGTGTTCTGATTTTATAAAAGATCCAATGTGGACTAAAGTGAGTGGTGGAGCAGGCCAATCAAAGACTTGGTATCTTGATTTGGATGCTGAGGGTGTGGCACGTTATGCACTTGGTCCAATTTACTTCTTTACAGCAGGATATAATTGGGATAATTTGCATAGTTCATCTGGTGCTAACTATCTTGATTCAAGTGATTGGGATGCTGCAAAAGCTATTGTACCTAATTTGACAGATGGTAGTGCTACTTGGTATTGGACAGCCGATTGGGCTGGCAATTCATGGATGTGTGATGCTGCAGATTTTGGATCTATGACTTTTGATTTGATTGGCGGAGCACATGTTGCTGTTAATCAAGAAGCATATGGAATTGATAATTCAACAGGAACTTATATGTTGAATACTGAAAACCATACACTACAATTCACGAATGCTTTACCTGTTCACGATACAAATCGTCACGATGATATGAAAGCAAATCTTGTTGGTGGCGTTTTCAATATCTTATATATAAGTGATGACTTTATGCAACTACTGGTTCCTGCTACTGGAACATGTTATAATTATATTTCTGAAGAATATAGAAATAATTGGCAGCCAGAACCAGAAAAACCAACTTTGCCATATAGTGGAAATGCTAATGATGACTTGACAACAACAACTACTGAAACAAAAAGTTGGAGCCTTCACATGGATGCTCCTTATAACTGGACTGATCTAAGTGGCAATGATGTCTATTCTTGGGATACGTCAGGCAGTGTACCTACGTTGAGTGGAGATAATCATCCATATGATATTGCTACATTCCAACAGATTAGTATGACGATGACTAAAGATGGTGATTCTAGTGGTACTTACGTTGTTGTCAATGGTGATGGTGAAACTATAGAAGGAAGTTACACCATTGATGGTGAAAATTGGATTGATTTTGGACAACCAATTACTTGGGTCAATAATCTTGATAATCAGTTGACTATTGCAACTCAAGAGAATAAAATGCGCGTTATCAAAGTGCAAAAAGAAGCTGGTGCAGTTAAAATAATGACTTTAGGTTGTATTGATCCTTCGAATGAAGAACAATATCAAACAATTAGTTTCGCATTGAAAGTCGAAGACGGTGATGAGCAACCAAAAGGAACAGAATTTGAAGTTGATAATTCTAAGGTACTGGTAGGAAAACTTGAGCTAGAAAAAAATAATATTCGTATCGAAATATACAATGAATATGGAGATGGAACCACTAAAGATGATCCGGGTATAGATAACTCTAAATTGACTTTTGATAGTATGGAGGTTACTTTCACAATTTCTGGACTTGAATTTACGGAAGGGGCAGCTGGAAGTTATCCATGTGGTTTATCATTCGCAAGTGTTGGTTGGGCTGTCAGTTATTGGGCTTCTGCAGATGAGCCTACGGCCAATGATACGACTGTCACAGGAGATGGTACATACACTGTTAAGATGGATGCGTCATCTACTGTTACAGGTGGTGCACTAGTATTCTGTATAGATATTATGAATATAGCAGACGACGTTGAAAATCTAGAAGGTGTCACGGCAACTGTAGATAGTATAACATTATATTGATTTTATAGAAAATAATGAGAAGAATTTCATTTACAATACACCTTTTGTGTATACTTTTTACTATCGTCGCTTGTAGTAGTAGCGACGATAGTACTACCCCTGAACTAATTGTTACAGAAACAAATTTGGACTTTGCTAATCAGGGAGGAGAATTGACATTTAATATGAAAAGTACTGTAGACTGGACTATAGAAAGCAGTGCTGATTGGTGTCATGTCAGTGAAGCTAGTGGTAAAGCAGTTATTCAAAAAGTAACGGTAAGTGCTGATGAGAATACAGATGTAGCACCTCGTACTTGTACTTTAGTTGTTCAAGCTGGTGACTTGTCAAAGACTATCCAAATTAAGCAGCAGGCGGCTTACTCTTTAACAGTTGCGACAGCAAGTTATGATGGAGCAGCTTTAGGAGAAGGGCTTTCTGTACAAGTCAATAGTGCTACAGAATATACTGTAAGTAGTGATGTTGACTGGATTGAAGTAGACAGCAGTGTTGCTCATACCGGAAATACATTTGCTGCAGAAATTGCAAGAAATCCATTCTTGGAATCACGTGAAGGGCATATAGAGATTAAAGCTGGCCCACTTACTCAAACAGTTACGGTTGTACAAGATGGAAATACAGGTTCTGATGCTGTACAACAAAATATGCGCATTGCTACAGAAATTGCTGCGCAAATGAAATTAGGATGGAATATTGGAAACACTCTTGAAGCGTATAACAATGATACACCTAGTGAAACAGCATGGGGAAATCCTAAAGTTACACAACAGCTTATTTCAGCAGTAAAATCTGCAGGATTTAATTCTGTACGTATACCATGTGCTTGGAATGGCTATATCGTTGACCAAAATACTTATCGTATCTCAGAAAGTTGGTTAGCACGAGTAAAAGAAGTGGTCGACTATTGTATCTCTGAAGATATGTATGTCATGATCAATATTCACTGGGATGGTGGCTGGTTAGAAAATCATGTTGCTTATGATACACAAGAGGAGATCCTGAAGAAAGAAGCTGCTATATGGAACCAAATCGCTATTTATTTTAGGGATTACAATGACCATTTACTTTTTGCGGGAAATAATGAAGTTCATGATGGCTATGGAACACCAACAGATGAAAATCTGGCAGTGCAAGCTAGTTACAATCAAACTTTTGTAGATGCAGTTAGAGCTACTAAAGGAAATAACTTAGAACGATGCCTTATTGTACAATCATACAATACAAATGTTGATTTAGCTGTTCAGCATTTGACTATGCCAAATGATGTTGCAGCCAATCGTTTGATGGCAGAAGTACATTACTACGATCCATGGGATTTTTGTGGAGATAGTCCTACAATAAAATACTGGGGAACTAAATATGCATCTTATGGCACTCTATCTTCTTATGGACAAGAGGATTATCTAGCACAAAAGATGGCCAGTTTGAGAACGGCCTTTGTTGACAAAGGTATCCCTGTTATTCTAGGAGAGTTTAATGCCTTTTTGCAAACTAATTTGACTGGTGAAGAAAAAACAAAACATGAAACTTGTCGAAATTATTATTTGCAAACAGTTGTTTCAGAAGCGAATAAAAATGGTGTTATACCATTTTACTGGGATGCTGGTGGCAAAGGAAGTGCATTATTTAATCGTAGTACAGGAGCTATTTATGACGAAGCTGGTCAAGCTGCTATTGATGCAATGATCACTGGACTTTCTGAAAATATGCAACCAGATTAATATCCACATGAAGCATATAAAACAATGTAAATTAATGTGCATGACTTGTCTGACCATTTTGGTCGGACAAGTCTTTTTCCTTGCTAGTTGCACAAATAAAAAGAAACAGGTTGATTTTGCTGATTCTGTTATCTATATGGAGCAACCTGCACAAGCTTGGGTAGAATGTTTCCCACTAGGAAATGGTAGAATAGGGATGATGCCAAATGGTGGGGTTGTTCATGAGACAATCACTTTAAATGAACAATCGCTATGGTCTGGATCCATTCAAAATGCAGATAATCCTTCCGCATATGTTCATCTGGACTCTATTCGTCATCTGATATTTAAAAATCATCAAAAGGAAGCAGAACAGTTGATGAATCGTACATTTGTCTGTGGTGGACAAGGGAGTGCTTATGGAGGTGGACATAATGCACCTTATGGATCGTATCAAATGTTTGCCAATGTACACATTGAGTTCCCAACACTTGCAAAGAAGAAAGTGCATTCCTATAGAAGGAGTTTAAATATGACTCAAGGTGAAGTTGTGACAAGTTTTGAAACAAGTGATGCATCTTTTCAGCGTACATACTATACTTCTTGTGTTGATGATATTGGTATTGCTCATTACACGAAGAAGAGTCAATCAGGTAAAGATACACTTGCTTTTGTTCTACGACTTACTCGTCCAGAAAGAAAGCATATACAAGTTAGTGGCAATCACTTAATAATTTCAGGTGCTTTAAACGATGGATACAACCACGATGGGATGCATTATTTAGGCGAGGTTCTTGTGAGACTCCCTAATGGCGGGCATGTGTCTCAACTTGACTCAAATAGAATTGAGGTTCGAGCATTAAACGAGGCTTATGTGTTAGTGGGACTTCAAACGTCATATAAGACTCCCGTAAATGAGTTGCAGTCTAAGGTTGCAAACCAATTATCGCTTTCTGATACTTTATTATTATCGTCAAAAAGTCGACATAATAAAGTGTTTTCAAGCAAAATGAATAGACTACATTTGCGATTTGATAATAATGAATTAACGAATTCAGATTGTGTTCATCAACCATTAAACAAGCGTTTGCAAGCTTGCCAAAAGGATGAAGACCCCAATTTGATGGCTACATATCTTGACTTTGGGCGTTATTTGTTGTTGAGTTGTAGTAAACATGGCGGATTGCCTGCAAATTTGCAAGGATTATGGTGCGACGGGGTGCAAACACCTTGGAATGGAGACTACCATTTGAATATTAATTTGCAAATGAACTATTGGGGCGTAGACCTTGCAAACTTAAGTGAGTCCCACGATCCATTTTTTGATTGGGTAGCTAGCCAAGTGCAATCAGGAGAGCATACCGCTCAGGTCTTTTATCATGCACGAGGATGGGTCACTCATGTACTAGGTAATTTGTGGCAGTTTACCGCACCAGGTGAACACCCTTCATGGGGAGCCTCTAATGCATCTGCTGCTTGGCTTTGTGATCAATTATACCAACATTATTTATATACGCAAGACACGGAATATTTAAAGAAGTTGTACCCAATAATGCGTGGTGCATCTCTTTTCTTTACTGATGTCATGATAACCGATCCTAGAAATGGATATTTGGTCAATGTACCAAGTGTATCACCAGAGAATTCCTTTATCAAAGAAGATGGTTCAGAATGTTCTTTAGCAAGTGGTACGACCATGGACAATCAAATTATTTCTGCATTGTTCCAAGATTTGTTGGATGCTGCTAAAATATTAAATAAGAATGATGATGTGTTAGATAAGGTTGCTAAACAATTACAAAGAATTCGACCAACTGAAATTGGAGCAGATGGACGAATCATGGAATGGGCCTTCCCTTATCAAGAAAAAGATCTTCATCATCGTCATGTGTCTCACCTCTATGGATTGTACCCAGGACATTCTATTCAGATGGATAGTACTCCTCAGTTGGCCGAAGCAGCTCGAAAAACTTTAGTGTGTCGTGGTGACGAGAGTACAGGGTGGTCTATGGCTTGGAAAATCAATTTTTGGAACCGTTTGCACGATGGAAATCATGCATATAAACTGCTGAAAGATTTATTGTTCCCACTTCCTGCAGATGGGCAACGTGGGGGCACATATCCTAATCTATTTTGTGCTCATCCTCCTTATCAAATAGATGGAAATCTTGGTGCAATTCCTGGTATTATTGGATTGTTTATTCAAAGTGAAGACCCTATATCCGAACAATTTGAGTCTACCTATCCAGCTTATTACTTAGATATATTGCCAGCTTGTCCTACTGCTTTACGTTCTGGAGAGTTATCTGGAGTAAAAGTACGTGGTGGAGCTATAGTAGATATCGTATGGAAAAATGGAGCGTGTCAGAAAATAACCCTTCATGCCTCTCAAAAGTATAGTACAATTATACGAGTAAACGGGAATAATATACCTGTTCATATGAATGAACAAACATCAAAAACAATAAGTTTATGAAACATTTAATATGTGGATTGCTTCTAGCACTTACTTTTTTTAGTTGTCAAAGTAAGAAAGAAACTACTTTCGCAGTCAATCCTTTATTTACAGATCATATGGTACTCCAAAGAGGAGAACCTTGCAAAGTATATGGAACTGCTCCGTCTGGAACAGAAGTTACAGTCAAATATCTTGATTCGTCCGTGTCTTGTATAACCGATGAATCTGGACGTTGGATTGCTGCATTAGGTACATTTCAAGCAACAAACAAATCTAATGACCTAACAATAACAACAAAGAGTCAAACGATTCGTCTAGCTGATGTTGTGGTTGGTGATGTGTGGTTGTGCAGTGGTCAGTCAAATATGCAGATGAATTTGGGATGTACTTGGGCAAAAGTCAATAATAGTGAGGCTGAAGTTCAAGCGGCTAATTATCCTGATATTCGTTTGTTCTCTGTTGAGCCTACAGTTGCAGCCCATCCTCTTGAAAATGTACGTGTGAAACATGCCTGGATGCGTTGTACGCCCGAGGTCGCTGCTGATTTTTCTGCAGTGGGCTACTTCTTCGGCCGCAAGGTATATAAAGAGCTTAATGTACCCATCGGGCTTATTCAGTCTGTTTGGGGTGGTACAATTGCTGAAGCATGGACTAGCGTGCAAGGGTTCCCAAAAGGTTCAAAAGCCTATGGAGCTGCTCGTATAATAGAAGCAATGCCCACAGCTGAACCAAGTGATAGCACAGCATACAAAGCTGTTTGTCGTGAACAATTGATTGCTCATAACAAAGAAAAAGCTATTCTAGATCAAGGTATAGCAGGCAATGACACTTTGTTTGCGTCGGTTCAATACGATGCGAAAGATTGGCTTCCAGTCAATGTACCTTTCTATATTGAAAATACGCCCTTAGGCAATATGAATGGTTGTGTGTGGGCACGTAAACACTTCCAAATTGATAAAGAAAAGACCTCCTTACCTTCAACATTGCACATCGGTCCAGTAGATGATATTGATGAAACATGGATCAATGGTGTAAAAGTTGGGGAAAACAATGGTTGGGATGTACATCGCGTGTATGCTATCCCATCTAATTTGTTGCATGCAGGAGATAATGTGATTTCCGTACGTATACAAGATATATGGTGTGGTGGAGGTATTGGTGGGAAAGCTACCAACCAATATATAGCGTTTGATGATGGTAGTCGTGTTGATATACAGTCAGACTGGCGTATTCACTTAGGCTACAACAATCAAGAACTCAATACAATCTATTTAAGAGAGGACCAGCCTAATTTCCCGACATTTTTGTATAATGGTATGATTTCCCCATTGCTGAATTTTACAATTAAGGGAGCTATCTGGTACCAAGGGGAGAGCAATGATTTATATGCATACCATTATCGTAAGGATTTTCGTCGATTAATCAATGATTGGAGAGCACATTGGAAAAAGCCAGAACTTCCATTTTTATTTGTACAGTTGGCTAATTTTCATGCACAAGACAACACTCCGTCTCCTTCACTTTGGGCTGAATTAAGAGAATCACAAGCCAGCGTATTAGACTTGCCATCTGTATATATGGCAACTGCTATAGATTTGGGCGACGCCAATAATATACATCCTAGTCACAAACAAGAAGTAGGTGACAGATTGGCTCATTTAGCTTTTGGAGGAGTGTACAAAATTGCTGACTTACCACAATACCCAATGATACAAGAAGTGAAGATGGTCAGAAATAAGGCGTATGTAACTCTTAATTTGCCTATCAATGAGGTTGAAATAAAGCAGTTATCAGGCAACAAAGGATTTGCAGTAGCTGGTACAGATCAAAAATTTGTGTGGACTAAAGTTCAACGCACTAAGAATAGTCTAGTATTAGTTGCCCCTAAGGGCATGAACATTGCTTCAGTACGTTATGCGTGGAGTGATAATCCTAGTCTGAGCGTTTTCTCTAAGAATGGATTACCTCTTCTTCCTTATAGAACAGATGCTTGGGAGGTTTCAAGTCAACATACACATGCTGAATACGAATAGTTTTTTAGCTAAAACGTCTTGGCACGTAGGGCGACTACTGTTGTGACATATAGAAATCTGTTACAAGCTTATTCAGTTCACTGTTGTAAGTATAGATTTCTTGGGCACTCGGATTTTCTTTTTCCCATTTAGTCTTATGTGCATAAGCTGATTTAAATAGTTGATCTTCAAATTTTTCAATACGCTGAAGATAGCCTGTCTTCTCTTGATTGACTAGGCGAGAGATACACATATATTTATAACCAGCACTTCTTTCAATTGGATATATCTTTTTCTTCCATTGATAAGCCCAATTATTGAGTGCGACGAAGCTGTGATATTTACTCTCTTTCTTATACTCAGCTGTAACAATTTTAGGTAGTTGTTTCCCTCCTCTTACCCACAGAGGAATGGTTACACAGGTTTGTGGAAAGCCGACTTGAGTCCAGACTATGCTCATGTCGGCTTCCATTTTTTTTGTTACGCCTTGTACCAGTACTTGAGATGCGGTCTCGTACCTACAGATAAAATCGCCTGTGTTTATAAAGGATTCACTGCTAGCTGGAACTTGATTATATTCCTTGTAGTAGTCCTTTTTAAGGATTGCATGACTCAGACTACGTCCAAATCTTTGCATGAAGGTTTGGGGAGTTAGCTGATGCATTGCATCGGCTTGCATGAACAAGTCTTGAGCCGTTTGAAACCGAATAAAGCCATATCCAATATCTTTTTTGCCAGTGAAAGAAAAATTTGTGCGTAGAATATATCCGTTGGGTGCAAGCAATGGATCATTGGCATCTACTTTAGTAAACGTTTCATTATTTACTTCATAGAAAGCTGCCCCTCCTTCTCCGTCAATAACTCCAAAATGAGCGGCCATTCCCATTGGACGTGGCTCTTTGCGAAGCATTTTCTCAAAGTCTTTGAGTGTTTTACAACTGGCTAGTGCTCTATGCATAAAATATCCTTCTTGGTCTTTTTTGTCTATTTTCTTTTCTAGATTGACATTGAAACTAGCGCTATTCATAATAGCAAAGCCAACTTCATTGCTCCCAGCCCAGATTTGTTGTCCAAGGGTATCCTTTGTGTTGGTTAGACCTATGAATGCATAACGTCCATCTTGAAGATAAATCATCTTATTGTCATATGCGCTTGTGTCGCGTACTTTCCAAAGGAGTGGACGTCCATCAGCTGTGTAGCGTCCAGATACGATAGCTGTGGTACAGGCTTTTGTGTTGCTGCTTACACTGGTATATGCTATCAATAAGCACAAAAAGAGAAGAGATAAAGGGGAATATTTCATGATTGTCTATATGTATTGTTTCGGACAAAGATAATAAAGTTCGCGTAACGAACATTTAAAAGTTGACTAAATTCCCATATATAGATTCAATAATCCTACAACACGGTTCCCAGTCTCGATTCAAACGTTTGGTCCCATTGATTCAAACGTTTGAATCGATGGGACCAAACGTTTGAATCGACACGCGCTAAGGATATAAATCATTGACTAAAGCTTATCTCCACAAAAATAGAGTAGTAATAATAAAGACTTAGATATGGGTATTTAAGGTCAGAATTTTGGGTATAAAAAACGCGCCTTTTGGAAATCCAAAAGGCGCGTTATAATTAGTTTGCTAATCTATTATAGATTACTTGCGGCAAGTTTTGATTGACTTGTCACCGTAAACTGCTAGATCACCAAGTTCTTCTTCGATACGAAGAAGTTGGTTGTACTTAGCCATACGGTCAGAACGGCTCAATGAACCAGTCTTGATTTGACCAGAGTTAGTTGCAACAGCGATGTCAGCGATAGTAGCATCTTCAGTTTCACCAGAACGGTGAGATGTTACTGTAGTGAAACCAGCACGGTGAGCCATTTCGATAGCATCTAGAGTTTCAGAAAGTGAACCGATTTGGTTAACCTTGATAAGGATAGAGTTAGAACATCCTTCTTCGATACCACGTTTCAAGAAATCTACGTTAGTTACGAATAAGTCATCACCTACCAATTGGCACTTGTCACCAAGAGCATCTGTAAGCATTTTCCAACCTTCCCAGTCGTTTTCATCCATACCATCTTCGATAGAATCGATAGGGTATTTAGCTACTAGTTCAGAAAGGTAAGCCACTTGTTCTTCACGTGAACGTTTTGCAGCACCTTCACCTTCGAATTTAGTATAGTCATATACACCATCTTCGTAGAATTCAGAAGAAGCGCAGTCCATAGCTAGAGTTACATCTTTACCAGCTTCGTAACCAGCGTCAGCGATAGCCTTCAAGATACATTCGATAGCATCTTCTGTACCGTTTACTTTAGGAGCAAAACCACCTTCGTCACCTACAGAAGTTTCAAGACCACGAGCCTTAAGTACTTTCTTCAATGCGTGGAATACTTCAGCACCCATACGAAGACCTTCACGGAAGCAGCAAGCACCTACTGGACGGATCATAAATTCTTGGAATGCGATAGGAGCATCTGAGTGAGAACCACCGTTGATAATGTTCATCATTGGTACAGGAAGTACGAATGTGTTTACACCACCGATATAACGATAAAGAGGTACTTCAAGGTATTCAGCAGCTGCCTTAGCACATGCTAGAGATACACCTAGGATAGCGTTAGCACCTAGTACGCTCTTAGTTTTAGTTCCATCTAGTTCAAGCATCTTGTGATCGATAGCACGCTGTTCAAGTACGCTCATACCTTCTAGTTCTTGAGCGATCTTAGTGTTTACGTTTTCTACAGCTTTCAAGACACCTTTACCAAGGTAACGGCCTTTATCACCATCGCGAAGCTCAAGTGCTTCGTTTTCACCTGTTGATGCACCTGATGGTACAGCTGCACGTCCCACTACACCACACTCTAGAGTTACGTCTACTTCGATAGTAGGATTGCCACGAGAGTCAAGGATCTCGCGAGCTACGATTGATTCAATTCTCATAATTTCTAATTTTATTTTTTGAGTAAATAAGAATGATTTCTTTTTTCAAAATTCACGCCAAAAGTAGTCATTTTTTTTGACCTGTACAAGCTCGTAACTTGCCTTTTTGTGCGCATGTGTGTACAAACAACTTGTATGCCAAGTAATGTGTAGACGGTGTAAAAAACACTATTGTCTTGGTAAAAAACCTTACATTGTTATCTTGGCTACTATTTGTGTACTTTTTTTCTGTTTTATGGATGATATTTTATTATTAAAGCAAATAAAGTACTTCAACATATAAATGGTCCATTAGTTTCTTATAACAAAGAAACCTCATCACGGTTCATCTGTTTTTCACAGTAATGGCATTTTAAAGTTTTTCTGTCTTCTCCCAATACATGAAAACGAGTAAGCATAGGCTCATTGTTCGTAATACATTTAGGATTAGCACATTTACAGATACCTTGGAAGTCATCTGGTAAGCGTACTTGTCTTTTTTCTGTTACTTGATAATCACGAATGATGTTTAAGCGACAATTGGGTGCTACCAGAGCAATTTGGTTAATTTCGTCATCATCAAAAAAGCGGTCGGCTATTTTGATGATACCTTTAAGTCCTAATTTTTGGCTGAGAAGATTATTCCCAATAGTGATTTTACTAGAGACGTGTTCTAAACCTAATATTGAGACTACGCTAAAGAGTTTGTCGCTAGGAATATGGTCGATAACTGTCCCATCACGAAGTGCTGCTACCTGAAGGGCATTGTCTTGATTTATACGATGATTCATGATGTTAGTCTTTTTCAATGTATGGTTTGAGTTCTTCACTGTCAAGGCCTATGCCTAGAGTGTCACATAAGATAGCTTGACGGGCAAATAATCCATTTTTGGCTTGCTGGAAATAATAGGCATGCTTGGTGTTATCTACGTCAGGGGTAATTTCATTGAGACGTGGAAGTGGGTGAAGCACTTTCATATTGTCCCGGCATTTACTGAGTAAATCTGCACGAAGAATATACATGTTTTTAACGCGCTCATATTCCATTAAGTCTGTGAAACGTTCTCTTTGGACGCGTGTCATATACAAAATATCTGCATTGGCTATCGTGTCTGCTGTAAAATCACTGTGCTCTACATACTTTATATGATGTTCGTTACAGTAGTCTTTGTACTCTTGTGGCATCTTAAGCTCATCAGGTGCGATGAAATGAAATGTAGGATTGAAATGGCGCATAGCCATAAGAAGAGAGTGAACGGTGCGTCCGTATTTAAGATCACCTACCAAGTAAATGTTGAGATCGGTCAGTCGTCCTTGTGTTTGGTAGATTGTGTAGAGATCAAGCATTGTTTGCGTAGGATGCTGATTTGCGCCATCTCCAGCGTTGACAATCGGTACTGGAGCAACTTCACTAGCATACCGTGCTGCTCCTTCTAAATGGTGACGCATGACAATAATGTCGGCGTAGTTAGAAACCATCATGATGGTATCTTTCAAACTTTCTCCTTTACTACTACTTGTTGCGTTGGGGTCACTAAATCCAATGACACGTGCGCCAAGTCGGTTGGCAGCTGTCTCAAAACTAAGACGTGTGCGAGTAGAGGGTTCAAAAAAAAGCGTCGCAACCACACGGTCTTCAAGAATGTGTAGGTTGGGATGCTTCTCAAAAAATTGGGTTAGCTCCAATAAATAGCGAATTTTTGATTCACTGAGCTCTGCAATATTGACTAAACTCATAGATTTGAATATTTATATAAGGTATATTGTGGCTATAAAAAGTGGTTCAGTCGTAAAACCATGCAAATATAGAGTTTTTTTTGCGCTTTGCTGCCACATGTGTCCAAAAATCTTTGTAAATTTGCCGTCTGTGTAGCCGTACCTTATCTAAAAAGAAGGCCAGTGTATTTGTTAATCATTGGTGGCATACATTTTTTTCAAGCATAATCATTAAAAGCTATATATTAGATGAATATCTCATACAATTGGTTGAGGGAGTACGTACCTACGACTCTTTCAGCTCAAGAGGTGGCTGATGCTTTGACCTCTATCGGACTAGAGACAGGTAGTGTGGAAGAAGTACAGTCAATAAAAGGTGGGCTTGAAGGCCTAGTAGTAGGACATGTACTAACTTGCGTAGAGCACCCTAATTCAGATCACTTACATGTTACAACTGTTGACTTAGGAAGTGATGAACCTGTACAAATTGTGTGCGGTGCTCCCAATGTAGATGCAGGTCAAAAGGTTATCGTTGCTACTGTTGGTACTGTGCTCTATGATGGTGATGAAGAATTCAAGATCAAAAAAGGTAAGATTCGTGGTGAAGAATCTTTAGGCATGATTTGTGCCGAAGATGAAATTGGTGTTGGTACATCTCATGATGGCATTATTAATCTTCCTGTTGATACCCCAGTGGGTATGAAAGCTGCAGATTATTATGGAGTGGCATCCGATTACATTATAGAAGTAGATATTACACCTAATCATGCTGATGCATGTTCTCATTATGGTGTTGCGCGTGATTTTTATGCTTATTTGGTTCAGAATGGCTATGAAGCTACTATTTCTCGTCCAAGTGTTGACGCCTTCAAGGTGGATTCGGAAGAATTACCTATACAAGTAGAGGTTGAAAATACAGAGGCGTGTCCGCGTTATGCAGCTGTAAGCCTGAAAGGTGTACGTGTTGGTGCATCTCCAAAGTGGTTGCAAGATAAATTGAATATTATTGGTATTCGTCCTATTAATAATGTTGTGGATGTTACAAATTATATTTGTCATGCCTATGGACAACCAATGCATTGTTTTGATGCAAAAGAAATCTCAAGTGGTATTATTCGTGTGAAGACGTTGCCACAAGATACACCGTTTGTTACTTTGGATGAAGTAGAGCGCAAGCTAAATGATCGTGACTTGATGATTTGTAATGATCAAGAACCTATGTGTATTGCTGGGGTCTTTGGTGGATTGGCTAGTGGTGCTACAAATAATACGGTGGATATTGTCTTAGAAAGTGCTTATTTTCACCCAACATGGGTGCGTAAAAGTGCACGTCGCCATGGATTAAATACAGATGCCTCTTTCCGCTTTGAACGTGGCGTTGACCCATTGAATACGGTTTATTGCTTGAAGCGTGCGGCAATGTTGATTCAAGAGATTGCTGGCGGTGAAGTGTCAAGCCAAATTGTAGACAAGCAAGCTCAAGAATTTCCATACTTCCGAGTGGAATTGGCGTATAGTAAAGTGAATAGCTTGATTGGTAAGGATATTCCAGTGTCTATAGTCAAATCTATTTGTACTTCACTAGAAATGATTATTGTAGAGGAAACAAACGATGGTATCGTGCTTGATGTTCCTCCTTATCGTGTCGATGTGCAGCGTGATGTGGACGTTATTGAAGATATATTGCGTATATATGGATATAATAATGTAGAAATGCCTACAACGTTGAAATCTGTATTGACGACCAAGACTTCAGTAGATCGCAGTCATAAATTGCGCAATTTAGTCAGTGAACAACTTGTTGGTGCAGGGTATCAAGAGATTATGAATAATTCATTGACTCGTGCTGCGTATTATGATACTTTGTCAACATACCCACGTGAAAATTGTGTGATGCTGATTAATCCATTGAGTCAAGATTTAAATGCAATGCGTCAAACAATGTTGTTTGGTGGTTTACAAAGCATTGCATATAATGTAAAACGTCGTGAACAAAATCTTCGTTTGTTTGAAGTCGGTAATTGTTACTATTTCAATAAGGCTAAGCATGATTCTGATGAAGCCATTTTGAGTGGTTACTCTGAAGATTCTCATTTTGCCATCTGGTCTACTGGTAATCGTGTGTCTGGATCTTGGGCACACGCCGATGAAGCAAATACTTTCTTTGAAGTAAAAGCTGAAGTGTTCAACATTTTCCGTCGTGTAGGACTTTCTATGGGACAAATAGTAATTGGTGAGCAAATAAGTAATGATCTGTTTGCTGCTGCACTTGAAATTAAAACACGTGGCGATAAACCTTTGGCTGTAATTGGGATTGTTCAAACATCAATTCTAGAACGATTTGATATTGAACAACCTGTGTTTTATGCAGATATTTGTTGGGATGAGTTGATGAAACAAGTACGTAATCATAATGTAAGTACTAAGGAGGTTAATAAGTTTCCTGCCGTGAAACGTGATTTAGCTTTGTTACTTGATGCTTCCATCCCGTTTGCAGAAGTGGAAAAAATCGCATTTCAAAGTGAAAAGAAACTATTGAAATCTGTGACTCTTTTTGACGTGTATGAAGGCAAGAACCTACCAGCGGGAAAGAAATCATATGCAGTGAACTTTACCTTACTTGATGAAACAAAGACTTTGAATGACAAGGCTATAGATAAGGTTATGGGTAAAATCATTCAAAATTTGACAAAGCAGTTGAATGCTGAATTGAGATAAAATAAATAAGTAGTAGCTCTTTTTTGATGCTAGAGCTACATCTTTAAAATATAATTAATCAAACTCAAATAACAATCCAAGAAAATGGGAAGAGCTTTTGAATATCGTAAGGCCGCAAAACTTAAACGTTGGGGCAATATGGCTCGTGTTTTTACACGTGTTGGTAAACAAATTGCCATCGCTGTTAAAGCGGGTGGTCCTGATCCTAATCTAAACCCTTCATTACGTGCTATAATCGCGAATGCTAAGCGTGAAAACATGCCTAAGGATAACATCGAGCGTGCTATCAAGAATGCAATGGGTAAAGATCAAAAGGACTATAAAGAGATGAACTATGAGGGATATGGTCCACATGGTATTGCTATTTTTGTAGAAACTGCAACAGATAACACTACGCGTACTGTAGCCAATGTGCGTGCAGCGTTCAATAAAAATGGTGGTAACTTAGGTACAAGTGGTAGTCTTGACTTTGTTTTTACTCGTAAGGCAGTCTTTACTATTGCACCAAAGGATGGGGTAGATATGGATGACCTAATTCTTGAATTGATCGATTATGGTGTAGAAGAGGAATATGATGTTGATGAGGAAGAGGGGGATATTACTTTATATGCCGAGCCTACTTCTTTTAGCAAAATGCAGCACTACCTTGAAGATAATGGTTTTGAAGTGAAAAGTGCTGAGTTCTCTCGTATTCCGAATGATGAAAAGGCATTAGATGACGAACAACGTGCAGCTATTGACAAATTAGTGGATCGTCTTGAAGATGATGATGATGTGCAAAACGTATATACTAATATGGCTCCGTTGGCTGAGGAATAAAATTATTGTTCCATATAGTAAGAGAAGAGGGATGTTTGTTATAAACATCCCTCTTCTCTATTTTTATAGTATATGTCTGTAATTAGAATTGTATTCTTTCAAATTCTTCATTAATAGCGACTACACCACTTTTGGCTGTGAATTTCAAAAGGGTATATTCTGGATCATCTACTCCACCTGGGAAGTGTTTAGTCATCCATCTTTCATCAAATACTTCTGCTTTAATAGCTCTATCGGTCACTATTTCCATATCACCTATAAGTGTTACACCATTAAAGTTCTTATAAAAGCTAATGCCTGTTTTAGGGTTAGCTTGAATGTTCTTTACTTTATTGGAAGAAGTGATTGTTGATAAATATATGGTTTGCAAACCATCTGTTTTTACAGGTACCATAGCTACAGGTACAGGATATCCTTCAGGATTTATCGAGGACATGGTTACAGAACGTGTAGAAGCTAGCAGTTGTGCAGCTTCAAGTTTTAAATTACTCATAGATATATTTGTTTATAGGTTTATAATTATTTGTCTTTTTCGCTCGAGTATATTTTAATAAGTGATCCAGTTTCTGGTGCAAACAAAACTTGTATAGTACGTTTCTTCTCAAATAAAACTGGTGCAAGAAATTCGATCGTTCCAAATTGTGTGATTGGGAATTCTTGCTCAAGTATGTTTTGTCCCATTAATTTAATCGTACAAAGACCTTGACCAGGTACATTATAAGCTATACCACTTAAAGGCTTCTTACGAGATAGTTTGGCCTGTAGCTTCTCGCTTTCTTTGTCGTCTGCAATGCCATCAGGCAAACGGTGTAGGTCAGTAAGAGATAAAACAATAGGTGCGCCAGATAAATCATCTGAGTCTACAAAACCTAATTTGGATGAGAATCTGCAGATGATGGTTTCAAGGTTATCTTTGGGAGTAACTGTATATATTTTGCTAACTTCCGAAGTCGTTGTTGTTCCTGTGAATAAGCTAGTCAATGTTTTCTCTTGTAAATCCAAGCGTTCCAGCATTAATTTGAGTGCATCTCCTTCTGTAGGCATATAATCTGCTTGTCCTCTGGTGAGTTCATTTCTACTATCACGAATAGAAAATATTTCATCGGCGACCAATTCTGCACGGCGAATTTTGGAGGTTGCCATTAGAATTTCTTGAGTCATTGCACTCTGAGGATTGTATGTTTGAATAGCCTTTTTGGGGGATGGAGTTTCTTCGTTGCTCTCTTTTATTAAAGGGAAGTTGATATTCCAGATGCACCCATTATCGGCCATTTGTATTTGTATTGGAGCAGATTTGCTTCTTAATTCAACAAAGTAGCTGCGTGCCGTATCTGCAATTCCTACAATTTGTGCAGTTACTTTGTCTAAATGCCATTTTGTAGATGGGACAGAAGCAATGCCGCGAATGTGTAAATATCTTTCCCCGTATAGATTTAGCTCGCCGGGAGTGTACACTGTCTTTGTTGCGTGAAATGTGATCTGTATATTTGTATAGGGTAGGTTGTAATAGATACCATATTTTTTTCCTCGTGCCACAATGTCATATGGAGATACGGGGTCTTGCGCGTGCAAAAACTGTCCCAGTGTACTTGTTATCATAAGCCCAGCACTGAGTAAAACTAATTTCGTATGATAGAGACTCTTTTTCATCTTGTTTAAACTTAATTTGAAGAGGTGTGAGTATATATAAGGTAAATCTTCGGACTGATATTGAAGTCCATAAACTCAAGTTCGAATAAAAGTATTATAATTGCAAACTCGCCTTTGCAAATATAGTGTTTTTGATTTAAACCCCTTTCTCTATCTCTCTTTTTTTAAGCTGTAATGGTATAAATAGGAAGTATTTTAGTACCTTTGAAACTTGAAATTTTGACCTTTGAATTTCAAACTATCTAAAACATGTAATTTTAAAGTACAACGACAGTCTATCATGGCAAAAAAAAGATTTACAGCTCCATTTGCTGACTTTACTCTTCTTTCATTTATCAGCAAAAAAATGAATAGTGGAGTTCTCTTGATTATTGTGGCTGCCTTAGCTATTCTTGTGGCCAATTCCCCTTTAAATGACTATTACCAAGCTTTGTGGCATCACGAAGTTGGATTAAAAATTGGTTCCTTTAATTTATTTAGTCATCATGGGCGTCCCATGCATTTTTCAGAATTTATAAATGATGCTTTGATGGCAATCTTCTTCTTTACGGTGGGGCTTGAAATCAAACGTGAAATTCTAGTGGGACATCTTTCTTCTTTTCGCCAAGCTATGCTGCCTGTTATTGCAGCTATAGGAGGAATGGTTTTACCAGTTGTGATTTATTATATATTGACTCCTGAAGGACCTCAAAGCGATGGTTTAGCTATTCCTATGGCTACTGATATAGCCTTTTCTTTAGGGGTGCTAAGTCTATTCAGTAAGCGTGTGCCTGTTAGTTTAAAGATTTTTCTGACTGCATTTGCTGTCGTAGATGATATTGGTGGCATTATGGTTATCGCTTTGTTTTACACAAGTCATATAGAAACAATGTATCTGCTGGGTGCTGGTGTTGTGCTCTTGATTTTATTTATTGGGAATCGTCGTCGTATAATGGCACGTAGCTTTTATGTCGTACTAGGTATTGTGGTGTGGTATTTAACATTACAATCTGGTGTTCATAGTACCATTGCTGGTGTGGCGGTTGCCTTTATGGTACCTGCAATTCCTAAAATGGATGTCACCAAATATATTGCTCGTATTCGTGATAATTTATCTATTTTTCCTTTATCTAAAGAAGGACCAGAGCGTATTATTTTGACACATGATCAAGTAGCTGTCTTACAAAATATAGAAGCAAATTCGCTGAAAGTCGTTTCTCCGCTTCAACGTTTAGAAGATGAGTTATCTGGGTTGATCAATTATTTTGTAATGCCTTTATTTGCTTTTGCAAATGCTGGTATTGTATTGGGAAGTAATGTGAATTTATTTGCCCCAATAACAATGGGTATTACTGGAGGCTTAGTTATTGGTAAATTTATCGGTATCTTGTCGTTTACTTGGATTGCGATAAAGTTACGTATTGTAGATTTCCCAGTGGGCATGACGTGGCGTAATACTGCAGGAGTAGCATTGTTAGGTGGTATTGGATTTACTGTATCCTTATTTATTTCCAATTTAACCTATGCTGATTCTAATCCTGAATTACTAAATCAAGCTAAAATGGGTGTTTTATTAGGTACACTTGTCGCCGGACTTTTGGGATATTTCGCTTTGTATTTTGTGTTGCCGAAACACTCCCCACAACCTAAATATTGATGATAAAGTAGATGGTGCATTACCTCGTAATTTTATTTATCTTATAATATATTGTATAGTCACTAGTTTCTGTTTGGTCGGAATCTAGTGACTATTTTTTTTGTTTAAAGTAAAAATATATATGAATTAATTTGGTTTATAAAATAAACCTATTTATATTTGCATCAAACAATGAAGTGAACAGCTGTCTTCATTGTTTTTATTATCCGGGTTTAGTTTATTTTGTAAACCAATTTGCGAATGAGATTCCGCAGTTGGTGAATTAATTTAAAGGGTCTCAAAAAAAATAATGTTATGACAACGAAAGATAAAGATACATTGACGGAGATGACAAGAGAAGAAAGTCTGGCGCTGATAGCACAAGTCATGAAAAAGACTCAAAAGGAAGTTGGAAAGAGTACTGGCGTGCCTTTTATTATTTGGGGTGGTGTGACTACATTTGTTTCTATTGTTGTGTGGTTTGCTCTAATGTACACAAATAATCGTATTATGAATTTGTTATGGCTTCTTATTCCTGTCTTAGGTAGTTTAATTAGTGTTTGGACAAAAAGAAGACATCCTGTACATTGTAGTACGGAACTATCTCGTTTAATCTCTCGACTTTGGTTAACTATCGGTTCTTGTGTAATGGTATTTGCTTTTGCTCCAATGTTGTATGCACAGATTACAGGAACATGGCCTATGCATTATAATATTTTATTTGTAATATCTTTATTGCTTTCAGTGGGTACGACAATAACTGGTATTATGGTGAAAGAAAACATGACTGTCGTCAGTGGGGGGATTGGGCTAGTATTGGTTTTGGTATTCCCTTTGTTTACATATTACTTTGCTTCATTACAGGTGTTATATTTTGGTTGTATATTTTTTGCTACTATGTTTGTACCAGGAGTCTTTTTGAATAGAATTAAAGCTAATGCCGATGTTTAAACAATTAGATCCATTACTTCATTCCCAAATGCGTTTGGCTGTGATGTCTACTTTGGTATCAGTAGAATCAGCTGATTTTACTTATTTAAAAGAAGTAACTAACGCAACTGCGGGCAACTTGAGTGTTCAGCTAAATAAATTAGCTGAAGCAGATTATATAGTGATTAATAAAGGGTACGAAGGTAAGCGTCCTAAAACTACGTGTAAAATTACGGATATTGGTAGGAAAGCTTTCCAAGAATATGTGGAGGCACTGAAAAGTTATTTATAAATTCAATATATCACATGAAAATCACAATACGGAGAATATTTCGGTTTGTGTTGGTGTCTGCAATTATTAGTTTGATTGTAACAACATATATAACTGGCAATACGGTTTTTAGCAGAAGCATGCAGTTGACAGATAATACTCGTTCAAGTAGAGAGAAGGTTCAACAATATATTGAAAGCAAGCACGTCATTGATTATGATTCTTTTCGATTACATCATGTTGTGATTTCTATTGCGTTAAAATCAAGCATAGATAAGCACACAATTCCTGGTTTCTTTATCAGTAACGATTCAGTTGTAAACAAGAAATCGGTTGTTATGGTTCATGGGCTAGGAGGGAATAGTTTATCATGTTTCCCAATTGCTAAGCTCTTCTTAAATAAAGGATACAATGTGTATGTCTATGATCAACGCAATAGTGGAGATAATCACGCTCGATATACAACATATGGTGCCTTGGAGAGTAAAGACCTAAAAGACTATGTGAAACTTGTACGAAGTCGTATCAGTCAAGATAAAAGTTTGCTTATTTGGGGTGTATCGTTTGGTGGGGCTACTGTAGGAAATGCTTTAGCTGATAAGGAACTGCAACAATTAGTTGATACGGCAATTATGGAATGCCCCCTAAGTGGTATTTGTGATATGTTGAGAAAAAGCTTGAAAAATCCACACAGAACCGCTCCTTCTGTTTTGCCCGATTGGTATATTATTGAAGCTGGTAAT
Source organism: Bacteroidaceae bacterium (assembly GCA_963675625.1). Lineage (GTDB taxonomy): Bacteria > Bacteroidota > Bacteroidia > Bacteroidales > Bacteroidaceae > F22. The sequence continues at coordinate 2,115,988 of OY776497.1, forward strand.
TTGGTTACATGCTTGCGTTTAGGATTTTCATATTTAGATACTGAGGTAGCTCATAATATAAGTGAAACTTCTGTTCCATGCATTATCTTTAATAGTCGTACAGATAAAGTGACTCCATATGAAATGGGACAAAAGATTTATACTGCTATAAAAAATAAACAGAAGAAATTAATTACTGTAGACAGTTGTGGGCATGCCAATATCTACTATAAGTATCCTAAATTGTACAAAAAAGGCATTTGGGGAGAATAGGTGTTGTATCTGTTTCAATGATTAGATATTAATCAGAATATATGCGCTAAAACATAGGTTTTAAAGTTGGTAGATAACGTAAAAATTGTAACTTTGTCGTCACAAAATTCAATTCTTTTACCTAAATACCTAATCAATGAGTATAAAACTTCGATTAATTATTATGAACTTCCTCCAATTTGCAGTTTGGGGAGCTTGGTTGATTTCACTAGGCGCATATTTAGGAGGTACACTAAAGTTTGAAGGATTACAGATTGGTAGTTTTTTTGCTACCATGGGTGTCGCTTCATTATTTATGCCAGCCGTTATAGGCATTGTAGCTGATAAATGGATCCCAGCGCAAAAATTGCTTGGTATATGTCATTTTATTGCTGGTGCTTTCATAGTTGCCGCATCTTTTCAAACTCAGTATGAGCTTCTTTATCCATTGATGTTGCTCAGTGTTTGTTTTTATATGCCAACTATTGCATTGGTCAATTCAGTAGCGTACAACGCTTTGGAAAAAGCGCACTTGGATCCAGTAGTAGCTTTCCCACCTATTCGTGTATGGGGAACTGTTGGTTTTATAGTGTCTATGTGGATTGTAGACCTTTGCCATCTAGGCTTGAGTTCATCTCAGCTGATATTATCGGCAGTTCTTTCGTTCCTTCTTGGATTGTATTCATTTACTCTTCCAGATTGTCCTATAAGCAAGAAAGAAGATGTTGAAAAGAAATCGTGGGTAGATCATATGGGATTGCGTGCCTTTATGTTATTTAAACATCATAAAATGGCGTTATTTTTTATTTTTTCAATGTTGTTGGGTATGTCTCTGCAAGTTACAAATGCTTTTGCAGATGATTATCTTAAAAAATTTGGAGAGATGAAAGATGCAGCAGGTAATTTGATTTATGCTGGTACATTTGGAGTCGAACATTCTACAATGTTGATTTCTTTATCTCAGATCAGTGAAACATTGTGTATTCTATTGATTCCTTTCTTCCTAAAACGATGTGGAATTAAGAAAGTAATGCTCATTAGTATGTTTGCTTGGGTATTACGTTTTGGGTTGTTGGGAGCTGGAGACCCAGGAACTGGGGTGTGGATGCTCGTTTTGTCCATGATTGTTTATGGCGTAGCTTTCGATTTCTTTAATATATCAGGTTCTTTATATGTTGAACAAGAAACGAATCCTTCTATCCGTAGTAGTGCACAAGGTGTCTTTATGATTATGACTAATGGATTGGGAGCTTTTATAGGCTCTTATGCAGCTGGTGCGGTTGTACAAAAGTTGGGAAATACAATGATATCTTGGTATCTATTTGCAGGCTTTGCTTTTGTTGTTGCTATTCTATTTGGTATTTTCTTTAGATACAAGCACAATCCAAAGGAGTTGCAAGCTGCATCCAATTAATATAACTTTAAATGTATGTTTTACACACCAGATATAGACACATTACATGAGCTGCCTCATGAGGAGGCGGCTCATTGTAGTCGTGTACTTCGGAAAGAAGAGGGAGATCGTATTACTTTGACTGATGGGAAAGGGCATTTTTTTGAGGCAACGATTACTGCTGCCAGTTCCAAACGAGTTTTGTTTCAAATTGATACAGAAGAACAGCAAGTCCCTTTGTGGCATAAGAAACTACATTTGGCAGTAGCTCCAACTAAAAATATGGATAGGAATGAATGGTTGGCAGAGAAGGCTACAGAAATAGGTTTTGATCATCTTACTTTTATCAAGTGTAAACATTCAGAACGTAAGGTTATCAAACGAGACCGCATAGAGAAGATTATGATATCTGCTATGAAGCAATCTTTAAAGGCTCGCTTACCCCAGTTAGATGATATGGTTGAATTTAAAAAATTTGTACACCAAGATTTCTCTGGGCAGAAATTTATTGCCTATTGCTATAGTGAAGGTGCTGAAGGATTGCCAGTTCGTACAGAGTTGCAAGATTTAATTGATCCATTGCAAGATAGTTTAGTCTTGATTGGACCAGAGGGGGATTTTAGTGAAGAAGAGATTCAAATGGCTTTCGACTGTGGTTTTCTTCCTATATTATTAGGGCCATCTCGCCTCAGAACAGAAACGGCTGCTTTGGCAGCAGTACATATAATGAATCTGACACACAGAAAGAAATAAGAAATAGAATTTGGATATATAGCAATTTTGTTGTATTTTTGCGGCTTAAATATACTTTTTAGTGCACATGAATATCCAAGAGATAGTAAATGCCCTTGAACATTTTGCACCTTTGCCCCTACAGGAGAGCTACGACAATGCTGGTCTGTTGGTCGGATTTACAGAGGAGCAAGAAGCTACAGGGGCATTGTTGTGTCTTGACATTACCCCTGAGGTAATTGATGAGGCCATAGAAAGAGGATTAAATGTCGTGATTGCTCATCATCCTATTATTTTTGCAGGAATGAAGCAGCTACGTAAGGATGATTTTGTCTCATACTGTGTGATGAAGGCGATACGGGCTGGTGTTGCATTGTATGCTGCTCATACCAATTTGGATAATGCATATGAAGGTGTCAATTATGCACTAGGGCATCAGTTAGGACTAAAGGAGATGCGTCCACTGTTACCTAATCCAAATTATAATGGTCATGGTAGTGGAATTATAGGACGTTTTCCTAAACCAATTTCAGTTCCAGCTTACCTTCATTTATTGATGGATATTATGGATTGTCCAATGATTCAGCATAATCGTTATATGTCCTCTCAACAAATAGAGTGGGTAGCGATGTGCACCGGGGCAGGTGCCTTTATGATTGATGAGGCAAAAAGAGTAGGAGCAGATACTTTTTTGACAGGAGAAGTTAAATATCACGAGTTTTTTGGGTATGATAATGCGCTCTTAATTACGGCGGCAGGGCACTATCAAACAGAACAGTTTTCCATAGCTTTATTAGAGCGTATTTTGAATAACGCATTGCCCGATTTACCTACTTCATGCACAAGTATTTGTACAAATGCTATATGTACAACCTTAAGAAATAACTTATAGAAAATAATAGAATGGCAAAAGAAAAAAAATCATCTGAAGCAACAGTAGAGGAAAGACTTAATAACCTTTATGCTTTGCAGCAAACTTTGTCAAGTATTGATGAAATTAAAACTCTACGTGGAGAACTTCCTCTAGAAGTTGAAGATCTTGAAGACGAAGTTAAAGGATTAGAAACACGTCGTGATGGTTATGAAGCTGATATTAAAGAAATCGAACATGATATAGCTCGTTTTCATAATCAACGTGAGGAAAATTTACTGTCAGTAGAGAAATTGACTAAACAGCAACAAGATGTGCGCAATAACCGTGAGTTTGATTTTTTGAGCAAAGAAATAGAATTTAAACAGCTTGATAATCAATTGTTGGACAAGAAAATTCGCGGAGCTTATGAAGAAATTAAGAAATGCGAATTCGATATTAATCATTGCGAAAAATTAATTGATGAACGTGCCGCAGATCTAGAAGTTAAGCGTGCCGAGTTGGAAAAGATTACCAACGAAACAAAAAAGGATGAAGAATTACTTCATGTAACTGCTCAAGAGCTTGAATCTAAAATTGATGAACGCTTGTTGTATAGCTTTTCACGTATTCGTTCGAACGTGCGCAATGGCTTAGGTATTGTCTATGTGCAACGTGATGCTTGTGGTGGCTGTTTCAATCGTATTCCACCTCAACGTCAGATGGATATTCGTAGCCGTAAGAAAATTATTGTTTGTGAATACTGTGGACGTATTTTGATTGACCCAGAGTTGGCAGGTGTTTCTCTCGAAGACTCTGCAGATCAGAAGCCAAAACGTCGTGCTACTCGTAAGACTCGTAAGTCTACAGAGGAGTAATTATAGATTACAATAAATATGACAATAGCGTGTGCTAAAAAGAGACTTTTTGGCACACGCTGTCTTTTTTTTTGCAAATAGTCTAAAAATATTTCTTAGACTTCATTTTTGGCACAAGTGTTGAAAGTACCCGATTTAGTTGTTCATTATTTGACAACGACAAAATCTTAACAAGTTAACTAATAAATAAACAACATTATGAGTAAAATTAATCCATTAGCAGACAGAGTTTTGATTCTTCCTGCAGCAGCAGAGGAAAAAACAATTGGTGGTATTATTATACCTGATTCAGCAAAAGAAAAACCTCTTAAAGGGGAAGTCGTTGCGGTAGGTCATGGCACTAAAGAGGAAGAGATGGTACTTAAGGTAGGTGATGTTGTCCTATATGGCAAATATGCTGGTACAGAAATAGAAAATGAAGGTACGACTTATATAATCATGCGTCAAAACGACGTTATGGCTACTATTGGTTAATCCGACGTGAATCAATTTAGAATAAATGGAACAAAAAATATAAACAACTATGGCAAAAGAAATCTTATTTGAAGTCAGTGCTCGTGATCAGTTGAAGCAAGGTATTGATGCTTTGGCAAATGCGGTAAAAGTCACTCTAGGCCCTAAAGGTCGTAATGTGATTATTGAAAAGAAATTTGGTGCCCCACATATTACCAAAGATGGTGTGACTGTGGCAAAGGAAATCGAGCTAGAAGATGCTTTTCAAAATACAGGTGCACAACTTGTTAAAGAAGTAGCCAGTAAGACAGGTGATGATGCAGGTGATGGTACTACTACTGCTACAGTTTTAGCACAAGCAATTGTCACACAAGGTTTGAAAAATGTTACTGCTGGAGCCAATCCAATGGATTTGAAGCGAGGGATTGATAAAGCAGTTTCAGCCGTAATCAAATCAATCAAAGAGCAAAGCCATGAAGTTGGTCACAACTACGAACAAATAGAACAAGTAGCTGCGATTTCAGCAAACAATGATAAAGAAATTGGTGCTCTCCTTGCTGAAGCAATGCGTAAGGTCAGTACAGACGGTGTGATTACTATCGAAGAAGCCAAAGGACGTGAAACAACTATTGAAGTTGTTGAAGGGATGCAATTTGATCGTGGATATTTGTCACCATATTTTGTGACAAACACAGAAAAGATGGAAGTTGAGATGGAAAATCCATATGTCCTAATTTACGACAAGAAGATTTCGAATCTAAAGGATATGTTGAACATTCTAGAACAAGCTGTAAAAACAGGGCGTCCATTGTTGATTATTGCAGAAGATGTAGATAGTGAAGCGTTGACCACATTGGTTGTCAATCGTTTGCGTACTCAACTTAAAATCTGTGCAGTGAAAGCACCAGGCTTTGGAGATCGTCGCAAAGAAATGCTAGAAGATATTGCTGTATTGACTGGTGGTATTGTTATTAGCGAAGAGAAAGGTATCACTTTGGAACAAGCTACACTTGACATGTTGGGTACATCCGAAAAAATCAATATCTCAAAGGATAGCACAACTATTGTCAATGGTGCTGGTGATTCAGCTAAAATTGCAGAGCGTGTAGCACAAATTCGGGTGCAGATTGAAAATTCTACCTCAGATTACGATAAAGAGAAACTCCAAGAACGTCTTGCTAAGCTAGCAGGTGGTGTGGCTGTGATGTATGTTGGTGCTTCATCAGAGGTTGAATTGAAAGAGAAGAAAGATCGCGTAGATGATGCACTTTGTGCAACTCGTGCAGCAATGGAGGAAGGTATTGTACCTGGTGGTGGAGTTACTTTGATTCGTGCCATCAAAGCTCTTGATCATTTAGAAGGAGAAGTAGCTGATGAAACAACAGGTATAGAAATTGTACGTCGTGCAATTGAAGAACCACTTCGACAGATTGTGGCCAATGCTGGCAAAGAAGGTGCTGTTGTTGTACAAAAGGTGGCAGAAGGTGAGGGTGATTTTGGATACAATGCGCGTACAGATGTGTATGAAAACATGTTTAAAGCGGGAGTCATCGATCCAGCTAAGGTAACACGTATTGCCCTTGAGAATGCAGCATCTATCGCTGGTATGTTCTTGACTACAGAATGTGTTATCGTTGATAAGAAAGAACCACTATCAGATATGTCTGCTATGGCAGGTGCGCAAGGTATGGGAGGTATGGGTGGCATGATGTAGTATGCTCCCAACAGAATACTGTTAAAAATCAAAGAAGGTAGGAGAACAGGTATGCTGTTCTTCTACTTTTTTGTATCTTTCGAACCATAAAAAAGTATATATTAAATATGGAAATTTCAATGAGAAGTTTTGCAAGTGATAATAATTCTGGTGTTCATCCAGAGATTATACAAGCCATTCAAGAGGCAAATGTAGATCATGCTGTTGGATATGGTGATGATTTTTGGACCAAAACAGCTTGTAAGAAGATTGCCGAGATTATAGGTGAAGAAGCTATGCCTCTGTTTGTATTCAATGGTACTGGGGCTAATGTTGTTGCTTTACAATTAATGACACGTTCCTTTCATACAGTTTTTTGTGCTGAAACAGCTCATATCTATGTTGACGAATGTGGTGCACCAGCTAAATCAACTGGATGTCACATACGTCCTATAACTACTAAAGATGGAAAGTTAACTCCAGAACTTATTCGACCACACATACATGGAGTAGGTGATCAACATCATTCACAGCCTCGTGCTATTTATATTTCTCAATGTACAGAGCTTGGTACCATTTACACACTCGAAGAATTGAAATTACTTCGAGCTTTTGCAGATAAACATAACTTATACATTTTGATGGATGGTGCACGCATCTCCAATGCTTGTTGTGCTCTAGGTTGTAGTCTTCGTGCAATGACTGTCGAAACAGGTATAGATGTAGTTGTACTAGGAGGTACTAAAAATGGATTAATGGTTGGAGAGTGTCTTCTTGTTATTAATGATTCTTTAAAGAAGGATGCACTTTTTGTACGTAAGCAACAAGCACAATTGGCTTCTAAAATGCGTTATTTATCTTGTCAGTTCTCGGCTTATTTAGATAATAATATTTGGTTAAAAAATGCACGACATGCAAATGAGATGGCTGATCGATTACATAAAGGTCTTGCTGCATTTGAGCAAGTGACTTTTACGCAAGAAGTCGAAAGTAATCAGTTATTCTTAAAAATGCCTTATCCAGTTATCCAAAAATTGTTAGAAACCTATTCCTTTTATTTTTGGAATGAAGCAGCTCATGAAATTCGTTTTGTAACTTCTTGGGATACTACTAAAGAGGATGTTGATACTCTTATTGCAAGAGTTAGAGAGCTAATAGAAGGTATTCAAGAAAACAATGTGGAAGAAACTGTGATAATAGACAAGTAATTATATATGTAAGCTTCTGAATACCATAATATTAATATATTTAGGCATACTAAAATAAAGGATCCATTTGCTTGATTCTGAGATCTTCTTTTTCAGAATTGGGCAAATGTTTTTTCATCAAAGCATAAAATCTTTTGCTATGATTGGCTTCTACAAGATGGCACAACTCATGAACAATGACATGCTCTATAAGTTCTAGTGGAAGCTTGCACAAACTGACATTTAATGATATATGACCACATGATGAACAGCTTCCCCAACGTGTTTTCATATGTTTGTAAGTAATTTTGTGCACTTGTACACCTATGATGTTACTCCATTTCTGGAGCATAGGATCTGAAATCTTAATCAGTTGATTCTGATAAAATAATTTCATTCGCTTTTCACTTATTTCAATCGTTTCGTTAGGGAATTTTTCCATGATCAAATTCTCGTGTCTGATATAAGGCAAACGAGAACTTTTTTGTACCATTTTTGTTTTTAAAGTGTAGGTCTCTCCAAGTATCTGAAATCGTTCACCGTCATTGTATTGACGGCATTTATCTTTCATTTTCTCTTTAGTATGGGTAACCATTTGTTTAACACGGTTCATTTTGGGGAGAAACAAATTTTGAATTTCTTCGATAGATACACCTACTGGAGCTGAGATCTTGACTTCTCCGTGCGGAATGCATACACGAAGATTTATTTTAGTCATATTCTTTTTCCATGAAACTTCTATGGGTACACCATCTAATTCAATCAGTTTTCTCATAAAATCAACTCCATTTCTTTGGGTAGCCTAATAGAATCGCTCCAAGTGCAAAAAGTCCCATACACATAGGATAATATAAGTACGACACAATTTCTATAGGTGAAATAGCTGCTAGTCCAGCGGCCATTAAAACTTGGGCACCATAGGGAATCAGTCCTTGAATAAAGCAGGAGAAAGTATCTAATATACTAGCTGTCTTTTGTGGGGTTAATTTAAATTTGACGCTAATGTCGTGTGCTATAGGACCAATGGTTAAGACTGCAATGGTATTGTTTGCTGTGCAAAGATTGGCAATACATACCATAGCTGCAATAGATAACTCTGCTCCTCGTTTAGTCCTTACTCCTCGAGTCAATAATTGTATGATATAATTGATCCCTCCATTATGACGAATCATTTCCAACATACCTCCTGCTAGTAGTGCAATGATGATGAGTTCACCCATACCTAAAATTCCGTCTCCCAACGCTCCAAACCAATCAAATACTCCAAAGCTATGTGTTAATAAGCCAATTATACCAGACAATACTATGCCAAGTATAAGTACTAATAATACATTCATTCCAGCAGCTGCCGTTATTAAAACGACTAGGTAAGGAATAACTTTTATCCAATCTACTTGTCCAGCTTCGGCTCCTCCCTTTACTTGAAGACCCATGACTACATAGATAATTAATATGATGACAGCAGCAGGAGTTACTATTAAACTATTGACTCGAAATTTATCACGCATCTTACACCCCTGAGTCCTCGTTGCCGCAATGGTCGTGTCAGATATAAAACTGAGGTTATCACCAAAAAAAGCTCCTCCTACAATTATTGCTACCATTAGTGGGGTTGAGATCCCCAAACGTTCAGCAATACCTATAGCAACAGGGGTTAAAGCTACAATAGTACCGACAGAAGTTCCAATACTTAGTGAGATAAAACATGCAGCTATAAAAATTCCTGCCATTAAGAGTTGATCAGGAACTACCCAAAGTGTCAAATTGACAGTTGCATCTATTGCTCCCATGACTTTTGCACTTTGTGCAAAAGCACCTGCAAGGATATAGATCCATATCATTAAGGTGATATTTGGATTGGCGGCTCCTTTGCTAAATCGTTCAATGCGAGATGATAATTTTTCTCCTCGGCTAATCATAATGGCCCATGCCGATGCAATAACAAAAGCCACGGTAATGGGCATCTTGTAAAAGTCATTCATGTATATCGAAGTGAGCAGATACACGCAAAAGAATACAAAAAGTGGAGATAATGTCCACAAATTATAATGTCTAGGAGTTGTCGTTTGATCATTCATGTGGCAAAGATACGAAAAAAGATATAAATAAGATAGGGCGTACCTATATATGGTACGCCCTATAGTAATAGAGAGGTTGTTATTATATTAATTTCAAGAGATTAGTGCTAGAATTTGAAGCCAAATGTCGCCATAAATTTGTTCCTATTATGAGTCAATTCATTGGCAGTTACTCCGTCTGCATTGAACGCATAGAAGTCTGTTTTATAAGTGTTAAATTGATAGGCAAAATCGGTGTAAAATGAATTAGTCCATTTATATCCTAAGCCTAATGTATAGTTATATTGTTCTTTCATGTTTTCCCAACTAGTATCTGTTTCAATAGAATTAATAGCCAATGAGCGTCTTGATGATTCTTTGACAACTGGAGTAATGTAATTATACCCGGCACGTAGTGCAAGACCAGGTGCTGCACGCCATTCTATCCCTAATTTGAACGTAGATACTCCTTTCATATATTGGTCAATAAGTTGATTTTCTTCAATCATCTTTTCACCATTATCATAACGTAGACTAGATTGAGAGTAATCAGCGTATTCATATTCAAGACCTATAGCCACTTCGCGTCCCACTGTATATCCTAAACTAAAGTTGTAACGCCAAGGTGTGTATAGTTCACGTTTTGTAGTCATATCACCTACAATCACTCTACGTCCGTTATTGTCGTAGAAGTATGTTGTGTCGTAATCAAAGAGTTCGTCATCTGTGATTTGACCGTCTAGGTTCATATCCATATCACTTTGAATTTTTGCACTACTCAATGTCTTTAGTTTATAGAAAGTCGGTGTATGGATGGCAAATCCTAAGCGTAACGGAGATTCAAGTACTGGACGAACAATCATACCAATTTTAAAATCGACCCCAGTACCAGTTGTTGTTTCCCATGTGTCAAGGGTATATTTAGATGGATCACCTTGTAGTTGTTCTTGATATTGACTATGAAATTCTGTATCTACATCTTTGATACCTAGACTAGCGCCAAAATAAACTTGATCGTAGATGTTAAAACCTAGACCAAAATCGATGGCATATATGCCACCTTTACGTTCGCCCCAATAGTTACTATATATGGTTTGGGCTTGATCGTTGACATGACTAATCAACGAACGATATTCTTGAGAACCAGCTGGATTTTCTTCGATAAGACTGCCTTTCCAGCCTAGAGCACCTAGAAATGGAATGTTTTCGTTATCAACAAAATTGGGAGCGTCAAGAGCGTTTGGATATAAACCACCAATTGTATTGCCATTAGCATATTGATGCGGTCCCACTTGATGGGCCATTTGGTCAGTTTGCGAAGCACCATAAAAAGTAGAGCTGCTAGATAAAGTTTTATCCCAGTTGGATTGTCGGTAGACATTGATTCCAAAATTGAAAAATCGTAAAGGCTCTATATTACTTTGTTTGTTAGCAAATACAAACCCGATATTGTCAAAGCTCCCTCTAAATTTATTGACATCATTTGTGTAGCTATCTACATTTGTGTTGACTAAACTAGCAGTCATGGCAAATTCAGATGATCTGAATAAGCCAAGACCTGCGGGATTGGTATCCATTGTTGACATGTCAGCTCCAAGAGCTCCCATAGCACCACCCATACCTACATATCTTGCAGTTCCATTAAGATCATATTGACTGAATTGGCTAGCTGTATACTGGCTTTGTGCTTGTAGAGCTAATGGGCTAAGGCCTGCAAGTATGGTTAGAGATAGAATGTATTTTTTCATCGTTATAATGATTTATAAGTGAATAATCAAAGTTTTTTCTGCTTGCCAATACTCTCCAATATAGATTATTGGCAAGCAGAAAGTTTATTTGTTATCGTCTTGAATGTCTAGATGACCCGCCACTTCGTGAAGATCTTGATGATCCACTGCTTCGTGAGGAACTTGATGAACTTCTTGACGAACTACTGCCACTATAGCTTCGTGTACTTGTGGATGACGAACTATTGTAGCTTTCGCTTCTACTTCTAGAACTCCTATTATAGCTACGTGAAGGTGATGATGAACTTCTTGTACGGCTTGGTGTGTAGCGTCTGTTTAAAGTAGAACTACTACTTGGAGTTGAGTAACTACGAGTACGTGTACTGCGACTGCTGTTGTACTTGCTATTAGTAGAACGAGTATACATATTGCGACTACGATTACTAGTAGATGGGCCTGTATAACTACGATTACCAGAAGAAGCACGTGAGTTAGAGTAACTAGATCTTCTATTTCTAGAATATGAGTCTGTGTTTACTCGAGCTCTTGGTGTACTGACTCTTCTAGATTGGTATGACTTATTACTAGAATTGCTTCTTGTTGGATAAGAGTACTTATAAGTACTTCTAGTATTTGATGTAGATCTTACACCACTAGAACGAGTATTTGACTGATTTCTAGTAGGATATGTGTACTTATAAGTTCTACTTCTATTGTTAGAATGTACACCACCAGTACGCGTGTTAGCACCTCTTGAAGTATATGTACCTCTAGTTGTTCGGCTTGTATTCCGTGAACCATCAGTATAGTAACCAGATGTACGTCGAGAACTTGTTACACGGTAGCCTTCACTACGTGAGCGGGTGCTTGAAGCGCGACTGGAACCAGTGCTGTAATGACTTCTAGACCTAGAAGTGGTTGCACGGCTGTTGGCACCATAATATCGTCTATTGTTTGGTGTACGTACAGAACCATAGCGTGAGAATCCAGATACATATCCTCTACTAGTGCGTACTCTAGGCATGTATCCCCAATGGTAATTGTGGTGATGGCCATATCTGTAATATGGGTAATGACTATATCTATATGGCCCATAATAATGGTGTCTGTAATAACTTGGATAATAGCCATAAGACCAAGAATCCCAAGGATCATAAAATGGATCATAATAACTGTACCCGCTATAATAGAATGGATTCGTCCAGTTTAATCCGAATGACCATCCACTGCCAAGATAGAAACTAGTACCTATTGACCAGTTGCCATTGAAGCGTACGTTGGGAGCAAACATGCCACGTCCAATTCTCCAATCCCAATATAAACTATTAGTTGTAGTTGGGAAGCAATATGCATAGTGGTTATCTACATAAACATTCCACTCATAAGAACTAGCACCATGCACCATATCCCAGTAATAAGGACTACTTAGACTGATACGGAAGGAAGCTTGTCCAAATTGAATTTGTCTCATAGCATATTCATAATCATCTTGATCGCCATCGAACCCGTTTACCCAATAACCAGTATTTTGTGGGTCGGTCAATGTGTCTTGATAGTTATAAAGATAATTATCATTGTTATTATCTCTGGTGATAGTAGTGACCGTCTTATCCTGTGTTGGATTGCGGTATTTCTCTTTGACAACAACTACTTTACTTTTCCCCTCTGTAGGATTGAAGTACATATCATCGTCATAGCTCTGTCCCATCATGCTCACAGGGACGAGCACCAAACTAAGGGTTAATAGAACTAATCGTTTCATAATACAAATCTTTTAGTGATTACTTTTGACATTACAAAGATAGGAAGTATGTATAACAATAGGGACGGAAATTCCCCAAACGTATGGGGGGAATTCCCTATTTGTGATATCCATCTACGAAAAGCTTGTGTATTTTGTGGGAAAATACTAAGTTTGCTGCATGAAATACATTGAATTTATTTGGCATGCATTGCCTGTGAACGATATTGCCTATGATTTACTAGCTGCAGATCTTGGGGAGATTGGTTTTGAGAGTTTTATTCAAGAGGATGATGTGCTTAAAGCATACATTCAAGATACCTTGGTAGATATGGAAGCTATTGAGGCATTGGTAGAAGATTTTTCTTTACCTAGGGTGAAATTGACATATACGCATGATGCAGTAGAGGATAAGAATTGGAATGAGGAGTGGGAGAAGAATTACTTCCAACCGATAGTTGTGGGTAATCGTTGTGTTGTGCATAGCACATTTCACAAGGATGTTCCTGAAGCTGAGTATGCCATTGTGATAAATCCCCAGATGTCATTTGGTACCGGGCATCATTCGACAACCTCTTTAGTTTTACAATATCTTTTGGATGACGAGGCTATAGTCTTGAGAAACAACCTACAAGGTGGACGTGTGCTTGATATGGGATGTGGTACTTCTATTCTAGGTATTATGGCTAGCAAACGTGGAGCTCTATCTGTCTTTGGTGTTGATATTGATGAGCATTGTATCATCAATTCTGAAGAAAATGTAGTGTTGAACCATGTGGATAATCTTAAGGTACAATTGGGAGATGCAACTAGCTTGCTTGGTACTGGTCCATATAATGTAGTCGTGGCGAATATCAATCGCAATATATTATTGAATGATATGAAGTTCTATGTTGATGAGATGGCTGATGGTGCTTGTCTCATTATGAGTGGTTTCTATACAGAGGATGTAGCTGTTATTCAAGCATGCGCCGAAGATTTAGGTTTGAAGAAGCTTGAGCAACGCACCAATGATAACTGGGCGGCTTTGCTGTTTGTGAAAAAATAGTGAATGCTCAATTCGTCACAATTATATAAGGATATGCCTACATTTGAGTTGGCATATCCTTATTTGTGTTTTTGATATTATTTATTCCTTTTATAATCAGAATAAATTAAAAACAAAAATATTAGTAGACTTGCATATAAAGTAGCTGATTTGTACTCAGCATAGAACATACTATCTATTAATAAATACAGCCAAGCTAATGAGCCTAATATATAGAGAATTCTTGTTTTTTTAGTGTCATAATAACTATTGTTAAGTCGTTTGTGCCATATGCTGTAAAATTTAATCACCAGTACAAAGGTAATGTACTCTAATTTATAATCCTACAATTTGAGTTCGCATATAATTCGCAAATTGAAAAAGTACATTGCTTACAAATTGTCAAGTAGATTTCTTGTCTATCAATTGGTAAACGCCAAGCTTTGTCCTTTTGATGTATTTCTATCTAAATACAGTTGGTCGTTAGTTGGGAATTGATAAAGTGACATTATTTATAAAAAATATGTAGTATGAACTTCGTGACGGGTTGCTAGTTCCTTTCACTCCGTGTTGTTACTGTAGCTCCGTCTAAGTCTCCTCCCATAGGAGGGTTACATTTAGTGATTGCCAACTCAACTTGTTCAATTATAGGAAACCGTTCGTAGATAGCTCTATGTATACGGCCAGATACATGTTCTAGTAATTCACTAGGGATAGCCATTTGTTCTTGAATGGTTTCTAGTAAATCAGCATAACTGACAGTAAGTGTCAAATCGTCTTTATCCATAGCTGCTTTAAAATCACCTTTAACTGTAAGGGTTACATGGAAGTGATTCCCAATTTTTTTTTCTTGTGGATCTACTCCATGATAGGCAAAGCAACGTACTTTTTCAAGGGTTATTTGTGTGTCTAATACGTACATAATTTGGATCTTAGTATGTTATTTATTTAGAATTTTGTATTTCTCTTAATTGTTCCTCAATGGATTCTTTCGTTTGTGCTCCAGTCCATTCAATTGTCTTTTGGGGATAGGTAGGAGTTGTTTTTCGTTTGTAAGATAGCGTATTTCTTTTCAAACGATGAATAAGCATTTGTCTTTCTAATCTTTTTTGATTTCTAAAGTATGCATATTCTTCTTCTGGTGTCATGAGGGTTTTATCTTTATATACCAGAGGATGTAGTTTATCAGGCCCTGGCTGTATTTTGATAAAATCTTTTTGTGCAACTACTCGTGGAAATAATGTAGTAATTATTGGAGTTAGTGCATAACAGGCAATAATAGTTAGTGTATAAATCACAGCGATTTGCCACCACGGGTTGTCAAAAAAATGAGATAGACTATGCTGTAAGAAAACAACAATTGTTGAGTGAATTCCTAGTGCTACAATACTCGTTTTGCCAAGTTGAGAGACTATTGGGAGATGATTGATTAATTTACAGACAAGAAGAATAGATAAAATACCACTGAATCCAGCAAGGTAAAATCCTACTAGGCTATTGTGTATAACATTGCAGCGTAGCCCTATATCCCCAGCTGAGAAATACAAAAGAATAATTAAACATACAACGATAGTGGGAATATACTTGTCGTATCTATGTTTTTGTAAAAAAAAATTGTATCTTCTTATCCAAAAACCTCCAAAATAAAATGGGAGTGCAGCCATGGCTACGTCAATATACAATGGAAGTTCGATCCTAGATTTTGCCAATATATACCCTATGCAACCTATTCCAATAATCGTGAGTATAAATAACTTTTCGTTGCGTTGTCTGAGCCATTTATGTACGATATAGAATAAGCCGTTACATACGAACAAAGCTAGTAAAAACCAGATTGGTGGATTGTATCTGATGAGGCTATGACCCGAAAATGGGATGAGTAATTCGTGCATACTAGGAGCTATCTGAAACAAATCAGGTTTAATGCCTCTCAGTATATATGCGCAAAAGAATGGGATCAGAAAGAAAAACAAAAATGGAATAATTAATCGATTAATTTTTCGAATAATAAATTCAGTTGCTCCATTATAGGGTTTAAAAAAGACACCTGATATGAAAAAGTAAAGCGGCATACGAAAGCTGGCAATCATATGGTGGGGATCTAATTGATTTATAGGGCCGCCTACATGAAAAAGGATAACCAAGAGGATGCATACCCCTTTGGTCAGATCTATAAATGGTATCCTCTTTGTCGTGATTTTTGTCATACTGAAAATAGCCTATATATTGTTCCTCTCTTTACTCTCTTCATGCAAATATACTAATAAACCAGCTATTTCAAAAAAATGAGCATACAAAAAGGGGCGCATAAGTCGCTACCTATACACCCCTTTTCTACATTTACTTAAATCTATCTTTTTTATGAAGTTTATTTCTCTTTTTACTATCGACCTGTTTGTTCGATCAATTCAACTATTTGGCTATTCAAGCTACTAGCCTCCAAAAGTTGCTCTATCGTTAGGTGCATACGATATCTCCAGTAATGACGAGGATTGGCTGGAATATTGATACGTTCAGCATCTTCATCTGGCAAGCGGAAGTGGTGATCAATAGCCATCCAGTCTTGTAAAGCTAGTACGCATAACATCGAATTACTATACAGATGATTACGCACAATTTGTGTGCAAATTTCTGCAGATGCTTCTTCTGGAGCATCGCCCCAATGTCCTAATTCAAAGTTATAGTAACGTTGAGTGGCTTCTTTATCTTCTTTCCACCACATGCGTACGGGAGCCATATCATGTGTCGATATAGTACATACCGAACGTTGAGGATAGCCTAGAAGATATCCAAACTCCTGTTTAGGGTCTTTGGGCATGCGCTGAATTTCCAGTGATAAAATACGCAGTTCTTCCATTACGGCAGGTACACATGCTGGAATCATACCAAGATCTTCTCCACAAACGAGCATTTTGGTCGATTCAGTAAGGGTAGGAAGTTTCTTCATCGCTTGTTTGTACCAGAAATCATTATGACGGTGATAATAGTAATTGTTATACAAACGATTGAATGCTGCTTGTTCGTTACCATTTAGTGCACGGAATATGAATTCGTTTTGTACACCAATACGTGGATGGAAACGATGTGGATCTTCAATATCTGCAACAAATAAGACATCTGAAATTAATGAATATAAGCCATCACGTACATGAATAGATTTTTCATCTGTGCGGCCGTAGAAGTATGCTTCCACAGCACGTTGTGTTTTATATTCTTCACGCATCTCATATATTTCGTAGCTATTCGTTGGTTGAATAAACTCTTCTTTAACCCAATTAGTATATTCACCAAATACTTCGTGTAAGAAATATTCGTGAATGTACGGTTTAGTCATGAAATTATAATCAAAGTGTAAACCATATCCTTCAATTTCTTCAGGAGTCATGGCAATAGCTGGTACAAATTGGCCTAATAATCCTTCAACAGAGTGCATCGGGATTTGCCAGATACGGAAGAATCCCAAGATGTGGTCAATACGATATGCATCAAAGTAGGTTGCCATTTTTTGAAAACGTTTACGCCACCATGCATAATTGTCTTCTGCCATGACTTTCCAATTATATGTAGGAAAACCCCAATTTTGCCCTTTAACACTGAAATCATCTGGTGGAGCTCCTGCTTGCCCGTTTAGGTTGAAGTAGTGAGGTTCTTTCCAAGCTTCTACACTATTACGACTGATGCCAATTGGTATATCCCCTTTGAGTACGACTCCATTAGCTCGTGCGTATTTTGCCACTTCAACCAATTGAATATGCAAATGGAATTGTACATAATAGTATATAGCGATATCTTGGAAAGTGTCGCTTTTTACATCAGTTAATGCATCAATTTCTCCTTGTTTAAAGACATTATATGCTGGCCATTCATTAAAATTAGGCGTTTTATAGCAATCACGCAAATAACTGAAAGCTGCGTAAGGTTTTAGCCATTCTTCGTTTTCAGTGTACCATTCTTGGAAGCGTTTTGAACCAAGTGTACGTTTCCCCTCTTGATCAAATATCAAGCGAAAGTATGTCCATTTGTTTTGGTTGACTGCTTCATAATCTACCGCTGTTTTTTGATTGAGCGTTTGACGAATGTCTTCAAAATGTGTATGTTGACTTGCATCTCTTAACTTGGGCAATTGAGAGATATCAATATACATAGGATGTAATGCATAAATAGATATGCTATTATATGGATACGAATCAACCCATGTGTGAGTCATTGTTGTATCATTGATAGGTAAGATCTGTAGTATATGTTGTTTAGTTTGTACTATCCAATCAACCATACGTTTCAAATCACCAAAGTCACCAACGCCAAAACTTTGTTCACTGCGTAAAGAGAATACTGGAACAGCTGTGCCAGCACCTTTCCATTGAGGTTGTTCAAAATACAACTCATCTAATGTGTAGATTGCAGTTTCATTATTTTCTAGTTGAGGATCGTGAAGATAATGATTCTCGTGAGCTTCCCATGCGGTTAAGTTGCCAGTTTCCTTATCTTTTAGAAAAAATTTATATTCTAATGGATAAGTGAGTTGTTTGGCATCGATATCAATCATCCATTCTGGTGTCTCAAGGTATGTAAGAGTAGGAGCTTTAGTTAAGTCCCAATTACCAAGAATTTTTTGATTGCCTGAGATACATAACTGTTTATCTGGCCCCATATTTGGTACCATGACATGTAGTTGTATACTCTTAGCTAGTTGTTTGGCTTGTACGGGACGCTTTGGAAATGCCAAAAGCGATTTTGTAAAAGCTGAACTATAAAATGGGTGTTGAGCAGGAAGTTCTTTCCAGCTATTGATAAATCGATATGCTTTTTGCACATCATCTTGTAGCAATATACGTCGTTCATGTCCAGTCCATTCTTTACGTATAATTTCTTCACCACGACAAATGCAATAGTGATACGTAAAAGACTTTTCATTTGTAGGCATACTGACTGGCAAGGTAAGATGCCAGTGGATACCGTCAAGCGTTTCCATAGGGATAGGCTTACCACCTGGATGTCCTCCTAATTCTATGAGAGAGCCAAGTAAGCAGACTTGTTCTCCCCAATGAGTGCGGTATTCTATCTCGAAAGATGCAATCATACTTTAAGGCTTTAAAAAGGTTCGAATTGTTTTATGCATGCAATAATACAACTTTTATCTCAGGTAGTAAGCTCTGTTGTGTAGGATTGTGTGCTAAGTGCACGCAAACGTTTGCTGGTGTAGTACATGAGAGGGACATATACAAAGCTCGGCCCACTTATATAAAATATAAAGTGGACCGAGATATTATATATTACTAAGCTAAGCGATTATGCTTCTTCTTCAACTCCCCATTGTTGGCGAGCAAGACGCTTGTAATTATTGTAACGCCATTGAGCATTTTCTCTAGCAGCAGCGAAGAGTTCTTCTGCTTCTGTAGGATATTGTTTCATCATTGATGAGTAACGTACTTCACCTTTCAAGAAGTCAACAAAGCCATCCCAATTTGGTTCTTTACTATCCAATGTGAATGGGTTCTTTCCTTCTGCTTCAAGTGTTGGGTTGTAACGCCATAGATGCCAGTATCCAACTTCAACAGCTGCTTGTTCTTCTGCTTGAGCTTTACCCATACCTTTACGGATACCATGGTTGATACATGGAGCATAAGCAATTACTACAGATGGTCCATCATAAGCTTCTGCTTCACGGATGGCTTTTAATGTTTGTGCTTGGTCAGCACCCATAGCTACTTGAGCTACGTACACATAACCATATGTAGAAGCAATCAGACCAAGGTCTTTCTTACGAATACGTTTACCTGAAGCAGCAAATTTGGCGATTGCACCAACTGGAGTCGCTTTAGATGACTGACCACCAGTATTTGAATATACTTCAGTATCAAGTACCAAAATGTTTACGTTACGGCCAGAAGCAATAACGTGGTCAAGACCTCCGAAACCGATATCATATGCAGCACCGTCCCCACCAATAATCCAGTGAGAACGTTTCACTAAGTATTGAGACAATGATTCTAGTTCTGTCGCTACTGGACAACCTGCTTCTTT
Source organism: Bacteroidaceae bacterium (assembly GCA_963675625.1). Classification (GTDB taxonomy): domain Bacteria; phylum Bacteroidota; class Bacteroidia; order Bacteroidales; family Bacteroidaceae; genus F22. The sequence continues at coordinate 2,135,981 of OY776497.1, forward strand.
ACCTGCTGCGAATACTTCGCGAAGGCGTGGAGCAAGTTCCTTAGTTTTGTCTGCATCTTTGCGGTTTTCAATCCAAGCTGTGAATAGTTCCTTTGCTTCGTCAGTTGCTTGAGGTGCTTCCATTGCTGACTTCATCAAACGTTCGATACGATCACGCATCTTAGCGTTTGCTAATTCCATACCTAGACCATATTCACAGAAGTCTTCGAATAGAGAGTTTGCCCAAGCTGGACCTTGACCCTTTTCGTTTGTTGTATATGGAGTTGATGGTACAGAACCAGAGTAGATAGAACTACAACCAGTTGCGTTAGCTACAATTTGACGATCACCAAATAGTTGAGATACCAATTTGACGTATGGAGTTTCACCACAACCAGAACATGCACCAGAGAATTCGAATAGAGGTTTAGCAAACTGACTATTCTTCACGTTTTGTGTTGTATCTACCAAGTGTTGTTTAGAAGTCACCTTATCAACACTGTAAGTCCAGTTAGGAACTTGGTCGTATTGAGTTTCGATAGGCTTCATTTGGATAGCTTTATTACCCTTTTTACCTGGACAGACATCCACACAGTTGCTACATCCTAGACAGTCAAGAACATCTACTTGAATGCGGAATGTCATTCCTGCAAATTGTTTACCAACAGCCTTCAATGTGTCATATGGTGCATCCTTTTGTTCTTCTTCATCAAGTACGAATGGACGAATAGCAGCGTGAGGACATACGTAAGCACACTTATTACATTGGATACAATTTTCAGGATCCCATTCTGGAACAAATGCGGCAACCCCACGTTTTTCATAGGCTGCAGTACCATTGTCCCAAGTACCATCTTCACGACCAGTAAAAGCTGACACCTTCAACAAATCACCATCTTGTGCGTTGATAGGACGAACTACTTCGTTGATGAATGCAGGATCTTCGTTGGTTACAGCTTCATCATCTGCAAGGTTAGCCCATGCTGGATCTATATCAAGAGTTGCATATTCGCCACCACGATCAACGGCTGCATAGTTCATCTTAACGATATCTTCACCCTTCTTACCATAAGATTTTACGATAAATTTCTTCATTTGTTCTACCGCTTGTTCTTCTGGGATAACTCCTGTAATACGGAAGAATGCAGATTGAAGGATGGTGTTGGTACGATTACCTAAACCTATCTCTTGTGCAATGTTTGTGGCATTAATATAATATACCTTGATTTCGTTTTTCGCGAAATAACGCTTCACTTTATTAGGAAGGTTAGCTGCTAGATCTTCTCCTTGCCAGATTGTATTTAATAGGAATGATCCACCTTTTTGAAGACCACGAGTTACATCGTACATACGAAGGTATGCTTGTACGTGACATGCTACGAAATTTGGAGTATTTACGTAGTATGTAGAACGGATTGGGTGGTCACCAAAACGTAGGTGAGAGCAAGTAAAACCACCAGATTTCTTAGAGTCGTAAGAGAAGTATGCTTGACAATATTTATTTGTATTATCACCAATAATTTTAATTGAGTTCTTATTAGCTCCAACTGTACCGTCAGCACCTAAACCGTAGAATTTTGCTTCAAATAGACCTGCTTGTCCTACTGAAATTTCTTCCTTCATAGGAAGAGAAGTGAAAGTAACATCATCTACAATACCTACTGTAAAGTGATTCTTTGGTTCTGGTAATGCAAGATTTTCATATACAGACATCATGTGGGTTGGAGTTGTATCTTTAGAACTCAAACCATAGCGACCACCTACGATGATAGGGGCATTTTCTTGTCCATAGAAGCAATCCTTTACGTCTAGATACAATGGTTCACCTGTTGCACCCGGCTCTTTTGTACGATCCAATACAGCGATGCGCTTAGCTGTTTTAGGAACAGCAGCCAAGAAGTGTTTTGCAGAGAACGGACGATATAGGTGTACCGCTACAAGACCAACTTTTTCACCTTTATTGTTTAGATAATCTATTGATTGACGAATAGCTTCTGTTACAGAACCCATTGCAATAATTACTCGATCTGCATCATCAGCACCGTAATAATCGAAAAGACCATATTTACGACCTGTAATAGCAGAAATTTTTTCCATATATTCTTCTACGATCTCTGGAACTTTATCATAGAATGGGTTGACAGCTTCGCGAGCTTGAAAGAAATGATCTGGGTTTTCTGCCATACCACGAGATACTGGAGCTTCTGGAGTCAATGCACGTTGACGGAATTCAGCAAGCGCTTCTTGATCAATAAGTGGAGCAAGATCGTCATTTTCTAACATCTCAATTTTTTGAATTTCGTGAGATGTACGGAAACCATCGAAGAAACTAATAAATGGCACGCGACTTTTAAGAGTTGCTAAGTGAGCCACACCAGCAAGGTCCATAACTTCTTGTACTGAACCTTCAGCAAGCATTGCAAAACCAGTTTGACGTGCTGCCATTACATCTTGGTGGTCTCCAAAAATAGAAAGAGCGTGAGAAGCTAGGGTACGAGCTGACACATGGAATACACATGGAAGCAATTCACCAGCAATTTTATACATATTTGGGATCATCAAAAGAAGACCCTGAGAAGCGGTGTACGTTGATGTCAAAGCACCTGCTTGAAGTGAACCGTGTACTGCACCTGCAGCACCACCTTCACTTTGCATTTCTTCGACAAGGACAGTTTCGCCAAAGATGTTTTTGCGACCTTGAGCCGCCCACTCGTCTACATATTCAGCCATAGTAGAAGACGGTGTGATAGGGTAAATCGCAGCTACTTCACTGAACATATAGCTAATATGTGCAGCAGCTTGATTACCATCACATGTGATAAATTTCTTCTGTTTAGTCATAATGAATGGGATTAGTAAATTTATAATATAATCTATGTTATTCTATTAATAGCAAAATAAATAATTCATTAGTAGAGAAATCCAAATAACCAAAGTGGTATTACATTGTCCTTGCCAACTAAACGATTACTTTCAACATATGTAATGTTATCTCGTTTCTTTCGTTTTTCAGGAACTGTAGATAGTTTAAATGGCAGCCTTGAATCGACAATGAAAGTGCTATGTCTATCCCCAAGGTTAACTGTGTGATCTTTCATCATTGAATTCATGAAAAAAGTTTCAATAATTTCTTGTTCATCGTTACGGCGTGGATATAATACATAGTTCATGTTGGAATTATGTAAAAGCACTTTTGTGGGTTTCTTTGGAAACTCTTCACCAACTTTATATACCATATTAATAAGCCGTGCATCTGTCAAATATTTTAAATAGTTCATGACTGTAGCACGAGAAGTTTGAATCTCTTTGGCCAACTGGCTTATGTTGGTAGCATTTGATGGGCTTGTTCCCAATAAATAAAATAGTTGTTTTATTTTGGGAAGGTATTTTAGTTCAATCTGCTTTATCAACAATATATCCACTTCTATCATCATATTCATCACTTTGAGTAGATTCTCAGAGAAATTTCGCTTTTCTAAGTGAAAAGGATAAAATCCGTGATGGATATAATCTTGTAGATGATTGAGTGGATTAGTTATTACACAGTATTCACGAGCAATCTCTTCGTGTCTTTCTAATATGTCAGAAAGAGTCAATGGCGGGAGATTTTTTCCTGTTTTTAGGTTTAAATATTCTCGGAATGAAAAACCACGTAGATTGTAGCTTTTAACAATACCACCCAATTGATGATTTTCCTGTTTTAATCGCATTACAGAACTACCTGTAAATACAATTTGCAAGGTAGGAAGTTTTTTGTAACATTCCAAAATAACTTCGCTCCAATGTGGGTATTTAAAAACTTGGTCTATCAATAAAACACGACCTCCACGGCTCACAAATTCTTGAGCAAATTCCAATAAAGTGTGACTCGCAAAGTAAAAATTATTCATGTTGATATAGAGACACCCACGGCTATCCCCATAATATTCTTTTGCGTATTGTAGTAGAAAGGTCGTTTTTCCAACACCTCGCGTTCCTTTGATACCAATCAGTCGATGTGACCAATCAATTTCATCCATCAGAAGACGACGGACTGGGGCTTTTGTGTGCTCTACGAGGTAGGAGTGAGTTCTATAGAATGATTCCATTCGGATTAATTTTTACTCTTTTCCCCGCAAATATAGTCGAAACTTTTTGTTTTGCAAAGTAGAGATTGCAAAAAAGTGTAGTTTTATTTCTCAAATGTGTCTTTTATGTGCCAAACAAATTGAGCAGTAAAAAAATAACGTTACTTTTGTGTCCTTACTAATAGATTGATACAAAATATGGCAAATATCTATATGATTGTATTTGCTTAAGGCATGACATATACTAAAAATCAACTTAATACATTATATAATTATGATTTCATTTCTTATATCAATGGCTTTACTAGTCGTTGGATATTTTACTTATGGACGATTTATAGAACGGGTGTTTTCTCCTGATTCACACAAAAAAACACCTGCTTTTGAATATCAAGATGGTGTGGATTATATTCCTCTTCCGACGTGGAAAATTTTTATGATTCAATTTCTAAATATAGCAGGATTAGGTCCGATATTTGGAGCGATTATGGGGGCGAAATATGGGGCTGCATGTTACCTTTGGATTGTTTTTGGATGTATTTTTGGTGGAGCAACACATGATTATTTATCTGGCATGCTCTCTGTGCGACATGGAGGGATGAGTTTACCCGAAATTGTAGGGCAATATTTAGGTCTTCCGACTAAACAAGTTATGCGAGGATTTTCTGTTTTATTATTGGTCTTGGTAGGGGCTGTTTTTGTCAAAGGACCGGCAGATTTATTGGCCAAACTCACACCCGAAAATCTCGATGTAACTTTCTGGATATTTTTAGTGTTTATCTATTATATTATTGCAACGTTGCTACCTGTGGATAAAATCATAGGACGTATTTATCCAGTATTTGCAATAGCTTTGATCTTTATGGCTGTTGGCATATTAGTCATGCTTCTATGGTATCATCCTACTTTGCCTGAAGTTTGGGATGGATTGCAGAATACTCATCCTAAAAAAGATGTACTTCCTATATTCCCAATGATGTTTATTTCTATAGCATGTGGGGCCATTTCGGGTTTTCATGCTACGCAGAGTCCATTGATGGCAAGATGCCTCAAAAACGAAAAATATGGACGTCCTATTTTTTATGGATCCATGATTGTAGAAGGAATGGTGGCATTAATTTGGGCCGCCGCTGCTACGTATTTTTTTCATTATGGAGATTTATTTGGGCAAAAAGGTTTTCAAGAAGATAGTGCGGCTGTAATTGTTCAGTTTATGACTTCTCATTGGTTGGGTACTTTTGGAAGTGCTTTAGCTATATTGGGGGTTGTGGCTGCTCCTATTACTTCTGGTGATACAGCATTTCGTAGTGCACGTCTGATTGTGGCTGATTTTTTGAATCTAGAACAAAAGAGTATGTCTAAACGCTTGTTAATAAGTATTCCATTATTTGTTGCAGCTATTGTTTTATTGTTATGGAGTCAGAAAGATCCTGGTGGCTTTGGTAAAGTGTGGCGTTATTTTTCTTGGAGTAATCAGACGCTTGCTGTGTTTACTTTGTGGACAGTAACTGTTTACTTACTTAAGTCTAATAAGCAATGGATACTGACATTGATACCTGCTTTGTTTATGACAGCAGTCTGTAGTACTTATCTATTTATTTCTCCAGATGTGTTTGGCTTATCTCATGAGCTTTCCTATACTATAGGTGGGGCACTAACTTTGCTTTCTCTGGTATTATTCATAATGTATTATCGAAACACAATGATTAAAGATCGGCTGAAGAATAGCCTTTGATGATGTGATTTTTTTGTGATAATTTTAGAGCGTGTATTTAAAATGTCGATATACAAAAAACAAATAACAAAAACATTCCTGTATTATTTAACTAATTAGAATTACATGTTCTTATTTTGTCTCTTTTGATTTTTATTGGTTTTTATATTCTTATATTTGCTTTGTGCTTGTAGGTAATTGCTAACTAAATAAAAATGTGTTGTGCCAAAGTATGATCTGGAATGCTACTTAATAGTCGCTGTAATCGTGTTATTATTTGTTTCTTTACTTGTTGCAAAAAAATAGCTATAATCAATGCCGTTTTGTGAGGGTCACAGTTCTTTAATAAAGACTCTATATGCTAATCTCTGATTATTTTGTATCTTTGTGTGATCAAAGTTCACCTATACTATGAGGTGCTTGGATTTATCCATAAACAATTAAAATGAGAATCACTGATATTTTTGATCCTAATAATCAAGAGCAACTGCTTGCTTGGCAGATTCTTAACGAGACCAGTTGTAGTCTTTTTTTGACTGGTCGCGCCGGTACAGGTAAGACAACTTTTCTAAGAAAACTTTGTCAATATAGCCAAAAGCGTGTTGTTGTGGCAGCACCTACTGGAATTGCTGCTATTAATGCTGGAGGAGTGACTTTGCATTCACTTTTTCAGTTATCCTTTGGTGTGCATGTACCTGGTGAAGAACCTAGGGAAAGCACGAGCAAACGTTTTGCTTTTAGTAAGGAGAAGCGTCAGGTGATTCGTACTATGGATATCTTGGTGATTGATGAGATCTCTATGGTACGTGCTGACTTGTTGGATGCCGTAGATGCTGCACTGAGAAAATATCGCAATAGACACTTGCCTTTTGGAGGAGTGCAACTCCTATTAATAGGTGATTTACAGCAGCTTGCTCCCGTTGTTACCGAAAGTGACGAACAAATTCTTCGCAGTTACTATGAGTGTTATTATTTTTTTGGAGCTCAAGCCTTACGTGCCATAGAGTACTTTACTATAGAGCTGCAAAAAGTATATCGTCAAGAGGATAATTATTTTATCTCATTGTTGAATGCAATACGAGATAATCAAGCAGATGAAAACGTCTTACAAGCTTTGAATAAAAGATATATTCCTGATTTTTCCCCAGATGATTCTGAAGGATATGTACGTTTAATGACGCATAATCGTCAAGCTGATGCTGTAAATGAGAAGCGTTTGAAGGCATTACCTACACATCTGATGACATACCAATGTGAAGTTAAAGATAAATTTCCAGAAGGAAGTTATCCCGCTGATGAGCTATTGACTCTAAAGGTTGGATCTCGTGTGATGTTTATAAAAAATGACACTTCTGAAGGCAAAGCTTTTTACAATGGTAAGTTAGGCCAAGTCGTTAGCTTAGGTGCTGAAAGTGTATCGGTGCTTTGTGATGGAGAGCAGATTCCCATTGAAGTACGTGCTTTAGAGTGGGAAAATGTAAAGTATATCACCAATGAATTTGGAAAAGTTGAAGAAGTTATTGAAGGTAGCTTTAAACAAATTCCTTTACGATTAGCATGGGCTATCACTATACATAAGAGTCAAGGTTTGACTTTTGAAAAAGCCATTATTGATGCTACTAGTAGCTTTGCACATGGACAAGTGTATGTCGCTTTATCGCGTTGTAAGAGTCTTGATGGTTTAGTCTTAAGTAGTCCTTTAATGCAGCACTCCATCATTTCTGATTCCACAGTACGTCAATTTACTCAACATGCATCTGGACTTCCTGATGAACAAAAATTGGGAGAAATGAAGCGACAGTTTTTTGTTGAGCAATTGAATGTTCTTTTTGATATGCAAATTTTGAAAATGGCACTTTTTCGAGTGCAGCGTATTTTGATGGAGCATTTATATTCAATGCATGAAACACAGGTAAAGAGAGCAGAAGAATCCCTGTCTTTTTTTGAAGAAAAGATAGAAAAAGTAGCTGTGTCTTTTCAAAAACAATATGTACAGTTAGGTCGCCAATTGGATGTCGTTTCTGTACGTGATGCATTACTAAAACGTGTCCAGAATGGTGCAGAGTATTTTGCAAAGCAATATACTGAACTTAAACATTTATTGCCTGCTGGAAATCTAGAAATCAATAATAAACAGACAAAAAAGACTTATAAAAACGCATTTGAAGAATTGGCATTCGCTTATAATCAACAATCGCTATTGACTAGCTTTGTTGCAAAAAATGGTTTTGATCTACAAGGCTTCCAACAAGCCCGTGCACAAACAATGGTACGTTTAATGGGGGGGCAGCCAAAGTCTCAAAAGAAAATAAGTCAAGCGAACAGTCATTTGTCTGGAGAGCGTACAAAAAGTAGTTCACATCTACCCAGAAAAGTTGGAACAGACAAAGGTGAAAAGAAAAGTGCTATTCGCAGTCTGAATAACCAAAATACAATTGGTATTAGTATGCAACAAGTTGTTTCCGATCAGGTCGAAAATGAAGTGTTGTATAAGTACCTTGTTCAGTGGCGTAATAAAAAAGCGAAGGAATTTGGACGCCCAGCATATACTGTTGTACAGACTAAGGCTCTTATAGCCATAGCTAATAATCGACCTCAGAATGCACAAGAATTGTTAGCATTGCCATTTGTGGGACCAAAGATCGTTGCTGAGTACGGAAAAGAAATTTTAGATCTGATTCAAATATCGGAGACTTGGTGATAGCTTGGGGTAGATCATTATTTTTTCTTTTCTACACTCCAACCAAATTTTCCTATAAAATCACCTAGGCTGTAATATCCACCATGTAGGTAAACTAAAGGGTTGGATTTGGAGAGTTGAAATTTTCCTGATTCATCCATGTAGTGATTGTCAGCGCGTACGTTGACGACCTCTGCAATAAACATGTCATGACTACCCAAACGATTAATTTCTTTAACGCGACATTCTATACAAAGCGGTGCCTCGGCTATGCCAGGTACACGAACCACAGTGCTTGGTGCTGGTGTTAGGTTCATTTCGTCGAACTTGTTATAATTGCGTCCAGAACGTACTCCACACCAATCCGTAGCTTTAGCCATATCTTCGGTTGTCAGATTAATGACAAATTCCATATCTTTTTTGATGATGTCGTAGCTGTGTCGTTCAGGGCGAATTGATATATAGCACATGGGGGGATTGGTACATATTGTACCTGTCCATGCAACAGTAATTAAGTTATAATCTTCTGGGATCGTGCCACATGACACCAAAACTGCTGGAAGTGGATATATCATGGTTCCCGGTTTCCAGTCTTCTTTTGTATCTTTTTTTGTCATATCTTTTACCAAGAATAGTTTAATCCAAAACTCAAAAGTTCATTTAATTGAAAATAGCTGTCTTCATTGGCTACAGCATCATCAAATCTGGCATGTACGAAGAGTTTTGTACTTAAATGTTTGTTTAGAATGAAATTAAATGTATTTTCCCAATTGGCTTCTACGTGATCATAGTTGGAGAAGCAGTTTAAACGAGAATCTAATTTAATATACGAAACGACTTTCCATGATAGAGTTGTCTTGAATGTACTACCGAATGTGTGCATCGTCGTCTTTCCTTCTTTTAAGCCAAATTTGGTTTCATCTACTTGGCTACTATTTATATGACGTAAATTATATGTCAAAGGAAATATTTCGCTAGATAAGGTTAAAGTCTTTTCTTGTATTTTATAGTCCATACCTAGACCCAAAATAAGATTGACTGGCGATAAGAAGGCGGTCTTTAAGTTGTTTGAATTTTTGTCGTAATTTCTGCAGAACTGGGTATTGATTTCACCTGATAATGTATAATACCATCGTTTATTGGCTTGCAACCCAATTTTACTAGTTATACGTAGCAGGTCTGTATTGACACGGTATTTGTGCACCGTATCGGAGGGTTGGGTATTGTATCCAAGTTTAGCTTCAAACAAATTTTCCCATTGTACTTTTTGTTTGTCATTATAATTGGCAAATAGTTGAAGTGTTCCCATTACTAAGTTGGTGCTTTCTCCTCCCTTATACCAATTGCTTGAAATATAATTTTGAGTAAATTGTAATGAACCATCTCCTCCCCTTATCCAAAAGTTTGGACGTTGAATGACAGGGGCAGCTTTTTCCTCAGTTGGATTTGGGATAGGGTCGTTTACTGTTTTAAATAGATCAACAACAGAAGCATGCGCTTTTTGATCACTTTCTTCTTGAATATTATCTTTAAAAATTGTAATTTCATCAATCTGATCTTGTGTTTTCTTTACAAGTTCAGGATGTGTGGTGTAAAATAGTTGAAGTTGTTCTTTTGTCCATTGGAAGGCAAGTCTTTCTTTAGAAGCAAGTTGATCCTTCTTGAGCATATGTATCGTTGTGTCTCGTATAGAGTCCTTAAGCATGATGTGTCCTTCTTCTCTATAAAGCATTGCAGGAAGAAAGAGGCGATAATATCCTGTATTATTAGAGCGTCTCAAGGTTATTAATCCTCGGTCTATGGAATCTTGAGTCGCTTCATAATCGCGGTATAATTGCGTTGGTAGTGAATCTAGATATGCTTGATATTGTATAGCAGCAAGATGTTTTTTTTGTTCATCATTGTATTGAATCAAACTATCTTTAAATTGCTTATAAGCATCAGCACTATCTTGTAAAGTTAGTAAATGAGCTTTATACACTCTATTGATACTATCTAGTTTGGCTATACGAATGGAGTCACGTACCTTTTCTGTACGAAATTGTGCTTGTAAGATAGCTCCAGTAGAACCGGCTAAAAAAACTTTAGTAGCAGTAGTATCTACATAGGTACTATCCAGTGGAATAGACTGTTTTTGAGCACGTAGTGGGGTACTCGTAAACGTGAAAAGTAAAGCACAAAAAAGCGAAAGCAGGAAGAAGTGTTTGTTTATCATATTATCAGGTCCTTTTTTATAGAATAGGTCTCATATTTGTGATTGACAAATTAGAAAACAGCCTGTAGGCTATTGCCATTGTATCTATTCCTTGCAAAAATAGAAAAAAAGCTTGATAGTGCCATGTATGTGGTGGTTTTTTTGTACTTTTGCACTCTGTTGTGGACAATACATAATAGAATCAGTTATAGACATGGAAACAAAGTACATTTTCGTGACCGGTGGTGTAGCATCGTCACTTGGTAAGGGCATTATCTCTTCGTCAATAGGGAAACTTCTTCAAGCACGCGGATATAGCGTGACAATTCAGAAGTTTGACCCATACATCAATATTGACCCAGGAACGCTTAATCCATACGAACATGGCGAATGCTATGTGACAGTAGATGGACATGAAGCGGACCTAGATCTTGGTCACTATGAACGTTTTCTAGGTATACAAACTACGAAAGCAAATAATATTACAACTGGCCGTGTATACAAAAGCGTTATTGATAAAGAGCGTCACGGTGATTTTTTAGGTAAAACAGTGCAGGTTGTTCCTCATATTACCGATGAAATTCGTCGTAACGTAAAACGTCTTGGTAGTAAGAATACGTATGATTTCGTTATTACAGAGATTGGAGGAACAGTTGGAGATATTGAGTCTTTGCCTTATCTTGAAAGCATCCGTCAGTTGAAATGGGAGTTAGGAAAGAGTGCCCTTTGTGTACATCTTACTTATGTGCCTTATCTTGCAGCAGCAGGTGAGCTTAAGACAAAACCAACTCAACATTCAGTAAAAGAATTGCAGTCAGTTGGTATTCAGCCTGATGTGCTTGTTTTGCGTACAGAACACGAATTAACTGATAGCCTTCGCAAGAAGGTTGCTCTTTTTTGCAATGTAGAAGAAAAGGCTGTTGTGCAAAGTATTGATGCACCAAGTATCTATCAGGTGCCTTTGTTGATGCAAGCACAAGGTCTTGATGAAACTATTTTGGAAAAGATGGGTCTTGAAAAAGGAAAAAGTCCTGATCTTTTAGAGTGGAAAGCTTTCTTGAAGCGTCGTGAAGAAGCCACAGAAGAAGTTAAGATCGCTTTGGTGGGTAAGTATGTAGAGTTGCAGGATGCTTATAAGTCAATTTCTGAATCATTGTCTCATGCAGCAACTTATAATGACAAAAAATTAAAGTTGACTACAATACAAAGTGATTTTATAACTGATGAAAATGTTGAGGAAAAATTGACAGGTCTTGACGGAATTGTCATTTGCCCAGGATTTGGTAATCGTGGTGTTGAAGGTAAATATGTAGCAGCGCGTTATACTCGCGAGAATAATATCCCAACATTTGGGATCTGTTTAGGTATGCAGAGTATCTGTATTGAATTTGCTCGAAATGTATTGGGCTTAGCAGATGCTAATTCTACCGAAATGGTTGATAAAACAGAAAATCCTGTTATTGATATCATGGAAGAACAAAAAGCTATCACTGATATGGGAGGCACAATGCGTCTTGGTGCATATGCTTGTTCCCTTAGAGAAGGTAGCCGAGTAGCAGCTGCGTATGGTACAGAATATATTGAAGAACGTCACCGTCACCGTTATGAATTCAACAATAAATACCTTGAGGCTTTTGAAGAGGCTGGTATGATGTGTCCTGGGGTAAACCCAGAAACCGGTTTAGTTGAAATCGTAGAGTTGCCTAATCATAAGTGGTATGTCGGCACTCAGTTTCATCCAGAATATAGTAGCACAGTTTTGAATCCTCATAAGCTGTTTGTATCATTTATTAAAGCTGCATCAGAAAAATAATCATTGTAGGAGCTAAATAGCTAACATTAAAAACAAAATAGATGGATAGAAAGACCCTCACAGGCCTTGTGCTAATAGGCCTTTTATTAGTAGGATTTATGTGGTTGAGTCAACCCAGCAAGCAGCAGCAGGCTCGCCAAAAAGCATATCAAGATTCTATGCTAGTTGTTCAAAAGCAGCAGGCAGAAGTGGCCAAGTTGCGTGCCGAACAAGAGGCGGCAGCACAAGCCAAAATTGCCGAAGAATCTGTTCAGCAAATGGCAGCTGATTCAACTAAACTGTTCCATTCAGCACTTGTTGGTGAAGCTCAAAAAGTGGTTTTGAAAAATACAAAGACTGCTATTACATTGAGTACTTTAGGTGGTGTGCCTGTATCTGTTACTTTTGCTGACTATCTTGAATCTCCTAAGAAAAATCAAGATGGTAAAAAAGTTCCAGTTACCCTAATGAATGCAGGGGATACCCAGTTTAGTTTTGAATTTGCTCCTCGTGAAGGGGCTATCCTTCGTTCTGAAGAACTCTATTTTGAACCTTTACAACAAACAGATAGTACTGTGACCATGCGTCTTGTTGCAGATGCACACAGTTATATCGACTTTGTGTATACTTTGCATGCTGATGACTACTTGCTAGACATGAAAGTCAAGGCTGTAAATATGAGTGATAAGTTGCTCCCTAGTAAAACTATGCATGTTACTTGGAATAGTAAAATGCGTCAGATCGAGCTAGATAGAACGTATTCTCAGCGATATACCAAGTGTGTATACAAACTACAAGACGGTGGCACAGAGAGCTTGCAGTCTACAAAAGGCACAAGAGTAGAAAGTCCAGAGGAAATGGTCAATTGGGTAGGGTATAAAAACCGTTTCTTCAATATGAGCTTGATCTCTGATAGCTATTTTTCAGGTTTAAAAGTTTCTAGTACAGTTTTTCCTGATGAAAAATCGTCTTATTTGCAGAACTTTAAGTCTGCAATGGAGACAAGTTTTGATCCTACAGGGCATGAAGCGACCAGTATGCACATCTATTATGGTCCCGTGCGCTACCGTACTTTGAAGACTTATGATAAAGGGCGCGATGATAAATGGTATTTAACTGATTTGGTTGATCTAGGTTTGCCTATCATTCGTCAAGTAAATGAGTATTTTATTTTGCCATTGTTTGACTTCTTGTCTGGACTAGGATTGCATATGGGATTGATTATCTTTATCATGACAGTTATTGTGAAAATAGTCATAATGCCTACAACTTGGAAGACATTTATATCTCAAACTAAAACAAGAGTTTTGAAGCCAAAGATTGAGGAAATCAATCAGAAGTATCCAAACGAGGCAGACGCTATGAAGAAACAACAAGAGACTATGCAGTTGTATTCTCAGTATGGTGCAAGTCCTATGGCCGGTTGTTTACCGATGGTGATACAAATGCCTATTTTGTTTGCAATGTTTATGTTTGTGCCTACGGCGATTGCATTCCGAGGACAGTCTTTCTTGTGGGCAGCCGATTTATCCAATTATGACACCGGTATTTCATTACCATTTAATATCCCATTCTTAGGTGATCATTTGAGTATCTTTTGCTTGTTAATGACCGTTACAACATTGCTTAATCAGCATTTTACAATGCAGCAACAAGATAATGGTTCGAACAATCAAATGGCCTCTATGAAATGGATGATGTACTTGATGCCAGTTATGTTCTTGTTTATCTTGAATGGTTATCCTGCTGGTTTGAATTACTATTATTTCATCTCTACATTAGCCTCTGTACTTATCATGCTTGTTATGAAACGCGTGGTTGATGAAAAGGCTGTACTTGCTAAAATGGAGGCCTACAAAGAGAAGAATAAAGGTAAAAAGAAATCTGGTTTTGCGGCTCGTGTAGAAGCTATGCAAAAACAGCAAGAGGCTATGCAACAGCAAAAGAATCGCAAATAGTCTTTCGCAATTAGATCAATAAGATTATATCCTTTGATATATAGCAAGATGCAGCAAGAAATGAATTTCTTTGCTGCATCTTTTTTTGGTATAATGCAATAAATTGGTTATATTTGAAATCAAATGAAACAAACTGTTAATTTTCTATTTCAACTTTTATCAATGTAACTGTAAACTGTATTCCGTATGAAGAAAATGATTATTTATCAGGTGTTGTCACGTTTGTTTGGCAACTGCACATCACATAGTACCTTTGATGGAGATATTCGTCAGAATGGTTGTGGTAAGTTTAACGATTTTACCTCTACCGTTTTTGAGGAGTTAAAGAAGTTAGAAATCACACATATTTGGTACACAGGTGTTTTAGCACATGCCACAAAAACAGATTACAGTTCATATGGTATACATAAAGATCATCCAGCTATTGTTAAAGGAGCAGCTGGTTCACCTTATGCTATCAAAGATTATTATGATGTAGATCCAGATTTGGCCATAGATATTTCAAATCGAATGACAGAATTTGAGGCCTTGATTGATAGAACTCATCACGCTGGCTTGAAGTTTATAATGGACTTTGTTCCTAATCATGTATACAGAGAATATACAGGTGCCTGTGCACCAGATGGAGTGCTGCCATTAGGGGCGCAGGATGATAACACCAAAGCTTTTGACCCACAAAATAATTTTTACTACATTCCTGGTACTCCATTACATGCACAATTTGATATGCGCGGAGAGTCATCATGTGCCTATATAGAAAATCCAGCTAAAGCCACTGGTAATGATCGTTTCGATGCTATGCCCAATAAAAATGATTGGTATGAAGCCGTGAAGCTTAATTATGGAGTAGATTATTGTAATGGAGGTGCCTGTTACTTTGATCCTATTCCAGATACATGGCATAAAATGTATCACATATTATGTTTTTGGGCCTCCAAAGGTATAGATGCCTTTCGTTGTGATATGGCCGAAATGGTGCCCGTCGAGTTTTGGAATTGGGTTATACCACAAATCAAGGCACAATATCCTGTTGACTTTATTGCAGAAGTGTACAATCCGAATCAATATAGAAACTACATTTTTACTGGAAAGTTTGATTACTTATATGATAAAGTCGGCTTGTATGATACTCTGCGCAATGTGACTTGCGGATATGGTAGTGCGAATGATATTACTAGATGTTGGCAAGCGATTGAAGATGTGCACGATAAAATGTTGCATTTTATGGAAAACCATGATGAACAACGTATAGCATCTTCACATTTTGCATCACATGGACGAAAAGGGAGAGCGGCTATGGTGGTTTCTACATTGATGTCTACTGCACCAGTTATGATCTATTTTGGGCAGGAGTTTGGAGAGTTTGGAATGGACTCTGAAGGCTTCTCAGGACGTGATGGACGTACTACTATTTTTGATTATTGGTGTGTAGAAAGCATTCGTCGTTGGCGTAATGGTGGAACTTTCGATGGTAAATTATTATCGGAAGAACAAAAGCGATTGCACGCGTTTTATCAACGTCTTATGCAGCTTTGTGTGCAGGAAAAAGCTATTAAAGATGGACAGTTCTTTGATTTGCAGTATGCCAATCAGAATGGTTGGAGATACAATGAACAGAAACAGTATAGTTTTGCACGCTATCATGAAGGAGAACTTATCATTGTCGTCACTAATTTCGATGCACATCCAGCAAATGTTGGAGTTCTATTGCCTCAACATCTCTTTGATTATTTCCAAATTTCTAGTAAAGAGAAAGCACATGCTTTAGATTTGTTTACTGATAAGATCCATGAAGTGCACCTTATGCCAGAACGTACTGTAGACGTTAATATTGATCCTTATGAAGCAGCTGTGCTAAAGATTTTGCTGTAAATAATGAGCCTGACAGCCGACTTATACTTGTCATCTAACCGAGTAGTATATAAGCGCGCGCTGTGAAGTATATAAGAGCGCGCTCTTATATACTTGCTAGGTATGTTGTCAAGTATATGACAGCGTGCTCTTATATACTTCACAGAAAATAGTGCTTGTACTATGCTAAACAGTAGCTCTATACTAAAGTTTGAGTTGCTTATAAATAAAGAAAGGTTGTGTCAAATATTTTGACACAACCTTTTTTTATAGGCATGATAATGAGAATTTATTCAGCGTTTATCGCAGTCAATTTGTCTTGTAAATCAGCTAATTCTTCCTTAAGCTTATCCACATTTTCTTGTATTTGAT
Source organism: Bacteroidaceae bacterium (assembly GCA_963675625.1). Classification (GTDB taxonomy): domain Bacteria; phylum Bacteroidota; class Bacteroidia; order Bacteroidales; family Bacteroidaceae; genus F22. Next base: position 2,152,588 of record OY776497.1, read on the forward strand.
TAAGTAGAGGATTAGTAGTTGCCTTCTTATTATTGCTTCCTCCAGATAAGAATCCAAGATTGTTTTCGTACGTTTGAATTTCGTTACGTTTTTGTTCAATTTGCTTCATTATGCGTCCTCGTTCTCCACCTGGTGTAGATGAAGATTGACGGTTAGTATTGCGTGAAGCACGACCTGCAGAATTGTTTGCACGTCCTTGTAGCTCATCAATGACTTCATGGTATTGTTTGTATATACGGTCTTTATCCTTAAATGGTACATGACCGATTTCATCCCATTTTTCTTGAAGTTGGCGTATAGATTCTGTTCGTTCTGTACTTTCTTCCTCTTTCTGTAAGTCACGTAGCGACTGAATGACAGCACGTTTATCTTGCAAATTGGTTCTTTCTTGATCACCCTTGTTTTTAGGTGCTTTCTCTTTCTTTTGTTCAAAGAAGTGATCACATGCTTCAATAAACTGTTTCCATACTCTGTCGTTATGTTTACGAGGGATAGGACCAATAGTACGCCATTCTTTTTGCATTTCTGCCATACGTGAAGCAGTAGCTTGCCATTCAGTACTATCTTGAAGAGTTACAGCTTCATCTGCAAGTGCTTGTTTCTTTGCAAGATTATCAGATTGAGTGGATTTAAGTTGCTTGAAGCAGTCTTGTTTCTTTTGGAAGAAATTATCACATGCTTTACGGAAACGTTCGTAAATTTTTGTATTATGCTTTTGTGGAACAAACCCGATGGTCTTCCACTTCTTTTGAAGCGCAATGACTTCATTAGCTGCTTTTTCCCATTCTTTGAAACTGTTTAAGGAATCAGCATCTATTTGTTCTACAATCTCACAGATAACGGTCTTTGCATCAAGGTTTTCACTCTCTTGTTCACGTTGCTCTTCATGAAACTGCTGATGTTTTCTGTTAATAATCACAGAGGCATCTTTGAAGCGCTTCCATAGATTTTCACGAGCCTCTTTGGCTACAGGGCCAGTTTCACGATATTCTTGGTGAAGTTGTTGTAATTGATGAAAGGCAGAAAGAACATCTTCTTCTTCGGCCAACTTCTCAGCTACTTCACATAGTTTAGTTTTAGTTTCCAAGTTTTTCTTGAAATCATATTCACGATATTCATGATTGATACGAAGACGGTCGTAAAACTTTTCAATCTGTTCATGATACTTCTTCCACAGTTCAGTAACTTTTTGTGCTGGAATTAATTTGAGTTCATTCCATTCTTCCTGAAGTTTCTTAACTTCATTGTAGTATTTATTGATATCATCATCTATCTTTACGATTGCCTCAAGACGGTTGATAATTTCAATTTTTCGTGTTAAATTACTTTCTTTTTGTTCGTTGAGTTCTTTATTATTTTCTTCTCGACGTTTTTTAAAGATAGTGGTCAATTCATCAATGCGTTCATCCACAACATCTGGTACAGGCAAAAAACTTTCGGCACTCTTACCTTCAGCAAGATGTTTAGTGCGATCTTCTTCTAATTTTTCCTGATTGATTTTGGAATATATTTTTTTTATACGTTCCAATTGGATGCGAGACATGACTTGTCCAGATTGAAAAATACGCTCCATAAATAGGAGAATTTCTGAACGTGTTTCAAACTTTTGGTCCTCCACAAGCAATGGACTCTCAGGAGAATTTTCTGCTGTTTCTTCAATATCTTCAGCAATAATTTCATCCTCTTGTGTATTACTCTCTAACTCGTTGGTATCTGGGGCTGCAACAGCTGCCTCTTCCGCTGAAGTATCGGCGGTTGAAGTGTTTGCAATTTCCTCAGTAGGCGCTTGTTCAGTAGTCTCTACTTCCGCAGTGTCGACTTCTGGTGTATGTACTGCACCATCAACTAATTGATTTTTTTCCTTTTCCTTTGAATCCATCTTTACATTCTTTATGTTAGACTTAAGTTTCCCAGAATCACGACAATATACTCGTAATTCCCATATACAGCATCATGCCTATGATGTCATTAGTAATTGCAATAAAAGGGCCTGTTGCAATAGCAGGGTCAATTTTGAATCGTTCTAATACCATTGGCACAAAAGTCCCAAATAACGAAGCAAACATGACCACTGTAAACAAGCTAATTGGTACTGAATATGTAATAACAGAAACAGCACCAAATCGGAAGAAGGTGTAGGCATATAGCAACAAACAAATTAATGAAGCGTTTATAAGTGCTACCATTGCTTCTTTAATCAATTGTTTCCAAATATTTTTGGAATTCATGCTGTTGTTTGCTAAGCCTTGTACCACAATCGCTGACGATTGGGTCCCGACATTTCCTCCAGTTCCGCCAATAAGCGGGATGAAGAGGGCCATCTCCGGATGAGCTGCAAAGACTTCAGAAAAGCCTCCTAATATCCAAGAGTTACTTACTCCACCTACCATACCGATAAGTAGCCAAGGTAGACGCGCGCGGGTTTGCAGCCACACACTGTCATCGCCTTCAACATCTTCTGATAGACCAGAGGCCATTTGATAATCTTTTTCCGAGATTTCACGTGCCTCATCCATCACATCATCCACCGTAATTTGTCCTACAAGTCGACCAATACTGTCGATTACAGGTACTGCTACGAGGTTGTATTTTTCAATATCTTGAACGACGTCTTCAATTTCTGTATCTACATGTACTGTATACGGGTTTCGTTTCATTACATGTTTTACTTTAGAAACTGAAGGGTCAGTAATCATCTTTTTTAAAGGAAATATCCCTTGTAGTCTTTCATCATCATCTACTACATATACATAATAGATTTGATCAAGCTCTTCAGCTTGTTGTCTCATCTCATCGAGACATTTGGGCATACTCCAATTCTCATTGACGACAACCATTTCTGTCCCCATCAAACCACCAGCCGTATTTTCATCGTACTTTAACAGCTCGACGATATCTCCCGCTTGTTCGATGTCTTCAATATGTGAAAGGACTTCATCTTGCTTAGCATCATCCAAATCACGGATGATTTCTACCGCATCGTCCGAGTCCATATGGTCTACGAAACGTTTGGCAATTGTTTCAGATGAGAGGGAACTAAGAAGTTTGTTTCTATCGTCCTCATCCATCTCAACAATGACATCAGCTGCCATTTCGTTGGACAGTAACGTGTAGATGACTTGGGCTTCATCTAGTGTCAACTCGTCCATCATTTCAGCAATATCAGCTGGATGGAGTTGCGTCAATATCTGTTGAAGCTCTTGAGCTTCGTTAGTCTCAATCAACTTCTTGAGCTCATCTACTAAGTGTATGTTTTGCTCCTGATACATTGTCTTTCTTTTCTATTGTCCAGCCAATTTAAACTTGATTAGACCCATATATAACTCAAATACTGCTTTATTCCTCTTTGGCTCTTTGAACGGCTTTCATCTTTTCTTGTGCACTTGCCACCCTATTGGTCAACTCAATAAACTCTTGTACACTGAGTTGTTCAGGGCGTTTGTTGAATAATGGATCTTCTGTAATTGGATCTCCTTTACCCAATATTGGCCTGATAGAGTTGCGCAATGTTTTTCGTCGCTGATTGAATGTCGTTTTAACGATGGTTTTAAACAATTTAGGGTCGCATCCTAAATCTTGAACATCGTTTCTTGTCATTCGTATTACGGCGCTTTTAACCTTTGGTGGTGGGTTGAATACCTTTTCACTAACAGTGAATAAGTATTCTACGTTGTACCAAGCTTGAATCAATACGCTGATAATACCGTAGGTCTTACTTCCTGGGCCAGCTGCAATTCTTTCGGCCACTTCTTTTTGAATCATCCCAGTACAGCAAGGTATCAATTCTTTATAATCTAGCATCTTAAAAAAGATTTGACTAGAAATATTGTATGGATAGTTACCTGTTAGTACAAACTGTTGACCATCAAAAAGTTCTTCTAAATTCATCTTTAGAAAATCTCCTTCGATGATATCTTCTTCCATCTCTGGAAAATTTTCCTTAAGATACTCGATTGATTCGTAATCGATCTCGATTACTTTTAATGGACGTTTTTTTGTTAAAAGATATTGAGTCAGTACACCCATACCAGGACCAACTTCCAATACTGGGAGCCCTTCACAGGTTTCGACAGTATCTGCAATATCTTGAGCTACTTTCAAATCCGTTAGAAAGTGTTGGCCTAGAAACTTTTTAGGTCTTACCTTATTGTTCATCATTTATTTATCGTTCATTTTTTCAGAAAAATGCTATCTTTGTCGTTGGATTTTACTTTCCGACAGTACAAAGATAAAATTTCTATTGATTTGTACCAAGTAAAGAGAGAAAATCCTTTCATATAATTACACATAGATATAAAATAAGTTGAATAAATCCGTCATAAAAGCCTTAAAAGTAATTTTTCCGTTATTGATAGGGTTCTCGATACTAATCTGGCTCTACAGAGATTTTGATTTTTCACGTGCTGGAGATGTCTTTGTCAATCAAATGAACCCTTGGTGGATGTTGTTGTCATTAGTTTTCGGAGTCACAGGTCATGTGTTTCGTGGCTGGCGATGGAGACTGACATTATCCCCTTTGGGCTATTACCCAGATAGGGCATTGTGTGTACATGCTATTTTATTGAGTTATGGCACCAATTTGGTCGTTCCACGATTGGGAGAAGTCAGTCGTTGTACTGTGCTTGATCGAGAAGCCAAAGTTCCTTTTAGCACATCCTTAGGTACCGTGGTGAGTGAGCGCGTAGTCGATATGTTGAGTTCGCTTGTTTTTGTCTTCTTGTCTATGCTCACCCAGTGGACCTTATTAGAACGTGTCGTTGAGATAGATACTAGTAAATTAGAAAATTGGCAATCTGTGTTGCATGATGTACCGTTGTATGGCATCTTATCTGTAATGCTTATTCTTGTCTGGATAGGTGTGATGGTTATACGTCGTTTACGTTTACATACACGTGTTAAGAGGATTGTGATGGATTTATGGAGTGGTATTCAGTCCATTCGTCAAGTAAAATACCCTGGTTTATATGTGTTGCTTACAGCGGGTATTTGGTTGAGTTATTTTTTGCATTTTTATCTTGCATTTTATAGTTTTCCATTCACTGCGCATCTAGGTATTGGGGCAGGTTTGTTAGGTTTTGTGCTTGGTAGCTTTGCTATTTTGGTGCCTACACCCAATGGAGCAGGACCTTGGCATGCGGCCGTTATTGCAGGTCTGATGATTTATGGTGTGTCTCAAAATGATGCCGCAGATTTTGCATTCATTGTGCACGCAATTCAAACTTTTTTAGTAGCTTTGCTCAGTCTAATAAGTATGGTATACCTCTCTTTTTACTCTAAAAAGTGAGTGTGCCTCAAAAACAACAAAATAACTATGCAAGAAATCCTTTCCCTTAAACCAGAGAATGTGTGGCGTAATTTTCACGCTTTGACACAAATTCCACGCCCATCAGGTTATATGGAACCAGTTACAAAATTCTTAGTAGAATTTGGCCGTAACTTAGGTCTAGAAACAAAAGTCGATTCTATTGGTAATGTGATCATTAGAAAACCTGCGACTCCAGGAATGGAAGACCGTAAAGGGGTTATTCTTCAAGCACATATGGATATGGTGCCTCAGAAGAATAATGACACTGTACATGACTTTGAAAAAGATCCAATTCAAACGTATGTAGATGGTGAGTGGTTGAAGGCTAAAGGAACAACACTAGGTGCCGATAATGGCCTAGGTGTTGCTGCTGCTTTGTCTGTTTTGGAAGCTACAGATTTAGTACATGGTCCTGTGGAAGTACTGATCACTATGGATGAAGAAACAGGTATCGTAGGAGCTTTTGGACTAAAAGCTGACGACATCCAAGGTGAGATCCTTTTGAATCTTGATTCGGAAGACGAAGGTGAACTATATATTGGTTGTGCAGGTGGTATAGACTTAACGGCCACTTTAGAATATAAGGATGAAGAAACAGATGAGGAGGATGTAACTCTTGAATTGACAATTAAAGGTCTTCGAGGTGGACACTCTGGTCTTGAGATTAACCAAGGACGTGCTAATGCCAACAAATTGATGGTACGCATGGTACGTGAGATTATTGCTACATACGAAGGACGCCTAGTTAGTTGGCATGGTGGAAATATGCGTAATGCCATTCCTCGTGAGTGTGTCGTTAAAGTATCTGTTCCTAAAGGCAATGAAGAAGAAGTTGTTGAATTGGCAAGTTACTGCCAAGGTGTATTTAATGAAGAATATGATGCAATAGAAACTCCAATTACTGTTCAAGCACTAGTTGTTGACAAGGCCGTGCAGCAAGTTCCTGAAGAAATTCAAGATTGTTTGATTGATGCTATTTTTGCCTGTCCTAATGGCGTAGAACGCATGATTCCAAGTATCCCAGGTACGGTGGAAACATCAAGCAACTTGGCTATTATTGAAATCGGTCATGGTATGGCTGATGTGAAGATCTTGGTGCGTAGTTCTAGTGATAGTCAGAAAGAGTATCTATCTACATCTCTTGAAAGCTGCTTTTCTATGGCTGGTATGAAAGTGGAACTTAGTGGCTCTTACAGTGGATGGCAGCCAGATGTGCATAGTCCAATTCTTGCTGCAATGACCAAGAGCTACGAAGAACAATTTGGTGTGGCTCCAGAAGTCAAAGTGATTCACGCTGGTTTGGAATGTGGTATTATTGGTGCAAATGTACCTGGCTTAGATATGATTAGTTTTGGTCCTACTTTGCGTTCTCCACACTCTCCAGATGAACGTGCATTAATTCCTACGGTACAAAAGTTCTGGGACTTCCTTGTGGCTACTTTAGCGCAAACTCCTAAGAAGTAATTTTTAAATAGGATATATTCTTAGAATAAGAGTCGTTGTCAAACGTGTGACAACGACTCTTATGTCTATGAACCAATATACATGAAATACTGTGTGATAAATAAATCGAATCATTTGTTTTTTGTTCTTGAAAGTGTTACTTTTGTGTTCCCAAAGCTACGTGTACACTTGTTTGTGTACTTTTTGTTTAGGGGTATTATTCGGGATGTAGCTCAGCCCGGTAGAGTGCTCGTCTGGGGGGCGAGTGGTCGCAGGTTCAAATCCTGTCATCCCGACGAATGATATATAGTTAAAGGCGTGTTAGACTTGCATCTAACACGCCTTTAACTATATATTGATTGGATGATAACGAATTACTGGCTGACGTGTTTTTTCATAATTTCTTCCAAACGTAGGAGCTCGTCTCTATGTGCAGCAGCTTCGGTAAAGTTTAACGCCTTAGAAGCTTCAAGCATTAGTTCACGGCTGTGAGCAATAGCTTTTTCAAGTTGCACAGTCGACATATGCTGTAAGATTGGATCGGCTGCCACGCTGAGATTATGTGTCTCTTGTGTATAAGCCTGAGGATCAATATTCGCTTGTGTTTGTTTGTTATCAGAAAACTCAGTATTCGACTTGAATACAGCTAAGTTTCTATCTTTTATAATTTGCTGAGGTGTAATACCATGAGCTGTATTATACTCCATTTGTTTCTTTCTGCGACGTGCGGTTTCGTCTATCGTTTGTTGCATACTATCTGTGATTTTGTCTGCATACATGATAGCCATACCATTGATATTACGTGCAGCACGTCCAACCGTTTGTGTTAAAGAGCGATGAGAACGTAAAAAACCTTCTTTGTCGGCATCCAAAATGGCTACAAGTGACACTTCTGGAAGGTCGAGACCCTCACGAAGTAGGTTTACGCCAACTAATACATCATAATTACCTTGTCGCAAATCATCCATGATTTTGACTCTATCCAGTGTATCTACGTCGCTATGTATATATGCTGTTTTGATATTGTAGTCTAATAGATATTCACTCAGTTCTTCGGCCATTCGTTTGGTCAAACAAGTCACTAGTACCCTCTCATTCTTTTCTATACGCTTGTGTATCTCTTCCATCAGGTCGTCAATCTGGTTTTCGCTAGGACGAACTTCTATTTTAGGATCTAATAGACCTGTTGGACGAATGACTTGTTCCACAATAATACCTTCACTGCGTGCCAATTCATAATCAGCAGGGGTGGCACTCACAAAAATGGTTTGTGGGGTAAGGGTTTCAAATTCTTCAAATTTAAGTGGTCGATTATCCATTGCAGCAGGTAGACGAAAACCATACTCAACTAGATTCATTTTACGGGCTTTATCTCCACCATACATCGCACGAATTTGCGGCACGCTCACATGGCTTTCATCTATGACAAGTAAAAAGTCCTTCGGGAAGAAGTCGAGTAAGCAATAAGGGCGACTACCGCTTTCTCGACCATCGAAATAACGAGAATAGTTTTCTATCCCTTTGCAGTGACCGAGTTCTCGCATCATTTCCAAGTCATAAGTGACACGCTCTTTTAATCGCGCTCCTTCATACGGGCGCCCTATTGATTCAAAATACTCAACATGTTTGACCAGGTCCATTTCTATCTGACGCATGGCAGCATCTAATTTCTCTTTTGAAGTCATAAAGAGATTGGCTGGATAGATGTCAAAGTGCTCAAACTTACTGATGACGTGCCCATCAATGGGGTTAATTTCTTGTATTTCTTCTATTTCATCTCCCCAATAGATAATGCGTATCATTTGTTCGGCGTAGGCTAGATACACATCTACGGTATCTCCTTTAACACGAAACTGTCCTCTGTTTACAGCTAAATCGTTGCGCTCATATAAGCTGTCAACCAGATTGCGTAAGAGTTTGTTGCGGTCTATTTGATCACCTACTTTGACCCGAATGACACTATTGTAAAAATCAGCAGGGTTTCCCATACCATAGATACACGAGACCGAGGAAATTACGATAACATCGCTTCGGCCAGATAACAGTTGTGAAGTGGCTGCTAGGCGTAGTTGGTCAATTTCTTCATTGATCTGCAGATCTTTCTCTATGTATAAATCTTGTCCTGGTAGATATGCTTCTGGTTGATAATAATCATAATAAGAGACATAGTACTCTACAGCATTATCAGGGAAAAAAGCTTTAAATTCACTGTATAGTTGTGCTGCTAAAGTCTTGTTGTGACTAAGGATAAGTGTGGGACGTTTATATTGTGCAATCACATTGGCAATTGTAAATGTTTTCCCCGAACCAGTTACCCCCAAAAGTGTTTGTGCAGGCAATTGATCCTGTAATCCCTGAACAAGTTGAGCGATAGCTTCTGGTTGGTCGCCAGTAGGCTTGTATTTTGAGGTGATTTTGTAGTCCATATTGAGATCTATAGATGATAATTGTTAGCATGACTTATGCTAATAACAAGCAGCAAAATTAAATAAAGTGCTTGATATTGGCAAGAAAAACTGTATCTTTAGCATCACTTAGCGGTGATATGTATATTCTTGTCATATTTTGACCAAATATAATTTTGCTGCTAGCGTAACAAATGCTATATTTGTGGCTATGTGGATAGATGAATTTAAATATTGTAAATGCGCATGAAAAGAATACTTGTCACTGGAGGAGCTGGCTTTATCGGCTCTCATTTATGTACTCGATTAGTTAATGATGGTCACGATGTGATTTGTTTAGATAATTATTTTACGGGATCAAAAGAAAATATATTACACTTAATTGGCAATAAACACTTTGAGTTGGTGCGTCATGATGTAACTGTGCCTTATCACGCTATTGTAGACGAAATTTACAATTTAGCTTGTCCTGCAAGTCCTGTGCACTACCAATATGACCCAATTAAAACAACGCGTACGTCTGTGTTGGGGGCTATTAATATGTTGGAATTGGCTACTTCAATCAATGCCAAGATTCTTCAAGCATCGACTTCTGAGGTCTATGGTGATCCACTAGTACATCCTCAAGTAGAGTCTTATTGGGGAAATGTCAATACGGTAGGTGATCGCTCTTGTTACGATGAGGGAAAACGTGCGGCTGAAACGTTGTTTATGGACTTCCATCGTCAAAATAAAGTACGCATTAAAATTGTGCGTATCTTCAATACTTATGGCCCTCAGATGCAACCTCATGATGGTCGAGTAGTGACCAATTTCATTGGCCAAGCATTGCGCGGAGAAGATATTACTATTTATGGGGATGGAACACAAACACGTAGTTTCCAGTATGTAGATGATTTGATTGAGGGGATGATTCGTTTGATGGATACTCCTGATGATTTTACAGGACCTGTTAATATCGGTAATCCTAATGAATTCACTATATTGGAACTTGCTCAAAAAGTTATTGAGGTGACCAATTCAAATTCTCAAATAGTATTTAAACCACTTCCAAATGATGATCCCAAGCAACGTCAACCAGATATTTCACTGGCTAAGAAGGTGTTGAACTGGGAACCTAAAGTGCAATTGTTAGAAGGCTTGGAACAAATGAAGATGGACTTTAAGCATCTTTGTAAAAAGCATGTCGATTAAGAATATACCACATTAATAATAAATTGTATGGAGATTAATCCTTCCGAAAATAAAATTTTAATAGTAGATGACGTGCAATCTAACGTCTTACTGTTAAAAGTGCTTCTTAAAGCTGAGAAGTTTCAGCTTGATGTGGCTGAAAATGGGACTCAGTGTCTTGAAAAAGTCTCTGAGTTTAAACCAGATTTGATCTTGTTGGATGTTATGATGCCCGACCTAAATGGTTTTCAGGTTTGTGAACGACTAAAAGCAAATCCAGAAACAGCATCTATTCCTGTTATTTTCTTGACGGCTCTAAATAACACAAGTGATATTGTGAAAGGCTTTCAAGTGGGTGGAAATGATTTTATTTCAAAACCATTTAATAAGGAAGAGTTGATGATTCGTGTGCATCATCAAATTTCTTTGATTACAGCGCAACGTATTATTGAAAGGCAAAATGAAGAGCTTAAGCGTACTATTGCAGGGCGCGATAAGTTATATTCTGTTATTGCTCACGATTTGCGTTCTCCTATCGGTAGTATTAAAATGGTACTAAACATGATGCTATTAAGTATACCAGAGGAGAAGATAGGCGAAGAGATGTATGATCTTCTTAATACAGCTAATCAGACTACCGAAGAAGTGTTCTCGCTTTTGGACAACTTGTTGAAGTGGACTAAATCGCTTATAGGCCGACTCAAAGTGGTTAAACAAGACATCAATGTGTGCGATACCGTTCGAGGGGTACAGCAGGTATTTACTGCTGCTGCTGAGCTGAAAGATATCACTTTTGATATGGATGTGCCTGAGGTAGTTCAATGTACATGCGATATTGATATGTTGAAAACAGTAGTGCGCAATTTCTTAAGCAACGCTTTGAAATTTAGTCCTGATAAAACGACTATATCTATTGCATGTAAAGAGGTGGATGGATTCGCTCAGATAGCTGTATCGGATCAAGGATGCGGTATTGATGAGGAAGGTAAAAGTAAATTGCTAAAAACAGATACTCATTATTCAACATTTGGGTTGAACAATGAAGAGGGCTCTGGCTTGGGCTTGCTTCTTTGTCAAGATTTTATTGTAAAGAATGGTGGCCGTATCTGGTTTGAATCTGAAGTGGGTAAGGGATCGACATTCTATTGTACGGTGCCTCTTACAAAATAAAGTTATATAATATGTATGTAAAAGCAGCCTATCTTGAATTACTCAAGATAGGCTGCTTTTTATTATGTACATGAATGATTCTTGATTATTTGTAGTTTACCAATGGATACCAAGATGTCATTTGTGTGTTTTGTGCCCAATCATAGGTCGCAAAATAGTTGTTATATCTTTGTACAGTATTCTCTGTGCTGTATTGTGGAAAATAGGCTGCTAATCCACAATTTACATCCATAGAAAAAGGTCCACCGTTTACACTGTATACTGACGCAGGACGAGCATTATACACGACTACATTGTCTAGCGCAGTCTCTAGTGGCGAATATTCACTCGAAGTTAAGGCTTTCTCCATAATTTGCTCAAAATCAAAGTAAGCTGGGAAGCTTATTCTATCAAAATGTTGGATGTCAGATGCATACAGGTTGATTGCTTGGATAGCTTGAGCAATGCCTATATTGGAGAATGTAGTTTGGCATGCATTAGCTAAAGCATCCATTTTGGAATTGTCATAAACGGAAATTTGTGCGCCATGTGTCCATCCTGAATGTCCTTCTGGATCATTGTATGCTAGATCATATGCTTCTGCTATTTTTTTAGCTCTATCAGTGTTTGCGTTAAACATGATAGGGACAAGAGTTTCGTAGTTGCCGCCAGGTCCAGGAGTTTCTGCAACAGAAGCGATGTAATAGTTTGATGTCTTTCTCAGTTGATACGCTGTTTCAATGTTCCCCATAAAGCACGCATCAAAATAAAGGTAATCAAACTTTTTGTTTCCACCGAGTAAATTTTGTCCATAAGCAATGACGTCTTCTAGATCTGATATATTCAACCATTCTTGACCACCGCCCGTGGTGTCTTGGCCAAAATATTTAGTCGATATATAATTTTCTACTTCTGTCGACGGAGTAGGGAGCCATCCTTGTCCATGAGACCATAGAATCATGGCGTATGATTCTGCTGGATATTTTGTGATGATGCGGCTCAACACATCTTTTAAGACTTTAGGATCTGCACTACTTTCTTTTTCTGAATATCGATAGATTGTATCTGTGACAACCTTTGAATGGTCTTGTGTGCTTTGTTTAAAAGATAAGATGCTAGGTAAGTTACTTCCTTGATTATCGACATACAGTACTAGGTTGTTTTTGTTTAAATCAACATCCTCCAGTCCAATACACATCTCGCTAATATCGCTTGATACGTAGTCGCTTAAGGAATTATCTCCTAAAATGAGGCCAATCACTGTGGTTTTACTCACAGTTGTTGGGGAAGGGCTGTCTTTATGTTTATCGCATGCTACCAAGAACGTACAAATGACACAAGCGAATAGTGTGTACGCTTTGTATTTCATAAAAAAGGGAATTATTTTTTTCATAATAAATGAGGTATTGTACAAAAAAGTCCCTATCCGAACGTCAAGAGCTCGGATAAGGACTGCTTTAGTTTTGTTACATTCTTGGATGCCCGCCCATAGGACCGTCAGCTGGACCGCCGTTAGGCCTACCCTTTGGATGGTCTTTTGGTTTACGTTTAGGCTGAGGCTGTGCACTTGTTTTGACAGGCTCAGATGGCTCAGGTTTGATAAATTGGAATGTCTTTAGATCAATTAATTTCACTTGTGTGTGACTCTCTAGATAACGTTCCATTAGCTTGTTTTGCTTCTTGGCTAATTTGCTTTTATCTGTATCAAAAAAGATCATGCAGGTACGATGCTTCAGTCCCTGATTCTCCAAGTGATATTTTAGTTGATAACTGTATTGTTGACGTTCGGGTAAGAATCCTTCCCCAGTAAGTTTAACGCTGTCCAACTTTTGAATAACAGTGAAATATACTGTGCTATCCGAAAAATCTGCAGCTACACCATAAGCATATACATCTTTGTGTTTGGGCTTAGGGAATAGGGTGAATGAACTAAGCAAAACGATACAAGATAACGCTATAGTCCACTTTATTGGAGCGACTTTTATATTCATATGTTTGATATTAATGTTTCGAATAGAGCAGTTAATTACGTCTATTATCATTAACGGTCTATTGTTGACTTGTTTAACCTAGATAACTCTTAAGTAATGTGTTGCGATCGTCTTGACGAAGTTTACGGATTGCCTTTTCTTTAATCTGACGGACACGCTCGCGGGTCAAGTTAAACTTATCACCAATCTCTTCCAGAGTCATTTCTTTATCTCCAATTCCGAAAAAGAGTTGCAGGATTTCACGTTCACGATCTACTAGTTGACTCAATGCGCGTTCTATCTCACGACGTAGAGACTCTTTTACTAAGTTGCTATCTGCGTATGGACTATCATCGTTAACAAGCACATCTAATAGATTGTTGTCTTCGCCTTCTACAAATGGAGCATCAACTGAAATATGACGACCAGAAACTTTCATCGTATCAGATACTTTGTTTGCTTCGATGTCCAATTCCTCTGCTAGTTCTTCGTTTGATGGACGACGTTCATGTTCTTGTTCAAAACGAGAAAATGCTTTTTGAATTTTGTTTAGCGATCCTACTTGATTAAGTGGGAGACGTACAATACGTGATTGTTCTGCCAATGCTTGTAGAATAGACTGACGAATCCACCATACGGCGTAACTAATAAATTTGAAACCACGAGTTTCATCAAATTTTTCGGCAGCCTTAATCAATCCTAAGTTCCCTTCATTGATTAAGTCAGGTAGACTAAGTCCTTGATTTTGATATTGTTTGGCTACTGATACAACGAAACGGAGATTGGCACGTGTTAGTTTTTCCAAAGCACGACGATCTCCTTTTCGGATTCGTTGAGCTAGTTCTACTTCTTCCTCAACGGTAATTAGCTCTTCACGGCCAATTTCTTGTAGATACTTGTCAAGGGAAGCACTCTCTCTGTTTGTGATACTCTTGGTAATCTTTAACTGTCTCATATATATAATTTATTTTTGTATTCCTAGAACACCATATACATAACGTAGAGGTAGAGATATTGTTCCCTCATCCCATTGTTTTTTTTGAAAAAAGTGACACGATGCTCCCGCACCATGCCACCCACAACTATTCACTAACTAATATGTATCAATTATTCTTGATGATGATTTATTCTATCCTATTAAAACAATCAATTTACTTCTGTATATGCATCTCATCACGAGTTATATACAAACAAAACTAATACTTGGTGGTCCCACTGGACCTTTTTCTATTGTTAACTAATCTAATACCTAATTTTATTGTATTATTTTGAGAGAGATTTTACTGTTTATTCTTGCGATATATCCACGGCGAAATTTACTCGTCTTCCTGATGGATACATGGCATTGATAAAGATGACTTGTTCGGGGGTGCGAGAAGCTGCACGGAATACTTTATTGAAGTCTTCTGTTGTGTGGAGCTGTACGCCATTCGCTTTTAGCATGATGATGCCTTTACGAATACCTGCATCTTTCATGCGGCCTGCTTGTACCCCTGTGACTTCCAAACCGTATCCCAGATTTAAACGGCTTCTGTTTTTTTCTGGCACAGGAACAAATGCGGCACCTAGTACTTGTTCGTCTACTTTTTTCATGACTTTAGTTGTTCCCTGTTCATTACGAAGAGTAGCGTCTAAATACATTTTCTTTTTGTTACGTACAATTTGAAGTCTAATCTTGTCACCAGGACTATGTTGTGCTAATTGCTCTTGCAATTCGGCCATTTTGGTGATCTTATGGTTGTCCAGGCCAATGATAACATCGTCAACTTCTACTCCTGCTTCTGCGGCAGCACCGTCTTCGATTACTTTTTGTACGTGTATTCCTTCGTTAACGCCCAACTTGTCTTCTTGTTCTTTTTGTTGATCGGCCATCAGGTTATTCCCCATGTCGCTCCCCATAATGCCTAAAAGAGCACGTTGAACTGTTCCGTATTTCTTTAAGTCACTAATGACTTTTGTTACGATAGTAGTTGGTATGGCAAAGCCGTAACCTGCATAACTACCTGTTTGGCTATATAAAATAGCATTGATGCCGACAAGTTCTCCACGTGCATTGACTAGTGCACCACCGCTATTCCCTTTGTTGATGGCTGCATCTGTCTGGATAAATGATTCGACTCCCTTACTGTAGACGCCTAGTGTACGTGCTTTAGCACTAACTATACCAGCTGTTACGGTTGATGTTAAGTTGAATGGATTTCCGACTGCGAGTACCCATTCGCCAACTTTTAGAGCGTCGCTATTACCTATTGGAATTGTTGGGAATTCATCGCCTGATATTTTCAAAAGTGCTAAGTCGGTACTGGCATCTGTGCCAATAACGGTCGCTTGGAATGTGCGGTTATCATTAAGTGTAACTTCTACTTCGTTGGCTTTATCTACTACGTGATTGTTGGTTACAATATATCCATCTGAGCTGATAATAACACCAGAACCAAATCCAATTTCTGGTTGTGCTTGTACTCTACGTTGTGGATATTGTCTATTGGGAGTACCAAAGAAATATTCAAATATGTCTTGTGGCTGTTGTCCATATTGTTGTTGTTCTCCACTTATTGTAGATTTAATATGTACTACTGCATGTAGTGATTTTTCAGCAGCATATGTCAAATCTATGGGTTGATTGCTTGTGCCATTTATGCTAGCCAATTGATTTGACGAATTGGATGCCTGTTGCGGAAACAGTGTACTATCAATATGTGAACTGTTTTGTTCATCTCTGGTCGTTTGAGCTGTGTAGCGAGCTACTCCAGCACTGAGAGCAACTACTAATGTAGCACCTAATACGTTCTTTACTATCTTGTTCATTGTTCAAATGTTTAGAATGTTAATAAAACGAGATTGTTTTGTTTCACGTTTCCAATATAAAAACAATAATCTTAGGTTGTATCATTTTGAGTTCTGTTTTAGTCTTTGTTTGAATAATAGGGGCGTGTTTAACTTTTAACTCGCTTGTTTAAACAGAATAATATCTATGTTAACTATTTGAATATTAACATAATTGCAAAGATGGTTTAAGACTTTTATCTTGGTCGATGTTTTTGGTGTATTGTTCTGTGAATCAGGGTGTTTTGTTTATATTGGCTTTGTTTCTTGCGTGTTTTATTAGATTTAAATCATAAATATGTTACTGTAATATGTGGATTTGAATTCTTTTTCTCTTATTTTGCACTATTCATTGACTTATTTAGTTATTTACAGAGAATAGAGTCAATAGTTGCTGATTGTTTGATTTTAGCAAGGGTATAAATAGTAAATATATTACTTGTTTTTATTGGTGATTATTCTTCCTGCAAATAACCTTCTGTTGTAATTGAATGCATCATATACTGGACTTTTCGGGTTGAAACTACTAATATGTACATCTCCTTGACTATGAATAAACCGCTCATTCCCCATATATATTGCAACATGAGATATTTTTTCTGGAAGTGAATCTGTGGCTGCTCGTCCAAAGAAAATAAGATCTCCAGGAAGGAGATTGTGGCATTTATTAGCGATTTGTATATGACTTTGCCCGATTGTCGCTTGTTGGTAGGCATCCCTCGGTAACTCGATGCCATGCATGCGGTAACTCCATTGTACGAGTCCGCTACAGTCAAATCCTTTGGGACTAGTACCTGCCCAAAGATAAGGTACCCCATAGACGCTGCGTGCTGTTTCAACAATAGCCGAACCTGTTTTTTTGATTTTATTCCGCCATTCTGATTCAAGCATGCCTAATTGTTTTGGGAGATAACCACTTCGCCCATCAGGATAACTGACGATATAAAAACGCCCTTTTTCACCCAGATATCGCAAGCGATCTCCAGCTACAACATCCGATATTGGTTGGCAACCGCATTGTGGATGGGTAAAACATTGTCCCCAAATAGCTGTTACCATGATTTTTTTTGCATGATTCCATTGGACCAAAGTGGTGCTATCTACTGGATGAATGCCTGTTGGATGGCACCAAATCTTATAGCCATCTTTCATTTCAACATGATACCATTTCTTGGAATGCGATAAAATGCGTACAGGCATGCCCAAAAGGCCTTGAGTGAGCATTTCGCTTGAGAATGATGCCGATGCACGCATATTACTTACGGAGAGGTTGATGATACCGTAGGGGTGGGATAGACTATCAAGCGTAGAACTTTTGTGTTGTTCTTCGTTTTCAATCAAGCGTTGATTATTTTGTGCAAAGGTGCAATCTAATGCTTTTTGCTTGAAGGTGGCATGGTCAGCTTGTTGGTGATGACATGCACTACATACATTTAAGCCAACAATCGTTGCCAGACTTATTGAGATTAAAAAGGTTGATGTTTTCATAGTTTTCTACAGATTATTGCCTCATATGAGTGCACATTTAATTAACTATAAACAAAGATACGATTTTTGAGGGGATGTAAATTGGCTATCCTTAGTTTTTTTCTTACTTTTGTCTCCAGAATACAGTAGGCCGGTTTATCGCTCACGAATGTGGGAGGAAAGTCCGGGCAGTATAGAGCATCCTGCTTCCTAACAGAAAGTTGTCCGTGAGGGTAAAGTAGTTCAGAAGAAAATAACCGCCTCTTTGTAGGTAAGGGTGAGAAGGTGAGGTAAGAGCTCACCAGGCGTGTGGCAACATACGTGCTGTGGACCTCAGGAACTGCAAGGTCAAGTATACTGACGCTTGAGGACTGCTCGTCCGATTGTCAGAGGGTAGACTGCTAGAGTGCATCGGTGACGGTGCATCGAGATAAATGATAGACGCTCCAGGTGAGTACAGAACCCGGCTTACAGGCCTACTGTTTCTTTTATAATACTACATGATAGACTACATCTTATAAAATATGGGCACATTCAAAAGATTTTTACAGTTTCTATCGTATGAAATATGGCGTATAAATCGAAACGAAGTTAATCGTACTCGTTTCTCTTTGTACTCTGTTTTGAAGATTTTGTATCTATGCGTACAGCGTTATAGAACAAATACTTTGGTCAGTAGGGCTTCTGCATTAACGTATAGTTCTTTGTTCTCTTTGGTGCCTATTTTAGCTATTCTTTTTGCCATAGCAAGAGGGTTTGGATTGGCTGATATGCTAGAAAAAACCTTGCAAGATAGTGTGGCTATCCCTCATGAAAATACACGAGTATTGCTTGAATTTGTACATTCCTATTTAAATCAAACAAAAAGTGGGGTGTTTTTAGGAGTGGGTATTGTCGCTTTGTTTTATTCTGTTATAAATCTAACCAATAATATTGAGGTTACTTTTAATCGAATTTGGCATGTGAGAAAGTCTCGTACTTTCTTACGGAAGGTAACTGATTATTTTTCAATGTTTCTTCTGTTGCCTATATTGATTGTTATTTCAAGTGGTATGTCTATCTATGTTGGACAAATTGCTTCTGGTTTGGAGGAATACCAAATTCTAGCTCCTATTGTAAAAGTCTTGATTAAATTGATTCCCTTTGTGATTACATGGGGGATGTTTACTGGTCTATATGTGTTTATGCCCAATACACATGTTCAAATGCGTCCAGCTATTATTTCAGGTATTACTATCGGTACTGCATACCAGATCTTTCAATTTATATATATCAGTTCTCAGGTCTATGTGTCGAGATATAATGCGATATATGGTAGTTTCGCTGCTTTGCCTTTATTCTTGTTATGGTTACAACTGTCATGGTCGTTAATCCTTTTCGGGGTTGAATTGACTTATGCCCAGCAAAATTTAAAGCACTATAGTTTTGATTATGATACACGTAATATTTCTAAGCGTTATCAAGACTTTGTGACTATATTGATATTATCTACAATAGCCAAACGATTTCAAAATAATGATCGTCCTTTATCGGCGATAGAAATATCCGATAAGCATTCTATTCCTATTCGTTTAGTACAACTTGTTCTGGAGACTCTGATGGAGGTTGATATCTTGCATGAGACGATTATTGATCCTAAAACAGAGGAAATGGGGTATCAGCCATCTTTGGATTTGGAGACCCTTACTGTTTCATTTGTTATTAATCGTATTAATGCGCATGGGTCTGAAGATTTTAAAATAGATTTGGATGGTCAGTATAAAGGAAAGTGGGATATTATACTTCGTATGGAGCAAGTACAAACAGAAAAATTTGGAACGACCCGAATTGTGGATATTGTGTAGATTTTGCTTAAAATGGGACGTTATTTGTTCCCCAAAACGCAAGCGCTTGCGATTTGTTATACATCGGGATGATTGGCGATACGCAAGCGCTTGCGTTTTGGTACATAAGCGCTTTACAAAAATAGGGGTATCTGAAGAGAAGAAAACTGGTTCCTTATAGCTAAAAATAAGCTATAAGGAACCAGTTTTTTTACAGACTAATATATGCACAGTGGGGCGTTTCTACTTCTATGTTGACGTTCCCCTACAATGTGGTGTATAGTAGAATTATTTACTTTGTGCCGAGTTTGTTTGTGGGTTCGCTTTTCCTTCCTCTAAAACCTTTATTGCTCTTTTGACAGTATTGTCTGTCTGATTTATGAATGTTATATACGATTGTCGTCCCAGTACATTATATATAATGCCACCGTATATATTCATTCGAAGCAAAGAATATGATTTGTTTATGAGTCTAGTTCGTGCTTTGATCCCCTTCTTTGTAGCAAATGGAATGAATTTATTGACCAAGTCTTGAGTGTTTAAATACTCAATCATACTTTTTAAATCCTTGTATTTCTCTAAAGTTATTCTGTGTTTATCACTATAGTCAAAAGTGTATTGTGTGATTAATCCACGTACGAGTACATCAGTTAAGTATGAGCTTGTGCCTGTAGTGTCACGAGGAACAAAAATGTCGGGCATGATTCCTCCTCCACCATATACTTTACGAGCTAAGTGACTTGTAGTGTATACTTTAGACGAGTCTAAATGGATACTATCTTTGTGGTATAACTCTCCATGTTCAAAACGATTAAACCAGTCATATTTGTATTCTTTGTCTCGCCCGTTTGTGTAAGGGCGTTGAATACAACGTCCTGATGGAGTATAATAACGAGCTACTGTAAGGCGTACGGTACTGTTGTCGCTAAAGCTTATCGGTTGTTGTACTAGTCCTTTACCAAAAGAACGACGTCCAATAATAACACCACGGTCGTTGTCTTGAATAGCTCCACTGAAAATTTCACTTGCTGAAGCTGATTGCTCGTCAATTAATACAACGATTGGTGTTTGTTTGCTGCTACCTGTCCCGTCTGCAAATTCTTCCATACGTGGATAAGCACGACCTTGGCTATAAACAATTAAATCACCTCTCTCTAAAAATTCATTGACCATTTGGATAGCACTACTCATATAACCTCCTCCGTTACTACGAAGGTCTATGATTAATCCTTTGCAGCCATCGTGATTCAATTGGGCTATAGCACTAATCATTTCCATTGGTGTAGTACGCGCGAAACGATCTATTTGAATATAGCCTATTCCTGGACGAATCATATATGCTGTTTCTATGCTGTTTTGAGAAATGCGATCACGAGTGACTGTAAAGTGTAGAATTTCATCTGCTCCAGTACGTTTGATGTCTAATTTTACTTTGCTATCTTTTGGCCCTTTTAGTTTTTTCATGACTAAGTGATTAGTCACTTTTTTACCCACAAATGTTGTGTCATCAACACCTACAATGCGGTCGCCAGCTCTAAGTCCAACCTTTTCTGATGGTCCACCCTTGACTACGTCATTAATATGTACAGTGTCTTTGTGGATAGAAAACATCACTCCGATCCCAAAGAAACTTCCTTCTAATTGATCGGTAGCTTCTTGATTATCTTCTGCAGGAATATAGCTGCTATGAGGATCTAGTTCGGACAGAATGGCTGGCATAGCCTCTTCAATAATCTCGTGCATATTGACCGTGTCAACATATTGACGTTTAACCAATGACAACAATAGGTCGATTTTGTTGTTTTGTGCTACTTTTACTACACGCGGACCTTGGTAATAATCTGCTACTCGTACTGATACAGCACCGATAAGAATTAGTGCAACAACCCATAGAGTGCGTAGTAGTATAGAAGTATTTTTTTTACTCATACCTAATATCTTTTATTTGCTTAATTTTTTTATGTCTATGAATTTAACTTCGATATGGGCCCGCTTTAATAAATCCAGACCATCAGCGAGACGATACGCTTCACCATATACAACGCGTGTAATACCAGCTTGAATAATTAGCTTGGCACATTCGATACAAGGAGATGCTGTTACATACATGGTTGCCCCTTCACTGCTATTGTGACTACAAGCCACTTTTGTGATGGCATTGGCTTCTGCGTGAAGCACATAAGGCTTAGTTTGATTGGTATCATCTTCACAGACATTCTCAAAACCAGATGGTGTTCCATTGTACCCATCTGAAATGATGCGCTTGCCTTTCACGATAAGTGCTCCAACTTGACGGCGAGTACAATAGGAATTTTCTGCCCATATCCTAGCCATGCGGATATATCGTTCGTCTAATAACTCTTGTTTGGTCAATTTGTTTTCATTCATAATTAGATTATTTTAAAGTATATCATTACGTTTTAATAATGCTTTGATGCTAGGTGCTTGTCCACGGAAACGTAAGTACAGAGTCATGGGATCTTCTGTATCTCCACGAGATAATATTTCTCTTCGGAAATCGCTCGCTACCTGTTTATTAAGTATGCCTTCTTCTTTAAAACGAGTAAAAGCATCAGCATCTAGTACTTCGGCCCACTTGTAGCTGTAATACCCTGCACTGTACCCTCCTGCAAAGATATGACTAAATTGAGTACTCATACATGCATCGTTTTGATTGGGAAATAGTGCAACTTCTTCTAGTGCCATATGATCATATTCAATCACATCGCCTTGGAACGGAGTCGTACGACAATACCATGCCATATCCAGTAAGCCAAAACTGACTTGGCGTAAACAAGCGTATCCAGCGTTAAAATTGGCCGCCTCTTTAATCCGTTTAATGTATTCAGATGGGATAGGGGCATCTGTCTCGTAATGATGAGCAAAAGTGTCTAAGAATGCTTGCTCTGTCATAAAATTTTCCATGATTTGAGATGGAAGCTCAACGAAATCCCAACGTACGTTTGTGCCACTGAGACTTCCATATCTTGATCGGGCAAACATGCCATGTAAACTATGCCCAAATTCATGAAGAAAAGTTTCGACTTCTTGGTATGTCAGTAAGGCTGGTTGACTCTCGGTGGGTTTGGTGAAATTCATAACAATCATCACATGTGGACGATGATCAGTTATTTGACCTTCTTTCTGGGTCATATATTGTTCTTTGAAATTGGTCATCCACGCACCTGCTCGTTTACCTTCTCTTGGGTGGAAGTCGGTGTATAATACAGATAAGAAACTTCCATCTTCATCATACACCTCATATGCTTTGACATCTTGATGAAAAGTCTCAATCTCCAAGTTCTCTTTAAATGTTATGCCATACAGTTTCTCAGCAAGGCCGAAGACTCCATCTTTTACTTTTTCGAGACTAAAGTATGGTCGTAGTAATTCATCGTTGATTGCGTAACGACTTTCTTTGAGTTTCTCAGAAAAGAATGCATAATCCCAAGGCATTAAAACAAAATCATTGCCTTCTGTCTTTTGAGCAAATGCTTGTAATTCTTCAATTTCTTTTTTAGCTTTTGGTGTATAGGCTACAATTAATTCAGCAAGTAGTTCTTGCACTTTTTCTTGTGATTGAGCCATCCTATTCTCTAATACATAATCTGCATGACTTTTGTATCCCAATAGTTGTGCTTTTTCTAGACGCTTATTGACAATAGCTTGAACTAATTGTATATTGCTAGTCTCTCCACTTGTTGCTTTTGAACGATATGCTGTATGCATTTCTTCACGAAGCTTTCTATCTGGTACATATTGCATAAAAGGGAGATAGCTTGGAGCTTGCATGGTGAATAACCAACCTTCTTTATTTTCCTTTTTTGCAAGTGAAGCCGCTTCTTCTAATACATGATCAGGTACACCTTCCAGTTTTTTTGCATCTGTAACTTGTAAACGATATGTGTTGACTTCTTTGAGTAAGTTATCACTGTATTTTAAGGTCAGTACAGAAAGTTCCGTAGAAAGTTCTCTGTAGCGTTCTTTTGCTTCTCCTGTTAGGTTAGCTCCATTTCTGGTGAATGATAACATGGTTTTTTCAAGAAGACGAGAATCCTCTAAATCTAATTTTAAGATGTCACGCATATTGTATACTTTCTTAACACGTTCAAACAACTGAGTGTTGAGAAGAATATTGTTGGCATGTTCACTTAATATTGGAGCCACTTTTTGTGCCAATGCCTGCATATTATCATTGCTTTCTGTGCTCAGCAAATTAAAAAACACACTTGTAACGCTTTCAAGTAAATGTCCACTATGTTCCAAAGCTACAACAGTGTTGTCAAAGGTAGGGGCATTTGTGTTTTTGACAATAGCTTCTATTTCTAAATCTTCATCATGAATACCTTGCATTATTGCAGGCTCATAATGTTCAAATTTAATCTGAGCAAAAGGAATCGTTTGCTTGTGAGTGTTATATGAAGATAGTAATGGGTTATTCATTTGTTATTTATATAAGGTAAAAGATAAATTTAAAACTTATCCATAATATTGCATGGTAACACAATGTAGTGAACCATGTTGTTTAATCAAAGCTCGACAATCTATGCCTATTATCTCTCTGTAAGGAAAAGCCTCTTTTAAAATTTGAAGAGCCTTTTTGTCCTTTTTTTCTTGATTGTATATAGGAACCAAAACCGCATTATTGATGATTAAGAAGTTGGCATATGTTGCAGGAAGACGTTCTCCTTCAAAATAAATGGGGTCTGGAAGTGGGAGAGGAAATAATAAATAGGGTTCATCATCCTTTGTGCGGAATGCGCACAGTTCTTCTTCCATCTTTTTAAGGTCTTCATAATGTTCATCATTTATATCATCGCAACTTACGTATGCAATACTTTTTGGTGAACAAAATCTAGCCAATGTATCTACATGCCCATCAGTGTCATCACCGACAAGATGTCCTGAATATAGCCATAATATGCGATTTTGATGAAGAGATTTTTTTAAGCGTGCTTCTATTTCATCTTGTGTGTAATAGTTATTGCGGTTAGGGGAGTTGACCATACATTCCCAAGTAGTCATTAAGGTACCATATCCGTCTGTTTCTATGCTACCTCCTTCTAGAACAAAATCATTTTGATTAACGTAACGACCATTAAGAAAACCTTGTTCAACAAGAGCATTTGTAATTTGATTATCTTTGTCTGCAGCAAATTTTAGTCCCCAACCGTTGAAACAAAAATCATGTTTTTCCCAGCCACTAGGGGTAAATACAGATATTGCACCATGATCTCTCGCCCAAGTATCGTTGCTGCTACATCGAGTAATACGTACATGTTTCATTGCACATCCTGCATGACTAAGCTTAATCCATACTTCATCTGGGTTATCTGCAACGATAAGTACTTCTTCGTAAGATGTTATTGCTTTGGCTATTTGGATAAAACAATCTTCTGCTTCTTTTAGAATAGGAGCCCAATCCGTTTTAGAGTGTGGCCAAGTTAGTTGTACTTTGGTTTGCTCTTCCCATTCTGCTGGCATATAGGTTTCTGTGTGGCTTTCAGGTGGGTTTTGTCCATAATTATCATATAATTTCTTTACTGTCATAGCAAGCTTTCTTTATCGTTTTTTGTTGTTGAAAGTTCGTTTGTTGATTTCTTTAAGATGTGAATAAGTTGTTCGGCAACGACTTGTACTTCTTGCATCTGTTTAATGATGTTTTGGACAAACTCATTATCCTCAAAATGTCCTCTAACTTGTTCGAAATCGAGTCTTTTATCAAGCTCTAGTCCATCCGCGCCAAAGCCAGTCATTGATTCTTGGGAAAATTCTTTTTTAGCATCTTCGCATACCATTTGCTTGATCTGTAGTTCAGCACTTTCCCATTGTCTTACAATATGTATAAGTTGTTCACTGGTTACTGTTGATAGTGATATTTGGTAATACTCTTCCAATTTATCATATGCCCATCTCCAGCATAATGTGTGGTATTGTTTATGTATCTCTGCAAACGCAGCATTAATGTCTTCGATCTGTTTAATTGTACCTTCTTCGATTTGTTGAAGCAGAAATTTTAATTCAGACTTTGGTGCAATTAATCCAGCAATATCTACCCATTCTCCTTGTCCAACGTTTGTTTGTGGATGAAGAGTTGCATGAATTTTTTCTGCCGAGGTTAAATCTTGGTGCTTTAGGCGATCAATTAAAGCATGTCCTAAAAATTGATTTAGTGCTAGTTCGTAATATTGAATGCCTTTCTTCAACGCGCTGTTATGGATTTGAGTGTTGTTAATGGAATAGACTTCACAACTTGCTCCTTCTGCTACGATCAATTGTTGAAGGCGTTGGCGACCATTCCAAATCTTTTGGATAGTATATGGACTTAATAGATCGAAGTTTATTTGATCTAATAGATATTTATCTTTTCTTTTATCTCGTTTGGGCCATTTCGCTGCATCTCTCATCGTTCCAACTGTTTTCAGATTGATCCCAGGTACTAATAGAGTTTGTTGCTTGTATTCAATTAGGTAACTAAATGGGAAGTCTGTTGTGTCTGGATGATTGACATGACGTCCCATCACTAGTGAAAAGGCTCCTATTCGAGCTGGCCATAGTACATAGCTATCTGAAGCCGCTTTTGCTCCTCTTTCCATGATACCTTGATGAACGGGGCCCAGTTTATACATATGATTGCTTTGATTAGAACCAGAACCTGCATTCATAAAGCTAAACATCCCTGCAATAAGTAAGGTCGCTTTATGATGAGTCACAGTATATGGACCTGCAAAAATGGCACAAGCTTCTCCATTACCTCCATGACAATTGGCGAAGAATAGTGAGTCAACAGCACTGTAACTCTGTCTGAGATGACAAGCTTGTCCTACAAAACAGCGGGTAAGCATGCTTCCTTCATCAATGTGGCAGCCAGAAGAGAGTATACAGTCATCTGCAATAACACCATGTCCTATGTGAATTGGATCATCTGCGTTACTGTTTATACTACAATTTGTAAGTCGAGCAACACCTTCTAAATGAGCATGTGAACCAATATTTACATTGCATAGTGAGCCACAGGATATAAGGTGTACATGGTCTCCAATACTTCCCTTTGAGCTGTTATGCTGTTGTGCATATTGTTCACTTAAGATAGAGAGTTGTTTCGTTAGTATAGGGCGGTGTCTATATAATGTCTGTATGTAAGCCAATTGTGCGGATAAAGCATTGTGGATAGTGATTTCACGTCCTCCAGTTTCATCTAATACAGCCACAGTTTGCCCATTACCAAAACTAGTTGATTTATCTACAATAAGCTTATTTGTTGAGATAATACGTACGTTGTTTCCTATTGTATAGTTGGAAATACCATTGGGGATTTGGTCTATGTAACAATTATCACCAATACTTACATTGTGAAGTTTGGTATTACGAATGCCACTAGGACATTCTATTCCTCCAGGAAGTATGTGTATATTGTTCATACAGCCTATCTGAATATCGCCAGAAAAATGTACATTGTACAAGCTTTCAGGCAAAAAATCCTTGTGCACCGTGATGCGTTGCCAATTTGAAGCAATACAAGCACGTTGCATAAGGAGTGTTATTTCTTGAGTCGTAAGGGAACGATAAATCATTCTTCTAATTCTTCATATGTCTGAAATAGGAAATCATTATAAGGGAATCGTTGTACATGTAGTTCTTTGACTCTATTATAAATAACCTCTTTCAAGTATTCAATATTTTGGCGTTCTTTTGCCGAAATAAACAAGCAATTTTTGTCCATTTTAGCCATCCAGGTTGCCTTCAATTCTTCCAGAGTGATGTTCTCTTTGGTCTTAGGAGTCAAGTCATCTTCCTCTTTAGGTACATGTTCATATGCATCAATTTTATTGAATAGCATTAACATTGGTTTGTCTGCTGCACCGAGTTCGGCTATTGTACGATTGACTACCTCAATTTGTTCTTCGAATGTTGGATGTGAAATGTCTACAACGTGGATCAATAAATCTGCTTCGTTTACCTCATCTAAGGTGCTCTTAAAACTTTCTATCAAATCCGTAGGCAATTTTCTTATAAATCCTACTGTATCGGAAAGCAAAAATGGCAAATTTTCAATAATAACCTTTCGTACTGTGGTATCAAGAGTTGCAAAGAGTTTATTTTCTGCAAACACTTCACTTTTTGCCAACAGATTCATGGTTGTTGATTTACCTACATTAGTATATCCTACTAGTGCTACACGGATAAGACGTCCACGATTTTTTCGTTGTGTAGCCTTTTGTTGTGCTATGTCTTTTAATTGGCTCTTTAGGAGTGACATGCGATTAAGGATGATACGGCGGTCCATTTCAAGCTGGGTTTCCCCTGGACCACGTAGTCCTACACTACCACCTTTGGCACTACCACCTCCACCACCTTGTCGTTCCAAGTGTGTCCAAAGACCTGTTAAGCGAGGAAGCATATATTTATATTGTGCTAGCTCTACTTGTGTCTTGGCATTTGCCGTTTGAGCACGCATCGCAAAAATGTCAAGGATAAGTGATGTTCTGTCTAGAATTTTTACCTTTAGTGCCTCTTCTAGTGTGCGTATTTGCTTGGCTGATAATTCATCGTCAAAAATGACCATACCAATTTCGTGTTCAGCCACATAAGCACGTATCTCTTCTAGTTTCCCTTTACCAACATAAGTAACAGAATGTGGGCGATCCATGCGTTGGGTGTAGCGCTTAACCACACGAGCACCCGCTGTATCAGCTAAAAAAGCCAATTCATCAAGGTATTCGTTGGTTGTACGCTCATCCTGTTTTTGAGTAATGATGGCCACGAGGACCGCTTCTTCAGTCTCTGTCTCGGACAGAATAAATTCTTTCATATATAAAAATCGTCACGAATATAACTCGCACTTTATGTATTAAAACTCGCAGTTGCGAGGTGTTCTAGGAAATGGTATGACGTCGCGAATATTTGTCATACCAGTAACAAATAAAAGTAGACGTTCAAAACCAAGACCAAAACCAGAGTGAGGAGCTGTTCCCCAGCGGCGTGTATCAAGATACCACCAGATATCTTTTGTTGGTACACCCATTTCTTCTGCTCTTTTTTCTAGTTTAGTTAAATCTTCTTCACGTTGAGAGCCACCGATTATTTCACCAATTTTAGGGAAAAGTACATCCATAGCACGTACGGTCTTACCGTCTTCGTTTTGCTTCATATAGAAGGACTTGATTTCCTTTGGATAATCAGTCAGAATAACAGGACGTTTGAAGTGTTCCTCAACTAAGTATCGTTCGTGCTCGGCAGCAAGATCAGCACCCCAGAATACTGGGAACTCAAATTTCTTGCCCTCTTCTACAGCTTTCTCTAAAATAGAAACACCTTCTGTGTATGTTAGACGTTTAAAGTCGTTTGCTAGCACAAAACGAATACGTTCAATTAACTCCTTATCAAACATCTTATTCAAAAATTCAAGGTCGTCCATGCAGTTATCAAGTGCCCATTGTAGACAGTATTTGATAAATTCTTCTGCAAGATCCATATTTTCTTCAATTTCGATGAATGCTACTTCTGGCTCAATCATCCAAAATTCTGCTAAGTGACGCGGAGTATTTGAATTTTCAGCACGGAATGTAGGTCCGAAAGTATAACAAGCTCCCATAGACATTGCTGCTAGTTCTGCCTCGAGTTGCCCAGATACAGTCAAACTGGCTTGTTTCCCAAAAAAATCTTGATCATAGCGAATTTGTCCGTTTTCGTCTTTTTTCAAATCATACAAATTCATTGTTGTAACTTGAAACATTTGACCTGCACCCTCACAGTCAGAAGCAGTAATTAGTGGAGCATGGAAGTAGTAGAATTCTTTCTCGTGGAAGAAGCGATGAATCGCTTGTGCCATGTGATGACGGATACGAAAAATAGCACCAAATGTGTTTGTGCGTGGACGTAAATGTGCTATATCACGCAAGAACTCCATAGTGTGCCCTTTCTTTTGTAAAGGATACTTGTCATCTGAATCACCCAAAATTTCGATCTCATGAGCTTGAATCTCTGAAGCTTGATTTTGACCTTGTGACTCAGTTAATGCTCCATTTACACTGATACAAGCTCCTGTTTTGATACGTTTAAGCTCCTCTTCATCAAAGTTCTCCACGTCGATAACAATCTGTACATTATTTATTGTTGAGCCATCGTTAAGAGCCACAAACTGTACTGTCTTGTTTCCACGGCGAGTGCGGACCCAGCCTCTAGCATTGACTGTTGCACCAAACTCCTGTGATTTTAGGAGGTCAGAGACCTTTGTTCTTTTGATCTTTTCCATTGTTACTTTTTATTATATAAAATGTACATTCGAATGAACTCGAATGACTTCAACCGTAAAAAAACGGTTGAAGTCATCGATTTTTCGAACTAAACTTGGGTTCTTTATTATTCAAATGATCCCATACGAAGGAAGTTTACTTCTTTTTCGTTTAAGAATCTCCAGTCTCCACGGCGAAGACCCTTTTTGGTTAATCCTGCGAAAAGTACGCGATCTAGCTTTGTTACACGGTAACCAAGACTTTCAAAGATGCGACGTACAATTCGATTCTTACCAGAGTGGATTTCAATACCTACTTGGTTTCTTTTTTCACCTACATAGTTCAATCCGTCTGGTTGAATCAATCCGTCATCAAGTTCAATACCAGCAGCAATCTTATCCATATCTGCTTGAGTCACTGATTTATCTGTATATACATGATAAATTTTCTTTTTTAAGAACTTAGGATGGGTTAGCTTTGAGGCCATGTCACCATCATTGGTCAATAATAGGACACCCGTTGTATTGCGGTCAAGACGTCCTACAGGATAGATACGTTCTTCACAAGCACCTTTTACCAAATCAAGTACAGTTTTACGTTCCTGTGGATCGTCAACTGTTGTTACAGTATCTTTAGGTTTGTTCAATAGAACATATATCTTACGTTCGATGCTCACTGTTTCATTGTGGAATTTGACTTCATCGCTGCGTTTTACTTTTGTCCCAAGTTCTGTAACGACTTCACCATTGACAGACACAACGCCTGCTTGAATGTATTCGTCTGCCTCACGACGAGAACAAACACCTGCATTAGCTAAAAATTTGTTCAAACGCAATTCTTCGTTTGGATCATGACTAGCTTCAGCGTAACGAATTTCTTTACTTGAAGCATCGTATTGATTGTTCATTGGACGACGTCCACGATTGTTGTATGGGTTTTGTCCACTAGGACGACGGTTGTTGTATGAAGGACGAGCATTGTTATTGCGTGGTCGGTATCCTTCGTTATCGTTACCTCGGTACTCATTATATCTTGGACGGTATTCATTCTCTCCACCTTGTTCATCGTTATGGCGATAATTATTATATCGTGGATGATATGTGTTTTGTTGTCCTTGTTCGTCGTTGTTACGGTAGTTGTTATATCGTGGACGATATTCACCACCACCACGATTGTTATTATACTCGTTACCGCCGCGGTTTTCACGGTTGTTATAGTCGTTCCCACTACGATTATATCCGCCACGATTGTTATATTCACTGTTGCGGTCATTGTTATATCGTGGGCGATATCCTCCACGTGAAGCATTTCCACCATTTCCACCATCGCGATCATAGCTGTGATAGCTGCGTTGTGGTCTGTCTCCATTTTCTTCGCTATAACTGTTATAGCGTGGACGGTAGCTGTTACGTTGTGGTCTTTCTACGTTTTCATCGTTGTAGCTGTTGTAACGTGGACGGTAATTACGTTGTGTATCCACGCGTTCGTAATTTCTTTCTCTTGCACCTTCTTGGCTAGTACGCTCTTCATTATTAGATTCGTTCTGCCATTTTTCGTTTTCTGCCATTTTTTCTGGGTTTTGAGGTTTAGTACTTACTCTTGTTCTGTAGTGAAGCCTCACGGTTTCATTTACTTTCGTTGAGTTTCGTCCTATTAATTAAAAAATCTATTGCTAATATTAATTGTTCATTTGGTCAATACCAGTGTATGTATAAGGAGAAATTTGTTTTAGTTCATCCTTGATTGCATCATCCACTTCTAAAGTATCGATAAATGTTGAAATTGTTTGTTCGTTTATACCTTCATTGGTTCGTGTCAATGCTTTAAGTGCCTCATAAGGATTTGGATATCCTTCGCGACGAAGTATAGTTTGGATTGCTTCGGCAACCACACTCCAGCATCCTTCAAGATCCTTACGAATAGCCTCTTCGTTCAATAATAATTTTCCTAATCCTTTTAAACTACTTTGTATAGCAATTGAAATGTGACCGAATGGGACACCGAGGTTACGTAATACGGTAGAATCTGTCAAATCTCGTTGAAGACGTGAAATAGGCAATTTAGCAGATAAGTGTTCAAGAATGGCATTGGCCACGCCTAAATTTCCTTCCGCATTTTCAAAGTCAATTGGATTGACTTTATGTGGCATTGCACTTGAACCGACTTCACCAGCCTTAATTCTTTGCTTGAAGTATTCCATTGAAATATATTGCCAGAAATCACGATTCATGTCAATCATGATTGTGTTGATTCGCTTCAAGCAATCTAGAATAGCACCTAAGCTATCGTAATTTGAAATTTGGGTAGTAAAACTTTCACGTTCAATATGTAAATGATTGTTTAAGAAATCAGTTGCAAATTGTTTCCAGTTAATTGTTGGATATGCTACAAAGTGTGCATTCATATTTCCAGTCGCACCACCAAACTTCCCTTTTACAGGTAGGTGTAATAATCGATTAAGCTCTTCTTCTAGTCTGTATACAAAGACATATATTTCTTTTCCTAAACGGGTAGGTGATGCTGGTTGACCATGTGTCTTAGCTAACATGGGGATGTTGGCCCATTTTGTAGCAGAGTTGCGAAGAAGATCAATCAATTCTCTCAATTGTGGAAGATATACGGCATCAATTGCTTTTTTCATTAGCATAGGTGTAGCCGTATTATTGATGTCTTGTGAGGTTAATCCAAAATGAATAAATTCTTTGTATGGGGTTAAACTTGGAACTCTATCAAAATACTCTTTGAGTAGATATTCTACAGCTTTGACATCATGATTTGTTACACTTTCTATCTCTTTGACATGCTTGACATCTTCTAGAGGAAGATTATGAGCATATTCGCATAAAGCTTTAACTGCGTCAGAATCCACATTCTTCAATTGGGGAAGGGGAATTGCACATAAAGCTGCAAAATATTCTGCTTCTACAACAACTCGACCTCTGACGAGGGCTGCTTCTGAAAAATACTGACTGAGAGGGGTTGTTTTACTATGATATCTACCGTCAATTGGGGATACGGCTAGTAATGGTTCAAAGGCTTCCATAAAAACGCTCTTCTTTAATTAAAATGTTTGTTTGGGGTTATCTATGATATAAAATCTTTTATTGTTTACTTATTATGCTTCCAGGATAAACTCGTCATGCTGTTGCATTATGGTATTACTTATGTGCAAAAATAACGCTTTCTTTTTAA
This sequence comes from Bacteroidaceae bacterium, assembly GCA_963675625.1. Classification (GTDB taxonomy): domain Bacteria; phylum Bacteroidota; class Bacteroidia; order Bacteroidales; family Bacteroidaceae; genus F22. The sequence goes on from OY776497.1 coordinate 2,185,576, forward strand.
TAAGCCCAACGAATTCTATAAAAAGTAATCTATTGGTGGTTAAAAACAAAAAAAAGACCCAACCACTTTCTTGTGGGGGCTTTCCGCAACTTGAATAGATCGTTAATTTGCTTTGTTCGGTGTGGGCGTTGACGGATTCGAACCGCCGACCCTCTGCTTGTAAGGCAGATGCTCTAAACCAGCTGAGCTAAACGCCCGAAATGCACGACCGCTGTCGTGCGGTAAAATAAAAAACACACTAACTACATCTATGAAAACTTAGTGGGCGTTGACGGATTCGAACCGCCGACCCTCTGCTTGTAAGGCAGATGCTCTAAACCAGCTGAGCTAAACGCCCGAATGCGCTTTGATATCGTCTTGATTTTTTCTTAGTGGGCGTTGACGGATTCGAACCGCCGACCCTCTGCTTGTAAGGCAGATGCTCTAAACCAGCTGAGCTAAACGCCCAAGACGTACCAAATGGCTTCGTGTAGTCGCTTTTGAAAACAAAATATTTCTTCTTTTAGTGGGCGTTGACGGATTCGAACCGCCGACCCTCTGCTTGTAAGGCAGATGCTCTAAACCAGCTGAGCTAAACGCCCTTTGTTTTCAAAAGCGATGCAAAATTAGGACTTTTATTTTGACCTGCCAAATCTTTTGTCTACTTTTTTTTAAATACGATGATTTATTTTTCTTTAGACCTCTTATTCTTCCGATTTGACAGGTGATAAACCCATTTTTTGCGCTTTTTCCAACATGTAGCTAAACGCTGCATCATGTTCGTTAGGAATGATCCCGTCTAAGATTGCATCTTTAATTGAACTTTTCAATTGTCCTACTTCTCGACAAGGAGTTAAGTTGAATGTATTCATAATTTCATCTCCATCTACTGGGGGTTGGAAATTGCGAATACGATCTTTTTCTTCAAGTTCTACTAATTTTTGGCGTACAAGTTTGAAGTTTTCTAGAAAACGTTTTTTGCGTTCACTATTTTTACTGGTAATATCTGCTTCGCAAAGAGTCATCAAATCATCTATGTCGTCTCCAGCTTCAAAAAGTAAACGTCTAACTGCACTATCAGTGACTTTATCATCAGCTATGGCAATAGGACGCATATGCATGCTGACCATTTTTTGAACATATTTCATTTTGTCGTTCATAGGTAGCTTCATATTATGGAACATCTTAGGAATCATTTTTTCACCTACATAGTTGTGGTTATGAAAAGTCCACCCAGCTTTATTGTCCCATCGCTTTGTTGCAGGTTTGCCTATATCATGTAGCAAGGCCGCCCAGCGCAACCATACATTATCTGTTGATTTACATATGTTGTCTAGGACTTCCAATGTGTGGTAAAAATTATCTTTGTGAGCACGCCCATTGCGAGTCTCAATGCCTTGTAAGTTGACTAGTTCTGGACATACATACGGTAACAGTCCTGAACGGTCTAGCTCTATCCAGCCTTTTGATGGAATAGGAGATGCCATAATCTTGTTGAGTTCATCTGCAATGCGTTCTTTCGAGATAATTTCTAAGCGTTCTTTGTTGCGATTAAGTGCATTAAACGTGTCATCATCGATCCAAAAATTCAATTGAGTAGCAAAGCGCACACACCGCATCATACGGAGTGGGTCATCGCTAAATGTAATATCTGGATCTAATGGAGTGCGAATAAGTCCATCTTCCATGTCTTGCATGCCTCCAAAGGAATCAATAAGGTCTCCAAAATTGTCTTTATTTAGGCATAATGCCAACGTGTTAATGGTGAAATCCCTTCGGTTTTGATCATCTTCTAGGGTGCCATCTTCTACGATTGGTTTACGCGAATCATGTGTATAGCTCTCTTTGCGTGCACCTACAAACTCAACTTCAATGCCATGCCATTTGATTTGTGCAGTACCAAAATTTTTGAATACGGCAAGGTTGACACCTTTACCTAAATGTTTGGCTAATGCAGTAGCGATTTCTATTCCACTTCCTACGACGACCACATCAATATCTTTTGATGGTCTTTCTAAAAAGATGTCTCGCACGTATCCACCTACGACGTAACAAGGCATACCAAGCTTGTCGGCGACTTGTTGGATATGGCTAAAGATAGGTGCATTTAAATATTGCATAACAGTTTCTTTGCTATATGGAATCATAGATAATATTATTTTTTTTCTGTGAGTGGTGATATGATGTGATAATGTGATTAAAAGTTTACCGCTCTGTTTTGGAGCTGCAAAGGTACGATAAAATCTGTGACATATCCTGCTTTTTTGCTATATTTGTGCAGTTATTTAATAGCCTAAAACATTTATCAGCCAATCATATGAGTATCCAAATTCATAAAATAGACCAAAGTTTTTCGTTAGCATTACCTATAGCAGATGAGGGTATTCGTGCAGGATTCCCTTCGCCTGCTCAAGAGTATATGCAGGCGGTTATTGATTTAAATACTGAACTGGTTAAGCACCCTGCTTCAACCTTTTATGGTCGAGTCGTTGGAGATAGTATGGTTGATGCGCAAGTATACGATGGTGATTTGTTGGTTATAGATAAATCTTTAGAACCTCAAGATGGTGACATGGCTGTTTGCTTTGTGGACGGTGAATTCACTTTGAAATATATTAAAATAGAATCTGAAGCAATTTATTTAGTGCCAGCTAATTCTGATTTTCATCCCATCAAAATAACAGCGGATGATCAATTTCTTGTGTGGGGGATAGTTACTTATACAATAAGACGCAGAAGGTGAAAGGTATACTATAATATATAATGGCTATGTTTGGATTAATAGATTGCAATAGTTTCTATGTGTCTTGTGAGCGTGTATTTCATCCAGAACTCTTGGGAAAGCCTGTCGTTGTGCTTTCCAATAATGATGGATGTATTGTGGCACAAAGTGAAGAGGTCAAACGTTTAGGTATTAAACGTGGTAGTCCTCTGTATAGTGTGCGAGATCTGATTAAAAAGCATAATATTTTTGTTTTTTCTTCAAACTATTCGTTGTATGGAGATATGTCTTCTCGTGTCATGCGTACTATAGCTGATAATGTGCCTGGTATGGAGGTCTATTCTATAGATGAAGCTTTTATAGATTTGCATGGTATGGAACTGGTTGATCTTCGGAGATATGGAGAGCAGCTAGTGAATACTGTGCATCGTCATACTGGTGTGCCTGTCTCCTTAGGAGTAGCTCCAACAAAAACATTAGCAAAGATGGCTTCTCGATTTGCCAAGAAGTATCCTGCTTACAATGGATGTTGTATAATAGATAATTTGGAACGTCGTGAAAAAGCTCTTAAGATGACATCTGTTTCTGATGTATGGGGCATAGGGAGACGTTCCTCGCGTAAACTAGAGAACTACTCCGTGTTTACAGCATGGGACTTAACACAAAAATCCGAAGAATGGGTGAAAAAGGTTTTATCCATTACTGGTGTGCGTACTTGGAAAGAATTGCATGGAGTAGCATGTATTCATGCAGCAGATATACCTGAAAGAAAGACTATATGCACGTCTAGGTCTTTTGGCCAATTGGTCACTGATTATCATGATTTGGCCGAATCTGTAGCTCATTTTGCTGCCCGTGGTGCTCGCAAATTACGTGCCCAGCATTCTGTATGTGCTCTTGTTTCTGTTTTTATACAAACGAATAAACATCGGGATGATCTCCCACAGTATTTTAATACACAATGTGTACATCTTTCTGTACCTATAAGTGATACTCAAGGTATTGTTTCAGCTGCTCTGCAAGGGTTGCGTATGATTTATCGTGAAGACTTTTATTACAAGAAAAGTGGGGTGATTTTACAGGAAATTTCATCCAATACAGTGATTCAGCAAGATCTTTTTGACGATGTTGATCGAACGAAGCTAAATGCTTTATCATCTGTAATGGATCAAATAAATATTACTTGTGGTCATGAATGTGTGCGTGTGGCAGCTCAAAAAGTACTTTCTGAAGATAGACAGAATGAGCAAAAAGCGGCTTGGAGATTAAAAGAAGAGCATCTATCCAAATGCTATACAACCAAGCTGAAAGATGTTATATTGGTTAAAGCAGAAAAGAAGTAGTATGTGTATTACTATAGTCACATACTACTTCCTGTATTTTTTAGTAAGCTGATTCATGTACACCACCTACGGCGCGCCCTGATGGCTCATTCATTTCTTTAAATTTTTGATCCCATGCTAAAGCTTCATTGCTAGAGCAAGCCACTGAAGGTACTGATGGTACGCTGCGAGCTGCACTATCACTAGGAAAGTGTTCTTGAAAAATACTTCTGTAAACATATTCTTCTTTGTTCAGTGGTGGATTGATTGGAAAAATCTTGCTTGCATTAGCTAGCATTTCATCACTAATCATTTCATTGGCTTGGGCACGTAAGGTGTCAATCCAACTGTATCCAACGCCATCACTAAATTGTTCTTTCTGTCTCCAAGCAACTTCGTCTGGAAGAAGTGATTCAAAAGCTTCACGCACGATATGTTTTTCCATACGTCCTTTACCACACATTTTAGCTTCTGGATTGATGCTCATAGCAACATCCATAAATTCTTTGTGTAAGAAAGGTACTCGACCTTCTACCCCCCAGGCAGCTAAAGATTTGTTGGCACGCAAGCAATCATACAGGTGTAGACGACTGATTTTACGTACAGTCTCTTCATGTAAGCTTTGTGCATCTGGCGCTTTATGAAAGTATAAATAACCTCCAAAGATCTCATCTGCACCTTCACCAGATAAAACCATTTTAATCCCCATGCTTTTAATATATCTAGCTAGCAAATACATAGGTGTTGCTGCACGTACCGTGGTTACATCATAAGTTTCTATGTAATAAATAACGTCTCTTATTGCATCTAGGCCTTCTTGTATAGTGTATGTTAGTTCATGGTGAATTGTGCCAATAAAGTCGGCTACTTTACGAGAGTTTTCTAAATCAGGTGATCCTTTCAAACCGATGGCAAAAGAGTGTAATTGTGGGTACCACGCAGCTTTTTCTCCATCGCTTTCGATACGACGAGAGGCGTGGCGTTTGGCTAAGGCACTAATGACGGAACTGTCTAGACCACCGCTAAGGAGTACACCGTATGGCACATCACACATCATTTGGCTTTCCACTGCTTCGTCCAAAGCATCATGGATATCCTGTGATGAGGCCTTGTTCAATTTTACCGCGTCGTATTTATACCAATCTCTTTCGTACCATTTACGCAGTTCACCTTCTTTATTGCAATATAAGTGTCCTGGAGGAAAGCGTTCATATGTCTCACAATACCCCTCAAGAGCTTTTAGTTCCGATGCACAATAGCGTGTGCCGTCTTCATCTTGTCCCCAATACAATGGAATCACTCCCATAGGATCACGAGCTATTAGGTATAGATCTTTCTCTTTATCATATAATGCGAATGCATAAATACCAGAAAGGTCGTCCAAAAAATTTACGCCTTTATCTTTATATAAGGCCATAATGACTTCGCAATCACTACCTGTTTGAAAAGTGTATTTGTCCTTGTACTGTTCACGAATATCTCGGTGATTGTATATTTCCCCGTTGACAGCCAAAATAAGATTACCATCTTTAGATACAAAGGGTTGACTACCTGATGCAGGGTCAACGATAGATAAGCGTTCATGGCTTAATATTGCGTTATCACCTACGTAAATGCCAGACCAGTCTGGACCACGATGACGGATACGCTTGGACATTTCTAAAACTTTTTTTCTCAAAGATTCTCCAGGTTGCTGAAGATCAAATAGAGCTACAATTCCACACATAATAATTCTGATTCGTTATTTTGTTAGTTTCTTGAGTTTACTGGTGACAAATATATGGGTTAAAAATGTAAGCACAAAGCAATTTGATATAAAAATGGATGTAAAATCATCGTTTTGTTTTATTCTTTGTGTTTGTTGCTTCGTATTGTTTGCGTATTGTACTTCTAGTGAATTTGTTTATCTTTGTCTGCTACAATACAATGACCTATGCGAAAATTATTGATTTTATTTCTAAGTGTATGCTTAAGTTGGGAAGTGACTGCGGAAGTTTTAGATACGATACCTATGGTGGGTCTTTCCACTACAGGTATAGAAGACAAGTTGCAATATAAGGTTCAGTGCCATTTTCCATTAAAAGAAATGTTTGCACCAGAGGTGAAATTGCTCTTTTTAGGTGATATTATGGGGCATTCCCCTCAAATACAATCGGCCTATGATAGAGCGAAAAATTGTTACCACTATCGTAGTGTTTGGGAAGATGTTGTTCCTCTTTTTCAACAAGCCGATTGGACTATTGGTAACTTAGAAGTGACTTTAGGTGGTCAACCTTATACAGGTTATCCTACCTTTTCTTCTCCTGATGCATTGGCTTCCTCTTTAATTGATGCAGGGGTTGATGTCCTACTTACAGCTAATAATCATTGTTTGGATAGAAGTAAAAAAGGATTAATTCGTACGTTGAATGTCTTGGATTCTTTGGGAATACGACATACAGGAACTTTCCGTAATGTTTTAGATAGAAGATTTTCTAACCTTTTAATACTAGATAAACATGGTATCCGTGTTGGACTACTCAATTACACCTATGGCACTAACGGAATATCAACGCCAAATGATGTGATTGTTAATAGAATAGATACTACCCAAATAGCACTTGATATCAAACAAGCTCGTCAAGTGCATCCTAGTCTTGATTATTTGATATTAGTTTTACATTGGGGGAACGAATACCAACAATATCCCTCCATGAGCCAAAAGATTCTGGCACAATGGTGCTTCCAACAAGGTGTAGATGCTATTATAGGTTCGCATCCTCATGTTGTTCAACCAGTTGTGTATTATCCTGAAACGGGCCATTTAGTTGCTTATTCTTTGGGTAATTTTGTGTCTAATCAACGTAGTTATCCCAAGGATGGAGGCTTGATTCTTCAATTGCATTTAATTAAGAATAGTACCCGTACGCGTGTATTGAATGTCGGATATAAACTCACTTGGGTAGATAAATACATTGATAGTAAGGGCAAATGGAATTATGTGGTGCGTTGTCCAATTTGCGATTCTATAAGTTCACCTATGACATCAATGCGTCAAGCTAAAATGAAGAGATATGAATATGGAATTAGTTCTTTTTTGAAGAGCACATCTCAAAGTGTTAGAGATGATTTTTAGTGATATTCATTTTGTAATACAATTGTATTTTTTCAAGTAATTATTTCAGTTAATATGGATAAAATAACCCGTAAATTTTGTGCTGGTCGTATTTTTTTTACCTTTGCTGTAATTCCATTTCAATAGGCATTGGTTCTCAAAGATATCGATGCTGCATCTCTAGAATGTTTATCTCTGTGTACACAGCATTAATTAAGGTATGAAAAGATATAGATTAATAGAATCGGTTATAGATCAACTTCCTTGTGAAGATATCCCAGAAATTGTAAGTCTAGCTATATATCAAAAACGGCTTATAAATAAAGATAAAGCTTTGCACCTCGAGCAAATGCTTGAGGATAGTTATTCCTTGTTCAATAATGATATCCGATTGCTCATTCGAAAAAATATTACGATAAATAATAGTTCCGAGTATGGTATGGTGTGGGTGTGTATCAACAATGAGGTACGCTTACCTATTTTAGAGTATGTGTTTAAGTATACAAAAACGGCGTTTGAATTTATCGAGTGGGATTATCAACATTCTGATGTTGAGGCTCTACAAAGTGTTATTTTGAGCATGTATCAATATTTGAAATATAATGATTGTTGGAAGCAGACAATTAAAATTGGAGTCGATCATCTCAGTTGTTTGGATGAAGTATCTAGAAAAAAAAATGATGAGCATTTATCCTCGTTGTTTCAAGCAATGAAGCAAAACCATACATTATGGGCAGCATACATATATAGATATGAAAATACCATGATGGAATATGGCTTAATAAAAAAGCTAGTATCCGAAGAGAGTATGGATATCTTAGAACGTATTCGTGCGCGTAAATCTCGTCAAAAGAAAGATGCTATACTTAAAACCAATGATATAGCTTTAATGTCTTCATTGGATCTTACTACTGAAAAGAAGTTTATTGTATATCGTATAAATGAAAGGCACATGATTACTCCATATCAGCATATTGTTGAAGCTGATGGGTTGTGGACTCCTAGTAATCGTGTTAATCTATCACAATTTGAGTCTAATTCGATAGAGGGGATGTCTTCTTTGGATAAGAAGATTGCCGACCTGATGGCGAAATATCCTCATGATAGTTATCTCAAACAAGCTAATCCAGATTATTTAAAGATGTTGAAAGGTAAGGATGCTTTGTACGAAGCAAATTTGCCCAAACAAAAAGTTGATGTAAAATCGGCTGTTGTTCGTGCCATGGTTCGGAAGATGGAGTTTGAAGATAAGGTTTTGCGAACAACGATTTCAGGGATAACATTGTTTTTTGATAAACCTATTACCCTTGTTGAAGGACAGACAACATATGTATATAAACCATGCGATGGAGTAAGAGAGCTATGTACAATCCCTAATCAATTGGTGAGTGCTATTATTCAATTGAAACGATTAGAACCATTGCCTTTGGAGGTGAATGACGCCGTTGTTCAGCTGGTTAAAGAAATGTCTGATATACAAGTCGAATCTGATCTTCCATTAACTCGTCCAGTAAATCATTTAATTCAAAAAATAGATGCATTCAATTATGTGGTAGCTCAATTCAACCCAAGGAACGAAGGGTATCAATGTCATTTATTAGTGCGTCCATCGATGAAAGGAATGGTCGAATTTGCACCAGGTAAAGGATCAGAAGTTTGTCTTCAGCTGCATGAGGATCAGATTATCCTGATTAAACGTCAATTAAAGGCTGAAATTAGTTTACTAGATGGTATTACAAAGCGTGTAAAGGAACTTGGAGGATACAATATGGATGTCTCTAATTTCTTTCTTCCTAGTAATGATGCTTGTTTAGGTATGCTTGAAACCTTACACAAAGAGAAGCAGAAGATTGTTGTGGAATGGCCTAGAGGTGGTATTGTTAGTCGGCCCGTTCAAGTAAGGACTTCAGATGTAATGATTAAAACAAAAAGTTTACGTCAGTGGTTTGAAATACAAGTCTCATTAAAATTAGGCAATACAGTACTTCCTTTGGATGAACTTATTCATCTCATAAATACTAATGAAAAGAGAAACTATATTCCTTTAGACGAATCAACTTTTATTTCAATAACCAATGAGTTGAAAGAACACCTTTTCTCTCTAAATGCACTCTTGCAAAATAAGGGAAGTAAAAAAATTATATCTGTTTTCTCAGCACCGATATTGAAGCATTATGAAGAAACAGGTATGCATTTATCAAAATGCATTCAGTTAAAACAAATATTAGAACGTATAGCTGAAGTTGGTGAGATAACTCCATTAGTTCCAGATGATTTATGTGCAACGTTACGACATTATCAACGCGTGGGATACGAGTGGCTATCCCGACTATATCAGTGGCAAGCTGGGGCTTGTTTGGCTGATGATATGGGTCTCGGTAAAACGTTGCAAACAATTACCTTATTGCTTGCACAAGCACACAAGGGGCCTTCTTTAATTGTAGTACCTTCCTCTGTTATCTACAATTGGAGAAATGAAATTCGAAAATTTGCTCCTTCGCTTCATGTGTCCTTATTGAATAAGTCGGCAAAGAGAGATCAGATGATACGTATAGCTGATGTTGGAGAAGTGGTGATTACTTCTTATGGACTTGTACACACAAATAGAGAGGCTTTTAATGAAAAGACTTGGAATATACTTGTACTAGATGAAGCGCATGTCATAAAAAATCGCACCTCGAAAATGTCCAAGGCGGTAAAACAGTTGCAAGCTAAGTTTACTTTATTGCTAACTGGTACACCAGTACAAAATCATTTGGCTGAAATTTGGAATTTATTTGACATTGCTGTACCTGGTTTGTTGGGGAGCTACAAGCACTTTACGTCTACCTTTGTGCAACCAGTGCGTACCATAAAGAATGAAATACAATATGATAGATTGAAGCTGATGATACAGCCTTTTATCTTGCGACGTGTAAAATCACAAGTAGCCCAAGAATTGCCATTAAAAACAGAAATTAATATTTATGTAGAACTTTCTGATAAAGAGCGTGTATTGTATGAGTCTGTACGTGCCCATGCTTTGGAGACGATTGATCATGGTACACTTAGTATGGTTACTGCATTGCAAGAAATCAATAAGCTTCGTTTACTCTCTTGTCATCCACAATTAGTGCAACCTAAATCTAAGGTTGAATCATCAAAGATGGGTAGACTAATGGAGATTATAGAATGTTTGTGTCAGAATGATCATATTGCTTTGGTTTTTAGTCAGTTTACTCGTCATCTTGGTTTAGTTAGGAAAAAACTAGATGAAATAGGAGTCTCTTACTTGTATTTGGATGGTAAAACAAGTGCTAAAGAGCGTGCACAATTGGTCAATGAATTCAATAGAGGGGAAACGCGCATTTTTTTAATCAGTTTGAAAGCGGGTGGAGTAGGACTCAACTTAACAACAGCAGATTTTGTTATTCATCTTGATCCATGGTGGAATCCAGCCATTGAGTCACAAGCGACCGATAGGGCATACCGTATTGGTCAAGATAAACCAGTAACGGTGTATCGTATGATATCAAAAAATACAATCGAAGAACAGATTTTGGCGTTGCATGAAGAAAAACGCCTTATGGCAGATACACTGCTTGAGGGGAGTAGTATGGCATCTGAATTGACTCCACAAGAATTGCTTCGTTTATTGAGTTCGAAATAAATACCAATTGAGCGTTTTTATGATTTTCAATTTGGCTACCTATGAAATAATAAGTAAGTTTGCGGTTCGGTTTATACATACAAAGAAAATAAAATCCTTATATGAACACTCGATTTGCAGATATTGAAATTCTTTCCTACAATGTGGCTGGATTTGATGCTTTACCCGTAAAGCAAAAAGAATTGATATACTATTTGTCTGAAGCGGCCTTGTGTGGTCGAGATATCTTGTTTGATCAACACGGTGAACTCAATTTATTGTTGCGCCGTACTTTAGAAGCTATTTTCTTACATTATCAAGGTGATAGAGATACTAAAGCTTTTCAAGCACTGCATACTTATTTGCGTCGCGTATGGTTCTCTAGTGGTATTCATCACCATTATGGTATGGAGAAGATGCCAATAGATTGTACACCACAAGACTTCAACAAGATGCTGCGTAATACTCCTCTCCAAGTATTGCCTATTTATGGTAGCCAGACTATTGAAAATTTGTATCAACAATTGTATCCTTACGTGTTTATACCTGAAGTTGCTGCTAAGCAAGTGAATCAGAAAGATGGTGAAGATTTAGTATTGACTAGTGCATGCAATTATTATGGCAATGGTGTGGATCAGCAGGTCGCATCTTGTTATTATAGTCGAATGAAAGCAGGGCAAGATGAATGTCCGTCTTATGGACTAAATAGTATTTTACGTCGCGGTAAAAACAACGAATTTTACGAAGCTGTATATAAGGTAGATGGACTTTATAGCCCTGCTATTTCTCGTATAATATATTGGTTGGAGCATGCAAAAAATGTAGCAGAAAACCAGAAGCAGGAAGAGGTTATCTCATTGCTTATCAAATATTACCAAACGGGCGATTTGAAAGTCTTTGATCAATATAGTATTGCTTGGGTAAACGATACAGATAGTTATGTTGATTTTATTAATGGTTTTATTGAAACGTACGGAGATCCATTAGGCATTAAAGCCAGTTGGGAATCTCTTGTGAACTTCAAAGATAAAGAAGCAACCAAACGTACTGAAACAATTAGTCAGTATGCACAATGGTTTGAAGATCACAGTCCAGTTAATCCAGATTACAAGAAAGATAATGTACAAGGTGTCAGTGCTAAAGTCATCACAGCAGCCATATTGTCTGGTGATTTGTATCCGCACACAGCTATTGGTATAAATTTACCTAACGCCAATTGGATTCGTAGTAAACACGGTTCCAAGTCTGTTACCCTAGCTAATATAACCAAGGCTTATCATGATGCCTCTAAAGGCAATGGCTTTCTAAAAGAATATGTGATTGATGATGATATGTTGTCAGCCATAGAGACATATGGTTCAATCACAGATGATTTACATACTGACTTGCACGAATGTGTAGGACATGGTTCTGGTAAATTATTACCAGGTGTCAGTGAAGATGCATTGAAAGCTCATGGAGCTACAATAGAGGAAGCTAGGGCCGACTTATTTGCGTTGTATTTTATGTCTGATAAAAAAATGGTAGAACTTGGATTGTTGCCTACAGATGATGCCTACAAACCAGCCTATTATACTTATCTAATGAATGGATTGATGACTCAATTAGTACGTATACAATTAGGTGCGATTATTGAGGAATCGCATATGCGTAACCGTCAGTTGATTGCTAAGTGGGTGTATGAGAAGGGGCGTGAACAGAACGTTGTTGAGTTAGTGAAAAAAGAGGGTAAAACTTATGTGCAAGTAAATGATTATCTGGCTTTACGCGAACTCTTTGGTGAATTGCTCGCTTTAGTTCAACATATCAAATCACGTGGAGATTATGGAGCTGCACGAGAATTGGTTGAAAATTATGGAGTTCAAGTTGATACTGATATACATAAAGAAGTAATAGATAGGTATGCTGCTCTTAACATTGCTCCATATAAAGGTTTTGTCAATCCTAAGTACACTGCAGTGTGTAGTAAAGAAGGTGTGATACAAGATGTTATAGTTAGCTATGACGAGCAATACGATGAGCAAATGTTGCGCTATAGTCAGCAATATGGTTTCTTGAATGATGGCTATGGCAGTCTACTAAGAGAAGAAAAATAGGAAAATAAGATGAACAATATGATATCACCAACTGATGAGCAATTGCAGGACCAATTGCGTGAAGTCAAAAAGCGATTACGTTTGAGTATGAATGGGGTGGTTTCTCAAAGTATGAGGGACAAAGGATTAAACTATCGCATTATCTTTGGAGTCGAATTACCACGAATCAAATATGTCGCTTCGTTTTTTCACCCCGAACATAAACTAGCTCAAGCACTTTGGAAAGAAGATATTCGCGAGTGTAAGATTATGGCTACTTTGTTGCAACCACAAGAAAGTTTTTACCCTGAAATTGCAGAGATATGGGTGGAAGATATCAAGTATTTGGAGATTGCAGAGAACTTAGTGATGCACTTATTGCAATATATGGATTATGCTCCACAGCTTGCTTTTCAATGGTTGGCACGTGAAGAAGAGTTTTTTCAAGTATGTGCCTATTTGTTGATTACTCGTCTCTTGAGTAAAAAGGGAGATATGGAAGATCAAGTAGCTGGTGAGTTTTTAGATCAAGCAATTTCAGCTGCTTTTGATGAACGATATAATGTACGCCATGTTGCCATAGGAGCCATTAAACGTTTTATGCAGCATAGTGAGGATCATGCTTTTAGAGTATGCCGTTTAATAGAGCAATATAAGGAGATGGATACGGATTATTCTCACCAGTTGATCCGTCAAGTAGAATGGGAAGCTGCAGCTTACGAATAGACGTAAAAGTTAAGGTATAAAAACGAATTTACAAATATAGGTAGTCTTTTGGTCAAATCGCTAAAAGATATTACCTTTGTAAGCGTTTTCGTATGGAGAAAAAAAGTAAGCAGAACGATAAGCCTGGCACGATAAAGGCTGTTAGACAACTCTTTACTGAGTATCTTACTACTCATAAGTGCAGGAAGACACCCGAGAGGTACGCGATTCTTGAAACGATATATACTATTGATGGACACTTTGACATAGAAACCTTATATCGACTTCTTGAAGAACGCCAATTTCGGGTGAGTAGGGCTACTATATACAATACGATTCTCCTTCTTTTGAAATGCCACTTAGTACAAAAACATCAGATTGGCAATTCTGCCCAATTTGAAAAAGCTTACAGAACGCAGTTGCATCATCATTTAATCTGTATGGTGTGCGGAAAGGTTACTGAACGCACAGATGAGGTTATTCATAAAGCGATTTCAGAGGCTAAATTCCCACGATTTCATCAGTCACAATATGCTTTGTATGTGTATGGTGTGTGTGCAAATTGCCAACGTAAAAAGAGAAATTCGAAGCATAAATAAGATCAATCACAATAAACAAACAATAATAAATTTAGTATATGAAAGTTGACATTCTTTTAGGATTGCAGTGGGGAGACGAAGGCAAAGGCAAGGTTGTTGATGTCTTGACTCCAAAGTATGATGTCGTCGCTCGTTTCCAAGGTGGCCCAAATGCTGGACACACATTGGAATTTGATGGCAGAAAATATGTTCTCCGTTCTATCCCATCTGGTATTTTCCAAGGAGATAAAATAAATATCATTGGAAATGGTGTAGTACTTGATCCAGCATTGTTTAAAGCTGAAGCAGAAGCACTGGCTGCATCTGGTTTTGATTTAACAAAACGTTTATACATCTCTAAAAAGGCGCACCTGATTTTGCCGACTCACCGCTTGCTTGATGCAGCATATGAAGCAGCAAAAGGTGACTCTAAAGTTGGTACAACAGGCAAAGGTATTGGCCCTACATACACCGATAAGGTCAGTCGTAATGGTGTACGTGTAGGTGATGTACTTCACAATTTCGATGAGATATATGCTAAGGCTAAGGCTCGTCATGAAAGCATTTTGAAGAGTTTGGGTTTTGAATACACTCTTGATGAGGCTGAAAAAGAATGGTTTGATGGTGTTGAGTACTTGAAGCAGTTTACTTTGGTTGATAGTGAACACACCGTCAATAATATGATGCAAGATGACAAAGCCATTCTTTGTGAAGGAGCACAAGGAACAATGTTGGATGTTGATTTTGGTAGCTATCCTTTTGTCACATCTAGCAACACTATTTGTGCAGGTGCTTGTACTGGCTTAGGTATCGCTCCTAATAAAATAGGTGAGGTGTATGGTATTTTCAAGGCCTATTGTACACGTGTTGGAGCTGGCCCATTTCCTACTGAGTTATTTGACGAGACTGGTCGTGAGCTAGCCGAAAAGGGGCATGAGTTTGGATCGGTGACTGGTCGTCCACGTCGATGTGGTTGGATCGATCTAGTGGCTTTGAAGTATGCGGTTATGATTGATGGTGTAACTAAGCTAATCATGATGAAGAGTGATGTCTTGGATGCTTTCCCTATCATAAAGGCAGCTGTTTCTTATAAAATAGATGGAGAGGAAACAAATGAATTCCCTTATAATATTGATACTGTAGAGGTTGAACCTGTCTATGTTGAGTTTCCAGGCTGGAAAACTGATATGACTAAGATGACTTCCGAAGATGAATTCCCAGAAGAATTTAATCAATATCTTTCTTTCTTAGAAGAATATCTTGGCGTGGATATTGCTATTGTATCTGTAGGACCTGATCGCGAGCAAACAATTGTGCGTGATTCAGAGGCAGAATAATAGTATTTATTTATAAAAAGACAGCTTATGGCAATCATGTGGATAATCCTAATTGGCTTGATGATAGTTAGTTTTCTAGTTCAAGCTCGATTGAAGAATAAATTTAAGAAATACTCCAAAGTTATGCTCCCATCAGGGATGAGTGGAAGGGATATTGCACTCAAAATGTTGCATGATAATGGCATTTACGATGTGGAAATTCTTTCGACACCAGGTATGCTGACCGATCATTATAATCCGACGAATAAGACGGTAAATTTGAGCCCTGAAGTGTATGATGGTCGAAGTATTATGGCTGCTGCAGTTGCTGCTCATGAGTGTGGGCATGCCGTACAACATCAGGCAGGATATGCACCTGTAAAATTAAGAAGTGCTATGGTGCCAGTGGTGAGTTTTGCTTCTTCATGGGTGCAGTGGATTTTATTAGCAGGAATCTTTACGGTGCAAGCATTTCCGCAATTGTTATTAGCAGGTATTGTGCTATTTGCTTTTACGACTATTTTTAGTTTTGTGACTTTGCCAGTGGAAATTGATGCTAGTCGTCGTGCTCTTGTGTGGTTGAACAGTAGTGGATTGACCACTAGCCAGAGCCAATCACAAGCATCCGATGCTTTGAGCGCTGCAGCTTATACATACGTAGTAGCTGCGTTATCATCACTCGCGACTTTGCTTTACTATATTATGATCTTTTTGCGTAGAGACTAAAAGAGTGCTCTAGCTTATAAATTAAATTACCAGACTGGGCACAAGATATGACTCAGTCTGGTTTTTTTATTCAGTGGTAACCAACCATCTAGCAATCGTGTATGCCAGATGATGTTCCTTAGTTAAACTTCAATTTCCACATTGAATAAGAATAATTTGGTATGAAGTAAGGAAGACACTATAATAGACTAAATGGAAGATGCATGAAAACAAAAAAAGAAATCCGACAAGCTTTGCGTGAGAAAAAAAAAACATACACTGCTGAGGAATTAGAAGCTAAATCGGAAATAATAGTTCAACTAGTGATTGCTCTGCCCATATGGCAAAGTGCCCATGCAGTCTTATTATATAATGCGTTACCAGATGAAGTGAGAACGCAAAAACTGATAGAGGCAGCTTTACATGCAGGTAAGCAAGTCTTTTTGCCTGTAGTAGAAGGTGAACGTTTGCAATTAAGGCGGTATAATGATACGACACGTGTTGAGCAAGAACCTTTGTTTGGTATTTATGAACCCGTAGGAAAAAACTATCCTGTTTGTCAATATGCCAACATTGATTTGGCTGTAGTACCTGGTATGGCTTTCGATTCTAAAGGAAACCGTTTAGGTAGAGGAAAGGGGTATTATGACAAGTTGTTACCTAAACTAGATGTCAATACTGTGGGTATTTGCTTTGATTTTCAATATTTAGATGAGATTCCTACTAATAGTCATGATATTCCTATGGATGTGGTTGTTACAGAAAATAAGTAGTTAGAACTACTCTTCGAGATCTAATAAGAGCTAGTAGAGATTAACTCTTATCATTTGTTTATTAGTAATAGGTTACTTGTGTCAAGCAAGAATGTTATATTTCTTCATCGTGATAAAGAAATATTATATAGTCGTTTGTCTTTTTCTTAAAAAAAAACGCACTAATTCTCCTATCCAAAGTACGATGGAAGTCAATACAATAATCCAGATCCAATCTAGAAGTTGAATAGGTTGTACTTGGAAGGTTTGTTGTCCTATATGGATGATAATAATTTGTCCAATTAATATAATAATCAATACACTTAAAAACATCTTGTCTTTATGTAGCTGTAGTAAGGCACTACTATTTGTAAATAAGCTGCGTGCGTTAAATATATTCCAGAATTGCATCATGACAAATATAGTAAAGAATATAGATAGTTCATATGGATTCAAACCATGAACAGTATGATCAAATTTCCATATGCTGGTCCAATCTATGCTTTCCAATGTGTGCATGGTAAAGAAGCCTGTTGCTGAGATGTCATTGTGATTGAATACCTGCACCAAGGCAAGTAATGACAAGAAAAATAAAATTCCAACAGAGAGAATAATACTTCTCATCTGTTTGTTAATAATAAAATCGTTTGGTCTACGGGGGGAGGCTTTCATCACTTTAGGTGATGGGGGAAGAGAAGCTAAAGCCATGGCTGCAAAGGTATCCATAATTAGATTGACCCACAACATTTGTGCGATAGTCAATGGTGAATCCGATCCCATAAAAGCACCCAACAAAACAATTAAACAAGCTGATACATTGATTGTCATCTGAAATAGGATAAATCTCTGGATGTTCTGATATAAAGAACGCCCCCATAATACAGCTTGCGAAATACTAGAAAAACTATCATCTATAATAGTAATATCACTTGCTTCTTTAGCTACTGCACTTCCGCTTCCCATAGATAGACCTACTTGTGCTTGATTAAGCGCGGGGGCATCATTGGTGCCATCACCTGTTACAGCTACAACCTCATTTTGTTGCTGTAGAAGACGAACAAGCCTTGCTTTATCCATGGGACGGGCGCGTGCGATGATGTCTATGGATGATATTTTGGCTTTAATTTCTTCATCGCTTAAAGCTTCAAAAGCTGGTCCCGTGATTAATCCTTCTTCTGACTGAAGGCCTATTTGATGTGCAATAGCACGTGCTGTTGCTGGAGTATCACCTGTTACAATTTTTACGGATATCCCTGCTCGTTGGCATGTGGCAATAGCCTCGGGTACATCTGGGCGAATAGGGTCACTAATACCTACTATTCCGAGGAAATTCAAATCATTAATTAGCATAGTGTCGCCTGAAATCACTTTTGTATCTATATCATCTAGTACTTTATATGCAAATGCTAAAGTTCGCATAGCTTGCTGTTGGTATGATAACAGATACTCATTGAGTGTGCTTTGTGTTAGAGGTGAGTTGCTTTGTTTTTCCAGTGGAATACAATGAGTCAGTAGTATTTCTGCTGCCCCTTTGACATAAAGTACTCGTTTCTTTAAACTAGGAGAATAAGCTACAGTAGCCATGTATTTACGTTGAGGTGAGAATGGCAATTGTTCGATGATTTCTGTCTTCTCGCGTAGATACAGGTAAGCTACATGTTGATGATGAAGCCAGATAAGTAAAGCACTTTCTGTCGGATTTCCCAATGGACGTAAGTCCTGTTCATTGCTATCTTCTATATAAGCTGTACTATTTAAGGCGATGCTTTCTGTTATAAGTGTTCGTAGGTCGTCTGGGAACTTTTGTAGAAGGATATGGTCTTCGCCTTGAAATAAAGCGTGGACCACTTGCATTTTATTTTGAGTCAGTGTGCCAGTCTTATCTGTACATATTACAGTCACAGAACCCATAGTTTCACATGCATGCATGCGACGCACTAGATTATTGGTTGATAACATACGACGCATACTTAGTGCTAAACTAAGTGACACACTAAGTGGAAGTCCCTCAGGTACAGCCACAACGATAAGAGTTACAGCTAGCATGCAGGTTTGTAGGAAATTGCTACTCAGAGAAATCCATGATAAACCGCTATCAAAGTCAATTAAAAACCATATAGTACGTCCTATAATAATAATGAGTGCAACGATATAGCTGGCTCTCGTAATGACTTTACTTAGCCAGTCCAATTGTTTGTTGAGTGGTGTCTTTACAGAATCGTCTATTTGTGTAGCTTGGTATACTTTGCCATATTCGGTGGCGTCACCAACTTGTGTGACTTCCATGATTGCATGTCCAGTAATGACCATAGAGCTTCTAAGAACTATATTGTTTGGATAAGTTGCTTCTGCATCGAAATCTTCAGGATGGATACTTTTTCTACACATCAGTTCTCCTGTTAGACTAGACTCATTTACGCATAGAGCCTGTGCTTGGCGTAATAAGCCATCTGCAGGGATCTCATCACCTGTGTCAAGTAGAATAATATCACCAACTACAATTTCTGTCTTACGAATTTGATTTACGTGTCGATTGCGCAACACTTTAACCAATGATTCTTCGTTGTTTTTGTTTAGTATGTTGAAGGCTTTTTCGGAACGCATTTCAAACCAAAAAGCGACCCCAGTTGCTAATAAAATAGATATAAAGATACCCAATGGCTCTAGAAATACATGCAGTGGACTATCTTCTCCAAACACGTGATAGAAAGCGATACTGACTGACAATAATAAAGCCACCACTAGAATACGAATCAAGGGATCTTCAAACTTTTCAAGGAAGATTAACCATGGGTTTTTCTGTGGAGGAGCAGTTAATTGATTACTGCCATATTGTTTGCGGCTGGCTTCTACTTCTGGTGAGGAGAGGCCTGTATATATAGATGTATGATGCTGAAACTGTTTCATAATCACAAAGATACAACAAAAAATGAGAGGAAATCGAAAGAAATCATTATATTTGTCCACTAAGAGTCTATGAAATAACACTAACTTCATAAATAAATTTAGGATGAAACAGATCCATAATGAGTACATTGAATTTGGTGATGTGAATATAATTATTGCACTATTTATGTCCATCATGTGGTGGGAATATGTGCATTCTTATCAGGAATTAATAAATGTACGAGAGGCACTAAAAACACTTTTTTTGCACATTGTTCGTCGATGTGAGAAAAGTGTACTATCTTTGCGGCCGTTAAAAGTAATAAAACAATAAAGTATGAGTTACAATCTTTTGAAAGGTAAAAGGGGCGTCATCTTCGGCGTACTCAATGAGCAGTCAATTGCTTGGCACGTAGCAAAACGTGCTGTTGAAGAAGGTGCAATTATCACACTAAGTAATACACCTATGGCGATTCGTATGGGTGATGTAGAAAAGCTTGCTAAGTCAATCAATAGTGAAGTGATTGCTGCAGATGCTACTAGTGTAGAAGACTTGGAAAATGTATTTGTTAAGTCTCAGGAGATTTTAGGGGGTAAAATCGATTTCGTATTGCACTCTATTGGCATGTCTCCAAATGTACGTAAGAAAAGAACTTATGATGATCTAGACTATAAAATGTTGGATAAGACGCTAGATGTGTCAGCATTGTCTTTCCATAAAATGTTACAAACAGCTAAGAAGCTTGATGCTATCGCTGAAGGCGGTAGTGTTGTAGCACTTAGTTATGTTGCTGCGCAACGTACATTCTACGGATACAGTGATATGGCTGATGCCAAAGCTCTCCTAGAATCAATCGCTCGTAGCATGGGATATATTTATGGTCGTGAGCATGGCGTACGCATCAATACAATATCTCAATCTCCTACTATGACAACTGCTGGTAGTGGTGTGAAGGGAATTGATAGTTTATTCGATTTCGGTGAACGTATGTCTCCACTTGGTAATGCATCCGCTGAGGAATGTGCAGATTACTGTATTGTGATGTTTAGTGACCTGACTCGTAAGGTAACTATGCAGAACTTATTTCACGATGGTGGTTTCTCGAATGTGGGCATGAGTCTGCGTGCGATGGCTACTTATCAAAAGGGATTAGATGAATACAAGGCTGAAGATGGCCATATCATCTATGGTTAATTATATTGTAAAATAAACTGGATGAATATAGATACAGTTTTACTAGATACTCAAAAAAATGGAGCGCAGACTATTGAGTCTGCGCTCTATTTGATACCTGTACCACTTGGTGAGACACCTATTGATCAGGTATTACCAGCTTATAATCGGGAAGTAATTTTAGAAATTCGTCATTTTATAGTTGAAGATATTCGTAGTGCACGTCGTTTTTTGAAGAAGTGTGAACGTGCTATAGATATTGACGAATTGACCTTTTATGAATTGAATAAGCATACAAATTTCGATGATATTTCGAGTTTTTTGAAACCATTGCGTACAGGTCATCCTATGGGGGTTATTAGTGAAGCTGGGTGTCCTGGGGTAGCCGATCCTGGTGCTGATGTGGTAGCGATAGCTCAAAGGGAACGTTTGAAAGTTGTGCCTCTTGTTGGACCAAGTAGTATTTTAATGTCTTTAATGGCTAGTGGATTTAATGGACAGCGTTTTGCTTTTCATGGTTATTTACCTATTCAGTCGCCTGAAAGAGAGCAATACTTAAAAAAGTTGGAACAAGGTATTTACACTGATGATGAGACGCAAATCTTTATTGAAACTCCTTATCGTAATGATAAGATGTTGGACACTTTGATTAAGCAATGTAAACCAGACACAAAGCTGTGTGTGGCATGTCATATTTCATGTGAAGACGAAATGATACAAACGCAAAAAATTAGTAGTTGGAAAAAAAGTCAATTTACTATAGGTAAGCGCCCTTGTATCTTTCTTCTATATAAATAAGCATCTGATTTTGTTGTTTAACAGGTTTTACTTATATTTGTATCGCTTGGTAAACAAGAAATGGACAAATAAATGATTTTGCTATATGTCAGTAAATAAAGTTATTCTTTTGGGATATGTAGGAAAAGACCCAGAAGTCAAATATATTGATGTCAATCAAGCAGTAGCTCGCTTGCCATTGGCTACTACTATTCGAGCGTATAAATTGCCTAATGGAGTTGAAGTGCCTGAACAAACAGAATGGCATAATCTCATCTTTTGGAAGGGCAATGCTCAAACTGTAGAAAAATACGTACGTAAAGGTGATCGTATTTACGTAGAAGGTCGAATAAAGACCAATAAGTATGAAGATAAACGAGGTATTACTCGTTCCTATACAGAAATAGAAGTGCATCAGTTGGAAATGTTAGGACGTCCTGCTAAGCAAGAGGATAGTCCTGTTTAGATATTTTTTAAGAGAAACAAGATAATTATTAATTCACCATAACATTGAGTATACCAGAATTTATAGTACAAGTAGGAGACGCTTTTAGTAGTGTGACTATAGATGAACCTGAGCCGTCGGGGTGGATAGCCCTGATCTTAGCGCTTGTCATGTTTATCGGATCCGGATTTGCTTCCGCATCTGAGATTGCTTTTTTTTCTCTTTCTCCACAAGATTTGAATGAGATAGAAGACGAGGGGCATGCATCGGATAAAATAATAAAAAGACTTTTGAAAGATTCTGAACATTTGTTGGCTACTATATTAGTAACCAATAATTTTGTGAATGTCTTAATCATCTTGCTTGTCAATTTTTTCTTTGGACAATGTCTCTCTTTTGGACACAATGAATTGGCACAGTTTTTAGTTCTTACTGTTGCATTGACTTTCTTGTTGTTGCTTTTTGGCGAAATTATGCCAAAGATTTTTTCTGCTCAGAATACGCTGCGCTTTTGCCGAATTGCTGCACCTGGTGTGGCTGTGTGTGAGAGGATTTTTTCTCCTGTCAGCAGATTGCTTACTTCTTCTACTGAGCATATCCAAAAACGTTTTCAGAAGAAAAAGAAAATAATCTCTGTTGATGATTTATCACAAGCTTTGGAATTAACTGATAAGGCAGAGATTACCCAAGAGAATGAAATTCTTGAAGGGATTATACGATTTGGAGGAGAACGCGTGCGTGACGTGATGACTGGACGTATGGATATGGTAGCTTTAGATATTAAAAGTTCTTTTCACACTGTCCTAAAATGTATTACCGAACATAGCTATTCACGTATACCTGTGTATGCTGGATCCAATGATAATATTAAGGGAATATTATACATTAAAGATTTACTTTCCCATATTCAGAAAGGAGATACATTTCGTTGGCAGTCATTAATGCGTCAGCCTCTTTTTGTCCCTGAAACCAAAATGATTGATACTTTATTAAGAGATTTTCAGGCAAATAAAGTACATATTGCGATTGTTGTTGATGAGTTTGGTGGAACTTGTGGTTTGGTGACCATGGAGGATATTATTGAAGAAATTGTAGGAGAGATTAGTGATGAATATGATGAGGAAGAAAATCATTTTGCTCAATTAGAAGAGAATACATGGATTTTCAAAGCCAAGACTTCTTTAAGTGATTTTTACAGAATAACGAATTTAGATGAAGAGGTCTTTGAAGATATTTCAAGTGAAGTAGATACTGTTGCTGGTTTGCTTTTAGAAATCAAAGGTGAGTTTCCTAAGATTCACGAAACGATTGAATACAAATCAATATATATCTTTAAAGTACTTGAAATGGATGATAGACGTATCAAGAAGGTCAAATTTGAGATAAAGAATAACTAGTATGCCGATATTTCAAAAGATTGTGGATGGCACTACCTATCAATTGGCGTTATGGCATATAACAGAAACGCTTGATCAGCTATTTCGATTATGCCCATCTAATAATCTTATTTATTATAAAGAATTGGTGGAACTTGTGAGAGTTGAGAAACGTAAAAAAGAACTTTTGGTTTCGCGACTCTTAGTTAATCAACTTTGTGGAGGTGAACAAAAAGTGACTTATCGTACAAATGGGCAACCTTATTTGGTAAGTACAAATCAATCAATTAGTATTTCTCATTCAGGAGAGTATGTAGCTGTTATTCTTTCTGATTCTCCCAATGTTGGTGTGGATATTGAAGCTTATAGTGACAAGGCATTGCGCGTAGCTTCCAAATTTATGCATCCCAAAGATGTTTTACCCTCTCTCTTATTGGGCAGTCCTAATTTTTCCCTTGAAGTGAAGCAACATGTTTTGGCTTGGTCAGCTAAAGAAGCCTTTTTTAAATATGTGGGGAGTGAAAAGCTCGTAGATTATAAACATTATCTCACGATTCAGGCAGATGATGATAAATTGATTGCCAAAGAATTTGCTACAGAACAACGATGTCAAGCACATGTATACTATCGCATGGAAGATAATTATGTGTTGACTTGGGTTGTGTAATTTTTTTTTCTAAAATTGAATATCTCTTTTACCTTTAGATAAGTGGAAAGTAAATGTTACTCCTTCACCGAGAGTACTTGTTGCTTTAATGTTTCCACCATGTACTATCACTGCATTTTTGACAATGGCAAGTCCGAGACCTGTCCCCCCAGCTTTTCTAGAGCGTCCTTTGTCTACTCGATAGAACCTTTCAAAGATATGATTTAGATGTTTTTGTTCTATACCAATTCCATTGTCAGAGACTTCAAAATAATAAGTTAGGTTATCTTCCTTTGTAAGGCGAATAGTGACAGTTGTGCCATTTCCCGCGTAGGCAATAGCATTGTCAATTAGGTTTCGGAATACAGAATATAGCAACGAATTGTTCCCCCTTATAGTGAGTCCTTCAGGTAAATCAATGTGCATGGTCATTTTATTAACCTCTAGTTGTAAATGTACATCACTTTCAATGCCATGAACTAATTTGTAGATATTTATATCTTCCATGACAAGCATAGTACTGGCCTCTGTCATTTTATTTAATGATGAGATGTCTTGAAGAAGGTTGGTCAATCGATTGCTTTGTGCATAACTACGCTCTAAAAACAGACGTACTTTTTCAGGTGGAATATTGTCGTTGCTTAAAATGGTTTCCAGATAACCTTGAATACTACTAACTGGTGTTTTTAGCTCATGAGAAATATTTTGAGTTAGCTGTTTTTTCAAACGAATTTGACTTTCTAATGATTTAACGACTTTTTCTTGTTCTAAATGTAAGGCTTCTTTTGTCGCTTGCATTTGATGATATACCTTGATGATGTGCTGTGAAATTTCGCCTAGTTCATTTTTAGGAAATGATTCAACCATTTCCAGTGTGATGGTTTCATTGCGTTCTGCCTTACGTGCAAAACGACGTAATTCTGTAATAACTTTGCCTAATCGTTGTGTGTAAATATATAAGATAATCAACATGGCAACACCTAGCAAACCAGTAAATATAAGTACATGATTGTCCGTTTTGTATCCGCTTAGTATATCTACATTGTACATTTGAGCTGTACGTATAATACAGCGTGGGTATCTAGTTGCTACAAAATAATATTCAGTACTGTCTATTTTTAAATTAGAAAGTTTAGTGTTTTCTACAGCTAACAATTCATCAGCTGGAGAAATTGCTTTGGTACTAGAACTGTTTTTTTGTATAAGGGAGTCGTCAATATTAAGGATGTCTAGTCGACGTTTTTGAACGTTGCGGATATTCGTCCCAATACGTGTGCTCATTGCCTCTTTGACTTCAGGCAATTGCATAAAAGATACACTATCTCTATAATAGCCTTTGCTGTCGTAAAGTTGTACACCACTCAAGTTAGTCACTGTAACCCACATTGTGGAGTCTACTTCTTTTATTCCCCCTAAGCTAGTCCAGTCTTTATACACTAAAGTGTTATATTGTTTTAGATGATTCAACATCAAGGTCTCTTGGTATGCCTTATCATGTCGATACTGATAACCAAGTAACAATCCAGTGTATATCAGAAAAAAAAGGACTACACTTGTGAATAATCGGAGAGCAAAAGACATATTTTGGGAGAAATTAAATAGATATTAAAACAGAGTTACAATGATTTTTCAAAACAATAACCATATCCTTGTCTAGTTACGATTTGTTTTCCGATGTTGCCTAATTTTTTTCGAAGGCGGGTAATATTTACATCAATAGTTCGATCTAATACACAGACTTCATTGTCCCAGACACGGTGAAGAATATCTTCACGAGAGAATACACGACCAGGGTTGCTGACAAATAGTACGAGTATTTCAAATTCTTTTTTAGTCAGATTGATTTTTTCATCGTCAATATAGGCTAGCTTTTTGGCTGTTAGTATGCGAAGATTCTCATATCTAATGACTTCATTTTGTGGGTCCATGATAGCTGTTCGGCGCAAAACAGCTCGAACACGGACGGCTACTTCACGCAGATTAAATGGTTTAGAAATATAATCATCTGCACCAATATTAAAACCAGTGATTTTGTCGTTGTCAGTGTCCTTCGCAGTAATGAATATGATAGGGATATGTTTAAAATCATCATCTTTTTTCAAAATATTTGCCATTTTGAAACCAGAGATTTCTCCCATCATGACATCAAGGAGTAAAAGATGATATTCATATAGAGGACGTTTCATTGCTTCTTCAGCACTATAGGCTGTATCTACAGTGTATCCCTCATTCTCTAAATTAAATTTCAAAATTTCACAGATATCTTCTTCATCATCTACAATCAGAATGCGATATTCACTAGAATTTTTTATCATAGTCTCTTTGGTTTTTACTTGTTTTTTGAGTGGTTTGTTTTATTTGACACAAATATAATCAATATTTTAATGGAAAAAGATTCCCCCTCGGTTTTTTTTTCATGCAGTTTTCTTTTCCGTGTTATAATTGTTATCTTTGTCCTCAATCATTCAAAACTGTCACTTATTTGTAACATTTATGTCACATTCTAAACGATTTATAGCTCCTAGAGGATGGTTCTCAATGTCCTATCCTGAAAGTTGGTTTGAGAGCGAAGATACTCCCGATAGCTTCCTTTTTTATAACCCTAATATATGGTCGGGCAATTTCCGTGTATCTGTGTACCGAGAAGAAAAAAACATGCATTATGGTAAAGATGCTGTGGACGAATTTATACGTGAAGAGAAAATTGCTCACAAAGTACAGGTTGGTCAGCATACAGCTGCATACTTAGCTTATCCTGTCGAAGAAGATGGCAACGAGTATACAATGCATATATGGGTGGTAGATTTGGAACATCTTGCTGCAGAGTGTACATTTATTTGCCCTCAGGGAGGAGAGATTGCAGATGCAGTAGAAGTGATTGAAAGTTTGGAGCCTCGATATAATCACAAGAAATATCCAGCAGAATTAATACCTCCTCGTATTGCTGAAATTAGCATTGTTAATGAAGCCTATAATATGATGTCACATTTGGTGAATGACCAAACAAAGAAAAATTTTCAAGGGCGTGATGAAGATATTGCAATTTTGATTGATGCATTAGAACAAGCTGACTATTCTGCAAAAAAAAGAGAAGTCTGGTTAGCTGTGGGGATTACTTTATGTGTTATTTTGGCTGAGGAAGTTGAAGGACTAGAATGGCGTACTTTGATTGATGGGAATCGTGAAGATCCTGTGCTGTATTATTTAGCAAAAGATCTTGTTATTGATCCGATGAAATTAGTTTGGAGTAAGAAGAAACACAAGCTGGATTGTGATCTGATGATTATTTATCAAGAATGTCTTACATTGTTGTCTGGTAATGAGTAGTCATATACGATAGTAATTAATAAATTTTTATAAGCAATAATTTATGGCTTCAATTCCATATCTGCAAGTTGATGGTTTGACGAAATCTTTTGGGGCTAGAGTCCTCTTTTCTGATTTAAGTTTTACAGTATGCCAAGGAGATCATATTGGCTTGATTGCCAAGAATGGTACTGGTAAAACGACTTTATTAAAAATCATCGCAGAGCAAGAATCCTATGATAGGGGTAAATTTGATAATAAAAAAGATATTTCTATAGGCTATCTTGAGCAACGTCCTGAGTACCCTGATGATAAGTCAGTTATAGATGCATGCTTGAGCAAAGCTGCGCATAAGGATTGGGAAATGGAACAGCGCTTGATACGCTTACTTACTCAGTTGAATATCACTAATCATTCGCAACAGGTAAAAGAACTTAGTGGAGGACAAGTGAAACGTATGGCCTTGGCTAATCTCCTGGCTCAAGAACCAGATGTGTTGATTCTTGACGAACCTACTAACCACTTGGATCTTCCAATGGTAGAGTGGCTTGAAAAGTATTTGTCGCGCAGTCATATTACATTATTGATGGTTACACATGATAGATACTTTCTAGATAATGTTTGCAATGTCATTTGGGAGTTAGACAATAACCAGATTTATAGATACACAGGAAATTATAGTTATTATCTTAATAAACGCGAAGAACGTATCGCTCAAAAAAACGTAGAGATAGAACGTGCTAACAACTTGTATCGCACTGAACTTGAGTGGATGCGACGTATGCCTCAGGCCAGAGGACATAAGGCTCGTTATCGAGAAGAGGCGTTCTATGAGTTGGAGAAAGTAGCTAAGCAACGAGTTAGTAACAATCAAGTAAGTTTGAATACTTCTTCGAGTTATATTGGTAAGAAGATATTTGAAGCAGACAATTTATGCAAAGCTTTCGATGATTTGGTGATTTTAGATCAGTTCTCATATACATTTTCTCGTTATGAGAAAATGGGTATTGTTGGAGATAATGGGACGGGTAAATCCACCTTTTTGAAAATTTTACTGGGTGAAGTCCCCCTTGATAGCGGAGTGATGGACATTGGGCAGACGGTAAAATTTGGTTATTATTCCCAGCAAGGTTTGGAATTTGATGAAGGAAAAAAAGTGATTGATGTTGTGCGTGATATTGCTGAAATGATTGATTTAGGGAATGGAAATAGTCTGACGGCTTCTCAATTTTTGCAACATTTTTTATTTTCGCCAGAACGTCAGTATGACTATGTGGCCAAACTTTCTGGTGGTGAGCGTCGTCGGTTGTACCTATGTACAGTCTTGATGCAGAATCCAAATTTTCTTGTGCTTGATGAACCTACAAATGATCTAGATATTGTTACTTTAAATGTCTTAGAGGAATATTTAAAAGATTTTCAGGGGTGCGTTATTGTGGTGTCTCACGACCGTTATTTTATGGATAAAGTTGTTGATCATCTTCTGGTTTTCAATGGTCAAGGAGACATTCGTGATTTTCCAGGGAATTATACTCAATATCGTCTATGGAAAGAGAATAAGGAGAAGGTCGAAAAAGAGCAAGCCAATAAGACACGAAAACAGAATGATCAATTCGTTGATGTTGAGATTAGTGACAATGAAAAAATGCGTACTAACCGTACGCGTAAAATGTCATATAAAGAAAAGCGTGAATTGGAGCAATTAACCCAAGAAATTGAAGGAATGCAGATCGAAAAGACGAAGCTTGAAGAAGCCTTGGCTAGTGGTACCATTTCTGTAGATGAAATAACGACTTTCAGTGTACGCTTAAATGAGATTAATGAACAATTGGATGAAAAAGAAATGAGATGGTTGGAACTGGATGATTTGTCGTAAAATTCTTGTTGAATTCATCAATTGTAGTTATATTTGCAGTTAATTCTTTTAAATTGTTATAAATAAAGAGATATATGCCACAGATTAGTCAACGGGCTATTAATATGCCCGAATCTCCAATACGCAAGTTGTCCCCATTGGCTCATTATGCAAAAGCTAGAGGGGTACATGTACACCATTTAAATATTGGTCAACCAGATTTGCCTACTCCTCCTGAGGCAATGAGGGCGCTAAAAACGATCAACCGTACACAATTGGAATATAGTCCTAGTGACGGATATTATAGTTATCGACAAAAATTGACTGGCTATTATGCAAAATATGATATTCATCTTAGTCCCGATGATATCATTATAACAAGTGGAGGCTCGGAAGCTGTTTTATTCGCTTTCATGAGTTGCTTGAATCCTGGTGATGAAATTATTGTACCAGAGCCTGCGTATGCTAATTACATGGCTTTTGCTATTTCTGCAGGTGCTACTATCCGTACGATTACCAGTACTATTGAACAAGGTTTTTCTCTGCCACCAGTTGAAGAATTTGAGAAATTGATCAATGAGCGTACACGTGGTATTATGATATGCAATCCTAATAATCCAACAGGTTATTTATATAGTCGTAGGGAAATGATGCAAATTCGTGATATGGTGAAAAAACATGATCTGTTTTTGTTCTCAGATGAGGTGTATCGCGAGTTTATTTATACTGGATCTCCTTATATTTCAGCGTGTCATTTAGAGGGTATTGAAGATAAAGTGGTCTTAATTGACAGTGTCTCAAAACGTTATTCTGCTTGCGGCATTCGTATTGGCGCTTTGATTACAAAAAATAAGGCTGTTCATGATGCAGTCATGAAGTTCTGTCAAGCCCGTTTATCTCCACCTTTGATAGGACAAATTGTTGCGGAAGCATCTATTGATACGTCAGAAGAATATATGCTCGATGTCTATGATGAGTATGTAGAAAGACGTAAAACGTTGGTTGACGGTTTAAATCGTATCCCTGGTGTGTATAGTCCAATTCCTATGGGGGCTTTTTACACTGTTGCTCGATTACCTGTTGACGATGCTGATACGTTTTGTGCATGGTGTCTGAATGACTTTGAATATGAGGGAGAAACAATTATGATGGCACCAGCATCTGGCTTTTATACAACACCTAATACGGGGAAAGATGAAGTACGCATTGCGTATGTGTTGTGCCAAGAAGAGCTTGAGCGGGCTCTTATCTGTTTGGAAAAAGCACTTGAAGCATACCCAGGCAATACGTATCAAAAGAAATAATATAACCTATGAACCTTAGCTCATTTATTGCAAAACGAATTTTTGATGGGGGTCTGAGCAAATCAAGAGCAGCAGCCCCTGCAGTAATTATAGCTACGTGGGGCATTGCTATCGGATTGATGGTGATGCTCCTTGCTGTATGTATTGTGACGGGTTTTAAAAATGAAGTCAAGAATCAAATTACAGGATTTGGTGCGCAAATTGAATTGAGTAATTTTGATGCTGTAACTTCATATGAAAAGAAACCAATATATATATCGGATAGTTTAATTGATGAATTAAAGCATGATTATCCTTCAATTACACATGTGCAGCGTACAGTTATAAAGCCAGGAATGCTTAAGACTGATCAAGCTTTTAGTGGGATCGTTCTTAAGGGAATTGGACCAGATTACGATTCTCATTTCTTTGCTCAACATATTTTGAAAGGGGAGATGCCCACATTTAGTGATACAGAAAGTACCAGTCAAGCAGTTATTTCGCAACAGATAGCTCAAGAGATGGGACTTCACGTGGGAGACAAAATGTATGTTTACTTTATTAGTGACAAAGTCAAGGCACGTCGTTTTAAAGTCTCTGGTATTTATCAAACTCATTTTGTCGAATATGACAAAGTTTTTGTACTTGTAGACATGTATACTATACAGCGTTTGCAAAAGTGGGATGCTAGTCAAATGACTGCTTTAGAGATTTCTTTGAACCCAGAAGCTGATTTAGAGGCTACAACATATGATTTGGCTAGGAGGTTTACTGCCAAAAGTGACGGGCATGGAGAACAATATTATGTACAAAATACTCGTCAATTGCACGAGCAAATTTTTGCTTGGCTTGATTTATTGGATATGAATGTTGTGATTATTTTAATTTTGATGTTTGGTGTTGCAACGATTATTATGGTCTCTGGATTACTCATTATTATATTGGAACGCACACAAATGATTGGCTTGTTAAAAGCGCTGGGAAGTGCAAACCGTCAAGTACGTCATACTTTTTTGTGGTTGGCATTTTTAATGATAGGGAAAGGAATGTTATGGGGTAATCTATTAGCGGCGATTTTCTTTGTGACTCAATATTATGGACATGTTATCCCATTAAATCCTGCTGTATATTATGTGGATAGTGTTCCTTTACAATTTAATGTGTGGTACTGGATTGGTATCAACATTATGACTCTGTTCCTATCTCTTCTTGTTATGCTTTTGCCAACATATATCATCAGCCGTATTCATCCTAGTGAGTCTATGCGTTATGAATAATTGGGTTAGGTCTCTTAGAGAAGGGGAGAAAAATAGGGATAAACAGCATATTATTTCAAAATAGTGGTTATCTTTGCCTTACAACAAAAGAAATATAACACACTTCCTAGGTGGTACATATTTGTGGCACTGAACTGGAGTACATAAAAAGATCGCTTATGAATGCATTAAGTAAGATTACACCAGAGTCTATTCAAGAAGATTTACGTTACCTATATTTGCTTTCTCGTAGCTTTCCGACTATTGCTGCGGCAAGTACTGAAATTATCAATCTAGAAGCTATTCTTAATTTACCAAAAGGTACAGAGCACTTTTTGAGTGATTTGCACGGTGAGTATGAAGCATTTCAACATGTATTAAAGAATGCATCAGGAACTGTGAGAAGAAAAGTGGATGAAATTTTTGGACAAACTCTGAGAGAATCTGTTAAACGCGATATTTGCACATTAATTTATTATCCTAAACAGAAAATTCAGCTGGTAAAAGAACAAGAAAGTGACTTGGATGATTGGTATATGATTACTTTGAATCAACTTGTACAAGTATGTCAGAATGTATCATCTAAATATACTCGTTCTAAAGTACGTAAATCACTTCCTCGTGAATTTTCCTATATCATTCAGGAATTATTGCATGAAAGCAGTTTGAATTATAACAAACAAGCATATACTAATCAGATTATTTTTACCATTATTTCTACGCGTCGTGCTGATCAATTTATTGAGGCAATGTGTAATTTGATTCAACGTTTAGTGATTGATTCTTTGCATATAGTGGGAGATATTTACGATCGTGGTAATGGAGCACACATAATCATGGACACATTGAATGATTATCATAGTTTTGATATTCAGTGGGGCAATCATGATTTATTATGGATGGGTGCTGCATCTGGCAATGTGGCTTGTATGTGTAATGCTTTGCGTATATCACTGCGGTATGCAAATTTGGCGACGTTTGAAGATGGGTATGGTATCAATTTATTGCCTTTAGCTACTTTTGCATTGGAGGTGTATGGAAATGATCCTTGTACCCCTTTTGCTCCTAAAATTTCTAATGACAATACCGAGCATACAGATAAGAATTTACGATTAATGTCGCAGATGCACAAAGCCATCTCAATCATTCAATTTAAAGTTGAGGCGGCTTTGATTAAAAAGCATCCTGAATTTGAAATGTCTCATCGTTTGCTTCTTGATAAAATGGACTTAGAACGAGGAGTCGTTACTATCGAAGGAAAGGAATATGCATTGAATGATACGAACTTCCCGACTGTGGACCCTAATAATCCGTATGCTTTAACTCCCGAAGAGGCTGATATTGTAGATCGTTTGCACAATTCGTTCACAAAGAGTGAGGGAATGAAGAAACATATGAATTGCTTGCTTACTCATGGCAGTATGTATCTTGTAGTCAATAATAACTTACTTTTTCATGCTTCTATTCCGTTGGATGAAGATGGTAATTTCAAGCATGTGATGATTCAAGGAAAAGCTTATAAAGGGAAATCTTTACTAGATAAACTAGATCGTTTGGTCCGTGAAGCTTATTACGATCCTCAGGATGAGCGCTCTATTGATCCAGAGCAACATGATTTTGCTTGTGATTACATGTGGTATCTGTGGTGTGGCAAAGATGCCGCTCCTTTTGACAAAAGTAAGATGGCAACCTTTGAAAATTACTTTTGTGATGACAAAGAGATTCGCAAAGAGGTCAAAGGACATTTTTATAAGTATAGGGATTGCCCTAATACTTGTGATCTGATTTTTCGTGAATTTGGAATGGAACCTTCACTGAGCCATATCATTACTGGGCACGTGCCAGTGAAGCATTCGAAAGGTGAATCACCACTGAAGGCTGATGGAAAATTACTTGTTATTGATGGCGGCTTTTCTCGTGCATATCAACCAACAACAGGTATTGCGGGCTATACATTAGTTTATCATTCTCGTGGATTGCAGCTTGTTCAGCATGAACCGTTCATGTCTAGACAACAAGCAATTGCTGAAGGTCGAGATATTAAGTCGACAAATTTTGTGCTTGAGTTCAATCAAAATCGTATGTGTGTAAGAGATACGGATAAAGGAAAGCATCTTGAGAAACAAATTGAGGATCTCAAAAAACTTTTGGTTGCTTATCGTATTGGACTTGTTAAAGAAAGATGAAAACCATTTTATAAGGTGTATTGTTGAGTTTACAACGATATGCCTTATAATCCTTATACAAACAAACATTCAAAAGATAATTTAATGAGAAAGAAAATCATGCTCCTTGGAGCTGGGGAACTAGGAAAAGAATTTGTGATAGCGGCTCAACGTTTGGGACAGTATGTGATTGCTTGTGATGCTTATGAGCATGCGCCAGCAATGCAAGTTGCTGATGCCTGCGAGGTTTTCAATATGCTTGATGGCGAAGGATTACAAGCAGCTGTAGATAAGCATAATCCAGATATTATTGTGCCTGAGATTGAAGCTATTCGTACAGAGAAATTGTATGAATTTGAAAAGGCTGGATTACAGGTCGTGCCTTGTGCATCAGCTGTAAACTATACTATGAACAGACAAGCAATTCGTGATTTAGCGGCAAAAGAATTGGGGCTTAAAACGGCAAAATATCAGTATGCTAAGAGCCTTGAAGAATTGCAATCTGCTGCTGTTGAAATCGGATTCCCATGCATTGTGAAACCTTTAATGTCTTCTTCTGGTAAAGGACAGTCTATGGTTAAATCAGTTGACGAATTGGCAGAAGCATGGCGTTATGGTTGCGAAGGATCTCGTGGGGATATCAAGGAATTGATTATTGAAGAATTTGTGCATTTTGATAGTGAAATCACACTATTGACAGTTACACAAAAAGATGGCCCTACATTGTTCTGTCCTCCTATTGGACACGTACAGAAGAGTGGTGATTATCGTGAAAGTTTCCAACCAGCTCCAGTAGCAGAGGATCAACTTGTGGAAGCCCAACGTATGGCTGGCAAAGTGACTGAAGCATTAGGTGGTGCTGGTCTTTGGGGAGTCGAATTCTTTTTGAGTGAAACGGAAGGTGTTTATTTTTCCGAGTTGTCTCCTCGTCCACATGATACAGGTATGGTCACTTTGGCAGATACTCAAAATCTTAATGAATTTGAATTGCATTGTCGTGCTGTACTGGGATTGCCTATTTTGGATATTGTGCCTCATCGTATTGGAGCGAGTGCAGTTATTTTGTCTGAAGAAACCGTAACGGATTATCCTATATATACAGGACTTGTGGAAGCATTAAAAATCTCCGTTGATTCTGATATACGTTTGTTTGGGAAACCAAATGCACGTGTAGGCCGACGCATGGGGGTTGCTCTTGCGCATGCACCATTAGATGGTGATTTAGATACTGTACGCAATTTGGCCAAAGAAATAGCTGCAAAAGTAAAAGTAGTCAAGGCTTAATATGATTAGTATCTATAAGCTAGTTTAGTTTATTGACATAATATTATAGGAGGGCTTACCAATTAAGGTAAGCCCTCCTAGTGTATGTACGATTTTATTGTCGTTTCTTGTGTCTATACGATGTAGTTTAATGTATCAATTTTCAACCGCACTATTAACAACAACCATCACCACAGCCGCAACCGCCTTCTCCATCGCCGCAACCACAGCTACCGTCACCACAGCTACAGCCGCCTGTTAGTTGCTTGATTGTTTCGTTGATTTCTTCTTCTGTCGCATCTCGGTGAGTTTTTACAGATAGTTCAAAAGTTAAAGCTTCGCCAGCCAATGGGTGATTCATGTCCATAACAACTTTATCTTCTTTGACTTCAATACAGTGGCCATTCAAGCGTTGACCATCTGCAGTTTGCAATGGAACCATAGCACCAGGTACTATATGTTCTTCGTCAAATTTTCCATCGATTGAGAAAATGTTTTTATCTAATTCAATAACATATTCGTCATTGCGTGCACCGTAAGCTTCTTCAACAGTCAAGTCTAGTGTAAACTTGTCACCTTCTGACTTTTCCATCAATGTGCTTTCAAATTTGTCAAGTGTCATGCCAAATCCACTCATGAATTGGAATGGGTGTTCTTCTGGAGCTTCTTCAATCATCTCTCTTTCACCGTCACGAGTGACATACAATTTGTAAGCTACTGCGATGTACTTGCTTTGCATTGTCTCTGCCATAATTTTTCTTGTTTGTGAGACGCCCCTGTCAGTTTGTCCCAGTGAATATTCTAAATTTTAAAACACTAAAATTGCAAATAGTATGCCAGAAATTATTGTGATAATATATTGTAATATTGCATCAATATTAATCTGATTGATAGTAAAATTAATATTTTTCTTCTGATTTGTTTGTTTGCGTGGAAATAATATCTACCTTTGTCGTATTACAATGGATGCCCTGTCTTCGTTTAGAAGGTGAGGGGCATTTTTATAACTGTTAAAGTAAAGGTAAAAGAGTTTCTATAACGTACAAAGATAAGACAATGAAGTATCCATTACGTAGCGCACAGAGTACGCAAGGACGACGCATGGCAGGAGCACGAGCTCTATGGACTGCCAACGGTATGAAACGCGAACAATTAGGAAAACCAATCATTGCTGTGGTCAACAGCTTTACTCAATTTGTACCTGGACACGTGCATCTGCATGAGATAGGGCAAAAGGTGAAAGCTCAAATAGAATCTCATGGTTGTTTTGCCGCTGAATTTAATACAATAGCCATCGATGATGGAATTGCAATGGGGCATGATGGTATGCTTTATTCCCTCCCTTCACGTGAAATTATAGCAGATAGTGTTGAATATATGGTGAATGCTCATAAAGCAGATGCCATGATTTGTATTTCCAACTGCGATAAAATTACTCCAGGAATGCTTATGGCAGCTATGCGATTAAATATCCCAGCTGTATTTGTTTCTGGTGGCCCAATGGAAGCTGGTGAATTAGGAGGAAAGCATTTGGATCTAATCGATGCTATGGTACAAGCGGCTGATGATAGTAAAACAGACAAGGAAGTTGCTGAAATTGAAAAAAGAGCTTGCCCAACATGCGGTAGTTGTTCAGGGATGTTTACAGCCAATTCCATGAACTGTTTGAATGAAGCTTTAGGATTGGCATTACCAGGTAATGGAACTATTGTGGCTACTCATGCATATCGTGCTACACTTTTTGAACAAGCGGCCGATTTGATTGTAAAGAATACATATAAATATTATGAGGATGGTGATGAGAGTGTATTGCCAAGAAATATAGCCACAAAAGCTGCTTTTCTCAATAGCATGCGATTGGATATTGCAATGGGAGGAAGTACAAATACCGTGTTGCATTTGTTGGCTATTGCCAGAGAAGCTGAAGTTGATTTTACTATGGCGGATATTGATGTTTTGTCAAGAGAAACACCATGTCTATGTAAAGTAGCCCCTAATTCTCAAAAATATCATATTCAAGATGTAAATAGAGCAGGAGGAGTATTGGCTATTCTTGCAGAATTAAATAAAGGAGGGTTATTAGACTCTTCTGTCTCCAGGGTAGACGGCTTGACATTGGCTGAGGCGTTAGATACACAAGTAGTTACATCACCTAATTGTTTGTCTGAAGCTATGACAAGAACTTTGGCAGCTCCAAAGGGGCAATTCAACTTAGTGATGGCTTCGCATAACACCCAATATAAAGAACCCGATTTGGATAGAGCAGAAGGGTGTATTCGTGATATACCCCATGCATATAGCCAAGATGGTGGTTTAGCAGTTCTTAGAGGCAATATTGCATTAGATGGTTGTGTCGTTAAAACAGCAGGAGTAGATGCTTCTATTTGGCATTTTGAAGGCCCTGCCAAAGTTTTCGACTCACAAGAAGCTGCATGTACTGGTATTTTAAGAGGAGATGTAGTTAGTGGTGATGTTGTTGTCATCACCCACGAAGGTCCTAAAGGTGGTCCTGGAATGCAGGAAATGCTTTACCCAACATCTTATATAAAGTCAAAACATTTAGGAAAAGAATGTGCTCTTATTACAGATGGACGATTTAGTGGTGGAACCTCTGGATTGAGTATAGGACATATTTCCCCAGAAGCTGCTGCGGGTGGTGCTATCGGTAAAATTATTGATGGAGATATCATTGAGATTGATATCCCTAACAGACTAATACAAGTGAAGATAAGTGCTGAGGAACTTGAAGCTAGACCTATGCGTCCTGTACAACGTACACGTACAGTTAGCAAAGCCTTGAGGGCTTATGCGGCTATGGTGACATCAGCTGACAAAGGAGCCGTGCGCGAGATATAGAGTAGATAATCTACGAAGTATAAAAGAGTATAATTATGACAGATATAACAACACATACAACAAACGAAAAGATGGTCGGTGGCGAAGTGTTGATACGATCGTTATTAGCACAAGGTGTCGATACTATTTTTGGTTATCCAGGAGGAGCCATTATGCCAGTCTATGATAGACTGTATGACCATTTGGATGAAATTAATCATGTGCTAGTTCGTCACGAACAAGGTGCAGCACATGCCGCTCAAGGCTATGCGAGAGTGTCGGGTAAAGTAGGGGTGTGTATGGTCACCAGTGGACCAGGAGCGACCAATACTGTAACTGGTATTGCTGATGCTATGATAGATAGTACGCCTGTTGTAGTGATTGCAGGGCAAGTGGGCACTTCTATGTTGGGTTCAGATGCTTTCCAAGAAGTCGATTTGGTGGGTATTACACAACCTATCGCCAAGTGGAGTTACCAAATTCGTCGTGCAGAAGATATCCCTATGGCTGTAGCTCGTGCTTTTTATATTGCCAGTACAGGACGTCCTGGACCCGTTGTTTTGGATTTTACAAAAAATGCGCAAGTTGATACCATTACATACAAACCTGTAACGATTGACTTTATTAGATCGTACGATCCAGATCCTGCACCATGCGTTGGAGCGATAGATGAAGCGGCAGCACTCATAAACCAATCCAAAAAGCCTCTAGTCTTGGTAGGGCAAGGAGTTGTGTTGGGAGATGCAACAGAAGAATTGAAGGCTTTCCTAGAAAAAGGACAATTACCAGCGGCTTCCACTTTGCTAGGGTTATCGGCAATGTCGAGTGATTACCCGCTAAACAAAGGTATGCTGGGCATGCATGGAAATTTGGGGCCTAATGTAAAAACGAATGAATGCGATGTCTTGATTGCTGTAGGTATGCGTTTTGATGACCGTGTAACTGCCAATCTCAAAACCTACGCACCTCAGGCCAAGGTTGTACATTTTGATATTGATGCAGCAGAAATGGGTAAGAATGTACCTGTGGATGTGCCTGTATTGGGGAATTGTAAATGGACTTTGAAACGTGTTACTGAACTTCTAGAAGAAAATGATCACACCGAATGGATTGAGAGTTTTCAAGTATATGCTGAAAAAGAGCATGATGTAGTGTGTCAAAAAGAATTGGCATCTACTCCTGAAGGCTATCTTCGAATGGGGCAGGTTGCACGTAGGGTGAGTGAAGCTACCCAAAATAAAGCAGTGCTTGTGACTGATGTTGGACAAAATCAGATGCTTTCAGCTCGCTATTTCCAATATTCTCAACCTCGAAGTTTAATTACAAGTGGTGGATTGGGTACCATGGGCTTTGGTTTACCAGCTGCTATTGGTGCCACTTTTGGAGCTCCCGATCGTACAGTGTGTTTGATGACTGGAGATGGGGGAATTCAGATGAGTGTTCAAGAGTTGGGAACTATAATGGAACAAAATGCTCCTGTTAAGATTGTGATACTCAATAATGAATTCCTGGGAAATGTGCGACAGTGGCAAGCTATGTTTTTCAAAAATAGATTGTCTTTTACTCCAATGCATAATCCTAAGTATGAACACCTAGCAGCCGCTTATAATATTCCATATTGTCAAGCGACTAATGAAGATGAACTAAATAAAGCCATTCAGACGATGTTGTCTACTGATGGACCTTTCTTGCTTGAAGCCTGTGTCGAAAAAGAAGGCAATGTTATGCCAATGGTTCCCCCAGGTGGTACGGTAAGTCAGATGATCCTTTCTATGGAAGAGTAGGATGCAATGTATAATAAACAATTTAAGTAAGATATGTTATGGAACAACAAGTATATACTGTGATTGTACACTCCGAAAATTTAGTTGGTGTACTCAACCAGGTAACAGCAGCATTTACTCGTCGTCAAATAAATATTGAGAGTCTAAATGTGTCGGCTTCTTCTATACAAGGGATTCACAAATATACCATTACAGCTATCACTGATGAGGATAATATCAATAAAGTTACTCAACAGATCTCGAAAAAGATAGATGTGGTGCAAGCTCATTATTTTGTAGATAACGAAGTGATGCATCGAGAGATTGCATTGTATAAATTAGCGACTCCAGTTTTGCTGAATAATCCTGAGATTTCAAAAGTCATTCGAAAATTTAGTGCTCATCTTATTGAAGCAAACGAAACATTTTCGGTAGTGGAAATGAGTGGTGTGGACGAGGATATTACGGCGCTGTACGAAGCATTGCAGAAACTAGACTGTATCTTGCAGTTTGTACGCTGTGGTCGTGTGGCCATTACAACAAGTTGTTTCGAGAGAGTGAACCAATATCTTAAGGAACGTAGAGAAAAGCATCAGTTGCTTTTCTATGAATAGAGATCAAAGTATATTGTATCTGCACTAAAGATATAGTGTACATTGATGACAACTTAAACCGATTTTAATGAAAGAAGATGTTTTAGATAGTCGATTGGGAGAATATTTGCTTCGAGCAGAGCCGTTCCATTGTGACTGGGCTGGGAGATTGACTATGGGATATTTAGGAAATCATCTGTTAAATGCTTCAGGTAATCATGCCTCTGAGAGACATTTTAATATTGAGCACCTGATCAATTATAGTTGGGTCCTTTCTAGACTTGTTGTTGAGATAGATCATATGCCTATGCAGCATGAACAGTTTTCTGTTCAAACATGGGTGGAGAATGTGCAACGATTATTTACTTCTCGTAATTACACCATTATTGATGAGTCCAGACAACCTATTGGACATGGACGTGCAATATGGGCATTGATTGACTTACAAACACGTAAACCACAGGATCTGGTTCATTTTAATGATGGACAGCTATTGCAGTTTTTGATTCCTGAGAAAGTGAGTCCCATAGACGGACCCGGAAGAGTCAAGTTGAGTGCAGATGCGCCTGTTGTGTATACGCACAAAGTAGCTTATAGCGATATTGATTTGAATGGACATTTGAATAGCGTACGGTATATTGAGCACCTATTGAATACTTTTGATATGGATTTTCATAAGCAGTATATACTTAAACGATTCGAAATTGCGTATTCTGCTGAATGTTATGCTGGCGAGATGATTAGTATCTACAAAGAACAAGTCGGTACACAAAAGTATAATTTGGAAGTTAGACGTCCTGATGGGGTCGTGGCTGTTAAGGCCCAGCTAACTTTTATAGAGAATGCAGTAGCAAATAATGATAATGCATAATTGAGAAAACTAAAAATAATAATAAACCAAATTTCAAACTAAAGGAAAAAGATTATGGCACAAATGAATTTTGGCGGCGTAGTTGAAAACGTCGTAACTCGTGAAGAGTTCCCATTGGAAAAAGCACGTGAAGTACTTAAAGACGAAACAATTGCAGTGATTGGTTATGGTGTACAAGGCCCTGGTCAATCTTTAAACCTACGTGATAATGGTTTCAACGTGATTGTTGGTCAGAGAAAAGGTAAGACATGGGATAAGGCAGTAGCTGACGGTTGGGTGCCAGGCGAAACTCTTTTTGAGATAGAAGAGGCTTGTGAACGTGGTACTATTATTCAGTATTTGCTTTCAGATGCAGCACAAATTGAAGTGTGGCCAACTGTAAAAAAACACTTGACTCCTGGTAAAGCACTATATTTCTCACACGGTTTTGGTGTGACATATAAAGAGCGTACAGGCATTATACCTCCTGCAGACGTGGATGTTATTTTAGTTGCTCCTAAAGGATCTGGTACATCATTGCGTACTATGTTTTTAGAAAATCGTGGATTGAACTCATCTTATGCGATTTTTCAAGATGCAACAGGTCGTGCTTTCGATCGTACAGTAGCTTTGGGTATTGGTGTTGGCTCAGGTTATTTATTTGAGACAACATTCGAACGTGAAGTCTACAGTGACCTTACCGGTGAACGTGGTACTCTAATGGGAGCTATTCAAGGGCTATTGTTGGCACAATATGAAGTGCTTCGTGAAAATGGACATACTCCATCAGAAGCATTTAATGAGACTGTTGAAGAATTGACACAGTCATTGATGCCATTGTTTGCAGCTAATGGTATGGATTGGATGTATGCAAACTGTTCAACAACTGCACAACGTGGTGCACTTGACTGGATGGGACCTTTTCATGATGCTTCAAAACCTGTATTCGAAAAATTATATTCAGAAGTGAAGTGTGGTAACGAAGCACAGCGTTCTATTGATACTAATTCTAAGCCTGATTATCGTGAAGGGCTAGAAAAAGAATTGAAATCATTACGTGAAAGCGAAATGTGGCAAGCTGGTGCGGTCGTACGTAAATTGCGCCCTGAAAACAACTAGTATGTAACCTTTTTATAAGGTTTATCATAGTATACAACAAAGAGAATGTGTCAAAATATATTTTGATGCATTCTCTTTGTTTTTTTGTTCTAACCTTGTATCAGGTCATATGATTATAGTGTCTCTTTGATGCATCTATAAAAGCTTGTGCTACATCTAAAGCCAGAAAGCTTGTCGTTAAAGTCCAGTAATGTAGTCAACGTATTCAATAATTGTGCAATACACTTTGTCAGCGTCGATTCAAACGTTTGGTCCCATCGATTCAAACGTTTGAATCGATGGGACCAAACGTTTGAATCGAGACGCGCAAAGGATAGAAACAACTGGCTAAATCTTATCTACACAAAGATCGGAGTAGTAGTAAAGGAAAGAAGGCGTATGAAAAGCTACATTCGACATACTCCCTTGTACATTCAGTGTCTTTAGTTAGAAGATACCCATATGCCCTTACAACCAACTATGCGGTTTAATGATGTAGTACAAATCTAAACAAGGGGCACGATTTTAACCTATTAAGCAGAGGAGTTATTTCTTAAATAAGAACAAAGATGGCTTTAAAATAGGGGAACACTATAGTGTTTGCTGATGTTTTCTTTAATAAATAATCATCTATTCTTGCATGGTTTATCTGCTTCAGTTATATTTGCGTGGGCGATTAAAAAGGGTGAAAGCTTCACCTACTATGCTTGACCTTGTATATTAGAGAGAGAAAACTTATGAGAGATAAATTATTTTTGTTGCTAGTTCTATTCTTTTTAAGCGTAGAATTAGTAACTGCTCAGTCACGAGATGTGTCCGGAGTTGTCATGGCCGTTGATGACGGAAAACCTGTTGTAGGGGCTTCTGTACTTGTTGTTGGTACTGATATTGGTAGTATAACTGATGATGACGGACATTTTATTTTACGTCAAATTCCCCAAGAGGCAAAGCAAATCTGTGTGACGTTTGTCGGGATGCGTACAAAGTTTGTATCGATAAAACCAATTCTTCAAATATGGTTGCAAACGAATGAAGAACTTCTAGATGAAGTTGTTGTGACTGGTATGCAACATATAGATAAACGTCTTTTTACTGGTGCTACTACAAAACTACAGGCCGAAGATTTTAAGATGGATGGTGTTCCTGAAATTAGTCGATCTTTAGAGGGACGTGTGGCTGGAGTATCTGTGCAAAATGTATCCAATACCTTTGGGGTGTCTCCCAACATACATGTACGCGGTGCAACTTCTATTTACGGTAGTTCAAAACCATTATGGGTGGTGGACGGAGTGGTTGTTGATGATCTTGTTGATATATCATTAGATGAGTTGTCTACTGGTAATCCTATAACTTTAATGACTTCTGCCATTTCTGGTTTGAATGCCGAAGATATTGAAAGTATTCAAGTGCTTAAAGATGGATCGGCTACTTCAATTTATGGTGCGCAAGCAATGCCAGGGGTCATTGTTGTCACCACAAAAAAGGGCCATACAGGCGTCCATCAAATCAATTATACTGGAGAGTTCACATATCGTTTTAAACCAAGTTATCGTGACTATGATATCATGAATTCTCAAGAACAGATGGAAGCATATCAAGAGATGCAATCTGCTGGTTTCTTAAATCTATCCGATACTTATCGTGCGCAAAATAGTGGGGTTTATGGTCGCATGTACCACATGATCAATAGTTATGATCCGATGACTGGGTATGGGTTACCCAATACTATATCTGCTAAAACAGCTTTTTTGCATCAAGCTGAGTTGCGTAATACGAATTGGTTTGATGCACTGTATAATGACAATGTACTGTCTAACCATTCTATAAGCATAGCGTCAGGGACAGAACAATCTACCTACTATGCTTCATTGTCTTTTATGAATGATCCAGGGTGGACAAAACAAAGTGAAATCAAAAGATACACTGCAAACTTACATGCGACTTATAAGTTGCACCCTACTTTATCTGCTCACTTAATTTCTAATGCATCCTATCGTACACAACGAGCTCCTGGAACCTCTATTTCTAGTCTTGATCCTGTGGAAGGTGAGACCAATCGTAATTTTGAAATTAATCCATATA
This sequence comes from Bacteroidaceae bacterium, assembly GCA_963675625.1. GTDB lineage: Bacteria > Bacteroidota > Bacteroidia > Bacteroidales > Bacteroidaceae > F22. The sequence goes on from OY776497.1 coordinate 2,230,105, forward strand.
CTTATGCGCTAAGTAGTTCTCGTACTTTGCAGGCTAATACATATTATATAAAAAATTACGCTCCATTTAATATCCTAGACGAGCTAAACAATAATTATCTAGAGCTAAATGTCAGTCATTTGAAATTTCAGGGACAGTTGATCTATAAGCCAAATCCCAATCTCCAGTTCTCTCTACTAGGAGCTTATAAATATGTTTCATCCACACAAACACATCGAGTTACCGAACATTCTAATCAGGCAATGACGTATCGAATGGCATCAGACCCAGTGATGCGTAATAGTAATGCTTGGTTGTATCTTGATCCTGAAAAACCAGGTACTCTGCCAGTCTCTGTTTTACCATCTGGAGGATTTTATAATGAAACGAAGTACACTATGAATAGTTGGAACGTGCGATCAACCGTAAGTTATAAAAACGTTTTCGCTCAACAGCATATTGTTAATCTTTTTGGGGGACTGGAAGTCAATTCGTTGAATCGTCATGCTGATTATTTTAGCGGCGTTGGCACTGTGTATGATAGTGGATGTTTGCCCTCATATGATTATACTTATTTCAAACAACTAGCAGAAGAAGGTGGACAGTATTATTGGATAAATGATGCTTCTTCCCGTGAAGCCGCTTTCTTTGCATCATCTACATACTCGTATAAAAAGAAGTACACTCTTAATGCTACGGCACGTTATGAAGGCTCAAATCATTTAGGCAAAAGTATGAACGCTCGTTGGTTGCCTACTTGGAATGTCTCTGGCGCATGGGGCATTCACAACGAAAGATTTTGGCAGTATATGCCTAGTTGGTTGTCTGATTTGACTTTGAAAACATCCTATTCCTTAACGGCTGATAGAGGACCTGTTTCAGTGACCAACTCTCAAGTCTTAATTACATCTTATACACCATATCGTCCTTTTTCTGATCTACAAAAATCAGGATTGCATATTGACAATTTAGCCAATGAAGATTTAACGTATGAGAAAAAACACGAATGGAATATAGGGGTAGATATGGGAGTCTTTAACAATCGTATTCGTGTTGTAACTGATTGGTACACACGCCATAACTATGATTTGATAGGGAATGTAACGACTCAAGGAGTAGGGGGACAAGTGACAAAATTAGCTAATGTTGCTGCTATGAAAACGAGTGGTGTAGAGGTGAGCATTCAGTCACATACTATCCAAGCTCATCATTTCTCTTGGGATACATCACTTGTTTTCACTAAAATGAAAAATAAAGTGACGGATTTAAAAAGCAGCAGTAGAGCCATTGACTTAGTTAGTGGATCTGGATATGCCATGGAGGGATATCCAGTACGTGCTCTTTTCTCCTATGATTTTCAAGGCTTAAATGAAGTGGGGCTACCTACCTTTATCAACCGAAATGGAGATGTGACTATCGGCGATATCAATTTTCAGGAACGCAACCTCTTAGGGCATTTGAAATATGAAGGATCTACTTTGCCAGATATAACTGGTAGTTTAAACAATGTCTTTAAATATAAAGACTTGACGTTCAATGTGTTTCTAACATACGCTTTTGGCGCCGTTGTGCGATTAAATCCTGTATATAGCAGTCGCTACACCGATTTATCAGCAATGCCTCGAGAATTTGTGAATCGCTGGATGCAAGCAGGTGATGAGAATCGTACCAATATACCTGCTATCGCTACTCAGCGTCAGAATCAAACTATTGATAACCTTAATTTGGCGTACAATGCTTACAATTATTCTACAGCTCGTGTAGCTAAGGGAGATCATATTCGTTTGAAAGAAATTTCGTTGGCATATAACTTACCTGAGCATTTGCTTAGTAAATTGTGGGTTAAGAGTTTATCAGCTAAGATCCAAGTGAGTAATTTGTGTCTGTTGTACAAGGACAGTGCGTTGCATGGCCAAGATCCTCAGTATTACAATGCTGGTGGGGTATCTTCTCCATTACCTAAGCAGTGCACAATGACAATACGTATGGGCTTTTAATTTTAACATAGAAGAAAGTAATGAGAAATCTACACGGGCTATTGATTCTAGGAATATGTGTTTTGGTAACCTCTTGCAATGACTTTTTAAATGTCAACCCAGATGAACGTACAACACTAGATTCACCAGAAAAAGTGCGCCAGATATTATTAGCGGCATATCCTACTAGTTCTGGAGATTTAGCAATGGAATGGTCTAGTGATAATGTGGTAGACAATGGGCAAAAATATAGTAACCCTAAGCATCAGATTAGCCAAATTTATCAATGGACACAAGATACTTCAATTGATAATGATTCTCCAACAGCATTTTGGGAAGGATGTTATTTAGCAATCGCGAATGCAAATCAAGCCTTGGAAGCTCTAGATAAATTTGATATAAATACGCGTACAAATGCCATGCGTGGTGAGGCATTAATCTGTCGTGCTTTTGCTCATTTTTTGCTTAGTCAGAATTTTTGTTTGGCATACAATCCTGAGACTGCATCTACTGATCTAGGTCTTCCATACATGACTCATACTGAAACGACAGTTGCTCCTAAGTATAGTCGAGGTACCATGCAGGAATTATACGCCAATATCAATAAAGATATTGAAGGTGCACTGCCTTTGATTAATGATAATTTGTATCCCGTCCCTACGTATCATTTTAATCAGAAAGCGGCATATGCTTTTGCTGCGCGTTTCAATCTGTACTATACCAATTATAAGAAGGCTATAAGTTATGCCTCACAAGCATTAGGAAGTACTCCAAATACCGTCTTGCGTGATTGGTCATCATGGGCCAGTGGACCAGTATCTGCGGAAGTATTGTGGAACGCTTATATAGACGCAGATTTGTCCAACAACTTGATGTTTCTTGTTCCTCAATCCAATCTAGCTAGATATGTGACATATCTTGGTGAATGTGAGCGATATGCTCACAGTTTGGCTTTAGCCAATCAAGTGGGTTTAGAACATGCATTTATATGGGGCAACTATTCTAAATTGATTAAAGCCAAATACACGACATCAAGCAATCAACAAGTTGCCTATTTCTGCGTACCCGAAAAGATTGAGTATACAGATAAAAGTGCGGGTATTGGGTATGCACACACAGTATTAGTGCCTTTTACTACAAACAAAGTCCTTCTTGAACGGGCAGAAGCATATGCCTTGGATAATCAGTTGGACAAAGCTGTTGAGGATATTAATTTGTGGATGTATTCTAGCATATCAACTCACCCTCAATATACGAAAGAGGACTTGGTGAGTTATATGAATACACTTGAAACAACAAAATTTCCTGCTTCTTCAATAGCAGATTTTGCTATAAAAAACACACTCCATCCTCAAGGTTTTATCGTGCAGGATGGAGATCAAGAAGAATTGATCCAGCTGATTTTACACCTTAAACGTATAGAAACGATTCATGAGGGGGGGAGATGGATGGACATCAAGCGTTATGGAATAGAAGTCACCCATTTACAAGCTGATATGCCCAATACACCTTTAACTTTAGCGGTGGGTGATCCGAGACGCGCACTACAATTGCCAGCAGATGTACTATCTGCTGGATTAGAGAAAAATCCAGAATAAATGGTTTATAAATAGACAATCATCACATGAAAAGATTTCAATATATATTCTTTCTATTAGTATCTATAAGTACTTTTTCTTGTTCTACTGATACGATACACTCTGAATCTGTTATTGATTTAGGCAAAGATTCCTCTACAGATTTTGATGAATGGCTAACTGATAATTACACGTTGCCATACAATATCTGTTTTAATTACCGCTATGAAGATATCGAAACGAACAAAGTGTATAATGTTGTACCAGCGGACTATGAGAAATCTATCGCATTGGCCAAGCTAATCAAGTATCTTTGGTTGGATGCTTATGTTGAGGTGACTAAACAGGTGAATCCTAATTTAATTCATATGTATTGTCCTCGTGTTATTCAGCTAATCGGCTCTGCTGCTTGGCAAGAAGACGGGAGTTTTATGTTGGGACAAGCAGAGGGAGGATTGAAAGTGACGTTATATGATGTCAATTCTTTGAATCTGGATGATTTGGATGTGGCTAGTATGAATGACAAATGGTTTCATACGATGCATCATGAATATGGCCATATTCTACTTGCAGCAAAGGGGTATGATACTGAATTTAAGTTGATAACAGCTGATACGTATACGTCAACGGGTTGGTCTACATATTCAACAACTGAAGCCCGCTGTCTAGGGTATGTAAGTAATTATGCGATGAGCTCAGCGGATGAAGATTTTGTGGAATTAACAGCTGTTTATGTAACACATAGTCAAGATTGGTGGGAAGCTATGCTGGAAAAAGCTAAGCAAACCAAAATATCGGCTTCCTATTATATGGCTTATTCAAACGGTACAAAAGAAGTACCAACCAATGCTACTTTGAAGTCTGTAACGACAACTGACAGTGAAGGTAAAGAATCAACTAGTTACTATTTATTTTATGGTGGGGATGCAACTATCCTAAAAAAGTGGGAAATGGTTGATGCTTATTATCAGAAGAACTGGGGCTTTTCATTGTCTGATTTAAGAAGCAGTGTATTGACTCGTAGTAACAGTATCAATACTTTAGATTTAAACACCCTTTAATTTTTCACGATATGACAAAATATATTTATATATGCATGATGATATTAACTACAATCCTGTGTAGTAGTTGTAGTTCCAATCAAGATGATATTTTTGACGAATCGCCTTCAACTAGGATTAAAAATACGAACCAAAAAGTAAAAGAGCTATTGGAAAGTTCTTCGAATGGATGGTATTTTGATCTTTTTACTGCAACGGGTGGAACTAATTTGTTGCTTAAGTTTGTCGATGGAAAGGTTACTGCTGCTGACTATCGTGATGGTATTTCTTCTGATGAGTCTTTCTATTCCATGATTCAAAATGGAGGACCTGTCTTATCATTCAATACGTATAATAGTGTCATACACGCTTATTCAGATCCTGTATCACCTGGAAATAATAAAGGGGATAATGAAGGGTTAGGAGCTGACTTTGAATTTGTTGTGACATCTTATTCTACTGATACGATTGAATTACGTGGGCTTAAGCATCAACGTATGTGCCGTTTGACACGTTACAAGCAGGATGTTTCATGGGAGACAACATTAAATACTTTGTCAACGATGAATGAAGATATTCAGGCGCCGCTGTATGCGTTTTACAGCAATGGTCAACAGGTCATTAAGACCAATTCTATTAATAATAATGTGTTGACAACTTACCAAATAAATGGGCTAGATACCATAATGATTACAGTACCTATCGTGCCTACATTGGATGGATTTCGCACTGCATATCCTTTCTCTTATGAGGCACATGATAGCAATCCTAAAATTCAACATTTTACTTTTTCTAAAAAAATGGATCGTTTCGTCTGTGTTGATTCAGGGGTTGATTTTTATATTCAGAAAGCATACCCTCCTTTGAATAAGGTTTGGACAGAGTCAACAAATAGATGGTGGTTTAATGTATCTTTTATTAATGATACCATACTTAAAGAAATGTCAGCTGATTTTGCGACTTTATTTACCAATTTCCATTCCACAGATTGTGTCCCATTTGGAGAAAAATTGTACGGTGGATATATGGGATATAACGAATCATATCCCAATGATGTCAACGAGCATGCTTTTGTCTTTTATTCTTTAAAGAGTACTGGCTCAGGATATTGGAAAGGTGTTGTGGGATATACTTGTACGAAAGTGGAAGATACAAATGATCAAGTTGTCTTTTCAAAATTAAATCCAACACTCAATAAAGCCTATTATCCACATGCGCAGACTATTGGACAGGAGTTTGTCGAAAAAGGTCCGTGGGTGATTACAGTTGACAATAAAAAAGCGCCAACTTCATTTACTTTTACGAGTACTCAAGATTCCAGTTTGTATATCACCGTCAGCCAATAATGCGCTGGGAAAAGTTGATGACTTCAATAGAAAATGTTGGGTTAATAGTTAAAGCTACTTCCACCTAAAAACTCTCTTAGTAGAGAAGTAGGTGGCAATTCATTATCCATAATCGATACAAAGTAACTCATAAAACGGAGTAATCTGTACGCTTCTGCATATTCATCACAATTTTTAGGAACTTCTAAAAGTATGGGCTCTACGTGACGACGAATGACAGATAATTCGAAGACAAGAGCTGAATTAAACATAACATCGGCATTCTCTTGGTGAGGAAATATCCATTTATCTTCACCATTTCGCACACTATCCCAACGTGCTATGGTTTCCTGAGCAGAATATCCGCGATATTTATGATCACGGATAATACGACGTAGCAGACGGTTGTCTGTTGTTGGTATCCAGTTGTGATCATCTAGAGATATTGTTGTTAAAGCAGAAACATAAATCTTGAACTTTTCATTATCAGGAATAAGGGGAGTGATTTCAGGATTAAGTGCGTGAATACCTTCTATAATTAAAAGATTATCATGAGACAGTTTTAAAGTATTTCCTTTATACTCCTTATGCCCTGTTTTAAAGTTGTATGTAGGTAAAGAAACCTCTTCACCAGCCAAAAGAGAACGGAGGTGACTATTAAAAAGTTTGATATCTATAGCGTAAACTGATTCGTAGTTATATTCTCCATCCTCATCTCGTGGAGTCTTTTCACGTTCCACGAAGTAATTATCCATTTCGATGGATACCGGTCTAAGTGCATTGCACATTAGTTGTACGCCTAAGCGCTTGCTAAACGTTGTCTTTCCAGATGAAGAAGGGCCAGCAATCAACACAACTCGTACTCCTTCTGATTCAATATTTCGTTGGGCTATTGTATCGGCGATTTGTGCAATTTTCTTTTCTTGCAATGCTTCTGCAACCTGAATTAATTGGGATGCCCATCCTCTTTTGATGGCATGATTAATATCGCTGACATTGTATAGGTGCATGATGTGGTTCCATTGAAGTTCCTCGGTAAATACATCATACATCTTTTTCTGTTTAATGACGTCAGCCAACTTGTCGGGATCTTTCCGACAAGGCACTCTGAGCAAGGCTCCGTCATAATATTTAACTAGGTCGAAGTTGTCTATATATCCTGTACTAGGCACTAATGAGCCGTAATAAAAATCGACGCTTTCTCCTAAACGATGTATATAGGTATATAACTGTCCAGAAGTTGATAAAAGATTGGCTTTATCCTTGCGTCCCAATTGTCGAAACATCTCAATAGCTTCTTCGGTATGGAGCTGAAGACGCTCGAAAGGAATATCTTGTTCTACTATTTCACGCATGCGCGATTTGATCTTCATGATATCCTGCATATGCAATCCTTCACTCAAACGTATGTTCACGAAATATCCTTGTGATATAGGATGCTCAAGAAATATACGTCCATTGGGATATAAATCTTCTACTGCTTTGCACAGCACAAAGCTTAATGATCGCACATATGCACGATATCCTGAAGGGTGAGATATATCTAGAAATTCAACATCTTTATTTTTATAGACCTGATATCGTAAACTTTCTGTGCGGTTGTTGACGCGGGCGTTAAGGACTTGATAAGGTAATGATAATTGGAAAGCATTATACACTTGTCTAAGCGTGCTTCCCATAGGTATCTCTTTACTTTGCCCAGTATTTTTACAATAAATAATGACTGTTTGTGCCATAATCTTCTCTTTTATATGAGATAAACATTATGCGAGCAAGATAGCGAGAAATTCGGAAAAAAGCAAGTAATTATATGGTGTAGTACAGATTATGATTATCTTTGCATACAAAATGTTATTCAAAGACTTACTTGATAAAAATTAATCATGACAGTAAAGGACCAAGGTATTAAAAATATAATTTTTGATTTCGGAGGCGTGTTGATAGATCTACATCGTAATGAATGTATTGCTCGATTCGAACAACTCGGTTTCAAAGGAGTTGAGTATCTTATTAGTAACACGCATCAATTGGGGCCATTTAGCCAATTAGAATTGGGAGATCTGTCTACAGATGATTTTCACCAGATTATCAAAACATATCTTATAGAGGGAGTTACTAATGAAGATATTGATGAGGCTTGGTTGTCCATTCTTGGAGAAATACCCGAATATAAATTGCAGAAAATATTGGCCCTAAAAGATGATTATCGTGTTTTTTGTTTGAGCAATACAAATAAAATTCACTGGGATTGGTCTTGTGATCATGCTTTCAATTATCAAAATTATAAGGTAGAAGATTATTTCGAGAAAATTTTCTTGTCATATGAGATGCATATGGCTAAACCAGATTCTGCTGCATTTCAGTATGTACTGCATGAAGCTGGTATACAGCCAGAAGAGACTTTGCTTATTGATGATTCGGTAAAGAACATAGAGGCAGCTTCCCAAATGGGTATGCATACCCACTTGTATGTGCCAGGTGAAGACTGGCGTTTACTGTTTGACTAATATATTTTGTATTGAATGAAGATATACCATACTCTTAATCCACAGGAATCTACTCCTTGTGTCGTTACGATTGGCTTTTTTGATGGTGTGCATGTGGGACATCGTTTTTTATTGGAGCAAACTAAACAGGTTGCTTTCAAGCGTGGTGTACCCTGGGGAGTGGTTAGTTTTGCGACCCATCCTCGTACGTTTTTTCACCCTGATCAACCAATGCCCTTATTGACTACAGAAGCCGAGAAAATTGCTTTGTTGGAAGAGTTAGGGTGTAATTATTTATTCTTGCTGCCATTCAATAAACAAATTGCACATTATTCTGCAAAAGAATTTATTCAAGATATTTTGGCTAAACGCTTTGGGGCAATCGCTTTGCTGATTGGATATGATCATCGTTTTGGGCATAATCGTACTGAATCTTTTGAAGATTATGTTGAGTATGGTGAACAATGTGGTGTGGAGATCGTTCAAGCTTATCGTTTAAGTAGTGTATTGCATCATGATGAACGAGAGATCAGTAGTTCGTTAATACGCACACTATTGCAAGCGGGAGATCTAGATTCCGTTACTAGGTATCTTACGAAACCATATTGTATTACAGGTATTGTGGTTGGTGGATTTCAACAAGGCCGAAAGTTAGGGTTTCCTACGGCAAATATTAGACCAAGTAGTTCAGAAAAATTGATCCCCCCACGAGGTGTCTATGCTGTATGGTGTGTCTTATCATCTGGTGAAACACATAAAGGGATGCTCAATATTGGTGCTAGACCGACATTTCACAATGGAGATGATGTCAGTATAGAGGTGCATATTCTCGATTATACAGGTAATCTCTATGATCAAAGCATACAAGTCTATTTTGTAGAGCGTCTTCGTGCTGAAAAGCAGTTCGCTAGTTTATTGGCTTTGCGTGCACAGTTGCAACAAGATGAGCTTGATTCACGTCGATTATTGAATAAGCAATCTTTTAGGCCTTAGCGGTCATTTATTTAAATAGATACAACAATGAACGATTTAAATCAATATACTCGTACTACTACTGTACGTAATAAGTGGAGTCTTGTCGTTAAGGTACTGATACCAGTACTTATATTTTGGGGGCTACAAGGCTTGACACAAGTGCTTGTGATGCTAGGTGATGTATTGATACATTTGATGAAAAATATGGAACAAGAAGTCAATGTGTCGCAATGGATTACTCAAGATACAATGGCTGTTTCATTGTTGACTTTGGTCTTGTCTTCCTTATTGACTGTTGGGCTGTTATCTTTGATGCATATTGGAACATCTCGACAACAATGGATTATGCCAAGTTTTAAAGAATTTGTTGCCTATGTTGCTTTGTTACTCGGAATGGTTATATGGGTTGATTTCTTGTTGTCCTGGTTGCAGCTTCCAGATTGGAATAATTCACTGATGTATGGTTTGATGCAGAGTCCATGGGGGATATTGACCATAACTCTTTTAGGACCTGTTGCAGAAGAATTTGTTTTTCGTGCTGGAGTAACGGAGCGTCTTTTGGGGTATGTAAAACCATCAGTTAGTATATTTGTATCAGCTCTTATATTTGGTCTTGTACATATTAATCCACCTCAGATTATAGGGGCTGGTTTATTGGGACTTTTACTTGCTTTCAGTTATTATAAAACACGCAGTTTGTGTTTGCCTATTATGCTACACGTAATAAACAATAGTTTAGCTGTAGGAGTGACGTTATATAGTGAAAATAAAACAGAGTCACTGCGTACTTTAGTAAGCAATGACTCTGGTATGTGGGCCTATCCAATTTTGTTGGTATTTGCAGCTTTGATTGGAGTAGGAGGTTTATATACAATTCTCAAAGCAAAGAAGTAATCTTACTGAGCTTCACGAGCTTTAATAGCCATGGCATACAAGCGTATTTGTTTGACCATAGACAAAAGGCCATTGCTTCGAGTAGGTGATAAATGTTGTTTTAGTCCGATGACATCTATAAAATATAAATCACTTTCTAGAATCTCGTCGGGTGTGTGCCCTGATACGACCTTAATTAATAAAGCTATAATACCTTTAACAATCACAGCATCACTTTCTGCTTCAAAATATATTTTACCGTTTCTAGCTTCTGCATGTATCCATACACGGCTTTGACATCCTTCTATAAGATATTGATCTTGTTTATATTCTTCTGCTATAGGTGCTTGATCGTTACCCAAATCAATAAGAAGTTGGTATTTATCCATCCAATCATCGAAGTCATTAAATTCTTCAATGACTTCATCTTGTATTTCGTTTATTGTCATGATAAAGTGGAGTTTGATTAGTTACTTTTCGTGATATACTACGTGCATCACTGTCTGTCCCACAGCTTGTAGAGTTGTTTTATCTATCCAAGACATATCATCTTTTATAGTATGCCAATGAGCCCCAAATCCAGAGTGTTTACAGTTGGGTTGATAAGGGATAATATCTACAGTTGGTATCTCTGCTATTTGATTAATAAAGACGTGGTCATCAGTGACAGCTCCACCTTCTTCAGAGATGAAAAATTTACTATATCCTAGAGACTTGCCAGCAGCCCATATTTTTTCGGTGTATTTTTTTGCGTATTGCAATGAGAAATATTCTTTATAGAAGGTAGCATTAGGTCCACCAACCATGTCTAGTAAGATACCAAAACGAGCATTATAGCGATCTTTATGTGGAATACGTGCCCAATATTGAGATCCTAAACACCAGTAAGTATCTTTGCGTTCTTTATCGTAATCAGCTGGTGCTCCATAATCTTCTGCATCTAAAAAGATGATGTCAACACCGATGGTCGGTGATTGTTGTTGAAAATGACGAGCCATTTCCAAAAGGGCACCTACGCCGCTAGCGCCATCATTGGCTCCTAAAATAGGAGTGCGGTGTTTGCTTTTATCTGGATCATGGTCTGCATACGGTCTGCTATCCCAATGTGAAAACAATGCAACACGTTTTTTACATTCTGGCTTGTAGCTACCAATGATATTTACAGCGTCCAATAGAGTCCCATCATAAGCAACAAGTTGTGTTTTTTGAAAGGTTACTTCAGCACCAAGACGGGATAATGTATTGCCTAGATATTGAGCACACTCTTTGTGTGCTTGGCTATTTGGTACACGTGGACCAAATTGAACTTGTTGTTCAATAAAATGATAGGCACTATCTGCTGAAAAAGTTGGTACAACTACAGTGGCATGGTCTGTTGTACTTACTTCTAGTTTTTTTTGTTTCTTACCAGTACCACAGCTACATAATAGAGCTATAGTCAAGCATACGATGCTAGCTTTGCTAAGCTTTTGTTGAATAATATCCATATGATTTATTTATTCTTGATTGTCGAATGACAAAGATACGCTTTTTTTATTGATTTGTAGGTTACATAATGCTCCATTTATCATTGGACGATTGTCTTGAACATGCCCAATTGGAAAGTTAAAGCAAATAGGATAAGAAAATTCGCTTAATATGGCAGCTAACGCTTCGTATAATGGGGCACCAAGACGTGTGTGTTCAACATAGTCTGTAAATTGACCTATGATTAATCCTGATAATTTGTTTAATATACCAGCCAATTTCATATTGAGTAACATACGCTCTACAGCATGTGGTGCTTCACTCACATCTTCGATAAATAAGATGGTATTGTTTGCAGGAAAGTCATATGGGGTGCCTCTTAATGACTGTAGCATACACATGTTGCCGCCACGAAGTATGCCAGTAGCACGGCCTACTTTGTTGAGTGGATGTGCAGGAATAGAATATACTGGTAATTTCCCAAATAAAAGCTGCTTCAAAAGGTTGCTACATGTATCACCTAGGCCTTCTACAGCCAAGTGTCGTGCCATTAGTGCGTGGATAGATGCAAAACCATAATGTTGAAGTAAACTATGAATGCATGTTATATCACTAAACCCAATGAGCCATTTAGGATGCTTGCTGAATGTTTTTATGTTTAATTTATCGATTAAATGCATTGTCCCATACCCTCCTCGGCTGCATAAAATAGCTTTCGCAGTTGGATGATCAAATGCCTTTTGTAGATCTTGAAGTCGCTCTTTATGCGTAGCTGAGTATCCTGCATATTGAGTTAATATGTGAGGTGATTGAACGACATGTAGCCCCCAATATTCTAATATTTTAGTGGCTTTATTCACAAAGCTTGGGTCTATATGACTGGCTGGCGATAAAATGATAATTGTATCGCCTGGAACTAAAAACGGTGGAAATTGTAGGCTATTCATTATTTAACGTTGTCTATTGTACAAAAGTAGCCAAAATATAATGGAAAATCAATAGATTTTTTAGATATTTGTTCCATAAACCTATCACTATGGAACAATTGAAGTCTTTTAAACAGCTGATACAATACCTGCATCATCAAAGCAAGCGTAAGCGTATGGTGGTTGTCAATCCTGTAGATGATCATACGCAAGAAGCGTTACACATGGCTTTGAAAAAAGGGGTTGTTCAGTGTATTATGGTTGGAGATAAAGAGCAGTTGTCTCAGACTATCTGTGCTAATAATTATCCCGAAAATGTAGATATTATTCATTTTGATGACATAGAGGAAGCTGCACGACACGCAGTTTTGATGTGTAAAAATGGTGAAGCTGATATCTTAATGAAAGGATTGATTAACACAGATGATTTGTTGCGAGCTGTTTTAGATAAACAACAAGGTATATTACCAGCAGGAAATGTGATGACTCATATCTCAGCGGTGGAAATACCAGGGTATGATAAATTGCTGTTTTTTTCTGATGCAGCTGTTATACCACGTCCAACCGTACATCAAAGGATTGAGATTATTACATATGCCATTAACGTGTGTCATCAATTTGGTATTGAACGGCCTCGTATTGCATTGACACATTTTACAGAAAAAGTTAGTGCTAAATTCCCTATTTCTCTTGATTATGTAAATATTGTAGAATTGGCGGAAGCTGGTGAATTTGGTGATGTGCTTATTGATGGACCTATGGATGTAAAGAGTGCCTGTGAAGTAAAGAGTGCAGCACTTAAGGGGGTTGCATCATGTATTGAAGGACGTGCCGATGTGTTGATTTTTCCCAACATAGAAAGTGGAAATACTTTTTATAAAACGGTGTCTTTATTTACTAAAGCACAGATGGCAGGTATGTTACAAGGGACAATGTGTCCAGTTGTGTTGCCTTCACGGGCAGACTCTTCTGAATCTAAGTTCAACAGTATTGCTTTTGCAGCATTGTGTTCTTAGAGAATGTGTTCTTATGAAAAAAATGAGTTCCTAAGATTTTATTGGACGAAAGAATTAAAGATACTACAGATATTATAATAAGTACACATGCCTCTTTGTGGATTAGGAGGTATGTATTTTTAATAAATTAGAAAATTATGGGCAGAATAAGGTACGTATTGGCTATCAACCCAGGGTCAACTTCGACCAAGTTGGCAGTGTATGGTGAAGACATTCTTCTCCATCAGAAGGTGATACGCCATACGCATGAAGAATTGGCGGAATATCCTACTATTAAAGATCAAATTCCATACAGATTGGAGTTAATTTCTAATGCCTTGTTAGAAATGGATTTCCAAAAACCGCTTTCGGCGGTTATCGGTCGTGGGGGATTGACACATCCATTACCAGGTGGGGTGTATAAAGTAGATCATCCAATGATTTATGATTTGGAAAATGCAACTCGTCAGCATGCATCAAATTTAGGTGCTATTTTGGCGGCTAGGATAGCATATCGTTATACAGATTGCATTCCGCTTATTGCTGACCCTGTAGTCGTTGATGAAATGACTGAGAAAGCGCATATCTCTGGCCATCCAGATATGCCCCGTTTATCCATATTTCATGCGCTAAATCAAAAAGCTGTTGCACGTCAGTATTGTCGTTCAATTGGTTTGTTGTATGATGAACTCAATATCATTGTTTGTCATATGGGAGGTGGAGTATCTGTAGGTGCTCATGAGAAAGGTCGTGTTATTGACGTCAATAATGCACTTGATGGTGAGGGACCGTTTTCTCCAGAACGTTCTGGCACTCTACCAGCGGGACAATTAATTGACTATATCTTTAAAAAACAACTGACTTATACTCAAGCCAAGAAATTGATCGTTGGACAAGGTGGGTTGATGGCTCATTTCGGTACAACAAATGTTCCCGATATTTTACGAAAAGTTCGTGATGGTGATCATCGTGCAGCAACAGTTATTGCAGCTATGGAATATTCTATAGCCAAATATATCGGTATGTGTGCTGTTGCGTTGATGGGTAAAGTAGATGCTATTATATTGACTGGTGGAATTGCTAATAATAGTACAATCACTGAGAATATCAAATTGCAAGTACAATGGATAGCACCAGTACATGTACTACCTGGCGAGGATGAATTTGAAGCTATGCGTGTCAATGCCTTTAGAGTTTTGGATAACCCAAGTGAAGCAAAAGAATATATTCCAGCTGATAAAAATGTTGCTAATTCGTCAGTACATCAATTTTTGAAGTAATTTTTATTAGAAAATAATATGAGGGTATGCCGTATCAATTGCGGCATACCCTTTTTTTATTTTATAGATAGCATATTAGTCTTTATTTTGCTTTTATGGTTGAATTAGTATAGATTAACAAATAAAATAGTGTCATGTTTATGTAAATAAATATTATTTATTAACTTTGCATAGAGCATATTGTGATAAAAGATTGTTATAAATGTATTATTACACTAACTAAAGTGGCGATTTCTACTAGTATAGAGTATTATCTGTAAATCTTAAAGCTAATATTGATTATGAATACAACGTTAAGAGAAACTAGTCCTGATTTTGTAATGTTGCAGGCAGAATTTCCATGTCTTCAACAGTGGGCTCTAGTACAAGAGAAAGTGAGAATGAGTAGCATTGATGAAAGGATGAAAAAACACTATTTGCTTATTCTATCTCGCTTTGACTACATCAGGTTTGAAGAAATTCGAAAGATGTCGTCCAAGCATATTACAAACATTGATACAAGGTACATGATTTGTTTCAGTGTTGGAATTAGCACGTCGGATATTGCTAAGATATTTAAAGTTGCAAAGGCCAGCGTGTACACAATGCGTTATCGCTTGAGAAAGAAATTTCCAAATGAAAAAGTGAGTGAAGTAGAGCTTCTTTAATGGGATTAAAGTTTTGGCAATTCTTTGTCTAATGTACAAAAAAAGAGTCCAGACAGTACAAAATAAGTGCTATCTGGACTCTTTATTACGATATGAAAAGCGGAGAGAGAGGGATTCAAACCCCCGAAACCTCTCGGTTTGCCGGTTTTCAAGACCGGTGCAATCGATCACTCTGCCATCTCTCCAGTGCTTTATAAGGTAATCATGTACGTCATTATTAATGTCGTCTTGGCGGAGAGAGAGGGATTCAAACCCCCGAAACCTCTCGGTTTGCCGGTTTTCAAGACCGGTGCAATCGATCACTCTGCCATCTCTCCAAGCACTACTTTAAGCACTGCTATTCCTTAAAAGCGATGCAAAAGTACGGATAAAATTCTTATCATCCAAACTATTGCTACAAAAAATGCAATATTTTTTATTTTCCTTGTCTACTCCTAGTAGTTCCTTTATGATAAACTACTAATATACATCTTAAAAAGGTTGTCCTTCGTCCATAGATGGTGGAGGCGGCATTGAGCCATATGTATCAGGAAGGCCAGCTGCAAAATCTGGGATATTGTATTCTTCAGAAGATTGCAAGTTGCTTTCTGGTGGTGGAATAGAGCCATAATTGTGGTTTAGACGAGATTGATATATCCCATCGCTTGCTCCTGCACCAGTTTCGTATTCTTCCATTCTGATGTTTTCGAGTGATGTGTCATCGATATTATCAAATTTAGCAAAGTCTTTCTTAAATTCGAGCATCACATCCCCAACAGAACCATTACGGTGTTTTGCGATAATTATCATCGCTCTACCAGCTGTAGATATGCCATTGACTTCTTTAATCTTATAATATTCAGGACGGTGAATAAAGCAAACCATATCGGCATCTTGCTCAATTGCACCCGATTCACGAAGGTCACTCAACTGAGGTTTTTTTCCATCAGGTCCTTCACGAGATTCTACACCACGGTTCAACTGAGATAGTGCAATAACTGGTATATTCAATTCTTTGGCTAAACCTTTTAACGAACGAGATATTGTACTGACTTCTTCTTGACGCGAGCCATGTTTCATACCACTAGCATTCATCAGTTGCAAGTAGTCAATAATAATCATTTCAATACCATGTTCTTTCACCAGACGACGTGCTTTAGTACGTAGCTCAAAAACAGACAATGATGGAGTGTCATCTACATAAATCGGTTTCCCTTGTAGAGTATGTACCCCCATTGCGAAATTTTCTGCATCTTGCGAATTTAGGTTACCACTCTTAATTTTATCCCCTTCAACTTGCGATACGTTAACTAAAAGACGGTTAACTAACTGAACGTTGCTCATTTCGAGCGAGAATATAGCAACTGGAATGTTATGATCAACTGCCATGTTTTTAGCCATTGACAGTACAAAAGCTGTTTTACCCATTGCAGGACGAGCGGCTATAATCACTAAATCAGACTTTTGCCATCCATGTGTCATTTCGTCCAATTTGTCAAATCCAGAGGTTAATCCACTCATATGGCCATCACGAGATTGGGCTTCTCTAAGGAGAATCTGTGCTTCCTTGATTACTGGATCAATTTGAGTATAATCCTTTTGCAGGTTTCTTTGTGATATCTTAAAAAGCTCTCCTTCTGCTCTTTGCATTAACTCACTGATGTCTGAACCTTCATCAAAAGCATCTTGTTGTACTTCACTTGTAAAGGTGATAAGTTGTCTAGCTAGAGCTTTTTGTGCAATGATATTGGCATGATACTCAATATGGGCAGAATTAGCAATATTTCTGGTAAGTTCCATAAGATATGGCAATCCTCCCACTCGTTCTAAATCATCATTTTTTTCTAATTGATTCTTAACCGTCAGGAAGTCAATAGGTGATTGAGTTTCTGTCAATTCTCGAATCGCTTTATATATCAATTGATGTGAGTGTTTATAGAAACTTTCAGGTGAGAGGATTTCACTCACTTCAGCGATAGCTTGTTGCTCTACCATCAAAGCGCCGAGTACAGCTTCTTCTAGCTCTACCGCTTGTGGTTGGAGCTTTCCATTGCTGCTATTACGGGAATTACGGCTTTCACGAATTGTACGTTTGCCAGAATATTGTTGAGCCATCTTTTAATATATAAAAATGAATTTGATTATTTCGTTTTAGTCAACAAAGGTAGAAAAAATAATTGAGAATGTACTCCCTTAATTTGTACATGTCATACATTTTTCCGATTATTGCATTTGATTATAAAAAATGAGCGATGATTATATTTCCTAATGCCAAGATAAATCTTGGACTACATATTACAGAGAAACGTCCTGACGGGTATCACAATTTGGAGACTATTTTTTATCCGATCCCATTGTGTGATGCTTTAGAAGTACTCCATGTACCTGTCGAAAAAGGCCCAACGGGAGATCATTCATCTGCGCTACATTTTCATCTGGATGGTATGAATATAGAAGGTGATCCAGAAAAGAATCTCGTGTGTAAAGCTTACTATTTGTTGGCAAAAGATTTTGATTTACCTGCACTTAATGTACACTTGTTAAAGAATATTCCCACAGGTGCTGGATTAGGTGGGGGGTCTGCTGATGCTACCTTTATGCTAAAAGCAATAAATACCTTGGCCAATTTAGAACTGTCTGATGAGGCCTTGGAAAGTTACGCACTGAAATTAGGAGCAGATTGTCCTATTTTTGTTCGAAACAAGCCAGTGTATGCAGAGGGTATTGGAGAAATTTTTACGCCCATAGAATTCTCTTTAGAAGGATACCAGTTACTATTGGTAAAGCCCGATGTGTTTGTTTCCACTAAAGATGCTTTTGCACAGATCAAGCCATTTAAACGTGATATAAATATATTAGATGTCATTCAACAACCCATTGAAACTTGGCGTCATTGCTTAGTCAATGATTTTGAAGGCAGCGTCTTTTCTAAGTTCCCAGAACTTGGTGAAGTGAAGGATTTTCTTTATGAACAGGGGGCTTTATATGCAGCGATGAGTGGTTCTGGTGCTACGGTTTTTGGCATCTTTTCGCCTGATGCAGATATTCCTACTGTCAATATGCTTAATGCTTTTGTCTCTTTGTTAAAGCTATAAGTAGATTACATTGTCTGTATTATATGTTTGCATAGTAATATACCCTGTAAACAAGTTTCTATTTATGCGATTACACTCTATATAGAATATAGTGTGCACTGAGTAAAATTAACACATAGACCAACCATAACTTGGCTTGTAACCAAGTCCGTTTACGCAATACGTACGCACTCCAAAGTACAGCTATAACCCATGGAATGCTTTCTAATGGATGCATGTGAATGTTCCATACACCTTTCGGCCATTGATGTATCCAGTTGATAGTCTGTAAAAGCAGTCCTATTTGTGTTTTCACTAAATAGGCCAATATTGTAGCAACAGGATGAATGCCTCCACAAATTATCATACTCATTAGACTATACAATAATAGACCTAATTGTGGGAGAACCAGTAAATTGCTGATAGGTGAGTAGATTGGAATGGTATGAAAAATAGGTAGTGTTAGTGGTAGAGTCATCAGTTGTGCCGATAGTGTTACAGCAGTAAATTCCCAAACTCTTTTTCCTATTATGGTTTTAAAAGAGAGTAGGGAGTGTATGCTAGGATACAAGATAAATAACCCAAGCACAGCTAGCATACTTAATTGAAATCCCAAATCAAATAACCATGTAGGCTTATATAGTAACAGGCCCAAAGCTACACTAGCCAAAATATTGACAGGAGTTATTTGTTTGTATAATATCTTACCGATATAGAATAAAGTAATCAATAGCACAGCTCGACATAATGAAGCGGCACCTCCAGCTATAACAGTAAAAGCAGCTAGGGTACCTACCATGAATATAAATCGCATCCATCTTCTTGATCGTCTCTTGTCGTAGCGTTCTCTCCACAAGAAAATCCCAGCTAATAATCCCACATGTAAACCAGATAAGGCCAAAACATGACTAACTCCAGTAGCTGAAAAATGTTGTTTTTGTATATGAGAAATCATTGTTTTTTGTCCAATACTTAGTGCCTCTGCAATACCTAGGGTGTCACCATTGAAGCCCAGTTCCTTAAATTGTTTATGAATGGTTTGACGTATTTTTGTATCCCAAGTAAGTGCTTGATGTGGAAGCTTTTGATATTGATGTATATAACATATTCCAGTGTGATATATGGGATGAAACGCCATATGACACATCAGATTATCACCCATACTTGGTGGCTTTTCAAGAGAATCTAGAGAGAAGTATATTTGTCCAGAAACAGAACAAGGGACCCACATAGAGTCCCTTGTATTATAATAGCCCAGTATATTTACTGGATATTGTATTGTTTTTCCTTTGTTTTGTCCATCGTTAGTTATTTCTATCGTATAGTGCTCTTGCGTTATCGGTATATGCTTGCTTGGTCTTGGTCCCCAAATCAGGAGAATACCAACATATATACTTAACACTAGTAGAGCCGGATAGCGATGCATGACATTATTCTTTTGGAGTTAACTGACCTAAATCATGGATCATCTTTATTGGATCATTTGCTTTGAAAACAGCATTTCCAGCAACCAACATATTAGCTCCAGCATCTATCAATTGTTGACCAGTTGTTAGATTGACTCCACCATCTACTTCGATTAAACAATGTAAGTCTTGCGCATCAATCATCTCTCGTAATTGTTTTACTTTTTTCAAAGTTTGAGGGATAAATGTCTGTCCACCAAACCCAGGGTTGACACTCATAAGCATCACTAAGTCTACATAAGGTAAGATGTCTTCAAGAGTCGAAACTGGAGTTGCAGGATTGAGTGTAACGCCTGCCGTCATACCGGCATCTTTGATTTGTTGAATGACTCTGTGTAGATGTACACATGCTTCTTGATGTACGGTCATGATGCGCGCTCCTAGTGCCTGTACCTCTGAAATAAATTTCTCAGGATGTTCGATCATTAAGTGAACATCCATAGGTTTTTTTAGATGAGGCTTGATGCATTGTAGTACAGGGAAACCAAAAGAGATGTTGGGTACAAATACACCATCCATCATGTCGATATGCAAATATTCAGCTTCGCTTTCGTTGATCATTTGTAGCTCAGGCATTAGGTTTGCAAAATCAGCAGATAATAGTGAAGGTGAAATAATTGTTTTCATATTGTTGTTTTAAGGTTGTTCGTTAATTCTCTATGTGTATAAAACACTCAGTGTTCATATCCTCTCTATATCCACGTAGGAATTCTCCTGTACTTACTCTTTTTTTGCCAGGCATTTGCAAACTATCAATTTCTAATAGCCCATCTGCAGTAACCACACGAAGATAATTTTTGTTGTCACTTATGAGAGTTCCAGGTGTGCTACCATGTGGAATATCTTCATCTACACGGTGAGTCTTGAAGATTTTAACGGTTCCTGCTGCTTGTCCATCTTGTATTTGCAATGTTGTCCATGCTGCAGGATAGGGCGATAAGCCACGAATAAAATCATAAATGACTTTACTCGGTTGATTCCAATTAATTTGACATGTGTCTTTAAAGATTTTTGGTGCAGGGCGCAGTGTGGTAGGATCTGCCATTTCGTTTTGAGAAATAGTCTTGACGTTACCAGCCAAAATGGCATCAACAGTTTCAATGACCAAGTCGGCACCCAAGACCATCAACTTATCGTGCACGATACCTACATCATCAGTCTCTTCGATTGGGATACGTTCTTGTTGAATGACCTCACCTGTATCAATTGCGTGTTGTAGAAAGAAAGTAGTGATCCCCGTTTCTTTATCACCATTGATAACTGCCCAGTTAATGGGTGCCGCTCCACGATATTGAGGGAGCAATGAAGCGTGTAGATTAAATGTACCCATAGGAGGCATATTCCAGACTATTTCTGGTAGCATACGAAAAGCAACGACAATCTGCAAATCGGCTTGATAACTACGAAGTGTTTCTATAAACTCTGGATCCTTTAGATTGGTAGGTTGTAGTAGAGGGATATTTTTCTCTAATGCATATTGTTTTACTGGACTAAATTGAACTTTATGTCCACGTCCAGATGGCTTGTCGGGCATGGTAATAACAGCTTCTACCCGATAGTTACCTTCGACCAATTTTTGTAATGGGAGTACCGCAAAATCTGGTGTTCCCATATAAATTATCTTAAGTGATTCTTTCTTCATGTAGTGTACAATTATAAATAAATTATTCGTCAGAAAAATGAACCAATACTTGTCGGTAAGTATTGAAAATCTTAGACTTAGATACAAATCCTAGGTATTTTCCTACGCTATCTACAACAGGAAGATTCCAAGCTTTTGTATCATCAAAACGTTTCATTACAACATCCATCCTGTCTGTATTTAATAAAGTGGCTGGTATGGTTGTCATTAATCTTTGAACATCGAAACGATGATACAGTTCTTGACGGAACATTAAATTACGGATGTCATCTAAGTAGACCACTCCTTTTAGCACTCCTTCATCATCAATTACAGGGAATATATTACGATGAGACTCTGAAATAACTTTGACTAGTTGTCCTAAGTCCATCTCTGGTTTTACTGTCTTAAAGTTGGTTTCAACCACATTTTCCATTTTCATAAGAGTCAGTACCGACTGATCTTTATTATGTGTCAATAGTTCCCCTTTTTGTGCTAGACGCATACTATAGATACTATGGCGTTCAAATGCAAGAATGGTTAAGTAAGCACTTACAGATGTAATCATCAATGGGACAAAAAGACTATACCCGCCAGTGAGCTCTGCGATGAGGAACACACCTGTTAATGGGGCATGCATGACAGCACTCATGACACCAGCCATCCCTGCTAATGCAAAATTCTTTTCATGCAATCCTAGAGCACTGGTGATGTTGTTGACAAAATTACTGTATGAGAACCCGACTACAGCTCCTAGAAATAGAGATGGTGCAAATAGACCACCGCAACCTCCACCCCCGTTGGTAGCACTGGATGCAAAAACTTTAAAGAGAATGATGAAGAGCAAATATAATAGCAATAAGTTGCTATGGCCAGCAAAGAAGGAACCTTCCATTACTTTGTTCCAGTCTGTTTGTGTCGTACCATCTAGTAGAATGCTGATGCTATTATATCCTTCACCATATAGAGCTGGAAAAAGGAAAATCAAGACACTTAATACAAGTCCTCCTAGCATCCATTTTTTATATGGATTGTCAAATTTACGGAAGATACTTTCCGACCAATTCATTGCTCTTGTAAAGTACAATGAGGCGAGTCCACATAAAACACCTAATAAAATGACATAGGGAATATGATGTAAATTAAAGAAGACATCTGCTGAATGGAATTCAAACATCGCTTTTTGCCCCTCAAACAAATAACTGACCACTGAAGCAGAAACTGCTGCAATCAGTAAAGGCATTAGTGATGCCATTGTCAAGTCTATCATCAAAACTTCAAGAGTGAAAACAAGTCCAGCAATAGGTGCTTTGAAGATACCTGAAATGGCTGCAGATGCACCGCATCCAACTAGTAACATCAGTGTTCGTTGGTTGAGACGAAAGAAATTTCCCAAGTTAGAACCAATAGCAGAGCCAGTTAAAACAATAGGTGATTCTGCACCGACTGATCCACCAAATCCGATAGTAATACTACTAGCCAAAACGCTACTCCATGTATTGTGCATCTTGATGCGTGCCTTATTTCGGGAGATAGCATAGAGAATTTTAGTGACCCCGTGTCCGATGTCGTCACGAACGATATACTTGATAAAGTACATGGTCAATAAAATACCTACAACTGGAAAAACGAGATACAACCAATTGGCTTTATCTGCATGAAAACTGTGTGTTAGGAAATGTTGTATGTTGTGTATCAGCAACTTAAGAATATAAGCAATTATTGCAGTCAACACACCCACTACAAAACTCAGAACTAGTATAAACTTGTTTTCGCTTACTTTGTTTTCTCTCCATTCAACCAATCTATCTTGAAGGCTTGGCTGCTCTTTTTTCCTCTTTTTGTTTTTACTCTTCATATGTTTTTTTGCTGTCTCAAGGACAAGCATCATCAATTGATAATTATAGTGTAGGGCTATGCCCAAGTGTCGTTTTTCAATAATGATGATTATAGTGTGTTAGTCTCTTTCGGAAGGGATTTGGGAAGGATAGGCGTAGTTATTGACGTATTATTTTGATTTCTCCACTACGTCCTAATTTGATGATACTAGAGGCCTTCGCACCTGGTGGTTCATCTTGTCTTAATGGAAGTATGTAGTCAACTCCATCTATGATCTCCTGTGAGATCTCTTGATAACAAGATGGAGACGGTGCGCCACTAATGTTGGCAGAGGTTGATACCAAAGCCTTTCGAAAATGTTGGCATAATGCTTGACTCACTTTTTCTTGAGTGACACGTATAGCGATGCTACCATCTTCGGCGATTAAATTAGGGGCAAGATTACGTGCTCCATCATATATGATAGTTGTGGGTTTATCAGCGATCTCAATTAAGTCAAAAGCAATCTCTGGTGGCTCACTTACATAAAAGTCAATTTTTACTGGATTATCTACTAGACATATTAACGCTTTGCTGTCACTCCTTTGCTTTAGGGCATAGACTTTAGCGACAGCATCTGGGTTGGTTGCATCGCAGCCAATTCCCCATATTGTATCCGTTGGATAGAGGATTAAACCACCCTCTTCTAGGATTTTACATGCTTGTTTAATATCTTCTTTCATCCCTGCAAAGGTAATTAAAAAATGTGTGATTGTATGCTTATGCCAAGAATTTTCCGTACCTTTACACGAAAAAGTAACCACATAATGAACCAATGGAATGAATTGGGCTCGTCTGATGAACACCAAGAAGCTGTGGGTAAGCTCGTAGCAGAATTGAAAATACATCCTGTACTTGCGGAAATGCTTACACGCCGTGATATACACACGGTTGAAGAAGCCAAAACTTTCTTTAAACCACATCTGCTCCAACTGCATGATCCTTTTCTTATGAAAGATATGGATAAAGCAGTTGCACGTCTTAATCAGGCTATGGGCAACAAAGAAGAAATTTTGATTTATGGCGATTATGATGTGGATGGAACCACTGCTGTCGCTTTAGTATATACCTTTATCCAGCAATATTACTCTGGGTTGCATTATTACATCCCAGATCGAACCGACGAAGGTTATGGCTTGACCGAGTTGGGGATAGATCTTGCTGCCGAAAAAGGTGTCAGTCTTATTATAGTCTTAGATTGCGGTGTCAAGGCTGTTAAAGAAGTACAGTACGCTCGTGAAAAAGGGATTGATGTAATAGTCTGTGATCATCATATGCAAGATGATGAGCTTCCTGATGCTGTTGCTATTCTAAATCCCAAACGTCTTGACAATACATATCCGTGTGCACATCTTTCTGGTTGTGGAGTTGGTTTTAAATTTATGCAGGCCTTCGCTCTCAGCAATAATATTGAGTTTCATCATTTGATTCCTTTATTGGACTTGGTTGCTGTAAGTATTGCTGCTGATATTGTGCCTACATTAGGAGAAAATCGTATCTTAGCTTATCATGGTTTGCGCCAACTTAATAGTAATCCCCGAGTAGGTTTGAAGGCTATTATTGATTTGGTCGGACTCAATGGAAAGGACATCTCTATGAGTGATATTGTCTTTAAAATTGGACCTCGTATCAATGCTTCTGGGCGTATGATGTGTGGCCGAGAGTCTGTGGAGTTATTAATTCAAAAAGATTATAAGCTTGCTGTGGAGCAATGTAAGCAAATCGATTGCTATAACGAAATGCGTAAAGATTTGGACAAGGCCACAACTGAAGAAGCCACAATACAAGTGAAAGAGGTTGAAGGCTGGGAAGACAAACATAGTGTTGTTATCTACAATGAATCTTGGCATAAAGGTGTGGTTGGGATTGTTGCTTCACGATTGACGGAAGTCTACCATAGACCAACCATTGTTCTGACCAAAACAGGTGAATTTGCAACAGGTTCAGCTCGCTCTGTACCTGGTTTTGATATTTATAATGCTGTGGCTAGTTGTCGTGATTTATTAGAAACGTTTGGGGGGCACACATATGCTGTCGGACTATCTATGAATCCTGATAATATGGATGCATTTTCTAGGAGACTAGAAGAATATGTCGCAGCACATATAGATGATGAGCAGCATGCCTCTATCTTAAATATTGAAGCTACTATTGATTTTCGCACTATTAGTAAGAAGTTCTTTAAAGACCTAAAAAAATTTAGCCCTTTTGGTCCTGGTAATCCTAAACCATTGTTTCGCACAAAACAGTGCTATGATTATGGGACTAGTAAGGTCGTTGGGCGTGATCAGGCTCACATCAAATTAGAACTCGTTGATAACATATCACACAATGTCGTGAATGGAATAGCATTTGGACAAAGTGATCAGGCGCGTTATATTAAAAGTAAAAGGGCATTTGATATTGTGTATTCTATTCAAGAAAATAGCCATAAACCAGGAGAGATACAATTACAAATTCAAGATATTAAACCAACGATTCTAGACGAATAAAATATGGTAGATAAGTATCTTGACACGTTAAAACGTTATTGGGGATATGATGAATTCCGAGGTGTGCAACGACAAATTATAGACAGCATAGCCTCTGGACGTGATACTTTGGGATTGATGCCTACGGGGGGAGGAAAGTCTATTACTTTTCAGGTACCCACATTGGCCAATAATGGCTTGTGTCTTGTAGTGACCCCATTGATTGCCTTAATGAAAGACCAAGTCCATAATTTACGTTCTCGTGGTGTTTTGGCAGCTGCTATTTATAGCGGCATGACGCAACAGGAAGTTATAGATACATTAGAAAATTGTATCTTTGGTCCTTATCGTTTTTTATACGTATCTCCAGAACGTTTATCTTCTTCTCTTTTTCAAACAAAGGTCAGAAAAATGCCTGTGACTTTAATCACAGTTGATGAAAGCCACTGTATAAGTCAATGGGGATATGATTTCCGACCTGCATATTTGCAAATATCCAAAATTAGACATTTGCTTCCTGGGGTACCGATGCTTGCCTTGACAGCAACAGCTACTCCACCAGTTGCACAGGATATTCAGAGACAATTGGAATTTAAAATGCCCAATTGCATTCAGATGTCTTTTTCTCGTAACAATCTCTCCTATGTAGTACGTAAAACGGCAGATAAATTGGACGAATTGTTCCATATCTTAAATCATGTACAGGGAAGTACCATTGTCTATGTTAGAAATCGTAAACGCACCATAGATATCGCAAGAGAGCTGGTGGAACATGGCATAGAAGCCGTAGCCTATCATGCTGGAGTAAATCCAGACTTAAAAGATAAACGTCAACGTCAGTGGCAGCAGGATGAAAAACGTGTCATGGTAGCTACCAATGCTTTTGGTATGGGTATTGATAAACCCGATGTACGACTTGTGGTACACTATGATATACCAGACAATATAGAAGCCTATTTTCAGGAAGCAGGACGTGCAGGACGAGATGGGAAAACGGCATTCGCTGTTATGCTTCATGCTCCACATGATGAAAATATTTTGCAAAGAAGGGTGGGAGATAGTTTCCCTAATCTTGAGTATATTACTGATGTATATGATGCATTGTGTGATTATTATGAGATAGCAGAAGGTACAGGAGAAGGATGGACAACAACTTTTGATTTAGATGCGTTCTGTCTGCATACAAAACGTTTTCCTGTTCCAGTACTTAGTGCCTTGGAATTACTTACTAGTGCTAAATATATTCAATTTCGTCCTGAACATGAGGAGGCCTCACGAGTGCAAATTGTATTAGATAAACGCAGTTTGTACGATAGGGACTTTCACAACGAAAAACTTGATTTATTACTTACAGAGCTTTTGCGCCATTACACGGGTATTTTTCAAGATTATGTACAGATCAGTGAACAATGGCTTGGTGAAGTTTTAGGATGGTCTAGGAAAGAAGTGTATGAGACGATGCGTTTACTCACTTTTGAAGGGGTTTTGCATTATATACCAAGTAAGAAAATTTCTACAATTACTTTTAATTCTGGACGTGTAGATAAATATGATTTACTATTTGCCAATAGAGTCTATTTTGATAAGAAACGCCGGTATGAACAACGTATACAGTCTATGATTTATTTCATCAAGGAAGAGGAGGTCTGTCGTGCCACTGTTTTGTTGCGTTATTTTGGAGAACAAGGAGGCGAACCTTGTGGGCAGTGCGATATTTGTTTGGCAAAGAAAAATCAACACACTATGTCTGTAGATGAAGAAAATGCTTGTGCAGATAGATTAATGCAACTACTGCCAAGTTCTGGCTTGACAGTCCAAGAAATAGGCGATCAAATGCCCTCTTTTCGTCATGCTCAGTTGACGCATCTATTGTATAAAATGGTACAGAAAGGTGACTTAATAGAGGCAGACGGACGTATCTATAGAAAGTAGCTTTAAATTGGCAAAACGGAAGCGCTTGCGATTTTACAAACATCCCGATAGTTAGCAAATCGCAAGCGCTTCCGTTTTTACGTAATATACCTATGTATAAAAACATCGAGCAGGTCCTTTAATTAGATCCACTCGATGCCGTTATTTAAACACGTTAATAAAAAGTATGGCTGTACTTTCTTTTATTTTTGAAGGTATTCATCCATTTGTTGAGCCACTTCACGGGCATGCGCCATTGCACGAACTACAAGACTAGCTCCACTAGCTGCATCACCAGCTATGAAAACATTCTTCGGAAGTTTGGTGTCTGGATTTTTCAAGAATCCCATAGCAAGTAATACTAGATCACATTCTACGATTTCTTTTTTTCCTGTTTTTACAAGTTCTGGACGACCACCTTCTGGATTGGGCTTCCATTCAATTTCTTCAAGCTCAGCTGCTACCACATGACCTTTTTTACCAATAAACTTGTTTGTTGTAATACACCAACGACGTTCACAACCTTCTTCATGACTAGATGAAGTACGTTTTACGTTGGGCCATGCTGGCCATGGTGTCGTAGCATTATAGCCTACTGGTGGTTCAGGCATGATTTCTACTTGTAGTACCGATTTACACATTTGTCGATTACTGGTACCAATACAGTCACTACCTGTGTCACCACCTCCAATAACAAGCACTTTTTTATCTTTAGCTATGATGCGTTCTTCTGGTGAGAATTCTGCTCCAGCTAATACTCGGTTCTGTTGTGATAACATATCCATAGCAAAATGGATACCTTCCAATTCACGCCCTTCTATAGGTAGATCACGAGGTGTTTCAGCTCCTGTACATAAACAGTAGGCATCGTATCCTTTGGGTAACTTATCTATTGACACAGGTGTATTTAGAGCGAGTTCAATACCTTCCTCAACCATCAAAGCCACTCGACGGTCTATAATATTTTTATTGAGCTTAAAATTAGGGATTCCCCAACGAAGTAGTCCACCAACCGATTCTGTTTTATCGAAAAGTGTGACAGTGTACCCTTTACGATTTAGGCGATTGGCAACTACCATACCAGCAGGACCTGCCCCAATAACAGCGACGCGTTTTCCATTTCGTTCAATTGTCTTAGGTTGTATATACCCTTCTTTGAAGGCCATCTCAGCAATAGCAGCTTCATCTTCACGTATAGTTACTGGTTCATTACAACTAAGTTTCAAGACACAACTCTTTTCACAAAGTGCGGGACAAATGCGCCCTGTAAATTCGGGAAAGTCATTTGTAGCGCTAAGCAATTCATACGCTTCTTTGTATTTTGCTTTGTATAGTGCATCATTCCATTCTGGAGGCTTATTGCCTAGAGGACAAGCCCAGTGGCAGAAAGGAACACCGCAATCCATGCATCTAGATGCTTGTGCACGACGGTCTCTTGCGTTGAGTGTCTGTTCCACTTCACCGTAATCAGTGATACGCTCATGAATAGGGCGATAGCCCGCTTCTATTCTTGGAATCTCTAAGAATGCTTTCGGTTTTCCCATTGTTTTTATTTTTGTGAGATACTCAAGCCAATGGTTTGATATGTCTTTGACTTGAGAACCCGTAGGTTCTTATTATAATTTGATCTTATTTTATGCAGACTTCGTTTAATAATCACGTTGCATATCCGCAATTTTTTGTTGTAGTTTTTTCATTTGTTCTTCCTGAAGTACGCGTTTGTATTCAATTGGAACAATTTGAATAAACTGTTCTACATAGTATGCCCAGTTATCAAGCATTGTACGAGCTAGTTTAGAACCTGTATATAGATAGTGCTGACGTATCAATTCATGCAGTTCTTTTCTGTATGTTGATTCTTCCACAAGACTTAGTTCAACCATTTCCATATTGCAGAAATAATCAAAGTCATTGTTTTTGTTCCATACATAAGCTACACCACCACTCATACCAGCGGCAAAATTACGTCCAGTAGATCCGAGAACAACTACACGTCCACCTGTCATGTATTCACAGCAGTGGTCACCAACACCTTCTACTACGGCAGTTGCACCAGAGTTACGGATACAGAAACGTTCGCCTACGCGGCCATTGATATATACCTCACCACTTGTTGCACCATACATAAGAGTGTTACCAGCGATAGTGTTTTCTTCAGCTTCGAAGTTACTGCGCATTGGAGGCATCACGCTGATACGACCACCACTTAGTCCTTTACCAAGATAATCATTGGCATCACCCTCTAGTTTAAATTGTACACCGTGAGGTAGGAAAGCTCCGAAACTTTGTCCAGCACTCCCTTTGAACTTCACTTTCAAGGTTTGTTCTGGAAGCCCTTTTTCGCCCCATTTCTCAGCAATCTTTCCAGAAAGCATAGCCCCACAAGCACGATCAGTATTGGCAATTGTATATTCAAGAGAAATCTCTTTTTGAGTTTCAATCGCATCTTTGGCATGCATGATCATCTCAACATCTTTAACGGCTTCAATACCATGATTTTGATCAATGACCTTACGGATAGCTGCTCCATTTTCTTTTGATGGCATAACCAAAAGACGATTTAGATCAATTAGTTTATGCTTAGGGTTAATGATTTCCTTTTTACGTATAATGTAATCTGTGCAACCAATGATTTCATCTAGGCTACGTACACCTATTTCTGCAAGATACTCACGGATTTCCTGTGCTAAGAAACTGAAGAAATTGACAACATATTCGTTACGCCCAATAAAGCGTTTACGTAGTTCTTCATTTTGTGTTGCGACACCCACAGGGCACGTGTTCGTGTGACACTTACGCATCATGACACATCCTAGTACAATCAGAGTTGATGTGGCAAAACCAAATTCTTCTGCACCAAGCATGGCCATCAGAATGACATCACGCCCTGTTTTTAGTTGTCCATCAACTTGAAGCTTGACTTGTCCACGCAAGCTATTAATGACTAGAGTTTGTTGTGTCTCACTTAGGCCAAGTTCTGGAGTACTCCCTGCATATCTAATAGAGCTAGCAGGAGAGGCACCTGTACCGCCTTCAGCACCCGAAATAACAATTAAGTCTGCCTTGGCTTTAGCTACACCTGCTGCAATTGTTCCAACTCCAGATTCTGCTACAAGTTTAACACTGATATTCGCTTTAGGGTTGACATTTTTTAAATCGAATATCAACTGAGCCAAATCCTCAATACTATAAATATCATGATGAGGTGGGGGAGATATCAATGAAATACCTGGGATAGAGTGGCGTGTTTTAGCGATAATTTCATTCACTTTATATCCTGGCAATTGACCACCTTCACCTGGTTTTGCACCTTGGGCTATCTTAATCTGAATTTCATCGGCATTGACTAGATACTCTGTGGTCACACCAAAACGTCCAGAAGCCACTTGTTTAATCGCACTTCTGCGCGATGTACCGTCTGGATTTGGTGTGAATCTAGCTGGATCTTCACCACCTTCACCTGTGTTGCTTCTACCGTGAATCTTGTTCATTGCAATAGCAAGAGCTTCATGAGCTTCAGCACTAATCGATCCATAGCTCATAGCCCCTGTCACAAAACGGCGCATAATCTTTTCTACAGGTTCGACTTCTTCTAACGGAATTGGATTTCGCTTGAAATCCCAGAAGTCACGTAAGAAGATTGGCTTCTCCTTCGTGTCAACTTTGCTTGTAAATTCCTTGAATTTCTTGTAGCTGCCCATGCGAGTAGATAGTTGAAGCAAGCTGATTGTTTCTGGGGTCCAAGCATGTTTTTCTCCGTCCATACGGAAAGAGTACAGACCTTTATGTGGTAGTAGATTATCCAATTCTTTTTCATAACCTTCGCTGTGGAGCTTGATGGCATCTGCTGTCAATTCTTCTATGCGTACACCGCCCACTTTAGAACTAAGTCCTCCGAAATACAGGTTGCTAATTTCTTCGCTAAGGCCAATGGCTTCAAAGATTTTAGCCCCACGATAAGAGCGTATTTCAGAGATACCCATTTTACTCATTACTTTATACAAGCCTTTACATATGGCTTTGATATAATTCTTTTCAGCTGTATGGTAGTCTAATTGAATTTCTTTTTTGGTAACTAGTTCATCTAGTACAGAAAAGGCCATATACGGACAAATTGCACTTGCACCAAATCCCATTAATAGGGCACAGTGCATTACTTCTCTAATCTCACCACTTTCTACAATCAAAGCAATCTGCATACGCTTGCCAACAGAAATTAAGTGGTGGTGTACTGCTGATAGTGCCATGAGTGCAGGAATAGGTGCATGGTCTTTATCTACATGTTTGTCCGATAAGATAATGTAGTGTATTTTATCATCTACTGCCTTTTCTGCCTCTTTGCAGAGAACAGTAAGACGTTCGCTCATGCTTGCAGCACCACCTGCCACTTCAAATACAGTGGGTAGTACTTCTGAAGTAAATCCTTTATAGCGGATGTTACACAAAATGTCCACTTGAGAATTAGTCAAAATAGGGTGGTCTAGACGAAGCATCTTACAATGCTCTTCACTAGGATTTAATAGATCCTCACCTTGTGACCCAATATACTCCTGAAGAGACATCACTAGTTCCTCACGAATAGGATCAATCGGTGGATTGGTCACTTGAGCAAACTGTTGACGGAAGTAGTTATATATCAATTGTGGACGGTCAGACATGACGGCCAACGGTGTGTCATTACCCATGGAGCTAATAGGCTCGGCCCCATTTTCGCACATTGGAGTAATGATATTTTCTACATCTTCTCGAGAAAAACCAAAAACACGAAGTTTTTTTGCATATTCATCAACCTTTTGAGAGACTTTACGACCCGTTTTAATTTCGTCCAAATCAATACGGTTTGTATGAAGCCATTCTTTGTAAGGATAAGCTTTTGCAAGTTCATCCTTAATTTGACCATCGTAATATATTTGACCTTTTTCAGTGTCGACAAGAAGTAATTTACCAGGACGGAGACGTCCCTTTGCCTTTACGGCTGACGGCTCAAAGTCTTCTACGCCAACTTCAGAGGCTATAACAAGCATATCATCTTCGGTAATCAAGTAGCGTGACGGACGCAAGCCGTTACGGTCAAGCATACCACCAGCAAAACGGCCATCGCTAAACAATAGAGCAGCAGGACCATCCCAAGGTTCCATCATAATTGAATGATATTCATAGAAAGCTTTCAAATCATCGCTAATAGGATTTTTTTCGTTGAAAGATTCTGGCACAAGCATGGCCATGGCGTGAGGGAGAGTCATGCCACTTTGTACGAAAAATTCAAAAGCATTATCCAAAGAGGCACTATCACTCATATTGGGTTGTATGATAGGACTGATTTGCTTTATATCTCCAAGAGGTCCTGAAGAGAGTAGGGCTTCACGGGCTTCCATCCAGCCTCGGTTGCCGCGTACTGTATTGATCTCACCATTATGAGCCAACAAACGGAAAGGTTGTGCCAGACTCCAACGTGGGAAAGTATTTGTACTGAATCGAGAGTGTACCAATGCGATACCCGAAGTAAAGTAATTATTGGTCAAATCAGGGTAGTACTCTCTCAGTTGCAGTGATGAGAGCATACCTTTATAAATAATATTTTTGGTTGAGAGAGAGACTATATAAAAATCATCTTTTGACTTAATAGCACTTGTGCGAATACGATTTTCAATTCGCTTACGTACCATATATAGACGACGGTCCGCCCCTTCTTCTGTCTCAAAGCCTGTCACAAAGATTTGCTTGATGGCTGGTTCGACAGCAGCAGAAGAGGTTCCAAGAATTTCAGATTTAGTAGGAACGTTACGTAGATGCATTAGGTTGAGTCCTTCACGCTCAATTTCCTCTATCATGATTTGTAACACGGCTTGTTGAGCTTGTTGAGCTTTAGGAAGAAAAACAAGTCCTGTTCCATAACGTCCCTTCTCTGGAACTGGAATACCTTGCAATAAGATAAATTCATGAGGGATCTGAAGCATGATACCTGCTCCATCGCCAGTCTTGTTATCGGCACCTTCGGCACCACGGTGATTCATGTTTTCGAGGACTTTAAGAGCAGATTCCACTATGGCGTGCGATTTATGTCCATCGATATTTACTAGCATACCTACTCCACAGGCATCGTGTTCTTGCTCACTTTCGTATAATCCCATAACTTTGGGCTGTCGGAAGTTGAGACTTGGAGGGGTGTTCTTAAGTTCTCTTTTCATATTTGTTTCGAATCTCTGTTTGTTTTTACCTTAGCTTTTCCCTATCAATATCCTAATTCATTTTAATTGAAAAAATCACTCTCAAAAAGACTTATATGATAGATTGGTATCTTATTTGATTGTTTTGCGGTAATCTGATAGTGTTGCAAAGATAATACTTTTAATTTATTATGCAACGTGTAAATGACGTTTTTATTGTTTTAGAGTTGATTTTCTTACAATTTGGATTCAAATACTGATAAAAATAGAGAATCTCTTGCATTATCCATAATTTATTCGTTCATTTGTTTTTATCACTTAGAATATTTATTCAGATTGTTATTCAATCTGGACGTATTATTATATATTATACAATATGGAAGATGAAATCAAACAAATAGGGCATCGTATTATCGGTTTACGAGATGTCCTAGAATTGACTCAGGAGGGTATGGCAGAAGCTTGTGGGCTACCGTTGGATAAACTACAAGATGCAGAAAATGGAGTCGGTGAACTATCTGTGAGTATGCTTCAAAAAATTGCTCGTCAATATGATATCCCTTTAGATGTGTTGATGTTTGGAGAAGAACCACGCATGCTTAGTTACCATTTAACGCGCAAAAATCATGGACTTAATGTAGAACGTCGTAAAGCTTATAGTTATGAGCTGTTAGGCTATGGTTTTCGTAATCGTAAGGCAGACCCATTTCTGGTTACTGTTGCTCCAAAAGAGACTGATGAAGAGGTACCACTTAATTCGCACGACAATCAAGAGTTTAATTTGGTGTTGCGTGGGCGACTTGAAATTACTATTGGTAAAAAGACGCTTGTATTAGAAGAAGGTGACAGTATTTATTATGATTGCAACCAGCCACATGGAATGCGAGCTTTGGATGACAAGGAAGTGAAATTTTTATGTGTTGTTATTTAAACATGACAGAAACACTTAGTAAAAAACGAAGAAGATAATTATGATCAATCAGTTTTTAAAGCAGACGTCTTTTACGTCTCAACAAGACTTTATAGATAACTTAGAAATAAAGGTTCCTAAAGATTTTAATTTTGCTTACGATATTGTAGATGCTTGGGCTAAAAAGGCACCTGAGAAAAATGCTCTACTTTGGACAAATGACAAAGGAGCAGTGCGTCAATATACTTTTGCTGAAATAAAAGAATATTCTGATAAAACAGCAGCTTATTTTCAATCACTTGGCATAGGTCATGGAGACATGGTGATGCTTGTGCTGAAAAGACGAGTAGAATTTTGGTTTGCTGTGTTGGCGTTGCATAAATTGGGGGCAGTGGTTATCCCAGCTACGCACCTGTTGACCAAGAAAGATATTATTTATCGCTGCCAAGCTGCTGATATTAAGATGATTGTTTGTGCCAATGATGAGGTGATTGTACAACACATTGTGGATGCTATGCCTGCATGTCCTTCTGTGAATCATTTAGTGGCTACTGAACATGTGGCTGCTGATTGCTTTTTAGATTTCCAAACTGGAATAGAAGAGGCAGATCCTTTCGTACGTCCTGCACACGCCAATAGTAATGAAGATATTAGTTTGATGTACTTTACCTCTGGAACGACTGGCGAACCTAAGATGGTGGCTCACGACTTTACCTATCCATTAGGACATATTACTACAGCAAGTTATTGGCATAATCTTACAGAGGATAGTTTACACTTGACCATTGCCGATACAGGATGGGGAAAAGCTGTATGGGGTAAATTATATGGACAATGGATAGCTGGGGCTAATATTTTTGTTTATGATCATGAGAAGTTTACTCCAGCGGATATGCTAAAAATGATTGAAACGCATCGCATTACTTCATTGTGTGCACCTCCAACTATTTTTAGATTTTTGATTCGTGAGGATATTACAAAATACGACTTGAGTTCGCTTAAGTATTGTACGATTGCAGGTGAAGCGCTCAATCCAGCAGTGTATAATCAATTCTATAAACTGACTGGCATTAAGTTGATGGAAGGTTTTGGTCAAACTGAAACGACATTGACTATTGCTACTTTCCCTTGGATGGAACCAAAACCCGGTTCTATGGGTGTACCAAATCCACAATATGATGTCGATCTAATAGATGGTTCAGGGCGTTCTGTTGAAGATGGTGAACAGGGACAAATTGTTATTCGTACTCATCATGGCAAACCACTTGGTCTATTTAAAGAGTATTATAGGGATGCTACACGTACCCATGAAGCATGGCAAAACGGTATCTATTATACTGGAGATGTCGCATGGCGTGACGAAGATGGCTATTATTGGTTTGTAGGTCGTGCAGATGATGTTATCAAGAGTTCTGGATATCGCATCGGCCCTTTTGAAGTAGAAAGTGCTTTGATGACTCACCCAGCAGTTGTCGAGTGTGCCATTACTGGTGTACCAGATGAAATTAGAGGACAAGTCGTTAAGGCTACCATTGTACTCTCTAAAGAATATAAAGATCAAGCTGGCGAGGACTTGAAAAAGGAGATACAAGATCACGTAAAACGCGTGACTGCACCTTACAAATATCCACGTGTGATTGATTTTGTTGATGAACTTCCTAAAACGATTAGTGGAAAGATTCGTCGAGTCGAAATTCGTGATAAAAAATAAAGATATGCTTTGCCCATAGGTGGTTTGTGAAAATCACGCTATGTATATATTGCCCCGTAATCATAAACTATGATTACGGGGCAATTGAATGTATAAGTTGTTTATGATAAACAGCTATTATCTATCAGAAAGGCAGTATTATACAAACACAAAATAGGCTATACCAGAAATGATATAGCCTATTTTTATTTTTTATGCTGTACAGCTGTTAGCTGAGTCGTAATCAAAATGAATTACGCAGGGATGATAGAAACAATGCTCTTATTGTTACGTCCCTTCTTGAAGCTAACTGAACCATCAACAAGTGCAAACAAAGTATGATCTTTACCCATACCCATGTTTTCACCTGGGTGGTGTTGAGTACCACGTTGACGAATGATGATGTTACCTGCTTTGCAAGCTTCACCACCAAAAATCTTCACACCAAGTCTTTTACTTGCTGATTCACGGCCGTTCTTAGAACTACCTACACCTTTTTTATGTGCCATTTCTTTTTGTTTTTAAGTGATTAAGCTACTACTTCTTTGATTGTAATCTCTGTAAATTGTTGACGGTGACCATTGCGTTTACGGTAACCTTTACGACGCTTCTTATGGAAGACGATTAAACGTTCACCCTTTACTAGATCAGATACTACTTCAGCAACAACTTTAGCACCTTCTACTGTAGGAACACCTACATTTACAGTACCGTCATTGTCAATTAGCAATACTTTGTCAAATTCTACTGTTTGTCCTTTTTCCGCACCTTCGATGTGGTGAACGAATAGCTTTTGGCCAGCTTCAGCTTTAAACTGTTGGCCGTTAATTTCTACAATTGCGTACATCTGTTATTAATATAATACAGGTTATATCCGTTGGGTGTTTTTACTGCACAATGTATATGACGCGCACATGGTATTGTTGTAAAACGCTTCTCGACCCAATTGGGATTATCGGCTGCAAAGGTACTCTTTTTTTCTTAAACAGCAAAGAGAAGATGAGCATTTTTGTCTTGAAATACAGAAGATTTTGTATTATACTTGAAAATATTCGGTCAATTCTTCTGAAATATTGCATTCATCCGCTTTCAAGTCGCGTATGATAGATCCCTTCTCTAATAAAGCAATACGATGTGAGATATCTACCGTATGGTTTAGATTGTGACTAGAGACAACGATCGTTGCTGATGTGCGTTCGTTGTATTCTCTAAGCAATCGTTTAATGGCAGATTGACTTGATGGATCCAAAAAGTTGAATGGCTCATCCAATATGAG
The DNA here is from genome assembly GCA_963675625.1 of Bacteroidaceae bacterium. Lineage (GTDB taxonomy): Bacteria > Bacteroidota > Bacteroidia > Bacteroidales > Bacteroidaceae > F22. The sequence continues at coordinate 2,268,094 of OY776497.1, forward strand.
CAATTTAGGCTCGTGTAGCATGGCAGCAATAATACCAACTTTTTGAGCATTGCCTGCAGAGAAACTACGAAGATATTTCTTTTGGTTTAGTACTTCATCTTTCATAAAGTCGGTGTAGTGTGCCAACTGAGCATCCACTGCCTCTTTATCCATGCCGTACAGACGGCCTACAAAGTAAAAGTATTCTTCAGCTGTAAGGTAATCAATCAAGAAACTACGGTCGATAAATGCCCCAGTTATATCTTTCCAGCTTTCGTTCTTATGTACTGGAGAATCACCTATTAGAGCAACTCCTGATGTGGGTTGAGTCAGATCAAGAATGAGACGAAAGAGTGTGGTTTTACCAGCCCCATTGTTGCCTACCAGCCCTAGAATCTCTCCTGAAGGAATCGTGTAATTGTCGATAGAAAGAGCGAGCTTCTCTCCATACTTTTTGCTGAGTTCGTTGATGCGTATCATAATATATTTCCGTGTATTTTTAAATGAGTATCTTGTATGAATATGTACTAGTTAGAGGACTTCTTCTCTACTATCTCTAAACCCTTCAAGGTTTCTGTATTTATTTCTCATAACTCCTAGGTAAGTCCATTTTAACCAGATACGTGCTGTGCTTAAAGCTAAAATGCCCAGTGCAGCGAGTAGGAAGTTGGTAGCCCAATGTGGCAAGTAAGTGTATCCTACATAGGCCACTACACTAGTGATGATCATTGTACCAAAGTTTATAATTAGTTGCCACATATTCATGTTCCCTCTAGCTCCCGAATTGATCGTTTTATTTAGAGGCATAGTACGTTTGTTAAATATAGCGTTCTGAATAAAGCCCATATTTAAAACACCAGCATAATAAATCGAAATGGCGATCAATTGGAAAAACTCAAATCGACCTTTATATACAAGCACCATCATGAATAACATCGGAACGATTGATGATGCAGCAGATAAATAATACTTAGAAGAAAGCATATCGTATATACTCTCCCTTTTAGTCATTAATCCATCCATATAATTTCCTTCGTAACTCATGACATTGGCAAGCATCACAAAACCACCACATCCAAGAAAGTAACTATACATCCACCAAGATATATATTGATCGCTTTTATACACATCGTCTACAAAAAACATAAGTGCAACAAACAGTAAGACCATGATAGCAATCATATTTGTTGCCACCTTCAGTGCTTTGTTTCGACGGAGTAATTTGAGTTCCAGTTGCATCCAGAAACCAATATTTCCTAGTTTATTCAAATGACTGATTTCAGAACGGACATTTACTTTTTCTTCTTGCGTGCTGGAATGCCCGCTTTCGCGTAAAGAAATGCGTAGAGAAATTGTTCGGTTAATCATGTATAGTATGGCAATCAGTGCAATCGGAATAAGGTATGACCAAGCCCATCCTGCAATAAAACCTTGCCCTAAATACATGGTCGCATAACTCATAATATGTCCATCCGGAATAAATTCAAGGGCAGCAATTCCTCCATATACGATAATAGGCATCGCAATCCAAGCTAGATGTTCTTTGATTAATGAACGGCATAAAAGATACCAATAACTATTTGCTATGAATAATAAACTCAATCCTATAAGATAGCGTACAACTCCCATTACTCCCCAATTAGGGATTACAGCAATAAGAGCAAAAGGAAGCATATAACTCAAGAAAAGCCAATTGAATTTGGCATATCCATTGCGTATTAATAGCACATCTATAAGGTGAGTACGCTTAATCGGCAAAATTGTGTAAGGTTTTATCTGTTGTACAGGGAGCTGTTGGAAAATAAAACGAATTTTCCAGTCAAGTAGCAGCATGATGAAGATTCCTCTATTCATCATATAGTAAGGTTCCAGTGCTGTACTCTCGCTTAAACCGAGACCTAATACCGTCCCCAAGAAAATAAATTCACCGAGAAAGATAAGTAGAGTTAATCCTATAAAGTATTTAGTTAGCTTATTTGTGGTCCACATTGGATCGCGCTTATTGCGTAACTTTTGTTGTTTATTGAGTATTTGCAATAAACGAAATAGTTTGAAGTGAGTTAGAAGATTCATGTTTTTTTGAGGGATAATAATACACAAAGTGAGCAATTCACTGTCTATCTGTTAGTAGATGACGTGCAAATATAGCAAAAGTATTAGATAGAAAAAAAGAATAGACAAAATTGTTTCTATCATCAGCTTACATGGAGATAGATTCCATAGGTTATTGGATCTATGCTTGATATAATAAAATAATGAGGCCAAGTCTTTATTGACTTAGCCTCATTGTTTTATTTCTTGTTAAATTCATTCATTGTAACTTGCGCCCCTGCGAGTGCAAAGCTTTTAATGATTTCTTCAGTTGTCGGGTATATAAAAGGTAGCTCATGTACCTCTTCTTCTGGGAATTCTCCCAAGACATAATCGACTTGACGTCCTCTTGAGAAGTTATCTCCAATACCAAATTTAAGTCGGGTATACTGTGCTGTTCCCAATGTTTCCTCAATATGTTTTAGCCCATTGTGTCCAGCAGCTCCTCCCTTTGTTTTGAGTCTTAGTTTTCCAAATGGAAGGGATAGATCGTCTACGATTATCAATACGCGTTCTACTGGAATCTTGTGCTGCTGCATCCAGTAGCGCACCGCATTACCACTCAGATTCATATATGTGGATGGTTTGAGTAGTACGAGTTCTTTGTTTTTCACTCGTGTTTCTGCAACGGCGCCGTATCGTTCATCTTTAAACGAAATATTGGACGCCTTAGCAAAGGCGTCCAATACCATAAATCCTATATTGTGGCGGGTGTTACGGTATTCTGGACCAATATTCCCTAGACCGACAATAAGATATTTCATCTATCTGTTACTATTTGCCAGCGGCAGCAGCGGCAGCAGCACCACGAGCAGCACGAGTCAACTGAACAGCACATACTACAGCTTCTTTAGCATTTGTAAGCTCTAGTTTGTCACCGAAGTTTAGTTCACCTACCTTCATAGTCTTACCAAGACCAAGAGGAGTAACGTCGATAGTTAATTTTTCTGGAATGTCAGAGATAAGCGCTTTAACGCGAATCTTACGCATTTGAAGTACAAGTTTACCACCAGTACGTACACCAGCTGCAAGACCTTCAAGTTTCACAGGAACTGCTACTACGATTGGTTTAGCTGGATCTACAAGGTAGAAGTCGATATGTAGGATACTATCCTTTACTGGGTGAAGTTGCAAATCTTTCATGATAGCAAGATATTCTTTACCATCGATTTCAAGTTTCACTTCGAAGATTTCTGGAGTAAAGACAAGTTTTTCAAGAATACGGTGTTCAGCAATAAAGTGAATTGGTTCAGTTGCTTGTCCGTAAAGTACGCAAGGTACACCACCATTTTCGCGAACTTCTCTAAGAGAACGTGCTTGTTCTGAAGAACGTTCTGCAATGGTACGTGAAGTACCAGCAATCTTTAATGATTTCATAATTAAAATCTTTTTTGTGTTACTATAAATTAAGTTATATGCTTAATTCGCCATCACACTGTGGATGAACATTCATCCTCATGATGCTTCAAAAGCGGTGCAAATATACACTGTTTATTTGATTTGACCAAAATTGGCCAAAAGAAATATAGAAATCTCAGTGCCTTTTTTATTTTTTCGATGTATTTGGGGCTATATGTCTAGAACTTTTTATCTTTGTACTATGGCAAAACAACAAACAGTAGGAGCAAAAGGGGAAAGTTTTGTAGCCGATTATCTAAGGAAAAAAGGCTATGAAATACTGGAGCGTAATTGGCGACATCACCATCAGGAACTAGATATCATTGCCCTATACGAAGAAAACATTGTATTTGTTGAAGTAAAGACACGGGCAGCTTCCTGTATTTCTTCACCCTTGGAAGCAGTTGATAAGAAAAAGATGCGTCATTTGATACAAGCAGCTGATGCCTATATAAAAAAGCATAAGATTGATGCTTGGATACGCTTTGATATTGCTTCTGTCTTATATGATACACATGATCAATATAAGATGGAGTCTTATGTGCGTGAAGCCTTCAATCCTATGCTTTTATAAATTCTGTAGAGTGGTTATTACAGTTTCTCTCTAAGTTCAGCTAAGTAATGTTTCATAGCTGTACTATCTCTATTGTTGATAATATCTCTGATACGTAATAGCTCCGTACGAATTTTCTCAATTTGCTCGCTACTTTCAGGATTAAAAAGAATCTCTTGAAGTAAGAAGTCATCCTCGCCCAACAGGCCCTTCGCAATGTCCATATGGCGTTTGAAGGTTGTACCAGGAGCCTCTTGCTTTTTCATAATCGCTGTAAACACGAATGTGCTGACAAACGGTACAGACAGCGAATAAGCCATCGTCTCGTCATGTTCGGCAAAGGTATAAGTGAATATGTTGATCCCAAGTGAGTCATAAATTTCTCGGAAGAATGCTGCTCCCATAGGGTCACTCTCTGCAATGATAATTGCATTTTGTTTGCTTAGATCACTTAAGCTCGCAAAGGTAGGCCCAAACATGGGGTGGGTCGATACAAAGCGAAATCCACACTGTGTATAAAAATCAGGTAGTTTATTCTTTACAGAAGAAATATCACTGATAATACATTGCGCTGGAAGGTAATCTAGAATGCTTTCGAAGGCAGCTATCGTATGTTTTACAGTTGCTGCATTAATGACCAAATCTGGAGCAAATTCACGAATCTCCTCAAGATCCGTAAATCGGTATGCTCCAAATAAGAATTTCAGTCGTTTGGGATCGACATCATACACCCCAACTTCGTATTTGTCACTGAGGACATCACAGAAGAAGGCGCCCATTTTGCCCGCCCCAAGAATCAATATTTTCATGATAGGTAAATTCAACGTTTATTTATTGATGATTTCCATTTGTTGACGTACACTTTCTTCATGGATAGCTTCAAATACAGATTTGATAAATTTTTCATCCATGCCACACAAAGCTCCTTGTGCCCCACGCTTATCTAGGATCTCTTGATATCGTCCTGCTTGAAGCACCGTAATATCGTGTTCCTTCTTGTAGGTACCGATCTCACGAGAGATACGCATACGTTTGGCCAACAATTCGATAAGAGATGTGTCACATTCATCGATTTGTTTACGGAGCTCAGACAAGCTCTCAGTTGTTTGCGTTTCGTGACGAATCACAAGTAAGTTCAGGATGTAATCCAATACATCAGGAGTCACCTGCTGAGAGGCATCACTCCATGCTTGATCAGGATTGTAGTGACTTTCTACGATCAGTCCGTCAAAGTTCAAATCCATGGCCTGCTGACAAAGTGAAGCCACCAACTCACGGCGCCCTCCAATGTGGCTAGGGTCGCAGAAGATAGGTAGATTAGGGATACGACGACGCAACTCTATCGGGATATGCCATTGCGGAATATTGCGATAAAGCTTCTTATCATAGCTACTAAACCCACGGTGTATCGCACCAATTTTTGTGATACCTGCATTATATATACGTTGTATCGCTCCTATCCATAATTCTAGATCTGGATTGACTGGATTTTTAATCAATACAGGTATATCTACATGAGCTTTTTCTAAAGCATCTGCAATCTCTTGTACCGCAAAAGGGTTTGCAGAGGTGCGTGCACCAATCCATAGGATATCAATTTCAGCTTCTAGCGCAGCTTCGACATGCTTGGCAGTGGCTACTTCTGTAGCTACATACATCCCAGTTTCCGCTTTTACTCTTTTAAGCCATTGAAGACCTTCTGCACCTACGCCTTCAAAACCTCCTGGTTTGGTACGTGGTTTCCAGATACCTGCTCTAAATATTTTTTGACCTCTATCCGCCAGTTGTTTGGCAGTAGCCATCACTTGTTCCTCTGTTTCTGCGCTACATGGCCCTGCTATGACAATAGGTCGTTTGTCTTCAACTCCAGGGAGTAAGATTGATTCTAATTCCATTGTTTGTTATCTTAAATTTTTGTTGTCTATGGTTTTTATTCTCAGAATATGTTTTGTATACGTTGTTTGGCTTCGGTCAGTTTATCTTCTGGGCAACACAGAGAGATACGTACGTAGCGTGCCCCATTACTACCGAAGATAAATCCAGGAGTGATAAAAACTTCTGCTTCGTGCAATACTTTTTCGGTGAGTTCTTCCACATCCTTATAGTCATCAGGAATTCTCCCCCAAAGAAACATGCCAACTTGCTCAGCACGAAATGTGCAACCAAGCAAAGTCATAATGTCTTCTGCTATTTTACGGCGTTTACGATATACTGCATTATTCGCATCGTGCCAAGTCGGTTCGTTGTCCAGTGCCTTGGCCGCTGCTAGTTGCAAGGGCGCAAACATCCCACTATTGATATTGCTAATGACCTGAATGATCCATTGTACAAATTGTGGATTGCTGGCCAATAATCCCACACGCCATCCTGCCATATTGTGACTTTTGCTCATCGAATTGAACTCGATACAGCAGTCCTTTGCCCCTTCCACACTTAAAATGCTCAGTGGCTTATCGTTTAGAATAAGACTATATGGATTGTCATGCACCAAGATAATCTTGTGTTTCTTGGCAAAAGACACCAACTTTTCAAATAGATCCATTGTGGCAGGTGTGCCAGTGGGCATATGCGGATAATTGACCCACATCAGTTTGACCTTCTTCAAGTCCATCTTGTCAAGGGCTTCAAAGTCGGGCAGCCATCCATGAGCTTCGTCCAAATCATAATAGGCCACATCTGCACCCAACAATTTACTTAGCGATGTATAAGTGGGATAACCAGGGTTGGGCACCAGTACAGTATCTCCAGGATTGACAAAAGCCAAAGTCACATGTAAGATCCCCTCTTTAGAACCCATTAATGGTTGAATTTCGTTTTTTGGATTGAGAGATACACCATATACTTTGTGGTACCAATTCGCCATGTTTTCGCGCAATTCCGTCATCCCCACATAGCTTTGATACCCATGCATTTGTTCCTTAGCGGCTTCTTCTGCCAGTGTCTTTATGGTCGATTCACTTGGTGGTAAGTCAGGACTACCGATACCCAAACTAATAATATCTCGCCCTGCGGCTCGCATATCGGCAATTTCTCTAAGTTTTCTAGAGAAATAGTACTCCTTGACTCCTCCCAATCTGTCGGCTGGTTTATACGAATCAATAGGATCCATCTGTTCCATATCTCTTGTTTTTAGTATTGTATGTTTACTTGCGTATATCTTTGTACGATCCACTCTTTTCACAGGCCTCATATTCACCCAACACCTTTAATTCCTTAGTTAAAGGCATCACAGCTGTAAGAGATTGGTGATATCGACTAATGTCATCAAAAGTCAAATCTACATAAAATTGATATCTCCATTCTTCTCCTTGTACAGGAAGAGACTGTATTTTAGTCAAGTTGTTCTTGTAGAAAGATAGAAGCGACAACACTTGCGATAGACTCCCTTCTTCGTGTGGAAGAGTAAAGACAATATTGGCTTTATTAGGATGCGATTCCTGAATGATTTGAGCGGCCCTTTGTTTATCAGCGATGACCAAGAAGCGGGTATAATTGGCTTTGTTGGTTTCTATACCTTGGTGTAAGATGTCCAATCCGTAGAGTTCTGCTGCATATGCCGAACACACAGCCGCTCGATTTTTAATCCCTTGCATCTTAATTTCTTGTGCACTCAAAGCCGTATCTTCCGATTCAACAAGTTTAGCGTGTGGGATTTTCTGAAAGAACTCACGGCATTGCATCAATGCAATGGGATGCGAGTGAATCTCTTCAATATCTTCCAGTTTAGTGCCCGGCAGTACCGCCAAACTATGCGATATATGTAGCTTATGTTCACCTATTATACGCGTGTTGCTGAATCTCAATAAGTCATTATTGTGGAGAAGACTACCAGCAATAGTATTTTCTATGGCTATTAATCCAAATAGATTCTTGTCATGACCCATCTTGTGAAATAACTCATCAAAAGTATCACAACAGACCAACTCAATATCCTCTCCAGAGAAATACTGGTGAGCAGCGATGTCGTGGTAAGATCCTATAGCTCCTTGAATAGCGATTTGTTTCATTGCTTCTATATCCTATTTATGCTATTATATACAAAAACATCCCACACTCAATACAGTGCGGGATGTTTTTGTTATTCTTTTTATATGTCTTTCAAATTACAGCATACAATCTCCCGCCTACCCTTGTGAATAAAAGTAGAAGCTAAAAAATCGGTAATAAAAATAACCATGTGATTGTATCATCTTGTTGTAATCGTTTGTTGTTGAATCTATGATTCTGTTACTAACTTGACCACAAAGGTAATACTTTTATTTGAAATACAAGTTTTTTCCTATCTTTCTTTCTAAAAAAGCGACTGTTTTTTTATAGATAGGTAGTTGGAGTCTTGTTCTGGTTGCAAATCTTCTGTTTTATGTCCCTTTGTGTTACAAATAAAAATAGTACCTTTGCACACGTTTTTAGAGAACTAATTAATTTATTTACAATGAACAAGCAAAACCAGCACAATCAGTGCCGTCAAAGAAATGCTCGATGGAGACACTTTGACAACAACTCTTTTGCGGTGTTCCGTAGCATCAAACGTGAAGTTTCTATTGGTGTGCTTTCCGTGGCCACATTAGCGTGTGGTACTGTACTCAATGTACAAGCACAAGAAACTGTAGAGCGCAAACAGATGCAACAGTACGCCCTAGACGAGATTGAGGTTACTGCCAGTCGTACTCCTCTTCAGGAGCTTCAGGCTGCTAGACCGGTTACTGTGCTGTCGCGTCAGGATATTCAGGCTGCGGCGGTGCAAAGTATTAATGACCTATTAAAGTATGCTGTAGGAGTTGATGTCCGTCAACGGGGAGCCTTCGGGGTCCAAACAGATATCTCCTTGCGTGGAGGTACGTTTGATCAAGTGACTATCTTACTTAATGGGATTAATATCACCAACGCAATGACAGGGCACTTAAGTGCCGATTTCCCAGTGGCTATGGAAGATGTAGAGCGCATCGAAGTGCTCGAAGGTCCAGCCGCACGTCTTTTCGGAACGTCCGCATTTTCAGGAGCTATTAATATCGTTACTCGTGCAGCCAAGCAGAGTGGGGTTACGCTTCGGGCTCTTGGTGGAGAGCATGGACTGTATAAGACAGGAGCGTCAGTGAGTCAGGTGGGCAAGCATATGCAACATCAAGTGTCTGCTAGTTATGGCCGTTCAGACGGTGCAGTAGAGAATAGCGATTTTCAACAGCGCAAGTTGTATTACCAAGGTCACCACGACAACGAACTGTTTGATGCCGATTGGCAAGCAGGCGTTTCTTCTCAAGATTTTGGAGCCAACACCTTTTATACAGCCAAGTATGCCAATCAATTTGAGGCCACTCGTCAATACTATGCTTCGGCAAAAGCAAAGACCAATAAAGGGTGGATCAAACTCGCTCCTAGTTTCTCCTTTCAGCGTACCAACGACCACTACGTGTTGATGCGCACCAATCCAGCAGCTTATCAAAATTTCCATCGATTGGATGTCTTCGGACACGGATTGAATGCCTTTTTAGAGTCTTCTTTGGGTAAGACCTCTGCTGGCTATGATATCCGTTGGGAAGAAATCTACAGTACCTCCCTGGGGAAACCATTAGGCGAAGGACATGAGAAGAAAGTACATGGTGAAGATGCTCACTACACCAAGCATGACTTCCGACGCAATTATAGTGCCTTCTTTGAACACAATATTGTATTGGACAAAGCGACTATCTCGCTAGGGGTCATGGCCAATAACAACTCTGCCTTGGATAATGGCCTTGATTTTTATCCAGGAGTAGATGTGAGTTATCGTCCTACCAATCAGTGGCGATTATTTGCCTCATGGAATAAGGCTTTGCGCATGCCTACCTTTATCGATTTATATTACAACAGTCCCACATCAGAAGGCAATGTCGGTTTGCAACCAGAAAAGACAGAAGCCTTTTCTATTGGTGCAGAGTATCGTTCAGAGATCTTTAGTGGACGTGTCGATGCCTTTTACAATAAAGGCAAGGATATGATCGACTGGGTGATGTATTCGGCAGATGATGCGTATCATGCAGCTGGTTTTGAGTTGGACAATATGGGCTTTTCGGTTCATACCACCACTCGATTCCAAGACTTGCTACCTAATCAACACGTGTTGAAGAGTTTCAAGTTGGGCTATAGCTATATACATCAGAAACGACACGATGATACCCCTATCTACAAAAGCAATTATGCCCTACAATACCTACGTCATAAAGTTGTCGCTAATTTAGGCATGCAGTTTATGCCAGGCTTCACCGGCAATATTGCTTATCGTTTTCAAGAACGTATGGGGCAATATATTGCGTTTGACGCAGATACCCATACCTCTACAGGGCATCTTGCCGACTATAAACCCTATGGGGTAGTCGATCTTAAGGTGCAATATGCTTGGAAGAAATGGACTTTATTTGGCGAAGCATCTAATATCTTTGATGTAGATGTTGTCGATCTAGGTAATATCCCTCAACCAGGACGCTGGATGAAAGCAGGAGTAAGTTATACCATCAATTGGTAACAATCATACCAAGCATGCTGTTAGGTTTTAGGACCTAGCAGCATGTCTTTTTAAAACGATACAGAATGACACAATATACTAAAGAGGCTTATTCCAAAGAAGCCTTACTTGAACTTGTCCATGCCGACAATAAAGCTCCTCTCTATACCTTAGCCCACCAAGCCAGATTGGCCTATCAAGGCAGTTCGTTTGAAACATGCAGCATTATCAATGCCCGTTCGGGACTTTGTGGTGAAGACTGCAAATGGTGTGCTCAGTCTAGGCATTTCTCTACTGGCGTGCCTCGTTATGATCTTGTTAAAGAAGAAGATGTCTTGCAGCAGACACAAGAAGCTGCATCCTATGGAGTCGATTATTTTTCTTTAGTGACTAGTGGGCGAGCGATCTCTCAGAACCATCTAGATACCCTATGTGGCTCTATAGATAAGGTGCAAGCAGCAGGTACTCCTATCAATATGTGTGCTTCTATGGGACTAGTCTCTAAAGAAAAGCTCCAGCAACTGTATAATCATGGAGTACACCGATACCATTGTAATTTGGAAACTTCTCCACGCCTCTTCCCTCAATTGGTCACTACACACACTATGGCCGAAAAAATAGAGGTCATCAAGTGGGCCAAAGAAATCGGTATGACCGTATGCAGTGGGGGCATTATCGGTATGGGAGAAACGATGGAAGATCGCATTGATATGGCCCTTATGCTTCAATCATTACAGGTCGATTCAGTGGTTATCAATATTCTGATGCCCGTACCCGGTACCCCATTGGCGGATGCAAAGCCACTAAGCGAAGAAGAAATCTTGACTACGCTAGCCATGTTCAAGGTTGCTTGCCCCCAAGCGATGCTTCGAGTAGCTGGCGGACGCAAATATATATTGCCTTATATCGAGAAAGCATTGCATTGTGGAGTCAGTGCGCTACTTACTGGCAATTATTTGACTACCGTAGGGTGCGATACTTCTACGGATATGCAGCTCTTACATCAAGTACAAGAGGAATTAAACGAGTCACTATAGCGTTTTTGCAAGCGAATCTTTCCGAGCCTTGATTCAACGTGCTGTGTGAATGGACGCTCGAACTATTGATATACTCACCTTGCACAAAAAACACTAACAGGATTTTATAGTCCCAATAAGTCCCTATAATACTAAATACAAAACGGCCATAAGACAAATTCGTCTTATGGCCGCTATATTTATAATATGTATCAGTCTTATCGGTCGAAACCAATAGTTTCACGTACGATACGTAATGTTTCAGCAGCACTAGCACTAGCTTTTTCAGCACCTTCGGCAGCAATACGGTCAAGCAAAGCTCTATCAGAAGCATACATTGCGATGCGTTCACGGATAGGGTTTGTATAGGCCACAATATCTTCTGCTAGTTGTTTCTTAAGGTCGCCATAACGGATGGAACAGTCATTCCACTTCTCGTCGAAATAATCGTATGTTTCTTTACTAGATACAATATCTAAGAATGTAAACAGATTTTCGATAACTTCTGGACGTGCGCTATTCGGTTCGGTAGGACCTGCATCAGTTACTGCCTTCATGACTTTCTTGCGGATAACCTTTTCTTCATCCATCAAGTAGATACAGTTTCCTTCACTTTTACCCATCTTACCACTACCATCTAGTCCAGGAATTTTGATCGCTGTATCGGCTAGTGAGAATGATTGTGGGATAGGGAATACTTCTTCTCCGTACATGTGGTTGAAACGGCGAGCAAATTTACGAGCCATTTCCATGTTTTGTTCCTGGTCTTTACCTACTGGCACCTTGTGCGCACGGTGGATAAGGATGTCAGAAGCCATCAATGTAGGGTAAGTCAGTAGACCAGCGTTGACGTTATCAGGTTGCTTACGTGCCTTTTCCTTAAATGTGGTCGTACGCTCAAGTTCACCGAGGTAAGCGTTCATATTCAAGTAAAGGTACAATTCAAGCACCTCTTTCACGTCACTTTGAATATAGATTGGCGCTTTCTCAGGGTCGATACCACAAGCCAAGTATTCAGTCAGAATTGTGTAAGCACTTTGGCGGATTGCTTCAGGTTTCGGATGCGTTGTGAAGGAGTGCCAATCAGCGATGAAAAACATACAGTCATAGTTGTTTTGCATCTCTAAGAAGCTGCGGATGGCTCCGAAATAATTCCCAAGGTGTAAGTGACCCGTTGGGCGAATTCCGCTAATTACTTTTTCCTTCATTTTAGTATTTCTAAATTTAAAAAATAGGTTTTTGATTGGAGATACATAAGGTGTGTATCTCATACAAAAGTTTGTTGCTCAGTAGCAAAGAGTTTCCCCCTTTTTCTACTGAGCAACAAAGATAATAAAAAAACTTCTGGTAGAAATTTATTTAGCCATGATTTTATCAAACTCTTGGTGGAAACGGCATACAGCCACTACACCTTTGCGCCAGATGTCCAAACGGCAGTTCTCATTTGGTCCATGAATGCCATTGCTTTCAAGCCCAAATCCCATTAAAATACTCTTTATACCAAGTACTTTTTCAAACGTAGAGATGATAGGGATACTACCACCACGGCGCACGGCTAATGGCTTCTTGCCAAAGGCCTCTTCAAATCCGATTTCAGCTGCTTGGTATGCAGGAAGGTCTATCGGACACAGATAGGCATCTCCACCATGTAGAGGAGTTACTTTGACTTGTACACTTTTAGGAGCTATTTTTTCGATATGCGCTTGCATCAACTTAGAGATAGTCTCATGGTCTTGATTGGCTACCAAGCGACAAGATAGTTTGGCTGTCACCTTTGAAGGCAATACCGTTTTGCTGCCCTCCTCAGTGTATCCACCGAAGATGCCGCATAAGTCGAAGCTAGGACGGCAACTATTGCGTTCCAATGTCGAAAAACCTTCTTCTCCCCATAGGGCTTGTACGTCAAGTTTCTTTTTATAGGCTTCTTCATCAAAAGGAATAGAGGCGATCATTTCGCGTTCTCTGTCAGACATCGGTACGACATCATCGTAAAATCCAGGTACTGTAATACGTCCCTTTTCATCTTGAAGTTGGGCTATAATATTGCACAAAGCATTGATAGGATTGTGTACTGCACCACCAAAATGGCCAGAGTGCAAGTCATGATTAGGTCCAGTCACTTCGACTTCCCAATAAGCCAATCCTCGTAGCCCTGTTGTGATAGATGGCAGGTCATCGCCCAGCATAGATGTATCGCTCACTAGGATGATATCGGCTTTCAGCATCTCTAGGTTTTCCTTGCAGAATACTTCCAAACTAGGACTACCAATCTCTTCTTCTCCTTCGAGTAAAAATTTGACGTTATGCGATAACAATCCTTCTTTGACTAGATATTCAAAGGCTTTGGCTTGAATGAAACTTTGTCCTTTATCATCGTCTGCACCACGCCCCCAGATGCGTCCATCGCGAATCTCTGGTTCAAATGGCGCCGAATCCCACAAGTCGAGTGGGGCTACCGGCATCACATCGTAGTGTCCATAGACCAATACCGTAGGGGCATTAGGGTCGATGATTTTTTCTCCGAAGACTACTGGGTGCCCTTGAGTGGGATATACCTCAGCATGATCTACTCCTGATTGTACTAGCAACTGTACCCATTGGTTGGCACATCGCATCATATCTTCTTTGTGTTCAGATGCACTGCTCACACTAGGTATGCGAAGCAATGAAAAGAGTTCCTCAAGCATGCGAGGTTCCTCTTGTTGAATAAAATCTTGTATACTCATAGTTGGTTGGGTTATCTTGTCTATTGCGCGACTATAATGTAGTCGCTTTATTCATCAAATAGTGGTCTAAAATAGTCATAGCAGCCATTGCTTCTACGATAGGGACTGCTCTAGGCACGACACAAGGATCATGACGACCGCGTGCCGTAAGGAGTGTGTCATGACCAGCATAATCGACCGTTTGTTGTTCCATTAATACAGTAGCTACCGACTTAAATGTAACACGGAAGTAGATATCCTCTCCGTTGGATATCCCCCCCTGAATTCCTCCTGAATAGTTGGTCTTTGTGCGGATCTGTCCATGGTCATTATAGAATGCATCATTGTGAGCCGATCCTGTATAGAGTGGGGCATCAACTCCATCGCCATATTGAAATGCTTTGGCTGCATTGATACTCATCATGGCTCCCCCTAGTGCCGCCCCCAATCGTCCGAAAACTGGTTGACCGATACCAGCAGGTACATTCTTGATCACACAGAATACTTCTCCACCGATGCTATCTCCTTTGCCTTTCGTCTCAAAGATGAGTTCTTCCATCTTCTGAGCTAGGACTTGGTCAGGGCATCTCACTGGATTGTCTTCAATGGTTGTCAAGTCATATGCTGTATAGGGTTTATCCAATTTGAGGTCATGCACTTGCGAGACGAATGCAGTCACTTCTATCCCTAGTTGTTTAAGGGCCATTTTGCAAAGTGCTCCACCCACCACACGGGCAATGGTTTCACGTGCGCTACTGCGTCCTCCACCATTGTGGTCGCGAATGCCATATTTCATCATATACGCATAATCAGCATGAGAAGGGCGATAGATCTCTCGCATATTGTTGTAGTCATTGGAATGTTGATTCTGATTTCGAATCATGAAACCGATAGGGCATCCTGTACTTTTACCCTCAAAGATGCCAGATAGAAACTCGACTTTGTCTCCTTCTTTTCTACTGGTTGTGATGCGTGATTGACCAGGGCGTCTCCTATCCAATTCTGATTGTACAAAATCAAAATCTATTTCAATTCCTGCGGGGAAACCATCTATAACTCCACCGATTGCAGGTCCGTGAGATTCTCCAAAACTTGTGAGGCGAACGAAGTGCCCGAATGTATTATTGTACATAATGTTTATCTGTCTGTGACGGGTTATTAGTTTCTTTGCGAAGATAGTAACAATATATTACTTTTCCAATATTATTAATGCTTTCCTTGTAGGGATGTTTATTAAATTATTATCTTTGTGGGAGATTCAATGATAAACAAGATAGACTGTATGAACCGGAAATATCACTTTATTGTGGCTGAGCATTACTTCTCACTCGTCCTGCCTGAGCAAGTAGATCTTTTTCAGTTGATTCCATCTCTAGCACCTTTTCAACTAGAGAGTGATGACCATAGATTGCTGGAAACTCCTGCCATCTTTACATTGCATGTCGGAGCAGCTGATGGACAAGAGGGGTGTCTCCCTGCTGACCTGAAATATCAAGTAGAAGACGTCCCTAAAGAGGCTGAATCATTAATTACATTTGATTGGGACGAAGCCGATGCGCAAATTTTCCGTTCTCCAGACTTTTATTACGTGAAGATGCAGCCTAAAGCATCGACTTATCAGTACACTTTGCGTTTATCTTCATCTTACGAGGTGGGTGTCACAGCTCTATCGGGAGATGCGATTATGGATGGTTTTGCCATCAATAACTTCTTGATGATGATATACACCTTTTCTACCGCTCACTTAAAAACCTTATTGATGCATTCGTCGGTGGCCATGCACGATGGGTATGCCTATATGTTTTTGGGCAAAAGTGGAACTGGCAAAAGCACGCATAGCCGTTTGTGGCTCACTCATATTCCAGATACTGACCTCTTAAACGATGACAACCCTATTGTGCGCATTATTGATCATGAAGCGTGGGTATATGGTAGTCCTTGGAGTGGTAAAACACCATGTTATCGCAACCTCTCTCTTCCCTTGGGAGCTGTTGTGCGATTGTCGCAAGCTCCTTACAATAAAATTACTCAAGATGATGTGGTACAAAGTTTCGCTTCTTTGATGCCTTCTTGTTCTGTATTGCGACAAGATAAATGCATGCTCAATAATTTGAAGGCCACCTTGATTGAATTAGCTCAGAAGCAGTTGACGTATTCTTTGGAATGTCTTCCAGATGAAGCAGCCGCTCGTTTGTGTTATGCTACCGTGCATCATCCTACAAAATAAATGACTGGTTTATGTGTGCATCCGAATCATTACAACTAAAGAATGAGGTTTTTCTTCCTTATGTTGGGCAGCTGATAGCGCAGGGTAAATCTGTGATTATTATGGTGCGTGGCAATAGCATGAATCCTTTTTTGCTCGATCGTCGAGATCAAGTAGTCATAGGTCCGTGCCATGTAGATGATCTGGCCGTTGGTGATTGTGTGCTCGCCCGTGAAAATTCCGATGCGCACATGTTCTTATTGCATAGGGTGATTGCTCTTAGTGACACGTATATCATGATGCAAGGTGATGGCAACTGGACGGGCACGGAAACCTGTTTGCGCAGTGAGGTGATAGGCAAAGTCACTCATGTCATCCGATTAGGTAAGACCTATCCTGTGGATGGCAAGATGTGGAAACGTTATTCTGCTGTGTGGGCTATCTTGACTCCTATGCGTCGTTGGTTATTGGCCATCTACCGTAGAATCCCTAAAAAGAAATTGAAATAGACAGAATATAGAAACAAGATATGAAAAAGAAACCCGGATTTGATCTCCACGAAATAGGAGATACTTTTATGATCACAGCTGATGGATCGCATGTGGATTTTACACAAGTTATCAACTTAAATGAAACAGCTGCATATATTTGGCAGCAGTGTCCTGTTGGCCAAGAAGTCAACCATCAGGAGTTGGTCGATGCCTTGATGAAAGAGTATGAAGTCGATGAATCATTAGCCCAAAAAGATGTGCATGATTTATTGCTCAAATGGGTCGAAATCGGATTATTTGAATCATAACGATTAATTGTCGCCATGTCAAAAAAAGCGAATCATTTATCTCCATTCAATATACAGTTGAGTCGTAAAATACTGCGTTGGCTTTGGGAAGTTTCTCAAGGCACACGGTGCAGTATCCTGTTGGTGACGGCTTTAGGTATTGTAGGCGTATTTGTGGGGCTACTAGATATCTGGGTGTATAAGTGGGTTATTGATATCGCGACCAAAGATGTGGAAGGTTCTTTATTGCTTGCAGGTGGGGTAGCCGTGGGGGTACTCTTGTTGACCATGGGACTCGGAGTCTTTCAGAGTTGGGTCAACGTGCGTTTGCAAGTTAAGGCTGGCAATCAGATGCGTCATCGTTTATTTCAGCGTCTATTGGCTTCTCGGTGGAATGAGTTAGAACAGTACCATAGCGGAGATGTGCTCAATCGTATAGAACGTGATGGCGGGGCTATCGTGGGACTGCTCACGACTACCGTACCGAGTTTTGTGATTTCGGTGTTGCAGTTCCTAGCTGGTTTTATCTTCTTCTGTTATCTCGATTATCGCTTGGCTTTACTATCGGCGTCTTTTTTGCCCTTGTTGATGTTGGGGGCACGGTTTTATGGCAGTCGCATGCGTCGCTATAATCATCAAATAAAGCAGAGTGGCAGCCATATTCAGGCAGTGATGCAAGAAAGTATTCAGCATCGCACGGTCATTAAAAGTATGGAACAGGGAGAGAATCATCTGTCCAAACTAGAGAGTTATCAAACCACCTTGAGTGATCAGATAGATGTGCGTACGCGTTTCTCGTTGGTTAGCAAGAGCATTATGCAGTTGGGTTTCTCAGGAGGATATATCTTAGCTTTTCTTTGGAGTGCCTATCGGTTGAGTCTCGGACAAATTACCTTTGGTACGATTACCGCCATGTTGCAGTTGGTCAATAAGGTACAGCGTCCAGCATTTGATTTAACGCGTATGGTGCCCACCTTTGTGGGAGCGATCACCGCAGCAGAACGTTTGATGGAATTGGAAGACTTACCGATGGAGGATGTGTCCAATCGTGTCTTGTTTAAGGAAGCTCCTTTGCTGGTTTTTGATCAAGTCGGTTTTCGTTACGACGATGCTGAAGCAGAGGTGTTGAGAAATTTGTCGATCACTTTGGTGCCTGGTAGCCGCTGTGCGCTGATAGGCGAGACAGGGGCGGGCAAGACAACAATGATACGCCTATTGTTGGCCTTTGCATTTCCTACCACAGGACGTGTGTATCTCAAAGATCGTGAGCAAGAATTGGCGGTGTCAGCCTATACACGATGCAATTTTGTGTATGTACCCCAAGGCAATAGCTTATTGAGTGGTACCATTCGTGATAACCTATTAATGGGAGATATTCAAGCCACAGATGAGGCTATGAAACAAGCACTGCGTCATGCACAGGCTCACTTTGTGTTTGATTTACCCAACTCGATAGATACCTCCATCAATGAACTCGGCGGAGGATTATCCGAGGGACAGGCACAACGCATCGCCATAGCACGTGCGTTATTGCGTCCAGGACAGATCTTATTGCTTGATGAGGCCTCTTCTGCTTTGGATAGTAAGACAGAGGCTGCATTGCTCGATGCTCTTTTTACAGAATATCCCAATAAGACGATTTTATTTATCACCCACGATCAAGCCATCGTAGATCGTTGTGACCAAACGATTCAATTGATCAAACAATAACTATTCGTGATGGTAAGGAGAGCCTTGTAAGATACTCATAGCCCGATATACTTGTTCTACGAAAAACAAACGAATCATCTGGTGTGAGAAGGTCATTTTGGATAGAGACATTTTCTCATGCGCTGCTTGATACACCGCTGGAGAAAAGCCATAAGGTCCCCCTATAATAAAGACCAAACGTTTAGGCAGGGTATGCATCTTATGAGATAGATAGTCGGCAAATTCCATGCTGCGCATTTCCTTGCCATGTTCATCCAGTAAAACGATATGATCGCCTGGTTGTAAGGCTTTAAGAATCAGTTCCCCTTCCTTTTCCTTTTGCACCTCATTGGACATCGCCTTTGCATTTTTAAGTTCAGGAATGACCTGCATGCTGCAAGGCAATTGGGTACGTTGTAATCGTTTCAGATAGTCGTCTATAGCAGATACATATAGCTTGTCTACCGTACGACCTACCACAATGAGGGATAACTTCATATTTCTTTTTTAAGTATTCGCAAAGATTAATTATGCCGCAAAGATACAGAAAAGTCCTGTATTCTTCTTATTTTTGTCGCTAGATTTAGAGCCATGTCTCAGACGGCTCACGTATATCCATTTTTATTTTATTTTTATATGACAACTAAAAACTCCCTTACTGAAACTATTTGTAGCGCTATGGAACGATTGCAGATTGAGCAACTCACCCCTATGCAGCGCGACATGCTTGCCCAGTTTGGGAAGCAACAAAATATGACGCTTCTGGCCCCAACTGGGTCGGGCAAAACCCTCGCTTTTTTACTTCCTCTATTAGAGCAAGTGCAGAAGCAACCACAACGGCTACAGACTATTATCATTGCCCCTAGTCGCGAGTTGGCCATCCAGATAGATAGTGTGTGGAAGTCCATGAAATCTCCTGCACAAAGCGTGTGCTGTTATGGTGGTCATGCCATAGCCACAGAAAAAAAAGATATTGCTCGTGTACAGCCAGCCTTGATTATCGGTACGCCAGGGCGTTTGCTAGACCATCTCGATAAGGGAAATATCAATGCCAAAGGCGTGATCTCTCTAGTGATTGATGAGTTTGACAAGTCGCTCGAATTAGGATTCCAGGAACAAATGGAATCTATCATGGCTTATCTACCTAGTTTAAAACAAACGATTCTTTGTTCGGCAACTGATATTGATGAACTCCCAGAATTTGCGTCTATTGAAGAGCCCATTCGTGTAGATTATTTGGATGGAGGCTTGGTGCAATCAGCAGTAGATGATGCGGAAGAACCCGCTAGTCGCTTGCAAATGTACCGTGTAGTCTCTCCAGCTAAAGACAAGATAGAATGTCTGTATAATCTGCTTTGTACGCTAGGAAATGAATCGACTATGCTGTTTTGCAACCATAGAGCTAGTGTTGATCGTGTTTACAGTCTACTCAAGGAGAAAGGCATACTGGCCGTCCGTTATCATGGCGGTATGGAACAAATGGATAGGGAACGATCGCTCTACACCTTCCGTACAGGAAGTCGCCACCTGTTGGTGGCTACCGATCTAGCCGCTCGTGGATTGGATATTCCAGAAGTGCAGCATGTCATTCACTACCATATGCCTATCGATCAAGAAGCCTATACACACCGTAATGGACGTACCGCTCGTTGGACATCCACAGGGAGTGCCTATGTTTTGCTGCATGGCGAAGAAAAAATGCCTGCCTATTTACAAGAGCTTCTAGACGAGATGCCTATTTTGGAATTGCCTGCACAACCCACATCTATCCCTAAACCAGAATGGGCCACTGTATATATCGGCAAGGGAAAGAAACATAAGTTGAGCAAGATGGATGTAGTGGGCTTCTTATGTAAGAAAGGGCGCCTATCTGCTCAAGATTTGGGACTGATTGTTGTTCAACCCACTTGCTGTTACGTTGCTGTGCGCAGACGTAAGTTGAAAAGTCTCTTGCAACTTGTGCATAATGAGAAGATTAAAGGGCTTAATACGAAGATAGAAGAGGCCTACGGCTAGCAAGTATATCATAGCTCGCTCTTATATACTTGCTAGCTATGTTGTCAAGTATATAAGAGCGAGCTATGATATACTTCCCAGTGAGACGAGATATACTTCCCAGTGAGACGAGATATACTTCTAGTTAAGACGAGATATACGTGTCAGGAAGTCTTCGTGTCAGTGTCTGAGAATACAGATCAGAAATGGATTATTTTGCGTTAAATAACTTGTCCATTTTTCTGATATTCATAAAAAGGATTACGCCACCTCCTATGCCAATTAATGCTATAAATAGTGGAGTAATATAATCTTCAACACGGCTGCTATCCATGGACGTATAGAGGGTACCTGCCAGTAGACTTGCGATAATCAAGGCATATACTATGAATACAGCATGTGATATTGTAGAATTGTGTTTGTAGTGTTGTCTGAAAAGGGGATTGTCATATTCATTTGATACAAAGGGAACTTTTGGACAATGAGCGATTAGTTCGCAATAGATCGCATCATAATCTTTCATTTCAATGGTCGTTTCGCACAGTCGCCCTTTGGGAGATAGAAATTGAATACGTACTATGTTCGAAAAATTTACAAAAGGTATCCATTTCCATTTTGGTGTGTCGTAAATACCAATAATTGTATCATAGGCAATCTTACGAGGTGTGCCTCTCTGGTCAAAAAATGTAATATACTCTTCTTCAAAAAAGACTTTAGAGAAATACGATACTAGTTTGCCAATAAATAATTGGGTGGAAAATAGGGTTATGAGTCCCCATAAGATCCAACTATTGGAGATGCAACCAAAATAAATGGAAGCGGCAATCATAAGTACATTCCAGGCTATTTTTCCCATATTTACCAAGCTGGGAATACTTGTGTGATAGTTTTCTTTCTTCATTGTCAAAACGCGTTATAAAAATACATATCTTTGTGCAAGTTTGTACAAAGATATGTATTTTATTTGACAAAAAGATGGTTCGTGTATAAAAAATATAGCAAAATATTATGCCAATTTTTTGCTTTGAACTCCTAGGATCACATTGCGTGTATAGGCAATAAATCCAAATGACTGTCCTAATATTAAGATTGGATCGCGTCTAAGCACCGCATAAGCGATGATGATACTTGAACCTACCAAACTGATGATCCAGAAACCAATGGGCAGTTCTGCTTTCTTCGTCTTTAGGGTTATAATCCATTGATATACGAAGCGCAAAGTAAAAATAACTTGTCCAGCAGATCCCATAATAATCATCCATAACGGCACCTCTTTTTGTTGGAAAAATTGCTGCACAAAACCATCGAAATCTCGTATCACAATGCCTACAGCTAGCCATGGTGTCGCCAATAATACGGCGCGTAAAGGTAGGGGAATAGATGACCAGAAGCCTTTTAGATTAAGATTCCATATATAAATATAATAGGCAATTAGCTGCCCAAGCAATATCGAAAAATCATCACGTAACCATCCGTAGATAAAAAGCAAATAGCTTCCTAGCATACTTAATATCCAGAATAGTGTAGGAGATACGATCTTCTTTTCACGCTCCGACATGATCCACTGTACGAGGATACGCGAAGAGAAGAAGAGTTGAGCCAATAGGCCAATAACATATATAATCATCCGCGGAATCCTTTTTGATCCATATTATTGTCAGCCACACGGTAATTGATATATCGATGTGCCATCCATCGATACGCAAAACAATCTTTAAATGGAGAGATCATTCTATTCCAAAGATTGTATTTGGATACCCCAGCAACACGAGGGAAGTGGCGTACTGGAGTTTCGATATATGCTCCACCTTCTTGAAGTAAAATCAAAGCAGGTAGAAAGCGATGCATTCCTGTGAAGAAAGGGATGCGCTTCGCGTAGGATGTTTGCAATACTTTGAGTGGGCAGCCTGTATCTGTTGCTCCATCTTTGGTCATCATGCGACGAAAACCATTGGCAATACGCGATTGAAAATTCTTAAACCATGAATCCTTTCTGTCTGCTCGGATCCCCATCACTAGTGGGTAGCTATCAGCAGATTCGAGCAACTTATTAAAGTCCTCGGGAGCCGTCTGTAAGTCGGCATCAATATATCCCACAAATGGACTTTGAGCTAAGTCAAATCCAGCTTTGATGGCTGCACTAAGTCCAGCATTTTTTTCGAAACTTACGTAAAAGAAATGTTCGTTTTGTGCGCATATCTTCTTAAGTCCATCTTCACTGGCATCTTTAGAACCATCATTGACAAATAGTACACAAGCACTCTTGCTTGCCATTGGAAGATAAGCTCCAAGCTTTTCTTCCAACATATGTATATTATCTTCTTCGTTATATACTGGTACAATAATGGTAAAATCGTAATTTTTCGTAGGGTTCATATTCCTTTTTTTATTTGTTCTTGATAAGTGTAACATAATACTCAAATGTTTTGCTATGATGTTTGTCTGAACGAGGTCGACGATTATTATCATAGAAACCTATATGGGTACAGTTTAATTGATTGATTACAGAGTCGGGTAATGTCTCTTCGAGAGGTTTATGAGTCATCAGTACGAACGGCGCTTTGGCTTGTAAAGTCTTAAGATCTGCTGCAGGTAGATTATGAATCTCCTTGTGCATTTCATAGACAAACTCTATACGTACAGGTTCATCTGGCATGGCCAAATAAGGCAGCGGTTGTAAGGCTTCGATATGTCTGGTTTCACCAATTGATTTAAACTCAGGATTGTTGACCAATCCACCTATATAAGGCATCACAAAACATTCGATCACAAGAAATAAAGCAGCCACTCCATAGACCAATCTATTGGGTTTCTCCTGCTTGGTCGATTTAAATAAATACACCGCAATGCCCCACATCAATATAGCCAATAGTATAATCTGCCAAAGAGGTACCAAGCCACGGCGTACCAAAAACACATAGCCTAAAATAGGTAGTATGGCCACTATACAGCTGATGAGGTAGGCGTTCATTTTGAACAACAAACGTTGCCCTTGTGCTAAATGATTTTCTTTAAATTTTTCGGTCCAAAATGTGATTAAAGCCCCCATTATATATGCAGCAGGCATTAATATAGGGAGTAAATATCTTTTTTTCTTTTCAGGAAGGAGTGATAGTAATATTAGCTGTGCACCCAACCAAGCCAAGGTGTACCATGTTGTACGTGGCACCCGTTTGCTCTTGCTGATAGCTATCGGAGCAAAGATAGCTGTAATCAACATCAATGACCATACACCTGTTTCCAAGAAGAAGGTCTTATAATAATGCCAAGGACGCACATTACGATTGGTCCATGCACCTGTTTCCTTATTCATTACATAATCCCATTTATCTGCATGGAAAGTGATGATTAAGAAATACCACCATCCACCTATGATGACAGTGACTAAAATCATAGTCAATATAGGCCATAGTTTTCTTCGTCTATGTACGTCACCGAGCAATGGTAAAGTCAATAAAGCGGGCAAGAGTAGGGCATAAAACGATACAGGCCCCTTACTCATAAAAGACAGTCCCATGCAAACCCCAGCCGCGAGAAATCCTCCCCACTGAGCCCCTTCACGCCGCAGAGCACGAATCATAAAATAGATGGCTCCCATCATAAAGGCATGGCAGTAGATATCCCACGATGCCGTACGTCCCATGAGCACAATATTATAGGACGTCATTAGGATGAGCGACGAGATAAATGCATATTCCTTTTTCTTGGTCAACTCTTCACCAAGACTATAAAAGAAGTACACCAAAAGCAATGCAGCCAATCCCGCCATGACCCGCTGCATGCCGATATTATCCGGAGACAGCAGTTCGGCACCCGCTGCTATCCACGTGGGCAACGGTGGTTTTTCAAGTCGCAACTCTCCATTCATCGTTGGTACTATCCAGTGTCCTTGATAGACCATCTCCCTTGCAGTAATGATGTTTCTAGACTCCATGATATCGGCCAATATCACCTTGTTGTGAACGAAAAAAGCCGCTATCCCTAGCAAGAATAGAATAATTAAATGTTTTGTTTTTTGTGCCATAACATTCTTCGTTTTATGTGTTTCTATGCATTTTGCGCACCATTATTTTTTCAGAAACATAGTAAACCAATCCATTTGTTGCGAGATACCCTCTTTGAGTGATGTTTGAGCCACATACCCAAAGTCACGTTCAAACTTCGTGATATCTGCATATGTTTGATAGACATCCCCTTTTTGCATCGGCACAAACTCTTTGATTGCTTCCTTGCCTAGTTTTTCTTCAATCGTGTGTATGAAGTCCATCAGTTGCACTGGATGTCCGCAACCAATATTGTAGATTTCTGAACGCGTACTAGTCACCTCAGCATCTACTGTTCTAACGACTCCTTCGATAATATCATCGATATAGGTGAAATCGCGAGATAGATTGCCATTGTTAAATACACGTATCGGTTTATCGTGTAAAATAGCATCAGCAAAAAGCCATGGAGCCATATCGGGACGTCCCCATGGTCCATAAACCGTAAAGAAGCGTAGAGCCGTTGAATTTAGTCCATATAGATCGGCGTAGACATGCGCCAATAATTCATTGCTTCGTTTAGTCGCTGCATAGACAGATGCAGGATCGTCTACTCGGTCATCTTCTGCAAAGGGCACTTTTTTATTTCCCCCATAGACCGAACTTGAAGAAGCATATACTAAGTGTTGTACCGATTCGCTAGCACGGCAGCACTCCAACACATTGGTAAAACCACGCATATTGCTGGTGATATATGCTTGAGGATTCTTGATGGAGTATCTCACTCCAGCCTGAGCAGCCAAGTTGACCACTACATCGAAGGCATATTTGTCGAAGAGTGCTTTCATGCCCTCTTCATCTTCAAGTTTTAACTGTATAAATGTATAACTTGGAAATTTGGAACTTGATACTTCTTGGCCGTATATGATGTGCTCTCTGGAGATACCTCCCCATTCCAATCGAGCATATTTTAAGTTAACATCATAATAATCATTGATGCAATCAATGCCTATAACATTATCGCCTCTACTAGCCAAACGGCGTGCTAAGTAGCTACCGATAAATCCAGCGGTACCTGTGATAAGTATTTTCATTATTTTTGATTTAGTCTTTGATCTCTAATGTCTAGAACAATAGAGACAAAGGTACAATTTCAGAAGTCTCTAAAGGCATGATTGGGGGTAAAAAATATTTTTTTCGTGCGTTATTCAGTTTTTTTACAGATTTGGAAACACGCATGTAATAATATGCCATAAACATAACTCAAATTGTATATATCGAGTTGCTGTCGTTACATATCTATCAAATAAAAGTCGTACTCATAACTCTGAGTACGACTTATACATCGTTTTTTCCTTATTTTGTTGCCACACTTAGCAACGCTAATACCATGTTTCCTTCACATTTTAGATCAAAATACTTATTCTACATTTCTTAGATAGCATAAGATCGGAAAAGTTTAATCTAAAAATGTTTTATTTTTCATTTCATCCCTTATCGTAGATATATGGTAGCACAACAGGCTACTGATTATACGTATCTACGAAAGCTTTTACTTTGTTGGTATATTGGGTAGGAGCTGTTTTATAGGCAAAGGCATGCGTTGCACCAGGGACAATCCATAATTCCTTGGTTCCCCTTTTGGCTTTATACAATGTATGCACCATCCACGTAGGCACATACGTATCTTTATCCCCATGTATAAAGAGCATAGGTTTGTCACACTTGGCCACTTGTTTCAGTGCCGATGCTTGTTGAAACGACCAGCCATATCGAATTTGACTGATAAGGCTCGCTATATTTAGTACGGGAAAAGTTGGCAGAGAATACTTCGTTTTTAATTCCCCTGCAAATTCGTCCCACACAGAAGTATAGCCACAATCTTCAACAAAACACTTGACATAATCAGGTGTTTTTTCACCAGATACCATCATCGTTGTTGCCGCACCCATAGAGATCCCATGCACCACCATATCGGTATGTCCTCCCCACAGGTTGTTGGCCACTTCCATCCATTGCAATACATCGATGCGGTCATCCCATCCCATTTGGACGGCATCCCCCTCACTGGCACCATGATATTCGAGTTCGGGTAGCAATACATTATATCCTAGTTGATGACTATACAGATAGGCGATATGAATCATACGCATCGCATTGGCCGTATATCCATGCACCACAATGGCCGTTTTATTGGTGGCACTATCTGCCGGAATATAAAAGGCATGCAAGCGATTGCCCTCTTGGTCAGTAATGAGCGTATCCAATAAGCGATGTTCCTTGTACAACTCCCTTTGCCAATTGTGTTCGGTAGGGTAGCGTGCTGCCATCAAACTATCCGTCCACAACATATCCCGTTGCGGACCATTGGGAGTGAGAGCTGTATTGACCATATACCATGAAGTGGCTAGTACCGAAAGTACAAACGTGACAACCAATACCAATAAAGCTCTAATGATGAGGTATTTATTTTTCATGACAGTATGTATAGTGTAAGTATATTATAGATACGATTATAGGCACGATTCTATGTACGAATGATGTAGTTGCTTTCATTCATCTATTTATCATGAAGCCCATTCCATATCTCCCAACTGACCTCGGCTTGCAGGATCAGCATTTCCAAGCCATTCTTGACCTTTGCCCCTTGTGCCCGTCCTTTTTGCATGAACTTAGTATCACTAGGATTGTAGATTAAATCGTATAAGACATGGTCACTTGTGAGCAGTTCATAGGGAATATTAGGACATTCAGTGGTATGTGGAAACATGCCCACAGGAGTACAGTTCACAATCACTTTATGCTGATCTAAGACCTCAGGAGTGAGTTCGTCGTACATGTATGTCGAGTCATTGCGATGTTCACGAGACACAAACATAGAAGCTATTCCCAAACTCTTCAAACCGTGGTATACCGCTTTAGAAGCCCCACCAGTGCCCAATATAAGCGCATGGGTATGCTTCTTGGCATCAATCATCGGTTCGATAGATTTGGTAAATCCCACAATATCCGAATTGTATCCGATCAGTTTGACTTTCTCTCCATTTCTGATGACACGAATCACATTGACCGCTCCGACAGCCCCCGCTGTTTTTGGGTCTAAGCCATCCAGATAAGGAATCACCTGCTCCTTATACGGTATCGTTACATTAAGTCCCGCAATTTCAGGGTTGTTCAAGACAATGCTTTCAAACCAATCAATAGAAGCAATTTCATAATTGACATATTCTGCATCTATCCCCTCATTTTGAAATCTCTCGTTAAAGTACCCAATCGAAAATGAATGCTTCAAAGGGTAACCAATCAATCCATACTTTCTCATTGTTCGCGTGTTTTAAGGTTATATCTCTATTTGATTGCCACAACATGTGTACATAAACCGCCAGTGAGTCGTTCAAACCACACCTCTGAGAAGCCCAAATGCAATAGACTCTCCCTCAATACCTCTCCCTGTGGAAAAGCTTTGATCGATTGTGTGAGGTAACTGTACGCTCCTTTATCTTTACTCATCAATCCACCGATAAATGGCATCCACCACTTACTGTAGACATAAAATCCCTGTTTCATAGGAAAGCACTGTGGTTCCGATAACTCCAAAAGCACCACTCGGCCCCCTGGTTTTAACACACGCCACATTTCCTTTAGTCCCGCATCGAGATCTTCAAAATTTCGTATACCAAATGCTGCTGTAATCGCATCATAGGTATTGTCTTGGTATGGGAGCGCCGTACAATCTGCTACTTCAAATCGGATGCGAGATGTCAAGTCCAACTCAGCCACCTTTTTCTCTCCGACCTGCATCATACCTGTAGAGATATCCGTCGCCGTCACTTGCAATGTAGGCATTGCACGACATGCCTGAATGGCCAAATCACCCGTACCTGTTGCAATATCCAACAAGGTATGCGGTTGTGCCTTCTTCAGTCGATTAATCGCCCTTCTACGCCATATCTTATCAATGCCAAGAGACAAAGCATGATTGAGCACATCGTAACTATGTGCTATATTATCAAACATATGAGTAATCAATACATGTTTCTCCTCTTGCCCATTGTATGGCTTAATTTTTTCTTGCTCGTATCCCATGCTAAGTGCTAATTTAGGAGGGCGTGTCTCAAAAGACACGCCCTCACTGTAATCTTATTTTCATCCAGGTCTAATGACCTAGTTGAGATGTCACACATCCCTTGTTATGCGTTGTCTGCTACATTGGTCAAGTAAGCATCAACATTCTTCTGGATGCGCGTTTCGATATCAGTATTATCAGCTGGTTCAAATTTTTCTCCTGTGATATGTTCGAAAAGTTCGATATACCGTTCGCTGATACTATTCACTACTTCAGGCGTCATTTCAGGCACCTCTTGTCCAGCTTGTCCTTGAAATCCATTGTCCATCAACCATTCACGTACAAACTCTTTAGAGAGTTGTTTTTGTGGTTGTCCAGCTTCAAAACGTGCTTGGTAGCCTTCTGTGTAGAAATATCGGCTAGAGTCTGGTGTGTGAATTTCGTCCATCAGATAGATTGTACCATCCTCAGTATAGCCAAATTCATACTTTGTATCCACCAAAATCAAGCCACGTTCAGCCGCCATTTCTGTACCTCGCTTAAATAGTGCTAGCGTATATTGCTCCAATATAGCATAATCTTCTGGAGAAACCAAGCCTTGCGCCAAAATTTCTTCCTTGCTGATATCCTCATCATGCAATCCTAGTTCCGCTTTGGTTGTAGGCGTAATGATAGGTGTTGGAAATTTTTCGTTCTCACGCATTCCATCTGGTATAGTCACGCCACAGAATTCACGCACCCCTTTTTTGTAGGCACGCCAAGCGCTACCACATAAATATCCGCGCACGATCATCTCTACAGGATACCCCTTGCAACGTATCCCCACAGTCACCATAGGATCGGGAGTCGCTTCTTTCCAGTTAGGGCAGATATCCTCTGTCGCATCCAAAAATTTAGCCGCAATTTGATTCAGCATCTGTCCCTTGTAAGGAATACCTTCTGGTAAGATCACGTCAAATGCCGATATACGGTCTGTCGCCACCATCACTAAGCGGTCTTTTCCTATGCTATATACTTCACGTACCTTGCCGTGATAGACATCGCGTTGTCCTGCAAACTGAAATGTTGCTTGTACTAATGCTTTGCTCATTGTTTTGTTTTTGTTTAAATATAATGGTTCATTTATTGTGCTTATTTCGTGGGGCGATGCGCTAGATCGTATTGCCAGCCAGTGGCTCCTTAAGCTTATCTTCCCGTCGTTTCTTTTCCTCCTGGTCATGATGCTCATAAGCATCCACCACACGCGTTACCAGTTGATGTCTTACGATATCTTCGCGGTCCAATTTGATGAAAGAGATACCAGGCACACCTTGTAAGATATGCATCGCCTCTCTCAATCCCGAACGTTGTGATGGCGGCAGATCGACCTGCGTCATATCCCCAGTCACAAACATCTTCGAATTGATCCCCATACGCGTCAAGAACATCTTAATCTGCTGAGCCGTCGTATTTTGCGCTTCATCCAAGATCACCACAGCATCGTTTAGCGTACGTCCACGCATAAAAGCCAGTGGAGCGATTTGAATGATGTTATTCTCCATATATTCCTTCAGTTTCGCTGCAGGAATCATATCTTGAAGCGCATCATACAGTGGTTGAAGATACGGATCGATCTTCTCCTTCATATCCCCAGGTAGAAACCCCAGTTTCTCACCCGCTTCCACAGCAGGTCTACTTAAAATGATTCGTTTGATTCGTTTTTCTTTGAGATATTTGACCGCCAGCGCAATGGCTGTATACGTTTTACCAGACCCCGCAGGTCCCACGGCAAATATCATGTCATTTTTATCAAATGCATCGACTAAACGTTTTTGATTATCACTGCGTGGCGTGATCGGTTTGCCCGTCACACTAAACACAATGATCTCATTATGGTGTCGTTTCTTGGGCCCTTGGCCTCTCACCACACGTATGATATCCTCTTCTGTCAGTTGGTTAGTGGATGCGCAATGCGCCTCCAATTGGCCAATATGCTCCTCAAACGCTGCCATTTCTTCGGCGTCACCCATTACCTTGATGACGTTATCACGCGCCACAATGCGTAATTTGGGATATAGCGATTTTATCGTTTGCATGTTGGCATTATTGATCCCATAAAAGATCACTGGATCTACATCTTCCAGTACGATAATTTTTTCTATCATTTAGTCCGTTTAGTCGTTTAGGAATAGTGATGCCCTTCGATTGCGCATCCTAGAGCGCAAATTTACGGAATCTCATTGAAAGTTTACGCAATATTTCTGCTATATTTGCAGATGAATATCAATTTAATATCCAAAAAAAAGATTTTCATGCGTATACGATCCTTTTCCAATACTCTTTATTCTATCACAGTCATTCTTGCACTAAGTACTACTACAGCGTGTACCGCATGTAGTAGCGGCGATGAAAGCAACAAAAACGATAATCCTCCTAGTAGTATCCCTCATTTAGGCAATGTCAAT
Source organism: Bacteroidaceae bacterium (assembly GCA_963675625.1). Taxonomy (GTDB): domain Bacteria; phylum Bacteroidota; class Bacteroidia; order Bacteroidales; family Bacteroidaceae; genus F22. The sequence goes on from OY776497.1 coordinate 2,299,475, forward strand.
AGATTTCAGCGCACCTTTCATGCACTCAATGATGTGCATCTAGCTTGCGCTCATCGTCTAGGGGTTTCACCCATAGCAGATAGAAAAGAAGCCGAAGAATTGAGCAGTAAACTCAAAAATATAGAACACGGAGACGACTATGTAATCGGTGACTTGACTTATTCCATTCCATATCTCGTGCAACCAGCCAAAGAATTATTGTGCGATATTGCACAAACCTTTCGTGATTCCCTAAAAAGCAAAGGCTATACCGACCACAAAGTCACCGTCACCTCCGTGCTTCGTACCGAGGCAGACGTCAAACGCCTTCGTCGTCGCAATGTCAATGCCTCGGCCCAATCTTGCCATCGTTTTGGCACCACCTTCGACATCAGTTGGAAGCGATTTGAAAAAGTCGATACCTCCTGGTTTGCAGCTAAACGCAAGAAAGCCAGTATCCCTATTTTGAAGCAAGCACTAGCTCAAGTACTGCGCGACAAACAGCTCGAACAGCGTTGTTACGTAAAGTATGAAGTCAAGCAAGCATGCTTTCATATTACAGTAAGAAATTAGCGTACACGGCTTTAACTCCCATTATACATGACCCATAGATACTTTATATATTTAGCCTACGACGGCACCGATTATTGCGGCTGGCAAATTCAGCCCAATGGCCGTAGCGTACAAGAAGAAATCAGTACTGCCCTCAGCACATTTTTGCGTCAAGACATCCTCATCACCGGCGCAGGGCGCACCGATGCTGGAGTACACGCCCGCATGATGGTGGCCCATTTTGATTTTCCCGATGCCCTAGACGTTCAGCAGATCGTGTTTAAGCTCAACCGCATGCTCCCACAAGACATTGTCATTTTCAAAGTCGCAGAAGTCGATCCCCAAGCCCATGCACGTTTTGACGCCACCTATCGCACATACAGATACTACGTCACCACCCGCAAAGATCCCTTCCAGCGTCATTATGCTTGGCGTCTACCCATGGCCCTTGACTACAAGAAAATGAACGAAGCCGCCCAGCACCTCTTTGACTATACAGATTTCACCAGCTTCTCCAAGCTACATACAGATGTCAAAACCAATGATTGCAAGATCATGGCCGCCGAGTGGGTACAAATAGACGATACGACTTGGTGCTTTATGATTCAAGCCGACAGATTCCTGCGCAATATGGTCCGTGCCATAGTGGGCAGCCTTGTCGAAGTAGGGCGCGGCAAGTGGACCATCGATGAGTTCTGCGAGATGATTCGTGCCAAAGACCGCAGCCAAGCCGGCATGTCCGTTCCTGGTCACGCCCTCTTCTTGGAAGATATCGGCTATCCCCGCTAGTACCCCGCGCTTCATATCCATAATAATAGACAACAGAAATACAAAACAGATTCCATATGGTATGGTTACTCATGGCCTTTGCATCGGCTACGATGCTCGGCTTTTACGATGTCAACAAGAAACTATCCCTTCGAGATAACGCCGTTCTTCCAGTACTTTTCCTCAACATCCTTTTTTGTTGTGCCTTTCTGATACCAATGATTGGTATCTCAACCTATGCCCCCCACATCCTTCAAGACACCCCTTTTTACGTTGCCCCCATCACCTGGCAACAACATCTACTTATCTTCATAAAGAGCTTGATTGTACTTGGTGCATGGATAGGAGGCTATATTGCCCTCAAGCACCTTCCCCTCACCGTCGTCGGTCCCATCACCTCTACTCGGCCAGTTCTAGTACTCGTAGGCGCCCTCTTGTTTTTTGGCGAAACACTCAATATATACCAATGGGTTGGCGTCATCGTCACCGTTATAGCCATTTATATGATGGGCCTTTCAGGAGCTCGTGAGGGCATTCATTTTCGCAACAACCGATGGGTCTGGATGCTAGGCATATCGGCCGTATTGGGAGCCGTCAGTGCCCTTTTTGACAAGTACCTGATGAGCAGTCTCGACGACAAGATACCACCACTAGCCGTCTTGTCCTGGTACATGACCTACCAACTTATCGAGATGGGCTTGATGCTCCTAGTCCTTTGGTACCCACAGCATAAAAAGACCACCCCCTTCCAATGGCGCTGGTCCATCCCCCTCATCTCTTTATTTATCATCCTAGCCGATTTTATATACTTTACCGCCTTGTCGCAAGACGGAGCCATGATCTCTGTCGTATCCATGGTGCGTCGCAGTAGCGTCCTCGTTTCTTTTACCCTCGGTATCTTTTTATTACGTGAAAAGAACATAAAAAGAAAAGCTTTTGCCCTCAGTCTTATCCTGCTTGGCATGATATTTTTGTATATTGGTACCCAGTATGGTCGATAAGCCCTACCAACACTCGAATCAAACAAAATAATATGATAATGAAAACCATTCAAACATACCGATTATTCCTTTCCGCATTGCTGCTATGCCTAGTAGGCAGCACCCCGCTAACCGCCCGTAATATAGGACGATTTTTTGTGCAGATGCCCTCATCTGTGCTTCCCCTGTTTAGTGATGTCAATCGGGCCGATTGCATTGATTTTATTGCCAGCCATATGGAAGCTAAGATCACCAATAGGCTCAATGGGCAGAGTGTGATGGATACCCTGACCACCAACTACCTACATATACAAGTCACAAAAGCGAGCACCTTCGCCATGAAGATGCTCGCCAATAAGAAAGACACCCTGCTTGTCGTGGTGCACACCGTCAAAGCTCCAGAAGCTGATAGTGAAATCAGTGTCTACAATCAGCATTGGCAGAAACTCAAGACGGCCAAATACGTCAATGTGCCTGTACTCAAAGACTTTCTAAAAGCACCCGTGGGCAATGAAATCACCCCCGAAAATAAGGCCAGCATACAGACCTTCGAACATCTCCAGCAACTCTTTACCATGCTATTGATGCAAGCCGAGATATCGCCAGCAGACAATGATATCACCTGGACCTGCACCACACCAGAAACGTTCTCTGAAGATGATCAGAAGAAATTACAACCTTACTGGAGAGGCCAGATTGTACGCAGTATCATAGCTTACTAAGCTATCGTTACTTGCCCATCCATAAATTCTGAATCACCTAGTTGTGGTCGTTATTAACTAAAAGGACATTTTCCATCTGATAGAAGGCAAGATGGGTAAACATCCAGTTGATGCACAACAAGCAGCAGTCTAAAGCTACACGTCAATTGGAGGTGGCCAGTATATCGGGGATGCTCAAACAAATAGCCAAGGATATAAAGGTGCCTGTATTGGTCCTTTCGCAGCTCAATTGAGAATTTGAAAAACGGGAGGCCGATGAGCGCAGACCGCAACTGAGTGATTTGCGCGATTCGGCAGTCTTGGAGCAGGATGCCGATATGGCGCTATTTATTCACCGTCCAGATGCCATCGGTACGAAAGTGTCGGAGCAGCAGGGGCATAATTTGGCGCGTGGCCATGCGGCATCGCTTATTGTGGCCAAGCATCGTGGTGGTGCAGTGGGCGAGGTGAGCCTGCGGTTTTGGAAGGGGTGTACGAGATTTGAAGAGGTGGTAGAAGGGTGATATGGTGGCTACAAAATTTTTATGGCTGATTATACAAGACACGAGGGGATGGCTCCCCTCGTGTTGTCTTTATGTTATTTAGTAGTCTTGGATGATTTTCAAAGAGTCCATGCGGCCATATTCTCCATCATTAGGCATGATTACTAGGGTTATAATTCTTTGTTCATTATATGGATTAGGACCTAGTTGTATTTTTAAGCTTTTCATAGTAGGTCTGTCTAGTGTCATATTATGACCAGAGAGAAAGACATTATTATGTCCAAATGTATATCCTTTTACTTTACTTTTCTCTTTATAACTAGGATCTGTATCCCAAAATAGGGTGTCTCCTTGTTCTTTAATGATATAAAAATAAAATAAATTATTACCAGTTACCGTCTCCGTTAACCCCTCCTTTTCTGCATACAGTTTATTCACGGATAAGTCTACATGGTCATCCGGATTTTCGTGCCAACAGGACGATAATGTTATAATAAATAGCCCTGTACATAAGATTAATGTAATAAATGCCTTCATTGTGCTGATTAAATAGCGAGGGGATGGCTCCCTCGTGTTGTCTTTATGTTATTTAGTAGTCTTGGATAATTTTCAAAGAGTCCATACGGCCATATTCTCTATTATTAGGCATGACAACGATAGTTATAATCCTTTTTTCATTATATGGATTAGGACCTAGTTGTATTTTTAAGCTTTTTGTAGTAGGGCTGTCTAGTGTCATATTATGACCAGAGAGATAACTAGCATTGCATCCAAATTCATATCCATTTAGTTCACTTTTTTCTTGAGAACTAGGGTCATTGACCCAATATATCGTATCTCCTTGCTCTTTAATGAGATAAAAACTGAATGTATTATTACCAGTTACGGTTGTAGATAACCCTTCCTTTTCTGCATACAGTTTATTCACGGATAAGTCTATATGATTATCTAAATTTTTATGTCTACAGGACGATAATGTTATAATAAATAGCCCTGTACATAAGATTAATGTAATAAATGCCTTCATTGTTCTATTTTTATGGTTTGACGGTGCTTAGTGTGTGCAGGTAGTGTGTAGATGTCTGATCTTCACAAGCACCACATAGCAGTGCAATAGACATGATGACTAATAACTTTTTTTTCATTAGTAAATGGATTACGTTTAATAATTGTTTTTGTAAAATAAGTACGTGACAAAAATAGATATTCCTTGAGCTGTAGCCAAGAAATAAAGTACGCAATTTGTACGCAAAAGTTCGCAAATAGATACTTCCGAAAGAAATAAAATACGAAATATTTTATTGAAAATAAATCCAATTTTAATGAAAATGCGAAGATTTTGTCAAGTCAATTATTTGGAATTATTGAAATAACAACTAGTCTGTTTTTATTGCTCTGTAGAGGGTGGTGCAATAGCTGGTGTCAATTTGATAGTTCCATAATGTGCCATGTATTAACTTAAATATTTTGTCAAGTCCTCATTTTGAGTTCGGAAGCAGGGGGGATTTTAGGCGATACATGTGGGGAATGCTCGTGTTGTCTTTCGAAGTCAAGAATGGCGAACTCAAAAATCAACATGGGTACAACAAAACTCGTTCATATGGTCTGGATAGCATGTTCAATACGTAAAATATCAGAAGTCAAAGATCAATTTGAGAATGTAGAAACGCCTTAGGGGGCCTCTAAAATCTTCAGTTTGTGTCAATAAGGGTTTAAAGGTAAGACTTTAAGCCCTTTTTTCAGTGGTCTCAAGAGTGAGAGGAGCTATGCAGGGTGTTTCTTACTTCGTAAGTGACTATGTCATAGTTGATATCAAGCAGTTGGGTTGTCTGCTTGTGGATGAGGGCGAGAATGTAGCACCGCAGCATGTTGAGTAGATGCTGCAGGATGAGATTAAGCGGTGCACATGGCCGATTGTTGTGGTGGGGCATGTGGTGTACTTGGACTAGACCCAATGGGTTATCATAGGGTTGACTAGTCAGCAACGCTCCCTCACTGCGGGGAAGCGGAGTGGATAAATGGACCATTTTTTTCTGTTTTTTCTGTTTTTTTTGTTTCAAAAACCCCTCCCCACCCCTAACCCTAGGTATTAGGTGGGGAGGGCAGGTTTGTATATAGAACTGCATAGTTATCTCTATCTATATCTCTATCTGGTGAAGATTGTGCCAGTTTGTGCTAAAAGCAGTAAAACGGCTATTTGCTACAAATGGGTACAATTTGTATCACTTTGTACGTTTGCGCACCCTATTTTACCTACTCAAATCGGGCTAATCCCCCTGTTTATCGTATATTGGCTTTCTTCGACATGTGTACAGCGTGGCCATTCTGGCACGATATTTTACTCGCTGTCTGTGGGCGACTATATCCTTTTTTTTGTAGTCTATATGCTTTGTATAGAGGCTTTCGAGCGGAAAAACTTGAAAACCTTGGTCTAGGCTGGAGGGACAAATATAAGGGCTATGTTGGCTTTTTTATCAGTAAAAATCGCAAGCGCTTGCGATTTGCTACATATCGGGATGTTTAGCTTTTTGCAAGCGCTTGCGTTTTGGGTTGCAAGCGCTTGTACAAAAATTCGGAAAAGTGAAGTGATTCGTCGAAGATTTGTACTGTATGTTTGTAGTTTTTGATAAAAATCGCACGTTATTTTTTTTCTTGCAAATCTTCTCCAAAAGCGATAAAATTTATTGGTGATTTTTTCGATTACTCGTTTTTTTTGTGGAATTTTGCATACGAAGCGAATCGATATATGATTTGTGTGAGTCTAATTAAAAACTTTGTTCAATATGAAGGCTTTATATTTTATCTGTTGTTTGTTTATCTGCAACCTTTCATTTGCACAAACAAAAGTGTACAATGCTTCTAAAGAGATTAAAGGGAGTGATTACACTTATCTCTGTGCTGTAGAAAAAAATGTTGTTGTTACATTAAGTAACAAGAATCAGACTTTTGTAGGAGTTGCCCAAAAATATGCAGCGACCAATAAAGAAGCAAAAGAGAGCAGTGAACCTTTTGTAGAAGGAGACGTCATTGCTTATAAGAAATGCTTGGCTATTTGTAGTGAGATTCTTGATCGGTATATAGATGATTCTGCTTTATTGGCCCTTTCTTTATATATACATCCAATATCAGGTGAAATAACTGATGTAGTATATGTATTTACAAATTTTCAATCTTTGGGCAATGTACCTCCAGATACTTATAGAGAGCTTGAGTTGAGATTAAAAAAGGATGTACAGTTTACTCCAACAAATACTGGGCGCACAGTAAATTATATCTTTAGAAACTTGCATTATAAAAAGAATGACTAGTTGTATAAAGATGATAAAAGCTATATTGCAAAACGTACAATTGATTGCAATGTAATCTGACCATTTTCTTTATAGTAATATCCACTAATATACCCATTACTAAACGCTGTTTTGTGAGGGAAGCAGACCATGATTTTAAAGGAGTGCTTTTTCTCTTGTATAAAAACGATGGAGCCTGTAATATGCACTTGTTCTAGTGAATGCTTAGCCTTTGCCAAAAAAGGGATGTCTTTTTTAGCTACAATATCTTTTATAGAAGGATTTTCGGGTGTAAATAAATAGGTCAATAATGTATCAAAAAAGACTTGGTATTCCTTTCCGTAAGCATATTCCCACTTATTATATATTATTGAGGATTTATTTTTTACCCATAAGTCGTTGAGCAAATAGGACTGATTGGTGGCAAAGTCGCCATCTAGCACAACCTTCTTGATCTCCTGAGCATAGTGTTTGGTCACTTCTGTGGTGGTACTGTCAAAATGGAGAGTGTCTTTGACCATTGTATTGTCTGCGAGGGTTATGTCGACAGGTACAATCTCTGAAAACTGTACCGCATGTGCTCCGAAAATGACTTGGTCGTGAGATACTTCTTGGATATAATAATCAGGCCAGTTGGTCAATGTGCCATTGGTATCGGTTTGAAATTCCTTTTGTATATCGGCGGGGAGGAAGGTGTCTAGATCTTTAATACTTGATTTTTGATAGTGGTGTTTAGATGCATTGTAATAATTTCTCATGCAACTGAGTAAAGAATCAGTCCCCAATTTCAACGCCAACTCATGCAAAAGAATAGGCCCTTTTTGGTATGCATAAGCTTTGTATTGTTTGTCGTTCAACGCAACAGATGCAAGATCTCTTGGGGCAAGATTGGCATTTAATACACATAGGTTATTGTAGGAGTAGATGTGCTTAGTATCCATTATTTTGTGCGAGTCTAGGTATAGATTACTCGAAAAATCAGCTAGTGTTTCGTTCATATAAAACGATGGAGCAGCAGACGTTATACCCCACCAAAGATGAGCGGTCTCATGAGATACTATATGAGCGACATGTGTTTGATCGAAGGTGAATGGATGGGTAAGGAATTTTTGATCTACTATGATTCCATAGGGAACTGCATACCCTCCTCGACGTTTTAAAAAGAAAATGGGAGGATTCGCCTGCTGAGAAGATGCGCCAAATAGGTGATTATAATAGGCATAGGATTGTTTATATTGAGATACGATGTAATGTAAGCGTTCTTTGTCGTATGCTATATCTTTAGGAATATATGTGGGTGTGCTATTGCAATCAACTCGGTTAAAATTGCCCAATATTATGCTAGGGGGAATTATTGAAGTACTTGTGTTATTGGGATAATACGACTCGTACGTAGGAGATGTATCCTTAATGGTTAGTGTATAAAGGATGTGGTTATTGGGAATAGATGAATCACTATTTCTTGGATAGAGGTTTGTTTCACACAATAAAAAGCATTGGTTTTTATCTACATGATGAGATATAGAATGGGGGAGTTTTGATAATCCAACTGTGTAATCTATATGTATCGTACTGTCTCCCTGTGAATAGACTGTGACAAAATATGAAGATGTGCTCTTTGAGATATCGTATTTTAATCCGTGACCCGTAAGGTTAGTGACCATCAAACTGGGTAAATCTAAACAAGGTGTAATGTAGAAATGGATTGTTTTACTGCTGGTGGGGTGTACTGTGTTATGTAGTTCAAAAGAGTGATTATGGAGGATTAGTTGAGTCTCTACTTTTAATAGGTTACCAGTAATATATGTGTTTTTATCTTTAGCTACACAAGAAAAAAGCAACAGTGAAAATGTAAGAGTAAACAGGATTTTTAAACGAAAATGGCTCATAATATTAAATTAGTACATGTTTTAAACTAGAGTTTAGTGCATGCGTGCAAATTTAAAGAATAATTATAAGATTTCCTAATTGTGATGGTGTGTTTATTGTAGGTGTTGAGATTTTGGTTTTGAAAGAATTTTCACGATTATTTTCCCATATCAACTAAAATACATACCTTTGTGCCTGCAAAGTTCTTTTTGTAGTACTAACCACTAAGGTGTTTTACGTTTGTAAAGTGAAAAGGGAACCGTGTGAGAATCACGGACTGTCGCGCAACTGTAAGCTCTGTATATGTTCTATGCCACAAGCCACTGTCGATTGATGGGAAGGCGCATAGGATGAGAGTAAGTCAGGAGACCTGCCTTAATCTGGTTTGGCAATGCTTTCGCGAAAAAAGCATAGTCGAAAACATCCTTCTGGCCGTCTGGCTATATCGAGGTATGTCTTTCCCCTTATGTTATTTTGTTGGAGTCATTGATGGCTAAAAGGACTTTTAAATAAGTATTATTTAAAGGTTTAAAAGTATGCAGACGTTTATCTTGAGTTACCCGCGAACTGGTAGCTTGTATGCATGGGTTCATGTGTGTCAATCAATCTGTTGGAGTCTCAACAGTGGGCACTTCTTGTGTGTTAAGCAAAGAGGTGATCAACAATCCAAAGTCTTTTTAAGAAGCATCTTTACGTGAAAGAATAGGTCCATGTGTGGATCAATTCGGAATGCAAATATGTGCTAGGTGTACACGCGTGCTGTACACCTATATGTGTTCGTATGCCCTAAATTGAGGGTAGACGTATGCGATGTGCTATAGTATAAAGGGAATTTTATATACCAAATTAGAATAAACTATGAGTAAAATCAAGAAAATTCTTATCGCCAATCGAGGTGAGATTGCGGTGCGCATCATGCGTTCTTGCAAGGAGATGGGGATAAGTACAGTGGCGGTGTTTTCAGAAGCTGATCGCACGTCCAAACATGTGTGGTATGCCGACGAGGCTTATTGTATAGGGGGCGCAGCTTCTACGGAGAGTTACTTGAAAATTGAAAAGATTATTGAGGTAGCCAAACTCCATGATGTGGATGCTATTCATCCAGGGTATGGTTTCTTATCGGAAAACTCGCACTTTACTCGCCGGTGTATTCAGGAGGGTATTATTTTTATCGGACCCAATTCGCAGACGATGGATACGATGGGTGATAAAATATCGGCTAGAAAGCAAATGATCAAAGCTGGGGTGCCTGTGGTACCTGGTACTGAGCAGGGATTGCAATCGGCAGATGAGGCGGTGGAGGTAAGCCGTGCTATCGGTTTGCCTGTGATGATTAAGGCCTCTATGGGTGGCGGAGGTAAAGGTATCCGCTTGATACGAACTGAAGACGAGGTGAGGGAGGCTTATATAAGTGCCAAATCGGAGTCTCTGTCTTCTTTCGGAGATGATACTGTGTATATCGAGAAGTTTGTAGAGGAACCGCATCATATTGAGTTTCAAATATTGGGTGATACACATGGCAATGTGATTCATTTATGTGAAAGGGAGTGTTCTATTCAACGTCGAAATCAGAAGATTGTAGAGGAGAGTCCTTCGCCTTTTATCTCGCCACAAGTGCGTGCCGAAATGGGAGAAAAGGCGGTGATGGCAGCTAAGGCTGTCCATGTAGTTGGGGCTGTAACGATTGAGTTTTTGGTCGATAAGCACCACCATTTCTACTTCTTGGAGATGAATACGCGTTTGCAGGTAGAACATGCCATTACGGAGCAAGTGGTGGATGTGGATTTGGTCAAGGAGCAAATTAAAATTGCGGAGGGACAGGTGTTGTCGTTGACACAGGATGATATTCAACAACGTGGACATGCCATCGAGCTGCGTATCTGTGCGGAGGATGCGGACATGAATTTTATGCCTGCACCTGGTGTTATCAAGAAGATTATTGAGCCCAACGGATTAGGGGTGCGCATAGATAGTTATGTGTATGAAGGATACGAAATCCCGATTCATTATGACCCGATGATGAATAAGCTGATTATTTGGGCTGTAAATCGTGAATATGCTATCGAACGATTGCATAGGGTGTTGTATGAGTATAAAATCACGGGGGTCAAAAACAATATCAATTACCTAAAGAGTATCATAGAAATTCCTGATTTTATAGAAGGGAAATACGATACGGGGTTTATCGCTAAACATGCCGAAAGCATCAAAAATGCAAAGTCGTGTGTCGATGAGGAAACTGAAGATATAGCTATGATTGCTGCGTATATCGATTATCTAGTCAATCTGGAAGAAAATAGTTCGGACAATAAGGCGGATAATCGTCCTAACAGCCGTTGGAGAAGTTTTGGTTTACACAAAGGAATTTTAAGAATCTAATCATGGAAATACATATTGGAAATAGAGTGGCGGAGATCGAGCTGCTCAGCAAGGAGGGAAATCAGGTGTGTCTATCGTTGGATGGACAGGAGTATGAGGTGGATATTACGATGTTGCGCGAGGGGGTGTACTCTATTTTGCATGATGGCAAATCGTATAATGCCGAGTTGACTCACTCGGATGATAGAAAAAACTATCAAGTGAATACTGGGTTTTCTACGCAAAACGTGCAGATTATCGATGCTAAGGCCAAATATCTTCGTCTCAAAAGAGGGGGTGAGGATAGGCAGGATGATAAAATCATCTCGCCTATGCCGGGCAAAGTGGTGAGTATTCCTGTGGAAGTGGGCACGCAACTGCAGGCTGGAGACACAATCATTGTGATTGAGGCTATGAAGATGCAAAACAATTATAAGGTGGCATCCGACTGTGTGGTCAAGGAGATTTTAGTGACCGAGGGGGAAGCTATCAAGTCTAATCAGTTGCTGATTAGACTGGGGGTATTAGATATGAAATAAAAAAGTATATTATGACACATGATGAATTGTATCAATCGTTAGAAGACAAGAATAAGTCGACAGAGTTAGGTGGTGGAACGCAACGAATACACAAACAGCATGAGGCGGGTAAGCTGACTGCGCGTGAACGTATAGAGGTGCTTTTGGATAAAGGGTCTTTTGTGGAACTCGATAAGTTTATGACGCATCGTTGTACCAACTTTGGTATGGATAAAAGCCATATCGCTGGGGATGGTGTGGTATCGGGATATGGATGTATAGATGGGCGTCAGGTCTTTGTGTATGCTTATGATTTTACGGTATATGGCGGGACACTTGGACCTGTCAATGCCAAGAAGATCGTGAAGGTGCAGCAATTGGCCTTGAAGAATGGGGCACCTATCATTGCGCTGAATGATTCGGGGGGTGCACGTATTCAAGAAGGGGTGGAGAGTCTGTCTGGATATTCATCTATTTTTGCACAAAATACGATCGCTTCGGGGGTTATCCCTCAGTTGTCGGCCATTTTAGGACCTTGTGCAGGAGGGGCGTGTTATTCTCCAGCATTGACCGACTTTATCTTTATGGCGGATAAGAGTAGCTATATGTTTGTCACTGGACCTGATGTGGTGAAGACAGTAACTCATGAGGAGGTGGACAAAGAGGAATTGGGTGGTGCCTATACGCATAGTAGTACGAGTGGGGTGACTCATTTTGTGTGCAATTCCGAAGAGGAGGTGTTGATGTCTATGCGTGAGTTGTTGAGTTTCTTGCCTTCCAATAATATGGAGGATGCTCCGGTAGTGCCTTGTACAGATGATGTGCGTCGTGAAGTGCCTGAGCTGCAAGAAATTGTGCCTGTCGATCCCAATGTGCCTTATGATATGAAGGATATTATCGAACCCGTTTTGGATGATCATTATTTCTTTGAAGTAATGGCGCATTTTGCCAAGAATGCACTTGTGGGTTTCGGCCGTTTGGAGGGAAAAACAGTGGGTGTTGTGGCCAATCAACCTAGTTTCTTGGCTGGGGTATTGGATATTGATAGTTCAGATAAAATCGCTCGTTTTATACGTTTCTGCGATTGTTTCAATATTCCTATTATCACTTTTGAAGATGTGCCAGGTTTCCTACCAGGTACTGTGCAGGAGCATCATGGTATCATACGTCATGGAGCTAAAATAGTGTATGCGTATACTGAGGCCACTGTGCCTAAAATTACGCTCATCACCCGTAAAGCATATGGTGGTGCTTATATCGTGATGTCTAGTAAGGAGACGGGAAGTGATGTCAATTTGGCTTATCCAACAGCAGAAATCGCTGTAATGGGTGCCGAAGGTGCGGTCAATATTTTGTATCGCAAGGCGGATGATGAGACGAAGAAGAAAGCGGTAGAGGCATATCGTGATAATTTTGCCAATCCATATAGAAGTGCTGAGTTGGGGTATATCGATGAGATTATTTTGCCTAAGGATACACGTCTCAAATTGATTCAAGCTCTGGAGATGGCTAAGAATAAAATACAGTCTCATCCACCAAAGAAACATGGAAATATTCCATTATAACCGTTTGGTTATTACTATATTCTATTGAAATCAGCGCTCGGGTCTGTGAAGATCTGGGCGCTGTCTTTATGCTTGTGTGGTGGGTATGTATGAAAGGTGTCTTACCCAATCAATAGGCTACGACTGAAAAATATCTGTGGCTTATCAAAAATCTTAAATCCATTTGAGAGCGCCATCTTTTCGACCGATGCCATGTCTTTTTTACTGACGTGTACAAGTGGTTCGACAATCATGATCATTCCCCCAGGGTTTAACAGTGATTTCAACTCGTTCAATAACTGTTCTTGGGCGGGGACTTCATGAAACATCCAGAATAGTACGATAAAGTCAAAGGTGGTGGTTAAGCCTGTGGAGTCGGTGTGGCATTGATGGAGCTTGATGACATCTTTGTAGGGATGGCCTTGTATCTTTCTCTCTACTTTATCCAGCATCTCTGGTTGGATATCGGCAGCGATTACTTCTCCATTTTGACCAACTAATGCGGCTAGATCTGGAGTGCAAAATCCAGGACCACAGCCATAATCTAGTACATGAAAGCCTGGTTGAATATAGGGGCTGAATAGCTTATATGGATTTTGGACGAGATGTCGTATCTTGGTGTCCAAACTCGCGGCATATTTGTGGGAACAAATATCTTTATGGTGTATTTTTTTCATTGTTTCGTTTTTTATTCATACAGTGTATTTAAGCGTTTGCGTAGTTCCATAACGGCATAGCGCTTGCGTGATATTAATGTGTTGATAGGGGTATTTGTCGCTTCCGAGATCTCTTTAAACGAGATACCTTGCAGTTCGTGTAGTTCGAAGACATCTTGTTGTTCTTTAGGAAGTGTTTGCAAAGCTTTTTCTAGCTCTTCCCAGATGACAGAACGGATATATTCTGTTTCTGGGTTTTGTTTGTCATCGATCAATACATCGGATAATGCCATGCTTGCACCATCATCGTCTTGATTGTCTCCTAGGTAGGGCATAGATTCTTCCTTGTGCTTGCGGGAGTAATCAATGATTTGATTGCGGGCAACATGGTAGAGCCACGAGGAGACCGATTCTATAGGGTCTTCTCGATTGGCGACGATAAACTTGTAGAAAATATCTTGCACCATATCATCTGACATGGCTTTAGAAGATATATAGCTGTCTATATACCTTTTTAGTTTACCGCTGTATTTTGTATATATATCGTTGATATGCACGTCTAAGACTGTTGATCGGAATCTTCATTGGGGGTACACATAAAATGCCTTATGTGTGCACGTCTTTCGGCTCTATCCATTTTTGAAAATCTAGAATGAAAGCGTTCGTGAGCGGTGTGTATATGGGATCTATGTGATGGCCAAAAGCCGCCTGTAAGTAGTCGACCAAGTACCATTAAGCCCATTGTTTGCCAATAGTTGATTGTTGTCCATCCTGTAATGGAGGGAATAAGGGCATTCCACAAGACCATGACACCTGCTACTACAAGGAGGAATACACAGCAAAACATAAGGCCGTGGCCTATATGTGTCATTATTCTTTTCTTTTCCATCTTTTTATTCTATGATTTTTTTTACTGCTCCATACTGGCATGCATGTATGCATGCACCGCAACCTACGCATTGTTGTGGATCTATTTGTAAAGATACAAACTTGCGTGGTTTTTTGGGTTTCTCTTTTATATTTCTCAAAAACATGATTTTATACATTTAATAGTTCAACATAGGAAAGGCCTTCTACTTATTGAGACGTATATAACGATGAAATATTGTATGCAAAGACGACTTTTTTAAGAAAAAATAGAGAAAACATCTTGACAGGTTCTATCAGGATGCTTCCTCTATATACGTGTTGTCCAGAAAATGGGTGTTTCAGGATTTGATATTTTTTAAATATTCGCTCGGGGTCATGCCATAGGTTTGTTTGAAACAATTTCTAAAATACCCGCTGTCATTAAATCCGCATGCATATGCGGCTTCCGATATATTATAGCCTTCTTTAAGCATCAAGCGTAGACCTTGTTTTAGTCTGAATTTACGGATAAACTCGTTGCCCGACATGCCTGTGAGACTTTTGATCTTTCGGTATAGCGTGGAGGTACTCATATGCATCTTTTGAGTCAAGAAGCTTATATCTAAATTCTCTTCTGCTAAGTTCTCACTGACAATATCGGTGAGACGCTGCAAAAATTCTTCATCCAATCGACTCAACTTGACATCTTCTGATGGTTGTACTATGGTAGATGTAGCAGGTGCATTATCAGGGATGTTTTCTATATCGTGCGTTTGTTGCTGAGCGATAATATGGGCCAATTTCTTCCGACTTTCCAATAGGTTGTTGATACGACTATGCAGTAGTTTGGCACTGAATGGTTTGGTGAGGTATGAATCGGCACCACTATCATATCCCTCTTCTTTGTCATGAATAGAGTCTTTGGCTGTCAGCAGAATAACGGGGATATGGCTGGTACGTATATCGCCTTTGACGAGTTTACATAATTCGATACCGTTCATAACAGGCATCATGATATCACTAATGATGATGTCAGGGATGTCTTCTTGTGCTTGTGTCCAGCCTTCTTGACCATTGATGGCAGTTAAGATGCGATAGTCTTCATTAAATGATGCGGCGATGTATTCGCGGATGTCATCATTGTCTTCTATGATAAGAATAAGGGGACGGTTGTCGGTTTCGTCCTCTGCTTTTAGGTCTTGGGAAGTCTCCAAATGAGCCGCTTCTGGTTTGTCTTCTTTATGTAAGGCGTTGGGGTAGCAGTTGTATGTCAAGATGCGGAAAACAAAGGTTGTGCCTTTACCAGAGGCACTCTCCACTTGAAGGGTGCCTTCGTGTAGGTCGACCAAAGATTTAACAAGGGCTAGTCCAATGCCTGTGCCTGATGCTTGATGCTTGCCTTTGACTTGGTAATAACGGTCGAAAATATAAGGCAGGGCTTCGGCATCAATGCCATATCCTGTGTCGCTCACTAGAATTTCGGTATACTGGTTGTCGCTTTCTTGTACTTGATGGAGCTCTAGTTTTATTTCTCCCTGTACGGTGTACTTAACGGCATTGGACAGTAGGTTGTTTAGTATGGTAGAGATGACATCTGAATCGTAATAGATCTTTTCTGATACAGATGGGATATCGAGCTGAAACGTCACTTGCTCATTGCGATTCAGTTCCTTATATCGAAGGCCTATTTCGGTAACTAAGTTGTGTAGATTGCCTTTGCTTACGGTGAGTTTGCGGTTCTGTGTTTCTGTCTTACGGAACTCCAGTATCTGGTTGACTAGGTTGAGTAGGCGAAGGGCACTACCATGAATGACGCTTATTTTTTGGCTGTATGCTTTGGGGAGTTTAGCATCATTGATAAGGTCTTCCAATGGACCAATAATAAGGGTTAGTGGGGTACGCAACTCGTGGGTGATGTTGGTGTAAAAACGTAGGCGTTCTTGATTTAGTTCTTGTTCGTTATGGCTCTTTTCCCGTTCGAGTTCCAAAGAACTCTTCAACTTCAAACGACGCTTATAAAAACGAAACCAGAAGATAGTACCTATGATCAAGATGATGGCATAGCATGTTTGAGCATACCATGTTTGCCATAATGGAGGATGGATATATACTTTTAATTTTGCGATGTGCTTGTTGTCCCAGTCTTGATTGTGTAGGCGTGCCTTGACTTTGAAGGTGTATTCGCCTGGAGGTAGGTTACGGAAAGTGACTTGATTTTCTCCTTGTGTGTTGGTCCAGTTGTTTGATAGCCCATCGACTAAATAAGCATATTCAGCCATGGGGGATTGAGAAAAATCAGGGATGGTAAAGCGAATGCGGAAGGAGTTGTGTGCATAGGGCAATTCAATCTTTCCATGTGCTTTTGGTTGCAATACTGGATTGCTTCCTTCTTCTATTTGTCCGCTGATGCCCAAACATTCTACTATGCCAACAGGAGTAATGGTTTGTTCGCGTACAATATCTTTGGGATGAAAATAACAGACGCCATTGAGCGAACCGAAATAGATGGTGCCATCGGAACTTGCTGCAACGGAGCCGTCACTGAAGTTTCTAGCTTGTATGCCATCATATCGGCTATAGCTAGCTATTTCCTGTGTCTTGGGGTTTAAACAGGCTATGTTTTCTGTGGTGCTAATCCAGATGTAGCCCAATTTGTCCTCATAGATGGCACGTACGTAGACGTCTTTCAATCCTTCGTCGTATCTGTATCTTTTGGTGTCTTCAGGTCGAGAGGGATGTGCGAAGCAATTGAGCCCGTCTCTTGTAGCGGCCCAAATCCTTTTTTTACGGTCTTGATATAGGTGGATGACGGCATTGGTACAAAGGCCCTTTTCATCGGTGATGTGATGAATCAATTGGTCTTTTTTATCAAAAACATAGATGCCGTCGCCATAACTTCCTATCCAGAGTAGTCCCTTGGCATCGCGTACGATCCCGTAGACAGAAAGAAAATGCATTTGTTCACCAATTGCTGTCTCTTGATGTAATCGCCCTTTTTGATAACTATATAATCCCCCTTCTGCACCTATCCATATTTTCCCATCTGTGTCTGTAAAAAAACAATAGGTGGCTTCTGTACTTTTAGTTAGGGGGATGCGTGTGGTGTGTCTTGTTTGTGGGTTAAAGCGTAGGATCCCTGCATCGCTCATGCCAAGCAGTAGGTCGTCTTTGTAGCGAACAATGGCATTTATCTGACCGTTTGAAGCAACGTTGGGATTAGAAAATGAATACGATTCGATAAGTTTATTCCCCATAAAAAGGACTAGCTCGTTGTCGCCACCTATCCACACTTTGTTGCCTTCTGTGTATATGCTTTTGGCTGGTTTGTTTTTTAAAACTCGTCCTCCTGTTTTGACGTATGGGAGACTATGAAAAGCTGGCTGGGTACGGCTGATAAAGTCCAAGCCGCTGCTGTGATTGCCAACCCAGATATTGCCAAACGAATCTTTAAAGACTTTGCGTGCATTTTTGGATGATATGCCGTTGGTATCGTAAGTGATCGATATGTTTTGGAACTGGATATGACTGAGATCATTCAACGTTAGGTCGCGTAAGTTTAAAATGCTCACACCACCCAAGTCGCTGGAAATCCAAAGTTTGTCGTCAATTTCAGCGATATGGCAGATGTCATCGGATAAGATGGAGGTGCTATCTCCTAACTGATGATGAAAATTGGTAAAATTCCCTCGTTGAGGATTGAATAAGGCCAATCCTTGTTTTGTGCCTGCCCAAATGTTTTGAAAATGGTCTATGTATATGTTGGTCACCCAATCGGATGGGATGCTTTTGGGGTCATCTGGATTGTGTTTGAAAGTATGTAAAGTGAGGTCTTTCAAGTCAATGATGCTCATGCCTGCTTGGCTTTGCCCTACATAGAGGTGGCCTTTCCCGTCATCTATGGCACAGGAATAGGCAAAGTGTATGCCTTTAATATTGGGGGTGCCTAATACGGTATATTTATGGGTACTGGGGTTGTATTTTATGATGGAGTGGTATAAATTGGTTATCCAGATGTCGCCGTCTGTAGCAAAAGAAAGGTAGACTACATTATCTAGTAAGGCATCCTTGGGAAGTATTAGTTGTTCTATTTCTTGGGTACTGCAATGCAAAATGTATAATCCAGCTTTGGTACCTATCCATAAAGTGTCGGTACGTTTGTCATATAACAATGTGTTCAATGCGTTGTTTTGAAGACCCGAATTTTCTGTGTTGTATGAGGTGAAATAGTGACCGTCAAAACGACTTAATCCTTCTTCGGTTGCTATCCAGAGATATCCTCTCTTGTCTTGTGCTAGGTCGGTGATGTAATTATTGATCAGCCCATTTTCTGTGTCAAGATGTTGGAATGTAAACTGTTGTGCCCATGTAGTACACACGGACAGATGGATCAATAGCGTAAGGACAAAGAGGCGTATATGCTTCATGGAGTTAAATATTTTACTAGGACAAAAGTACAATTTTTTTTTAACATACCATGAGGGATAAATCGCCCAAAAGGTGTAATAAAACGTTCAATGAATGATTTATTAGGGTGTTCTGATAGATTTTTTATGTTGTATGTTGAAGGTAAATTATATATTTGCGCTGTGTTTGAAAAAAAAGAACATTGTTATACCTTAAATTCGCTTATTCTTATTTTTACCTTCACATAATATAAAATGAATACTATGAAATCAGATTTATGTAAAAGCAGTAGGAAAGCATGGATGACTTTAATGCTTTCTACAGGTTTTATTGCTGGGGGCCCGTTGATGGCTGCACCTAATGGCAATCAAAATCTTGCTGTACACGCTGTGCAACAACAAGTGCAGGTAGTGGGTACAGTCAATGATGCAACGGGACCAGTTATTGGTGCAAGCGTTGTAGAAAAAGGAACCTCCAATGGTACTATTACCGATCTCGATGGAGGATTTACTCTTTCCGTTAAACCAGGTGCAATATTGGTGGTGTCCTATCTAGGATATTCTGCACAAGAAATAAAGGTCGTGCCTGGACAAGCAATCAAAGTGGTATTACGAGAAGATACGAAAGTGTTGGATGAAGTGGTTGTGGTCGGTTTCGGTACACAAAAGAAGGTCAATCTGACTGGATCAGTAGGGGTTACTGATGGCAAAGAATTGGAATCTCGCCCTGTATCCAATGCTGCACAAGCCTTACAAGGTTTGGTTCCTGGACTTCAAATTACACAAAATAACGGTAGCTTGGAAAGTACGCCAAGTATTAATGTACGTGGTACAGGTACCATTGGATCTGGTTCTACTGGTTCTCCACTTATCTTAATTGATGGTATGGAAGGTGATTTGAATACGATCAATCCTCAAGATATTCAAAGCATTTCTGTTTTGAAAGATGCCGCTTCTTCTTCAATCTATGGTTCACGTGCACCTTTTGGTGTGGTTATGGTGACTACAAAGAGTGGTAAGAGTGGTAAGACTTCTGTAAACTATAACAATAGTTTCCGTTGGAGTTCGCCAATCAATATGCCTAGTACTATGGATTCCTATACATTCGCTACTTATTTTAATGACGGATGTTTGAATACGCCAGGTTGGGGTGTACATTTCAATGATGAGTGGCTACAACGTATCAAAGATTATCAAGACGGTAAAATTACTACAGAAATTCCGGCTGGTGATAATGGATATTGGAAAGATGGTTACGGGTATGGTAATGCCAATAACGACTGGTATGACATCATGTATAAGGATGTTACTTTCTCACAAGAGCACAATTTGAGTGCTACAGGTGGCACTGAAAAATTAAATTACTACTTGTCTGCCAACTATCTAGATCAAGGTGGTTTGATGGAGTGGGGTAATGAAGGTTTGAAGCGTTACAATGCTACTGCCAAAATTAGAGCTCAACTATCACCTTGGGCAAAAATCAGCTATACAATGCGTTGGACTCGTCAAAAATATGTACGTCCTTCTCAATTGACTGACAATTTATATGACAATATCGGACGTCAAGGATGGCCTACATTACCATTGTATGATCCTAATGGTTATTTGTATAGTTCACCATCACCAGCATTAGGTATGTCTACTGGAGGTAGTGACCGCAAAGAAACGGATAATAATTATCATCAATTGGGTTTGATCTTGGAACCAATAAAGGACTGGATCACACACATCGAATTGAACTACCACGTACAGGCTGCTGATCGTCATTGGGATACTCAATTGACTTACAATCATGACGTAAATGGTAATCCTTATACTTATGGAAATACAGAATCGAATGTGCATGAAGACCATTATAAGGAAAACTTCATGAACTTGAATATCTATTCTGAATACGATAAGAGCTTTGCTGAAAAACATAACTTCCATGTAATGGCTGGTTTCCAAACTGAAAAGATGAAACAAACACAGTTTGGATTGCAACGCAACGGTATTCTGATTCCTGGTCTACCAGAAGTGGACTTAACAAATGGATTGGATTCATCTGGTAAACCTGTTACTCCTTCTGTTAATGGATCACGTTACGAATGGGCTACTGCTGGTTTCTTCGGTCGTGTAAACTATAACTATGATGGACGTTATTTGGTGGAAGCTAACCTTCGTTATGATGGTACTTCTCGTTTCCGTTCTGACAATCGTTGGGTGTGGTTGCCTTCTGTATCTTTGGGCTGGAACATTGCTCGTGAAGCATTCTGGGAACCTATGACTGATGTAGTCAATACATTGAAACTTCGTGCTTCTTACGGGATGCTAGGTAACCAAAATACGGATAACTGGTATCAAACATATCGTACAATGTCTGTAAAATCTTCTGATGGAAGTTGGTTGCAGAATGGTCTAAAAACAAATACTGCTGAATTCCCTGGATTGGTAAGTACAGCGTTGACTTGGGAAAAGATTCACTCTTATAATGTCGGTTTGGACTGGGGATTATTTAATAATCGTTTGACTGGTTCATATGATTACTTTATCCGTGATACTAAGGATATGGTTGGTCCTGCACCAGAATTGCCTGCTACTTTGGGTACTGCTGTGCCTAATACCAACAATACCGACTTGCGTACAAAAGGTTGGGAATTTGAATTGTCTTGGAATGATCGTTTGCAAAACGGTTTAGGATATGCAGCTAAATTTATGTTGGCCGATTCTCGTACTAAGATTACTCGTTACCCAAATAACCCAACATTGTCGACTGATACCTATATCGAAGGACGTTATATCAATGAAATTTGGGGGTACGAAACAATCGGTATTGCTAAGTCTGAACAAGAAATGCAAGATCACTTGGCTTCTTTGCCTAATGGTGGACAAGATGCTATAGGTAGCGACTGGGCAGCTGGTGATATCATGTATAAGGATTTGAATGGTGATGGTAAAATCACTGAAGGTTCAAGAACTTTGAATGACTTGGGTGACCGTAAATTGATCGGTAATAGCACTCCTCGTTATCACTTCTCTATTGATTTGTCTGCAGATTGGAAAGGATTTGACTTCCGTGCGTTCTTCCAAGGTGTGATGAAGCGTGATTATTATCAAGGAAGCGCTTATTTCTTTGGTATTAAAGGAAACTTCTGGTGGTCACAAGGTTTGGATCAACACGCTGATTATTTCCGTGCTGAAGCTTCAAACGACTTGCCAGCTAATATAAATTCTTATTATCCACGTCCTGTTTTCGACACGGATAAGAACTATTATGCTCAAACACGTTATTTGCAAGATGCTTCTTACATCCGTTTGAAAAACTTACAGCTAGGTTATACGTTGCCTACATCATTAGTGTCTAAGTTGGGCGTGTCCAAACTACGCGTTTATTTGTCAGGTGAAAATCTTTGGACAGGTACTTCACTTTCTTCACTATTTGATCCTGAAACTATCGATGGTGGTAAGGGAGGATGTGTATATCCACTTTCCAAAACAGTATCATGTGGTTTAAGTTTAACCTTGTAATAGAAACAATATATGAAAACAAAATATATCAAACATGTGTTGATGGTTGCTTTGGCAGGAACATTATTTGTATCTTGCGATGATTATTTGGACAAAAAGCCACTATCTAATGTGACACCCGAAAATTATTTCAGTAATGATGCGCAACTGGAATCTTATGTTAATAAAGTGTATCCAGATGTTTTGCCATCACATGGAAACTGGAGCTATGGTTTGTTTGGAGACGATAGTCAAACGGACAACCAAACAGATCGAAATTACGACAGTAAGTATGTAAAGGGGAAATGGAAGGTGCCTTTGAATAATAGTGATGATTGGAATTTTGAACGAATCAATACAATCAATTACTTTTTCGATGTTGCATTACCAAAATATGAAGGTGGTCAAGTCAGCGGAAACGAAGCCAATGTACGTCATTATATTGGTGAAATGTATTTCTTGCGTGCCTATGAATATTTTAAACGCTATCAAATGTTTGGTGATTTCCCAATCATTGAACATGCACTAGCAGATAATCAAGCAGAGTTGGTAGAAGCTAGTAAGCGTTTCCCACGCAATCAAGTGGCTCGTTTTATTCTTAGTGATTTGGATAAAGCCATTGATTTGATGAAAGGAAAAGATATGGCAACAACTCGTATCAACTATAAGGCTGCTCTATTACTAAAATCTCGTGTGGCTTTGTATGAAGGTTCTTGGCTTAAGAATTTCGCAGGCACTTCATTTGTACCAGGAAGTGCAGGATGGCCTGGTAAGGACAAAGATTACAATGCTGGTTTCACTTTTGAAGCTGGATCTATAGAAGCTGAATACAAGTGGTTCTTCCAACAAGCAATGAATGCAGCTAAAGAAGTTGGTGACTTGGTGAAGGATCAAATGGTTACTGATACTGGTATCGTGCCACAAACACAAACAAACTTGAAAGATATCGATGCTGCCAATCCATATTTGGCGATGTTCGGTACAGAAGACTTGTCTACAAATCCAGAAGTTTTGTTGTGGAGACAATATAGCAAGAGTTTGGGTGTTACTCACTGTGTGGTTGTTGCAGCTCAACATGGTGACTATGGAGTTGGTGTAACTCGTGGTATGGTCGATGGCTTCTTGATGAAGAATGGTTTGCCTATCTATGCACAAGGATCTGGTTATAACGGTGATCAGACAATTACAGATGTACGTAAAGATCGTGACCCTCGTTTGACTGTATTCTTGAAAGAACCAGGACAAAAAAATATCTTGGTAGAAGGTCAAGGTTCTCATGCAGTACCTGTTGAACCTATTCCAGATATTTTGGGAACAGCCACTACAACATGTTATACTACTGGTTATGCATTGCGTAAGGGTGGTTCATTCGACCAAGCACAGTGCGATAATGGAGCCAATTATACTGCATGCCCTATCATGCGTGGTGTGGAAGCATTGTTGAACTATATGGAAGCTTGCTATGAATTGAATGGATCTTTGGATCAAACAGCTAGCGACTATTGGGTGGCTATCCGTGCTCGTCATGAAGGAATGGATACAGACTTCCAAAAAACAATCAATAACACTGTTGTTTCAAAAGAAGCATTGAATGACTGGGGTGCTTATACTGCGGGTCATTTGGTAGATGCTACATTGTACAATATTCGCCGTGAACGTCGTTGTGAATTGATGGCCGAAGGACTTCGTTGGATGGATCTTTGCCGTTGGAGAGCACTTGATCAAATGGTGACTACTCCATATCATATCGAAGGTATCCATATCTGGAATACTCCAATGGAAAGTTGGTATGATGCATCTAATTTGGCTTCTACTATTTCATCGTCTAGTCTTAGTGAATATGTACGTCCTTATGAATCTGATGCTAAGAGTGAAGTACTAGGTGGATATGTATGGAGCATGGCTCAATATTTACATCCTGTGATGATTAAGCAGTTCTTGTTGACTTCTTCAGATGGTTCAACAATTTCTACTTCTCCATTGTACCAAAACCCTTATTGGCCTACTGAAGCTAATCTTCCAGCAGAACAATAAAGATAGGTGATTATATAGATAATAATGTTAGATAGAAGCTATCCAATCCCTCTCCTGTTGGAGGGCTTGGATGCTTCTTATCTATTTAGATGGTTTTAGTTGAGGTGTACAAGGATTGTTTTTGATAAAGTATTAAGTCTGTTATAATAATTAGTATGAGATATTTGTTAGGTGTTATTTTTGCTTTGTGTTTGGCTTCTTGTCAAAATAAAGTTGCTGTACAAGCCATACAATCGGGTGAGATATGGCCTGATAATAAAGGAGTACACATCAATGCACATGGTGGTGGTGTGTTATGGCATGATGGAACATATTACTGGTTTGGTGAGAATAAGTGTGATACAACATGCGCAGCAATGGTTGGCGTGATGTGTTATTCTTCAAAGAATTTGACGGAGTGGAAGAATGAAGGAGTGGCTTTGTCGATGATTGATAATGATAGCTCAGATATTGCACGTGGATGTATCTTAGAACGTCCTAAGGTTATATACAACGCAAAAACACATAAGTTTGTAATGTGGTTTCACCTTGAGCTAAAAGGACATGGGTATGCAGCAGCACGTGCAGGTGTGGCTGTGAGTGACAGCCCAACAGGACCTTATCGCTTTATCCGTTCTGGACGTGTCAATGCAGGATATGTACCTGCTAATATGAATGAGAAACAATTGGCTATACTCGATACGTTGAGTATGGATCATTATAAGAAATGGTGGACTGAAGACTGGCGTGATGCTGTAGTCAAGGGATTATTCACTAAGCGTGATCTGTCAGGTGGGCAAATGGCGCGTGATATGACTTTGTATGTAGATGATGATGGTAAGGCCTATCACATTTATTCTTCAGAAGAAAACATGACACTACAAATCGCTGAATTAACAGATGATTATCAGGCACACAGTGGTCAATATACTCGTGTGGCTGCTGGTGGCATGAATGAAGCACCAGCTATCTTTAAGAAAGATGGTGTATATTGGATGATTACTTCTGGATGTACTGGTTGGGCTCCAAACTCGGCTCGTATGTTTTCAGCAAAAAATATAGACGGACCTTGGAAACAATATCCTAATCCTTGTGTCGGAAAGGACGCACAGAGTACGTTCAAGGGACAAAGCACGTATATACTTCCTGTTCAAGGTAAGAAAGATGCTTTTATTTTTATGGCCGATATCTGGCGTCCAAAGTTCCCAAGCGATAGCCGATACATATGGCTACCTATCCAATTTCATAAGGATGGTACTCCCTACATTGAGTGGATGCCTGCTTGGACCTTGGATTTTTTTGACAACTTGAATCAATAAACACATGAATTAAATTTGAAATACTATGAAGCATGCTGCATATCTTATCTGTTCGTTTTGGGCTGCGGTGTTATTAATTCCATTTAGCTATAGCTGTACGGAAAAACAAGAAAAGGGTGTCCCATTGGATTCTATCATGCTCAGCGATCCTTGCATCTTAGCTGATCAGAATACAAAAATGTATTACATGACTGGTACCCAAGGTAAATTATGGAAAAGTAAGGACTTACAATTTTGGACCGGCCCTTATGATGTGGTCCAAATAGATAGTAACTCATGGATGGGCTCTCATCCTGAAATATGGGCAGCCGAGCTACATCAGTATAAAGGTACATATTATTATTTTGCTACATTCACCAATCATGCGCTTACTATTGACACGATTAATGACTATGCTGTGCCACGTCGAGCTAGTCATGTATTGGTAAGTGATTCTCCAGAAGGACCATATCATTTGGAGGGTGATGCGACGTATCTACCTGCCAACAAGGCTACGCTAGATGCTACGTTCTGGGTCGATCGAGATGGTAAACCTTATATGGTGTATTGCAATGAGTGGATACAGAATATGAATGGTACGGTCGAAAAGGTTGAGATGAAACCTGATCTTAGCGGTACTATCGGTGAAGGAAAAATTCTATTCCGTGCTAGTGATTCTCCATGGAGTAGAGAGAAAATAGGAGATAAGATCTTACCTAATCGAGTGACAGATGGTCCTTGGTTGTTTAGAACAAAAACAGGCCGCTTGGGAATGATATGGACAAGTTGGGTATTTGGTGATTATACGCAAGGGGTAGCGTATTCAGAAAGTGGCACATTGGATGGTCCGTGGGTACAAGCTAAGCAACCGATTACTCCTCCCAATTATGGTCATGGTATGCTCTTTAAGACTTTCGAAGGAAAGTGGTTGATGTCGGTACATAGTCATAAAGTTGTACAAGGTAAGTACATACGTGTACCTCATTTATTTGAAGTGGATTTATCGGGTGACTCATTGAAAGTTGGTCGATTATACACTGCCGCTCAATAATGTAAGGCCATTTTAATTATTCTTTTGCACTAGAAATCGTTCATATGAACGATTTCTACTGTGTTTTTGATAGAAATATACTTACGAGGCGGGACTTTTATATGTACATTTGTCCAAGCATTGATAAGCATGCAAAGTCAGTAATTAATAATTATAGAAAATAGTATGGTATTAGTAAACAAACAAGTGGAATGTTTAAAAAGAGTCGCATCTTGGCATGTGGTTAAAACCTTCGTTTTATCCCTTCTATTATTGAGCTCTTTAACAAGTGTAGCCCAAACAAATAAGCATGATCAATTTGCAATTGGGAAACAAACCTTTTTGTTGAATGGTCAACCTTTTGTTATCAAAGCAGCTGAGTTACATTATCCACGTATCCCCAAACCATATTGGGATCAGCGTATCAAGCTTTGTAAAGCTTTGGGGATGAATACCGTTTGTTTATATGTCTTTTGGAATGCTCATGAATCGCAACCAGGTCAATTTGATTTTACTGGTCAAAATGATTTAGCTGAGTTCTGTCGCCTCTGTCAGGCTAATGGCATGTATGTCATTCTTCGTCCTGGTCCTTATGTGTGTGCAGAGTGGGAAATGGGTGGATTGCCATGGTGGTTGCTTAAGAAGAAAGATATCCGACTACGTGAGTCTGATCCGTATTTTATTCAACGAGTAGATACTTTCCAAAAGGCGGTAGCTGAGCAAGTGGCCAACTTAACCGTTGAAAAAGGTGGCCCTATTATTATGGTGCAAGTTGAGAATGAATATGGTTCTTATGGTCAAAATAAGACCTATATTTCTCAAATACGAGATATTGTACGCAAGTACTTTGGAAAGGTTACTTTGTTCCAATGCGATTGGTCGTCTAACTTTACACATAATGGATTGGACGATTTATTGTGGACTATGAATTTTGGTACTGGTGCTAACATCGACCAACAATTTGCCAAGCTGAAGCAATTGCGTCCAGATACTCCATTGATGTGTAGTGAGTTTTGGAGTGGATGGTTTGACAAGTGGGGAGGGAACCACGAAACTCGTCCAGCTGACGATATGATTGCAGGAATTGACGAAATGCTTTCTAAACATATTTCCTTTAGTTTGTATATGACACACGGAGGAACCAACTGGGGACATTGGGCTGGTGCCAATTCTCCTGGTTTTGCTCCCGATGTGACTTCATATGATTACGATGCTCCTATCAGTGAATCTGGTCAAACGACTCCTAAATATTGGATGCTTCGCAAGACTTTGGCGAAATACACGGATGGTAAAAAGTTGTCTAGGGTACCCAAGCTTATCAAGCCTATTCATATCCCAGCATTCCAGCTTACTGAAGTTGCTCCTTTGTTTAGCAATCTTCCAAAAGCCAAAAAGGACGAAAACATTCGTACTATGGAGGAATACAATCAAGGATTTGGTAGTATTCTATATCGCACGACTTTACCTCAATTGACAACACCTTCTTTATTGACGATACATGATGTGCATGATTATGCCCAAGTATTTGTGGATGGTCAATTGATTGGTAAGTTAGATCGTAGAAACGGTGAAAAACAATTAACTTTGCCAGTGACCGCCAAAGGGGCGCAACTTGATATCTTGGTTGAAGCGATGGGACGTATCAATTTTGGTCGCGCTATCAAAGACTATAAGGGAATTACCAAAAAGGTAGAGCTGACTATCCAAGTCGATCACCGTCTTTTTGTTTGTGATCTAAAAAATTGGGAGGTCTTTAATATTGAAGATACTTATGCCTTTTATAATCACATGAAGTTTACACCTATCCAGTCGTTGACAGACAACAAAGGGCAACGTATTCCTGGATGTTATCGTGGTACATTCTATGTGAAAAAGCCAAGTGATACTTTCCTGAATTTTGAAACTTGGGGTAAAGGTTTGGTGTATGTAAATGGACGTGCCATGGGACGAATTTGGGAAATCGGTCCTCAACAAACGTTGTATATGCCTGGCTGTTGGTTGAAGAAAGGCAAAAACGAAATTATCGTTTTTGATGTCATCGGTCCTAAAGAAGCCAAATGTGAAGGACTGAAAAAGCCATTGCTTGATCAATTATTGGTACAGAAACCTCTTACTCATAGAAAAGAAGGACAAACACTTAATCTGTCAGTTGAAAAGCCTGTTGTATCAGGACAGTTCAAACCAGGTAATGGATGGCAAGAAGTGACCTTTGACAAGCCTTATACAGGACGTTATATTTGTCTAGAAGCTTTGAATGCGCAAGATGGCAAGGAACTGGCTTGTGTGGCCGAGATGTATGTGTTGGATAAAAATGGAGAACGCTTATCTCGTGAACCTTGGGTCGTTACCTATGCAGATAGTGAAGACGTGGCTCATGTCAATAGATCGGCCGACAAAAGCTTTGACTTACAAGAATCGACTTACTGGAGTACCGAAAAGGGTAAGCAATATCCCCATTCGGTGGTTATTGACCTAGGAGCCGTACACACTGTGAGTGCTGTACAGTATCTTCCTCGTATGGAGAGTACAGTGCCAGGAGGTATCAAAGACTACAAGATATACGTTAAGGCAGATCCTTTCAGCTATAAGTAAATACTATTATTGATAGATAATCTATATAACCAAATAATACCATGAATTTAATACATTTGAAAAAACGAATAATGCACGTGGGCTTGTTGGCCTTGGTTGCTCTAATCACATCCTGTACCTCTTCTCATGATGATGGGGGGTATCTGTTTGTCTACTTCACTGGCAATGACATCAGTCAAGAGGCTATATGCTATGCCATCAGTTCGGATGGGTACACTTATCAAGCTTTGAATAATAACAAACCTGTTATTGATTCCAAAGTAATTAGTTCGACAGGTGGAGTACGCGACCCATATATCCTTAGATGTGAAGATGGCAAAACATTCTATATGGTGGCTACAGATATGGTATCGGCCAATGGATGGGATTCCAATCGAGCTATGGTATTGCTCAAATCAACTGATTTGGTACATTGGTCGCATGTCGTGGTCAATATTCAACAACAGTATCAAAATCAAGAAGATTTAAAGCGAGTATGGGCACCACAAGTCATCTTTGATCCGACAAACGGTAAGTATATGGTGTATTGGTCTATGAAACATGGAGATGGACCAGATATTATTTATTATGCTTATGCCAATAAGGATTTCACTAATTTAGAAGGGGAACCTAAAGAACTTTTTGTTCCTCAAGATAAAAAATCATGTATTGATGGAGATATCATTTGTAAAGATGGTACGTATTATTTGTTTTACAAAACAGAAGGACACGGCAATGGGATTAAGGTTGCTACAACCACTCAGTTGACTTCAGGGCAATGGACAGAATCTAGTGATTACAAGCAACAGACCAAAGAATCTGTTGAAGGTAGTTGTGTGTTCAAGCTAACCAATCAAAACAAGTATATTTTGATGTACGATGTGTATAACAAAGGAAAATATCAATTTACGGAAAGTACTGACCTGAAAAATTTTAAAACCATAGATAAAGAGGTGAAGATGAATTTTCATCCACGTCATGGTACGGTTATGTCTATCACCCGTGCTGAATTGAATCGAATTACAGAGAAATGGGGCAAGCCAGCCGTGTCGGACAAGTTGTCTGCCAATCCAGTATTATCGGGCTTCCATGCCGATCCTGAAATCTTATATTCTAAGCAAACAGGAAAATACTATATGTATTCGACCACAGACGGACATAAAGGCTGGGGTGGATGGAGCTTCAGCGTCTTTTCTTCGTCCGATTTACATAACTGGAAGAATGAAGGTGTAATCTTGGATTTGAAATCGGAGCAGGTCTCTTGGGCAAATGGCAATGCGTGGGCTCCCTGCATTGAAGAAAAACTCATACAAGGCAAGTACACATATTTCCTTTATTACAGTGGGAATCCTGTACATGGCGAAGGGAAGCAAATAGGTGTGGCGATTGCTGACTCGCCTGTCGGTCCATTTACAGATTTGGGGCATTCTATCGTGTCAAAATCTCCTGTTGGCGGTGGACAACAGATTGATGTGGATGTTTTTACCGACCCTGTTTCAGGAAAATCCTACTTGTTTTGGGGTAATGGCTATATGGCAGGAGCGGAATTGAATCAAGATATGACTTCGATAAATGAAAAAAGCATTACTGTGATGACTCCAGAAGGAGGAACTTTGCAGGATTATGCCTATCGAGAAGCTCCTTATGTATTTTACCGTAAGGGACTTTATTATTTCATGTGGTCGGTAGATGATACTGGTTCGGCCAACTATCATGTGGCTTACGGTATATCCAAATCTCCACTTGGACCCATTCAAGTGGCCAAGAATCCAGTTGTTTTAATTCAGCATCCTGAAAAAGAAATATATGGTACAGGGCACAATGCCGTGTTGCATATTCCCGATACAGATAAGTGGGTCATAGTGTACCATCGCATTAATAAGAACTATCTCAAAGACAATCCAGGCATTCATCGTGAAGTGTGTATTGACCAAATGGAATTTAATGAAGATGGTACGATTAAGCCAGTACATCCTGCATCTTAATATAGTATGAGGGAAAGATGTACAGGAGTATTCTTGCGATGTCTGTAATATTTTTTGTTCAATTGATTTGATATGATTTAAAACGAACTGTCTATGAATAGCTTATTAAAACAATTAAGTCTATATTTTTTGTTATTGTTGCCCATTTCCTTATGGGCGAACCAACCTGATTCGGTTTTTCTTTTTTCTTATGCCGATGCCAATGGACGAAGTGGACTTATGTTTGCTTGGAGTACGGATGCCAATGAGTGGTTTTCCATTGCCGATAGATATAATTATGTGCGATGTGACTTCGGACCATGGGGGTGGCAGAAAAAAATGTTTCGTCCTCACTTAATGCAAAGTCAGGCTGATGGAGAGTGGCATTGCCTTTGGACAGCCACTCAGAATGGTAAAGTCTTGGCTTACGCCAGTTCCCCCGATTTGTTGAAATGGAGTCCGCAGCATTATTTTACCCCAGTCGATAGTTTAAAATATATACCTCAAAATGTACATCCTACTTCTGAGAAAACTATTGTTTTAAACGGGATAGAAGAAAAGGGCTGGGTACAACGCGTTCCGTTTGCAACAGTTGAACAGTTGATACGCTACGCCGATCATCAAAAATTTCGTCAGATGCAGAATGACGAACGTACCGAGCAGGACAGTACTCGCTTTGCTGGATTGCAAGCGGTAGATGCCGTTATGCAGGTCGATGCTGCCCGAAGCAAATCAATTAGTGACCATCTAATTGGAATTTTCTTTGAGGATATAAACTACGCAGCTGATGGTGGTCTTTATGCCGAATTGATACAAAACCGCGATTTTGAATACTCCTTGAAAGATGGCTCGCCTAAAAAATGGAACAGCACCTATGCCTGGTACACAAGTGGAAAGGGGGGTACACTAGATATCGCAATCAGTCATCCCATCCATGCCAATAACCCTCATTATGCCGTGTTTAATGTACTTCAACCAGGAGTTGCTTTGTGCAATAAAGGCTTCGACGGGATTGCTTTGAAAAAAGGAGAAAAATACGACTTCTCAGCATTTGTTCGTGTGGCAGAAGGCAGCAAAGGTGGCAAAGTACTAGTGAAATTACTAGATGAAAAAGGAACAGTACTTGCACAAACTACTATACATGCAACAAGGAAAAAATGGAATAAACAGAAAGCAATTCTTAGTGTACAGCAGGATGCCTCTTCTGCTGTATTGGCAATTATTCCACAAGAAAAGGGAAGATATGACTTGGATATGATTTCCCTTTTTCCACAAAAGACTTTCAAAGGACACAAGAATGGGTTACGTGCCGATTTGGCACAGGCATTGGCCGATTTAAAACCTCGTTTTGTCCGTTTCCCTGGTGGTTGTGTCGCTCATGGAGATGGAATTGACAATATGTACGACTGGAAAGGATCTATCGGTGCATTGGAAGCACGTAAGCCTTTGCGTAATCTTTGGGGGTATCATCAAACACGCGGACTAGGTTATTTCGAGTACTTTCAGTTTTGCGAAGACATAGGAGCCGCACCAGTACCCGTATTGGCTGCTGGCGTACCTTGCCAAAATTCAGGTACTTGTTCGCATGGTGCTAAAAATGAAGTGGAGCACTATGGTCAGCAGGGCGGTATTCCGATGGAACAGATGAACAAATACATCCAGGATGTACTTGATTTGATTGAATATGCCAATGGTGATGCACGGAAAACTGTGTGGGGACGAAAACGTGCGGAAGCAGGGCATCCCAAACCATTCAACTTAAAATTTATTGGCATTGGCAATG
Source organism: Bacteroidaceae bacterium (assembly GCA_963675625.1). Lineage (GTDB taxonomy): Bacteria > Bacteroidota > Bacteroidia > Bacteroidales > Bacteroidaceae > F22. The sequence goes on from OY776497.1 coordinate 2,332,587, forward strand.
AAGATATGATTACAGATGTTTTCAAGGAACGTTTCACGATGATATTCAATGCCATTAAAGAAAAGCATCCTGAAATTACGGTCATCGGTACGACTGGACCTTTCTACGAAGGCTCCGATTATGATGAAGGTTGGGCGTTGGCTTCCCAATTAAATGTACCGATTGTCGATGAGCATTATTATGTTCCACCAGGTTGGTTTATTCACAATCAAGATTTTTACGACCATTACGACCGCAGTAAACCGAAGGTCTATTTGGGAGAATATGCCGCTCATTTGCCTGGTCGTCCTAATAATCTGGAAACTGCTTTGGCAGAAGCCCTTTATTTGACGTCGGTGGAGCGAAACGGTGATATTGTATCCATGGCTTCTTATGCGCCTTTATTGGCCAAAGAGGGGCACACGCAGTGGAATCCCGATTTGATTTATTTTAATAATACCGAAGTGAAACCAACTGTGGGGTATTATACGCAGCAAATGTACGGACAAAATGCTGGAACAGAGTATGTGCCGTCTGTGGTCAGCTTGAACAATAAGCGTGATGCTGTGAAGAAGCGTATCGCTGTGTCTGTTGTACGCGATGGAAATACAGGTGATTATATCTTGAAACTGGTCAACATGCTACCAGTCAAAGTGAATACTCAGATTAAAATGGATCATTTTGCGTTGGACAATTCGACAGCATCAAAAATCCTTTTAACGTCTAATCCTACCGATCAAGACCTGAAACCAGTTTATACCGATTTTGAATTAAAAGGAACGGATTTTTCGTATTCGATGCCTGCTTATTCGTTTACGGTCATACGTGTTCATGGGAAGATAGAGAAAAAGAAATAATACAAAATCGCTATACATACAAACAGATGAAAAGATATTTAATAACGCTTCTTGTAGCTCTTGTAGCAGGAAATGTTGTGGCGCAGCAAAAAGCATCTATTCATTCAGGCTATCCTATCGACCCTGTTCCTTTTACATCTGTCAAACTTACGGATGATTTTTGGGGAGAACGCCTGCGGTCAAGTCGTGAAGTGACCATCCCGTTGGCTTTCAGCAAATGCGAAGAGACTGGTCGCTATGAAAATTTTGTGAAAGCGGCCCACCCAAGCGATGATTATAAGGTCACTGGATATCCTTTTGATGACACGGATGTGTATAAAACCATTGAAGGTGCTGCTTATTCCCTTCAAACGTATCCCAATAAAAAATTGGAACATTATATTGATAGTGTATTGGTTATTGTGGGTGCAGCGCAAGAACCCGATGGCTATCTGTACACATCTCGTACCATGAATCCCAAACATCCGCATAATTGGGCAGGAAAAAAGCGTTGGGTAGCTGTTGAAAATCTTAGTCATGAGTTGTATGATTTAGGACACATGATAGAAGGAGCAGTAGCGTATTATCAAGCTACGGGCAAACGGAATTTTCTTGATATTGCTATTAAATATGCCGATTGTGTGTGTCGTGCGATAGGCGATAAACCGAATCAAAAAAGATTGGTTCCTGGACACCAGATTGCTGAAATGGCACTAGTACGTCTTTATACGATAACAGGCGATAAAAAATATCTTGACCAAGCCAAATTTTTCCTTGATGCACGTGGCACAACTGCTCGTAAAGATGCTTATAGTCAGGCGCACAAGCCAGTTGTAGAGCAAGATGAAGCAGTTGGTCATGCCGTACGTGCTGCCTATATGTATTCGGGTATGGCCGATGTAGCGGCCATGACTGGTGATAGTTCCTATATTGCAGCGATTGATAAGATCTGGAACAATATTGTATCAAAAAAAATCTATATTACTGGAGGAATTGGTGCACGCCACCAAGGGGAAGCCTTTGGGGAGAATTATGAATTGCCTAATCTCTCGGCTTATTGTGAAACTTGTGCAGCCATTGGTAATGTGTATCTAAATTATCGTCTTTTTTTACTACATGGTGATGCGCGTTATTTTGATGTGTTGGAACGCACGCTGTACAATGGACTTATTTCGGGTGTCTCGCTCGACGGTAATAGCTTCTTTTATCCCAACCCTTTGGCATCTACGGGTGATTATAGCAGAAAACCTTGGTTCGGGTGTGCTTGTTGCCCATCCAATATCAGCCGTTTCATTCCGTCTATTCCAGGCTATATTTATGCCGTGAAGGACAAGCAGGTATATGTCAATTTGTTTATGTCCAATCGTGTCGAATTGAAGCTAAATAAGAAAAAGATTATTTTGCAACAAGAAACGACTTATCCTTGGAATGGAGATACGCGTTTAACGGTGGTGAAATCTCATCAATCCTTTTGTTTGAATATCCGTATCCCTGGCTGGGTGCGTAATAAGGTCTTGCCGAGTGATTTATACGCTTATTCCGATCAAGTTAAGCCCGCTTATCGGGTATTATTGAATGGCAAGGAGATTCAAGCAGAGTTGACCAACGGCTATTTCAAAATGAATCGTCAGTGGAAAAAAGGGGATGTTGTGGATGTACATTTCGATATGTCAGCTCGTGTAGTAAAAGCCAACGAGAAAGTGAAAGCCGATCGTGGACGAGTGGCTATTGAGCGAGGACCTATTGTGTATTGTGCCGAATCGGCAGACAATGATTTCAATGTACACCATATTATATTGAATCAAAACCCTCAATTCAAACTTGTTCAAAGACCCGATATACTTTACGGTATCAATCAGTTAACGACAGGTGCACAAGTCTTGAATTATAATAAAGCGGGTAAGTTGGAGATAGATGATGTCAAACTAACTTTAATCCCTTATTATGCTTGGGCACATCGTGGCGAAGGCAATATGGCTGTTTGGTTGCCGATTGAGTTAAGAGCGGCTTCCGCTCTATCGGAAAAAGCAGACAAGCAAGAAGATAATGGGTTCTTTAATCATTAATGCAATAAAGCTCAGGAACAATTCCAAGCAAAACAATATTTCTACAAAGTAAACAAATGAAAAAACTTTTAGCTCTTTCGATTTTAGCATGCACTTTTGGGCTATATGCGCAACAGCATGTAACGACAGTTGATGTTTCAAAACCGACAGCCAAAATAAATCCAGCAATGTTTGGTATCTTCTTCGAGGATATCAACTTTGGTGCAGATGGTGGTTTATATGCCGAATTAGTAAAAAACCGTTCTTTTGAATTTCCTCAACCTTTTGTGGGGTGGGTGCCTTTTGGAAATGTAACTGTAAAGAGCGAAAATCCTTGTTTCGAGCGCAATCCACATTATGTGCGAGTGGTCAACGATGGACGTTTGTTGCGCGCTGGTTTGGACAACGAAGGATTTCGAGGCATTGGGTTGAAAAAAGCAGAAACATATCGCTTTTCGGTGTATGCCCGCACACCAGATACTAAACCCATGAAACTGTCTATCGAATTGGTCAACTCCCAAGGCGAAAATGTACTGAAAAAAGAACTGCAAGTAAATAGTCAGGATTGGAAAAAGATGACGCTCGAACTGCAAGCACCTTTTACCGATGCTCATTCTCGCTTGCGTGTTGTCTTGCTCACAGAAGGAACTGTGGATATGGACCATATTTCGCTTTTTCCTGTGCATACTTGGAAGCAACGCGAAAATGGCCTACGTGCCGACCTGGTGCAAGCACTCTACGATATTCATCCAGGGGTCTTTCGTTTTCCTGGCGGTTGCATCATTGAGGGCAACAGCCTTGCTACCCGCTATCAGTGGAAAAATAGTGTCGGTGCAGTCGAAAATCGTCCACTCAACGAGAATCGTTGGAATTATACCTTCAAACATAAAGCTTTCCCCGATTATTTCCAGAGCTATGGCTTGGGATTTTATGAATATTTTCTGTTGAGCGAAGATTTGGGAGCAGAGCCGCTTCCTGTATTAAGTTGCGGACTATCTTGCCAATACGAAAGCAATGAAGTCGTGCCGCTTACCAAACTGGCCCCTTATGTACAAGATGCACTTGATTTGATTGAATTTGCCAACGGTCCTGTCGATTCCAAATGGGGAAAAGTGCGTGCCGATATGGGACATGCCAAACCTTTCAATCTGAAAATGATAGCCATCGGTAACGAACAGTGGGGTACAGTGTATCCCGAACGTTTGGAGGTGTTTGTCAAAGCCATTCGCAAACGCTATCCCCATATCCAGATTGTTGGTACCTCTGGTCCGAGTGCCGCTGGTGATAAGTTTGATTACCTTTGGCCAGAAATGAAACGCATAGGAGTCGATTTGGTGGACGAACATTACTACATGTCTCCCGATTGGTTCTTTGCCAATGCAGGGCGTTACGACAGTTACGACCGCAAGGGACCCAAAGTGTTTGCTGGTGAATATGCTTCGCACGACTACAGTACTGGCAAAGCCAATAATTTTCTATCAGCCCTTTCCGAAGCGGCTTTTATGACAGGTTTGGAACGCAATGCCGATGTTGTCCGCTTGGCCACATACGCGCCTTTGTTTGCTCATGTAGATGCTTGGCAGTGGAATCCCGATATGATTTGGTTTGATAACCTCCGCATGATGCGTACACCCAATTATTACGTCCAACAGATGTATGGAATGAATACTGGAACAAAGGTACTTCCTTTGCTGATGGAGGGTAAGCCAGTTATTGGGCAAGATAGTTTATATGCTTCGGCGGTATCGGATGCAGCTACAGGAGAAATTATTGTGAAAGTAGTCAATGCTGCCAATAAAGTCCAGAAGATGCATATTGATTTCGACGGATTAAAAAAGCATCACCTTGTTTCGGGTACCTGCACCTATTTGCAAAATAATGAATGGACTGCCGTCAATACTTTAGAGGAAGAGAAAGTGTTTCCTCGTCTGCGTCCAGTGTCGGTCAATGCTCGTTTCTTGGATTTGGAACTGCAAGCCCGTTCATTTGGGGTATATCGCCTGCAAGTGAACTAATGTTACTCTTTTTTGAATGAAAATTACCCCTCTTTATAGATCTGTTTTTTCTATTTTTGTGGGGTGAAAAATTAAGTGTAGGTATTCAAGACACAATATGACCTGTGTCTTAGTTATTCCGAGACAGTGGCTAAACTAGTGCTTGCTTGGCGAGTTTCTTTCGGATCAGCTCTGAAAGATGTAGTTTATACAAGATGCCTCAGTAACAATAAAAAATATTATCATGAAGAAACTTCTTATTATGCCAATGCTTGCAGCTTTAGCTTTGACTGCAAGTGCGCAAACCTTCCATGAATGGCAAGATCCGGCAGTCAATGCTGTCCATCGTATGCCAATGCATACCAATTATTTTGCGTATGAATCGGCCGATGCTGCACAGAGTGGAGTGAAAGAGCAATCTGCAAATTTTATGAGTCTAAATGGGACTTGGAAATTCTTTTGGGTGAAGGATGCGCTTTCACGCCCTACTGATTTTTGGAAGACCAACTTTAATGACAAGGGATGGGACGATCTTCCTGTTCCAGGATTATGGGAGTTGCATGGCTACGGTAAACCTATCTATGTCAATATGGGGTATGCATGGCGCAATCAGTTTAAAAACAATCCTCCATATGTGCCTACAGACAATAACCACGTAGGATCTTATCGTCGTGAGATGGTGGTTCCTGCTTCATGGGCGGGCAAAGATATTATTGCTCACTTCGGTTCCGTTACATCCAATATGTATTTATGGGTAAACGGCAAATATGTGGGATATAGTGAAGATAGTAAACTAGAAGCTGAGTTTGATGTAACTCGTTATTTAAAACCAGGACAAGACAATGTAATTGCCTTTCAAGTATTCCGTTGGTGCGATGGAAGTTACCTAGAAGATCAGGACTTCTTCCGTTATAGTGGAGTAGGACGTGACTGTTTTCTATATGCTCGTGAGAAGAAGCATATCAAAGATATTCGTGTTACACCAGACCTAGATCAAAAGTACCAAAATGGGGTATTGAATATTCAATTGACTAGCACCAGAAACACACACGTTAATATCAGCTTAAAAGATGCTGAAGGAAAAGAAGTTGCTGCCACACAAGCTAAAGCAAACACAACATGTATTTTAAAACTGAAGAATCCGCACAAATGGAGTGCTGAAAGTCCTTATCTCTATACCTTGTATGCCTCTATGGACAATGAACACGAGGTAATCCCAGTCAAAGTAGGATTCCGTAAGATCGAATTGAAAAACGGACAGGTATTGGTCAATGGACAACCAGTACTGATCAAGGGAGCCAATCGTCATGAGATGGATCCAGACAATGGCTATATCATTTCACCTGAACGCATGGTGCAAGATATTCAGCTCATGAAGAAGTTCAATATAAATGCAGTGCGTACTTGTCACTATCCAGACAATAATTTATGGTATGACCTATGCGATAAATACGGTATTTATGTAGTTGCCGAAGCCAATCTTGAAAGCCATGGTATGGGATATGGATCTCGCACATTGGCCAAGAGAGAAGATTATAAATTAGCACATTTGCAACGCAATCAACGCAATGTACAACGCAATTTTAATCACCCAAGTATCTTTGTTTGGTCTCTAGGTAACGAGGCTGGATATGGTCCAAACTTTGAAGCAGCATACGACTGGATCAAGGCAGAAGATCATAGTCGCTTGGTACAATTTGAACAAGCGGGCAAGACTGGTAAGACCGATATCTTTTGTCCTATGTACTATGGATACAAGCATTGCGAAGAATATAGTGTAAACGATCAATATAAGAAACCACTTATCCAATGTGAATATGCTCATGCTATGGGTAATTCGGAAGGTGGATTCAAAGAATACTGGGATCTAATACGTAAGTACCCTAAGTATCAAGGTGGATTTATTTGGGATTTTGTGGATCAATCTCTTCGTTGGACTGGTAAAAATGGAAAGACTATTTATGCTTATGGAGGTGATTTTGACCGCTATGATGCTAGTGATAATAACTTCTGCGATAATGGCTTAGTGAGTCCCGATCGCGTACCAAATCCTCATATGTATGAAGTGGGATATTTCTATCAAAACATTTGGACAAGTCCAGTAGACTTGCAAAATGGTGTGATCGGTATATACAATGAAAATTTCTTCCGTGACCTATCGGCTTATGCTTTGGAATGGGAAGTGCTCGAAGGAGGTAAGGTCATCAAAACTGGTCGTGTGGATGATATCCATGTGGCTCCACATAAGACGGTAAACCTAAAATTGCCTATTGGCAATATTCAGGTTGGTACAGAATGTTTACTGAACGTATCGTACACCTTGAAGCATGCTGAAGGTTTACTTCCTGCTGGCTATGCAGTGGCCAAACAACAATTGGTATTGAATCCATATAAGGCGCCTGCTATGACCCTTCATAATGAGGAGTTGAGCAACCAAAAGACTGTAGCGCCTACTGTTCAAGATAATGATTGGAATTACCTAATTATTCGTGGCGATCACTTCGATGTAGAGTTCAATAAGCACAGTGGGCTATTAAGCAAATATGAGGTTGATGGAACAGACATGATCAAAGATGGAGAAGCGTTGACGCCTAATTTCTGGCGTGCTCCTACCGACAACGATTATGGTGCTGGATTGCAATATAAATATGCGGTTTGGAAACATCCAGAGATGAAGCAGACTGCTTTTAAATCGCGCATTGAAAATGGACTAGCTATTGTAGATGTTACTTACGATATGCCTAAGGTCTCTGCTCAATTGCTTATGACCTATGCTATTAATAATGTGGGAGCCATCAAGGTTACACAAAAGATGGTAGCAGATAAAAATGCCAAAGTGGCCAATATGTTCCGTTTCGGTATGCAGTTGCCTATGCCACGTGCATTTGAAACCATTCAATATTATGGTCGTGGTCCAGTAGAGAACTATATTGACCGTAAGTACAATGCGTCATTGGCGATTTATAGCCAATCTGTAACGGAACAATTCTATCCTTATATCCGTCCACAAGAAAACGGAACGAAGAGTGATATTCGTTGGTGGAAGATCAGCAATGCCTCTGGTTGCGGTCTTGAAGTTATCGCTGCACATCCTTTCTCTGCGTCAGCTTTGCACTACACCATTGATTCGTTGGATGATGGCATGAACAAGCATCAAAGTCACTCTCCAGAAGTTGAAGAAGCAGATGTCACTAATTTCTGTATTGATGAGGTGCAAGCTGGATTGGGATGTGAAGATAGTTGGGGACGTATTGCTCGTCCAGAATATCAAGTACCTTATGGTGATTATGAATTTACGTTTATTCTATCACCAATCAAGAACACTTGTTCTATTACTCCAGTAGTGTATTAAATTAGGTGTATTATATTAAGCAAATGGTGTGTCAAAGATTTTACTTTGGCACACCATTTCTATTTGAAAGTATAGGGAAAATAGTTTTTACTATACATATTGTCAAAAACGGCAGGGCGTCTTATTTGTTTTCAGAGCGATCTCTGTCACCTAAAAAAAAGAAGGCCTTAAATCGAAAGGAAAGGCCATCTACGGCTGTGTCGATTTTTGAAAATATTTTTTTGAGGGAAGTGTCTTTGAAAATGACGGTACAAACTTCACGGTTATTCTCAAGCGCTTTGATAGGTCTGTGGAAAAGCTTGCGATACGGACTATATCCCTTTGATAAATTGCGCGCAAAGGCTTGCGTATAGTCGGAAAATGCTCGGAAAATTGACATTTTGTCAAATATCGTTTGTCTGCTTTGTATAAGTAGTTACGATTTGAAAGAATTGTACGTGATATTCTCTCCTATTATAACCTACTTCTTCATCAACTTTCTAGGGGCTCCTTTCCATGAGCATCCTAGGCAGTACACGATAGATAAGTCAAACCCATCCAAGGTCTCTCCTTCATTACGTACGACAACTTCTCCAGTCGTTTCATCGACATAGACTAAGCGTCTATCTCCAGCTTCGTTCATCACATAAAATGATGGAATCTTGCATTGTGGACAAAGGGCTTTCTTCATGATCTTATGGATTATTAGTGATATTTTGACCAGTATAAAATAGTTGATCTCCTCGTATCTCTAAAGGCATAGAGATGTTATTTTCAAACAATTGGCCAGTACCCAATCCTTGGGGGATACGTACGTCTTGTGTAGCTGTCCATTGAGCGATGGCATTCAGACCGACATTCGACTCCAATGCAGAGGTAATCCAGTAGCCGATGCCGCGTTCTTTAGCGAGACGTATCCATTCGCTGCTGCCATGAAATCCTCCGTGCAGAGAAGGTTTTAAGATGATATATTGTGGACGAATTGTTTCCAATAATGCCATCTTATCAAATGGATCATTCACGCCGATTAGTTCCTCGTCCAAGGCAATAGGGAGGGGCGTATTTTGGCATAAATAAGCCATCTTATCCCACTGACCCGCTATTATGGGTTGCTCGATAGAGTGCATATCCAAAGCGGCCAATCGCTCTAGGTAGTCCATGGCTTTATCAGGAGCAAACGCGCCGTTGGCATCTACTCGCAATACGATATCCTTGCTGCTGTAGTGCTGTCGGATATATTGCAATAGCTGCATTTCCTCTTCAAAGTCGATGGCCCCTATTTTGAGTTTGATACAACGGAACCCCTGTCGCAATTTATCTTGGATACGTGATAACATGGTTGAGGCATCGCCCATCCAGATAAGACCGTTAATGGGGATACCCATTGTACCTTGCGCAAAGGCAGTTATCTGCGGAGAGGCCGAAGGCGATGTGCGTGTCTCTCGGCAGTGGGGTGACCAAAGTGACCAGATAGCCGTTTCAAGTCCCATAAGCATAGAGGGATAGTCGCGCAATCCTTCGTAATCCAATATACCCGTTTCAACAAAACGGGCGCAGTGTGCGTTGAGTATCTCTTCGTAATCCTCTAGGTCATCGCAGGATAACTGAGGGAGAGGGGCACACTCTCCAAGACCGATGCGTTCAGGTGCATCGGTCTTCCAGAGTGAAAGTAGCCATATCTTGCGTTCAGTATAGATGCCACGCGAAGTACCTGCGGGCTGCTTGAAGTGCAAGATGTATGGCTCTATTTTGTACTGATAATCAGTCATTATGGAAATTTTGGGTATTGTTTGAAGTTGGGCTTACGCTTTTCAAGAAAGGCATTTTTACCTTCTTGTGCTTCTTCGGTCATATAGTACAGCATGGTTGCATCGCCAGCCAATTCTTGAATACCAGCTTGTCCATCCAATTCGGCATTCAATCCAGCTTTAATCATACGCAGTGCGATAGGACTATGCAATTGCATTTCTTCGGCCCATTGTACATACTCGTCTTCTAGCTTTTCTAATGGCACGACCGTGTTGACTAGTCCCATCTCTAAAGCTTGTTGTGCGTCATATTGGCGGCAAAGGAACCAGATTTCACGAGCTTTCTTCTGACCAACGACACGTGCCAAATAACTAGAACCAAATCCAGCGTCAAAGCTCCCTACACGTGGTCCTGTTTGTCCAAAGCGTGCGTTGTCCGAAGCAATACTCAAGTCGCATACAACGTGTAGTACGTGTCCACCACCAATAGCGAAACCGTTGACGGCTGCAATGACTGGTTTAGGGATGCTGCGTATTTGTTTTTGTACATCTAGTACGCTTAAACGAGCCACACCGTCTTTATCAATATATCCGCCATGACCTTTTACGTTTTGGTCACCACCTGCACAGAAAGCTTTATCGCCAGCACCTGTGATCACCACCACGTTGATATCTTGTTCTTCACGACAGATGCGTAGTGCATCGCTCATTTCAGCAGTGGTCGTTGGGGTGAAGGCGTTGCGGTAGCGCTCGCGGTTGATAGTGATACGTCCGATTCCATTGTAGTAATCGAATAGGATATCTTCGTATTCACGGATAGTTGTCCATTCTCTTGTTGCCATATCTTTATCTTTTAATTGTTTATACAGTTTATTTCTTGAATATCTTATCTAGTTGTGCTTGATCGACACTGGCATCTGTGAAGACTTCCATAAGCATTGCTCCTTTTTGTGCTTCTGGGGCTGTAAACTCTGGAAGAGCAAAATGCAGGCTTTCTGTATCTTGTACACCGAAATAGTGTAGACCGCGTGCCATCGCCCAACTTCGTGCATCTATATTGTGTGTGCCTTGTACGGCTTCACGGGCTTTATCGGGCAAGTGTAATCCAGGTAAACCACGGAAAATTTGTCCTTCGTGATTATTGAGTAGCAAAATGCGTAAGTTCTTAGGCAGAGGTGATATGTTTAGAGCAGTCATGTCATAGAAGAAACTCAAATCACCTATAATCAGGTAAACTGGGCGTTCATCTAGTGCAGCAAATCCTAAGGCTGTAGATAGGGACCCTTCAATGCCGTTGACCCCACGATTGGCATACACCTCTGTATATTTCGGTAGGTCGTATAATTGGGCATAGCGGATGCTATTGCTATTGGCCAAGTGTAGTGGATGACCTTCTGGGAGTACTCGCATGAATTCTCCCACCACCATAGGGGCACTATAATCAAGTGCAGGCATAGTATATGACTGACGAACTTTGATCCATTCCTGAGGGTAAGTCGGTACTTTGCCCGCCAAACGAGGAGCAATACGTTCCACAAATTCCATCGGATCCATTTGGATAAGCGTTGTGGCACATTGGAAAGTATCAATCAGTGCACCATCGGCAGAAATATGCCAGTGTGCCTTGGGAGGGAAGCTACGCAACCATTGTTTGGTACGTTTGGAGATAACACAGCCGCCCCAAGTGATCAACAGATCGGGGGATAATTTGTGCTTCTCTTCGTCGTTCATTTGAGCGAGAAGAATATCTATATTGCGGATAGATTTGCCAGGGATAGTACCATTACCTATATGTTCTTGTACCCACGCAAAATGTTTATGTATGAGTTTGTTGACAGTACTTTGGTAATCATAGATTGAGTTCATTTGTCCCACTACGACCAAACGTTTCTGCGCTTTGTTTAGTTCTTCGATCAGATGTGTATACGGTTCGTTATACTCATTCATACCGTGATAACGATGAATAACACGTACTTTAGGAAGTCTATCGGCGGTCATATCAAAGAATGGCTCGGATATGGGCACATTGATATGTGCAGGTCCTTTACCTTGATGCGTTGTCGCAAGGATGGCCTCGTTGACGAGACGATTGGTGAGCCATATATCGTGTTCGTCGAGTTGTACACTGCACTTGCTCAGCGATTGAAACACGCCTTTTTGAGGGAGAGTCTGGCCATCTTGCTGTCCTATCCATCCTTCTGGTCTATCGGCTGAAATGACCAATAAGGGCACCTTTTGATAGTATGCTTCTGCAACGGCTGGGTGCATGTTGAGTACAGCGCTTCCGCTGGTGCAGACAACAGCTGTAGTGCGCCCTGTTTTTAAAGCAAGACCTAAGGCTACAAACGCCGCACTTCTTTCGTCGGTAACTTGGTGCGATGCAAAATATTTATCAGCTATGATACTGCCTACAATAGGAATGTTGCGACTACCTGGGCACACCACTATTTGACTTATTTGATGTGCTTTGAGTAGGGCTACAAGTTCGAGAATGTGTGGTTTAGTACTATACATAAATAATCTTTTTTATAGTCTGCATTTTGATCACTGTCTCTTGATATTCTTTCTCTACATGAGAGGAGGAGAGCAATCCGCCTCCGGCATAAAAATGTGCCGTGTCTTGTTCGATTTCCATACAACGTAGGTTGACGAAAAAATCGCAACTTCCTCGTCCATCGGTATACCCAATAAATCCCGAATAGTATTTTCTATCCAGTTGCTCATGTGCCGCAATACACTGCATAGCTTCCGCTTGTGGATATCCACATACGGCTGGAGTAGGGTGTAGAGCATTGAGTAAATTGGATAGTTGTTCGTTGGAATCAAGTGTAAAACTAAATGTCGTTTTTAGATGAGCCAACTGCCCAGCTCGTGAGGTATAAGGACCTTTGGTACATATATCGGTGGCATACATTTGTAGACGCTCACGGATATAGGTGGTCACGAGTGCTTGTTCGTGAATATTCTTTTTGTCCCAATGGGCTTCTAAACGCATTTCGTTCCAAGCACCTGCATCGTCACCTATAGGAAGACTTTGCGTTCCTGCAAGGGAGATGGTGCTGTATTGATGGTTCGTTCCAGATAACAATATCTCTGGTGTGCAGCCCATCCAAAGTCCCGTCTGTGGCGTGTACACGAGATAGATAAAAGAATTGGGATAGCTGTTGGCTGCTGCCAGAAAACTACGGGTAATGTCTATCGGATGGCGATGGGAGTTCTGTGAAGCATGACCGCTGGGTGTATCTGTATCTCGTACAGGAAGTGCATGAGATTCTTTGCGAGCGAGTACCACTTTATCCAGACCACCAGCTTGTAGTTGATCCATCATATGGCCGAAATGTATGGCATATGATTCGTCCATATTGGTGTCTTCAAATAGTTGATAGTCGTTTTGATATGAAGCGATGACTGTTTGAGGGGTCGTATATACATCGCCCTGCACTAAGACTATAGGAAGGTCTTGGCGCAGGACAAATGGAGTAAGTACAAAGCCTTGTTGGTTGTGGAGTTCCGCCATGTTATGTAGGGAAATCACCTGATTGGCAACAATATACTGGATGTCTTTGCTTTGAGGAGCACGCCATGCAGCAAAACTTTTGTTGTCTTTCCAAAGCTTGTTGAAATCTATATTCATATATCTATGTCGACTTATCGCTTCTTTAAGATACTATTGATCACACGAACAGAAGAGACGAGTTTGCCTGCTTGCGTGATGATGTCCACATTCCATACATGACTAGAACGTCCTTGGTGAATAATCGTAGCACGTCCAGTGACCGTATCTCCTAGCAGGGCTGATGATACGTGATTGCCGCTGACCTGCATACCTACAGCGATTTCGCCTCCCTTACAGTGCAATCGGCTACCTATACCAGCGATTGTTTCTGCAAAGGCAAGAGATGCACCTCCGTGAAGTACTCCCCATGGTTGACAGGTCCTTTCGTCAATAGGCATGGTTGCTTCAACCTGCTTTTCGTCAATATAAGTCATTTTTATACCGAGGTTGCCTATTAAAGAATGCTTACATTCCTCATCAATTTCTTGAAGAGATTGTGCATTGAATAGGTCTTCGGTCATGTGCTTCTTTATTAAATGGGCTACACCAGAACTAGACAGTGAGGTGGTCACATAATCGGCACATGCTTTGACTGCTTCTTCCGAATCGGCCATAGCTACCCCTAAACCGACAAATTCCATCATGGGAACGCTATCTCTACTCGCACCGATAGCAACGGCCTCACTGCGTTTTATCATCAGTTGTTGAAGCAAGGTGCTGATATCGTAAATCAAGATTTCGGCTGGTGTACGACTTTTTTGACTGGCCATAACCTGCGGGTTACGACGGAGCACAAACCCTTCGTGTTTGATTAATTGTAAAGGAGCCAATCTGGCTTCGGAAGTTTGGATCGAGTGATCTGTGATAATGGCTAAGCGTGTACCTCTTTCTTGTAGATCAAGAAGGGCATCTACATCGGCTTGTGCGATGCTGCCATCGGCTTGCAAAAGTGTTTCCTCTGCGTGGAGGATAAGAAGTTTGTACCTCATAGTCTTATGTTTTATGTTCTAAGAAATACATGAGAATAGGATGGAAAATCTAAAAAGATTTCAATAGCTCACTATATTGTATTATACAAAGATAAAGGATAGTGATGTAAAAACGAAATATAAGGGAGCTTTTATATATAAAAACTCCCTTTGTATGTGTGATCATAAAATACTGTGATAGATTGAATGTAGATGATGCTTTATATAATGTCTACTTCAATAACGCCTCCGTATGGTGGAAGTACACTGAATGCATCATCCATAGCGACTGTTCCTGCAAAGACTTGTGCAGAGATAAGCACGCCACCGTGAGCAAAAATTAAAACATTATCTAGATCTTCTTTTGCTTGTAGTTCTTCTAAAAATTCGACGACACGTTCGTATAAATTCATAAAACTTTCTCCGTGTGGTGGTGCTTTATGTAAGGTGTCTAAAAACCACTCTTGAAAATAAGGATCGTCAATGTCGCCAAATCCTTTCATTTCCCATTCACCAAAATTGATCTCTTGAATACGCTTTTCTTCAATAGCATCTGGATATCCGCAGTAGACGGCTAGCTTTTTAGCACGGCTTAATGGGCTTGTGTACACTGCGTCATATTCTATATTGGGTATGTGCGACATGGTGACTTCAGCTTCTGCTGTGAAAGTATCTTTTAGTGGTACATCAGTATGTCCATAAAATACACCCTCGGGTATGTCTACCGCTGTGTGGCGAACGAGAGTTATCTTCATATTTGTCCTATATTTAATGAATTCACATCAAATATAGGCCTTATTTATTAGCCATGCAAACAAATTATCGACTATTTCTATAATGAGTAGGCGACATGCCTGTATGATGCTTAAAATATCTACCGAAAGAAGATTGATCAGGAAAGTTCATTTCACTGGCCAAATTTTGAATAGGGATGAGTTCGTTTTGTAAAGCGACTTTAATCTCTAATATTGTATGTTGGTCGATTAGTTGTTTGGGTGAAATTTGTATAGAAGATTGTGTGACTGCTGATAGATATCTGGGTGTAATGCACAATTCACTTGCATAGAATTTGACATCTCTGTGTGTCCTAAAATGCTCTCTTATCAACATGATGAACTTCGAAATAATATGCTTTTGACTGACAGCTTCGTTGGTCGCTTTTAATGTTTCGCCTCCCATTCTTTCTAAATGATAAGCGATGTCATAAAAGATATTTTGCAGCGTATTGGTCAAAATTTGTAATCTGAAGGGATGGTCTCTTCTATCGTAAAGATATTTGAACTCAGTCATAAGGTTAGTGAAGTACATACGTTCTTCTTCTGTCTTCATTTCTTCTGGAGGCATATTGGCTATGATGGGGAAGAATGATGGCTTTATTCTGAGACTCACCTCTTTAAATAATGTGATAGAGAAAGTGATGTATTTAATTTCGAAGTCTGGACTGCAACTTTTTAATCGTAATATTCTGTCTGGCATAATGATGTGTCCCCAGAATGGATGTAGTTCATAGACTTCTAAATTATTAATAATGATCGCATTCCCCTTTGTGCAATATAGGAGGACAGGGTCAGAAATACGTTGCTCGCGTTCGGCAAAGTCGCTTAAATTTGTGTAGCCAACTGAAAAATCTTCATTGGCATCAAGCTGAAAAGGTGATGTTCTTTTTTTGTCCATTTTGATAAGTATATTCGTGCAGCTAATTGTTCTCTTATATTGACCAATAAGCTAAATGTGCTACAAAGATATACGAAAAAAGTCAACTTCAAAGCGAATATCCCATATTGAACAATATAGGCGAGATTTTGTGCAGGTTTATGCAGGAAAAGTTCTTACTTTTGCACACAGTTTGTCTATAAGATGTGAGTTGCCATCAAAAATGGCGCTATTTTTTTATATTATGGCGTAGGCAAACATTCAATATGTTATTTGTATATATAATTCTAAATTAAATAATAACTTAATTACAGAAAACAGAATGAAGAAGATTGTTTATTCTTTAGGAACCGCTCTCCTAGCGTTCAGCTTTTTGTTGGTCTCATGTGGTAAAAAGTCACAAGGGATGGCGGGATCACACGGTCCAGCTGCTTACCCAATGCAAGTTGTTCAGGAGACAGAAAAAACGTTGATTAATGCATTCCCAGCTAGCGTGGAAGGTAAACAGGATATTAATATCCTTCCTCAAGTTGCGGGACAAATCGTTAAAGTGTGCGTTGAAGAAGGCGCAAAAGTAAAGAAAGGTCAGCCACTATTTGTTATTGACCAAGTACCTTATCAGGCTGCTTTACGTACAGCCAAAGCTAATGTAGCTTCAGCTAAAGCACAAGTTGCTACTGCCGAGTTGACATTCAATAACAACAAGGCCTTATTTGATAAAGGGGTTGTGTCAAAAACAACTTTGATGACTGCCGAAAATAGTTATCTAACTGCTAAAGCAACTCTTGCACAAGCAGAGGCTTCTTTAGTCAATGCTGATAATAATTTGTCGTACACAGTTGTGAAAAGTCCAGCTAATGGTGTTATCTCAACTATTAATTATCGAGTAGGTGCTCTAGTGTCTTCAGCTATTCAAAAGCCATTGACTGTAGTATCTGATAATTCAGAAATGTATGTGTATTTTGCCATGGCTGAACCTCAAGTTTTGAAAATGGTTCGTCAATTTGGTAGTCTAGATTCAGCATTGGTCAACATGCCTAGTGTAGATCTTAAGTTGTGTGATGGCTCTATCTATCAACATAAAGGTAAGATTGAATCTATTTCAGGTATTGTAGATGCTACAAGTGGTCAAGTACAATTGCGTGCTGTCTTTACAAACCCAGAACGTTTGTTGACATCAGGTGGTAGTGCACAAGTGATGATGCCAGAAGTTTACCACAACGCGATTGTTATTCCTCAGTCTTCTGTATTCCGTGTACAGGATAAGGCTTTTGTTTATGCGTATGCTGATGGTAAAGCACAATCTAAGATGGTGACTCTATCTCCTTATGATGATGGTAAGACATATGTTGTAGTGTCAGGTTTAAAGGCAGGTGATAAGATTGTGTCATCAGGTGTTGCATTGATTCGTCCTGGAACACAAATCGTAGAGGCTAAATCAGGTGCGCAACAACAAGGTCCTCAAGGCATGGGGCATTAATTCTCTAGGTTATTAAACGAATCCATTAAATTATGAATGTAAAAGTTTTCATTGATAGACCAGTACTTTCTATTGTGCTGTCTGTCTTTGTGGTAATATTTGGATTGATTGGACTCAATGTGCTTCCAGTCGAAACATATCCAGATATTGCTCCCCCAACCATAACGGTGACAGCCTCCTATCCAGGAGCTAACGCCGAAACCATCATGAAAAGTGTGGTTGCTCCGCTTGAGGAGTCTATCAATGGTGTTGATGATATGATTTATATGACATCAACAGCAACTAACTCAGGTACGGCAACAATTTCGGTGTATTTTAAGCAAGGTACAAATCCTGATATGGCTTCTGTGTTTGTGCAGAACCGTGTTACGCAGGCCACAGGTACTCTACCATCTGAAGTAAACCAAATTGGTGTGACAACAGCTAAGCGTCAGAATACCATGCTAACCATTTTTATGTTGGCCAGTCCTAATGGTACATACGATGAAGGTTTCTTGAGTAACTATTCTGATATTGTTGTAAAGCCTGCTTTGCTTCGTGTTAGTGGAGTTGGGCAAGTAATGACATATGGCGCACGTTATTCTATGCGTATATGGTTGAAGCCAGATGTCATGAAGCAGTATCATTTGATGCCTAGTGATGTAACTAGTGTTATTCAAGAACAAAACTCAGAGTTCGCTACAGGTAGCTTAGGTGATAATAGTGATAACGACTATATGTATGTGATGAAATACAATGGTCGTAAAGAAACTGTGGAACAGTTTAAGAATATGGTCATCTCTGCTGCGCCATCTGGAGAGATACTTCGCCTAAAAGATGTAGCAGATATTGAACTTGGAAAAGAATCTTATGCATTCCATAGTAATATGGATATGAAAAATGCCGTGGGTACTGTGGTCTATCAAATGCCAGGTTCTAACGCGACAGAAGTCAATGAAAATATTGCTTCTTTGTTGAAAGACTTAAAACAAGATATGCCAGATGATATGGAAGTCATCACTATGATGACAACTAATGACTTCTTGTATGCATCTATCCATACGGTTGTTGAAACCTTGATTATTGCCATTATTTTGGTAGTCTTGGTTATCTACTTCTTTGTACAAGATATTCGTGCCACAATGGTGCCAACCATTTCAATTATTGTATCCCTAATTGGTACCTTCGCATTTATAGCGTTGTTTGGTATGACACTGAACTTGCTGACGCTTTTTGCCCTCGTGCTGGTGATTGGTACAGTGGTGGATGATGCCATTGTAGTGGTAGAAGCTGTGCAAGCACGTTTTGATATTGGGTACAAGTCTCCATATAAAGCAGCAGTTGATGCAATGGGAGGATTGACACAAGCGATTATCACAACATCTATTGTGTTTATGGCTGTGTTTATTCCTGTATCGTTTATGCCTGGTACATCTGGGGTGTTCTACCAACAGTTTGGTATTACGATGGCGGTTGCCGTAGCGATTTCTACAGTAAATGCCTTGACACTTTCTCCTACTCTATGTGCTTTGATGTTGAAGCCAGTGCCAACCTCTCGACCAGGTGGTAAGGTGACATTCTCTGATCGCATGCGTAAAGCGTATAATGCTTCTTTTAACGCGTTGTTAGATAAGTATAAAAATGGCGTTTTATTCTTTGTGAAACGTGCATGGATCGTGTGGACTGCTCTAGCATTTGCTATTGGTTTATTGGTGTATTTTATGAATACAACACCTACAGGTCTTGTGCCAGATGAAGACAATGGTGTATTCTTTGTGAATACAACAATGGCTCCTGGACAAACAGTAGAAAAGACACAAGAAGTATTGCGTAAAGTTGAACAGCGTGTTATGGCTATTCCTGGAGTGAAGCATACGATGGCCGTGGCTGGTTATAGCTTGATGGGTGGTCAAACTCAATCAGGAGGTATGTTGATCGTACGTCTTGAAGATTGGAAGAAACGTGACGACGCGGGTACTCAGTTAAATGCCATTATGGGACAAGTTTATGGTCGTACTATGGATATCAAGGATGCGCAAATTTTTGCCTTTGCTCCTGGTCAAATTCCTGGATATGGTATGGGTAACATGATGGAAATTCACCTTCAAGATAAACAAGGGGTATCTCCAGAAGAGTTCTATAATACCATGTTGCCATTTATCATGAAAGCGAATATGCTTCCAGAAGTAGCTCGTGCGTATTCTACCTTTAATGTAAACTATCCACAATATTTAGTTGATGTGGATGTTCCGTTGTGTAAGCGTCGTGGAGTATCTCCTTCGACTGTTTTAGGTGTAATGTCGGGGTATTTTGGAGGCCAATATATATCTAATATCAACCGCTTTACGAAAGTATACCGTGTGATGCTTCAAGCTGATCCGAAGTATACTTTGGATGAAAATGCATTGGGTAAAGTCTTTGTACGTATCGGCAATGAGATGGCTCCATTGAACCAGTTTGTTTCAGTGAAGCGCGTGAATGGTGCGGAAGCTCTAAACCGTTTCAACTTGTTTAGTAGTATGCAGTTGAGTATTATGCCAGCTCCTGGAGTGAGCTCAGGTCAGGCACTTGCAGCTTTCCAAGCGTATGCTAAACAAAATCTACCAAGTGGTTATGGATATGATTACGGTGGTATTACCCGTGAAGAGGCAAATACAAGCAATAGTACAATACTTATTTTTGCTTTCTGTATTATCTTTATCTATTTGATCTTGGCAGCTTTATATGAAAGTTTCTTCATTCCATTTGCAGTATTGCTTTCTGTGCCATTTGGTTTGATGGGTAGCTTCTTCTTTGCTCGTTTGTTTGGCATTGAGAACAATATCTATCTACAGACAGGTTTGATCATGTTGATGGGACTATTGGCCAAGACGGCTATCTTGCTTACCGAGTATGCTACAGAACGTCGTCGTGCGGGAATGACATTGTCGCAAGCGGCTTATTCGGCTGCCACAGTGCGTCTTCGTCCTATCATGATGACCGCGTTGACCATGATCTTTGGTATGATCCCAATGATGTTCTCAATGGGAGTCGGTGCCAATGGTAACCGTACGTTGGGTACTGGTGTTGTGGGTGGTATGATTATTGGTACATTGGCATTACTATTCGCCGTACCTACATTCTTTATCATCTTCCAGTGGATGGATGAACGTTTCAATCCTTCTCATATTGAGTCTAAACATGGAGTGGATCCTGCTATTGCTACACAGCAAGAGAAGATCGATGAAATGTATGAAGCTATGCAAGAGATGAAGAAGAAAGCTTCAGAAACTGACAAGAAGTAATACTCAGAACAAATAAGATGATTCATAATATGAAGAAACTATGTATATTTTTAGGTGCAGCTGCTCTTTTGAGCAGTTGTAACCTATACAAATCATATGAACGTCCTGAGGTAGATACTGAAGGATTGTATGGTGATCAAGTGGAGGCCGTTATTGACTCAACTTCTCTAGGTCAAGTGGCTTGGGAAGATTTTTTCTCTGACGAGCAATTGCGTCATTTGATTGCACGAGGCATCAAGCAGAATGTCGATTTGGAATCTGCTCGTTTGAACATAAAGCAAGCACGTGCTGGATTGATGACCTCTCGTTTGGCCTATTTGCCAAGCTTGACTTTTAATCCTGATGGACAAGTCGTTAGTTCCGATCACGGCAAAGCTATTCAAACTTATACAATGCCTGTTACAGCCACTTGGCAAATCGATTTGTTTGGTAATCTACTGAATCAGAATCGTTCAGCCAAAGCTCAATGGCGCATGGCCAAAGATTACAAGCAAGCCGTACAAAGCCAAATTGTGGCAGGTATTGCCAAGGCTTATTACACATTGGTTATGCTAGATGAGCAGTTGGCCATCTCTAATGAGAGTTTGAAGTTGATGAGTGAAACGCTGACTAGCACGAAAGCATTGTTTGAAGCTGGCATGGCCGATCAAGCAGCGGTGGCTTCTACGGAAGCAGCGTATTATCAAACGGCAACCTCAGTAGAAGATTTAAAATTGGCTTTGAATAATGCTGAAACGGCACTTTGTCTTGTGTTGAATGAAAAGCCACATTATATACCTCGTGGTACACGTGTGGCTCAGGTATTCCCAGAAGTGTTGACATTGAGCTACCCAGTTAGTATGTTGTCCAATCGTCCAGATGTACGTTCAGCAGAACGTTCTTTGCAAAGCTACTACTACCAAGTGGGCGTAGCTCGTAGTAAATTCTATCCTAGCATTACTCTTACTGGTCAAGGTGGATATACCAATAATCTGGGGTCGATGATTGCCAATCCAGCGAAGTTAGTAGCCACAGCTATTGGTTCGTTGACACAACCGATTTTTGCAAACGGTCAATTGGTAGCCAATCTGCGTGTGGCTAAAGCACAATATGATCAAGCTAAGATGGACTTTGAACACAAGCTTTTAGAAGCAGGCTCAGATGTTAATAATGCGTTAACTGCTTGTCAAGTAGCTCGCAGAAAAGCTGACATGCTTGATAAACAAGTACAAGCAGCTGAAACTGCGGTACATGCCACCAAAAGCACGATGGAGTTTGGTAACACCACTTATCTTGAAGTGATTAGTGCTCAGCAAACCGCATTGCAAGCTAAGCTCACACTGGTGAATAACTGGTATAGTGAAGCTTCTGGCCTAGTAGATTTATATGTCTCACTTGGAGGAGCAGCACAGGAGTAATATAGTTATTATATTTTAGCCCTATATAAAGGACCGTTCAATTTGAAACATGGATTGTTTCATTGAACGGTTCTTTTTTTGTATAGTCTGTTTTCCTTGTTTACACTGGCTTTCAACTGTTTTACCGAGCACTTATTCTTTGTTTTGTATGTGTGCATTGAACTATTGTGCAAAATCGGTACCAGTGTGGATAATAACATTCGCTATGTTAAAATCTAAAACGTTTCGAGTAATTTCTCTTGATTTTTATTTGATTTATTCTTGTTATTTCTCCGAGATGTTATAACTTTGGAGGCAAATGAAGAAATATGTATCAAAAAACTCATAAGAAAATGAGAGTCATAGCTGATATGATTGCTTTCTAGCTAACAGTCACTTTTACTACTTCGATAGATATTATTTAAACAACTAATTATAGCTTGAATATGGACAATAAAATTCAAGAACTTACCGAAAAACTCTACCAGGAAGGTGTAGAAAAAGGTAATCAAGAAGCTCAATCGCTTATCGCAAAAGCACAAGAAGAAGCCGCAGCTATTTTAGAAAAAGCGCGTCAAGATGCTGAAACGATTAATCATCAAGCGAAAAAAGACGCAGATGAGCTAGCCGAAAATACAAAAAAAGAGTTGCAAATGTATGCTGCACAAGCAGTGAATGCACTCAAGTCTGAAATTACAACACTAGTAAGCCAAAGTATTGTGGAAGCTCCTGTAAAGGAATTCGCCTCAAAGAAAGAGTATCTTCAAAAATTTATTGTAGAAATGGCCAGTAAGTGGAGCGCTGATGAACCAGTCGTTATTGCTACTAAGGATGCTGAGGAATTGACAAAATACTTCAAAGTGAGCGCTAAGACACTTTTGGACGATAAAGTGAAGATCACCAAAGTAAGTGGTGTAGACACTCTGTTTACGATTGGTCCAGCTGACGGAAGCTATAAAGTCAGCTTTGGTGAAGAAGAACTAGTGAATTATTTCCAAGCATTCCTACGTCCTCGATTGGTAGAAATGTTATTTGGTACTAAATAAAGGAAGGGTAGGGAGATATGAAATCAAACTACTATTGTACCGTGGCTGGCTTGCCTGATATCACACTCGATGACAACAAGCTAAGCTATACAGTAGGGGATATGAAAGAAGAGCTTTATCTTGAACTCGATAAGAAAGATACAGCTTTACTTGACCTCTTCTACTTGAAATATGACAACAAGAATCTTTTGTCTTTATTGCGAGAAGACCAAGCAGAAATAGACCCTCGTGGAGTATTTACTGCTGAAGAGCTAGAAGAAATGATTGCTTTAGTTCGCGATGGCGAAGAAACAGTCGATGGCATGCCACAATATCTCGTAGATGCTGTAGTAGCCTATCTAGACGATAAAGACAAAGTTGTGGGCAATTGGGAAGATCGCATGGCTTCGGCCTATTATAATTATGCGATACACGCTAAAAACCCATTTATCTCATCATGGTTTGCCTATAATCTTAATGTCAATAATATCCAGCTCGCACTTGCTGCGCGCCGTCATGACATGCCTTATCAAGAACAAATCGTTGGTTTTACAGAAGTGAGTAAAACCCTTAGAGTCAGTAATGCTCGCGATTTTGGGTTATCAGCTGATTTGGACTATATAGATGCGTTGATTAAGATAGATGAAATCTCCGATCTAGTAGAGCGAGAAAGAAAGACAGACCTCTTAAAATGGAATTGGGTAGAAGAACACAGCTTCTTTGATTACTTCACCATTGAACGTCTATTTGTATTCTTAGTGCAACTTGAAATGGTTGAACGTTGGCTGCTATTGGATAAAGAACTGGGTAATCAACAGTTTAGAGCAATTATACAATCATTCAAGGATGATGTCCAGATACCCGAAGAATTTAGATAAAACTGAAACTATATATTTATGGCAACGAAAGGAACTGTAAGTGGTGTGATCTCCAATATGGTCACACTCCAAGTAGATGGCCCAGTAGCACAAAATGAAATCTGCTACATCACCACAGGCGGAGATCGTCTTATGGCTGAGGTCATCAAAGTCGTAGGTGACTTTGCCTACGTACAGGTGTTTGAAAGCACCCGCGGACTACATGTCGGAGCAGAGGCCGAATTTACTGGCCACATGCTTGAGGTAACACTAGGTCCGGGTATGCTTTCTAAAAACTACGATGGTCTCCAAAATGATCTTGACAAGATGGATGGCGTTTTCTTGAAACGTGGAGATTATACATATGCACTGGATACCGATAAGAAATGGCACTTCGTACCAACAGCCAAAGTGGGCGATGTCGTTAAAGCATCCGATTGGTTGGGAGAGGTCGAAGAAAACCACCAACCATTGAAAGTGATGGTCCCATTTACCGCCGAAGGCAACTACACTGTAAAGAGTATTGCAAAGGAAGGCGATTATGTAGCTGATGAGATATTGATCGTATTGACTGGCGCTAATGGACAGGAACTAGAAGTCAACATGATTCAAAAGTGGCCTGTAAAGCGTGCTATGACCAATTATTCGGTGAAACCTCGTCCATTCAAACTGCTTGAAACAGGTGTGCGTACTATCGATACGCTCAACCCAATCGTAGAGGGTGGTACTGGTTTTATTCCTGGCCCTTTTGGTACCGGTAAGACCGTGTTGCAGCATGCGATTTCAAAGCAAGCCGAAGCCGATATCGTGATCATTGCAGCTTGTGGTGAACGTGCCAATGAGGTGGTAGAAATCTTTACAGAGTTCCCAGAACTAGATGACCCACACACAGGTCGTAAGTTGATGGAACGTACCATTATCATCGCCAACACATCCAATATGCCAGTAGCAGCTCGTGAAGCTTCTGTGTACACAGCCATGACGATTGCCGAGTTCTATCGTTCTATGGGACTTCGTGTATTGTTGATGGCCGATTCTACTTCTCGTTGGGCACAAGCTCTTCGTGAGATGTCCAACCGTATGGAAGAATTGCCTGGACCAGATGCCTTCCCTATGGACCTTTCAGCCATCATCTCCAACTTCTACGGACGTGCTGGTTATGTAGAGCTGTACAACGGACATAACGGGTCTATTACCTTTATTGGTACAGTATCTCCAGCAGGGGGTAACTTGAAGGAACCAGTCACAGAAAATACGAAAAAGGTAGCCCGTTGTTTTTATGCATTGGAGCAAGACCGTGCAGATAAGAAACGTTATCCAGCAGTCAACCCTATCGATTCCTATTCAAAATATATCGAATATCCTGAATTTGAGGAATACATAAAAGACAAAATCAACGATAAGTGGACTGCCAAGGTCAACGAAGTGAAAACTCGTTTGCTTCGTGGTAAAGAGATTGCTGAGCAAATCAATATCCTTGGTGATGACGGTGTGCCAGTAGAATATCACGTGACTTTCTGGAAATCAGAGTTGATCGACTTTGTTATCCTTCAACAGAATGCCTTTGATGAGATCGATGCGGTAACCCCATTGGCACGTCAAGAAGCGTTGTTGGATATGATGATAGATATTTGTCATACAGAGTTTGCGTTTGATACTTTCAACGAAGTCATGGACTTCTTCAAGAAGCTGATCAACGTGTGTAAACAACAAAACTACCAAGTATTTGAATCTGAGAAATACAATGAGTATGGCGCTCAAATTCAAGCAATGGTAGCAGAAAAAATGAAGAAATAATTATGGCAGCAAAAGCATTTCAAAAGATATATACCAAGGTGACTCAGATCACCAAGGCCACTATCACGCTGAAAGCGAAAGGTATTGGTAATGATGAGCTAGCGACTGTTAATGGCAAACTAGCTCAAGTCGTGAAATTGGCTGGAGACGAAGTGACCCTTCAGGTATTTGAAGGAACCGAAGGTATCCCTACAAACGCTGAAGTCATCTTTATGGGTCAAGCCCCAACAGTCAAAGTGGGTGACCAGCTAGCTGGACGTTTCTTTGACGCTTTCGGAAATCCTATTGATGGCGGTCCCGCAGTAGAAGGCGTAGAAGTAGAAATTGGTGGTCCGTCCGTAAATCCTGTACGTCGTAAACAACCATCAGAATTGATCGCTACAGGTATCGCTGGTATTGACTTGAACAATACCCTAGTGTCTGGACAAAAGATCCCTTTCTTTGCCGATCCCGACCAACCATTTAACCAAGTGATGGCCAATGTAGCCCTACGTGCCGAGACCGATAAGATCATCTTGGGCGGTATGGGTATGACTAATGATGACTACCTATACTTCCGCAATGTATTTAGCAACGCAGGTGCATTGGACCGTATCGTAGCCTTTATGAATACCACAGAAAACCCTCCAGTAGAGCGTCTGTTGATTCCAGATATGTCTTTGACCGCTGCAGAATACTTCGCAGTCGAAAAGAACGAAAAAGTCCTTGTATTGCTTACCGATATGACTTCATACGCCGATGCCTTATCTATCGTATCCAACCGTATGGATCAGATTCCTTCTAAAGACTCTATGCCAGGTTCACTGTATTCTGACCTAGCCAAGATCTACGAGAAAGCCGTACAATTCCCAGAAGGTGGATCTATCACAATTATAGCCGTAACCACCCTGTCTGGTGGCGATATTACACACGCTGTACCAGATAATACAGGGTATATTACCGAAGGACAATTGTTCTTGCGTCGTGATAGCGATATCGGTAAAGTCATTGTCGACCCATTCCGTTCCCTCTCTCGTTTGAAGCAATTGGTTACAGGTAAGAAAACGCGTGCCGACCACCCACAAGTGATGAATGCTGCCGTACAGCTATATGCCGATGCAGCCAACGCAAAGACCAAGTTGGAAAATGGTTTCGACCTAACCGACTACGATGAGCGTACTCTTGCTTTTTCTAAAGAATACTCAAACGACCTATTGGCCATCGACGTCGATCTAGATACGACAGAGATGCTAGATGTGGCTTGGGGACTATTTAGCAAGCACTTCAAACCTGAAGAAGTCAATGTGAAACAGGAACTTGTAGACGAGTACTGGAAAAAGTAAAAAACGTGATTTATGGCAATTAAGTTTCAATACAATAAAACCTCTCAGCAGCAGCTTACCAAGCAGCTCAAGATGCGTCAGCGTACTCTTCCTATTATCAAAAATAAGGAAAGTGCCTTGCGTATGGAAGTGAAGCGCAGCAAAGGTGAAGCCCAAGAGCTAGAGGAACAACTGGAAAAACAGATCCAGGCGTATGAAGCGATGTTTGCCCTCTGGAATGAGTTTGATGCCAGCCTGATTAAAGTCAGCGATGTGCAACTCAGTACCCGTAAAATTGCCGGTGTGCGTGTCCCATCTCTCGACACAGTCGATTTTGAGATACAGCCATACAGCGCCTTCAATGCCCCTAAGTGGTATTTGGATGGAATTGCGCTCTTGCGTGGGCTTGCCCACACAGCGGTAGCTCGTGAATTTGCGATGGCCAAGCTAGGATTGCTTGAACATGCCCGCAAAAAAACGACCCAGAAGGTAAACCTTTTCGAGAAGGTACAGATTCCTGGTTATCAGGATGCCCTCTTGAAAATCAAGCGCTACATGGAAGATGAAGAGAACCTCTCTAAATCAAGCCAAAAGATCTTGAAGACAATCCAGGAGAAAAGAGAAAAACAAAGAAAGGAGGAGGAAGCCGTATGATTGATCCTATGAGACGATATACCTATTTAGTATATCATAAGGAATATGAGGCCTTCTTGGACCAGCTCGCCGAGCTTGGTGTCGTACACATTGTGACGAAGCAACAAGGAGACATCATGACCGAGGAGCTTCAGGCAAAGCTAGATAAGCTAGAACAGCTTAAAGAGCTCATCACCTATGTCACTCCTTTTGGTAAAGTCGAAGACGATGAAGAAACCAGTGCTGTTGAGGTGACACCTCATGAAGGCAGCGTGGCACGTGGAGAAGAATTGACTACAAACATTGCAGACCTACGTACCAAACGTGAAGAGGCACTTCATCAACTTCAATTACTAGACAAAGAGGTCGAATTGATGCGTCCTTGGGGTGATTTTAGCTTAGAGCGCGTCCAACAGTTGCGCCAAGCTGGTTATGCTTTACATTTTTATAGCTGTCCAGCCCGTGCATACAGCTCGCTTTGGGATACACAATATGATATTGTGAAGTTCCGCGAGGAAGACACCATGAATTTTGTCGTGGTCTCTCCAGTTGACGTTACTCCACAGCTAGATATTGAACCTGCTCATTTGAGTGAACGCAGTTTAGGTGATTTGGAAAGCGAGATCAGTACCATACAAGTTGTTATTGATGACACTGCCGAAGCTCTTAAGCAAATCGCCTTGGTTGATATGGCGTCATTGACAACCTATCAAACATCGCTCGAACAATCCATCGACTACACCACCGTAGAATTGAGTGGAGATAAGAAAGCAGACAATCGTCTATTGCTATTAGAAAGCTGGGTACCCAAAGATGCCGAAGCCAGTGTTGTAGAGTACCTAGAGCACTCAGGCATATACTACCAAGCAGAAGACGCAAAGATTATTGATAAGGACAAGATACCTATCAAGTTGAAGAATAGCTACTTTGCTACGTTGTTTGAACCTATTATGAAGATGTTTTCACTTCCAAACTATAGTGAAAATGACGTGACACCTTGGTTTGCGCCGTTCTATCTACTGTTCTTTGCCTTATGTATGGGAGATGCAGGATATGGAGTGTTGATTGCTGTAGCGGCAATGATCATCCGTCCTCGTCTAGCAGAAGATATGCGAAACTATGCAAGCCTTGTGGTATGGCTAGGCTGGGCCACGGTGATTGTTGGATATATTACTGGTGTGTTCTTTGGTATAGATATCTCTCAATGGGCTTGGATACCAGGACATCAATATATGATAACAGATGCCCATTATTCAAAGATATTAGGTGGAAACAGTCCTATGATGATTTTTGCCATATTGATTGGTCTAGTGCAAATCTTCCTAGGTATGGGACTCAACGTAATGAAACTAAACAAACAGTTTGGGTGGAAACATGCTTTGGCACCCGCTGCTTGGATGGTATTTCTAATTGGTGGAGGAGCCTATTTAGCATGTGGAACTTTCTTAGGTACAGCCATGCCTACATGGTTGACATACAGTTTTTATGGACTACTAATTGTTTCAGTATTGCCTATATTGTTCTATAATACACCAGAAAAGAATCCACTAGTCAATATGGGGACAGCATTGTGGGATGCATACAATGTATTCTCTGGCTTGCTAGGAGATACGTTGTCTTACATTCGTCTTTTTGCCTTAGGACTTTCAGGTGCTATCTTAGGTGGTGTATTCAATTCACTAGCTTTTGACTTAACAGGTAGTTTACCATTGATTGGTCAAATTATAGCAGCAGGCTTAATTCTACTAGTAGGTCACTCTATCAACATCGCACTATGTTTAATCAGTGCATTTGTGCACCCATTACGTTTGACATTCGTTGAGTTCTTTAAGAATTCAGGATTCGAAGGTGGTGGTCCTGCATACAAACCGTTCAAAAAATAATAAATTAATAACATATTAAACAGAAAACATTATGACTCCAATTGTTTTAGCTTACATCGGAATTGCACTTATGGTCGGTCTTTCAGGTATCGGTAGTGCATTTGGTACAACTATCGCAGGTAGCGCAGCTATCGGTGCATTGAAGAAAAATCCAGCAGCTAGTGGTGCATATACAACACTTGCAGCGCTTCCATCAACACAAGGTATCTACGGATTCGTAGGATACTTCTTGATGAGTGGTCAATTGGCCAATATTACAGAGACATCTTGGGCACCTGCAGCAGCTGTGTTTGGTGCTGGTTTGGCTCTTGGTATAGTAGGGCTTTATTCTGCTATTCGTCAAGCGAAAGTATCAGCAGCAGGTATTGCAGCTATTGGTAGTGGACACGATGTGTTTAGTTCTACTATGGTTCTTGCAGTATTCCCAGAGTTGTACGCTATCCTTGCACTTCTTGTATTGATTCTAATCAATGGTGCACTGTAATTATCCGAAATAGATAATACATAATAATTCTCATATTTAATGGGGTTTCGTCATGCGACGAAGCCCCATTTTTTATTTTATAGAGTCAATTATACTCTCTTCATGTTTTTAATTCTAATATAGCCATAGAGCTTTGAGCCATTATCAGTAAGTCTGATTCTAAAATACGGGATACTTCACCGACTATTAAAACAACTCCCTATGCTTGTTCGTTAGAAGCGAGATAGAAACTTTTTCTTGTTTTTCTCTCTACGTCTGCGGATAAAGACACCTCTCAATAATGCCGACCATACAAAAAAAAGTGTCAATATAATAGCTTTATTGTGCATTATAATGCCAAAATCTTTACAGTAGATTGCTGCTGCAAAATAGGACAGTATAACTACATGGAATAGGTAGTACAAAATAGTCTGAAGTTTTCTCATAATCTGATAGCTTATTTATATTTTTATTAGGACAAATGTACAAAAAAGTGTCAACCACAACGATATATAGATTGTTTTTATTGTCCTTAATCAATGCATTGTGTATGCATATCGTGTATTTACCTTAGCAAATGTACAGCTGCATGGTAATCCTCGAGCTTATTGGCCTTCTTGATTTTCTTAAGAATCCTCTTATCTGTGTCTGGTAAGAAATAGTCCCAAATACTCTTGAGTTTTTGGACTATCTGCTTATCACCACCTTCCAGATAGTTTGTGTATGCTTCTGCTAGTTGGTCGTGAAATGCCAAACATTTTTCTAGCTGACCTGCTTCTGATAAGGCCATCTCTCCCTTGATCTTTAGACCAAGCAGAGGATCGGCTAGAAGTCCACGGCCAATCATCACACCTGCGAGGGTAGGGAAACGCTCAAGTATCTCTTGTGCATCTTCTGGTGAGTTGATATCTCCATTGTACCATAGAGGATGCTGGCAAGTGTCATAAATCGCCGAGAATGCATCAAGATCGCATGCACCCTTATAGGCCTGTTTCCCGAAACGAGCATGCACAGCTAGACTATGTAGTGGTGTCTGGTTGATGATGGGCATCCAGGGCAATAACTGGTCGGGTGCATCCCAACCTAGGCGCAACTTAAGGGACACGTGTAGATCGACTGGTATCTGTTCCATAAGGGCCTGAAAGTCTTCTGTGCTTTGCTTAAACACGCCACTGCCACGTCGCTTGGATGTGATGAGTGGAAAAGGGCAACCTAAATTGACGTCTACACGTTTATATCCAAGATCACGTACATAGTCGAAAAGGGTAAGCATCTCTTCGGCGTCACCGCCTAGTATCTGCGGGATGGTACATGATGTGTCGTTATACATCAAGGCTACGTCCTTTTTATCTTTATTGCGTAAAGGATGTCTTAGAAAAGGAGTGTAGTAGTGGTCTATCCCTCCAATAAGCGTTTGGTGAATACGTCGGTATATATGGTCGGTATGTCCTTGTAGGGGAGCCATGGCCAGACGTATAGGTTGCTGTGTATTTGTCATTCGTTAAAATCGTTTGTAGCTACAAAGATACAATATATTCGATAAAGTCATATTTTTTCTTTATTTCTTTGTGGTATATGGAATTGGAATTATGCATCAAATAGCATATCTTTGCCCATCCAAAATTAAAATCAACTATTCATATTGTTTTATGGGAAAGCTATCCCCTTTTGAGATTGTCAATGAGACCGAGAAAATGGCCTTATGTAAAGTAGGCCTTCCAGTGCATAAAACGGTGATTCTTGCGATGCTGGCAGGAGTCTATATCTCCATAGGAGGTGCTTTGAGTGTCCTTACGGGGGCTGGATTTGGAGCAGCGGCCAATGGCAACCCGATTATTGCCAAGATGGTGGCTGGAGCTACTTTTCCGCTGGGGCTCATTTTAATTGTATTTGCAGGTGCTGAACTTTTTACAGGAAATACAGCGGTATTGATTCCTGCTTGGTTGAATAAAAAGTACACGCTGGGGCATGTGCTAGCCAATTGGCTTTGGGTGTATCTGGGCAATCTGCTCGGTGTGCTCGTTTTCACGTATTTCTTATTGTATCTGACCAATACGTTGGATGTGAGTCCGTACAAGGAGTCGATCATTCAAATTGCTCAGTACAAAGCTCATCTCCCTTGGGGCATTGCGTTCTTAAAAGCTGTTGGGGCCAACTGGCTGGTGTGCCTTGCTGTGTGGCTTGGCATTAGTTCGCATAGTACGGTGGGAAAGATGATCGGGCTATGGGCGCCTATTTTTTGTTTTGTGATTCTCGGGTATGAGCACAGCATTGCCAATATGTTTTACTTTACAATAGGGCTGCTTGAAGGGGCTGATGTGACAGTATGGCAAGCCATATGGAACAATGTGATACCTGTCACATTGGGCAATATTATCGGGGGATCTATCTTTGTAGGTGGATTGTATTGGATGATATATAGTAAAAATGAATTTAAATAATGGATACTGTATAGTAAGTCTTTTTTTATTGTATATTTGTCCAACTTTATACGCTCTGGGAATCCTAGAGAATGTTTAATTATATCACTACACGTAATGAAAGAATTTAGAAAACCCCTTTGGAAAGATTTTTCCTTTCTAGTCAGTTTTGCTTGTTTTATTGCTCCACTCGTGTTTTTCAACGAAATGGGAGTAGGTACTGTAATTGGCTGCTTATTTTTTGCAATAGCATTGTTTCTGCTACGCGCTTCAGGATATAACTATGCTCATGTAGAGGATGGCAAGGTTGTGATACATAATTATTTCTTCAAAAGAAAAAGAAAAGAGTTTGCTGCTGAGGATCTGGAAAGTATCGTTTTTGAACGAGCTATTGGTTCGTATGGTACTTTCTTCTGGATGCTTGTGGTACCTACTGTGCCTACGAAAAGACCGCTGCGTTATCCTATAGTACGTGTAAGTAAAGAACAAATCAAAACATTGATATTGGCCACGCATGAGCTTGGGGTAGCTGTTGACTATTCAAGGATTTCTTGATAGTATGTGCTGCAATCTCTGAAGATATGGCTTTATTGAATAAGCACCATCTGGCAATCATATAGACCAGATGGTGCTTGTTTGTTTTTATGGGCCCGTCTAATGACTGGGGAATAGATAATGTTTTTTAATTTATTTGTGACAAAAACTTGTACATATTAGATCGTTCAGCTATATTTGAGGGAGATTTTTGATTCAATACTTGTATATATCTATATGTATGAGAACGTAGATTGTTACGTAAGTCGTAATAGGGTATGAGTTTTTCAAATTGAAGTAGTACGTACACTTAATAGATTGATATATGTTTTCAAGAAATACTTGGTGTCTATCATCGCTTTTTTTTCTTTCAGCTGTCCTCGTCACTGGATGCATAGACGATACCGACAGATACAGACCCATTGAACCTGGTACTAGTCCACTGGCTTACTTAGAGCCCAGCGCTGATTTCTCTTGGAATACAATGGATAAGGCTTCTGTGACTATAGAAGTCGATGACAAATTTAACAACGAGTACGATTATATTGTGCGTGTCTATAGTTATGATCCTATAAGTGTAGATGAACCTAATGCGCTGTTTTCAGGGACTGCACGTGGAAATACTCCGCTGACTTATATGCTGGATTTCCCCAGTAAGATGACTAATATCTATGTTGAAGTGACTGATCCGCAGGGGTATTCATCGGTGTATGGATATGAAGCACCGGCGGCTGGAACAAGTGTGACTTTGCCTTGCCGTGTGGGGCAACCAGCCTATGGGACGACTCGTGCTGCGCAAACGCGTGCTGCTGTGGCGGCAGAAGATGTCGATTTTACGATTCCAAGCCCAGCAGCATTGCCCACTTTTGATACGACAGTGCCTGCAGATGCTAGTGAGGTGCCCGATGTCAGTGTGTGGGGAAAGGATGCTGTATATATTGTGCCGCAGGGGAAAACGATCAAACTAAACAATTATAATAATTATCAGCCTGCTACGTCTGGACAGCTTCGCATATTGGTGGCGGGAACTCTCGATATACAGACGCTTATGTTGTACAATGGGGCGCAGTTGTATATTTTGCCTGGAGGGAAACTACGAGGGGATAAAGTGGTGCTCGCTCAGGATGCTGTTTTGCATGTTGCCGATGGTGCATATAGTGATGTCATGCAGGTGACTACTCAAGGTAGCAATGCTTTACTGTATGCTGGGGGTGATGTGAGAATCACGGATAAAATAAGTTTTAATAATGCTGGAAGCAATATCTATGTGGCGCCAACTGGACGACTATATGGTGGGGCTACTGTTGAGTATATGCAGGGGGATATCTATGTGGATGCCGATACGC
This sequence comes from Bacteroidaceae bacterium, assembly GCA_963675625.1. Lineage (GTDB taxonomy): Bacteria > Bacteroidota > Bacteroidia > Bacteroidales > Bacteroidaceae > F22. The sequence goes on from OY776497.1 coordinate 2,367,075, forward strand.
AAAGCAGTGGCGCATGTGCTTTTAGTGCGATCAAAGCGGAGAATAGTACGGTGCGATTGATTGTGGCACCCAATGCTACGATGGATGTGACATCTTCGGTGAAATGTTATGGCCAGTTGTATAATGGGGGGCTATTTTCTGCTGCAACAATTGAGGGGAATAATGGAAGTGCACCGACGATCTATAATGCATGTACGCTTGTTGTATCCGATGAGATTGCTAAGATTGGGGATATGTATCTTAAGCATGGTACGGTGTCGGGCAAGGTGCAACATAATAACGATGAGTTGACTTTTACGTCTCTCAAAAAATATGCGCCTAGTTATACGCATAATATATATCTGCTGGATGGGTCTTTTATATTTGTTGAAGATATGCAGTTTGGAACGGGTGCTGCGTATGGGTTGAACAATGAGGGGGATGCTGAAACGTCTTTTGTGCGTTGTTCGCAAACAATGGAAAGTCAAAATGGATTTACCTTTTATGGCAATGTCGTGGCGGAAGTGGTCAACAAACCGAAGAAGATTAGAACATCCAATGGGGCTGTGTCTTCAAAATCTGGGAATGTATTGCTTGATCTGACAACTTGTACGGGAGCGGTGAAGACGCGTGAGGTCGATCCAACTCCTCCAGCTCCTGCTGGGGACTATGCGGCATCGGTGCAAGCTGAATATACGGTAAACTTTGAAGATCAATGGCCGGTACTGGGCGATTATGATTTAAATGATATCGTGTTGCATGTCAAGAAGATAGATACTGTGCAGAATGGCAATGAGGTCAAAAAAGCGACGTTTACATTTGAGCTTCTTGCTGTGGGGGCAACGTACACACTGGGCATGGGACTCGAGTTTGTGGATGTCGATAACGCCCAAATTAAGGGTGTGGTCAATGAGTTGGAGGGGCAGGCTGGCTGTGAGGAGTCGGATATTTACACTGCTTTTCATCTTGATGAGAAAGGGCTTGATGTTGGCGAATCAACAGATAAAGCGATTATTCCGTTATTTTATAATGCGCACAAGGTGTTGCTGGATCAAAGTGATTTGCCATGGTCGCAAAGGGAAACGATCAATACTGGTGAAGAGAATGTTACTGCGCGTACCTTTACTGTGACTGTTACGTTTGCCGATGGGGCCAATGTGAGTCCTGAGGCGCTCTTGTCGTCATCGCTCAATTTCTTTATCTATCGTGTGGTAGATACCTATGAGGGGAAACGAGTGGAGATTCACTTAAAGAACTTCCCGCCTACAAGAAATGCGGTATATACTCCATTCTTGACGGATGCTTTGAAGGCGCTTCCTGAAGGGTCTTATTTTGTGACTGATGATGGATTCCCTTGGGGACTTATTGTGTCGGATGTGTCTGATACATCTACTCCTTGGACTTGGCCTGACGAGGCGGTTTTGATCAGTACGGTGTATGCCGATTTTGATCTGTGGGTAAAATCTAATGGGAAGTCTAATAAAGACTGGATGGATAAATAAAGACTAGCTAAATAAAACGAATAAAAAAAATGCATCGAGAGAAGCTCTCGATGCATTTTAATTTTTTATCAAGTAGTGTCTTGATTACTTCGCGTTGATTACGCGCTTTTCTTTGATACGAGCCTTCTTACCTGTAAGGGCACGTAGATAGTAAAGTTTAGCACGACGTACTTTACCTACCTTGTTCACTTCGATAGAATCGATAGCTGGTGATTCAAGTGGGAAGATACGTTCTACACCTACAGTACCAGACATCTTACGTACGGTGAAACGTTTTTTGTCACCGTGACCTGCGATTTTGATAACTACGCCGCGGAAAAGCTGAACACGCTCTTTATTTCCTTCGACGATACGATACGCTACTGTAACTGTGTCACCTGCTTTGAAGCTTGGGTGTTGCTTACCTGTAGCAAATGCTTCTTCTGCAATTTTAATGAAATCCATTGTTTTTCTTTCTTATAATTGTATGATCGTTCTACGCAACATATCAAATATCTCTTGTTTGACAGCGATTACGCGGAAGCGGTGCAAAGTAACGAATTTCTTCTGAATTACACAAGTGCTTTCCATTTTATTCCGTATCTTTGATGGCGTAAGTAAGGAAAATTAATGGAAATCTACTGATAATCAACTTAAAAACTATATTTAGCATGAAGATAATGCGCATGAGTACGGTGGTGATGGCTCTTGTTTTAGGAGTTAGCATGACATTCACTAGTTGTGAGACTAAAAAAAGCTACAAAGTAGTTCATATTGTAGGAAATTCTGTACCTATGGATGCCTCGCAAGAAGTCAATCCTGATAGTGCTACAATCAAAATCCTTGAACCGTACAAAGACAAAATCCATCAGACTATGACAACTGAGATCGGGGTGGCTGCCAAGAATCTCACTAGCGGGCAACCTGAATCGACGCTGGGCAATCTGGTGGCGCGTATGTTGAGAGAGGCTGCTGTAGCTCATCTTGGTAAACCAGCGGATATGGCTTTGGTCAACGTGGGAGGTTTACGTGCTGATATGGCCAAAGGAAAAATTATGAATGGGACAATCTTTGAAATTCTGCCATTTGACAATTCATTAAGCATCGTCTATCTGCATGGGGATAAACTAAAGGAATTGATGCAGAATATCGCGACTGCTGGTGGCGAAGGGGTGAGTAATTGTACTATCCGATTCAATGCAAACCATGATTTGATCTCTGCAAAAGTGGGGGGTAAATCAATCAATCCGAATAAGGTATATACTGTATCAACTATCGATTATTTGGTAGAAGGTAATGATGGCATGACGGCTTTGACTAAAGCTGATAGTGTGGCGGCATTTCCATATGATACGTTGCGTGATTTGATGATGCAGTATATTGTGAAGCAAACCAAAGCGGGCAAATTGATCGATGCACGTATTGATGGTCGCATCAAAATGGTGAAGTAACTCCTTGAATAATTGACACATAAAAAAATAAACTTATGATACGCACAGTATATATTCGTTCTGTATTGGCAATGGTGCTTGTATTGACTTCTTTTTCATTGGAGGCTCAAGAGGTACAGTTGCATATTTTCCATACCAATGATACGCATTCACGTATAGAACCAACGCCTATGGATGCTCCAAAATTGGCTGATAGGGCTGGCTATGTGCGACGCAATACTTTTATCAAAAAGATGCGTGCGCAGTATCCTGATTTGTTGTTGTTTGACTCGGGTGATTATTGGCAGGGAACGCCTTATTTCAATATATTTAAAGGAGAAGTGGAACTCAAATTGATGCAGGAAGCAGGCTATGATGCCGTGGCTTTGGGGAATCATGAATTTGACTTCGGCCTAGAGAATATTAAGGAACAGTTTGCCAAAGTGAATATCCCTTTGTTGTGTGCCAACTATGATTTTACTGGTACTGTCTTGGAGGGTGTGGTGAAACCGTATATTATTTTGAAGCGTAAGGGACTAAAAATTGGTGTCTTTGCTTTGTCGCCAAATCCTGATGGATTGATTCAGAAGTCAAAGTATAAAGGAGTGCGCTATATAGATCCTATTACGGTGGCACAAGAAACGGCCGATTTTCTACGTCATGCGGGGCAGTGTGATATGGTGGTTTGTCTATCTCACTTGGGCTTTTTTAATGAGGACAATGTGATGGGGGATAAGAAGTTGGTACACGAAACGAATGGTATTGACCTCGTATTAGGTGGACATTCACATACGTTTTTAGCTAAGCCTGTTTTAGTGAAAAATAAAGATGGGGTCGATATTCCTGTTTCTCAAATGGGTAAAATGGGGGCTTCTGTTGGTACAATAACTGTGACATTGGATAAAGAATAAAACAAGCATATGACGAGAAGGGTTGTAAGATGTGGTGTGATTGTGTGCATCGCTCTTTTTGGAGTACTTATAGGATGTAGTACTACTAAAGAAAATACATTTACTGATGATGAGGCTATTACTGATTCTATTCCTGATGCGGGGGGTGACTCTGACGAAGGAGGTGGGGAGGCTACTGTACAGTATAGTCTCATTGGTATCAGTAATAAAGTGCATGCAATGGATGTGAGTTTGGAAAGCAATGCGGACCAAACGACCATTAGTTTGTTACAACCATATAAGGAGGAAATTGCCAAGAAGATGGACGAAGTCATTGGATATGCTTCGACAACTTTGACGCGTGAGGCGCCAGAATCTCCTTTGGGCAATCTTGTTGCTGATGTGCTACGCGAAGCTGGAGAGGTGGCGCTCGGGAAACCGGCAGATATGGGTTTGGTCAATCGAGGTGGGTTGCGTTCTAACTTATATGCGGGCAATATCACTAGTAGAAAGGTGTATGAAATCTTTCCTTTTGAAAATTCTCTATGTGTTGTGACACTCAAGGGGAGTGTTTTGATGGAACTTATGCGGAATATTACATCTACGAATGGGGCGGGGGTGAGTAACTGTGTCATTCAGATGGATAGTAGGCGCAATCTGGTGTCGGCTACGATAGGTGGACAAGCTATTGATAGTCAAAAAATGTATTTTGTGGCTACTATTGATTACTTGGTAGAAGGAAATAGTGGTATGACGGCTTTGACAAAGGCAGAAAATGTAGATGCATTCTCGTCTTTGACGCTTCGTCAATTGATGATAGACTATATCCAGAATAAAACGAAGGCTGGACAGAAAATTACGGCTCAGGTAGAAGGGCGTATCAAACAAATAAATTAAAAATCATGACAACAGCACGTCTCCATATATTACGTACATATTTTATTGTATTGTTGGCTTTTGTGGCGTCCAGATCTATTTCAGTACATGGACAAAATAAACAATTGCATATCTTTTATACCAATGATTCTCATTCTCGTATTGAACCGTATGTGACAAGTAGTGCTAGTCCTGGTTTAGGGGGCTATGTAAGGCGTAATACATTTATGAAGAAGATGCGTGCGACGTATCCTGATTTGTTGTTGTTTGACTCGGGCGACTTTTGGCAAGGAACTCCATATTTCAATATCTTCTACGGAGAGGTGAGTATGCTGTTGATGCAGGATGCTGGCTATGATGCCGCAGCTCTCGGAAATCATGAGTTTGATTTGGGAATGGACAATATGAAGAGACAGTTTGAAAAAGTCGACTTCCCTATACTCTCGGCCAACTATGATTTTTCTAATACGGTCTTAAGGGATGTGATCAAGCCGTATGTGGTGTTGGAACGCAAAGGCTTGAAAATCGGTGTTTTTGGTTTGACGCCCAATCCTGATGGATTGATACAAAAGTCTAATTATGAGGGGGCGGTGTATAGCAATCCTATAACAACAGCTCAAAAGATGGTTACGTTGTTGCATGACCAAAAAAAATGTGATTTAGTGGTGTGTTTGTCTCATTTGGGATTATATACAGATAAGAAATTGGCGGCTGCAACTCGTGGCATTGATATAATACTTGGGGGACATTCGCATACGTATATGCTGGAACCAGAGTATGTCAAGAATTTGGATGGGAAACTGATTCCTATTAGTCAGATGGGCAGCCTTGGACGTAGCATCGGAGAGATGACACTTACTTTTCAAGTAAAACAGTAGTCTAAATAAAATGAATAACACAACGTATGATGAAGAAAATATATGCTATTGCTCTATTGGGATGGACCGTATTGATGACCACTGTAGGGGGGAGCATTCAAGTATCGGCTCAAGAACGTGTGCCGACTTTTTTAGAAAGAGCGGCTCAAGATTCATTGTGTCAGGCATGGGTCGATTCGACGCTACACACGATGTCTATAAAGGAAAGAGTAACTCAACTCTTTATCTATAAATGTGAGGTAAAAACCGATCCCAAAAGTATGCGACTGTTACGTAAGGTGGTTAAGGAGTATAAGGTCGGTGGATTGCTGTTTACTGGAGGAAAGATGTTGGTGCAGGCTGATATCATGAATCAGGCTCAGAAGATGTCGGATATTCCTTTGATGATGACTTTTGATGGGGAATGGGGCTTGGCGATGCGCCTAAAAGAAGCGCCTCTATTTCCACGCAATGGCAAGTTGGAATATGTGCAGGATAATCAGTTGATTTATGAATACGGTCGTGAAGTCGCTCGCGAATGTCGTGCATTGGGCATTCAGGTTAACTTTGCGCCTGATGCGGATGTCAATACCAATCCTGATAATCCTGTGATAGGCATACGTTCCTTTGGTAGAAAGGCTCAAAATGTGGCCGATAAGGTGGTGGCATATGCCAAAGGTTTAGAAGATGGTGGGGTGATTTCGGTGGCCAAGCATTTCCCTGGACATGGCGATACGAACCAAGATTCGCATAAAACATTGCCTTTACTGAAGGTCACTCGAGCTCGGTTGGATAGTATCGAATTATGTCCGTTTAGAGAGTATATAGACCATGGATTAAGTGGCATTATGGTTGGGCATTTGGAAGTGCCTGTTCTGGAACCTCGCAAAGGGGTGCCTTCGTCGATGTCGAAGAAGGTGGTGACTGGCCTTTTGCAAAAGGAAATGGGTTTTAAAGGTCTTATATTTACTGATGCACTCGAAATGAAGGGGGCTGGTGTAGATGGCGAGAAGTGTCTACGGGCTCTGCAAGCGGGTAATGATATGTTGCTGGTACCTCGGGTGTTACGTAAAGAGTATGAGCGTGTGATGCTGGCGATAAAGACGGGGGAATTGTCCAAAGAGGAGATTACACGTCGTTGTCGTAAGGTCTTGACTTATAAGTATATGTTGGGATTGAATAAAAAGCCCCAGCGTGCTTTGATGGGATTGGAGAGTCGCATCAACTCAAAAGAGGCACATGCGTTGATTCAACGTCTTTATGAAGCGGCTAGTGAAGGTGAGTTGGCTCAACTTAAAATAAAGAATGCAACTGTGGATATTCATTCTGAAGCATGGTTTTCTATGGATAGTCTTTTGCAGGATGGCATTAAGAAGAAGGCATTCCCTGGTTGTCAGTTGCTTATTTTACGTCATGGGGCTCCTGTGTATGATAAGTGCTTGGGGACGTATACGTATAGAAAAAAAACGAGGGTTACTGATGATGCGATTTATGATCTTGCTTCTGTCACAAAGACATCGGCTACTTTGTTGGCGGTGATGAAGCTATATGATGAGGGTAAGATTAATCTCTCGGATCGTGTAGCCAAGTATTTGCCGTGGATGGATAATGATAATACGGGCAAGATTACTATCAAGGATTTGCTGTTTCATGAGTCGGGGCTTCGTCCAAGCATTGATGTGGCGGATATCTTGATCGATCATAAGAGTTATAATGGCAAGTTGTACCAGCGCTATTGTTCTGCGCAATATCCCACAAAGGTGTGGAATCACCGTTATGTGCAACGCCGATATGAATTGTCTCATAATATGGTGTCTGGCAAGAGAAATGCAACGCATTCTTTTCCTGTGACCAATCATCTTTGGGCCAATCCTGTGATGTTGGATTCTGTAAAAAATCGCATCGCTAATGAACCATTAAATGCACATGTCTACAAGTATAGTTGTATCAACTTTATTGTTTTATGGCAGATGGTTGAGGCTATAACTGGGCAGCATATGAATGACTATTTGGAAAGTCAGTTTTATATACCTATGGGCTTGACGCACACTTGGTATCGTCCATATGAGCATTTCCCTATTAAGCAAATAGTGCCTACAGCCAAAGATAAGTTGTTGAGGGGTGGGCTTATTCATGGCTATGTGCACGATGAGACGGCTGCTTTCTTAGGTGGGGTGTCGGGCAATGCGGGCTTGTTTAGTACCGCACATGATCTAGGACGCTTGTACCAGATGTTGCTCAATGGTGGGCAACTGGATGGACATCGCTATCTGAGTAAAGCGACCATATCTCTATTCTCGAATATGCGTAGCAGCATCTCGCGTAGAGGACTAGGGTTTGATCGACCTGAAGTGGTCTATAATGGACATGGACCATTGCCTAAATCTGCACCTCGTAGCTTGTATGGACATCTTGGATTTACGGGAACTTGTGCGTGGGTTGATCCAACCAATGATATGGTTTTTGTGTTCTTGTCCAATCGGGTCTATACAAATCCGTGGAATCGTAAGTTGATTACTATCAATGTACGAGACAAGATATTTGATATCGTATATAAAAATATGCATTAGGTGGCTTGCGGCTACCTTATGTGTAGACCGAGAGACTTTAATAGTGGTATGTTTTTTGTAAAGTATACTGTGATTCACAATATGTGGGTAATAAAATAAATGATTATGAAACAGTTTAAACGTCGACCAATTGATTTGTATGAGCACTTCAATACAATAATGAAGGAGCTTAAGAAGGGGATAACCATAACGACACAAGCAGATGGAAAAGCGAATGCTATGACTATTTCTTGGGGAGGTATCGGGGTAGAGTGGCAAAGTCCACTATTTGTAACGTATATCCGTACGGGGCGATATACGCATGAACTTCTAGAGAAACATGGAGAATTTACGGTTAATATCCCTTTGGATGGACAATCGGTCAATAAAATCAAAGGATATCTTGGAGCAAAAAGTGGTCGAGATGAAGATAAATTGGCCGAGTTAGGTTTGACGCTGGTAGACGGGGAACAAGTACAAGTGCCAGCTATCGCGGAATTGCCTATGACTCTGGAATGTAAAGTAATCTATAAACAAGATCAGGATTTGAGTAAGATGCCTGCTGATTTCATTGATAAATTCTATCCACAAGATGTAGACAGTCTATATCATGGATCTAATAAAGATGTGCATACGATGTACTATGGTGAAATCGTCAATGCTTATGTTTTGGAAGAAGTAGAAGAATAGTTGGATAAAAGCTTATCGCAATAAATAATGAGGGGGACTGCATCTGCAGTCCCCTTTTCTTGGTATTATATACTTGGGGGTATCCTTTCTTTTGCGTCTTGTTTGGTATCTTCATAACTATCCTTACCTTTGTGGCAATGAAAGTTCACAATCATACTAAACGCATCGCTCAAATGCTTGTAACGCTTTTCGTTAGCTATTTGTTAATGATAAGCTGTTTTACCCATACACATGTGGTGAATGGGGTTACGATTGTGCACTCTCATCCTTATGCTTTCTGGAAAAAAAATACCGATAAAGGTCTTATAGGGGCAAAGGATAAACAGGCTTCTCAAAACAAATCATCAGCTCATCATACACATAGCAAAGAGGCTATTGTATTGATTGATCTTATTTCTCATTTTGTTAGTGCTGAGTTACCAAGTATATGGACAGTAGAGGTACCTGTGATTTGTACGGTACCAGTTTTGTATGTCGATATACAAGTGCCTACTCACACAGTGGATCCACCATTCACGGGTGGTTTACGTGGCCCTCCACTTGCGGTATAATAGTCGGTGAGGAGATGCTAGGTGAGCATCCTCTCCTCAAATTATACCCAAACAAAATTTTAATCAATAATGAACAAATCTTTTATTGCTGCGCTTCTGTTAGGAAGTGTGGTTGCTTTACGCGTGTCTGCATATACCTCTTCACCAAAGAATGAAATAATCGCAGATAATGATAGAAAAAACACTCAGGTACAGGTGCTTTCATCTTTGCCCGATAATATTAATGAGCTGGAGGGATACAGAAAGACAGATGCCAATATCGTGGGACATGTGGTGGACGATAAAACTGGTGAGCACTTGTCGTATGTTAGCGTGGGACTTAAGGGAACAACTATCGCTGTGATGACTGATGGTACTGGGCACTTCTTTATGAAAAATCTTCCAGAAGGGAAGGCGACTGTTATTGTGACATGCGTGGGATACAAAACGCTTGAAGTACCTGTTGTCTTAAAGAAGGGGAATACGCTAAATCTTAAGATGCGTATTCAAGAAGATGCCATCTCACTAGATGGTGTCGTGGTATCGGCCAATCGTAATGTGACTAAACGTCGCTTGGCACCAGCATTGGTCAATGTGGTGTCTTTGGAAACATTTGATGTGACAAACTCGCCAACATTGGCGGAGGGCTTGAATTTTCAACCTGGTGTACGTATTGAAAATGATTGTCAAAACTGTGGATTTACACAGGTACGTATCAATGGGCTTGAGGGACCTTACACGCAGATTCTTATGGATTCGCGTTCTATCTTTAGTGCTTTGACTGGTGTCTATGGACTAGAGCAGATACCTGCTACAATGATAGAACGTGTGGAGGTGATGCGAGGTGGTGCATCGGCTTTGTTTGGTTCTTCTGCTATAGCAGGTACCATTAATATCATCACCAAAGAGCCAACACGCAATTCTGGCTCATTATCTCACACTATAACCAATATTGGAGATAGTGATACGTATGATAATCAAACCTCATTGAATTTGTCTTTGGTGACAGATGACCACAAGGCTGGGGTATATATCTTTGGGCAGAATCGACATCGTTCGGGATTCGATTATGATGGAGATAAATATACGGAAGTTCCTATGTTGAAATCGCAAACTGTTGGTTTTAGAAGTTTCCTAAAAACGAGTGATTATACTAAGTTGACTGCGGAGTATCACCATTTGCAGGAGCATAGACGTGGAGGAAGCACGGCTTTACACTTGCCTGCTTATATGACTGATTTGACCGAAGAGATTCACCACTCTATTGATGGGGGAGGATTGACATTTGATATTTTTTCTCCAGATGAAAAGTACAGTGCTAGCTTGTACGCATCGGCGCAAAATACAGATAGAGATAGCTACTATGGTGGATATGGACATACGCACGGTTTGAATGCATTGGTGGGTGGACAGTTCAACTATTCAATGGACAAGTGTTTGTTTATGCCTGCACAATTGACTGCTGGTGCCGAGTATAGTTACGAATCGTTGGAAGATGAGAGCTATTCTTATGATCACCACTTAAATCAAACTGTCAATGTGGGAAGTGGCTTCTTGCAGAATGAATGGAAAAACAAGTACTTCAGTATCTTACTTGGTGCTCGTGTAGATAAACACAGAATGATTGACCATGCTATCGTGAGTCCACGTGTGAATTTCCGCTATAACCCAACAGAGAATGTCAATCTACGTCTTGGATATAGTGAGGGTTTCCGAGCACCTCAAGCATTTGATGAGGACTTGCATATTGGTAATGTGAGTGAACGTGTAAGTATCATTAAGTTGGATCCAAACTTGAAAGAAGAAAAGTCTCGCTCACTTAGTTTAAGTGCTGATGTGTATCATCGTTTTGGTGATTGGCAAGCCAACTGGATGATAGACTGTTTCTATACGATGTTGGATGATGTCTTTATCTTGGAACAAGTGGGTGAGACGGATCAGTTTTTGATCAATGAACGTACTAATGGTTCTGGCGCTAAAGTATGGGGGGGGAATTTGGAAGCAAAATTGGCTTACCAAAAGATGTTCCAACTGCAGGCTGGAACCACATTACAACGCAGTATGTATGACGAATATGAATCGTGGAGTGATGATAATAGCTTAGCAACTAAGACTATGTTGCGTACACCCGACGTGTATGGATACTTTACAGCAAGTTACAATCCTACCAAAAAATTACAGTTCGCCTTAAATGGAAAATACACTGGCGGAATGATTGTACCTCATGCTTCTGTCTCTGATACAACGTTTGATAGAAATGTAGATACGGATAGCTTCTATGAATTAGGGGCAAAAGTAAGTTACGATTTTGATCTTACAGATTTGCTTTGTTTTGAAGTGAGTTTGGGGGTTAATAATATCTTTGATGCCTACCAAGACGACTTCGATCAAGGGGCTCAACGAGATTCTGGCTACATATATGGTCCTGCATTGCCACGTACTATTTATGGGGGTGTGAAACTGAGTTTCTAGAAATGAAAAATAGCTTTTGTTAGAATATCTGAATTAGTATGGAGGGGATGTGTCGTTTTGCGGCACATCCCTTTTTGATAGGGTGTAGATAGTATGGGCATAAGTGGATAGATTGCTCTGAATGACTGATGTGATTCTATAATTTACTCTACAAATAAAAAATATATGTACAAATAGTAAAGTAGTCGCTATTTCCTTTCTTATTTTAGGAAGAAAATAGTACTTTTGCTTGCAAATTAATATTGAATTACTCCAAAACGAATATGAAAAGATTTTCTCTTCTTCCACTTGGCTTGCTCGTGGTAAGTATAGTACTAGGTGCTTGTAGTGATACGCAAACATACGCTGACTTATTGAATACACAGACGAAAGCAATACGTCATTTTATTGATTCTGTAGGTATCAATGTAATATCGCCTGCCACTTTCGAAAGTGAAATGTGTGATGAGAATGGACGTGTGGTTCCCAGTAAGATTGCAGATATGGATGCAAATAATCAATATGTGCTGTTTTCAAACGGGGTATATATGCAAGTGGTAGATGCTGGTGCTGGAGATTATTTTAAAACCAGAGATAAAGTCATCGTGCGATTTGTAGAGCATAGTATTATTGATAAAGATACCACTGCATTTAATGTATACATGCCTAATACGCAATTTGAAAATTATGTGACATTCTATTCAAAGCCTGATATTTTTACCTATACAATTACTGGTGAAGTAGGTGATGATAATAGAACGGCTACTGGAACCTTTACAGAAGGGATCATGTCTACGTTGTATACTTCTGCAGCAGTGCCTGCCGGTTGGCTGTTTTGTTTAACGTATTTGTATGATAATGCCCATGTGCGTTTGATTGTTCCAGGCGAATTGGGTACATCTTCTGCAAGCAGCAATGTATATCCGTATTTTTATGACTTACGAAAGCTGCAGATTGACTAGATAAATAAAAGGACAATATAAGGCTGCAACTTTCAAAGTTGCAGCCTATTTTTTGTATAATCAATATAGAATAAACCGTCGTGTACAAAGTGTTTGTTCTGAATAAAACCGATAAAATTATGACACTAATTAAATCCATTTCAGGTATCCGTGGCACTATTGGTGGTGCTGTAGGTGAAGGACTAAATCCATTAGATATTGTAAAGTTTACCTCGGCATATGCTACAATGATGCGTAGAGATGCTGCTAATGATAGCAACACGATTGTTGTAGGACGCGATGCACGCTTGTCTGGCCCAATGGTCAAACGCATTGTTATAGGTACGTTGATGGGAATGGGATGGAATGTGGTAGATATAGATTTAGCTTCAACGCCAACAACAGAATTGGCCGTGCAAATGGAGGGAGCTTGTGGTGGAATTATTTTGACTGCATCGCATAACCCAACACAATGGAATGCTTTAAAGCTTTTAGATGCTCATGGAGAGTTTTTAAACGCTGAACAAGGGGCTGAATTATTGAAGATTGCTGATGCTGAAGATTTTGATTACGCTGATGTGCATGCATTGGGAACTTGTCATGAAGATCATAGTTATAATCAGAAACATATTGATCATGTCTTGAATCTTGAGCTTGTCGATGTTGAGGCCATACGAAAGGCAAACTTCCACGTAGCTTTAGATGGTGTCAACTCTGTGGGTGGTATTGTTATTCCTCAACTGTTGGAGCAACTTGGGGTAGGCCATGTCGAAAAATTATACTGCGAAGCAACTGGTGATTTTCAGCATAACCCTGAACCATTGGAAAAAAATCTTGGGGCAATCATGAATTTGGTGAAACGTGGAGGCATTGATGTCGCTTTTGTTGTCGATCCAGATGTCGATCGTTTAGCGATGATTTCTGAAGATGGTACTATGTTTGGTGAGGAATATACTTTAGTTAGCGTCGCTGATTATGTACTTCGTCATACTCCAGGAAATACTGTAAGTAATATGAGTTCCACACGTGCACTTAGAGATGTAACAGCACAGTATGGCGGCACATACACAGCTTCTGCTGTAGGTGAAGTGAACGTGGTATCAGCCATGAAATCTACTGGAGCTGTGATAGGAGGTGAGGGCAATGGAGGAGTCATATACCCAGAAAGTCACTATGGGCGCGATGCTTTGGTAGGAATTGCTTTATTTTTGAGTCATCTAGCCCATGAGAAAGTGAAGGTGAGTGAACTACGTAGACGATATCCTGCTTATTATATGGCTAAAAATCGTATTGACTTAACTCCTGATACTGATGTGGATGCAATCCTTGCTAAAATGAAAGAAATCTATGCCGATGAACAAATTAATGATGTGGATGGCGTAAAAATTGATTTTGCAGATTCATGGGTGCATTTACGTAAAAGCAATACAGAACCGATCATACGAGTATATAGTGAAGCTTCTAGTGAGGAAGCTGCTCAATCTATTGCCCAAAAGGTAATGGATGTAATAACAAGTATGACTGTGTAAAATAATCTGCTCGGAATATAAATTAACGAATTTGTTTTAATTTACTCTCATTCTTTGTCTTAGTTGTGTAAATTGTTCTTATATGTTAATTACATTGTTCTTTTTGAACAAAATTAGTTGTATAATTGTTTAATCCTTTCACTTGAGTTATATTTGTAGTGTGATTTTATCGTGCAAATAAATCAGTTTGAGTTTTATACTATACAATACACGAATGTTATAATACATGTTTTAACATAACTAATTAATATACGGTATGAGATTATTTCAAAGAAAACGAGTGGTAATGGCTTGTCTTGCTGTTTTGGGTATAGCGGTGACTGGCTGTATTAGTAATGACATTAGTCAACCAGTCGACCCTAATACAGGGGGAGATGTGAAAAATAAATCGGAATATTTCGATTTTTCCACAAGACAAGATGTACAAGTGCATGTAGACTATAAAACGTCTACTTCGCCAGTGGATGTGGCTGTGTACACCAGCGATCCTTATAATGAAGTAGGGGAGTTGGACGAGTCAATAAAGCCTATTTTTTCTGCTTTTACAGAAGATGGGGTCTTTGATGCACAGATCACTGTACCTAGTGATGCGACACGTTTGTATATTTCTGCGGTCTCTGCTGGTTACCCTCTTCTGTTGAATGAATTGACCACTGATGGGCAAATCATATCTGGCTTGCCTATCAAGAATGGACAAGTTAATTGGACTGCTCCTACGGTAGCTGAATTGAATGCTATTCTTCCTCTAGCTAATGCAACTACACGTGCTTTTTTTGAAAATCATTTGAATGTTGGTAACAGTAAACTGACCCTAGATGAGGGCAGATTATATTCTTTATATGACACGTATTACCATACATACAGTACGACAGCATATATGACTATTAACAGCCAAGTAAATGGTTTGTATGCTTATTTGACCGATGATAGTCGTATTACGGGCAATAATACTGTGGGAGATCTTGTCAATCGTTTGAATGCCACACTGTATGATCATGCCCGAAAGAAAGACAACTCTGCCTATTTACGTGGTGCAGATGATGTAAACTTAACTGTAATGAATAAAACCACTGATGGTCAGGATGTAGATCATGCACAGATTGATTTAGTGTTTTTGGGAGCTGCTGGGTCATATCATAATGCGATGGCATATTATTATTATCCAGCTGGTGCAAACATGACTGCGGAACAATTACATGCATTGCCTAAATTTGTGGTTTTTCCACGTACCACAAAAGGTTTGCCATCTGTAAAATTGACCGCTCGTTTGCAGTTCTTTGGTGCCAATTATGATGAACCTGGTGTCGATTCTTTCCCTCCTGGATATACTATTGGTTGGATGCTTATTCCTAATGTGAATTTTGGTACTGCAGATGAACTTTCTGAAATTAATGGTCAGTTAGCCAATACGTACCAAAGTAAATACATTTATTCAAATACGGAAGCCAATGTCAAAGGCAATAGTAGAACGCCTTATGACGGAAAGCCTCTTCCTGGATGTATTTCTTTATATGATAGTCGCACACAGACTTATGTGATAGGTTTTGAAGATCAATCTTATAAAGGAGATTGGGGAGACTCAAGCTTTGAAGATATTTTATTCTTTGCAGTATGTAATCCTGCGGATGCATTTACTTCCGAAGCGGTACCATTGAAAGATGAAATTGTTCAACCTATTTGGAAAACGACAACAGAAGAAGGTACGCTTGCTTTTGAAGACTTATGGCCAGAAGAAGGAGACTATGATCTTAATGATATGATTGTTGAGTACAAGTCAACAGTTACATACAATCAATGGAATGAAGTAAAAGAAATTGTGGATGAGTATAAACCTGTTTATGATGGAGCCGTGTATAAGAATGCCTTTGCAGTTATTTACAATGAAGCTATGGGAAATGTAGATAAAACGAATTCTACATATGCTGTTCAAGAAGCTGCAAACAGATTTGTGCTTTGGACAAACAATCAAGATGCCCTTGATAAGAATCAAACGTTTACAATTCGTCGTACATGGGAGGAAGGATCTTATTTGGACAAAGGAAGCAGACAACGTAATGTCAATCCATTTTTGATTATCAATTATACTCCTGGTGATCATAATCGTTCGGAAGTACATCTTCCAATGACTTCTCCATCTCCTTGGGCAAATACATCATTAAACAATACTGCTTCAGATGCTTATTATGTAAATCGTGATGGAGGGTATCCATTTGCTATTGAATTATATGGAGTGACAGATTGGAAAGCCAACAAGGTGGAAAGACGTCGTATTGATGACAGTGCAGCATTCCCGTTGTTTAAATCATGGGCACAAAGTAAAGGTGCTGACAACAAAGATTGGTATAATAAATAGTTTGAAGTTTGAATCCATAACGGATATTTTGTATTGATTATTTTGATATGTCTAATGCAATGAGTACATTGCAGACAATCATATAAGTAGGCTCCTTCTTATCATGAGAAGGGGCCTCTATTTTTCTATGGACGTTTTACTAATTACAGAAGATATGGACAACTTAAATTATGGTATTATAGGTAATTGTACTTCAGCAGCTCTTGTGTCCGAATCAGGAAGTATCGACTGGCTTTGCCTGCCTCGATTCGATTCCCCTACAGTTTTTGCAAAATTGCTAGATTCCTCCAAGGGAGGTGCAATGCGCATTGAAGTTGTGGGGTGTGTTGGCATAAATCAACAATATATCCCCCGTACCAATCTATTGTGTACGACATTTTATTCTCCTGATGGATTACTCGAAGTGGTTGATTTTATGCCCAGATATAAACCTCACGGGACTGATTTTTATTGTCCACCAGATGTGATTAGATATCTTCGAGTGGTAGATGGGAAACCTAGAGTGAAAATATTCTTCGATCCTAAGTTGGAATATGGGAAGTCTGATACAATTATTGAAGACAAAGGACCATTTATCTGTGCATACACGAATAGTCCGTATGATTCGTTTTATTTGTATTCAGATTTACCTCATAGCTCTATTCTGAATCATGAAGAAATGGTCTTAGATGACGATCATTTTCTTCTGATGAGTTATCACCAAAAGCTTTATAAGCAAGATTTGACTCGTACCCAGCTTAAGATGGAAAGAACCAAGGTGTATTGGTTAACTTGGTGCGATGTAACGGTGACCTATCCGCAATACAATGACTTGATACAACGTAGTGCATTGACGTTAAAATTGCTGAGCTATCAAAAAACAGGTGCTGTTATTGCTGCGTTGACCACGTCGCTTCCTGAAACAATTGGTGAAGAGCGTAATTGGGATTATCGCTACTGTTGGATACGAGATGGATCCATGGTAGTGCGTATTCTTACCGAATTGGGGCATAATAATGTAGCTAATCGCTATATGCATTACATTATTAATATGCTGCCCGATAAGGATGAAGCTATGCAAATCATGTATGGCATTTCTGGAGAGAAGACCTTAGAAGAGTTTACTCTCGATCATCTGGAGGGCTACGAAGGATCTAAACCAGTACGCGTGGGGAATGCCGCATATATGCAGAAGCAAAATGATATCTATGGAATCTTGATGGATTCTATTCACTATTATTTTAAGAAATTTAGTACGTCCTTATCGTATAGTGAAGAACTGTGGACGGTAGTGCGACTTGTCGTGCGTATTGTGCGCGATAATTGGCATAGCATGGATAGGGGTATATGGGAGTTGCGTAATGAAAGTAAGCATTTTACTTTCAGTAAGGTACTCTGCTGGGTAGCTGTAGATAGAGCGAGAGGAATTGCTGAATTTTTACATCAACCACATCTTGCAGAAGAGTGGAAAAAGTTGGAAAACGAGATACGTGACGATATAGAAGCTCATGCTTGGAGTGAGAAAAAACAAGCCTATACCCAAGCCTATGGTTGTGAAGAGTTGGATGCTTCTGTATTGCTTATGCTCAAGTATGGGTATGTATGTCCAGGGTCTGAACGGTTCCGTAAAACAGTGTTTGCGATTCAGAAAGAGTTGGAGCATGATGGGTTGATGTATCGTTATCGTAATAAAGATGACTTTGGTACTCCTAAATCTGCATTTACGATCTGTTCTTTTTGGTTGGCTAGTGCACTGTATGATATTGGTGAAGTGGATGCTGCTAAAGAACGTTTTGAGCGTTTGCTTTCTTATAGCAATCACTTGGGACTTTTCAGTGAAGACTTGGATTTTAAAACCAAACGTCAACTGGGTAACTTCCCTCAAGCTTATTCTCATTTGGCTATCATTGAGATGGCTATTGCTATGAGTGAAGGGGAGTCTACACCAGAAACAATCATACGTAAATGTCTTTCTAACGATTAAATACTTCTTGCTTTCTTTTTTCGATTATCCCCATTTGGCCAGATAACTAAGCAAGTTTTGAATACCATTTCTTGTCAAGTATATAAGAGCGAGCTGTTATATACGTGACAACCTACCTAGCAAGTATATAAGAGTGCGCTCTTATATACTTGCTAGCTCACTCTTATATACTTCTCGGATAGCTGGCACGTATAAGTCATGTTTTTATGATATATATTCGAATCTCCGCTCTTTAAGAAGGGCTGTTTTGATGTGTAGCTTGCAACTTACCTAGACCCTCTAGAATGTTGGTTGATGATCTACGTTCTATTTAATCAAGGTTTTCTATCCAATGAAGCAGCAATTTACGTACTGCTTTGACCGATTCTATTTTGTAGTTTGCATATGTATTGGTCAAGCCTACTTTGATGGTGATTGCATTATCAGGTAGTCCTTTGAACATGTATTCATCCGTCCAATCATCTCCTATTGCAATAATTTCATCATAGCATGTATCTTTCATGACATACTGAGCAGCAGTACCTTTGTTTATTCCTCCATTTTTAACCTCAATAACCTTGTTACCTTCCATAATTTCAAGGTTGTGGTTTGCGATAAGAGCACTTAAAGCAGCCCGTAGTTCATTGACACGTAGCTCACTTTGATCCAATTCGGCTTTACGATAATGCCAAACAAGGGAGTAATTTTTTTTCTCGATAAAACTACCAGGAGTACGTACTACATATTCTTCCATAACGGGCTGAATATATTTCATCCAGTCATTTGAAACGATGGCAATCATTTGCCAATCTTCCCCAAATGGACGGTACCATACACCATGTTCACAGACTAAATTGACAGGTATATCTTTAAACCATCTCCCTAATGTCTCTTTATCTCGTCCACTTATAATCGTTACGGTGTTGTGCTGGTTTCTTGCCAGTGCTTTGATATATGTTTTTAACTCTTGATCTGGATAGGCATCTTGTGGATTTTTTACGAAGTTTGTAAGCGTACCATCATAATCCAAAAAGATCATTCTTTTATTTGCTGTTTTAAGACGTTTGGTCAATCCATTTCTAACACTTGCATTGATATGTTTGGCATAAAACGCTTGTTGCAAATCTTCTACAGTTTTTAGCTTATCTACAAAGTCCTGAGCCCATTTGAAGACATTGTATTGTTGTATTCGCTGTCGTAGCGTTTGAATATTGTTTATTTGTTTTTCTAAAGGCATAATAAGTGCTTGATGGATAGCATCGGCCATACTCTCTTGATCTAATGGATTGATAATTACAGCTTCGCCCATTTCTTTGGCTACTCCAGCCATTTCGCTGAGTATGACAACACCTGTATTGTCTACACGAGAAGCTACATATTCCTTGGCGACCAAGTTCATCCCATCTCGTACAGGAGTGATTAATCCGACATCACAACTGCAATATAAAGAAACTAGTGATTCGAATGGCAAAGAACGATAGAAATAACGGATTGGTTGATAGTTTAATTTGCCATACTTACCATTTATTTTTCCGACCAATTCATCAACCTCTTTTTTGAGTAATTGATAGTGATCTACTTTTGAACGTGACGGCACTGCCACCATTACCAATGAAGCTTGTCCTTGATGTTCTGGGTATTTTTCTAGGAAACGATCAAAAGCATGTAGTCGCTGAGGAATGCCTTTAGTATAATCTAGACGATCAATGGATAAGATCAATTTTTTTCGATCTCCTCGATTATAATATTTGATAAGTTCTTGTTGAAATGGTGATTGGTCTTCGTCTACGCGTCCCATAATATCTTCTGCTGCTTGTGCAAATTTATTGTAGTCAATTCCCATGGGAAATGTTTCAGAAAGTATTACTCGATCTTCAAGCATGATCTGATTAAATGACACTTCATGTCCAAGTAATCGTCGTACACAACTAAAAAAGTGACGTTGATAATCATAAATGTGGAATCCAATTAAATCAGCTCCTAGCATACCACTAATAAGCTCATTTCTCCATGGCAAAAGGCGAAATACCTCAAAAGAAGGGAAGGGAATATGTAAGAAAAAGCCAACAGTTACATTTGGACGTTTTTCCTTAATCATTTGGGGAACCAATAGTAGTTGATAGTCATGCACCCAAATCATATCATCATCGTCAATGTTGTTCACAGCAACATCGGCAAATTTTTGATTAACAGCAATATATGATTGCCAGTCTTCGCTTTTAAAATCAGCGTGCTGGGTGAAATAATGAAATAGAGGCCAGATTGTTCTATTGCTGAACCCTTCATAAAAGTGATGGATTTCTTCTTCAGACAGATGTATAGGAAGACAATCTTTTTCTCGAAAAAGATTATTTAATTTATGTAATTCTTTTTCTGTATAGTTGTCTGATGGTTGTCCCATCCATCCCATCCATTTACCTCCATATTGTTTATATATAGAAGCCATGCCAGTGGCCAATCCTCCAATGCTAGGCTCTAGTTCGTATTCTTCATTATCCGTTTCAAGAATGCTAAAAGGCAACCTATTTGATATAATATGTATTTTCTTTTTCATAATCTTCATTTCCGTAGTTAATTCCTGATACCTACAAATGTACGAAAAACTGTTGAAAAACACAAATTAGATCTAAGGAAAATGTCTTGGTTACTGTGTCGATTATGTGAAAAAATAAAGTATAATTAAGAGTTATCTACTGGGTGCATTACGCATTGAACGGTGTGGCTTTTTACTTTATATTACATGGAGATATGAATAAATAGTTGTATTTTTGCAAAACATCGAAATGGGGACCTCTGAGGGGGAGATTATACCCGCCGATCTGATGCGGAAAATGCTACCTCATGTCGATTGTCTTTGGACTATTCTAAAAGGCGAATATGTAAAAAACTATCATATACCGTAGATATAGAGTTGGCTAAACACGAAAAGTGTTTTTGGATGTCATCATGAGGTAAAGAATATAATAACAGGGTATATTTTCTAGATACGTACTATCTATTTTTTTTATTATGAGAACAAAACAAAGAATTCTTCTTTCTGATCAGAACCATAAGATGTATTGGTATCTGACTGTTTTAACATGTGTGGTTGGTTTTAGTTTTCAGGGGTGGCGTACCCTCTTTAATAACTTTGCTGTTGATGAAGTGGGTATCAATGCATTTCAAGTTGGAGCCATTCAGTCACTTCGCGAAGTTCCAGGCTTTTTGTCTTTATTGGTTGTTTATTTGTTGCTTATTTTTAAGGAACATCGCCTAAGTGCTCTTTCTGTTTTTGTCTTAGGGGTTGGTGTGGCTGCGGCTGGTTTTTTAGGAAGTTTTTGGGGATTGGTGTTTACGACTTTTGCCATGTCTGTTGGCATGCACTATTTTGAGACAACACGAAAATCGTTAATTTTGCAATACTTTTCACGCCAACAAGCTCCTTTGGCTTTTGCTCGGTTACTGAGTTGGACTGCTGTTGTCAATATCTGTGTTGGAGGTGTTATTCTGGGCTTGCAATATGTGATGGATATACCAGCTATTTTTTGTGTTATAGGGGCTGTGGCTATTTTAGTGGGTTTAGGAGCATTGTTTGTAAATCCAACTTCTAAGCATATACCCAAGCAAAACAACAAGATGGTGTTCAAGAAAAAGTATTGGCTGTTCTATGTCATTAATTTTCTAAGTGGTGCACGACGACAAATTTTTGTGGTTTTTGCGGTGTTTATACTTGTTCAGAGACATCATTACAGTGTAGCTTATGTCACTGCATTGTTTATATTAAATAATATCATTAGTTATTTTGTGGCTCCTATTATAGGTCGTATGATTAATAAGTATAGCGAACGTGCTGTACTTTCCATGGAGTACGGATGGATGGTCTTTATATTTTTAGGCTATGCTTTTATAGATAATGCTTGGATAGTAGGAATTTTATATATCATTGACAATATATTTTATCCATGTTCGATGGCTATCAATACTTATTTTCAAAAGATAGGGGAACCAGAAGATATCGCTCCATCTATGGCTGTTGGTTTTACTATTAATCATATTTCGGCAGTTGTCATCCCAGTAATGGGGGGAGCATTATGGTTGCTTGATTATAGAATCCCATTTGTAGTTGGGGCTATGTTAAGTGTCTGTTCGCTGTATTTTGTGCAGAAGATGAAAGTATATCATGTCGAATCGTGATGAGTTGATAAGACAGTGTAAAAAAATAGCATGCATCAGAAATTTGGTGCATGCTATTTTTTGTTCTAAGTTTTTTATTTGGGGCTTATTCGTCAATAAATAAGGACGAATCATCAGTTGTGGTATCTGTAAGCGATTCAGTTTCTGTGCCAACTGCTCGGAGAGTACGCTGTATGGCACGAGTACGTACACCAATGACATCTTCTAGTTGATTGCCTGCAGTGGTCAGAGTTTTTTGAACTTTGGACAAATGCTCTCCAAATTTACTAAATTCTGTTTTAACTTTGCTAAGTGTTGCCCATACTTCACTGCTTCTTTTTTGTATAGCCAAAGTGCGGAATCCCAGTTGTAAGCTATTCAAGATAGCACCCAATGTAGTAGGACCAGTGACTGCAATTTTAAAATCGCGTTGTAGTTGTTCCATTAATTCTGTACGACGCACTACTTCGCTGTAGATGCTTTCAAATGGCAAAAACATGATAGCAAAATCTGTTGTATGTGGCGGAGCTATATACTTATCATGTATATCTTTCGCCATCTTTTTGATGGTTGTTTCGAAGATACGATTAGCTTCTTTTATAGCCACATTGTCTCCAGCTTCCAAAGCTTCTTGCAAATGTTCATATATCTCTTTGGGAAATTTAGCATCAATAGGGAGAAGCAACATGTTATCATTTTGATCTTTGCTTGGTATGCGAATTGCAAATTCTACAAAGTCTTTACTTCCTGGTTTAGTGATGACATTCTTTTCATATTGCTCGGGGTGCATAATTTGTTCAAGCAAAGCTCCGAGTTGTACTTCTCCAAAAGTACCACGAGTTTTTACATTGCTCAATACACGCTTCAATCCACCGACATCTTGTGCTAAGTTTTGCATTTCTCCAAGTCCTTTTTGCACATTTTCAAGTTGGTCACGTACGAGTTTAAAGCTTTCTCCAATTCGATCATTGAGTGTCTTTTGGAGTTTCTCGTTGACCATTTCGTGCATTTCTTGTAGGCGTCTGTCTGTACGCTGAAGCAGCTCTTGTTGTTGAGCCTTCATCCCTTCATATCGTTCTTTCTGTTGGTTATGTAAGCTTTCGTGATATTCCTTTAAGGTATCTTGAATATGTTGGGTATTCTCTTTCAATATGGCTTGTATAGTAGTTTGGTACTCTTTCGTGATGGTCAGAAGATTGTCCTGATTGTCTTTAATTAAATTGTGTATACTTACCACATTGTTATTGAGTGTTTGTGTTATTTCTTGATGTCTTTCTTTTAAGGCCGTACCTAATTCAGTACGGAGTTGAGAGAAAAGCTGTTGATTCTCCAAACGATGTGCTTGTTGCATTTGTTGTATTTGCACTTGTTGCTCTTTGACTAGCTTTTGAGTTTGTTCCTCCTGCAGTTGTTGTGTTTTCTGAAGAAGAACTGAGATGTTATCTGCCATAAGCTGAGAGAAGTTTTCTTCTACATCTGTTATTTTTGAGGCATAATAACGCTTCTGCAACCATACAGTGATTATAACAAAGACTGTCAAGCAGCAGAAAATTGCAATAAAAAATAAGTCCATATAATGAATTTTTATCCGATTTTACTAATGTGTTCGAGTTGATTGAGTTCCAATATCTTAATTTTACGTCCATCAATTGCGATTACTCTTTCTTGGGCGAATTGTGATAAAGTACGAATAGCATTGCTGGTAGTCATATTGGACAGATTAGCTAAATCTTCACGACTCAAATAAATACTTAAGGTCGAGCCATCCGATTCAAGTCCATAATTATCGCGAAGAACAAGTAGCGACTCGGCTAATCGTCCTCTAATATGTTTTTGTGTTAATGATACAGTACGTTCATCGGCTGTGCCTAAATCTGATGACAAATTTTCAATAAAGAAGAGTCCTAATGCTGAATTTTGTAGAATTAGTTCGCGGATGACTTTCAAAGGAATCATACAAATGAGTGTCGACTCGAAGGCAGCAGCTCCCGTTACATAGTTTTCGTTGGAAAAGAAGGCACGATACCCGAAATATTCACCTTGTTTGATCATACGAATAATTTGACATCGACCTCCAACTCCACCTTTGAACACTTTTACCTTACCTTTTACTAAACACATCAAATTAGAAGCCATTTCTCCTTCGCAGTAGATGGCTTCATTTTTTTTATAACTCTGAATAGTAAAATGTTGCTTCAGATAATCTCTTTGTTCTTGACTTAGTGGTAACCAAATGTCTGAAATATATTCAGATACATTGATGTCGGAAGTGGTAATCTTAATCATATTCTCTGGTATATTAGGCTATGTATAGCGCAAATATACATAATTCAGCGGAATAGTACATAGCAAAAAACAAAAAAGTTACATTTGTATGACTAAATATGATAATGTATAGTTTGCTTTGTTTGATAATTTTACGAATAACTTATTGTAAATCTTTCATGCGTAAATGCTAGTAAAAGAGCTCTAGGAACTAGTGTGCAAATAATTTGTGTATTTCATGAATTACCCGTAAATTTGTGTACTACAAAAAAATGTATAATTAAAACCCTATAAAGCCCTTTATAATAATGAAGAAGAATGCTTTGATTACGGGTGGTATCTATTATGTGGGTGCCAATGACCGTCGTACAACCTTGTTTGAAGGTTTGTGGCCGCTCCCTATGGGCGTGACTTACAATTCATATCTTATTGTTGATGAAAAAATAGCACTTGTTGATACTATAGAGATTAGTTGTTTCGAGAGATATCTTGCTAATATTAAGAGTATCATTGGTGATCGTCAGATAGATTATTTGGTAATCAATCATATGGAGCCAGATCACTCTGGAGCTATAGGTTTAATCAAAAGAGAGTATCCAAATATTCAAATCGTTGGGAATAAGAAAACTTTCAACATGGTTCAAGGATTCTACGGCGTTTCAGAATATTTGTATGAGGTGAAAAATGGAGATGAAATCAATTTAGGTACTCATACGTTACAGTTTTATATGACTCCTATGGTGCATTGGCCTGAAACGATGATGACGTATGAAGTGTCAACTTCGACACTTTTTTCTGGTGATGCCTTTGGGTGTTATGGTGCTCTTAATGGTGCTGTTGTAGATTCGGACATGGATGTTGCTCCTTATTGGATGGAGATGGTGCGTTATTATTCAAATATTGTGGGCAAATTTGGCGGTCCAGTCCAAAAGGCATTAATGAAGCTCGCCGATCTTGATCTAAAATATATTTGTTCTACGCATGGTCCTGTATGGCATGACAAGATAGCTGAAGTTGTCAATATGTATGATCGCTTGAGCAAAGGGGAGTCAGACGAAGGTGTTGTACTAGTATATGCAAGTATGTATGGCAATACAGCAGAAATGGCTGAAGAAATTGCTGCAGAACTTTCAGCACAAGGTGTACAGCATATTCGTGTATACGATGCGTCGACAACAGATGCTTCATATATATTACGCGATATGTACTTGTATAATGGGGTGATTATTGGTTCGCCTACATATAATGGAGAGTTGTTTCCACCTATTGAAAGTTTAATTAGTAAAATTAATATGCGAGATTTTAAGCAACGCAAATTAGGTTACTTTGGTAGTTTTACGTGGGCGGGATGTGCCGTGAAAAGATTATCGTCTTTTGCTGAAGCATGCGATATGGATATTGTTTATGAAGGTGTCGAGATGAAACAATCATTAAACAATGATAGTACAGAGCAAGCAAGGGCTTTGGCGCAGGCAATGGCGCAAGCCGTAAAAAAGTAGATATATAAAACATTCTATTAAGAATACAAACCTTCAACTATTCATGTAGTTGAAGGTTTTTTTGTCTAGAAATATTTAAATATAATGCTATTAGTCTCTTCTTTTAGCTTAGAAGCAATACATAAAAGATAAAATATTTGTTTATATCAATTTAAATAAGTATAATTGCGAAGCCTTTGTTGTTGACCATTACTTTACTTAACCTTTGTGTTATCAGCTATTACGAGTATTCTTCTATTCTTGTGAGATGTTTTTATATATGAAAATTCACAAACTATATTTTATCTTTCTGTACATTGTAGTACAACTCTTTCTCTGTAAGAGTTGGGCGCGTACTGGTATGGCTAGACCGAGTAAATCAGATGTACGGATTGCAAAAGAATTTCTTCATTTCAAACAAGCTGTTTATACCGATACGTTAGCATTTGAGATGCGTTTACGCCAATATGTACAAGATCTTCATGCGGCTTCTTTAAATGATATACAGCGACAGAATTTAGTTGATTGGTTTGCCTATTTAGAAAAGACAAATCAGTTTGTTGAGATGAGTTCTAATATTCGTCAAACGATTCTACGTTTACAGCTTATAAAGGATAGAAAAGATAAGTATATTGAGTGGTTAGGGAATTTATATTTTAAGTTGGGCATGTATTATTCTATGACAAGAAATGAAGAGGCACTCAAACACTTATTTATCGAATTTGAGATGCTGCTTCATCAGGTAGACGCTCCTTTAGTACATTATTACTTCCATTCACTGAAAGGTGTTTGTACTATGAATCAGTATAAAAGTGAGAATGGATTGCTCAGTCAGGCAAATGCTTTGCAGGTTTTAGCTAGTACCCAAAAAGCCAATGAATATTTAGTACATATTCCATTAGATATACTTGATAAGTACCATGTTAAACCTATTTGGGGTTTTTATAGGATTGCCTTACTATATGACAAAAATCTGATGCCATTTCAGCCTGATAGTGTCATGCATTATATAGACAAAGCAACTCATTGGGCTACTTATGCAATACTTAAGAAAGACACTGCGCATTATTACAATGCGATGGTCAATCTCTACAATTTAAGGGCTGATATGCTACTGAAACAAAATCGAAGTAGAGAGGCTTTGCAGTATGTGCGAGTAGCTATGCGGTATGCTGATAGAAGATATATGTCTAAACTTACTTATGAGAGAGCTTTTCTGGATTGCTACAAGTGTATAGCTCATATTTATCGTAAAGATAGGAATAATCAGAAAGCTTTTCAGTATATGGATTCTGTGTTGGTATGGCAGAAGAGGGCTGCCGACACACAGGAAACAGAGATACTACAGTCGGTAGCCAAACAAATGCGTGCACATGTCGCTGAAAAAATGGTCGTTCAAATGAGAGAAAAGTTGAAAAATTCTCGTATGTTCACATTATTATCTTTACTGTCAACTTGTCTTGTGTCGGTGATTTTCTTCTTTGTTTTTTTGATGTATCGTCAACGACGTTCTGAAAATAATGTACAGCTAAAAGCCGTACAGGAGCAGGTTAAGGAGAAGACGGAAGCATTAAATGGCATGATGCACACTTTAGAACAGCCTCCTTCAAAGCATCAAGCTGAAAAGTTGAGACAATGTATCATGCATCATCCTATTCCAGATACTCGTAAGGAACAATATTTGTCATCCTTAGATGAAGTCGATTTCTCTGCTCTTGAAAAGGTAATAGGACATGCGGTGAGACGTGTAACATCAACTGACAGATTTTATATGGTGTGTTTTATTATTGATATGAAGGTAGAAGACATTTCCATCCTTCTAAATGTAGAACCAAGCACGGTGTATGCTGTACGGTATAGAATTAAAAAGAAATTTCCAGAAGAAGTGCATGAATCATTAATTGGATTTTAGATAATCGTCTTATTTATGTTGTATATTTTTTTGTACACTTAAAAGCTTGGCCTTTTAAGTGGAATTGGCTATGTAGTTGGTTCTCTGTATAATTGTTTTAATTAATGTTTGATACGTGTCGTGAGCATCATATAAAACATTTGCTGTTGGGTTGTGTCTGAAAAAGAGGCTATTATTTGGGAGAATGTATTTATCCATGTATATTTGTATGATTTTTTTACCTGATAATTGAAACGTAATATGAAATTTTCTGACATTCTTATGACAGGTGCAATGATGACACTAACAAGTTGTGTTGCTGGCAATAAAGATGAAGCGAAGACCGATATTATTGGTCCTCAGCATGTGGAGATCACAGATGGTCGCATGACGCCTGAAGCGTTGTGGGCATTTGGACGTATAGGTGGAGTGGCTGTATCGCCAGATAATAAACAGGTTGTATATAGTGTAGCTTATTATAGTGTAGCTGAAAATAAGAGTAACCGTGATCTGTACATCAGTGATGTCAATGGCAAGAACCGTAAGGCTTTAACTCATTCGGTGGCTAGTGAGCATAGTGCTACATGGATACAAGGTGGGCAAAAAATTGCTTTTATCCGTGGTGGGCAAGTGTGGACTATCAATCCTGATGGGACCGATGAAAAGCAGTTGACATCTTGTGATAAAGGTATAGAAGGATTTATTTTTTCACCAGATGAAAAGAAATTGTTGTTAGTCAGCGAGTTTAAAACGGTAGAATCTACAGCAGATAAATATCCAGACTTGCCACAAGCTACTGGCTTGGTGATTAATGATCTAATGTATAAGCATTGGGATCAATGGACTACAGGCGCACCTCAGCCAGTTGTCTGTGATTATGACGGAGAGAAGCTCACTAATTTTGTCAATTTATTAGGAGGGACTCCGTTTGAGAGTCCAATGCGTCCTTTCGGAGGAATGGAACAGTTGTGCTGGTCGCCAGATTCTAAACAGATAGCCTATACTTGTCGTAAGTTGACTGGTAAAGCATATGCCGAATCGACCAATTCTGATATATATGTATATGATCTAAAAGAGCATACAACTAAAAATATTACAGAAGGTAACATGGGATATGATACCAATCCTGCTTTTAGCCCTGATGGTAAGTATATTGCATGGCAAAGTATGGAACGTGATGGCTATGAGTCAGATCAAAATCGCCTATTTGTGATGAATGTGAAGACTGGAGAGAAGCGTTTTGTCAGCAAATCTTTTGAAAGTAATGTGGATACCTATGTATGGGGAGAAAACAGTCAAAATATTTATTTTATTGGACCTTGGCATGGTACAAGCCAAATTTATCAAGTCAATTTGGAGGATGAACGTGTAAAACCTATTACTGCTGGCCAGCATGATTATGCGTCACTTGCAATGTTGGGTAATGATAAATTGGTTGCAAA
The DNA here is from genome assembly GCA_963675625.1 of Bacteroidaceae bacterium. Classification (GTDB taxonomy): domain Bacteria; phylum Bacteroidota; class Bacteroidia; order Bacteroidales; family Bacteroidaceae; genus F22. The sequence goes on from OY776497.1 coordinate 2,396,801, forward strand.
ACGTCACTCTATGAGTGCTGCAGATGAAATATTTGTAGTCAGTCTAGACGGAACGCAGACCCAAATTTCTCATGAAAATGCTTCTCTATACAAGCAGCTAACTATGGGGAAAGTAGAAGAGCGTTGGATGAATACTACGGATGGAAAGAAAATGCTTACTTGGGTGATTTATCCTCCACACTTTGATCCTAATAAAAAATATCCTACATTGCTGTATTGTCAAGGTGGTCCTCAAAGTCCTGTCAGTCAGTTTTGGAGTTATCGCTGGAATTTCCAAATTATGGCTGCTCATGATTACATCATTGTTGCTCCTAACCGTAGGGGATTGCCTGGGTTTGGAAATGAGTGGAATGAAGCCATAAGTGGTGATTATAGTGGCCAATGTATGAAAGATTATCTGAGTGCAATCGATACAATGTCTGAAGAACCATTTGTAGATAAAGACCATTTAGGCTGTGTTGGGGCTAGCTTTGGCGGATTCTCTGTTTATTGGTTGGCTGGTCATCATCAAAAACGCTTCAAGGCATTTATTGCTCATGATGGTATCTTTAATATGGAACAACAATATCTGGAGACCGAAGAAATGTGGTTTGCCAATTGGGATATGGGTGGAGCATATTGGGATAAAAACAATACCATGGCGCAACGCACATTTGCCAATTCTCCACATAAGTTTGTCGATAAATGGGATACTCCTATTTTGTGTATTCATGGGGAGAAAGACTATCGTATTTTAGCATCTCAAGGAATGTCGGCATTTAACGCAGCTGTATTGAGAGGTATTCCTGCAGAATTGTTGATTTATCCAGATGAGAATCACTGGGTATTGAAGCCTCAAAATGGTATCTTATGGCAACGTACTTTCTTTACATGGCTAGACAAATGGCTAAAGAAATAAAATATCCGAATAAAAAGGTGTGGTAAACCAACTTTATGGAGTAAAATTGCGATAAATGCTATTAAATTGCTACTTTTGTGGTCTGACTATTTAAAGACAACTATAAGAGCTCATGGAAGTAGCAATCATAAAGTACAATGCGGGCAATATTCGATCTGTGGAGCATGCGCTTCATAGATTGGGTATTGCCCCTGTTATTACAGACGATCCTGAAGTTATTCAATCAGCAGATAGAGTGATCTTTCCTGGAGTAGGAGAGGCTAAAAATACTATGGCTTATCTTAAAGCGCATCGTATAGATCAATTGTTGCTAGATTTGAAACAACCTGTTTTGGGCATCTGTTTGGGAATGCAGTTGATGTGTCGACATTCAGAAGAAGGAGATGTTGATTTGTTGAATATCTTTGATCAACCCGTGTTGAAATTTCAAACGGAAGATAAAGCTTTTAAAATCCCACATATGGGTTGGAATAATCTACTAGATCCAAAGGGTGATTTGATGCAGGGTGTTTCTACTGAAGGAGAAGACTTTGTGTACTTCGTGCATAGTTATTATGTACCCTTGTGTGATGACACCATAGCTACTACCGATTATATTCAACCTTTTAGTGCAGCTTTGCATAAAGATAACTATTATGCTACTCAGTTTCATCCAGAGAAGAGTGCGGGAGTTGGTGAGCGTATATTGACAAACTTTATTCAATTAAACGATTAAAAAGTGATAGAATTAATACCTGCGATTGATGTGATTGATGGCAAGTGCGTACGCTTGTCGCAAGGTGATTATGCCAGCAAAAAAGTATATAACGAGTCACCTGTCGAGGTGGCCAAGTCTTTTGCTGATCATGGTGTAAGAAGACTACATGTGGTCGATTTGGATGGGGCTAAGAGCCATCACATTGTCAATTATAAAGTGTTAGAAGCCATAGCTACTCAAACTGATTTAGTCGTTGATTTTGGTGGTGGTTTAAAGAGTGATGACGATTTGCGTATCGCATTTGAATCGGGTGCCAGTATGATAACCGGTGGTAGTATCGCAGTAAAAGATCCTACGACTTTTTTGCGTTGGATAGACACCTTTGGTAGTGAACGAATCATCTTGGGAGCTGATGTAAAAGACAAAATGATAGCAGTCTCTGGATGGCAAGAGGATTCAGGTTTGGAATTAATGCCATTCTTAGAAAAGTACTTAGCAGCTGGTATTTCTAAATGCATCTGTACTGATATAGCATGTGATGGCATGTTGCAAGGTCCCTCTATTGCACTGTACAAAGAAATATTGCAACATCATCCAGAATTGTATCTTATAGCCAGTGGTGGGGTGAGCAGTGTGAATGATTTGAAGGCTTTGGATGAGGCTGGCATACCAGCAGTTGTCTTTGGAAAAGCCATCTACGAAAATCGCATTTCATTGAATGAGATTAGTCGTTTCTTTTAAATAAAACAATGGCTGATTCTGTCGATGAGGCTCTTATATAAGGATAATATAATGTTAGCAAAGCGAATAATCCCTTGTTTGGATATTAAAGATGGGCAGACAGTAAAGGGAGTCAATTTTGTTGAATTGCGTGAAGCAGGAGATCCTGTGGAACTAGCAGCAGCTTATAGTGCTGCTGGAGCTGATGAATTGACCTTCTTAGATATAACTGCTACGCACGAAGGACGAAAGACCTTTGCTCAATTAGTCGAGCGTATAGCATCCCATATCAGTATACCATTCACCGTGGGTGGGGGTATCCATGAGTTGAGTGACGTAGAGCGCTTATTGGCTGCTGGAGCGGATAAAATTTCTATTAATTCCGCAGCTATTCGTCGCCCAGAATTGATCAATGAAATTGCTGATCATTTTGGTTCACAGGTGTGTGTGGTTGCGATAGATGCACGGCATGATCCAGAGGGATGGATGTGTTACTTGAATGGAGGGCGCTTACCTACTGATAAGCGTTTGATGGATTGGGCGCACGAAGCACAAGATAGAGGAGCTGGAGAAATCCTATTTACAAGTATGGATCACGATGGTGTGAAAACAGGCTATGCTTTGAAAGAACTCAGGGAGTTACATGATACTTTATCTATCCCTGTCATAGCTAGTGGTGGAGCTGGTACTATGGAGCATTTTGCCGAAGCTTTTGAAGAAGGTGGTGCTGATGCAGCACTTGCGGCAAGTGTTTTTCACTTCGGTGAAATACAAATTCCCGAATTAAAATCGTACCTTTGTAGCCGTGGTATCGCTGTACGCCAGAATTATAAATAGCGATTCATAGGAATAGAACAAATTCGTTAAAACAAATTGGAAATGCAAATAACAATTGATTTTGATAAAATGGATGGACTTGTACCTGCTATTGTACAAGATGCCATTACAGGCAAAGTATTAATGCTGGGCTATATGAATAAAGAGGCGTATGAAAAAACGCTAGAAATAGGGAAAGTGACATTCTTTAGTAGAAGCAAGCAACGTTTGTGGACTAAAGGTGAAGAGAGTGGCAATGTCTTAGAACTTGTGTCTATCGCTTCAGATTGCGATAATGATGCACTTCTTGTCAAAGCCAAGCCAGCAGGTCCAGTATGTCATCTTGGTACAGATACTTGTTGGGGGGAAGTTAATGAGAAGAATCCATTGCTGTTTTTGGAAGAATTACAGAGATTCATAGAAAAACGATATAAAGAACAACCTGAAGGATCATATACGACTAGTTTGTTTCAAGACGGAATCAATAAGATGGCTCAAAAAGTAGGAGAAGAAGCTGTCGAAATGATTATTGAAGCTACAAATGGAACAAAGGAACGAGTGATTTATGAAGGATCTGATATGCTTTATCATTTAATTGTGATGTTGACGTCTCAAGGTTTATCTATCGAAGATTTGGCGGATGAACTAGTGACTCGTCATGATCCAACTTGGAAAAAGCATTAGAGGATAAAAAATCAAACGATATGGCAACATCGATAGTACCTTTGATTGAGTATAAAGGAGTTGATTTGAGGCATGATGATTACTTGGTGGTTGAAAATATAGATTTCGAGCTTTATCCAAGTGATTTTGTTTTCCTCACAGGACGCTCTGGATCGGGGAAAAGCAGTTTCTTAAAAAGCATGTATGGTGAAATGGGCATTGATAAAGCTAATGAAGCTAAAGTCCTAGACTACGACATGACGAAAATTAAGATGCGAAAGTTGCCCAAATTACGTCGTAGATTAGGGATTGTATTTCAAGACTTCCAGTTGTTAACAGACCGCAGTGTGAGTGAGAATCTTAAGTTTGTACTCCGGGCGACAGGATGGAAAAATAAAAAAGAAATAGATCGACGTATTGTTGAGGTACTGGAAATGGTTAATCTCAAAACGAAAGGTTTTAAGCTGCCAAACCAGTTGAGTGGAGGTGAACAGCAGCGTGTTGTCATTGCACGTGCTATATTGAATAATCCTGAAATTATTTTAGCAGATGAACCTACGGGTAATCTTGACGAAAAGAGTAGTGAAGATGTTATGCGATTATTGCAGGATATTGCCTCTAGTGGAACGGCTGTTATTATGTCTACGCATGATGACTTTATTATTAAGAGACATCCAGGCAGGGTTATTCAATGTGCTGAAAAATGCTTTATGGATATTACAGAAACATACCGTAAAGCTGTTGATGATATAACAAAAGAAACATTTGCCACACTTCCCGAAGAAGCAACGCAAACAGAGGTTGTAGAGCAAAGCGAAATATTTAATGATGTTAGTGTTAGTTCAAATACTAATTTAACTAGTTGTATAGATGAAGTTTTTGAAGAGCTTTTAGCTTCATCCGAATCAAAAGAAAAGCCTACATTAATTGAAACGACTGTTTCAGAAAAAGAATAGATAGTGAATTAAAAAATAAACAATATAAAGGTATAGGAGACAATAAGATGAAAGTAATGAAATTTGGCGGTACATCGGTAGGATCTGTACAGCGCATCCAGGAAGTGGCAAACTTGATTACAGACAGTGATAAAAAAATTGTAGTGCTTTCGGCTATGTCGGGTACGACGAATACTTTGGTGGAGATTGCTGATTATCTGTATAAAAAGAATCCAGAGGGTGCTAATGAAATCATCAACCAATTAGAAGCTAAGTATCGTGCAGTTGTTAAGGAATTGTATGATAATGAAGAGCTGGTTATTAAAGCCACTGAAGCCAACAAAGAGATATTTGATACCATTCGTTCTTATACTAAAGATTTGTTTACTTTGTTTGAGGAAAAGGTTATCTTAGCACAAGGTGAATTGATGTCTACTCAAATGATGGCTCACTATCTGCAAGAAAAAGGCGTGAAGGCAGTATTGCTTCCTGCCCTTGAGTTTATGCGTACAGATAAGAATGCTGAACCAGATCCAGTGTATATTCGTACACACCTCGAACAGCAATTGGCATTATTCCCTGATGCAGATATTTATATCACTCAAGGATATATTTGTCGTAATGCGTATGGGGAAATTGATAATTTGCAGCGTGGTGGATCCGACTATACAGCTTCTTTAATTGGTGCTGCTGTAGATGCTGATGAAATTCAGATTTGGACAGATATTGACGGCATGCATAATAATGACCCTCGTGTAGTAGATGGGACAAAACCTGTGCGTCATCTTAATTTTGATGAAGCTGCTGAATTGGCTTATTTTGGTGCTAAGATTTTGCATCCTACATGTGTGCAACCAGCTAAGTATGCCAATATTCCTGTGCGTCTTTTGAATACAATGGATCCTAGTGCTCCTGGTACATTAATCTCTAATGATACTGAATTGGCTAAAATCAAAGCTGTGGCAGCCAAAGATGATATTACTGCTATACGTATCAAATCTAGTCGTATGCTTTTGGCTCATGGCTTCATGCGTAAAGTGTTTGAGATATTCGAAAGTCACGAAACATCTGTAGATATGGTGTGTACTAGTGAAGTTGGAGTATCGGTTACTATTGATAACACCAAGAATTTAAATAACATCTTGAATGATCTTAAGATGTATGGTACAGTTACTGTAGATGAAGATATGTGTATCCTCTGCGTGGTGGGTGATCTACAATGGCAAAATGTGGGCTTTGAGTCTGCTGTTGTGGCTGCTATGCGTGATGTACCAGTACGTATGATTTCATATGGTGGCAGTAATTATAATATTTCATTCTTAGTACGTGAAGCAGACAAGAAAATGGCTCTTCAAGCGCTAAGTAATGCACTCTTTATTGGACATGAGGTGAAGGATTAGCCACATTATGAAGAGTTTGATAAATAAGATAAGTATGACAAATTTTCCTGTAGAACAATTACGTGCTTTACGCACACCATTCTATTATTATGATATGAATCTTCTTCAACAGACTATAGATGCTGTGAAAGAAGGTATAAAAGATAAGCCTAATTACCATGTGCATTATGCTGTGAAGGCAAATGCCAATCCTCGTGTGTTGAAACTAATTGCTGAAAATGGTTTTGGAACGGATAGTGTGAGTGGTGGAGAAATCCACGCTGCATTAGAAGCAGGTGTGCCTGCCCATCAGATTGTATTTGCTGGTGTAGGTAAAGCTGATTGGGAAATAGAATTAGGAATTGCCTCTGATATCTATTGTTTCAATGTAGAGTCAGTGCCAGAGTTGGAAGTTATCAATCAATTGGCTCAAAAGGCTGATAAGAAAGTGCGTGTGGCTTTTCGTATCAATCCTGAAGTAGATGCACATACACATGCTAATATAACAACAGGATTGGCTGAAAACAAGTTTGGTATTGCCATGCAAGACATGCTTCCTGTGTTTCAAATAGCTAGTCGCATGAGTCATATTGAAGTGATTGGATTACACTTTCATATCGGTTCTCAAATTACCACGACTGAACCTTTCAAGGCTTTAGCTTTGCGTGTTAATGAGTTGCAGCAAGAATTGGCTGTGGCTGGTTTCCATGTACAAGATATCAATGTGGGGGGGGGATTAGGCATTGATTATATATTGCCTGATTCAAATCCGATCCCAGATTTTAAAGCGTACTTCGATACATTTGCTGCGCATCTTGACTTGTGTGAGGATCAACACGTGCATTGTGAATTGGGGCGTAGTATCGTAGGACAGTGTGGAACAATGATTAGTAAATGTTTGTATTTAAAGGAGGGGGTAAATCGTAAGTTTGCTATTTTAGATGCAGGATTTACTGAATTGATGCGTCCTGCTTTATACCAAGCAGTCCATGTGGCTCAAAATATAACTTCTCCAGATGCTCCAATGAGTACAGTAGATATTGTGGGACCTATCTGTGAGTCTAGTGATGTCTTTGAAAAGGGAGCAAGTATCCCACTGCCTAAACGAGGAGATTTGATCGCTTTCAGAAGTGCTGGCGCTTATGGTGAAATAATGGCATCTACGTATAATTGTCGTACGTTGCCTATAGCTTACTATTCTACTGATTTTGACTAATTCGAAACGATATAATTGATAAGTGGTGTCCAGACTTCATCTGAAGTTTGGACTCCCGTTTTTTCTAGTACCTAACATCATTTATCATGGAAGATAAAAGAACCATTCGTGTTGCTCTTGTTCAACAGCATAATGTTGATAGCGTAACGAGTAACCGAATCACTATGTTGCGACAAATAGAAGCTGCTGCATCACAAGGGGCTCAATTGGTTGTCTTGCAAGAATTACATAATAGTTTATACTTCTGCCAAACAGAGAACGTTGACTTTTTTGATCTGGCTGAAGAAATTCCTGAAGGTCCTTCTTGTAAGGTCTATTCGGATGCAGCTAGAGATAATCATGTGGTCCTTGTCGTTTCTCTTTTTGAGCGACGAGCTGCTGGATTATATCATAACACTGCTGTTGTCTTTGATACAGATGGAAGTATTGCTGGGGTGTATCGTAAGATGCATATTCCTGATGATCCTGCTTACTATGAGAAATTCTATTTTACACCTGGCGATCTTGGATTTGAGCCTATTGACACTTCCATTGGACGCTTGGGGGTACTCGTTTGTTGGGATCAATGGTATCCCGAAGCTGCACGTTTGATGGCTATGAAAGGGGCCGAAATACTAATTTATCCTACGGCGATCGGATGGGATAGTCGAGATGATAAAGAAGAACAACTACGCCAAGTCAATGCTTGGATTACAGTACAGCGTGGTCATGCTGTGGCCAATGGTATCCCAGTTGTAACTGTTAATAGAACGGGATATGAACCAGACCCATCTGGAGTCACTGGTGGCATCTTATTTTGGGGATCAAGTTTTGTAGCTGGGCCTCAGGGTGAGTTGTTGGTGCAAGCTACACAAGATAAAGATCAGTTGATTGTGCAAGATGTTGATATGACACGCAGTGAGCAAGTGCGTCGTTGGTGGCCTTTTTTACGCGATAGACGCATTGATGCTTATGAAGGAATAGGTAAGCGTTTTTTGCTGAAGTAACGTCCAAAAAAGAAGTCTATAAATTTGGGCACTTCCTTCAATGTGCTTATCTTTGTGTCGTTTGCTGGTCCTATTTACGATCAGTAACTAGTTACTCTTAGTATTTATATAAGAGTCTAGTACTCATAATTAAATGAATCATTAACCAATTTTTGATATGAATATAGCAGTAGTAGGTACAGGTTATGTAGGCCTTGTGAGTGGTACGTGTTTTGCCGAAATGGGAGTCAATGTAACTTGTGTTGATGTGGATAAGAAGAAAATTGAAAATCTTCAGAATGGCATTATGCCCATCTACGAACCAGGTCTGGATGAAATGGTCACTCGCAATCATCGTGAAGGTCGACTTCAGTTTACTACCGATTTAAAGAGTGTACTTGATGATGTGGAGGTTGTCTTTAGTGCGGTAGGTACTCCTCCAGACGAGGATGGTAGTGCTGATTTAAAATATGTACTTGAAGTGGCACGCACTATTGGCCGTTACATGTCAAATTACAAGGTATTGGTCACTAAAAGTACTGTTCCTGTAGGCACTGCAAAGAAAGTAAAAGCTGCTATTCAAGAAGAATTGGATAAGCGTGGCGTAGATATTCCTTTTGATGTTGCGTCTAATCCTGAGTTTTTAAAGGAAGGGGCTGCAATCTCCGATTTCATGTCTCCAGACCGTGTGGTTGTTGGGGTTGAAAGCGAAAAAGCACGCAAGTTGATGGAAAAATTGTATCGTCCGATGCTTATAAATAATTTCCGAGTTATTTTTACTGATATTCCTTCAGCAGAAATGATAAAATATGCAGCCAATTCTATGTTAGCTACACGTATCAGCTTCATGAATGATATCGCAAATTTATGTGAGTTGGTTGGTGCTGATGTCAATATGGTACGTAAGGGTATTGGTAGTGATACACGTATTGGTCGTAAGTTCTTATACCCTGGTTGTGGATATGGTGGGTCATGTTTCCCTAAAGATGTGAAGGCATTGATCAAAACAGCCGAACAAAACGGGTACAATATGCGAGTATTGAATGCAGTCGAGGATGTAAACGAGCATCAAAAGCACGTCTTGTTTAAGAAGCTTTCAGATAAATATGATGGTGATTTAAAAGGTAAAAAAATAGCTATATGGGGACTGAGTTTCAAACCTGAAACGGATGATATGCGTGAAGCGACTGCCTTGGTTACTATTGATTTGTTAAAGAAAGCTGGTTGTGCAGTACGAGTATTTGACCCAATTGCGATGGAAGAATGTCAACGCCGTATTGGAGATGTTGTTGAGTATGCAGCAGATATGTATGATGCTGTACTAGAAGCGGATGCCTTATTATTGATTACTGAATGGAAGCAATTTCGTATGCCTTCATGGGGTGTTATGAAGAAGGCCATGAATAATCCTTTGATTATCGATGGACGAAATATTTATGAACCATCCGAAGTTAAAGAAGCTGGTTTTGAGTATGACTGTATAGGTCGTATCAACTAATATTATTTGATTGCTGTATGAAGATTGCTGTTGATTTTGACGGAACTATAGTGGTTGATGCTTATCCAGAAATCGGTCAAGAGCGTCCATTTGCCATTCAAACATTGAAAATGCTTCATAGTGATGGACATGAGCTGATACTTTGGACTGTGCGTGAAGGAAGACGTCTTAAGGAGGCCGTGGAATGGTGTCGTGAACGAGGCGTTGAGTTTTATGCTATTAATAGAGACTTTCCAGAGGAAGACGTACAAATGAAAACATTTTCTAGAAAGATTAAGGCAGATTTATTTATTGATGACCGGAATATAGGAGGCCCCATTCAGTGGGGAGAAATTTATAATATGGTTAAAAGTAATCGTGTGTATAGTAGACCTGAAACTTTGACATTGGAAGAGGAAACACCTAAGAAGAAGAGACGTTTCGGTTGGTTTTAGTTTTCTGTAATCTGATCTATATAGCAATTCTTACAATAAAAGGACATGGCAATTTAAGTTACCATGTCCTTTTATTATTTTAGTTTTACTGTAAGACTTATTTTTCGCATATGGGATGCATCTCTAAAAGCTTGCGCGGAATATAAAGCATAAAGATTGTCTTTAAAGTCTAGTAATATAGCCGACGGATTCAATAATTACGCAACACCCTTTGCCAGCCTCGATTCAAACGTTTGGTCCCATCGATTCAAGCGTTTGAATCGATGGGACCAAGCGTTTGAATCGACACGCACAAAGGGAACAAAGCATTTACTAAAGTATATCTCCCCAAAAACGTAGTAGTAATAAAAGAAAAGAAGACGTATAAGATCTACTTTTTACACGTACTCTTTACATTTTGTCGTGTTAGTAAATGGACGGGTTATTGTTACTTTAAAGTAAGTGTGCTCCTAAAATAGGGGTGTACTATAGTAGTAATGACTACATCTATCCACTAGCTGTATTGCGTAGATGAAAGTCGGATTAGCATATAATATATGATAATTGAAATAGTGTTTGCCTCTTGGATTAAGTAGAGGAACCAGCTATCTTTGTCACATAATTGTAACCTTTTAATTGATTGGCGTATGAGATTGATTATTCAACCAGATTATGAAATACTATCTAAGTGGGCAGCTAACTATGTAGCAATGCGCATAAAAAAAGCAAATCCTACTGCTGAAAAACCGTTTGTACTGGGTCTACCTACTGGTTCTTCACCACTAGGAATGTATCGTGAAATGGTAAAATTACATCATGAAGGTAAGCTCTCTTTTGAGCATGTTATCACTTTCAATATGGATGAATATGTAGGATTGCCTGAAGATCACGAACAAAGTTACCATTCTTTTATGTGGACTAATTTATTTTCGCAAGTTGATGCTAATCCAGAACAAGTTAATATTCTTAATGGTAACGCTGATGACTTAGAGGCGGAGTGTGCACGTTATGAAGAAAAAATTAAGGCAGTAGGAGGAATCGATCTTTTCCTTGGTGGCATTGGTCCAGATGGTCATATCGCATTTAATGAACCATGTTCTTCGTTAAGTGGACGTACTAGACTGAAAACTTTGACAACGGATACTATTATAGCCAATTCCAGATTCTTTGATAATGACATCAATAAGGTACCTAAGTTGGCCTTAACTGTCGGAGTGGGTACTGTTCTTGATGCACGTGAAGTCCTTATATTGGTTAATGGACACAGTAAAGCTAGAGCTTTGTGTCAGGCTGTTGAAGGAGCTGTTACACATATGTGGACAATTTCGGCTTTACAGTTGCATCGTCAAGGCATTATAGTGTGTGACGAAGAAGCAACGGATGAGTTGAAAGTTGGCACCTACAAATACTTTAAAGATATTGAAGCTGATCATTTAGATCCTCAATCTCTATTACATGTTTAATTATTTGTATTACTTCTGATAACTTTGCGTGCATATGTGGAACATATGCTCGAGAAAATATAGTCTGTGCCCAATTTACCTTAAACCATTTGTTGTGAGATGAAAATCCTTAAACCTTTTATTCTAATATTGTCTGTTATCTTGTTTTTTTCATGTGTCCAAAAGCATGAAAAAAAGGAGATTGCTTTGGCACATTTTGTCAATCCATTTATAGGTACCAATTATGTGGGTAATACATATCCAGGTGCACAAGTGCCTTTTGGTATGGTACAATTAAGTCCTGACAACGGTTTGCCTGGTTGGGATCGTATTGCAGGATATTTTTATCCAGATAGTACAATCGCTGGTTTCAGTCACACTCACTTGTCGGGAACTGGGGCAGGAGATTTGTATGACATTTCTTTTATGCCTGTCCGTTTTCCAGAACGTAGTGCAGACAAACCTTTAGGTGTGCATAGTCGTTTCTCTCATAGTAAAGAAGAGGCGCATGCTGGATATTATAAAGTGCATCTTGATGACTACAATATTGATGTTGAGTTGACCGCTGGTTTGCGTACTGGTGTGCAGCGCTATACCTTTAAGAGCGGAGGAGCGTCAGCGATTCGTTTGAATTTATCTAAATCGATGAATTGGGATAAGACACTAGATGCTTCTATAAAAGCAATTGATCAACAAAAGCTTTCAGGATTACGTCATAGTGATGGATGGGCTAGAAACCAAACGCTCTTTTTTGCTACTCGCATCTCTACCCCTTGGGATCGTATTGAGATAGACACAGTGCAGTTAGACAATGGAAAAGTGGCTATGGATGCCATATTATATTATGATACGCTAAAGCCAGGTGAGCAAATAGAGGTATATACAGCACTTTCTGCTGTAGATTCACAGCATGCATTTGATAATTTGTACGCAGATATTAATCGAGCGAAAGCGCAGAGCTTTGATGCGTTTTTAAGTCATGCTGAGGATCAGTGGAATCAAGAATTGCAAAAGATTCAGATTGAAACAGAAGATGTGAATCAAAAAGTGACTTTTTATACTGCCTTGTATCATTCTATGTTGGCACCTGTTGTATATGATGATGAGGATGGAAGCTATAGAGGACCAGATAAAAAAATATACAGTTTGTCTGCTGCCAACAAGCATCACTATAGCCGATTCTCTTTGTGGGATACGTATCGTGCTGCACAGCCTTTATATACACTTATTTGTCCCAATCGAGTAGGGGATATGGTGCAATCTTTCATAGATTTTCAACATCAGCATGGGCGTATTCCTGTTTGGAATATGCAGGCGAGTGAAACAGATATGATGATAGGTTATCATAGTGCTCCAGTCATAGCTGATGCAATTCTTAAAGGCATTTCAGGATTTGATTATACAGCAGCATTGGATGCTTGTACGACAACTGCTAATGATGATGATTATCGCGGAATTGGGGCATATAAAAAATTCGGATATCTGCCCTGTGATATAGAACACGAATCACTGTCAAAGACTTTGGAGTATGCATATGATGATGCAACAATTGCTAGGATAGCACAAAAACTAAATAAAAATGATGTCGCTGAAGTGTTTGCACAGAGAGGTCAGAGTTATCGTGCTATATTTAATAAATCAAACGGATTCTTTCAACCTAAAGATACTAAAGGACAATTTAAAACTCCTTTCAACCCTCGTGAGTATACAACAGATATTACTGAAAGCAATGCTTGGCAGTATTTGTGGAGTGTGCAACAAGACGTTGATGGTTTGGTCGAACTTATAGGCGGTCCAGAAGCTTTTGAAAAGAAGTTGGACGCATTCTTTAATGCAACAGTAGCAGATCATGAAGATTTACCTTTGTTCTCTACTGGTATGATTGGTCAATATGCGCATGGTAACGAACCAAGCCATCACGTGGCATATTTGTATAATAAAACGGCACATCCCAACAAGGGAAGAAAGTTGATACGTCAAGTGATGAATCAGTTCTATACCAATACACCTGAAGGTCTATGTGGTAACGAGGATTGTGGGCAGATGTCTGCATGGTATGTCTTTTCAGCTATGGGATTTTACCCAGTAGATCCTGCTAGTGGGGTGTATGAGTTGGGAATCCCTTTATGTAAAAAGTTAAGCTTGAATCTACCCAACGGAAAACAATTCGTGGTGCGCGTAGATGGAGATCTGAACTCAACCAATGTACAAAAGATACAACTCAATGGAGTTACTTTGCATGGTACTACTATTTCCCACCAACAAATTTTGGCAGGGGGTGAACTGGTCTTTTTTATGACCGAAGAGCCAATAAAGTCTCCAAAGTATGAAAGCTATAAGCGTAAAGGTGATGTTATCATTGATGGGAAACTAGATGATCCAGATTGGCAAAAAAGCGCTTGGAGTGATTTATTTGTTGATATTCAAGGAGATAAGAAGCCTAAGCCCAAGTACAATACTCGATTTAAGATGTTGTGGGATGAAGATGCTGTATATGTGGCGGCTAAACTAGAAGAACCGCATATCTGGAGTACAATTGCCAAGAGAGATAGCACTATCTATTGGGATAATGATTTTGAAGTGTTTATGGATCCTGATGGGGATGGGTGTTGTTATTTTGAATTTGAAATTAATGCCCAAAATACTCCATGGGACTTATTAATGACTAAACCATACTATCAAGGTGGAACTTTTCTTAATGACTTTGATTTCAAAGGATTACAACACGCCACCAATATTCAGGGAACAATAAATGATCCTAGTGATACGGACAAATGTTGGACTGTGGAATTGCGTATACCTCTGAAATCGGTGAATGAAAAAATCGTGCCTGGAACAACCTGGAAGATGAATTTCTCTCGAGTAGAATGGCTCCAAGTTGATGTCAAAAATGGAAAATATATAAAGCGACCTGGCACAGAAGGATTTGGTAATGAAGAAAATTGGGTGTGGGCGCCAACTGGTATTATAGATATTCATCGACCTGATAAATGGGGAACTGTAACCTTTAAAAATTAACTATACTAATATTTTGATTACTATGAATACATACTTAAAAAGATGTGGATTTTTGATGGGCTTGTTTATAGTCAGTGTCGTGTCTGTATTTGCCCAAGCACGTTTTTTAACTTGGACTAGTTATCCAGAGAATGGACAGCTTGATGCCTATTTTGAGAAGATGCACGAGGTAGGAATAGATGGGATTATTGTTCATGGTACGCCTAGTCAGATTCGGGAAATGGTACCCTATGCTGATAAATATAAGATGGAATTGCATGTGTGGTATAAAACGCTTTGTGATGCTGAGATTGCGGCTAAACATCCCGATTGGTTGGACTATAACCGTTTAGGACAATCGATGCAGTTTAAGAAAGCATATGTTGACTATTATAAGTTTTTGAATCCTATTATTCCAGGGGTGCAAAAAGCTGTTTTGGCTAAAATAGATGAATATTTGGCTATCCCAGGTGTCAAGAGTATTAGTTTAGATTATTGTAGATATGTAGATGCAATATTGCCTACTACTCTTTGGAAGAATTACGATGTTGTTCAAGATAAAGTGTATCCAGAATGGGATTATGGATATCATCCTGCGATGATAGCAGCTTTTGAGAAAGAGTATAATTATGATCCACGTAATCAAGCAGATGTCAATGGTGATAAGTCATGGCACCAGTTTCGTATGGATGCGGTCAATAATCTCGTTAATCAGATAGCTGTTAGAGTTAAATCGTCTGGTAAAGAACTTACGGCCTCTCCATTTCCAACTCCAGAAATGGCAGCACGAATGGTGTATCAAGATTGGGGTAAGTGGCCATTGGATAGGGCATATCCTATGATTTATAATGGATTTTATGACGAGCATATTGATTGGATAGGCAAGTGTGTCGCAGATTGTGTGACACAAGCTCATAAGGGGACTGATATCTATGTGGGTTTATACACGGATGATTTTAAGCAAGGCTCAAAAGATCGTTTGAGTGACGCAGTCAGAGTGGCTATTCAAGCTGGAGCAAAAGGTTTTTCAATTTTTACCTTTGATGCAATGGACAAGAATCAAAGAAAGGAACTAAAGCATATCATTCAAGCGATAAAGTCTGATAGTAAGTACTAAATTTTTTAGGAGAGAATATCTACTTGCTTTTTTTCTTATTCAATATTTTAACAACAGGCCTAAAACAAAATTATAGCTTTGTTTTAGACCTGTTTTAGGTTGGGATTACAAGGCGTTTTATTATGATTATCAAATCATGTTTTGATTACCAGCTCTGTATTTTTGAGGAGTTTGTCCGTAATACTGTTTAAAAACTTTGTAAAAATGCCCCAGATTACTGAAGCCGCAATCTGAACAAATCTCTTTAATTGGAGTATCTAATGCAGATAGTTGCAATGCTGCCCATAACATTTTTCTAGTATTTAATAAGTCTGTTAAAGACATATCAAAGTGTGTGCGTACTACTCGGTTGATATAATCCATATTTCTACCACAATCATTGGCAAAACCAATACGTCCAGCTTTGAATTTCTCTGGCGTCTTAAAGTGGTTTAAGGCATAATTCAACCAAATCGGGATATTAGTTGAGTCGCTCGATTCATCGTTGGTTAGATGTCGCATTATAAATAGAAGCAATGAGTCAAGTTGCATGTATGTTAAACGATGACGCATGGCTTCATGTGCACGATCCGTAAAACGATGTAGGTGAGTCTCGTCTAGGCGAATTTTTGTAGGCATTAATCCCTCTGACCAAAAATAGATACTTGCGGTTTTAAAATAACGTTCGTGCATCATGTCG
The DNA here is from genome assembly GCA_963675625.1 of Bacteroidaceae bacterium. Taxonomy (GTDB): domain Bacteria; phylum Bacteroidota; class Bacteroidia; order Bacteroidales; family Bacteroidaceae; genus F22. The sequence continues at coordinate 2,413,236 of OY776497.1, forward strand.
GCAGTGCTGGCGGAGAATGCAATGTTGACAATCTCCATCCCTTCGCGATCTCCTACAAGCATGTGTGCATCGTTAGGACGTATCATCACTAAATCCCCTTTTTCGAGAGGCATACGTTGTTTGTTGATTATCTGATAGCCACTTCCTCGGGTGACCCAGAATAGTTCGTAATAGTCGTGGTCGTGCATGACGACTCGGCGAATAGAGCTAATTTCTCTGTGTACAAGCTGATAGGTTTCATTGTTCACAAGAAACTCTTTCAGTTGATAGTGTATGACTTTCATAAGATAACGTGGTGTGATTCAGGTGTGTATTAATAAATCATGTTGCAATTATACTAAATTTTCATTAGATGACCAAATATCACACGCATAGTTATATCGGATAAGCGTAATTTATTGTTTCTTTACGATAACAATGTATGTGTGGGCTAATTGCAACAATATATATCTTTGCACCATAGTATAATCCTTATGTTTAACCTTAATAATTAGGACATGGTTTCAAAATTAACTATCGAAGGAGCATCTCTACCCAATATGCCTTGGGAAGATAGACCTGCGGATTGCACTCGCCCAGTGTGGCGATACAGCAAGAATCCGATTATCCCTCGTGACTTGTTGCCTACTTCCAATAGCATTTTTAACAGTGCTGTAGTCCCTTTTGAAGAAGGGTTTGCAGGTGTGTTTCGATGCGATGATACCAATCGTCGTATGCGTTTGCATGTTGGTTTCTCAAGCAATGGTATAGATTGGGACATTAATCCAGATCCTCTTACTTTTGAATGTGATGATGAAGAAATAGGAGAATGGGTGTATGGCTATGACCCTCGTGTGACATGGATAGATGATCGCTATTATGTGACATGGTGTAATGGGTATCACGGTCCAACAATTGGTGTGGCTTACACATTCGATTTTAAAACGTTTCACCAATTAGAGAATGCTTTTATTCCATTCAATAGAAATGGTGTAATGTTTCCACGTAAAATAAATAATCATTTTGCTATGTTAAGTCGCCCTAGTGATAATGGACATACTCCATTTGGTGACATTTTTTATAGTGAAACTCCTGATTTGACATTTTGGGGACGCCATCGTCATGTCATGTCGCCAGCTGCGTTTGAAGTGAGTGCATGGCAGTGTACAAAAATAGGCGCAGGTCCGATTCCAATTGAAACATCTGAAGGATGGTTGGTCTTTTATCATGGAGTGTTGGCGTCTTGTAATGGTTTTGTCTATGCTTTTGGTAGTGCTTTGCTTGATTTAGAGCAACCATGGAAAGTGTTGGCACGTTCTGGTCCATACCTTATAACGCCAGAAAAACCATATGAGTGTATGGGTGATGTGCCAAATGTGTGCTTCCCTTGTGCTGCTTTACATGATAAAGATACAGGTCGCGTCGCTATCTACTATGGAGCAGCTGATACAGTCACTGGATTGGCCTTCGGATATATAGATGAAATCGTCGAATTTACAAAGAAATATTCCATAATCTAATCGTTATACTTGTAACTAGTACAAGTGAGTCGGATTAGCGTAATAAAATGAAGTGTTACAATAATATTACATAGCAGGTTACATGTAAATATATCTTACTTTTGTATTGTAACCTTGTGATTAAATTATATAATTAACAGAATCATTATTACCTTTAGGATACAAGTCATGTGGATATGATTTGAGTATTGAAACATACGTTATCCGATCTAAAACCTATCGTATATGCACAAAGTTTTTACATTCGTATCTGCTTTTGCTTTAGCGTCAACGCTGACAGCATATGGAGCTACTAGCCCAGCAGGTGGTTCGATGTTATCGAACGGAACAGAAACTTCAGCGCGTGTAGCTGAAGAAACAATTAAAGTGAAGGGAGTTGTCCTTGACGAATCTGGTATGCCAATTATTGGTGCTAATATTCGTATCAAAGACACTAGCAAAGGTACCGTAACCGATATGGACGGTAAATTTGTATTAGATGCTCCAGAAGGAGCAGTACTCGTAGTTAGTTACATTGGTTATACACCACAAGAAGTTAAAGCAACAGCTTCGCCAATGACAATTAATTTAAGCGAGGACACCCAGACTCTTAGTGAAGTAGTCGTTACTGCATTGGGTATCAAGCGCGAAAAGAAAGCGCTAGGTTACGCCGTGCAAGATGTCAAATCAGACCGATTGACACAAGCAGGTGATGCTGACGTAATGTCGGGCCTTCAAGGTAAGGTGGCCGGTGTAAGCATCAATTCTTCAGGTGGGGGCTTAGGGGCTTCTACTCGTATTGATATTCGTGGGGCAAGTTCTTTGTCTGACAATAACGAACCACTTTGGGTAGTGGATGGTGTACCATTCGATAACGGAAACTCGAACAACTCTAATGGTTGGGGTGGAACTTCTCGTGCTGGTGGTGCATTTGACCTAAACCCAGATGATATCGAATCTATCTCTGTTTTGAAAGGTGCCAATGCTGCTGCACTATATGGTGAACGAGGTGGTAACGGTGTTATTGTTGTCACAACAAAGAAAGGATCTCGTAAGCAAACTCTTGGTATAAGCTATTCAGGTTCTGTAACTTTTTCTGAAGCAGCATACATGCTAGACCGTCAAAATCGTTATGGTCAAGGTGTAAGTGGCAATTATATCAATAGTGCATCTGAATCATGGGGACCAGAAATGGTTGGCCAAACTGTGACTAACTGGACTGGTGAACAAATCGCTTTGACTCCACAAGGCAATCTAATCAAAGACTTTTGTCAGACTGGTGTAGAACAATCACATAATTTGTCATTAACAGGTGGTAATGATAAGGGTTCATTCCGTTTGTCTATTGGACATAGTGATATGGATGGATTGTTTGAAAATCACAATGTAAAGAAAACAAATGTTGATTTACGTGCCGATTATGATATCAACCCATGGTTGAATGTCGATACTAAGGTGGCGTTTTTCCGTACACAAGGTCAAAATCGTCCAGAAGTAGGGGCATATAGTTATATGTCTTATTTCAATGCAATGCCAGCTGGTATCCGCACAAGTGATTTGAAACCAGGGTATAACATGGTCGCTGGTGAGCACAAAGAAAAATTGTACACAACAGTAAGTGCCAACGCTCGTAACCCTTATTTCTTGTTGAATCAATATGTAAATAATGATGACAAGAATCGTACATTCGGTTATATCGCTGGTAACTTCAAGATTCTTCCAGGTTTGACTGCTAAGTTGAAATATGGTATGGACTACTATGGTTTCCGTTCTCAAGATGGTTATCTTTATGCTGATGGTGTAGATCCAAACCGTCCAAACTACAACACAAGTCAAATTAACTTCCGTGAAACAAACTTTGAAGGTTTGGTTTCATATAGCGGACGTATCAACGAAGATTTTGACTTTAACGTAAATCTAGGTGCCAATGATATGCGTCGTAAGACAAATGAACTTAGAGGTACATCTGGTAAACTTGCTTCAGAAGATACATACTTCCTAGGAGCTGGTGCAAATATCAAGGCTAGCGAATCTATCATTGAACAAGAAACGCGTTCTATTTATGGTTTCGGTCAAGTTGGTTTCCGTAATTACTTATATATGGATGTAACTGCTCGTAATGACTGGTCATCTACGTTAACAGCAGCAACTGGTAATTATGACAATTCTTACTTCTATCCTTCAGTTTCTGTATCTGGTGTTATTTCGCAAATGACAAAATTGCCAGAGTGGGTAACTTATGGTAAAGTACGTGCGTCTGTGGCACAAGTTGGTAAGGCTACTGACCCTTATATGACTAGTCAGTTCTATAGTTTGGAATCAACAGACTTTGACTTGACAGCGGGTAATGTACCTTCTCAAGCTGTAATTAAGGACTTGAAACCAGAACTTTCTACTTCATGGGAAGTTGGTACAGAATGGAAATTCTTGAACAATCGCATTGGTTTAGACTTTACATTCTATAATGAAGAAACAAAGAACCAGATTCTTGCAGTAGAAGCTGTACAGTCTTCTGGTTATAGCTCTCGATTGATCAATGCTGGTCTTATTCGCAATAGAGGTGTTGAATTGATGATTACAACAGTGCCTGTTAAAACTAAAGATTTGACAGTGACACTTGATTTCAATTTCTCTAAGAACAAGGGTACATTGGAAGAGTTGATTGACAAAAATGATCCTAATGCCTTGAAGGAATTTGAATTTGGTACAGGTTCTGGCGTATGGGCTGTAGAAGGTGGTAATCTAGGTGATATTCGCGGAAAGAAATATCTACGTGATTCAGAAACTGGTCAAATCCTAGTTGGTGACGATGGTCTACCATTGCGTACTGACAATAATGTGAAGATTGGTAACCTACAAGCAGATTGGACTGGTTCTATCAGTTTAGGTGCTGAATATAAAGGATTTTATGCTAGTGCATTGATTGATATTCGCCAAGGTGGAGATATTGTATCTTCTTCTGAAGCATCTGCTACATCTGCAGGTACTGCTGCACGTACAGACTTTAACAACCGTATGCCATTCTTCGTTGAAGGTGTCACAGCTGATGGACAAGTCAATACTACTATGGTGACTGCACAACAGTATTTCCAAAATCAGTCTAGTATTACTGAAGAATTTTTATATGATGCTTCTTATGCTAAGATGAAAGAGTTGGTATTTGGTTATCGTTTTCCTAAGCATATTTTAAATAAGATTCCAGGTAATGTCGTTCAAAGTCTACGCGCTTCGTTCGTTGCTCGTAATCTGTTCTACTTGTACAAAGACACTCCAGGTACTACTCCTGATGGATCTGCTTATAGTACAAGTTACGCACAACAGGCATACGACTCAAACCCTGTGCCTAATACGCGCACTTTTGGATTCTCACTTAATGTTGGATTTTAATAGCTTATACTCATGAAAAATATATATACCCTATTATTAGGAGCAGTAGCACTATTCGCAACAGGATGTTCTGATGATTTCGGAGACATGAATACTCCGAGCGATGCTACGACAACAGTAGAACCTAAGTTCTTCTTCAATAAAATGGAGACGCAGGTTTTCCGCGATTATCAACGTGTTATCAATTTGTATGGAGACCTTTATTCACAATATTGGGCAAATACAGTGAACAGTTTTGAATCTGGTCGTTACGAATATAACAATGATTGGGTTGGCCGCGGATGGGAACAATTCTATACAGAAATATTGCGTCGTTCAGTTGCCATTGATGAAATGTATGGTGAGAACGAACTATATCAAGAAGCCATCGCTATTAAAAATGTATGGATGGTTTATTATTGGTCTCGCATGACAGATTATTATGGTGACATGCCATATTTCAATGCAGGCACAGGAGAAGCAGTACCATATACTTCACAAGAAGAAATTTATCGTGATTTATTTAAGGTACTTGATGAAGCGATCCCTAAGATTACTGGTGATGCTGCACAGTATCAATATGGTTCAAGTTATGACTTGATCTATGGTGGTGATGTCATGAAATGGAAGCGTTTTGCTAATTCATTGCGTCTACGTCTAGCTATGCGTGTTGTTAATGCTGATCCTGCTCTTGCAGAAACTCAAGCAAAAGCTGCAATTAATGGTGAAGGTGGTTTGATGCAGTCAAACGATGATAACGGTGCAGTGCCAACATGGAATAAGGGATGGAATGACTACATCAACCAAATGGGTTGGTATTGGAGAAATATTGCTATCTCTAAGACTTTGACAGACTATTGCTATAATCAATCTTCAGTGAGTGAAGATCCACGTGCTTCAATTTGGTTCTGCTACAAGCCTGATGGTGCTGAAGAAGCAATGGACAAAGAAGACGCTGGTAAAGCGAAGTATGAAGGTTGTCCTAATGGTTTGGATATCCTTTCAGGTACACAGAATAATGACTATTGCATTATGCGCCTTGAAGGTGGATTCCCAGACTTTACTCCTGGTGGAAACCATACTATGTTGTACACATTCATGAACTATTCAGAAGTGAAGTTCTTGTTGGCAGAAGCTGCTCTTCGTGGTTGGTATTCTGGTGATGTAGAATCACTATATGAGGAAGGTATTGAAGCTTCTATGCAATATTGTGGCGTAGCAAGTGCAGATATCGAAGCATATATTGATGGTTTGAATGCTACAATCAATACCCTAGGATCAAACGAAGCGAAGTTGAAGCAAATTATCACACAAAAGTGGATGGCTAACTTCCCTAACGGTCTTGAAGCATGGGCTGATTTCCGTCGTACAGATTATCCTGACTTCAATCTACCTGTAGATCAAAGTGCAAATGCTTCTGTTGCAATCGGTAAATTTGTGAAACGTATTCGTTACAACGAAAATGAACACCGCAATAACGAAGACATGATGCCTGAGGCATTGAATACAACAGAAAAGGACCGTATGGATCACCTACTATGGTGGGATACTACTGAAACATTGAATAAGTCAAATGGTCTAATGAACTCAAATTTCTAATACAAAGATACTGAACCATGATAAATAAATTATTAAATAAAACCATGTGGGCAGTATTCTGCCTGAGCGTGCTATTTGCGTTCTCATCATGTAGTGATGATGATAAAACTGGGGGCTCATACGACTCTGAAGCATTGACAACTTTGATCACACAAGCGCAAAGTTTGGTTGATAATGCTACAGAAGGTATAGATGCTGGTTTGCATAAACCAGGTTCTAAGCAAGAACTTCAAGATGTTATCGATTGGTGTACTTGGAAGCTTGACAATATGAAAAGCCAACAAGATGTCAACAATGCAGTTGTCCGTCTGCAAAAGTATGTGGATATTTTCAACACAAGTATTGTTGGAGTTGCAGTGCCATGGGTACAACAGGGGTCTGGTAACTTCCTTGAACTAACAGATAATCCTACTGGTGCTGGTGCTGCAGGTCGTCTTCGCGATGTATGTGCAGATAACTACACTGTAGAAGCTGATTTTTACATCATCAACACAGCAACTTTAGGTTATAGCTGTAACATGTTTGGTTATGTACAAGGAGATGGTGGAACAAAAGACCTTGGTTTAGATGTACGTTATTTTGGTGATGGTAGTATCCACTTGAACGTAGGTGGTGCAGGCGAAAGCTGGCATAATGGAACTGCTCCTGCTGGAACTGTCCAATCAGGTAAGTGGATTCACGTAGCTGCTGTTATTTCTACAACTCATCAAGAACTATATATTGATGGCAACCGAGTAATCGCTCAAGATTATGCATATGGAGTACCAGATGCAGGTATCCCATTTGCAGTGGGAACTGCTAGTGCATGGCAAGATCGTACAATCAACGCTATGGTTAAAAATGTGCGTGTATGGTCAAAGAAGTTGAGCCAACAAGAAATTCAAGACAACATTGATGCTGATGTATCTGCTGAAGCTGCCAATCTTGAAGCAAGTTTCAACTTGACAGCCGATTTGGGTACTGATTTCGAAGATGCTACAGGACGTTACCGTTGTAAACTACACGGCGATGTAGTATGGATGGAAAATGGTACACCTCCAGTAATTGTTCTTGAAAAAGATGCATTGAATGCAGCTATTGCTACAGCACAAGCATTCCGTGCTACAGTTACAGAAGGAACCAATACAGGTGACTACCCTGTAGGTACACTAAAATATTTGGATAGCTTAATTGCAAGTGCACAAGACACTTTGGCAGATGCTGAACTTCAAAAACAACTTGATGATGCAGTTGCAGGTATCGAAAAAGCGATCGCAGGTATTAAAGTGAACCTAGTAGCGCCAGCAGACGGTGTATATATTGATCGTGAAAACTCAGATGCAGTAGGTCTACACATTACTCCTGGATATACTGTTTCAGGTAGCTTCACTGTAGAGCTTGATTTGAAGATGAAGACTCTTCAATTTGCTGAAGGTGGTGATGGTGGTATCTTCGGATTTGGTGATTTCGGTATGTTTATCTATGGTTATAACGAACTAACTGAAGAAAATGTATTGAATGCTGGTCAAGTAGGTAACTACAACCACTGGGACGGTAGTGAGTCATGGTGGATGTGGCTTAAGTCAGAAGGTGGTGTTGTTCGCCCAGGTTCATGGACACATGTAGCTTTGGTTCACGATGATGCAGCTAAGACAAATACGATCTATGTAGATGGAGTACAAGTAGCTCAAGAAACTGGTTTCGAAGCACCAAATGTAAGTGATAGCGAAATCTGGGTAGGTAACTATTGGGCTAAGATCAACGGTTCTGTAAAAGACTTCCGTGTTTGGAATACAGCACTTACTTCAGCTCAAATTGGTCAAGAAGTTACAGGTACTGAACAAGATCTTGAAATGTGGTTCCCACTTGATAAAGTTGCAGGTGTATTCTTCGATGCAGCCAAAGGTGATTACCAAGGCGAAATTCGTGGAATTGAATGGAACGTACTTAATGATTAATTGAATATTTCGATTAAAGTTAACAATAAGTGTTTCCCCTCAGCAATGAGGTTCCCATGAGGATTATGCTCCATACGTAGTATAATCGTGCATGTAGGTGTGATTGAGAGAGAGGCTGCGGCCTCTCTCTTCATATCATTTTTATGTAAAAATTGTTTTGTCTTCAAAGATTCTTATCTTTGCGGATATAGATTCTAATATAACCATTCTATTATGATGAAAAAATTCCTACCTGCTAGCTTGTACTGTGCTAGCTTATTAGCAGTGATGACTGCCTGTCAACCTAAAACAGAACAAGCTGCTGTATTGCAGACTGGAGATTTGACTACCTTTGTAGATCAACGTATTGGTACAGGAGGCCATGGACATGTGTTTATGGGAGCGAATGTACCTTTTGGATTTGTGCAATTGGGTCCAACTAGCATACAAGATTCTTGGGACTGGTGCTCAGGCTACCATATTTCAGATTCTACATGTATTGGATTTAGTCATACTCATCTTAGTGGAACTGGTATCGGTGATTTAGCCGATGTGACAATAATGCCTGTCGTTGGTGACGTTACACCAGGGAGAGGTACGATCGAGAAACCATTATCTGGTCAAGCTTCTATGTACCATCATAGTAGTGAACAGTATACACCAGGCTTTTATGCCGTACATTTGGATAGATACAATGTCGGAGTGCAATTGACTGCAACGACACGTGCTGGTTTACATCAGTATGACTATCCTACAACAAAACAAGCCACTGGCGTGATTATCGATTTAGAGAACGGTACATGCTGGGATGAATCTACTCAAACATTATTGAAGAAAGTAGATGATACGACCTTAGTTGGTCAAAGAAATTCTAAGGGATGGGCCAAAAATCAACAATTGAGTTTTGCCATTCAATTCTCTCAACCTATCGCCAAGATAACTTATTACGATGCAAAAGGTCAGGTGTTGAAGAAACCAAACACCCAATTAGACGCCAAGAAGCAAGTGCGTTTTGCCCGCATCGATTTTAATTTGAAAGATACTCAAACATTATATACCAAGGTAGCTTTATCACCTGTGAGTTCCAACAATGCGCTCACCACTTTACAGAAAGAACTACCTACTTGGGACATTGATACCGTAAAACAAGCAGCTCATGAAGCATGGCTTAAAGAATTGGGTCGTATTCATATTGCAAGTAAAGATACATCTGCTTTACGCAACTTCTACACAGCAATGTACCATACTATGATTGCTCCATCTACCTTTATGGATGCTGATGGTAGCTATAGAGGTGCTGATGGCAAAGTCTATCAAGATACCACTTTTACAAACTATACCACATTCTCTTTATGGGATACATATCGTGCTCAACATCCTTTGATGACACTGATTCACCCAGAACGTGTGCCTGATATAGTCAACACAATGCTTCGTATTTATGACCAACAAGGTAAATTACCTGTATGGCATTTAATGGGTTGCGAGACAGATTGCATGGTGGGTAATCCTGCTATTTCTGTTATTTCTGATGCTATTCTTAAAGGGTTTAATGGTTTTGATAAACACCATGCTTTGGTGGCTATGAAGAATAGTGCCATGCTCGATGAACGAGGCTTGTCATTATTAAAGAAATATGGATATATCCCCAGTGATCTATATAACGAAAGTATAGCCAACGATATGGAATATGCTATCGCAGATGGAGCCTTAGCTAAAGCGGCGAAGTTCTTGGGTGATGAAGAAACAGCAACTTACTTTGAAAAGCGTAGTCACAGTTGGATGACTTATTTTGATCCTGAAACACACATGGTCAGAGGACGATTCCAAAATGGTTCTTGGCGCACTCCATTCGATCCATTCTTCGCCCAACATCGTGAGTGTGATTATACAGAAGGTAATGCTTATCAATATTCGTGGTTGGTACCACATGACTTAGATAATCTAGTTAAATTATTTGGTGGACGTGCAGCAACTATTGCTAAGCTTGATTCTTTATTTACTGTTTCATCTCATTTGGAAGAAGGAGCCTCACCTGATATGTCTGGTATGATAGGACAGTATGTTCATGGCAATGAACCAAGTCACCATATCTTATATTTCTATACGCTACTAGGGCAACCAGCAAAAGGAGCTGCATTGATTCGCAGAGTTTTGACCGACCTATACAGCGATAAGCCTAATGGTTTGGCTGGAAATGAAGACGTGGGTCAAATGTCTGCTTGGTACATTTTATCAAGTATGGGACTATATCAGGTGCAACCTGCAGGTGGTGATTTTGTTATTGGTTCGCCATTACTTGATGAGGCATCTATTACACTGCCAAATGGAAAGACTTTTGATATTCTAGCAAAGAATAATAGCTCTGAAAATAAATATGTGAAGCGTGTTTTATTGAATGGCAAAGAGGTTAAAACTCCAAGTATTCAGTATTCAGATATTATGAAGGGCGGACAATTAATTCTTGAGATGACCAATAAGCCATCTTCTTGGATGAACTAATAATAGAGAAATAAAGCAATATTTTCTACACCTAATAACCATATAACATGTTGAAAGAAATGACATTTAAGCAAACAATGAAGCGTTTTTGTCTTCCAGTTGTAGCTTGTGTAGCTGGCTTGACCAGCTGTGCATCGCCACAAACTGCAGAAGTTGTTGAACTTGTCAATACACCTGCACAATACGTGCAGACATTAGTAGGTAGTCAGTCAGACTGGTCGCTATCTGCTGGTAATACCTATCCAGCCATTGCCCTACCTTGGGGAATGAATTTCTGGACCCCGCAAACAAGTAAGAATGGCGATGGTTGGACCTATAAGTACACAGCCAAAACGATTCAAGGCTTTAAGCAAACACACCAACCTAGTCCGTGGATCAATGATTACGGTCAGTTCTCTTTAATGCCTGTAGGCCATTTTACAACAGTAGACCAAGAAAAGCGTGCCAGTCACTTCTCGCATCAAGCAGAAGAGGCACGACCATATTATTATAAGGTGTATCTTGCCGACCATGACGTATTGGCTGAGGTAACACCTACGGATCGTGCGGCTATGATGCGTTTTACTTTTCCAAAGAGTGAAGATGCCGCTGTTATTATCGATGCATTTGATAAAGAATCTGCCATTCAGATTTCTGAAGATGGACAAACGATTACTGGTTATACGACGCAAAACTCAGGTGGTGTGCCAGCTAATTTCAAAAATTATTTTGTCATTCAATTTGACCGCCCTGTTGTACGCACAGAAGTGTATGACAATGTGAGTTTGAAGAAAGGCAAGAAAAGCATACAAGCTGCTCATTGTCAAGCTGCAATCTATTTCAAGACCAAGCGTGGAGATATGGTACATGCACGAGTGGCTAGTTCATTTATTTCGCCAGCTCAAGCTTTGTTGAATCTTCAAGAATTGGGCGATGCATCTTTTGATACCATCAAAAAACACGGCGAAGCTCGTTGGAATGAAGTCTTAGGACGCATCCAAGTGGGTGGAGGTACCATCGATCAGTATCGCACGTTCTATTCATGTTTATATCGTAGCACTTTGTTCCCTCGCAAGTTTTGGGAAGTTGATGCACAAGGCAAAGTCATGCACTATAGTCCTCATAACGGCAAAGTATTGCCTGGGTATATGTATACCGATACTGGTTTCTGGGATACATTCCGAGCACTATTCCCACTACTTAATCTAGTTTACCCTGGAGAAAATGCCAAGATTCAAGCAGGGCTTATGAATGCTGGTCGCGAGAGTCAATTCTTGCCAGAATGGGCAAGTCCAGGTCATCGTGGATGTATGGTGGGCAACAATTCTGCATCTGTTGTATCTGATGCCATCTTGAAGGGTGTCAATACACAAGATCTAGAAGAAATGTACAGTGTCCTACAATATGGGGCAAATCATGTACATCCTACAGTAAACTCGTCAGGTCGTCTTGGATATGAGTATTACAATAAATTGGGATACATCCCTTACAATGTAGGAATCAAAGAAAATGTAGCACGTACTTTGGAGTATGCATATGATGATTGGTGTATTTTGCAGGTGGCTAAGAAACTTAATCGTCCAGCAGAAGAAATTGCTACGCTTGAGAAGCGAGCACACAATTATAAGAATGTGTTTAGTCCAGCTGTTGGCTTGATGCGTGGACGTAACGAAGACGGTAGTTTCCAAAGTCCATTTAGCCCATTTAAGTGGGGAGATGCTTTTACTGAAGGCAATAGTTGGCATTACACATGGAGTGTATTCCATGATGTACAAGGACTAATCAATCTAATGGGGGGGAAACAAGCTTTTATTAATAAACTTGATTCTGTCTTTATCGTGCCACCTATCTATGACGATAGCTATTATGGAACTCGTATTCATGAAATTCTTGAGATGCAAGTGGCCAATATGGGCAACTATGCCCATGGCAATCAGCCAGCACAACACATGTTGTATTTGTACAATTATGCTGGTCAGCCATGGAAAACTCAGTATTGGGTACGTGAAGTTATGAATCGCTTGTATCAAGCCACTCCAAACGGATATTGTGGTGATGAAGATAATGGACAAACATCTGCTTGGTATGTATTCTCATCGCTAGGATTTTACCCTGTATGTCCTGGATCTGATCAGTATGTGCTAGGCGCACCGTTATTTAAACAAGCAGTGATTCACCTAGAAAATGGTCAAGAAGTACATATTGACGCACCAGCCAATAGTGCTGATAATCGTTACGTGCATGATATGACAGTAGATGGTGTATCATATGATAAGAATTACTTGCAGTATAGCAAGATGATTCAAGGGATGCATGTACACTTCAACATGTATAATCAACCTAACAAACAACGTGGTATAGCTGATGATGCAGTACCATACTCGATGACAAATGAAGAGACTGCACAGCACTAGTGCAGTCTCCTAATATAAGAAAATATCATACCATGAGCCAATTATCAATGAATCAAAAAGAGATGTCACCTGCCACTTGGGTACCTACAGTCTATTTCGCGATGGGGATGCCTTTTATCCTTATTTCGTTGGTGTCTGTATTGATGTTTCAAGACTTGGGAATAGGAGATGCCCAGATTGCCTTCTGGACATCCTTGATTATTCTTCCATATTCTTTGAAACCATTATGGAGCCCATTTATGGAGCTATACAAGACCAAGAAGTTTTTTGTAGTTACTACCCAGTTTGTTTCAGGTCTTACTTTAGCTTTAGTTGCCCTTAGCTTACCTTTACCCAATTACTTTAGTATGAGTATTGCTTTCTTAGCATTATTGGGGATTAGTGGTGCCACCCACGATGTGGCCACTGATGGGGTGTACCTAACGGAGCTTACCAAAGCACAGCAATCTCAATACATTGGTTGGCAAGGAGCTGCTTACAATGCAGCAAAGATCTTGGCTAATGGTGGGCTTGTCTTCTTAGCGGGTGTCCTCAAAGATCACTTTGGGGTGCTTTATGCTTGGATGTTTATTATGGCCATTTGTGCTGGCATCTTAGTGCTTTGTGGTTTCTACCACATGCGCATGCTGCCATCGAAGCACCAGGTTAAGAATGAGAATAAGACTGCTCATGAAGTACTAGTTAAGCTATGGGAGGTCATCGTAAGCTTTTTCCAGAAGAAGCACGTGTGGTATTATATTATCTTTATCATTTTATACCGTTTTGCCGAAGGTTTCGCCATGAAGATAGTGCCGCTATTCTTGAAAGCTTCTGTAGAAAACGGTGGCTTGGGATTGACCAATCAAGAGGTCGGACTTGTATATGGAACAGCTGGTAGTGCAGCCTTTATTATAGGTTCCCTGATCGGTGGGTATTTTATTGCTGCTCGTGGTTTGAAGCGCAGTTTGTTTATTTTGTGCTGCATCTTTAATATACCATTCCTAGTATATGCTTTGCTCGCTTGGTATCAACCGTCGAACTTGTATTTGATAGGAACGGCCATTTTTGCTGAATACTTCGGTTACGGGTTTGGTTTTGTTGGGTTGATGCTCTTTATGATGCAACAAGTGGCACCCGGTGAACACCAGATGGCGCATTACGCTTTTGCATCTGGTATTATGAACTTAGGTGTGATGATTCCTGGTGGTATATCGGGATTTATGAGTGACGCTCTTGGATATCAGCATTTCTTCCTATTTGTGTTGATTGCGACTATCCCCGCATTTTTAATTACCTGGTTTGTGCCTTTTACTCATCCTGATCCCGCAGTGTCAGAACAAAAGTAATCTGTTATGTTTATAGCCTCATATATTAAAATTATTCCTGCTTCTATACAATGTATAAGCAAGTGGGGACTGTTGTGCTGTACCCTATGTTGTGGATTGAGCATACAAGCTCAAGAAGCAAATTTCGATCCATTAGATTATGTCAACCCATTTGTTGGGACAACCAATTTTGGTACGACCAATCCAGGTGCTGTATGTCCCAATGGACTAATGTCTGTTGCACCGTTCAATGTGATGGGCTCTGATACCAATAAGTACGACAAGGATGCCCGTTGGTGGTCTACTCCTTATGATTATACCAATAGTTTCTTTACTGGTTTGGCTCATGTCAATCTAAGTGGAGTAGGATGTCCTGACTTAGGATCTTTGTTGGTCATGCCCACAACAGGTCCACTTCAAGTGGACTATACTCAATATGGTAGCTCATACCATAACGAACAAGCTACACCTGGATATTATACAACGACTCTTGATAAATATAATGTCAAAGTAGAGACCACTGCTACGACTCGTACTGCTTGTACACGATTTACTTATCCAAAGGGTAAGAGCCATATATTGCTTAATTTAGGCCAGGGATTGACCAATGAGAGTGGTAGCTATATGCGTCGAGTTGGCGATATGGAAGTAGAGGGTATGAAACTTCTAGGTACTTTCTGCTACAATCCACAAGCAGTCTTTCCTATCTATTTTGTGATGCGTGTTTCTAAGAAACCAACAGAAGTGGGATATTGGAAGAAGCAACCCAAAATGCAGGGAGTAGAGGCTGAGTGGGATCCAGATGATGGGCAATATAAGTTGTATAAGAAATACGGTCGAGATATAGCTGGAGACGATATCGGAGTGTACTTCTCTTTCGATACGGAAGAAGCAGAACAAGTCGATGTCCAACTGGGAGTGAGCTTTGTGAGTATTGCCAATGCCCGTGAAAATCTCCATGCAGAACAACACGGAAAGACCTTTGATGATATTTTGGCAGAAGCCCAAGGTAAATGGCGCGATGATTTAAGTCGCATTCTTGTGAAAGGTGGAACAAAGGAGCAGAAGACTGTTTTTTATACGGCTTTATATCATACCTTGATTCATCCCAATATTTTGCAAGATGTCAATGGCCAGTATCCTAAGATGGAATCTAACGATGTAGGTACGACTACTGGCAATCGGTATACTGTATTCTCACTCTGGGATACTTATCGTAACCTTCATCAGCTTATGACTTTGGTATATCCAGAGCGTCAGATGCAAATGGTACAGTCTATGATAGGCATGAGCAAAGAGCATGGTTGGTTACCCAAATGGGAATTGTTTGGACGTGAAACACTTACCATGGAAGGTGATCCGTCTATCCCTGTGATAGTCGATAGTTGGATGAAGGGACTTAGAGACTTTGATGTAGAAAGTGTGTACAAAACCATGCGCCATTCAGCAACCGCACCGAGTGCCGATAACCTCATGCGTCCAGATAATGATGATTATTTACAATTAGGGTATGTACCTATTATCAGTCAGTTTGATAATAGTGTATCTCATGCCCTAGAATATTATATTGCCGATTACGCCTTGAGTGTGATGGCCGATGCTTTAGGTAAGAAAGAAGACGCTAAGCGTTTTTATACGCAATCGCTTCGTTATCGCCAGTATTATGATAAAGAATACGGTACTTTGCGTCCGTTAAATAAGGATGGAAGCTTCTTGACACCATTTAATCCTAAGCAAGGGGAAAACTTTGAACCATGTCCAGGATTTCATGAAGGAACTGCATGGAATTATACTTTCTATGTGCCACATGATGTGAGGGGCTTAGCCAAGCTAATGGGTGGAAAGCGTAAGTTTGTTCAGAAATTACAGCGTGTCTTTAATGAAGGTTTATATGACCCAGCCAATGAACCAGATATTGCTTACCCATATCTATTTAGTATCTATCCAGATGAGGCATGGCGTACACAAAAACTCGTCAGCGAGTTATTGGCCAAATATTTTACAACGAAGCCCGATGGGATACCTGGCAATGATGATGCAGGTACCATGAGTGCTTGGGCTGTCTTTAGTATGATGGGTATTTATCCAGATACTCCAGGAGTGCCACGTTATACCTTGACATTACCAACTTTTGACGAAGTTGTCATCAAGTTGAATCCTACATGGATGGATGGCCAATCATCTTTGACCATTCGACGAGGAATCAATGCCAAGAAAAGACGCAGCTACCAAATTAGTCACAATGAATTAATCCACAGTGGTATATTGACTATTGCTGCGGTATCAAAAAAATAGTAGAACACTAAAAAATAAGATCATGGATTTAAACTTGTCGTCACAAATCACGATTCATGAAGTGCCTGAGAACTTCTTATCACCTCGCAATGACTATGAGAAATCATTGGTTACTCGCTTGGAGAAACTTCCCGTGCAAATTTTTCATGAACGTGAAGATGGAGCAGTCTTTATTGCACAAGAGATTGCCAAAATTATTCGTGCTAATCAAGTACTAGATCAGCAATGTGTACTTGCATTACCTGGGGGAACTACTCCAGAAATGATATATCAAGAGCTCGTGCGCAAGCACCAAGAAGAGGGTCTTGATTTTAGCAATGTTGTGGTTTTTAATCTTTGCGATTATTTCCCAAATGATGATGATAAACTGACAAACTACAAATCGCTATGTGATATGTTGTTTGATCATGTCAACATCCCAGCCGATCAGATTCATACCATTCCTATGGATTTACAGAAAGAAGATGTCATCCAATTCTGTGAGCGTTATGAAAAGAAGATCAAACAGTATGGTGGCCTTGATGTCGCATTGCTCGGCATTGGTCAGAGTGGTAATGTGGCTTTTAATGGTCCTGGTTCTTGGGAAAAATCAACGACTCGCCTAGTTAAACTAGATGCACCTATGCAGCGTGATGTATTGCGTCTGTTTGGGCGTGATGTATCAGGACATACAACTGCCATCACTATGGGGATCTCGACCGTCATGTCGGCCAAGCATGTTTTCTTAACAGCTTGGGGAGATGATAAAGCAGATATCGTGCATAAATGTGTGGAAGGACAACAAACTGAGTCGGTTCCTGCTACAATTTTGCAAAAACACACCAATGTACGTGTATTTCTTGATGTGACTGCATCCGAGAAATTAACTCGCGTAAAATACCCTTGGCTTGTGGCTAGCTGCGAATGGACACCTCGCTTGATTCGTGCTGCCATTGTATGGTTGAGCCTTAAGCTTGATAAGTCTATCCTAAAATTGACCGATACAGATTATCGTGAAAATGGATTGGAAGAGTTGCTTGTCAACTTTGGGTCTGCTTATAATGTGAATATCCAAGTGTTTAATGACTTGCAACACACGATTACTGGTTGGCCCGGTGGTAAACCTGATGCAGATGATACCAACCGCCCAGAACGGGCCAATCCATTCCCTAAACGTGTCTTGATTTTCTCGCCACACCCAGATGATGATATTATTTCAATGGGTGGTACTTTGCAACGTTTGGTAACACAAAATCACGATGTACACGTGGCTTATGAGACATCTGGTAATATCGCGGTGAGTGATGATGAAGTGACACGCTTTATGCACTTTATCAATGGATTTGACCAATTGTTCTTCCAAGATCAATTAGATCCTCCATCTCCAATTTCAGAAAAGTACAAAGAGATCAAGCAGATGCTTAAGGACAAAAAAGCGACTGGGGGAATAGCTACACGTGAGCTGTTGACCATCAAAGGACTTATTCGTCGTGGTGAAGCTCGTATGGCTTGTACTTTTAGTAATATTCCTTTGAGCCATTGTCATTTCTTAGATTTGCCTTTCTATGAAACAGGGCGTATTAAAAAGGGACCGCTTACTGAGACAGATGTATTGAAGGTCTGTGAACTTATCAAAGAAGTACAACCTAATCAGATATTTATTGCTGGTGACTTGGCCGATCCACATGGCACACACCGTGTTTGTACAGATGCTGTGCTTGCTGCGTTGAAAGAGTTATCAGAAACAGGTGAATTCAACTTGGATACATGTAAGATTTGGATGTATCGCGGGGCTTGGGCTGAATGGCCAATCGAGGAAATCGAGATGGCAGTACCATTGAGTCCGTCTGAACTTCAAGCTAAAAAGAAAGCAATCCTCAAACATCAATCTCAAATGGACGATGCGCCATTCTTGGGAGATGATGATCGCCTATTCTGGCAACGCTCGGAAGATCGTAATCGAGGAACAGCAGATTTGTATAACAAGTTGGGACTAGCCGATTATGAAGCGATTGAAGCTTTTGTTGAGTGCAAGTTATAATTCTTAGACTCTGCACACACGTAAGTTTGAAGTATATCTACTTATCGTGTGTAGTAGGGTGACTAGATTAGTTGCAGCATCTGGCAACAGTAGTATGTAAATGAAAAAAGAGTACGTGTCCATTTTATTTGACACGTACTCTTTTTATTAAATCTCTTAGGTCGACTTTTTAGTAGTTAGCCTTCATTACTTCAAAGTGTGCTTGTGGGTGTACACATGCTGGACAAAGAGCTGGTGCTTCTTCCCCTTCATAAATATAACCACAGTTGCGGCATTGCCATAAGATAGGTTCTGGTTTCTTAAACACAGTGCCATCTTCAATATTCTTAAGTAATGCTTTATAGCGCTCTTCATGTCCTTTTTCTGCAATACTAATTGCTCGGTACATATTGGCTACATCTGGGAAGCCTTCTTCATCGGCCACATCGGCAAATAGTGGATATAGGTCGGCCCATTCTTCATGTTCGCCAGCAGCAGCGGCTTTAAGATTTTCTGCTGTAGTACCAATTACTCCAGCAGGGAATGCAGCAGTAATTTCTACCATACCACCTTCTAAAAACTTAAACATGCGTTTTGCGTGTTCTTTTTCTTGTTCGGCTGTTTCCATAAAAATAGCAGAGATCTGTACAAAACCTTCTTTCTTGGCTTGACTAGAGAAATAGGTGTAGCGCATGCGTGCTTGAGACTCACCTGCAAACGAAGTCATTAGGTGTTTTTCTGTTCTCGTTCCTTTCAAACTTTTCTGTGTCATAATGGTTTTAATTGAATTATTTGTAGTCTATAAATTTATTGCATCTCCTACAAATATATAAAATAATTCAACTCCAGAAAAATATTTAGGCATAGTTGGAATATAATTTTTAAATCATTAAGTTTGTACGATGCAAATATTATTATCCTGTGCCAAAACAATGGCAACTAAGTTTCCAGCCTATTTGAAAGGCGTGCATTCCGACTTGTGGACAGCTCCACAGTGGGAAGAGCAAGCGCATGACATGATACATGAATTAGTAGGGCATACGGCTTCTGAAATTGAGGAGATGCTTCATGTTAATGGAAGTATAGCTGTACAAAATGTGCATCGTTATCAGGCCTTTTTCAATGGGGATGCATTGACTTATCCAGCTGTTAGTGGATATACTGGGATTGTTTTTAAGCAATTGGGAGTATCTGAATGGAACGAGGATCTGTGGACTATTGCTGCCCAACATTTGAATATAACCTCATTCTTGTATGGCTTGTTACGCCCGACAGACCTGATACATCCTTACAGGTTGGAAGGGGATGTCTCTTTACAGGCACACACCGAAAAAAATCTTTTTTATTTTTGGCGTACATATCTTACAGATGCTTTAATTGAACGGGTGAAGGCTGATGATGGCGTCTTGGTGTTCTTAGCAAGTAATGAGATGCGAGGCTTATTTGATTGGAAGCGTGTAACCGATGAGGTGAAAGTCCTGTCTCCTGAATTTCTAGTGGACAAAGCAGGGCGATGGAAACAAGTGGTCGTGTACACCAAAATGGCTAGGGGGCAGATGTCTTTATTCTTATTCAATCGATTGATGGCAGAAAAGGGCACTTTATCCGTAGGTGATGAGGTACGCACTTTCTCGTGGGAAGGTTATCGATATTCTGAAGCAATTACTGCTGAACGTGCTCATACAGCCCATGCTGGAGAAGAACTGCTTAGTTTTGTCTTGCAGTAATGTATCTGTTATTTTTCTACTCTGGCCAATTGAATGCCATTGACTATGTTTTGCCATAACACATAGCTACCAGCCCCAAATGCTATAATAGCTCCCATACCATGGGGATGATCCAAAAATGTTTGGGCCATCCAGATGGCTAGAATGGTGTTTTTCTGACCAATCATTTGTCCACCGTTGATGATAAAACGATTTTGATCAATGTGATGTCTTCCTATATATTTTCCAAGTGTTTTTCCTAAGCCAAACTGTCCTAAACACACGAGCAATGCTGCAACGAGTATTTGTATGAGGAGTGTAGGAGCAATACTACTATGTATCATGGCGTAGTAAGTGCGTCCGGAAACTATGGCTAGGGCAATCATCCAAAGATAGAAGCTCATTTTGGCATTTCGAGCTAGGTAGCTGTGAACTGGTTTCAGTGTGCTTCGGAGTACCAAGGAAGTTAGAAAAGGAAGTATCAGAAGGAGAAATAGATTTTGAGCTATTTCTTGAAAAGGTAGCCAAAATGAGACCACTTCTTTTTGATCTTGTAAGAGAGGAAAAAGTACAGAAACAGCAATAGCTGTTAGTATATTGGATACCAGCGTAAAGCTTGACAATATAGCGGCACTCCCTCCCAGTTTATGAGTGACTACAGCAGATGATGTGGCTGCTGGCGCTATAGTACAAATCATCGTGGCTAGTGCCAGTGTTTTATTGATAGGACTTAAAACAAAAAACACGATAATGGGCAATATTGCTTGGCAAAGCAGCATGACCCAATGAATCTTTTGAATACGCAAATCCTTGATTTCGATATTGCTGAAGGTAAACAACAACATCATGAAAATAAGTGGGGGCATTAAACTACCTAAGTGTAGTGTCCAACGTGCTCCGAGAAGTCCTATGACCATGGCTATGGGTAGACGCCATTGTCTGATGAATTTAAGCATATGTTGTATGAAGTTATTGGTAGCTTTCTAGTCGTTTTTTGATAAATCGTATCTTTAAACTGCACTCTTTTGATAATGATTGTAAGGCTACTTTATTGGCAAAAGCCTGATGAAGTGGCAAAATAATACGCATGCCCTTAACTTCTTCTGAAGAAAGAGTGGGCACCTTTTCTGTTTTTTGCCCATTGAGTACTATCTGAATAGTGGCTTTTGTGGTTTTTGATGCCGCTGTTTTTAAGTATGTCTCAAGGGCTGAAGCAGCATCTTGCAATTTGATGTCTACCAAAGTATGCGTCCCATTAATATGTACAATATGTGTGTAGATTTTCCCTGATACAGTTGTCCAATTATTATCTATATCTTTTATTTGAATGCTTTCAACGTTTCTTTTGTCTCCTTTTAGATAAAGACGTACATATCCATTTCCTGCTTGTTCAGCAGCAAATAAGGCCAAACGTGCTGGAGAAGCACTCGATTTATGTAGACGTTTATAGACATATAATGGGGCATCTTGATATTTCTTATCTTGTTGCGCTTCTATGGATTTATTGCTTAATAGGCTATCAATATATTGGCTGTTTTTTGTGAGTTGTATTGTTAGCAAACTATCGTTTTGTTGTTGTTGATCCAATTGAATCTCTAACTTCAATTTATTGGCTATATGACGAGTTTTAAATGCTTTAGGATACGTCTTTTGAAGACTATCTAGTAGGTCTAAAGCATGGGTGTATGATTTGCTCTCTTTAGAGGTCGTAGCTTGATCAAGTAGTTGTTGAGCTTTCTTTTCTGGAGATTGGCATGAAATCATTAAGAAGGTAAGAAGTATTCCAGTAAATAGAGAGTACTTCCATGAGTTACTTTTGTACTTAGTTGTTAAAAGGGTTGTCTTCATATATTCGGTCTTTAATGAACTGTGCAAAAATACGCATTTTCTTTATATTATTATCATTTATATACTGGATATTCTCATAGGAATACAGTATATTTGTCGGATATGCAATATCCATCAATAAACACATTTCAACGATGGTTGATACTAATCGCCATTTGTATTTTAGGAATGTCGTCTTCTTACGCTGAAGATGATGAGGTGGTTGTGCTTGCTGCTCAACGTTCTAAAGTGCTTACTGATTTGATGACAGGGGTACGGAAGTATTCCCCACATTATGCGCATCAAGTGAAAGAGTATAAAGGGCAGATGTATGTCAAAGGAACAGTCAATGTGGATAAGATGAATCAACTTTTACGTTTTGTTCCATTCATGTTTCGCTTGAAAAAAGACACCCGACACTACGTCATGGAGAGCATGAGTAGTCTCCATTATACTTATCCAGATGTTTATGATCAAAAAGTGTGTTATGCGCAGGGTACTATAACTCGTGGCAATGATTATCATGCGACTATACTTCGACATCTTCAGGTTAATATTTATAAAGAGGATATGGATAAACAGTATGTGTATTCTCCTCTAGGCCCTGATGGGGATAAATATTATAAGTATAAAATTGATAGTATATTTGAATACAACGGGGATGTGACCTACAAGGTCTATTTTACACCTAAAACGAATAGTTACCAGTTATTAAAGGGTTGGTTTTGGGTAAGTGGAAGTAATTATACGGTTAGAAAGATGTACTATGAAGGAAGGGATGAGTTCTTTAGCTATAAGACTCATTTTAACATGGGGACATTGCACTCTCGTAGCGAGCTTCTTCCTGTGGATGTACAGGTTTCTCTTGATTTTAAATTCCTTTGGAATAAAGTGCATGGGGACTATACGGCCGTTTTGGGGTATCAAACTGTAACACAAGTGCCTTACTCTGATTGTGCTATTCGTGTCAAAAAAGAAAGACAAAGATTAGATTTTACACAGAGTTATAGTTTGCAACAAGATACGATACCTGTTGAAAAAGATAGTTGCTTATTTGCATCTATGCGTCCTGTACCGTTGACAGATGTTGAAAAAGAAACATATAAGCAGTTTGGACTTCAGCAGGATAGTATTGCCAGATATAAAGCTGGTAATAAAACATGGAAACCTATTAATGTTTGGGGTGACTTGGGCGATAGACTTATCCATAGTTATAAGTTTGACTTGAAGGGGGCTGGTGATTTGAAATGTTCGCCTCTTCTCAATCCGTTTTACTTAGACTATAGCCGTAATAATGGGATCACTTATAAACAGAAGTTTAGATACAATCGCATCATGAAGGGCGATAGACTTTTGCGTGTAACTCCACGTATGGGATATAATTTTACTCGAAATGAGTTCTATTGGGATTTGAAGAGTGAATTTTATTATTGGCCTACACAGAATGCTTCTATTCATATCAGAGCTGGTTGGGGAAATAGAATAAATAGTAGCGAGCTTATCGATAAAATTAAGAGTGATCCTGAACCTAAGTTTAATCTGGATTCAATCAATTTACAGAAATTTAAAGACCAGTTTATTAATATATTTCATAGAGTAGAGCCTGTCAATGGACTAGAAATTAATACGGGTATCTCTATTCACCAACGCAATGAGACATCAAAAACGAAGCTGATTATTGAAGATCCAATTTCGACAGTAGACCCCGATTTGTTGTCTAAGTTACGCCATGTATATACCAGTTTTTCTCCACGTGTGATCGTGCGTTATACACCCTATCAACGATACTATTATGATGGTAAGCGTAAGGTTAATCTAGATTCTGATTATCCAACATTTACTCTCGACTGGGAAAGGGCAATTCCAGGAGTGGGATGTGCCACGATGTCTTATGAGCGTATTGAGCTTGATATGCATCATCACTTGCATATTGGGGCTTTACAGCATCTCTATTATAGAATAGGGGCAGGTGCATTTGTGGATAAGGATGACTTGTTCTTTGCTGACTTTGTGAACTTCTCAAAGAGTAACCTTCCAGACGATTGGAATGATGAAATTGGGGGTACTTTCCAAATTTTGGATCGCAAATATTACAATGCTGCAGATAAATATATCCGGGCGCATGCTACGTATGAGTCTCCTTTTTTGTTGATGAATCGTTTATTCCCTAAAAAGGGACTTGTATTGAATGAACGTTTGTATTTTAGTTTGCTGTCTATGCCCAACTTTACACCGTATTCTGAAATTGGTTACGGGGTGGCTACCAATGTGTGTGACTTTGGGGTGTTTGCAGGAGGACTTAAAGGTAATATGACCCATTTAGGTGTGAAATTGTCCTTTAAATTCTTTAAGTAATGACGCGATTTTTATCTCTCTTAAAGGATTTGAATTGATAATATAGGAGAAGAGCTGCAATAACACTAGATATAACATCGGCTACTGGGAAACTCAACCATACGCCGTCTGTTCCCCAAAAACGAGGAAAGATAATCAAGAAGGGTACTAAGAAAAGTAATTGTCTCGATAAAGACATAAAGATGGCTTTATTGGCTTTTCCTACGCTCTGGAAAAATTGAGAGGTCACGATTTGAAAACCAGCAATTGGACAAGCAAGAATAATCAATTTCATGGCACGTGCCGAAATGGATATCAGCTGGGGATCAGAAGTGAAAATACTGACCATGGTAGTTGAAATAGTCTGTCCTGATATGAACAATAGAACTTCTACTGCAGTGGCTGCATAGATGGCCAATTTAAGGGCTTTTTCTACGCGTTTATACTTTTGAGCACCATAGTTGTATCCCACAATGGGCTGCATACCTTGGCAGATACCAATCATGACCATTATGGCTAGGAAAATCAGACGATTAATGATACCATAAGCTCCTACGGCTAAATCTCCGCCGTGTTTCATAAGTGCTTTATTGATAAAAATAATGACCACAGAACTGGATAGATTCATTAAAAATGGAGATAATCCGATCATGACCATTTCTTCGACGAGTTTCCAATCCAATTTATAGGTCCCTTTTTTGAAGTGAATAAGTTCATTGGGATTGCTAAGAATGCGCCATTGCCAAATTAAAGCCACAACTTGTCCAATGACAGTGGCTATAGCTGCTCCTTGTATCCCCCATTTGAATACAAAGATGAAAAGGGCGTCAAGTATCGTGTTGACTACCACGGATAGCATGGTGGCTTGCATGGCTCTTTTAGGGTGCCCCGAAGAGCGCATAATAGCATTTAAGCCTAGATACATATGTAGTGGTATGTTCCCCAAGAGAATGATAAACATGTAGTCCCTTGCATATTGTATCGTGTTTTCGCTTGCTCCGAAGAAGTAGAGGATATCATCAAGATAAATGATTGCTACGATACTCAATAGGATGCCCATTATCACGTTCATGACAACTAAATTGCCTAGAATCTTTTGGGTCGTTTTGTAGTCTTTTTGTCCTAATTTTACAGAAAGTAGGGCAGAAGCACCTACGCCGATGAGGCTACCAAAAGCAGCTGCAATATTGGCTAACGGGAAGGTAATTGCAAGACCTGATATAGCCAATGCACCTACACCGTGACCGATAAAAATACTGTCTACGATGTTGTATAGTGACATCGCAGTCATGGCGATTATCGCTGGGGTTGCGTATTGTATAAGCAGTTTACCTATAGGTTGTTGTTCAAGCTCTAGCGCTTTATTTTGTTCCATCTGTTATCCTTATATGTTATTATGCTGGATACGGGTTGCCATATCCGGTGCAAAATTACACTTTATTGATGGGCTAACCAAAGTCTTCATCTTAAAATACCTTGGATATTTGACTTTTCTAAGAGAAACTGCGGTATATACGAAAGGATTTTGTATTTTTGCACCAAATAGAGATTAGAAATAACAGCTAAAAAATAACGATGAATATTTTAGAACTAAGCGAACAGGAAATCATCAGACGCAATAGTCTGAATGAACTGCGAGCGATGGGTATTGACCCCTATCCAGCAGAAGCATTTGATGTAAATGCACACTCTACCGATATTTTAGCGGAGTTTAAAGATGATGAGGAAGTGCCTCGTCGTGTATCTATTGCTGGACGTATGATGAGCCGCCGTATCATGGGTAAGGCTTCATTTATTGAATTACAAGATGGTAAAGGGCGTATTCAAGTGTATGTTACACGTGATGATATGTGTCCAGGTGAAGATAAAGACTTGTACAACAAGATGTTTAAAAAATTGCTCGATTTGGGTGATTTTGTAGGTGTAGAAGGGTTTGTTTTCCGTACACAAATGGGTGAAATTTCTGTACATTGCGAAAAATTGACTGTCTTAGGTAAAAGTATCAAACCACTCCCTACACCAAAAGTGAAAGATGGTGAAGTATACGATGCTTTTGAAGATCCAGAAATGCGTTATCGTCAGCGTTATGTTGACCTTGCTGTTAATGAAGGGGTCAAAGATATCTTTATAAAACGTACAAAGATATTTAACTCTATGCGTGATTTTTTCAATACACGTGGTTATATGGAGGTTGATACTCCTGTATTGCAACCAATTCCTGGTGGAGCGGCAGCACGTCCATTTATTACTCATCACAATGCTCTAGATATGCCTCTTTATTTGCGTATTGCTAATGAGTTGTATTTGAAGCGTCTTATCGTTGGTGGTTTTGAAGGGGTGTATGAATTCTCTCGTAACTTCCGTAATGAAGGTATGGACCGTACACACAATCCAGAGTTTACAGCGATGGAAATTTATGTGGCGTACAAGGATTATAATTGGATGATGGAATTTACTGAGCAAATGATTGAAAAGATTTGCTTGGATGTAAATGGTACAACTGAATTGAAGGTTGGTGATCATGTCATTAACTTCAAAGCGCCTTATAAACGTGTGACTATGTTAGACTCTATTAAAGAGTTTACTGGTTGTGATTTGAATGGTAAATCAGAAAATGAAATCAGAGAAATTGCTCAGTCACTAGATATTGAAGTGGATGAAACGATGGGTAAAGGTAAGCTTATCGATGAAATCTTCGGTGAAAAATGTGAAGGCAATTATATTCAACCAACGTTCATTACAGACTATCCAGTGGAAATGTCTCCGTTGACCAAAAAGCATCGTGATAATCCAGAATTGACCGAACGTTTTGAGTTGATGGTTAATGGTAAAGAGTTGGCTAATGCTTATTCTGAGCTAAATGACCCAATTGATCAATTGGAACGTTTCCAAGATCAGCTAAAATTGAGCGAAAAGGGTGACGATGAAGCCATGTTTATTGATATGGACTTCGTACGTGCCTTAGAATATGGCATGCCTCCTACATCTGGTATGGGGATTGGTATGGATCGTCTTGTGATGTTGTTGACTGGTCAGTTGGCTATCCAAGAAGTGCTGTTCTTTCCACAGATGCGTCCAGAGAGAAAGGTGAAAAAGGATAGTGTCGATAAATATACTGTTCTTGGAATTGATGCTGAATGGGTACCTGTTATTCAAAAAGCGGGATATAATGAAGTGTCTATGATGGCTGGTGTGAAGGCACTAAAGTTCCATCAAGATATCTGTGGTGTCAATAAAAAATATAAGCTTGATTTAGCAAACCCTAGTGTCGCTGATGTGGCTGCTTGGTTAGAAAAAATTTAAGTGTTACGTAATTTAGATAGCATGAAACTACCCGGCAAAGTAGCCATTGTGGGTGGTGGTAGTTGGGCTACCGCAATAGCCAAAATGATCTTAGATTCTACTGATGAAATCTATTGGTATATGCGCCGAGATGATAGAATAGAGGAATTTAAGCGTTTGGGACACAACCCTGCATATCTTACTACTGTACGCTTTGATACAGAGCGTATTCATTTCTCGAGTAATATTAATGATATTGCTCGAGAGGCTGATACTTTGGTTTTTGTTACACCGTCTCCTTATATTAAACAGCATTTAAAAAAATTGCGTGTTAAGTTGAGAGACAAATTTATTGTAACAGCAATCAAAGGTATTGTACCTGATGATAACAAAATTGTCTCTGATTATTTTGAGCATCAATTTAATATCCCTGCCAAAAATATAGCTGTGATTGGTGGTCCATGCCATGCGGAAGAAGTGGCTATGGAACGTCTTTCTTATTTGACAGTTGCTTGTCCTGATGTTGAAAAAGCACAAGGATTTGCACGCCTCATAAGCAGTGAGTATATAAAAACTTCTGTGAGTGAGGATGTGACTGGCATTGAATATGGTAGTGTGCTTAAAAATGTATATGCTATCGCAGCAGGTATTTGCAGTGGTTTGAAGTATGGAGATAATTTTCAAGCAGTTTTGATTTCCAATGCAATTGTGGAAATGAATCGTTTCTTGGAAACGGTACATCCTATTCAACGCAATAGCAATGATTCGGTATATCTTGGTGATCTGCTTGTGACTGGATATTCTAAATTTTCTAGAAATCGTGTGTTTGGCACGATGATTGGAAAAGGATACAGTGTGAAGGCCGCACAGATTGAAATGGAGATGATTGCCGAAGGTTATTATGGTACTAAATGTATTAAAGAGATCAATAAGCGGTATCATGTCAATATGCCTATTTTGGATGCAGTCTACAATATATTGTATGAACGTATTGCACCTGCCATTGAGATTAAACTATTGACTGATTCGTTAAGATAACTACACCACATTATAATATTAAAATTGTTTACAATACTAACGAGATAAACAAATGAAACAAATTACACTCAATCTAGATAAGATTGCAGGCTTTGTAAGCCAAGACAAGATTAGCGCATACAGTGCGCAAGTACAACAAGCACAACAAATGCTTGAACAAGGTACTGGAGCAGGTAATGATTTCTTGGGATGGTTACACCTCCCTTCAAGTATCTCTCCTGAACATATAGCAGATATTAAGGAAGCAGCAACTACATTGCGTGACAATTGTGATATCATAGTTGTTGCTGGTATCGGTGGTAGCTACTTAGGAGCGCGTTCGGTTATCGAAGCTTTATCAAATAGTTTTGCTTGGTTGCAAGAAGAAAAGTCTAATCCTGTAATGATTTATGCAGGTCATAATATCGGTGAGGATTATTTGTATGAATTGACTACTTTCTTGAAGGGTAAGAAATTTGGTGTTATCAATATTTCTAAGTCGGGCACAACTACTGAAACAGCTTTAGCCTTTCGTTTGTTGAAGAAACAATGTGAGGAACAACGTGGTAAAGATGTTGCTAAGAAGGTTATAGTTGCTGTAACTGATGCCAAAAAGGGAGCTGCTCGCGTTACTGCTGATAAAGAAGGATATAAGAGCTTTATTATTCCTGACAATGTTGGTGGACGTTTTTCAGTGCTTACTCCTGTAGGGTTATTGCCAATTGCAGCTGCTGGTTTTGATATTGAAACATTGGTTGCAGGTGCGGTTGAGATGGAAAAGGTATGTGGTCCAGAAGTGCCGTTTGAAGAAAATCCAGCTGCGCTATATGCTGCTGCTCGTAATGCTTTATATGAAGGTGGCAAGAAGACTGAAATTCTTGTTAATTATAACCCAAAACTGCATTATGTTGGTGAGTGGTGGAAGCAATTATATGGTGAGTCTGAAGGTAAAGATGGTAAGGGTATTTTCCCCGCAGCAGTAGATTTTTCTACCGACCTTCACTCAATGGGACAATGGATTCAAGAAGGTGAACGTACTATTTTTGAAACTGTTATCTCTGTAGAAAATGTGAACCATATACTTGAAGTTCCTTCTGATGAAGCAAATCTTGATGGATTGAACTTCCTTGCAGGTAAGCGAGTTGATGAAGTAAATAAGATGGCTGAACTTGGTACTTTATTAGCACATGTTGATGGTGGCGTACCTAACATGCGTATCGTACTTCCTCAGTTGGATGAAGCGTCTATTGGTCAATTGTTCTACTTCTTCGAACGTGCATGTGGTATTAGTGGATATATTCTAGGGGTGAATCCATTTAACCAACCAGGTGTTGAGGCATACAAGAAAAACATGTTTGCTTTGTTGAACAAGCCAGGATATGAGGAAGAAGCTAAAGCTATCCAAGCTAAGTTGTAATTTCTTTCAGTCTCAAGTATGAGATTCCTAAAGATAAATATATAAGATAGGGGGAGGAGGAGCTGTATAATATGTGGCTTGTCCTTCCTCTTATCTTTTTAGTATAGTGTCTATTATTTGCTGTTTGTAGTCATAATTTTATCTCATTTAAAAACGAGTGTATGAATGTAAATCGATGGATTAAGTGTTGTATGGTTGTCTTTGTGATGACTTGTTTTTTTGGATATGGATGTATGTTCGGCCAAGTAAAGGCTGTGCCTCAAAAACATGTAATACCTGTTGGAAAGATTATAAAGACTCCGTATAACCAAGTCAATTCATGCGACATTATTCGTCCAAACTCTAAAAGGCCATTAGTTGCACTTGTGCTTAGTGGAGGTGGAGCAAAAGGTGTGGCGCACATTCCTGTTATTAAGAAAATTGAAGAATTAGGTATTCCCATCGATATGGTGGTAGGAACTAGTATGGGGGCTATTGTGGGTAGCTTGTATAGTATCGGGTACAATACGGAGCAAATGGATTCTTTAGTACGAGTGCAGGATTGGACATATGTATTGTCTGACAATGTAAAACGTAATAGACAATTGTTATCCAAAAAGTTGAAGGATAGTAAGTATATTGTTAATTTCTCATTTGATAAAGTACCTAAGGATATAGTTGCTAGTGGTGGGGTGGTTAAAGGAAAAAATCTAAAAACTCTTTTTTCTGAATTGATGTATGCGTACCCTGATTCTATTAATTTTAATAATTTGCCGACTCCTTTTGCTTGTGTAAGTACCGATTTGGCTACAGGCAATCAAGTCAATTTTCATAATGGGAAATTAGCCACTGCTGTTAGAGCTTCTATGTCTATTCCAGCTGCGTTCTCTCCAGTTCGCATTGATTCATTAGTGCTTGTTGACGGAGGATTGGTAGATAATTTTCCTGTAGATATAGCGCGTCAAATGGGAGCAGACTATGTGATCGGTGTTGATGTCTCTGATCCGCTTTTGAAACCATATGAAATTGATGGGATGTCTAAAGTATTTGCACAGGTCATAACTTTGGTGTGTAATAATAAAAAAACAGAGAATGTATTAGACACTGATGTGTATATTCATATTCCGATGAATAAAAAATTGACTGGAGGGAGTTTTAATAAAAAAGACATTCAGGCAATAATGGAATTTGGAGAAGAAGCTGCTGAGCGACATACATTGGATCTGATGTCATTGCGAGATTCTCTTAGATTAGGTATGCGCATAACACCATATACAAGAAAACCTTATGCACTTTGTGATACTGTATGTAAAACTGAAGATATAGCTGCTTTGGAAACTGAGGCACCTCCCAACTCGGTGAGTGTCGGTTTCCGATTCGATTCTGAAGAGTTGGCTTCTGTAATAGCAAATGCTACAAAACAATTTGGAAAGAAATCTAGTCCTAGTTATTTAAGCTTCACTACTAGATTAGGGAAGCGCTCTTACGGGGAGTTGGCTTATACATTTCGTCCCAAAAACTTGTGGGATATTAAAGCTTTGTATCGTTTTAGATATAACGACTTAGATTTTTATTACGAGGGAAAGAAATATTATAATACCACGTATATTGAGAATTTTGGTGAAGTTGAATTTAGCAAAAGCTGGCGTAGTATCCGTATTGGTCTTGGAGTAAATTTAGAGGCTTATAATTTTATTGACATATTGAAGGATATTAATAAAATTGACATAGATGATGATTACATTGATAACTTTCATTCATTTAACTATTTTGGTCGTTTAGATTATGATGATACAGATAAGAGGGTGTATCCGCGACATGGTATGAAATGGCATGTACAAGTTGAGTACTTGACTGATAATTTTATTGAGTATAAGGATGAAGAGCCAAAACCTATTATCAGTGCTTCTATATATAAGAATATATCCTTTAATTCTAGATTTACTTTAGAACCGTTTGCTTTTACACGCTTGGTGTTTAGTGACGATATAACACCAGAAAAATTGAATAAAATAGGTGGTGATCAGTGGGGGAGATATCTTTATAGTCAAATGCCTTTTGCGGGTGTACACCATATTGAGGCTGTAGATAATTATTGGGCTGCATTTGGAACTAATATCAGACAGCGTATGGGGGCTAAGCATTATATATTGTCAACAATCAATTATGGCGTAAGTAGCCATGAATTGAATGACTTGTTCAGTGAAAAGGCTTATTTTGGTATGACGTGCGGTTATGGTTATGAATCTCCTATTGGTCCTTTAGAATTGAGTCTTGGATATTCAAATTTGACCAATGACTTGGATTTTTACGTTAATATTGGATATACTTTTTAGTCTTAATGTGGTAGGTATATAGAGAATAAACTAGGTGAAATGAATAATAATTTGGAAATAGAAAGAAATAGGGGACGGGTATGTCCCTCTCGCAATCAATTAAAAGCAGTGTTGTTTGATATGGATGGAGTACTTTTTGACTCTATGCCTTATCATGCTGACTCATGGCATACGGTTATGAAAATGCATGGTTTAGATTTGAGCCGAGAAGAGGCTTATCAACATGAAGGACGTACTGGCCGTTCTACAATTAATTTGGTTTGCCAACGTCAAAAAGGTCGTGAAGCGACAGAAGAGGAAATTGAATCTATTTATGCTAAGAAAACGGAATTGTTTAATGATAATCCTCCTGCTCCACCAATGCCAGGTGCTTTTGAGTTACTTAATAAGATTAAGAAGGAAGGGTACACTATCGTCTTAGTTACGGGATCTGGTCAAAAATCATTATTATCACGTCTTGAAGAACACTATCCAGGTATTTTTCAGCCAGATTTAATGGTTACAGCATTTGATGTACAACATGGGAAACCAAATCCAGAACCATATTTAATGGGACTTGAAAAAGCAGGTGTACGTCCAGAAGAGGCACTTGTTGTTGAGAATGCTCCTTTAGGTGTGCAAGCAGCAAGTGCTGCAAACATTTATACAATTGCTGTTAATACAGGGCCATTGGAGCCTGAAATGTTATTAGGTAATGGTGCAGATATTTTGTATACATCTGTGTCTGCTTTGTATAATAGGTTTGATTCTTTATTGAAGTGATAGTCATAAAAGCTAAGTAAGTATAATAGGGGGATAAAAAAGAGCCCCCGACCTCTCAACAGGCAGGAGACTCCAAAGCAATCTAATCAATCAAGTGTTATATCTTTTAACTGCGTATGTTATTCATCGTATAGCTTTTACATGTAGCTAATACGTTGAATGCAGTTTGTCTTTTGCTAAATCAACAATGCAAATGTAACAATTATTTTTTTATCCAACAAAACAAATTCGTATAAAAATCTAAATATTTTGAGTTTTATACTATGAAAAGACAAAAAAGTTGACAGGTTTGCCTTCCTAAGTGTAAAATTTGTTTTGAAAAATAAGGCTAAATTGTTAAATCAATTTTTTACTGCATAGAGTAGAAATCCACAAGCATCCCCACATTATACCACCATTGATAAGTAAGCCTTCGTATCCAAATCGATACCCTGTCATCTTCTCTACGATATATTGAATTATATATGTACATAGAGGGCTGAGCAAAGCAAAATAGACTACATATTTATCTACGTTATCTACTGCGTATTTATTTTTCCCTAAGCTGAAGATTGCGTAAATGAAAAGACCTAGTATGGGACCATATGTATAGCTGGCTAGTTTAAAGATTAGGTCTAGTACCGAATCTTTTTGAATAACATTGAAAAGTAGGATACATAAAGCAAGTATGATAGCTAATCCTAAGTGTATATATTTTCTACGTTTGGTGTTTTCTGGATTAATTAGTACTAAATGTGTATTTGATTTCGATAATTTTCTTTTAGCAATAAAATCTACATACATGCAGGTGGTCATACTAGTTAATGCAGAATCTGTATTACCGAATGCTGCAGCAATAATTCCAATAGCAAAAAGTGTCATAAACACGTTGCCCATTCCACCTTGTGTGGCAATCATCGGCAATAGTTGATCGGTTGATTCTGGAGTTGAAAGTCCTTTAGCAATAACTAAATGTCCTAAAAAAATCCCTAAGCACAGTAATAAAAAATTCAATGGAATAAATGCATAACCATAAGTAATCATGTTTTTTTGTGCATCAGGAAGTGTGCGGCAAGTGAGATTTTTTTGCATCATATCTTGATCCAATCCTGTCATTACGATTACAATAAAGATTCCACTTAAAAATTGCTTGATGAAGTGTTGGCTGCTGCTCCAGTTATTCCACTCAAATATTTTGAAGTGTGGGCTTGATATCAATGTCTCTAAAGCTTCTGATGGTGATAAATGTAATTGATGTATTGTGCCGAAAATAATCCAAACCATAGAAGCTATTACACAAGCTGTTTGCAGTGTGTCAGTCCATACAACAGTCTGTAAACCATTGTTTTTGGTATATATCCACACCATTGTTACTGCGCCTATTGTAATGCCCCAAAATGGAATAGAGGGCAATAAAAAGCTGTGGATAATCATACAGACTAAATATAGCTTTGCTGCTGTTCCTAGCATGCGTGATAATAAGAAGTATGCCGATGCTGTACTATGTGCCTTGCTACCAATGCGTTGTCCAATCAGGGAGTAGATGCTTGGTGTTTTTAGTTTGTAGTATATCGGAAGTAATACGTAAGCTACAATGTAGTAGCCAACGGCAAATCCGAGACACATTTGCATATAGTACATATCTTTGGCTAGTGCCATCCCAGATACAGATACAAAGGTTACTCCCGAAATAGTAGCGCCTATCATACCAAAAGCAACAACATACCAGGGGGATTGTTTATTGGCTGTGAAAAAGGCTTTGTTTGTGTGACCGCCTCGGCGATTTGTCCACCAAGACACAAGCAATAAGAGACAAAAGTAGATGGCAAGAATGCCTAAAATATATGTTTGTTTCATATGGAATACTCCTCTAAAATAACGACAAAAATACTCATTTTAGTGGGATTGTATGCAATAAGTTGCTATATTTGTAGACAGTAAATACGTAATTAATGAATCAAGAGTACCCATCTATATTACTCGAAAGAGCTGTCAGTGAGTTTGCTAAATTGCCTGGAGTAGGACGTAAAACGGCTTTGCGCTTCGTTTTACATCTATTGCGTCAGGATGATCGTTATGTTCAACAATTTACACAAGCAGTGAGCAAACTAAAAGAGGAGGTTCGATATTGTTGCAACTGTCATAATATATCTGATACTGAATTGTGCCCAATCTGTGCAGATCCACGCCGTGACAGGTCAACTGTTTGTGTGGTGGAAAATATCCGTGATGTGATGGCTATAGAAGCTACTCAACAGTATCGAGGAGTATATCATGTTCTTGGAGGTATTATATCTCCTATGGATGGAATAGGACCTAGTGATTTAACTATATCTTTGTTGGATGAACGACTCCAACAAGGAGACATAAAAGAAGTTGTATTGGCATTGAATGGATCAATGGAAGGAGATATGACTTGTCACTATTTATATAGGAAGTTGTTGCCGCATAAAGTCTTAGTCAGTGAGATTGCAAGAGGAATATCTGTTGGTGATGAATTACAATATGCTGATGAAGTGACTTTGGGAAGAAGCATTATACATCGAGTGCCTTTTGAAGGAGCAAATAATTAAACTAATATATCATTTATACGCATGGAAAACAATGAACATATACTTTTAAAAACGAGAGTTACTTTTTTATTAAAGGTACTCTTTTACATCAATATCTCATTTGTCTTGTTGGCTGTATTGCTTTTTCAAACTGGCTATTTGACACGGGGAGGTCTGGTTGGACTTCCTGATTGGACATATCGAGTACAAACAGCATGTATTTTATTGACTTTGGGTTTAGTACCTGCATCGTTGAAGTTGATGCCTTGGTTGCTAAAACGTATTGTGCGCAATAGCTCCAATGAAGTGGATATAATTAAAAAGTATCAAGTATTGGCTATTGCTCGTTTAGATCTATTGGTTATACCAGCACTTTTGGGGATATTTACCTATTATATGACAGAAGATAATTTAGGGCTACTTTGCACTGGAATTGCGGTGTTGAGTCTTCTTTTTGTATTTCCTTCGTTAAATAAGTTAGACGATGAAGTGGAAGCTGCTTGCAAAGGATTCAATAGTAAACAATAAAACATCTGTTTATGAAGAATACTTCTTTTAGTTTTAGTGGTAAGTTTATTTATTTGAGAGCTATGGAGCCCTCAGATTTAGATTTTCTATATACAATAGAAAATGATCCGAGTATGTGGGATGTAAGTAGCTATACGTCTCCATATTCACGTCATATTTTATCTCGATTTATTGAGAATAGTATGTCCGATTTGTACGCAGATAGGCAATTACGTGTAATGATTTGTCGTATTCAGGATGATAAACCTGTTGGTACAATTGATTTGACTGATTTTGCACCGAGTCATAGAAGAGCAGGGGTAGGCATAGCTGTTCATGATCCTTACAGACGTAATGGATATGCTTCAGAAGCATTGGAGATTCTTACTAATTATGCTTTTCATGTATTACATCTTCATTGTTTGTATGCCATTGTTACAATAGATAATATACCAAGTATTACGTTATTTGAAAATCAAGGATATGAACAACGAGGTGTCCTTTTAGATTGGGTACTTTCTAAGGAAGGGTACAAGGATGGTGTCCTTTTGCAAAAGATGCATGAAGCTGCTCGTAAATCGGGTGAATGTGATAAAGCGGAGAGTCTGAAATGAAAAATAATGTCGAGAAAATCTTTCTATTTGTTTGGAGGTAAAGATATTATTGTTACCTTTGCATCCGCAATCGGAAAGATAGCGAACTAGAAGCTGTAAGGTTTGGTAGTTCAGTTGGTTAGAATACATGCCTGTCACGCATGGGGTCGCGGGTTCGAGTCCCGTCCAGACCGCGCTTTTAACGCTATGTGGATTGTGAAATGATAGACTGATAAAGGGTCTTTGCTGAATAGAATAAAATCATTTTTTTGGTTTGGTAGTTCAGTTGGTTAGAATACATGCCTGTCACGCATGGGGTCGCGGGTTCGAGTCCCGTCCAGACCGCCAACGATTTTATTCTTGAAAGTTCTGGTTTGGTAGTTCAGTTGGTTAGAATACATGCCTGTCACGCATGGGGTCGCGGGTTCGAGTCCCGTCCAGACCGCACTCTAAAGTCTATCGCTTATTTTTTTGGTTTGGTAGTTCAGTTGGTTAGAATACATGCCTGTCACGCATGGGGTCGCGGGTTCGAGTCCCGTCCAGACCGCTTCAAGAATTGATGAGAGTTTTGTTTTGAACTCGAGATTCATGAATGTTTGTTTTTGTGGTTTTTATTGTGTAAGCCTTCCATTCTTTTGAATGGGAGGTTTCTTTTTGTGTCTGTTTTATATTCTTTTTGTGTCTAATTGAATATTGGGGCTTATTTTAGCTACTAATCCTTGCATACTTTATAGATATTGTCTAATATTGTAACGATTAATCAAAACCATCAACAAAAAGATATATGAAATTTGCATTGATTACCTCCATGAATCTACCTGTTCCTGCTTTTAGAGGAGGAGCAGTAGAGAATCTTGTAGATATGTATTTAAAATACAACAAAGAAAACGCACACCATGAGTTTACTGTGTATACATTGCAAGATACGCATCATTATGATGGTACATTATTGCCAGATCCTTATACAAAATACGTTACTATCAATACGAATTCTTTATGGTATCGTTGTAAGAACTTTATTTTTAGAAAAACAATAGGACAATACTATAGTAATGGATATTGGGACTTTTTTTTAAAGGAGTGTCTTGATAGAATTCAGCAGGAAGATTATGATTTAATTATTGTAGAAAATAGGGGAGAATTTGCTCCACGTATTAAGGAAGTCTTAGGAGATAAAATGCCCATATTGTTTCATATGCATAATGAATTTTATGCCGCATTACATAAATTACCAGAGGCTAAGATTATTTTTAGTGCATGTGACGTTAGTGTGTGTATATCTCATTATATAGCGGATGTAGTTCATAAAAATTTACCTACTGCTATTACCGAAACGGTGTTCAATGGGATTGATGAGCAACGTTTTAAAAATGTGGTTCCTGACTATGAAACCTTTAAGGTACAAAAAGATGATTTTATTATAGCGTATAGCGGACGTATAATACAGGAAAAGGGGGTGAAGGAATTGATACAAGCGATAAAATTATGTCAGGATATTCCACGTCTGAAATTGCTGATTATTGGTGGCTCTAGTTATGGGCTGGGAAATGAGCAGTTGTATATGTCAGAAGTGCGTGAACTTGCTGAGGAGCTCAGAGATATTGTCATAGTTACAGGTTTTGTTTCTTATGAAAATGTACCCTCAATTTTAGCCACTGCAAATATCGTTGTTGTTCCATCATTATGGGAAGAGCCAGCTGGGCTTTCTGCGATAGAGCCATTGCATCTGGGCAAACCTATGATAGTGACAAAATCGGGCGGGATCCCTCAGATGACAGGCGATGCTGCTATTATAGTTGAAAAAAATATAGATAGATTACCACAGTTGCTTGCTGATAATATTCATCTTTTGTACAATAATCCCGAGAAGAGAGAGGGGTTGAAGCAAGCTGCTTTAATAAGAAGTCTGCGTTTTACATCAGAGGTATATGCTAAAAACATGATAGCTATTATGGAGAAATATGCCAAAAGGAAAGTTTGAATTGATGTCAATTCTTAGTTATATGACTTATATATAACAAGCAGATAGATCTACAATGAATGAGCGGACGCAGTGTACTGCGTCCGCTCATTCATTGTAGATCTATAGTGACTATTGAAATAGTCTTTTAAATTTCTTGAAGATGTTGTCTTTAGTATCTTCAGATGGAATGAAATTTGTTGAGTCTTTAAATTTTTCAATAGCTTCTTGCTCTTCTTTACTTAGTTTTTCTGGCACGTAGCATGTAATATTGACTAGCAAATCCCCAGTTCCATATCCATTGACATTCGGAAGACCTTTATTTCTAAGACGAAGAACTTTACCAGGTTGTGTACCCGCATCTACTTTTACTTTAGCGTGACCGTCAACAGTTGGAATTTGAACAGTGTCGCCAAGCACAGCTTGTGGGAAAGTAATTAATAGATTATACACTAGATCATCTCCATCGCGTAATAATTCTTTATCTCTTTCTTCTAAGATTTGAATAAGCAAATCCCCAGGAATACCATTGTGGCGTCCTGCATTACCTTTTCCAGACATAGAAAGTTGCATACCTTCCATAACTCCAGCTGGGATATTTACTTCAACAACTTCTTCTCCTTTGACAACGCCTTCACCGCCACAGTACTTACACTTATTTTTGATGATTTGACCTTCTCCGCCGCATGTTTCACAAGGTACTTGTGTTTGCATGGCACCTAGCAATGTTTGTTGAACTCGTATAGTATATCCGGTTCCTTGACATGTTGGACATGTTTCTTTGTCATGGCTACCTTCAGCTCCAGTTCCGTGACAGTGAGTACATATCACGTCTTTTTTGAGTTTGAATTTTTTTGTCGCACCGTGGGCTACATCTTTTAGGTTGAGTTTCACGCGTACACGAAGATCTTGACCTCGAAATTGTCTAGGACCTCCACGACGACTGCTGCCACCAAATCCGCCAAATCCACCGTGGCCTCCAAATATGTCTCCAAACATAGAGAAGATATCATCCATGTTCATTTCGTGTCCACCAAATCCGCCATAACCGCTAGCGCCATCCATGCCAGCATGTCCATATTGATCGTATCGAGCACGTTTATCTTTATCGCTTAAGACATCATAAGCTTCAGCGGCTTCTTTGAATTTATCTTCTGCTTCCTTATTTCCAGGGTTTTTATCAGGATGGTATTTAATCGCCATTTTACGATACGCCTTCTTGATTTCAGCATTATCTGCTGATTTGTCTACCCCAAGTATTTCGTAGTAGTCTCTTTTTGTACTCATCTTATTTTCGATGTTTTGGGTTAATTAGATTATTCTCCAACGACAACTTTGGCGTGACGGATAACTTTTTCATTTAGTCTGTATCCTTGTTGTACGCAGTCAAGTATTTTACCTTTTAGCTCTTCACTTGGTGCTGGAATCATAGCAATAGCCTCATGTAGGTCGGTATCCAGTGGCATCTCATTTGTGTCAATCGATTTGACTCCTTGTTGAGACAATGTTTGCACAAACTTGTTATAGATCAAATCCACCCCTTCTTTTACAGCAGCTACATCTTCAACTTTTGCCATTGTTTCTAAAGCTCTTTCCATATCATCTAGAATGGGAAGAATAGAAGTAAATGCTTTTTCTCCACCATTTAATATTAAATCAGTTTTTTCTTTTAGGCTACGTTTGCGATAGTTATCGTATTCTGCTGATAATCGAAGATACTTATCTTTTTGGGCAGATAATTGTTCCTCGAGTGATTTTACTTGTTTAGTAAGCTGTTCTTCTAAAGATAACTCAGTTGTTTCTTCTTGAGTTTCCTCCATTTTTTCTTGTGAATCCTTTGTAGAAGAAGCCTGGGCTTGTGTAGTTGCTTCTTGTGCTTCTTGTGAAGTCTCTTCTTTTCGGTTCATCTTTTTACTTGTCATATATATTATTTGATTATTGTTTTGATTGGTTGAGCTTTAAATATTCTAGTTCTCTCGTACGATAACAAAAGGTGTACCTAAAAACAAGAGTTCCGAAATAAATTCTCAAAACTGAGAAATATTTCAGAACTGTTTGAATAATTTAATAGTATAATGCTATTCTTTTGCTTTTTAACTAGACAAGAAGAGAATCGTTGACATATAACTACCAGCTTGTCACAACAGATATAATGTGTGGAATGAATATAATTCCTCCAATAATTGCCTCAAATATAGCCAAGATAAGTACAGCTCCAGCTGCTACATCTTTAGCTTGCTTAGCGAGTTCATGATAACTTGGACTGCTTATGTCTACTACTCGTTCAATTGCAGTATTAAATGCTTCTGCACAAAGCATTAATCCACATGAGAGCAATACAATAATCCATTCAGTACGTGTCAGATCAACATAAATACCTAGAACTATTACAAGTATTGTGGTTATTACGTGGCTTTTGGCATTGTGTTCATGTGTTATGAAATGAGCGATACCATGTGCTGCATAAGTAAAACTGTGCAAATATCCTTTTGGGGGCTTGGGCTTTTCCATATACTTTATCTCATGACATTTTTGACTCCTTTTACGCTCTGAAGTTTTTTTGTCAAAGTATTTAGTTTACCTTGATCACTAACCATAACAGTTAAAGTTCCATTGAAAAGTCCGTCGTTAGAATCAATTGATATATTACGTAGTGATACTCCAGGCTCCTTCGTAATAATTGACGTGATGTTTGTCACGATGCCAATATCATCTTGCCCAACCACTCTTAAAGTGATAGGGTATTGTTTACCAGTGCTTTTACCTGCCCATCGTGCTGGCACGATGCGGTATCCATAACGTTCGCGCATTTGAGTTGCATTGGGACAATCTACACGATGAATTTTGATTCCATCGTTTATTGTTACAAATCCAAATACATCATCACCATATATAGGATTGCAGCATTTTGATAAATGAAACTCAACTCCTTTTAAGTTTTGATCTATTACTAAGACATCTTCTTTGATAGGAGCTTCGTCAGCTTCCAATTTCTGAACTTGTTGCATGGAATACCCTTCAGCACTGCGTTGAGTCTGATCAGTGTCTTCCATTTCTTGTTTCAGAGTTAGATATTTGTCAATAATATCATTGATGCTGACACTTCCATCTCCTACATGGCTCATAAAATCGGTGACTGTTTTAAAGCCCATTTTTTTAATTAGGCGCATCATTACCTTTTCATCGTAAATCAATTTACGATTCTTAAATTTACGCTCCAGCTCTTCTTTTCCAAAAGCTACATATCTAGCTTGTAGCTCTTTTAAACTTTGTCTAATTTTACTTTTTGCTTTGCTTGTTGTGACAAAATTTAGCCAAGCTTGTTTGGGACTTTGTGTACTAGAAGTCAGAATTTCAACTTGGTCACCACTCCCCAACTCATATTTTAGCGGGACATGTTTTTGATTAACAATAGCTCCTGTACATTGGCATCCTAAGCGTGAATGAATTCTGAATGCAAAATCTAATACCGTAGCTCCTTTGGGTAATTGATGGAGATCTCCTTTTGGAGTGAAGACAAAAATTTCATCTTCATATAGATCCATTTTAAATTGATCCATAACCTCTCGTGAATCCTTGATATCTTGTTGTTCTAAGGCTTCGCGCATGTTTGTAAGCCATTCATCAAGTCCTGTTTCACTTTTGACACCTTTATATTTCCAATGAGCAGCAAAACCACGTTCGGCTATTTCATCCATACGTTGTGTACGTATTTGCACTTCTACCCACTTGCCTTCTGGCCCCATTACTGTAGTGTGCAAACTTTCATATCCATTACTTTTAGGTATGGATAGCCAGTCTTTGAGGCGCTTTGGATTGGGATTGTACATATCTGTAATGATACTATACACTTGCCAACATTCTAGTTTCTCCCGTTCCAATGGAGTATCTAAAACAATACGTATAGCAAACAAATCATAGATTTTTTCTATGGTTGTATTTTGTTTTATCAATTTATTCCAGATAGAATGAATTGATTTAGTGCGACCTTTAATCGTAAATTTTAGGCCCACCTCTTCTAGTTTCTTCTTAATAGGTGCAATAAAATCTGCAATGTAAATATCTCGACTTTCTTTAGTTTCTTGTAGCTTGTCTTTAATGTAAGCAAACATCTCTCTATTCATGTATTTTAGAGAAAGATCTTCCAATTCAGATTTTAATTTATACAGACCTAATTTGTGAGCCAATGGTGCGTACAAATAGGCAGCTTCTGTAGCTACTTGCTTTCGAATATTATCATTGCTAGTGTAGCGCATAGCGCGCATTAAATTGACACGATCCGCTATTAGAATCAGGATGACGCGCATGTCTTCGGCGAAAGATAAAAGTAGATTGCGAAAATTTTCACTTTCGATAACTGGGCTTTTGGCGTATAGAGCTTGTGTTTTTACAAGTCCATTCAATATCGTACAAACATCACTGCCAAAATCATTTTCAGCTTCTTCCAAAGTTTTACATTCCTTTTGCACGTTAGCAAGTATGAGTAGGCTGATGACACTACTTCTTTTGAGTCCCATATCATCAAGTAGAATGTGTAATGTGTGCAATCTATGAATAAGAGTGTGCTGCTCAAATCGCATATCATCATATGCATCGTTAGCAAACGCGTTTTTAATCCAAGATTTTAGATGGC
This sequence comes from Bacteroidaceae bacterium, assembly GCA_963675625.1. GTDB lineage: Bacteria > Bacteroidota > Bacteroidia > Bacteroidales > Bacteroidaceae > F22. The sequence continues at coordinate 2,456,972 of OY776497.1, forward strand.
GTATATCTTCGGGTGTACAAACCTCTTGGAGTTTAGGATATAACTCCTTATATTCTTTAATCAGATGCTTTTTAAATTTTTCGTCAGTTGGTCGAGGTGAGTTCATATGATGTTACTTTTGTCGTAAAGGTAGTACTTTTTTTTAATAATTGCTTCGTAAGTGTACTTTTTTTTGTACTTTTGAGCGTCCTAAAAATCAAAAATAATATAGACATGTTATTAGCAAATGATCTTCAACAGCTCAAGGAAAAACAAATATCCGAGGAGCAAATTAAATCGCAATTAGCCTCTTTTGAGGCGGGTTTCCCATTCCTCGAAATTGAAGCAGCAGCTGCCATCGGAGCGGGAATTCGTCAGCTTGATTCATCAGCACAGGCCACTTACTTAGATGCCTGGAATCAATATACTGCTGAAAACCATAAAGTGACTAAGTTTGTTCCAGCTTCTGGTGCTGCTAGTCGAATGTTTAAGAACTTATTTGCTTTTATGAATGCAGAATACACTGCACCTCAAACAGATTTTGAAAAGAAGTTTGTGGATGACATTGAGAAATTTGCATTTTATGAAGCTCTTAATGATGCTTGTGTTGTAAATCTTCAAAAAACGATTGATGAGCTTTTTGCCGAAGGAGCTTATCAGGAAGTTGTTGCTATGTTATTACAACCTGAAGGCTTGAATTACGGAGCCCTTCCTAAGGGGATGCTTCAATTTCATAGCTATGATGATATGGTACGTACACCAGTAGAGGAACACCTAGTTGAAGGTGCTTTATATGCAGCTGATGCAGATAATAAAGTGTCTTTGCATTTTACTGTTTCAGATGAACATATGGATTATTTCCAAGAACTAGTAGCGTCAAAACTTTCGATGTATGAAGAAGCATACAATGTAAAGTACGATGTTACTTTTTCAGTACAAAAACCAAGCACAGATACTTTAGCTGTAGAAATGGACAATACGCCATTTCGTAATGAAGACGGAAGCTTGTTATTTCGTCCTGGAGGTCATGGTGCATTGATCCAAAATTTAAATGATTTAGATTCAGATATTGTTTTTGTCAAGAATATTGATAACGTTGTTCCAGATCGTCTAAAGGCGGATACTGTTCTATACAAAAAGCTTCTTGCAGGTGTTTTAGTGGCTACACAAAAGCAAGCTTTCGAATATTTAGAATTACTGGACAGTGGAGAATATTCAAAAGAAGAGCTTTTAGATGTTGTACAATTTGTTCAACGTGAGCTCTGTTGTAGAAACCCTGAGTTGAAAGTTTATGAAGATGCAGAACTTGTTTTGTATTTGAAGAATAAACTAAATCGTCCAATTCGTGTATGCGGTATGGTGAAAAATGTGGGAGAACCTGGTGGAGGACCATTTTTAGCCTATAACCCAGATGGAACATTTAGTCCTCAGATTTTGGAAAGTTCTCAAATTGATATGAATGATCCAGAGAAAAAGAGTCTTTTTGAAAAAGGGACCCATTTCAATCCTGTTGATTTGGTTTGCGCAATTACCGATAAAGATGGTAAAGCATTTGACCTCCCTCATTTTATAGACCCAGCTACTGGATTTATTTCATACAAAAGTAAAAATGGTCGTGATTTGAAGGCTCTTGAGTTGCCAGGGTTATGGAATGGCGCAATGAGTGATTGGAGTACTATATTTGTCGAAGTTCCACTTTCAACTTTTAACCCAGTTAAGACTGTAAATGATTTGCTTCGTGAGCAACATCAGTAAATTGATTATATGACCAAACCCTATATTCTAAGACAGCTATGTGCTACCGTGATAACGGTAGCCATGGCTGTCTTGTGTTTCTCTAGTTGTTCTTATCGTACATCTAGTGATGCTTTACTTCTAGCAGACTCGCTGAATTTACGCGCTTTTCGTATGCGTTATAGTAGTTTGGATAGTATGGAGAATATAGCACAAAAGGCACTAGAACAAGTACACAATAATCCACAAGGGCGCTCAGAAGCCATGAATATGTTGGCGTATGCTGCCTTACATAAAATGCAGTGGTATCTTGCAGACAGTCTCTACACTCAAGTGACTTTGCATAGTATTAGTGACCTTGAGAAGATGATTGCTCAAGTGGGATTGATGGAAGGTGCTCGTTTGCAAGGTAGTAATAAACGTTTTTACCTAGCACGTACGCAGGCTCAAAAGCATATGGGGCGTATAGCAGAAGAACGGTCTAGTTTTATTACTCAACATGAACAAGAACGTATAGAATATGCTTTTAATGCTTTTTATTTGAGTGAAGTCTCTTATTATGAACAACAAGGTCTACCTGTACCCTTGGAAACATCTTTACGAGCTATAAGCTGGTTGCAACATCCACTTCCATCTTATAGTGATATCCAGTCTGGAACTTCATACCATTTACAACAATTGTATGCATTTGTAGTTCAGAGTACGATAAACTTAAAACAATCTGGTGGAGCTGATTTCTATCAAGAACAAATGGATGTCTTGCTTCAAGTTTGGGAGATTGCTACACAAGAGCATTTACCTTATTTGCAAGGGCTAGCTCTTTTAGGTATGGCTGAGGCACGTATGGTTATTCCTATGCCTAATGATAGTCTGTATCCAGCAGGGGCATCGCGTCAAGCTTTTTATAGATTTAAGCAGATGCATAGTCCATATCGACAAGCCGAAGCTTGCCTTATGCAAGGACGTATTGCAAATAATCGGAGACAATATCAATTAGCTTTAAACCATCTCAAAGATGGAATCGCTTTGTTAGGTGGAGATAATGTGCGGTATCCTTTAATGGCTGCGCTTCAAGAACAGCTTAGTGTAGCTTTTGCAGGTTTGGGCAGCATTGATTATGCCGTTAAGCATCGTTCTTCTTATTTAAATGTGTTGGAAGCTAATCGTGAAGATAAGGCTATCATAGCAAGACGTGATGAATTAGAAGTTATGGCCAAACATACTAATACCTTATTATTTGTGTTGATTTCGGCTATTCTTTTAATGTCTGTGTTATTAATTGTTTTGAATCGTTATTCACGTCAAAGAGCTCGTAAGACAGAAAAAATGCGTAGCTTGCTTTTACAGTTATGTCGTAAGATCATCGCCTTAACTCCACCAGAAGATGAAGACTTGTCCGAAGAAGTCTGGAAAGAAGAAATGTCTAAAGATTTGTCAGATATTCGCATTGAATTAGATGCACTTATTGATTCGAATAATCAAACAAGAATAGAGCAATTAATAGATGGATTTTGGCATTGGAGTTATCGTAATGGACAATCTTTATCGGCTTTGGTTGAACAGCGTGAGTTGTTGGATAAACAGCATTATGTTGTGGAGCAACAACTTGCACAGCGCAAGCGTCAGCATACGATTAAAAAGTCTTCTTTGGCTATTGTCAATGGATTGAGCTCTGGTATAGATAGAATGGCTCATGTGCTTAGTCAAATTACAAAAGAGAGTAACGTGACTTTTGCATCGCAATCTGAGCAATTTAGATATCTAGATGAATTATTAAATGATATTTTGTTGCAAAATCAACAACTTGTCAATAGTATTCAAATGAAGCAAGGACAAGTTGCTTTGCAAATTAGTCGTTTTTCATTACAGAACTTATTTGACATACAAGAGCAGCGTTCAAAAAGCTTCCAACTAAAAGAACAAACATTAGTTGTTCAACCTACTGACTATCAAGTGAAGGCTGATGAGGCATTGACATTATTTATGATCAATACTCTTCTGGAAAATGCGCGTAAATTTACACCAGCAGGGGGAACCATTACACTGAGTGCCACAGCTGAAGATAATTTTGTAGAGGTTTCTATCACAGATACTGGTTATGGATTGTCATCCGAAGATATCTCTCACTTGTTGAATGATAAAGTGGTGGATAGTCAGCAAGTGGGGAATACTAATGAAAGCTATATAAAAGAGAATAAAGGCTTTGGATTTGGACTAATGAATTGTCGTGGTATCATAGAAAAGTATCGTAAAACAAGCCCTTTATTTGATGTGTGTCGTTTACATATTGAAAGTCGTTTACATAAGGGGAGTTGTTTCTCCTTTCGTCTACCGCGTGCTTTATCTATAGCTGCCATATTTTTACTTTGTCAAACTCCAAGATTACTTCATGAATCACATGCGCAAGCGTTAGTAAACAATAAAAAAAGTGTTTATGTTTTGGCCGATTCTTGTCACGCTGCCAATCAACAACATTTATATTTCAAGGCGATAAACTATGCTTCTCAAGCGATGAACAAGTTTAATCAACAAATAAAAAAAGATAGTTTGTATGTGGATTTTCCATCATTATCTCCTTATGCGTATCAAGCTCCAGCAGAATTTTATTGGTGGGATAGGGGAGTACAAGTTGATTATCAGTTGATTCTTTATTTGAGAAATGAGTTGGCAATTGCCTATTTGTCACAAAATGAGATTGCCCAGTACACATTTAATAATGACTGTTATACTCAGTTGTACAAATTAGTAAGTAGCGATGAGACATTAGCTGCATACTGCGATCGACTTAAAACATCTACCACTAATCGTACTGTAGGCTTAGTACTCTGTTTGCTTGTCGTACTCAGTATGGCACTGGGATATTATAGATATTATTTACTACCAAGATGGCGTACACGTCGGCATTTTGATTTACTCTTGGATATTCATAGCCAACTAGCAGATTCGGTACAATTGGATGATCAAGTCAGTGAAGAGCAATTAGATCATCTTCCTCACAATATGTTACAACATGTTCAAAGGAGTTGTGCCCATTTGTTTGATTTGCGTAATTTGCGCTATATTTCACAGAAAGAGTATCTAGAGGTTTGCAAAAAGAAAACTAAGGAGGATCATACTAATTATTATCAATCTACTTTATGTAAACCACTTGCTTTTGACCAAGGAGCACTATTACTAACTTTAGCTTATCCTTCTTTAGATGCCGAGCAGCAACAATTATTGGACATACTTGCTGATTATCTTGGGCAACTTTTGAATCAAATAGTATCTATTCGCAAGATACGCATGTTGGAAATTGTGTTGGCTCATGACGATATGGAACGTACACAATGGGAATCGCGTACTTTGCATATTCAAAATATGGTTCTTGATAATGGTTTATCTACTATTAAGCACGAGACCTTATATTATCCGAATCGTATAAAACAATTGATTGATAAGTGTTGTGAACATGACCTTATTGAATCTACTGATGACTATTTAGTAGCCGCAGCTGAACTTGGTCAACACTATCGAAGTGTACATCAATTGCTTGTACGTGGGGCAAATAGAGTCCTGCACCAAACAACCTTTAAACGGGAAGTTATCTCAGTTATGCGATTAGTATCTGAAGCAAATAAAATTATTAATAGACTTCAAAAGAAAGGCGTGAAGTCATCTATTACTTGGCAGATAGATGTTGATGAGACTATTTGCTTTAGAACCGACAAAGTATTGCTTACGCAACTTCATGAAGTTATATTTCAAGTTATGACCACTATTTTTGGTAGTCCAAATCAATTGAAGGCAATAGTGCGAAAGGAAGGTCAATTTATTTGTTTTGAATTGCAGGATGAGGAAACATCGTTAAAATTGCCCCCCCCGTATACAATAGCTCATTTATTTGATACTCAGCTAGGAATTAATGAATTGCTGATAGCTAAGCAGATTATACGTGATGTTGATGAATTTGCCGGTTTACGAGGTTGTCGTATATCAGCTTCTCGTTTATCAAAAAAAAATGGTTATCGCATCTTTTGGACTATGCCTATACATACACCTTTAAAAAATAACAATAAGCTATGCAAACAGCCCCCCATAAACCTACAGTAATTATAGTTGAGGACATGCAGTTGGAACTCAAGGGAACTCAACAAATATTTAGACAAGATATACCCGAAGTTGAAGTTCTAGGAGCTGCTATGAACGAAACAGACTTTTGGCCATTAATAGAAAAGAAAGTTCCTGAATTGGTGCTTCTCGATCTCGGATTGGGTGGTTCTACTACAATTGGAGTGACAATATGTCAACGTCTTACAAAAGAATATCCAGAAGTTAAAGTACTTGTTTTTACCGGAGAAATCTTGAATGAGCGCCTTTGGATGGATGTGCTTGACGCTGGTGCTGTGGGTATTATATTAAAAAGTGGAGAATTGCTAACAAAACAAGATGTTATGGCCGCATTATCAGGTAAACGTTTGGTGTTTAATGAGCCTATTCTAGATCGCATTTTGGTACGTTTTAGAGAAGCTGTTTCTAATGATGTGAAACGCCAAGAGGCTATCATATCTTTGGAAATAGATGAGTATGATGAACGTTTTTTGCGTCATTTAGCACTTGGGTATACTAAAGAGCAAATTTCTAAATTACGTGCTATGCCTTTTGGTGTTAAAAGTTTGGAGAAACGCCAGAATGATTTAATTAACCGTTTATTTGATGAAGATGAGCGTCAAGGAGTTAATGCAACTAGATTAGCTGTACGTGCTCTAGAATTGCGTATTCTTGATTTAGATTCAATAGAAGCTGATGAAGAATAAACCTATATTTTTCCATCCAGCTAGCTTATATTTTTTATTGATACTAGTTGTCATGCTATGTAGTTGGATAGCGGCTAGCTATGGTGTACGTGTAGCTCATCCACAGACGGGTGAGCTTGTTGAAGTGCGTAGCTTAATGAGTGCCGAGGGCATGCGTTGGTTACTACGTAATCTTTTTGTACACTTTACTAGTTTTAAACCAGTTGGTTTGGTTCTTGTAGGACTTCTAGGACTTGGTATTGCTCAACACTCTGGTTTTTTGGATAGTTTGATGCATCTCATTCTACAGCTTCGCCCACGTCCACATCTTATCATACTTTTTGTAATATGGGCTGGTATGCTTTCCAATGTCATTGGAGATGTTGGTTATCTCTTTTTACTTCCGTTAAGTGCTACATTGTTTCAAGCTGTACGTCTTTCACCTGTTGCTGGTTTAATCACGTCATATGTATCTGTGGCTTGTGCATATAGTGCGAATATATTGGTTGGAACTATGGACCCTATTATGGCTAATATCACTGTACAGGCTTTAGATCAAGTTGGATTTTCAACATACACTTGTGGCCCTATGAGTAATTATTGGTTTATGAGTGCTTCATTTATAGTTTTATCTGTGGTGATTTATCAAGTGACAGTACGTGTTTTACTCCCCCAATTGCATGAGAATACTGGCTCTTGGAAAAAAATACAAGAAATACCAACTAAGTTAGCCCCCTATGAGTACAGGGCATTAAGAGCTGCAGGTATTACAGGTATATGCTATATTATAGTGCTCATATTGGCAGCTACCTTACCAAATGGTTTTTTACGAGGTGTAGATGGTAACTTATTGCGATCTCCAATGATACAGAGTGCACTTTTTCTCGTGACCTTTGGGCTAGGATTGTGTGGAATGGTGTATGGATTTGCTGTAGGTAAGTATAGGAATGATAGAGATCTTTTTGATGGCATGACTTACTATACGAAGTTGTTAGGGGCTTTCTTGGTATTGGCTTTTTTCGCAGCCCAATTATTTGCTTGTATGCAGTTCTCGCAATTAGATAAATATTTGGCCATAGTTAGTGCGCAATGGATGACGGGCCTGTCTTTTGGTACCTATGCTACACTGATTATATTTGTTTTATTTTGTGCCTTTTCTAATTTGTTAATGGTGTCTGCAACAGGCAAGTGGTCCTTTTTAGCGTATATTTTTATTCCAGCTTTAGCAGCTCATGGTATAGCTCCCGAAGTGACACAGTGTGCATATCGTATTGGAGATAGTGCCACGAATGGATTGACTCCTTTATTATATTATATCCCTTTAGTTTTGATGTTCTTAAAGGAGTATCAAGCTGATGCTGGGTTTGGACGAATCATTAAGTATACTTGGAAATATTCAGTGGCTATACTATTTGTTTGGCTTATTTTATTTGTCGGTTGGCTAGCTTTAGGTATACCGATTGGTATGTAATGTTAGTACAAAATAAATGCGCATTCACGTATCTTGCAATACATGTATGCGCATTTTTGTATAATGTTGATGAGGTTTACTCAACGTATAGTACTAATCCTTTAAGATATTCTCCTTCTGGATGATAGATATTGATTGGATGATCTGCTGGCTGTGTCAGTTGATGCAAAATACGTACTTTGCGCCCACTGATAGCTGCTGCAGAGAAAACAGCGGTGCGGAACTGTTCTTTAGAAACCACTTGAGAACATGAGAAAGTAAATAAAATACCTCCAGGTTGAATTTTTTCAAAAGCTTTCGCATTTAGTTTGCGATATCCTATTAAAGCATTGCGCAAAGCACCTCTATGTTTTGCGAAGGCTGGGGGATCTAGTATAATCAAATCATATTGATCACCCATTCGATCCAAATATTTAAAAGCATCCTCAGCATATGCTTGATGGCGTTTGTCTCCAGGAAAATTTAGTTCAACATTGGCTCTCGTTAAGTCTATAGCTTTGGCTGAACTGTCAACTGAGTGCACCAATTTGGCATTACTTCTCATAGCGTAAAATGAGAAACCACCAGTATAACAAAACATATTTAGAACACTGCGGTTATTGCTGTATCTTTCTAATAGACTTCTATTATCACGTTGATCTACAAAAAAACCTGTTTTTTGCCCCTTCAACCAATCAACATGAAATTTAAGTCCATTTTCTATTGCGATGTTCTCATCACTACCGCCAACTAAGAAACAATTCTCAGCTCCCAAGTCCGCTTTGAATGGAAGTGTGGTTTCACTTTTATAATAGACGTGAAGAATATTATTATTGCTGACTTTTACAATTGCATTTGCAATATCTTGGCGATGCATATGCATCCCGGCAGAATGAGCTTGCATTACAGCAGTCTTTCCATAAATATCAACAACAAGTCCAGGTAGGTTATCTCCCTCGCCATGTACTAAACGATATGTTGTATTGTTAGGACATTCTGCTACACCAATAGCCACACGCATTTGATAGGCTATACGAAGTCTATTTTCCCAAAATTGTTGGTCAATGACTTCACTCTCATCAAAGGATAGTACGCGTACTGCTATGCTACCAATTTGGTAATGTCCATGGCAAATGTACTCTCCAGAATCAGTGATAACTCGTACGACCTCGCCTTCTTCAGGTTCGCGTTCCATGCGAGCAATAGCACCAGAGAAGATCCATGGGTGAAAACGTTTGAGTGATTCTTCTTTTTTCTTTTTAAGTTGAAGTGTAATCATATTATGAGTCGATTTCAAAGGGTTATTCAACAACTATTAGTTTGTAATTCCCTGGTTGATATTCTTTTACCAATGCATTGTATATTTCTAGACACGCCACTGCATCTAAAGCTGCATATTGTTGTTGTGCTGGTGAAAGGACTTCTTGTTCCCAATTAGATAGGCGTTGTCCTTTGCTTAGTCTTTTGCCAAATAAGTTGGCGTATACTTTTTGTAAGCTAAGATCTTCTATTCCATAGTCCTTAATCATTTGCTGCAAATCAATGTAGCCATTAGCTTTAAAACTTTTTCGACGACGACGAAGCATTAGAAAGTCATCGGTAAGGCTAAGGCCAACTTTAATGACTTCTTTAGATTCTAGCAAGTCTACTAGCTCTATAGCAAGTCCTATTTTATTAAGTCTAAAAAGATAGCAACAAGAAGATGTGGCAATTTGAAGTAAACTAACTTTGTGCATTTCACCCTTTTTAAAGGATGGGCGTGTTTCACTATCAATACCTAAAATAGAGTGTCCATCCAACTCTTCCATCGCTTCAGCTAGTAGTTCAGGTGTATCAATTACTTTGATTGTACCTTCATAGCTAGCCACAGGCATAGTTTTGATAGCTTCTTTACTAATTTTATTTTGGAGTTGTTTCATGCTTATATTGTTCGGTGGACATATTATTCCATATTTTTTTCGTTGTTCTCCTATATCATTAAGTGGTAGCTTATTCTTCGATACCTAGATCATCATCTTCTTCTTCAGCTTTGGGCATTGCATGGTAGTATACATCATGTAATGCTCTCAGAGTATTGACAATTTTCTGTCCCCAATACAATCCAAAACTTTCTTTCACTGCACATAATGAATCATTCATCGTTTCATTGATACCTAGTCTAAATACAAATAAAAAGTTTTGTAAGTCTTGGTAAATATCTGCAATGTCCTCTGCGATGCTTGCTTTAATAGGAGTGTCACTGTAAACCATTTCTTCTTTAAATACTTCAAGATAATCATCATATCTTTCCATGACACCTGCAATATTAATTCGTAAGATTGTATAGATATCTTCAGTAACATATTCTTCCAAATTTTCGTCGCCGATGTAATGAAATTTGGGAAGTAAGCTTGCTTTTAAATATAAAAGTGGTAGTAGTTTTAGGGATTTGTCCACAAAATTTTTGGTGGACATTTCTTCTGCGCGTTCTACAAATGCACAAAATTCAGCTGCTACAGTTACAAATTCAGCTACTGCAGGCTCAAATATAGTCTGACTTTCTTTTTTCATCATTTTATTGCTCTTTGGAATGCAAAGGTAGCTATATTTTTACTACTTTTGCCTTGAATAATAGCAAAAAAACATACTTCATATGGTGAAAGGGAAAAAAAATAACAAGCCAAGTCTTATTGCACGAATACAAAAGCCTTTCAATCAGGCTAAAAGTGATGATACACTTCGTGTCATTATTGGTTTGATTACTTTCTTTATGACAATCTTTCTTTTTCTGGCACTCCTAGGATTTTTCAAAGATGGTATAGAGGATGCAAGTCTTTATGACAAAGCGGCTTCTACAATCTCTGAAACTGGTCAGCAAAATGTACACAATATTATGGGACAGACTGGTAGCCGAGCTGGACACTTTTTGGTGTACGAATGTTTTGGTATAGCCAGTTTTTTTCTCATATTCTTTTTAGGGACAGTCTCTTTAAAACTTTTTGGTGTGCATCGCATCAGTATATGGCGTTCGTTTGCTCGTTTTGTTGTTTATACCGTCTGGACTGCACTAGCTTTGTCAACCTTTGAACAGCTTTTATCTATTGATAGCTTTTTCCATTATGGTGGACTTATAGGCTATAATTATTATTTGTTTACCTCTCGACAGATTGGTGATCTTGGAGTTGTCATTTTGCTAGTCGTGTCTGCATTAGTATATATTGTTGTAGATCGTAAAGGAATGGCTACAAGAGTGTTGCATTACTTTGGAAAATCACGCTTGTCGAAAGTGTCCGAGAATAAGGATGACCGCGATCCTGATGAATCCGACAATAAGATGGTAGATGAGCATATGCATACTGATGGCTTAGAGGAACTAAATACGGAGCTTAATAATGAGAACGAGAATCCTGAAGCGGAAGGTCTTTTATCTAGTTCTGAAGTAGATGGTATTATCGATGATATGTCAGAAACAATTCAACAGTATGACGATATAGATGATATGGATGTACCGTTGAGTGATGACAGTGATTTGAATGGTGCTGATTTTATCATAGAAGATGTTGTTCAAGTAGAGGAAGGTGAGTCTTTACAAGAGATTCCGCCCGTTGAGGAAACTGGTAGTGAGTTCGTTATTGAGGCACCAGTGGAAGACGAAACTGTTGATGAAGTATTGCCACCATACAACCCTAGATTAGATCTCGAACATTATAAGTATCCAACTTTAGATTTACTCAAGGATTATGGCGATTCTATGCCAGTAAAGAATGAGGATGAATTAAAGACCAATAAAGATCGTATCGAGCAAACGTTGTTGGAGTATGATATTAGAGTGTCATCTATAAAGGCGACGCTTGGACCAACAGTAACTTTGTATGAAATAACTCCAGCTCAAGGGGTGCGTATTTCTAAGATTAGAAATCTAGAGGATGATATTGCCTTACGCCTTCAGGCATTAGGTATACGTATTATAGCACCTATCCCAGGTAAAGGAACTGTTGGTATTGAAGTGCCGAATTCCAATCCACAAATAGTTTCGATGCGTGCATTGATAGCCAGTAAAAAATATCAAGAGACAAAGATGGAATTGCCTATGGCTATTGGGCGTACTATTACCAATGAGGTCTTCATGATTGATTTACACAAAATGCCTCACTTATTGGTCGCTGGTGCTACTGGGCAAGGTAAGTCTGTTGGGTTGAATGCCATGATTACCTCCTTGTTGTATAAAAAACATCCTTCAGAAATGAAGTTTGTAATGGTCGATCCTAAAAAGGTTGAGTTTAGTATTTACTCTGTGATAGAAAAACATTTCTTAGCCAAGCTTCCTGATGTAGAAGAACCTATTATTACAGATGTGACCAAAGTGGTGCAGACGCTCAACTCTGTTTGTGTAGAAATGGATGAACGGTATGATTTGCTCAAAGATGCTCATTGTCGTAATATAAAGGAATACAATCAGAAATTTATTGATCGCAGACTCAATCCAGAGAATGGACATAGATTTATGCCATATATTGTGGTTATTATCGACGAATTTGGTGATTTAATTATGACAGCTGGCAAAGACATCGAATTGCCTATTGCCCGTATCGCTCAGCTGGCACGTGCAGTTGGTATTCATATGATTATTGCTACACAACGTCCAACAACTAATATCATAACGGGAACTATTAAAGCCAATTTTCCTGCGCGTATAGCTTTTAAAGTTTCACAGATGACAGATAGTCGTACTATTCTAGATCGTCCTGGAGCTAACCAATTGGTGGGACGTGGTGATATGCTTTATCTAAAAGAAGTAGAACCTATTCGTGTGCAATGTGCATTTGTTGATACACCAGAAGTTGATGAGATCACTAAGTTTATTCATAAACAACAAGGCTATCCTACAGCTCATATTTTGCCAGAATATGTGGGAGAAGAAGGAGAAAAGCAAGATACCTCTGAAGTCGATATGACTCGTTTGGATACTATATTTGAAGAGGCTGCACGGATGATTGTTGTGCATCAACAGGGATCAACTAGTTTTATCCAACGAAAATTTTCTATAGGATATAACCGTGCAGGTCGTCTAATGGACCAGATGGAAGTAGCTGGTATAGTTGGTCCAATGGATGGTCAAAAAGGACGAAAAGTACTTTGTGCTGATGAATTAGAATTACAAATGCGATTTGATGCGTTGGGTATCTTTCCCAATTAATACTATAAAATATTGAGATTATGGCGAATAAAGTGATTGTGCTATGTTGTGCATTGTGCTGTATTTTTACTCTTCATGCAGAACAGCGTGCTCCTAAAGCCTCGGTAATTATGAAGAAGGCAGCTAAAGTTCTTCAAAATGGTGGAGTTTCGGCTAGTTTTGATATTATTCAAACAACAGATGGAAAGGCTTCAGAGGTACTTCAGGGAAGTATTAAAATGCAAGCTGGTTGTTTCATGATTTATACACCTGTGTCTCGTACGTGGTATGATGGGGAATCACAATGGAGTTATCTAAAAGAAAATGAAGAAGTGACATGGACATGCCCGACCAAAGAAGAATTGTATGATGTCAATCCATATAGCTATATTTTAGATTATGCTCGAGCGTATCGTTTGGGAGAGGCTAATTCTGTGAAGTATCAAAACGACGATGTCTATTGTGTGCCATTGACTGCTAAGGATCAAGATAATATGGTCAAACAAGTATATGTCTATGTGTCACCAAAGAATGACCAAGTGTTATATGTCGTGTTGCATGAGGAGTCTCAAGGAGAAACTCAAATTAAAGTCAATGATTTCAAGAACGGCCTACAATTTGATAAAGCTACCTTTAGATATGATGATGGGCAGATTCCTGACGTAGATCTCATAGATCTGCGATAAGGAGTACTCTTCTTCAAATAGGATAAAATACAAAACAAAAAACTATGAGCAATGAAACAATGCACACCAAGTGCTTAATTATTGGTTCTGGCCCTGCTGGGTTTACTGCAGCCATATATGCGGGACGTGCCAATCTGAACCCTGTGATGTATGAAGGCTTGCAACCAGGGGGACAGTTAACAACGACCACAGAAGTTGAAAATTTTCCTGGTTATCCAGAAGGCATTGATGGCAATCAATTGATGATGGACTTGCGTAATCAGGCTTCCCGTTTCGGGTGTGACATCAGAAGTGGTTTTGCGACTAAGGCTGATTTAAGTAAACAACCATATACAGTAACTATTGATGATGAAAAAGAAATCACTTGCGATTCTTTGATTATTAGTACTGGAGCCACAGCTAAGTATCTAGGTTTGGAGGATGAAACGAAATATGCCGGTATGGGTGTCAGTGCTTGTGCCACCTGTGATGGCTTTTTCTATCGCAAGAAGACTGTTGCTGTTGTTGGTGGGGGAGATACTGCTTGTGAAGAAGCAATCTATCTGGCTGGTCTAGCAGACAAAGTATATCTATTGGTGCGTAAGCCTTTTCTTCGTGCCTCTCAAATTATGCAAGATCGCGTAGCTAAACATCCTAAGATTGACGTGCTATTTGAACATAATGCCGAAGGACTATATGGTGAAAATGGTGTTGAAGGTGTGAAGCTTGTCAAGCGCATGGGTAAAGAGGATGAAGAACACTATCAATTGCCGATAGACGGTTTTTTCTTGGCTATTGGACACAAACCAAATTCTGATATCTTTAAAGAGTATCTTGAGACTGATGAAGTAGGGTATCTTATCACAGAAGGGAATACCCCTCGTACTAAATTACCTGGCGTCTATGCTGCAGGTGATGTAGCAGATCCACATTATCGTCAAGCCATTACAGCAGCTGGTTCTGGGTGTAAAGCTGCTATTGAAGCTGAACGTTATTTGACAGAGAATGGATATAACTAATTAAAATTTCTCTATCTTATAGTATAAAATGCAAGCGTGTGTCAGATATTCTGATACACGCTTATTGTAAAAAGTGACCTTATATGAATAAGCAAGACGTGTTTTATTTAAAAGAAGCAGGGGTACAAGATGTGTCCACCATTCGTCAGATTGCAGCTAAAGCTTTTCCTGCTACCTATGCTTCAATCTTATCAACTGAACAATTAGAGTGGATGTTTGATTGGATGTATTCTGAGCAGGCTTTAACGACCGATATCTCTAATAATACCCAGAGATTTTACCTTGCTTTTTGGATGAAGAAGCCTTGTGGATATATCAGTATAAGCACTCCTTCAAAAGAACTTCATACATCTTCCAAGAATGTGCACGCATCCGCATCTGATTTGGATATTATCCAATCTGCAGAATTGCCCATCTATAAACTCAATAAGATTTATTTATCTCCAGACTTTCAAGGGAAAGGTTTGGGTAGACGTTTATGGGAAGAAGCCGTCGCTATTGTACGCGGCATGTCAAAGGAACCTTGTCGAATGATTCTTCAAGTGAATCGTCATAATTTGGCTCGCAACTTTTACGAACATTTAGGTATGACATGCATTGCTGAGGAGGACTTTGTCTTGGAACACGGGTATGAGATGAACGATTATGTGATGGCTATAGATGTAAAGTAAAAGCATATACTTTGCTTTTCACTATTCAACTATAGAGGACAAGTTTGCCCTACTTTTTGGGTGAGTATATATGTACATTTATGCATGTGTATATGTACATATATACAGCCATAGATGTACATTTACACATCTATGGATGTACATCTATGACTGTATTGTATATTGTGCGATCTGTAGTGGAGACTAGTTTGCGTTTCTTTGAAAGCTATATAGAACAGGTTGGTATGCTAAGGAGCGCCTTGTCGTAAACGTGATGTTTACCTGATCATATTTGACTACAAATATGATCTCTTTGGGTATTAGACAAACTTTTTGAGTTCGTGATATAACAACTGTACAGGTAGCCCCATGACATTATAAAAGCTACCATTCATACTAGATACAGCTATATAACCTATCCATTCTTGTACCCCATAGCTTCCAGCTTTATCCATTGGCTTGTAAGTATCTACATACCAGGTGATTTCATCGTCTGTTAACTCAACAAAGGTAACATCTGTTTGCGCTGAAAATGTAACCTTCTTCTTTTTAGTAGTGATACACACGCCAGTGATCACTTGGTGTGTCTGTCCACTTAAAGCACGCAACATGCGGTAGGCATCGTTTGCGTCCTTAGGTTTACCTAGTACTTCATCGCCTAAAATGACAACCGTATCGGCAGTGATAATTAGGTCATCTTCTGCCATATGTTCAGAGTATGCCGAGGCTTTTTGTTCTGCAATATACTGGGGAATATCAGCCCCTGACAAATCTTCTGGATAAGACTCATCAATATTGGGTAATGTCTGGACAGTATATTGGATACCCAGTCCGCTAAGTAGTTCCTTGCGGCGTGGTGAATTACTTGCTAAAATGACGTTGTATGGATCTAATTGCAGCATATTCTATATTTTCAATCTTCAAGTATTACATAGTCATGCGAGCAAAAGCAGGCTCATTGATGTCACAGAATTGTCCCTCAAGATAATTAAAGTACCCACTCATAGCGATCATTGCTGCGTTGTCGGTTGTATAGCCAAATGGAGGAATGTGTACTGTCCATCCATATCGCTTGGCATGGTCTAAGAAGGCATTACGTAAACCATTATTGGCCGATACACCACCAGCAACGGCAACTTCATTGATGTTATATTCTTTGGCAGCTTTACGGAGTTTATCCATTAGAATTTCAACAATCGTATTTTCTATGCTAGCTGCTAAATCTTCTAAGTGATTTTCGATAAAGTTGGGTTCTTCTTTAATCCATTTACGGAGATTATATAAGAAAGAAGTCTTAAGTCCACTAAAGCTATAATTCAACTCAGCAATATGAGGTTTGCTAAATGTATATGCAGTTGGATTGCCTTTACGTGCCAACTTGTCAATAATAGGACCACCAGGATAACCCAATCCAAGCACCTTAGCACACTTATCTATGGCTTCTCCAGCGGCATCATCAATCGTTTGTCCTACGACTTCCATGTCCATAGGCGATTTGACCAAGATAATTTGTGAGTTACCACCTGATACTAGAAGGCATAGGAAAGGAAATGCAGGAGGAGTGTGGGCTTGTCCAGGTGTCTTAATAAAATGAGCTAGGATGTGCCCTTTTAAATGGTTTACATCCACAAGAGGAATGTTTAATGCACGAGCGAAACCTTTTGCAAAAGAAGTTCCCACAAGCAATGAACCCATAAGACCTGGACCACGGGTAAAGGCTACAGCTGATAAATCTTCTTTGGTAATACCTGCATCTTTTAGTGCGGCATCCACTACAGGGACAATGTTTTGTTGGTGTGCTCGAGAGGCTAGTTCTGGTACTACACCACCATAGCGTTCGTGTACAGCTTGGCTTGCTACAACATTGCTAAGCAATTCTCCATTTTTAAGCACAGCAGCTGATGTGTCGTCACAGCTCGATTCTATGCCTAATATAATAATATCCTTTTTGCTATTTTCTTGATTGTTCATATTGTATAAAATCAAATTCTAAGTTTGGAGTTGATGATTGACCTTCTGTGGCTTTATTTATTGGTGAATCATCGTTGTTCGTATCATTAAACACGTTTAATGAATTGCTCACTGGAGCTTCTAGAACTTTAGTTTGCAAAGATACATTTTTCTTCTTCTTTTTCCAAAACCTAAGCCAATTCCAGTTGTTAAAGTCTTTTTGGAATACGATACCTAATCCTTGTGTTGTCAAACTATTTCTAGTGTAATAGTGGTCGTTGGTTTTGTTATAGGCTTTAAGGATCAGCCCACCATTACGGGTGAGTAAATATTGTACATCAAAATCGCCTACAAAGTTGCTTTCACTAAGAGGGTTTTCTCGATATCCAAAGTTGCCATTTATTAAAAGACGATTGTTCAATAGTCGTCCCGATAGCATGCCTTCGATTTCCATATCTGTCCATCCTTCTTGTCCTGTAGATAGATTGGTCCCAAAATTCCAATGATTATTGGTTAAACCAGAAATCATAGAATTTAATTGCCCAGACAATGTAGACGAAATGACGCTGGTTACCATATTTGAATTTTGGTTTTCATTGCTACTTTCCAATTGAGTATAGAATTTGCCAAGAGACAATAGATAAATAATCTGCATGTCCATTTGTTCATCTGTACCAATATAGTTGCGTATCATGCGTTCGATTTCTGCGCGTTCGTTTGGTAAGGCAATGTCCATATCAATCTCAGGTGAAAGGATAGCACCTTTCAGATTTAGTAGACAGTTTACTCGCACGTTGGGGTTGTCTACTAAGTTGGCCACATCGCTTCCTAGATCATTAAGCGAAGCTCCATTAACCACATATGTTGCTTGTATGTCCATGTTGCCTTGCAATGGATCTCCGTCAAATGTGATGCTACTTCCCTTATTAATATCAAAGGTCTTATGGATAACTTCTTGTAGATTAAAGTCATAGCGTCCCTCTTGTATGGTGTATTTTCCATACATGTTGACATTACCTTTATTATAGTATGTCATACGTATATTTCCGCTACCATTCCCTACAATATTATCTTCTGCTTGAGGATCCATAACCAGTTTCATCTGAACATCAGGAGTTGCATCTACTTGTATGTCCATATATATATCTGTATCAGACTCTCTTGGTGTGGGCTTGATTTGAGTCTTTACATGTTTGTTCCAAGTCGTGCGTGCATCTCTAAAAGTAATAAATGGAGCGTCATATGCACTTTCTGATTCTTGTATAGCAAAATCAAATGTAGAACCTCGAAGCCCACGCAAGCCTGCTTCGCAGTGTAGTTCTTTATAATGTCCGTAGATTCTTCCTGACCCACTAGCGTATATGTGTCCTGAGAATGGGATGGAATCGCTAGGTTGGGTATCCAGCACAAGCATGCCAGGAGTTTCTAAGCGCACATCGTATGCCATGTCACGTAAGTGATCATGGGTAATTGTCATATCTACTGTACCTGGATGATTCTCTAAGTCATAGACGGCGAATTGTTTCGTCTCGATATGTCCAGGTGTGAGTAATATACGATTGCCTTGAACTCGACGAATGTTTTTGTGTGTAGTGTCTTTATCAAGCACTCCTAACTTATATCGTGTCCCAAGGATATTTATGTTTCCTTCACCTGATATATTTAAATCACCTTCTAGATCAATAGCGTGGAAAGGACCAAAAATACGCATGTCTCCCCATGCTTGTCCTTGTATATCATTTGATATGCTAGATAGATAATATTGCATGAAAGAGATATTTAATCCATTTGCTGTAATACCTAAATCAAGTCCACCTCCATCTAAAGGGTAGATATATCCATCGGCTGTAAAGGTTTTTTCTTTCTCTTTTTGACAGGTCCCTTGTAAATGAATGCCTTTCTTTTCTTGGTCCCAAAGTCCAGTTATATGTAAGTTACCAAGTGTTGCATCATTATAGCTGTAATTCTTAATAAACAAATCGGCATTTAAATGTGGGGTATTAAAGGTATTAGCCATTGACGCATAACCAGTAACCATCCCTCCAAAGTCAATAGAGCGTTTTAGGTTTACCATATTAAAAATATACTTCAAATCCATATCATGTAATTGAAGAAGAATGCTATCATTGGCTGTACGAGATGCTGTGCCATGTATAGCCAATAATTGTGCTTTATGACTGATGCGTAAACCATCTATATCTACATACTCAGGGCGCCAAGTAACTGTTGCAGGTGTTACTTGCCATATTGAGTCTTGAATGATAATTTGTGTAGGTGCTATAGTTGTGATAGCTTGTGGCTGTATGTGTCGACTTAATATGGTTTGTAGGTCTACATGACCACTATAGGTTGCTCCAGTATTGTTCCCCCAATTAATGGCAGTCAATACAGTATCTTTTTGCGCTTCTGTGTGGAGAACGACATTGATTGCTTTGTCCTGTTTGATATTATTGAAACGGATGTCTGCAAATGTGTTTTGAGGACTGTTATTAGCTTTAATATTTATTGATTGTAGGGTGCGAGTGCCATAATTGACTCGTGGAATGTATGTTGCTAAGGAACTTATATTTTTGTTTTCGTCTACTGATAAGTTAAGTGTAGATGTCCCTTGAATGTTTAAAGGGATGTCTAGTACATCCTGCAAGAAATCACTTTTGTCAAGAGATACATACAAATTGTATTGATGTAAGTTATTGGCTGCATAGTTTTTCTTTGTATACAGCGAAGATAAGTTTGTAAACAACTGGTTCTTCAAATGAGCAATAACGTCTTTAAAAGCAAAATGTCCATTAAGATCTATCTGTAAAAAGTCGCTTTTTAATTGAATGTGCCTATTAGGTAGTTTGCTTTTCTGCTTGTCGGTTGAGAATACCTCTGGCAATGTCTGCGCGGATAGTGTGATATCTTTGGTCTCATAATCATGTCCAGTGCAACTATAGTGTAGCGCTGGTATCTGTAGTGTGCCTCGTACACTATCTGGCTGTAGACCTTGGCAATGTAGTTCTATTTGAGTGCTTATTTGAGCTCCCTCTCTTGTCGATAAATGTAGGTGATCTAAATGGACGTTTTTTAATGATGCTTCGAAGTCTACCTTGGGAAGTCTATGTCTCATATCTACACCACCGTTTATCCATAAAGTACCATTGGGATCATCGGCCCATAATTCACCTTGAATATTTTTGTCCTTTCGTGAGATGTCTACTGTGATATTTCTATACATGTAAGACTTATACCCTAGTTCATGGATGTCTCCTTGTATTGTCCAAGCTATATTAGGCGTTTTTTGTGCGATAGCCTTGCGAGATAGAGTACGTTGCACATTGATATCCAGAGCTGCATTTCCAAATGTACTATCATTTAAAATAGTACCTATGGCTAGACTGTCTGAAGAAATAGAAGCTGTAACTTTACGTGCCAGTGGATCTGTCATTTGGGCTTGTAAAAGCAAATCCAAATTACCAGGAAGTGTTTGTACTTTTCCTTGTAATGTGCAATCTTTTAAAGGTCCGTATACACGTCCTTGTAGTTCTACACGTCCTAGTTGCGTAAATCGTGTGCTATCTTTTTTGCTTAGAGCAATTTCGTGAGCCAATAAGCTTAGTCCGTTCTTTGTAATGACTCCTTGAGTCAATGAACCCACTACGCTTGTTTTGTCTTTGTTGTCTATGTCTTTTAGGGTCGCTTCACCTGCTAATTCAACAAGTGTAGGCACGTGAATACCTCCGTGTAATTTGAGCTTTTGGGCATTACCTTCCACTTCACCTTCTAGTGTCCAAGGATGAGTAAAACTTTGCAATTTAGGGACGAATGCTTGTAAGTCAATCGGTGTGAGGTGAGATCCTCTAGTTAATGACATATGCACGTATTTCCACTTCAATGGTTGAGTCAGGTTAGGTAAGCTGTCGTATGAGATACTCAAAGATGGGCTGCTGATAGCGGAGTGTGGTAATTCGATGCCGAAATTACGTAACCTCATGCCATGGCGGTTGGCACGACAGATCATCTTCAAATTATTAATTTCGAAATTATGTTGTGCTTGCAATGAAAATGATTTGATGCGCACGTCCACACTGTCTTCTGTTATAGTTTTTATGGATAAGCGTGTAGCGAGGTTACGTATACTTACGTTGCGTGGATCAATTTGTATTTCTCCACGGCGAATTAATAAAGAATTAAGACGCAAATGGACAGCTTTACCATTGCCGCCACGATTAAATAATTTCAGTAAGAAATCGTAGTTCATCTTTCCTGAAATAGTATCTTGAATGAGATGAATTTTTGGGGAAAACAATTGGGCGCTATGTATATTGATCTTTCCTTGAATAAGGGCAAAGAAATCATACTGTACAGCTAAACGTTCTATTTGTAACATATCGACCTCTTGTTGATCAGATATGCTGACTTCATCAAGTACGATGCGATCCATGGGACGTATATGTACTCGCTGTAACGTCACTTTAGTACCAAGTGCATTGCTCAACTCGTCTGAAGCGATTCTTGACAGTCGGTGTTGTATGGCTGGGATACTGAGCACCCACATCGATCCTAAGTAGAGCGATGCAATGACCAATATCAATATGGTTACTATTTTCTTGAACGTTTTAATAGTATTGTCCTCCTTGTCTTTTGAGATGTTATATAACTTCAACGAAGCCATCAATAATGAGGCTTCCGTTTACTAGGGCAAAAATACAAAAAAACACGATTGTGGAGTAGGAAAAGAACGAGAATATATTGGTTTCAGATTATTTTTTATGTTATGTTTTACTTCATTTCGTAGGGGATCACTAGTTTCAATCTTTGAATGGGCAATGTCTTTGTGGATATATTATTATTTCTTGGCAAAGAAAAGATCATGTTTTCATTTATTGGAAATGTGTTTGATTTAATAAACTGGTATATGTGATGAAGTGTTATTTTGTTTTGGTAAACTTATACAAGGATTATTATGCGTGCTTTTTTGATTACTTGTTTCCAAGAATAAATATTATGGTTGACAATATTTAGAAGAGAAAATAGATAGTGTTACAACCTTTACTTTTTTTTCTGTTGCCCTATTTATGGTCTATTTGTTGTCGTTTTGTCCTCTGTTATAGCGTAATAATGATAATATCTCTAATTGATTTTATGTATATTGGTTATCTTTTTGGAAAACTTTGTTGTTGATTTTCTTCTCAAAGTTATCCGTTTTGCATATCTTTGTCGAACCGATTTGGAAAGTAGGATTGTCAATTAGATACCTATTATTTTTTATTATACTAACCCTCTATTAATCTGAATATGATTGAATATGTTATCAAACGAGATGGACGTCGTGTACCGTTTGTTTCGACTTTAATCACCCAAGCTGTGGGTGCAGCAATGAGTGCTGTTAATGAAAAAGAGTCTTATCATCTGACTCAGACTATTGCAGACGCTGTTGCCAATACAGATGTGGATAATGAGACACTATCTGTTGACGATATTCAAAATATGGTGGAGAAGCAATTGATACACCATGATTTACCTACTGTTGCCAAAGCTTATATTATTTATCGTCATAAACGTGATATGGCTCGTAATGCAAAGTTCAACGATACCATTTCGGATATTATTGCGGCCAAAAAAAATGATATAACTCGTGAGAATGCCAATATGAATGCAGAAACGCCTGCTGGTATGATGATGAAGGTGGCTAGTGAGGCCACCAAATCATATGTGGATAATTTCTTACTGAAGGATAAGGTTAAAGATGCTGTCAAAAATAATATTATTCATATACATGATAAGGATTATTACCCTAGTCGTAGCTTAACATGTTTGCACCATCCTGTGGATCGTATTTTAGAGAATGGGTTCCACGCTGGCCATGGCGAATCACGTCCTGCTAAGCGTATTGAAACGGCAGCTATTATAAGTTGTATTTCTATGGAAACGATTCAGAACGAGATGCATGGAGGACAAGCTATTCCTGCGTTTGATTTTTATCTAGCTCCATATGTACGTAAAACGTATGTGGAAGAATTAGAAAAGATGGCTTTGATGCTGTCTGATGATAAGGCGGCTTATGCTCATCTCTTTGAGGCAGATATTGATGACTATGTGAAAAAAGAATTGACTGGCTTGACAGGAGATGCACGTGTGAAACAGCATGCTATCAATAATACTGTTGTTCGTGTGCATCAAGCTATGGAGGCTTTCATTCATAATATGAATACCATTCATTCTCGCGGGGGAAACCAAGTGGTTTTTTCATCGATCAACTATGGTACAGATACTTCTGCTGAGGGACGTTGTGTTATTCGTGAACTTTTATTATCGACTTATCGTGGAGTCGGAAATAATGCGACGGCGATTTTTCCTATTCAGATATGGAAAAAGAAACGTGGAGCTAATTACCACGTAGATGATAGAAATTACGATTTGTTTAAACTTGCTTGTAAGGTTACAGCTCGTCGTTTCTTCCCTAATTTCATTAATTTAGATGCAACATTTAATACTCATAAGAAATGGGATGCTAATGATCCTAAGCGTTATGTCTATGAATGTGCTACTATGGGGTGCCGTACACGTGTTTTTGAGAACCTGCATGGTGAAAAAACATCCATAGGTCGTGGTAACTTGTCATTTACTACTGTGAACTTACCAGGATTGGCGCTACGCGTGTACCAAAATCCTGTAGAAGAATCACGTATTGCTGAATTCTTTAAACTTTTAGGTGATGCAGTTGATACAGCTAAACAACAATTAATGGATCGTTATAAGTTCCAAAGTGAGGCACTTATCAAACAGTTCCCATTATTGATGTCTGGTATGTGGAATGGATCAGAAAAATATGGTCCAGATGATAAGGTGGGGGATTTGTTGAAGCAAGGAACTCTGGGGATTGGTTTTATAGGTTTGGCCGAATGTTTGACTGCACTTATTGGTGCACATCATGGAGAAAGTGATGAGGCTCAAAAGTTGGGATTACGCATTGTTCGTTTTATGAATGAAAAAGTTGAATTGTATAAAACGGAAACACAACTTAATTTTAGTGTATTGGGTACTCCAGCCGAGGGACTTTCTGGACGCTTTACTCGACGCGACAAAGAAATTTTTGGTGTCGTGCCTGGGGTGACAGATAAGGACTATTACACAAATTCAAACCATGTGCCTGTAGGGTATAAATGCAGTGCTGTACATAAGGCCAAAATTGAGGGACCGTATCATGACATAACTCGTGGGGGCCATATCTTCTATGTTGAAATAGATGGAGATGCTACTAAGAATGAACAAGCTATATTAGACATTGTAGCGTTGATGGATCAGAACAATATAGGTTATGGTTCTATCAATCATAATAGAAATCGTTGTATGAATTGTAATTATGAGACAGCTGATGACATGACTGTGTGTCCAAAATGTGGCTCAGATTATATAGATAGATTACAACGAATTACAGGTTATTTGGTTGGAACAACGGATAAATGGAATTCTGGTAAATTAGCAGAATTGAACGATCGTGTGATTCATGGGGCTAGAAAATAATGTAGCGTATGAACAAAATATCTTCTGAGAATCTTGCGGTAATGGACATCGTATACTCCACTTCTGTGGATGGTGTCGGTTTGAGAAATGCGCTGTATGTTTCAGGATGTAATATGCGTTGTCCTCATTGTCATAATCAAGATAGTTGGGATATCAATGCGGGGACTTGGCATACTGTTGAGGAAGTGTATGATCAACTGAATATTGATTATCTTCCTGTATCAATACTTGGAGGCGAACCGTTGATGCAGTATGAAGCTGTGACTCGTTTATGCAGATTGATTAAAGAGAAAACCGGAAAAAGTATCTGGTTATGGTCAGGACATACCTATGAGTATATACATACACACTTTGCTCAGATATTATTGTATATTGATGTGCTTGTTGATGGGAGGTACGAACATGACTTGAGAGATACTAGCTTATTGTGGCGGGGATCTTCCAATCAGAGAGTGATTGATGTTCAGAAAACGATTAATAATAAAGAAGTGATTCTAATGGACTAATCCATTAGAATCACTTCTTTATTATATATATTGTTATTTTTCGATGCCTTTTAAGGTTGCTCTTACTGTGTTTATAACACTCGTCGAAGAATATGTTGCACCTGATACGGCATCAACATCCAGCAGCTCTGCTTGTTTTATAGTCAACCCATTCCAGCTGTCAAATAGATGTTCTTCTTCTAAGTATATCCAATAACTTGCTGTCTCTTTATTGGGGCCAGGAGCCACAGAAGTGACTAGACCATTTTTGATTGCAATAAACATCGGTGTGCAGTCTTGGTAACCATATATGTCCTGTCCATATGGAATCGAAGAATAAATTGTAGTGCCATCTTTTAATTCCCATTGGTTCTTTGATGCGGTTTTAATGTCACCTTCTCCATGACCTAGATTTTTCAAAATACGTGAGCTGAGATGCACATTGGTTTCATCGTTTTGTGCCAAAACGGGCGTGCTTACTCCGAAGCATATTACTAACATTATAAATATATTCTTCATTTTATTCATTGCTAAAATTCATTTTTAATTTGCTCTAATATCTCGTAAACCGCAGGACATGTCTCTGCATTTTTTATGGCTAAATCACTTATCTGTATAAATTTCTTGCGATTAGTGTGTGGGTATTCTCTACACGCTTTTGGGCGATATTTATACACACTGCAATAGTTGTCACTACATAGGAAAGGGCATGGCATTGTTTTAAAAATATAATCTCCGTCTTCGTCTATACGTAAATAGTTATCAATAACATCTTGTTCTTTTAGACGAAGCGCGGTTGATAAACGTTCGATGTCCTTGTTTGTAATCATGGGGCCTAATGTACGGCAACAATTTGCACATTCAAGACAATCGATCTCTTCAAAAATCTCTTCGTGAAGTGCTTGCATGTGTTGATCAAGTTCATTGTACCGACGTTTTTTTATTTGTTTAAAAAAAGTGTCGGTTTCTTTGGCAACTTTTTTTGCTCTTTCTGGGAGGTATACCAAATCGTCTGGTAACATCATGTTCTTTCTTATTTATTGTGTCAAACACTGATTAATTTGGTCGTAAAGATACTCAAAAGAGATGAATGTCTATTATCGTAATTTGTTATTTCTACCAAAGAGGTGTTGAAGCATATTTTATATTATCACAAAAAAACGGTGAACTTGTCTTTAATCCATAAAATCTGCAAACAACAACAATTCATGATAACTATCTTGTGTAGGGCAAATGAAAATGCTTATATTTGTTTATAAATTAACAATAACAACAAAATATGAACATTCAAAATGACCTAAACAATAAGACTATGGACGGATCTATAGCAGTTTCTGAAGAAGACATCCTTACAATATTGCGTGAAGAAGTAGTACCAGCTGAAGGGTGTACGGAGCCGATAGCTTTAGCTTATGCAGCAGCAAAAGCAAAAGATATTCTTGGTGATGTCCCCAATCAAGTAGATGTACATGTTTCTGGCAATATGATCAAAAATGTCAAAAGTGTAGTAATACCTAATAGTGGAGGATTAGTGGGTATTCCAGCTGCTGTCGCTATGGGGTTGATTGCTGGTAGGGCAGAAAAGGAACTGATGGTCATATGTCAAGTGACGGATAAACAGAGAGAGGCTGTTAGGGATTTTATGGAACAAACTAAAATTCATTTGTTACATGAACAGACTGAAGCCAAATTATATGTGCGCATTGTGTTACGTCAAGTAGTATCTGACGAGGTGGTGCATTGTGTATCTGTAGAACTGAAACATCTACATACAAATATAACTGAGATTATCAAAGATGGGCATGAGGTGCTAAAACGTCCGTGTAATGATGCTGATTTCAATTCTCCGTTGACAGATAGAGAGAAATTGAGTATTTGGGAAATTTATCAAGTAGCTAAATCAATTGATATCTCTAAAATATCTTCTCTGTTTAATGATGTTATTGAGAAGAATCAGAAAATTGCTCAAGAAGGTTTGGATGGGCGTTATGGTATTAATATTGGGCAGCTTATTCAACAAAATATGGAATCAGGCTTTTATGGCAAAGATGCGCGCAATGTTGCAGCTTCATTAGCAAGTGCTGCTAGCGATGCACGTATGAGTGGATGTCCATTGCCTGTGATGACTACTAGTGGCAGTGGTAATCAGGGATTAGCTGCATCTTTGCCTTTAATTGCTTATGCCCAATTTATGGATATTTCTCGTGATGAATTGATTCGTGCTCTGTTTTTTAGCCATGCTGCTACTGTTCATATTAAAACAAACGTAGGACGTTTGAGTGCTTATTGTGGAGTGATTTGTGCTTCTGCAGCAGTCTCTGGAGCTCTTTGTTTTTTGAAGAATGAACCATTTGAAACAATTGCTCATGCCATCATGAATACATTAGGTGATTTGTCTGGTATTATTTGTGATGGAGCCAAGGCATCTTGTGCGATGAAAATAGCGACGAGTACATATGCGGCTTTTGATGCTGCAATTTTGGCTATGCGAGGTCGGTATTTAATGGGAGGAGATGGAATTATTGCGACAGATATAGAAGATACTTTGCGCAATATTGGGTCTTTGTCTCAAGAGGGAATGAAGATAACTGATGATGTCATTATTGATATTATGATTAATAAGTAGTGTTTGCATAATGTTGTGGCAGATATAAAAAAACAACATCTCGATTCTCATCGAGATGCTGCCACAACACAAACACAAAATAAAACACGACAAAACTACTACGCGATTGCATGTCGAAAACGGTAACTAATCTCACTATTCACATGGTGAAGATTGCATCATGCTATCACGGTTTGAGGGTAATCATCCCTCAAAGTCTTTATATAATACACTCAGCTTTTTGAGTGATATAATTATCTATTTGTGCCTTAGAGAGTTTGTTGTTTGAATATTCAGTCTTATTGAATACCCTTTTCTCTAAGTTTTTTCTGCCACTCCCAAGCTGACTTGAGCGTGTCTTCTGTAGAAGTTTCAGCAGTCCATCCTAGTTCTTTGTTCGCTTTTTCAGGATTTGCCCAAACTTGTTCAATATCACCAGAGCGACGACCTACAATCTTGTAGTTTAGCTTAACCCCAGTTACTTTTTCAAAAGTAGTCACTAGCTCTAATACTGATAAACCTCGTCCAGTTCCTAAATTAAAGATCTCTACTTTTTCTTTTTGTTTCTTTTCTAGAATGCGATCAATAGCAATAACGTGTGCTTTTGCAAGATCTACAACGTTAATATAGTCACGAATACAAGAACCATCAGGTGTGTTGTAGTCATCACCAAATACGCTTAATTGTTCACGAATACCCATCGCTGTTTGCGTAATAAATGGCACCAAATTCATCGGAACTCCATTTGGTAATTCACCTAACAAAGCAGTTGGATGTGCTCCGATTGGATTAAAGTATCTCAAAAGGACTGCACTTATTGGAGCACCACTTTTAATAGTATCTTGAACAATTTCTTCGTTTATTTGTTTTGTATTTCCATATGGAGATTCTGCTGGTTGTAATGGAGCATTCTCTGTAACAGGAAGATGCTCTGGAGCAGGTTGCCCATATACTGTACAAGATGAAGAGAAAACAATACCTTCTACATTGTGCTTTGGCATCAATTCTAGTAAATTTACTAGAGAAACAATATTGTTACGGTAGTAAAGCAATGGCTTTTGAACTGATTCTCCTACAGCTTTACTTGCTGCAAAATGTATAATTGCCTTAATTCCAGGATATTTGCTAAACATAGCATCTAAACCTGCATAATCACAGCAATCTAAATGTTCAAATGCTGGTTTTATACCCGATACAGCTTCAATATTATCAATCACATCTGCGTTGCTATTTGATAAGTTATCTACTACGATTACTTCATAGCCCGCATTTTGTAGTTCCACAACAGTGTGAGAACCAATATAACCAGTTCCACCTGTCACTAGGATTCTTTCCTTCTTCATTGTCGTTTGTTGTTGTATTAATTTGATGAGAATTGGTTAAGTCATGTGTTGCAATTCTTACCAATCCTGTCGTTATTTGATACAAATATAGGGTCTTCATTCTTTATTACCAAATCATTTTATGAAAAAACTTCAAAATGGAAGAATTACTTGATTTGGTCGCATATTATGGTTATATCCGTGCTTCTTTATATGGATTATTATGACTTAAATCATAATATTTGAATGTGTTTTTTTAGGAGATTGCGCTTATTGATATAAATAAAAGTGATACACAAGGTTATAGAGGTATGTATTTGAATAATATATATCTTTTTGCTTGTGTATCACTTCTTATTCTTTAGATACGATCTAATACTGTTTTAATCAGAGTGTCTATTGAATTTTTATAACCAGTATTGGCTTCTTTTATTAATCTATTGGCTATCACCATACAAACAGTCATGGCTTTGTGTCCCATTAGTTTAGATAGTCCAGCAAGTGCGGAACTTTCCATTTCGAAGTTGGTAATTTTGTGCCCTTGATATTCAAAAGATTCGATCTTTTCGTTTTGGTTAGGATCTGCAAGAGGTATACGGAGTTCTCGTCCTTGTGGCCCAAAGAAGCCACCACAAGCGATAGTTACACCACGTACCATGTCTTTTTGTCCAATACGATCAATTAAATTGGCATCTGCATCAATAACATATGGTGCTGTCAGTAATTCATTCCAATGCATGTGTTTTTTGAAAGCTTCTTCAAAATCTAAATCGCATGCTTCATTTCTGCCTGCATAAAAATTGAGCAGCCCATCAAAACCAATAGATTTTTCAGAACAAATGAATGTACCTACTGGAGTGTATGGTTGTAGACCACCACATGTCCCGATACGCACAAGTTCTAGGCTACGTAGTTCTGACTTTAATTTTCTTGTTTCAAAATCGATATTTGCAAGGGCATCCAATTCATTGACAACGATATCTATGTTGTCACATCCGATGCCTGTTGACAATACGGTAATGCGCTTTCCATGGTACATCCCTGTGATTGTTCTGAATTCTCGACTTTCTACTTCACATTCACGACTTTCAAAGTGTGATGCTACTAGTTCAACACGTCCAGGATCTCCAACAAGGATTACTTTAGATGCAAGGTGTTCTGGTTTTAGATGCAAGTGAAACACTGTGCCATCTTCATTAATAATCAATTCTGAAGGTTCAAAATATTCTTTCATTTGACTCGGTTTTGGTTGTTAATAAAAACACCAACTGCCCGCTGTATAGCGAGCAGTTGGATAATAAAATAGAATGAATTTAGTCAGTAATAGACTTATCTTCTTTTTCTTCAGGAGATACAATTTTTTCTCGCATTTGTGTATCTGCTTGAATGTTTTTCATCTTATAGTAATCCATAATGCCAAGATTACCACTGCGGAAAGCTTCAGCCATGGCCTTAGGAACTTCCGCTTCTGCCTCAATTACTCGCGCACGAGCTTCTTGTGCTTTAGCGATCATTTCTTGTTCACTAGCTACTGCCATAGCGCGACGTTCCTCCGCTTTAGCTTGTGCAATATTTTTATCTGCATTGGCTTGGTCTATTTGAAGGACTGCTCCAATATTTCGGCCTATATCAATATCAGCAATATCAATAGATAATATTTCAAATGCTGTACCTGCATCTAGCCCTTTACTAAGTACCAATTTGGAGATACTGTCAGGATTCTCTAGTACTGAGGCGTGTCCATCAGCGCTACCGATAGAAGAAACAATACCTTCACCTACACGAGCCAATACAGTCTCTTCACCAGCTCCACCTACAAGTTGATTAATATTTGCTCGTACAGTTACTCGAGCTTTAGCTATAAGTTGAATACCATTTTTTGCAACAGCTGTTACAGGTGGTGTGTCAATTACTTTAGGATTTACAGACATTTGAACAGCTTCAAATACGTCACGACCAGCAAGGTCAATAGCTGTAGCCATTTGAAATGGAAGTTCCATGTTGGCTTTATTTGCAGAAACCAATGCATGAATTACTTTTTCTACGTGACCTCCAGCGAGATAATGGGCTTCAAGTCCATCTCTGGTAATATTGTTAAGTCCAGCTTTGTGTGCTTCAATCATTGCTGGTACAATGGTGTGTGGAGGTACATGTCTTAAACGCATCAAGAATAGCTGTATAAGGCTAATATGTACACCTGAAACGCTAGCACTTAACCACAGGAAAAAAGGTACGTAATGGAAGAAAATCGCTAAAAAAACGATCACTGCACCAATTAAAACCCAGGGTATGCCTGTTAAAAAAAGAAGTGTCATAAATTTTTTGTTTTTATAGGGTTATACTTATAAATAGTCAAATTATTATCTAGTTGATTAATCAATCTTTTGTTTAGCTACCATTACAGTGTCTCCGCTGATGCGTTTTACTTCTACTGGTGTTTTGGGGTCAATAAACCCATCGATACTTCTCACCTCTAGGATTTTTCCATCAAAATCAGCTTGTCCATACTCGGCTAGACGAGTTATTGTTACACCTTTATCGCCAATATTTACTTGGTGACGGGCACTAGGGACCTGTCCATCAATGACACTATTTAATGCCATCTTTTTGAGCGTTTTACTTTTCATAAACTTGTAAACACCCCAACAAAAAAGGACTAAGGTGGCTATAGAAGAACAGAGACAGGCAGTTAATCCATATAGTTTGTAAATATAAAAGTTGGCTAATACGAGGCAGCATCCAGAAACAATACCAGCAATACTAATTCCTGGTAATAGGAATAACTCTGCAACCATTAAAATAATACCTAATGCAAGTAATAGAATAATCACAAATAAATTCATAGTTGTTATGATTAAAGATTTGTTTGCGGTAAATGTACATAATATTCCAGAGATAACTCTAGTTGTGTACTATTTTTTTTCTAAAAGACGTATTTTTTTAGTTTGTATGCTCAGTTTTTCTTTCATCTTTGGTAGCGTATCTTCTAGAGCTAAGATGTTTTGTCTAAGGGTATGTTTCTGGTCCGAGTTAACGGTTATAGCATAGCTGTCACGTAGGGATTGTAGTCTTTTATTTAATTTTGTATAGTCGGCTAGTTCCGTTTCATATTGTTTGAATAATTTTCGTGCAGATGGATTGTTAAATTCACTATACTGATGATATGTGTGCGCGTCATCCAAAACAAAAGTAAATGCCATATTTCCTCTTTCTTTATCTGAAATGATTTGTTTGCGCACAAGGTCAAGTCTCTTTATACCTTCCTCATATTCTTTTTTATCAGGTCGGCAAACCGAAATAGGGCATAATGAAGCAAAATTAGCAAGTAGTTTTTTTGAGAACTTTTCAGAATCATAGACTTCTCGAGTTTCGTTTGGAACAAAAGTATATACACAAACCATTCCATTTGGTTGGTATCGGTCGCTTGCAAACCAGCCCAATTTATGACTTGTGTCTATTACAAGCATATAATCATTGGCTGGCGAATTAAAAGGCATGCCCATATTTTGTGGCTTTAAAAATTCGCCTTCTTCAGTCATCCTTCTTGTTACAAATATATCATATCCGCCAATACTTTTAGAACCATTATTTGCAAAATACAGAGTTTGTCCGTCAGACATAAGATAAGGGTAATTACTATCTCCATCATTTGTATTGACAGATTCACTTACTGCCTTGGGTGTCCCCCATGTGTCTCCTTCTCTATGACATACCATTATCTTAAAAACTGGAGTGGTAATGGTACTATCTTCAGATACTTTTCTTGTAATCAAATCTTGTGCGGCATACCATTGTTGACTCTCAATTTGTGGAGTATAACGTACTTCTTTATCGTTTATTTGGTTTAAAAAACCAGCAGATTCGGGTAGGGCGTATGCTGTTAAAAATTTATTCTTGTCTATCACTATAGAGTCAAGTATAGTGATTTTGCTTATGCCACGTAGCATTAAAGCTTTTTGAGCTACGTCTTCTTTAATTTGTGATGCAATTTCAGTATTTTGTCGCTTTTCTAATAGAAAAATTAGCCATTTATCTGCAATAGCTTCTGCATCGTCAAATCTGTATAGCTCTTTGTAAGCCCAAATTAAATGCTCATAAGCGGGAGGTGTTTGCCTTTTTACTGCATATTCTAAAGGTTTAAGAGACTTTTCAAGCTGTCCTACATGAGCACAACATGCCCCATAAAAAAAATTATAGTTGGCGCTATTGGGATACGATTTGAATTTTTCGGTAAAATAAGGAAAGACTTCTTCGTATTGTCCATTGTAAAATTTTTGCTTTTGTGCTGTTAGGCTCTGAGCATTAGTCTGTTGTGTACAAAGAAAACCTAGAATAAACAATCCTAGGCATATGTATGAGCTGTTGAAAAAACGAGAGATTTGTTGTTGCTTTTTGTTGTTCATGATTTTAATCAAATTATTACTCTTCAAAGGTAGATATAATGTGTGAAAATTCCTATTTTTGCACGATGTTTTTACTAGAGATAACGAAATAAAGCCTCAATATAAATATGACTACAAATAGCAATAAACAAAGCCCTTATGCCAAATTAATACGTAGAATAACTAAGCGTTTTCATCAAGGACTGGGCGATTACGAACTCATAGAAGATGGAGATAAAGTTTTGATTGGCTTATCTGGCGGGAAAGATTCATTAGCTTTGGTTCAGTTGCTAGGACAGCGAGCCAAAATTCATAAACCAAAATTTTCAGTTGTGGCACTACATGTGGTTATGACTAATGTGCCATATGCTGTTGATCCTGATTATTTAAGAGATTTTTGTTCCCAACATGGTGTACCTTTAGAAATTCGAGAAGGCAGTTTTGATTCTACTACAGATACTCGTAAATCACCTTGCTTTTTATGTTCATGGAATAGACGTAAAATTTTATTTGAGACCGCTCAAAAGCTTAAATGTAATAAAATAGCTTTAGGGCATCATATGGACGATATTTTGGTGACACTATTGATGAATATGTCCTTTCAAGGCGCTTTTAGTACGATGCCCCCTAAATTGATTATGCGCAAAATGCCCCTTACAGTGATTCGTCCTATGTGTCTTGTTGCAGAAAAAGACTTAATTGAGCTTAGTAAAATGGAGGAGTATCGTGCATTAAAAAAAGACTGTCCATACGAAAGTCATTCTCATCGTAGTGATATGGAAAAAATATTAAGGCAACTTGAAGAGATGAATCCTGAGGCGAGGTATAGTTTGTGGAAAAGTATGACCAATATACAAGAGGAGCTATTGCCCAATAAATTGTCTGGAGAGTAGTAAGTACGTTGTTTGTACGAGTCAAATAAACATAGAAAAAACGGACCGTCAAGAAAATGCTTGACAGTCCGTTTTTTATTAACTTTTCTTCAGTAATAATAAAAAGCGGAGGGTGCGAGATTCGAACTCGCGGTACCCGGAAAGAGTACGTCAGTTTAGCAAACTGGTGGTTTCAGCCACTCACCCAACCCTCCAAAATCTTTTTTTTCTGAAAAGTGATGCAAATGTAGTCTCTTTGTGTATATTTTCCAAATAAATGAGAGCTTTTTTCAAATAAAAGTTTCTATATACCTCTATAAAGAGATTGGTTTTACGTTAAAAATAACATAAGTACTAATTGAGCAATCATGACGCGTAAAAGCATTGCCAATGGGTAAACGGCAGCGTAGGCTACAGCTGGTTGGTCGTCTGGAGCATTGTCACTTGCATATTTTAGTGCCATTGGGTTGGCCATTGCTCCGCAAAGCATTCCGCAGGTAGTGCTAAAATCAATCTTTGCCCACTGTGTGGCAATTAGCCCAACGATTAAAACAGGTACAACCGTTAATGCAAATCCTATGGCAATCCAATACATACCTTGCCCTCTCATCATGGTCTCCATAAAATGAGCTCCACTACTTAAACCTAGGCAAGCTAAATATAGAGACAACCCCATTTTTTGCATGAGTAGATTGGCGCTTCTTGTTACGTATATAAGCATATGAAGTCTCGGCCCGAAAGTACCTATAAGTATCCCAACAATAATAGGACCACCAGCTAAACCAAGTCGCACTGGAGTGGTCATTTGACTGATTGGAATTGGTACAGCTCCAAGTGCCAATCCAAGTACAAGCCCAATAAATATAGCAAAAAGATTGGGTTCGTTAAGGTGTTTGACACGGTTACCTAATACATTCTCTACTTGTTTAAGCGCTTCTCTACGTCCTACCACGGTCAACCTATCACCCATTTGTAAGACCAATTCAGATGTCGCTAGTAGTTCCACATCTCCACGATATATGCGACTAATGTTGATGCCATATAGATTACGTAGCTTCAATTGTCCCAATTTTTTACCATTTAATTTAGAGCGAGTCACGACAATACGTTGAGATACCAGTTCAGAGTCTAAAGCATTCCAGTCGATATCTTCTCTGTTCCAGTCATCTGTTTCGTGTTCCCCAAATAAGACAGTGAGTGCATCTACCGCCGATTCCTTTGTGGCCAATAAGATTCGATCATGTTCTTCCAATACCATCGTAGATGAAGGGATTAGTAGCTTTTGGTCACGCCATACGCGAGAAATGACAAATTTCTTCGGAGATAATTGAGCTATGTCTTTAATCTCTTTTCCGTACAGTGCTGGATTGTGTACCCGGAAAGAAGTAATGATTGTATGATTTTTTTTGTCTGGTTTTTGTGTCTTTTTGGGAGAGGCAAAATAAACTACTTTGCTGAGAACTACCATTGCCAATATAACACCTACTACTCCTAATGGATAAGTCACAGCACACCCCAATGTTGCTGATGTGTCATCTATCCCCATTTGTGTTAGCGTTTGTTGTGCCGCCGCTAAAGCTGGTGTATTGGTTGTTGCTCCACATAATACACCTATCATATCTGCCAAAGAGACAGAAGAGAAGTGGCTAAAGGCTATACACATTATCGTACCAATCGCTACTACAGCTATTGACAATAGATTTAATGTTACGCCTCCTTTTCGGAAAGTGCTAAAAAAACCAGGGCCGACTTGTAACCCCAGAGCGTAGACAAAAAGCACTAACCCGAAACTCTCGGCATAGTAAAGCATTTCTTCATTAACAGACAAACCAATATGTCCTGCTAATATACCAATAAAAAAAACATATGTCACCCCGAGAGAAATTCCACCGATACGAAGCTTTCCCAAAGTAAGACCTAAGGCAGCAATTAAGCTCATTACCACAACAGCCTGCATAGCCGAGTGTTCTATAAAAAGACTAGTTATCCAGTCCATATTCAAATTGTTGTTTTAGTTTGCCGCAAATATAGGTACTTTTCTTTGTCTATAAAGATGATTTACCAAAAAAATGCTATCTTTGCAAGGATAATATTGTGCTAAACTCTTTCTTTTGCTTAAAGTTGTTCTTTGTGAATGAATGGGTGATGTGTTTTCCGAACAATTTTGTTTGAATTATCATTATAAAAACGAAGTAAAACTATGGATTATTTACAACAATATATTGATGCTTACATGGAGCGCCTAGGTGGTGAACTGACTGCCGATAATATGAGTGTACTGACTGGTGAGCAACATGCTCTTTTGTCCTTTATGATTGTACATGATGAAGTGATGGATGGTGGATTTATTCAACTTATTCAGAACGGTTATGGAGGATATATCTTTGACAATCCATTTGCAAAAGCCATGCGTCTTTTTGGAATGAAAGATTTTAGCAAACTTCTTTACAAGGTTAAAACATTCTATGATTTACATAAAGAGGCTTTAGAGCAAGAGAGAAGTGACGAGGAGTTCATGGCTATGTATGAACAATATGAAGTCTTTGATGAGTGGGATGATATGTACATTACCGATGAAGAAGAGTGGTGTGATATTATGAGTGAATATGTGCGCAATAACGAGGACTCTTTTATTTTAAAATAATAGTAGAATGAATATACATATTAGATCTATATACAAGCAATCATTTCGCGTATTGCAAATAGTTCTTTTATTGGTCAATATTGTTCTTTTATCAAGTTGTCTGAATGATTCAGATGCCAACAAAGAGAACATTACAAACAGTATTGTATTGGTTCATAACTCTAGCATTGGGACGACTTTTACTTTACCAACAGGGCAAGAAGTAATCCCGACAGCTTCTTCTTTAGAGACGATGCGTACTACCAATCAGTTTAATGATCATGATGCAAAAGTCGCTTATATTGCTTTTCAATATGAGAATGATCAAATTACTGAAGACAAAATTTTGGACGCAGAAATGCTTTATGCTGCAAGTTTAGATCGTACAGTTGAACGTGTTGATTATGTAGATGCTCCCAATGATTCTGCCTCTGTAGCTCCTATTATATCGTTAGACGTAATAGGTACTGATATAGGAGAGTCTACATATGCTAGAATGCTAGGCAAACATTTGCTGATTTCTAATAGATATTTTCTAGCCAATACTTCTCATTACTTTACTCTTGTGTATAAGTCCGATGAGATAACTCCCAGTTCAGACAAGTTAGAAGTCTATTTGCGACACAATAACAATGGAGATACGGCTTTGCTCAATACGAGTTACCAATACCATGCTATGTATCCAGCTGTTTATTGGATGGCTTTCGATTTGACTGAGGCTTTAGAAGAGTTTACTCTTGTGACAGGACATGATGAAGTACCTATTCAAATTGTTACATATAATAGTACAGATTTGAATATGGAAAACGCAGAGAAAACGCTGTACACATGCACCTATAAATAATAGAATACATATGACGGAACAAGAAACTAATATACATTTTGGATTTTTGATTAAACGTCTTTCTCAGTTACTTTTTCACCCATCTGATGCGTGGACAACTATTCGTGATCAGGAGTCTGCCGAAACAGTACAAACTCATTTTCTGTTTCCCTCTTTGGGCTTAATGGTACTTGCTGTATTTTTAAGTAATGTATGGCTTGGAACTGGATGGACAAATGCTATACGGTGCAGTACCGCTTATGCAATGAGTCTGTTTTTGACATATTGGGGAGGGGCTTATTTGGTCGACTGGGTTTGGAAGAAACGCACCAATGGGCCTTCTGCGCTGAATATGTGGCGACAAGTTATCGGTTACTCATTGCTTGTACCCATGCTGACAAAGTTGGTGAGTATTCTTAGTAGCATGAATGATCTGCTTGCTATTTTACAGTTAGTTGTTGTATTGGGAAACCTATACATATTCTATATTTTATGGGAGGCATTAATCGTATTAGTCGGTTTAAAAGAAGATCACCTATTTATAGTTATGTCTATATTGGGTATTTTTTGTTTGGGATGTCCAATAGCACTCGAACGCATATTTTTATTATTGTTGAACGTTTAAAGAAATTATTCTTACGTTCATATAAGCTATAGAACTTTTTATTATGGCAAAAAAAGATAAGAAGAACAGTCAAGGACCAATAAATATTCGCAATAAACGCGCAAATTTTGATTATGAAATTGTCGACCAGTATACAGCTGGCATTGTTTTAACAGGAACTGAAATAAAGTCCATTCGTTTAGGTAAAGCTAGTTTAGTGGACACCTTCTGCTATTTTGCGAATGGTGAGTTGTGGGTGAAAAACATGCATATTGCCGAATATTTTTATGGATCTTTTTCAAATCATGCGGTACGTAGAGATCGCAAGTTATTATTACAACGTAAAGAATTGACCAAACTTCAGCGTATGACCAAAGAAGCTGGTTTTACAATAATTCCTTTGAGATTATTTATAAACGAAAAAGGGTTGGCAAAGCTTGTGGTAGGTCTTGCACGTGGTAAGAAACAGTATGATAAACGACAGTCTATTCGTGAACGGGATGATAAACGTGAGATGGATAGACAGTTTAAGCACTAAAATTCTGATAGAGTGTAATACTCTGTTTTAGAGGAAGTCTTATGTTTTTCAACTGTGTACAATTATTGTTTGACAGAATCAGCCTTTATGAGTATGAAAAAATACAGCTTGTTTCTATTATTATTTTTAATTTCTTGCTTGTGTTCCCAAGGGTTTGCGGAAGACGGCAAAAGAAATGTGGTGTATTTAATTCATTCATATTCACCCGCAGTACCTTGCGCTAGTGACTGGACCAATGGAATACGTCACCAATTTAAAAAGAATAAACTTGATGTAGATTTTCGAGTGCGCTACTTAGATGCGAAGTATTGGTCATATGAAGAAGAAAAGGCACATCTTCGTGTGCTTATAGACACTATTTTGGCTAATCGTGCATCTCTAGTCATTACTGAAGGCGATGAAGCTACAGCGTCTTTTTTAACATCTGGACATGCTAAAGTTGCAGATATTCCAGTGTTGGCAATGGGAGTGCAGCATCCCAACATAGATTTATTGGGACGATTTCCTCGTGTTTTTGGTTATACTTGTGAACCTGATTACTTGCATCTCTTGGAACTCTCCATAAAGTTGTTTCCCAATAGTAAATCATTCTTGTGTATCAACGATGATGGTTATTTGTCTAGACAAGCTTTTCTAGATTTTCAGCGTGATTGGGCTATCTTTAATCAGCATCATTCAGGCTACACTTTGCGTGTGTATGATACAACTAAAATGACAAGCTTCGATCTTGTTACACAGCTCACTTACCCTAGATATGTGAGCCATTCTATAGCGATGGTTCCTAAATGGTCTCCTTTCATTGCTGTCTTAGGCAAGAATTCTAAATGTCCTTTCTTTACAAATGAAGCTATTGCTTTGCGCAATGGAGCATATGCTGCTTTGTCTCCTGACCCATATCAGTTTGGTCTTGATGTGGGAGATTTGGCTGTAGACTATCTCAATCATAAGATTATTCCCCAAACATATGGCATACGTCCATATGGGAAGGATATTATGCAGTTTGATTACAAACAACTGATGTTCTTTCACACCCCCTATGAAGATATAAAGAAAGAGGGCAAGGTGGTCAATTTCAATTATTACACCAAGTACCATGATCAGATAATAGCGAGTATTATTATTCTACTTATCGCTTTTTCAGTCATGATTGTGTTAATCATCATCAGTTGGCGCAAGCAACAGCGAGTGCGATTAGCTCTTTTATTGAAAGAAGAGGTGAGCAAAAAACTCTTTTCCCAAAAAGAAGAGTTCGATAATATTCTGCATTCTATGAGTGACTGTTTGGCTACATATAGCATAGACAAGCGACTTCATTATGTGAATTACAGTCTGCGTAAACTGATTAATGGTGGTAATTTCCCTATTAACGAAATAGAACCTGAGAAATTTGAGGGCTTACCTGCCGGAAGTATCTACAGTATTATATATGAAGATAAAAGTGTTCTTGAAGAACTTTTGGACAAGACGCTTGTTTCCAAAATACCTATGGATATACCCAAAGGAGCCTTTATACAATTTATCGAATCCGACCAAGTATATCCAATATCTGGTAGTCTGTTCCCTATCATTTCGAATCAGGAAATAGTGGGCGTGGCTTTAAATTTTAGAAATATAGCTGAAGAAGAGATCAATAAGCATTTGTTTCATTTAGCTGTGACAAATGCCCAAATCATTCCATGGAGATTTTCTTTTGCTACCAATCAGTTTACCTTTTTAATGAATAGCCTCGAAGCACTTGGATATGGTGAAGTTACACTTTTGGATCTTTCTGGTTTGAAAGAAAAAATACATCCAGATGATTTTGAGAGAGTAAAAACGATGTTTACCTGTATGCATAAAGACAAACCTAATACGTTCCAAATACGTATTGCCGATGTGTATGGTAAGTATTATTGGTATGAGGTGTCTTGTTCCTACATGGTAGGTGTAGTAGATAATAAAAAGAACTATCATATAGTAGGGGTATGTCAAAATATTCAGCAATATAAAGACTCCGAACAGGTGTTGATTCAATCTAGAGATGCTGCTCGAGAGGCGGACAAGATGAAGACAGCATTCTTGGCCAATATCAGCCATGAAATTCGTACTCCATTAAATGCTATTGTAGGTTTTACCTCTGTGCTTCCTGATATTTTGCCATCTGCTTCTAAAGAAGATATTGATGTGATGGTTGATTCTATACAAACGAATTCCGATTTGTTGCTTAGTCTCATTCGCGATGTGATGGATATGTCTAGTATTCAAAGTGATTCGATGAATTACACATTCAATGAATATCAATTAAATAGACTTCTGTATGCCACCTATCATACCCATAAATCGAATTGTCCTGAGGGGGTTAATTTTGTACTGGATATTCCAGATGATCCAGGTGTAGACATTACCACTGATGATGAAAAGTTGGATCATATATTAGCCAATTTATTGACTAATGCCTTCAAGTTTACAACTACAGGGATTATTAAATTGGGCTATGATGTCAATAAGGAAACCAAACACATTGTGATCTATGTAGAGGATACTGGGTGTGGAATTTCTTCATGTGAACAACCGTATATTTTCGAACGCTTTTATAAAACAAATGAGTTCAAACAAGGAGCCGGATTAGGATTGAGTTTATGTAAACTTATTGCAGAGAATCTAGGAGGTAAGATAACGGTGCATTCTGTTGTAGGTACAGGAAGCCGATTTGAATTGTGGCTTCCAGGGTAAAGGACTACGTGGAATCTTTTATTTGATTCCTAATTCTATATACTGTTTGTAACGACTCTCAACATCACGTACATACTGATAGGTTTCTGCCCCTCTGAAATATCCGAAACGACAAACTGAATCGGTATAATACTTTTCTTTTGATTTTAATAGAATAAATCGTTCTACATTATCATCCCAGATGGTGGGATCAGCACCATATTTTTGAGCCAATGCAATAGCGTCTAAAATGTGTCCAAGACCAGAGTTGTATGCCGCTAATTCAAATTTATATCTTTCCGAGGCTTGAGGTACTCGTCTTTTTAGGCTGCGTTCAAGACTGTTCAGATAGTTGACTGCTCCTTTAACGCTATATTTCGAATTCTTTTCTTGACCTTCAGGCACTCCCATAGCATGAGCCGTTGTAGGCATCAATTGCATAATTCCTGTAGCACCTACCCATGACACAACAGTTGAGTCAAATCGACTTTCTGTATATGCAATAGCAGCCAATAAACGCCAATCCCACCCATTAGGAGTTCCAAATTCTTTAAAGTAAGTATCGTAAGGGGAAATCACATTGTTTTGAATAGATATAACTGGAGCTGTAGCTTTTAGTTTACTCAATTCGAAATACCTTTTCATATTGGCTTCATATGCAGGTTTCATCTCCAATCGATGATTCCAAGAATTGAGTGTGTCGGCAAGAACAGTCATTCCTTTATTAACAGCCCATTGCGCTCGTTGGTCATAGCTAACAGATAAATCTGTACGTAGATTAGGGAAGTATGTTTTGTTGTATTTGGCCACATCTTCATCTGCGATAGTATAGCCTATTTTTCCAAAAGCAACTTTAGTGATGAGTTCTTCTGCATTTAGACTATCTGATGGGATATACACGATGTCTATGCCGCCGCCTAGTTCGTCCTGAAGATTAGCAATACGTTCGCAATATTTTTTTTCAGAGACATATACTTTTTCTCCCACTAGCTGAGTCACGTCATTAATTTGTCGCTGACCTGCATTGCGTTGAACAAGCACTTGATGCGATACACTCTGTGGTCCACAATATATAAGACTATCTTTCCAGCTTTGATCAATAGGAAGGTAGTAGCCGATAATGTCAATGTCATGATGCTGAAGCATCTCAAAAAGCCCTTCAATGTCTTTAGCTGTGTAGATCTTTAGTTCCACGCCTAAATGTTGGGCGCATTGTTCAGCAAGATCATATTGCCAGCCCATTGGTTCACCTCTATAAATGAAATATGAAATCCCACTATATACAGTGCCCACACGTAGGGTATCACGATCTATGATATTTTGGATGCTATTTGGTAGGGTATCTATCGCTTTGTTTTGAGGACGATAGATGGTGAAAGAAATGATCACTGCAAGAAATGCAAGAAAAAGAATAATTCTTTTTCTTGCATTCTTACTATGTACTAGTTTTGATGTCCACTGAAAGTGAGCTTTCATTTACATGTGCTTCTTGATATACATGCGCAAGATATCGATAGCCACATGATTACTGCCACCTTCT
Source organism: Bacteroidaceae bacterium (assembly GCA_963675625.1). GTDB lineage: Bacteria > Bacteroidota > Bacteroidia > Bacteroidales > Bacteroidaceae > F22. Next base: position 2,500,343 of record OY776497.1, read on the forward strand.
GGTACAATCAAATCTGCATATCGTTTGCAAGGTTCAATAAATTGCTCATGCATGGGTTTAAGTACTTCAGTATATCGTTCCATAACATCTTCGGCCGAACGGCCTCTTTCTTCAATATCTCTTTGAATAACTCGGATGAGGCGTACATCTGCATCGGTGTCAACAAAGACTTTAAGGTCCATTAATTCACGTAAGTTTGGATCGCTAAGAGCTAGAATTCCTTCAATGATAATGACATTGAGTGGTTTTATGTGAATCGTTTCGGGCTGACGAGTACATGTAATATAGCTATATGTGGGTTGCTCAATAGCTTTGCCTTCTTTCAACATTCTTACATGGTTTGAAAGGAGTTCCCAATCAAAAGCTTCTGGATGGTCAAAGTTGATATGCCGACGTTCTTCCACAGGCACATGGCTACTGTCTTTGTAGTAGGAGTCTTGAGGAAGAAGTACGACTTCACCAAGGGATAAACTTTCAATAATTTTGCGCACCACAGTTGTCTTTCCTGAGCCGGTGCCGCCCGCAATACCGATAATTAACATCTTAAAGGGAGGATTTTTCAGAGGTTTTATTTATTTTTGTACGGAGCTATTCAAATGGGTAAAACCATTTCCCTTTTCGTATAGCCGAGCAAATATAGTAACAAATTAATTGACTGCCAAATTATGATCAAGCACAATGTATTATTTAAGCTAAATGAAGATTTGAGTGCCGCTCAAGTTACAAAACTTAAGACAGATTTTAAAAATGCAATCGAAGCATTGCCTAATGCTATTGATGTGATTCAATCCATAGAAGTGGGCTTTAACGAAAATCCTGAAGAGTCTTTTGATATTGCACTTATGTGTGAAGTGGCTACTATGGAAGATGTCGCTATTTATGCAAAACACCCTGCACACATCAAAGCTGCTAGTATCATAAAAGATCATGTCGTTTATCGTGCATGCGCTGATTATTCTGCGTAATTAATTTAAAACCAAGAACCACTTAATTGTATATGAAAAAACTATTACCACTTCTTTTGTTTCTTTTGGCTTTGTTGTCGCCTGTAGCTATGTGGGCACAGTTGAATGAAGAACCTGTTCATGTAAATGTGCAGATGCAAAAACGTTCGGCTAAGAAATCTCAAATTTTAATTCAAGCTACTATCGCAACTGGTTGGCATATGTATTCTACTAGGCTCGGTGATGGACCGACTTCAGCGGCAATACATATTGAAAAAATCCAAGGAGCACATTTAGATGGGATGTTCTTGCCAGCGGGAACTGAAATAGAAGCTTACGACGATTTGTTTGCCATGAAGGTGCGCTATTTTGAGCACAATGCAGCATTTACACAAAATGTCGTATTGGATCAAGAGAATTACTTAATAGAAGGATATTTTCAATATGGTGCGTGCGATGATGAGAGTTGTTTGCCCCCTACATCAGTCGATTTCTCTTTTTCACATGGAGATGTTGCTGCGTTAGAAAAAGCAGTATCTGAAAAGTCTGACAAAGAGGGTCAGACAGTCGCTTTGTCTGCACTGAAGACTGTAAAAGTTGAGAATGTAAATAAAAAAGCGAGTGCTACACCTGTTAAAAATATAGAGGCCAAAAAAAGGTCTGCTATTGGTGGAGCTTTGTGGACGCCTGTTATTGAAGAACTAAGCGCTTTTGATACTCATAAAGAAACGAAAGACCATTCTTGGATTTTCATTTTCTTGGCAGGTTTTGGCGGCGGATTGCTTGCTTTATTGACACCATGTGTATGGCCTATCATCCCTATGACGGTTAGTTTCTTTATCAAACGTACGAAGGATAGAAGTAAAGGAATACGCGATGCTGTCTCATATGGAATATCTATTATTGTTATTTATTTGGTGTTAGGGTTATCTATCACTTTAATTTTTGGTGCTAGTGCACTCAACTCCTTAGCAACTAATGCTATTTTCAATATCTTATTCTTCGCCATGCTTGTGGTATTTGCAGCTTCTTTCCTTGGAGGCTTCGAGATTACCTTGCCTAGTTCATGGTCCAATGCGGTAGACCGTAAGAGTGAAGAGACGAGTGGGATGCTTAGCATCTTTTTGATGGCGTTTACATTGGCATTGGTTTCTTTTTCATGTACTGGTCCAATCATAGGTTTCCTTTTAGTAGAAGTATCCACAACGGGTAGTGTTGTTGGCCCAGCTATTGGAATGTTTGGATTTGCTTTGGCTTTAGCTTTACCATTTACATTGTTTGCGTTATTCCCTACATGGTTGAAACGAATGCCCAAATCAGGTGGATGGATGAATGTCATGAAGGTAGCTCTTGGATTCTTAGAGTTGGCATTTGCCCTAAAATTTTTATCAGTAGCCGATTTGGCATATGGCTGGGGAATATTAGATAGAGAACCTTTTCTTGCTTTATGGATTGTCATATTTGGTCTTCTAGGCGTGTATTTGTTGGGGATGATTAAATTCCCACATGATGATGACAATAATAAAATAGGTATCCCTCGATTCTTTATGGCCTTGTTGTCATTGGCTTTTGCAGTATATATGATTCCTGGATTGTGGGGAGCGCCATTGAAAGCGATTAGTGCGTTTGCGCCTCCAATGCAAACCCAAGATTTTAATTTATATGATAAAGAAGTGCATGCACAATTCGAAGACTACGAAGCTGGGATGGCTTATGCTAAATTGCACAATAAACCAGTAATGCTTGATTTTACAGGGTATGGTTGTGTCAATTGTCGTCGTATGGAATTAGCTGTGTGGACAGATCCTACTGTATCTAGCATCATCAATAAAGATTATGTTTTGATTACTTTGTATGTAGATAATAAGAAACCATTACCAGAGAAATTGAAAGTTGAAGAGAATGGTAAATCTCGTACTTTACGTACTCTTGGTGATAAGTGGAGTTATTTACAACGTGTGAAGTTTGGAGTCAATGCACAGCCATTTTATGTGCTTGTTGACAATGATGGCTTACCGTTGGAAGGTGCGTACAGCTACAATGAAAGTATTCCTGAATATGTGCAATTCCTAAAAGCAGGATTGAAAGAGTATGAAAAGAGATAAGCCACTGTGCTATATCGTATAATAATAAAGGCATGCCGAGAAATTTATCGGCATGCCTTCTTTTTTGTTTCTATATAAGGAAAGTAAGCATCCGCTAAACCACACCACATAATAACGTTTCCCCTACACTAAGGGGTCAACATGCTCAAGAATGTGGTTAAATGAGAAAAAGTGATAGTCATGAGAATTTTTGACACGACTTTCTCACTCCTGTTCTTTTGGGGTCTCTTTCATTCTCTGCATCATTTGTAGAAAGGGGCAAAACTCCGATTTTCTTAGACTATAAGAAACTGTTAAATGATGGTGTTAATATTACATTGCGAACTTTTTGTCAAGTCTTTCAGTTTTTACTTGTACACCGTTGGCTATGATATCAAAAGTTTCAAGTTGACTTAAAATGACGTTTTTTTTGTGCATGTGTATAGCATTAATCTGTATTTATATGACATATCACTAGGTTTTTAGGGTGAAAATGCGAATTATTTGCGAACTCCATTATTTGTTCTTATCTTTGTTTTTGTTGATTTTTGCATGCGAACTATTGAAAAGACAGTTCGATTATGTTTTATTTTTAAACAAACAAAATGTAAACAAACTAAAAAGATGGATGCTGCTAATTATGCTAGCATTGGTGAGCTTCTACGGTTGTCGGGAGCAAGATGAGATTAATCATCAAATGGTCAAAAATGATACTTTCTTTTAGTATTCTGGAAGTAATGAATCTGTGGCGGGTATTGTATCAATGATGGAGCAAAAAAACGATTCCTCAGAGTATGTGTTTACTTATAGCAAGGAATATGGAGTGCCATTATGGGATGAATCAGTTTGGTTACCGGATGATAAGTATTCTTTGATAGTAGTGCCAGTGATACAAAGATGTTGAGTGGGCTATTGAGGAAGCATGTATTTGTATGAAAGATCATGGCAAATACAAAGATTTTAAATGCCTCGATAATTATAGTTATGATTTTAATTTTTCTAATTTAAGAACTTTAGCAAAAAATTTTTAGTTATGAAAGCATGTATTTATTTATTCCTATTCATGATGTTTGTGCCTACGTGTCTAGCACAAACAAGATATTACAATGAGTCTAAAGAGATTCATTCAAATGACTACACCTATACTTGTGAAGTCAGAAAAAAACTGCTTGTGACCCTATATAATACTGAAAAGACATATATAGGTATACCGCAAGTTAGTTTGGCTACTAAAATCAAAGTAGATGAACAAGGTGGCGCCCCTTTGTTGTCCGATGATCAAACCACATACAAGAAGTGTCTGCAAATATCTAACGAAGTTCTTCGAGATTTTCTTTTGAGCAATCCCAGTAAAAATGATGTTCCACTGTTTGTGACGATGTATATCAACTCTCAGACAGGAGCACTGCAAGATGTATCTTTTATATTTCCTTATGTGAGCGTGTATAATACATTGCCTATTGATACGCTTCGTACACTTGAATTGAGATTAAAGAATGAGATGAGGTTTAGCCCAACCGATGCAGGGCGAGAAGTGAACTATATTTATAGACGAGTTATTTACTACCTAGAGTAATCTTTCAAGTAAGAACTAAAACCTAATAATAGAAATAGGGTATCCAGTATGGGCGCCCTATTTTTTTAGTTAAAATCAGGGCTTAAGATTATAAATACTACTTGCAATGCACAATACCAGTACGCAAAAATACGCATTGTCACTTATTTGCTTTATACAATAGGCACATTATTCTGTGTCTTGGGTCGTATTATATGGCGTACATACAGCTTGCCCGGAGTGAACTCCATCACTTTGGTTTCTTCCTGACCTATGCGCTTGTATTTGGTCAAGTCGATTTGCTCAGGTTCAATGGACTTCTTCGACTACAGGCAAGTCTTTCATGATGTCTTTGCGAGGAGCACCCGTTTCTTTTTAATACACCTTACTTATCATGTGTAGTAGAATCTACTTATCACGAGTAGTAATACCTACTTATCATGTCTAGTAGGATCTACTTATCACGATAAGCAGGTCTTATTTAACGGTACGTTTCACGATGTATACTTCATGAAGATTGCGGAGATAAGCAATAATATCATTGAGCTCATAGATAGAGTGTACAGCGAAATCAATATGGCAAGTTACAATCTCATCTTCAGATATACTATCTACTCTATCCATGTTGAGTCCATGTTCAGTAGAAATCGCATGAATGATATCTGCCAATAAGTGCTTACTATTTCCCGCAATCAGTTGCAAAGAGACAGGGTATAGATTATCTGGATGAGGCTCTAATTTATAGTCTATGATTGTATCGCCTGCTTGAGCTGCTTTGCTAATTGCTTTGGTACACGCACGACGGTGCACTTCTAGCTTAGGCTGATCTGCTTGTTTAAAAGCAACCACCTCTTCTCCTGGAATAGGGGAGCAGTATGGACACAAGCGAAAGTCTGGTTGCAAACGATTGGCTTGTTTGTGTAAATAACTACTGATTTTCTGACGTGCCTTATAGGTACGGGCATGTTCCATCCAATCCGCTTTGACACAAGGTGTTTCACTGACGTGAATATCCACGATATCTCCACGATGAAGCACACGTTTGACTGAAGACAATTCCCCATTGACATGGGCATATTTAGCCAATATCCCCACGTTGGTATGAATATCAAAAGCCAAATCCAGTACAGTGCTGTCTTTTGGTAGTGAACGAATATCTCCCTTAGGAGTTAGGATGTAAATATCATCATTATATAGATTCGTCGTTACTTGTTCCATGTAATTGCCTGTGGCTCCATGGTAGGCAATATCTTGTAGTTGTTTACGGAATTTTTCGACCCATGTTTCCGCATTGTTATTGCGTTCAGTAAGACAGCCACGATGGTGCTTGGCCATCATACGATTGGATGATATATGCACTTCCTCCCATCCACTACGTTGATTGAGTAGCTCTACATGTAAACTTTGGTACCCGTTTTCCTTAGGGGCATTTATGTAGTTTTTCAGTGTTTTGGGCTTGTCTTTAATTTGATCAGTAAGGACTGAGTATATTTCTAGCGCACGTACTTTTTCTTCTTCTAAAGAAGAGTCATATACGATAGTAAAGAAGTGCTTATGATTGACTTGAGAAGCATCAATGTTTTTCTCATTGATACGTCTGTATATGCTACACACGGGTCGTCTTTCTGCAAGAACTTGAGCATTTAAGTGGTGTGTTTGCAGTATGTTTTCTACTTCTTGCTTAAAAGCTTCGATTCCATCTTGAGCCTTGATATATTCTGCTTCTAAGTATTCTTGTAGATGTTGATATTCTAGTGGGGTGCGATAACGCAAAGATAGATCCTCAAGTTCTTTTTTAACGTCATATAGCCCAAGACGGTTGGCCAATCCTGCGTAAAAATAATCCGTTTCTGCGGCAATCTTTACTTGCTTATATGATGGCATATTGTCCAATGTGCGCATATTATGTAGACGATCGGCCAATTTTATCATAAGAGCTCGAATATCATAATTGATTGATTCGAGCATATGTTTGAAGGTATCTACTTGAAGAGACACTTCGTAATTGTCCTTCTTGTGCTTTGTGACGGCTTGCACCAATATGGCCACCGACTGACCGAATAGTTCACTGATATCCTCTTGACTGTATTTTGTGTCTTCAATGACATCGTGTAAAAAAGCAGCACAGATCGCATCGACTCCCAACCCAAATTCTTTTGTCACAATGGTAGCTACTGCCACAGGGTGACTAATGAATGGTTGTCCTGATTTACGCTTTTGTGTGCCGTGGGCTGCACAAGCAAAATCAAATGCTTTTTGAATACGATTGATCTCTTCCTCGTTCATAGACAATTTTGAACGACAAAATAGGATGAGTTCTTTGAGCTCTTTTTTTACATTCTCCATACTAGTTGTTTTTGATCCTGCTACAAGGATGATGTATTTGTGTTGACTCGTCATCTAGCTATAGCCCAGCAAATATAAGAAAATAAAAGAAACTTGACAAAAAGCTTGATTAAAAAACTCTTACTTTTTACTATAGTTCCTATTCATTATGAGGGATGCACTTTGCTATTTGAGTTTTTCTAGCAAGAATCAATGTGTTGATGGTGACAAAATGTAAGTTGATTTAAAAATCAGGTAGTGTCTCAATGCTTATGATTTCTTGCGTGATAGGGTGGGTGAAACGTAATTGAGCTGCGTGGAGATGCAACCTATTAGCTGATTCACCATATAATGGATCGCCCACAATAGGAGCATTGAGTCCTAATGGATGTGCCATATGAACCCGAAGCTGGTGTGTGCGACCTGTGTGCGGAAAAAGACTGATACGTATGTGGTCGTGATCCTGTGAGAGAATTTTATAGGTGGTGTGTGCAGGCTTACCACGTTCAAAATCTACCTTCTGTCTTGGCCTATCTAGATGATCCAAGATAAGAGGAAGATTGATTTCGCCTGTTTCTTCAATCTTTGAGACGATTTTAAGTTTAATATCTGCAAGGTACATCTTATGAATGGAGCGTGCAAGAAACTGCGCTTGCAGAAGCTGATGGGTTAGTTTATCCTTAGCCACAAGCAGGAGTCCCGATGTGTCCATATCCAAACGGTGTACGATCAATGGTCCCGTAATCTCTGGATATTTTTCTTGAATGATGGAATATATCGAAGCATGTGCCGAGTGTTTTCCTGGTGCAGATAATAAGCCAGCAGGCTTGTTGACTACCATGAGATATTGATCCTCATACTCCACAGTGAGTTGGTTACTGAGGTGTTGGGGAGTTGTTGAAACCAATGGATTAGGGTCAACAGTAAGACCTTGGAGCATATGCCCAAGGATAGGCAGACACTTGCCTCGACATGATGGATAGTATTGCCCATGATGACGAATCTCTGTCTGTGGCGAGTTTCCCCACCAGAATTCAGCCATACATATAGGATGCAATCCATGTTGGTAGGCATATTGCAGGAGTTTAGGAGCACAACATTCTCCACTGCCTGCAGGAGGAGTCTTGTGTGCGGTTTCTTCAAAAATAGCACACAGTCCTTTAGGCTCTCCATGTGCATTGAGCATTTGAAATTGATTGAATAGCTTTTGTTGCAGAGCGGCCGATCGCTGCTTGCGCTCTTCTTTTAAATCCTGAATGCGCATCTCTATTGTTTCAAGTGAAGATTGGCGTTGTGAAATACGTTCTTTCCATAAACGTTTTAAACGCACTAACTCTGCTTTTTGGAATTGACTTTCCCAAACAAGCTTTTGAGTATCTTCTGAGGATAAATCTTTTTGACGCAATGCGTTGCGTCTAGCTCTATCATTTTTTGCTTGATCCTGCATGAGTAAGATCTCTTGACGTGAGGTTTTCTGCATCTCTTGCAGTTGTTGCCTTTTGTCTTGATATTCAGCACTCTCTTCAATGTCTTTTATGGCTGTATTGATAGCTGAAATCTGTATCTCTTCTTGTTTGAAGAAACCATCTGGACGTAATAAGTCGTAGACTGGTGGCACGAAGTATTCGTGGGTGTTATCTCCGTCTAATAACCCCGAAAATGCAGCTAAAAAGCCCAGACCTTTCTCGTGCTGGACAACAAGTACGCCAAACATTTTCCCTTCTTGAAGTACCTCTTTCCACTGTGTTTGTGTGCAGAGGTAGCCTTGAAGTTGCTCGCTTGCCAAAATACTTAATGCGTGAGGCGTATAGTGGAAAGGATAAGTAAATGCCTTGGGCAAGTCTATTTGACTAATGTCTTGATTGAAAGGATGGATCATATTGTAAAGATGAGTAGGGGACTATGGCAGTACGTACTGCCATAGTCCCTCTACTCGTAGTAAGTTACATGTTTCGTCTTTAGACTGATTATTTGTATACACAATATGCAAAGTTACTGTGGCATGGATGCCATCTGCAGCGAACTTCTCTTGTACTACTTTGATGTGCTTAATGGCATTTTGAATAGTATCCATTTGTTTAGCTTGAGTATTCAGAAGGTGCAGTAATTGCTCCTTTTGACTAGCACTCAATGCGTCTCCATCAGCTGTAATGGAGTTGTCTAGGATAAATTCATAGTTGCCAGCATTGGCTGCCTGCGTCAGGCGAACTGCCAGTTCGCTAGGGTGAGAACTACATGCAGTCATCATAAATGCAAAAGTTAAAATTGCTGTGTATAAAATAGTCTTTCTCATGGCGTGGTTAGTTGGTACCCACTTCTCCAATCTCTCCGTTATCGCTGATGCCATCTCCACCTCCTTGACCACCAGAAGTGACTGTGATAGTAGCCGTTTTAACAATAGCTGGTTGTGTGCCATTCTGTAGAGTAACTGTAATAGTGGCAGTACCTTCATTGTTGGCTGTAACCAGTCCACTGCTATTTACAGAAGCGACAGTTGAATTGCTTGATGACCAAGTGATTGTTTGATACGTCGCGTTGCTTGGAGTGACTGTATGATGTATTTGTACGGTTTGTCCCGATTCTAAGGTCTTTGAACTAGGAGTAATACTTAAGTCTGTCGCAAATACGGTTTCAGCAGTTACCGCTACAGTACATTTTGCTTCAAGTGTTCCTTTGGCTCCATTGTCAAGTGTAGATGTGATGATGATGGTTCCTATGTTAACAGGCGTAATTTTTCCGCTTCTGTCTACTGTCGCGATACTCTCGTTGGATGAAGAGAAGGTCACAGTATTGTATGTCGCATCGCTTGGCAGTACAGTAGCATATAAATAAGCAGTTTCTGTTTGCTCAAGACTTACCGAAGATTTATCTAGCGTTAGGCTTGTAGCATATTTGACCACTTCAACTTCACAACTTGAAGATACTTCTGAGTTATCGGCATTCTTAACTGTAGCGACGATGGTTGCAGAACCTGTCTTCTTCGCTTCGACTAATCCATTATTTACTGAGGCTATGCTAGTATCTGATGATGTCCATGTAATGGTTTGAGAAGTTGCATTAGATGGTGATACAGTGGCTACTAGTTGTTTTGATTGTCCAAGCTCAATCGTAGCTGACTCTTGCAAATCTATTGATTCTGCGTCGATTACAGTTGCTGGTTTTTCGCTAACCGTTATGTCATATTCATCTGTTTTACCTAGAGCACTTGCCTTAATGGTCGCTGTACCAGCTGCAATGGCAGTTACTGTACCAGAACTATTGACTGTAGCAACGCTCTTATTTGATGATGACCAAACAAGATTCGTTAGTGTAACTGTGGATGGATTGGCAGTTGCAGTTAACGTAATCTGCTGTCCAATAGTTAGCGTCGTGATAGTACCTAGGATATTAATTGCTTGTAGTGTTGTAGGAACATCTGGTTCATCTTTTCCACCGCTACCACCACATGATGACATAAAGAATACCATACTTGCGAGTAGGATGCTGGCTAATCGTATAGAGTGTCGAAATTGTTTCATTATACTTGTTTCTTCTGTTATATAAATCATATGGTTATTGTCTCAAAGTTGCATGGTGGTGATTGTGGTGTGTACATAGTGGAGGACACACTGAAGTATGAATCTCAATATCTGGATTGGGTTCAAACTTCACTTTCTCAACACTGCGTGTGCTGTACCCTTCGTGTGGAATGGTTGGTGAATGGGCTATTGCATAGCGCATACGTTCTACTTGACCAGCAGTAAATCCTTGGATATCATCCCAGAAATAATAGTAGTCCATGATATTAGAGCCCTTAAATGCGTCACTAGCATGACCGTCATATGCATATTCAGAAGCACTGTTTTTAGGTAATCGCCAGAATATTTGGTAATAGCCTGTTACGAGCGCATCTCTATTAGGGAAGAAAGCAGAAGCTGTACTTCCAGTACCTTGTAGAGCTGTGTATTCGTCGTAATAATCCCAGAATCTATTCGCAAAAGTGACATAAGTGTCTCTGTCATAGTTGGGCGTATCGCTCACACCATCATCCCCATTTGTGCCAGGTCCATCATCAAAAGTGTGATGTAGACTTAGGTAGTGACCAATTTCGTGAATGGCTGTGTTGACGAGGTCTGTATTAACGGTAGGTCCATTGCCATCTGCATCATACATCAATACTGAGTTGAGAGTGACAGATTGCATCGAGTTTAGGTTATTAAAGTCATAACCATAATCTAATGTGTAGAAATTGCCAAGATATTCTCTATCAACATCTGGACGCATATAAGCTAAGTTAGATACACCAGCGATATAAGTATTTTCATCCCCATCATTATCGACAAATTCAAAAAGGAAAATGTTGATATATTTGTTTTGTGGCCACAGAAGACTGTGATCTTTCTTATCTTGTTCTGAATTAGGGTAATCAAAGTTCAAGAAGTCATGTGGATCAACATTGGCGTTATCTACCTGTTCCATGATGACTCCTGATGTTGGATTGCCGTCAGGATCGTTGGTTGCCAATTGTAATCGTATATGAGTGTCAAAAGTATTGATAACCACTCCCTGACTATTGTAGTTCTTCGTGTGTTCATATCGGTTGTTCAAACTGTCTATGAAAGCTTGTCCCATAGCTGTGGTAAAGCCTTCTGTGTTTGTTGAACCATCTTTTAAGATATGCAGAACAACAGGTAGGATGTGATTGACTGGCTGTTGTTGGATACGAATCATTTGTGTAGAACCACCAGCTGTCATTGTAATAGTTGCATAACGCCAGCTGTCGGATGTGTTGGCAGCAATTTGTAGTGTCGTTCCAGTTTTAGAGCTTCCTGCACTTGCGGATAGACTTACCCAGTCGGCATTAGATTTTGCAGTCCATTGTATGTTCTTACTTAATTCCAAAGGTAAGGTATAACTGTCTTTATCTACTGTATATAGATAGCCCAACTGTTTGGTAATAAGATATGGAGAACGACTTGCACTTGGTATGTCAATGGTGAAATCGCTAGCAATGTCATCTTCTGAAACGCTTGAAAAGAGTTTCCATACAGAATGAGCCGCATAAGCACTTGAGCTACCCGTTGGTATGACTAGTTTTGTGCTGCTGTACATAGTAGAATAGAAGCTATTTGAGGTAACCTCAATTGCATTTGGATTGGTTTGAGGAACGACGAGTTCGCTGAGCGTTTTAGTCCACCCGAAAGCATATGAATCAATATTACTAATCGTACTAGGAAGAACCAAACGAGAAATATTCGTTGCTGTATTGATACTGTATCGATCTAGAGAAATAACGCCCTCAGGAATTTCTACTGTGCTATTGCTTGTTGTTGGTAAACTAATATTGACTAGTAGATCGCCATTTTTACTCAAAAGGTGTGCCTCTTTATCTGTGTAGTAGTTGTTGTCTTTGCTAACATTCCATGATAAATGACATAGTTGTGAGCTATATCCAGATATATCATCGGCCTCTGGACCAACACCAATTTGTGTTTTACCTGTAGTGTCTTTAATATATACAAAGCCATCAAAGTTTATGTCACGAAGATGGTCGGGCAATTGAATCCAACTAAAGTATCCACGGTTGTAATTATCGTCTCCAACACGATTGGCAAAAGCGTCTTCACCAAGAGAAACTACTTTTCTTAAGTGAATATCTTTGGTCATATCAATCGCTTGTGCAGTCGAAGTATATGTGTTCCAATGGGTTAAGGTATCACCATTGGACGATAGTTGATAATTGGATGCAGGATATTTCTCACCGACAGCTTGTAGGGCGTATTTTACAAGGTATTGGTGCCCAGCTTCTATCTGTAAACTGATATTATTGGCTTCCGCATAATAATAATCAACCTCTTCACCACTTGTTGTTACAGCAATGGTCAAATTTTGGCTGGTTAGGGTGGTTGGAGCCATCATCATGTATGCTCGCAAAACTCGGTCACTGCCTATTGTTACATTAGACAATGATAGAGATTGACGGTGGGTCATCACATTTTTTGTTTGATCGTTAGGACATAAATCAGCTATAAAGTGGTTTTCACCAGGAGGTAGAAGAAGCTCTAGCTTTTCTATATTACCTTGGTATCCTTGAGGGAGTGTAAGTTCAAATTTTATTTGTGCAGCTAGATGCGCAAATGTAAGATGAGATGGCGTACTAGATGTTGTCTCAGCCATCATATAGGTGTATTGAGTCAAATTGTTTGTCTGAGCATTCCCATTTTGTTTTTGTCCATAAAATGGTAGGGTCAGATTGGCATATCCAATAGCGTAACCGATATTGGTATTGGATGCTGGATAAAAGGCTCTATTCATGCCAGTTGTCGACGTCCCTGTGAAGGTTGCATTGGATGAACCAGCGCCACTTGTTAATGTAAAAGTGGTACCAGCCGATTCGTCGTTGAAAAATCGGAATGCATCCCCATCGCTCCATGTCAATTCTTTACTGTTTTCACCTTCATAAGCCATTCTAGTTGTTGCTAGTGAGGCTTGTATTGTAATGAGTGAATGATCTGATTTTTGAGTAATTACATCGTCATCAGTACAACTTGACAAGATATTAGTTGTTGCAATCAGCCCCAGTGCTGATAAAACTATGGAATAAATACACTTTTTGTTAATCATCTTTTGTTTATTGGTTAAAACTAAATTATATCATACTGTTGTTTTAATGAAAACAACTCTTTTTTCAAGGACTCAACAAATATAACTAATATAGTTGAATATGGGCAAGGCGTGGATGTTAATTCTGTGAGATAAGCCGTTTTTTGAGTGAGGTGGTGTACATGCCGCACATAAAGTAAAAGTGCTTCGCTCTGTTAAAATAGTGAATAATACAAAATGTATAAATAAAATGGAGTTAATATTTTGTCAGATGCATTTTATATAATAGTTTTGTGCTAACAAAATTGTTAATAAAAAAAGAAGAAGTAAAACCCCCAATAAATCATATGCAATATGGACAATAAAAGTACCAATAAAAAAGAAGCCATTTTGGAAGCAGCAGAAAAATTATTTATGACACGTGGTTTTGCTGGAACCAAAACAATGGCAGTTGCAGCCGAAGCAGGTGTGACGCACGCGATGCTTCATTATTATTTTAAAACAAAAAAGCAGTTGTTTGAACATGTGCTTGTGACCAAGGTGCACCAAATGATGAATGAGTTGATAACTTCCTTTTCTAATAGTGATTTGCCAATAAAAGAACGCATTGCATTAGGAGTGGAAAGGCACTTTGATTTGATCGCTAAATCGCCCGATCAGCCGCGTTTTGTGGTCAACGAGGTGTTTAATAATCCTGATGCGCTTCCTGTGTTTATGAAATGCTATCGAGAAATGATAGATGCACTGAAGGATACTTTTCTTGTTGATCTGCAAGAGGCTATTGCTAAGAAGGAAATTCAACCCATAATGCCTGAGCAGCTCTTACTCACTGTTTTTTCTTTGAATGCGACCTTGTTTATGGCAAAGCCTGTATTAACAGAAATGTTATCTGACACAGGTGTTGATTTTTTTACTTTTTTAATTATGCGTCGTCATGAAAATGTTAGAATGATTATGAACCGTTTGAATTATGAATAAAGTTATATATATACTATTATGGAGTATGCTCTTTACGATCCCATTGGCTGCACAAAAACGTGAGGTGACTATTGAGCAATGTTATGAGCTGGCTAAGAACAATTACCCTGCTATTCATCAATATAAATTGATTGAAGAGACGGCAGCATTCAATTTGGCCAATGCCCGGCGAATGTATCTACCTCAAGTAGACCTCTATGCACAAGGTACCTATCAATCTGATGTGAATACTTTGCCTGCCCCGATGAAACAGAGCTATGAGCAAGCAGGATTGTCTGTTGATGGCTTGAGTAAAGACCAATATCAGATTGGTTTGAATTTGCGACAATCTATCTGGGATGGTGGTGAAATCGCGGCCAAAAGAAAGGTGATTCGTGCTCAAAAAGAAGTGAGTATTCGAGAAATTGACGAAAAAATGTATGCTTTAAGAGATCGAATCAATGCTTTGTATTTTGGTGCATGTATGCTGAAACAGCGTAGTGATCAGAATGCTCAAGTGTATCAATTGCTGAGTAAGCATGTGAAGCGTGTGGAAGCGGCATTAAAAAATGGTACAGCTACACGTACGCAGCTAGATCAATTGTTGGCTGATCGTGTGGCTAATGAACAGCAACAAGCAGAAATAGATACGTCATTACGTGCTTATTTGCATATGCTTGGGGTATTTATTGGTAAAACGATTGGTATTGCAGAACTTTCTTTGCCTAAGCTTACGGATGTTGTAGGGCTGCAGAACAACCGTCCAGAATTGCATACCTTTCAAGCTCTGCAAGCGTTATATACTAATCAACGCAAGCAAGTGTTTGCTGATCTTAAACCTAAGTTGTCGATTTTTGGTAATGGATATTATGGTAATCCTGGTCTGGATATGTTTGAGAGTATGTTGGATGCTGATTGGACGTGCAATTATCGTGTTGGTGTTTCAATAAAATGGAATCTTTCTGCTTTATATACACATAAGGACAGATTGAGGATTTTGGATCGGAAACAAAAACAAGTTACAGTGCAAGAGGATGTGTTTAGATTTAATACCCGTCTTCAAGAAACTCAAGAGATGCAGGAAGTGGAAAAAATGCGTCAAATTTTAGCCAAAGATGATGAGTTGATTCAACTGCGTCATCGTATTCGTGAAACAGCTGAAAAACAATTTAAGCTTGGTGTTATAGTCGCAAGTGATTTGTTACGAGAAATTACAGCGGAAAGTAATGCGCAACGACAACAAATAGAGCACCACGTTGGATTATTATCATCAATTTATAAACTAAAATATACAGACAATGCGTACTAAAAAAATAATTTATTCGATAGGGAGTAGTATGCTTACCGTTTTACTATTATCATCGTGTCATTCGACAGATGAACAGAATATTGCGTATGGTGAATTTGAAGCTACTGAAGTAATTGTCTCTGCGCAAACAAGTGGGGAAGTAGTGCATCTGAATGTGGATGAAGGTCAGGTGTTGCAACCACAAGAAGAAGTGGGGCTGATTGATACGACTCAGTTGTTCCTCCAAAAGCTTATGCTTATCAAACAAGGTGCATCTGTGCGCAGTACGCGCCCTGAAGTGTATAAACAAATAGCCTCATTGAAAACTCAGATAGCATATGCCAAGAAAGATCTAGTGCGACTAAAAAACTTAGAACTAGCCGATGCAGCTACCGAGAAGCAGGTAGATGATGCGACAACTCATTTGCAGGTTTTAATTGATCAACTAGTAGCACTTCGCAGCACATTGGCTACCACAAATCAACACATCGATGCGCAAAGTTCCGTGGTGGACATTCAAGTGGCTCAGGTGCAAGATCAAATAGAGAAGTCTCAAATAGCTTCTCCTATTTATGGAACAGTCTTAGCAAAGTATCTTGAGGCTGGAGAATGGGCTGCACCAGGCAAACCAGTTTTTAAAGTAGCCAATTTGGAGGCCATGTATCTTCGTGCTTATGTCACTTCGTTACAGCTAGAGAAAATTCAAATAGGACAGCATGTGAAAGTTGACGTAGATTATGGACAGAATGTGTTTAAAACATATGATGGTGAAATTTATTGGATTTCTGATAAAAATGGGTTTACTCCCAAAACGATACAAACAGCCGATAGTCGTGCGTCAATGGTGTATGCTATAAAAGTGCGTATAAAAAATGATGGTAGTGTCAAGATTGGCATGTCTGGTCAGATACATATCTAAAAACATGAATACAGATTCTATTATTTATATTCGAGATATATCTCATGCATATGCTGATGTACAGGCACTTGAAAAAGTCAATTTAGATGTACGTAGAGGGGAAATATTAGGTTTGATTGGCCCAGATGGTTCGGGTAAAACAACTCTCTTTCATATCCTAACGACGTTGCTGGTGCCTGATTCGGGCTGTGTGTCTATTGACGGCCTAGACGTCGTAAAAGATATGAAAGCACTTAGACATAAAGTGGGCTATATGCCAGGTAAGTTCTCTTTATATCAAGATTTGACTGTGGATGAAAATATATCTTTTTTTGCTTCTGTTTTTGGCACTACTGTAGAAGAAAATCAATATTTAATTGAGGATATCTATAAAATGCTACGTCCATTTGGCAAGCGGAGAGCTGGACGGTTATCTGGAGGTATGAAGCAGAAATTGGCCTTGTGTTGTGCGCTGATTCATGCGCCAAAAGTGTTGTTCTTGGATGAACCAACTACAGGGGTTGACCCTACGTCGCGCCAAGAATTATGGGAAACACTACAGCATTTAAAAGAGCAGGGAATTACGATTGTTGTGTCGACACCTTATACAGATGAGGCTAGTCAATGTAGTCGTTTAGCTTTAATGCGCGAAGGACGTGTTGTGCAACTTGGGGAACCTGATGAGGTGTTAGCTCATTATCTTCAGGCTACTGGAAAGGTGCAAATAAAATCCACCATAACATCCGATGAACCTGTTATTAAGGTGCATGATTTGACTAAGAAATTTGGTCGTTTTACTGCGGTTGACCATTTGAATTTTGAAGTATATAAAGGGGAGATTTTCGGATTCTTAGGTGCAAATGGGGCCGGAAAAACGACAGCCATGCGTATGCTCTCTGGATTGAGTGTACCGACTTCTGGATCGGCAACGCTTGCAGGATATGATATATCTCATCAAGCCGAGCAAGTCAAACGACACATTGGTTATATGAGTCAACGATTTTCCTTATATGAAGATTTAAAAGTCTGGGAAAATATAGAACTCTTTGGCGGGATATATGGACTTAGTGATGATGAGATCAAGAAGGAAACAGAGACCGTATTGAATCGTTTACAGTTTACAGAGCAAAGAGACACTTTAGTGCGTGATATCCCTTTAGGATGGAAGCAGAAGCTAGCTTTTGCAGTGTCTATGTTGCATCACCCAGAGGTGGTCTTTTTAGATGAACCCACGGGGGGGGTAGATCCGAAAACTAGAAGACAGTTTTGGGATTTGATTTATGAAGCAGCTGCACAGGGAGTCACTATATTTGTGACTACGCACTATATGGATGAAGCGGCATACTCCAATCGCTTATCAATGATGGTTGATGGTCAAATTAAGGCATTAGATACCCCTCAAGCTTTAATGGAGAGTATGGGAGCTAGTTCTATGGATGAAGTGTTTCGAGCTTTAGCACGAGGAGCAACTAGAGGTGAATGATTAGAAATGTAAAGAAATGAACAGAGTATTTGCTTTTATTCAAAAAGAATTTTATCATATAATACGTGACAGGCGGACTATGCTTATTTTGCTAATCATGCCTGTAATACAAGTATTGTTGTTTGGGTTTGCTATCTCAGTAGAAGTACAAAACGTACGAGTCGCTATCGTGGGACAGCAATACGCTCAAGACCCTCAAATGGCGGCGCGTTTATCGCAAGTGATTGATACTTCGGATACTTTTGATGTAACTCAATGGTATTCGCGCATTGAGGAGGCGAAACAAGCCATGCGTGAGGGCAAAATTGATGCAGCTATTGTGTATGGCCAAACAGATATAGAATCTCCTAATCATAATGGAGCTATCAGTGTGATTACGGATGCAAGTAATCCTAGTACGGCTAGTACCATCGCTTTTTATCTGCAAGCGATAATACGTACAGCCAGTCTAGATAATACAGGAAGAATTGAAGTTGCTCCGCGCATGTTGTACAATCCACAATTATTGAGTGCTTATAATTTTGTGCCTGGCGTTATGGGCTTGGTGTTTATATTGATTTGCGCTTTGATGACTTCGGTGTCTATTGTGCGTGAAAGAGAACAAGGAAATATGGAGGTGTTATTGGTGTCTCCTGTACGTCCATTGGTCGTTATCTTTTCCAAGATGATTCCATATTTTCTTCTTGCATGTATCAATCTTACTAGCATCTTATTTCTTTCTTACTATGTATTGAAAGTGCCTATTGCTGGTAGCTTGGTCGCAATATGTGTACTCTCTTTAATATATATAGCTTTGTCCTTGTCTATTGGATTATTAATTTCAACACTTGTAGATAGTCAATTTACAGCAATGATTGCTTCTATATTAGGATTAATGTTGCCAGTTGTTCTTTTATCTGGCATGGTTTTTCCAATTCAAAATATGCCATGGATACTTCAAAAACTATCTTGTATAATCCCAGCTAGATGGTATATATCAGGTATACGTAAGTTGATGATACAAGGTGTGAACGTGTCGGAAGTATGTACTGAATTTTCCGTACTGATAGGGATGACTATTTTGATTGTTGCTGTGGCTTTACGTAAGTTTAAAATTAGATTATAATATTATAGATATGACACGATTGAAATATTTACTCAGAAAAGAATTTAAGCAATTCTGGCGTCACCCTTTCTTGAAGAGAATGACTATAATGTATCCTATTTTAGTCATGTTTCTAATGCCGTTTGCGACTAATCTTGATTTGACAAATTGTGCTGTTAGTATAGTGGATCATAGTCAGACTGAATTATCTTCCCGATTGACACGTAAGATTGAAGCCTTGCCTTTTTTCAATGTTACTGGGCATTATGCTACTTATAACCAAGCAATAAAAGATATTGAGGAAGGAAATGCTACAGTTGTAGTGGAGATTCCACGCACATTTGATAAGGATTGGGTGACTAAGCAGGCACAAATATATCTGTCTGCCAATGCTGTGGATGGTATGACAGGAAATTTAGCCCTTCAATATTTGCAACAAGTTGTGCTGGAGTTTGCAGCAACGGAAATCAGTGACGCCGGAATACAAAACACATCAAATGAAAAGGCTACTGGAATGATGCCTCGTGTTTCTGTGCAATATTTGTTTAATGAAACATTGGATTATAAACATTTTATGATCCCTGGATTGATGGTTTTTGTACTCTTAATTTTAACAGGATTGTTGCCTGCTCTGAATATTGTACAAGAAAAAGAGATAGGAACTATTGAACAAATTAATGTTACCCCGATTGATAAATGGCAGTTTATACTTAGTAAGTTAATCCCATATTGGGTGCTTGGCTTGACAGCTCTAAGTATCTGTTTTATTTTGTGTTTTCTAGTGTATTCTTATACACCTGTTGGTAGTTATTGGGCTTTGTATGCGATAGCTGTATTGTTTATTATGACTATGTCGGCGATTGGCATTATCATTTCTAATATATCGACTACTATGCAACAGGCTCAATTTGTGATGTTTTTCCTTTTTATGATTTTCATATTGATGAGCGGACTATTTACGCCTGTAGAATCTATGCCCGATTGGGCTCAATGGATTGCAGCTTTTATACCTCCAAAATATTTTGTTGATGGAATGCGTGCTATCTTTTTGAAAGGAAGTACACTAATAGATATACGAGTGGTCTGTGAGGCTTTACTAGGCTTTGCTTTGATTTTTGGATTGTTCGCTGTTCAGACTTATCACAAGCAGTCTTAATATTGTCAATGTGAAACCAACAATTAAATAGTTTAAAGAGTCAAATTCTTGATTTTCTAATGGATGTTGTTTATAGATGGAATACAAAGTATAGTAACCAACCTGTAACTCCACAAAGGACAATCATGAGTATTGGGTTCCATTTGAAAAAATAGGTACCAATAAATGTAATACCAAAAAGGGCACAACTAATACCAAACTGTAATGGGTGTACCGTTAATACCCCGAAGTTTTGTGGTGTCATTAATAATAGGACAGCAGCAGCTAAAAGTCCAACTATGGTAGGTCTCAATCCTATGAATATGGCTTGTACATATGGAGAATCTTTAAATTGGGTGATGACGCGACTTACCGCATACATTAGAATAAATGCTGGTAATAACAAAGCCAATGTACTTACACATGCACCAAGGATAGCAACCCACTCGGCACCGCCTTGCCCTATGACTGCTGTATAGCCAACATAAGTTGCACAATTCAAACCTATAGGGCCTGGTGTCGTTTGACTTATGGCTACAATGTCTGTAAATTGTTCAGCTGACAACCAGTGATGGTTAGTGACCATTTCTGTTTGTATAAGTGAAAGCATTGCATATCCGCCCCCAAAGCCAAAAAGACCTATTTTAAAAAAACTCCAGAATAAATGTAGATAAAGATAGAACATAGTTTATTTTGTTTTGTTGGAAGAGGATTTTTCGTGATTAATATCTCTTGCTATTTTTTGTCGTTCTAGTTGCTTCTTATAGCCTATTAGTAGTCCACCTATTCCAGCGACTAGTATAATCCATATTGGTGAGATGCCTATGTACCATATGAGCAATGCTGAGACTACTGGAATCCAAATAGTACTCCATGTTAGTTGAGCTCGTTTGGCAAGACGTAAAGTAGGTACAGCTATAAGGGCTACGACTGCTGGGCGTAAACCTTTAAAAATAGCTTCTATTTCTGGATAGTCTTTTATTTCGCGAAAGCAAATGGCAATAACAAGAATCATAAGAAAAGAAGGAATAGCTGCTGCTGTACTTGTCACGATACTTCCTAGTGTTCCACGTAGCTTATAACCAATATATGTGGCCAATTTTACAGCAAACACACCTGGAAGCGATTGAGCTACGGCAACCATATCTATAAAATCTTCTTCAGAAATATATTTGCGTTTAGTCACAACTTCCTCTTCAATCAAAGGGATCATGGCATATCCTCCTCCGATAGTAAATGCTCCTATTTTTGCAAAAATCCAAAATAAAGTGGATAAAGAAATGGTTTGATTATTTGTTGTATTCATGCTGCAAAAGTAGCTATATTTTTTTGATAACAATATGAAATAGTTTAATTTTGTCCATGACTATATCTTGAAATATCTACTTAAATGCGTGTCTTTTAGGCTCTTTTTTCTTAGGTACAGATGTATACCAAGTTAATAATAGATATTCTGGTGAATTAAATGGAATAAAATTGATTCTTTAAGAGCTTTTTTTGCGATATAATCGTTATATTTGCGTCCCAAAACTACTAATTTTAAACAAACGTTATGAGAAATGATGACCAAATTTTTGACTTGATCGAGAAAGAACATCAACGTCAATTGAAAGGAATCGAATTAATCGCTTCAGAAAATTTTGTAAGTCCTCAAGTAATGAAAGCAGCAGGCAGTGTATTGACAAACAAATACGCAGAAGGTTATCCTGGTAAACGATATTATGGAGGATGTGAGGTTGTAGATCAAACAGAGCAGATTGCTATTGATCGATTATGCAAGATTTTCGACGCAGTATATGCTAACGTACAACCACATAGTGGTGCACAGGCTAATGCTGCAGTTTTTCTAGCATGCTTGAATCCTGGTGATAAGTTTATGGGCTTAAATTTAGCGCATGGAGGTCATCTTTCACATGGATCTCATGTTAATACCTCAGGTATTATATATACACCTTGTGAGTATAACGTGAATAAAGAAACTGGACGCGTCGATTATGACGAAATGGAAGAGATTGCACTTCGTGAACAACCAAAATTGATAGTTGGCGGTGGTAGTGCATATAGTCGTGAATGGGATTATAAACGTATGCGTGAAATTGCTGATAAGGTAGGGGCTATTTTGATGATAGATATGGCTCATCCTGCAGGGTTAATCGCTGCAGGTTTGCTAGACAATCCTGTTAAATACGCACATATTGTCACATCTACTACCCATAAGACACTTCGTGGACCTCGTGGTGGAGTTATTTTAATGGGTGAAGATTTTGATAATCCTTGGGGTAAAAAAACACCTAAGGGAGTTGTCAAGAAAATGTCACAATTGCTTGATTCTGCCGTGTTCCCAGGTATACAAGGTGGTCCTCTTGAACATATTATCGCGGCTAAGGCAGTCGCTTTTGGTGAGTGTTTACAGCCTGAATATAAGGAATATCAAAAGCAAGTACAAATAAATGCTCGTTGCTTAGCTGACGCGTTAATAGCAAAAGGTTTTGATATCGTATCTGGAGGAACTGACAATCACTCCATGCTTGTAGATTTACGCAGTAAGTATCCTGAATTAACAGGGAAAGTAGCAGAGAAGGCATTAGTTGCTGCAGATATAACAGCCAATAAAAATATGGTACCTTTTGATACCAGAAGTGCCTTTCAAACATCGGGAATTCGTTTAGGTACTCCAGCTATTACAACTCGTGGAGTAAAAGAGGACGTAATGCCTAAGATTGCTGAACTTATAGAAAAAGTGCTTGATGCACCAGAGGACGAAACTGTCATTGCAGCTGTACGTGCTGAAGTGAATGAAATGATGAGTCATTACCCTCTGTTTGCCTATTAATTAGTATGGTAGAAAAATTAAATAATTCTGAAAGGGAGCGCATAGATGGCGCTTCCTTTCGTGCTTTATTTTTGGATACATCTAGTGATTTTATCACTGTACAGACTTCTGGATCGACTGGCGTTCCTAAAAAAATGCAGGTGCAAAAAAGCCGAATGATTGCGTCTGCTAAGGCAACTTTGACTTTTTTGAACATTCAAAAAGGGCAGTCTGCTTTACTTTGTTTACCGACGAAATATATTTCTGGAATGATGATGGTCGTGCGAAGTATCGTAGGTGGACTACATCTTATTGAAGGGGATGTGTGTGGACATCCATTAGAAGCATTTGTTGATCAAGGTGCTAGTTTTGATTTTGTAGCTATGACTCCTATGCAAGTTTTTAATAGCTTACAAGTCCCTCAAGAGAAAATGTTGCTTCAACAAATAGGCACTTTAATTATTGGTGGTGGTGCTATATCTCCTGTTCTAGAGAAAGAATTGCGTAAGCTTCATCCAGTTCGTATCTATAGTACATACGGGATGACTGAAACATTGTCTCATATTGCTATGCGACAAGTTAATGGAGTGCATCCTTCTTCATGGTATGTACCGTTACCAGGAGTGACCATCGATACGGATACGAATGATGCATTGCGTATTTTTGCACCAGAAATATATCCCGATTGGCTACAAACTAATGATGTAGTACATTGTGTCAACCAAAAATTTGAAGTGTTAGGTCGAAGAGATAATATAATAAATTCAGGAGGGGTTAAAATTCAGATCGAACAGGTTGAAAAAGAAATTGCTCAAGTTTATTCATCACTAAACTTTGTCGTTACAAGTGTAGCAGATGACAAATTTGGTGAAGTTTTAGTTTTGCTTGTTGAAAAAGGGAATGATATAGATTGCCGTCTATCTGAAATAGATTTTGACTTTTTACCTCGATATTTTCAACCAAAACATATGCTTTTTGTGGAGCATATTCCGATGACTGAAACAGGTAAGCCTAATCGGCCCTTATGCAAGCAATTATTTTGTGAGATGCAAAATAACCAATAAGATGCGGATAATGCCTGTTCATTTTACTTTTCAATACTAAAATCTTTGAAAATATAGTCAAGTTCTTTATATTTGCATATACTTGAGAGCAATAATTAAAGAGAAGTAATGATATCACTTGCACACCACTTTATTGCGTTTTGTCGCAATCTCTTTTTCGATCACGATATACAAGAACTATGGGGGCTTGTCGTTGTGTTATCTTTGCTTTTGGTTTGCTTAATAGTTTTGATTATATACAATATTTACGCAAATAGCCGTATTTATCGTCGTATCTTGACTAATCGTCGTATTGCCAAAGTGATTGAACAAATACCAATTCCTATAGTGGTTTGTCAATATGAAGAAAAGGCTAGGCATAGTGCTTTTGTAACTAGTCGATCGGTGTATGCAAATAAATTATCTTCTGAGTTGCTTGGCCAAATGACAATACAAGATTTGCGCCATCGTTTCACGCCATCAACGGTTGATGCATTACAGCAAATTGTGCACGAAACTGTGCGGACAAAAACATCTCAAAATAATCTATTAAAGATGGAGCTTAGAAGTGGACATACTTTATTTTATGTCATTCAATTGGTCCCTTTTTCTTTACATCAATTGGAGTATTATTTAGCGGTGGCTATAGATGTTGGTGAATTGTATGCACATGATTTTTCAACTCAAATATTTCGTCAAGAAAAATTGACCTTTCTGCATAATGTCTCTTCTTATATCGGGGAACCATTACATAGAATTGTTGATATGTCTATTCTGTTGACAACCATGAAGCCTAGTAGTCAACGTGAGCATTTGGCACAGGAACTAACTCTAGAAAATCAACGTTTATTGAATATCGTAGAGAATATTCTTTTGTATGCGAAGATTGAATCTGGTACGGTGCTCAATAATCTATCTTGGTTTGATGGAGTGGCTGTGATGAAAGAACGCGAAAATGTGTACAAATCATGGGTGCCACAAGATAAGCAAATTGTTATCACTATGGAACACCCATATGAAAAATTAAATATTCAACTTGATTTATTATATTTTGCAACAAGTTTGAATCGTCTAGTTGAAAATGCAATTCTGCATGCTGATAGCCCTGTGATACGAGTTGGATATTTTGTATATGACCACATGTTTTATATGTGGTGTCGGGATATTGGAAAAGGTATATCACAAAGTGAACAGATACGCGTGTATGAGCGCTTTTATAAGTCCGATTCTAATAGTTCGAGAGCTGGTATGGGGCTAGCATTAAATAGAATAATGTGTGAAGCTTTACACGGAGCTACAGGTATGGTTTCAGAAGAAGGGCAGGGAACTTTTGCGTGGATTGCTTTGCCAATGACGATAGATTCTGAATTATCATTGTCTTATGATAATGAAAAGATTCAAAAAATGTTACAGCTACGAACAAAAGGTATTTGGTTTGATGCTTTTACTTCGGATAATATTAAATGCTACGGGATTCGTCAAGAAAAACAATATATCATTCGAAATGATGGATCTTTTTATAGGAAAGGAGGTCATAGTGTATAGTGTTTTGCGATATCCCACTCTTGTTCTCCTGTTAGTATGCTCTATGAGTGCTTTCTCAAAGAAAACAGTGCATATGGAGAGCTCTAATCCGATTCTTGTAGGAACGGTAAACTCATCCTCTATTTTTCATGAACGTCTAGCAAATGGTGAAGTCAGGGGCTTTACTGTTGATGTGGTGAAGACTGTTTTTGATAAGCATAAAATTCCTTATAAGATTCTTTGCACTTCTCTTTTGGGCAATTCTGTGATTGAAAATTCTATAGGAAAGATAGATGTCTGGTTGGACGATATTAATAATGTGACCGAAGATAGTCTATTCTATTATAGTGATACACTATATGTTGGTCATCCATCATTGTTTGTATTATCTACTTCTAAGTATAAACGTTTGTTTGATTTCGTTGCTGATACTACACTTATATCGACAAATTATAGTTGTGACTTAAATGATTCAAAGCTTAGTAATATAAAGTTTATACATAAGAACACCTCTCTCGATAGACGTTTGAAATTACTTGTTGGGCATAGTATTTCAGGAATAATTATAGATCGTGAAGAGATGTACGCATATATTGCCGAGCATGATTTGAGTGTAAAATTGCACGAAATACCATTACATGTCTTACCACGTGTTCATCGTTTACGTATCTCTAAGAGGGATGCCAACCTGTATACTATACTTACCCAAGGAATTGCCGACATGAAAAGGGATGGTGAATGGGCAAGCTTACAAAAGGAATGGTTTCCCTATACTAATAGTCAGTACAGATTATATTGCAACCTGTCGGTCATTCTTGTTTTATTGTTTGTTTTATGTATCCTGGGAGCATGCTGTTTAACTTATTTGTTTATACAAAAGTGGAGAAAAAAACAGGACTTGCCCCAGAATGATTTATTTGCGAAAATAAAAGAGAACTTACCTCTTGAAGTGCGTTTAACACATGTGCATGTTCCACAACAACATACAAACTATAATATAACAGTTGTTCAAGATGAAAATGGAGACAATAAGCATGTAAAAAAATGGTCTATTTGGCTTCCCGATTTACTGGATGGAACTATGATTTATTTGGCTTATGACGTCACGCAATATATCAATGAATTAAGTCAACAAGAAAAAGCAGAACGCACAAAATCAGTTTTTTTGGCCAATATGAGTCATGATATTAGAAGTCCTTTAAATGCGGTGGTGGGTTTTTCTGATGTATTAATTCATACACCTGTTGAGAATAAAGAGGATATTGATAGTTATAAGGAACTTATTGTTTCTAGTTCACAGTTCATGCTTAAACTATTTCAGGATATAATTGATATCTCTCATTTACAGACAGATACCATGACCTTTGAATCTGTAGATACAGATTTGTATGCTCTCATGCGTCAAATAGATGCCCATTATTGCAAAGTACTTGAAGATAGAAATATTAGTTTTAAATTATTTCAACCTTACAATCAATTGCGTGCAATATTAGATAAAGATAGATTGCTTCAAGTGATACATAACATTGTTGGAAATGCGGCAAAATATACATCTAGCGGTACTATCGCTATTGGTTTGATTAATGAAGGAGAGCATTTGTTGTTTTTTTGTTGGGATACTGGGAGCGGTATATCTAAAGAAAGGAAGCAGCAAGTTTTTAATCGTTTTGCCAAATTAGATGAAATAGCCAAAGGAACTGGACTTGGTATGGCTATATGTAAATCAATAGCTACATTTTTACATGGTGAAATAGACTTGGTTAGTCAAGAAAATAAAGGAACTTTGTTTTGGTATCGCATTCCAGTACATGTGGATTCTGCGGCTAATTCAAAGTTTACAGAATGGAATGTTGTTAATAAAGTATTTGAACAAATAAAAACCAAACAATTCCATGTGTATGAAAATTAATTCCATCTTTTATAAGTGCTTGGGACTGTTTCTTTTGTTCAGCGCTCTCTGTACGACAAGCTATTCTCAAGTATTACCCAATAAATTGTCATCTCCTTCCCAAAAAGAGAGTGACAGGATTGTTATTGGTGGAAGTATTGATTGGCCTCCATTGCAATATGTAGATGCAGATGGGAAATTACAAGGGTATATAACAGATCTTATTAGTTCACTTTGTAATGAGATGTCCGTACCATATACCTACAAATTAAGTACCTCTTTGCAACTTTTTGATACAGTTTCAGATGATGTAGACTTAACTTTAAGTCTTAATCATTCCGTAGGAGATATAGATAAGTATATGAATTTTGCTTTGCCAATATATCGCATTCATCCTATACTACTTACCCGTCGGGAAGACGCACATTTTATAGTTGATGATTTATCCCGTATGCATATACTAGTACTCAATGATGGTTTTTCAGAAGCACATCTACATTCAATGGGATTTAATCCAGAAATTACAAAGGTAAACGATGTGGATGAGCTCCTTTATTTACTAGAGAACGGATCCTTTCAAGCCTTATATGTAGGAAAAGAAGTTGCTCAATATTTAATTCGAAAAGAAGGTAAAGAGAAACAATTCCGTTTTCTTGAATTTAATTTCCCTACAATGCCGATATATTTGTGTACAACCAAAAACAATCCAGAATTGGACGTTGCACTTAAAAAAGCATGGGATATATTAGAACAACGTGGAGATATAGATCAATTGCAACATAAATGGTTTATAGCATCATCAGGTACATGGGCAACTACTGAACGTTTATTATTGATTGCCATTTTTTTACTTGTTGTGTATTATGGAGCTATTTTTTATTATTGGCGTCGTTATCAAATACAGAAAGATATAGATCAGAAGAATTTGGATGAGTTTGTTAAACAAGTCGGTTTTGGAATGCCATTTTATTATACATTGGAAGATATAACTGATGCTCGTTTTCAAGGAGGCATTGGCTGTCTCGTGCATTCTAACAATTTTAGTGATGTGATGATTGGTGAACGTGGCTTTTATGAGTTCTCCAAAAGCTTGTCAGCAGATACCTACACTCTTATCTTAGAGAAACGAGTAGAAGCTATACGTACTCGTGAAGTAGTGGTGGTAGATATGCCATACACTTATCCAAATGGGCAACATGTTATGATCAATATGAATCTTAAAGTATTTGATTCGTATAATAAATTATATATGCTTACTGTAGCTTACGAATTAGATGAGTGGAAAGAAATTAAAGAAAGGGCAGAAAACGCTGTCAATGACAAAAAGCATTTTGTTGAACATATGAGTCATGAGATTCGTACACCTTTGAACAGTATTATTGGTTTTAGTGATTTATTACACTTAGAAAAAGATGTTGAAGTGCGTAATGAATTTAAAAATCTGATATTACAAAAAAATGAAGAAATTGATGGGTTGGTTAACGACCTCATAACATTGTCTGAGTTGGATGCCGGGCAAATAAAGATAGCGCTCAATTCGAACGATGCGATGCAGTTGTTTTTTTCAGTAGAAGGTCTTCTTCCAACGAATCATCAGGCCTCTAAGGTGCGTTTAGTGACAGAAAAATTTTTTCAAGTATGTTTATTTCAATCTGATGTGCGACTATACAATATAGTAGCGCAAAATTTCATATCTAATGCTTTAAAGCATACAGATGAAGGAGTGATTACGTCAGGTGTAGTGTATGACCAAGGAAATGTGATCTTTTATGTAGAAGATACAGGGTGCGGAATCAGTAAAAATAAGTTGCCTTATATTTTTGAGCGATTTACTAAAGGGGATATGTTTGCACAAGGTACAGGTATTGGCTTAGCTATCTGTCAATCTATCGCAATGAAAGCTAGAGGGTGTATAGGAGTTTATTCCAAAGAAAATAAAGGTAGTCTTTTTTGGATTTCTTTCCCTGCAGAAGACGCAATCTGTGTAAAAATAGATGATATTGGGCATGCTCATCGCGTGGCACAGCTTAATAAGCGCTGGGAAGGTGTTTGGTATGAGACAGAAGATGATGGTAGAATGAGTTATAATACTCCTTCAGGAGTTAAATTGTAAGCATATGAAGATTAAAGGATTTGAAACTTATGATACATCGGGGATTCCTTATTTGCTGCGTGTAGTATTATTTGCTGCAGCGTTGTCTGTAGTGCTTATTATTTATATGCTTTTCTTTACCCCAATGAAAAAGGAAGTGCCGAATAATGAGTCTGATTCTCAAACAAGCTTTTTGTCCGATACCGTATTTACTGAAAATAACCCGTTGTTGATTGCTGTTAATCGACAATATCCGCCATTAGAATTTACTAATAATAAAGGAATACCAGTAGGTTTTCATATCGATTTATATAAATCATTAATGAGACGTGCTGGTATAAAATATTATAAATTTATACTTGGTAGTTGGAGTGAAAATGATAGACGTTTCAAAAAATCGGAAGTGGATCTGACGATTAGTATGTTTCAATTGAACCATATGGGGGCAGAAGAACGAGTGGGGCGTGTGAACGATGTAAATGCGTGTATTATTGTTCCAAATGATTCTCCTTTTTATACGCTTAAGGATTTAAATGATCATGTAATAGGTGCAGATTCTCTTTTGTGCATATATGAAAATAATGCCAATGTACAAAAAGAAAATAGAATCAGTTACAATTATGATATATTGCCCCATCGTATTCAAAAACTTAAGGATGGAAAAATTCAGGCTTTATGTGTTGAAAAAGATGTTGCAGGGTATCTACTCAACCATGCTAGTTATGGCCTACAGAATATGCGTATGATTGACATACAATCTACTTTGCAATTCATTATGATATGTCATAATAAGACACCAGAATTGCTTCATCGCTTACAGGTCGCTTTTCAAGAAATATATGCAGATAGATCTCTTGATCACATGCATCGTCGATGGATTACTAATTATAGTGCTGATGTGAAGCGTGATCGATCATATATATACGCTTTCTTTACATTGTCTTTTTTTGTGTTGCTCTTGCCAATGGGATATATGTTAATCATTTTAAGTCGTCGCCATCATATGATGATGAGGAGTCAACAAAATTTGATTATGCAATCATTAAAAAACATGCCATTACCTATATATATAAAAGATCCCTGTATGGATGAAAAGATTCTTTATGCGAATCCTGCAGCTATCGAATTGATCGGTAAAGATGGGCATAAAGTGTCTACCTTCCAACAAAAAGGGGAAGGTAAAAAAAGGACATCTGAAATAGAAAATGAAGTTATTCGTAGTGGAAAGACTTATTTTGGGACAGCGCATTGGGTGCTTGTGGATGGGCAAGAATTGGATATGCAAATAGCTAAAACATGTATAAATTATGCGCAAAAAAAGGCAATCATTGTTGTTGGTATGGTTATTAATGACTTGATAGATGCACGTAATCGTTCTCTTCAAGCTCAACGTATGAAGAATGCATTCATTGCCTCTATGACTAAAAGTATAAGAAAACCGTTGGATGATATTATTAAGTATAGCACTGCCTTATGCCACTCTAGTGATGATGATGAGCAAGTTCAAGAATTGGCTTTGGCTAAATTAAACAAAGCCAATGACAGCTTATTACATTTGGTGAATCAAGCAATGAAAGAATCTGAACGTATCGCTTCTTACAATGAAGAAGCTAGAGAGTGGGTCGATTTACATAAAATTTTTCAAGCTCATTATGATAAAGTGATATTGTCAGTAGAGAATAGCTTTAAGTTGTTAGAAGTTTTATTTTCTAGCCCATATACTGAAGCACAAGCATATGTTGCTAGGCCTTTCGTTGAAGATTTTATAGCTACGATAATAGATGTCGCTCGAAAGCTCACTGGGGAAGGACATCTTCATGTGTATTGGACTGTTGATGCTGATAATTTAGAATTATATATTGAATGCAGTGCAATCAATTATAAAGACGAACAGTTGGCTGAACTATTTATTTTTGATTCAGGAGAAATACAAGACAATATGCGTGGAGCATTATATTATACTCATTCTGTATTGAAAGAGGCTGGTGGGTATATGCGTGTCGTAAATTTACTGAGTGAAGGATTGATCTTTTATGCAAGGATACCTCTTCAAGTTAGTCATTCGTCCATTGATATGCACTATGATTATTCATCCATTCAGCATATACAATATACGCTCAACAAAACAAAAACACCTATACTCACATCTTTTTGATCAAAAAACGAGTACTATTTTACGTGTTTTTTGCAAGCGCTTGCGATCCAAAACGCAAGCGCTTGCAAAACGCCAATCATCCCAATGTCTAGCAAATCGCAAGCGCTTGCGATTTTTTCAATAGATAATGAACCATTTTAAGGAAAAGATGATGACAAAATCCAAATATAAATTCAGGCCAATTGGTTCTGAATAAGAAGTCTATCAACCGACGATAAAGCTACGCTATATGTGAGAAATTTCTCCAGCTATAGGTTTTTTCATAAGCCTTTTTATTTCCTCGTGATTATATCCTTGTCCTAGCAAATGCATCAACTTAGTAAGTGCACTTTCAGTGGTCATATCTTTACCACTAATAACTCCAGCTTGGTAAAGTTGGTACCCATTGGCATATCTTCCCATCATTACGCTTCCTTGAGCACATTGAGTGATGTTTACAATGACAATTCCATTTTGATTGGCTTTAGTTAATGAGTTGATGAGCCAGTCTTTTTGAGGTGCATTCCCAGCTCCAAAGCTTTCTAAGATGACTCCTTTTAGTTGAGGAATATTTAAGATGGCATCTACTACGTATTTTTGGATTCCAGTGAAGAGTTTTAGAATGACCACATTTTCGTCTATGTTGAGATATGGATGAAGTGGCTTGTGTTTATAACATGGAAGAATATATTCGTGACTATATCGTATGTGAATGCCACAATGAGCTAGATCTGGATAATTGAAACTTTGAAATGCTTTGAAATTTTCAGCCGCTATTTTAGTGGTTCTATTTCCTCTCATCAACCTATTTTCAAAAAGAATACAGACTTCGGGGACAACAGCATGGTTGTGTATTTTATTTGATGCAATTTCTATACTAGTTAGTAGGTTTTCTTTGCCATCAGTACGAAGTGCTCCAATAGGTAATTGGGAACCTGTGAGTATCACGGGTTTTGTTAGATTTCCAAGCATAAAACTCAATGCGGAAGCTGTATAAGCCATTGTGTCAGTACCATGTAAAATGACAAATCCGTCGTATTGATGATATTGGTTTGCAATCACTTCAACCAATTTTATCCATATTTTGGGTTCCATATCGCTACTATCAATAGGAGGTGTGAAAGCATAACTGTCTATATCACATCCTACTTGTGCCATTTCTGGTAAATGGAGCATCAGTTGATCTAATTGGAAGTTTTGTAGAGTACCATCTTTAGAATTCTCAATCATTCCGATGGTACCGCCAGTGTATATTAGCAATATGTTACTTTTTGATTCTTTCATAATAGGTTTGGCTGCATTGTTCTAACAAAAATAGCATAAAACTTCTAAATATAGTAGCTTATTGTTATTGTTTTCAGTCTGTTATATAACATGCCATTCTTTTGTCACCTGACAAAAACAAGAAAAAACAGATTTGAAATGATAGAATGTAAAGGAAAAGTCGTATTTTTGCGATAAATATTAATTTAATCACATAGTAAAACCACCAGATGAAAGTGTTGAAATTTGGTGGCACTAGCGTAGGCAGTGTCACAAGCATCCTTAATGTGAAGCAAATTGTCGAGTCAGTTCAAGGACCAGTAGTAGTTGTTGTATCAGCTTTGGGAGGGATAACCGATTTATTGCTAAGCACGGCACGTATGGCTGCAGATGGCAATCGTGCTTACCTTGAGCAATATAAAGAAATTGTGCAC
This sequence comes from Bacteroidaceae bacterium, assembly GCA_963675625.1. Taxonomy (GTDB): domain Bacteria; phylum Bacteroidota; class Bacteroidia; order Bacteroidales; family Bacteroidaceae; genus F22. The sequence continues at coordinate 2,533,868 of OY776497.1, forward strand.
CGTCATCATACTATGATAGATGAAGTGATTCCAGTTGGAACTGCAAAGATAGCCCTATTGGAACGTGTAAACGAGTTGCTTGCTGAATTGGATAATATCTATCAAGGACTATACCTCATTCATGATTTGAGTCAGAAAACTTCCGATACAATTGTTAGTTACGGGGAAAGACTAAGTTCTAAGATTGCAGCTAGACTGATTAAAGGTGCTGTATGGTATGATTCTCGTCAGTTTATTAAAACAAGGACTCGTCACGGACATCATGCTTTGGATGCTGATGCGACAAATCAATTGATAAAGGAATCTTTTACAGATATGCCATCATGTGTTCTTATGGGTGGTTTTATAGCTACCGATATTGACACCAATACAACGACAAACTTAGGACGTGGTGGCTCTGATTATACAGCTGCTATATTGGCCGCTGCTTTAGAAGCTGATGTGCTTGAAATTTGGACAGATGTAGATGGTTTCATGACCGCTGATCCTCGAGTTATATCTCGTGCTTATCCTGTTCAGGAACTTAGTTATGTAGAAGCCATGGAGCTCTGTAATTTTGGCGCAAAGGTGGTTTATCCGCCAACAATATATCCAGTGTGCCATAAGAATATTCCAATACGCATTAAAAATACATTTAATCCAGAAGCACCTGGAACTCTTATCTCAAGCAAACCTCATGTACATGGAGGGCAGGCTATCAAAGGTATTTCAAGTATTAATGATACGAGTCTGATTACTGTTACTGGATTGGGAATGGTGGGTGTTATCGGTGTCAATCATCGTATTTTTAGAACACTTGCTATCAATGGTATAAGCGTTTTCTTAGTTTCTCAGGCTTCTTCAGAAAACAGTACCTCTATTGGAGTGCGTAATGCGGATGCTGATCTAGCTATTGAAGTATTGAATGATTGTTTTGCTGAAGAAATAGCTGCAGGTGAAATTAGTCCAGTTTCAGCAGAACGTAATTTGGCTACTGTGGCTATTGTTGGTGAGCGCATGAAACATACTACCGGTATAGCGGGAAAACTTTTTGGCACACTAGGTCGCAATGGTATCAATGTTATCGCTTGTGCACAAGGAGCATCTGAAACAAATATATCTTTTGTGATTGATCATAATTCATTACGTAAGGCATTGAATGTGATTCATGATTCTTTTTTCCTTTCTGAATACAAAGTTCTAAATCTTTTTATTTGCGGTATTGGTACAGTAGGGAGTAGTTTAATCGAACAAATTCGGATGCAGCAACCCAAATTGATGCAAGAAAATAGGTTGAAGCTTCGTGTGGTTGGCATTGCAAAGAGCAACAAGATTATTACTCAAAGAGATGGCGAAGGGATTGATTTGAACCAATATAAGCAGTTGTTTGAGTCAGAGGGGCAACCATCAGATCCAGAAATCTTGAAACAGGTTATAATAGATATGAATATCTTTAATGCTGTGTTTATAGATACAACGGCGAGTAGTGCAATAGCTAATCTGTATAAGCCTTTGTTGCAACACAATGTTTCTATCGTTGCAGCCAATAAGATTGCTGCATCCGAAGAGTATGCAAATTACCTAGAATTAAAACGTTTGGCTTTGGATCGTGGAGTTAAATTTCTGTATGAAACCAATGTTGGTGCAGGACTTCCTATCATATCGACGATGAGCGATTTGATTGCATCAGGAGATAAGATAGAGAAAATCCAAGCAGTTTTATCTGGTACACTTAATTTTATATTCAATACATTAAGCGAGAAAGTGCCATTTAGTGAGACCATTCGTAAAGCTAAAGAAATTGGCTTTTCTGAGCCTGATCCACGTATAGATTTGAGTGGCAAAGATGTTATACGTAAATTAGTGATTTTAGCTCGAGAAGCAGGTTTTCCACTAGAGCAAAAAGATGTAGATAAACACTTATTTGTTCCAGAAAATTTCTTTGAGGGATCCTTAGATGATTTTTGGACAAAAATAGGCACTGTAGATGCTGACTTTGAGGCTCATCGTAAGCGTTTGGAGGCAGAAGGAAAACGTTTACGTTTTGTGGCTACACTTGACAAAGGCAAAGCATCGGTAGGACTGCAAGAAGTGGATAGAAATCATCCATTTTATGCTCTTGAAGGAAGCAATAATATCATATTACTCACGACGGAACGTTATAAAGAATACCCTATGCTTATTCAAGGATATGGCGCTGGTGCTTCGGTGACAGCTGCTGGGGTATTTGCAGACATTATGAGAATAGCTTCCGTATAAAATACAACCACATAAAGAACAAATCAATTGAAAAAAATAATTATAATAGGTGATGGCATGGCTGATTGGCCAGTCGAAAAGTTAGGTAATAAGACTTTGCTGCAATATGCATATACACCATATATTGATCTATTGGCTCAAAAAGGTCAAACAGGCCTTTTGCAAACTGTCGCTGAGGGATTTCACCCTGGCAGTGAAGTGGCCAATATGACTATTTTGGGATATGATATGCGTAAAGTGTATGAAGGCCGTGGAGTTCTTGAAGCGGCAAGTATTGGGGTTGATTTAGCACCTGATGAGTTGGCTATGCGTCTTAATTTAGTGTGTATAGAAGGCGACATTTTAAAGAATCATTCTGCGGGGCACATCACGACTGAAGAAGCTGATACTTTAATCCAATTTTTACAAGAGAAATTGGGGTCTGATAGAGTCCAATTTCATACAGGAGTCCAATATCGTCACCTTTTGGTTCTAAAAGGAGGAGATAAGCGTTTATACTGTACACCACCTCATGACAAACCATTGCATCCATTTCGTCCGTTGCTTGTTAAGGCACAAGTACCTGAAGCACAAGAAACGGCTGATTTGATTAATGATTTGATTATTCAATCACAACAACTTCTTGAAAATCACCCCATAAATCAAGCGCGTGCCGAAGCTGGTAAAGATAAGGCCAATAGTGTGTGGCCTTGGTCCCCAGGATATCGTCCCAAAATGGTTCCTTTGACAGAAACATATCCTCAGATCAAACAAGGAAGTGTTATCTCTGCTGTAGATTTGATTCATGGTATTGCAAAATATGCAGGTTTAAAAGGTATTCAAGTAGAAGGAGCTACTGGCTTGTACAACACCAACTATGAGGGAAAAGTACGCGCTGCGTTAGAAGCTTTACAAACCGATGATTTTGTTTATTTACATATTGAAGCTGCCGATGAGGCTGGCCACGAGGGTGATTTGGATTTAAAAATCCGTACAATAGAAGATCTTGATGGGCGAGTAGTAGGTCCGATATATCGTGCGACGAAATATTGGAGCGAACCTGTAGCTATAGCTATATTGCCAGACCATCCCACACCTGTGGCACTTCGTACTCATACATCCGATCCAGTACCTTTCTTGATGTATGCACCAGGAATGAAACCAGATAATGTACAGCAGTATGATGAACAATCGTGTACAAAAGGAGTGTTTGGCGTATTAGTTGAAACAGACTTCTTAAGAAAATTCATGGAATTATAAATTGACTACATAGATAAAAACAAACAATATGCTTTATTATTCGACAAACAAAAAAGCTCATCCTGTGACACTGAAAGATGCAGTTATCAAAGGATTAGCTTCTGATAAAGGTTTATATATGCCTGAGCGTATTTATCCTTTACCAGCTTCATTTTATGACAATATTGAAGAGATGACTTTCCAAGAGATTGCATTTGAAGTAGCTAATGCGTTTTTTGGAGAAGATATTCCATCTGAAGATTTAAAAGAAATCGTGTATGATACTTTATCTTTTGATACACCAGTAGCAGAATTGAATGGAGATGTGTATAGCCTAGAATTATATCATGGTCCTACATTAGCCTTTAAGGATGTAGGTGGGCGTTTTATGGCGCGTTTACTGGGCTACTTTATCAAACAAGAGAATCGCCATGTTAATGTGTTGGTCGCTACATCGGGCGATACTGGTAGTGCAGTGGCCAATGGATTCTTGGGAGTTGATGGTATTGATGTGTTTGTTTTGTATCCCAAAGGTAAAGTCAGTTCCATTCAGGAATGTCAGTTTACAACATTAGGACAAAATATAACGGCCATAGAAGTTGAAGGTACCTTCGATGATTGCCAAGCGTTAGTAAAATCAGCGTTTATGGATTCAGATTTGAATGATCACTTCCTACTAACATCCGCAAATTCAATCAATGTGGCTCGTTTTCTACCACAAGCTTTCTATTACTTTTGGGGATATGCTCAAATGAAGCGTATGGGCAAAGGGGATAATTTGGTGGTTTGTGTACCAAGTGGTAATTTTGGTAATATTACAGCAGGCTTGTTTGCGAAATATATGGGACTGCCTATTAAACGTTTTATAGCTTCTAATAATGCCAATGATATTTTTTATCAATATCTTGAAACAGGTGAGTACCATCCCCGTCCATCTGTCTCTACAATTGCCAATGCTATGGATGTAGGTGATCCATCTAATTATGCACGAGTACTTGATTTGTACGCCCGTATCGCTAGCGGTGAAAAGCCTGGAGATACATTATCCGATTCTTTACAACAACAAGATACGCTTTCTCTGATCTCAGATAAGGCTGTATATGCAGCGATAAAGAAGGATATAGCAGGGGCTACATATACGGATGAACAGATTGAAGAAAGTCTTGAAGACTGCTATGCATTAAATGGGTATTTATGTGATCCACATGGTGCATGTGGTTATCGTGCACTGATAGAAGGTTTAGAGGAGGGGGAAATTGGCCTTTTTCTTGAAACTGCTCACCCGGCTAAGTTTAAAGAAACTGTCGATCGTATTATTGCTGATGACATAGATATACCCGAGAAACTACAGGCTTTTATGAAAGGAGAAAAGCAAAGTGTTGCTTTTACAAAAGACTTTGGGTCATTTAAACAACGAATGATGAAGTTATTAAAATAAATTTCTTCATGTCATGCGTACATGTTCTCCTTTTTTATAGATGTAGTTTTTATATGCTATAACGGCATATAGGCAAGAACGTACTAAAATGAAGAAGGTGATAGAGTATAGTACATCACTACTATTAAATGTAGTTTGTACTTTATACTCTATTGCTTTCTTCATCTTTTATTTTAGACCCAAAGGATGGTTGTATAGAGCTGTCTGTCTATTTTGTATAATATTAATTTTTACAAGTGCAAATGTGTTCTACTTTGAAATAAATGTGTACATTTGTCGTTATAAGAGTGCTTTTTTGTAACTCTTGATTACTAATAAAAGTAACTTTAAAGTGGTTAGATATGAAGAAAATGGTCGCAATTTTTTCGGTAATAATTTTAATGTTTGTATTTCATCAGCAAGCATGTGCACAACATATACGATTTGAGCTTGGTGTGAATCATGCCATAGGGATGCCTGAATTTAACTCACGTGAAAGTGGGATTGGAGCTTATGGGACCTTACATTTGGTGCTTCCATTTTCTCCTATATCAGTCGGAACGACTGTAAGCTATGAAAATTATACTTTTTATAAAGCAGTTCAGGGTGGGAGTACAAGTTTTGATGCTCAGGGGTTGACTATTTATCCTTATGCAGCTTACACCTTTAAGGGATGTAAGTATTTTGTTCCTTATTTAGGTTTGGGTGCAGGTGTATCCTTAGATAATGTAGAAAACAATTTGTTCGATGATGGGGCTAAACGACATTTTGCTTTGATCCCTTTATTGGGTATACGTTTGGTCAATCATTTGACACTCTCTTTACGTTATACTGTATTACCAGCAGATTATTCACGTTTAAGCTTTAATATTGGGCTTATCTTTTAGATATAGTCTTTGTTCGTCCCATATAATAGTCTCTTTCTTCCTTAGAGAATTTTTCAATAGCATATCTCAGCATGGTTCTTGGCATTGCTTCTTTATGTTCTTCAAGAAATTCGACAAGTGTGTCTTTATCTCTTTTTCCAACTTCTCGAAGCATCCATCCACAAGCTTTGTGCATCAGGTCGTGAGGATGATGTATAAATATTTTTGATAATTTGATAGTGTCTTCAAATTGATTTTCTCTAATCAAAGCATACGTCGATACGATAGCAATGCGTTGATCCCATAACAAATCACTTTGGCTCAATTGGTACAATAATGTTCTTTTTTCTGGGGAACATAATAGCATTTCGCAACCAATAATTTTCCTTGCTGATAAGTCAACCAAATCCCAATTGTTGATTCGAGTACTCTTATAAAGATAGTATTCAGCAATCTCTTTTTGGATTGCACGTATTTCTTGTATGGAATGGCTATTTGATAGATGTTTACGCTTTTGTAGCTTCTTGATACTTTTTGTTGCTTGTTCATACTCATCAACCAATAGGAGTACGCCACATAGACGCTCTTCATGCCAAGGACTTTCAAGTAATTTCTCTACTATACTGCGATTTACTCCACTGTACATTTTTACGATCTTTCGTACGTTGGGTACCATAATTCCAAGAAACTGGTCACCTTCTCCATATTGGCCAATCCCAGTTTTAAAAAATGTGGGTAAGAAGGCGGCTTTCTTTGGGTTTATAAACTTATGTAAGTCAGCAAGTAAGGCCTCCAAAGTGTCTTGGTTGTCGTCAGAAATAACGTCAGTAGTATTCATACCGTTGATATATTATAATGTGTAACACATTCAAAATCAGATGTGATGATACAAAAATAGCTAGAAAATTTTAGTCTTGCAAACAATGGCACGTCCTTTGCAATACACTTTGTCGTGAAGAAATGTTGACAAAATACTGAGAAAATGTCAGGCATATGTCAGTTGCTTTACAACTAAGTGATATGAACAAATAAATATAGTAAACCATTTAAAAAGCAATTATTATGGGAAAAGGAACTATTGGCGTTACAACGGAAAATATTTTTCCAGTAATCAAGAAATTTCTTTATAGCGATCACGAAATCTTTTTGCGTGAAATCGTTAGTAATGCAGTCGATGCAACTCAAAAATTGAAAACTTTCGCTAGCATCGGTGAGTTTAAAGGTGAATTAGGCGAATTGTCTGTTGAAGTAAAACTAGACAAGGAAAACAAAACACTGACTATCAGTGACCGTGGTATTGGTTTAACAGCCGACGAAGTCGAAAAATATATCAACCAAATTGCCTTTTCAGGTGCAAATGATTTTCTTGAAAAATACGAAAACGATGCCAATGCAATTATTGGACACTTTGGACTCGGTTTCTATTCAAGTTTCATGGTGTCAAAACAAGTAGAAATCTTTTCTAAGAGTTTCCGTGATGGAGCAGAAGCTATTCACTGGTCATGTGACGGTTCTCCAGAGTACACTTTAGAAAAAACAGAGAAAGCTGATCGTGGTACAGATATCATACTTCATATAGACGATGATAGCACAGAATTTTTGGAAAAAGCACGTATAGAAAATCTATTAAAGAAGTATTGTAGTTTCCTAGCTGTTCCTGTTGCTTTCGGAAAGAAAACAGAATGGAAAGATGGTGCAGAAGTTGAGTTAGATGAATTAAACCAAATCAATGATACGACTCCACTTTGGACACGTAAACCATCAGAACTTAAGGATGAAGATTACAAAGAATTTTATCGTAAGCTTTATCCAATGAGTGATGAACCATTGTTTTGGATTCACTTAAATGTTGATTATCCGTTTAATCTAACAGGAGTATTGTATTTCCCTAAGATTAAAAATAATATAGATTTACAAAAGAACAAGATTCAATTGTATTGTAACCAAGTCTTTGTTACGGATTCTGTAGAAGGTATTGTACCAGACTTTTTAATGTTGTTACATGGTGTGATTGATTCCCCAGATATTCCATTGAACGTATCTCGTAGTTATTTGCAAAGCGATAGCAATGTGAAGAAGATTTCCTCTCACATTACCAAGAAGGTTTCAGACCGTTTACGTGGTATCTTTAACACAGATCGTCCACAATATGAAGAAAAGTGGAATGATTTGAAGCTATTCATTAATTACGGAATGCTTGCTCAACAAGACTTTTATGATAAAGCTAAGGAATATGCTTTATTTACAGATACAGATGGCAAGCACTATACTTTTGATGAGTATAAAACACTTATTAAAGATAATCAAACCGATAAAGATGATAAGCTAATTTACTTGTACGCAACAAACGAGGAAGATCAGCATAGTTATATTAAGATGGCTAAAGACAAAGGTTATAATGTCTTATTAATGGATGGCCAGCTAGATGTACATGTCGTGAGCTTGTTTGAACAGAAGTTTGAGAAGTGTAGCTTTACACGTGTTGATAGTGATGTAGTCGATAGATTGATCGTTAAGGACGATACTCTTGCTGATCAATTGCCAGCTGAAAAGGCAACTATTTTGTCAGAATCTTTCCAAAGCTTGATGCCAACGATAGACAAAGCCATGTTTAATGTTTCTACATCAGCAATGGGGACTGCTACAGCGCCAGTGATTATTACACAAAACGAGTATATGCGTCGTATGAAGGAGCAAGCTCAATTGCAACCAGGTATGTCTTTTTATGGTGATATGCCAGATTCATATAATGTGGTATTGAATTCTGATCACTCTCTTGTACAAGGGGTACTTGCAGATGTTGAATCTGCTTGTCCTGAATTGGTGGAATTAGAATCACAATTGTCTGATGCTCGTGCTGCAGAAAACGCTTTGAATGAAGCACAAAAGGGTAAGAAGCCAGAGGAAATTTCTCAAAGTCAAAAAGATGAGTTGGAAGAAGTTCAAAAGCAAGTGATTGACCTTCAAGAGAAAAAGAAAAATGATATTGCAGCTGCAGTTTCAGATAATCAAGTTGTGAAGCAACTAATTGATCTAGCTTTGCTTCAAAATGGGATGTTGAGAGGTGAAGCATTGAGTAACTTTATTAAGCGCTCGGTAGATTTGATTTAAAAGTTGATATTTAATTATAGAGTAGAAGAGGCATGTCAAATTTTTTGACATGCCTCTTTTTTGTATGAGATATTTTTATTGTGATGGGTATTATCTTTATTAAGTTCGTGCTCGGTAAAAGTTGAATAATACTACACATAATACCGTGTATAATGCTTGTAGATAGGTATACTATGAGAAAGTATTATCTAATATATATATGTTTATGTTTGCAAAAAACATGTTATATGTCATATTTTGTTTATTTTCTTGTCGTTTTTCTTGTTTTGTTTAATTTATATTTATATATTTGGCGTATGAAAGCTACCTAACTAACGGTCATGTGTATTAAGGATGAAATATCCATTTACTTATAGTGAAAACTAGAATAACCAATAAATCTATCATAACATGAGGACAATCACTTTTAACGAATTACGAAAAGTAAAGGATTCACTGCCCCATGGCAGTATTGACCGCATAGCGGATGATTTAGGCATTAATGCTGAAACAGTGCGTAACTTCTTCGGAGGACATAATTTTAAGCAGGGCCGTAGTGCTGGTGTCCATTTTGAACCAGGCCCAGATGGAGGTTTGGTCAAAATCGACGATACAACTGTACTCGATAGAGCACTTCATATCCTGAATGAACAAAAGCATCACTGATACATTAGATGAAAAACGTATTACTGGATTATGTAATAGTTTGAAATGAATTGAATTAAGAATGTATGATGCTTTAAGCTCTGTTCGCTTAGACTACTATGTACGGACGTAAAATTTATAGCTCCAGTACAATGCAAAGCGTCTACATATCCCGGCATCCAGCCATTGACAGAAAGTCTATCAAGACAGATGCAAAATGAAAAGATGTAAAGATGTAGTAGAAACACAATATGAAAACTGACTCGATATGTAGCAGCAGACATATGTACGCTATATGTAATTGACAACCTATGGATTGTCCCATGTAGCCAAAGCCTATAGAGAAAAGAGAGGAGACAGTTGTCTTGCAATAAATAAGCGAAGCTTTGCCATTGTAAGAAAACTATCTCCTCTTCCTTTTTGAAGAGATTATTGATTTTGGTGATCTACTCTGTATCATGTGCTGAATAACCCATTAACCCTTTAAAATCTAGTATTATGAAAGAAAATCTTATTACATTAGCCATTCTGACTTATGCCAAAGCACAAATCTTGAAAAATGTGCTAGAATCAAATGGTATTCAAGCAAGCATACAGAATATCAATCAGATTCAACCTATGATTTCTGCTGGCGTACGTGTGCGAATCTATGAAAAGGATCTACCAAAAGCCTTGATGATGGTTGAAAGTGAAGCATGGTTGTCAGAACATGTTATCAAGGAAGAAGATCTAGATAAGGATAGTCATGGTGAACACACAAAAGATCTTATTCTGGTACCTGTTGATTTTTCAGATCATACACTTAAAGTCATCCAGATTGCCTTCAATATGGCGCATAGACGCAATGCTGAAGTTATTTTAGTTCATGTATATTTTGCACCTATTTATAGTGACTCGTTACCATTTTATGGTGACGTCATACCTCCTCAGTTGATTGATGGACGTCGTATCTCTGATGTCTTAAAGCATGTACAAGTAGAATTGGATGTATTATCTAATAAAATCAAAACACGAATTGCAGAAGGTGTATTCCCTGATATTCCGTATCGTTGTAAGTTACGTGAAGGTATTCCAGAAGAAGAAATTATCAAGTTATGTCGTGAAGAGAAAGCTCAAATGATTATTATGGGTATGCGTGGAAAAGACCAACGTGAACATGATTTAATCGGTAGTGTGACTGCCGAAGTCTTCGATCGTAGCCGTGTGCCTATTTTAGCTATTCCAGAAGAATGTCCATTTACAAACTTAGCCGAAATTCGCCATGTTGGTTTTATGACCAATTTCTCACAACGAGATTTGATTTCTATTGATGCTTTTGTAAAACGTCTTAAGGGATTACAATTCAAGATGTCATTTATCCATCTTGAAGATAAAAATAGTACTGTAGATACAGGATTTATGGATGGCATGTGTGAATATTTGCGTAAGCAATATCCCGAATTTGAAATTAATTGCCATCTTGTGACTTTTGATCATCAGTTGCAGCATCTTGATGAGTTTATTTCTAGTCAAGATATTAATATGTTGGTATCATCGGCTCATCGTCGAACAGTCTTTTCTCGTTTGTTCAATCCAAGTATTGCAAAGAGAATGATTTTCCATGCCAACACGCCGCTTTTGATCTTGTATTTCTAAGAAGTAGTCATCTTTTATTCTCTCAACATTTCTCTCGATTTATTTCTTGGAAATATAGAGATACATGCTACTTGCTCTCCATACCAGGGTAAACTCTGTACACCAAAAAGATGCCATGTGCGTCAATAGTAACCGATGTTTGAATCGCTTCATTTAATGTACCTTGCCATAAGGAGGAGAAGTCATACAGTGGATATCGAAGTCCTGTAGAAGAAAATTTATGTGCATTTAGCGCAAAAATTGAAAATTGTAGCCCAGTTTGCCCGTCAAACTGGGCATGATTTTTATGTATAGTCATACATCCATGGTTGGTGTATAGTGTGACTGCTTCGCCAAATGTATGGAAGTAGTATTCCATCAAAAAGATATTTCCGAGAGTATGATCTTCACGTCTTCCTGTTGCTCCAAAAATATATATAGGGGTGTTGGGAAAGTGACTATGGCAATACGAAACAGCTTTGGTTAAATCATTTGTTTCTTGATCTTTGATTTCAACAAAACGGTTTATATATGTTTGTTTTAATGTATATGCAATCGAATCTCCGTCTCCAATAAATATATCTGGGATACGATGGTTCAGTTCCATCCATCGGTTAGCAGCTCCATCGCAACAGATAAATTTCGTTGCGTTTTGGATTAACTCTTTTGGAATTTCATGTGTTGGTAGTTCACCATTGGCAAGAATAGCCACATAAGGTATACTCATAATTGATAATATGAAAAATTAAATAGACACTCTCTTGGTGGCATAGTCTTTATGCATCATAGATTGCCAACGTTTATATCCAAAGAAAGCTATGACAGTGTAGAACAGATAGAGTAGGGCTGTTAGTTCCAAACCCTTATAGTGGTATAAACCGACGCATATTAGATCAACAATGATCCATGTAAACCATTGTTCTATTTGTTTTCTAGCCAATTGCCACATACCAATAATACTGAGTGCAGTTGTTAAACTATCTAGCCATGGCACAGTACTATCAGTGTACATCTTTAAGCCCCAGCCAATTAATATAAATAATCCTATAGTGGCTAGTATATACACAATCCATTCTTTACCTTTTGTGTGTACGATATTACTTGTTGATGGACTGTTGTCTTGAGTTTTTTGTTGTTTTGAAAGTTGTGATTTATACCACCATAACCACCCATAAATACTGACAATAAGGTAGTAAATATTGATACCCATATCTGCATATAGTCCAGAGTCTAAATATATTTTGATATAGATCGCTGGCATGACAACTCCTGCCAACCAAAGCCATATGCTGGCCTTATATTCTAAATATAAGTATAGTAACCCTACACCCGTGCCTAAAGCCTCGAGTGTATGGTTACTTAAATATAGGATTACTTCATTCATGCTATTAGAATTCTAAACGCACATTACCCATAAAATGAATAGGAGCTTGGACAGAGTATGCACTCCAGTTCCAACGTTGTAAATTACCTTCTTTATCTTCTGATAAGCCACTATCAGTCCAACCAAAAGTTTCATACTCTTGGTCAAATAAATTATAAATAGTTCCACCCACAGTCACCGCTTTAGCCCATTTAGGATGGAACGTATAGCTTACATTCAAATTGCTCACAAAATAATCATCTAGTTTCAAATCATCTTGTTCAGCATTATTCATAAATTGTTCTCCAATATACTGATTCTGCAAGTCGATATGCCATCCATGTTTATCAAACGTAAAACTTTGGTTGGCCATAAATTCAGGTGAATAAGCAATCTTTACATCTCCATGTTCAATTACATGAGGAACATAATGTTCGTCTAGTAAAGTTTCCTTGTAGTTTTTGATACGGTTGCGACTCCACGTTGCGTTAGCATTTGCGACCAAACCTGGGATAATTTGCACACTACCCATTAACTCAATTCCCATGCGATAGCTATCAGGTATATTGGATGTAACAGCCTCTCCAATTTCATTTTTTTCTCCAGTTGGAACTAGTTGATCTGTATAATCCATGTAGTATAGATTGGCTCCAATACTGTATGATTTTCTTTGCAAGCTGTAGCCCAATTCGTAGTCAATCATTTTTTCTGCTTTAGGATACTTATTTACGTATCCATCAGTGTAGTTATTTCGTGTAGGTTCTTTATGTACTTGCGATACACTAGCATATGCACGTTGTCCTTTGCCAATCTCATAGGTAATACCTACTTTTGGATTCCAAAAATGGAAGGTGTCGTGTATATTTAAATGCTGCATTTGATCGTTGTTCCAATCCCAATTTTCGTTGCTACCCATAATTTTGTAGTCGATGTAGCGATATTGTACATCTACGTAATAACTCCATGAATCGCCTATAAGCCCTTGTTCCTTTAGGTATATATTTGCATCATTTTTTCGACCAACATTGCGGTAATATTCTACTTTCTTCGTAAAATCTACTTGTGGATCAATGACATCAATGACTTGCCCAAAGTGATCTCCAATGTATCTATTGAACCCACCTCCAAGTACAGACAATAGTCTATCTGTATCATGAGATAAACTCCAGACACCTCCAAAGAAATCATTTCCCATTTTTTTACGTCTTACCAAGTCACTAGATGTTACAGTATGACCATCGGTAGCTACATATGGAGAAAGTGCATATTCTTGAAGTGTTCTATCACTTTTATATTGTTCGTAGTATCCATCACCCCGTGTATAGAAAGCTGCTGCGCGTAGAATCAAAGGATTTTTCCAAGCAGATCCTATTGTCTGTGTCAAATGTACTTGATAGTTTTGTTGATTATAGTTATCAGTTTGGTTAGGATAATAATGTATATTACCCTGTGCGTCCTTGTATTCTCCACATGGGTTGTACCGTCGACCATATTCTTTCATTTGATCCTTAGTAGCATAGTCCCAAGCATGATATGTCTCTTCCCATCCATTAAAAGTCACAAATCGGATGGACGTATTTTTAGCGAAGTATCCCGCACTAAGCATGTAACTTGTTAGTTTGGTTGACGCTCGGTCTACGTAGCCGTCACTACCTATGTTCGAGAAACGCCCTTCTACTGTCCAGTGGTTATTGATTAGTCCAGAACCAATTTTAACTGTCTCCTTATGCGTGTTATAACTACCATAACCTCCATCAACCGTTACATATGGTTGTCCAGCTTGTATCTTGGTTTGCATATTGACGCTAGCACCAAAAGCACCTGCACCATCGGTAGATGTACCTGCACCACGTTGCACTTGAATGTCTTTTAATGAAGACGCCAAATCGGGCATATTGACAAAATACACTTTGTGGCTTTCTGAGTCATTCATAGGCACACCATTGACTGTGATATTGATACGACTTGCATCTGTACCGCGAATACGCATATCTGTGTATCCTACACCAGCTCCCGCATCACTGGTAATGATTAATGATGGGGTGTTGTTGAGTAAAAATGGGATGTCATTCCCTTTGTTTTTCTTTGCGATTTGCTCGCTGTTGATGTTGGTAAATGCCACAGGTGTGTGTTTAGTGGCTCGAGTAGAAATAATTTCTACTTCGTCAAGAAGATAGTGAAGACTATCCGAAGGCATCTTTTCGCTTGGAGATTGTGCCATCATCGTAGAACCGATAAAACATGTGCACGCCAATCCAGCAATGAGTCTCATTTTCATTGTTTCAATTATTTATTGAGATGAATTAAAAAAGGAGAAGTTTTGGGTACATGCATTGGTACCACAATAAGATGGTATTCATTTTTCCCTCCGGCAGCATGATCTGCATCAGGTTCAATGGGTATGATCTCAGCCCGCTCTAGGGCACCCCTCCTTCGAATGTCGTTGCAAATGTACGGTTTTTTTGTGAATATTCATAGTCTGATAAAGAAAACGCTCAGGATTGTTTTTGTTTTTTTGCCATGAACCCCATTATTCGGGTCATGTTACTATTATAATGTCTATTTTTGATTGCCATAACGCCTTTTACCTGATACTTATCAAATCATAAATGTAAAATGCTATTATTTGCCTAGTCTACTTGGGTTTACCGTTAAGAATGTCTACTTTTGCACCTATAAATTGTATACAAATAATTTCTTTATGTCAGTAGACAATAAAAAACAGACATACGATGCTGGACCAAGCATCTCAGTCATCTTGACAACATATAATCATCCCATTTGGTTAGAGAAGGTTTTGTGGGGGTATGAAGCTCAGACAACACATGATTTTGAAATAGTCATAGCCGATGATGGATCACGTGATGATACGCGAGATACAATTGCGCGTATGCAGAGTTTGGTGAGCTATCCTATTCAACACATTTGGCATAAAGATGATGGCTTTCAGAAGTGTGTGATTATGAATAAATCTATTTTAGCCTCTAAAGCAGATTATTTATTGTTTAGCGATGGCGATTGTATTCCACGTGAAGATTATATTGCGATGCATTTGAGTCAGCGTGAACCAGGACGCTTTTTATCTTGTGGTTATTACAAGTTGGATCTGGAGTTGTCTAAAGCTATTACAAAGGAAAATATTCTCAATGGAGATTGTTTTGATTTATCTTGGCTAAAAGCACATGGACTTCCGTCAACTTTCAAGAATAACAAGTTTACTCGTCAATCATGGAAAGTGAAACTTCTTAATGCTATCACGACAACCAAACCGACTTGGAATGGTCACGGGGCTTCAACTTGGAAAAAACATGTACTTGAAACGAATGGTTTTGATGAGCGTATGCAATATGGAGGTCAGGATCGTGAGTTTGGTGAGCGTTTGGAAAATATGGGCATTCATGGTAAGCAAGTTCGTTATTCATCAACAGTACTTCATTTAGATCATGGACGTGGATATGCTACACCTGAATCAATAGCTAAGAATAAAGCTATTCGTAAACAGACGCGCACTCAGGGGGTACAGCGAACTCCTTATGGAATTATAAAAGATAATCAGGAATAATATATTTATGCAGTACAAACATATCGTGTTGACGCAGTTCAATCTTAAGTTGTACACTACTGATAAGAATAATCAGCAGTGTCATACAGATGAGTGGTTGCGTATTAGATTTGAGTATTTTGAGAATTATTGTTTGCCATCCATGATGCAGCAATCATCTCAGAACTATCACTGGATGGTGTTTTTTGACAAGGATACACCTGAAGAGTATAAGAAGCGTATTGATCAGTATAAGGTAAAATATGCACCGTTTCATTCTTATTATATATCTGCAGATGATGAAGATATTGTGAAGGATGAGGATGGGTTTTCGTATATGGAACCTGTATTTAGGCGTCTGATTCGCGAATATTGTGATGAATTTAAGGGATATGTATTGACCACTAATGTGGATAATGATGATTGTCTGCACAAAGATACTATAGCTCGTATTCAACGGGCATTTGAGGAAAAACCTCAAGATGGTATTTATGCTTTTCCATGGGGGAAACAGCTTTTCTTAGATAAGGAACTATTACTGCGTATTCATTATCCACACAATCATTTCTTGACATTGGCTCAAGAGTTGAATAAGGATTTTAAAACGGTGAAAGCATACAAACATGCTAAGATCCGTAAGATGTTGCCTGTAATAGATATTAATGAGGGACCACCAGCTTGGATGGAAATTGTCCATAAGGGGAATGTGAGTAACGATCTGCGTATTACCAGTCGTGTAAAAAATTACCCATGTACTTATTCTGTGTCTCTTAGCGAATATGGAATAAAAGGGAGCTATTCGAAAAAACATAACCTATCAAAAGCCTTTTTAACTTACCCTGTTTTTTGGTTGGCTACTGCAATAACTCGTTTGAAACGAAAATTGAAAATTAAATAATTGGTTAAGATGGAACACTTACCGCAAGACCCAATGATACTTTTTAGCTTTATCAACACAAAACTTCGCGATGATTATGCTGATTTGGATATTCTTTGTGAAGACATGCATGTTGAGAAAGATGAATTGTTAAGTAAATTGGCCGAATCTGGATTTGAATACAGTGCAGAACATAATAAGTTCTGGTAAGCAATCTGTATAAATTTAGGATTGTTTTAGCACTTTATATATACAAAATAAGGGTGAATCAGAAATAATTTCTTGATTCACCCTTGTTTTTTAAGTATGAGGATTTTTTATGCTTCTGGCGTCAAAATTTCATCTGCACTGCTGTTATTCTCAGTCACAGTTTTATTACCAGTAATTTCAGTCATAATTAAATCTGAAATTTCTTCTGCTAGTTCTGGATTATCTAGTAGCATATTCTTACTGGCATCTCGTCCTTGACCCAATTTTGTGTCATTGTAGCTATACCATGATCCACTTTTCTTCACAATATTAAAGTCAACACCTAAATCAATAATTTCACCGATACGAGAAATACCCTCGCCAAACATGATGTCAAACTCACATTTGCGGAATGGAGGAGCTACTTTGTTCTTGACGATCTTTACTTTCGTTAAGTTACCAATTATTGTATCACCATCTTTGATAGGAGTGCTGCGTCGTACATCGATACGCACTGAAGAATAAAATTTTAGAGCATTACCACCTGTCGTCGTTTCTGGGTTACCAAACATTACCCCAATTTTTTCACGCAATTGGTTAATAAAGATACAAGTTGTATTTGTTTTGGCTACTGCGGCAGTCAACTTACGAAGAGCTTGTGACATCAAACGTGCTTGGAGACCAACACGGTTGTCGCCCATTTCACCTTCGATTTCAGCTTTAGGAGTTAATGCTGCTACTGAGTCAATAACGATTATATCAATGGCAGCTGAACGAATCAATGCCTCTGCAATTTCTAGTGCCTGCTCTCCATTATCGGGTTGAGCAATAAGTAAATCAGCTGTACTAACTCCAAGTGCTTCTGCATAAGTTGGGTCAAATGCATGTTCAGCATCCACAATAGCAGCAATTCCACCAGCTTTTTGAGCTTCTGCCATGGCATGGATAGCGAGAGTCGTTTTACCCGAAGATTCAGGACCGAAGATTTCTACTATACGACCTCTTGGGTAACCACCGACACCTAGTGCAGCGTTTAGTCCAAGTGAACCAGAATCAATCACTTCGATTTCCAATGATGGACGATCTCCTAGGCGCATTACTGTACCCTTCCCGAAATTTTTATCCATTTTGTCCATGGTAGCTTGCAAGGCTTTCAATTTTCCAGCCAATTCAAGCTGCTTACCATCAGCAGCTTCAGTCTTCTTTGCCATATAAGATCTTCTATATTAATTAATCTATACTTATTATATGCGCACATCGAATAGATGCCCATATACAACTAAGGGCAAATATACAAAAATCCTTTTGCATATTTGCCCTTGTTGCTTACTATTTTCGGGGAATTATTTTCCGAATTCAATATCGTTATTATGTTGTTCATGCCAAGGCAATCCTTGTTCATTAAGATGTGCCATGAATGGATCTGGATCCAATTGTTCGACATTAAACACCCCTGGTTTTTTCCATTTGCCTTCGAAGAAAAGCATTGCACCTATTGTAGCAGGGACACCTGTTGTGTAACTAACTCCTTGCATACCTGTTTCCTTATATGCTGCTTCATGTGAGCAGTTGTTGTATACGTAATAGGTTTGTTCTTGCCCGTTCTTAATACCACGGATACGGCAACCTATAGATGTTTCACCAGTATAATTTTCACCAAGATCTTGTGGATTTGGTAATACGGCTTTAAGGAATTGGATGGGTACGATTTTTTGTCCATTGTAATCAATCTCGTCAATACGAGCCATACCAATGTTCTGAATAACACGAAGGTGTGTTAAGTATTCTTGACCGAAAGTCATCCAGAAGCGTGCACGCTTTATAGTAGGATAGTGCTTTACAAGACTTTCTAGTTCTTCATGATACATCAAGTAGCTTTCACGTGGACCTACATTAGGGTAGTTTACAGCTTGATGTACTGATAGTGGATCTGTTTCTTTCCACTCACCATTTTCATAAAATTTACCACGTTGAGTAATTTCTCGGATGTTGATTTCTGGATTAAAATTGGTTGCAAATGCTTTGTGGTGATCTCCTGCATTACAATCTACAATATCAAGATAGTGTATCTCGTCAAAATAGTGCTTCGCAGCATATGCTGTGTAAACACCTGTAACTCCTGGATCAAAACCACAACCAAGAATAGCTGTAAGACCAGCTTCTTTGAAGCGTTCTTGATATGCCCACTGCCAGCTATATTCATATTTAGCTTCGTCTTTTGGTTCGTAGTTGGCTGTATCCAAATAGTGTACACCTTCTGCAAGACAAGCATCCATGATGGTTAAATCTTGGTAAGGAAGCGCTACGTTAATAACCAATTCTGGTTTGAACTCTTGAAAGAGTGCACGAAGTTGTTCAACACTATCTGCATCAACGGCAGCCGTTTGAATTGCAGGATTGCCTATTGCTTCTACGATAGCATCGCATTTGCTTTTTGTGCGGCTTGCTATCATGATGTCTGTAAAGATGTGGCTGTTTTGTGCCACTTTGTGCGCTACGACGGTTCCTACACCACCAGCACCAATAATAAGAACTCTAGCCATTAGTAGATTTTGTCTTAAAAGTAATTTGATAAGGGAAAAAGGGTAGTCTATGCCTACTTGGCTAGACTACCCCATAATTATACTTTAATTTCGACTGTTTACTTAGTTAAGTATTGGTCAGAAATAGATTCGTTGTTAAGTACTCGACGAATAGTCTCGGCAAAAAGAGGAGCTACAGTCAATTGTTTTACTTTTTCGCAACCCTTAGAGTAAGGTATACTGTTTGTGAAAATCATTTCTTCTAGTATTGAGTTTGTTACTCTTTCACTAGCAGGATCTGACATCACACAGTGAGAAGCAATTGCACGTACAGAGTTGGCCCCTTCTGCTTTCATGATTTCAGCAGCTTTTGTTATTGTACCAGCTGTATCTACAATGTCGTCAACAATGATCACATCTTTGCCTTTTACATCGCCAATAATACGCATCTCTGCAACAACATTGGCTTTTTCACGACTTTTATGTGCCATGACAAGGTCAACACCGAGGTACTTTGAGTATGTGCTAGCACGCTTAGAACCACCAACGTCGGGTGTCGCAATTACTAGGTTTTCAAGATTTAATGATTGAATATAGGGCATAAATACTGCCGAACCGTACAAGTGATCCACTGGTATATCAAAGAATCCTTGAATTTGGTCAGCGTGAAGGTCCATAGTCATTAAACGATCAATACCTGCCGTTGCAAGCATGTCTGCCACTAATTTTGCTCCAATAGCTACACGTGGACGGTCTTTGCGGTCTTGTCTAGCCCAACCAAAATAAGGAATAACAGCGATGATGCTTTGTGCAGAGGCACGTTTAGCAGCGTCAATCATCAACAACAATTCCATCAAATTGTCTGAGTTTGGAAATGTTGATTGTACTAGAAATACGTGTGAACCACGAATAGATTCCTCATAAGATACAGTAAACTCACCGTCTGCAAAATGAGTAACGTTCATTTTACCTAGAGGAGCCCCTAGATGTTCACAAATCTTTTCGGCCAAGTAACGAGACTTTGAGCCAGCAAATACCATAAATGGTTTATTCTCCTTCATCTTTTTTTGAATGTCGGTTTTTGATATTGTTATTTAAAAATCCGCGTGCAAAGGTAGTGATATTTTCTACAATGGCAAAACGAATATGTGCAATATAGAGTGGAGATTATTGTTTCTTTAACTTCAAGCCTATCTTCATACCATCAAATTGGCTAGCGACTTTTAAAATCAATCCAATGTTACTGTCTTTTTCGACTTTTTTCCCTAGAGTTTCTGTCAAATCAATTAATTTATCAGCACTACACATCAATTGTAATGTTGATGTAGTACCACTTATAAACAAAGGCACGTTTGCTTTTGTTTTAGGAACAGACAATGTAATGACCTTCTTGTCTTTGTCATAACTGTAGTGACCATTAACTTTGCGCTTGTTTTGTGTATTTAATACAGAAAAATTTTCTTGACCATCGAATGATAAAACGATGGTTTGCATGCTTATTTTGCGTGATTGCAATTCTTTGTCTAAGCGTGTTTCAATTTTATCTTGAATAGCAGTCCCCCCTAATACCATCAGTGGATCATCACTATTCAATTCCACAGCAACACCTGTATATTTCCAATCCCCTTTTAGATTGAACAGAGAAAAGCCAGTGCTTTTCTCAACGATTGCTTCAACTTTATCTTTATTGGCCTTAAATAGGTCTGATAAGCTTTGGGCATTTGCTGATAGAAAACTTAGCCACATGAAGACAAGGATAAGAAAGAATCTGCTCATGATAATATGTTTGTTTAAAATGGGTTATCTATAGTTTGTTCATGAATCGTATGATTGATTCCTTCAATATAACTAAGGATTTCATTACGACCGATACGTCGCTCAGACGAAGAAACAAAATAAGGTGGTAATTCCTCCCATTGTTCTTCTAAATGGCTGAGATAATGCTTAATTTTAGGTTTTTGTTCTCCCCCTTTTAGTTTATCTGCTTTTGTGAATACAATAACAAAAGGTACTCCCTGTTCTCCAAGATATTCGAAAAATTCTAAATCTATAGTTTGAGGCTTTAATCGTATATCTATCAATACGAATAAACAAGTTAATTGTTCTCGTTTTTCAATGTAATCTTCAATAACATTTGAAATTTGTTTCTTCCCTTTTCTACTTCGTTGTGCAAAACCATAACCAGGCAAATCGACAAGATACCAATTCTCATTAATGAGAAAATGGTTGATAAGCATTGTCTTACCTGGTGTTGAAGAGGTCATCGCCAATTTACGACGATTGGTCAACATATTAATTAAACTAGACTTCCCTACATTGGAACGTCCGATAAATGCATATTCTGGTAATTGTGAATCAGGACATTTTGCCGGATCCGTATTACTAATAATAAATTCAGCTGATGATATTTCCATATATGCGAAGATACAGCTTTTATATGGTACGGCCAAGTCTATTTTCTCCTTTTTTTCTTCTTTTTCAAACAGAGGAGCATTTGTGAGATTTACGGCTTGTTTTCGAAATCGTTTGTGTACTAAAATATAAGCTTTGATACTATATCTCTGCATACTATGCTGTTTCTCAACTATTTTTGTACAGTTTTGTGTGATTTGTTAAATGAGTTCTCGCCTTACGTACGACGAAAAATACTTACCTTATCACATTGTTGCAACCTAATATTTAATCTTATACCCATGAGTAAAAAAAAGTACTGTCAGCCTACGCTGATGGCTTTGTCCTGTACAATAGAGGGCGAGGTCTTTGCGGCATCAACACCTGGTGTTATTCAAGATGGTGGAGCATTTAATGTCCTTCCCTCCAATCGAACTCCTCTTGAATCATTTAGTCAAAGTTCTACGAGTACATCTTCATCTGTATCTAAAGGATACAGCTCCAATTCTTCTGAGGAAAGTATCACT
Organism: Bacteroidaceae bacterium; assembly: GCA_963675625.1. Lineage (GTDB taxonomy): Bacteria > Bacteroidota > Bacteroidia > Bacteroidales > Bacteroidaceae > F22. Next base: position 2,556,366 of record OY776497.1, read on the forward strand.
GATTTAATGGATAAATTTTAATACTATACTGATGACAAAAATCGAATTATCTAATATGAGACGTGGTGCTTATATCATGATGACAATGTTTGCTGGCTTGTTGTCTATTATGACTGCATGTACAGATGATAGTGTCGTAAAAGAATCGACCGTTCCACCAGCTGGAGAAGAAATAACGATTCATGCAACGCAAGATGCAACGCGAATGGACTATGTTGACAATGGAGCTAATGGCATTTCCATGTCATGGAGTAGTGATGATGCATTTTCTTTATACAATCCTGATAATCAGGTGGCTGGTCGATTTGATATTGATTCAGAAACTATAGATCATCATCATGCTGATTTTCACGGCACTATTCCCGCTGGATTAGAGGAAGACAACCGTGTGCTGGCTGTATATCCTGCAGGGTTAGAGGTAGTAGCCGACAAAGGTGTTGCGCTTGATTTGAGTGTTCAAAATCTAATAATTGGTGCAGATGCTGTACCTAATACAGACTACCAATTTTTAGTGGCACAGGCGAACTATACGTCAAATATTAATCTTGGATTTTCTTATCTAACTTCTACCCTCACTTTAGATCTTTCTTTTGATGCTTCGACTGTTATCAAAAATATATATTTGTATGCCAAAAATGGACTATACAATAGACGATATGTTCGATTTGGAACTGGTGAAGTGTCACTAGGACGATTAGATCGTATTGCTGCTACGAATCTGCCCACTTCTGCTGTGAATAGTTTGAAAACGAATCTTGCTTTGTTTAGTGGTAAAATGACCTCTGTATCGCTTGTTTTAGAAACCGATAATGGTTTCTTGGTGTATAAAACAAAGGGAGAAAAAGATCTACAAGCTGGTACTAGATATACCCTAACTGTGGGGGACGAGGATTGGGAACATGTCACTCCATTATATATAAGAGGAACAGTAGTCAATGGAGACATTTCGGGTTGGGATACTCCTATTGCGTTGACTCCTATCCCTCATGAAGAAGGTGCTTATGAGTACAGAGGCCATCTGCATGCGGGTGAATACAAGATATTAAATCAAAAGGAGTGGGAGGGAGCCACTACTTATGCAGTCAAATATGATGGCTGGCTGGATAAAATTACAGACAATGCAAATGCAACATTGAACGGTGATTGCGATTATTTGTATATCAATACGTCTACATGGAAACCTTCAATGGGATTTTCAACACTTTCTCTTGTTGGAGATGCTACGCCAATAGGTTGGTCATTGGACGACCTGTCTTCTACCCAAATGACCCCTGTGCAAGATAAACCATTTGTTTACACTTGGGAAGGTGAATTGACTGCGGATAAAGAATTGAAATTTATAGCTGCCAACGGTGATACAAGTTGGAATGCACCTCAGTATGTTGCCGACGACTTCGATGATAATGGGCATCAGGTGATAGCAAGTAGTGGAGGAACTTATGGGGTTTCACTTAGACCGCTAGGGACTAATTCGGGAGCCGATTATAAATTCTATGTAACGACCTCTGGACGCTATCGTGTAGAATTAGACCAGATAGCCCGTACCGTGACTTTTACATTCTTGACAGATCCGGAAAATATTACAGTGGGGCTACATACTGTTCCTGCTACTCCAGATGCTGATCAAGAAATGACCGTGTACTTTAAAGCTGATAGTGAATCTGATTTATATGGCTATATAGGCGATGTCTATTTACATACTGGTGTCATTTCCAATGGGGTGTGGGGGCATGTACCTGCTGCTTGGGATGTCAATTTAGATAAGTGTAAAATGGCCCCAGTTGCTGGACAAGATAACACCTGGAAACTAGTGATGTCGCCTAGTGTCCGTAGTTGGTATAATGCAGGAACAGACGCTGTGACTCAACTCGGTTTTGTGGTACGTAGCGCAGATGGTGCTAAAAATGGAGTAGGTAGTGATGTCTATATTCCTGTTACTGATGAGCAGGCTGAAAGTTTTTTGCCTGCCAATCCTATTGAACAAGCGATGCCAGAAGGATTGAAATATGGCATCAATAAAATAGATGACAATACAGTTACTCTAGTGCTATATGATAAAGATACCAATGGAGCATCTCATGAATATGCCTACGTCATTGGCGATATGAACGATTGGACTTTGGCCAACAACGAGTCTTCGCAAATGTATAGAGATAATACAGCTGGTTGTTGGTGGATAACGTATTCTGGTTTAGAATCAACCAAAGAATATGCTTTTGAATATTATATAGGTAGTGGCAACGATGCTTTTTATATGGCAGATGCTTATACGCACAAAATTCTTGATCCCAACGATACATATATTCCTGAGTCCACCTATCCATCGGCCAAACGTCAATATCCAGAGAAGGCTATTGGCACTGTAGCTACTTTCCAATTGGAAGACCCTGATCCATATTCTTGGACGATGCCTGATTATGATATAGAAGATTCTCGTGACATGGTCATATATGAGTTGCACCTGCGTGATTTTTCAAAAACAAGTGATCTTGATGGAGCAATTGCTCATTTGAATTATTTAAAAGCTTTAGGTGTTGATGCGATTGAGTTAATGCCAACACAAGAATTTGATGGAAATGATTCTTGGGGATACAATCCATGTTTCTTCTTTGCCATGGACAAAACATATGGGGAACCCAATGATTACAAGCATTTTGTGGATCTATGCCATCAGGCTGGTATTGCTGTTATTTTAGATGTGGTATATAATCATGCCACAGGGGCTAGTCCTTTGGCCAAGTTGTATTGGAATAGCAGTGCCAATAAGACCGCTAGTAATAATCCTTATTTTAATGTGGATGCACCTCACCCATATAGTGTGTTTCATGACTTTAACCATGAGTCACCGTTGGTACGTAACTATGTAAAACGCAGTTTGAAATACCTTATTGAAGAATACAAGATCGATGGATTCCGCTTTGATTTGGCCAAAGGAATGACGCAGACACAAAGTGACGTGAATACAGCTCCAAACTACGACCAAAGTCGATTCGATATTTGGTTTGACTATAACAAATACATCAAGGAGGTAGATTCTAACGTCATGGTTATTCTAGAGCTATTTGCCGATGATGCCGAAGAAAATGCTTATGATGCAAATGGCATATTCATGTGGAAGAATTGCAATCATGCCTACTGTCAAGCGGCCTCAGGATGGTCTGATGGCAGTGACTTTGGAGCTGCATACAAATCAGGCGGTCATTGGGTGGCTTATCAAGAAAGCCATGATGAAGAGCGTACTGGATATCAACAGTTTGCATATGGATATGGTCCATTGAAAGGTCTAGATCGCATGGATTTGCGTATGGGTGAACTGGGTAATAATGCTGCACTGTTCTTGACCGTTCCAGGTCCAAAGATGATTTGGGAATTTGAAGAACTCGGATATGACACCTCGATTATGGATGGAGGTCGTATGGGGCACAAAGCTCCAGGTTGGGATATGCTTAACGATACAGATCGTGCTCAATTATACCATACCTATTGTCGTTTGATGGCATTGCGTAACGCCAATGAAGATCTTTTCGATATGTCTTCCAATTTTAACTGGAATGTTGGTGTTAATAATTGGGATAATGGACGATTTATGTGGTTAGATTGTGCATCTCCTATAGCGAAGAACCTAGTTGTTGTAGCCAATTATACCGATGTTGATGGTAAAGAGATGACAGTATATATGCCACATACTGGTACATGGACCAACTATATGACAGGGGAAACCTTTACTGTGGGTGAAGATAAAATATATCATCCACAAGTAGCTGCATGCAATTTTGAATTGTATGTCGACAGTAATGTTGTGATACCTGTAGAATAATAACCCTTAAAATATAAAGTATGAAAAAGAAAGTGTATGTAAATCCGATTGTGCTTGGTATTCCTGTTGAGATTGAGACAGATGTTATTGCAAATTCAGGCACTAGTACAACGCCTAATATCAATTATGGTGGTGATATTGGTAGTGTCAATTCAACGCGAGAATTCTCCTTATTGGATAATTCGTCGGATAGTGAAGCAAAATAACCAATAGTCTAAGAAAATACACAACCATGAAAAAACTAATTTATGTATTTGCTGCCTTGATGGTCTTACCAGCCACAAGTTGCAGCGAATCGTCGGATCCTACCCAAGAACCACTACCTGAAGATGTCGTGAAGCCAGTTCCTATGTCTATAGGAGCAGCTGTTGCTGAAACGCGCTTAGATTATGAGCGCAGCACCGATAATAAGACAATTACTGTTCGATGGAGTGATACAGATGCTTTACAAGTGTTCAAAGCAGATGATACGAATTCGTTTGTCGATTTTACGATGCAGAGCCATACTGAACAGACTGCTGTGTTCCAAACAAATAATATTACTCCGCTTAATATACAAACAGGAGATGATATTACAGCCATTTATCCTTCTCTAGTCACATCTTTGGAGAGTGATAAGGGTACTAAGGAAATTAAGATGAAAGATCAGACCATTCAGGCCAATGGCGATGGCGATCCTTCTATGGATATTATGGTAGCACATGGTACATGGCAGGATGCAAATACAAGTTTACTGTTTACTCACTTGATGGGCTCTGTTGTAGTGGTACTTAATTTTGATGAGCCTACAACTGTCAGTCACATCATGCTTTCAGCTGATGGAGGGTTCAATAACTATGCAACGATTAAGATGACAGCAGACGGAGGAACAGCCCTTGGTGGTTTCAAAAAAGGTCCTATGAGTGCCACGACTACTGATGTTACTGCTAGTACACAATATACTGGTCAAATATTCGTTATTCCGGGAATATATAGTAATATCTCTGTGACTGCAATTACAGACAGAGGGTATTTTGTTTGTACTAAAGCTGTATCAGGTTTTACTTTAGAACAAGGTAAAAATTATCGTTTGCAAGTTCAATCTGATGCATGGAAAGTAGCTCCTTTGTATGTATGGGGGCCTAATAATAATTATGCAGTTGATCCAGGTTACAATGAAATGACAGCAGCTTCGGATGATTCGGCTTTATATTTCTTAGGAAATAAAGATATAAATCAAAAAACAGGTGAGTATGACAAATGTACATGGAGTAGTTATGGAGATAATCTGAAGTTTACTTTAACTAATCTATCAGAAAATTGGTCTGTATTTATGGGGAGTTCATCTGATAATTTTGGTTTTTATCCAGAGTACAATGCTCCATATTATCCTACATGGGGTAATCAAAATGTGTTGCGAGTAGATGTACTCAAAGGTGAAGTAAAGACTGCTTGGAGACGTCCTATATATTATGTAGGGAACAGTAATGGATGGGATGATAATAGTGACAATGATTCCAATTATGAATTAACATGTGATATTGACAATGAAAATCGAATTGATGAATTTACTGTTCGCGGTCTTGAATTTGATAACGGTTACGAAATTAAGTTCCCCATAGATGATTATGGTGACGTATGGAATGGCCAATTTATAAAGCCATTACATGCTAATGAATCTATTTATGATGGTGCAGTACTTGGTTATCAAATTAATTATACCAACGGTGATATAGAGCCATATACCGATTTGAAATTTAAGGTCAACTCAGCCGATGATGCTGGTACCTATGATATAACGATCAATATTGTAGATGAGACTGTCACTTTTACTAAGCATAAATAGATATGCTTTTTGATTTATATAGGCATGTACTATACTTCTTAATTTAGAAATATTAATTATTTACTTGATAAAGTCGTTTGATGCTGGAGTTCTTGAGCAAAATCAAGAACTTCAGCTTTTTTTTGTCTAGATTACTGTTTGTAATATTACGATAATTCAAAGAAAATTGGCGTTTGTAGACTATGGAAATGTGCCGATTTTGACTATATTTGCACTGCAATTGTAAAATAGAGAGATGGATTATATTGTTTATTAAGAGTTGTATATGAGAAAGAATTGGAAATCAATCGTGTTATGTATAGGAGTTTTATTGCCTGTGTTGTCTGGTTGCGTAGAGGACACTTTGGACGTATCAGGAGATAAATTGAACCTAGACGTGAATTTAGGAGGAAATGAATTGATTATTCCTCTGGGTACTGGAAAGAAAACATTGGTCAGTAGTATATTGGAACCTAGCGATATGTTAGCTTTTAATGGAACTGGTGACTATGTCATCGAAGAGTCAGGTACTATGGCCTCTCGTGATTTTAGTATCCAGCCAGTAAACCTACAGTTGCAACCAGTCTCGATCACCCAAGGCATTGACTTTAATAATGTGAACGTAGCTACTCGTTACGTTGTTAATTTGAGCTCTTTTTCAGGGACAATCAATCAGACGGCAAAAATTACGGCAAGTCAGCGAGTACCAAGTGCACTGCAAAGTATATATTCTGCTCAGCTAGATGCGAGTAAAAAACCGACTATAACTATGCATATTGGCTTTAAAAATGTACCTGCTAATATGACTAGTTTACATTTTAATGACTTGAAGATACAAGTGCCCGATTTTCTAAAGTGGGGAAATGATAGTGATATATCAGGTCAAATTCTTACGCTTAACACGTCTTTTAATCCACACGATGGGTATACTCGTACTATAGCAATAGACGGGTTTGATTTTTCTTCATTCAACTCGACTATTGGTTTGGCTACAACGGCTATTTCAGGCACAACCGATCGTTTGATTGCTATCAATACACATAATACATTCTCGGTAAATGGCGAGATAGAAGGTGGGCCGCTAACTATAGATACCAATACGCTTCAAGATATGCAGATGGTAGTCACAGCAAGCTTTAATCAATGTACACTGAATGAAGTCAAGGCAGTCGTCCATCCTACTATTAGTCCAGTTGTGACACGTATTCCTATTTCCTTGAGTGAAGATGCAGACTTCTTACAAAATGCTGAGAGTCAGCTTACATTGACCAATCCACAAATTAAACTTGATTTATCTAATAGTAGTTTACTGCCGATTTCTGTAGTCATGAATATTCGTGGAGAAGATAAAAATCAGCACACATTGACTGGGGCTAACATCCCGCCTATTAAAGTGACTTTGCTGCCTTCCACTCAACAAGGTACACCTCGATTGACTAAAATAATACTCAGTGCCAAGCCGGTTGCTGTAGAGGGCTATACCAATGTAGTCGTCCCTGAACTTCCTGAACTAACTTCCCAGATCCCATATGTTGTGATGATAGAAGCTGTAGCCGATGTGCCCACAGATACTCCAATGCAAGTGGACTTAGATAAAGATATGCATATTGGTGCTGCCTATGATGTATCCATTCCATTAGCTTTTGATACCGCAAACTTTAGTTACACGGAGGTTATTGACGGCTTGATGGATACTCTAGACGGTATTGCTGATGACATATTGGATCCAAAATGGACGATAACAGCGCAATTGGTCAATACCGTACCATTGGATATGCAACTGATAGCGGAAGCCGTTGATACGCAAGGCAATGTGATAGATGGGCTCACTGTAACTACCGAATCAGATGTGATGGCTGGTACATTATCGTCACCTACGACTTCATCGGTGACGGTCCAAGTGGAAGCCGAAGGTGATCAATTAAGTAAACTAGATGCTATCAAACTTCATCTCCATGCTACATCAGACGATTTAGTGGCTGGTGAATCATTAAATGGCAATCAATATATTCAATTTACACAAATCAAAGTACATGCTGCTGGTGGAGTACATGTAGATATGAACGACTAAATAAGACTTACATGAAGAAATACCTCTTTACTTTAGCCGTTGCCAGTACCTTGGCAATAGTGAGTAACGCTCAAGAGTTGCGTACTAGTTATTTTCAAGAAGATGCATTATATCGTCATGAGATGAATCCGGCATTTGGCAACAAAAAGAATTATGTGGCTGTTCCTTTACTTGGAAATATGCATATCATGTCGCGTGGTAATGTTGGATTGGAAAATTTTATATATGATTATCAAGATCCTACAGGACAATATAGTTCTACTACATTCTTGAATAGTCACGTGTCTGCTGCCTCTTTTCTTAACGATTTGCCAGACAATACAGATATCCAAGGAAGCTTACATATTCCAGTGTTTTCTATGGGGTGGAGTAGAGGAGAGCATTATACAACTATCGGGGTTAATCTACGCACATATACCATGTTTCATGCCCCTAAGGAGTTGTTTGCTTTTATGAAAGCAGGACAAACTGCAGCAAGCGGTACTCAATATTTGATAGAAGACTTGTCTTTCTTATCAGAATCATATGCTGAGATTTCGCTTGGACATAGTTTCCCAATTACATCTCATGTTCGCGTTGGTGCCACATTAAAAGGTCTCGTTGGTATGGGGTATATCCAAGGGAAAATTGAACAAATGCGTGTGGAAATGAGTAGTGATCGATGGTATATTGAATCGCAAGGATATTTGGATATTGCAGCCAAAGGTGCCCAGTGGACATACGCAGATAATGAATACAACACACGGGGAGAACTCATAACCCGTGAAAATGAAATCGATGATGTCGATACTGATAACATATCTGCTCCTGCAGGATATGGACTTGCTGTAGATTTAGGAGTGATATGGGAGACACCTGTCAAGAATTTAACGGTATCAGCTTCCCTGACAGATCTTGGTTTCATCAATTGGTCAGAAACGATACAGGGGAGACAAGATCCGAATAATCGATTTGAATTTGATGGATTCTCTAATTTTGTGTTAGACGAAGACCATGTAGAAGCTGGCGACGTGTCCTTGAGCGACGAACTAGATGACCTTGCAGATGATGCCAAGCAAGCACTTAAGTTTTATGATGAAGGGCACACTTCGAAGACACGCATGTTGGGGACTACAGCTCATATTGGGGCAGAATATCGTATGCCTTTTTACAACAAATTGACTACTGGGTTGTTGCTGACAGGACGATTTTATGGTGATTATACCAATTATGAAGCTCGTTTATCGGCCAATGTGAAGCCTGTTAATTGGTTGCAAGCCTCTCTATCAGGAGCTGCAAGTAATTTTGGGGGTGAGATTGGGTGGATGCTTAATTTTACACCTGGATGCGTCAACTTCTTTATTGGTGGTGATGCTATTATTGGTAGACTCAATAAACAGTTTATCCCTATCAGCAATGCTAACGCTGATATTGCGTTGGGTATGAATATTACTTTTTAAGAGATCCCTACTAACTTACACGAATCAAATCTATACCATATATATGGAATGCATACAAAAACGATGACCAAAGCAATCGGATCAATCGTGTTTTAGGGTTGGCATCACTGTGAGAATCAGTGTTGCCACCTATACTGAAAATAAGGCTATTGAGTATCCCATTACTCAATAGCCTTTCTCAATTATACTATATCACTGAAAACAGAGTCTGTTACTTTGTTACTTGTTCTTTTGATGAAGATTTAATGGCCTTTTTACAGGTCTTTTTGCAGCCTTTCTTGCATTCTTTAGCTTGTTTTTTAGAACAGCAAATCTTTGTCTTTTCTGTACATCTTTTGTGCTCTTGGGCGAATGTAGTACCCATACATGCAATACATAGTATCGCGCCTATCATAAACTTTTTCATATCTAATAGTATTAATGCATTAATGCAACACATGGTGTGTTACGAACTATAATTATATAGGTACAAAGATATGGGAAAGTATAATCTGCATCAATACCATAAAGAGGGTATATTGCTGTATCAAGCATCCCTAATAATAAGTACTTGTATGTTTTACAGGGCTAAAAAGCGAATCATTTGTAGATAAAAGCCTTTTTTATAGTATCTATTAACGTATTAATAAAATGCGTACTTTTTGTCAAGTCGATTTCAAGGTCTAAATAACTCTATACAGTATCTTTGTTCCCATATCCGTAGCATCTAGATACACGATATTGTGTGTTACTGGTGTTCATGTAACTTGATTAAAAAGAACTATATGGAAAATTCATTGTATAGAAAACGATCCTTTAGAGATATGACTTGGTACGAAATGCTTTTAAAACGACGACAAACACGTACTAAGTTTTGGAGACAGTATTTGATTTTTTGGGGAGGGTCTATTTGGGTATCTTTAGTGTGGATGTATTTAGATGGATCTGTTATTGATTCTCGATTTCTAATTCTATTTTTGTCTTTTGTTTTATATGTTAGTTTTTGGCCTCTAAATTTTAGAATACTATATCGCCTTCATGATACTGGTCGTTCAGCGTTATGGGCGCTTCTTGGTTTTATCCCCATAGTTGGTACGCTTAAGCTCATTTATTTATTATCAGGAGATAGCCAAAAGGGGAGCAACAAGTGGGGGAGAGATCTAAATGATTAAATCGTATAATAAATGTACAGTCACAATCCACTTAAGGGGACTCCATATACCCCTAAGTGCCACGCTGCCCTATACCCTATTAAAACACATACCCAAAGGAGAAGGTGCCTCTGTTGTATTTTTTGTAATAGGCGTAATATTCAAAAGAAATATTTATGTGATTAAAGAATAAAGCTCCAATACGAGGCATAGTTGTGGCATAAGTTCTAAGGTTGTCAGACACTATGTTATGATTAAACGCATTAAAAGAAGCTCCTATACCGATACCCGCATATGCATCTATCTGTTTATTTCTATAGAAGTGATAATTGATAGATGGTATTAAGGATAATGCACTGGTTTCATCATCGTAGGTAAACGAAAAAATTCTAGGGCCATCACCTATGTCTTCTGTATATGTTCCCTCTCTTTCTACCTTAAATGTATTGAAGGCTAAAGTAAAATCAATAGAAATAGGTGTTTTTTTGATCATTCTACTCATTTGAAAATAGAGGTTATATTTTTTGCTATCTGTATTTCTATCTCCAAGATTGATGGAGCGGTTCAACCCTAGTTCATAAATCATTGTTTTTTTACGTTGTGCAGCAAGAGGAAATGCTGTACATAGCATAAGGACAATAACACAAAATCTAATTAATTTGTTCATCTTTTATATTTATAAGTTAGCATTTGAATCCACTTGTGTGGAGGCGTGGGGCAAATATATTATTTTAATGTCAAATAATTAGTACAAATGATTTGACAAAAAGTACGCATTTTACATTTTGTCGTAATAAAAAGCCCCATTCTTAGCGAATGGGGCAGTGTATACACCTATATTATATAGATTCAAGTTGCTTTTAGAATTCTTGTTGTGCTGTGGCGCCCTTTGAACAAATGATGCTTAATTTGTCAGATTCGCCTGGCTTTTCAACTATCAATGTGGCGGTATTTCCATTAAGAGTAATAACTTTATACACGAGAAATACATCACCAGATACATAACATGTGATTGTGTTGCCTTTTAGTTTATAAGTTCCTATGCCATTACCAAATAAACCGCTTCCACTGTAAGTGCCGTCTTCATTAAATGTAGCACTAGTTGTTTGATTTGTCCATGTTTCAAAACCATCACCAGTATCTGCTTGCTCTATTTTCCATGTACCTACTATATTTTCGGCAATTTCACGATTTTGAGAATACTCATTGTCTTTAGTACAGCTTGAAAAGCTTATAGAAAACATACAGATTGTGATTAGAAGTAGGGCCTTAAAAGTTACATTCATTTTTTTCTTCATTGTTTCTTTTTTTTATTAGTTGAATAATATGGGTGTATTGTATTATTTGATTGTTAAAATTGATTGCAAATGTAGTGTATGAATTTAAAGAAACCAAGAAGATGATTTGACAAAAAGTACGCATTTTAGTTTTTGCCTACCAATCATAGTCAATTCCTTATTTTTGACATGCTTGTAGCCAAGTATATCACAGCGTACTCTCATATACTTGACAGCATAGCTAGCAAGTATATCATAGCACGCTCTTATATACTTGACAACATAGCTAACAAGTATATCATAGCTCGCTCTTATATACTTGCTAGCTGACGCAGATATACTACTCTATAATTTTGTCCGTTTACAGGCATGTTGTTAAGGAGAGATCTTAAAAAATCCTGCCCTGCATCGCAAAGATGAGGGTGATGTCGAGATTCAAGGCGCGAATAGAAATATTTAAGGCAGAAAGTTTACTCATAGAGAATGGACTATCTTTTTATGTCCTTTTTATTTCCTGTTTTGTATTCTTATTTACACTTGGATGTTTATAAGATGTTAAAGATGTCTTGTTTTTACTCGTGTAATCTAAGTATATGTTGCTTTTTTTTGTACATTGCCCTAGTATAAATCAAATTTTGTTTCAACCTGTCTACTTGCATGCTGTAAGAAATACACCTATATATGTCAAAAATACCACATGTGTTTGAGCAAGATATAGTTGATAATTGCTCTATCTCTAAGGATAGAAAAATAATCATATATCAGAGTGAATTGAATTACCTGTCTCAATGTATCTTAGATTACCCACAGATAGAAACAGGGGGTAATCTCTTTGGCTTTTGGACACCATTTGGAATTCCAGTGGTGCATTATGTTGTTGGCCCAGGTGAACATGCGATACATCATGTTGCACACTTTCGTCAAGATTATCACTTTTTGGAGATGCATGCAGACCAATTGGTCGAAGAACATGCTTTGCATCATATTGGGAGTTGGCATTCGCACCATTCGCTAGGGCTGACAGAACCTAGTCGGGGGGATTCGATATCTACCCTTGAGGGAATGCAAGAATGTGATTTGCAAAGTTTTCTTTTATTGATCGGTAATTGTAGAGAAGGAGAATCTTCTGTGCAGGCATATAGATATCATTCAGATGGAACTTTCGAGCAACTTGTATGGGTGGTTTTACAGGGCATTAGTCCAATTAGATTTGTTTATGATAAGTCGCATCATAGTGGTGTGTACGTGCCAAAATCACCTCCTAATATGAAAAAAATGCCGACATGTCGTTTGATTGAGGAAGAGTCATCAATTCCCATGAAGATTACATATCCCAATGGATATTGGTTGAATAGTCATAGTAGCAAGCAGGATTTAGTCAGAATCTTACATCTATTGAAGTCAAAATTTGATGATGTTAGAGTGTATCAAAAGGAGGATAAAACGATTCATATAGAAGTAAGCTTGGGCGTGCATAAACTTGACATACATTTTACCATGGAGTTTCCTCAGAAAATACCCTCTATTCATGTGCTCCAAGGGCTACCTATCAATTTTGATGAGCACTACACTTGGGACCACAATAATGTAGTAGAATCATTTGTTCAACTTATACATGCAATTAGATATGACATCTGAAAGATTAAAACTAGAGTATGCTGCCTTGGCCGCATTTTTTTCTTATAAACAATTTCAACTAGATATGGATAAGTTGATATTTGCAGTGCAAACAAATTCTAAGAAAGTGTACACGATTAAGGTGGATTTGACTGGAGGATTTCCTTATAGTGTGCCCAGTGTATTTATTATGACACCCAAACCTTTGTTGACTTGGGATGGACATTCAATGTTGGAGCCTAGTCATTCTATGCATACTTTGCAAGGGGAAAATGGTTGTGTGAGGGTATGCCATTATGGGCAGATTGATTGGGTGCCTAATGTGAGTCTGTATCAAGTCATAGTAAAGGTGCGTATCTGGTTGGAGATGTATGAAGTGCATTTGAAAACAGGTAGGCCATTAGATTATTATTTGACTAGTGCAGAGCAATAAATAAATGGTGAGAATATAGTGTACAATATAATGATATAAAATTAACCTGTATGAAATTATTTGAAAAGAAAAATAAGGAATCAAATGATTCTAGTGATTGTGTAGAGTTGGGGCAAGTTATTAAGAACCAACATGAGGGCAATAGAGGTGTGGAACTTGTGATGGGGCCTGATGGAGAATTACAAGCAGTACCTGTCTCTGAGGTGGCACATATGGATGGTGTGAAAGCAACTCAAATAGCGAAAAAGGATTATTACTTGTTGTAGGTATGGAAAGTATTGCCTATCTGTATCAATACCAACTTCAAGACTTTCTCAATGCTCCCAATGATGAACAGTTGGGAGTAGGGTATGAATGGAAGGGGGAGCGGGTGTATCATGTTTTTATGGAGTATCCTAAAATAGCTCCGTCGGGTTTTCCTGTTACGTGTGTTTTTAAACAATTGCGTTCTAAAGCTCATTTTGAAAATGGGCGTCAGATGTTTGAAGATTTATCCAAGGCTTTTCATTCTAGTCATGGACGAGATCTGCATATGGCTATCTTTTTGTATCTAGATAATGGACAATTATTACAGGAGGGTTTTGTGGTTGAAAATGGCGAACTTATAGCTTTGCATATAGAGTTTGTCCCAGATAAAAGTGAATTGTACACCCGTAGTAAGGGTTTGCTAGAAGTAGGAGCCTTAGAGAAGAAGCATGTTTTGATTGTTGGTCTAGGAAGTGGTGGCGCATTGATTGCGGTGGAACTAGCCAAGGCTGGAGTAGGACATTTCTCATTGGTGGATTTTGATCGGGTAGAGTTGCATAATATATCGCGCCATATAGCAGGTGTAAATGAGTTGGGGCGACTGAAAACGAATGTAGTCAGAGATGCTATTTGGGCTAAAAATCCATACGCTGTTGTACACACGTATGAGGTCGATATGAATCGGCATTTAGAGTTGATGGAGCAAGAGATTTTAAAAACAGATCTGGTGATAGCTGCTACGGATAGTTTGACGAGTCGATACAATTTGAATGCTCTGATTATTAAACACGGTAAAGTGGGGCTGTTTGGTCGAGCTATTACTCGAGCCGAAGGAGGCGATGTGTTACGAGTGAGACCCGGTGGACCATGTTATGCCTGCCTGAAGGGAAGTCCTTGGTTTAATAATGAGGAAGAAATATCAGATTTGACTCGAGCTAGAAAAGAGGGTATTATTCCTGCTTATACTTCGGAAGAAGATGCTCAGGCAATGGTACAAGTGGGACTGTCAACGGATATTGCACCTATCAATACTATGGTGACGAAGCTGGCTATAATGGAATTGTCAAAGAATACCGATTGTATCATTGCATCTATTGAGGAGGAATTGACATATGATTTTTATATGTGGGCCAATCGACGTGAAAGTTATTTTGCAAATTGGGCTCCTTTTAACAACAATCCTGGACGTAAAGGATCGACAATCTTGCAATGGTATGGGGTGAAATTTGACAAGAATCCTTATTGTAGTGAGTGTACTGAATATTAGTTAGATCATAAAATAGGGACGGATATGAGTAGAATTATGCATCTACCTGGTGGTGTGCGGTTTGATCCTGAAACAGGTGAGTTTCAGGGTGGAGATATTGGTGTTGTACGGCCTATACCGTTGGCAACTTCCCGTCATCATGTCGTTCATATGCGCACTCATAATGTATGGCAGCGTTTTAATAACGGTGTTTCTCGTATTGGATATTGGTTTGCCGAACATAGTGAATCAATAACAAATTATTGTGCGATGGTGCTATTTATCATATCTTGGTTGATTTTTGCACTAGCTGTTATTATGATCTGGGTACATGACGGTTTTTGGACGGCACTTTTGGGAGGAGGAATTGCTGGAGTCATCTTTTATTATATCTCAATGATTACGATTGGGGGCTTTATATGGATTGCCAATATTGTTTTGGCTATTATCAGATATATTTTTTATTCAGCATATACGTTTTTGGGACTTGTTATTATTGTGAGTATTGTTCTTTTTATTATTTTTGCCTAGGAGATTTTATAGAGAACTAATCATCAATCACTAAACTAACTGCTTATGAGCGACAATCTACATAGTACTGATGCTGGGCACCATGAGGTGACAAAATTAAAAGTCAATATTTTAAAAGGAGCTGCTTTAACTTTATGTTTTTGGTTGGCTTGCGTTATGGGACTGGTCATTACTTGTGCATTTGTACGAACAAACTTAACAGACACAGTTATAGTGGCCATACTTGTTATGACCCTGCTGCTGGTTATTGGTGGTGGAGCACTTATTCTAAAGGAGTTGTTTCACCATAACAGTAAATAAAGAACAACATAAGGATCGCCACTCCATTTCACAATGGAGTGGCGATTTTCTAACTATTCGATTTGATAACACACATTATGCAAATCATTTATCATAGAGAACGCGTTTATCTACCTATTGAATGTTGTCGATTTGATACATAAGACACATCATGCAAATCTTTTCTTGAAATAAAAATCAATGTCCTTAATTATCTAATTCTATTTTGAACTTTCGATAGTACAAAAGTACAACTTTCGTAGAACTATTACTCGGTGTTTTTCCTATATGTGTAGAGGTGATCTCCTAAAGGTTTTGGGGAAATTCTTATGGATACATTATTATATAGCTTATATGTAAGTTATTAGGTGCTTTTGGGGTACCCAAGGGAAAAACCCTACATAATGAAGGGATATTTTTCTTGATGGGGCATATGGTAATTTCTATGGATTATTAAACCGATTGTCGTGGATAGAAAATACAACTAATAATAGAGGCGCATCCTTTTTTAAAGTCTAAAACTTGTATGTCTACTGATTAAAATAATCTTTTGTTACACTTATATAGTTAATATACCTATTTTCAAATAAAAAAAAGACAACTTACTAAGTATTTGTTGTATATATTGATTGATATCTATTTTAATGAATTATCTTTGCGTCGATAATTGTGCAGAACATGATATTGATTGTTCATAAGCACATAGATGAAAGATTTCAGGGACAAAATTTGAATGTAAATTATAGAGTAAAATAAAAATGAAAAAACAAGTTACAAAACAAGTCTTTTGGACTGTATTTGGAGTAGCCAGTTTGTTTATGGCATCCTGCTCTTCTGATATTAATAATGTCTACAAAGGACCTGAAGTGAAAGCGGATACTAATCCGTTAGCAAACCTAACTCCATCTTCTGATTTCTCGTGGTCAACTATGCAGCATAGTACCGTGACTATTGAGGTTAATGATCTTTTTAATAGCGAGTATAATTATTATGTAGGGTTGTATGCAACTAATCCTACAGGAAGAAAAGATGTTGATGCTTTATTCTCTGGTGTAGCTAGAGGTAATGCACCATTGACTCAAGAAGTTGATCTACCGGCTTCTGCAACCAATATCTATGTTAAGGTTACTGATCCTAAAGGATATGTTATGGTCTATGGCTATGCAGCACCAGAAGCAGGACAAAGTGTAACTTTACCTTGCGTTATTGGTGAAGAAGCACATGGAACTACCAAAGCGGTTGCAACTAAGATGGTAGCAGACTATGATTTCTCTATACCTGAAGCTGAAGAAGCTCCTGCTATGGACTGGACAATTCCTGCGGATGCAGAAAATTTGCCGGATGCAGATAGATACCAAATCACCAAAAATTATGTGGTGCCTGCGAATACAACAGTTACATTTACTGGAAATCGTAATTTCCAACCTCTAAATGGTGAACGAGTACGTATATATGTGGCTGGTACACTGGATATTCAGGAGAACTGTTTGACTATCTTGAATAATACAGAGTTGTATGTTTTAAATGGAGGTAAGGTTACTGGTAATAAAATTGTGCCACAAGAAGGTGCTATCATTGCCGTACAAGAGGGAGGTGAAGCATCTCTTCAAGAAATCCAAAGTGCGGGATCTAGTGCATATTTATATGTCGCTGGTACGATGTATGTGTCTAACAAGTTGTCGCTTAATCAAGGTGATGTAAATACTTATATAGCTCCAACTGGACAAATTATTGGAGCAGCTAAGGGTAGCCAAGCATTGGAGAACAAGGAATACACACTTGAATTTAATAGTAGCCAAGGGCAGTTCTATATTGACTCGAATGAACAAAGCAGTGGACAGTTCCTATGTAAAACTGTGAAAAACGAAGTGGGTTCTGCTCAGATTGTTGTGGCTGAAAATGCACGTATGATTGTCAATGAAACAGTACAATTCCAATGTCCTATCTACAATGCTGGTCTATTTAGTGCAGATATATTGGACGGTGGTAAAGTACGTACTGCAAAGATCTATAATATGTGTACTATGATTGTGAAGTCTAAGATTCAGAACGTACATGATACATATTTGAAGCATGGTACTTTATCTGGAGGTGTGACTGTAGATAATGATAAGTTGTCTTTTAGTCCAGTTCCGATTTTTATTTACGGCGATGAATGGGATGTGCAGATTTATTTGATGAATGGTTCATATATGGATGTGCAAGATATTACTATTGCAAAAACATTTGTGTATGGATATGGAGTCGCTGATGGTTCTGCAACATCTTTACTACGCATGCGTGGTACAATTAAAACATTGCCAGTATCTTGGACTGCTGGTTTGAGATGTAGCCAAAATGTTGTAGCAGAATATGATAGCGCTAATCTTGATGGTGACAGTGGGGTAGCTACAGAAAGCGGAGCGGCTAGTGCTGAGTTAAATTCTACTGTTATCGATCTTGAAACTTGTACTGGTAATGTAAGTGGTCGTGAAGATGATCCAAGTGATCCAATTATACCAACTCCGGATCCATATGAAGGTCAAGTGCAAGCAGCCTATACTGTGAATTTTGAAGATCAGTGGCCAGTAGTTGGTGATTATGATGTCAACGACATTGTATTGCATGTTAAGAAGATTGCGACATTGCAAACTAGCACAAAAGTAACTAAAGCTACATTTACTATTGACTTGATGGCTGTTGGTGCAAGCTATACTTTAGGAGCTGGACTACAGTTAGATCATATCACCAATGCTGATATTGCTTCTGTGGTATATAGCCAAGCTGGTAAACCTGGCATGATGAATAGTGATCAAGGTGCATTTACATTAAACGGTGCGGGTGTAGAAGTAGGTAATAGTACAGATCCTGCGATTTTGCCTATCTGTTACGATGCACACAAGGCATATTTGAATCAAACGATTGTTAACTATAATCCATTGAATACAAATAGTTCACGTAGCGCTGGTCGTGAAATGACAATCACAGTTACTTTTGCAGATGGTGCTAATGTGTCACCAGATGACTTGATGGTATCAGCATTGAACTTCTTTATTTTCCGTCCAAAGGATGAAATACAATTGAATAAGGGTGAGCGTGTAGAAATTCACTTGAAGGGATATGCACCAACTCGTGATGCTAGTGATTATTACTTTGGACAAGGAAATGATGCATCAACTAGTGGCAATTATTATGTGACTACTGACGGTTTCCCTTGGGGTATAGTAGTGAATGATGTGGAAGAAAATGCAACTACTAATGTGGCATGGACTTGGCCTACAGAAAGCAGACTTATTACTAAGGAATATACCAAATTTGCTCATTGGGTGAACTCAAATGGAAAAGAAGATAAGGATTGGATGATTAAGTAATCCATATCCAATAAAATAAAAATGGTCTGAAAAGCTACGTGCTTTTCAGACCATTTTTATGTATAAGCTTGTTTTACCAAATCATGAATATGGCTGATAATAGTGTCATAACCATTACAAAAGCTCTAAAAGGTTTCTCGGGAATGTATGACGTTAAACGTTTGCCTAGTATAGCTCCTATCAGAAGAGCTGGTAAACAGACTGCATTCAATTGCATTGTATCTGGTGTAATGGATTTCCAGTAGAGTAGTTGTATAGGAAATTTGATAATATTCATGGTGATATAAAAAGTTGCTCCTGTAGCAATAAACGAAATCTTAGGTAAGCGCATGCCTAGAATATATAAATTGAATATGGGGCCTGCTGCATTTCCAATCATGGTACCAAAACCTCCTATAAGACCAAATAATTTAATGACAACTGGGTGATGAGGTATATTGCTCTTTTGACTATATTCTCTATAAAGCATGCCCACCATACATAGTAGGATAACTATACCTATAATTCTTCTGAAAGTTGTATCGTCTATATGTTTACCAGTAAAAGTTGCAACCAGAATACCTAGCAGAGCCCATGGAAATAATTGAATGATATGCCTAAATTGTATGGACTTACCATAGCAGCAGAGTGCATACGCATCTCCAACTATTAGAAAAGGCAATAAGATTGCTACAGAAGTCATGCCACCATAAGCATGGGCTAGTAAAGGAATGGTAATCATAGATAAGCCTTTAAGTCCACTTTTATTGAGGCCTATTATAAAAGCACAAAAGATTGTCATCCACCATATGGGTGCTGAGGTTCCTAAAGGATTTAAAAAGGATAGTATGGGCGTTGTATTAGTCACTAGGCTATAGAATATTGTTCTTGTCGTCAAATATACGGATAAATTCAGAGATATCTAGCTTTGCGTACTCTTTCATTGTGATTGTGTTTATAAGATGGCATTGGATATAATGACTTTCTTATAAACAAAAATTTATACATAAAATATACTTATAACATGTTAGCTTTATAAAAAATACAACTTTTTTTGGATATGGAAAAAGAAAAGCCTATATTAGCAACATGAAGTGCATCACGGTGCTTCATATACTACACCGAAGAAAATACAGTTTTAGTATTAATGTAAAATAGAAAAGACATGTCAATCGAAAATGGAACGGACCTTTCTCCAAAACAAAAGGAGTTGAGAACTGGGATTATTACTTACCTTAAAAATGAGGGTTTTAGACCAGAGCTAGATGACGATGGTGATATTCTCTTTAAATACCAAGGGGAGAAGTTTTATATAGTTGTAGATAGACAGCTAGAGAACCCCATGATGGTCAATTTAATTTCTTCTTATAGTTTACCACAGGAATATTCTTCACTAATCGTTAAAGTTGCAGCTAATGATATTAATATGTATAAGGGAGTGAAGATGGTGGTCACACCAGAAAGCTTCCAGTTACGTGCAGAGTATTTCGTACAAGAACCTATGGCTTTTGTAACTGCTATTGAGAAAACTGTAATGATTATCTCTGCCGCAGAAAGAGACTTGTTGGCTTGTTTTGAAAAAGCAAAAGAGCAGGTTTTGAAATAAACTGATTATAGTGTTTTATTAGGGTAAAAGATGTTATGCTAAATGTGCTTTTTTAGTATAACATCTTTTCCATTTAATTTGTCGACTTATGATACATCCTAGAATTATATGTCCCAATAATGCATGCAAATCGAAACCTATGCCTGTAGGAGCGAGGTTTTGTCCGTTTTGCGGGTCAAAATTAGTGCAAGTATTTGATCAAGATCAGATGATTGAAGATGTTTTATGGCTCAATGATATGTCATTAGATATGGTAAAGGTGGAAGGCGGTGAATTTTATTTGGGTGGTAAACAACATCTTATTCTAAATGATTTTTATATAGGAAAATATTTGGTGACACGTGCACTATGGTGCGGCGTAATGGGAGAAAAGTTGCATCCAGCTAAGGGAAAGATGCCTATGGAAGGCATCAGTTGGGAAATGGCTCAGGCGTTTGTACATAAACTGAATGAATTGACAAACAAAATGTATCGTTTGCCAACAGAAGCGGAATGGGAATTTGCAGCTAAGGGAGGTTTAAATACTCGTGGATATTGGTATGCGGGAGGAGATAACCTTACTGAATTGGGTTGGTTTGAATTGAATAGTGATTATGAAGTACATGAAGTTGGACTCAAAAAACCCAATGAGTTAGATCTATATGATATGAGTGGCAATGTGTGGGAATGTTGTGATGATGCTTACGAAAAGCATGCAATTATATCTAAGTCAATGAATGCGGTGTGGGGACAGTCATCTCCTACTTCTAAAGTTTGTAGAGGAGGTAGTTGTTTTGATTGGCAAGAAAGTGCTCAAGTCGAATATAGAAGAGAATTGGATCCTTTGAAAGTGGAAGCAAGGTTAGGACTACGTTTAGCGATGAATCCAGAATTTTGTGTGATTAAGTTATAGAATAAAGAGTGCACATGAAGTTGACCATTACTTCTGATATACATGGATATTTCCCTAAAATATATCCTTGTGACATCGTGATCATTGGAGGCGATGTCTTTCCATCTAGTATACCGAAAACTTATGAAGCACAGTGCGAATGGCATGAGGTGGTCTTTATGCCATGGGTTGATGCACTGCCTTGTCAACACGTAGTATTAGTCCCTGGTAATCATGATTATTATTGGGAAGAAATTTTTAGCGGTTGTAGTGATATGTCTGGTCCTTTACCTGATACATCGCAAAAGTTAATTGTACTGTGCAATCAAGGGGTGCAGTTGCTAGGACTAAAAATGTATGGGACGCCCAATGTACCTCCTGCTTTAAGTAGTTTTGCTTTTACTAGGACTAGTGAAGAGTTGCAAAAAATCTTTTCATATATTCCAGATAATCTAGATATTCTTATAGCACATGGGGTACCTTATGGAGTTGGGAACTTAGGGGTTATGATTAAAAAAGGAACTTTACAAGATCGAGGGATGTGGGAATTAACCGAAGCGATTGAAAAGAAGAATATACGCTATGTTTTTTGTGGGCATGTACATACAGGTTCTCATGAACGGGTAGAATGGAGAGGAAAAATATTATATAATACAAGTTATTGTGATAAGAAAAAAATGCCGTTTTATAATGTTTTGGAATTGGAAATTTAGTCTATATATTTTGTTTAATCAATAAATCTCGTAACTTTGTGGTACTTCAATCATACATTATGTATATTATTTTTAAAACAAAGTTATATGAACCAACAAGTGAAAAGTCCGCGAAATCTAGTGATTACGGCAGCTGTATTGGTATTTATTGTGGTGATATTTACGACATTCTTTGGAATTGAGCGTATAGATTCAGGACAAACTGGAATTATGGTCAATTTGGCTGGTAGTAAACGTGGGGTAGATGATGCTTCTATTAAAACGGGATGGGTAGTGTACAACCGTTTTGCAAAGCAGCTTTTTGAATATCCTGCTTATGTACAGATTGTAGATTACAAACCTTTTGATATTCAAGATAAGAAAGGAACTATTTTTGAAGCGGATCCAACTATCGAGTATTTTATTGAGCGAGAAAAGGCTAAAGATGTTTTCTTGAGATATCGTAAGGATATTGAATCTTTAGAACGTACTGTTATATTGTCTGAGGTCAAAAATGCCTACAAAGATATTTCAGGTTTATACGATACGGATAGTTTGATCAACTATCGTCCACAGTTTGAGAAGGAAGTTGAGAATCTATTAAAAACACGTCTTGGAACTAAAGGTTTTACTTTTAGTAATATTCAGTCTTCCGTAAAACCTAATGCTACTTTACAGGCTGCTATTGATGCAAAAAATACAGCCATTCAAAATGCATTGCGTGTAGAGAATGAAAAGAAAGCTGCTATTGCAGAAGCTGATAAGGCACGTGAGGCTGCTAGAGGGAAAGCAGATGCCAATAGACTCTTAGAGCAATCTATTACTCCTCAATTACTTCAGTTGAAGGCTATTGAAAAGTGGGATGGTACAATGCCTCTTTCTGTAGGTGGAAACGGTGCATTGCCTTTCATTGATCTAAAGAAGAAATAGTATTTATCAAATACAGAATAATGTGTCCGCATAGTGTCAGCTTTTCACTATGCGGACAATTGTATATATGGGAGAGGTGTTGTGCTTCTTTTACTAGATGCCATATTCATGTGTTAGATGGAGTATGTACAATTATGTGTACGTGTAGTTCGTTTATTGTGAAATTTGTGTGTTGGCTATATAATTGGTGTTTTATATTGTTTGTTACAACGAAATAAGTATATTTGTCAAGTTACTCTTTTGAGTATTTTATTCATTTTATGGTAGAAACTTTATTCTTGTACACGATATCCGTGAGATAAACAGGCTATTCTAGTTAGCCTGTTATAAGTAGTTACTCTTCAGTTAAGTGGACTGAAGAGGCTTGTTCTGTATCTATACATGAGCATAAGAATAATTAAAACTTAAAATGAATAGTCATGAATGTACATAAAAAATGTGCTGTCCAATCGGACAAGTCTCCCCGAATCGTATCTGTTTATAAAGATCGTTATTTGCTGTTGGTTAATGGCCAATATGTATCGGGTGAAATAACAGGTAATTTACGATATAGTGCACAATCTGCTGAGGATTTTCCAACCACTGGTGACTATGTTGATATAACTTATATGTCAGAAGATGAAGCCATCATTTTATCTGTATTTCCCCGTAAGACACTGTTAATGCGTCAGAATGTATCGGCTAAAAGTGAAAAACAATTGATTGCGGCCAATATTGATATGGCGCTAGTTGCCATGGCTGTTACAGAGGATTTTAATTTGAATCGCTTGGAGCGTTATATTACGATTTGTTCTGGTGCTGGCATCGATGTGATGTGTGTGCTTACGAAAACAGATCTTAGTGATACGCGCCATGTGGCGAGTTTGATTGTTGACATTCGTAATAGTCATCCAATGATACGTGTTATAACAACTAGTATGGATGATTTTGAAAGTATTCGTATGTTAGAATCTGTATTGGAGACTGGGAAAACCTATTGTCTTATAGGCTCGTCAGGTACTGGCAAGTCGACATTGCTCAATGCTCTAATCGGAAATGGTGTACAGAAAACATCAGAAATTAGTGCGTTTAACAAGAAAGGGCGACACACTACTACGTCACGAGATCTTTTCGAATTGGCATGTGGAGCGTATGTGATAGATACTCCCGGGATGAAATTGATTGGCATGGTTGATACTGAAAAGGATATCACCGAAGGCTTCGATAATGTTCAATTTTGGGCTGGTCAATGCAGATATAAAGACTGTACACATACACAAGAAAGTGGATGTGCAGTTTTGAAAGCTGTAGATGATGGCCAACTTTCTGAACGGGAATATCATAATTATATCCGTTTACGTAATGAGCAGGCACACTATAATGCATCTTTCGTTGATAAAAAGCGGAAAGGAAAGAAACTCAGTATGACCATTAAACATATGAAAAAGAGTGGGTATAAACAGTAAATACCATTATATGAAAAATCGCATAGTGCTTGAAAAAACGGGCACTATGCGGATTTATAAATGTGTTTAATATCTAGCAAACTATATGTGTCAGAATAAATGTTCTTCCTATTTAGTGCTTAGCTGTGTTTTACTGTACTGCCCAAAAGTCGTTGTGTTTCTTTAAAACATTTGGTAATCCATACAATTTTCCATAAGCTTCTGCAAGATTTCCGACATAATGATTGGCTATTAGTATAGCATGATTACTATAATCAAGTCCAATTATCTGAAAACTTTCATAACCACAATGGCTCTTACCTAGTCGACTGTCCACAAGCATTTCTCGGTATAATTTTCTGACTTGCATTTGTGCGACATTGTAGCTATATCCTAGATTGGTAAGATTTTCAATGTTCTTTTTTTTATCTTTATTTGTAGGGATAATTGTATAATCTGTACTAATTTTCATGATTTCATTGCGCATGCAAGCTGTTTTATTTTGTGATGCACAAGGAGTCCATTTATTCTCGATTAATGCAAATTCATACATGTATTTTGCATTATCCTTGTAGAAGATTATACCAACCTTGTCTTTGCTTTCATTGAAACAAATGGTGTAAAAACCTTTTAACTTAGCTATTTGATAAGTTTCTTTCCATTTAGGTTGTTCAATATATAAGTGTCTGACTGTATTTTCGTTTTTGATGAAATTTTGGGGCAGATTTTTGCTCAGGAGAATTTTGTATGCATGTTGTTGTTTTTCATATTCTTTAAAAATATCGACTGTTTTACCATTAACGTTGAATTCAGTCTTAGACATAGGTTTTACATATTTTCTGATGCCCCGCGCACCTAAAGATGAGTGGCTAAAGAATAATAGTACTAGTGTAAGTAAAAATGTTTTGTACACTGAATTTAAATAATTGTTTTGTTTCATTTTTATATAGATTTATATTATAATCTATACAAATGTATGATTATTTTTTTGTATTGACAAAATATAATTAGAATAAAAGCACTGAAAACTTCAATATGTCATATCCCGTAGTTGTTCTATGTCTGTGCCAAGATAAATAGCCTATCATGTTTGTAAATTATATGAAGAAAAAAGGCGTGCCAAAAATTATTTTGACACGCCCACATAGTTCACATGAAATTATTACGGTTTTTGCAGTCGTAATCTACTTCTTTCCTTCATAATGTGCATAGATCATCATAGGCATTTTTCCAAATTGTAATGTATAAGTAATCTTTGCGACACCTAAGGTGTCTATAGTTCCCTCAAGAGAACCAATTACGGGGAAGGTACCCGTTTTGTCTGATATTTTTCCAGAGACTTTAACTCCTTCTGCACTTGCTCTTCCAATAGCTTTACATTTTAGCGCTGGTATATCAAAGCTAGATACAGAAAATTTATCTAGGAAAATGGCGTACTGAATGCCTGATTTTAATTCTTCCAAACGCAAACGTTGACTGTCTGTGATGGTTGATAGTGTTTCATCTAAATACACCTTCATCGTACCATGGTAAGTGCCAGTCAAGTTTTGCGCTTGAACAGGCATATGAGATACTATACAAGCAACAAAAGCAAGTATTGCTGATAGTGTATTCACAAAACGCATTGTCTTTTGTATCATAATCTTATAGTTTGTTCAATTAATAGAGCCCCAAATACACGCGAAGACCATGCAATATACTGTGCGATGTAATGGATATATTAATGTTATACCTCACAAATATACTAATAATTATCAATATCAAGTCAAAAACCAGTGCTTTTACGTTGTATGTCAAAAAAATATTTAAATGATTCAGCCTTTTTCGGTTTATATCAGTCTTTGGCAGTTGATAAGTTGTTATGCTTCGAGATAAATAAAATTTATTTTCATAATTATGACTGCTTGGAATAGATATATTTGTTTATATTTGTCGGTTGAACCAGGCAATCAAGAACTGTATTGTGATACAGCTACTTGTGAATTACCACATTATTTCTATTATGATCAAGTTTTGTATTAAGTATTATCTTTTCTTTTTCCTGTTATGTGTATGCATGAAGCCTCTCTTTATGTTGTTTAATCAAGAGATATTTTCATCCATGTGGTCGTCATTAGGATCCATTATTTATCACGGGATACCTTTGGATATGGCTATTGCGGCTTATTTAGTTATACTACCCTTTGTTTTACGTCTTATCCAAATATGGACTAATCATTTGAGTATTCGTATTGCACAGCATATATATCTTATAGCAAGTGCTTTGGTATTAAGTATAATCTACGGAGCTGATATGGTTTTATATCCTTATTGGGGATTTCGTTTAGATGCTACACCATTCTTTTATTTTATGAGTAGCCCAATGGATGCGTTTGCCAGCGTATCTTGGATAGAATCTGTTACTATCCTTTTAGCAACTATTGGTGTGGCTGGTATTATATATGGTATTGGTCGTTTTATATTGCTTTTGCATCAAAAAAATATGCAACCTACTAAAATGTCATATATGTGTCGTTGGAAGCAGACTGGTATAGGAATCATATTAATAGCAGTACTTTTTATTCCGATACGTGGAGGTTTCTCTGTGGCTACTCTCAATAGCGGTACGGTTTATTTTAGTACGAATATGAAGTTAAATCATGCAGCAATCAATCCTTGTTTTAGTTTTCTGGAATCGGTTCTACATGCAGAGGATTTCAAGGATAAGTATCGATTGATGTCGGAAAAACAAATGGAAGACCTTTTTACTGAAGTTGCCCCTGATCATCGTGCATCTACTAATGACCAGTTATTTACTAAAAAGCGTCCCAATGTGGTTCTTTTTATACTAGAAAGTTTTATGGCTAGAGCCATGAAAACGACAGGAGATTGGGATAATATATTAATTAATCTAGACTCTTTGTCTCATGAAGGAGTGTGTTTTACTAATTTTTATGCCAATAGTTTTCGTACCGATCGTGGAGTGGTTAGTATCTTAAGTGGATATCCTTCTCAACCGACAACTAGTGTGATGAAATTGCCAGAGAAGTCTCAACATCTGTATAGCTTTCCACGTATTATGGCAAATAATGGGTATACATTGCGTTACTTCTATGGAGGAGACGCCAATTTTACCAATATGCGCAGCTATCTTTGTGCTCAAGGATTTCAGGACTTGGTAAGTATTGATGATTTTCCTATGAGCGCTCGCCTTTCCAAATGGGGGGCTTTTGATCATGATGTGTTTAATAAAGCTGAGGAGGCCATATTTGCCCAAGAATCCGTTTCGGAAAAATCTCCTTTCCTATATGTCGTTCAATCTAGTTCTAGTCATGAGCCTTTTGAGGTGCCATTTCATCGTGCAGGACTCACTAAGGAAATGAATGCCATGGCTTATACAGACAGTTGCTTGGGGGCTTTTATGCGCCATATGAAAACTAAAAAACGTATATGGGATAATACGATATTTCTTTTTGTTGCAGATCATACACTAAAATACCCCAGCAATATTGATAATTTATCGGATTTACGATACCATATTCCTTTTGTCATAGCGGGGGGGGCAGTTAAACAATCACGTACCATTGATACTTACGCATCGCAAATGGACATTGCCGCCACTTTATTGAACCAATTGCAGATGCCTACAGACAAACTTCCTTTTAGCCATAATATATTCTCTTCTACCCAAGCTCATTTTGGATATTTTACTTTTCCTGATGCGGTCGGAATAATTACTGCTGAGGGATCTGCTGTGTATGATTGTGCTAGTAATAAAGTAGTACGCGATAATACAAATCCAAAAGCTCACTGGTTGAATAAAGCGAAAGCTCAGTTACAAAAGACTTATAATGATTTGAATAATTTGTAAGAATACACATTGTACATATCCTTAATTTTTAGTAAGTTTGTGGGGTGAAAAAGAAGTCCTTTGATATTCAAACAGTAGATACGTCTAGTAAGCCTTTTCAAGAAGCGCTTAACCTTGTGCAGTATACCCAGCACTCTGTCTTTCTTACAGGAAAGGCAGGAACAGGTAAATCTACTTTTCTTAAATATATTACATCGACAACAAAGAAAAAATATGTTGTTTTAGCTCCTACTGGTATTGCTGCGGTCAATGCTGGTGGAGTTACTTTACACAGTTTTTTTCGTCTCCCATTTTATCCCATGTTGCCTGATGATCCCAATCTTAGTACCCAAGGTGGGCGTATATACAAATACTTCAAATTCAATGATGATATGCGTCAAATCTTGCAAGATATTGATTTAATTATCATTGATGAAATATCTATGGTACGTGCAGATATGATTGATGTTATAGATCGTATATTACGCGTGTTTTCACGAAATCGTAGACAGCCTTTTGGAGGGAAGCAATTATTGCTGGTAGGAGATGTGTATCAATTAGAACCAGTACTAAGTCGTGAAGATAGAGAACACATCAGTACATTTTATCCCAATCCATATTTCTTTTCTGCTAAGGTCTTTCAGGAAATGCAACTTGTCTCTATCGAGCTGACGCAGGTGTTTAGACAAAAAGATCCAGATTTTGTTGCGTTATTAGATCGTGTGCGCAATAATTCCGCAAGACAGCAGGACTATGTTGCTTTGAATCAACGGCATTTACAGAGTATTCCTGAACGTACAGATAATCATGATTTTGCTGTGACTTTATGCTCCAGAAGAGATACTGTTGATGCTATCAATACCGAAGAATTAGGGAAATTACCTGGTGCACCAGTCACTTTACTAGGACAAATTGACGGTGAATATGATGAGAAAAATCTCCCTACCAACATGGAACTTCATATCAAAGTAGGTGCACAAGTGATCTTTGTAAAAAACAACGCTCAAAAACTTTGGGTCAATGGGACGGTCGGTGTTATTTCTAGTATAGACGAGTTGCAGGGAATATTATACATTATTACCGAAGATGGCATTGAGCATACTGTACACCAAGAGATGTGGAATAACATGCGCTATACCTACAATAAGATAAAGAAGGAAATTGAAGAGGAGGTGCTAGGTACATATACTCAATTTCCCATAAAGCTAGCTTGGGCTATCACTATACATAAGTGCCAAGGATTGACCTTTCGCAGAGCTGTGATAGACTTAGGAGGAGGCGCATTTGCACCTGGTATGACTTATGTGGCTCTTAGTCGTTGTAGCCATTTTGATGGATTGTTTCTTAAACAGCCCATTTCGCAACGTGACGTGATGGTGCGCGCAGAAGTCAATCATTTTGCTTCGACATTCAACAATCAGAAGCATGTTCAACAAGCTTTGGGAGATGCGCAGGCTGATCTTCATTATCGCGCAGCGAATACGGCTTTTGCTCGATCTGATTTTGATCAGACTTTAATACATCTTTTTAAAGCAATGCATCTTCGTTACGATATAGAACGACCTAGCGTGGTGCGTCTACTGCGGAGGAAATTGGGTGAGATTACCCGATTAAAGTCGCGAATAAAAGCGCTAGAAGATCAACAAGAAATACGGGATAAGAAATTAAAGCGGCTTGCGGCTGAATTTGTTCAGATGGGGGATGACTGTCTAGAACATGATATGCTAGAAGCTGCTATGGCCAATTATAATAAAGCTATAACAGTATACCCTAAATACAAACGTGCATGGTCTAAAATCCGTTTCTTAGAAAAGAAAAATAGGCCAAGTCGCTCGTCTTTTGATGAATAATTGATATATTTGTATATACTCAATTAACCTTATGCACTATGATACTTAAACTGTATCCCCAGAACAATCAAAGAGCCGATCTACAACGAGTTGTTGATGTGCTCGAAAGAGGAGGTGTTATTGTTTATCCTACAGACACCTTGTATGCGATAGGATGCCACGGACTACAAGAAAGAGCCATAGAGAAAGTGGCTCAATTGAAAGGGTTGAATACAAGAAAACAACTATTATCTGTGACGTGTCATAGCATACAACAAGCCAGCCAATTTGCCAAGATAGATAATCAAGCATTCAAGCTTATGAAGCGTTATCTTCCAGGTCCATACACCTTTATTTTACCGGCGATGAACAAATTGCCTAAAATATTTAGAAATCGAAAAGAAGTTGGCATACGTATTCCTAATAGTCCCATTTTAGAGGTCGTTGAAATGCTTGAGGCTCCGATCTTGAGTAGTACAGTACCTTACAAAATTAATGGTGATATAGAGTATCTTACAGATCCTGAACTTATTGCTGAGGCATGGGGAGAGCAAGTTGATTTGGTCATTGATGGTGGAATAGGTGGTGTGCAGGCTTCGACTATTGTGGACTGTACAGACGGTACACCAATAGTTGTACGTGAGGGAGCAGGAGAATGGTACGAATAAAATCTGGAGATTGATTAAACCTTTCGGAAAAAAAATAATCAAAGAATCAGAACAAAATCAATATGGTACAGTTGACAAAAAGTGAAGAAGCTGACTTAATCGAAGCACTCATGCATCCACCGACGCAGAGAAAAGCGTATGAGCGTTTAGTCCGTCTATACAGTGAGGCACTGTATTGGCAGGTACGGCGCATGGTTGTAGGTCACGAGGATGCAGATGACGTTGTTCAGAATACGTTCATAAAAGCCTGGCAACACCTAGATCAATTTCGTGCAGAGTCGAAAATTTCAACCTGGTTATATCGTATAGCCTACAATGAAAGTTTAGCTCATCTTCAAAGAGAAAAGAAACATATGGGCATATCCATGGATGATCCTGACGGTATTATGGCTAACCAGTTGGAAAGCGATGCTTACTTTGAGGGAGATGATATGCAAGAGAAATTTCAGAAAGCATTATCCACATTACCTGCTAAGCAGAAGGTCGTTTTTAATATGAAGTATTTTGATGATATGAAATATGACCAGATTGCGGATATCTTGGGCACAAGTGTTGGAGGCCTAAAAGCAAGCTATCATCATGCTGTGCAGAAAATTAAAGGTATCTTGCAAGGTGAATAAAAAAGTCAAATTAAACCTTTTAAGTACTATACTATCTAAGGGTAAAAGACCAAAGTTATGAAAGCAGAAGATCAAATTCGTCAAATGATTGGAACAAAATCTCCGTATAAAGTCCCTGATGGTTACTTTGAGCAGCTACCAGATCGTATTATCGATCAGTTGCCCGAACGTGAAGCTGTAGCTCCTACAATTACACTTTGGCAGCAAGTTAAGCCTTGGGTCTATATGGCTGCTATGTTTGTTGGAGCCTTCTTTTTGGTGCGTACAGGCCGTAGCTATGTGGCTGGAGAACAGAATAATCTACAAGAAACAGAATTAGCTACCCTGATGGATCAGGCTGACGAGGTAGTAGATGATACCTACATTATATCTTCCATGAATACCTCATGCATGGATGATTATGAAGTGTATACTTTGATGGCTAGTGAGTAATGAAAAGTTGCTCAGTATGCTCCTTTATGTAAATAGAATAAATATAATATAGAATGCATATGAAGAATAAATTAATATATACTATTCTGATTGTTACACTTGCTATTGTGCTTGCTCCAAATGCTTTTGCTCAAGAAAAGAAAGAGGATGGTAAGTGTAAGTTGATGTCTCGTGAACAATTTGAGAAACGCAAGATGGATTATATTGTCAAAGAAACAGAGTTGACAAAAGAAGAAACTGAGAAGTTTATTCCTTTACTAAAACGTATGAACAAAAAGAGTCATTTTTTCCACGATAAAGTGCGTAACTTGTTTGAACAGGAACGTAAAGGCGAGATAAAGACTGACGCAGAATATGAAATGATGGTCAGAGATATGGCTAAATATATGAATGCAGAACGAGATGTGGAAACACAATATTTAGATAGTTTCTTACAAGTGATTTCTGCAAAGAAGTATTATAAGTTTAAAACGTGTGAGTTTAAATTTATCCATCAGATGATGCGTGCTCGTGGTCGGCGTGGAAATCCAAAGAACCCAGAGCACAACCCTAATTGTACCAACAAGGATAATAAAGAAGATAGAAATCCACCAGAAGAAGTGCCCATGCCTTTTTAAACTTCATCAGGTAAGAGATTTCTTAAAAATATAAGACAAAAATCAGGGCGTGTCAAAAATTACTTTTGATGCGCCCTTTTATATATAGCTGTGTAATCTATGTCGAATAACTATGAATAGGTAAGACGATAATGGTTTATAGCTTTAATGTGCGTCTGCATATCAAATAGTTTCTCTCTGGAATAGTAGCTGACTGTCGATTCACTGCGTTGTTCGCCTCGATTCAGCGCGCTGAATCGAGGCGAACAACACGCTGAATCTAGGGTGACAAAGTAAGAAACGCGAATGTCAAGTACTAAGACCATAAATATACAGCCCAGCACTACACAAGTAGCGCTGGGCTGTTTCTCGTTGAGAGTTGTATAAGATATCTATAGATAATAGATACACACTCTATTTATACACACTATGAAGGGCATAATACTGTTATGACAAGCCTTCAATTTCTCCATTTATAATATCAATACGTGTTGCTTGTGGTACTTTTGGCAATCCAGGCATACGTAGAATTTCTCCAGCAATAGCAACAATCATCTCAGCTCCGTTATTTAGTACGATATCTTGGATATTAAATTCAAAGTTATCTACTGCGCCATATATTGAAGGATCGGCACTGAAAGAGTACTGTGTTTTTGCAATACAGATAGGGTAGTGGCTTAAACCTAGTTTCTCAATACGTTTCATCCATCTGCGTGCTGCACTATTGTATGTGACCACACTAGCACCATATATTGAGTGGGCTACTTTTTCTATCTTAAGTTGCAAGCTGTCTTGATCAGTATATGTGTGTACAAGTGGCTTAGATGGTTTGTTTTCAATTGTATCGACAACAAGTTGAGCCAAATCGATTGCTCCTTCACCTCCTTCGTTGTAGGCATTATTGATCGCAAAACCAACTTTCAATTTCTCTTCACAATGCTTGCGACAAGCTTCAAGTTCTTCTGGAGAATCTGTAGCAAACTTATTGAAGCAGACTACTACTTGTTGTCCAAATTGACGCAGGTTGCGCACATGTTTATCTAGATTAGCGAAACCTTCTTTCAAACCAGAAAGATTAGGTTCCTTGATAGCATCAATAGGTACACCTCCATGCATCTTTAAGCCTTGAGCTGTTGCTACAATCACCGTTAATGCTGGTTGTAATCCAGTTTTTCGACATTTGATATTATAGAATTTTTCAGCTCCTAGATCAGCTCCAAATCCAGCTTCTGTAACGGTATAATCACTATAAGTCATGGCCATCTTTGTGGCAAGCACCGAGTTGCAACCATGGGCAATATTGGCGAAAGGACCTCCATGTACTAGAGCGGCAGTACCTTCTGTGGTTTGTACTAAATTAGGACGAATAGCATCTTTCAATAGTACAGTAACTGCGCCTGTTATGCCAAGATCTTCAACTGTAAATGGGGTGTCATCGTGATGGAATCCCAAGATGATCTTACCGATTCGACGACGTAGATCTTCCATATCTGTAGCCAAGCATAAGATAGCCATCAATTCTGATGCGGGTGTGATATCAAAACCACTTTCTTGAGTGATACCGTTTGTTTTACGACCTATACCTACTACAATACTGCGCAAGCTACGATCGTTAACATCCAATACTCGTCTCCACAAAATATCTTTTAGACAGCAACCACAGCTTTGATTTTGGTATAGATAATTGTCCAACATGGCACTGATCATGTTGTGTGCCGAAG
Organism: Bacteroidaceae bacterium; assembly: GCA_963675625.1. Taxonomy (GTDB): domain Bacteria; phylum Bacteroidota; class Bacteroidia; order Bacteroidales; family Bacteroidaceae; genus F22. Next base: position 2,590,803 of record OY776497.1, read on the forward strand.
TGATGGCATGGAAATCACCAGTAAAATGCAAGTTGATTTTTTCCATAGGAAGTACTTGCGCATAGCCACCTCCAGCAGCCCCTCCCTTCATGCCGAAGCATGGACCAAGTGAAGGTTCGCGCAAAGCAACAATTGCTTTTTTTCCTATTTTGTTCAAACCAAGAGTTAACCCTATGCTTACAGTGGTTTTGCCAATACCTGCTTTGGTGGCAGTAATAGCAGTCACAAGGATTAACTTGCTCTTATTTACTTTTTCGTTATCAATAAGTTCTTCTGGAAGTTTGCCTATATATCGACCATAGTGTTCTACAGCATCCACAGGGATACCAGCATCTTGGGCTACATCATTGATACGTCTCAGTTCAATGCTTCTAGCAATTTCAATGTCTGTTTTCATTACGTTGAGGTTTGGAGTTTCAATTATGAGTACAAAGATAGTACAAAATTTTCAAAGGGCAAGTCTCTTTTTGTATCTCATTGATATGAGTCAATTTAATAGGAACTTATCCTAAAAATAAAATGAAGGAAAACATTCGCTGAATATTTTTATTACCTTTGCAATCTTACATCAAACAAGTTTGTAATCGTATTTTTTTATTAAGATAAAAATAATTCCTGATGAAAAATCAACAACTAATCAACAAGGTGTATATTGCGCTTGTAGCCATCATCTCTTTAGGCTTATTAGCGAGCATGCATCCTAGCTTATCTCCTTATTTTTCGTGGATTAATCCACCAGTAAGTTTATTCTTAGGATTGGTATTTGCCTTAGTCTGTGGTGAAGCCTATCCTAGTTTCAACAAGAAAAGTAGTAAAAAACTTTTGCAATGGTCTGTCATCGGACTTGGATTTGGTATGAACGTACATGAATCATTGCGCTCGGGTGCAGAGGGGATGACTTTTACTATCGTATCAGTAGTGGGCACGTTGTCCATCGGTTTTGTAATAGGATATTATGTATTGCGTGTCAAGAAGCGTACATCGTATTTGATTAGTGCTGGAACGGCTATTTGTGGTGGGAGTGCCATTGCTGCGGTAGGTCCAGTTATTCAAGCCAATGAAGAAGAAATGTCTGTTTCATTAGGTACTATTTTCATCTTAAATGCGATTGCTTTATTCATCTTTCCACATATTGGCCATTGGTTACATATGAGTCAAACAGAATTTGGTACATGGGCTGCGATAGCGATTCATGATACCAGTAGTGTGGTGGGGGCTGGTGCTGCATATGGAGAAAAAGCTTTGCAAGTAGCAACGACTATTAAACTGACTCGTGCTTTATGGATTATACCAGTAGCCCTTGTGACTTCCTTCTTGTTTCGTAGTGGGGGACGTCGAATTAGTATTCCGTGGTTCATTTTTTATTTTGTACTAGCTGTGATTCTCAATACTTATTTACTTGGTGGTTTTCAAGAATATACTCATTGGATTGCTTTGTTGGCTAAGAAGAGTTTAACTCTTACTCTATTTTTCATTGGAGCATCTTTGCATATAACTGTACTGAAAAAAGTGGGGGTACGTCCATTACTACAAGGTGTGTTGTTGTGGATTATTATTAGTGTGAGTTCTTTAGCGGCTATCATGTATTTGTAGCAATCTGTGTCGTGTAGCGCTTCATTGAAAAGGCTTAATAGTGAGTCTCAATTGAGCAGTATAGATAATATAAAGAAGGTCCCAAATTCTTGCCTTGATGATTGATATTCAAAGCGAGAATTTGGGACCTTTACAGTTTCGTTTGAAAAAACAAGGCAGAAGTATTTCGAGTTAATGCGCTTGTTGTATGGTGTCTATTTTCTTATGGACAAAATCTAGTATGGTTTCAACGGAAGTAGTATCCATATCAAACCATGTGATTGTAGGATCTTTCTTGAACCACGTTATTTGACGGCGAGCGTAGTTTCGTGTATTCGTTTTAATTTTAGCAATTGCTTCGTCCAACTCCATCTCTCCATCAAAGAATGCGAACAGTTCTTTATAACCCACTGTATTTAAGGAATTGTGCTCTTTGTAGGGCATTAGATTCTGAACTTCTTGGATTAGTCCTTGCACAATCATTTGATCTACACGTTTATTGATGCGCTCATGCAATGTAGCTCGGTCTCTATTCAACCCGATTTTGATCATCTCAAATGGGCGTTCTTTGATTTTTTTTACTCGAAATGAGGTGAAAGTTTCTCCAGTTTGTCGAATAATCTCGATAGCATGCATGACCCGTTTAGGATTTTTTCTATCTACCAATTCAAAATATTGAGGGTCTTTTTCCTGTAGTTCGTCGAGTAGGGGGACTAGACCATTTTCTTCGTAATCTTTTAAAACAGCTTCCCGGATTTCTGATGTGACAGTTGGCATATCATCTATACCTTCGCAGATAGCAGAAACATATAGCATAGATCCTCCAGTCATGAGCATTACTGGGTGTGATTTAAATGCTGTGGGAAGAAATTCAATAACTTCGCGTTCGAATTGTGCGGCACTATAGTATGTGCCAGGTGGTAGAAATTGTACAAAGTGGTGCTTTATGCGTGATTGCTCTTCTTGAGTAGCCACTGCGGTACCAATAGGCATTTGTTGATATATTTGGCGCGAATCACTCGATATAATTTCTGCATCAAAAGCCTCGGCAAGACGTAACGATAGTTCCGTCTTGCCGACACCTGTAGGGCCTACTAATATGATTAGGATAGGTCTATTCATTTTTAATATTCGTCATACATGTCGTGGAATCCTTCATCTAATGATAAGTCTCCATCATCAAAACCATAAATACCTCTACTTAGGTCAGATTCTGAAAGCTCATCTTCAAAGCTACCTAAATAGTCATCAGCAGACATTTCTGCCAATCTTTTCTTTTTGGCTTTTGCACGATCACTAGCTGTCATTTTCTTTTTATTTTGACGCTCTTGTTCTTCATCTTCGGATTCTTGATTATCAAGTAGATCGTCTTCTTCTGAAAAATCATCATCCAAATCCATGTCAAACATATCCTCATCCAATAATTCCTCTTCCTCAATAGAATCATTAGAAGATTGAACTGGTATTTGGCCATCCAACTTCATACATTTAGGTTTAGCCAATGTCGTATTATCCATATCTAAGACGTTGATGAAGAAGCATCGTTGAGTCAATAAGTCAAATTGGTATTGAAACTTTTGACTTTTCTTTGTCAAAACATCTTTTAATTTAGTCTCATGCATTAATAAGACTTCAAATTGACCTCCTGAAAACATCTCATCAATAGAAATTTCAGCTGTGCGTTCGTAGTTGTCATCACATAAGAAGAACGAAGCAAATTCCTGTTCATTATATTTCAATGCTTTAGCAATAGCACGATGTAATTGGTAGAATGTAGATTCACCATCAATTTTAATTTCACACGCAAAATCTTGCGATTCACCAGATACTAATAGTAATGTGAAAGTCATCTTGTAAAAAAATAGTTTTAAGTTTTTGAGTTAAAGTGATATGTATGTCACCACAAGCCCCTCTTTAGCAAGCAGCTGTTATATTGAATAACATGGAGCTCCTCACCAAAGAGGGGCAATATAATTGACCCCCCAACTGGGGTTCTTCTAAAATTTTTCTTGTTATACTAACGAAGGAATAATTCCTCTTTCTGAGCTCTTTACAAAGTCAATAATGTACTGTAAATGCTCTGAACGTTCATCCTTTTCTTCAAGTAGTTTGATCGCATCTGAGATGTTATTTCCACTTTGGTACAACACACGATATGCCTCGCGTAATTCATCAATTTGTTCTCTAGAGAACTGACGACGACGTAGTCCAATAATATTTAGTCCAGCAAAGCTTAAAGGAGAGCGACCAGCAGTAATGAACGGAGGTACATCTTTACCTACTGCACTACCACCTTGTAGCATACCATATCCACCGATATGAACGAATTGGTGTACCAATACACCTCCACTGATAATTGCATGACTATCTACAACTACTTCTCCAGCTAGTTTTGTCGCATTACCAATGATACATCCGTCGCCAACAACTACATCATGAGCCAAGTGTACACCTTCCATAATCAAGTTGCCACTTCCCAATTTTGTTTTTTGCTTAGCTGCTGTACCACGGTTTATGGTTACATTTTCACGAATTGTATTATTGTCACCAATTTCTGCGGTTGTTTCTTCGCCACGGAATTTCAAATCTTGAGGTACAGCACCGATAACTGCACCTGGAAATACTGTGTTTCCATTACCCATGCGTGTACCATATAAAATAGTAACGTTAGGCATGATTTTATTGTTGTCACCAATGACTACATTTTTATCTATGTAGACGAAAGGTCCAATTTCTACATCCTTACCAATAATTGCTTCAGGATGCACAAAAGCTTGTTCGCTAATCATACTTTTTTTATAATATTGTTTTGGATATATTTTCTTATTTGTTTTTTACGATTTGTGCCATGAATTCGCATTCCATTGCCACATCATCACCCACAAAAGCATATGCTTTCATAGTAGCAATACCACGGCGAATAGGAGTTAACATAGCCACACGGTATACTAGCGTATCGCCAGGAACGACTTTTCTGCGGAATTTCACTCCATCAATCTTCATAAAGTAGGTCGAATAACGCTCAGGTTCTTCTACTGAGTTCAATACAAGCAATCCACCAACTTGTGCTGCAGCTTCTATTTGAAGTACTCCAGGCATAACAGGTTCTTCTGGAAAGTGTCCTACGAAGAATGGCTCATTTGTTGTGACATTCTTAGTTGCAATAATGTAGTTTCCACCTATTTCTGTGACACGGTCCACCAATGCAAAAGGATAACGGTGAGGAAGCAATTCACGGATCTTGTTAATATCCATAATAGGTGCCTTATTCATGTCGATAGTAGGAGCTTGAATTTCGTGTCTACGAATTTCTTTGCGCATTTGTCGAGCAAAACGATTATTGACCGTATGTCCAGGACGAGTTGCAATGATTCTACCCTTGATTGGTTTCCCTATAAGTGCTAAGTCACCAATGACATCCAATAGTTTATGGCGAGCTGGTTCATTTGGCCATACAAGTGGGCGGTGATTTAAGTAGCCCAATTGATTTGCTTGGTGCTTTTCAACTCCCATAATGTTTGCCAAGTTATCGAAGGCATCTTGGGCCATTTCTTTTTCGTATATAACGATTGCGTTATCTAAGTCACCACCTCTTACAAGTCCTGCTTGTAGTAGAGGTTCTATTTCACGTACAAAGACAAATGTGCGGCTAGCAGCTACTTCTTGTCCAAAAAGTGACATGTCTTCAAGGGTAGCAAATTGATTTGATAGAATTTCTGAATCATAGCTGACCATTACGTTCAAGCTAAATTTATCATCAGGAAGGACAATAATACTAGACCCTGTTTCTTCATCACGAAATTCAATCTTATGTTTAATTTCGTAATAGTCTTTAGGTGCACTTTGTTCTACGAGACCTATACGTTCGATTTCTTCTACATAATATTTCGAACTACCATCTAGAATTGGAAACTCAGGTCCATCTACTTGGATTAAGCAGTTGTCTACACCCAAAGCATACAATGCTGCCATGCCATGTTCAATAGTACTTACCTTAATGTCGCCTTTAATCAATACTGTGCCTCGATTTGTTTGAGCTACAAGATCAGCTACAGCATCAATAATAGGTTGCCCCTCCATATCCACACGTTGGATTTTATATCCATGATTTTCTGGAGCAGGGTTAAAAGTAATAGTAATTTCTAATCCAGTATGAAGCCCTTTACCCGTGAGTGAAAAAGCTTCTTTAAGGGTTTGTTGTTTAGACATATAACTCGTTTGTTTTGTTAATTCTTATTTTTTCAGTGCGGCTAATTCTTTTTCAAGTCTATTTACGGTACGACGCATTTCTGGCAATGTTCTTACAACAGCCATTGCTTTGAAATAATCACGATGTGGCATTGCAGGGGTTCCCATTATCTGGCTACCAGATTTTACATTGCCTGGGATTCCTGATTGTGCACCAATTTGTACCTTGTCACCGATTTCAAGATGTCCTGCTAGACCGACTTGTCCGCCAAACATGCACCACTCACCAATTTTTGTTGTACCTGCTATACCCACTTGAGCACTCATTACGGTATGGGCACCGACTTCACAATTATGAGCTACTTGTACCATATTATCCAGTTTTACACCTTTGTGGACAATCGTACGGCCCATAGTGGCACGGTCTACGCAAGTATTTGCACCTAAATCGACATCATCTTCTAACTGAGCAATACCTATTTGAGGAATTTTTTCATATCCATCATTTGAAGGGGCAAATCCAAATCCATCAGCTCCTAGTACACTACCAGCGTGCAATACACATCGATTTCCCATTACGCAACCGTCATATATAGTAGCATGGGGGTATAGCACACAATCATTGCCGATTTTGACACCATCACCGATACATACGTGTGGATGTATCATTGTGCCACCTCCCACAGTTGTGCCTTCACCAATTACAGCGTATGGGCCTACATAGACATCTTCGGCTACCATTGCCGATTCAGCTACTACAGCAGTTGGATGAATACCTGTTTTCTTAGGCTTTGCTTGTTCAACCATTTGCATTAATGTGGCAAGAGCTTCGTATGGATTATCTACACGAATAAGCGTGGCCTTTACCTCTTGTTCTGGTTTAAAGTCACGCGTTACTAAGATGATACTACTCTCTGTATTATATATGTAATGTGCATATTTAGGATTACCTAAGAAAGATAGGGCGCCGGGCATACCCTCTTCAATTTTTGCAAAGGTACTGACAGTAGCAGAAGGATTACCTACTACTTCGCCTTGCAAAACGCCAGCGATTTGTTCTGCTGAAAATTCCATACTTATTATATTAAAATTTGCGCTACCCTTGACCCAATATGCTTTATTGGGCCAAATGGTAGCGCAAATTAAACGATTTTTTTTGAATTATCCCCTGTTTTGCTGTACTTTTTCTATGATTGGTGTAATCTCTGTCCAATCGTAGCTTACTTTTTCACTATAATCAAGTTGCATAGGACACACAAACCAAAAAGTACTACCTTCACCTAAAGTTGAGAAGACCCCAATGCGTCCATTCATTGCTTCTACGATACTTTGGCTAATGGCCATGCCTAAACCTGTACCAGGAGCCACATCGTCTAGTTTTTCAAATCGCTCAAATACCTTTGGTAATTTTTCTGGGGTAATTCCAATACCAGTATCTTGGACATAGCACCATAATTTTCCTTCTTGAACCACCATGCCCATACGTATGCTACCCTCCATGGTGTATTTGACTGCATTGGTTAAAATGTTAGTCAGTAATTGCATCAATCGGTTGCGATCGACATATGCAACAAGCCTAGTGTATGGATTATCAACAAGCAGTTCAATTTCTTTTTCTTTGAAGTTGATTTGTTGTAATGTGGTCATTTCCATTTCTTGCATCAACTTTGTTATATCTATCCACTCGGGAAATAATTCTAAGTTTTTGCTTTGCATTTGCGCTAAATCCAATATTTCTTCGATTAACTTGAGCAACAAGTCGTTGTTGGTCTGAATAATATCGGCAAATTCTTTAATTTCCTCTTTGTTTTCAGCATCTTTAAGTAATGCACTAAAACCTACTATCGAATTAAGTGGAGTGCGAATTTCATGGCTCATATTAGCAATGAAGGCTGATTTTAAATTATTATTTCTATCTGCGGCCTGGCGTGCTTCGACTAAGTTGTTGACGTTGGATAGTACTGTTGTAACATATTGATTGTTGTCATAGTCACGCCCCAGCATTTTTTGTAACATGAAATGATGGGTTGGTTCGCCTTGTGCATTTTTTAAGTAGTATAACCGTTCGATGGGTCGTTTGTTTTTAATGACCTGCAAGTTGAGAGAGTGTAAATAACGGTGTTCGACACTGGACATATTTCTCAATGTGCTTTTGAAGGGTTTGTAGTACCCTAATAAATAATCACAAGCTTTATTCCAGTATACTAGCTTTTGAGATTTGCCTTGAGCAACTTTAGTCGAAAATAATGGTACAGGTAATTCTTCCAAAATCTGATTCATCAGTTCTTCACCAATTCTAGATTGTTGGTGTGACGGCATATATCGTGCAATAAGCCAACCTATAATTCCAGCTGCAACGATGAGTAATGAGATTGTATATATGTAAGTTGAATGCATAGAATTTATTGAATATGTTTTCCAAAAAGTTTCAGTTCCTCTTGATCATGTGCATACCATATACCTTTCCATCTATTATCTAGCATCGATATAATATGTTTGGTGTCTGCTGTGTTGGCCATGCAATTGGGTATTGTAGACGGCTTATAACTAGCCCAAAAGAAAGAACCAGTTCCCTCTGTCGATACTACTCCTAAGCTACCGTTCAGTTTATGCATAATAGCTCTGCAAATACTTAGTCCTAACCCTGTACCTTGAGAGAAACTATCTTCTTTTTCAAACTGATTAAATAAGTTTACTTGTTTGTTTCTACTAATGCCTTTACCTGTATCTTCTACAAAGAAAATACATTCTTCGTTTTGATATACAATTCCCCATTTTACATAGCCCTCAGATGTAAATTTTATAGCGTTGAGCACCAAGTTACTAATAAGATGCTCTATCCACACGAGTGGAACTTCTATCTCAAGAAACTCATAATATTCTTGTAAAATGACTTTGACGCCTTCTGATATTTCAGCCTGTGCAATAATCATTTGTTCAAGACGTCTTAGCATAGGGATGACATCCACAAGCTTGTGTTCATACGGCATCATGCCTGACTCAATCTTGGAAATCAATAATACATCATTAATTAACTTGTTCAGATGCTCTGCTTTTGTGTTTATGATGTCTATATATTCCTTTTTTTGTTTTTCATCTTCCTCATGTTCAAGTAGTTGGCTAAAACCTACAATTGCATTTAGTGGAGTGCGAATCTCATGACTAACGCTTTCCATAAATGCTGTTTTCTGTACGTTTGCTTCTTCTGCGTTTTTTTGAGCTTCGATCAATTCTTGTATATTTAATGACAGTGTCATGATATAGTAATGTCCATGAACCTTGATACGTTTACGCATCGTTTGTAATTCATATTCTTGTCCATGGGGCAAGGTGAATCTTTCAAATCTCACGATTTGTTCTCCAGTCTTTTGAATCTTTTTACAGAGGCTTAGTATCTCCTCTTGTTGTTCTTCTGAAAATAAATTGGTAAGCCCATCTTCTTCGAAACGAGAACCAAACAAGATTTTAGCGGGCCTATTAAAAAATACAATTTTTGATAGGTCTTTATAGTGTCTTACGACTACAGGGTAAGGAATTTGAGAAATGAGCATCTCAAAATGATCCTGTCTCGTTTGTTTGCATTGATATCTAGCATTCGTATAGCGATATACCCATTTCCCTATTTGGAAAAGGATAAACAGTGCTGAAAGCGTTAGTATAGCAAGTAAAATGTGATTCATATATGCAACCTAAGATTTTGGGGTAGCAACAAATATACGCATTAATTTTTAATAGCATCCCACCAAGCTGGCTTTTCTTGTAACCATTTAGAAAACCACGCCATAATACAATTATGCCATAACTGGCGTTTTTTCCAATCCATAACATGATGGTTCTCTCCATCTATAGTAATAAGTTCTACATCTCGTCCTAAGACACGTAGGGCGTTGTATAGTTGTATACTTTCGCCGATTGGTACATTTGTATCCACTGAACCATGCATCATCAATAGAGGTGTATGGATTTTATCAGCTTGGAATAGAGCGCCTTGAGTAAAGAGCTCTTTGTTTGTCCAAGGATAGCTGTTCGCAGCAGCTACGCTATTGTAGCCAACTCCCCAATATCCTTCACCCCAATAACTTGCTACCATAGAAATACCAGCATGAGCTACTGCTGCTGCAAAAATGTCGGTTTGTGTTTGTAGATACATAGTCATAAAGCCTCCATAGCTAGCTCCAATACATCCTACGTGTTTGGCATCAATAAATGAGTGGTCTTTTAATACTTTTTTGGTCCCTTCAATAATCTCATCTGCTGTACGTTTACCCCATGCGTTTACGTGACGTGCACTAAATTCTTGACCAAATCCAGTAGCTCCACTTGGATTGAGCACATATACCATATATCCTCTTGAGGCAAATAGCTGACTGCTATAATAAAAATCCATATAACGTGGAGTTGGTGATGTACCACCATAATAATAGACAATCATAGGATATTTCTTTTGCTTGTCAAAAGTCGGGGGATAAGTCAATGTTCCATAAATAGTTGTTCCATCTTGAGTTGTAAAATTACAATCTTCCACACGACCAAAGTGTACATCCTTTAGGGATTTTGACATTGGCGATGTATATAATGTCTCTTGATGCTTTTTAAGAGAGTACATATAGGCCTTGCTACTACTGCTCATGCTTACGCCTGAGTAAGCTGCAATTCCTTTCTGACGAGCTACAGAAAATGTTCTGACCACATCTTCTGACATAGGCAAAATGGTCCAAGTATTCTTTATTAAATCATATTCTGCAATCTTTTCTCTATCTTTGTCTTCTGCTTTGAAATAAATACATCCATTGTCTGTCCAAGTTGTTGCTAAATGCAGTGATGGTGCAAAGTCTTTACTGATAGATGTTACTTCTTTTGTATCAAGATCTAGGAGAAAAGCCTGATTGTCAAAATCATTAGCAACAGGTTCTTTTCCACAGTTTTTTCCTATTTTATTGAAAGCTTCAGGACTACCCATAACGACAATTTTGTTGGTCCCAGTAATATATGCTGCATTGGTGATAAATGCATCTTTGGCTAAAGTATCTACTGCCAACGTGTTCATGTCTACTTCCAATAACGCTTGTGCGTAGAAAGGTCTTTGTGTTGGAGTTTTATGATCCATCATCATTAGCATTTTTGTGTCTTTTTCATTAGTTCCTAAGAAACTCATGGAATGTTCATTCCCAAAGGTTAAAGTTTCCGTAAGACCCGTATATCGGTTGTATCTAATGATTTGATTATATTGTCTTGAGTCGGGTAGCCTGTCGTATCGGTTATGTAATCGTTTGTAAGGAACTTTTTTCTCCTTCATCTTATTCATTTTAGTACTAAACAGAAACTGTTCGTCTGTACTCCAAGACCAATTCCCTTCAGGTAATCCTTGAATAACTCGTTCATCAATTAGTGTTTTAGGATATACTATATGCACATCTAGTCCGTTTTCTCCTTTTTCCATATAATATAAAAGGCTCGATTTGGGCATCCACTTCAGATCCTTATTTTTTGGGAAAGTACGTACTATTGCATTTCTTTTTGTTTCACGCAATACTTGTTTGTATGTTGTACAGTCCACATTAATCTTGTTTACGTAGCTTGTGAGTACATATTGTCCATTTGAAGATACTTCCACATTGCTTACGCGTTCGCCGTATACAGTATGCCATAGTGAATAGTATTCAGGCAGATGCCCATTAATTTCTATAGGTACTGCTTTATTGTTCTGTTCAGCACCCATTCTTAGTTTCAATAGGTAATCTGATTTTTGTTGTGCAGCTACCAAAATTTTAAAATCTATTTTAACACGTCTATTGGGTAATAGCGTTATTGGTACTGCTACTTCTTCAGGATATTTTGTACATGTTTTATTTCTTCTTATCTCTTTCCCATCCATATATATTACCCATGGCATACCACAAGTCATTCTAAGTTTTGCTACAGCATACTCTGATGCCATTGCTTCCATATGAATAAGTTTTAGTGCTTGTCCTGATTGTGGTTTTTCCACTTGAATAAGTCCTGTACTGTCTACGCGTAATACAGTGTATGATCCTTTGGTCATCCATTGTGTTACATAGGTATCAAGCAAGGTCGCACGTTGGTATGTTGTGTGATTGATGTCCACGCTATCAGCTAGAATAGGGGATTGGATAGGTATAAGTGCTCTAGTGTATAGTGAAATGATTTGTTGGTCCATTGATAGATCTTTTTGATCGTAATGACCTGAAAGGCTATTAGCACTAATTGGCAAAGATATTGCAGCCAAAACTAAGCTACAAAAGATTAGAAACTGTTTCATGCTTGAATTATTATCAAATTTTGTTTGTATACAAGACAAATGTAGTAAAAAACATAGCGATTGACAAAGGAATCTCTATCTAAAATCCTTGATGAATCAAAAAAAATAAGTATATTTGCATTAAAGTGTATAGCAAGAAACATTCTTAAATCTAGATGAAAACTTAGATATGAAAAGACAGATACCATACTGGCTTCAAGAGAAGTGGCAAAATTTTGCTAATGCGATAGCTGATTTATTCAATATCCCAGCTGCTGTCATTATGAAGTTGGATGAAAAGGAGTTGGAGGTATACCTTGCTAGTGATACAAAAGATAATCCGTTTGTTCCTGGTAGTCATCGAGATTTATCGGGCTCTTATTGTGAAGCTGTGATCAGCAGTCAACAGATTGTTGAAATACCTGATGCAAGCAACGATCCTCTTTGGATTCATAATGCCCAATTAAATAATGGGTTACTTAATTATCTTGGCTTTCCTTTGAATTATCCAGACGGAATACCATTTGGCTCTTTATGTGTGTTGGATAAAAAAAGACGTATATACACTGAAGTTGAGAAAACAATATTACGTATTTTTCGTGAGATGATCGAACAAGATATTGCGTTGGTATATTATTATAATGATAAACAGGCTGATCTTATAGATACCATTCATAGACAGCACGATACATGTCTTGACAAAGGAAAGAATGAGCCAGTGTTGTTACCGTTACATACAAGCTCTTCCACTTCCGAATCACATATTTCTATTTGCTATTTCAGCGAATTGATTGATGTAGTAACGACTTCGTTGGAAGCTATTTTGAGTCTTTCTCGTGTGATTCAGAAGGATCATGTAACCACAGAAGATATTTGTACATATGCTCGTGGAATTGAGCGTAAAAGTACTCGCCTTTTAGAGCGTATAAGTAGTATACAGAAAGCTGCTCTCAATGAAAAAAATAAAATGGATGATTTGTATCATCTTTAAGGTGTTTATATTAAAACATACTATCAACTAAAACAAATGTAATATGAAAAAGTACAATTTTTATTTTTGTGCACTATGTAAAAATTTAGTCGTACAAGATGCAACAAACACTACTGTGCCTATTTGTTGCAATGAGCCCATGGAACTATTGTCTGTTCACACAGCCGAATCTTCTACCGAGAAGCATGTGCCTCTTTTAGATATTGGTGGGGATACAGTAACTGTTACAGTGGGTAGCACTTTGCATCCTATGCTTCCAGCCCATCATATATGTAAGATTTGGTTGTATACTGATAAAGGATTAAAAACTGCTACGCTAGAACCTGAGGCTCAACCTGTAGCTACTTTTGATTTAAAGCCTGATGAAGTTGTGATTGGAGCTTACGAGTATTGCAATTTGCATGGATTGTGGTATGGAGATGCTTAGAATAATGTTTATTTATATTGGGTAGTACACCAGAGTGTACAACTTTATGAAATAAGAGGGGATGTGTCAATTGTTATTATGACACATCCCCTCGTTCGATTGAAATGAAAAGTTGATTATTTGTAATTAAACTATTGTTTGTGTAAGTCCAATTGAATGAGGTATGTACCACCTGCTTGTATATTTATCGTTTTTTGTGGTAATGCAGCATAATAGTAGAGTGATTCATCTTGACTTGTCATAGACACTCTTACGGTTAGGTCTTGATTGGTAAATGTAACTGGCGCTATCATCATATATGCTGTTACTATGTGCTCTTCGTCTAGCTCAGCATTCTGCAGTGCCAAAGATTGTCTGCTAGTCATAATACTGTGTTCATGATGACTAGGAGACAAACTTTTAACAAACAGTTCTTCTCCAGAATCGACAAATATTTCTAGTTTACTAACTGACCCTTCGCTGTCATCTGGAAAATTAAGAATCCATTTTACTTGTGCCACCAATATATTGAAGACTATGTTTGTGGGAACATGTGCTTCGGCTTGACCTATCATATAATAGAATGATGACAAATTGTTATTATTGTTATTACCTATCTGTACTTGTCCTGTTAGTGGTAGCATTAGTTGGTCAAAACCATTTTCAAGTCCTAATCTACATGCGACTGGATAGATTGTTTTTGACATTCCATTAACCCCGTTTCCAGTAAATACTCCATTTTCAGTTCCAACACCATCTACCAAATGAAACACAGCTCCAGCATATTCATCATTGAAGAAACAAAATGTATCTCCGCTATTCCAAGTCACTATTAGTGGGTCAACCGATTCGTCTGGAATTCTTGTTGCTTTTACTGAGGCTCTTACCGTAATAGTTTGCTCTGTGCCATCTTTATATTCTATATCAATACCATGGTTTGCCTTGCATGCGCAAAACATTATGATTATTTGTATGAATACTAAATTCTGAAATAAATTACTGGACTTAAATGATGATTGCTTTTTGCCTAGTTCCATATTTTCTACCGTTAATATATACTTGCTGGAAAGTTTTGTAAAAATATATATTAACATTGGTGATTCAAAATATAATATGTATTAATTTGAAATAATGCGTTTTTTTAAAATAATCTAGATAAAAAACTTATACAAAATAAGCTCCTTTCTTGTCTATTTTGACAAGAAAGGAGCTTATTTTGTATTCTGTATTCTTTTAATTAAGAGGGAGGCTTAGTCCTACACCTCCACAAAAGTGTATCCCGTCTACTAAAATAGCTTGAAATACTACATATTTCCACATCTTTAATTGTGCTGAGGTGATGATAACGTCCCCATTATATTCCGCAGATAGTATTAGGTTGTCAACGCTATTGGGTTTGTAAGTTACTCCTCCTACAACTCCTCCCCATTGATCCTGGGCATCATCATTTTCATATTGACGATATGTCAAGTGTGTTCCTAGAGTTCCAAGAGCTACATCAAAGTGTTTTGTGGCAGATATATATGAGTTGACATAGTAATACTTGAAATCTCTTTTTCTAAAGTAGTCTCTTGCATTTTGTGTCCCAATAGCTATGGCTGGCCATTTTTCGCTTTCTTTTACTGCTCTAATCTTGGCTGAAGTGAACCATGAACGATCTGTAAATGCTTCTTTCCCATTATTATCTAGTCCCTTTTTAAAGACACATGTATAGGATAATTCTATCCAACTAAATGGAGTAAAGGCTACATAATGACTAAAAGTATTATACTCTTTCCCTTTAAATCTTACTTTATCTGGAGTCAATGCTTGATATAAATAGTGACCACCAATACGTCCATTCGATTTTGGAGACATTTCTGCAGTTGGCACATGTACCAAACCGCTAATTCCAGTGTACTGTTGTGCTTGAATGGTCGATGCTAAACCTCCTATCAAAAGAATAGCTAGAATCCATAATCTTTTCATCGCATACCTCCTTTCGTAATTGTAAAGTGACCATCTTGTTCATTATATTCAGGATCTACATGTACCATTTGGCAGGCCTCATCAGATGCACTGATTCTGTTGTCCAAACTGAAATTTGATGCTGGACGAATAATAATATCATGACCAACCTCTTTCTTAACTTGAGGGATACGGAAGATTAATTTGAAACCTCCGCCTAAATCACCACCTGAATTTTGTGCATATGCACCAATAGAGCAATGTTTATAGTGTTTCCATATTTCTGCTTTGATCCCTTTATCTTCATACAGGTATCTACCAGCCAACAGTCTTACTTGAATATTTTCTTTTGCATAGTACGCTGATAAACCAGCTACCGCAGATATTTTGTTGATATATGTTTCACGTTTGTAGCCATCATAAAAAGTCATAATACCTGTAGCACTTGCTTGACCTTCTAATGCTAACCAGTCAAAGACGGGGCACAATACTTGCATGTCCAACCCATACCTTTCGTGACTGAACAATCCAGCACTCCATTTTACGAATGCCCAATTGTAGTAATTCATTTCTTTGGATAGAGTCAACATACTTGGACGTATGTTGTTATAGCGTTTGCCATAATCATTATAGAGAGGGATGGCAATTTGCCCAGCAAGAGTTGCATGGTGTGCTAAATGCCATTTAAAACCTGGAGTTAAGTCAAATCTTGCCTGATACATTTGATTAGGCTGGTCATCGTTATACTGTAAAGTAGCCCCAGAGAATATTTCTACCTTATTACTTTGCCCATGCACGGACAATACGATTGTGCTGAAAGTGAGCAGCACCATACCTATTTTTCTTACCGATTTAAACGACATACTTGAAATATAATTTGTTTACTCGATGCATTGTAAGTCTCGTTAATAATTTAGTGCCAAAGATACGGACTTCAACATGATAAAAAAAACTAAGTCCGTTAAAAAATTTTTAGTTATGTATTGGAGGCCCATTCTAATTTAACACGTGTATTGTAGGTGATGGAAGAAATTATTACATACTTTGTTTGAAAGCTTTTATTCATATAAATATGCAAAATAAGGCTTTGATAAGTCTCATTTGTATTTTTGTAGGGTATAGATACACTCCTTATTGCTCAGTTTTTTGTATTTATTTTGATCAGACTTATTTTGATATAAAAATAAATTAGAAAAACTTGTGAAGAAGATTTTTCAAAAAATATTGTCCTTTTCAAATAATATATTTAATTTTGCCACCGTTTTGGTGTCGTTATCTCTTCAAGCTAAGAGTGACGGTGAAAAGGGAATCAGGTGTAAATCCTGGACAGACAAGCTGCTGTGAGCTCCTCAAACCATTTCTATACTCTCTTAGTCCACTACATAATATATATGCGGGAAGGACGTATAGAAAGGAGCAAGTCAGAATACCTGCCAAAATATGTAACCAGCTTTTACTACTTGGTTTCTGGTAGAAGCGAAACGTATTTTTTCGTGAACAATATTTTTATGAAAGCTGCACAGCTGGTTTTAACCAGTGTGTGTGTGTTGGCGTGGACTCCTCTCCATGGCCAAAGCCGTCTTGATAGTATTCAACGACTGCAAGAAGTTGTCATCGAGGCAGAGCCTTATAAGGAAGTTATTCCTGTGCAAAGTCTTTCTGGTCTAAAGCTAGAAAAACTAAGTGTTTTGTCTGTAGCGGATGCCCTGCGCTATTTCTCGGGTGTCCAAATAAAAGACTATGGGGGCATGGGTGGACTCAAAACTGTCGATGTGCGTAATATGGGATCCCATCATGTCGGAGTCTTTTATGATGGAATAGAAGTCGGGAATGCTCAAAACGGTGTCGTTGACCTTGGCAAATTTAGTTTAGATAACATGGAATCTGTGAGTCTGTACAACGGACAGAAAAGTGATATCTTTCAATCAGCCAAAGATTTTGCTTCTGCATCTGCTGTCTATATGCAAACTAAGCGACCTCAATTTAAAGAAGGTGAGTCTACTCATGTCTGCGCGCGCTATCGCACGGGATCTATTCAGCTTAACAATCCTTCGCTCCGTATCTCTCATAAGATAACAGATAAACTATCTGCTATGTTTCATGGCGAATATGTTCATAGCAATGGCCAATATAAGTTCCGTTACCGTCGTCTGTATCAAAATGGTACGGTGGCTTATGACACTACAGCTGTGCGTCACAACAGTGATATTGATGCCTACCGTATTGAGGCTGGGCTTTTTGGACAGAGTCTACGTAGCAAGTGGGAAGGTAAGTTGTATTATTACCAAAGTGATCGTGGACTCCCTGGGGCTATTGTCAAAAATGTTTTTAGCAGTGGCGAACGTCAAAAAGACAAAAACTTTTTTGCTCAAGCTAACTATTATCAAGAAATTACGGATAAATATAAGATACAAATCAAGGGAAAATTTGCTTACGACTATACTCACTATAAATCTCGTGAAACTGTTGAATTTATGGACGAAGATGTGACCAAAAAGATGCAGTTTGACAATGAGTACTATCAACAAGAAACTTACCTCAGTTTAGTACAAGGTCTTCGCATTACTCCTATCTGGGATATGTCATTGGCCATTGATGCTAATTACAATAAGCTCAATGCGACTATGCATGGAGTAGGGACGCCTTTTAGTTATCCTCAGCGATATACTATTCTCGCTTCTTGGGCCAATGCTGTCAATCTAGGCGCTTTAAAGGTTCAAGGGTCACTTGTGGGTACTTATGTTAGTGAGAAAGTGCGTCACAACACGGCAGCGCCGGACAAACATGAGTTAAGTCCAGCCATTTTTATTGGTTATCGTCCTTATGCAGATAGTCCATGGAATCTGCGAGCATTCTATAAGAACATTTTTCGTATGCCTACGTTCAATGACTTATATTATGCTCAAATAGGCTATGCACAGTTAAAACCTGAGCATACCGATCAGGTGGATGTTGGATTTACCTATAAAATACCTCACTTTCGCATCCAAGCAGATGCTTACTATTCTCGCATTACTGATAAAATTATCGCTTCGCCAACAGGAAGTAGTTTTCGTTGGATGATGACCAATATGGGTTTAGTTGAAACAAAAGGGATTGATGCTAGCGCAGAAATTACCGTTCCACTTGGCCCAGTGATGAGTCGTTTGAATTTGACTTATGGGTATAGTAAAGCCCAAGATTTTACGAAAATCAATGGGAAAGAGATGTCTAGTTATGGCGATCAAATTCCCTATACTCCATGGCATAGTGGATCGGCTATTGCAGGTTTAACTTGGAGAGAGTGGGGAGTCAATTACTCTTTTATCTATGTGGGTGAACGCTATGATGGTGCAGTCAATAATATAGCCCGTAATCATGTAGAACCTTGGTACACTCACGATCTTTCTCTTGATTATACCTTGCGTTATAAAAAGTACAGTACACGGTTTTCGGCCGAAGTCAATAATGTTTTAGATCAGCATTATGACGTTGTTTTGAATTATCCAATGCCAGGTAGAAATTACAAATTTTCTGTAACTGTACAATACTAATCCGTATTTAAGAAATACACAACATATATATGCTCCCATGAAGAAGATAATCAATAAACATCTACATATAGTGATGTACATTTGTAGTATTCTTGCCCTTTTATTAGTTGCTAGTTGTCGAAAGGACGCTATTATCTATACTTCATCCCAGAAGGATGTTGATCCTGGATATAAAAATAGCCCTCTACTTGGATTTTATTTACTAAATGAAGGCAATATGGGTATGAATCGTGCGACTATTGATTTTTACGATTTTCGGGCTGGACAATATCACACTGATATTTTTTCAGAACGTAATCCTACCATCGTCAAAGAACTTGGAGATGTCGGTAACGATATTCAAATATATGGTAGCAAATGCTATGCAGTGATTAACTGCTCTAATTATATCGAAGTTTTTGATGCTTACACGGGTATACATATCAAAGAAATCGAAGTCCCTAATTGTCGCTATATGACTTTTCATGGTAATAAAGCTTATGTCTCTTCATACTCTGGTCCAGTGGCTATTGATCCTAATGCGGAAATTGGTTTTGTAGCCGAGATAGATACAACTACCTTGGAACTTCAACGCAAAGTGACTGTGGGGTATCAGCCCGATGAAATTGTTGTTAAGGATAATAAATTATATTGTGCCAATTCAGGCGGTTACCGAGTGCCTGATTATGATACGACTGTTAGTGTAGTTGACTTAGAAAGTTTTAAGGTAATCAAAACCATTGATGTGGCAATCAATCTTCACCGTTTAGAACTTGATCACTATGGTAATCTTTATGTATCTAGTCGTGGCGATTACTACAATGTAGCACCCAATCTATATGTCATAGATACTGAAACAGATACAGTGAAGAAAAAACTCGATATTCCAGTTAGTGAGATGACGCTAAGTGGTGACTCGCTTTATTATTATAGTGTAGCCTGGAGTTACAATACAGGTAGTAATACCGTTAATTACGGCATATATGATACCAAGCTGCAAGAAGTCGTCAATGATCATATCATAACAGATGGAACTGACCAAGAAATTATGATTCCGTATGGAATTGCCGTTAATCCTATCAATAAAGATGTCTATATAACGGATGCTCAAAATTATGTTGTAACAGGTTATGTGTACTGTTTCTCTAAAGAAGGAAAGAAAAAATGGAGTGTTGAGGCCGGTAATATACCAGCTCACTTTGCCTTCTTGTATAAACACCCTTAGAAATTTAATGATCTAGAAAATAATACTATTTTAACTAAAAAATGAATCATGAAACTATTTAACAAGTGGGCATTCTTGCCCCTCATTGCAGTAACTGTATTGGTTGGCTGTAAAGACGAAAACGATGTGTACGATGACGGAGATATTCGTCAAAAGATTGATGACATGAAAAACAATGTCCCTCATTTTGCTATTACTAAGCCTGGATCAGATGAAGATGCGTTCTTTGTGTACAAAGAGACAAAAACATTTGCAATTGAAGCAGAACATGTTTCAGACTTTGAAGTGTTGACACTGCCTACTGGTTGGAGTGCTAGTTGTGATCAAGAGACTAAAACATTGTCAATTACGGCTCCAAATGATGCCAGTGAGACACTTGATGAACCTCTTGTGATTAGTATTACAGCACTTGATGAGAAAAAAAATGTGTTGGTGGCTACGCTTGATGTTAAGTTAGAAATATCGGTACCAACAGTAACAAAAGGTGCTCGTTGTAGCGATATTGTCATTGACCCAGAAGTTCTGAATCCACAAGGAGCTAGTTTCGCTTGGTATCTTGTTGGACAACCAGTCGCTCAATCTGCAGTTGCTGAAACAACAAAGGTGGATGCTACTCGTCAATTGGTTGGTTCGGAAAAAGTTTTGCACTTTACTGCTTTACAGACTGGAGACTATACATTTGAGCTTGACGTGACTCGTGGTGACTTAGTGAAAACTATAACAACAGTTGTAGAAGTAGAGAGTGAGGAGGTGGCTTATAAATCATATATTAATAAAGTGTATGAATACTTGCCTGGTGTAGGACAGTTTACAAACACTCTTCCAGTATGTGCTGATGGGGACACAGCAGAAGACCTTCGGGCAAAAGCTGAAAATGACCTAGCTAAGGCACGTGCAGGCATGATTTCCTTAGGAGGATTTGGTGGATATGTCGTATTTGGTTTCGACCACAAGGTGATGAATGTAGCTGGACAGTGTGATCTTCGTATTATGGGAAATGCTTTTTGGGCTGCTGCGAATCCTAATCCAGATGGCAATACTCGTGGAGGTAGCTGTGAACCAGGTATTGTAAGTGTTTCTGTGGATGCCAATGGTAATGGACTACCAGATGATACTTGGTACGAATTGGCTGGTAGTGAATATAATAAAGACACTACAATCAAAAATTATAGCATTACTTATAATAAACCTGAATCGGATCCAAATCCGCCAGTTGAAGAATATATTTCTTGGACAGACAATCAAGGAGGAAGCGGTTGGTTGCCAAAGAATGTTTTTCATAAACAAAGCTACTATCCAAATTGGATAAGTGGTGATGACTATACGTTAACTGGAACCAAATTAGCAAACAATGCCATTGATGAGAGTGGGAAAGGAACTTATTGGGTGTTGTATTCATACCCATGGGGATATGTAGATAATGCCCCTAACAATGATCCCGCATCATGTTTTGACCTAAGTTGGGCTGTAGATTCGGAAGGCCATTCTATGCAACTTAATCATATCGACTTTGTAAAAGTACACTGTGCTTTGAATCAGTTAGCTGGGTGGCTGGGTGAAACATCTACAGAAGTTTGCGGAGCCACCGACTTGCATATTTCAGGAGAAGTTGTTACAGAAGAAGAAGCGAAGACTTCATATTTAAACTAATCTCAATGTAAAAACGTAATGAAAAAGTTATATCCTATTTGGCTGTTACTGCTTCTGGCTGTATTTGGTCAAATTAGTTGTTCAGATGATAACGACATCTATAACGATACTGAACTTCGTCAAGAATTGCAAGACCTCAAGGATAAGTTGCCCGTATTCGGTACTGCACTGGAAACTCCCGATGGTTTTGCCCACTTTACAGCTGGAAGTTCGCTTGATTTTACATTGAATACTCAAAATGTAAGTGACTATTCCTTACTTAAAGCTCCTCAAGGTTGGAAAGTCAATGTTGTAGAAGTTGGTAAATATGTATCAGTACAAGCGCCTGATCAAACTGATTCTAGTAATGGCTCTGGTAAGATCATCTTGACAGCAGTTGATGCAATCGGCAATACTCACTTAGCCGTTTTACCCGTGATTGTAGATCCAGAACTTAAGCTTGTTGACCAATCTGGAGAAACAGCGGTATGCCCATGGGAAGGGCAGTTGACGTTTACTATACAGTCGCAAAGTATCTCTAATATTCATCTAGTCAATCCTACAGAAGATTGGACAGCTAGTTACGATACAACCAACAAGAAGGTTAGTATTCAAGCCCCAGCATTTACGGATAAAATTCAGTCTGATGTTGTTGTCATTACAGTAGTAGGCGAACTTAAAGATAAGTCCGAAGTTACTCTTGATATACCAGTACAGGCCCTATTAGATTTGCAAGATCCAGATGGAACTTATGTGGTATGCGAAGGAAATATGACTTCAGCCAATGGGACTGTGTTGTTTTACGATAAAGCTGGAAAGGCTTATCCACATATTTTTGAGTTGGCTAATGATGGCAAGGAAATAGGAAATGTTGTACAGGATATGTATATGTACAATGGGCGTACGTACCTACTGACTCAAAATGGAGGTGGTACAGCTACTAGTTCCAGTGGTATGGGTGGTCAAGGTCGTTGGGTCGTTTGTGATTCCAAAACAATGAAAATGATTTATTGTGATCCGTTAGAAATACAAGATCCTAATGGCAACTTGGTGTGGCCACAACATCTTGTTGTTACAGATGATCATACAGCCTATGTACAATATTCGCAACGTGGTATGGAAGCCACTTCTGGGATTTGTCGCTTAGATTTAACTGACGATGCTGTGAGTTTCAATAAGACTATAGATGGAACTTTTGGGGACTTTACTACAGAAGGTGCTACAAAGACTCGTTTGGTTTATTCTCGTGGTAAGATTTATGCAGCTTGTGGTGAACACGTTATTATTATTGATCCTGTAGCTGGTGAAATTACCAAGAAACTAGATTATCCAGGGCGCCAAATCAAAGGTATCGTGAAGGCATCCGATAATAATCTTTACTTCTTGGCTGCTGGTGAATTCACTGGGTCAACCTATATGCCTACATATACAAATAAACCTATTGTATATGGTATGAATCATGAAGGAGAAATTATTCATGAACATGAATTGAGTGATATTGATCTTCCTGTAGCTACTTGGTCGCCAGCAGTTGGACTATGTGCTAGCTTTACTTCTCCTTGTTTATATTTTGTGGATCAAGCCGATTTTTCAGCGCATAGCGTAGGGTGCTATAATTATGAAACTAAAACAATGACTTCCAACTTAATTAATACTACAGATATCGTATATGGTATCTTGGGTGTTCATCCAACTAGTGAACAATTGTGGTTGAGTCAAACGACCTATATGAATGCAACGATTTGCGTGTATGATCCAGTTAATGCGACAAGCCCATTACGTACTTATCATTATGATACAGATCGTGAGGCAAGTCCTGCTGGTATCGACTTTGTGTACCGATTCTCTGATGAGTTTATTGAAAGATAATTTCAGATAAACACAAATCAAGCCCTTTCATGACTTGCGAAAGTCGTAAAAGGGCTTTTTTTATTTTTTACATGCAGCAGCATTTAGTTGCATCCTTTTGGATGTTTTGCTGTACATTTCTTTTAATATTTCTACTTCATACACAGCAGGTACTTCTACTGTTTTGGGACTATCTTTATAATGCATATATACATGAGTTTTTTTTCTCCATCCTTTTGTCTTATCATTATCAGAAAGCTTTTGTGTATCCAGTTTGTTCTGTATCAGTTCTAAAGCATAATACAGATTAAATCCATTTTCTAAATAATGAATATTCAGTTCATTCAGTTTATTTCTAAAATCTGATATAGACCATAATTTGTTGTAATCCGATATATGTGCAAAGGCATCATGGTATAAATTAAAATGCTTATGATGTATCAACATTTTATGTCCAATGTGAATCACCATTAAGGCACTCAATAGATACAAAACGGTAGATACATATCTCATTTCGTGGGGATGTATGTGTAGTAATGTATAGAACATAAGTGCGATAGCTGATGTCATCCCAAAAAGATGTAGATGAGAATACACAGATCCTTCTTCCAATAGTGATATATTATCAAAGTGATTTCTGACTTTTCTAATGAAAACATACAGTAATTTACATGTATCTATAGCACAATAAGCAGCTACTACCCATAGTGTAAAAAAGAGTACTAGCCAATGTAATTTATGCCATAATTCGTAAGAAAGAAGTGCACACGGTACCAGGAAACTACCTATTCCTAAAAGCATCCATTTGGGCCAACTGATTTTTGTTGTTGTAAATGCGGTTATATATAAATCAACAACAGGAAATAGAAGTATACAGCTTAAATGGGCTGCCCAAAACATCCATTGGCTGAGGTTGTTGTCATAGATTACATAGTACTTATATGAAAACATAAGGATACTAATGAGACCAAGTACACAGCCCCCTAATATGTTGACTAGTTTGTTGGTCGTTCTATGTCTAAGAACCAGCCACAACATACATATAGCTGCAAGAATCGGGATTATAAGGATAATTTTTTGAAGCATATTGAGTAGTGAGTTAGTGTACAACTGTACCGCGTTATTTCATTTTTTCTTGATTCCGAGGTTAATATATGGCTAAAAATACAAATAAACAAAATAAATCTTGATTATTTTCTTTGTGCTTGTTTACATGCTTTTAGTGAAGCGTTACTTTAGTAAAACGCAAGCGCTTGCGAAATCGTAAACATCCCGATAGTTAGAAAATCGCAAGCGCTTGCGTTTTTGCTTGCATATAAGATTAAATAAGTTGGGGTTGAAAAGTATCAGAGAGAGTGGATACCAGACATATAATTCTGTATCCATAATTTTCAAATATGCTTCTTATATATAGCTGCTGTGGTAAAAAACAAATATTTTTTTGAAATACACTTTAATTTGTTTATATTTGTGAATGATTTACACACATGAACAGTCTATGAATAAACTTTATTTTCTCGTTAATTGGAAAAATAACAAACGAACTCGTTGGTCTGGTACTTGTTGGGGGCTATATACAGCTCTTAAAAGGTATTTTGATGTCATTGATATTCCACTAAAAGAACACACGCCCTCCATATTGATAAGGATTATGCGTAAATTTCATATTCTTTCAGACGATATGGATATCCGTACTCATTGTCTTCAACGTAGCGATGTATGTCGTGTCATTAGAGAGCAACAGGTGGTACCGATTTTTCAGTTTGCAGAAGTTTATGATTCTGATTTACATCCCACGTATATTTATCAAGATCTTAATGTCTCTTATCTTCTTGATCTTGCTGAGCGAGATCCCGAAAGATTCCAGTTTTCTAGTTTTGCTCATTATTCAATTAAGGCCATACAAAGGCGAAAAAAAAATCAAAATGATTATTATCAAAACGCCAAAGGTATTTTTGTAATGGCTCGTTGGTTGAAAGAGTACATGATAGATAAGTGCTGTATCCCTGCGTCTAAAGTTCACCATGTGGGAGGGGCAATAAATGTTGATCCTCAGAAAATAGATTATAGTCGGAAAACTAAAAATAAAATTTTGTTTGTGGGACACGATTATGAGCGTAAAGGAGGGCCTCTTGTGCTCAAAGCTTTTTGCGAATTACTTAAACGGATGCCTTCTGCTGAATTGTATATAATTGGACCTCCTACCAATCCTAATATACACAACTTCCCTAATATATATTACATACATTCTGTGACTTATGATCAATTGGTAGATTATTACAACAAGTGCGATATATTATGCCAACCATCTTACTTTGAAGCTTATGGCTTTAGTTTTATTGAAGCTCTAACCTTTGGATTACCTTGTATAGGTAGAAATTGTTATGAAATGCCCTATCATATACAAGAGGGGCAAACAGGATTTTTAATTGACAATGATGATATTTGTGTTCTAGCCAATAAGATGTACTCATTATTACATGCTGATCATATACATGCGTGTGTACAAGCTAATAGAGAATACTACATCAAACAATACGCATGGGAAGCAGTTGCCAAGCGTATTGCTACTGTGATAGATACAGATACTTCAAATATAAAAAACAATCAATAACGCATATCTTTTTGTCTATATACGTTGAATAAAGCACACTAAATCTCAAAGCTATTTAGCAGACATTTGCGCTAAGAAAAATATATGTTATATTTGCGCCGTAAATGACATATACTTACACGTCGCAATGAACAAATTTCATGTATTGTGCGGTTATAAGGCCGTCAAGTTTTTCCCTACTATACTTATATTAGGCTTACTATCAAGCTGTGTTGATTATACAGATTCATTAAGTGATAGTGTCGATTCTAGCTCACCAATTATTACTGTCAAGGCCTCAACGGGTAGTAATACCCGCATGGCCTATGCCAGCGGTGATGGAAAAATGGTGACTTGGACTCCAGGAGACACTTTTCGTTGGTATAATACTCATAGTGCTGGTACGCTGTTTACATTAACGGATGGTGCTGGTACGACAACTGGTAGTTTTAGTGGGCGCTTCCTTGATGGAATGGATAAAGCTATTTATCCAGCTAGTTGCACTAATACAGATGGGCAAGTGGGTTTTCAAAATCTTTATTTACCATTTAGTGGGCAATCTCAGAGTGGCAATGCCTCCACTGACGGCCTATCTGCTTATACCTACATGATGGCTGATGCTGTGCTCACTACAGAGACAAGTCTGACATTTAAGTATCTTGCTGCTCAACTGAAGTTTGAACTTACTTTACCAAAAGATATTGTGGGAGATATAACTAATCTCTCTCTTGAAATAACTAGTGGTGATTGCGAACTTATTTCCTCTTTATGCCCTAGTGATTCAAATCAGAATACCTATACAAATGGGCAAACTGTCAGCTTAAGTAACATTACTTTAGGAGATGATCATCTTCTGACTGCCTATATGATGCTTGCACCAGTACAACTTGAGCACCAATCTTTCACTATCGTTGTATCAACCAATCATTCCACTCGCAATTATTATAGTATCACGACCTCTCCAGTTAGTCTTGATTTTCAACCTGGACATCAATACGTGGTACGTTATACACTAGTAGAACATCAAGCTCCTCAATTTACTGCTGATATCCCTCAGGATAGTCGTGATAAGGGGCTTATTACTTGTGAAAATACTAATCTATATACGCTTGATTATACTGAATCACAGTTACCTGTTTCCCTTAATCGGTATGCTGTTTGGACAGCGACTACTCATAACTCGTGGATTTATCTAAGCGAGACAAGAGGGCAAGGATGTCATGGCCCGATTTTATCTGTATCATCTAATACGAGTAGTGAGTGGCGTGAAGGATATGTGACTATTACTAATTGTTATGGATCAACACAAAAGATTCAGATTCGTCAACAGCCTAAAATACACACCTTACCTGTCGTCTTTCACATAGTATGTGATGGGACTAGTCGTACTCAAAATCTTAATATGAATCATTGTCAAGCTCTTCTTGATAGTATCAATCATCGCTACCAATATATGCCTCAGTATACACTTCAAGGGCATTTTATAAACTATTGTGATGCAAATATCCGTTTGTGTTTGGCTGGTCAAACACCAGATGGTCAAACGACCAATGGAGTCATTATAGAAGATGTTGCTAATGCTTATCGAAATGGTCGAGAGTTTCTTATGAGCACCGATGCAGCAGACCGTGCTATGGTTTGGCCTCAGGATCAATATATCAATATTTTTATTTTTGAATTTTCTTCTGACGACACTGCTACTGGATGGTCTAATTATGCTTATTTACGCTCCAATATCAATGAGCAATATCTAGGGTATTTCTACACTTTATCAGATGATACACCCATTAGTGCTATACCAAGCTTGCATAGCATTGCTATAAATGCCCGACATATGTTTGATTCTAAAAATATGCCTATAGTAAGCTCTGATATAGTCGACACAACCATACATGAACTTGGACACTATTTTGGTCTTTACCATGTCTTTAATGATGGTAGAGGACCTTCTGGTGATGACGCTGTTGACGACACTCCCAATTATGATCGCAGTATGTATATCGACTATTATAAAAGTTTTATCACTGCATACAGCCATTATCTTGGGGGCGATTGTAGTACATTTGGAGACATAACAGCACTTGAGCTTGCCAAGGACCAACTTAGTTGGCGTATACCCTATGGGAGTGCATCAGCTTATAGCATTTTTAGTCATAGTGCTGATGCATTTTGTAGTACCAATATCATGGATTATTATATGCGTGAATCTGTTCCTGTTGGTTTTTCCACTGGACAAATAGCTCGTATGCGTTATGCAATAGCTCATTCTCCTACAGTTCCACATGATGTGACTATGACGCGTGGATGTATTTCTACGTTTAAGGGCGTAGATTCTTCAATTGTCGTTGGTATAACGCAATAGACGATTGAAATCATTTGTTTTTTACGCTTCCTCTTACAACATTTTTTTGACATGAAATTTTGCGTATTGTTTTGATTATCAGTATTTTTGGACATGTGTCATGCACAAAAGGAGAACGCATGCAAGAGTTATATACTACAAATCGAAATAAAACTAGACATATACAGATTCTATATCTGTGTGGAGCATGGTTTTAATATGAAGAATTTATGAAACGAGTAAAAAGTATTTCGTTGGATACCTTTTTAATGAAAGAAGACACTACTGATGTCTTCTTTGCGTATTATTGTGGACAACGTCGTTTTAATCTCATCCAAGTACGTTATTGTGTACCCTTTTTACTGATGAAATTAGGTATACTGCCTAAGTCGAGTTATCAGAATATTCTATTTATGCATATCTTTCGTGGCACATCGTATCGACGTTTCAGTGGAATATGTCAAGATTTTGCCATGCAGATGTTAGATCATCACGTCAATATCGTACGTCTTCATGACTTGTTGAGTTTGCAAGCTCAGGGTACAACCGTTTGTATTATTTCACATGGGCTTAGTGCATGGGTCAAACCTTGGTGTAGTAAATATGGATTTACTAATATTTCATGCAACGATAGCGAAGTTGTAAATAGACGACTTACTGGGCGTGTACTATATTGATATTCTTTGATTAAAATATCTATATACACCTCATCAAGTCTAAACACAATCTATATATAATTTGGGTAGGTAGGTATAAAAGTGTCATATATTTTGCCTAATAAATATATTGCAATAATTTTGAACAAGATTTTACAAGTTGAGGCTTAATTGTTTAATTTAATTATTGGAATTGTGAAATGTATACGACTAGCTATGGCTTGTGTCGTGAGTGTTTTATATAGTTATATTCCAACTGTCGCTCAGCACAAGTTGGACCTTTTTATAGGCCCCGAATTGCTCTATTCAGACACTATGTATGACAAAGTCTATGAAGTTGTCGTGAACCTTAATCCTGGATTTAAATGGCAAATGCCTCATTATTGGATGCTTGCTGGGCAGTTGACTATTCCTGTGTATAACGACTATGGCCCATACTATGAAAAGGTACGTCCTACGATGTTTGTACTTAGTAAGGAGAGTTGTTTATGGCACAATAGTTATTTAAAATGTAGTACAGGTTTATTTAATCAGGAGCGATATGGTGTGCATGCTCATTGGTTGCATCATTTGAGCCAGCGTTTTTCATTAGAACTCCAAACAAATCTTACAGGCTTTTGTTCTTTTGCGGAGGATTTTACTCATAGTAAGCTCAATAGGCTCTCCTATGTTGGTGGCTTACGCTATTACTATACACCAAAAAACATACAAGCACGTTTATTAGCCGGGCGTTTTATACATGCAGATTATGGACTTCGTGCTGAAATATTTAGGCACACGAGATATTGTAGTATAGGTGCTTTTGCTATTAAAACAAAGCAAGATCGTACTGCAGGATTTACTATTATTGTGATGCTTCCTCCCTACACTTCAAGTGAGAAGCATTTTACAATACGACCTGCGTCTAATTTTAGATTGACTAATAATATGGATGCTGGTAGTAAGAAAGCCAGTTTACTGTTTACAGATCCTGAGTATAATGAACATGAAGGCAACTTCTTATTAACGAAAGGAGGGATGCGATGAATAGTCGTATAATCTTAGGCATTGTTTGTTTATTGATAAGTGGTGTACAATCGATGTATGGTCAACAGTATGATGGGACTAGTGGGCTTATACATGTACCTACTGCCGATATCAGTGATGAACTTACTGTACGAGTAGGAGGGCATTATTTGAATGTTGGTATGGTACCCAGTGGTTTTCAGTATAATGGCAAACCATACGAAACCTATAGCTATTATATTGGTTTTACTCCTTTAAGTTGGCTTGAAGTTAGTTATACAGAAGTGCTCTTTAAAACGAAGAAAACATACAGTGATCAAGTTGGTTATTATCAAAAAGATCGGCATTTTTCTTTTAAAATTAGTCCTTTTACAGAAGGTGTTTATATGCCATTAATAGCTATTGGGGTGCAAGATCCGTTCAATCAAGAATGGACAGGTGAGCGCGGTAGCCAACATTATACGAATTATTATCTTGCTGTTACTAAACATTGCGATTTGACTATTGGACGAATAGGGGGACACATAACTTATAGACGATATAATTCCAATACGCACAATGACCATTGGAATGGTTTCGTGGGAGGTGTAGATTTTCGTCCTTCTTGTTGTCCTATGTGGAGGCTTATATGTGGATACAATGGGGATGATATACTTGTTGGCAGTGATTTGTTGCTATGGCGTCTTCTCATGCTTCAAGTTTCCATGCTTGATGGACGATTCAGTGGAGGGGTAGGACTCTCTATTCAGTTATAAATTATTTATTATATGATACCTGTAATTATCTAAATCTTTATGCGTTTTACGCTGGACATGTCGCAAAATACATTGCTAAATTTGAATGAAAAAAACTGTAAAAAAGGAATTATGAAAAGGACAACAGTAAAAAAGCTACATCGTGTATTGCTAGCTATTGTGCTACTAGGTACACTGAATTCTTGTGATTTTGAAAATGAAGTCATTCAGCCTGAAGTTATTCTCCCAACTGTAGAAGCTCAACATACTATTACTGGTGTTGTCTCAGCTATTAGTGGTGATCCTATTGAAAATGCCACTGTTACGCTACAAGGTATGGAAGAAGCTACAACTATAACTGATGCAAATGGGGTATATTCTTTTAGGGGACTCAAAAAGTCGGGTACCTATGTAATCGAAGCGAGTGTTGGTGGCAAACTGACCTTAAGCAAAACGGTCGTACTTAATAGCAATAATCAGCGCCCTTTGGAGATGGTTAATTTTCGTATGACAAACGCTTCTACGCCTCAACAGATCAATTTGTCTAGTCAAACGGTTGTATCTGTTTCAACTGAGACAGTCGCTGGAAATGAAGCTTTTAAAACCGTTTTAACAGCAGTTGTTCCAACTGATATCTCTCCAAATGGTGAAAAAGTTTGTATTTGTATTCAACCACGCTATGATCAAACTGAAACTAAATTGACTATAGACCATTTTATTATTGATGAATTTGTGGTGTCGCTTGTAGATGAAGAAGGTAATCCATATACTCTTCCAGATGGAGTGACTATAGAAATTTCAATACATGAAGTTATAGAAAATTGTTGTCGAATACATATAGCTTACTTAGACGGGGAAGTAGATGATTTTACCTGTGATAATGGTAATATAACATTTGCTTTGAAAGGGTCAGCTGATATTTGTATATGTTGTGATGTTGAGATAACTGATAATACTCTAATGTCAGTCTTAGATATGAGTCCGAGTACTATAGATCGTATTTATGCCTCCAATTCAAACAAGACAGATGTAACCTACAATATGCAAGTGGGGGCACGGCTTTTTGGTTCGGGCAAATCTCTTGAAATTCTTCAAAAATACTTGGCTGTTTGTGATGGACTTGAGACTGTAACAATGACTTATTTGGCAGATTTTGTTGTACCAGCTGGTGCAAAATATACGTTCAGTGCCCAACAACAACATCGTGAGGTTACTGTAGATTTTGAGAACAATTCCGCTGAAGGAACTGTTTACGAGGATGTACTTGTACAATCTGAAGTAATTGTTCCATCTCATAATGGCGGAGGTAATTAGATGTTTTTATTGTGATTTTGAAGAAGAGCATGGCTTGCATTGAGACATGCTCTTTTTCTATTTACTATAATCTGGCTTAAATGGTGAATCTTCTAGCTTAATCTGTCTATACTATATGCTTCAAAATCCGTACCTTTGCACCGATTTTAAAAAGATTGTTTGTGCACTCAAAGCACCACTATTCCATAAGAGAGAAATTATGAAGAAAAGAGAATTATTGAAGCGTTATTTTATATTTACCATTGCTTTATTTGTCAGCGCATTGGGAGTTAGTATCATTACTCGTTCTTACCTCGGCACGTCCCCCATATCTAGTATACCATATGTCCTTAGTCTGAACACATCGTTGAGTATGGGGACCTATATCTTTTTGTTTAATATGGTTTTGATTATAGGGCAACTTTTAATGTTGGACAAAGAGGGGATTTTTCGTCGCAAAATTGATCTCTTAATGCAGATCCCAATTTCAGTAATATTTGGTCTCTTTATTGACCTTACCATGGCTTTATTGAGTCATTTAGCCCCCACGCTCTATGCTTTCAAACTGATTTCCCTTTGCATTGGGTGCGCTGTATTGGCATTGGGTATTTGTTTTGAAGTCGTCGCTGATGTGACCATGGTGAGTGGGGAGTACTTTGTTCAAATAGCTTCTCTATGTTCTCGTAAAGAATTTGGCTTTATCAAAATAATTTTTGATGTGTCCCTTGTTATAATTGCTACTTTAGCTTCTTGGTTACTATCTGGACATATAGAGGGGGTACGTGAAGGTACTGTTATTGCAGCACTAATAACTGGCCCATTTGTACGTTTATTTAAGCCTTTATTGGTTGGTATAGAACGATGGGAAGCTGGCAATTCTGTTCCAATTCAAGTTGAAGAAACAGCAGCTCTTGCACAGGCCCCTATAATTATTACTATATCTCGTGAATATGGAAGTGGTGGACATTTGATTGGTCAGCAGATAGCTGAGCATCTTGGTATTCCTTTTTATGATAATTCCTTGATTGAATTAGTCGCTAAAGAAAGTGGATTTAGTGAAGATTTTATTAGTGAAAAAGAGCAGAATTTACCTAGCCACATGTTGTACCAGCTCATTCTACAAGATTATGAATCACCAATAAACAAGAGCCTTTCTCCAAGTGATGCTCTTTTTGTGGCGCAAAGTCGAGTGATACGTCGTTTGGCTCAAAAGGGATCTAGTGTGATTGTAGGGCGTTGTGCCGATTACATACTTCGAGACTTTCCCAATTGTATTCATGTCTTTCTTCATGCTAATATGGCATATAAAATTACTCATGCCATTCATGAATATGGTATAGATCCAGAAAATGCAGCGCATACCATTACTCAGATCAACAAATCGCGTGAAGCTCACTACAATCATTATACAGGAAAACGTTGGGAAGATACAAATCACTATCATTTGACATGTGATACGAGTATGATTGATAATGATGAAGTTTGCCGTATGGTAGAAGGTCTATATAACAAAAAACAACAAAGTGAGGTGAACAATTAATCCTCTTCGATTATTCTTCAAAACAATCCAGCTCTTTCCTTTGTTGGGTACAATAAACCTGAGGACTAACTCCTGTGATTTGTTTGAAGACACGATTAAAGCTTCTTGATGAATTAAAACCAATGTCATAAGCAATTTGTTGCATGGATTTATTTCTATCGGCAAATAATTCGATTGCTCTTGTGACACGTTGACCTTGTAGATAGTGTGTGAAACGAATGTCAGATAGTTGAAGTAATCGAGTTAAATTCCTTACCGAAAAACCAAAGTGATGGGCTACTTGTTTGATAGTGATCTCTTCACATGTGTGTTTTATAATATATTCCAAGATTGGAGTTAATCTGTTGTCTGGGGGAGCTACTAATGTCTGTAATGGTAAACTGTAAGGTAAATTTATGGCTGGTAACAACTTAAAAAAACTCAAAGCAAATTGATATAGATGTCTTGCTTTGGGTTGCTTAATCACAGTTCTATCTGTTGCAATAAACCTTAGATTATGCATGACGAATGCGTTCGGTACATAAACGGCAAATTGTTCCCATATGGCATTTTTTGTAGAGCTTTTTAGTGGACAATAGAAATTGATCAAAGATATTTTTTTATTGTTACTTGACAGTACATGTTCTACTCCTCCTGGAATCCATGCTAGATGATGTTCAGGTACAAAATAATTAGTGTTGTCAATTTGGATATGTAATGTGCCTGAAAGAGTATAGACGATTTGGCATTGATGGTGAGAATGCTTCATTAAATTGATGCCTTCTCTACCTGTTTTTTTTATGTGAATTTCATTTGTTGGCGCTTGCTTAATAGCTGCAATAAATTCTTGTTGCTCTAGATTCATATCCGTCTCGTAAAAATTTCATGGTTCATACTTAGACTATACAAAGATACGGATAAAAAGAAGAATATTTTATCAAATCTACTTTTTTCCAATATGAATACAAAAATACGGTTCCTTATCGCCATATAGAAACGATAAGGAACCGATATTAAGTACTCTATAAGAGATGGCTCTTATTACAAATATTTCTTGAAGTACCCTTCAATTTTATCGAAAGGAATCACATCTTTGTTGTCATATAAATCAGTGTGATTGGCGCCAGGAATAATTATAAGTTCTTTATTATCCCCTTTCAAATGTTTGAAAGCATCTTCACTAAAATATCTAGAGTGTGCTTTTTCTCCATGAAGCATAAGTACTGCACTACGAATTTCATCACTATATGATAATAGTTTTGTATTCATAAATGAAAGTGCTGATGTTGTATTCCAACCTCCATTAGAATTTAATGATCGTTTATGATATCCTCTTGGCATTTTATAGTAAGCGTGATAATCCTTAACAAACTGAGGAACATCTTCTGGAAGCGGATCTAGTACGCCACCTGCACGTGCAAAAGTTCCATTTTTAGCATCAATAGTACGTTGAGCATTTAGTTGTTGACGCAATGCATATCTTGCATCTGCATCCATTGAATCAAAATAGCCGTTTGCAGTTACGCGACTCATATCATACATAGTAGATGTTACAGTTGCCTTTATTCTAATATCGATTGCTGCTGCGTTGAGAGCCATGCCGCCCCAACCACAAATACCAATGATACCTATACGTTCAGGATCCACATCTTCACGTGTTGTTAGATAATCTACTGCTGCACAGAAATCTTCTGTGTTGATGTCAGGAGAAGCTACATTGCGTACTTCACCTCCACTTTCACCTGTAAATGATGGATCAAATGCAATTGTCAAGAAACCACGTTCTGCCATGGTTTGTGCATATAGTCCTGATGCTTGTTCTTTAACGGCTCCGAATGGACCACTAACAGCGATAGCTGGTAATTTCCCTTCTACACCCTTAGGTTTGTACATGTCAGCACAAAGAGTGATGCCAAAACGAGTTTTAAAAGTTACTTTTTCGTGAGTAACGTGTTCACTTTTGGGAAAAGTCTTGTCCCATGTCATTGTTAAATCTGATTTACTCATATTCTCTGTTTTTTTATTTTCAGCACATGCTACCATTGATATTAAACCAATGACGCCTACGATGGTTGCTAAAATTTTTGTTTTTGCTTTCATTTTACTAAGTTTGGTTTTTGATAATTACTCAATAGACTTAATCTACAACAAATTTACGGCGATAAATTGAATGATAAAAGATTCAGATTACGGAGATAATAACCCTAATTACTGATTTTCTGTGGTATTCTAATTGTTCATACCATAAAAGAACTTATCTTTGTTTCAGATACTGGTAATTAGAACGACTAATATGGAAAGAATAGATTTATCTTCTGTTGATATATACAATCAATTGTTTGGTTTTAAAACATTTCACCCTTTAGTGGCAGTTGTGGATTTGACGAAGGCTACAAAAGCAGTCGAGCATGTCCAAATACACTATGGATTGTATGCCCTTTTTTTAAAGGGGGGTAAAGAGTGTGATATTCAATATGGGCGTCGTTCATATGATTATCAAGAGGGCACTTTGGTTAGTTTTGCACCAGGCCAAGTTGCTGAGATAAACATGCTTAAAGATGATTTGCATCCCAGAGTGTATGGATTACTATTTCATCCAGATTTGATACGTGGCACCATGCTTGGTCAACATATTGGGGATTATAGTTTTTTTTCTTATTTTTCTAGTGAGGCATTGCATTTATCGCAACGCGAAAGAGATATAGTAATGGACTGTCTTCATAAAATTCAAGAAGAATTAATCCGTCCTCAAGATAAACAAAGTAAGCAATTGATTTTGATGAATATAGATTTATTACTGAATTATTGCCTTAGGTTTTATGAACGTCAATTCGAGATCCGAGAGCTCTCCAATAAAGATGTATTACAAAAGTTTGAAAAATTTCTTGATGACTATCTTTCAAGTCATTTACCACAGAAAATGGGTGTACCAACTGTAGCTTATTTTGCAGATAAAGTTTTTTTGTCTTCTAATTATTTTGGAGATTTAGTAAAAAAAGAGACCGGGAAATCTGCACAAGAATATATTCAGTTTAAGATTATTGAGAAGGCCAAAGATCTCATAGTGGGAACTGACCTAACAATAAGCGAAATTGCGTATGCTTTAGGCTTTTCTTATCCACAACATTTAGGACGCTTATTCAAAAGGTACACTGGTATGACTCCACGTACATATAGACTAGACTCCATTTTATAGAACAATTGACATGTCAATTATAGTGATGGCTCTACAATCTCTCCAGTTAGACGTTTATTAGTAGTCCGAACTTATCACACCATGGGCGTACCCATTCTTCCATCCCCTTTGATTGTACCTCAATGATATACCCTTCGCTCTTGAGCTGTAAAACACGATTGACGTGGAGCATATTAACATAGGGGTCAAGAAAACTAACAGCAAATTCTTTTGCAATGCGTTCAAAACGTTTTTGCGGCATGCCTTGAATAAGGTCTTTTAATAATAGACTATGGAATCGTTGGGTGGATAATAGTCCTATACGATACATGGTGCAAGCTCGAAGACGGCGTGTTCGTAAGCGCCTTAAATAATGTTTGCTACAATAATAATGTAGAAAAGCTTCAGTACAATCTCTTTTTATAAGATAATTTTCAAAAGAAACTTGTTTCGTTTTATTTGCCATTTTTGTATGCCTTAGTGTGGGTTTATTGTATCAAGTTGTAAAAATAAATGTTATATTTCGTTTAAACAAGAAAAAATGTCAATTTAGTGCTTCAGCTGTCATTTGTTTTAGCAAAAAAGCTGATCACACTTCAAAGTGCAACCAGCTCTCAAATTTATTTAATATGAATTCTTAGTTCAGTGTTCCCTTTTTAGTAGTTTATACACCTACTTCATATCTTCCTGGTACCAGTCATACATCCTTTGTACCCCTTCTTCAATGTCTATTTGATGCTTCCATCCCAAGCCATTGAGCTTCGATACATTGGTGAGTTTACGCATAGTACCATCAGGTTTGTCTGCATTCCATACGATAGCTCCTTCAAAGCCAATCACCTCTTGGATGCGTTCAGCCAATCCCTTGATAGAGATTTCTTTGCCCGTACCCACATTGATATGGCAATTGCGCACTTCAGGAATCTTATGCCCTTCTGCATGCAGTTGTTCCGTTGTTTTGCCCTGCAATTCAGCAGGAAGACCATTGAGATCCGCAAAGCCCACACGCTCCATCACAAAGACACAGGCATCGGCCATTTCTTCGCTCCATAAGAACTCACGCATCGGCTTGCCCGTACCCCATAACTCAACGCGGTCAGGAAAGATCCCATACTTGCCCAATACCTGAGTGATCGCTTCGTGCGAAGCCTCCCCATTGATACCCTCTACAGGACGTTTATTCAAATCCACCGATACTGCTGCCCAATCTTCATTCATCAAGCATTTTGCCAAATAAATCTTACGAATCATGGCAGGCAACACATGGCTGCGTTCCAAGTGAAAATTATCATTAGGACCATATAGATTGGTCGGCATCACCGCGATATAGTCTGTGCCATACTGCATATTGATGCTTTCGCACATCTTTAATCCCGCAATTTTCGCAATCGCATACGGTTCGTTGGTATATTCCAAAGGCGATGTCAATAACGCATCTTCCGTCATCGGTTGCGGCGCATTCTTAGGATAGATACATGTACTACCCAAGAAACACAACTTCTTCACCCCATGTTTATGCGATTCTCCAATCACATTTTGCTGAATCTGCAAATTCTTATAGATAAAGTCCGCACGGAAAATACTATTAGCCATAATACCCCCCACAAAAGCCGCAGCTAGAAACACATATTCTGGTTGCTCCTCGTCAAAGAATTGCTTAACAGCCAATCCATCGAGTAAGTCCAATTCTGCGTGCGTACGACCAATTAGATTAGTATAACCTTTCGATTGCAAATTCTTCCAAATAGCTGAACCCACCAATCCGCGGTGCCCAGCTATATATATCTTACTATCTTTATTCATTGTTGTCTTGCTTATACTTGTATAGAGATTATTTACAAGCATACATACGTGCCACTTTTTTCATGTCATGCGCCACCATTATTTCGATTAATTTTTTAAAGGATGTTTGGGTTGGATTCCATCCTAAAAGCGTTTTGGCCTTAGTAGGATCACCAAGCAATTGTTCCACCTCAGCTGGACGGAAGTATTTAGGATCGACTTCTACAAGCACCTTGCCAGTAGCCACATCGATACCCTTTTCGTTTACACCTTCACCTTCCCAACGAAGTGCTATGCCTACTTCGGCAAAAGAAAGCGTAGTAAACTCACGTACTGTGTGCATTTCGCCAGTTGCGATCACGAAATCTTCTGGCGTATCGTGTTGAAGAATCAACCACATACATTCCACATAATCCTTCGCATATCCCCAGTCACGCCTAGCATCCATATTACCAAGATATAATTTGTCTTGATATCCTTGTTTGATGCGTGCAGTGGCTAGTGTAATCTTACGAGTCACAAAAGTTTCTCCACGACGTTCACTTTCATGGTTAAACAAAATACCATTGACAGCAAACATACCGTATGATTCACGATAGTTCTTAGTAATCCAAAAACCATATTGCTTAGCCACACCGTATGGACTGCGAGGGTAGAAGGGAGTGGTTTCTTTTTGAGGCACCTCTTGTACTTGACCAAACAATTCAGAAGTTGATGCTTGATATATACGACATGTTTTTTCCATTCCTAAGATGCGCACTGCCTCCAATAAACGTAAAGGACCAATGGCATCTGTATCTGCTGTGTATTCTGGTACATCAAAAGATACCTTTACGTGACTTTGTGCCGCTAAATTGTAAATTTCGTTTGGTTGAGTAATCTGTAAGATACGTACCAAGGAACTTGAGTCGGTCATATCTCCATAGTGTAAGTTGATCGCTCGTTTCTGATGCATATCTCGTACCCATTCAGTCAAATACAAATGTTCAATACGTCCTGTATTGAATGATGAAGAACGACGGATAATACCGTGTACTTCATATCCTTTATTGATCAAAAATTCAGCTAAAAAAGAGCCGTCTTGACCTGTAATTCCTGTTATAAGTGCTACCTTATTCATATAATATAATGATGCTATTTATAAAATGTTTCTGCAATATACATATAATTTTTGTAATACTTCATCCTCTATAGTGTTTCATTCATGTTAAATAGTCCGTGATGTTTTTTTTTCCCGCTTAAAGTTCTTGTTCAATGTGTAAAAAAACGTATATTTGCCTTGTATAAATTGTCCTTATATTATTAATATTGGCATTTTACTACATGAATATAAACAATATCTATGCACAGATTATTATCTATTATCATATTAACGCTGATTGTTCATATCACATGTTTGGCTTACGCAGACAATGAAACAAATGCTTTTTATCAAGAGAAGTCGCATGTTCAGCTATATTTTGACAACAAACCATTGAGAGTGGGGGTAGTGCATATGTGTCCACCATATTTGATCCAAAAAGACAGCATTTATGCTGGATTTTTAATTGATTTGGTTGATACAATTATGTGCGAAACACAATATCGTTACCAATATGTTGTGGATTCTTATGACCATCTGATGCATGCTCTTCAAAAAGATTCCCTAGATATTGTTTTTGGTTTCCCTCAGCTTGATTCTTTAAGTTCTCAAATGGTTTATTCTATACCATATGAGGAGGTGCATTATAAAATGGGAAGGCTTCCACAAACAGATATGCATTATTCAATACTTGACCCAATGCAAAAAATGAAAGTTGCTATATGTCAAGAAGATGCAGTAATAGCTAAACGGTATGTTTCTCATTTTGATCGCTTTGAGCTTCATGTTTTTCCTTCTATAGCTAAAGCTGCCTATGCGGTGTATGCAAAACAATGTGATTGCTTGGTATGCAAAACAAGAATTATTGTTCCTAGAGACACCATTACTCATGAATGGTTTGTTTGGGATTATTTGCCAGAAAACAAACATACATTTTATTCTGCATGTGTGAAATTGGATGACTATAAAATAATGCGTGCAGTGAATAGTGCAGTCCTACACCTGCGTGATCAAGCACAAATTAGTCAATACAAACAAAAATGGTTTGGTGTCGATAAATATACTGAAGAGTTTATGCGGATGCAAAACTATTTGCGAATAGCTGTGGTTGTCTGTATACTCTTGTTTGTAGGATGTCTAGTGGCCTTTATATGTTTAGCAGTAATATCTTTTAGAAGTAGATATAAAAGGAACTATATGCAACGCTTGTTGAGCAAAATTCCTATTCCTCTTTTTATTCTAAAATCTAAAAAAGGAGATATTTGTTATGAATATATCAATGATGTGGCTAATGCAGAGCAGTACAGTTCGCGTAATTTATGTACTGCCGAACAATTAATGATCCATAGAAAACGACTAAAAAAGGCATTTGAGTTGGCCTTAGATACGCAAGAAACGGTAAGCTTTGTTGATAGGAGAAAGCCCGACGCACCGTATAGTATATATGTTTCTACTTGTCAATTTGAAGGAGAAATTTGTGCTGTTAAAACAGTCGTTAATACTCAAGAACTGTTGCTCTTAAAAGAACAAGCTGAAGAAAATGCTCAAAAAGTAGATGACTTTTTAGCAACTATTAGTCATGAAGTGAGAACTCCTCTTAATGCTATTTTAGGTTTCTGTCAACTATTGCCAGAAATACCATTAGAGGAGCGGCAAGAAGTTTTGGCCATTATAGACAAGAAGAGTAAACAACTACACAAACTGATTAATGATATATTGTTATTGGCAAAATTAGAATCAGGAGCACTAACATGCCGTTTAGACACATGTATTTTTGATGCTTGGACACATAATATGATCGAAGCAGTCTTATGTAATATGGATGTACAGTCTTCTGTGCCTATCATAGTTGATCCTGCTCCAGGAGATGGTACGTTGAGAACAGATAAAGAGTTATTATTTGTTCTACTGAGTAATTTGTTACAAAATGCTATTCGATTTACTCCTGAAGGCGAAATACATATCGGCTTTTTCTATGCCCCTCACTATATTGTGTATTATGTTCAGGATAGTGGAATTGGTATGTCACAACTAGATAGTTTGAATGTGTTTAATCGTTTTGTTAAGGTCAACAGTTTTACCCAAGGTACTGGACTTGGAATGCCTATCGTAGCTGCTATTAGCCAGATGTTTAATGGACATATCGGAGTGTACAGTCAATTGAGAAAAGGGACTACGTGTTATTTCTTTTGCCCATACAATACTTCGTGTGGTGATATACAAAAATATCATACAGCATTGCCTAATATTGAGCGAGCTGTTTGGATTAATGGAAAGCCACATTTATCTCAAAAGTAATCATATATGAAGCATAATATTATTTTTCTCTTTATATGTATATTATTCGTTTGTCCTACAGTAGTAAGTGCAAAGCCTCAGGTTAGACCTCTTAAAATATATCTCGAGCAACTTCCACCATATGCCTTTCATAATCAAATGGGGCAGATTGAAGGGGTGTACGTTGATTTAATTGATTTAATTTTTCAACATTCATCTATGCCATATAAGATAATTCTTCGTGATAGTTTATACCGTGATTCTGTTGCCAAATATCCATGTACTATTTTGGCACAAAATCGTTGGACTCAACTGGCAGACTCAAATACCTATTCTCGTTTGCTTTTTCATGCAAATAGTGCTTTGATTCATAAGAAAAAACATCGTATTCAGAGACTCTCTGACATCTGTGATTACCGTATAGGTGTATTAGATAAGACGTTTTTTATAAATGAAATGAAATCATATGGACTATTCATACCTGTTAATCAAGTATACACTTTTCATTCTCTAAAAGAAGCTGTGGAGATGCTAGATAATGACACCTGTGATTTTATCATTACTGATTATTTATTGGCTTATTGGTTTGTTGAAAAGAACCTGTTGACCACTTACTCAATTGAGGAGCTTATGAGCTTGCCATCCCTATACAAAATATACCTTGGTGACACTTCTTCGCAGAAATTTGCGGTATGGTTGGACCAACGAATTTCCATCTTGGCTACGAATGGGGAAATTGACCACGTTTTTTACACTTGGTTTGGTCATCCTCATGAATATAAAGTATTGCATGTAAAGAGTCGTCTTACTTTAGTGTTGGTTTTATTGGCTTTTCTAACTGTGGTCTTACTGATGGCTATTTATCTGCTGCGAAAGAAAACTATTTCTCAAGTTAGAAGCTTCCATGAATTTCAAGATATTTTGATGGGACTACCTCATGCTGTGGATATGTATATCAACGAAAATCCTCAACCCATATTTAGAAATAAACAAAGTGTACAATTAGAAGAGGCTTACCTTACAGATCCCGATAATGTCTTTTATAAAGAAGAGTACATTCGTTTTGTTTATAAAAAAAATCACATAAAAATTGTGATGAAGATGGATGTTACTGAACTGGAAAAAGCTCGTCAGAAAGCTAATACGTCTTCCCATTTAAAGACACAATTTTTGGCCAATACAAGCCACGATTTACGTTCGCCTCTTAATGCCATTGTCGGTTTTGCTGATTTGATGAGTAGTTGTGAAGATACAGAAGAAATGGGCGAGTACGCACAAATTATAGAGATGAATACGAATAATCTGCTTCATCTTATTGATGAGATTATTCATCTCTCTCAAGTGCAAACTGAAGGTATTCATAAACATAAACGTGCCGAATGTGATTTGTATCCAGTATTACGTCGGGCTGTGATGGAGCATGAATTATATCTTGAAAAACATAATAAACAAGACAATGTTTCCATTGTATTGACTACCAATTTTTCAAAGATGGTCGTATTGGCCGATTCTGGTCGAGTACATCGAGTATTGGTCAATTTATTATCCAATGCTTGTAAATATACCGATCAAGGTAGTGTGTGTATTGATGTAAGATATAATGAGAATACGAAAGCTATTTCTCTTAAAGTGACTGATACTGGTGCTGGCATGAGTCAAGAAAAAGTAGACAACTTATTTTCAGGTAAAGATGTACATGATTATCAGCGAAAGGATAGTTTTGGATTGGGCCTAGCTATATGTAAAGCAATATTGGATAAAGGAAATGGTACGATACAGGTACGTTCTACTCAAGGAGTTGGCACTGTTGTGGAGGTTGAATATAAACCAAAGATCTATAATTGGGAAATGATTGATGTAGATTAACTTAAGAACGCATATATAACAGCAAGGCCCGAACTGAAAAACAGTTTGGGCCTTTGTATTGATATAATCTAGTATAAGTAGTTTATAGGTTGAAATGTACTGTATAGCGTTGGGTGCTAATAACAGGTCTACCCTCACGGATAGCTGGACGCCATCTAGGTAAGCTTCGAATAACGCGAGCAGCTTCATCAGTTAATCCACTATGAGGAGAGCTAATTTTATTCAGTCTGATAACATTACCTTCTGTATCAATAGAAAATTCCATTACAACTCTAGGGTTGGCGAAACGGCCTCTTAGTTTTCTAAGATGGTCAGTTCTTAAATGAGTTCGTACATATCTGTTGAGTGCTACACGTCCACCTGGGAACATTGCTACTCTATCTGAAGTGTTATATCGTCTTTGATGAAGATCAAAATACACTGTATATCGTTGTTTACTTACATATGGTCTACCATTGCGTAGGGCTGGATACCATGCGGGCAGATTGCGCATAACACGAGCGGCCTCATCTGTAAATCCGCTATGTGGTGAACTGATTTTATGTAGATTCCTGACCCGCCCTTGTGTATCAATATCAAATTCCATCACAACTCTTGGATTTGGAAAATTTTTAGCAAGTTTCATAAGATGGTTGGTCTCAAGATGTCTTTTGACATATCGGTCAAGAGCTACACGTCCTCCTGGATAAGTGGCTATTCGATTGTTTTGTTGAGTCCTTCTAGCAGCTTCTTTGGAGTGCTGAATTCTTCTTGATAATTGGCCATGCATAGGCTGCACTCCGATTAGTGCGATTGCTAGCAAGAGAGGGATGAATTTTTTCATGCTTTCTTTTTTTTGATTAATAAGTGAGTATAGTATATACTGGCTGGTAAAGCTTAGTAAGGCTACATGCAATAACCAATCAGTTTGCTGGGACAAAGATAC
Organism: Bacteroidaceae bacterium; assembly: GCA_963675625.1. GTDB lineage: Bacteria > Bacteroidota > Bacteroidia > Bacteroidales > Bacteroidaceae > F22. Next base: position 2,635,627 of record OY776497.1, read on the forward strand.
ATTATTTTTTGATTTGTCCAAAAATATAGTTTCTTTATAGATGTTTGCATTACGTAATGTAGCACTGTCATTTATTTTTCTTTTGTATAGAAAAGAGGATGCTTGGGTATAAAATAAGTACCATAAACAGGGTATTTTTAAGTTGTCTAAGTGTTAATCCATTAAGTAGTGAAGAGTTTCTTGTAATAATATCATTATATTCGTTGAGTGTTTAAAAGATAAAAAATCCAATTATGTACAGTAAACTCCTTCATTTTTTAATGCATAACAGATTTATAACTATATGTTTACTTTTGTTTGTTATAGCATTGGGACTTTGGTTTTCCCCTTTTTATGATCAAATAGGAGAAGTGAAGACTTCTCCAGTGGCTGTGGATGCTATTCCAAATCTAGGAGAAAACCAACAAATAGTTTTTACGAAATGGCCAGGCAGATCTCCACAAGATATAGAGGATCAAGTAACTTACCCTTTAATGACTGCGTTAATGGGGGTCCCTCGGGTTAAAACTGTTAGAAGTAGTTCCATGTTTGGATATTCTATGATTTATGTAATATTTGAAGATGGAGTTGATTTTTATTGGGGGCGTACACGAATTTTAGAAAAACTAAATGCCTTGTCTGAAGGAAGTCTACCAGATGGGGTCAAACCAACTTTGGGACCTGATGCAACGGCTTTAGGGCAAGTCTTTTGGTATACAATTGAGGGACAAGATAAAGAGGGAAAATCGACAGACGGATGGGATTTACATGAGCTGAGATCGGTACAAGATTATTATGTGAAATACGCTTTAGCTACGGTAGAAGGAGTCTCTGAAGTCGCTTCTATAGGAGGTTTTGTACAAGCATATGAAGTTGTGGCTAACGCTGATCAACTACATCGTTATGGACTGACTTTATTAGATCTTGTCAAAGCTGTCAAGGAAAGTAATGAAGATACTGGAGCACAAACCATTGAGGTTAATAAAGTAGAGTATTTTGTACGTGGTATAGGGTATGTAAAAAAAATAAAGGATATTGAAGAAGCTGTTGTCAAGGTGTATAAGAACACACCTATCTTAGTGAAAGACGTAGCACAAGTGGTATTGACTCCGTTGTCTAGACGAGGTATATTAGACAAAGAGGGAGCAGAAGCTGTTGGTGGAGTAGTCACAGCAAGATATGATGCAAATGCAATGCAAGTCATTCAAAAAGTAGAGAACAAACTGAAGATGATTAACGCCGGTATGCCCGAGAAAATTCTTCCAGATGGGCAAGTTTCCAAGTTGCATATTGTTCCGTTTTACAATCGTCGAACTTTAATTCAAGAAACCTTATACACATTGAATGAAGCATTGAGTTTGGAGGTCCTAATTACGATTATTGTCATTTTCTTGATGTTAACTAGTGGGAGAATGTCGCTATTGGTTGCTGGACTATTGCCCGTTGCAGTCCTTTCCGTATTTATTTCGATGAAAATATTTGGTGTTACAGCTAATATTGTGTCTTTAGCTGGTATTGCGATTGCGATTGGTACGATGGTGGATTTAGGTGTTATTCTTGGAGAGCGCATTGTCGAAAAGTGGCAAAAGCGTGCAGTAGGAGACAAGGCATCAAAAGTGGTTATGGAAGCTGTTCATGAGGTTGCTCCTGCTATGACAACTGCTGTATTGACAACTATTGTGAGCTTTATTCCAGTATTTGCTTTATCAGGTGTTGAAGGCAAAATGTTCTTTCCACTAGCATTTTCCAAGACAAGTGCATTGGTGAGTGCATGGGTGGTGTCTCTATTTTTAATGCCTCCATTGGCTGTAGCATTATTTCAAACTTATAGTTGGCAGAAATACTCCATTGTTAAGCGTATTATGTCATGGATGAGCGGTACTCGTGGATTATGGATACGCACAGCTGTTGTCGTTATCGCATTGGTTACTTTGTTGGCTAGAATGTGGCACCCCATGAAGTTGCAAGGTATGTGGCTTAATTGGTTGTTGGTTGTATTGATTTGTGGAGGAACAGTAGGCCTATTTATGTGGTTCCAAAAGAGTTATCCTTATCTTTTAAGATGGTGTTTAGCTCATCGGTATGTGTTTTTCTTAGTGCCAATCTTTTTGGTTATAGGTGGTATTTTGGCTTTTCACAAAATAGGAAGCGAGTTTATGCCAGCTCTAGATGAAGGTTCTTTTTTGTTGATGCCAACCTCTATGCCACATACAGGTGTCTCAGAAAACAAACGTATATTGCAGTATATGGACAAGGCTGTAGCTAGCATACCAGAGGTTGAATCAGTTGTAGGAAAAGCTGGACGTACTGAATCACCATTAGATCCTGCACCATTATCTATGTTTGAAAACGTGATTAATTATAAGACGGAGTATGTGCAGGATGAGAAAGGAAGAATACGTTTCTTTAAAACAAATAGTGAGGGATTATTTTTATTACATGATGGAGGAACAGTTGCCAATCCCAATAATACATTAGACAAACAAGGTACTGTGCCTTTTGCAGAGGTGACTGCACAAGATTTGGTCGAAGCTTCTGGTGGAAAGCCCTATAGACAATGGAGAAAAAATATTCTATCCAAAGAGGATATTTGGAAAGAGATTGTACGTTTATCTAAATGGCCTGGAGTAACTTCAGCTCCTATGTTGCAGCCTATTGAAACGAGGCTTTTAATGTTGCAATCGGGCATGAGAACTCCTATGGGAATACAAGTACAGGGCAAATCTTTAGCATACATTGAGCGCTTCTCTCAACAAATAGAACACCTATTAAAAGGAACTCCAGATGTGGATGCTGATGCTGTCTTTGCAGACAGAATCGTGTCTAAACCTTATGTTGTCATTGATTTGGATAGAAAGAAAATGGCACGTTACGGATTATCTATCAAGGCGGTACAACAAGTTATAAAAACGGCGCTTGGAGGAATGCCACTTAGTCAGGTCGTATTGGGACGAGAACGGTATACCATGCAAGTACGATATCCCCGTGAATTGCGAGATTCTCCTGAGGATATCGCTAAGGTGTATGTGCCTGCTCCTACAGGGGAAACTGTTAGATTAGGACAAATTGCGAATGTACAGTTTGCCACAGGACCACAAGTGATTAAGAGTGAAAATGGTTTTTTGGTGAGTTATGTATTGTTTGATAAGCTTGCGAAAGTTGATGCAACCAAATTAGTCGATAGGGTGCAGAAAAACATTTCAGAAGCTATTGACAAACGAGAAGTGATTGTGCCAAGTGGTGTGACTTACTCGTTTGTAGGTGATTATCAACAACAAAAGCATTCAAACAACACTTTGAAAGTAGTCATCCCATTGTGTTTGTTAGTCATCTTTCTAATTCTGTATTTTCAGTTCCGATCCATGACCACATCCATGATGATTTTTGTTGGGATTTCAGTTGCTTTCGCTGGTGGTATGATCATGTTATGGATGATGGATAAGAATATAAGCGTTGCCGTGTGGGTAGGGTTTATTGCTTTATTTGGGATCTCGACCGACGATGGAGTAGTGATGACGACATACCTTAATAAATATGTGCGTCGTGGTCAAGTTGCCAATGTATCACAAGTCAGAGAGCAAGTACTTGCAGGAGCTACACAAAGAATTAGACCTTGTTTGATGACTACGGTTACCACCATATTGGCACTCTTGCCTATCTTAACCTCTACAGGTCGAGGTAGTGATATTATGATTCCAATGGCTATCCCATGTTTTGGAGGAATGCTGCTTGATGTGACCTCCTACTTTATGGTCCCCGTGTTGTATGCTTGGCGTGAAGAAATTATTATAAAGAAACTATGAGCATGAATAAATTACTAATTATAAGTTTGATGGTATGCAGTTGTTGGACTTGTGCCTGGAGTCAACCGTTACAGGTTGTCGTACAACATGCTATAGAAAACAATGCTACCCTTGAAGCAGCAGAACTTGAGATGAAGATGGCAAAGATAGCGGTTGATGAGGCTTGGAAACTACCAGATTTGAAGGTGGGGTATGGCTGGTTTGCTTCTGAACCTCAAACCCGTACAGGTAGTCAAGAGTATAAAGTCTCTGTACAACAGATGCTACCTTGGTTTGGTGTCTTAAATAATAAGAAAAATGTAGCGAAGACGAAAGTGCAATTGAGTCATTCACAGCTACTTCTAGCTCGAAGAAAATTGATTTTTTCCGTGAGTAGGGGGTACTATAATTTGTTTGCTTTGCAGCAAAAGATACGTGTAACCAACCACTATATTGAATGGCTTGAAGATAAAAGAGGACTCATCTTAAATAGGCTGCAGAGCAATAAAGGAAATCTATCAGATGTATTGCTCCTAGATATGCGAGTGAATGATTTAAAACAGATGGTTGTAGAAGTAAAAGCAGAAGAAGCATCTATGCAAGCCTCTATGAGGGCGTTGACAAATGAGGAAGATACGACAAGAATTACGACAGACGATTTGTTTTTACATTTGCCTGATGATCCAGAATATGTACCCGAATTGCTTAAAGATGTCGACCAACATCCCGTTTTGAAGCAGATCGATGCCATGATGCATATTGTCAATGGGCAAGCGAAAGTGAACAACTCCTCCAATTATCCCAATATTGCCATAGGTATGGACTATATCAATATAAAGAAAAGAACAGATATGGTTGTCCCCAATAATGGAGATGATATTTATATGCTAATGGTTTCCTTCTCTATACCACTTTGGAATAAGTCCAAGTCGGTAGCTAAAAGACTAGCCATGCGACAAAGACAATTGCAAGTCGATAGACGACAAAAAAGTTTGGAGTTGCGAGCCGAACTTTTGGGAGCGGTTAGTCGTAAAAAGGCAGCTATGCAAACCTTTACTTTGCAAAACACCAATCGATTGACAGCGCAAAGAGCAGCTAAATTGGCATTAGCCAATATTGTTACTGTCTCCGATGGCGTTGAGAGGTGGATTGATTGGCTTCGTTTGGAACAAGAGGCTGAATGGAAAATGATCCAAGCAGCAAAAACATATTATATGGAATCTGCACTGGTCTTATACCTCGTACAATGATAAATAATTAAAAAGAAAGAGCAATGAAAAAAAATGGATACTATAAAATTTTGATTTTGTTTGGTGCATTAATGCTGTGGGGAGCTTGTGGTAGTAAACAGTCTGGTGATAAAGGTGAGAAACATATTGACCACCAATATAAACAAGAAGCAACTTTGTGGACTTGTTCAATGCATCCACAAATAAAAAAGAATAAGCCAGGTGCATGTCCTATATGTGGTATGAGGTTAATTCCTCTAGAAGGTGAGCACAAAGAAGAGGCACAGGGACATATGCCAGAGAGTCATCTTGATATGGGCAATACTTTGACATTAGCACATGTCCAAGTGTCCAAAATAGTACGTGGTACAGCCTATAATACCAAGAACTTTGTGGGAGAGATTGTACCCAATGATCAAGCCAAAGAAGTACAAGTTAGTTATTTGAGTGGGCGTATTGATAAAAACTTCATCACCTATGAAGGGCAAAAAGTACGTAAAGGACAAACACTGTCCCTTATGTATGTCCCTCAGATTATAGAGTTGCAGCAAGAATTAGCAGTGGCCAATGAGTTACGTGATACACAGCCTGATATTTACACAGCATTGCGCAATAAAATGCATGTGTTGAAATTCTCACCCAAGCAGATCAAAATACTTGAGGAGACAAAAGAACCTATTGTTAATTTTCCAGTTTATGCTACAGTACATGGTACGGTCACCAAAATTTTAGCTACCCAAGGTGATCAAGTGAAGGTGGGGCAACCAATTTTTGAAGTCGTTGATTTCAGCAAAATATGGGTACGATTAGATGTCTTAGAACGCGAGAGCAGTGGCTTACGATTAGGGCAAACAGTAGAGGTGAGAATTCCTGCATTGCCTGGTCATGTGTTCAAGTCGGTTATTGATTATGTGGCACCAGTTGTTGATCCCCAATTGGGTACCATAGCAGTTCGGGCAACTCTTGATAATATAAAAGGGGCATTGAAAATTGGTATGCTTGTAGATGCTGTAGTCACTTTGTCAAAGAAAAGTAATGATGTCACGGATATAATTGTCCCTAAGTCTGCTGTACTATGGACGGGAAAACGTTCTATTGTATATGTACAGCAAGATCATAATAAGTATGCACTAAGGGAGGTCGTTTTGGGTGAGCGTACAGGGGATAACTATATAATACTGAAGGGACTGCATGAGGGTGAGTATGTAGTCACAAATGGTGCATTTACTGTTGATGCTGCGGCTCAATTAGCAGGTTTACCATCGATGGTGCATAAAAAGCAGACTAATGGTATGGAGGGCATGTCAAATATGAAACATGTACATTCCAGCAACTTGAAACTAGCTTTTGCTGAATACAGTTCCTTAACAAAAGCTTTATACCATGATGATTTTACAGAAGCTCAGAAACACATGCTTGCATTGAATAATGCGTTGAAAGACCAGATAACTGATGATAAAGTTTTCTTGAAAACACTTAACAAAGGAAGTAAATCAATAGATATTGAGACACTCCGTAATGTCTATGAGGAAATTTCTAGTTGGATGATTGCACATGTATGTGAGCAAGGATTGGAACAAAAAGTATTTATACAATTTTGTCCTATGGCTCATCGTAATCAAGGTGCTAGGTGGATTAGTGTAGAAAAGGAAATTAAAAACCCATATTTTGGAAGCAAAATGTTGCATTGCGGTAGTACTCAAGATTCCATAATGGGTAAAACGTATTAAGAAACCCTAAGACTTAATCTGTCTTATCTATACAAGTAGACCATACCATCAGGACAACATATTATCTGGTATAAGTCCTTATAACGAATGAGAATCTGACGAGAGTGTGCAGCTTCCAAAATAGCTTGTAAACGAGAGTAACTATCGGATGATGGGGGGACAATGGCTTCTATCTCAGAAGTCCAAGTTTCAGTAGGATACTCGTTTTGAAGTTGTTTAATGGTAGTTATGACTTCTTCTGCTTCTAGCCAATATATATATGCTTTTAAATGACTTTCAACTTTTTCTGATAGTCCAATAGGTATTGTATATACATCTCCAAGATAGGGCTGATTACTATCAAGTAGATGAGCCAATTTTGGGCGTTGTATAGCCAAAGTCATATCTGCTTTTATAATAGATTCTAGGGGGAATTGTGAGTTATCTTCACAATGTAATCCCGATGGAATATCTATTGAGATGATCGGAGTCTTTAGACTATTGATTTCTGATACAATATTAGCATATTCTCCGCTGAGTGGACGGTTCAATCCAGAACCGAAAAGGGCATCTAGGATGATAGGGTAAGGGGGGATGTACAAAAAATCCAATTCTTGTAATTTGGAAAACACGTTGTGCACCTCATCAATGTTTTCGATCAAAGAAAAATCAACTTCTTTAGGTAGCTTTTCTATGTTAATAGAGGTGTCTGAACTAATATTTCCCTGAAGATGAAACACATATAGTTTTACGAGGTACCCTCTATTACTTAGTAAACGTGCTATAGCTACACCGTCGCCCCCGTTATTGCCAGGACCCGCAAAAATGATAACGGGATGATGAACGTTCCATTGAGTTGTAAAAAATACTGTTAGCGCTTCTGCAGCGGCTTCCATCAAATCGACAGAGGAAATACCTTTTTCTTCTATCGTGGCTTGATCCCATAAACGGGTTGTTTGGGCGGAATATATTTTTTTCATGGTGCTAAATCTATATGCTCTATCTTAATTGTAAGATCTGATATGTTTACAAATATATGAATTTACTGTGTGTATTGCAAGGAAAGTGATGGAGAGATAAATTACTTTATTTAGCGAAATAGTATGAAGTAACAAAAAATGTGTATATTTGTGCCATGAAGAAGTGTATGGAAAAAAAGGCTGTGGTATGTATGTTTCTAATTCATGTCGCAGTAGCATTAAGTCGATGTTTATTTGTTATTTTCGGTCATTTAGACTTACATTATGAAGAGGCACAGTATTGGACATGGTCACAGCATTTGGATTGGTCGTATTATTCCAAACCACCGTTGATCGCTTATGTGAATTATATATCACAGGCGGTTTTTGGGCATTCGGAATTTGCGGTACGTTTTAATGCCATAGCATTGGGCTTTCTCAGTGCAGTGGTTTTGTATCTCTTGGCCAAGGAGATGACGCGAGACACAACAAAAGCAATATGGGCCTCTCTTTTGATTTATGTAATGCCATTTTTTCAAGGGGCGTCTATGTTCTTTTCTACAGATGCATTACTATTATTCTTTTATCTTTGGGCACTTTATCTCGCTTGGATAGCAGTGAAATATGACCATTGGAAACATTGGTTATGGTTTGGTGTAGCATTAGGACTTGGATATTTGTCTAAGTATGCGATGTTATTTTTCCTTCCAGCCTTTGGTATATATCTATGGATGATGGATAGGCGTGTGTTGACTAATACCAAATTGTATGTATCCATTGCCTTGTCATTCTGCTTTTTTATCCCTGTCATGATTTGGGGAGCACAGCATGATTTTGTGGATTATAAACATCTAGCCCATCTTTCTGGAACTCATGATATACCATTGACGTGGGGGAAAAGAATCAGTAAGATTCTAGAATATGTAGGAGGACAGTTAGCTATTATTTCTCCATTATTTTTGGTCATGTACACAAAGGCTTTTCGACGCATTAAATGCAATAAGTCTATGTGGTTCTTGGCCTCTCACGGACTGATGATTTTTATCTTATTCCTATATGTGGCAGCTACACGTCGATCTGGTGCAAACATCAATTGGACTATGTTTGCATACGTGGGATTCCCCATCGTCTTATCATCTTATCTAGTCGATGTGAAAAAGCAAAAGGTGGCCTCTGTACTTTCTATAATTACGATTATATTGCTTATAATTGGGACAAATTTGTCTTGTTTAGACGTGATTGGAATGAAACGAGTAATGCCTTCGACATCTGATCCGAGTAAGCATATGGTTGGATGGAATGAATTGTCTGATGATCTTCTTGACCTGGAAAAAAGTTTGAATACAGACAAGGTGTTTTTCTTTTCTGATTCCTATCATGTGACATCCGAATTGCTTTTCTATATGTATCCTCAGCAGAATGTGTATTTTGTGAATGTAGGTAAGAGAATGAACCAATTTGATCTATGGAACAAGGAATTGGGAGGCATCAATCAATACGCCAATCAAGGATATACTGGAATCTTTATTAGTAGTAAATGTTTCCACAGTAAAGATCATCTTTTGAAAGATGCGCCACTTTTACCAGAAGTGGTGCAGGAATCCTTTGCACCTGGATATGAATACCGTACTCACATCACTTATTTGCGAGGTGCGCCAGTGTATCAGTTTTATATCTATGTTTTGAAGGACTTTACCTCTTTCAAAGGAGAAACCGAGGGGTATTAACCCCTGGTTTTTTTAGCTAGTGTTTTAATCCAGATTGTTAGTGCACACAAGCAGGCAAATAAAGCCATAATCCAACTCATATTCCATGGATTGCCAGTGTCGTTATTGAGCCAGCTCAATATTATAGTGGAGATAATGCCGCTACCATATTGCAAAGCTCCCAATAATGCCGAAGCTGAACCAGCCATTTCTGGCACTAGATCTAGTGCTGCCGCAGTGGAAGTGGCGGCTATTACACCGTTCATCGCAAAAAAGAAAAATATAGGAATAACGACTCCGTATATTCCTCCAAGGTTTAATTTGACTAGCATCAATAAAGTCAGTCCCCCCAACATGGCAATCGTCGTAGAGACTTTTAATATAAGATCTAGTGTGTATTTACGAATGAGCAAACGGTTGACAAAACTTATTCCCATAACACCTACAATATTTAGCGAAAAAAGCCACCCATAATGTTGGGGTTGCACGTGAAAATAATTGATATATACAGCAGGGGAACCAGCAATAAAGGCATACACACCGACGTAAAAAAACGTGACACATAGCGTGTATTGCATAAAATGGGTATTTCGCAACAACAATCGGTATTCATGAAAGGCTTTCCATACGGAGGTTTGTAAGCGTTTTTCTTCAGGCAAGGTTTCTGGTAATTGCTTAAACGAAATCAGCATCACCACTCCAATAATGGCAAGTAGCCAAAAGATACTATGCCAGCTACTCAACCGAAGTATCTGCCCACCCAGTAATGGGCCAACGATTGGAGCCAATGCCATTATAATCATTAAGGTAGATAGCATCTCGGCTGCTTTAGCACGGCCGAATAAATCTCTCACCATTGCGCGTGAGAGCATAGGACCTACACAAGCACCAAATGCTTGAATAACTCGAGCGATGATTATTTCTGTGATTGTGTGGGATAGGGCACAACAAATGGAACCAATGATAAATAAAATCAACCCTATTACAAGAGGTTTTTTTCTTCCGATTCTATCGCTGATAGGTCCCCAAAATATTTGAGCTACCGCAAATCCAATTAAAAAGCCAGTGATTGTTAATTCAATATTGCCTTGTAATTCAACATCCATATGTGGCAAGGCAGGAAGATAAATATCCGTTGATAAGGAGGTCAATGCCATTAGACCACCTAGAATAAATAAAAATAGTATATTAGTTGGTACCAGATATATACCTGGTGCTTCTTTCTTTTTCATATTATATTGTTATCCTTGAAATCAATTAATTACCTGTTCGTCTTAAAATGAACAATAAGGAATCCCCCTTTTCGAAGAGAGATCCCTTGTTTTCTGTATGATGATTAATACCTATTTATTAAGCCATTCTTTGACAACTGTCTTTACTTTTGGTGTCGATTTTTGTGCATCCGTTCCTCGTACTGCCAATCCAGAATAGACAGTTGCTCCTACGCAAGCTCGACGAATATATGTCTCCGTTTGAGAAAGGCCACTACCTTCGTGTGTGCAGAATGGAATCACTGTTTTTCCGTGCCAATCGTGACGTTCTATAAAGGTGTAAACAGGCATGGGCATATCTCCCCACCAGTTGGGATATCCAATAAAAATGACGTCATAGTCTTCAATCTTCTTATCACCTTTAATCTCTGGTTTTGCTTTTTCTTTTCTCTCTTTTTGCGCTACTTTGGTACATTGATCGTAATCTGCAGGGTAGGGAGTGACTGGCTCAATATGAAATAAATCAGCAGAGGTTTCTGCGGCGATTAGTTCGGCCACAATTTCTGTATTTCCTTTCTCTATATAACCTACATTGTAATTCTCATCTGCTCGCGAGAAGTATACAACTAATGATTTCTTATTTTCAGTCATTTTTTGATAGCTTTGATTCGTTTGGGGCTTTGCTTTTTGAGGTAATTCTCTAGTGTTGTTTTGCCCTTTTATACCCAATACGTATAGTACAGTCATAAGGGCAACGAATGATATGGTCTTATTCATGTTGACTTGCTGGTTTTAGTTATAACATTAATCTGCATTATTTTATTCGCTATTATCACAATACAAAAGTACGGCGAAAGTATCAATTTCTTGTGATGTACATTACAGATTCTGTGACCAAAATTACTGATGTTTACATATATCAAAAAATCCATGCCCTCAAAAGTTGATGATATACTTTTGAGGGCATGGATACTAGGGCTCTGTATAAAAGCTTGTTTAGGCGTTTTTCTTTCTAAACTGTTTCTTTACACCAGGTTTGGCAGAGAATGGCTTAGTCGATTTATTTCTTTTAGGTCGATTGCTATTTTCTTTAGGCTTGGGTTGCTCTATAGGAATGGGCATTTCATCTGCATTGGCGCTAAAAGGGTGTTCGTCAATTCTATGAATACGTTGACGAATCAATTTTTCTATATCTACCACATAACTCCTCTCTTCGATATCACAAAATGAGATTGCTATCCCTTCTCGACCTGCGCGGCCAGTACGACCTATACGGTGTACGTACGTTTCAGGGATATTAGGCAATTCATAATTGATCACGTGTGATAAGTTGTCCACATCAATACCACGCGCAGCGATATCTGTAGCTATAAGTACCCGAATGTCACGTGATTTGAAGTCATTTAGTGCTTTCTGACGAGCATTTTGTGACTTGTTTCCGTGAATGGCTGCAGCAGAGATCTTGTTTTTGTTTAGAATACGTGCAATTCTATCTGCTCCATGCTTAGTGCGGGTAAAAACAAGAACCGATTCGAGTGTCTGATCTTCAAGTAGATAGACCAATAAATCACGCTTATCTGTTTTTGATACATGATATAATCGTTGTTCTACACGTTCTGCTGTCGAACTCTTTTGTGCGATTTCTATCGTTATAGGGTGTTTAAGCATACGTGCGGCCAACTGCTCTATCTGTTTAGGCATAGTAGCCGAAAAGAAGAGGGTTTGTCTCTCAGTTGGGATAATTTTCAAGATACGTTTGATATCATGAATAAACCCCATATCCAGCATACGATCGGCTTCGTCCAACACAAAATAATCGAGTGACTGGAGTTTGATATACCCTTGAGTATGTAAGTCGAGTAGGCGACCCGGAGTGGCCACTAGAATCTGTATACCATGTTTCAGAGCCTTTATCTGTGGAGCTGTATTGACACCACCAAAGATGACGGTATGGTGTACGTTATGTACATGCTGACTATATGTCGAGATGTTTTCACCAATTTGAATGGCAAGCTCACGCGTAGGGGTGACGATAAGTGCTTTAATTCCTTGTCGTGGGTTGCTCTTCGCAAGTCCTTGAATGATAGGTAGTGTAAAAGCGGCTGTCTTACCAGTGCCAGTTTGAGCATATCCTAATATGTCTTTTCCTGCTAATATTTCAGGAATAGCGCGTGTCTGAATTGGAGTTGGTGCGGTGTATCCTGCGTCTTTGATTGCGTTTTGAATAGGCGTAATCAAAGGGAAATCTGTAAATTTTACCATTGAATAATTTTATAATAGGCGGCAAAGATACAATTTCTTTTTGACATGACCGCATAGCTTGGTGTGTATAGGTAGTAAAACTTGTTTCTGGGCGTTATAAAATGAAATCGAGAATATGTGATTATAGGACATATTCTCGACTTTTCTATATGGATTACAGCTATTAAACTGTATCAGCAATCTCACTCAAATTTCTTCGTTCAAATAAGAATACTTAGAAATCGGTTAGAATTGATCTTGATCAATATCAAACATGGCTAATTGTTCTACAGGAAGTGCTAAACCAGATGGAGCTAATGGGAAAGCATACTTTTGATCTTTCATAAAGGTGTAATTCCATTGCCATTTCATGGTGATATAGCAGAATTCATCTGTGTATTTATAGGTGAAAGTACGACAAGGTTCCCACTTATCCCTATTTCTTGACCACATTCGAACCACCTTCTTCAATGGGCGATTATATTCGTCAAAATCTATAACTGACTTCTTGTAATTGCGCAATGAATTAAAATCATCCATTACATATACATTAATAATTTTAGTTCCCTCGGCTTCTATCACATTGTGATAAAAGTTCTTATCCTGGGCTAGAGAGGCACCTATACAGGTGAAAAACAACATAATTGTCACGAGTGCTGATTTGAAGATAATTGCTTTCATGATTCTTCACTTTAAGGTTGATTAGATAGTTCATCAAAAATGCGCACGTTTAAAAAACCATCACTGATTTATTGTCTTCATGTGTAAGACGCAGCTAGGGTGGAAATAAGTTGCAAAAAAAACGAATTTAATATTCCATGGACACTCTCTTGACTGTGAGCTTGCGATATCTGTACTGCACAGAGGTTGTTTGTTCTCTTTGAGTATGCATGTATGTACATTTATACACGTATATATGTACATATATGTAGTCATAGATATACATGTACACGTGCATACATGTACATATATACTTGTGTAGTCTTATATTTATGTATGATTAAATAGGGTCGTATAATCGTTGGAGACTTACTTAGTGCTGTGCTTGTGTGCTATAAGTGGGGCATTGCCTTATAATATAGTAATAGGGTGCGTCAAAATCAATTTTGACACACCCTATCTACACAGTATGAATAATTCTAATGCTATTGCAACATGCGCTTAACAGGCAGTGCTGCACGTTCAGCTATATCTTCGGAGACAGTTACGACATATCGTTCTTCTTTCAAAGCAATATATGTGGCTTCCAAAGTAGACTGTTTCATTGATTCACATATTAGATCATCTCGCATCATGATAAATTCACGATCAGGAAAATCTTTTTTCATCTTATGCAATGTACCCATTTCTGTACCCAACACAAACTGTGTGCATGTGGAGTTGGCCACGTGTCTAAACATACCAGAGGTAGATGACATAAAACAACGGGGATGATTGACCACCTCGTCACTATGAGAACATTGAGATTCGGGATGAATCAAAAACTCAGCATGAGGATATTTGGCTAGTTGCTCAAGTACAACTTCGGTTGTAATTTTCTGGTGCACATGACAGCAACCATTCCACATATGTAAATCGGTAGCTTCTCCTGCTTTCTGTGTCTTAGAAATATAAGTTCCTAAGTTATTATCGGGCACAAATACTACAGGAGTATTTTTAGGCATAGAGGCTACTATCTTTTGTGCGTTGGCCGATGTACAGCAGTAATCTGTTTCAGATTTAACGGCTGCCGTTGTATTGACATAACTAATGACTAGTCCTCCAGGATGTTCAGCCTTCCAAGCACGTAATTGTTCGGCAGTCGCACCATCGGCCAAGGAACAACCAGCTTCTTGAGCTGGAATAATCACCTTTTTCTCTGGGCTTAATAGTGAAGCCGTTTCAGCCATAAAGTGAACACCACAGAAAACGATAATATCGGCATCTGTTTCGGCTGCTTTGCGAGCAAGCTCCAAGGAATCGCCCAAGAAGTCGCAGATGTCTTGAATATCAGGGTCTGAGTAATAATGAGCAAGAATGATGGCATTCTTCTCTTTTTTCATTTGGGTAATTGCCGCTATTAGTTGGTTTTTATCCATGTTCTTTATTTTAAGGCAACTTATTGCACTTGAATATTCATGCTGATATCCATAGCAGTTACTGAATGAGTCAACGCACCGACGCTGATAAAGTTTACACCTGTCTCGGCAACTCCATGTAGACGATCCACACTCATATTGCCTGATGCTTCTGTTTGGGCTTTATCACCAATCATTTGTACGGCTTTGGCCATTGTGGCATTATCCATATTATCAAGCATGATAATATCTGCATGAGCATCTATGGCTTGTTGTACTTCGTCTAGGTTTGTTGTTTCCACTTCGACCTTTATGTCTGAAGAGATGTGTGCGCGTACTTGTTCTACAGCCTTCGCAATAGAACCGGCCATTTTGATATGATTATCTTTAATCATGGCCATGTCATACAATCCCATTCTATGATTGGTACCACCACCATGTTTAACAGCCATTTTGTCCAATACACGTAGCCCTGGAACAGTTTTACGTGTATCAAGAATTTCTGTATGTGTACCTGCTAGTTCCTTCACATATTTGGATGTAGCAGTCGCAATACCCGACATTCTCTGGAAGAAGTTTAAAGCTACTCGTTCTGCTTTCAACATAGCAGGATATTCTCCTTTAATCTTAAGAATAACATCACCTTTTTGTACATGTGCTCCATCTTCTACAAGTGGCATCCATTCAATGTCTTTTTGGAAACGTTGAAAAACAAGATGTACAATCTCCAATCCAGAAACAACACCTTCTGCTTTGGCAGTCATAGTAGCTGTCGCTTGTGTCTCGGCTGGGATGATGGAATCCGTGGTCACATCCCCTGTATTGATGTCTTCTTCAAAAGCTAAATCAATGATTTTAGTAATCAAATGTTCGTACTTCATTATTATAATGTAATTGATAAGTAATTAATTGACTTTCTTGGTTGTGATATCTTTGCCCAATTGCTGGATGATATGGAACTTGAAATGTTCATCTGCATGTGGGTAATCTTCACGGTAATGACCTCCACGACTTTCCTTGCGGTACAATGCACTCTTAAGGATCAGTTCGGCCACAGTAAGCAAGTGATCCATTTTAACATGGAAATATTCATCGATGGATGTGTGCAATGCTTCCCTTTCGGCTGCTATTTTCTTGAGCCCTTCTAGTATGTCGGCTTCATTACGGATAATCCCCGCTGATTCATCCATGATTTTTTGGACACGTGGCTGCAAAGCATGATAAGCATGCATCGCTACACCGTCTCTGTAGTATATATTTTCAAATTCTGGCCATGCGTTGATCGATTCGCCTTGTGTAGCATCTTGTACAGCTCTGTCTCCGAAGACCAAACATTCAAGTAGCGAGTTTGAAGCGAGACGATTGGCTCCCATAATACCGGTAGAAGCTACCTCACCACATACATATAGGTGTTTAAGATCTGTGCGCCCATATAAATCGGAAGATACCCCCCCCACAGTATAGTGAGCAGCAGGAGCAATAGGAATTTGATCTGTTAAGTCATAGCCAAATTGTTGGCACGCTTTATTGATTGTAGGGAATCGTTTTTTGATGCGTTCTCCATCCAAATGTTTGAGTGAGAGAGTGATATATGGTAGACCATCTTTTTTCATTTGTGCGTAGTTGGCACGAGCCACAATATCTCTAGGCGCCAACTCTGCCAATTCATGTAAAGGTACCATATAGCGTTCGCCATCTTTATTCAAGAGATGAGCACCTTCACCACGGACGGCCTCACTAATCAAAAAGGCACGATTCGTATCTGGGATATATAAGCCTGATGGATGAAATTGGATAAATTCCATATCCACAATACGACATCCTGCTTTATAAGCCATTGCAATGCCGTCACCCACGGTAGTATTAGGATTGGTTGTACGTGAGAAAATGGCGGCGGCCCCTCCTGATGCTAAGAACGTATTTTTAGCATAGATCAGTACTTCTTTGTTTTCGGTCTTATCCCATGCACGTACACCGTAACAAGTACCGTCTTTTTCGAGCAGTTCCAACACAGAGTAT
This sequence comes from Bacteroidaceae bacterium, assembly GCA_963675625.1. Classification (GTDB taxonomy): domain Bacteria; phylum Bacteroidota; class Bacteroidia; order Bacteroidales; family Bacteroidaceae; genus F22. The sequence continues at coordinate 2,652,519 of OY776497.1, forward strand.
CGCTCTTCAATACTAATATTCTTATCGTGTAGCACTTTAGAAATTACAAACTCGGTAATTTCTTTTCCCGTAGAATCGCCTCCAGCATGGAGAATGCGATTCTTATGGTGTCCACCTTCTAGCCCTAAAGCCAAGTGGCCGTTCTCTTCATCAAATTGCATCCCTTCGGATATGATTTGTTCGATGCGGTCTGGACCTTCATGAACTAAGACATTAACAGGGGTCGTATCACATAATTCGCGACCAGCGATAATAGTGTCTTTAAAGTGATTTTCGGGTGCGTCTCCCTCTGCTACTACTGCGGCGATACCTCCTTGCGCGTTGTATGAATTGCTATCCCGTAGACCTTTTTTTGTGATGAGCATAACCTGACCATATGCAGATGCTCTGTGGGCTATAAACAGACCAGCTAGTCCGCTTCCCACAACTAAATAATCGACTGTATGCATGTCTATTAAATTTTGTCAACCTCCTTATTCGAAAAGGGTCGTATTGTGGTTGATGTTTGTTTTCGAGTGCCCAAAGTTACAAAAAAAAGCATACATCCTAACTGTTTTATGTATAAATAGCTATATTATCGGCGATTATCGTTGTATTTGTGATATGAAAAGATCAAGAATGAGAGACTGTTTTTCTTGTAGAATAGATTAGAAATATAAAAATAGAATATTCCAGGTTGTACCTATTGTTGCTCTATATTGTAGTATTCTCCATATTTTTTATCCAAAAAATCAAGTAACCAGTATATATGCTCGCACCAATTTCTCCCATTTCTGGGTTGATATACTTCAAAACCCAATCGTTTTGCCAAGGAAATATTGGCACTTCCATCATCTACAAAAAGAGTTTCTTGGGGCAAAATACCACTGTCGGTTATCATGTAATCAAAGAATCTTTGATCGGGATTGGTATATCCGATTTTATACGAGCAATACATCTTATCGAAATAAAATGAAATAGGGCAATTGTCTTCTGAAAAGTCGAAAGAATCTGCCCATAGCATAATATATGGGTTGGTGTTACTCAACAAGTATAGCATATAGTTTTTACTTAACTTGTTGAGACATCGAAGCTTTTCAACTTGTAACTCTGATGTAAAAGTTAACCAAGCATTAAAAATTTCTTCCATACTGACTTCTCTTCCAGATAAAGTACAACATGCTTGACGAAACTGTTGTGCATTCAATTTTCCTGTTTCTAAATCCATAAAGATACCTTGTTGTTGATAAGGATCTAAGTACAGGTCTATATCTGAGATCCCTAAATTACTGAACGCATTAAGGGCTGCATATTGATCAATGTTTGTTATCACTCCACCTAGGTCAAAAATGATATTTTTAATCATAACCTTACCAATTTTATACTGAAACTTCAATTAAACTTTCCTTTGGACTATTGTCGCAACTTTCATAGCAATCATCCCCTGTGGGTGTCCATATAATGTGAGTCATCATTTTTTTATAAGCCAGTGTTTTTTCAACCATTCACGTACTGGTGTGTCATAGAGACGTAGGCAGGCATAGGATACAGCAATGGTAAGCATATATATTGATATTGCCACACATATATGTGTACCTAAGGGAGCCTTTGGGTGATGTGCTACCCAATTCATATGAATATAAATAAAAGGATAGTGGGTAATGTATAATGGGTAAGAAATTTCACCAAGAAACTTACAAATAGTTTTAGATTTAGTTCCTTTAATATGGCTTCCTGCTCCCATAGCCACTACTAAAGGAAACAGTATGAGGATAGCCACTGCATTGTAAGCACCATCTATCCAGGGTGTATTGGCTGAACCTATGCAGGGAGTTACTAGTATGATAGTCACCAATATCGAGCACCACACAAAACCAGATCTTATTTTTATTAGCCAGTTCATACGTGAAAGCAGTACGCCAGCAAAGAAGGGATATAATAAGCGGGATAAACCTATGTACAACTGATCTAGAGAGAGACTAAAACCACCTATGACGGTGTATTGTGCCCATCGACGTACCTCAAGGACTCCAAATGTGTCAATATTGAAAGCAATATCGATAGTTAGCAATGCAGAGAATGCAACGAAAATACCTAATAACAGTCGGGAAAATCGACGAATAATCAGTGCATAAAGAATGTTAGCCATGTATTCCCACATCAATGACCAGCTTGCGCCATTTAGAGAGTTTATTTCAGACCATCCACGGATATCCATTGATGGTGGTGTAGGGAGCATTAGGCAACCGAGTAACATAATGAGCAACATCTTCCACCAAGGGGTAGTCATTACTAAATGAAATATGGGGGCATCGCCGAAATAGAATAAAGCAGCACCGATAAGTGTACCAGCTATCAGCATGGGATGTAGACGAATAAGACGACGAGTGAAAAAGTCCCATGTTCTCATATGCTTCCAACGATCATCATAAGCATAGCTGATGACGAATCCAGATAGGACGAAGAAAAAATCAACAGCTAGGTAACCGTGGTTTAAAATTTGGAATCTCGGACCTGCGGAATAGGTCTCGAATAGATGAAAAGCTACCACGATCAGAGCAGCCACTCCTCGAAGTCCATCAAGTATCTCGTAGTGGGGTTTGGATGTCAAATAGTTTGTTGCCATTTTGTACATTATTAGGAATGATATGATTTGTTTCGCGAGCAAAAGTAGAAAACATACTTAGGAATAGATTGAACAATTTTTGCTTTAGCTTGTATTATATTTGTATCAATGACTAATAATCAAATTATTATGATAGTATATTGCGAGTTACTCGAAAAATATTAATTTTGCTTCTCATTGCATAACCAATAACTACTTTTTAATGGTATCTCCATCACATACATTTGACAACGTACATCTTACCTCAAACGAACAGATAGGATTGCATCAGCAGCCTACCTGGGAACTGTCTTATATTATCATCGGTTCAGGTATGAGGTTGATTGGTAACACGACAGAACCCTTTAGTAGTGGTGAAGTGGTATTGATACCTCCAGACATTCCACATTGTTGGTACTTTGACAATCAAAATACAGATAGTCAAGGACGAATCGCTAATATTACTATTACGTTTGAAAATGCATTATTGCAACGCTGTCTGGAGGCTTTTCCAGAACTAGAATTTGCACTTTCACAAATCATGCAGCGCAAAGATGCGGTGATGTTTGGTCAAGAACGTGCCAAAAATATTATTGATTTGCTAAAGGAAATGTGTGACCTTAATGCTGCAGAACGTGTAGCTCATTTGATTCGATTATTTCTACTCATTGGTGCCAAAGAGGATGAACAAGTTATTGGGCGTTACAAAAAAATGGATACGAAACAGAGACGCCTTGAACAAATCAAGATATATATCGCTTGTAATGCCGACAGGGAGATTATGCTCGATACCATTGCTAAGCATGTGGGGATGAATCGTGCTGCATTTTGTGTATTTTTTAAGAAAGCGACTGGAAAGACGTTTGTCAATTTCCTTAATGAATATCGTGTAAAACAGGCTTGTCAAATGCTGGAACGACACGAAAAGAGTGTTTCAGAGATTTGCTATTTAGTAGGATTCAATAATGTATCTTATTTCAATCGTGTGTTCAAGAGAATGAAAGGAGTGTCACCCATTGAATATAGAAAGATCAATCCTGTTGACTAGTTTATATTAATCTGGAGATATTTTGCCGTTTGGAAGGATAACGAATGATCAGTGAAAAGGTTTCTTTGTTCATCTGTTATATGACTTTTTATCTTTAAGTTTTCTGTGCAGTATTTGTGAATTCTTGTTCTTTATTTTTGATTATATTTTTTCTTGTCTCGCTTTTTTATACTAGATTTGTGATATGAAAACACCAAAAAAAATCATCATCATGGCACTGGCTATTGCAGCGACCTGCGTTAGCTGTGTGACACAAGAAAGTGCTTCACATAATATCATGGCTATACATAAAGGTATGACTATGGATGAGGTGCTACACTTATTTAATAAACCACAGTATAGACGATTCAACCAAGAAGGCGAAGAGTGGGAGTATAAAATTACTAGTTTATGGAATGACGATAAAATGCTTGTTATCCAGTTTGAAGACCAACATGTAGTAGGAATGGACTCATATGTAGTACCAGCTAAAGAGTCTACTAATAATGTGGTGACTGTTGATAGTAATGCGTCTGATGAATACGATCATCACCATTTTTTCTCAAGAAGATGTAGCGATGAAGAATTTCATCAGTTGTATGCAAGTATGAAAAGTGAGGCGTTTAATGATGACAAGATGAAACTCTTGGCATTGGGCGTTGACCATAAACTATTCACTTGTGAACAAGCTATCAAGTTGATGTCTCAATTTTCTTTCTCAGATGAACGAATGGATGTACTTGAAATACTCGCCCCTCGCATAGTCGACAAGGAACGAGTATCAAGTATTATAAAGAAATATCCTTTATTGGATGAAGATAAAATCTATGCTTTATTTATGAAGAGTAGATAAAGCTTGGTCTACTTGCTTATATATAGCTTGCATGCCCACGATACTTGGGTGTCCATATTGCTTGTCAATATCGTGTAAGCTAATTATAGGCACGTTATAGTGTGCACAAATTGTGTATACACTTTCATTGATCTCATCTTTCAATTCTGAATTTAGAATATAGTAGACTTCTGCTTTTTTGTAATAGTCCTTAATATGAGTCAGTAAAAAGGCTAATGCAGGACGAAAGGCCTTTTTGTCTTCTTGGCTAATGTCTTGGTACTTATATTCTCCGATAGGGGAATTGGCCCAACTATCATTGGTCGCTCCAAAAATTAAAATAATATCAGGGTGCCCCAGACGTTTGTATCGTGTTACAAATGCGCTGTGGGTACTGTCTTTGGCATCATAGCCAGTGGTGCATATAGTCGACCCAGAATAGGAGTCATTAACTTCTAGTGAATACTTGTCTGTATCGGTCAATAATTTCCACCAAGTTTGATCGACTTCTTTGACGTCATTATGTTCTCCTCCTTCATTGACCCCTTGGGCATACCACCATGCATAATCTTCTGGGATATAATTTTTAAAAGTGGAATAAGAATCTCCCATGATGGATACTTTCTTGACGACTTGTCTATCACTAGCACAACTAGTGAAGAGTAGAGATGAGGCTACCAAAATGGCAGCAAATACCTGTTTAATCATTGTCTTATTTTTAGGTTATGTAATGGATGTACAAAGTAAATGTTTTTTCTGTATCAAGACAAATAAATGGGGAAACAATAGATCATTTGCGAGAAATGATGTGTTTTTTAGAAAGAAAATCGCTTTTTATGGGCTTATTGAGTTATATGTAGTATTTTTGATACATCTATATTTTGTAAATAAAATCGTAACTTTTGTACATTAAAAAAAGAAGACTATGAAAAATTTGATAGCTTGTTGTGGTTTAGACTGTGAACATTGTGATGCTCGTATTGCTACAGTCAACAATGATAATGAATTGCGTGAAGAAATTGCTCGAAAATGGAGTGAGATGAATCAGACCTCTGAAATTACAGCTGAAACTATCAATTGTATGGGATGTCGTACAGCTGGGGTAAAACTATCCTATTGTGATCATTATTGTGAAATTCGCACATGTGTCGTTAAGAAAGGCTTCGAGACTTGTGCTGAATGTAACAAATTGGATTCTTGTTTTATTGTAGGTGCAGTGTTAAAAAATGCCCCTGATGCAAAGAAGAATTTAATTGATAATTAGCTTCCAATTTATTTGGTAATGTACAATTGATATTGATTATACAGGTTCTCTACTCTGTATAGTTTACCTACACAAAGTAGAGAATATATTTTTTTATTTGCAACTTACTTAAGGTATCAATAAACTAGCGGGTGAAAAATATCTTTGAAGCAATTCTGAAACTTAATTTGTTAGATACTTAAAAGGATACATTGTTTATTATACCTTGTAATTCACTGAGAAAATGACTGGCATGAGCTCCATCCATTTGAACGTGATGAAATTGAAAAGAAATATTTAATTTCTTCCTAAAAAAGAAGCTTTTGTATTTACTCCAAATTAGATATGGATTGTTATATATTCCACTGTACATTCCCACTACGCCATCTAAATCATATTGAACTAAAGCTGAGGTCCCAATTACCATACAGTTCTCCGCATCATAGTTAGTGCATGTTTCTGCAACATGTTTTGTTAGACGGAGATATTCATCATTGAATTGTTTAATATTCTTGTCAAAAGGTATGTCACATGAATTAATACTACCATTTATGTTCATTACAATGGTGTTAATAGCTAATTGATCATATTGTATCAATTTATTATTTACAGGAAGGAGTTGAAATTCTGGCACCCTGCTAGCAGCTAAACCAATGGCATAGCACATCATCATATTAAATTTCAACTTGTTTTTATTGGCATATCTATATAGATGAGTCACATCCAATTTTTTGAAAAATGTAACCATGGGCATAGGTGCACTCATCCATAAGTCAAAAGCCATAGAACGCGACGTCTCTTTAGGGTTGACTTCTTTCATGTTAAGTTTGTATTGTTTATACTATTTGTTGTTGAAGTGCTGAACGTATTTCAGGCGCTCTCGTGTTGAGAGCGCCTGAAACAAGAGTGATAGTAAAGTCGGGATTACATACTTTCATTTAGCACTTGCATAAGTTCCTCTGGAGTAAGCTTATGATAGCCAGCGTCAAGGATAATACTACCTTTGGCAATGCCTTCTAGCATTTCTTTTGTACCTCCTAATTCGCTGATAGTTAGCGGAAGACCAATCTCTACCATCCATGCTTTCAATGCTTCAAGACCTTCTTGAGCGACTTGTACATCTGTTTTGCCCTCTGGGTTGATTTTCCATACATTTTCGGCAAATCGTTTGAACTTAGGAAGTCCGTCGTTAAGAATGAGTGTATAATAAGGCAATGATACAGCAGCTAGCGCATATCCATGTGGAGCATGGGTATAAGCACCTACTGAGTGTCCTATCATGTGTACTTCCCAATCTTGTTGCTTGCCTGCACCGATAAGTGTATTCAACGCCCATGTTGCTGTCCACATGATATTTGAACGAGCTTCATAGTCTTGAGGATTCTTTACAGCTACACGAGAGGCCTTAATCAGTCCACACATCAATCCTTCAGCGATATAGTCGGATGTATTGTCATCATCGCCAGAGAAATATTGTTCCATAATATGCGACATGATATCAAAAATACCAGCTTTCATTTGATTTTCTGGAACCGAGAATGTGTATTCTGGATTAAGTATAGAGAACTTAGGCATCATACGTTCGTCAAAGACATGACCAATTTTAAATGAATTCTTGACATCTGTAATAACAGAACCACCATTCATTTCCGAACCAGTACCTGCCATTGTCAAGACACAACCTATAGGGAGTACCTTTTGGTCGGCAGCAGGATCTTGTTGGTGAAGATAAAATGTTTCCCAAGGATCACCTTCGTAAAACGCTGCGGCTGCTACTCCTTTGGAATAGTCGCATACAGAGCCACCTCCTACAGAAAGAATAAGATCGACATCATTTTCTTTGGCGATTTTAATACCTTCTAGAAGTTTTTCAAGAGTAGGGTTGGACATAACTCCTGGGTTTTCCACTACTTTCTTTCCAGCTTCTTTTAACACCGCAATTACTTGGTCGTAAATACCATTACGCTTGATACTACCGCCACCGTAGTTTAGCATGACAGTTGCACCGTACTTGTCAAGTTCGTCTCGTAAAAACTTCAGAGATTCTTTTCCGAAGTACAATCTTGTTGGATTGTGAAAACTAAAATTTCCTAGCATATCTATAATGTGTTAATTATTAAATCCTTATTTAAGTTTGTCATATTCTTCATCAGTGACTGGCTCAAGCCATTCATTGCTGGCGTCTTCACCGACTCTAGTATTGTATGTCAAGTGTTGGAACCAACTGTCTTTTGCTGCTCCGTGCCAGTGTTTTACACCTTCAGGAATAGCGATGACGCTTCCTTCAGTCATTTCTACAGCTTCTTTACCTTCTTCTTGATACCAGCCGCGACCACTTACGCAGATAAGTACTTGAACACACTGATGATGTGTGTGCCAATTGTTGCGACAACGAGGTTCGAAAGTGACGTTTATAGGACCACCGTTTTGTGTATCCATAAGTGCTAGATAACTGTCGCCGATAAAATATTTGGCATATGCAGTGTTAAGTTCACCTTTAGGCCACACGCTGAAATCAACTGGTGCACCTTCATTGAAAGGCTGTTGCAATATCCCAGCAATGGCTTTGCGTGCACGAAAAGCTTCCATCGAACCCACTTCCTTATCTAATACTTCTGGAATCAGTTCCAATTCTTCTACTTGTACACCCATATTTAAAGCACCGCCTACATGTGATATTAATTGAGATTCTACTCCATCAATAGCAGACAAAGCACTTACTGTAACGATCTCTCTGTCTGATTCGGACAATACATCACTTGCGAAGATGTCTCCAAATAGATGGGCTTTTAAATAATAATCTGCTTGAGGGGCAAATGTATAATTAAATGGATTACCCCCACATAATTTGGTTTGTATATCTGTACCCGTTTTCAGTGCATCGAAGTCGTTAGGCATCACAAAGTCCTTACCTGTGACTGTTTCCTTTCCCTTTGTATCTCTATCCGATACGACTTTTTGCAATACGCCAAGAGCGTTTAGAGAACGAGGAAAACCTGCATAAGCATATAAATGTGATAGCACTTCTTTCAGTTCATTGACTGTTACTTTGTTATCCAATGCCTTATTGATTGCCTCTTCAAGGTTGTTCAAATCACCTTTTGCTGCTAATGCCGCAATTGCGACAAAGCTTTTTTGTTTATTGCTTAATTCCATTTTATTTAATATTTTGTTTATTCTTCAACCAATGATAGTGTAACTGTAACGCCACCCTTACCAAGAATGCTTTTTAGTGCTGTTCCTGTTATATTATCTATTTTACCTAGTCGAGTGAAACTCCAACTGTTAGGTGCATAATATATTACCAGCATATTACCTTGATACAAGATAATATCTCCAGCTTCTGTTGTAATTGACGTGTCGTTTCGAGGAAAAGACTGTCCGAGAGATCCCACCTTCTCCATATTACCATAGTCATCCATGTCTACAACAATATTTTTTGTCTTCAAAACTTGTACCAAAGAGTCGACTGAACTATTACCAGCCAAAGTCGCTGTCAAGATATGATTCCCTATCGCTAGTTTAATCTTTTTATTTTCCATATTATCGTCATTTGTTGAATTTTGTTGTGAATCAGTAGTTATAGTATTTTCTTCATTCTGCTCTGTTGGCAGGATGTCTCCTTTGCTACAAGCAGCTAGTGACATCGTCGTCAAGAAAAGAAACAATATAAAAAGTATTGTTTTGTTCATTTTCGTTCATTTTTCAAATTGTGTTTCTTATTTTAGCTCTACGGTAAAAGTAACATTTTCTGGTAGATTTCTCACTAAATAAAGGTCATTTTCATCAATATGCGCAATTATCATCATGTGTTTATAGACATCTGACTTTTCCTCGCCATCAAAAAGAATGGCAAACCATCCTCCACCTAGCGATATATCGCCGTTCTTCCATCCAGTTTGCATTTCATCAACATCGTAAAGACCTGACTCCGCTATGCAACAATAATCTACTGGCGAACGGTGCCCAAAGACTGTAAACGGGAGTCTCTTTTTAAAGTCATGTGCTGCAACAGTATTATTTAATTGTGCTGGAATCATCACATTGCCTGCCTTGATTATAATTTTATCCATAGTAACTTATTTATTATGGTGCAAAGATAGGGCATAAAACGAATGTAGTGGTTACGAAAATCCACTTTAAAATGTAGAAAACAGGAATATACTTGTGGATATACCATCCATTTCTCTATATTTGTACTGAAAATAAGAATGTATGAAGATTCAATTAGTCACGCCAGAAAAGCCAGTATCTATTCTAGATGGTGTATTTCAAGAGTACATCAAAGATAAGATTGTAGTCGATTGTGGTCATATTATACTGGTACGTAAGGGATCTGCTACACTAAAAGTAAACTTTCGTGAAGTGCAGCAGAAAAAAGATGTTGTGGTGATTCTATTTCCTGGTGATGCGGTGATGGTAGAAAATGTCAGTCCCGATTTTGAAATAGAATATATGGTCTATACCGAATTGATTCTAAACTATGCACTGCTGGGTCTGAAATCCTTTTCGATTGAAACATTTAAAGAGTATTATCATTCCTCATCCAAAGAAATCTCTATTCTCGCAGATAGTCTGTTCAATATAATAAATGCTTCTATTGGTTTTGGTACAGTAGACGATGCTATCAGAATCTCCGTTTATCAGTTGAGTGCTTTTTTTACCGCATATCATGCCTATTTAGTAAGCACAGGGGTTGATGTCGGACATTATTCCTCGCGGTCGAAGGAGCTATTTGCTAAGTTCATTCAATTGCTTCATGATAATTTTAAAGAGTCAAGAAACGTGGCGTATTACGCAGATGCAATGAATGTAACGCCAAGATATCTTACCAAAATAGTTACTGAGTGTACGGGTTCATCAGCCAAGAAGAATATTGATGAGTATGTCATCATGCAAATTAAATTGGTCATATTAAATACAGACGATGCAATCAATGATATAGCATGGAGTTTTAAATTCGAGAACTTCTCTTTCTTCTGCGACTACTTTAAGCGACACACAGGATTAACTCCTAATGAATATCGAAATAAGTATTCAAGGATTTGATGAATTTGTTTATTTAATTACCTCAATAAGAAAACTTACGGGCCGAAAACCGTCGTTGCAGGAAATCATGGCTGATTGAGGGTTCTTCATCCAGCCATTGTAAAAATTACCACCACCATGTGCCAAGGTCATCACGAATGGTTGCATGGATTGCCATGCACTTTCACACAAGCCTTCTGGTCGCTGATTATCGACAGATATAAATGTCTGGCCTTCCTGCATGGAACAAGCATGTTCAATAGGATTTTCATACATGGCCGACAAGTCTTCGTAATGAACCTTACGGATTACTGTTATTTTTACTTTTTCCATTATCCTTCTTTTTTTGACTATAGACTTTGGAAGCTAGTATTCTTATTTTCCGATACAGAAATTCTTAAAGATATTACCCAGCACTTGATCTGTGGTGACTTCACCTATGATATCATTGAGATAATAGATTGCTTCACGAATGTCCTGTGAAAGTAAATCACCAGGAATCTCCATCTCTAGTCCGTCACGTACACGATCTATTGCTTCTAATGCGTGTGTCAAAGCTTCAAAGTGACGGGCATTGGTGACAATCAGTTGATGTTCATTTAGGTTTGGAATATTGGCTTCTTCCTGAAGCATATCTAGTAGTTCTGGGATACCTTGTTGGGTCTTCGCACTGATTGTAAGCGAATGAATGGTAGAAGAATCGATCGTTTTCTCTACTTCTGCCATCAATTCATTTTTTAAGCGCATATGACTTTCATCTAGACTATCTACCTTATTAAAGAGCATAATCGTCGATTTCTCTTGCATATGTGCAGCTAGTTTAGGGAGCAGGTGGAGCACCTTTTTGATACCTTGTTGTAAGTCAATAATCCAAAGCACAATTTGTGCTTGGTCAATTTTTTGGTAACTGCGTTGTATGCCGATTCGTTCTATAGTATCTTCTGTTTCACGAAGACCAGCTGTATCAATAAAACGATAGGTTACTCCATTGATATTGATTGTATCTTCTACCACATCGCGTGTGGTGCCATGAATATCACTAACAATAGCTTTATCATCTTGGAGTAGGGCATTGAGTAGAGTCGATTTGCCCGCATTTGTTTGTCCAATTAAAGCTACAGGAATTCCTTGTTTGATCGCGTTACCCACTTGGAAAGAGTTCGCCAATTTCTGAATTACAGTATGCAATTCAGAGGCCAATCCTTTTAATTCCGTACGGTCTGCAAACTCAAGTTCCTCGTGATCAGAAAAGTCCAGTTCCAATTCCACCAACGACGTAAAGTGCAACAATTGATCACGAAGGCGACGCAATTCAGAAGAAAAACCACCGCGCATTTGATTCATAGCCAATTGATGAGTGGCTTTATTGGTCGAAGCTATTAGATCGGCTACCGCTTCGGCTTGACTGAGGTCCATTTTGCCATTCATAAATGCTCGTTGTGTGTATTCACCAGGCTGAGCCAGACGGCATCCTTGAACAATCAGCAATTGAAGCACCTGTTGCAAAATGTAACTAGAGCCATGACAAGCTATTTCGATACAGTCTTCGCCAGTGTAACTATGAGGATTCTTATAGACAGACACCAAGACTTCATCAATGATTTCTTTTGTTTGTGGATGAATAATTTGTCCAAAATGCACGGTATATGCATCTTGTGAGGCCAAAGAGAAGGTGTGGTCACCTTTACGATTGGATGTAAAAATAGTGTCGGCAATCTTAAAAGCATCTGGTCCCGACATGCGTACTATACCGATGGCACCTCCCTGTGCAGTAGCTATGGCCGCAATTGTATCTTGATGTAACATATTTGAGTCTTATTATTTAAAGCCTATATAAGGAGTACAAAGATAGTGGTTTTTTCCGTGAATACAGAAAAAGTTAATCACTCAATTTTATGGGTAGCAAATCAAGAATGGTGTTGATAGCATCCCAATCGGCACTCGCGTCTGGAGATGAATACGTGAAGCGTAGTGGGGTGTAGGCCCAGAAAATGGATCCACCAGTTGGGCGATTAACCGCTCCATATTGCCCATGGGCATGGGTGATGATTTCGCGACATATAGATAGCCCCAAGCCTCGTGTTGACTTCTCAATACGAGATGGCTCTGTATCGTGAAAGAGGGTATTAATATCATCTTCATCAATACCGATACCTTCATCAGCAACATAAAACACAGCTTGATTTTTTTCCACATGAATCATGCCAATACGTATCACTCCTTTTTCGCTAAATTTTACCGCATTAGAAATGAAATTTTTAGCCACCTGTACCATGCGATCTCTATCTTCATAGTAAGCTGCCTCTTTGTATGGATGATCTATTACAACATCTATCGTTTTATTGGTTTTCTGGATTAAAGACAATGCATACACTCTCATTTCAGTGAGAAATCTGCATGTATCTACTTTATTGCGATTGGCATCCGATGAACTTTGAAGAGTTGTGAGTGTGAGCACATCGTTTATAGTATTCAATAGTTCATGAGCTCTTTTATCCAATACCGTAGCATATTCTTTTACCATATCAGGATCTTCTTCATCGATAATAAGTTGAGAGTATCCCACAATGGCATTTAGAGGAGTACGAATTTCATTGCTCATATTGGCCACGAAATTTGATTTCATAGCATTGTTGTTTTCTATCTTTTGGCGTGCTTCTACAAGAGCAGATTGATTGGCAAAAGAAGTAATCTCATATTTGGTGTCATGATATTTAAACATACTTTTCAGGATCATGAATTTTCCCCTGATCTTACTGCCTTCTTCCCCCTTCTTTTTGGGCATAAAAGAGGTCTTATATGGCAATTGAGCAATCGTTTGTTCGGCAATAATGGCTTTGTCACATTTCGGTTGAAGTTTTTTTCGAATATGATAAAGATGTATAGCGTACCATAGTAATACGGCCGCTATAATGATATATATAATATATGCTACTAAATCTATACTCATAATCAATGTTTATACAATGTTTTGTTTTTCAACGTTGTCCTCTCTAGGTTGTCCCATTTGAGCTATGCCATCTTCGGCAAACCATATACCATCCCATCTACTGCTTATCAATTCTGTGATATCATGGAGCAATTCCTCATCTTCTACCTCTACGTCATACATGGCTGGAAGTTGAGCCCAAAATAAAAGCTTATGCCTACATTGTTTCACTCCAATATACCCCTTCTTCTGCATAGTTATTGCTTTACAAATACTTAATCCGAGGCCTGGTCCAGGGCTAAATGGGTCTATTTTATGAAAGCGTTTAAACATATGAATCAATTCCGAATCACTATATGTGCGGTCTACCTCATTGATACAATACATGACCTCATTGTCTCCTTCAAAATAAATACCCGAGCGAATGGTACCAGCACGTGTAAATTTAATCGCATTGCTGATAAATTGTTCAATGATATATGGATACACATTTTTATCATAACGCATCATGGCAAAACAGTAGGGAAATTCAAAAGTGAAATGAATCTCTTTTGTTGGTTTGATCGCTTTTTGAAATTTATACTCCAATTGATGAAGTTGAGGAATGATATCACCATCCTCAATTTGTGGTTCCATGCGTTTATTGTCCACATTGGCAAGCATAAGGATGTCATTGATTAGCACATTTAAATGCGTACTTTTACGGAGAATGATTTCCGCATATTCTTTTTGGGTGTCTTTAGAAAGAGACTCATGTTCATCAGCAAGAAGTAAAGAAAAACCAAGGATACTATTCAGTGGCGTACGTAATTCATAGCTAATCTGTTCTAGGAAGGTCGCTTTTTCTTTATCCGCCTTTTTAGCTTCACGGATGTGATGCTGGAGTTCAAAAATATTTAAGAAAGTACCCATAAGGTATCTTTTTCCTTTGATTTCTAATACTCGAATAAGAGGTTGGGCTTCAAAGCTCACACCATCTTTAGTGTAGATTGTGTGATTTTCATCTTTCACCTCTTCCCCGTTAATGAGTCGATCAAAACTATCTGTCCACCGTTTGGCGGTTTGCTCTCCCAAGTTGTTGATCATTTGGTAGGGATTGACACCTAGGATTTGTCCACCTATTTTATTGTAAAATAGGTATCTCCCTAGATAGCTTCGACCATCCATTCCTGTTTGGATTTCACGTAAAAACATAGGGAAGGGAAGACGATGAATGACATAGGTGTATATACTCTTGTTTTGCAATAAACGACTCAGCTTTCTCAAGCGATAGACTTGAAAAGCAACGATCATTGCGAGCAAAAGTAACATACATATTATAGCGATGTGCATTTGAATCATAATAATTGTCTATATGCTATGTCCTTGTCATTAACTAAAAAAATTAGTGTAGTTACCGAGATTACCCGTGTATTCATATAAGCTCAATAGACCAAATATACGTATAATCAAACAAATAGCCATCAAAACAAGGCAGCTATTATCAAAAAAGCAAAACGAATTAAACAATTGTCTTTTTTATTAATATTTATAAATACACAACCCGCGCTTCCTGCGTATAGTTTAACAGTTAAAGTCTAGATACTTTTATGGCTAGATTTGGAAACTCTACAAATTAGCCTTAATTTTGTGTCTAACTATGGCGATACATACACTCCAGATGGTAAATAGCTATCAAATGGATGTCAAAAGCTTTATTTTACAACCCAAAAGATTTATAATGAAGAGAATTTTTTCGACCTTACTTTGCTTTGTAGTTGCTCTTGGTATAGAGTCTACAGCATGTACCAATTTAATTGTAGGTCCAAAAGCATCAGTAGATGGCAGTACCATCGTGAGTTACGCAGCAGATTCATACTATATGTATGGATGGTTATATCATTATCCTGCTGCTACCTATCCAAAGGATGCTAAATTACCAATATATGAATGGGATACCGGCAAGTATCTCGGTAGTATCAAACAAGCCCGAGAAACATACAATGTTGTTGGCAATATGAACCAGTATCAGGTGACTATCGGAGAAACGACTTTTGGTGGTCGTCCCGAATTGGTTGACAGCACAGCTGTAATGGATTATGGTAGCTTGATTTATGTTGCGTTGCAACGAAGCAAATCAGCGCGTGAAGCCATTCATGTTATGACTAGCCTAGTCGAAGAATATGGATATTATAGCAGTGGGGAAAGCTTTACTATTGCCGATCCTACCGAGGCTTGGATCATGGAAATGATTGGTAAGGGACCGGGCGTACGTGGGGCAGTATGGGTGGCTCGTCGAGTGCCAGATGATTGTATCAGTGCTCATGCCAACCAAAGTCGCATTCGACAATTTCCGCTAGACGATAAAGACAATTGTTTGTATGCATCAGATGTCATTTCTTTTGCTCGTGAAAAAGGATATTTCAATGGGTTAAACAAAGACTTTAGCTTTGCTGATGCCTATGCACCATTAGATTTTGGAGCACTTCGTTACTGTGAAGCACGCGTGTGGAGTTTTTACAACCGTTTCACAAAACGAGGAGAAGAGTTCTTACCATATATCTATGGTAAAGACAAAACACCTATGCCTTTGTTTATCAAGCCAGATCGTAAACTATCTGTGCGCGATGTACAAAATATGATGCGCGACCATTATGAAGGAACACCTCTAGCCATCAATGAAGATTTAGGGGCTGGTCCATGGAAAATGCCATATCGTCCATCGCCTCTACATTTCAAAGTAGATGGTAAGGAATATTTCAATGAACGTCCTATCTCTACACAACAAACTGGTTTCGTGTTTGTTGCTCAGATGCGTGAAGATCTTCCCGATCCTATTGGCGGGGTACTATGGTTCGGATTGGATGATGCCAACATGACGGTATTTACTCCAGTATATTGTTGCACTAATCGCATCCCTAAGTGTTACCAAGAAAATGGTTTGGATCTTGCTACTTTCTCTATGGAGAGCAGCTTCTGGGTGTACAACTGGGTATCTAACATGGTGTATCCACGATACAGCTTGATGATTGGTGACTTGAAGAAAGTACAGAAGAATTTAGAAGATCAATTCGCGGCCACACAAAGTGCCATCGAAACACAAGCATTGGCTTATTACCAAAAGGATCATAAACAAGCTGTTGATTTCTTGACCAATTATACAGGACAGATGGCTAGTGCTACTCATGACACATGGCGTAAACTAGGTAATTACTTGATTGTCAAGTACAATGATATGGTTGTGCAACCTACAGATAGTACTGGTCATTTCAAGTACAACAAACAAGGTCGCCCAGCAGCACCAGTTCGTCCTGGATATGCAGAGTCATTCCTTAAAGAATATGTGAAGGCAACTGGTGATCGCTACTTGGTGCCACAAGAAAAGAAAGAAGAGACCAAATAACATAAAACCAATTATTTAAACTCAAAAGTATGAAAACAAATGGATTATGGCTAGCAGGAGCCATTGCATTAGGCTTTGCAAGCTGTACACCTAAAAATCAAGCGACTCTTAATGGAGATTTGCTTGCAGCAGATTCTCTGAATGTACAGTCAGTTGTCGTTAAAGGCATTGACGGAGTCGCTGACACTGTTAAAGTTGTCAACAACCACTTTACGTTCAAAAAAGTCATTGATGCACCTAAATTAGTTTTTGTCAGTTCAGCGACTGATATTAATATTCCACCTTTGGAAGTTGTGCTTGAACCAAACTTGATCTCAACATTGACAATCAGTGCACATCCTGAAAAGGTGACTCGCACAGGTGGAGCATTGAACGAACAACTTGAAAAAGATCGCGAGAAAGCTATCGAAGTCAATGCTAAAATGACAGAATTGATTACAGCATTTCGGGCACTTGATCCAGAGGCAGAAGATGCACTAGCTAAGCGTGATAGTATTTCAGATGTGTATGATAAAGAAACAGAGGCTTTAGAATCCTATCTAAAAGACAACTTTACTGCACATAGCAGTGATGCACTTGGTGGATTGTATTTGAAGCAAGTTGTGGCACGTCATGCAATGACTCCAGACGAGATTATTGCTGCTATTTCTTTGTTGCCTGAAGATGAACAAAAAACAGAAGACATTGCTAAGATCAGAGCACAAGCAGAAGTTGCTCGTAAAACTGCAGTTGGTCAACCTTATGTAGACTTCGAAATGAAAGATATGAAGGGTAATGTAGTGAAGTTGTCTGATTATATCAAACCAGGTCAAGTAACTATAGTTGACTTTTGGGCAAGCTGGTGTGGCCCTTGCCGCCGTTCTATGCCAGGTCTAGCTAAATTGTATAAGACATACAAAGCCAAAGGTTTCCAAATCGTAGGAGTATCATTGGATAGTCCTAAGTCTGAAAAAGCATGGCACGAAACAGTGAAGAATCTTAAGATGACTTGGCCACAAATGTCCGATTTGAAATATTGGGATTGTGCTGCACGTCCTATCTACAATTTTAATGCGATCCCATTTATGGTCATTGTTGACAAAGATGGTAAGATCGCTGCAAGAGGTTTGCACGACATCGTAGAAATCGAAAAAGAAGTCAAAACACTTCTTGCTAAATAAGTTTTCACTTACACATTATAGAAGAGGCTGTGTCAAAAGTAATTTGGCACAGCCTCTCTTTAAATATTAATAAACGAACTTGTGATTGTACCCACCTTAACGTCTGCCGATTGGATGTGACGAAAATTTCTCAGAGAGAACAAAATTCCTTTATTTTCCATTTGATTTTTATAATTAATGTCCCACAAACACACAATTCACCCCCCACTACTACTTTTCCACCCCAAGACACCGCAAAATTCAACAAAAAAAATGAGTAATCAAAAGAACCCCAGATAAATTTCATCGCTTTTGGAGAAGATTTGCAAGAAAAAAAATAACGTGCAAATTTTATCCAAAACAACAAACATACAACACAAATCTTCGACGAATCACTTCACTTTTCCGTATTTTTGTACAAGCGCTTGCACCTCAAAACGCAAGCGGTTGCACAAAGCTAAACATCCCGATATGTAGCAAATCGCAAGCGCTTGCGTTTTTTTACTGATAAAAAGGCCAACATGGCCCTTATATTTATCCCTCCAGCCTACACCAAGGTTTTCAATATTTTCCGCTCGAAAGAGGCGGTGTCAAAAGTAATTTGGCACAACCTTTTTCTGATAACACATGTCCCGTCCTAACATATTGTGTAACGCTATGTTAGGACGGGACAAATAATTTGCTACTATTCTTTATTCATCATTTTTGGGGAAACATCCAATTTTTAGCTCCCTTACCATTTACCCAATCAGCAAAGCGTGTATATGACTTAGTAATAATTTGTTTTTCACTTGGCCATACCCAAGAAGTTTTGGTTGTCTCATCAGTTGAAATATCATTGACAACAATTGCCCAAGGAAAATTGTCTGCTGATGTATAATACCTATTAGTACTTAAGTCAGAATCATCGTTGCCTGTTCCAAAATAATATGGAGATGCATTGCGCGTAGGTGCATATCCACTCATATGAATTTCTACGCGTTCTTTTTGTTTAGCTACCTCATCATCTACACGATAGATAAAGAAGTTTAAATTTGAGATGTTGAAATATTCAGGTTTTACTTTATGGCTATTGAAGTCTAAGCGAACAGTAAATTCTCGTCCCACTTCGCGTGTAGAGCCCGTATTCAGTGTAGTACGGTCAGTTAGCTCCTCTTCACCTAGAAATAATTTATGCGCATCATAAGCAAGAGGAATGATAACCAATTCGTTCCCATTTCCATCTTCTCTTAAATCATTATTGCTGTGAATATCAAAAGCTCCCTCATCTGTCGGTTCTAGTCCAGGCATACCTCTAAGTGAATGAGTAATTATTTTTACGCTCGAATTGAGAATTTTGTCAAACTGAAGTCCTATCCCCAATATATGAGTTGCCCCTACAGCCATCAACTCAAAAGTGAAAGTAGCACTTTGTACATAGTTTTTATGTCCCTGTACTGTTTCCAAACTCTTCACATGCAATACTACATCGTTAAGATCATAATCGCCAAAAGAAGGCCATTGATCTTCAAAATTGATGGTATATCCAGCAGAATATGCCCCTTCAATATTTTCGTCATCTAATCGAGTGTTTATTGATGAACGAGTTGTTGTTGATTTTGTTGACGCGATAACTGTTCCCCCTTGTACACAAGAATAAGTCATATTTGTGTTTGTTTCAGGAGCGTTGTAACTATAGACTTTGGTTTGTCCCTCCGGATCAACAACCTTTATATACACCTTATCTGAATAGCTTGGTATATTTACAGATGAAGTCAGCGGAAAATTACCTCTAGCCACTCCAGTAAGAAAAGGCACCGCCTGACTGTTGGTCGCTGGATTTTCCGTGTACACATCCACGTAATAATCATAAACACTATCAAACTGGTCGTTTACTTTGATAGTGATAGTCGCATCATCCATAGTAGACCATGAAAAGTTGGAACTAGGAGTTAAATCACTTAAAGGATTGCTTTTAGCTTCTACTACAGGTCCATTGTAGACTGTATTAATATCACTTGATGTACAAGATGTATTGATTAAAGTTGCTGATAAACCTGCAATTATCGTGTACGATAAATTCTTTGTCCATTTCATAAGCAGTATATTTAATTGTTTGTTCTAGTAATTGATTAGTAAACTCTATATTAATACCTCTTTTAATTGAGATTCCCAATAAAACAACCCATGGAAAACCTTCTTTTGGGCCGCCGTATTCATGCCTTTTCCTTTATACACTAAGTACTCGGTAAACTTTTTAAACACCTCTGTGCTTTCATCAGATAGGCCTACTTCAGAAATCATGACTGGTGTATCATATTTTCTTACCAATTGCTCCAGGTTATAGATACACGCATCTGCTACACCTTGCCAAGTTTCCACCTCAGGATGGAGAGACACTCCCACCATATCCCATTGAGCACCATTGGCTCGTAGACCATCCAGTAACCATTGTAGGTGAGGCCATTCCTGCCCCCGATCTATATGCACCATCACCAGAGCTTTGGGACATATACTTTTGGCTGCGGTATAACCCGCTTGATGCAGCGCAGCATAATTTGTCATTGATTCCGATGCCCGCCCAGTAGGCCAAAGCATACCATCAGATGTTTCATTACCGATTTGTATCCATTTAGGTTCCACATCATGATTGCGCAAATCACTCAATACATCACGCGTATGCTTACTCACAGCCTCTTGAATTTCCTCTAGAGAAAGCGATTCCCACGCCTTAGGCTTATTTTGTTTATCGGCATTCGCCAACCAATCACTGTAATGAAAATCAATCATCACATCCAAGTCCAACTCCCTTGCCCGCATAGCCTTTTGAACCACATCAACACGGTTACACCATCCATCAGCAGGATGCACCAATACGGGTAGCCGGATAGCGTTGATTCCTAAGTTAGCCATCAACAGGGAGCGATCTATTTTAGTACCCCAAGAAAGATTCGTTCCTTTGATAATTGGATCATCCCCCGATTCCAGATCTGGTTCCTTTTGTTCCTTACTTGAAAATACCCAAAACAGCATCAACGCACAGAAGGCGATTAAAGTAAAAGTTAGTGCTTTATCCGACAACATAAGCAGTGGTTTTAGATGAAAGGTTTTGATATATAGAGATCAATTAATATGAGAGTAGGGAACTTACCACCCAAAAGCATCTCCTTGCATCCACAAGTTCTTAGCCTTAAGTACCTGTTCGATGACATCGCGACCACACCCGTGTCCACCAACCTTTTGAGAGATATACTTGCATACTGCCTTGACTTCAGGCACAGCATCTGCGGGGCAACATGGTAAACCAACTGTTTGAAGTATCTCAAGATCAGGAATATCATCGCCCATATATAGAATCTCGTCATCTTGCAGTCCCAAGCTATCACGCCATTTACGGTAATCAAGAATTTTGACAGCAGAGCCCATATACAGTTCGCTTACCCCCAATTTAGAGTATCGAGTGCGCACAGCCTCCGTATTTCCACCAGTGATAATCGCCACATGAATACCTTGTTTCACCGCCAATTGTAAAGCATATCCATCCTTAATATTGGCCGTACGTAGCGGTTCCCCAGATGGATGCAGGGTAATGGTTTCGGCACTCAACACGCCGTCTATATCGAAGGCCAGTGCCTTAATTTTCTCTAAAGGGTAATTAATACTTGACATAGGTATATAGTGTAAACTTATTGTTTATTATGTGTAGTTTGAGAAGCGATAATCGCCTCTGTCACCAATTTGTATATTTCTTGATAATGCGGAAAATCCTTCAACATGGCATGCTGCTTTTGTATCACATCGTAATCCAAACGCTTTGCAGGCCCCGTTTGTGCATCTACAGGAGATAAATCATGCACCTTGGCCGCTGTATTGTCCACCAAGGGCAACATGACCTCAAAAGGTAAGTCAAACTTCCTGAGTATTTCCTCTGCACAAACATACATCTGGTTACTGAAATTATTGATAAAGACAGCCGCAAGATGCATTGCTTGGCGCTGCTCACTATTGGCCTTATACGCATGACAAGTGATTGCTTGTGCCAAAGTATATAGCATGGCTTCATCTTGTGCTTGTGCCGCCTCTACAAATATAGGTGCATCCTGCAAAGAGATCACTTGCGCCTTACTGACCGATTGCATTGGATAGAACACCCCAATACGCGCTGTTGTATTGCCAAAAACACTCATATTCACTGTCCCAGCCGTGTGTACCCACAATTTGTTGGGCACAAGCGATGGAAGCGTAGGACCTAGGTCCAACAAAGCATTATCAGTCAGTGCCACGATATACACGTCGGCATCTTTATTTAAGCTGTCTAGACTATCTGTTGCATCACAACCTAGTTGCTCAGCCAGACACGAAGCCGATGCCATCGTACGGCTATACACCTGCACAACAGCGCAGTGTGCTTCTCGTAATGCACAACCCAGATTGGTCGCCATATTGCCAGCTCCTAAGAGCACCACACGTACATTCTTTGCCTCAGCAGCCATAGATACCTCCATTTATTCAGGATTTCCTAGTTGCTCCAGTGGAGTACCATCTAGACTTATTTTATTATCAATCACTTCACCCGAAGACTTGACTTCTAGCGCTGTTGACTCCCACAATGTAGGATCGAAAGATTCGCTGACAGTAGGATCAATGCCTGGTGTCGTTTCCCCTCCTTCCGTTTTGTCTTGTAGTACAGCATCACTAGGATCAATCTCAGGATATTCGTTGAGGGCGATTTTCTCCCAAGGCAATTTGGTCATATTATGAGCAGGATACTCTTTGGCCGCATGTCCCACAGTAATGATACATGCTACTTGCAATTGCAATGGAATATTCAACACCTCATGCAGGTATTCTCCAGCCGTCATACCCGGTCCAGCGAAACGCTCACGCACCTGTACCCAGCAACTGCCCAACCCTAAGGCCGCAGCCTGCAGTTGGATATAACTGGCTGCTACACTCGCATCCTCTATCCACACATCGCTGGACAAAGGATCGGCTAGTACGACGATAGCCAATGGGGTGCGATCGACAAAGCTTGCGCCTTTTTCCTTGCACTTCGCAATCTTGGCCAGCTTTTCTTTATCATCCACAGCCAGAAATTGCCAAGACTGGCTATTCTTACTAGTAGGAGCCAATAAGCCCGCTTGCAAAAGAGTAACCACTTCTTCTTGCGTCAGTTGTTCCTCCGTATATCGACGGCATGAGCGTCTATTGATTAGTAATGATTCAAATGATGTCATCTTAATATCGGTATAAAATAAATGTATAGGAAGATGCTAGGACATATCCCCACATCTATATAACAGCTTCAAAGATACGACATATTTTGATTCTATACAAAAAAACTCCCTGACCATTGTATTGGTCAGGGAGTCGGTACTGTCGATAGACAGTTTATAATTTACGCTTTAAATACATAAGTAGCAGTGGTTGTTACTTCCGCTTGTATTTTAGCTTGTTCGTCAATCACCTTGACTTTTTCCTCTTTAGCCTTGTTGGCTTTCTCCATAGATTGTGTAATCCCAGAGAATCCCATAAATGCCATAGCCAACATACCTGCCACGATTAGTGCGATAGGTGTACCCTTCATAGACTTAGGTAGGTCACTGAATTCCAACTGCTCACGAAGACCAGCAAAAAGGATTAAAGCCAAACCAAAACCTAGGGCAGTACTAAAGGCAAAAACAACTCCTTCGAGTAGGGCATAATCTTTTTGGATCACCAAGATAGCTACCCCAAGGATAGCACAGTTTGTTGTGATCAAAGGAAGAAACACCCCAAGTGCTTGGTACAATGCAGGAGATACCTTCTTCAAGATAATTTCCACCAATTGCACCAACGAAGCAATTACAAGAATAAACGTAATTGTTTGCAGGTATTGTAGATTATTTGGATCCAACACCAAGTGTTGCAACAACCAAGTGACAATGGTAGCGATCGTCAATACAAAAGCAACAGCCATACTCATTCCAATCGCCGTTTCAATCTTCTTCGAGACTCCCAAGAAAGGGCAGATACCCAAGAACTGTGACAACACGATATTATTGACAAATATCGCACCGATAAATATTATTAGATATTCCATATCAATTCGTTTTTATATTTTATCCTTTAGGAGTTAGACGATTCACAAGTGCAATAAGGTATCCCAACACGATAAACGCACCAGGTGCAAGCACAAATAGAAGCATACCATAATTGCTAGGCATGATAGCAAAATCAAAGATCTTACCAGTTCCTAAGAACTCACGAGTAGCCCCAAGAATAGTCAAAGCAATCGTGAAACCGAGTCCCATACCCAGTCCATCAAAGAATGAAGGCACCACCTTATGCTTAGCAGCAAAAGCTTCCGCACGACCCAGTACGATACAGTTTACTACGATCAATGGAATAAACAATCCAAGCGATGCATACAATCCAGGAAGATACGCCTGCATCACCATCTGAAGCAAAGTCACAAAAGATGCAATTACAACGATAAAAGCAGGGATACGCACCATATCAGGGATAATACTTTTGATGCTTGATATTACCACATTACTACAGACAAGCACAAATAAAGTCGCTAGTCCCATACCAGCCCCGTTGATAGCCGAAGAAGTCGTCCCCAACGTTGGACACATACCAAGAAGAAGTACAAAAGTAGGGTTCTCCTTAACGATTCCGTTGATTAGAATTTGGAAATTATTTTTCATACTTCGTATTATTTCTGGTTTTTCTTAAAAGCCGTATACGCATTTCTCACTGCCAAAAGAAAAGCACGTGAAGTAATCGTTGACGCAGTGATTTCATCGATTTCACCACCATCTTTGTGTACGGTTAGATTATTTTTCTCTGGATTCTTACCTGTGATATCACTTTTACGTGGTGTAGAAGCCACAGTAAATCCAAAAATCTTTTCAATCAGAGTCGGTTTGGCAGCAACAGCAGGCTTAAACCAAAAACCAGCTTTTGATCCTAGTCCAGGAGTTTCATTGGTTTTCAAGATCGAGTACCCATTAATAGTACCGTCAGTAGTAAATCCTACAAGGATTTCCAAATCTCCACCAAATCCATTTGTTTTACTCTTTACAGCCGCCCCTACAGACACACCACCTTTAGAAGCAGGATACACCACAA
Source organism: Bacteroidaceae bacterium (assembly GCA_963675625.1). Classification (GTDB taxonomy): domain Bacteria; phylum Bacteroidota; class Bacteroidia; order Bacteroidales; family Bacteroidaceae; genus F22. The sequence goes on from OY776497.1 coordinate 2,677,778, forward strand.
ACTCCCCAGCAGGAGTTGTTACGTTTTGTGCTTCAGTAGATGGGTTATTATCAAATTCAGGAGCTACTTCCTTGATTGCTTCATTCAATGTTTTCGCTGCCGATTCAGCAATAGGCGCAGTGGTCAAATTATTGACATAAGCCAGAATGGCAGTGGCCACGGCACAAACTAAAGTCAGTACCAGTAGCATATTCTTAAGAGATGATTCTAATTTCTTCATGTTATTCTACTTTTTAAGATTCCTCTCTTACTTAGCCTTAGCTACTACACCAAATCGACGAGGTTTGATGTACGTATTGATAAGTGGAACAAATGCATTCATAATTAATATCGCAAACGACATACCTTCTGGATACGCTCCCCAGTTACGGATCACTACAGTCAACAGACCGATACCCACACCATATAGAAGCATACCTTGTTTCGACATTGGAGATGTCACATAGTCAGTCGCCATAAAGATAGCACCTAGCATCAAACCACCAGAACTCAACTGTACCAATGGAGACGCATAATGATCAGGATTGCCTAGATATAAAAGTCCAGTAAACACAAGCACAGTAGCCAAGATGCTCACAGGGATATGCCATGTGATAATCTTACGCCATAACATAAACGCCAAACCTACAAGAAGGGCTAGGGCAGATACCTCACCAAGTGATCCCGCACCAAGATTGTGGAATGAACCCACGAAAAGTTCAAAAGTAGAAGGCAATTTATCCAAACCAGCTCCCGAAGAGATCGCCTCCTTCATCAAGCTCAATGGCGTTGCCGCAGTTTGACCATCGATACCCATTTCCACTGGCCAAGTAGTCATCTGTACAGGGAAAGAAAGCAATAGGAACACACGGCCCATAATCGCTGGGTTAAACACGTTATTACCCAATCCCCCGAAAGACATCTTACCGACACCGATCGTAAAGATCGCACCGATAATAATGATCCAAGCTGGAAGATTTGATGGCACATTAAAAGCCAGAAGCAAACCAGTCAAGATAGCACTACCATCCGTGATAGTCAATCGACTGCGCTTCATCAGCCATTTATTAATCACAAACTCTGTAAGCACACAAGCCACTACAGAGGTCAGCAATACGCGCAACGCATCGAAGCCAAAGAAGACTACCGATAGGATCGTTGCTGGTGCCAATGCAATCAGGACACCATACATATTTTTCGCAATACTGTCTCCACTATGTACGTGAGGAGAGAGCGATACAACTAATTTCTTACTCATTGTTGTTATGGTAATAATGTTTAGGTTCTTATTTCTTATTTTCTGCCTCACGAGCAGCTGCTTGACGTGCACGGATCAAACCGCCAACTTTCATCTTATTCAAACGACAGTAGTCCGTCAATGGGCGATTGGCTGGACAAACAAACGCACATGAACCACATTCGATACAGTCCATAGCATTTTCCTTTTCAGCACGTTCCCAGTCTTGATTCATACCCACTGCCGTTAGCAGATATGGTTCCAATCCCATAGGACAAGCATCGACACACTTTCCACAACGAATACAATCCTGCATTTCGCCACGTCTAGTTTCCTTCTCAGTCATGATCAAGATACCCGATGAACCTTTCACAGTAGCAATTTCAAGCGATGAAATCGCCTTACCCATCATAGGGCCCCCAGCGATTACCTTGCCAGCATCTTTTGGAAGGCCACCTGCCATATCCACCAGTTGCGACATCGGCGTACCGAAACGCGCCATAATATTTGAAGGGATAGTTACCGACTTACCAGTAACCGATACAACACGTTCGATCAGCGGTTTATTTTTCATCACCGCTTGATACACCGCATAAGCCGTAGCCACATTCTGTACCACCGCACCAGTTGTGATAGGCAATTTTCCGCTACCCACTTGTTTACCAAGTACAGCATCGATTAGCTGCTTTTCACCTCCCTGAGGATATTGCACCTTTAGAGGCACTACCGTCACACCAGGATAGCTTGCAGCCACCTTGGTCATCAACTCGATAGCATCAGGCTTATTATTTTCAATACCGATAAAACCTTTGTTGACCTTCACCGCCTTCATCAGCAGATTGACACCTACTAGAATCTCTTCCGCATGTTCCAGCATCAATTGATGGTCGGCAGTAAGATACGGTTCACACTCCACCGCATTGATAATCAAGCATTCTGCTTTTTCTCCAGGAGGAGGCATTAATTTGATGTGTGTTGGAAAACAAGCACCACCGAGTCCCACGATACCCTTATCTTTGACACACTCGATAATTTCCTCACTAGTAAGGCTTGTTTCCTTGACCAATTCTTCGCTACGATCGATATCCTCTAGCCACTCATCACCTTCAACCTTGATGATGATACAAGGCTTAGCATAACCACTAGCATCTTGTATAGCATCAATTTTAGTCACTTTACCACTTACTGGCGCATGAATCGCCGCAGAGACAAATCCAGCAGGTTCTGCAATTTTTTGTCCCACTTTTACTTCATCACCACGTTGTACGATCGCCTTAGCCGGAGCACCGATATGCTGGCCAAGCATCACGACAGCTTCTGATGGAAGCGCAGCAGTCGTAATCTGCTGATGAGCCGAGAATTTATTTTCTTCGGGGTGAATTCCACCTATATTAAATGTCTTCATATACTATTTAGGATGGTTAAGCATTAGATTCTGGTGTCTCTGAAGCTTCCGTCGCTTTGGGTGCTTCCGGAGCTTCTACAGTCTTAGGAGCCACAGGAGCCTTAGGCGCTTCTGTTGCAGCAGGTGTTTCAGCCTTAGTTACTACTGCCACCTTAGGCTTGCGAGCTGGGAAGTTCACTTCCACAATCGCGTGGGTAGGGCATACAGCTACACATTTGCGACACAATTTACACTTTTCATAATCGATATACGCCACATTATTGACAAGCGTGATAGCACCGAATGGACATTCCTTGACACACTTACCGCAACCGATACAACCGATATCACATGCTTTACGTGTTTTAGCTCCTTTATCTTGATTGACACAAGACACATACACTCGACGATTATTCTTGCCCTTATTGCGCAACTCGATGATGTTCTTTGGACAAGCCTCTACACAAGCACCACAAGCCGTACATTTATCCTCATCGACTTCAGGTAGACCTGTTTCAGGGTTCATATGAATCGCATCAAATGTACATGCCGATACACAGTCACCACATCCAAGACATCCATAACTACAATCTGTTTCACCACCATAGGTTACCGCAGCAATGGCACAAGTCATCATCCCATCGTATTGCGAAGTGCGAGGACGGTGGTCACAAGACCCCTGGCATCGCACGACAGCCACCTTAGGAGTTGCTTCTTGCGCTTCCAATCCCATGATACTAGCCACATCGGTCATGACCGGTTGGCCACCCACTGGACAATATAAACCATCAAGACTTTCGGCTCCCGCACATGCAGCAGCAAACCCACTACATCCAGGATAACCACAACCACCACAATTGGCTTGAGGTAACACCTCGTTGATTTCCGCAATACGCGGATCTTCATACACAGCAAAACGCTTACTAGCCACGTATAAGATAGCCGCAGCTATCAGACCAATGGCAGCAATAGCGATCACTGCAATCATAATTCCACTCATAAGAATCAATCAGTTAATTTATAGGTCAATTTATTATTGTTTTTCACAGCAACGTTTGTCTTATTCCGCTATTCAGCTTCAATATGAAAGGCAAACTCTTTTTTAAGCATAAGCTTAAATCGCGATAATATCAGATAATATACCGCCGTAGCACCCAGTGCCCATCCAGAACCTCTTACTTCCGTCATATGAAGTCCAGCGATGCACAAAAAGAGCACGCCCACCAACACCACAAAAGGCATGATAAAAGCTAAAAGCACCGCTTTTAGCCCCAATTGCGTACTCCCTATAATTTGTACACGATCGCCCACATGCCATTGGCCAGAGTGATCTATAATATCTATTTCGTGTTCTTTGCTTTCTGCACTATTGCACATGCCTTTAGCACTGCAAGACGCACACCCAGTAGTCTGTAGTATACGCACTATAATATGGGCTCCATCAATAGATTTGATGACCCCCGAATGTGAAATATTTTCTGCCATAATCATCTTAATTTGCAAAGTCGAGTTTACAAACAGCGCAAATGTAGTAACTTATTAGCATTTCAGCAAAAGGAAGCGCCCTTTTTTTCAAGAATAATTTCAAATGAATCGAATAGACGAAATCTTGACAAATCCATCTGTCCTTAATACGTGAATAATAGTAAATAAAATTCGTTGTAATGCAAAAAAAGTGTGCCCCCATTCACCATGAGAGCACACCCTATATTATCAGTCTACGACTAATCTTCTTTTTCTTCTTCGGTAGCTGCTTCTTCCACCACCTCCTTAATCAACGGTTCAGGACGTTTCTCAAGCAAGACCACATTTTCTACATGATGCGTATGTGGGAACATATCCACCGGCTGCACCTTGGCCACGCGATACATATCATCAAGCAATTGTAAGTCGCGTGCTTGCGTAGCTGGATTGCAACTCACATACACAATGCGAGTAGGGGCTGCAAAACGCAACACATCAATCACATCTTGATGCATACCAGCTCGTGGAGGATCCGTAATAATGACATCAGGACGACCATGTTCGGCAATAAATTCCGTCGTCAACATATCCTTCATATCCCCAGCGTAGAACTTTGTATTGTCCAATTTATTGAGCTCTGCATTTACCTTAGCATCCTCAATAGCCTCAGGCACATACTCTATACCGATCACCTCGCGGCATTGGCGTGCCACAAAATTGGCAATGGTACCCGTTCCAGTGTACAAATCATACACCAATTCCTGACCCGTAAGTCCAGCGAAATTACGCGCCACCTTATACAACTCATATGCTTGCTCCGAGTTCGTTTGATAGAACGACTTTGGTCCGATTTTGAAGCGAAGTCCCTCCATTTCCTCAAACATATGATCCTTTCCACTGAATGTCTCAATATCAAGATCACCGATTGTATCATTCTTCTTATTGTTGATCACATACAACAACGATGTAATCTGAGGGAATGTCTCATCGATATAAGCTAGCAGATCCATCATCTGTTGACGTTCTTCCTCCTCGTGCACCTGACAAGCCAAGATAACCATCAACTCACCCGTTGAACTCGTACGCACGATAATATTGCGCAGCAATCCCACCTGTTGACGGATATCATAAAATGACAAACCATGTTCATGTGCATACTGACGAATGCCATTGCGCAACGCATTATTGATATCATCTTGAAGATGACATTCCGTAATATCCAGCACCTTGTCAAAGGCCCCTGAGATATGAAATCCCAGACCATCCATCACGTCATACTGCACATTCTCCTTGATCTCCTGTTCCGTAAGCCAACGCTTATTGCTGAACGTAAATTCCAGTTTATTGCGATAACATTGCGTTTTCGCACTTCCTAGAATAGGAGAGACCTCAGGAAGTTCCACCTTGCCCAATCGAGTCAAGTTGTCCACCACCTGCTGTTGCTTATACGCAATCTGCTTGTCATATGGAAGTATCTGCCATTTACAGCCTCCGCACACACCAAAGTGCTTACAGAACGGCTCCACGCGATCTGGACTATACGAATGAAATTTGACAGCAACCGCCTCTGCGTGCTTTTTCTTTTTTCTTTTTATTTGTAGGTCGACCACATCACCTGGTACCACAAAAGGAACAAATACCACCATATCGTCTACACGCACCAGCGATTTACCTTCAGCCGCCACATCCGTAATGGTAATATTTTCCAGTAAAGGAAGAGGTTTGTTTTTTCTTGCCATTGTTTATTTAATCAATTGAATCACCCTCTAAAAGAAGGCCTTTATAATATCATTTAAGTTTGCATAAATCATCAGCGCAAAGAGTAGGAAGATACCCGCCATCGTAGCCCATTCCATAAACTTATCGCTTGGTTTGCGTCTCGTTATCATTTCATACAGCAAGAACAATACATGCCCACCGTCCAATGCTGGAATAGGCAGAATATTCATAAAACCGAGAATGATACTGATAAACGCCGTCATCTTCCAGAACAAAAACCAGTCCCAAGTAGGAGGGAAGATCTTGGCAATCGTACCAAATCCACCGACACTCTTCGCACCCTTTTCTGTAAACAGATAGCGCAAATCGCTCACATAGCCCTTCAGCGTATTCCAGCCCATGTCTATACCCGCACCCCAGCAGTTCAACACATTGTATCGTTGAGAATCTACAGGTAGATAATCCGTAGCAGGCACACGGTAGATACCCAACATGAAAGGCTTCGCCAATTGCACGTCCGCCTCATGGCGTTCACCATCTTGCATAAATGCGATAGTAGTCATACCCGTAGAGTCGGCCACCGCCAAGAGTTTTCTTAAGTCCGCATAGGCCGCCACATCGTGTCCGCCAAACCCTACAACCTCAGCACCCTTCTTCATACCGATACTTTCCGCCAAACTACCCGGCATCACACTGTCCACCTTACAAGGATAGCGATAATCAGCAAAAGGCTGTTTATCCTCCATCAAGCTCAACATCCAATCCTTAGGGATATTGACAGCCACCTCTTGTCCATCACGAAGCACATATACCTTCTGTGCATTCACGATAGCTCTGAGAGATTCACTGTCATACTTGATCAACTTCTGATCATCGGCACGTAACAGCACATCGCCATCGTGAAAGCCGATAGATATAGCCGATTGGTTGAACGACATCCCCATTGATACCTGATCCAATGGCACATACTTTTCGCCCCATGTCAAAAGAATCATCGAGTAAATCACAAAAGCCGTGATGAAATTGACCAACACCCCGCCAATCATAATCAATAGACGTTGCCATGCTGGCTTGCTGCGGAATTCCCAAGGCTCTGCAGGCTTAAGCATCTGCTCAGTATCCATCGATTCATCGATCATCCCAGCAATCTTTACATACCCTCCAAGAGGCAGCCAACCGATCCCCCAGTCCGTATCACTACCTTTTGGTTTGCCGTGAATCAACGCAAACCAAGGGTCGAAGAACAAACGGAATTTTTCAACGCGAACTTTAAATAATCGAGCAAAAACGAAGTGACCAAGCTCATGTAGCGTCACAAGAATAGTTAAGCAAAGCATCAGCTGCAATGCACGAATCAGGATAATGTCCATAGGGGCTATCTTTTTATTTTAAATTCTTATTCATTTATCTATACCTATTACAATCGACCTATACATTCCGTAGCCCAGCATCTAGCCGCCGCATCCGTCTGCATATAATCTTCCAGCGATGGATGCGCCACAAAATCGACACGTTCCATACACTCCTCAATGATATCACTCATCGTCAAGAACGAAATATGACCTGCCAAGAAAGAAGCTACCACCACTTCATTGGCCGCATTCATAATACACGCCGCATTCCCGCCACGTTCCATAGCACGATACGCAAGCGCCAGATTGCGGAAACGTTCCAAATCTGGTTTCTCAAATGTCAGAGTAGGGCACTCCCACATATTTAATCTTTCCAAGCTACTAGGCATACGATTGGGATACGCCAACGCATATAAGATAGGCATACGCATATCGGGCATTCCCATCTGCGCCTTGATACTGCTATCCTTAAACTGCACCATCGAATGGATAATACTTTGAGGATGCACTACCGCCTCTATTTTGTCGGGCGACACATTAAAGAGCCATTTCGCCTCAATAATCTCAAACCCTTTGTTGATCATCGTAGCCGAATCAATTGTGATCTTCGCCCCCATATCCCAGTTGGGATGATTCAGAGCCTGCGCAGGCGTTACCTGACGCATCTCGTCCAGAGACAGTGTGCGAAAAGGACCACCCGAAGCCGTCAATATAATCTTCTCAACGCTATTCATATCCTCACCTTGCAGTGCTTGGAATACCGCCGAATGCTCCGAATCAACAGGAAGAATCTCCACATGATATCTCTCAGTCAAAGCCATCACCAAGTCGCCAGCCACCACCAGCGTCTCTTTATTGGCCAGCGCAATCTGCTTATGCGCCTTAATCGCATTGATAGTAGGGATCAAGCCCGAATAGCCCACCAGTGCCGTTACCACCGTATCGATTTCGGGAGCCGTTACAAGATCCGCAATAGCCTGCGCACCACCTAGTACCTCCACCTCTGGCATATCAGCCAGTGCATGCTTTAGTTTGATTAAGTGCGCCTCATTAGCGATAGCCACCACTTTAGGGCGAAATATCCTAGCTTGTTCGATCAAGCGATCCACCCGGTTGTTAGCCGTAATCGCCCATGCCTTATAACAGTCAGGATGGGCCGCCACGATCTCTAGAGTTTGTTCCCCTATACTTCCTGTCGAACCCAATATAGCCAACCTCTTACACGAGATCGATTCATCTGTAGATTTAGTTGATTTGTTCATGTGATTACATTCATTGGCAACAAGCTGGTCGCATTAAAACACGATAATATGTTCCGGGTTGATGGCCTCGCCCTGCTTCCACATAGAGAAATGCAAAATATCTCCATCCGTAAAGTGCGCCAGTACCTGTCCCGTCGTGACCTTATCCCCCTGCTTGACCAGCATCGTGCCCTGCGCATGATACGACGATACAAAACCCTGTGGATGCTGTATACTGATCAAGAAGAATCCCCCTTTCAGCGATTCCGCAATGATCACAGTACCCCCAAGCGTCGCCATAATAGGCTCCTTCTTATCGGCCGTAATCCACACACCCAGAGCCTTCTCCTGCTTCAAGTCAGGCTTCATCATCAGCCCCCTCAAAGGCGGCATAAATAAAAGCTCATTGCCCTTTACCTTAGCGGTAATGGTTGTTAAGTTATATTTTTCTCTGGCCTCATATTCCTTTTGAAATTGAGTTTCCAGATATGATTTATCCATTAAAGTATCCTGCTGATATTGCGCCAAACTATCTATCGCATTGATGCTATCCAAAGGAATCTCCCCCGACATCACATTTTGGAAATTCGCGATATACTGCTTTTGTACCAGCGCCACCTGCTGCAAACTATCCAAACGTAGCGCATTGGTCACAATCTGCTTGCGAGCCGACACATCCAAGTAGCCAGGCAAAAACTGCTTCAATGGCGTCGTAGCGATCAGAAAGAACGTCACGACACACAGCGCGGCCACGATAGCTAAGATCCCCATCGTCAGCGAAGCTCGCGAGATACGGAACGAAGTCACCTTGTGCCCATTGATTTCATTGCGTACCGTAATACGGTAGCGAAAAGCGAAGAGTTTTTTTCTCATGTGTCGACAAAAATACGACAAAATAGGGGAAAACAAGCGCTTCGCCCCAACTTTTTTAGCGAAAGCCGAGCGTTTTCACCGACTTTGAGTATATTTGTGTGCAAATAACGAAAATAAAAATAACTATGAGAGATATAGCCCTGATCAACGTAGGCGACGCCAAAACAGTATATAATATACTCCAAGAAGTCATCATCCTATTAGATAAAAAACGCATGTCTTTGGCCCTCAAGAAATACCACGAGGCCCGCCATTACAGTTCCGAGTTCGCTCAACTGCTCCCCTCGGCTAGTCCCGTATATGGTACCTACCAATCCATGAAACACTATATCCTTCAAGGCATTCAGGACACCGAACGCGGCAATATCTATGCCCAGCTCACCGCCCAATTACTCAGTGATGTCCACTGCTGCATGGCCTATTTGCACGCAGTCATCTACTATCCAGACTATTATAAGAATCACCGCGGAAGCACCGCCGCCAAGTCTTTGCTCGAACAAGGCTTCGCCCTTGTAGCTCTCGCCGAAGAGCGAACCGACGAGTTCTACCAAGCGCGTGATCAGTATATCGACACCCTGCGTTTTTCCATGCCATGGCGCGTAGAAGATACTGGCCGTTTTATGGAGATTTGGAATAATACCGCGCTCGAAACCACCGATCGCCTATTTATCCTTACCGGCATCTACCTCAGCCTGCACGCCAAGCCCGATTATACCAAAGCCAACGTGCTATCCATCATCGCTTCCGATGAAATGGACGCCCACCTGCGGTATCGCGCCAAACTGCTTATGCTTCTGTACGAACACCAAGTATATCCTCAAAATGAAGGGCGAGTAGAGACCAAGTGGGACAAAACCTCCTTCAAGAAATTTCATATCTACGATGAAGACATGCATATAGATCACAAACGTGAATTTACGCAGATCTACCAAATCGTGATTGAAAACCTATATACCCCACACCTCGTACAGATATTCAAAGAAGATATCATACCAGGGCTCACCCAAGACATGCACAAAGCGATGGGATCGGATGATGAGATGATCCGTAAACATCCCGAATTCGGCCTCTCCAAAGAAGTTGAAAACAATATGCAGCGCATCTCCGAGCTCAACGAGAAGGGGCACGACATCTACTACATGACCTTCTTGCCCCTCAAACGTCTGTCTTTCTACAACCGACAAGTCAACTGGCTGATGCCCTTCGACTTTCGTCATCCCGAACTCAAGAGCGTACTCAGCAAGACCGCCCTTGGCGAACGTCTGCGTCGCGTCTGTGAAAGCGCCATGATGTGCGATAACGACAAATTCAGTTTGATGAAACTAGTCGACGAAATGGGTGAACACGTAGGCGAAGCCATCCTCAGCAAGATGGAAGGCGATACCGAAGCCTGGGAGCAACTGGCCGACGATATGATAGAGCGCAATGCGCATCCTATCAACGAAACCCGCCACTTCCTCCACGACCTCAATCGCTATCTTACCCTCAAAGAAGGACGTGATTTCAAGAAGTCCGCCCTCAATATCAACACTTCGTTTACCCAAGACGATTGCATCGCCAACAAGCTCGACCTCGAACTGCCCATGGCAGACTATTGCGACTTCCTAGCCACCCACCGATGCTATCTCGAAGCCCTTCGTTTGCCCATTGATTACGACACCTGCTCCTTCGACACCATCCGTCACATCGTATATGCCCAAGACAAACTAGCCAAAGGCGAAGGCGGCGTGACCCATGATGACATGCAGGAATTTCCAGATCCCATCCAACTCATCAAGACCATACGCACCAAACGCGTGATGACAAGCGATGAAACTTATTGGATAAAACGCCGCGAAGCCTATTTCTATGTTCAATCCAAAGACCCTGCATATATACAACAAGGACATGAGATCTATATCGAACTCTACGAAAAAGTAGACCAACCCGACGACACCATCTCCTTCAATGCCGCTAGCGCCTATATCCATCTGAACCGCGTAAAAGACGCCATCAAGATCTACCAGCGCCTGCTGTTTACCTACGAAGAAAATGGTAAAAATCTCCTATACGTATGGCAAGGACTAGCCTGGGCCTACCTGTTTGATTGGCAGCTAGACAAAGCCCAACAATACCAAGACCTCGTCGTCTCGAAAGAAGATAATAGTTATACAAGTCCCGAAACCGATGTCGTAGAAGCTGACGACTTGAGTCAATACTGCAAGGCCACCACCTTGCACGACAAAGCCGCCCTACAAAACATGCTCTATATTACCTTCTTTAGAGGCAAGACTAACCAGTTCCAAGCCTTCTTGGCACTATATAAAAGCATCGAATTGGACAAGAAGAAACAAATAAAGATTGAACACACCCTAGTAGATGATTGCAATCAGCTGCTTCAGATCGATCAAGTCACCGAAGCCGATCTTGCTGTGCTTCAAGATCTGATGGAATTGTAATCACTAGTTATTTACCTAGTGTAACATAAATAATAAGGGGTATGTCAAATCGTTTGACATACCCCTTATTGTATTCTATCTATCCTAATGATAGAGTCATTTAATGAGCAAGTGTACTATCGTTAAAATGTAAATTGCACTACCCAAAAATCATTGGCGTAAGCTGCATCCTCATTGACGTGATAATCATCTCTATCCTCTGAATCAGGATTAGAATAATGTCTACAAACGACAAATGAGTGAGTTTTTTTATTCGTATAGTATACATGTATATTTTGATGTTGTTCCACTGTAGATTCATAAAGCTTAAGCGCCTCTTCATATGTTATTGACCTTGAAGTCATCAATTGTTGAAGATAAGTTGCTTTTGCAGAAGGCGTAAGTCCCGTTGTCATATCAAAAGAATGATCTTCTAATTGTTCTAGTTTGATATCTAGTATATATGATTCTGTACCTTCAGGATACGCTGCTATTCGGTTATTAAATCCTTTCTTAATCCATGTGTCATAGGCCTTTTCATACGCATATACATACATATGCCCTTCGTAGATATAGAGGACAAAGATTTCATCATTGTCTTCTTTATATGCGGTATATGAACCATTCATCTCATCGAGTGTATATACCGTGGTACATGGATTGTGGTCCAACACATAATTTGTGACCACTTGATTGTTATCATTAACCAATGCATAATTTGCTGGAATATGCGCTTTTGCATCAGCATTAGCATCAGCTATCACCTGATTAATATCCACTTGCTGTCCACCGATTTCAAAAGTGTCGCCTGATATAACTTGTACGAACTCATTAGGCACTACTAGTGTTTCTTTTGGGTCGTCGCTACTATCACAACTAGTTAGCCCTAGTGTTAAGCACGTACACAATAAAAAGATAGGGGAAATCTTACGCATCAATTTAGATACTTTCGATAATTCGAAATAATTTTTTCTCATAATTTTTATGGATTTGATTAATAGTGTTAAGTTTTTGTTGCACAAATATAGATATAAATACTAACTGTGAAAAATAATCACCAAAGAAAAATCAAAAAATAAACCTTAAAATCAGGATCATTATTATCGAATAGTGTACCATTCATAAATAATAAGGGGTATGTCAAATCGTTTGACATACCCCTTATTGTATTCGATCTATCCTAAGGATAGAGTTGTTAAATAGACAAACATACTACCCAAATGTAAAGCTCACTACCCAAAAATCATTGGCGTAAGCTGCATTATCACTGACGTTGTATCTATCTCTATCATCAGCATCAGGAGTAGAGAAATGCTTACAGAAGACAAAAGAGTGAGTACTCTTGTTTGTATAATACACATTCATATTTATATGTTCCATACGAGATTCATAAAGCGTAAATGCTTGTTCATATGTCATTTGTTCTGCATTCATGACCTGTTGAATATAGGCTTCTCTTTGAGAAGTAGGATACCCCATCATCAAATCAACAGAATTATCTTCTAGTTGTTTTATTGTGATATCCATGATATATATTTCTGTAGGTCGAATCATCGCTGATTTGTTCATTGAATTAACATTCATCCATGTGTCATTCGATTTCTCATATTCATATACATACGCATGTCCTTCGTAAATATAGAAAATAATGATCTCATTATCACCCGCTTTAAATGCGGCGTACGAACCATTCATCTCTTTCAATGTATATGCCTTAGTACAAGGATTGTGATCCAACACATAGTTTTCGATTACTTGATTACTACCATTAGTTACTGCATAATTTGCTGGAGCATGCGCTTTAGCATCAGTATCAGCATCGGCTACTATCTGAGTGATATCCACTTGCTGACCAGCGATTTCAAATGTATTACCTGATATAACTTGTACGAACTCGTTAGGTTCTACTAGTTTTTCTTTTGGATCATCATTGCTATCACAACTAGTTAGTCCTAGCGTTAAGCATGTACACAATAAAAAGATAGGGGAAATCTTACGCATCAATTTAGATACTTTCGATAATTGAAAATAATTTTTTCTCATAATTTTTTCGGATTTAATTAATAGTGTTAAGTTTTTGCTATACAAATATAGGCATAAATCTTAACTGTGAAAAACAATTATGAAAGAAAATTTAAAAAAAACACCCACTAATTCAGAATCATCATCACCAAATCGCGCAATAGCGCACCATCCGTTTGATTGGCCGCCCCAATCCCCTTGCTACGGGCATCTGTGGTACGTATCATACTGATAATCTGCATCGTTTTCGTCCCAGAATACACCCGCATAGCCGCCACATAATCACGCGCCAGCCAGTCAGCCCGCAGTCCGATAAACTGCGCAACCCCCCGCTCATCTCTATGCGGCGCATAATAAGCGATCATCAGATTGCTGAAAAACTCAAATAACGTCCCCAGCAATAGCGGCAACACCAACGTCTTCGGATTCTGCTCGTAAAACAAAACGATACGCATCGCCATCACCGCATCCTTCTGCACCAAAGCCCTCTGCAATTCAAAGGTATTGTACGTCTTACTGATCCCCACAATCTGTTCCACCAGTTCCGCCGTAATCTTCTTCTGCTTAGGTCCTAGCGACGTCACCAACTTATCAATCTCATTGGACAAACGTGTCAAATCCGCCCCCACATGATCCGCCAACATCTGCGACGCCTTCGCATCGATCGTTACTTGACGAAGCGTACAGAAATTGGTAATGACCGGACCCAAAAGATGCGGTTTCACACTTTCACTTTCAAACAGCACACCGCCCGCCTTCTTAATCTCCGAAAAGATCTTCTTGCGCGCATCAATCTTCTTATGCTTATGGCAAAAAATCAAGACCGTCGACGGCATCGGCTTCTTGAGATAATCCCCCAATCGGTCCAAATCCCTCAAGTTCTGCGCCTCCTTTACGATAATCACCGTGCGTTCCGCCATCATTGGATATCGGCGCGCCTCATTACAAATATCCGCCGTCTTCCTATCCGGCGTCGCATAGATCACCGTCTGATTGAACCCCTGTTCCTCAGGTTTCAGCAGATGCGACTCCGCCCAATTGGCCACCTGGTCAATATAATAAGCCTCCTCCCCATGCAAGTAATACACCGGAACCGACGCCCCCGATTGGAGCATCTTTATAATATCGCCACTCGTCAGAAATTTTGCTTGCTTCGCCATGCTGTATATATCACGAGAGCAGTCACGCCCGAATAAAAGACGTGACTGCTCTCAGGTTTTTGTAGAGCAAAGATACAAATTGCTCGGCAATCAGCCAAACTATTTGTCCCTCATATTTCTCATTGCGCGTTTGATGATCACATAACTCACCACAATCATCGCAGGCCACATCAAGTAGCCCAAAATAGCTCCCGTATATATCATATTCTAAAGGATTAAGTCATTCCACATCCCGACACCACACTAGTATGTGTGATTCGTTTCATCCAGCATCTCCGCCTCATTGATCGGCACCTTGTTGATACTCCGCCACGCATACACGATATACGCCAATACAAACGGAATAGCTAGCGACACATAACTCATCGTCACCAGCGTAAACTTACTCGAGCTCGCATTCTGTATCGTCAGCGAACTCTGCGGACTAGTCAACGACGGATAGAAAGTCGAATCATTCAATCCCGCCAGCATAAACAGCATCCACACCGTGATCACCGTGCCGATCCCCGTGTACCAGATGCCCTTGCGGCTACCCAGCCAAATCGTCAAACCGATCCCCATCAACACCAGCATCACCCCAGCGAGAAAGAGCACCAACACCACCGGCATATCCCATAGATTATGCCAATACTTATATGGTTCAGGAATCACCGTACCATCACTCACCACCGTATAGCCCGTATGCACCATAATGGCCGCACAAAACGTTAGGAAACACAACACAAACGGCACCGCATTCAAAATCATCTGCTGTTTCGCATGCACCCTGATCGCCTCACTATCTATCGTATTGATAAAATACATCAACCCCAACACCCGTGCCAAGAAAAACACCGTGAACCCCAGACAAAGATTGCGCCAATTGGCCGCCGCCTCCAATCCGTGTAGCGGATGATCCCACGTCATATGATTCATAATATCCAGACTGAAGTTCGCCCCCGTAAAGAACGTCCCCACAGCCGTACCAATCAAAATCGTGCCCACCAATCCGTTGAAAAACAGCAAGCCCTCATACGTCTTACGTCCCAACCAATTGCCCGGTTTCGTGCGGAACTCATAGCTCACTGCCTGCACCACAAAAGCAATCAATATCAACATCCACACCCAGTATGCACCTCCGAACGACGTACTATAAAACAGCGGAAACGACGCAAAAAACGCCCCACCGAAAGTTACCAGTGTCGTAAACGTAAACTCCCATTTACGTCCCAGCGCATTGACCAACATCGTCTTCTCCACCTCCGTGCGTCCCAGCGCGCCAAACAACGTCTGGCCCCCCTGCACAAACATCAGAAACACGAGTAGGGCACCCAGCAGCGACACGATAATCCACCAATATTGTTGTAAAGTCAACAAGTCCAATTGTTCAAACATCTTATTCTCCTCCATCTTTAGGTGAAACCTCCAGTTGCGCATCCTCTCCCTTCTTGATCTGCTTCAGCATGATACCGACCTCCGCAATCAGCAGTCCCGTAAAGACCACCCCAAACAGCACCGTCGTCATCACCACACTCATACTATCAATCTTCGTCACCGCCTGCGTCGTATTCATCAAATCTTGAATAATCCACGGCTGACGGCCCACCTCATTGACAATCCATCCACACTCACTGCAGATCCACACCAATGGGATACTCCACACCGCCGCATGCAGCAACAACCTATTTTTGTGCACCTTGCCCCGCATCACCAAGACAATCATCAAGATAAACAAAAGCGTAAACCAGAAACCCAAGAACACCATGATATGAAACGAATAAAACGTCATACTGATAGGCGGCACCACCGCCAAGACATTCTCCGCCTTATCGTCCGCACCCGCCTTATAATACGAGCCATACCCGAAATAGCGGAACGTCTCCTTCATCCACTTTTGATCCTCAAAAGGTCTACGCAATTGCTCCGCCTCCGGCATTCCCGCCAGCTTCGCCTCCTTGTAAGCCAACAGCGCCTCCTGCGCCTCATGGCCACGACGTATCTTCTCCTGCGTCGACAAGATACCATGCGTATGATCCCCATATAATAAATCCGTGATACCCGGCACAAAACTCTTACCATCCCCGTTGGTCAACCAACTCAACGCCTCCGGAATCTCCAGTGCGAAGACCATACCATCATCCTTGCCCGTATAGTCTCGCAGCGCCTTGTCCTCATCCCCCACGATACCCAGCGCCTTCAGCGGCACCGCATTGTACCCCTTGAAATGCGCCTCCATCGCCGCAAACTTCATCGGTTGATTTCTCGCCACATTTCTCGCCGTGCGGTCCCCCGTATAGATCGTAGCCAACGCCGCAATCAGTCCGAAGATACTCGCCATCAAGATACTCCGCTTCGCCAATATCCGTTCCCGATTATGCAACAGATACCACGCCGACACCCCAATCACAAAGACCGATGCCAACATATAACTCGACATCACCGTATGATTGAACTTATCCACCGCCGTATGCGACAAGAACACATCCCAGAAATTCACCATCTCATGGCGCGCCGTATCCGGATTGAACTGCATCCCCTGCGGATCCTGCATCCACGCATTGGCCACCAAGATCCACACCGCCGACAAGTTGCTCCCAATCGCCGTAAGCCACGTCGACATCAAGTGAAAGCGCTTGCTCACCTTATTCCAGCCGAAAAACATCACCGCAATAAACGTACTCTCCATAAAGAACGCCATAATCCCCTCGATCGCCAGCGGCGCCCCGAAGATATCCCCCACAAACCAGGAATAATTGCTCCAGTTCGTACCAAATTCAAACTCCAGAATCAGCCCCGTCGCCACCCCAATGGCAAAGTTGATCCCAAATAGACGCATCCAAAACTTGGTGATATGCTTCCATTTAGCATCGCCCGTACGCACATACAGCGTCTCCATAAAGGCAATTAAGAAACTAAGTCCGAGGGTAAGCGGTACAAAAAGCCAGTGATACATAGCCGTGAGCGCAAATTGCACCCTCGACCAATCTACTAAAGCGGTAATGTCAGACTGCATCATAAATAATGTGTTAGTTGGTTATTGGTTTGGTTATCAAGACAAGGTCCTTGAACAAGTTATTTCTTTATCAGCGCATCATCCGTCGGCGTATCCACAATATCCTGAATCACCGCCTCCGTGCGCTGCGCCTCCGTATCATAGCGCGTGTTGAGTGTATCATTAAAGAAAAACACCTTCAGCACCCCAAACATAATGATCAGCTTGATCACAATCACCGTCCACACGATGCGCCCCCAGCGAGGCATCTGGCGAAAACCATCGTAATATAATCGGAAGAATGGGTGCATATCCATGTAGTCTATAGGGTGTTAAACTTTATAATCGATTCAAATATAGTACATTTTTTTTGATTTGTCAGAAGAACTCTCTGAAAAATATCCTCTAAAATAGACTAGACAAATGACAAAAATCAGTGTATGTACATGCTAAAGAGTCATAATAACACCATTGTTCTTACTTTTACAAAAAGAAATTACTATTTGTCTATGTTATTAATTACAAATGTGTATATTTGCCCCCGTTAAGATGAAAAAGATTGTATAATTAACTAACCAATTAAAGGTATGAAACAGACAGTTATTAAATCACTTCAACTAGGCCTATGCCTTTCATTCGCACTAGTATGTTATTCTTGTCAAAGCACTAAGAAAAAAGTAGCTGAAAAACCAGCTACAGAAATTGCTGATTCTACAGCTACATGCTGCAAGGGCGATTCTACAAAGTGCGACTCAACAGCGACTACACCATGCTGCAGTGCTGATTCAGTTAAGTGCGATTCAACTGCTACTGTGAAGTAAACAGCTATCGTTAAAGAAAAGGAAGTCACGCGTCTGGGTACATGGTATCTAGGGGCGTGATTTTTTTATGTGATATCTCTTAGTCGCGACAAGAAAACTCCATCATAGTAAACACCAAGCCGCGAGCTGAACACCTATTATCTAACACCTTAAATCCTAGACTCTTATAGATATCCACAGCATAGGTTGATGCTTTAACCAAAATCGTATCTACTCCACTATCTTTTCGCGCAAATAAGAATAACTTTTTACCGATTTTCTGTCCTTGGTACTCCTTGAGAATAAAAAACAGAGAAAGGTGTCTGCCACCTTCCTTGAAACCGATGACCCCTACGAGTCGATCACCTATAAATGCCCCATACAATATCATTGCAGATATTTGCATTGGGTCATTGACAAAACTACAAAAGGTCGAGTAACCTTCTTCAGAATAATCTTCCGAATTACACTTGGTAAACACATCAAGGGATATGTTTAGCGCCTCTTCAATGTCTTTTGGAGAATCGATTTTTCGTATTGATACATTATCCATATTTATTTCATTTACCTTAAACGACAAATGTAATGAAAATATGTATGTATGCAAATAGTATTTGGAGGGAAGTTATATACGGGGAATGTTTTATTTTTCATGTGATAAGAAAACAGCCCCACATGCGCACAAATGTGACATTGAGGGGCGTTTTTGTGTCAATATACCGTAAATTCTTATCAAATATCCCAAAGTGTCAAGTTTTTGTCAAGTATTTTCTGGTGAATTACTCAGTTAGATTACATAGTTTTGTGGCTTCACATAAGTCAATCTACAATGAAGCAGAAACTTTACAACTTACTCTACAACACCTCTTGGCTCGATCACAGCATCATGATGCTGATCGTCTTTAGTGTGCTAGGTATTATCCTAGACACTATCCCAAGTGTACACCACACCATAGGCAACTATATAAACATCTTCGATACCTTTAGTGTCGTTATCTTCACTATAGAGTATCTCCTTCGCATCGTTGTAGCAGACATCTCCCATCCAGCCACCACCAAATGGCGTTCCATTCTTAGGTTTATGACTTCCATGTATGGACTCATAGACCTTGTCGCTGTTCTGCCCTTTTACTTACCATTACTCTTTACAATCGACCTCCGATTCCTCAGAATGATACGTCTAGTTCGCATCCTTCGCATACTCAAGGTCAACCGATACAATAACTCCATGCATTTAGTGGGGAGTGTGATTAAAGAGAAGAAATACGAACTTCTCGTCACTAGTTTTGTAGCCCTTATTGTGATTATTATCTCCACCTTGTTGATGTACTCGCTTGAAGGGCCCGAGCAGTCAGGCGCCTTTCCCAACCTTTTTGCTGCTTTTCAGTGGACGCTCGGCACCATGGCCTCCATAGGAAGCAATAACCTATTTCCTACAACAGCCACAGGACATGTAATAGGGGGCATTATCGGTTTCTTTAGTATTGGACTTGTAGCACTTCCCACCAGCATCATTGGTGCAGGGTTTATCGAGCGTGTGGAACAAAAAAAGGTGCATAAGCAGCAGTATATAATCATCAAGGAGAAGTTGATGTTGCTTCAGGATCTGTATGATGACGGAGTGATATCAGAAGCAGAGCATGAAGAGGTTAGGCGTAAAATGCTAAATAAATTGGAATAATCATCTTATTATGTATGTAATTGCGAAAATATACAATAGAAAAGTCGATAATTTTTCTATCTTTGTGAGATTCTAATCTTAAATAATAAATAACTATGGATTTTAAAGATACCATTGCTCAGCTGAGCACACGAGTGAGCCAACTCAAGGGGCAGATCAATACAGAAGAAGCAACAAAGAATGCTTTTATCATGCCCTTCATCCAACTACTAGGCTATGATGTATTCAACCCACTAGAAGTCGTCCCAGAAATGGATTGTGATCTAGTAAGGAAAAAAGGCGAAAAAATAGACTACGCCATCATGAAAGAAGGCGAACCAATTATGCTTATCGAATGCAAGCACTGGGAACAAAATCTATCCTTACACGACAACCAACTCCAAAAATACTTCGTCGCATCCAAAGCCAAATTCGGAGTCCTTACCAATGGCGTCACATACCGCTTTTATACCGACCTAGTTGCCAAAAATCTGATGGACGAGACTCCTTTCCTCGAATTCAATATCGAAGACTACACAGAACACCAAGTCGATGCCATCAAACAATTCCATAAATCATATTTTGACCTAGACAGTATACATAGTTCAGCAAATGACCTCAAATACATGTCCGAACTAAAGGCCCAAATTAAAAACGAGTTTTCAAATCCCTCGTCAGAATTCGTCAAACTATTCGCCCGCAAGGTCTATGATGGTATGATCACCCCTCGCTTACTCGATCAGTTCACCACATTAGTAAAGCGTTCCGTAGGCAATCATATCAACGACGTTATCTCCAACCGCCTGAATCAAGCCATGCAATCAGAAGAAGGCACTACACCCATTCAAGTGGCTAGTCCTGCCGAATCTATGGCCTCCGCCGATGCTTCCAGCATAGAAGAGGAGTCAGCACGTAAGAGCAATATAGAGACTACCGAGGAAGAACTAGAAGGCTTCTATTTGGTGAAATCTATCCTGCGAGATACACTCCCTCCCGAACGAATCACCTATCGCGATGCAGTATCATACTTCGCCATCCTTCTGGACGACAACAACCGCAAACCCGTTTGTCGTCTGTATTTTAACAACCCAGAGAATAAGCGTATTGCGTTGCTCGATGAAGACAAGAAGGAAACGAGATATAGTCTTGAAAGTCTGGACGATATTTATGAGTATGCGGATGAGTTGAAGGAGAGTGTGGAGAGATTTAAGTAATTAATAGAGATCAAGATGCAAAACAAAAATAGATTCATCACCACCTTATTACTCTTGGCTTTTGTCAGTCTTTCAGCATACAGCCAACTTATTCGTTACACGACTGCAAACATACATTTGAGAGACGGGGCTAGTTTATATAGTCAATCATTGATGACTATACCTAAGGGAACTCCGGTGTATCTTAGTGAAGAATGTGATTGCAAGTGGATAGGTGTCGAGTATCAAGGTAAAATAGGGTACGTATATTCTAAATACTTGACCGAGAGCAAGCCTAGTTTATATAGAGACTCGTCTACAAATACAAGACATACGACGAGCAGTAAATATTATACTAATAGTCAAGGAGAAAGAGTACAGTCACCCACATATTATAGCTCTAGACCTAAAGGTGCAACTGCTCTTTGTCGCGATGGAACGTATAGCTTTAGTAGAAGTCGTCGCGGTACATGTTCACACCATGGAGGTGTAGCTCAATGGTATTAACAAAATAACAAATTTGATTATGGCCTTAATAAACTGCCCTGAATGTGGCAAACAAGTAAGTGATTCTGCAAAGATGTGTCCGCATTGTGGATATGAGCTTTTTGATTATAAGCTACGTAATGTAAAGAAGCCACCGCAATACGCTCCTCAACCTAAAAAGAAGAAGAATGGGTGCTTGTTGGCCTTTTTAATTAGTGTCATTATACTATTCATTCCTTTTGTGGTTGCTAACGATGACTCATCAGATGATGCTAATACTGTCTCAAACCAAGAGCAGGTTACTTCCAGTGGGACTATACCTTTAAAATATAAGATTCTTAAAAGTGATAAGATTGATGTCCCTCTGAAGACTCAGGTTGCATTGACTATAGTTCTAACGGACGAAGCAACCAAAATAAACAAACAATCAATCTCAAAATTACTCTCCAATCTTTATAATGAGATAAAGAATAGAACTGGATTTAAGTACCATACTCATCCAACTAACGTTTATGTTTGGGCTTTCACGACCAAAGATAAAGCAAATGCTGGAATGGGACAGTGGGTCGGTATGATATCTGGAGTAGGAACAGCACCAGAGCCAGACTTGAAAATTAGTGATATACAGTTAAACTCCTTGTCACTTAAACCAGTTGAGAAATTTGGGTTATCAGAAAAAACTCGACTAGCAATTTGGCATAAGGCTATAAGAGTCGAGGACAGAGCACAAGAAGAAACAGACGCAAAATATCCGACAGATAAAAAAGGTATTACTCAAAGTTATTTAATGAAGAGCTATGACTATCGTGACAAGCTTGAAATTAAGTATGAAAAGGAATTAGTAAGAGAATATAGAATTACTAAAGCTATACTTGATTCCATTTGTTATGAAGCTGGTGAAAAAGGATGGGCATATCCTTCTATGCATTTGTTTGACTAAATTAGATTATTCTCATGATACTTACAACCCAATCCCTTGTAGATACACTGCGAGAAAGATGTAATAGCGCACAATCTCGCATTTTGATAGCATCCCCCTTTATTGGTTCCTTGCGTGATGTGCGCAAGGTGATTGGAGGTGCGTGGATGAAAGATTCTGTTGAGCTTAAAGTACTAACAGACAATGAAGCTGGCTTTATTAAAGAAGACACCTACGATGAATTTATTGCTTATGGCGAGGTCCGTTCCTTGAAAAGTCTTCATGCAAAAGTATATATAGTTGATGATTGGTGCTTAATTACTTCTGCAAATCTAACAGGAACTGCATTCTCTCGTAGATATGAAATTGGAACAGAAGTAGATGGACAAGAGTTTGCTGACAGTCTTGAACTCTTTAATTACTGGTGGGAGTCATCAACCGATATTAAAGCAGTGAACAAGCCTAGCTCTTCAATGGTTGGATATCATGATGGTGCATCATTTTCTCCAAAGAATAAGCTTCCAGGTTATACGCAAAGAAACTTAAGTCATGACAAATACCAAGTCGTCTGTGACAAATACAAAGAGTTCGCAGAGTTATATGAAGCAGTTACAGGCAGAAACACAGAGATGAAAGATGATGGATTTACTTTGTATCAAGAAGTGGATTATCTATTCAATTATTTGTATCACGAACATCCAGATACACCATCGAAAAACTTAGATGGTGTAATTAAACAAAATAAGAAAGAGCGAAAGGCTAAGATTCGTAAGTATTTTAAGTTGCTGAAAGAATTTTATCCTCAAGACAAGCAAGAATGGAGACTAGAACGTACTGAGATAGTACAACAAATATTAGACCTATCCAAAATTGACTCTATAACTAGAGATGATGTAAAGGAAGTACTTGAGTGCTTGCACTGTCTTCACAGTTATCCGATAAACAAGACTAAGTTCTTGAATCCACAGAATAACAATCTTAAAGATATACGTAAGTATTGGAAAATGCTTTTGCATTCAGAGACTCTTGATTTTCAGGTTTTTGCAGAGGTCAATAGTCACTTAAATTTCTTTGGTAAGTCATCAATGCAAGAGCTTGTAGGGTGGTACTGGCCAGATGATTATCCAATTATAAACAAGAATTCTGATAACGGGATGAAGTTCTTTGGGTATGATGTGTAATTACAGCATGCTATTTAAAGTTGAGTTTTTAACTCCTATAATTTAAATAATTAATTGAAAAATGAATAGAAAATTATATTTTGATGAAGCTGGCTTTACCGGCTCAAATATAAACAACAAGAATCAACCAGTTTTTTGTCTTGCATCTTTGTGTTTAAATAATGATGAAATGCATAAAATTGAAATTAAAGTCAAGGAGCTAAGAGAAAAACATCGACTTGATTTCAAAGAGATGCATTTTGCTAAACTAAAGGAGTCTGGATCAGGTCGTTCGTTCATAATTGATTTACTTGAATATTTAGTATCTGATTCACTAGACAATATTTTTGTTCATTTTGTTGAAAAAGAATATGCTTTATATTGTAATGTTGTAGACAGATTAATTGAACCATTTTTACGATTTGAATTAGACGTCGACATTAATGTTGAAAAATATAATATAGCAACTGCTTGTGTCCTTATGTTAATGATGAGAACTCATGATGAGCAGAATGATGTAGCTGAATTTCGTGCGAAATTTGAAGTCTTAATGAGAGATATTAATATGGAGAATATATCATCCTTTAAAGATGTTGTACTTAAAATATACAGTTCTACAGACTCTGAAGATTTAAAAAGAACTCTTGAGCTGATCTTAGCTTGTTTAGATGATCAGTCATTGTTTAAGGCCGATGATAAGTATAATTTAGATTTAACATTTACGACATTTATTGCAAGTATAGAGTTTTGGAGAAATCAACACCAAGAAAGTCAGTTTGATGTTTATTTTGACAACTCTAGAGCTATAGAATCTTATCAGAGTTGGATTGACAGATTGTCTGCTGATACAGTCAAGAAGCAAATGGTGGGATATGATGATAGGAAACATATGCTACCGTTACCAATCAATCAGTTTAGCTTATCTGATTCTGAAGAGTACATAGGCTTACAGCTGGCTGACATATTAGCCAGTACAGTGTTTTTTTGTAATACCGCACAAAAAAAGAAACAAGAGACTTTTAAAAAGAAACTAGTAGGTCTTATTGGCGGTCTAAAATGCCATCTTATGACTTTAAATGTTATTTGTCGGGAGCTTTTGGACAATACAGAAATAGACTCAAGTGAAGATGTTGATGGTGTTGATTTTATTGCAGATTTGCTATCTGAATTGGATGATTAAGCACTTTGATGTTGAGATAATTGCAAGCGTTCAAGAAAAATTATTGAACTGAATTTATATACTGTCCCCCATATTTAAGACCACATTTACCCTCCTTTAAGAAATGGTTCGTCCATTTGATAGGTTAATATTGAATTTCTAGCCCCCACTTGGGCTTCATATAAACAAACAGGAGTTACTAATTCGTACGAACGAAGCCTCTACTTATGAAGTTTAGTGTTTTGCCTAATGGAGTTGGTAGAAACCATACTTCTATATTTATCCCTAAATCGCTTAATCATTTTTTGTGCTGAATTATTACTAAAGTTTTGTTGATGAATTCTATCAACTTGTGAGTGGCATTCTATACATAAACATGCTAAGTTGTCTTCTGTGTTATGTAGTTTATTGCCATCTTTATGATGTACATGTATAAATCTACGATCAAATTCATTGACCTGCACCCCACAGTGTTCACAAGTATAATTCGTCTTCTTCCGGAATTCGCTACTAATAAATTCCCAATCTCTAGTATAGCCAAATATGTCTACATCAACCTCTTTTGATAGTTCGCCGTGTTTCTTGAGCATTTCTACAAATCTATTAGTTGTTGATTCATAATCTTCACCATTAGCCATCAGCATTTTCAAACAGTTCTTGCAAAGTGGAAGGTCGTCCACTTCCTTATCAATAAGGTTATCGTCTATATCAATGACTTTTACAGGACTATCATTAGACCACCTATATTGTTGGTAAAAGCGTCCACTTTCTAAAAAACTTTCAATAGTACTACATTTACAAAGATGGTATCTTGGTTTGCCATATTGAGTGAGACGGTAAGAACGTTTGTACATAAAACCTCTATGCTCCGTGCCATCTTTTCCGATAAGATATATACCATTTTCATCAAATCTGTAGCGTCCAGAACGTATATCTTCTGCAGTGATATCAACAGGTTTGATTGATACATATGCTTTTTTATTACCAATACGATATCCCATATTAGTAAGCATTATCTTCAATCTTGAAAAATCATATAGTTTTGACATTAGTTGATGATGTTTGAGTTTTTTTCTATAAAGTCTTCTATTAAATCATCACCGTTAGTGATAATCCTAAATTCAACTCTACGAGAAGCCTTTTGATCAATGGGATGGTGTGTGTTGTATGTGTAATTATGATTTGAATCAAGAGATTTACCGTAACTCAATCCATTAGCTGTAAACCAATATTCAAACATGTTTTTTTCTTCATCTGTGAAGTGCCTATATGATGATAGAGACCTAGTGTAATTTAATACACTTAATGCCCTACGTTGTGAAAGGATAACATTTGCAATGTAAGGGTCCGAATTTAGAGCAGGAAAGGCAACGTTATCAGTGTGTCCCTCAATTCTAATTTCTCGGATTCTATCTTTGAATTTATCATTTTTCAAAATTGCTAAATATCTAGGAAGAAATTCCTGTAGGATAGCTTTAAATCCTGGAGTTATATCCCAAGATCCTTGCTTAAATAGTACAGAAGGATTATTGAATCTAAATGAGAGGTCCTTTCCTATTTGCATCTGCCATCTAGCTGTATCACTTTTAAATTCATCTACAAATTTATCATGAAGCTTTGTCTTGGTTTCAATATAATCAGCTAAGACGTTTGTGTTTTTATTTACTTTACTAATATAAGCAATGGCAATAAATAAGAAGATAACCATTAATCCCGTCATCATATCCGATAATGCCATCCATGTAGAATTACTTTTACTCATTATCTATCATTTTTAATTACAGCTTGAATACAATTATCAAGTGCAGAAAGAGTTGTACTTAGTCTATCATAAAACTCTTGATTTATTTCAAGTATTTGACTGTTCAAGTTGTTAGTTCCTTGTTTGATAATACCTACATTCTCTTCCATGCTTTTACGTGTACCCGACCAGAATTCTTCACCATATGATTTTATTTTTTTGAGATCATCCAGCTTTTCTGTAAGCATAACAACACCATCCACGAAGTTTTTCTGTTTACGTACCCAATCATTAAGAGACTTTTGAGACTCATCAAATTTTTCCATTGATGAGCTAGTTGTTTCTGCGGCATGTGAAAGGTTGGTAGTCAGCTCTTTGAATTTGGTGTCTTCAATCATAACCGATTGAAGTTCATGAACAAGTTTAGCTAAGGCACCGCTGTCACCAGATAACTTGTTTGTATTAGTAGTTACATTTTGAAGAACTCCAGAGGTTGTTCCAAAACTTTCATTCATTTTGCGATACTTGTCTGTAAGTTCAGCAACCATCTCCTTGTGTTCTTTTTGCCAAGTATTCATTTGACGGACACTGTTATTTAGTTCTTCAAAATTTTCTTGAATGAGTTTGTTGATTAATTCATTCATCTGCTTTTGGAATTCATTCGTGACATTTTTCATCACTTCAACTAAAGCTTCTGTATTACTCTTTTTCAGTAGTTCGGCAAATTCATTGAATTTATTTTCAAGTAGGATATTAGTTTTATCCATATGATCTGTCATCTCAGCCACTTCTCCACGAAGTACTTGTGAAAACTTTTTTGTTTCGTCCAAATTTTCTTGGTTTATCCCAATCTGTTGACTCACCAATTCTGTTTGCTCTCTTACAGAATCAATATTTTTGTCGGTCAATTTTGAGATATCTCCTAGTAATTGTTGCTGAGTATCTAATATCTTTACCTGTTTATCTATCTGCTTTGTTTGTGTCTCAAGCATTGACACGTGAGAAATCGAATTGTTTGTTATTGTTGATAGGCTAGTGCATGCGTTATTTAGTTCTTTCCCCAAAGAATCAATCAATGAAGACATGGAGCCATAAAAAGCCGTTTGAGCTCGATTTTGATCTCTAACAACTCGCTCCAATGCTTCTACAGCATTACATATTCTAGTTGTAGCAGCATCATCAGATGTAGGTGTGTTCTCATTGATTTTATCATCTGTCTTTCTGATAATTGAACTTACAATCATGGAGCAGATCATACCCACAATAGATGTCCAAAAAGCTGTTTTCAAACCATCCAATAGTGTGGTAATACTAGTGTCTATATGTCCTGTGTTAAATTCTTTAAGTCCTACAGCGATACCAATAAAAGTCCCTAGTACACCCAAGGTCGATAAAATGCTTGGGTAGGCATCCATAGTAGACTTGTTTTCAGTAAAACTGTTGTTTTTTTTCCACCTATTGATTTTAATGATAAAATAAGCCGTGAATCCAATGATTATTATAATCGATATCCAAAGTAATGTATTCTTAAATTCCATTTTTGTATAATTGCTTGTCTATGTGTTAATAATGACTTTGAAATAAAATATAACTGCAAAAGTAATAATATTTTGTTTGCAAATAAATTGTTTTCACATAAATAGTTTTAATTGTAACGGAAAAATACACAGATACTTTATAAGATATTTGTTAGTCTTTAATCATAATCTCTCATGCTCCCTATACTGTCCCCCATATTTAAGACCACATTTACCCTCCTTTAAGAAATGGTTCGTCCATTTGATAGGTTAATATTGAATTTCTAGCCCCCACTTGGCCTCCATATTAAAACAAACAGGATTTACTAATTCGTACGAACGAAGCCTCTACTTATGAAGTTTAGTGTTTTGCCTAATGGTGTTGGTACAAACCACACTTCATTTTTTAAGCGTGTTTCAATTTCATGAAAGATACTTATAGGAACTGGTGCTAATACAGAATTTTTTGAAAACTCAAAGACAATGTCCGTAATTCTACCAGTATCTGGACTCACAAAAACGGCAACATAAACATAGGCTATTTTTTCGGTTTGATTTAAATACGAGTCTAGTTTTTCTGCACAGATAGATTGACATTTTTCATATGTCCAGTCGTCGTCTTCAACCAGTTTGCCTCGTATATCATTTACAGGTATACCGGTAGCTCTGTTTACTTGTTTTGCATTTTGTAAAGTTATAGTGTTCTCCTTATTGTATAAATTGACTGTAAATTTATGTTTGTGAACGCATGTGTAGATATAACCATCTCCCTGTATATCGCCAGTACTATCATAAATATTTGTCTGACTTTTAGCAACTAATGGAATCATGGTTAAAAATAACAGAAGTGAAATAAGCTTTTTCATAATTAGTAAGTTTGATAGTTTTTAAATGTAATATAGTGTACCCCTTTTGGGGACCACATGCACTCTTCTTTAAGAAATGGTTTGTCCATTTAATAGGTTAATATTGAATTGGCGAGTGTCCCCGAAGTGAAGTAGGGGTACACTATACGTCATTCCTTATCCTCCTTTAGTTCTATTTGATTTCCTGTTGAGCATCCATATTATTCCATAGACTATTGCTTGGATCTGTATCTAAAGCATAGTACTATGATACCAAGACCTTTGGAGGGAGCCTGATGGACGTATCCTCCTAAAAGGATATACAAATATACTGTTTTTTATACTTATAGGGAAATCTTTTTCAATAAACGTTGACTAGTTCTGCAACTTCCTACTGCTATTTTGTTATCTTTGCTTTTGTAAATCAAATATACACTATAAATCAGAACGCATGGACAACTTCAACCAAACCACGATCGATTATATCTATACGCAAGTCGAGGTCTTCAACGAAGATTTCAAGTATGTAGCAGATATCTTGTTAGAACAAAAGCCAGATATAGAGACGAAAAAGCACCTGGCGATCCGTCTGGCTGTACTAGCTAGGCAGTACGAGATGCTCGGCGATTATCAAGGGGCATACTATTGTATGCAGTCCGCATATACCACTCAAATGCAAATTTGCGTGAAGTTACAGGAGGATGAAAAGGTGTATATGTATTTGTGGGCTATAACGTTGATGAATGTCCATCTGTGCTATAAACTGAATGATCTCGATGCAGCTATCGAGTATTGCACACATTTTGCCTTTGTGGCGAAGGCTATAGCCGCACGTGATGACGCCGATGAATGCATACTCAACATCGCTCATACCATTCATCTTGATTTGGCCCGATTGCATCTTCTAAATAAAAACAAAGAGAAGGCCATGGAGATGCTCGATATTGCCAATGGTTTGTCGTCGAGTGCCCATCTGTACACTAAGTCTATCGACACGCTCAATACCGAGTACGACGAGATCTCGTTTGTGGGCAACCTTGGGGATACACTCTACACCTTTAACATGCAAGATATGGCTGTCGAGTACAAAATAAATCGTTATAGCGTGTATCAGTCGATCAGTGCTGCTGTGCCGTATGACAGGGATTTGCAGTTACTCTATCTGGAATCGATCAAGGACCTAGCTGAACTATATAAGGACTGTGGAGAGATGGAGAAAGCATTGCAGTATGGACTGAAATGTAAAGACCTCGCCACGGAGTTGCAGGCCATTGATTTTGAGGACAAAGAGGTGTTGGAGGCCATGTACCACATACATGATATGTTGAATCTATTCTATAGACTTTCCAATCAGCCAGAAGAGGAACTAGCCACAGCTATAGATCGGTATCATCTGCAGCAATTGATGCAGGATGACGATACGCCCATGGATGAGGAGACGATTGATGAGCTGGCGTATGATGCGTATCTCTTGGCTCAAGACTCCGAAAAATTGGGCAAGAAGGAGCAGGCGATGAAGTATTATGAGCAGGCGCAGAAATGGTCTGAGATGTTGGGTGGGGAGGAGTAGAGTTACCAACGATGCTATAACGATACAAATTAGCACTCATTTGCAGAGTATTAGCACTCGTCAGTGTCATAACTCATCCAGAAGCGCCCTGCACAGGAAAATATCCAGAAGCCCTCTGCATAGCTCCTCGCCAAAGAGGAGGCCACTGAAAAACGATTTTATTTACTAAGTATTCACACTTCGTGTTTTAATAGGCCTGTTGATGTCAGGTTGCTATCTCTTATATTCTTATCTTTGCATACCAAAGAAAGAATGTATGCTAGATACTCCCAACAATCAACAATCTATTGACTTTAGTCGTCAGTTTATGGAGCAAGTTGTTCCTAAGACGAATGAACTCCGTCGACTACACGACCTTGTAGACTTTAGTTTTGTCTACAATGAACTGAAGGACAAGTATAGTCACATTGGTCGTCGAGCAATCGATCCGATCTTGTTATTTAAATACTTGTTTCTCAAAGAGCTCTTTGACATTTCTGATATTGATGTTGTAAACCGTTCGCTTTACGATATGTCTTTTAAGTACTTCTTGGGGTTAGCTCATGATGAAGTAAACCTGATCAATCCGAGTACTTTGACTAAGTTCCGTAGACAACGTCTAATCGACTTAGACTTGCTTAATTTGTTGATTACCAAGACTATGGAAGTGGCTGTTGCTAATGGCATTAAACTTTCTAAAACAGGTATTGTTGATGCCACGCATACAGAGTCAAAATACACGTATGAGTATTATGGACGTAAGCTTAATAAACGCATGGACAAGTTATCCAACTTAATTAAGAAGTTCTCTCCAGAGGATGCGCAGAGCATGCCTCCGATTACAGGAAGTAAAGACGAGAAGACAGTTCGTAAAGAAGCCGAATCCTTTGTACAAATGCTTGAAGAGAACGCTATCATTAGAGATATTCCAGCCGTTACAGAAGCACTTAACAACCTTAAGGAGACTTTAGATGATGCCAGAGAAGACGGTATCATAGCCTCTAAAGATAAGGATGCCCAGATAGGGCATAAGTCTGTACGTCGCTCTTTCTTTGGGTATAAAACTCATCTTCTTTTAGACCCTAATCGCTTGATTAAGGCAGCGACCATTACTCCTGGCGGGGTGGATGATGGTAGTGAACTACCGCCGCTAATACAACAGTGTGCAGATCGTGACTTACCACTAGATGCAATCATTGGTGATCGAGCGTATTCTGCGAAGGCTAACTTAGACCTAGCTAAAGAAAACGATATCAAGCTTTTTGCTCGCATGAATCCTACAATCTCACAAGGTATGAGAACTCAAGAAAGAGAGTTTACTTACTGTAAAGATGGGGATGGGTTTATTTGTCCTGCAGGGCATCTGTCAGTGAGAAAGCAAAGGAACTCTTGCAAAACATCTAAGCGATATTATAGTCCATCTATTAGATATTACTTTGATATCTCCAAATGTAAAGTCTGTCCATTAAGACACGGGTGCTATAAGGAAGGAGCTAAATCTAGAGTGTATCAAGTACGGATTATCGAAGGCATATTCAAAGAACATATTGAATTCGAGAAAACAGATGAGTTCAATGAACAAATGCGAGAAAGATACAAGGTCGAAGCCAAGAATGGCGAACTCAAAAATCAACATGGGTACAACAAAACTCGTTCATATGGTCTGGATAGCATGACCATACAGGGCGCTGTAGCCATAAGTGTCGTAAATCTGAAAAGAATACTGCGATTAATAGACCAAAATAAGAGAAAATAGGAGAAATACCCTGTTTTTACTCTATATACCTCATATAGCTTCATGTAAGCCAATTTCAATACATAAAATATCAGAAGTCAAAGATCCATTTGAAAATGTAGAAACGCCTTAGGGCACCTCTAAAATCTTCAGTTTGCGTCAATAAGGGGTTAAAGGTAAGACTTTAAGCCCTTTTTTCAGTGGCCTCCTCTTTGGCGAGCAGCTGTCCAGGGTCATAAGCTATCCAGGGTATTAACCTATGCAGTGTGATAATATAAAAATCAGAATAAATAAAACCCAAAAGGCTAGCAGTGTCATGCACCGCTAGCCTTTTGGTCTTACTCTATATAAATTTTAAGTTCTGTCATAGTAATCACAGGATATTTGGGACTCTGTTTAATCATCCTTTTTATCTTGTTTTTTGCTATACTATCCTTACACAGCACTAGTCTATGAGGAGAAATAGGGCGATGTGCCACACTACTCTGTAAATCGAGCAAGGTATCTTTGAACTTGTCGTTCAAGTTGGATAACGTTACAGACTTGCCAGTGATAGCGCGAAACTTACATTCCAACATCAACAGATGCGTTTTGTTATCTACAGTGACGATATCGACTGTGCGCTCTCTATTATGACCAGATTGACCACTTTTGGATTTCTCTATATTATCGAAATTACAGCCCAGATGTTTATCGTCTATAATAGCTTTGGCATTATTTCCACCTTCATTTTCTAGCAGCAGATTCAGTCGTTCTGGCTTGCCATGTTTGCTTAAGAGATCATGTTCAGTAAACCATGCAGGGCCATTAGTCTTCATCTGTGCCATATTGCTCGATTTTATCAAATGACTTATTGAACGACTCAAATATAGGTTCTATATCTCTTTCTAGATTGCGATAGTCAAACTTGAATGGATCTTCTTGCAGTGGCTCTGCATTGTAAAATGTCAGGCTCGACTTGATTCCTTCCTTATTGTTGATATACTTCAACGCACTAATCATATCGGTACTATGAGAAGTGATAAAGAACTTCACGCCCAGTTGCGTATTCATGCGAACGATTAGTCGTGCATACTCCACAATCCATTGAGGGTGCAGGTGCGCCTCTGGCTCGTCGATGATCAGCAAGGTGTCTTCGTCAATCACTCCGTTGTTCAGTAAGATTTGAATAGCAGAGAAGGCACGTACACCAGTGGCACTTTCTTCAAGGTTAAACTGTTTGCCGTCAATACGTTTGTATGTAAAATCAGAATAGAGATAATCTTCATTTTTTTCCGATTCACCTTGAATGGTTTCCTTGATTAATTCTTTAATTTCTGTTGCTCCATCAATTGAACTACCCTCCTCATTCAGAAGGTCATTAAAAGCCTCCCAATAATCGAAACCTATTCCCAATAAATCAAGTCCAACAATCATTGGACTATCTAAATAGATAGCTCTACTCAAAGTTGGTAATTTTCCTACCTGAGGTTCCTCAGCTGAAAATACTGTACTACCCAACTCTGTAATCAATAGATTTTGTGGTGTTAAATCATTGAAATCACGTCTTAAATTTGTATAGAAAATTTCTGATGAACGCTTATCTATCATGTCTTTGAAATTATCAATAGAGTTCATTCCTTGTTTTACTCTATCTTCTAATACTTGAAAGGCTTTTTCAACAGTAAACTCATCTTTATCGATGAAATGCAAAACAGAAGCAAAACGACTAATTCTTTGTAGCTTTTGACCATCTTCGTATGCCATCACACCACGTAATACATGAATATATTTTTGACAGTACTCCAGTCCCTTAACATCTTCTTCTTTATTCAAAGAATGCAGAACACTATGCCAATACATAAGGTCAAAACCATCTTCAATCATATCGTCATTATAGAATCCATCTAAACGATTATTTATCCTTTCAAATAATCTATAGATTGCTCTAATCTCTCTATTAACCTCTTTGTGGATTAACCTATCAAAGTGCAGTATATTCTCCACCGAGTTATATATAAGCTTTGACAGCGTACTTTTCCCCGACCCATTAACACCTGCCACGACAGTAATCCCATTGAGATTAATATCGGCAGAATGAACAGCGCGAAAGTCGCGAACTGAGAAAGTAAGATTATTGGCTATTTTCATTGTTTTGTCATTGATATGTGGCACACCGATCCACAAGAGAGTATATCTTGGTGCGCATACAAATAGAAATTGCAGTAACAAAGTTACAGGTTTACCGTCTATTTACCAAATTATTTCTTTGTTCTTTGTCGTGTAAGCTCCTTTTCCCGATATAATAGGTCTTCCTAGTAGTCCTCTGCATAGCTCCTCGCCATAAGCCCCCTGAACAGGATAACACCCACAAGCCCTCTGCATAGCTCCTCGCCAAAGAGTGGCGAGGTGGCCCAACGGGCCGGAGTGGTTGATAACACAGTAGATTCCACTCAGCAGATATAGCCCTTGGTGTGGCTACCGCCACGATAATTTTTCTTCAACCACTCAGTCGCTCCGCGCCAGCTCGCCACTCTTTGGCGAGCAGCTGTGCAGGGTATTAACCTCTCCAGAGTATTGACCTGTGCAGTGTCTTAGCACTATCCAGTATGATAATCCATCCAGTGTCTTGACCTATCCAGTGTCATAATCTGTCCAGGGTATTACCCTATGCAGCAGCACGTTGCCGACGGGCTCATCCATGGAGGGCACTTCCATGTGGCACCTCTTCGCAGGCACTGCATCATGCGCCCGCACCATCTGCTCCACAATGGCCGACTCGCTCCCCGTACTGTTGGTCATCCACCGAATGGCCTGCTTGCCCACCAGTGCATCACCCACAGAGGGCAGCAGAGAAACGCGGGGCTTAAGCCCAAGCGTCAAATCAAAAATCAAATCAATCACCCACAACTGGAGAAATATTTTGCTAGTTTCCAGCATGGAGATAACAGTCAAGCCGAAAGGATTGAGGTACGTCAAAAGTATGGCATCGACAGATGCCTCATAAGGTTGTTTCATGACAAAAAATATATTAACATTTTTCTACACTAGGTTCCTGATCAAAGAGTTCTGAAAGAACTCTATTTATAAATAAAGGAATTCATGCCAGAGCGCTTTTTGCAGCAGAATACCTCCCAGAGCGTTTTCTGCACATTTATTCCCCTTTTAAACAATCAAGAGAATTGGATTCTCTTTCTTTTACTAGCAAAAATCGATCACGTTGTGCGATCAACTTATTCATTGTCTCTTCTCCACCATTTTACACGCAATTTTCTATATATCCATTTGTTTATAGGCTTTATGTGACATAACTGTCTAATTTATTACTCAGCGTCAAGCGATATCCCTCTCGCCATTTAGCACTCAGACACAATATGTTTAGTGCGATTTTCAAGTCGTTTATCCATGCTCAATAGATTTTTCTATAAAACTCTTTTTGTATATTTTTGTTGGTCAAAACGCTCTTATTAACAAGTGAATATGTGTTAATGCAATTTTCCAATAATTCCTAGTATAAGATACCATCCAGAAGCCCTTTGCCGTCCACAAACATCCTGCATAGGAAAATATCCAGAAGCCCCCTGCATAGCTCCTCGCCAAAGAGTGGCGAGGTGGCCCAACGGGCCGGAGTGGTTGATCATACAATAAGACAACAACGGGCCGGAGTGGTTGACAGCACAGTAGGGTATATCAAGCCTGATATAACCCTTGGTGTGGCTATCGCCACGATAATCTCTCTTCAACCACTCAGTCGCTACGCGCCAGCTCGCCACTCTTGAGGCCACTGAAAAACGATTTTATTTACTAAGTATTCACACTTCGTGTTTTAATAGGCCTGTTGATGTCAGGGTTGCTATCTCTTATATTCTTATCTTTGCATACCAAAGAAAGAATGTATGCTAGATACTCCCAACAATCAACAATCTATTGACTTTAGTCGTCAGTTTATGGAGCAAGTTGTTCCTAAGACGATGAACTCCGTCGACTACACGACCTTGTAGACTTTAGTTTTGTCTACAATGAACTGAAGGACAAGTATAGTCACATTGGTCGTCGAGCAATCGATCCGATCTTGTTATTTAAATACTTGTTTCTCAAAGAGCTCTTTGACATTTCTGATATTGATGTTGTAAACCGTTCGCTTTACGATATGTCTTTTAAGTACTTCTTGGGGTTAGCTCATGATGAAGTAACCTGATCAATCCGAGTACTTTGACTAAGTTCCGTAGACAACGTCTAATCGACTTAGACTTGCTTAATTTGTTGATTACCAAGACTATGGAAGTGGCTGTTGCTAATGGCATTAAACTTTCTAAAACAGGTATTGTTGATGCCACGCATACAGAGTCAAAATACACGTATGAGTAT
The DNA here is from genome assembly GCA_963675625.1 of Bacteroidaceae bacterium. Classification (GTDB taxonomy): domain Bacteria; phylum Bacteroidota; class Bacteroidia; order Bacteroidales; family Bacteroidaceae; genus F22. The sequence goes on from OY776497.1 coordinate 2,714,708, forward strand.
TATGGACGTAAGCTTAATAAACGCATGGACAAGTTATCCAACTTAATTAAGAAGTTCTCTCCAGAGGATGCGCAGAGCATGCCTCCGATTACAGGAAGTAAAGACGAGAAAGACAGTTCGTAAAGAAGCCGAATCCTTTGTACAAATGCTTGAAGAGAACGCTATCATTAGAGATATTCCAGCCGTTACAGAAGCACTTAACAACCTTAAGGAGACTTTAGATGATGCCAGAGAAGACGGTATCATAGCCTCTAAAGATAAGGATGCCCAGATAGGGCATAAGTCTGTACGTCGCTCTTTCTTTGGGTATAAAACTCATCTCTTTTAGACCCTAATCGCTTGATTAAGGCAGCGACCATTACTCCTGGCGGGGTGGATGATGGTAGTGAACTACCGCCGCTAATACAACAGTGTGCAGATCGTGACTTACCACTAGATGCAATCATTGGTGATCGAGCGTATTCTGCGAAGGCTAACTTAGACCCTAGCTAAAGAAAACGATATCAAGCTTTTTGCTCGCATGAATCCTACAATCTCACAAGGTATGAGAACTCAAGAAAGAGAGTTTACTTACTGTAAAGATGGGATGGGTTTATTTGTCCTGCAGGGCATCTGTCAGTGAGAAAGCAAAGGAACTCTTGCAAAACATCTAAGCGATATTATAGTCCATCTATTAGATATTACTTTGATATCTCCAAATGTAAAGTCTGTCCATTAAGACACGGGGGCTATAAGGAAGGAGCTAAATCTAGAGTGTATCAAGTACGGATTATCGAAGGCATATTCAAAGAACATATTGAATTCGAGAAAACAGATGAGTTCAATGAACAAATGCGAGAAAGATACAAGGTCGAAGCCAAGATGGGGCGAACTCAAAAATCAACATGGGTACAACAAAACTCGTTCATATGGTCTGGATAGCATGACCATACAGGGCGCTGTAGCCATAAGTGTCGTAAATCTGAAAGAATACTGCGATTAA